>NZ_JBWKZR010000001.1:0-4015000 GCF_059424725.1 Allorhizobium sp. GW101-3B10 | reverse complement strand
AAACCGGTTGCCTACAAACAGTCGGAGGGCGCAAGCCTGACGGCGTACCTTTTGTATAATGGGTCAACGACTTAGTGTAACTAGCAAGCTTAAGCCGGTAGGTGTAGGCGCAGCGAAAGCGAGTCTGAATAGGGCGACCATAGTTAGTTGCATTAGACCCGAAACCGAGTGATCTAGCCATGAGCAGGTTGAAGGTTGGGTAACACCAACTGGAGGACCGAACCCGCATCTGTTGCAATAGATTGGGATGACTTGTGGCTAGGGGTGAAAGGCCAATCAAACTCGGAAATAGCTGGTTCTCCGCGAAAACTATTTAGGTAGTGCGTCGACCGAATACCCTCGGGGGTAGAGCACTGGATGGGCTATGGGGACTCACCGTCTTACTGATCCTAACCAAACTCCGAATACCGAGGAGTACTAGTCGGCAGACACACGGCGGGTGCTAACGTCCGTCGTGAAGAGGGCAACAACCCTGACCTCCAGCTAAGGTCCCCAAGTCATGGCTAAGTGGGAAAGGATGTGAGGATCCCAAAACAACCAGGATGTTGGCTTAGAAGCAGCCATCATTTAAAGAAAGCGTAACAGCTCACTGGTCTAAATAAGGGTCTTTGCGCCGAAAATGTAACGGGGCTAAAGCCATGCACCGAAGCTGAGGATACGTCGCAAGACGTGTGGTAGCGGAGCGTTCCGTAAGCCTGTGAAGGGGTACCTGTGAGGGGCCCTGGAGGTATCGGAAGTGCGAATGTTGACATGAGTAACGATAAAGGGAGTGAGAGACTCCCTCGCCGAAAGACCAAGGGTTCCTGCTTAAAGTTAATCTGAGCAGGGTTAGCCGGCCCCTAAGATGAGGCAGAAATGCGTAGTCGATGGGAACCACGTTAATATTCGTGGGCCTGGTGGTAGTGACGGATCGCACAAATCGTACATTCTTATTGGATTGAATGTGCGGTGGAGCGGTTCCAGGAAATAGCTCCACCCTATAGACCGTACCCGAAACCGACACAGGTGGTCAGGTAGAGTATACCAAGGCGCTTGAGAGAACTATGCTGAAGGAACTCGGCAAATTGCACGCGTAACTTCGGAAGAAGCGTGACCCTTATGTACGCAAGTATGTGAGGGTGGCACAGACCAGGGGGTAGCGACTGTTTATCAAAAACACAGGGCTCTGCGAAGTCGCAAGACGACGTATAGGGTCTGACGCCTGCCCGGTGCTGGAAGGTTAAGAGGAGAGGTGCAAGCTTTGAATCGAAGCCCCAGTAAACGGCGGCCGTAACTATAACGGTCCTAAGGTAGCGAAATTCCTTGTCGGGTAAGTTCCGACCTGCACGAATGGCGTAACGACTTCCCCGCTGTCTCCAGCATAGACTCAGTGAAATTGAATTCCCCGTGAAGATGCGGGGTTCCTGCGGTCAGACGGAAAGACCCCGTGCACCTTTACTATAGCTTTACACTGGCATTCGTGTCGGCATGTGTAGGATAGGTGGTAGGCTTTGAAGCAGGGACGCCAGTTTCTGTGGAGCCATCCTTGAAATACCACCCTTATCGTCATGGATGTCTAACCGCGGTCCGTTATCCGGATCCGGGACAGTGTATGGTGGGTAGTTTGACTGGGGCGGTCGCCTCCGAAAGAGTAACGGAGGCGCGCGATGGTGGGCTCAGACCGGTCGGAAATCGGTCGTCGAGTGCAATGGCATAAGCCCGCCTGACTGCGAGACTGACAAGTCGAGCAGAGACGAAAGTCGGTCATAGTGATCCGGTGGTCCCGCGTGGAAGGGCCATCGCTCAACGGATAAAAGGTACGCCGGGGATAACAGGCTGATGACCCCCAAGAGTCCATATCGACGGGGTTGTTTGGCACCTCGATGTCGGCTCATCGCATCCTGGGGCTGGAGCAGGTCCCAAGGGTTTGGCTGTTCGCCAATTAAAGCGGTACGTGAGCTGGGTTCAGAACGTCGTGAGACAGTTCGGTCCCTATCTGCCGTGGGTGTAGGAATATTGACAGGATCTGTCCCTAGTACGAGAGGACCGGGATGGACATATCTCTGGTGGACCTGTTGTCGTGCCAACGGCATAGCAGGGTAGCTATATATGGAATGGATAACCGCTGAAGGCATCTAAGCGGGAAACCAACCTGAAAACGAGTGTTCCCTATCAGAGCCGTGGAAGACGACCACGTTGATAGGCCGGGTGTGGAAGTGCAGTAATGCATGAAGCTTACCGGTACTAATAGCTCGATTGGCTTGATCGTTCTCATTGACCATGCTCATCAGCGCGCCTCAAGGCGCGATGATGATGCTGTTCTTCTGTCCTGACGCTGTCGTGGCTTTGCCGCTTCGCTCCGGACGGGCCGCACCATCAGGTGCGACGGCCGCTTGGCCTTGCGGAGCTTCGCTCCGACGCCCGATCAGAAGAAAAAAGACGTGTTCACAAAAGACAAACGAGGCGAAAGCCTCTACCAGCTTCTCAATGTTTTGCCCTTAGCCGACCTGGTGGTCATGGCGGGGCGGCCGCACCCGTTCCCATTCCGAACACGGCCGTGAAACGCCCCAGCGCCAATGGTACTTCGTCTCAAGACGCGGGAGAGTAGGTCGCTGCCAGGTCTGCTAAGCGCAAAACAAACATCTTCTCATCACAACCAATCGGCCCTGCCGAAACCAAAGGGCCGCATCAAGCGGCCTTTTTGCATTCATACAATAACGCGGGGTGGAGCACCCCCAGCCGACCCGCAGAAGGCAAAAGCCTTCGAGGACCGGCAAAACATAAAACCGGCCAATGACCGGCGCTCGAACAATAACGCGGGGTGGAGCAGCCCGGTAGCTCGTCAGGCTCATAACCTGAAGGCCGCAGGTTCAAATCCTGCCCCCGCAACCAGTTCAAACATAAATCAATAACCGCCTCGGTCTAACCCGGGCGGTTTTTGCCGTTTAAGCCGGCCTAAGCTGGCAGGGAAGCAGGCCAGCGCACAGGCGAAGCTCCTCGGCTTCAGCCGTGGCACTGTCAATTATCTGCCTCGTCCAGTGCCTGATGGCGATCTTGCCCTGTGACCTGAGACCCACTTTCCCTCCAGTTTTCGGGAGAGTCTTGGGTTTTTAATCTGGCCTCATGCGGCCTGTTTTTCCATAGCCATTTTCATTGCGAACTCGCTGGGGGTGATATTGCCCAGCGACGAGTGGGGTCTGCTCCTGTTGTAATCCTCCTTCCATGCGTTGATGGCGGCTCGGGCCTGAGTGAGCGACGAGAACAGGGTCTCGTTGAGGCACTCGTCACGGAAGCTGCCGTTGAAGCTTTCGACGAAGCCGTTCTGCATCGGCTTGCCTGGGGCGATGTAGTGCCATTCGACCTTTGCTTCCTGGCACCATTTGAGGATGGCCATACTGGTCATCTCCGTGCCGTTGTCCGAGACAATCGTCCTCGGCTTTCCCCGTCTGGCGATGAGACTATCCAGTTCGCGGGCAAGCCGTGCCCCCGACAGGGATGTGTCGGCGACCAGGCACAGGCATTCACGGGTGAAGTCGTCGACCACCGCCAGAACACGGAACCGGCGGCCGTCGGTGAAGGCATCGCTGACGAAGTCCAGGCTCCAGCGCTCGCCCGGACGCGACGGCAGAGCCAAAGGACGTCTCGTCCCCAAGGCCCGCTTTCGGCCGCCGCGCTTGCGCACCGTCAGCTTCTCCTCCCGATAGAGACGTCGAAGCTTCTTCAGGTTCATGACGATCCCCTGCCGGTCGAGCATCACGTGGATACGGCGATAGCCGAAGCGACGACGCTCGGACGCCACCTTCTTCATCGCCTCGCGGATGGACGCATCGTCCGGCCGCACGCTCCGATATCGCATGCTCGAACGATCCACCGATAGAACCTCGCACGCCCGACGCTGGCTCACCCCGTGCTGCGCACAGACGTGAGCCACCGCATTCCGCTTCACATCGGGCGTCACCATTTTTTTGCAGCGACATCCTTCAGGATCGCATTGTCCAGCATGGCCTCGGCGAGCAGCTTCTTCAGCTTGGCGTTCTCGTCCTCGAGCGCCTTCAGCTTGCGGGCATCGGACACGTCCATGCCGCCGTACTTCGCCTTGTATTTGTAGAAGGTTGCATCCGAGATGCCGTGCCTGCGGCAGACATCGACTGTCTTCGCGCCCGCCTCCTGCTCCTTCAATATTCCGATGATCTGTTCTTCCGTGAACCGTGAACGCTTCATTCGTCCGTCTCCTTGATGTGACGGACTCTACCAAATTCTGGAGGAAGTTCAGGGTCTCAGGTCAGTGGGTCTCAGGTCACACGTCTAGGCGTTTGGCAACGTTCTCGTAGTAGGTTGATGGGGCAATCGGCAGCAGCCTGTGAGAAACGGCTCGACCCCGAACACCGAGCGGTGTTCGTCGATAAAGGAGATCAGCGCTTCAATGGGCGGTCGAGCTCCGCCATAGCGAAATATGCGGACGCTTTGCGCAGCATTTCATTGACCTGCCGAAGCTCGCGGTTCTCCCGCTCCAGAGCCCTCATCTTCTCGGCGACTTCGCTTGGGAGCCCAAGCCGGGAACCATCGTCCACTTCCGCCTTCTTCACCCATTCATTGAGCGTCTGCGCCGTGCAGCCGATCTTGGCGGCGATCGAGGAAACCGCTGCCCATCGCGAGGAATATTCGCCTTGGTGATCCAAAACCATCCGCACCGCACGGGCGCGGACTTCAGGTGAAAATTTGTTCGTCGTCTTGATCATATCGGCCCCATTTTCTCAGACGTTGGAGCCTCCGGCAAACCCGGCGCGGCTCAGTTGATCTCACAGGCATTCATCAAAAGCCTTTTCATAACGTTCGGCTCCGCGTTCCTGAGAGCATCCAACCCAACCACGTCGCGCAGGATCGCGAAGCCGAACAGCATCGACAATGTCAGTGCAACCTTCGCCTCAGATCCCTGACCAGCGGCTTTGACAAGCGGCGGGACAACCATCGAATTTGTGATGTCCCTGATAACAGTCGCGGCTTCGGGGCTGGACAAAGATCGCACAAAGATATCGATGAGGCGGAGTTCGCCCGGCGCCCGATTCCGCACCACCTGCTCAAACAGGCGGTCGAACTTGTCAGGCTCGACGTCGGACAGCACGGTGTCAGACGCTAGTGACACGCGCACACATTCCTCAAAGAGCTTTTCTTTCGAGCCAAAGCATCGGTGGACCCAGGCGACGTCAGCGCCCGCATCAGCCGCAATCTCCCGCAAACCCGTCGTCTCGTAGGACTGCGTTGAAAATCTCGCGGTCGCACATCGAAGAATACGGTCTCTTGCCGGCTCCTTTGGCGGAGACTTCTTTTGCCGTTCCCCCATAGCCCAAATCCTCCATTGCAGGTCCACACCCGCCGACCATTTTGAAGCTATCAACATCCGTTGACAATTCAAGTCAACAGATGTTGACAAATAGAGTCAACGGATGTTGACTTGATTAGTCCAGCATGTTTCTGAAGCCCCGGGCAAACGCCCAAAATGCCAGACGGAGTTGAAATGCGCGCCACCCTGCCATGGTTTCCGCTAGGAATGATGATGGTGCTGCTGAGCGCCTGCGCCACGGTCACGCCTCGGCCTACCAACCTCGCATCATCGGCACTGTTAAGGCCGACACGTGTCACGGATACGCCCTATCACTATCGTCGACCGGGCATCAATTTTACCACCTATGACAGCGTGTTGATGGCGCCTGTGAAGTCCGCGGTCGACTCGTCCTCGGCCTCGCTGCTGCCCGCTGAAGCGCTGCAGCTTACCGACGAGCTGCAGCGGCAGTTCACATCCGCCTTGTCGCAAAGATTCCGGATCGTCGCCGCGCCAGGATCAAGAACATTGATGGTGCAATTGACCCTGATTGATGCTCGCAAAAGCAATGCGGCTTTGTCGACAATAACGCATGCCCTGCCTGTCGGGATCGTCGTCAATGCAGGCGCTCAGATAGCAGGCAGGCACGGCACTTTCACCGGTTCGGTTGTCTACGCAGTCGAGGCTCGGGACGCCCAGAGTGGCGACATCCTCTACGCCGAGGTCGCTCATCGGAGTGCGGACGCTCTCAACATAGCCGCAGGTTTCACACCCTTGGCAGCAGCGAAAGCGGGCATCGAACATGGTGCCAGGAGCTTTGCCAAAGTCATGACGGAGAGTACACCGTGATAAAGCTCAATCGCCGCCGCGCGATGCGCCGTCCGGCGCCGCAATGTGATGGGCTCTCACCAAAGGTGCAACGCCACGGGCCTTTGCGAACCCGGTTGCGGCCGATGCTGCTGATGATGGCCATTCTGCCGCTGGCCGGCTGCGACCGGGAAGCGGGACAGGCCCAGACCCAGCCACAGCCACAGCCACAGCCGGTGCGAGCCGTCTCCGTGTCGGTAACCAATTACCAGCCTGTCGCGACGATTACCGGCGAGGTTCAAGCCCGCGTTCAGGCGGATCTTGCGTTTCGGGTCAGCGGCAAGGTGATCGAGCGGCGCATTGACGTTGGGGCGCATGTGAAGGCGGGCGACCTGCTCTTGCGACTGGACGATACAGAACAGCAGGCCGATGTGCAGATTGCCGAGGCCTCGCTGCGGGCGGCCCAGGCAGATGTGAAGCAGAAGACGCTGGCCTATCAGCGCTACCGGACACTTCTGGACACGCAGGCCATTGCGCAACAGGTGTTCGACCAGGCGCAGCAGCACCTGGCAACCAGCCAGGCAACGCTGGAATCTGCCGAAGCCACGCTCGCCTCCGCAAAGGACTCGCTCTCCTACACCACCTTGCGCGCCGATGCGGACGGCATCATCACGGCCCGAAATGTCGAGGTGGGTTCGGTGGTATCCGCAGCCCAGGCGGCACTCACCATCGCCCATGACGGGCCGCGGGACGCCGTCTTCAATGTCTATGAAGCGTTTTTCCTGAAGGGCGAACCCTCGCAGAATGTCGATGTCTGGGCGATAAGCGCGCCGACACAAAGGGCAAGTGCGGTCATTCGCGAAACCTCGCCGGTCATCGATCCGAACACCGGCACGATCCAGGTCAAGCTGACACTGCCGAACGAGGCGACATGGCCGCTTGGAACGCCGATCCTCGGCGCGTTCCTCGCCGCGCAGGACAAGGGCGCGGCTCTGCCCTGGAGCGCAATGTCCTCGCTGGACGGCAAGCCGGCAGTCTGGGTCATCGACAAGGAGAGCCGCACCGCAACCCTTCGGCCCATCAAGATCGCGCTCTACAGGTCTGGAGATTTCATCGTCGCCGATGGGCTTACGCCCGGCGATCTGGTGGTGACGGAAGGTGGCAAGATTATCAGGCCCAACGAAACGCTGACATGGGAGGGCTGATCCGTTGCATCACCATCGAAAATTGACCACCATCTCGCTCGCCGTCATGGCATTTCTCCTGCAATCGAGCATGCCGCGCGCCCAGGATGCAGAGGCACGCTCGGTTCTCTGGGTCACCGCGAGAGCCGAACACAGCGGCCTTCTCGATTTCGCCGGCAAGATCCAGCCCCGAGTGGAAGCCGATCTTGCCTTCCGGACGTTGGGGCGGGTCATCTCACGAAACGTCAGGCTGGGCGATATCGTGCGCAAGGGCGACATCCTGATGGCCCTCGATCCACTGGCCCTCAAGCTCTCCATGCGCAGTGCGGAAGCGGAAGTGCGCTCGGCGCAAGCACAGCTTCAGAATGCGCAGACCGTTGCTGAGAGAAACCAGATCCTGGTGACCAGCAAGAGTGCAAGCCAGGCCGATCTCGAAGTGGCAGAGCAGTCGCTGATTGCCGCGCAGGCGAACCTCGACCGGGCAAATTCCAGCCTCGACAAGGCGCGCGAGCAGCTAACCTATACGACGCTCAAAGCCGATTTCGATGGCGCCATCACCGCAACGGCTGCAAATGTCGGCCAGACCGTGGCTGTTGGCCAGACAGTGCTGACGCTGGCCGGCCTCGAACAGCGCGACGTCCTGGTCGATGTGCCGGAAGCACTGCTTACGCCCATCCGCGCAGCCCCCGATATTTCCGTGGAGCTGCAGCTTGACCCGACCATCTCGACGCGCGGAACCCTGCGGGAAATCGCACCGGAGGCGGATGCAACGACGCGCACCTATCGGGTCAAGATCGCTGTCGACCAGGCGCCACCCTCTTTCCGGCTTGGCTCAGTCGTCACGGTTCGCTTCTCGGCCGATGCCCAGTCAGAAGACATTCGCCTGCCGGTCTCCGCCGTCTTCGATGAGGACGACAAGCATTTTGTCTGGCTGATCGACACCGCCTCCAATGCCGTACGCAAGACCGAGATCGGCATCGCGTCGCCAGCAGGTCAAACTTTGCTCGTGACGGTCAAGTCTGGACTGTCGCTTGGCGACCGCGTCGTCGCCGCTGGCGTAGATCAGATCAAGGATGGGCAAATCGTCAAACTCGGACAGGAACGCCGCACGTGAACAAGTTCAATCTCTCGGACTGGGCGCTCGAGCATCGCTCCATCGTCTGGTACTTCATGATCGCCTTTTCGCTGGCCGGCATGTTTGCCTATCTGCAGCTTGGCCGCGAAGAAGACCCCTCCTTCACGGTCAAGACGATGGTCATCCAGGCGCAATGGCCGGGCGCCTCCGCCGAGGAAGTGACAGAGCAGGTCACCGACCGGATCGAGAAGAAGCTCCAGGAACTGGCCTCGCTCGATTATACGCGCAGCGTCACCCAGGCCGGCCAGACAACGGTCTTCGTCAACCTGCTGGCCTCGACAAAGGCAAAGGACGTTGCCCCGACATGGCTTGTCGTGCGCAACATGATCAGCGACATCCGCGGCAACTTCCCGACCGGCGTGCAAGGCCCCTTCTTCAATGACAAGTTCGGCGACGTTTACGGGAATATCTATGCCTTCACCTCCCGCGGCCTCAGCCAGCGCGAACTGCGCGATCGGGTCGAGGATGCCCGCACAAAAATCCTGGCTGTGCCCGATGTCGGCAAGGTGGATGTCATCGGCGCGCAAGACGAGGTCATCTATCTCGAATTCTCGCCGCAGAAACTGGCAGCGCTCGGCATCGACAGCTCGATCGTCATCTCCACCCTACAGGCCCAGAATGCCGTTACCCAATCCGGCATGATGCAATCGGGACCGGAGCGGATCGCGCTGCGCGTGGGCGGCAGCTTCACCTCGGAAGAGAGCCTGAAGGCCGTCAATCTGCGGGTCAATGACCGGTTCTTTCCGCTGACCGATGTTGCCGAGATCAGGCGCGGCTATGTCGATCCCGCGACATCGCTGTTCCGCTACAACGGCCAACCGGCCATTGGATTTGCTATCGGCATGAAGCCGGGGGCAAATCTGCTCGCCTTTGGCAATGCGCTGGATGCCAAGGTTGACCGGATCGCCCAGCAGATGCCGGTCGGCGTATCCATCTCGCATGTCTCCGATCAGCCGGCCGTGGTGGAAGAGGCTGTTTCCGGCTTTACCCGCGCATTGTTTGAGGCCGTCGTCATCGTTCTGGCCATCAGCTTCATCAGCCTTGGCATCCGGGCCGGCCTGGTCGTGGCCATTTCCATCCCCCTCGTTCTCGCCATCACCTTCCTGGTGATGCAGTATTCCGGCATTTCGCTGCAGCGCATCTCGCTTGGCGCGCTGATCATTGCGCTCGGCCTTCTGGTCGATGATGCGATGATCGCCGTCGAGATGATGATCGCCCGCATGGAAGTGGGCGACAGCCTGCGCAAGGCGGCAACCTATGTCTACACATCGACCGCCTTTCCCATGCTGACCGGTACCCTGGTTACCGTGGCAGGCTTCCTGCCGATTGCCTTCAACAGCAGCAGCGCCGGCGAATTCACCTTCACTTTGTTCGTGGTGCTGGCAACCTCCCTGCTTGCCTCCTGGGTGGTAGCCGTCGTCTTTACGCCGCTTCTCGGCGTCACGATCCTGCCGAAGACGCTCAAGAAGCATCACAATCACAAGGGGCGCATCGAACGGGTCTTTTCCGTCGCACTGCGTTTCTGCCTGCGCTGGCGCTGGCCGACGATCATCGCTACCCTTGCGCTGTTTGCGACATCCATCATTGGCCTGTCTGCGGTACAGCAGCAGTTCTTTCCCAGCTCCGACCGCCCGGAACTGATCATCGACTGGAACCTGCCGCAGAACAGCACGATTACTGAAACCGGCCGGCAGATGGCGAAATTCGAAACGGACAAGCTGGCCGGCAACCCGGATATCGATCACTGGTCAAGCTATGTCGGCCAGGGCGCACCGCGCTTCATCCTCTCCTACGATGTCCAGGACCCCTCGCCGGCGTTCGGGCAGACCGTGATCGTCACCAAGAGCCTGGAAGCCCGGGACCGGATCAGGACCGATCTGCAGGCTTATCTCAAGACAACTTTCCCCGGCACCGACGCCTTCGTGAAACTTCTCGATATCGGCCCGCCGGTCGGCAAACCTGTCCAGTATCGTCTTTCGGGGCCGGACCCCATTGAAGTGCGTGACCATGCCCTCAGGCTCGCAACCCTGATGGGTGAAGACCCGTCGCTTGCCAGCATCGTCATGGACTGGAATGAACCGGCCCGCGTCGTCAAGATGGAGGTCCTGCAGGATAAGGCCCGCGAACTCGGCGTCACCTCTCAGGATATCGCCAATGTCTTGAACGGTGTCGTGCAAGGCACCAACGTGACGCAGGTTCGCGATGGCATTTACCTCGTCAATGTCGTCGGGCGTGCGCAAGATAGCGACCGCTCGTCCGTCGACACACTGCTGAACCTGCAGATCCCCAACAGTTCCGGGCAGTCCATTCCGCTCTCGTCTGTCGCGACCTTCCACTACGATCTGGAACAGCCGAGCATTTCACGCCGCAACCGCATCCCGACCATCACGCTGAAGGCAGGCGTTGTCGGACCAAAGCAGCCGGCAACAGTGGTCAAAGAATTGCAGCCGAAGATCAATGCCTTCGTCAAGGAACTCCCGGACGACTACATCGTCGCGGTCGGCGGCGCAGTCGAGCAGAGCGCGCAATCGCAGGCGCCGATCATCCAGGTCGTGCCTGTCATGTTGTTTGTCATGGCAACCCTGTTGATGATCCAGTTGCAGAGCTTCCACCGGCTGTTTCTGGTGTTCTCGATTGCCCCCCTTGCGCTGGTCGGCGTGGTGGCCGCACTCGTGCTCAGCCGCGCACCGCTCGGTTTCGTCGCCATTCTGGGCATTCTGGCGCTGGTCGGCATCCTCATTCGCAATTCGGTCATCCTGATCGTGCAGATCGAGCATTTGCGGGGGGAAGGCGTGTCGCCTTTCAAGGCCGTGATCGAGGCGACCGAACACCGGATGCGGCCAATCATGCTGACCGCAGCAGCCGCCACGCTCGGCCTCATCCCGATTGCCCACGAAATCTTCTGGGGACCCATGGCCTATGCGATGATGGGAGGCATCGTCGTCGGAACCCTGCTCACGCTGCTGTTCCTGCCGGCCCTCTATGTGACCTGGTTCCGCATACTAGTCGAGGCAAATGAAACAACTTCCGCCTGATCGCTTCGTCAACCGGAAACAGCAGCCGGAACGTCAGATCTTCAGGAGGAAGAACACCTGTAGCGCTTCCGGGCATAGCCAGAACGGGTGATCAGCTATCGGCCATCGAGCGGGTAAAGTCCTCGTCGAGGCGGTGAATGTGCATCTCCAGCAACCGGCAGGCTTCACGGTGGTCCCCAGCCTCGCAGGCTGCAAAAATCTGGTGATGTTCAGCCATCGACCGCTTGGAATGCGAGCTCCCCGACTGGAACACATGGGTGCGTACGCCAATCACCAAGCCGATCGTGCGGGCATAGGCCAGTTCCAGCCGGCTGTTTGCGCAATGCGTCAGGAATGCAAGGTGAAATGCCATGTCATGGCGGGAATAGGCCTGCAGATCATTGGCTCGCAATGCTGTTTCCATGGCCTGCAGTGCTGCGCGCAAGCTGGCGAGCAATGCTTCCATCTGGCGTTCCAGCGACAGCGTCAGGGCTGCGGTTTCCAGAATAGAGCGATATTCGCAAAGTTCGCTCACATCGCGTGCGTCGGGCATGTACACGTAGCTGCCGCGCTTCGGATAGACCTCGACCAGCCCTTCCGTCTTCAGGATCGCCAGCGCCTGGGCGACGGGAGAGCGACTGACACCTAGCATGTCGGCTAGCCTTTGTTCGGAGAGCTTAGAGCCTAGCGGCAACTCGCCGCTCAGGATCGCTTCGCGAATGCGCGCGGTCGTCTCTTCGATCAGCGACTTCGGAATCTCGATTGCCTTCATCATTCCCCCACCCCAGTCCGAGGTTGCCTTGACAGTCACACTACCATGTAACATGTTACGTTCACCACAACGATCAGCCGACTGACAAGTGCCGGCACAAGAGGCCCTATATGACCGCTGCCATACAGTCGAACGAACGCCAGACGGATCATTCCGATTTTCTGACTGCCTGCCGACGCATCGTAGGCGACGGCAATGTCTTAACGGGAGAACAGTCCACCGCAAGCTATACTGTGGATTGGACAGGCAAATATAGAGGCAAGGCGCTGGCCGTCATCCGGCCTTCAACGACGCGGGATGTGGCGCAGGTGGTCAAGCTTTGTGCCGCACAAGATATCGCGATCGTACCGCAAAGCGGCAACACCGGCATTTGCGGCGGGGGTGTTCCATCGGATGGCCAGACCTCTGTCATCCTGTCCCTGTCACGCATGAACCACATCCGCTCCATCGATACCGGTGCCCGCACGGCAACGGTGGATGCCGGCGTGATCCTGGAGACGCTACAGAATGCCGTTCAGGAACACGACCTCATTTTCCCGCTGATGTTCGGCGCGCGCGGCAGCGCCATGATCGGCGGCAATCTGTCGACCAATGCCGGCGGCTCGAATGTCGTGCGCTATGGCAATACGCGCGACCTGTGCCTCGGCATCGAAGCCGTGCTCGCCGATGGCAGCATCGTCAACGGACTGACCGGGCTTCGCAAGGACAATACCGGCTATGATCTCAAGAACCTATTGATCGGCGCAGAAGGCACGCTTGGCATCATCACCGGCGCCGTGCTGAAGCTTTACCCGCAGCCGAAGGTGCGCGCCACGGCCTTTCTGTCGGCAGCATCGCTGTCGGCGGCGCTGGAGATCCTCAATATCGTTCAGGACAGGCTGGGCAATACGGTGGAAGCCTTCGAATATGTGCCGCAGCCGGTGGTCGAGATCATCCTCAAGCATGTCCCGCAAGTCCGCCAGCCCCTGGCCGATGCGGCCGAGGTCGGCATCCTGCTCGAAGTCGCGTCCAGCCGCATGGATGATGCACAGGAGGCAAGCGATGGTGGCAAGGCCCTGCAGGAAGGGCTGATGATCGTGCTTGCCGATCTCATGGAAACCGGACTGGTTCTGGATGCCATGTTTGCCACCTCCGACAGCCAGCGCGCCGCCCTCTGGAAATTGCGCGAATCCGTTCTCGAATCCATCAATGCCCATGGACCGGCCTATCACCTCGATGTGGCGCTGCCGCTCTCGCGTGTCGCCGATTTCGTGCGCATCATGGACGAGAAGGCCGCAGAGCTGGGTTTCCGCCCGTTGACCATCGGGCATCTGGGAGACGGCAACCTGCATTACGCCATCAGCGCGGCAGACCCGGCCAGCTGGGACAGCCTGCCGCTTGCGCAGATGACGGAATTTGCCTTTGACCTGCTCGGTGAACTCAACGGCTCCTTCAGCGCCGAACACGGCATCGGCCAGAGCAAGGCAGCACTTCTGAAGGCCCGCAAGGAGCCGGCGCAGGTTGCCATGATGCGCTCGATCAAGCAGGCGCTCGACCCGAAGAACATTCTCAATCCGGGCAAGATGCTCATCTGAAGAGGCAAAGGACCTGCCCGGACCAAACGGGTCCGGGCTGGTCGATCACAATAGTCTTTAGGCCTTCCAGACCTCGAACGTCGCCTTGGCGCTTTCGTTCATGACGGTCAGGGCCCGCACTGTCGTCTCGGTGCCGATGACGAAGGGATTGGCGCCACCCGTCTTCAGACGATCGATCTTGGCGACGGCCCCATCGAACAGGTCATGGTTGGAAATGAACACATCGACCGATTGCTGGCGGGCAAGCTCGCGCACGCGTTCCGTGGCATCGATATAGGTCTGGAGGCGCGGCAGGCGATCGGGACGCCGACCGAAGTTGAAAGCGGTTCCTCCCCAGAGCAGGGCGCGGTGGACCTTGCCCATGTCCATCACGTCAAAGGCCAATGAGATGGTTCCGGGCGTATGGCCGGGGGTCAGCAGAATGTCGATCTTCGTGTCGCCGAGCGCCACGACGCTGCCATCCACGACGGAGATATCGCGGGCGGGCGGGCGGCCCCAATCCGGCCGGTCGAATTCCAGACCGGTTTCCATCATCACCCAGTCGGCTTCCGACAGCACGACGCGGCTGCCATATTTGCCCTTCAGATAGCCGACGCCACCATAATGATCGCCATGGCCATGCGTGACAATGATTGTCTTGATGGTCGAGGGATCAAGCCCGAGGGTCTTCAGCCCGGCCTCGATGATGGTTTTCGCCTCGTCATCATTGTCCATCGCGTCGATGAGGATAATGCCGTCGGAGGTGGTGATCGCCCAGCAGCTTACCCATTTGTTGCCCACGAAATACAGGTTGTCGAACACCTTGGCCGGGGCTGGCGTCGGCATTTTCATCAGCTCGTCCGGGGCAACCGGCGGCAGGCCCGAAACCGGGGCCACGACATCGGCCAGCCGCAGATAGGACACGAGATCCTGTCCTGCCGCGGTCTTGGCAGCCTGAAGATGCGCTTCCGCCGCCGGAGACTGGGCCAGCGCCGTGTCTGGCACGTTGAGCGCCAGCATGGCGCAGCAGGCGCAGCCCAGCGTCAGGAATGTTCGGCGGTCAAGCGTGATTTCCTCGGCCTTGAAGCCGGATGATTTTGGTTTTCTGCCAAACAGCATGTCAAATCTCCTTGAGTATGAAGTGTGTATCAATCAGGCGCAGCCGGATGAATGAACGGCCAGGGTGATGTGTCCGCCCCGGTTGCGACAGGCACTTCGATCAGCGCCGGTGCATTGGATGCCAATGCGGCGCTCAATGCCGCTTCCAGTTCGTCCGGCGTTTCCACACGCATGGCTTCGACGCCGAAGCTCTGGGCCAGCGCCACGAAATCCGGGTTGACCAGATCGGCGCCGAGCAGCCTGTTGCCATAGACCTGGCTCTGGTCGCGCCGAACATTGCCATAGGCATTGTTGTTGAACACAACAGCCACGACATTGATGCCGAACTGCCTCGCGGTGGCCAGTTCCTGCACGCCAAACAGAAAACCGCCATCGCCGGAAATCGAAACGACCGCCTTGTCGGGATGCGCCACCTTGACGCCGAGTGCCGTATTGAAGCCGAAACCGAGATTGTCCTGATAGCCGCAGGTCACATACTGACGCGGTTCATAGACCGGAAAGCACATGCGGGCGGTGAAGCCGACCTGAGAAACTTCCTCGACAAAAAATCCGTCGCGCGGCAGTGCCCGGCGAATGGCTTTCAGGTAGCCTTCCTGCGGTTGAACGCCGGTCAGGGCTTCGGCGGCCTCGTCTTTCAGCGCACGGTATTCCGGCGTGCGGCTCTCGCGTTTGGAAAGCTTTGGTTCGAGCGCCGCAATGAGGGCTGCAAGCCCGGCCTTCGAATCCGTCACCAGCCCGAGATCCGGCTTCAGGCGCACCATTTCGGTCGGATCGATATCCAGCCGCAGCACCTTCAGCCCCTTGGGGAACCAGCGCCAGCGGAAATACTGAAGCTCCAGCCGGCTGCCGATGCCGATCAGGAGATCGCATTGGGGCCAGAACTTCCAGGCGGCCGGCGGCAGCATCGCCAGGTCATTGTCATCGCTGACAATACCTTTGCCGCTGCGATGGGCCGTGACCGGCGCCTGGAGAAGTTCGGCCAGCCGCAAGACCGCGGCACTTGCATCAATGGCGCCGGAACCGACCATGATCAGCGGGTTTTTCGCGCTGGCGATCATCTGCGCGGCTTTTTCCACCAAATCCGGGTCCGGGCGCGGCGGGGCCAAAGGCTCGGCGGCCACCGGCTCATGCGCCTCGATGCTCATGCCGAAGACATCCCACGGCGCTTCCACGCCAACCGGGCGTTTGCGACCGGAATGCATGACGGAAAAGGCCTGGCGCATCACCTCTGCCGCCTCGCTCGGGTGGTTGATCCGCTCGGCCCATTTCGTCAGGCCACGCAGCGTGCCCAGATGATCGGGAAGTTCATGCAACTGCCCGCGGCCCTGGCCGATCAGGTGCGACATGATATTGCCGGTGACGCAGAGCACCGGCGCATTGCCGCCGTAAGCCGTGCAGAGGGCAGCGCCGGAATTCAGAAGACCCGGCCCCGGCACGACCGTATAGACACCCGTGCGACCGGTGGATTTCGCATAGCCATAGGCCATGTAGCCGGCGCCCTGCTCATGGCGGGTATGGATGAAGCGGATCTTGCCGCCCTCACGCGCCAGCGCATCGTTGAAATCATACATATGCGCGCCGGGAATGCCGAACACGGTATCCACACCATTGGCAATCAACGACCTGGTCATCAGGTCTCCGGTTGTCAGTCTGGCCATCATATCTCCTTGCCCTACAATCGGGCGCTTACTTTGCAATGCTGAGGATCTGGACGCTGGTATATTCCTTCAAGCCTTCCGATCCGAATTCGACGCCGATACCCGATTGCTTGACGCCGCCCATCGGCACGGTCGGGTTCAGCACGCCATGCCGGTTGACCCAGCGGGTGCCGGCGTCGAGGCGTTTTGCCACGGCGGCGGCCTGCATCGCATCATTGCCCCAGACGCTGGCGCCAAGGCCAACCTCCAGCGCGTTGGCAGCCGTGATGGCCTCTTCGAGATCGCCGTATCGGATGAGCGGTATGACCGGTCCGAACTGCTCTTCCGCGACGACCCGCATGCCCGCCGTCGCATCCGCAATCACCGTCAGCGGGTAGATATAGCCGGGACCTTCGCTCGGCATGCCTCCGGTCAGGATACGGGCGCCCATGTCCCGCGCATCCTCCACCAAGGCGCAGACCTTGTCATATTGCATGCGGTTGGACAGAGGGCCGATCAGCGTGCTGGGGTCTGCGCCGTCACCGACGGGAACGCCTGACACATAGGCGGCCAGCGCACTCGCCACTCTCTCGTAATCGTCCTCATGCACATAGAGGCGTTTCAGGCAGGAGCAGGTCTGTCCGGCATTGATGAAAATGCCCCAGAACAGCGGCTCCATCAGCCTGGAGAGATCCGTGCCGGGCAGGATGATGCCCGCATCATTGCCACCGAGTTCCAGTGTCAGGCGCTTCAGCGTCGCGCCTGCACGCTCCATGATGCGCCGACCGGTGGCTGTAGAGCCGGTAAAGGCGATCTTGGCGATATCGGGATGGCTGGAAATGCGGTCACCGACATCCGCATCGCCCGTCACGACATTCAGCACGCCGGCCGGCAGGATGCCCGCCTCGTGGATCAACTCGACCAGACGCAGCGTTGAGACCGGAGTAAAGGGCGATGGCTTCATCACCACGGTGCAGCCGGAACGGATGGCCGGCATGATGTGCCAGATGGCAATCATCAGCGGCCAGTTCCACGGCGTGATGGAGGCCACCACGCCCAGCGGCACGCGGTGCAGTTCCACGCGCTCCTCGGCCGTATCGACCAGGGTTTCCACCGGCAGATCGAGTCCCTGGGTCACGCGCGTCCAGGCCACGCAACCACCAAGCTCGAACGGCGCGCCGGGGCCTGACTGCGGCTTGCCCTGTTCGGCTGTCACGAGAGCGGCAAGCTCGCCGCTGTTGGCTTCGATCAGATCGGCAAGCCGGCCAAGCGCGTCCCTGCGTGCCTCATCGGCAAGGCCGGACCAGAGGGGAAATGCCGCCTTGGCGGCAGAAACCGCCGCGTCGACATCGTCCGGTGTGCCCAGCGGGCATGCGGCGACAACGGCACCCGTTGCCGGATTGATCACATCGAAGCTCTGGGCCGTCGTCACCGGCTTTCCGGCAATGTAGAGGTGATAGGTCATGGTCATTCTCCCAAAATGGACGGGCGGCATAGGGCACACAGGTGAAAAACCGGTGCCGGCTACCGAAGAGCAAAAAGCGAGACGACGACCGGCGAGGCGAGACGCCGGCCACTGCCGATGAAGAGGGTGCGGTTGACCCAGCGATAGCGGTCGTCGCCGGTTTCCAGCCGCGCCTGTGTTCGCATGTAATAGGACGATGGATCCACGGCCTCGCCACGCGCCAGCGCGGCAAGCACGTCCGGCGGGCGGTGGCGATAACCGTAATTGCGGATTTCGATCGTCGCGCCATCATGGGTTTCCAGCCCATAGCGCGTGTCGAGTTCCGATAGGCCATCCGCCCAGCCGGTCTGCCAGTCGACACCGATGCCCAGCACCTGGCTGTTGAGCAGGGGCCCTTCGAAATGTCCGCCAACAATCGGCACGATGCGTCGCATGCCCTCGCGCCCCCGGCCCATCTCGCGGATGGGGCCAAGTTCGACATGAAGATCGCAGGCATGGTCCAGAACCGGTGGCGGATTGTGAATCATCACTATGCCCTCACCGCATCATCATCGGCAGAAACAGCACGATGGCCGGAAATGCCAGGAACAGAAACACTCGCAGCACATCCGCCATGACAAACGGAAGAATGCCGAAAATGATGTCTCTCTGGCTGACCTGCGGCGCCACATTCTGCACGACAAACAGGTTCATGCCGATCGGCGGCGTGATGAGGCCGATCTCGGCCACCGAGACGATGATGATGCCGAACCAGATGGGATCGTAGCCGAGGTTGATGACGATCGGATAGACGATCGGGATGGTCAGCAGGATCATGGACAGCGAATCCATGAAACATCCGAGGATCAGGTAGAAAACGATGATGAGGATCATGATCATCGTCGGCGACAGGCCGGACTGACTGATCCAGTCGCCGATCACCGTCGCAAGACCTGTGCCTTCGATGAAGAAATTGAACAGCGCCGCACCGATCAGGATCATGAACATCATGGCCGACGTCTTGGCGGTTTCCAGCGATGCCTCGATCATGCCGCTCATCGGCGTCTT
Organism: Allorhizobium sp. GW101-3B10; assembly: GCF_059424725.1. Taxonomy (NCBI): domain Bacteria; kingdom Pseudomonadati; phylum Pseudomonadota; class Alphaproteobacteria; order Hyphomicrobiales; family Rhizobiaceae; genus Allorhizobium; species Allorhizobium sp. GW101-3B10. Next base: position 3,995,968 of record NZ_JBWKZR010000001.1, on the reverse strand, counting down.
CATGACGACGGCGAGGATGGCTGCGCAGAAGGCGCCGACGGCCGCAGCTTCCGTGGCCGAAAAGAAACCGGAATAGAGCCCGCCGATAACGATGACAAACAGCGAGATGGCCGCAACCACGGACTTGTCGAGCTTGGCCTTCGGTGCATCCTTGCGGCTGTTGACCGGCGGGGCAAGCTCCGGGTTGACCCGTACGGCGATGACGACAGCCGCAATGTAGAGAAAGGTCGCCAGCAAGCCGGGGAACAGGGCCGCGGCAAACAGCTGGCCGATCGAATTTTCAGTCAAAAGCGCATAGATGACCATCAGCACCGAGGGCGGAATGAGAACCCCGAGCGTGCCGGCAGCGGCCACGGAAGCGCCGGCAAGGCTTGGCCTATAGCCGGCGCGGATCATTTCCGGCACGGCGATGCGCCCCATGGTAGCCGCCGTTGCCAGGGACGAACCGCAGATGGCGCCGAAGATCGCGCAGGCACCGACAGAGGCCATGGCAAGACCGCCGCGAAACCGCCCGAACAACCCGTTCATCGCGCCGAACAGGCTGGACGACAGGCCCGCATGCGAGGAAAACACGCCCATGGCGACAAACAGCGGAATGACGGAGAGGCTATATGGAAACACCGCCTCGAAGGGCGCGGAACTGAGCACATAGATGGCGCCCCCCGTGCCGTTGATCAGCGCAAAACCCGCAACACCGGTGATCGCCATGGCGATACTGACGGGAACGCCGGCAAAGGTCAGCAGCATGGCAAAGACGAACCCGAGAAGTCCGATGACAGGCGTACTCATGCAACACCTGCCGGACCGGTGTTCTGTGCGGACAGCGCATCGACGATGTTGAAGCCGACGGCGAGCGTCGATACCAGCATGCCCAGCGCAAAGGGCAGCCAGTAAAGGCCCATGGGAAGCCCGATATTCATCGAGATATCACTGCTTTGCAGCATGTCGACGGCGGAGACCGAGGTATAGAAGGCAAGAAGCGCGCAAAATGCCAATGTGAGAAACAGAGCGACAATGGCGAGCATCCATTGGCTGTGCGGTGACAGCAGCGCCGAGACCAGATCCAGCGTCACATGCGCATTGACGCGGAAGGCGTAGGGCATGGCCAGAAATGCGCCGGACATGATGAAAAGCTGGACATAATCCACGGCGCCCAGAACACCGCTGGCGAACTGGCGCAAGACGACATCGGCAACGGTAATGCAGGTGGCAACAGCGAATGAACCAGCGCCCACAAGGGCGAGGTAACGGAATGCGGAATCAAAAATCCTCATGGGACAGCTTCTTCAATGGGGCAGGAACAAGAGCGGCACGGAGAGCATCCGTGCCGCCGGCGACCATTACTTCCGCGAGAGATACTCAGCTTCGAATTGCGGCACGAGCTGCAGCGCCCGCTGGTAGACTGCCTCCGCATCGGCGAAACCGTCCTGCTTCAGTGAAGCGAGATAGCTCACGATGACCGGTTTCATCGCCTCCTGCCAGGCGGCCTGTGCCGCAGCATCCGGCTCGATGATTTCGTTGCCGGCAGCCTTGGTCTGTTCCAGGCCCGGCTTGTCCCACTTGGCCCAGTAGTCACCGGCCTTCTTCACCAGCGGCTCGTAGGAGGCATCATCGATGCATTTGCGCTGTGCGTCGCTCAACGACTTGTATTTGTTCTCGTTCATCGCAAACCAGAAGGATGCGGCGTTGAGCTTCAGGTCCGACGAATAGTCCAGCACTTCGGCAAGCTTGAAGCCGGCAACGCCTTCCCAGGGAAAAATCGTGCCATCCGCCGTGCCTTTGGAGATCGCCTCATAGGTTTCTCCCGGCGGCAGGCCAACCGGCACGGCACCCAGTTCCTGCAACATCAGGGCAGCGGCCGGTGAGGGTGAACGGATGCGCATGCCCTTCAGATCTTCCGGCAGACGAACGGCCTTGCCCTTGGTGTGGATGAGCCCCGCCGCATGCGCGTGCAGGGCCAGCACCTGCAAGCCTTCATAGGGCTTGGAAATCGCGCCTTCTTTGTAAAGGGTCCAGAGTGTCATGGAATTGGCATAGGCGCTTTTCGACAGAAGCGGCGTATCGATAGCGGTGGCCTGCGTGAAGCGATTGCGTGGCAGATGGTTCAGGCCATGGGCCAAATCCACAAGCCCGGCGCGCAACTCGTCCTCGAGCTTCGTCACATTGCCGAGCTGCGTGCCGGCCGTATAAAATTCAAAGGTGATGTCACCGCCCGAGCATTTCGTGACCTGATCGGCCCAGCCGAGCGCGAAATCCTGGTGCGGACCAGAATTTGCACCCCAGAAATGCGCGAATTTTAGCTTGACTGGCGCGGCCTGGGCCAGGGTTGTCGTCAGCATCAAGGCGGCAAGGGCCGCAGTCAGTGTCAGCTTCATGGTTTTCCTCCCGAATGAAAAGTACCCCGTTTAAGGCAACTAACGATCCAGCAGCCTCCGTACCCGGATATGGCAATGCTTGCCGTCCACCGACTCTCGCAACTAACATGTTACATGTCAACCGACTCATGACCCAGTGAAATCACCCCTGCCCCTCAGTGAGGACGTCAATGAGCCTCGCATCCATTATGTCCTTGGTTACCGCGCTGAGCGAAGCTGCGACGACTTTCAACGCAGAGATGCAGTAGCTTGTTCTCACCCAGCCTGTCGCCCTCACGGCGCTGGCCGCGCCAGCGACCGCGCGATGTCAATGATCTCGTCACGCGCCACCGTCGGGGGCTTCCTTGTTCCAGGCAATCCCAAGCCTGATCCGAGATCGGTCCCCCTCACCTTCTTCAGGACGATATCGCGATCGGGAAGTTCAGCCGCCAGTTCCGGGGGCAAAACCCACACTCATACCGGGCGAATGAAGTCCAGGTTGACGCGTCCGCATCACAGCTGGCGAATGATGTCGCTGTTATAGCGCATTGGAGACATTCAGGCGGATGTCGGATGCTTCCAGCCAATGCGAGAGAGAAACACCGGCAATACACCAGTGTCGCCGGATAGATGGTGCCGATCATGAGCCCGCGCAACGTCTTGCCGGCAACCGCGCGCACGATCTCGGCCGATAGCTCCAGACCCTGCTGAGTTGGATCAATGGCACGACGTTCCCGCGGTCAGAACCACAGCCCGATTGGCGCCGGTGTGGATCACCGTCTCGCACCAGACCATTCGTCTCTAAGCGAGAATATTCGGTCGGCACATTGCCTACGAAACCTGTAGGCGGTCCGCCGGCCGGCTTGGCGACAAACCTGTTGCGGGCCTCGCAACGTCGTTGGCCCACGTCATTGAGCGATGGACAAAGATAGATACGCCTGACATGTTACATGGCAAATTCCATCCATTGTCAGGATACTGAAATGCATAATGATAAACAATGGATTACCGCTATAGCTGCGCTGGTGGTCTTTGGTCTGGACTTGCCTGCACGCGCGCAGGACAAGACGACACAGGACAGTCCTGCGATCAACATCCCTTTGCAAGCGGCAAGGCTTCTCGCTGGCAATGATCCGTCTCTGCGTCAGATTGAGAGATTGCAGTGCCATGAGCCCGGCGCGGACGGACGGCCGCTAACAACAAGTTCCTTTGATGAAACCGCCTTTGTGCCACCCACCCGGATCTTCGATAACCTCTATTACATTGGAAACTCAGGCACCGGCAGCTTTGTCGTGACCACATCGGACGGCTACATCATGATTGATTCCGGCTATGGCAATGGTCCGGAAACGCTGATCGTGCCGGGAATGAAGGCGCTTGGATTGGATCCGGCCCAGATCAAGTACATTTTGATCACCCATCCCGGTCCGGATCACCTTGGCGGCGCCAAGTACTTTCAGGAGGCCTATGGTACCCAGATCGTCATGACCGCATCGAACTGGGACAGTGTGCTCAATGCCCCGGCGGATTCCTGGATAAACAGTCATTTGCCGGGTGGTGAAAGCTATAAATTCTGGGTGGGGCCTCCAGCGCGCAGTTTGACGGCGCAGGATGGACAAACCCTGACGCTTGGCAGCACGACTGTGACGATGGTGGAGACACCGCGCGTGCCGGGAAGTGGTGCCTTGTCCTACATTCTTCCGGTGACGGACCATGGCCAGCCGCATATGTGGGCGACCTATGGTGCCACAGGCGCGCCGCCCACGCTTGAAGGGAAAAAGCTCTACCAACAATCGGTCAAACATCTGTTCACTTACATGGAGGCATTGAAAGTTGATTCGATGATCAGCAATCACCCCTTCGTTGATGGGTCCGTGGATCGCATGAAGGATCTTGCGTCGCGCAAACAGGGGGAAGCCAACCCCTTTGTGATTGGCACTGACGGGGCTAGACGATATGTCCAAATCCTCGGAAATTGCGCGGAAGTCTGGGTGGCGCGCAATGCGGCCGGCCTTGATGATCTAGGGCAGCCGCTCCAGCAGAAGACTACGCCCTGAGGGAGCACCCGCCGCGTGAAGGCTTCGCGGCTATGACCTTTATGGAACACCTTAGAAGCAGGCCATGGTGAGCATGGGGATGACGAGGCTCCCAGCTTGTCGGGATGGGTGATCTATGTGTTCTGGATGCTAGAGGTCCCAAACCTTGGTGCCGCGTTTTGGCCTCGCCGAGCGATTGCGTGGACACAGAGTTCTACGAATGCTGCTGCACGCTCAACCCGCCATCGATGGTCAGGCAGGTGGCGTTCATGAAGGGGCACTCGTCGGAAATCATGAACACGGCCGCCAGCGCGATCTCCTCAGGCGTTGCAATGCGACCGCCCGGATGCAGTTTCATCGTCTCGGCCTTCGCAGCCGCCGGATCGGCGAAGCTGTTCCAGTAGTCGATGACCTTCTGGGTCGCGACATAGCCCGGCGCAAGCGCGTTCACCCGCACGCCCTTCGCGGCATATTCCAGCCCGAGCGACTTCGTCATGCCGAGCAGCGCATGTTTTGCCAGCGGATAGGGAAATGTCTTCGGGATGATCGTGAAGGCGTGCGTCGACGCAATATTCAGGATGGCACCGCCGCCCGCTGCAATGAGACCGGGAAGAACCGCCTTCGTGCAGTTCCAGGCGCCCTTCAGGTTGATATCGAAACAGCGCTGCCATTCCTCGTCGCTGGTCTCCAGCGGATCATGGAAGACATTGACGCCGGCATTGTTGATCAGCGCATTGACCCGGCCGATGTCCGTTGCCGCCTGCGCCACGGCCGCCGATATTGCCGCGGCATCGGCAACATCGGCGGCAGCAAAGCTCAACGTGGCGCCGCCGTTCTGCAACGCCCGCGCCTCTATTTCCAGTAAGTCCGCATCGAGATCGATGAGAAACAGGCTTGCACCTTCCGCGGCACAGGCCTTGGCAATCGCCAGACCAATGCCTTGCGCGGCCCCCGTGATCATGATGCGCTTGTTCGTCAGCCGGCCTGTCATCGTCTCAATTCCTCTTCTTCACCACTCGGCAAGGCTGCCGTCTTCATGGCGCCAGATGGGATTGCGCCAGCGATGGCCTTCCTTGGCGCGCTCGATCACATAGGCCTCGTCCACGTCAATGCCGAGACCCGGCCCCTGCGGAATGGACACGAAGCCATCGGCATAGCGAAAGACATCCTTGTTGGAGATGTAGTCGAGGATGTCATTGCTCTTGTTGTAATGAATGCCGAGGCTCTGCTCCTGGATGAAGGCGTTGTAGCTGACGGCATCGACCTGCAGGCAGGCGGCAAGCGCAATCGGCCCCAGCGGACAATGGGGGGCGAGCGCCACATCATAGGCCTCCGCCATGGCTGCGATCTTGCGGCATTCGGTGATTCCGCCGGCATGCGAGAGATCAGGCTGGATGATGTCGACGAAGCCATCGGACAGAACCTGCTTGAAATCCCAGCGCGAATACAATCTTTCGCCCAAGGCAATCGGTATCGATGTGTGGTTGACGATGTCGCGTAGCGCTTCCCTGTTTTCCGAGAGGACCGGCTCTTCGATGAACAACAGCTTGTAGGGATCGAGTTCCTTTGCCAGCACTTTCGCCATCGGCTTGTGGACACGACCATGGAAATCGACGCCAATGCCGATATAGGGGCCAACCGCCTCGCGGATCGCCGCAACGCTCTGAACGGCCTTCTCCACCTTGTCATAACTGTCGACGATCTGCATTTCCTCGCAGCCATTCATCTTGATCGCCTTGAAGCCACGCGCAACCACCTCGCGGGCATTGTTGGCGACATCTGCCGGCCGGTCGCCCCCGACCCAGGAATAGACCTTGATCTTGTCGCGCACCTGGCCGCCCAGCAGCGAGTGGATGGACTGGCCGAGCGCCTTGCCCTTGATATCCCAAAGCGCCTGGTCGATGCCGGAAATCGCGCTCATATGCACGGCGCCGCCGCGGTAAAATCCGCCGCGATACATGACGTTCCAGTGATCCTCGATGAGAAAGGGGTCCTTGCCGATCAGATAGTCTTCCAGCTCATGGACTGCGGCCTGCACGGTCAGCGCACGCCCCTCGACCACCGGTTCGCCCCAGCCGACAATGCCCTCATCCGTCTCGACCTTCAGGAAAAGCCAGCGCGGCGGGACGATGTACGTGCTGAGTTTGGTAATTCTCATCGGCTCATGCCTTGTTGCTGGATGCAGACTGAAACGGTCTGGACGGATGCGCGCATTGTCCGGCCATCATGAGAGAAGGAGGTCGGCGGCCTTGGCGGCCGCGCCGAGAACCGCGGCATTGGTATTGCCGCTGACGATGGTAGGCATGATCGACGCATCGATGATCCGGAGGCGCTCGACGCCGCGCACTTTCAAATCGGGCGTCAGGACCGCGCCCTCATCCCCGTCATGGCCCATTTTGCACGTGCCGACTGGATGATACCCGGTCTTGACCGTGCGCCTGCAGTGATTGGCGATCGCCTCGTCGCTGGTGACATCAGTTCCGGGGAAGATCTCCTTGTCGATCAGCTCGCGCATCGGTGAGGCGACAAGCACCGAGCGGGCAAACCGGAAGCTGGCGATCGTCAGGCGCAGATCGTCCGGATGAGTGAATATCTGTGTATCGACCACCGGATTCGCCAAGGGATCGGCGGAAGCGAGCGTAACGCTGCCGCGCGCCTTGGGCCGCAACAGCAGCGAGTTGATGGTGACGCCATCGCCCGGATCGGTGCCCATGACGTCGCGGTCGAGATAGACGGTCGGAACACAGAACATCTGGATCGTCGGCTCGGCATTGTTGCCGTCCGGATCATAGAAGGCGCAGGTTTCAACACCGGTCGTTGTGACGGGACCCGTCTTGAACAGCAGATATTGCAGCCCCGCCTTGATCATCGGCCAGCCGCGATCGGCACCGTAATAGCCGAAGGAGCCTTTCGTGGTCGCCACGACCGGGCATTCATAGTGGTCCTGCAGGTTCCGGCCGACGCCCGGCAGAGAAACCGCCGTCCTGATCCCGTGGCGGGCAAGCTCGTCCTCTGGTCCGATCCCCGACAGCATCAGCAGTTTCGGCGTCTGATAGGCGCCGGCTGCAAGAATGACCTCGGCACCGGCAAGTGCCTGTTTCTTCGAGCCGTTCTGAAGATAGTCAACACCAACCGCCTTGCCATTGTCCATGAGGATGCGCGTCACGATCGCCTCCGTTTCGACGGTCAGCAGCGGATCGTTCATCACCGGCGCCAGAAAGGCATCGACCGCGCTGCAACGGCGGCGGGTTTCCCAGTCCATGGTGTGCTGCATGAAGCCGACACCGAACTGTTCGGCACCGTTGAAATCCGGATTAAATGGAATGCCCATAGACTGCAGGGTCTTGATATAGGTGCGCGTCATCGGGCTGGTGTGACCAAGATTGGAAATCTTCAGCGGGCCACCGACACCGTGAAATTCGCCCCCGAGATGATCATTGTCTTCCTGCGCCTTGAAATAGGGCAGAAGATCCCGATAGGACCAGGCACCGGTATTCACCGATCCCGGCCGGGTGACCGCCGCGTTCCAGCGATCATAATCGGCGGCCTGGCCGCGCATGTAGACCATGGCATTGACGGTGCTGCCGCCGCCCAGAACCTTGCCCTGCGGCACGATCGGACCACGACCGTTCAACTGCTCCTGCGGCTTGGTCTGATGCATGGACAAATAGGTGTCCTTGGCCAGAAACTTCATGTAACCGGCTGGAAAATGCATGATCGGGTTGGCCTTGCGCGGACCACGCTCCAGGATCAGCACGCGCGCCCTGCCCCTCGTAACCAGCTGGGCCGCCACGACGCAGGCGGAACTGCCGCCGCCGATAATGATATAGTCGTAAGTCTTTCCTGCAGCCATGTCTCAGTCTCCAGCCAACGCAAAGGCGGTGCTGTCTTCATTCAATAAAAGCGGAATGGCTTTGAGGCGGATACCGCCTTCGAGCGTCTCGCCCGGCGACAGGACTTTCAGGTCGCCGAGTTCCGGTAGCTGATGGCCGTTGGCCAGATGCGACATTGGTTCGAAACAGAAATAGTCCCGCTGGAAAGCCGGATCGAAGCTCGTGTCAGACACGAAGACGAAAGCATGGCGAAACAGCGGATCAGCCGTCAGGGAGAGCTTGACGCCACGCTCCGGCCAGGTGACTTCGGCTTCGCCGCACCACTCCTCAAAGCCGTTATTCACCCAATGATGCGGCAAACCCATCGGCTCACTGAAATCGACATCCCCTGGAATTGTGGTAGCTTCGCCGGGCAGCCAGTCCGCCACTTCCGTCCAGTATTTGCGCGCCGGCGCAAACAGCGTGGTCATCGGCGTCATCGGGAAATAGGGATGCCAGCCGAGGCCGAAGGGCAGCGCCTCCTCGCCCGTATTGGTGACGGATAAGCTGAGAGCCAGGGCATCATCCTCCTGCAGGGTGAAGCACTGTATCGCCGAATAACTATAGGGCGTCGTAGCACTGGCCGTCTGGTCAAAGGCAAGCGCGACGGACCGCGCATCCTGCCTTTCAATGCGCCACTCCCCCTGCCAGCCATCGCCATGCAGATAGTGCCTGTCCCAGTCCGTATTCGGCTCGAAGCGATAATCGCGCCCATCAAAACGAAATTGGTTGTCCTTCACCCGGTTACCGAACGGCACGAGCGGATAGCAACCCACCTGCAACGGCCCCGCATCATCGCCCGGCGCTTCCCGCAGGAGCGGCACGCGCGCACCCTCGCGCTCCCACCAGAAACCAAGAACGATGCCGCCCTTGGTGGAGATACGCGCTGACATGGTGCGGGTGTTCAGATCGACCATGGACATGGTCTTCACCCCTTGTTGCGCATGGCACTGCGCTTGATCGCCTGGATATTGGCGAGCACCGCGACGACGATGATGAGACCGCGCACGACCTGCTGGAAGAAGGGGTTGATGCCCAAAAGCACGAGGCCGTTTCCGATCAGCGTGATGACGAGCACGCCCAGCAGCGTGCCCAGCATGGAGCCGCGACCACCAGAAAGCGCCGTGCCGCCAACGACCACGGCTGCGATGACATCGAATTCGAGACCACTGGCCGCCGTTGCATTTCCCGATCCCAGGCGCGACAGGAGGAGGATGCCGGAAATGGCAGCCATGGCACCGGCAATGGCAAACAGGGCGACGCGGATACGGGCGACATTGATGCCGCTCAGGAACGCGGCATGCGGATTGCCGCCGATGGCAAATACCGAGCGACCAAACGCGGTCTTGCGGCTGACAAAGGCGAAGACGGCAAACAGCACCAGCATGACGATGGCCGCCGGCGGAACGCCGAGGATCGGCCGATCCAGCATATCGACGATATCGTTTCGGCCAATCGAAACCGGCAAGGCATCGGTGACGAACAGCGCCGTGCCGCGCAACGCACTCCAGAGGCCCAGCGTGCCGACAAAGGAGGGAACATCAAAATAAGCGCGCAGGATGCCGGCAATCGACGCCAGCGCCGCGCCGATGGCAATCGCGAAGACGAAGGCGGCGGGCGTCGGGACACCCCATTGCAGCAGATAGGCAAGCGCTACCGAGATGAAAGCCACCATCGGACCGACGCTCACGTCGATTTCGCCAGAAATGATGATCAGCGTTGCCGCCCAGGCTGCGATGCCAATCGTTGCCGCATCGCGCAGGATATTGATCTGGTTGTTGAATGTCATGAAGCCGCCGGCAGTCGCCGTAAAGACGATGTAAAGCAGGGCAATCGCGACGAAGAGGCTCACTTCGTTCATATGCTGCGCAAACCCGCCGCGTCGCCGCGGTGCGGATTGAAGCGTCGTGACTGCCTTTTCGAAGGACATGCGTATTCTCCGTCAATGACCGGCGATGCAGGCGGCCATGACGGCGTCCTGATCGATATCGGGCGATGTAAACTCTTCCTTCAGCGTGCCCTCGCGCAGCACGACGACACGGTCGCAGACAAGCGGCAGTTCTTCGATCTCGCTGGAGACGAAGATGATGCTGCGCCCTTCGGCGGCAAGCTGGCGGATGATGGCGTAGATCTGGGCCTTGGCCTCGACATCGACGCCACGCGTCGGCTCGTCGAGGAGAAGAATGCGGCTGTCGGCATGAACCCAGCGCCCGATGACGACTTTCTGCTGGTTGCCGCCAGACAGTGTACCGATCGGCGTATCGGTCTGCGCCGTTTTCACGTGAAGACGCTGAATGACCTTGCGGGTCGCATCGGCCATGCGCCGCGCCGACAGGACGCCATAGCTGCTGACGGCCGAGAAATCCGTGGAAACCGTGTTCTCATCGACGCCCAGAAGCGGCACAATGCCCTCTTCCTTGCGGCTTTCCGGCGTATAGCCGAAACCGGCATCGAGCATCTGGCGATAGTTCGGCCGCCTGGCAGGCTTGCCATCGACCATCACCGTGCCGGCATCAAAGCTGCGAACACCGATGATCGACTGCAGGAGTTCCGTGCGCCCGGAGCCCAGCAATCCGGCAATTCCCAAAACCTCGCCCTGGTGTAGCTTGAAGGAGATCGATGACAGCTTGGGCGGCAGGGAGAGGTCAGAGACTTCAAGAACGACGGTCTTTCGTGTCCTGGTTTCAAGAGGTGCGACCTGCCCGGCCTCCGAACCCAGCATAAGCCGGACGATGTCGCGGGTATCGGCACCGGCGACATCCATGGTGTCGATAATGCGTCCATCACGCATGACCGTCGCCGACCGGGCGATCTGACGGATCTCATTCATCCGGTGGCTGACATAGATGACAGCGATCCCCTCGCTGGCGATCCGCTTGACGGCAGTCATGACCTTTTCGGCTTCGGCGGCAGCCAGCGAACTGGTGGGCTCGTCGAGAATGACGAGTTTCGGCTTTCCAAGCAGCACGCGCGCGATTTCGAGCAATTGGCGTTCGGCGGGGCTGAGACCGGCCACAAGCCGTGAGGGCGACAGGTCGAGACCGAGCCTTGCCATGGCCTCCGCTGCCTGCGCTTCCATGTCGGCGTAACTCAGGACACCGGCCTTGGCTGGCCAACGCCCGAGAAACAGATTTTCGGCAAGAGACATGCCGGGTACGAGGCTGAGTTCCTGATAGACGACGCGCACGCCGAGTTCGAAGGATTCCTGTGCACGCGCTGACCCTGCCTGCGTGAGCTCCGCGCCGCCAATACGAACCGAGCCGGTGTCTGGAACTTCGGCACCTGTGAGCAAGCGGATAAGCGTGGATTTTCCGGCACCGTTTTTGCCGAGCAGAGCACGAACTTCACCAGCAGCGACGTCAAAGCTGACATTGTCGAGCGCCAGTACGCCGGGATAGCGCTTGGTACAGCCTTCGATCGAGGCGATAATCGCCCGGGCAGAGCCTTGGCTGGCCGCAGAATACGTCATGACTGAGCCTGTTCAGGAATTGATCGGCTAATACACTGGAAGAAAGGCCCGGCCAGCCGGACTAAAAGTCCGTCTGGCCGGGTAGGTCAAGCACATCGCCACACGAGCGACGCTTGGGAGATCAGGGGATGCCGTCAGCATGGGCTTCAAGCCATGCCTTGCCGGATTCCGACGTGCGATAGAGATCGATGTCATATGGCACCTTGATTTCAGCAGGAGCCTGCCCGTCGATCGACTTGATCGCCTGTGCGAGCGCCAGCTTGCCAAGGCCCTGGCCGGAGATATCGACGACGGCCTTGATGACTGTAAAGTCAACAAGCTCCTGGGCAATCTCGGCAGTCATGTCGCCACCGAAGACCACAGTCTTGCCAACGTGGCCTTGGCTTTTCACTGCCCGCGCTGCGCCCAGCGTGGCACCACCGGCTTCACCGAAGAAGGCATCGAGATCCGGATGGGACGACAGCATGGTACTGGCAACGGAGACGGCCTTGTCGAGCGTCGCGCCTTCCTGATTGTCAACGATCTTGGCGCCCGGCACCTTGGCCATCAGCGCCTCCTCGAAGCCCTTGCGACGAATGACGCAGACTTCGACGAATTCGCAGTTGAGGACGGCGATTTTCGGCGCATCCTTCTTTTCCGCAAGGAAGTAGTCGGCAGCCGCATCGCCCAGCTTGAAGCCAAAGTCATAGGGGTCGCCGACGGCATAGGCCGAGACGAATTCCTTCATGTCCTTTTCACCAAGGCAGGTGTTGTAGCAGACAACGGGAATGCCGGCGTCATGGGCGCGTTGAATCGCGCGGTATGACCCATCAGCCGAAACCGGCGAAACGATGATTGCCTGGACGCCCGCGGAAATCAGCGAGTCGATGAAGGATGACTCCTTGCCAACGTCACCTTGCGCATTGGTCTCGATGATATCGAGCCTTCGGCCCGCATCCGCAGCGCCGGTCTGGATGCCTTTGCGAACGCCGGCATAGAAGCCCTGCGCATCCATATAGATCGCACCCACCTTCAGGTCTTTATCCTGCGCCGAAACAGGCCCGGCAACCAGCCAAACGGCGCCGAGCGTCATTGCCGTCAAAGCGGCAGTCTTTATGAGCTTCATGTGCTCCTCCCAATGAAATCGAATTTCAAGATGCGCAACCGGGACCGGCGGCAATCCCGCGCCTCAAGCGGAACACATGCAAAATATCGTTCGTATTACCATTGTCAATATAAATAGGATTTATTTTTTTTCAACGACCGCAAGGCGCATGCCTTTCAGCTTGGGTCATCACTTGATGTTCAGCAGAACCTTTCCCATTAAACCCAATTTTTCAATATTTTGGATCGCAGAATGCTGGATGGAAATCCACGCGGCCGCCCACAAAACCTCTTGATATAAATAGTATTTATTTTAGAATGACCGCCATTGCGTCACCATGTGCGTCGATGGACGGACCTTTCGAGGTCGATCGCCAGGCCGACTAAAGGAGAATCGAATGACAGTTGCACGAACGGCGGGGATGGTGTCGGCCAACGGCTTTCCCATTGCCGACAGCGGCAAGCGAAGCGTTCGCGAAGCTCTGCTCCAGCAGCTCGTGGACATGATCGTTTCCGGTGAGATGGCTGAAGGATCGATTTTGCCCAACGAGACGGAACTGACCGAAAAATTCAACGTCAGCAGGACGACGTTGCGGGAAGCCATGCAATATCTGTCTGCGCTTGGCATTGTCCGCTCGCGCACCCGTGCTGGCACGACGATCCTGCCCAGGGAAAACTGGAATTATCTGGATCCGCTGGTGCTGGATGCCACGCTCAAATTCGGGGCCGACGAGCATTTTTACCTGTCGCTGATCGATGCCCGCCAGTTGCTGGAGCCCGCCGCCGCCGCCCAGGCAGCCGCCAATGCAACGGCACGCCAACTTTTCCAGATATCCAAGGCCTTCGAGGAAATGGTGGAGGCCAATGCGCGCGATACCGAAGAGTGGAGCCGCGCGGATCTCGACTTTCACACCGCCATCATCAATGCGAGTGGAAACTGGGTCTACCGGCAGTTTGCAACAGCAATACGCGCCGCATTGCTGGCCAGCTTCCGATTGACCAACCGCGCCAGCCAGTCCCATGAACAAGCCATCATCAAGCATCAGGATGTGCTGGAGGCCATCAGAATGCGTCAACCGGAAGCTGCTAAACATGCCATGGAGCAGCTTATTGGAGTTGCGCGAATCGAGATCGCCGAGGCTTTGCGAAACATTCGTTTGTGAGCCCCGGTAGCCAAGACACTGAGACGGTGGTTACCGAGTCCATCGCCTGACAAATGGCGTAGCGTGGAGCCCGAGAGTCTGCGTTTCCACGTTGCCCGCCTTGAAAGGATATGAACCATCGACCAGGTCGTGGGGATGTGCGAGGCGTTGAAACAACTAAACAAATTCCTCGGCGATCGACATAAAACGCAGCCGCTTCAGGAAGCCGGCCTGGCCCTGCTCCAGAGAGTGTTCCCAGCGCGGTTTGTAAAGAAGACAGATTCCGGGGCGCCAGGAGCTGTGTGGAAAGATAGCTGGGGACCCCGCGATCAATGACAGTTTCGGGGCCGGGGAGCGGAATGGCAAACTTAAGGAAGCAAAGCGGGATTGTCATCGTGCTCGGCAACCAGCAGACCGGCTATTCCAAGCCCACAACTGCGAAACGGCGCATCAGACCAGCCCCTTGGCATTGCGCTGTAAGACAGAACACTGCGCCTGCCGACGGTCTCTTCACGACATGATGAGCCCACCGTCGACGTTGATCGTCTGACCGGTGATGTAGGCAGCATCGGCAGACGCCAGGAAGGCGACGAGTGCGCCGACTTCGGCGGGCGTGCCGGCGCGGCCCATCGGGATGCCCTCGACCCATTCGGCCATCAGTTCGCCCGGGCCATAGTCGCCGAGCATCTTGCCCCAGACACGATCGTTATAGTCCCACATTTCGGTATGGATGATGCCGGGGCAGATCGCGTTGACAGTGATGCCTTCCTTCGCCAGTTCCTTGGCGAGGCTCTGGGTCAAACCGACAACGCCGAATTTCGACGCGGCATAATGGGGCGTGTAGATGAAACCCTGACGGGCCTGGCCGGATGCCGTGTTGATCAGGCGTCCGTTCGTGCCACTGGCGCGAAAGCGCGCGACCGCCTCCTGGCAGCAGAGGAAGACGCCCTTGGTGTTGACGTCGAGATTGAGGTCCCATTCGGACTCACTCAAATCCTCGATTTTCGCGATGGTGATCACACCGGCATTCTGTACCGAGACGCTCAGCGGTCCCAGGCGTGCTTCCGCCTCGGCATAGGCCTCCCGAACTGCGGAGGCCTTCGTAACGTCGAGTTGGAGTCCAAGGACTTGGGCGCCGGTCTCTCCGGCGAGCCGCAAGGCCACCTCGGCTGTATCAGCCTCAATCGCCGCAATCGCGACCTTCGCCCCCTCTTCGGCGAAACGCCGGGCAATGCCCAGCCCGATTCCCTTGTTGCCACCGGTGACGAAAACGGCCTGTCCGGAAAAACGCTGCATGGTCGACTCCTCCTGTTTGCAGTCGTTCCGACAATCCGCCCCTACGGAGCATCAGGCTGTCAGTCGCGCTGCCGTAAACTTGTCCGTGACGAAGACGTTTATGATGCCCATCCTGAGAGCACCTGCGATCGCCTCTGTCTTCGATTCGCCGCCGGCCAAGGCCATGACGCGATCGGCCTTGCGCAAATCCTCGAGCGAAATGCCGATGACCCGTTCGTTGAGCGGGGTCTCGACCGGCCTGCCCTCGCGGTCATAGAAGCGGAACGAAATCTCGCCGACGGCGCCGGCATCGTGCAGCATGGCCATTTCCTGGCGGGAGAAGACGTTGCCGGAGCGGGCCAGCAGTTCCGAGGGTTCGACGGCACCAATGCCGATGATCGCCAGCGTCAGACGGCCGAAGAGATCCATCGTGCCGCGGACCACGGGGTCGGCCAGCATTACCAGTTTCGCCTCCCGCGATGAGGTGATGCCCTGGACGAGGAGCAATCGCGGCTCGCCACCAGTCAGCTTCGCAAGCCGGGCGGTCAACTGGGTCGCATGCGTCTGGACCGAGGCCTCGCCCATGCCACCGAGGATCTGGACAATGTATTTGGCGCGGCCGGTCTTCAGCGGGTGGATATTGTCCACCATGCGCAGGATGGTCTGGCTCCAGCTTGAGACGCCGATGATTTCGTCCTGCTGCAGAGTGACCTCGACGAAATGCGCCGCCGCCTCGCCGATACGGGCCATGATCGCGCCGTCGCGATCCTCGGAACAGTCGATGACAATTGCCTCGGTCAGGCCGTAGCGTTCACGCAGAGCCGTTTCCAGGTCTGCGAAGGTTCCCGGTGGCGGAATGATCGTGGTGCGAACAATCCCTTCCATCTCGGCACGCTTCAACATCCGCGAAACGGTTGCCTGTGACATGTGCATGATCTCTGCGATTTCTGCCTGCCGCTTGCCCTCGGCGTGATACATCTGCGCGACGCGGGCGATAAGTCGAAGCTCGTTGAGTCGTCCCATGAACCCTCCAATGGGTGAATTTTTATTCACCCATAGATGAAGTCACGGGAACGGTCGAGCGGAAGATTGCGTCCTGCCAGGTGGCAAGACGTGTCGCGGTGTCCGTTGGCTTCGGCTCGAGCACCGCAGTCTTCCGGGGTAACGCCCTGACGGTGTCCAGACCATCCCAGAGACCGAGGGTGAGGCCCGCGAGATAGGCGGCCCCGAGCGCCGATGCTTCGGCGGCGTCACACTGGATCACCGGATGCCCCAGTGTGTCTGCAACGCACTGCATCAGGAAGCTATTCTTACTCGGTCCACCATCGACAAACAGGCGACCTAGCGCAGTCGGCGACTGGGCCGCCATGGCCTTGAACACGTCATGAACCTGGAAGGCGATCGAGTCGGTCACCGCACGCGCCATCTGCGCCCGTGTCGTGTTGAAGGTGATTCCGGAGAAGAGCGCCCGCGCATCGGCATGCCAATAGGGCGCACCGAGACCGACGAAGGCCGGGACGAAGCCTGGGCCCTGAGGTTCCGCCGTCTCGGCAAGCTCAATCAGCGTCTGCACGTCCGGCAGGCCGAGGATGTCCGCCATCCACGGCAGCGAGGCGGCCGAGACCAGAATGTTCCCCTCGAATGCGTAGGTAGGCTTGCCACCGAGCGACCAGGCGATCGTCGTGGTGATGCCGTTCTGCGGCGCTATGAAGTGCGGCAGGGTCGTCATGATCGATGAGCCGGTGCCGAAGGTGACCTTTCCGTCGCCGGGCGCAAAGGCACCATGACCGAAGAGAGCTGCGTGGCTATCTCCGATCGCTGCGGCGATCGGGATGCCGTCCGGCAGGCCGGGGACACCGAAGATTTCGCCAAATCGGCAGGCACTGTCGCGAACCTCCGGCAAGAATGCCTTCGGCACCCCGAACAGATCGCAGAGTTCGTCACTCCAGGCCGAGCGCGTCAGGTCGAGGAGCTGGCTGCGAGCCGCGTTCGAGGCGTCACAGGCGTGCACCCGTCCGCCTGTGAGCCGGTGGATCAGCCAGGAATCGATCGTACCGAGACGCACCTGCCGACCGCGAGGGGCACGGTCGAGCAGCCATCTCATCTTCGGTCCCGGGAACATCGGATCGATCGGCAAGCCGGTGAGCGCTTCGACGCGTGCGGAATGTCCGGCGGCATTGAGCTCGGCGCAGACGGGGGCGCTGCGGCGGCACTGCCAGCTGATGACCGGGCCGAGCGGCTCCCCGGTTTCACCGTCCCAGATGGTCACCGATTCACGCTGGTTGGAAATGGCAATCCCGGCAATGGTCGCGGCAGGCGCGGCGGCGAGACATGCGGCAATCGCCTCCAACACGGATCCCCAGACGCGCTCGGGGCTCTGTTCGACCCAGCCTGGCTGGGGATGGGAAATCCCGACGGGAGAAGTGCCGCGCGCCACGATCTCGCCCTCGGTCGAGACGAGCACGGCCTTCGAGTTGGTGGTTCCCTGGTCGATGGCGAGAATGGCGGTGATCATGTGGGCTCCGAATGCTGCAGGATGCCGCCCATCATCATGGCGGCATCCCAATATCTTTTGGCAGCTGTTAGCTGCGGCCGCTCTTACGCACCAGCAGTTCTTCCGCTGCCGTGGCCATCGCCTCGGGCGACATGCCGAATTCGTCGAGCAGGAACTCTGCCGATCCGGTCGGCGCGAAGATGCCCGGCACACCGAGGATCTTCATCGGCACGGGCGCCTCCGCCACGACGACTTCCGCCACGGCGGATCCGAGGCCACCATAGACCGAATGTTCCTCGGCCGTCAGGATCGCGCCCGTGTCGCGCGCGGCGGATACGATGCTGTCGACATCGATCGGACGCACGGTCGCCATGTTGAGAACACGCGCCTCGATACCGCGGGCGGAAAGGATTGCGGCAGCCTTCATCGCCCGGTGGGTCAGGGTGCCATTGGCAATCAGGGTCACGGCATCTCCGTCGCGCAGGCGGTTCGCCTTGCCCAGTTCGAAGACGTGGCCCGGCTGCAGCAGATCCGGAACACCCACGCGCGACAGCCGGAGAAAAACCGGCCCCTCGTAGCGGGCGGCCCATTCGACGGCCGCTGCCGTCTCGATCGAATCGCAGGGCGCAACTACCGGAAGATTGGGCAGCACCCGCATCCAGGCGAAGTCTTCGATCGAATGATGCGTCGGGCCCAGTTCGCCATAGGCCATGCCCGACGAGATGCCGACCAGTTTCACGTTGGCGTTCGAATAGGCGATGTCGGCCTTCACCTGCTCAAGCGAGCGACCGGTAAGAAAGCATGAAGCGCCGCAGACGAAAGGCAGGAGACCGCCGTTCGCAAGTCCGGCGCCGACGCCGACCATGTTCTGCTCGGCGATGCCGACATTGACCAGGCGTTCGGGCCATTTGGACTTGAAGCCGCCGAGTTTCGAGGAGCCGACGGAGTCATTGCACACGGCGACGACTTTCGAGTTTTCGGCACCCAGGCGCTCCAACACCGCCACGAAGGCGTCGCGGCAGTCATGCAGTTTTTCTGTGATGGTCACGGCGTTCATCAAAGCACCTCCGAGAGCTCGGCCAAGGCGATCTTGTATTGTTCGGCATTCGGCACCTTGTGATGCCAATCCACCTTGTCCTGCATGAAGGAAATCCCATGCCCCTTGTTCGTGTGGGCGACGATGCAATGCGGGCGAGCAGACCGATGCTGAAGTGCCGGGACGATTTCGGCCATCGCGTTGCCGTTGATTTCCGTGACATCCCAGCCGAAAGCCGAAAGCTTGGCGCCGAACGGCGCCATGTCGTTGGTGTCGCTCAGGGCGGCACCCTGCTGGAAACGGTTGTGGTCAATGATCAGGGTCAGGTTGTCGAGGCCGAACTGGGCGGCTGACGAAATCGCTTCCCAGTTGGAGCCCTCCTGCATCTCGCCGTCACCGGTCAGCACATAGGTGTGGTAGGCGGCGCCGGTGAGCTTGGCGGCCTTCGCCATCCCGACCGCGACCGGCAGGCCATGCCCGAGAGGCCCGGTGTTGGTCTCGACGCCCGGAACCTTGTTGCAGTTCGGATGTCCATTGAGACGCGAATGAGGCTTCAGGAAGGTTGATATCTCGTCCTCAGGAAAGAAGCCGCGTTTCGCGAGCGTCACGTAAAGTGCCAGGGCGACATGCCCCTTCGACAGCACGAAGCGGTCCCGTTCCGGGTGTTTGGGCTGATCGGGCCAGATTCTCAGAACCTGGAAAAACAGCGCCGTCAGGATGTCGATCGCCGACATCTCACCGCCGATATGGCCAGCGCCAGCTTCGTAAACCGCCTGAAGATCGCGCAGGCGTATCTGCCTCGCAATGCGGTCGAGATCATTTGGCTGCATGGAAACCTCATCGTGAATAAATATACCGTACGTCATATAATTGCATCTCATCTTCTCCTGTCAAGCCGGGCGCCGGGAATTAATTCTCGGACGCATCGAGAATCGACAGTTGACAGCCCAAGGATCCTTGCGATACGAATTTACACACAGTAGTGAATATTTATACCGTCGATCGACAAGCCGGTATCAGCATGGGAGGAGTGGATGTCGGTATCAGCGACAGACCAGGAGCGCGGCGCAGGTGCGAATGCCCTGTCGGCACTGAGGGGGACGACCGGCCCGTTGATCGGGCTCATCCTCCTGTGCATCTTTCTCTCGTTCGCCACCGACAAATTCATGTCGGCCCGTAACCTTCTCAACGTCCTCGACCAGATCACCGTCCTCGGCATCATGGCCGTGGGGATGACCATGGTGATCCTGATCGGCGGCATCGACCTGGCCGTTGGTTCGGTTCTCGCCCTGACGATGATGGTGATGGGCTATCTGGCCAATCAGGTGGGCCTTCCTTTACCCGTGGGCATCCTGATCGCCTTGGGAGTTGCAGCCGCAACGGGCGCAATATCCGGCATACTCATAACGGCGCTCGGGGTGCCGGCCTTCATCGCCACGCTTGCGATGATGTCGGTGGCGCGCGGCCTCGCCAACATGATCACCGACGGACAGCAGATCGTCGGCTTCCCCTCATGGTTCAGCCTCCTGGCCTATACCCGTTACGGCGGCTTCCTGACACTGACCGTGGCCGTGATGCTGGTCGTCTTCGTGCTCGGCTGGATCTATCTGCGCTACACCTCGGGCGGTCGCTCGCTCTACGCGATCGGCGGCAACCAGGAAGTCGCCCGACTCGCCGGCATCAGCGTCAGCCTCTACACGATCGGCGTCTATGTCGTCTCCGGTCTGCTTGCGGGTCTCGCGGGCGTGGTTCTCGCCATGCGCCTCGACTCGGTCCAGCCGACTGCCGGCGTCTCTTATGAACTCGACACCATTGCAGCCGTCGTCATCGGCGGAACGAGCCTCAGTGGAGGCAAAGGCGGCATTCTCGGAACCATCATCGGCGTCTTGATCATCGGCGTGCTGCGCAACGGCCTGAACCTTCTCGGGGTCTCGCCCTTCACGCAGGCCGTCGTCATCGGCGTCGTCATCGCACTCGCTGTCGCGGCTGAAGCCATCAAGAGGAAGTGACGCTTCGGCGACGCATCAGTTTGGCGGCAATGCCGCCAGTTCACCGCCGGGCAAATGCCAGGCAAACCTTCGGTCCTGCGATGGTAGCGGGGTCCCGAAACAACGGAGGAGATCTACCATGAAACTCAAGACCATGCTTCTGGCCGCCGCAGCGCTGGCGACGACTGCCCTGAACCCGCTCGGCGCGTCCGCCGAGGAGGTGAAGAAGATCGGGCTCGCCGTCTCGAACCTGCAGGCCGACTACTTCAACCAGATCAAGATCGGAGTCGAGGCCTATGCCAAGGAGAAGGGCATCGAGGTCATCACCGTTGACGCAAAGAACGACAGCGCGACCCAGGTCAGCCAGGTGCAGGACCTGTTGACGCAGGAAATCGACGCCTTCATCTATATTCCGGCTGGTGCTGCCGCTGCCGCCGTTCCAACGCGCCTTGCCAAGGAAGCAGGCATCCCGGTCGTCAACGTCGACCGCAATGCCGATGAAGCTCCCGGCGACACTTTCATCGCGACCGACAACGCCACCTCGGCTTATGAAGTCTGCAAGCACATCATCGGCCTTGCCGGTGGCAAGGGCAAAATGCTGATGATCCACGGCCAGAAGGGCACGACGCCGGAAGTCGAGCGTACCAAGGGCTGCCAGAAGGCGATCGGCGAAAACGCCGGCGTCGAACTCGTCGCCGAGCAGTGGAGCGAGCAGTGGTCGCAGGCCGAGGGCCTAAACATCGGCCAGAACCTGCTCCAGGCCCATCCGGACGTTTCGCTGATCTTCGCCCAGGCTGATGGTCTCGCACTCGGTGCTGCGCAGGCCGTGAAGGTGTCCGGCGTCTCGCAGCGCGTCTATGTCGGCGGCTTCGACGGCGACACGACGGCCCTGCCGATCCTTGCCCAGGGCGGCTTTGACGCGACCGCGACGCAGCAGGTCCGGGGCATCGGCCGTCTGGCCGTTGACAGTGCCATCAAGCTCGCAGCCGGCGAGAAGCTCCCAGCCGAACAGTTGCTTCCGGGCTTCCTGACCACGCCGGAAAACGCTGCAAAGTTCGTCGCCGAGCATCCCTGATCACGACCGGAAGACAGCGCCATGACTGCCAATGACCTGCCTCCCATCCTCTCGCTCCGGCAGATCCGCAAGGTCTACGGATCGCTCGAGGTCCTGCACGGCATCGACCTCGATGTGAGAGCGGGTGAAGTCGTGGCGCTGCTGGGTGAAAACGGTGCCGGAAAATCGACCCTTTCGCGGATCATTTCCGGCGCCGTTGAGCCTACCTCAGGCCAGATGACATGGTTCGGCGCGCCGTACGCGCCGGCCACCCCACGCGCCGCCATGGATGCGGGCGTCGGCATGATCCATCAGGAACTGAAGCTCCTGCCGCAATTGTCCATCGCCGAGAATGTCTTTGTCGGTCGCTACCTGACCAAGGGTGGACGCGTCGATCGCCAGGCCATGGAGGAACGGGCCCATGCCGGTCTCCAACGGCTCGGGCTCGACGTTTCACCGCGCCGTTTGGTCGAGGGATTGTCGACCGCCAAGCAACAACTGATCGAAATCGCCAAGGCAATGACCCTGAATGCCCGGTTGCTCGTTCTCGACGAGCCGACCGCCGCCTTGGGGGGCGAAGAGACCCAGCTTCTCTTCAGGCAGATCGAGCGCCTGAAGGCCGACGGCGTCGGCATCATCTACATATCCCACCGCTTGGAAGAGATCCGGCAGATCGCCGACCGCATCGTGGTGATGCGCGACGGCGCCAAGGTACAGGAATTCGATCGCGGCGACGTACCCGTCCGCACCATCGTCGAGGCCATGGTCGGCCGGTCGCTGGACCGGATGTTTCCGGCCGTCCCTGTTCCCGGTGAAGATGTCATGCTCGAGGTCCGCGGCCTCTCGTCCCCATCCGGGACGTTTCGCAATATCGACTTCGCGGTGAAGCGGGGCGAAGTCTTCGGGATTGCCGGCCTCGTTGGGGCCGGCCGCACCGAGCTCGTGCGCGCGATCACCGGCGCGGACCCGATCGCCACCGGTGAGGTCGTCCTCAATGGCAAGGTCATCACGCCGCGCTCACCGCGCGATGCGATCCGCAACGGCGTGGTTCTCGTGCCGGAAGACCGCAAACTCCAAGGCCTCGTCCTCGAACACTCGATCACGGAAAACATCGGCTACGCCAATTTTGATGCCGTTTCGAAGACGGGATGGGTGACGTCCAGGCGGCTTGGCGATTTCGCCGCCACCTACGTCAAGAGATTCGGGGTCAAGGGCCGCGGCGAGCAGAATGCCGGAGAACTCTCGGGCGGCAACCAGCAGAAAGTCGTGCTCGCCAAGTGGCTGGCGCGAAACCCCAAGGTGGTGGTTCTCGACGAGCCGACGCGTGGCATCGACGTCGGCGCGCGCTCCTCGATCTACGACACCATCATGGAACTGGCCCGCCAGGGCATCGCCGTCATCGTGGTCAGCTCGGATCTGGAGGAGGTCCTCGGCGTCTCCAACAGGATCATGGTGATGGCACAAGGAAAACAGGCGGGTATCCTCGACCGCGCCGACGCCAACGACGTGTCGGTCATGGAACTGGCCACGATCTGATTTGCAGGAGAAACATCCATGTCGGACATGACTTTGAACGCGCCGAAGCTCTTCGATCTTTCGGGCAACGTGGCGCTGGTGACGGGAGCCGGGAGCGGTATCGGCCAGCGGATTGCCATCGGCCTGGCACAATGCGGGGCGGATGTGGCACTTTTGGACCGCCGTACGGATGACGGCCTTTCGACGACCGCGCGTCATGTTCAGGCCGCTGGCCGCCGCAGTATCGAGATAGCGGCCGATGTCACCCAGGCAGCCGCGCTCAACGAAGCCGTTGCCCGGACGGAGGCAGAACTCGGGCCACTGACGCTGGCCGTCAACGCCGCCGGCATCGCGAATGCGAATCCGGCCGAGGAGATGGAAGAATCCCAGTTCCAGACGATGATGGACATCAATCTCAAGGGCGTCTTCCTGTCGTGCCAGGCCGAAGCGCGCGCCATGCTGAAGAACGGTCGCGGCTCGATCGTCAACATCGCCTCCATGTCGGGCGTCATCGTCAATCGCGGTCTGAACCAGTGCCATTACAACGCCTCGAAGGCCGGCGTGATCCACATGTCGAAATCGATGGCGATGGAGTGGGTGGGGCGCGGCATTCGCGTCAACACGATCAGCCCCGGCTACACTGCAACGCCGATGAACACGCGTCCGGAGATGGTGCATCAGACGAGACTGTTCGAAGAGCAGACCCCGATGCAACGCATGGCGACCGTCGACGAAATGGTCGGACCCGCCGTCTTCCTGCTTTCGGGCGCCGCGAGCTTCGTCACCGGGGTCGATCTCCTCGTCGACGGTGGTTTCTGCTGCTGGTGACAGCCCATCATAACGAAGGCCTCCCTAGCCTGCACGGTGCGTCATGCACCGTGCTTTTTTTTGTTTCGCGACGATCATCGGCGATGATTGCGACATCCAGCCGGCATTTTGCTGCGTTTGCCTAGTTTGCGCTTGAAAAACCGGTGGCTTCTCCCCTACCTTACCAGGGTTCTCAGGGCGGGGCGAAATTCCCCACCGGCGGTATCCGGCAATGCCGGGAGCCCGCGAGCGCTTTCACCTCGGTGAAAGGCAGCAGATCCGGTACGATGCCGGAGCCGACGGTTAAAGTCCGGATGAAAGAGAGCATCGGCATTGAGGCTCCCGTCGCGGGGGACCAATGTGCTGTGTTCGCCCAAGGGATGGATGGCGACCGCAAGGTCGTGGTTTGGCCGCAAATGCGGTAACCCTTGAAAGGCACTTGGAATGACACTTTCGACAATTGAAGACGCATTGGAAACCCTGGCGCAGGGCGGCATGGTCGTGGTCGTCGATGACGAGGATCGCGAGAACGAGGGCGACGTTATCGTCGCTTCCGATCATGTGACACCCGAGACCATCGCATTCATGATGAAGCATGCCCGCGGGCTGGTCTGCATCGCGATGGAAGGAGATCGGCTGGATGCGCTCGGCATCCCGCTGATGGTTCCGAACAACACGGAATACCTGAAGACGGCCTTCACCGTCTCAGTCGATTACATTCACGGCACGACGACGGGAATTTCCGCCGCCGATCGGGCCGCGACCGTGCGGGCATTGATGGACGAGACCTCGGCTCCAGACGATTTCGCCCGACCGGGGCACATTTTCCCGTTGCGTGCTCATCCGTCCGGAGTATTGGGACGCCCTGGACATACGGAGGCCGCGGTCGATCTCGCACGTCTCATCGGCACCAGACCGTCCGGCGTGATCTGCGAGGTCGCGAACGACGACGGCACCATGGCTCGTCTGCCCGACCTGATCGAGTTCTGCAAACTGCACGGTCTCCCCCTCATCTCGATTGAGGACCTCATCCGCTACAGGGCTCGCAACAATTTATCTGCGTCCGCTGTTGCCGCCTGAAACAGGGCTGCGTTGCTGTAGCAACCGTCAGAAGACTTCACTCTGTTCCGGCGACGCATGACACGAGTGAACTCTTCCGCGGAGGGAGTACTAAGCGTGGTGCGGCCCGTTAGCTTGTCCGGCCGCATGTGTTTCCATGCCTCACACGCAAGAGTAGCCATGCCAAAGCAGGTTGCGCTGCTTTGGCATCCATTGTCATCGGTTGCTGCTGCATCCACGGTTAGATCGCCTCCGCCCAAGAAGACGACGTCTGCTTTCTGCACTCGACCGTGGAAAGCTGAGCGACCGCAATGGTGAAGGGTTTCGGGTGCCGTCAGGCGTACGAAAGCCTCTCATGCAGGAACCCGCGGTATCGGCCGCGTCGTCTGTGAGCGACGGAGTGGAATCAGTCCACTGGGCGGCGCAAATTCAAGCCACGTGGCAATCTCTTCCGGCTATCCTCAAATGCGGAAAGTGGCGTCCTTCCAAACGGATACATCTGCTCCTACTTCCCGTTCGTCCTTTGGGAGGAGGGAACAGAGGCGGAACATAAATGGCTTGATTTTATTCCGCCGCTTTCGGTCGTTTTGGCGCTCTGACTGTCGATCACCCCAGCCGTCGGCGAGGCTTCCTTTCCTTCCAGTTCTCGCGTCTCCATATCGAGGTGATGGTTGGTCCGCAGCCACAAGCCAGTCGTCCGCCATTCGTAGAAGTAACCCTGCACGGTTGAATAGGGTGGAAAATCCTTCGGCGGCATCCGCCATTGGCATCCGGTCGACGCGATATAAAGCAGTGCGTTCACAACCTCGCGCAATTCCGTCTTGCGCGGTCGACCGAGCCTGCGTGGCGTCGGCATGAACGGGGCGATCAACGACCACTCCCTGTCCGTCAGATCACTTGCATCACGCTCTGTCCATCGGACATATTGGCGACGGGTGAAATCAGTTCAGCCCATTGCGGTCCCCATCGAATCCTAAGCAAATCCGAAGGAATCACAACTGGCTGATTTCACTCAATTTTTTTTTGGTCAGGCGCGAAGGCAATTGAGGCTACTCAGCTAAAATTCTTAACTTTGGACGGTTTTGAACTTGCAGCAAAACCTCTTCAGATTTAACAGTGCTTTAACGTTGGAGTGACGCCTGATTCCCCCTAAAGTTGTAGAGGTCTTATGCTGTTCAATAAACTCGCCATTCCAGATGTTATTTTGATCATTCCGAAAAAGTTCGGCGACAACCGCGGCTACTTCATGGAGACCTTCAAGGAGTCTCTATTTCAGGAACATGCAGGTCCCATCAGGTTTGTTCAGGACAATCGGTCGTTTTCTGCTGAAGTCGGGACGGTGCGGGGTCTTCATTTCCAGCTGCCGCCAAAGGCGCAAGGGAAGCTGGTGTCATGCACTGTTGGTGCGCTTCTGGATGTCGCAGTGGACATACGTCAGGGATCGCTGACCTATGGCCAATATGTTTCGGCCGAACTGACGGCGGAGAATGGTGAGCAGCTCTGGGTTCCGGCTGGCTTCGCCCATGGCTTCTGCACCCTCGTGCCTGATACGATCATCAGCTACAAGGTAACAGATTATTATAGCCCCGAGCATGATCGGGGTCTGTTGTGGAATGATCCGGCCATAGGTATCGACTGGCCTGTATCTGGCGAAAGTGCTATATTATCGGATAAGGATAAACGTCAGCCTGTTCTGGCAGATTTGCCTGCGTCATTTGTCTTCGGGGAGTAGAAGTTCGTATGCGTGTTATAGTCACCGGTGGTGCCGGTTTTATTGGTTCTGCGGTTGTGCGCCATCTGGTTCTCGATAAGGGCTATGACGTCCTTAACATCGACAAGCTGACCTATGCCGGAACGCTGACTTCGTTAACCTCCGTCCAAGGTAACAATCACTATCGCTTCCTCAAGGCCGATATCTGCGACGGCCGCGCGATCAGCGAAGCCTTCGAGAGCTTCAAGCCTGATCGCGTCATGCATCTGGCGGCCGAAAGCCATGTCGATCGCTCGATCACCGGCGCTGAGGATTTCGTCGAGACGAATGTATTGGGCACCTTCACCATGCTGGAAGCGGCCCGCGCCCACTGGCAGCGCCTGTCCGGCGAGACGAAGGAGAACTTCCGCTTCCTGCATGTCTCCACTGACGAGGTCTATGGGTCGCTGGGAGATGATGGCCTCTTCACCGAAACCACGCCGTACGATCCAAGCTCACCCTATTCCGCGTCTAAGGCGGCCTCTGATCATCTGGCTAAGGCCTGGGCACGTACCTACGGCATGCCGGTGGTGGTGTCGAATTGCTCCAACAATTACGGCCCCTTCCATTTCCCGGAAAAGCTCATTCCGCTGGTCATTCTCAATGCACTGCACCGCAAGGCTTTGCCGGTCTACGGCAATGGCGCCAATATCCGCGACTGGCTGTATGTGGAAGACCATGCCCGCGCGCTCGACATCATCGCCAAGCGGGGTCGCATCGGCGAGACCTACAATGTCGGTGGACGCAACGAGCGGCGTAACATCGACGTTGTCAAGCGCATCTGCAGCCTGATGGACATGTTGCGTCCATCAGACATGCCGTATGAGAGCCTGATTCAGTACGTGACGGATCGTCCCGGCCATGATGCGCGCTACGCCATTGATGCAACAAGGCTGGAGACGGAACTCGGCTGGAAGGCGCAGGAGAACTTTGACACAGGCATCGAGAAGACGGTGCGTTGGTATCTGGAGAACGAATGGTGGTGGGAGCCTTTGCGCCAGGGGTATGCCGGCCAACGGCTTGGCATCGTCAAAACGGATGCCGGTGAATGACCCGCACGTTACGCTATCTGGTTACCGGACGTGAAGGTCAGGTCGTCCAGTCGCTCTTGGAGCAGTGCCGGCGTCCCGAGCACGCGCATCTAGAACTCATTGCCATGGGGCGCCCTGACTTGGATCTGGCGGATCCGGATAGCGTTCGCCGGAGCGTGGAAGCCGTAGCACCAGATCTTGTCATTTCGGCCGCCGCCTATACAGCGGTGGACCAAGCGGAAAGCGACGAGGAGATAGCACGGCAGGTGAATGCACTGGGGCCGCAGGCGCTGGCGCAAGCTGCAGCCTCCCGCAAGATTCCGATCGTGCACCTGTCTACCGATTACGTCTTCGACGGAGATAAGGCCGAGCCCTATAAAGAAAGCGATCCGGTAGGGCCGGTGAGCGCATATGGGCGAACCAAACTGGAAGGCGAGCGCCTGCTGCTTGAGGCTAGCCAGAACGTCACGATCCTGCGTACGGCGTGGGTTTACAGCCCCTTCGGCAAGAACTTTGCCAAGACGATACTGCGCCTGGCCGAGACGCGAGACAGGCTGGGCGTGGTAGCGGATCAGGTGGGCAATCCGACCTCCGCGTTAGACATCGCCGACGGTATCTTGAAGGTTGCTCACAACCTGATCAGTGATAGTGATCCTTTTCTGCGCGGTATTTTCCATATGACCGGGCAGGGGGAGGCCAGCTGGGCACAGTTCGCCGGAGAGATCCTGCGCATATCAGCCGAATGCGGCGGTCCGACGGCAGACGTCAGGCCCATCACCACAGCCGATTATCCGACGCTGGCCCGGCGCCCGGCCAATTCGCGATTAAGCTGCATTAAGCTACGGTCCATCCATGCGGTGGAGCTTCCCAATTGGGAAAGGTCCACCAAATACATAACCGAGCGGCTGGTTGCCACCAGAGCCTAGCTGTAAAAATTTGGGGAAGTGAAAGAAATGAAGGGAATTATTCTGGCTGGCGGAAGCGGAACGCGCCTACATCCCATGACCCTGGTGACGTCAAAGCAGTTGATGCCGGTTTACGACAAGCCGATGATCTATTATCCGCTGTCGACGCTGATGCTGGCAGGCATCCGCGATATCTTGATTATCTCGACGCCCAAGGATCTGCCAAACTTCCAGGCTCTGCTGGGTGATGGTTCGAAGTGGGGAATCTCCCTTTCCTATGCCGAACAACCATCACCAGATGGCTTGGCACAAGCCTATATAATCGGCGCTGACTTCGTTGGAGATAGCCCGTCCTGCCTTATCCTCGGCGATAACATCTTTTACGGGCACGGCGTTACAGATCTTTTTTCATCTGCGATTACCGGAAACGATGGCGCAACTGTTTTTGCCTACCATGTTAGTGATCCGGAACGTTACGGTGTAGTCGAATTCGACAAGGACAAGAAGGCGATCTCGATTGAAGAAAAGCCGGTACAGCCGAGATCCAACTGGGCTGTGACGGGCCTCTACTTCTACGATCGGGAGGTTGTGGATATTGCCGCCAACCTCAAACCGTCGGCGCGCGGCGAACTTGAGATCACCGACGTCAACCGCATCTATCTGGAGCGCGGCAAACTTTCGGTGCAGGAGTTGGGACGCGGCTATGCTTGGCTCGATACCGGAACGCCCGACAGCCTGCTAGAGGCTTCCGAGTTTGTAGCCACACTGGAGCGACGCCAAGGGTTCAAGATTTCCTGCCCTGAAGAAATTGCTTTCAATCTCAAATTCATTACGGAAACTCAACTCTCAGCAATTGCGCAGTCTTACGGGAAAAGCACGTATGGCAAATACCTAATCCAAGTTTTGAATCAGAATGGTTAGGTTAAAAAGAATCTCGGGGATCCGATTGTTGCCGCATGGTAATAAAAAAATTTTAGATCAATTGAAAATTAAAGGCTGTCGTTTGCTCTTTCTCTTAGAGGAAGAAACAACGCTACGCGCGCGGTGGTGCTGCGTGACATGCGTACGAGATTCGTCAATCACGGATTCGGTTTCCTTTTGGTATCGATTTGGCCGCTTGCCCACGTTTTACTATTACCTGCAGTGTATAAGAGCCTGACCGAGAAAGAATTGAGTGAAATCAGCCAGTTGTGATTCCTTCGGATTTGCTTGAGATTCGATGGGGACCGCAATGGGCTGGACTGATTTCACCCGTCGCCAATAGGGCCGACGGACAGGGCGTGGTCGTTGATCGCCCCGTTCATGCCGACGCCACGCAGGCTCGGTCGACCGCGCAAGACGGAATTGCGCGAGGTTGTGAACGCACTGCTTTATATCGCGTCGACCGGATGCCAATGGCGGATGCCGCCGAAGGATTTTCCACCCTATTCAACCGTGCAGGGTTACTTCTACGAATGGCGGACGACTGGCTTGTGGCTGCGGACCAACCATCACCTCGATATGGAGACGCGAGAACTGGAAGGAAAGGAAGCCTCGCCGACGGCTGGGGTGATCGACAGTCAGAGCGCCAAAACGACCGAAAGCGGAGGGATTGCGGGCTATGACGCGGGCAAAAAAATCAAAGGCCGCAAGCGCCACATCGTCGCCGTCACGCTCGGTTTGATGGTGGGGTTCGTCGTTCACGGTGCTGACATTCAAGACCGCGATGGTGCCGCGGCGGCTCTCAAAGCCATCGTCAGACACTTGGCCGTGGCTCAGGCACATCTTTGTCGATGGCGGTTATGCCGGTCCGACACTGCGGGGCGCATTGCACAAGGTTGCGAAGTTCACGCTCCAGATCGTCAAGCGAACAGACAAAGCAAAAAGACTTTGAAGTTCTGCCGCGTCGCTGGGTCGTGGAGCGTAGGTTCGCCTGGCTTGGCAGATGCAGGCGACTGGCCAAGGATTGGGAGAAATCAATCGCTTCCGCTGAAGCCTGGATGCTCATCGCCCACACCCGCATTCTCACCCGAAGGCTCGCAAAGTACCATGTCTATTGAACTCTTTTCGAGTCAGGCTCTTAAACTAATAATAGTTATATTGGCATACATTTATATTATATTGCGACTTGAAGTGAGCCATTTGTATGTCTTTTGTAGTCCATGTTCGAAACTGGTAGCTGGTTCCCAGCCCATCACTTCTCGAGCTCGGGTAATGTCAAGGACACTCACTGGGACATCTACCAACCGCCCTTCTCGATTTACAACCTCGCAGCGCAACCCGGTTGCCCGCCTTAAACTATCAATCACATCGTTGAGAGAACGACCTACACCGCTTCCGATGTTAAATATCCGTTCGGAACTCATGTCCAAGGCAGCCTTTTCGAAAGCGTCGACTACGTCACCAACATAAATATAGTCTCGTTTAACGGATCCATCGCCCCAGATCTCGACAGGTTGCCCAGCCTGCATGCGCCTAAGAAATGCACCAATTACACCTTGATTCTTAGAAGCCAATTGAAGAGGCCCATACGGGTTAGAGATTCTCAATACACGGTATTCAATATTGTGTAGATATTCGTATAACCGAAGAAATCTTTCAATTGAAAGCTTCGATATTCCATAAGAGGTTATGGGCCAGCATTCGCTCTCTTCGGGCGTGGGTATAAAATTTGGAATTCCATAAACAGTTCCGCCGGATGAGGCGAATATTATCCTTTTAATATTATGCAGTCTGCATAATTCTAGTAATTCGAGAGACGCCACAACATTCAGCTGGACATCAGCCACCTTATCCTCATTTGCGCTGGACGGCGTTGTAGCGTTTACCAAATGGAATACCGTATCACAGCCTTCCAAAGCAGAGGATAATTTCGATTTTTCGCTGAAATCGCCAGTAACCCAGTTAATACCTTGCAACTCCTCTGGAAAACTCTGGCGCCTGCCGAACGCCCGCAGGTCCGCCACTCGTCCTTTTAGGCGACGAGTCAAGTGAGTACCGATAAAACCTCCACCGCCAAGCACCACACAGCGTAGGTCAGATAGATGCTTCTTTTCCATAAGGCTCGCTACTAATAAATCTGGAAACACCGACAAGCTGGCGATCCATTTGTTGAACCCTTCTTTGTGCTCGACAGGTCGAGCCATGAAGCGGATCCTTTATGGAAAAAACGGTCCAAAGTCAAAGCAAATAAAAACTGGCTTATTCGTATCAGTATGCATCACAAATTTCATGAAGAATAGAAAGACTCATGATTCGTCACTGTAGATCAATTAGACATTCACAAAAGTGTGAAATTACCTTATGTGCAAATTGATGGGTGGAAAAATATCATTCTTCATAATGCTACGTCAATAGTATGACATACTAATTAGTATATAGCTTCTGCTGTTACGTTCAACACAATCGTAGTGGAATCATCTATTT
Organism: Allorhizobium sp. GW101-3B10; assembly: GCF_059424725.1. Classification (NCBI taxonomy): domain Bacteria; kingdom Pseudomonadati; phylum Pseudomonadota; class Alphaproteobacteria; order Hyphomicrobiales; family Rhizobiaceae; genus Allorhizobium; species Allorhizobium sp. GW101-3B10. The sequence goes on along the minus strand of NZ_JBWKZR010000001.1, from coordinate 3,963,693 downwards.
TGTAATATAAATTTCAACAAAGTGATCGTTGTTCCTTACGTTCATAGAACATGATATTTTATCACTCTGATCAGAATATCTCTAAATTTTAGTATCGTCCATTTTATCTATATAATGGTAATGCAATGCTAATAACGTATTTGATATACTACTATTAGTAATATTTTGCATTTTATTTGCACGGCAAAACAACCACAGATATAAATGGTAGGTAGAGGCTGAACTTTGCCGAGCACTGCTGATTTCCACTGATGCGTTAGATGCTTGCTCCTGTGTGGGTGACGTAACGCATCACCATCTTGACACAATGTGATGCCGATGGGAGGGGCATCCAACGCATCAGTGGAAATCAGCACTGCTCCGCAAGTATAGCGTAAATCGCCTATTTCTGACAACATTGTACAGCAGCGGCAGGAATGCCATCCCCAAGGAGTCGTAAAGTCCATGGCGAGATGGGTATTCGTCTCATGTAGCGGTGTGCCGCCGTCTGGCGCTCAGAACAAAGTAGGGCTCGTTAAACTCATGGCTGCTGTTGATTACTCCCTGTGGTTTTGCTGATATTGAGAGACAATGCGCGAAACGGGCCTGCTGCAAACTTTCTTCCAAGTCAGAATGACCCCTATCGTGCCAGCCTTTATGCTTTTAACCTTCCGCAATCCGAAGAGGTGCGTGAGCCAATCGTTCTGATCATTGACGGTCCAACCGCCGGCGAGGCCGAAGCCTTTTCTGAGCCAGAGCATCGCTTCGATGCGGGTTTCGCTAATTCCCGGACAGTTTTTTCGGCGACAAAAGATCGACTTTCGCCCGCGCCATCTTTATCATTCTGGACCTCGAATTGAACGAAGTGCGGAGAATGGCGAGCTAGAGCCCGGCTCCCTTTCCGAAGCGCAATCGAAATCAAATAGGCTCTGTTGGGCGTCCCACGCTTCTGCTACTCACGATAGCGAAGTGAGGGTTGGGGCAGGGAAGGTGAACGGTTTGCAAGTGAATTTGCTCTTCCTGGGCGACAGCCACGTACAGACCATTCGCTGGGCGGGCGAGAACAAGTTGCTCTCGTTAGACGCCGAATTCGTGTCGGTTGGCGGAGCAACTGCTGTCGGTATGCGAAACCCGAATAGCCTCACCAACGCTGTGCAGATTTTCGAGGAAGCAGCGATTCCTCTTCGGCCTAAGTCGATCCCCGTCATCCATCTCGGCGAGGTGGATTGTGGCTTCGTCATCTGGTGGCGGGCCAACAAGTACGGGGAGACGATCAACGCGCAAGTGGCAGCCTCGATCGACGCCTATTTCTCGCTCGTCGATAAGCTTCTTGCCGCCGGCTACCCAACCGTCATCATCACCGCTGCTTCTGTCCCGACGATCAGGGATGGTCAGAACTGGGGAGCCATCGCAAACTTGAGGAGGGAGATCTCTGTCTCGATCCGAGATCGAACTGCGCTGACGTTGCGATACAACAGCTTGCTAAGTGCCGAAGCGACCAAGCGAGGGCTGCCATTCGTCGATCCTAGCGCCACCTTCGTTGATCCGGCGACCGGCGTGATCCGCGATGTCTTCCGCCATTCCGACCCGTTGAACCATCATCTAGCGCCGGAAACCGCCGGACCCGTTTGGGCGGAGGCCCTGAATAAGGCGATAGGTTACTAGCGTCTGGCCTTCGGCACACCCTTCTCAAACGGCAAAATGATTAAGTGGCCTGACTCCGTCAGGCTGAGCAAATTTGAGCCGGAATCCTCAGATCACGCTCCCCCCGGGGAGGAGAAGAAGACGAAGGCGCAGAGGTTCCAAAGGCCAGCAGCAGGCCGCAACCCTTCGATGGATATTCAGGTTGCGTTCGCCTAGAGGGGGCATTATAGACTTGCTCCGCTAGCGATACGTGATGATTGGCGGTAGGTGCAATGCGGTTTCTTGAGAAGATCTTCGATCGTAACTCCGCTCAGAGGCGGCAGGAGACCGACACCTTCTTCGACCAGTACTGTAACGACAAACCCAGCCATCAGAACGCAGTTGATATCCTCCCCGGATGGAATTCGGCATTCCCCGCCGCGACCCAGCTGAAGGCCGGCAGTCATGCGCTGTTTGCGGACCCGCGGATCGACTGGGCGGTGCAGCAGGCCGGTTCGATCCAGGACCGGAAGGTCCTTGAGATTGGGCCGCTCGAAGGGATGCATACCCATATGCTGAATAGCCATAGACCGGCTTCCATTGACGCTATCGAGGCCAACAAGCAGTGTTTCCTGCGGTGTCTCGTGACGAAAGAGATCCTCGGTATCGACCGTGCGCATTTCTATCTGGGTGATGCGCTGAAGTGGCTTGAGACGGAAGAGCGTCATTACGATCTCGCCATAGCCTCCGGGGTTCTTTATCACATGGCTGACCCCGGACATTTTCTGTCCCAACTGACCCGGCGATGTGATCAGCTTTTCATATGGACGCACTATTTCGACGAGACGGCGATGCCGACCGACGATCCGCGCCGTCAGGCGTTTAACGGCAAGATAGAGACGCGGCCCTTTGCCGGTGTTCCTGTTCGCTATTACGAACGTCACTATTTCAACGCCAACGTGACCAAAGAATTCTGTGGCGGCATGAAGGACCGACACTACTGGATGCACCGTGACGATATCCTCAACCTGATTCGGGCCTTGGGTTTCAGTGACATCAGCATCACGCAGGAAGATCCTAGCCACCGGGGCGGTCCTTGCTTCTGTCTCTTCGCAAAGCGGGATGCCCTAACGATGCAGGCGTGACTTGCTTTTCAACATTCAACGCGACATAGGAGATCTAGTCGAGGGATATCTTATCCCCGACGGATTTTCGGATGTTCCAGTCGTCTTGGTTTCTGATGCTGAGGGGCGGATCGCCGAAATTGAGTGTGATCAGTTACATAGCGCCGTCGTGGCAAGCGGGCGCCACAACACGGGACTGGTCGGCTTTAAGCTGACAAATCAGAACGTTCCCGGACTGAAAGTGCGCTCGACGCTCGTAATTCAGGATGCCAAAACGGGACTTTTGATCTATCGTCGCCCGCTTCCTTCGCGACAGATAAATCGGAAAATCTTGCGCATCGAGACGCAACTCGTTCCTCATGCCGCGCTTGATCGAGAAATGAGGAAACACTTCCAGTACGCGCTTCCTTCCATAGAGCGCTATGGATATGAAACAACACTGCAGGTCTTCCTTCTCGACAAGCTCGAGTCGATTTATCTGAGTGGTCGCTTGCAGGTGCGAAATCATCAGGACTTTTTCGACAAGGGGTTTGCGGGTGTCGCGCTACTGACGGAACCTTACTACGAGATGGCGCTCCGTCTTATGACGCTGAAGCTGTGTTCGACGACCAAACCGCCTTTTCTCGGGGAGCGCGACTTGATGTCCCTGTCTCCGGCCATCGCCTATTTCGGCGACCTGAATTTCAAGGACACTGGCGCGGTCGCGAAAGCGCTTAAGAGAGCGCCACCGCGGGTTCGAACCGTCCTGATGTCTCCGACTACGCGGCAGTTTGCCTGCGCAGATCCCGAACAGCCGTCAACTCGACGGGATATCGCCATCGTTATGGACATCATTTCTCGCCTAGAAGTCATTGGGCATATTAATGACACACTTTCATTCGCTTCGTCCTTGGGCGAGCTGCTGAACATTGATATAGACAGAATACCGATTCTTCAGCGAGGCGACGCGGTCAATCGGCTCGCCACCGAGCTTCGTACCATTGCCGTGGCCGAGGCCTATCTGGAGGATGATCTCATCCTCGACTACTACGTGCGCAAGGCGATCGATGATGCCGCCGTGCAGAAGAGTTGACGAACGGAACGTCGGACGATGACTGAGAACAAGTTCAGGCCAAGCGAATCCGAACCGCCATTCCGTCCGCGCTACAGCCTAATCGGAAGACTGTCGCGTCAAGCCTTCCCGGTTCAAAGAAGTAGTCGAGCTGTGGTTTCGCTGGAGGCTGAACCAACGCACGGGGACCAAGTCGGCTTGAAGACAAGCTCGCGCATGCCTTTTGCTTTCATCAGTTTCATCGCCGTCGTCATTTTGCCGGTAGCTGCCAGCATCTTTTATTATGCCTTCATGGCAACCGATCAATATATTGCCGAGGCCCGCTTCGCAGTTCGTTCTCTTGCTGAGGACCAAAACAAAGATTCGCTCGACAGTGACGTTGTTTCCATGAACGCCGCGTCCCAGGACGGATTTGTCGTCACAAGCTTTATCCACTCGTCCGAAATTCTCGAACGACTGGAAAAGAAGATCGATTACCGCCGTATGTTCACTCGAAGCGATATCGATTTCCTGTCTCGCTTCGACGAGACCAGGTCGAACGAGCGCTTCCTAAAATACTGGGTCAATCAGGTGTTGACTTACGTGGACGGCCCTTCAGGTATCATCACGCTTAAGGCCAGAACGTTTTCTCCCGAGGACTCAAAAGCTTTGGCTTCGGCGATCATTGAGGAAAGTGAAACGCTGATCAACGAGCTATCGGAGCGCGCGCAACACGACATGATCGCTCGTTTCGCGGCCGAGTTGCAGAGAACGGCTGAGCGTTACCGTGCGGCGCTGGAGGCGATGAAATCGTTTCAGAATGCTTCGGGCCTCTTGACGCCCGAAGCCCGGGCCACTGAGGCAGGAACACTGTTGTCCGCGCTTTTGGCCCAGAAGCTTGAACTTGAGACCCGCCTGTTCGTCTTGAAGGAATCGAATGTTGAATCCTCGCCGGTTCGCCAGCAGCTTCTACTCGCAACACAGAGTTTGGGAGAGCAGATTGACAAGCTGAAGGAAGAATTGGCGGGAAATTCCGGTTCAGCGGCGAGTGTAGCCAGTGTCATACAGAGCTTCTCGCGCATTGAAACTGACCGCCGCGTGGCCGAGAGCCTTTACGAAGCGGCACGAAAGAACCTTGAAATGGCACAGGCCGAAGCCATGAGGAAAAGCCTGTACTTAGTCGTTTTCGTGCCGCCGACCGTGCCGGAAGAATCGCTTTATCCTCATAGGGTTTCAACACCCCTGTTGATCTTGCTGGCACTTGTGGTGCTTTGGAGTACCGGAGCCCTTTTGTGGGCTTCGATCGAGGATCACAAGCTTTGAGGAGGCGGGGATGATCCGTTTCAAGAAGGTCTCCAAGCATTTCAAGACCGAAGGTCACAAGAAGGTGATCCTCGACAACTGCAATATGGAGTTCTTGCCTGGCTACTCCTATGCGCTGCTCGGGGTAAACGGAGCTGGAAAATCAACGACAATGAAGATGATCGCGGGGTCGGCGCTACCGAACTCGGGAAGCATCGTCAAAGATCTGCGTGTTTCCTGGCCGCTTGGTTTTGCGGGGGTATTTCATCCGCAAATGTCGGGACGGGAAAATCTCGCTTTCGTTGCGCGTGCCTATGGTGAAGACGTCCGCCGCGTGTCCAGTTTCGTGGAGGACTTCGCAGAGCTCGGTGACTACATCAATGCGCCGGTGCGTACCTACTCATCAGGAATGATGGCGCGTCTGGCTTTTGGGCTTTCTATGGCTGTGGAGTTTGATTGCTATCTCATCGATGAGATTACGGCCGTCGGTGACGCGCGCTTCCAGAAGCGGTGCAAAGACGCCTTCGAAAGCCGTCGTAAACATGCGGACTTAATCATGATTTCGCACAGCATGCCGACGATCGATGCCTATTGCGACAAGGGAGTAGTGCTCGTGGACGGTCAGATGCTGCTGTATGATAAAGTGGCGGACGCAATCGAAACCTACTATCGCTTGAATCGCTGATCGTATTTCGAGAGTCGGAAGGTCAAATCGAAACCATGATGAAGCTTGATCAAGACATGCCGAGGTCATTGGCTCTCGAAAAGAGCCGTCAGGCGACAAGGGCGTTGTCGGCAACAGCACGGAAGCTTCGCTTCTCGACATCGAACCGTAGCGACCTCTACAAAGCCGTTGGTCTCCGGCCGCGCCTCATTGATCGCGTATTTCGCTGGATGTTTGTATTCAACACCGTGTTCTTGTTGATCGTGCCCGTCATCAGCGCCTTTCTCTATTTCGGGTTGATCGCATCAGCTCAGTATCAGTCGGAAACCCGCTTCGTTGTGCGGACGTCGACTCCAGCGATCGGCAAGGACCAGCTTGGAAAAGTCACAGGACTACCATCGGCGAAGATCGCGCAGGACACGCAGATCGTCATAAACTTCATCCACAGTCGCACAATTCTCGAGGAGCTTGAGAAAAGCTTAGACATTCGTTCGCGTTTTTCACGTTCAGACATAGATTTCGCGGCGCGGTTGAGGCAAGACGTCGCCTACGAGGAATTCCTTGATTACTGGAACCGGATGGTCAGAACCTCGGTGAGCCCTTCCAGCGGCATCATTACCGTGACTGTGGACGCCTTCTCGGCGGAAGACGCTCGCGATATTGCCGCGGGTATCACCGCGGCGTCCGAAAGAATGATCAATCAGCTCAGCGAACGTATCTGGCAGGATGTTACCAAGTCTGTTCAAGTCAATCTTGAACGGGCCACGGACAAATTGAGGGAGGTGCGCGAACGCGTCGCCACGCAACAGAACGAAACCGGCGTCCTAACGGTGGAAGGCGCCTCGGCGATGCTTTCTTCGTTGCTCACCAGCCTTCAACAGGAGAAGCTCGCGCTGGAGCAATCCTACACTGTGAAGCTTGAAAGCATAGCCAGCACGGCGCCACAGATGAAGATTCTCGCTCGAGAGATAGATAGCAAACAAGCGCAGATAGACGGTCTTCAACGTCAGATCGCCAGCCCCGGGGGCGATGGTGTCGGAAACCTGGCCAGTGTGTCGGCAGAGTTATCTGGCCTGAAGTTCGAAACCCGCCTTGCTGAGGAGCAGTTCGCCGCAAGCATTCGTACGTTCGAACAGGTGCAGTTCGCCAGCAAACAGCAACTCATGTATCTCGATAGTTTCTTGCCTCCAAGCTTGCCTGACGACGCGCTTTACCCTCGGCGCGGCCTTTCGATGGGCCTTACAGCGCTTGGGTGCTTGTTCGTTTGGCTGGTATCGACAGGTCTCCTGAAATTGGCCAGAAGCAAGGTTGACGTCTGATGATACGAACAATCACACAATATGATCCCGGTCATGATCCCCGGTCGACACGCTACGCCTTGAAGCAGAAAGGGCACGTCATGCAGGCCGTGATCCTGCGTGACGTAAGGACTCGCTTCTTCAATCATGGACTAGGCTTTCTGCTCGTCCCGCTCTGGCCGCTTGCCCATATGTTTGTTCTATTGTCGATCTACACGTTCATAGGACGAAAGGCTCCATTCGGAGACAGTTTGCGGCTGTTTTTCGCAACGGGTCTCCTGCCTTGCCTCACGTTCATGTATGTGTCGCGATTCATGGCACTGTCGATCGTGCTCAACCGTCCGATGTTGGCAATACCGGCCGTGAAAGTGCTCGATATCCTGTTTGCGCGTGCGTTCCTGGAGGTTATTGCGGCTTTCTTGATGGTCTTCCTGACCTTCACCATCTTGCTTGCTCTCGGCGATAGCCCGTTCCCTCATGATTGGGAACAGGCCACATTTGCGTTCCTGTCGACCATCCTGCTAGCCATCGGAGTGGGGGTGTTGGTGGGTGTTATCACTTCTATGTTCACGTTTTTTGCGACAGTTTATGCTTTGACGCTTGTCCTAGTCTATATTACTTCAGGTACGCTTTTCGTGGTCTCTGTTCTCCCGAGTCAAGCTGCATATGCACTTTCCTGGAATCCGGCCCTGCAAGCCGTCGAATGGATGCGGTCGGCCTTCTTCCCGACCTACAACAGCTCTGTACTCGACAAGTACTATCTCTTGTCGTTCGGACTTGGAGCTCTGTGCATCGGTCTGGTGTTGGAGCGAAGCGTCCGCCGCGTCGTTTTGGAAGGAAAGTAGCTCTAGTGCTTGAAATCATTGCACAGAATGAGCTGTCTGCCGACGCTGCCAATCCTTCCCTTTGGCTGGCAGAAGGTGACGACCCGTTTTTTCTCGTCCGCTTTCCATTTATCCGCAAGCGGTTCCTAGCCATCCGCCTGACGGCCTGTGACGGCGAGATCGAACCAAAGATCTACGTCAACAAAGGGCACGGCTTTCGCGAAGAGGATAGCCAGGAGGTCGGTCGCAGTAGCGACATCCTCGTCATCGCGGATATCGGACGTTTCGGAACCATCGGGACCTTGCGCCTTGACCCGGCAATCGAACCTTGCCGCTTCTCCATGAGAATTGAGGAATTTGACACGAGGGCCGCTATCGACCGCCATGTTTTAGAACAGAAGAGTCGATCTCGGGGTCTGAAATGTGTGTATCTTGCCAAGCAGCCGCGCTTCTGGAAGAAGTTGCCAGCTTTGTCATTTCGGCGAAAGAACAATGCCTTACAGGCCTATATTGAGAAGGCAGCCGATCTGGCAGGCGAGATTTCGCTAACGACGGCAACGTCGCCGGATCACATATGGATTAGCATTGTTGTGCCCGTTTACAACGCTCCGGCACGATATTTGAACGAGCTGGTGGCCTCGTTTCTACAGCAGGATATCGCCGGAACTGAACTTATCCTGTCGGACGACGGCTCAACGTCGGAGGAGACGCTCGGCTGGTATGCAGTGCGCAAACACGATCCGCGCGTCAACTGCCTCCTCAACAGGGTCAATGGCGGGATCGCGCATGCCACCAATGCAGGCCTTGCTATAGCCAAGGGCGAGTGGGTCACTTTCCTGGATCATGATGACGTCATCGCACCGCATGGGCTGAAGGTCATTCGTCAGGCGATAGACACGTCACCCAATGCCGGCTTTTTCTACACCGACGAGCTCGTCGTCAACGATGTTCTCAAACCGACCGGCCTTCTGCTAAAACCTGCCTATGATCCCGTTCTCCTGTCTGGGGTAAACTACATCAACCACTTCTCCATCTACCGCCGCGAGCGGTTGAATGACTTAGGGTTTATTCGCCTGAACTTTGATGGCTCGCAGGATTACGACCTCCTGCTGCGCTATCTGGATGGTTTGAAAGACTCAGAGATTCTCCATATTCCCTATCCTGCCTATTGGTGGCGGCGCAACGGCGAGACGTATTCGCGGAGATATCTGGAGAAGGCGACTGAAAATGCACGCCGTGCTTTGCAGGAACACTTCGAACGAAAACGCAAGTCAAATTCGGTTCTTCCGGCACTGACTGAAACCCTTCATCGAGTAAACTTTCGGAATGAAGCTACCGTGAGCCCTCCGAAGATTTCGATCATCATTCCCAACAAAGATTCATATAACCTGATCTCAACCCTTCTGCGGGGGATCTATGAAGACACAGACTACTCCAATCACGAGGTGATCATCATCGACAACGGCACGACAGAGGCCGCCACGATCGAACTCTACGAAGAATATGCTCGTCGCTATCCCACTTTCCAATTTCATGTGAATGCTGCTCCCTTCAACTTCTCTCGGGCGATCAATGAAGGAATGGCGCGTGCAGGCGGTGACCATTTCCTCCTCTTGAACAATGATGTCGAGATCATCAGTAGCGACTGGCTCGATGAAATGGTGCAGTGCCTAAATTTCGAAAACGTGGGTATTGTTGGGGCAAAGCTTCTCTACCCGGATAGGAAACTTCAGCACGCGGGCGTGATTGTCGGTTTCGGGGGGTTGGCCGGTCACTGGTATCTGAATAAGCCGGAGACGTTCGGAGGCCCGATGAATCGACTTCACCTGCGTAACTCGATGGCATGCGTTACCGGCGCCGTCATGCTGATCACCAGAGAATGTGCACAGGAGATCGGGCGCTGGGATGAAGAAAACTTCGCCGTTGCCTATAACGACGTAGATTATTGTTGTCGGGCTTACAAGGCTGGCTACCGGATCGTGTGGACACCCTTCGCTTGCCTGATTCATCACGAATCCGTTTCGCGCGGATCCGACAAATCCGGCGACCGTCGCGCGAGGTTCGAGATGGAGAAAGAAAATCTTCGCAGGCTACATGGGACTCAGGATTTTATCGATCCCGCCTGTCATCCCGGTTACAGTCGGGATCGCTCCGATCCGAGAGTGCTCTCTCTGCACCACTTGCCGAGGGGGCGTAGTTGGTTCGCTTAGCCAAACGCTGGGCGATCTTCAGACACCGCTGCGATGCTGATGCTCAGGGCAACTGCACCGGAAATGGTGCAGGTCGAAGAGGCAGCGGCCAGGCAGCCTGAACCTCAGGCGTGAAGACACGGCCGTGAGCCCCAGGAGGCGCGATCGCTGCGCCTGGCTGGTCGGCGCGAGAACAGATCGGCACCAGACGGCCGACAGGCTCAAGCGGGCCGCATGCGAAAAGATCTTCGACCTTCCGCGGCGGCGTACCCATGCAGCCCTGCAGCATTGTCGTCACGCGATCAAGTTGATCGGTAAACGCTGTTTTCCTCGCGCATTGACCAAACGCGTTGGGCCGTTCCGAACACTACCTCTCTGACGGATGGCAAGAATCCTTCAAAAGCGGTCGTGCGAGATGTAACTGCTGACCTGAGACCCTGAACTTCCTCCAGAATTTGGTAGAGTCCGTCACATCAAGGAGACGGACGAATGAAGCGTTCACGGTTCACGGAAGAACAGATCATCGGAATATTGAAGGAGCAGGAGGCGGGCGCGAAGACAGTCGATGTCTGCCGCAGGCACGGCATCTCGGATGCAACCTTCTACAAATACAAGGCGAAGTACGGCGGCATGGACGTGTCCGATGCCCGCAAGCTGAAGGCGCTCGAGGACGAGAACGCCAAGCTGAAGAAGCTGCTCGCCGAGGCCATGCTGGACAATGCGATCCTGAAGGATGTCGCTGCAAAAAAATGGTGACGCCCGATGTGAAGCGGAATGCGGTGGCTCACGTCTGTGCGCAGCACGGGGTGAGCCAGCGTCGGGCGTGCGAGGTTCTATCGGTGGATCGTTCGAGCATGCGATATCGGAGCGTGCGGCCGGACGATGCGTCCATCCGCGAGGCGATGAAGAAGGTGGCGTCCGAGCGTCGTCGCTTCGGCTATCGCCGTATCCACGTGATGCTCGACCGGCAGGGGATCGTCATGAACCTGAAGAAGCTTCGACGTCTCTATCGGGAGGAAAAGCTGACGGTGCGCAAGCGCGGCGGCCGAAAGCGGGCCTTGGGGACGAGACGTCCTTTGGCTCTGCCGTCGCGTCCGGGCGAGCGCTGGAGCCTGGACTTCGTCAGCGATGCCTTCACCGACGGCCGCCGGTTCCGTGTTCTGGCGGTGGTCGACGACTTCACCCGTGAATGCCTGTGCCTGGTCGCCGACACATCCCTGTCGGGGGCACGGCTTGCCCGCGAACTGGATAGTCTCATCGCCAGACGGGGAAAGCCGAGGACGATTGTCTCGGACAACGGCACGGAGATGACCAGTATGGCCATCCTCAAATGGTGCCAGGAAGCAAAGGTCGAATGGCACTACATCGCCCCAGGCAAGCCGATGCAGAACGGCTTCGTCGAAAGCTTCAACGGCAGCTTCCGTGACGAGTGCCTCAACGAGACCCTGTTCTCGTCGCTCACTCAGGCCCGAGCCGCCATCAACGCATGGAAGGAGGATTACAACAGGAGCAGACCCCACTCGTCGCTGGGCAATATCACCCCCAGCGAGTTCGCAATGAAAATGGCTATGGAAAAACAGGCCGCATGAGGCCAGATTAAAAACCCAAGACTCTCCCGAAAACTGGAGGGAAAGTGGGTCTCAGGTCATGTTCTCAACGTTCATGCCGCGACGTGATCTGCCACCTTTCTCAGAAGAAGGGCGTCCAGCCCCGCCGGATGGTAGGGCGGGAACAAAGCAGCATTTTGGGCGACGATCAAAATCATAGGCCAATGTTCAGTAGCGTCGTCAGAACAGCCAGTAAGGCACCCATGGAAAACGCCTTGTCGCTTGTCCATGGAATATCGATTACAGATTAGACTGTGGCGACAAGGTGGGCTCAGGACACCGCTCTGATGTCCGTTGTCAATGCGTTGGGCGCGAGGAAGCTACCGTTCCGGAGAAACGGCTGTTCATGATGATGATCGCGTATGGGTGGAGGCGGAACTCAAGGACGTCGGTGATCAAGCTCTGATGCGCGGGTTGGCTACCGCATTCCCGATTGTGCGTCCGGGGCTATTCCGATCTTACTGCGGGCGTCGGTCGAATGCCGGCCACAAAGCGTCTGACGGGTGTTCCCCTGCCGTTGTTCCGCCCCCGCCCATGCGCGAGATGCAAGTTCGATGCGGCGATCTACGATCTGATCGACTGCGCCTCCCTTGCAACGGCCCACATGAAGCCACTCAACTCGCGGGCAATGGCGGTACAAACCACCGTCGTTCGCTTTCCTCGTCCGGTCAGCATTCGATAACGAGCCGTCAACCGGCTCTGAGCCTTCCATGCTATCTCCCGCACTTTCGGCGGCGCTTGCTCCATACGGTACAGCTTCCTCGCGCCAACCTTCGGCGGATGGCGATATGTCCAGGCGCTCTCGACCAGCATGTGCCGAACACGCCCATTGCCTGCCTTGGTGATTGAACCCCGTCTGACTATCTCACCCGTTGATCGCTCACCAGGAACCAAGCCGAGATAGCCCATCAATTGGCGGGGGCTCTCAAATCGGGTGACGTCACCGACCTCTGTTGCGAAGGTGACGGCGACGATCAAATCGACCCCTCGTAACGTCTGTAGAGCTCGAACGACGGGCGCGAGAGACCAAGTGGGGATAAACTCCTCAATCACCTTGTCCAGTCGTTCGACGCGCTCCTTCGAGAGGCGCACCGCCTCGACCATTTCCTGCAAAGCGATCTGATGCGCGGGGTGATCGAACTGTTGCTCCTGCAGCCAGCACAGATATCGCATCGTCCAGCCCTTCTTGCGTGGATAGATGCGACTATGCTTGAGCATAAAGGCACTTACCTGTTGCCGATGAACCCGTAATGTCTCGACCGCAGCAGCTCGAGCACGAACAAGATCGCGCATAGCCTCATGGCCCTCGTCGGGAACCCACACTGCCGTGAGCTCGCCGGCCCTCAATAGCCGGGCGAGCGCGAGCGCGTCTCGACGGTTCGTCTTCACCCTGTCGCCAGGCTTCCTCGGGATCAATGACGGGGCGACAACCATGCATTCATGGCCAAGGGATTTGATCAGCCGATGGAGGCCATAACCGGTCGGGCCGGCTTCATAGCAGAAATGCACGTGATCAAACTTCGCGGCTATTCGCTGAATTATGCGACGCATGCTGACATCGGATGCATCAACCTCGCCGAAATAGCGTACCTCTCCGTCCCGGCCAGATTCGGCAACAGCAATCGCATTCTTCAGCTTGGCGACATCGATTCCGACAAAAGCTTCTCTATAATCTGCCACGGCTCGTCCTCCTGTGATGAGGATCGGCTCGGCCCGTCCGAGCAACCCTCGGAAGACCAGTGTAGGGCGAGCCACCTCAGGCGCGAAGACGGACATACGGTCTTACGGTGTACCCATGCAGCCCTGCAGCATTGTCGTCACGCGATCAAGTTGATCGAATCGGCCTCGTCCCTTCACGATGCCACGCGACCGCGTGCATCGAGGATGACGAGATCGGACGGGTGGCCAAGCTTCCCGGGCGTGGCATCCTGCTGAAAAAGCGGCTACGCGAAAAAACGCAACACGTCCGTTGCCGTTGGCCCTTGAGTGTCCCCATTCGGAGATCAGATCCGTGGCAGCGTTAACGCTTTGTTAACCATGGAGAGGCTAGCAAGGGTTACCAATCATTAACCCAGATGACCAAAGTGCTAACAGACGCCCGCTCGATCCGCATCAAGGGCCGCTCCTTCATGGCGGTCGTACTGTCGCCCGATCTGCCGCTCGACGAGTGGCTGGAAAGGCTCGACGATCTCGCCGCACGTTCGGCGGGCTTCTTCCTCGGTCGCCCCGTGGTTCTCGACGTCACCGATCTGGCGATCGATCGCCCCCAGCTGAAGGACCTGCTGGCGGCGCTTCGCACCCGCAATGTCAGCGTCATGGGGATCGAGGGCGGACGGCCTTCGCTGATCGAACCCGGAATGCCGCCGGCCCTGAAGGGCGGACGCCCGGCCGCCGATTTCGAGGTGGCGACGAGCGAACGGACGGAAGTCCCGCGCAACGAGGAAACGAAGGCCGAAGAACCGGTCGCCACGCGACAGGCGCTCCAGTCGCTGATCATCCGCGAACCGGTGCGTTCGGGCCAGTCGGTCACTTTTGCCGACGGCGACGTGACGGTGATCGGCTCGGTCGCCTCGGGCGCCGAGGTGATCGCCGGGGGGTCCATCCACATCTATGGCGCGCTGCGCGGTCGGGCCATGGCCGGCTCGCTCGGCAACCAGACCGCCCGCATTTTCTGCCGCAAGCTCGAAGCCGAGCTGGTGGCGATCGACGGCATCTACAAGATGGCCGAGGACATGCCGCCCGAGCTTCGCGGACAACCCGTCCAATGGTGGCTCGACGACGAAACGCTGAAGGCAGACAAACTCAAATGAACCGAGATGGCCAGGAACAGGAGAACAAGATGGGGAAGGTAGTCGTCGTCACGTCAGGCAAGGGCGGGGTTGGCAAGACAACCTCCAGTGCGGCGCTGGGTGCAGCCCTGGCGCAGAGAAACGAGAAGGTCGTGGTCGTGGACTTCGACGTCGGCCTGCGCAATCTCGACCTCGTCATGGGGGCGGAACGCCGGGTGGTCTACGATCTGGTCAATGTCATCCAGGGCGACGCCAAGCTGCAGCAGGCGCTGATTCGCGACAAGCGCGTCGACACGCTCTTCCTGCTGCCCGCCTCCCAGACCCGCGACAAGGACAACCTGACGCCCGAGGGCGTGGAACAGGTGATCAACGATCTGCGGCGCTATTTCGACTGGGTCATTTGCGACAGCCCGGCGGGCATCGAGCGTGGCGCGACGCTGGCGATGCGCCACGCAGACGTGGCGGTCGTGGTGACCAATCCGGAAGTCTCGTCGGTCCGCGACTCCGACCGCATCATCGGGCTGCTCGACGCCAAGACCGTCAAGGCCGAACGCGGCGAACGCATGGAAAAGCACCTGCTGCTCACGCGCTATGACGCCCAGCGGGCCCAGCGCGGGGACATGCTGAAAGTCGAGGACGTGCTGGACATTCTCTCGATCCCGCTTCTCGGCATCATTCCGGAAAGCATGGACGTGCTGCGCGCCTCCAATATCGGCGCGCCGGTCACGCTTGCCGACGCCCGCAGCGCACCGGCGCTTGCATATTTCGACGCCGCGCGCCGCCTCTGCGGCGAGCAGTTGCCCATCGAGATCCCGGGCGAGAAGCGGGGGCTCTTCGGCAAGATTTTCGCGCGGAGGGCAGCATGAGCATCTTCAAACTGTTCCGCAAACAGAGGTCGGCCCCGACCGCGCGGGAGCGCCTCCAGGTTCTTCTTGCCCACGAACGGGCGTCGGCCGGTTCCGATCTCGTCGCCGTGCTGCGCGAGGAGATCCTCGCCGTGATTGCCAGGCACGTCCAGGTCGACGGCGAAAAGGTGCATGTCACCATGGAGCGCGACAAGCATGTGTCGATCCTCGAGATCGAAGTGGAGATACCGCTGGAGGGCTCCAGGCTCGCCGCCTGAGGCGAGACCGCATTGCATCAGCCGTCAACGGACATTGTGGGTAATGCCCCAAGTCCAAAGGGCGAATAGACAGGACACCGCCAGGGAATGGCGGTGTCCGAGACGCGTCAATCGGATGGCGGCCAGGGTCATCCTCACCGCCGGGCCTAGTCGACCCTTGTCTACAGTTCGCCGTTGACGAGGTCGCGCCAGGCTCTGGCTGCGACCAGCTCCGGCGGGAACAAGCCGTTTATGGCAAAGAACGAGGCGGAAGGATCGGCCGGATCGACCGTGCGCGCCGCCGCCAGGATCTCTTCGCGGCGGGGATCGTCGCAATCCATGCGCTTGCGCACCACCGTGATCCACAGCGCGACGACATGGGCGAACTCGGCCGCATTGCCGCCGGCGGCGAGCGTCTCGACCGCCGCGGCAAAAATGCGCTGAGGCAGCTTCTGGCTGCAGTCCATGGCAATCTGGATGTTGCGGTGGGCGATCGCCTTGTTGGCGAAACGCTCGATCAGCTGGCGCTGGTACTGATCGAGATCGATGCCGGGAACCGGATCGAGCGTTGGAACGACCGCTTCCATGTGCCGGTGCACCTGATCGACGAGTTCCGGCACGGCCATGACGTCGCGCACATATTCCAGGCCGTTGAGCAGGCCGAGATGGGCGATCAGCGTATGCGAACCGTTGAGCAGCCGGAGCTTCATTTTCTCGTAGGGTTCGACGTGGCTGGCAAAGATCGCGCCGCCGGCCTCCCAGGCGGGGCGGCCGGAGACGAAATTGTCTTCGATGACCCATTGCAGAAACGGCTCGGTCTCGAGCGCAAGGCGATCCTCCACGCCGAGGAGCGCGCCGGCCAGCGAACGGGTGGCGTCGGTTGCAGCCGGAACGATGCGGTCCACCATGCTGCAGGGGAAGGCGCCGTTGTCCGCGATCCAGCGGGCAAGATCCGGATCGCGCCGCTCGGCCATCTCCAGCACCAGCCGCCGGACGATCCTGCCATTCGAGGGAAGATTGTCGCAGCAGAGCACCGTGTAGGCTGGAATGCCCTTTGACCGGCGCAGCGCCAGCCCCTCGACCAGGAACCCGAGGACGCCGGTCGGCGCATGCGGATGGGCAAGATCGGCGGCAACGGCCGGATGGCCGAGGTCGAGCCCGCCGGTGGCCGGGTGGAGGCCATAGGCCTTTTCCGAGACGGTCAGCGTCACCACGCGAATGGACGCGTCGGCGAGGTAGTCGAGAACCTTTTGCCGGTCCGTGGCGGCGCAGACCCAGTCCACCGTCGCGCCGATCACTTCGGCCGTGTCGCCCGCGGATCCGCGCACCACGACGGAATAGAGACCGTCCTGCGCCTGAAGGGCTTCGACGGGTTCGGCCGACCGCAGGTTGACGGCAACGATGCCCCAGGCGCCGAAATCCTTCGACAGGGCGCGCTGGGTGTAGACGGCCTGATGGGCGCGGTGGAAGGCGCCGAGCCCGATATGGACGATGCCGGGGCGAAGCGCTGCGCGGTCATAGGTCGGTCCGGCGACGGAGGCCGGCAGCTTGGTCGAGTGAGAGAGACGTTCCATGGGCGTCAGGCCAATCCGTATTGGGGGTGAAGCAGGGTGCGTTCGATGCCGCGCAGTTCGGCCAGTCCCTTCAGCCGGCCGATCGCCGGATAGCCGGGCTGGGCGCCGCGCGTCAGGTCGTCGAGGATCTCCTGGCCGTGGTCGGGGCGCATCGGGATGCGGTGATCCTCCCGGCCTTCGGCGCGCCGGCGCTTTTCCTCGCCAAGCAGGGCGGCAATCACGGCGACCATGTCGGTGCCACCTTCCAGGTGTTCGTCCTCGAAGAAGGAGCAGGGCACGGTGTCGGTATCGCGCGTGACATTGCGCAGGTGCACGAAATGGATGCGTTCGGCGAAGCGGTGGGCGATGAAGGGCAGGTCGTTGTCGGCGCGGGCGCCGAGCGAACCGGTGCAGAGCGTAACGCCATTGGCGCGGCTGTCCACCTGCCCCAGCATGTGGGCATAGTCGGCCTCGGTCGAGAGGATGCGAGGCAATCCGAGAAGCGGCCATGGCGGATCGTCGCCATGCGCGCAGATGTTGATGCCGACCTCTTCGGCGACCGGCGTCACCTCCGAGAGGAAGTCGACGAGATTCTGTTGCAGCCGCGTGCGGTCGGTGCCCCGGTAGGAGCGCAGCTTTTCCAGCAGCTGATCGAGGGTGTAGCCATCGGCGGAGCCGGGCAGGCCCGCACCGATATTGCGACCGAGGGCCCCAATCTTTTCATCGGGCATCTCGGCAAACCGCCTGGCGGCCGCTTCGACCAGCCATTCCGGATAGTCGGCCTTGGCGGCGGGTCGCTTCAGGATATGGATGTCGAAGGCGGCGAAATCGCTAAGATCGAAGCGCATGGCCTTCGCGCCGTGGCGGGTCTCCCAGCGCAGGTCGGTGCGGGTCCAGTCGAGCACCGGCATGAAGTTGTAGCAGACGGTGCGGATGCCGCAGGCCGAAAGTCGGCGCAGCGTTTCCTGCCAGTTGGCGACATGGGTGCGCCATTCGCCGGTTTGGGTCTTGATGTCTTCCGACACGGGCACGCTTTCCACCACGTCCCAGTAGAGGCCGCCGGCCTTGATCTCGTCCTGGCGCTTACGGATCTCGTCCATCGTCCAGGCCGTTCCGGTCGGGACGTGGTGCAGGGCACTGACGATGCCTTCCGCTCCGGCCTGCGCGGCATCGCGCACCGTCACCTTGTCGACAGGGCCAAACCACCGCCATGTATGTCTCATCGTTTCCGTCCTCTATCGTCTGTGGGCGTCGCCGAAGGTGATCTGGACCTTGCAGGCGACGCTGCGGTCGCCGGCCTGTTCGAAGGCCTCAACCGCCTGTTCGAGCGGGAATGCGTGGGAAATGATCGGCCGGACGTCGATGCCCCGTCTGGAAATGAGCGCCACGGCGTCGGCGAATTCGCGGTCGAATCGCTGCGAGCCGCGCCAGACGATTTCCTTGCCGACCAGGGCGTTGAGCGGAATGGTGATGTCGCCGGTCACGCCAACCTGCACGATGGTGCCGCGCGGCTTAAGGGCGGCGAAAGCCGAGCGCAGGGCGGGACCCGCCGCCGAGCAGTCGAAGACCACGTCGAACTGTCCCTTGTCCCTTTGCCAGGGGGCGAGACCGTCGGGGTCGCTCGCCACGTTGAGCGTGGCGGTCGCGCCCATGGCCGGGGCCCGGGAAAGGGCCGCGTCGCTCAGATCGGTGACGACGATTTCGGCAGCGCCTGCATGGCGGACCGCCGCGACGGTCAACAGGCCGATAGGTCCGGCGCCGGTCACCAGGACCTTTGTGCCCGCCAGCGCACCCGTCTGGGCCACGGCATGCAGGCACACGGCCAGCGGCTCCGCGCAGGCCGCTTCCGCCGGCGTCACAGGACCGGAGACGGGATGGCACTGGATCGCCGGCACGATCATCCGGTCGCGAAACATGCCCTGCTCATGCGGCACGCGCATCGCACTGCCCATGAAGCGCATGGACAGGCAGTGGATGGGCTGGACCAGCCGGCAATAGTGGCATTCGCCGCAGGGTTGCGACGGATTGACGGCGACCAGCATTCCGGGTCCGATCGCGGCAGGATCGACGTCTTCGCCGACCGCTTCGACATAACCCGACGCCTCATGGCCGGCGATGATCGGCTCGCTGACGCGCACCGGACCGAAGCCGCCGTCCTGGTAGTAATGCAGATCGGATCCGCAGATTCCGCCGGCGGCCATGCGCAGCAGCACCTCGCCCGGTCCGAGCGGCGGCATTTGCTGCGTCTCGACCCGCAAGTCGCGTGTTCCGTATAGGCGTGCCACCCGCGTCAGCATGGTTTCTCTCTGTTCATGGCAATAGGCCCGCGCGCCGAAGCGCGCGGGCAGTCGGTCAACGGATGAGGCCGAGCTGCGTCGGTAGCCAGAGCGTCAGCGCCGGGATGAAGGTGATCAGCAAGAGGGCGACGAACAAGGGGATCATCCAGGGAAGGATGGCCATGGTCGTGCGTTCCACCGACAGTTTCGAGATCCGCGACAGGACGAAGAGGACCATGCCGACGGGCGGGGTCAGGAGCCCGATCATCAGGTTCAGCGTGATGATGAGGCCCAGATGCACGGGGTCAATGCCATAGCGGGCGGCGATCGGCAGCAGGATCGGCACCAGGATGCTGATCGCGGCGATCGTGTCCAGGAAGGCGCCGATGATCAGCAGCAGCACGTTCACCAGGATGAGGAAGGTCCACCAGTTGTCGGTCAGCGCGAACATGAAGTCCGAGAACAGCTGCGCTGCCTGGCTCACCGTCAGCAGCCAGGCGAAGATCGACGCCGCCGTGACGATGAAGAGCACCGAAGCTGTGGTCTCGATCGTGTCGAAGGAGGCCTTGGCCAGCGCCCGGAAGGTCATGGTGCGGTAGCGCACCAGGCCAAGGAACAGCGACCAGATCACCGCGGCGACCGCGGCTTCGGTCGGCGTGAACCATCCCATCGTCATGCCACCAATCAGCAGCACCGGCGTCATCAGCGCCATGACGGCGTGAAAATCGAAGTACCAGTCGAGCGCCACGAGGAGGACCAGCCCAATCAGCACTGCGACATTGACGGAGAGGCCGGCCATGACCAGCAGATAGATCGCCGCGGGGAAACAAAGCACGACGACCACTTCCAGCGATGCGCCGGCCAGCCGCCGCAGCTCGAACGGCGTGTCCGAACCCCAGCCGTTGCGCCGGGCGAAGATGTAGACGGTGATCATCAGAAGCGCGGTGATGACGATGCCGGGCAGGATGCCGGCCATGAACAGCGCGCCGATCGAGGCATTGGCCATCATGCCGTAGATGACGAAGGGCAGGGACGGCGGGAAAATGGGGCCGAGCGTCGCCGAGGCTGCGGTCACGCCGACGGCGGCCTCGACCGGATAGCCGTGATCCTTCATCGCCTTGATCTCGATCGTGCCGATGCCCGCCGCATCGGCAAGGGCGGTGCCGGACATTCCGGAGAACACCACGGAACCGATGATGTTGACCTGGGCCAGCCCGCCCTTCATCCAGCCCACCAGCGACAGGGCGAAATGGTAGATGCGGCCGGTGACGCCGGCGATGTTCATGAGATTGCCGGCGAGAATGAAGAAGGGCACGGCGATCAGCGGAAAGCTTTCCACGCCGGCAATCATGCGCTGGGCGGCGATGATGTCGGGCGCGACGCCATAGACCAGGAGATAGGACAGCGACGCCACGCCCATGGCAACCGCGACCGGCGTACCGAGGATCATGAGAAGCAGGAATGCACCAATGAGAAGCAGCACTGTTCAAACTCCTGTCGGGATGTCGGCTTCTTCAGCCTGCTCGCGAACCGTTTTCGCGCTCGTCATGTCCTTGACGAGGTTCTGCACCGAACGCACGAACATCAGGGCGAAGGCGGCCAAAACCGTGTAGAAGACGATGCCGCGCGGCAGGTCCACTGTAACCATGCGTTCGCTTCCGACCACCGCCACGTAGCGCCACATCAGCCATGTGGTGTAAGCGAAGAAACCGATGACGATCAGGTCCACGGCACCTTGCAGAACGCGAGCGGCGCGCTTCGACATCAGTCGGTAAAGCAGATCGACCTGGATATGCCGACACATGCGCACGCACATGACCGAACCGAGAAAGACGATGACGACAAGGCAGTTGGCGGCGATCTCTTCCGTCCAGGCCAGGCTGTTGTTCAGGGCATAGCGGGTGAAGAACTGCAGGAAGACGCAAAGGGCCATGCCCCAGAAGATCGCCAGCGTCAGCCAGTCCTCGATCGCATAGCGCGACAGGTCGGCCGGGCCTGTCTCTTCCTCGAACGCATGCGCCATCTCGTCCACGCTGATCGGCGCGTGTTTTTGGTCTGTCATTTGAAAGCTCCAGCGAGCGGAATTCACCAGGGTGAAACCCGGCGCCGCGGGGGCGCCGGGAGACGCGCGTTTACTTCACGGCGCGGATCGCTTCCCAGTCGGCCTTGTCGTAGCCGAATTCCTCGAAGGTCACCTTTTCGAGCACGGTCTTTTCGAAGTCGGACCTATCCACTTCGACGACATTGATGCCCTTCTCCTTGAAGGTACCGACCAGCTTGTTCTCACGCTCCTCGATGATCTTCGTCGCCCGGGCGGAGGCTTCCTGCATGACCTCGGTGAAGATCGCCTTGTCAGCGTCCGAGAGATTGCCCCACAGGGTCTTGGAGACGACCGTGTTCAGGTGGTCGACGATGTGACCGGTGAGCACGATGTTCTTCTGCACTTCGTAGAACTTCTTCGCTTCGATGGTGGTCAGCGGGTTTTCCTGGGCTTCGACGGTGCCATTCTGAAGCGCAAGATAGACTTCGGCAAAGGCGATCGGCGTCGTGTTGGCGCCACAGGCGCGGGGCATGGCGAGATAGGCCGGGACATCCGGAACGCGGATCTTCAGGCCGGCCATGTCGGCGCATTTCTCGATCGGCTTGTTGGAGGTCGTGTGGCGGGTGCCGTAGTAGGTGACCGCGGTGATGTGGTTGCCGGTGGCATCCTCGTAGCCCTTGGAGAGCCGCTTGAAGATGTCGCTCTTGGTATAGGCCAGGAGATGGCTCGGATCGCGGAAGATGTAGGGGAAATAGGTCACGCCGATCGGCTTGAAGTCGCGCGCGGCGAAACTCGAGCCGGAGATGATGATGTCGACGGTGCCGAGCTTCAGGCCCTGGTTGATGTCGGCTTCCTTGCCGAGCTGCGAGGCCGGAAAGACGTCGATCTTGTAGCGGCCTTCGGTGCGCTTGGCGATTTCCTCGGCAGCCCACACCGACTCGGTGTGGAAGGGCTCCGACGTTTCATAAACATGCGCCCATTTGAGCACGGTTTCGGCCTTCGCGGCCAGCGCCGAGACCAGGACAAGGGCGGTTGCGCCCAATACGGTTGTCAATCTGAATGTCATTCTTTCCTCCCGAATAGATTTCAGACTTCTGTCTCCCGATCCTCCGCCTCAAGGGCGCCAGGATCAGTCTTCTCTCACCGGCTCCTCCCCGAAGCTTTCTGAGAATCTCTTCTGCGCCAGCGTCAGATGCCGACGCATGGCTTCGCGCGCCGCAGACGGATCGCCGGCGGCGATGGCGTCGCGGATGGCCTTGTGTTCCTCGACGGCCCGCTGCCAGGTGTGCGGACCTTCGAAATAGCTCGCCAGCTTCTCGAAATAGGGCGAAGTCCGCTTGTCGATCAAAAGGCTGATGAAATGGCGCAGGGCCGCATTGCCGACCATGTCGACGATGGCGGCATGAAAGGCGAGGTCGGCGGCGATGGCGCGCTCCGGCTGGTCGAGCGAATCCTGCATGCGCGCCAGCATCTCGTCGAGACGGGCGATGCCTTCGGGCGAGGGATGCCGGGCAGCCTCCTCGGCGATGGCGCTCTCGACGATGCAGCGGGCCTGAAGGATTTCAAACGGGCCGTCGACTTCCTCGGCTGGCAGGATCGTGGGTATGCTCGCCGGCTTCTGGGCAATGTACACGCCCGAGCCCATGCGGATCTGGATATAGCCTTCGACCTCGAGCACGATCAGCGCCTCGCGCACCGTCGGACGGGAAACACCAAACCGTTCGGCGAGATCGCGCTCCGCCGGCAGCCGTCCGCCGACAACCAGCTCGCCCGCCTCGATCAGCACGCGTATCTGGTCCGCGACCTGCCTGTACAGGCGACGCGGCTCCAAGGTCACAAACATCTAGCGAACTCCCTCAACACGCATCTCCTCATGCATGCGGTAAGGTGGCCTTACCAATTTCTCCATAAGAGCGTAAAATTTCCTGAAGTCAACCCCACTCGGTTGTGCCGTTGCCGGTCCAGGCTCCGTTCGAGCCATGGCAGGCCATGACTGAAGCCGTCCTTCCTCGACCGCGCACCGCCTTCGTCAGACATCCACAAGCTGGCCGGTCGCCGCGGCGCGCAAGATGGCGTCGATCAGGCGGTGGGCCTTCAGCGCTTCGCCGCCGGAGGCGCGCGGCTGCCGGTTCGTGGTGATGGCGTCGAGAAAATCCTGGTGCACGGCGCGGTGGTTGCCGTGGGAAAAGGCCATGGGGTCCGCGCCGCTGCCGCCATCGGCCGAGTCGTCGTGCAGGTCTACCCTGCGTCCGTCCGTCAGGTGGATGACGCCATCGTCGCCTTCGAGCCGCGCCGTGCCGCGCGTGCCGATGATCTCGATCAGATCGGGGAAGCCGGGATAGGCCGCCGTGGTTGCGCTCAAGGCGCCGAGCGCACCATTGTCGAAGCGAAGGGCGGCGTGGACGAGGTCTTCGGTTTCCATCCTGTGCACGCGGCTGGTCGCGGCGAAGCCGGTGACCTGGGTGGGCAGACCTGCCAATGCGATCAGCTGATCGATGGTGTGGATGGCCTGGGTCAGCAACACGCCGCCGCCGTCCCGCGCCAGTGTTCCGCGGCCGGGCGCGTCGTAGTAGCTCTTATCCCGCCAATTGCAGAGCCGCACCGAGGCCGAGACGATCTCTCCCAGCGTACCCTCGCCGATCAGCCTTGCCGTCTCCGTGAAGACGGGCCGAAACCGGCGTTGCAGCACGATGCCGAGCTTGATGTCGGCACGCTCGGCCGTTTGGACGACCTGTCGCGATCGCTCCAGCGAGATCTCCAGGGGTTTTTCCAGCAGCACGTGCTTGCCGCTCGTCGCGGCGCGCTCCACCAGGGCCAGATGCGTGTTGGGCGGCGTCAGGACGATCACGTAGTCAATGGACGGATCGTCGAAGATGCGGTCGGCATTGTCGACGACGGGCAGCCCGAACCGATCGGCGAAAGCCTTGCGCCGTGTCTCGGTCGGGCTGAAGGCGCCGACCACCTCGACCCGGTCCTGCAGGTCGAGCAGGCTCAGGGCGTGCGGCCCCGAGGCCATTCCGAGGCCGATGATGCCGGCCCGCAGTCTTCGGGGTTGGGCGACCGTCAAGGCAAGTTCCTCCAGGGTGCAAGCGACCCTGGTTTCGCGACTTCAGCGGCAGGGCGATCGCAGTATCGATGATCGGCGGCGAGGCTCCTCCCGCCCGTCCGGAGCCCTATCAGTGCGCAAGCGAGCCTACGCGGTCAAGCAAAAGTCATCATACGACTGATGTTTTTTTGTATGTTGACATGACGTCTAATTGATTTTACCCCTTTGTCGACCGAAGGAGGAGCGGTCTATCTCATGAGCCTTGTCGCCCCGGATTTGCTGTTTCCCGCCGACCCGGCGTCCCGCGCCATTGCGGCTGACCTCTATGCCGCGGTGAAGGATCTGCCGATCGTCAGCCCGCACGGCCACACCGATCCGCGCTGGTATGCCGAGAATGAGAACTTTCCAGACCCGGCCCAGCTGCTGATCGTTCCCGACCACTATATTTTCCGCATGCTGTTCAGCCAGGGGATCCGTCTGGAAGACCTCGGGGTGCCCACACTGGACGGCTCGCCGGTCGAGACCGACGGCCGCAGGATCTGGCGGTTGTTCGCCGAGAGCTACTACCTGTTTCGCGGCACGCCGACCCGGCTCTGGCTGGACTATACGCTGGAGAACCTGTTCGGCATCACTACGCCGCTGACCGCCGACAATGCCGACGCCTGTTACGATGCGATCGCCGCCCAACTGGTGACCGACGCCTTCCGGCCGCGCGCCTTGTTCGAGCGCTTCAATATCGAAGTCATCTCGACCACGGACGGTGCCCTCGATCTCTTGCCCTGGCATGCAAAGATCCGCGACAGCGGCTGGAAGGGCCGTGTCGTCCCGGCCTACCGGCCGGATTCGGTGATCGATCCGGACTTCGAGGGCTTCCTCGATGGTCTCGACACGCTCGGCGATATCAGCGGCTGCGATACCGGCCGCTGGCAGGGCTATCTGGACGCGCATCGCAATCGCCGCGCCTATTTCAAATCCTTTGGCGCGACCGCCACCGACCACGGTTTTGCCTCGGCCCAGACCGCCAATCTTGGTACCGGCGAAGCCGAGATCCTTTTCGGCAGGGTGCGGACCGGAAAGGCGGATGAGAACGAGCGCGCGCTGTTTCGGGCGCAGATGCTAACCGAAATGGCCAGGATGAGCATCGAGGATGGGCTCGTCATGCAGATCCATCCCGGCTCATGGCGCAACCATTCCCCTGCCATCTTCCGCAAATTCGGTCGTGACAAGGGCTTCGACATTCCCACCCGCACGGACTATGTGCGCGGGCTGAAGCCGCTGCTCGACGCCGTCGGCACCGATTCCCGCGCCTCGATCATCCTGTTTACGCTCGACGAGACGAGCTATGCGCGCGAGCTGGCGCCGCTCGCCGGCGTCTATCCGGCGCTCAAGCTCGGGCCGGCCTGGTGGTTCCATGACAGCCCGGAAGGCATGCGCCGGTTCCGCGAGATGACCACCGAGACCGCCGGCTTCTACAACACGGTCGGCTTCAACGACGATACCCGCGCCTTTCCGTCGATCCCGGCGCGCCACGACGTCGCCCGCCGTGTCGACTGCGCCTTCCTCGGGCGTCTCGTCGCGGAGCATCGGCTGAGGGAGGACGAGGCGCACGAGTTGGCGCTCGACCTGGCCTACGGCCTGGCGAAGAGGGCGTACAAAATCTGACTTTATGACTGCAACAGCGGGCACAATGCCCGCCAACTGGGAGGAGAAAATGTTGCAAATGACCAAACTGTGGGCCGGTGTCGCGCTTGTCTCGATGCTTTTCGCCAGCGCCGTCTCGGCCGAGACCGTGCTGAAATCGTCCGATACCCATCCGGACGGCTACCCGACCGTCGAGGGCGTCAAATATTTCGGCGAACTCGTCAAGGAGCGCACGCAGGGACGCTATGCCGTGGAGGTCTATCACTCGGCCCAGCTCGGCGAGGAAAAGGACACGATCGAGCAGGTCCGCTCCGGCGTCATCGAACTCAACCGCGTGTCCATGGCGCCGTTCAACGGCACCGTGAAGGAGACGATCGTTCCGGCTCTGCCTTACATCTTCCGCTCGGAAGATCACATGCACAAGGTGATGGACGGCGCCGTCGGCGACCAGATCAAGGCGGCTTTCGAGCCAGCCGGTCTCGTGGTGCTTGCCTTCTATGATGCGGGCGCGCGCTCGTTCTACAACTCGAAGAAGCCGATCAAGACGGTCGACGACATCAAGGGTATGAAGTTCCGCGTCATTCAGTCGGACATCTTCGTCGACATGACCGCCGCACTCGGCGCGAACGCCACGCCGATGCCCTATGGCGAGGTCTATTCCTCGCTCGAGACCGGCGTCATCGAGGGTGCCGAGAACAACTTCCCGAGCTACGACACCGCCAAGCATTTCGAAGTCGCCAAATACTACTCGATGGACGAGCACACGATCCTTCCGGAAGTGTTCGTCATGAACAAGGCGGCCTTCGACAAGCTGACGCCCGAGGATCAGGAGATCTTCAAGCAGGCGGCCAAGGACAGCGTCGCCAAGCAGCGCGAATTGTGGGCGGCGAAGACCGCGGAATCGCGCGCGCTGGTCGAAAAGGCCGGTGCCCAGATCAACGAGGTCGAAAAGCAGGGCTTCATCGATGCCATGAAGCCCGTCTACGAAAAGCACATCACCGACGAGGTTCTGAAGAAGCTCGTCTCCGACGTGCAGGCGGTGCAGTAAACGTAGCGCCCAAGCCCCTCCGTCTGGCCACGGCCACGGAGGGGCAAGCGCTGTTTTCGACAGATTAGTTCGCGGACCCATGGTCCGGCCCTTCCGACAGTCGAAGGGTCAGGAGGCACCAAACCCCATGTCCACCCAACTCCGACTAGGCCTGCCCATCCTGTCCAGGCTCAATACCGTCGCCCTCTATTGTGCCGGCACCGGGCTCGTGGTCATGACGGCCATCGTCGCCTGGCAGGTCTTCTGCCGCTATGTGCTCAACGATTCGCCGAGCTGGACCGAACCTGGCGCGGTCATCCTGATGAGCTGGTTCATCTTCCTCGGCGCCGCCGTCGGCGTGCGGGAAAACAATCATATGGGCTTCGACGTGCTGCTCTATGCGCTGCCGCCGGCCGCGAAGAAGTGGCTGCGGATGATCTCCGACATCGTCATCTTCGCCTTCGGCCTCGGCATGGTCTGGTACGGCAGCAATCTGGTCACGCTGACCTGGGGCACGACGCTGCCGGCTCTCGGTATCTCGGGTGCCTGGGACTACATACCGCTGATGGGCGGCGGAGTCCTGATCGCGCTCTTTTCCCTCGAGCGCATGGCCATGCGCGTGCTTGGCGCGCCAATCGACGACATTCTCGACGGGATCGCTCCGACGGAAGTGGCCGTCGAGCTCGAAAACATTCCTGACGTTCAGAAAGACGCGGCCGACTTCGTTCAAGGCGTCGCCGAGCATGCAGGCAAGAAGGGTTAAGCGATGGAACTCTGGATCCTCTTTGGAACGTTTACCTTCCTGATGCTGATCGGCACGCCGATCGCGTTCTGTCTCGGTGTGTCGAGCCTGGCGACGGTCCTCTACATGGGCTTGCCGCCGCTGGTGGTGTTCCAGCGCATGAATTCGGGCATGAGCGTGTTCTCCATGCTCGCGATCCCCTTCTTCATCTATTCCGGCGACCTGATGGTTCGCGGCGGCATTGCCGGGCGCATCGTCGCCTTTGCCGCGACCGTCGTCGGGCACCTGCGCGGCGGGCTTGGCCAGGTCAACATCCTCACCTCCACCCTGTTCGGTGGCATCTCCGGCTCGGCCGTGGCCGAGGCCGCAGCCGTCGGCAGCCTGATGATCCCGCAGATGAAGGCGCGCGGCTACGGTGCCGACTATGCCGTCAACGTCACCTCGATGGCCGCACTCATCGCGCTGCTGCTGCCGCCGTCGCACAACATGATCATCTATTCGATCTCGGCGGGCGGCACGATCTCCATCGCCGACCTGTTCACCGCCGGCATCATCCCCGGCCTCCTTTTCGCCGGCGTGCTGATGGTCACCGCCTATATCGTCGCGCGCAAGCGTGGCTATCCGACCGAGCCCTTCCCGGGCTTCGTGGTGGCGCTGCATCTCTTCGCCGCCGCCATCCCCGGCCTGCTGCTCATCGCCATCATTTTCGGCGGCGTGCGTTCGGGTATCTTCACAGCGACGGAAAGCTCCTGCATCGCGGTCATCTATGCCCTGCTCATCACCGTCTTCGTCTACCGGCAGCTGCGCTGGCAGGATTTCGTCCACGCCACCATGGGGGCGGTGCGCACGACGGCGATGGTACTTCTGATCATCGGCTGCGCCGCGGCGTTTTCCTGGCTCATGGCCTTTCTCAAGGTTCCGGCGACCCTGGTCGCCTGGATGCAGACGCTCTCCGAAAATCCGATCGTCATCCTCCTGCTGCTCAACGTGCTGATGCTGGTGCTCGGCACGTTCATGGACATGGGGCCGACGATCATCATCACCACGCCGATCTTCCTGCCCATCGCCATGGCCTATGGGATCGATCCAGTGCATTTCGGCGTGATCATGATCCTCAACTACGGGATCGGCCTCAACACGCCACCGGTCGGAGGGGTGCAGTTCGTGGCCTGCGCCGTCGGCAAGATAACGGTGTGGGAAGCCATGCGTTCGATCTGGCCCTTTTATGGCGCCGGCATCGTCGTGCTATTGATGGTCACGTATATCCCGTCCCTGTCGCTCTGGCTGCCGGGGGTCTTCAAGTAGGAAATGGCCATGACTGAAAATCTGTTGGATGCAAAAGTGGAGCGCAAGCCGAAGCTGTTCGAGACCGTGGTGCAGACGCTGCGCAGCCAGATCCTCGCCGGCGAATTCGCCGTCGGCGAAAAGCTGCCGACCGAATCGCGCATGACGGAGATTTTCGGGGTCAGCCGCACGGTGGTACGCGAAGCCGTGGCGGTGCTGGCGGCCGAAGGGCTGGTCGAGGCGCGGCACGGTGCGGGCGTCTTCGTGCTCGACCATCCGACGCGCAAGATCAGCGCCATCACCGCCGACATGGGAAACCGCATCAGCCAGGCCGTCAACGTTCTGGAAGTGCGGATGGGCATCGAGATCGAAAGCGCCGGGCTTGCCGCGCAACGTCGTAGCCCCTCCCAGGAGGCCAGCATCCAGGAGGCCTTCTTCGAATTCGAACGCTTGCTGCATCGTGGCGAGCCCACCGGAAAGGCCGACTTCGCCTTCCATCGCGAAATCGCTGCGGCGACCAACAATCCGTTCTACGTCGAAATTCTCGACGCGCTCGGCGACCGCACCATCCCGTGCGACCGCAATTCGCCCTGGTTCTCGATCGAGGTGCTGTCGGAAGACTATCTGAGCCGCCTGCAGCGCGAGCATCTTCTGATCCTGCAGGCGATCTCGGCCGGCGACGCGGATGCCGCGCGCGATGCGATGCGCGCGCATCTCACGGCAGCACAGGATCGTTACCGGCAACGCCTGACCGGCCAGCAGGCCGGTTACCAGCAACGCGCGTCGAGCGAGACGCAGACTTGAAATTTCCAAACGAAAGCAAAGCTACATGACGATCGAATTCACCTCCCGCTTCGCCATCGATCCCGCCGCCGCTGCCGCGATGGGCACCGATGAGCTGCGCCACAATTTCCACCTCGCCAACCTTTTCGAGCCGGGCAAGATCAGCCTCACCTACACGCATTACGACCGCATGGTCGTCGGCGGTGCGGTTCCTCTCGGGCAGCCGTTGACGCTGGAGGCGATCAAGCCGGTCGGCACGCAGTCCTTCCTCGAGCGCCGTGAACTCGTCGCCGTCAACATCGGCGGCGAAGGCACCGTCGTCGTCAGCGGCGAGCCGCACCGGCTGAACTCCCGGGACATGCTCTATGTGGGCCTCGGCGAAGAGGTGAGCTTCACGTCTGCCGACGCGGGGAAGCCGGCGAAATTTTACCTGCTGTCGGCGCCGGCGCACCGCAAGTGCCCGACGCGGCCGATCACGCTCGACAAGGCCAAGCGTCTCGACCTCGGCAGTCCTGAAACCTCTAACGAGCGTTCGATCTTTCAGTTCACCACGACGATCGAAACGTGCCAGCTTGTCGTCGGCATGACGCAGCTCGCCAAGGGATCAGTGTGGAACACCATGCCGGCGCATGTGCACGACCGTCGCATGGAAGCCTATCTCTATTTCGATCTCGCCGAGTCGGCCCGGGTCTTCCACTTCATGGGCGAACCGTCCGAGACCCGCCACATGCTGATTGCCAACGAGGAGGCCGTGCTGTCGCCCGCCTGGTCGATCCACTCGGGCTGCGGCACGGCCAATTACGCCTTCATCTGGGCGATGGCGGGCGACAATGTCGACTATACCGACGTGGATCCCATTGCCATTGGAGAGCTGCGGTGACCGACCTTTCCGCCTTCGAACTGGTGGGCAAGCGGATCGCGATCACCGGTGCCAATACCGGCATCGGACAGGGCATTGCCGTGGCGGTGGCGCGCGCGGGCGGCGCCGTGGTCGGCATCGGCCGCTCGGCGATGGACGAGACGGCGAGGTTGGTGGCGGCCCAAGGGGCAGAGTTTCTGTCGGTCAAGGCAGACATCAGCGACACGAAAGCCGCGGTCGCCATGCTGAACGACCTGATGGCCGACGGGCCGCTGGACGGGCTCGTCAACAATGCCGGCATCATCCGCCGGGCCGACAGCGTCGACTTCACCGAGGAGGACTGGGACGATGTGATGGATGTGAACCTCAAGTCGTTGTTCTTCCTGTCGCAGGCCTTTGGCCGAAACTGCCTGGCGGCGAAGCGTGGAGGGCGGATCGTCAACCTCGCCTCGCTGCTCTCCTTCCAGGGCGGCATCCGCGTGCCGTCCTATACGGCGTCCAAGCACGGCGTTCTCGGGCTGACCCGGCTATTGGCCAATGAATGGGCGGCGAAGGGCATCAACGTCAACGCGATTGCTCCCGGCTACATCGAGACGAACAATACCGAGGCCTTGCGCAATGATCCGGACCGGAGCAAGGCCATCCTGGAGCGCATTCCGGCTGGGCGCTGGGGCGTGGCCGACGATATCGGCGATGCCGCGGTTTTCCTGCTCGCGCGCGCTTCCAACTACATGCACGGCGCCGTCATTCCAGTCGACGGCGGCTGGCTGGCGAGGTGACCATGACCAAGGAAAGAGACATTTTCGTTCGCGCCTCCGAGGGAGCGTGGACCGCGACTCCCGACGGCAACCGGCGCCGCGTGGTCTGCTTCACCGACGAACTGATGATGGTGGAGTTCGCCTTCGAAAAGGGCGGCGAGGGCTGGCTGCATTCCCATCCGCATGTGCAGTCCAGCTATGTGGCCGAAGGCGCCTTCGAGGTGACGATCGACGGCCGGACCGAGACGCTGGAAGCCGGCGACAGCTTCATCGTCCCTTCCGGTTTGTTGCATGGCGTGAAGGCGCTGGAAAAGGGCCGGCTGGTCGATTGCTTCACCCCGCACCGCGCAGACTTCCTGGAGCAATAGGCTCAGACGGAATGCGGCGTCGTCTCAACGGACCGGCGGCACTTTGGGCCGGGAGGCGCACGGATGTGCGCGGGGAGGGAGCGGCTCAGGCTCGCAGAGGCGCGTGAGATGGAGGCAAAGCCCCTTTTGCCGCCAGGATGAAATGCCGGACAGAGAGCAGCGCTACTTATCTCCGCCGCGCGCATTGACGAAGCGTCGCCGGGCGGTCAGCGACGCCGAATCGCGTTTCGGGCAAGATTGCCTGAGGATTTGACATTCAAATGTCACGGCCCTACCTCCTGCTGCCCCAATGCTGCAATATTTGCCGGGTGAGCAAGCCTGCTCGCGGGACCGGGTCTAGGAGGCGGAATGACCGTAGCTGCACGCGGATTCGACGGGTTCTCACAGATCCAGCAGCAGTTCACGGTGCGTGCCCCGGCGATGATCGTCACCATATACGGCGATATCGTCGTGCCGCGTGGCGGCGTGTTGTGGATGGGCACGCTGGTGGAGATCTGCGCTAGGCTGGGGATCAGCGAAACGTTGGTACGCACGGCGGTCTCGCGTCTGGTTGCGGCCGAGCAACTGGTGGGGGAGCGGGATGGCCGACGGTCCTACTATCGGCTGGCCTCCGGTGCACGGACGGAATTTGCTGCCGCAGCAAGACTTCTCTACGGCCCGCAGATCGAGGCCGACGGCTTCCTCATCCATCATGCGCCGGGTCTTTCCGACGAGATCGCCCGCCGTGCCGGACTCGGCCGCATGGGGCCGGACCTCTATCTGCGCCCCAATCATGTGGGAAATGTCCCTGTTCCGGGGCTCACCTTCCGGGCCGAAGTGATGAAGGATGGCGAATTGCTCGCCGACTATGCGGCAACGCTGTGGAACCTTCAGTCCTTCGCCGACGAATACCACGCGATGATCGATCTCTTCTCGCCGCTCGCGGCGGCGCTGGAGCGGGGCGAGGCATTGCTTCCGGCCGATGCGGTGAGCGCGCGGCTTCTGTTGGTCCAGGCCTATCGCGCCGTGCTGCTGCGCGATCCTCGACTGCCGGTCGAGGCGCTTCCCGAGGACTGGGCGGGTGCTGCGGCGCGCCGTCTCTTTGCCCGGCTCTACCGCGCCCTCTCGCCTCTGGCCGATGCCTATATCGCGGCGCAGTTCGAGGGCCGCGATGGCCCTCTGCCCGCCGAAACCGCCGAGACCGCGGCGCGGCTGGAATCTCTGGCGCTTGAGGGCGGTCGCTAAGTAACGGAAAATGCAGTGGATATTGGCAGTCGGTTCGATCCGAAACTCTAAACATCACGCCAACATCAAAAAAGCGCTTTTCTGTGTGATGTTTTGGCGCTATAAGTTGACCGATCGGTTGGCGAATTGAAGACAAGCCGGCCGCGTCTGATGTTCGAGGAGGAGTCGATCAATGCAGCAAGCCTTCATCTGTGATGCCGTGCGCACGCCTGTCGGCCGTTATGGCGGGGCCCTCGCATCCGTGCGGGCCGATGATCTTGCTGCCTTGCCGCTTGCCGCGCTGATGGCGCGCAATCCCGGCGTCGACTGGTCCAAGGTCGATGACCTGATCTACGGCTGCGCCAACCAAGCCGGCGAAGACAATCGCAATGTCGGCCGCATGGCCGTGCTCCTGTCCGGGATGCCGATCAACGTGCCGGCAACCACGGTCAACCGTCTCTGCGGTTCCGGCATGGACGCCGTCGGCATGGCGGCACGGGCGATCCGCGGTGGCGATTGCGATCTGGTGATCGCCGGCGGCGTCGAGAGCATGACGCGCGCGCCTTTCGTCATGCCCAAGGCGGATGCGGCCTTTTCCCGTTCGAACGCGGTCTACGACACGACGATCGGCTGGCGCTTCCCCAATCCCGAACTGAAGAAGAAGTTCGGCACCCATTCCATGCCGGAAACGGCCGACAATGTCGCCGAGCAGTACAATGTCAGCCGCGCTGACCAGGACGCCTTCGCAGCCCGCAGCCAGGACCGCTGGGCCGCCGCCCAGGCCGCCGGCGTCTTTGCCGACGAGATCGTGCCCGTCATGATCCCGCAGAAGAAGGGCGAGCCACTGGTCGTCTCGGTCGACGAACATCCGCGTCCCGGCACCACCGCCGAGCAGCTGGCGAAGCTGAAGGGTGTCAACGGCCCGGACCTCAGTGTCACGGCCGGCAATGCCTCGGGCGTCAACGACGGTGCGGCGGCTCTGGCGATCGCGTCGGAAGCCATGGCCAGGGAACAGGGCCTCGTGCCGCGCGCCCGGGTGGTCGCCATGGCTGCGGCCGGTGTCGAGCCGCGCATCATGGGTGTCGGCCCGGTGCCGGCGGTTCGCAAGGTTCTCGCCCGCGCCGGCCTGTCGCTGTCGCAGATGGACGTCATCGAGCTCAACGAGGCTTTCGCCGCCCAGGCGCTCGCCGTCCTTCGGGAACTCGGGCTTGCCGACGATGCCGCGCATGTCAATCCGAATGGCGGCGCCATCGCGCTCGGCCATCCGCTCGGCATGTCCGGCGCCCGCCTCGTCACCACCGCCATGTACCAGCTGCACCGCACCGGCGGGCGCTACGCGCTCTGCACCATGTGCATCGGGGTAGGCCAAGGCATCGCCATCATCATTGAACGGATCTGAGCAGGGAGGAAACCGCCATGTATGCGCAAATGGTCAAGACCGACAGTGATCGGGTGAAGTCGCTGAACGAGATGTCGCCGGAGGAGCGGGCCTTTCAGGAGCGCATCGACCGCGGCGAGAAGATCGAGCCCAAGGAGTGGATGCCGGAGAGCTATCGCAAGACGCTGATCCGCCAGGTCGGCCAGCACGCCCATTCCGAAATCGTCGGCCAGCTGCCGGAGGGCAACTGGATCACCCGTGCGCCGACGCTCGAACGCAAGG
This sequence comes from Allorhizobium sp. GW101-3B10, assembly GCF_059424725.1. Lineage (NCBI taxonomy): Bacteria > Pseudomonadati > Pseudomonadota > Alphaproteobacteria > Hyphomicrobiales > Rhizobiaceae > Allorhizobium > Allorhizobium sp. GW101-3B10. Next base: position 3,928,921 of record NZ_JBWKZR010000001.1, on the reverse strand, counting down.
CGATTCTTCTGGCCAAGGTGCAGGACGAGGCGGGCCACGGCCTCTATCTCTATTCCGCCGCCGAGACGCTCGGCGTCAGCCGCGACGAGCTTCTCGCACTGCTGCATTCCGGCAAGATGAAGTATTCGTCGATCTTCAACTACCCGACGCTCAACTGGGCGGATATCGGCGCGGTCGGCTGGCTGGTCGATGGTGCGGCGATCATGAACCAAGTGCAGCTGCAGAAGACCTCCTACGGTCCCTACAGCCGCGCGATGATCCGCATCTGCAAGGAAGAGAGTTTTCACCAGCGCCAGGGCTACGACATCATGATGAAGATGGCCGCCGGCTCGCCGGAGCAGAAGGCCATGGCCCAGGATGCGCTCAACCGCTTCTGGTATCCGTCGCTGATGATGTTCGGACCGTCCGACAAGGATTCGGTGCATTCCGCGCAGTCGATGCAGTGGAAGATCAAGATCAACACCAATGACGAACTGCGCCAGAAATTCGTCGACCAGACGGTGCCGCAGGCGAAGTATCTCGGGCTGACCATTCCCGACGAGAACCTGCGCTGGAACGAGGAGAAGGGCGGCCACGACTTCTCCGAGCCGGACTGGGAAGAGTTCTTCAACGTCATCGCCGGCAACGGACCCTGCAATGCCGAGCGCCTCGGCGCCCGCGTCACCGCCTGGGAAGAGGGCGCGTGGTTCCGCGACGGCCTGATGGCCCATGCCGAAAAGCAGGAAGCGCGCCGGGCCGGTCGCAAGGCTGCCTGATCGATCCAATTCGGGAACGGCTCACCCGTTCCCATCCGTCACCTGAACTTGGGAGGAATAGCAATGTCCAGCGAATGGCCCCTTTGGGAAGTCTTTATCCGCGGTCAACATGGCCTCAACCATCGCCATGTCGGCAGCCTGCATGCCCCGGACGCCGAGATGGCGATCCGCAATGCCCGTGACGTCTACACCCGTCGCAACGAAGGCGTGTCGATCTGGGTGGTGAAGTCGGTCGACATCACCGCGTCGTCGCCGTCGGAAAAGGGCCCGCTGTTCGAACCGTCGAACTCCAAGGTCTACCGTCACCCGACCTTCTTCGACATCCCGGCTGAAGTGGGGCACATGTGATGGCGACCGCAAATCCGACGGTCGATCAGGCCGCATTCTTCGAATGGCTCCTGAGGATGGGCGACAACACGCTGATCCTCGGGCACCGCGTGTCCGAATGGTGCGGTCACTCGCCCGTGCTGGAAGAGGATATCGCGCTCGCCAATGTCGCGCTCGACCTGATCGGCCAGACCCAGTTCTGGCTCGGTCTTGCGGGTGAGGTCGAAGGCAAGGGGCGCACGGCGGACAATCTCGCCTATCTGCGTGATGCCGCGGCCTTCCGCAACGTGCTGCTCGTTGAGCGTCCGAACGGCGATTTTGGCAAGACGCTGATGCGGCAGTTCCTGTTCGATGCCTTCCACATCGAAATGCTCCGCGCGCTCGTCGCCTCGAGTGATCCGCGCGTCGTGGAAATCGCCCAGAAGGCGCTGAAGGAAGTGTCCTACCACTTCGAGCGCTCGGCCGACCTCGTCATCCGTCTCGGTGACGGTACCGAGGAAAGCCATCGCCGGATGCAGAAGGCGCTCGATGATCTCTGGCCCTATACGGCCGAGATGTTCCTCGCCGATTCTGCCGACGAGGCGGTCGCGGCAGCGGGCATCGCTCCGCTTCCCTCGGCGCTCAAGGCGGCATGGGACAGTTCGGTGGGCGAAGTCCTCGCCGAGGCGACGCTCGCCATTCCCGAGGGCAGCTACCAGCACAAGGGTGGCAAGCGCGGGGTCCATACCGAGCATCTGGGCTACATCCTCGCCGACATGCAGTTCCTGCAGCGGGCCTATCCGAACTCGGTCTGGTGAGGGTCATGCCATGGACGCCAGGACATTGCCCGAACCGGAAGAGGTCTGGCGCTGGCTGGGCGAGGTGCCGGATCCGGAAATTCCCGTCATCAGCCTGATCGATCTCGGCATCATCCGGGACGTCGCCTGGGACGGGGATACCCTCGTCGTTGCCGTCACGCCGACCTATTCGGGGTGCCCGGCAACGAGTGTGATCAATCTCGACATCGAGGCGGCGCTGAAGGCCCGTGGCATCGACAAGCTGCGCCTCGAACGACGGCTGTCGCCCGCCTGGACCTCGGACTGGATCAGCGCCGAGGGGCGCGACAAGCTCCGCGCCTATGGGATCGCGCCGCCGATCGACGGCACTGCCGCCGACGGGCGACTGATGGCGCGGGCCAACCGCCTTGCCGGCTCCAATCTGGCCGTCGCCTGCCCGCGATGCGGCTCGACCAGGACCGAGAAAGTCAGCCAGTTCGGCTCGACACCGTGCAAGGCGAGCTATCGATGCCGCGACTGCCTGGAACCCTTCGACTATTTCAAGTGCATCTGAGGATGCGGAGGACATAACGCATGGCACGCTTTCATCCCCTGACCGTGACCGACATCCGCCACGAGACCCGTGATGCGGTGGTCGTGACGCTCAAGCCGCGCGAGGAGGATCGCGCAGCCTTCGACTTCACCCAGGGCCAGTACCTGACCTTCCGCCGCGATTTCGAGGGCGAAGAACTACGCCGGTCCTACTCGATCTGTGCCGGCAAGGACGAGGGTGTCCTGCGCGTCGGAATCAAGCGCGTCGACGGCGGCGCGTTCAGCAACTGGGCCAATGGCAATTTGGCGCCGGGCGATGTGATCGAGGCCATGCCGCCGATGGGCCGCTTCTATATGGACATCGATCCGGCTGCCGGGAAGCAGTATCTCGGTTTCGCCGGCGGTTCCGGCATCACGCCGCTGCTGTCCATCATCAAGACGGTCCTGGCACGCGAGCCGAAGTCCCAGTTCACGCTGGTCTATGCCAACCGCCAGATTAACTCGATCATGTTCCGCGAGGAGCTGGAGGACCTGAAGAACACCTATCTCGGCCGTTTCTCCGTCCTGCATGTGCTGGAAAGCGAAGTGCAGGAGATCGATCTGTTCACCGGCCGTCTCGACGAGAACAAGCTTTCTGCGCTGTTTTCTACCTGGATCGACCCGAAGTCGATCGACGCCGCCTTCATCTGCGGGCCGGAGCCGATGATGCTCACCATCGTCGCCAGCCTCAAGGCGCATGGGCTGAAGGACGAGCAGATCAAGTTCGAGCTGTTCGCTTCGGGCCAGCCGGGCCGCGCCAAGAACCGCGTCGCCTCGGTCAGCGCCGAGGAGGCCGCGGCCGTGGTCGAGGCGACCATCACGCTCGACGGCACGACGCGGACCTTCAACATGCCCAAGCACGGTGTCAGCATTCTCGAGGCCGCGATCGCCCAGAGCATGGACGCGCCTTTCTCCTGCAAGGCGGGCGTCTGCTCCACCTGCCGGGCGAAGGTGCTCGAAGGCGAGGTCGAGATGGACACCAACCATGCGCTTGAGGACTACGAGGTCGAAGCCGGCTACGTATTGACCTGCCAATGTCACCCGCTGACAGAGAAGGTCGTGCTCTCCTACGACGAATAACCTCCCAGGAGGCGGGGCCGTGGCGCCCCGCCGACCGCACTGAATAAACCGATCCAGGAAGGATGACTTCATGAATGTTTCGGCTCGCGTTCCGCGCCGTCTCGAAAGCTATGTCTGTGGCCGCTGGACACCCGGCGAAAAGCAAGGCGTACCGCTGCTCGATGCCTCGACGGGTGCCGCAATCGCATTCATCGACTCGACCGGCATCGATTTCGCCGCAGCACTCGCCTATGGCCGCGAGGTCGGCGGACCGAACCTGCGCGCCCTGTCGTTTCACGAACGGGCGCAGATGCTGAAAGCCCTCGGCCAGGTCCTGATGGACATGAAAGAGGAATTCTACGCCGAGAGCGCCCTGACCGGCGCCACCCGTGCCGACGGCTGGGTCGACATCGAGGGCGGCATCGGCACCATGCTCTCCTATTCCTCCAAGGCCCGGCGTGAGCTGCCGAACACCCGCGTGCTGCTCGACGGCGACGTGGAGCTGCTATCGAAGGACAACAGCTTCTCCGCCCAGCACATCTTCACCCCGCTGCACGGCATCGCCGTCCACATCAACGCCTTCAACTTCCCCGTCTGGGGCATGCTCGAGAAGATCGCCCCGACGCTGATCGCCGGCGTGCCGTCGCTGGTCAAGCCGGCAAGCCAGACTGCCTATCTGACCGAACTCGTGGTTCGGCGGATCATCGAGACCGGCATCCTGCCGGAAGGTGCGTTGCAGCTGGTGTCCGGCTCGGTCGGCGATCTGCTTGACCATGTCGGGGGACAGGACGCCGTGACCTTCACCGGCTCGGCCTGGACAGGCCGCAAGCTCAAGTCGCATCCCACGGTGGTTGCCAACTCGGTTCGCTTCACCATGGAGGCCGACAGCCTGAACGCGTCAATCCTCGGGCCTGATGCCGGTCTTGGCACCGAGGAGTTCGATCTCTTCGTCAAGGAAGTGGCCCGCGAAATGACCTCGAAGGCCGGCCAGAAATGCACGGCGATTCGCCGTGTGTTCGCACCCAAGGCCCATGTCCAGGCCTTGATCGCCGCACTCGACGATCGCCTTTCCAAGACCACGCTCGGCAACCCCTCTGACGAGGGTGTGCGCATGGGACCGCTGGCAAGCCTTGCCCAGCGCAACGAAGTACGTGAACGCATCCGCGACCTGTCCGCCGATGCCGAGATCGTCGCCGGCGATCCAGACAATGTCCGCATCGTCTCCGGCGATACCGAGAAGGGCGCCTTCCTCAATCCGGTGCTGCTCTACTGCGACAAGCCGTTTACCGCGTCTGCCGTCCACGATGTCGAGGCGTTCGGCCCGGTCTCCACCGTGATGCCCTATGAGGGGATCGAGGAAGCGATCGCGCTTGCCCAGATGGGCAAGGGCTCGCTGGCGGCGTCGGTGTTCACCAATGATCCGAAGGTCGCCGAAGAGATGGTGATCGGCATGGCACCGTATCACGGCCGTATCCTGATCGGAAACCGCGCCTCGGCCAAGACCTCGACCGGCCATGGATCGCCGCTCGCCGGCCTGGTGCATGGCGGTCCCGGTCGCGCCGGCGGCGGCGAGGAAATGGGCGGCATGCGCGGCGTGAAGCACTACATGCAGCGCACGGCCGTGCAGGGCACGCCGCGGCTGCTTTCGGCCGTCACCGGCCGCTGGCTCGAAGGGGCCGGCGCCGGCGACACCAGCGTGCATCCATTCCGCAAATCCCTGGCGGAGCTGAAGATCGGCGATCAGATCGTCACGGCGAAGCGGACGGTGACGCTTGAGGACATCGAGCATTTCGCTCGCTTCACCGGCGACACCTTCTATGCCCACATGGACGAGGCGGCGGCCAAGGCCAATCCGTTCTTCGACGGGCGCGTCGCCCATGGCTACCTGATCGCCTCGTTCGCGGCCGGCCTGTTCGTCGACCCGGATCCGGGCCCGGTGCTCGCCAATTACGGCGTCGATAACCTGCGCTTCCTCACCCCGGTTAATCCGGGCGACACGCTGCAGGTTCGATTGACCTGCAAGGAGATCAATCCGCGCGCCAATGCCGATCATGGCGAAGTACGCTGGGATTGCCAGGTGACGAACCAGAATGGCGCGGTCGTCGCGCAATACGACGTGCTCACCATGGTCGCCAAGACCTGGAAGGCGGCCTGACCACAAACGAAAACCGACGGCGGGCTTTAGGCCGGCCGTCGGTTTGAGAAATGCAGCGAGTGCAGGCCTTTCGGCATGATGTCGGGGGCAGGGTCTAGCGAACCGCCTTGATGCCTTCCAGAATCAACGTCGTCGCGACGTCGGCATAGTCTTCCCGCGTGATGCGCCCGCCGTCGCGGAACCACATGTAGACCCAGTTCATCATGCCGAACAGCGACATGGTGACGGGCATCAGCAGGGGTCTTTCCTTGCTGTCGAGCTCTGGATTGATTTCTCTGAGCACGTTCGAAAACCGGCGCACGATCCGCCGTTCAATCGCGGTGATGCCTGCCTTCTGCTCGTCGGAGAGGGCCGAGGTGGCGTTGAGCTGCACCTTGTGCTGGTTGTCGGCACCGCGATAGTTCTCCAGCACCACGCCGATCAGCCGCCGAAGCCGCTTTTCCGGCGCCTCGTTCGCGTCGTCCGCCGCCTGGATCGCCTCGTCGAGCTCCTCCAGATGGGTGATGATGATCGCGTAGATCAGCGCATCCTTGCTCGGATAGTAGTGATACAGCAGCGCCTTGGAGACGCTCGAATGGGTTGCGATCTGGGACATGGATGCCTTTTCCATGCCCTGTTCGGCAAATACGGCTGCGGCATTGTCGAGAATGCCGCGGCGTTTTTCCTCAAAGTCGGTTGCCCGGGTCCGAGCCATGTTTTCGCTTTCCTGCTTGCAGAACGTCTGCAAAAGGGGGGCATCTACGCCCCCGCTTCACTATAACAATTGCCTTTGCGCTGTCACGGGTGGCCGTTCAGCTCTTGGGGCGGTTGTCCACCACGCGCTTGGCCTTGCCTTCCGAGCGGGCGATGGAAGTCGGGTCCTGAACCTCGATCTTGGTGGTGATGCCCACCACGCTCTTGATGTGGTGTGCCAGTTCCCTGGCCGATTGCGCGCGAGCCGCCGCATCGGTGTAGTTGGCCGCGCATTCGACGTGGACGGTCATGTTGTCCATACGGCCGGCGCGGGTGAGTTCGATCTGGAAGTGCGGGGCAAGTCCGCCGCATTTCAGGATCTGTTCCTCGATCTGCGTCGGGAAGACGTTGACGCCGCGCAGGATGATCATGTCGTCGCTGCGGCCGGTGATCTTTTCGATGCGCCGCATCGATCGCGCCGTGCCCGGCAGAAGACGGGTCAGGTCGCGGGTGCGGTAGCGCACCATCGGCAGGCCTTCCTTGGTGAGCGTGGTGAAGACCAGTTCGCCGAGCTCGCCGTCCGGCAGCACGGCGCCCGTAACCGGGTCGATGATTTCCGGATAGAAATGGTCTTCCCAGACGTGCAGGCCGTCCTTGGTCTCCACGCATTCATTGGCGACGCCCGGCCCCATGACCTCGGAGAGGCCGTAGATGTCGACGGCATGCATGTTGAAGGCCTGCTCGATCTCGCTGCGCATGGCATTGGTCCAGGGCTCCGCGCCGAAGATGCCGACCTCAATCGAGCTTTCGCGCGGATCGATGCCCTGGCGGCGGAACTCGTCGAGGATCGACAGCATGTAGGAGGGCGTCACCATGATGATGCGCGGCTTGAAATCGTTCATCAGCGTGACCTGGCGCTCGGTCATGCCGCCGGAGATCGGCACGACGGTGCAGCCGAGCCGCTCGGCGCCGTAGTGCGCGCCAAGGCCGCCGGTGAACAGGCCGTATCCATAGGCGACATGCACGATGTCGCCGGGACGGCCGCCCGACGCCCGGATCGAGCGGGCGACGACGTCGGCCCAGACATCGATGTCATGCTTGGTATAGCCGACGACCGTCGGCTTGCCGGTGGTGCCGGACGAGCCGTGGATACGGACCAGCTTTTCCCGGGGAACGGCGAACATGCCGAAGGGATAGGTGTCGCGCAGATCGGTCTTGGTGGTGAAGGGAAACTTGGCAAGATCCGACAGGGTCTTCAGGTCTTCCGGATGCACGCCGTGCTCGTCGAATCGCTTGCGATAGAACGGCGAGTTCTCGTACGAGTGCTTCAGCGAGCGCTTCATCCGGTGAAACTGGAGCGCCGAGATTTCATCCCGCGAGGCGATTTCGATCGGGTCCAGATCTTGGGGACGGGTTACAAAGTCGAGCATGATTTCCTCCCTGGAATACGTCTTGGTTCAGGCGGGATCGGGCAGGTGCGTGCCCTTCACCGTTCGCGACAGACCGCGAAACTCGGCGACCAGGTCGCCGCTCTGATTTGAAATGCGAATGTCGTAGATGCCGGACCGGCCCTTGCGCGAAATCTCGCGCGCCTCCGCCGTCAGCCGGTCGCCGATCCTCCCCGGGCTGATATAGGTGATCGAGCAGTTCTGCGCGACGGTCAGCTGATTGTAGCCGTTGCAGGCAAAGGCAAAGGCGCTGTCGGCGAGGGTGAAGATATAGCCGCCGTGGCAGTTGCCGTGGCCGTTGGACATGACTTCGGTGATGTCCATCGACAGCGTCGCCTGTCCGGGCGCGATGTGCTCGATGCGCATGCCGAGATTTTGCGATGCCGTGTCGAGGTCCCACATCGCCTTGGCGCAGGCTTCTGCCATTTCCTGTGCGTTCATCGTCATTTGCCCGAAAACTCCGGCTTGCGCTTTTCGAGGAACGCGGTGACACCTTCGGCATAGTCGGCCGTGCGGCCGGCTTCGCGCTGGCAGTCGCGCTCCATGTCGAGCTGTTCGTCGAGGCTGTTGGTGGCCGCGGCCTGGATGAGCCGCTTGGTGAGGCCGAGGCCCCGTGTCGCGCCTTCGGCCAACGAGCTGGCGAGCGTCTCGGCCTCGCCGATCAGCTGCTCGTCGTCGACGGCCTTCCAGATCAGGCCCCATTCGGCGGCGCGCTCCGCCATCAGCGGCTCGGCGGTCATCGCGAGCGCCTTGGCGCGCGGCTCGCCGAGAATGCGGGCAAGGCTCCAGCTGCCGCCGGCATCGGGGATCAGGCCGATCTTGGCGAATGCCTGGATGAACTTTGCCGAGCGGGCGGCCAGCACGATGTCGCAGGCAAAGGCGATATTGGCGCCGGCACCGGCCGCCACCCCGTTGACCGCGCAGATGACAGGCTTTTCGAGCGATCGGATCAGCCGCAGCGTCGGATTGTAGAAGGTTTCGAGCGTGTGGCCGAGATCGGGGGCAGGGCCGCCCTTGCGCGGATCGCGGTCGCCGAGATCCTGGCCGGCGGAAAAGCCACGGCCCGCCCCGGTCAGCAGCACAGCGCGCACGTCCGCGTCGTCGTGGGCGCGCTGAAGCGCCGCGCGCAACGCGATGTGCATTTCCTCATTGAACGAATTGAGTTTGTCCGGCCGGTTCAGCGTCAGCCGCAGAACCCCGTGATCGATCGTCACCAGAACGGTGTCGGATTGGTGCATCGCTCTCTCCCTGGTCCCCGCTCCGAATTTTCCCGGGGGCGTAAAAAGATCTTGCATAAACCGACCGGACGGTCAATGATAAAGGCAGGAGTAGGGAGGATTTTGCCATGGAAGACCTGTTCGGCCGTCATCGCGGTCTGCTGGAGACGGCTGTCAAAGCCTTGTCCGACCGGGGTTTCTGGTCGCCCTTCCCGGAAGTTCCGAGCGGCAAGATCTATGGCGAAACCGCCAAGGACGACGGCGAGGCTTCCTTCAAGGCCCTGCTCGGTACACAGTTCGAACTGCCCGGCCATCCGGAAGACAGGCGCCTCGGTTCCGAAGTGTCGCCCTGGGGTCCCGACCTCAGGATCCTCTATCCGGCGACCGATTCCGCAACGCTGGTTGCCGCCTCGAAGGCGGCCGGAGACGCCTGGGCCGATGCTTCGCCGGAGCTGCGCGTCGGAGTCTGCCTCGAAGTCCTGACACGTTTGAACCGCATCAGCTTCGAAATGGCCAATGCCGTGATGCACACGACCGGCCAGGCCTTTCCGATGGCCTTCCAGGCCGGCGGCCCGCATGCGCAGGACCGTGGACTTGAAGCGGTTGCCACGGCATGGGTGGAAATGACGCGCATACCCGGCCAGGCCACCTGGGAAAAGCCGCAGGGCAAGGCGGCGCCGATCGTTCTGGAAAAGAACTGGCAGATCGTGCCGCGCGGCGTCGCCCTCGCCATCGGTTGCCAGACTTTCCCGACCTGGAACACCTTTCCGGGCCTTTTCGCGAGCCTCGCGACCGGCAATACCGTGATCGTCAAGCCGCATCCCGGCGCCATCCTGCCGCTTGCACTGACCGTGAAGGTGGCGCGCGAGGTGCTGGTCGAGGCAGGCTTCCCGGCTGACGTGGTCCTGCTGGCTGTCGATCAGGCCGGCGCCGAAATTACCAGGGAACTGGTTACCCACCCGGACATCGGCATCATCGACTACACCGGTTCCAGCGCCTTCGGCGAATGGGTGCGCGACAATGCGCGTTCCGCCCAGGTCTTCACCGAGGAAGCCGGGGTGAACTCGATCGTCGTCGCCGCGACCGACGACTTCTCCGGCATGTGCGCCAACATCGCCTCCTCGCTGTCGCTCTATTCCGGCCAGATGTGCACCGCCCCGCAGGACATATTCGTGCCCCGCGCCGGCATCGCGACCGATGAAGGGCACAAGAGCTTCGACGAGGTGGCAACCGCGATCAGTGCTGCGGTCGACGCGCTGCTGAGCGACCCGGCTCGCGCTTCCGGCGTCTGCGGCGCGATCGCCAATCCGGCGACGTTTGCGCGGATCGACAAGGCGCGCGGCTTCGGCCGCATCGTCCGCGATTCGCAGCCGCTGGCCTCCGCTTGCAGCGCCACCCCGCTGATCGTCGCCGTGGACGCCGCCGAGACCAAGGTCCACGAGGACGAGTGCTTCGGACCGGTTGCCTTCATTGTCGCTGTCGACAGCGCCGAAGCGGGCATCGATGCCGCAGCCAACCTTGCCCGCCGCAAGGGCGCCATCACCGCCGCGCTCTACGATACCGATGAGGCGCGCATAGCTTACGCGGTCAAGGCCTTCGCCCGCGCCGGCGTCAACCTGTCGATCAACCTGACCGGCAACATCTTCGTCAATCAGTCAGCTGCGTTTTCCGACTTTCACGTCACCGGCGGTAATCCCGCCGGCAATGCCAGCCTGACCGACACCGCCTTTGTTACCAACCGGTTCCGGCTGGCGATGTGGCGCCGCCCGAAAGCGGCGTAATCGACTTCTCAATTCAACGTTCTCAGGGAGGAGACACAATGAAAATCACGACGACAACTGCACTTGCCACGCTGATGGCACTGGGCATCGCAACCGCAGCCCAGGCCGAGATCAAGGTCGGTGCGACCGTATCGGCAACCGGCCCCGCCTCGTTCCTCGGCGACCCGGAAGCCAAGACGCTCGAAATGCTGGTGGAGGAAATCAATGCCGCCGGCGGCGTCAATGGCGAGCCGCTCAAGCTCGTGCTTTATGACGACGGCGGCGACCCGAACAAGGCGCGCACCTTCGCGACCCGCCTCGTCGAGGACGACGAAGTCGTCGCCATCATCGGCGGCACGACGACCGGCACGACCATGTCGATCATTCCGGTCGCCGAAGACTCCGAAGTTCCGTTCATCTCGCTCGCCGGCGCAATCGAAATCATCGATCCGGTCAAGCACTGGGTCTTCAAGACCCCGCATACCGACCGCATGGCCTGCCAGAAGATCTTCGAGAACATGAAGAAGAACGCGATCACCAAGATCGGCGTGATTTCCGGCACCGACGGCTTCGGCGCTTCGATGCACAAGCAGTGCGTCGCCGTCGCCGGCGACTACGGCATCGAGATCGCCGCCGACGAAACCTACGGCCCGCAGGACGCGGACATGACCCCGCAGCTGACCAACATCAAGGGCACGGCCGGCGTGCAGGCCGTGCTGAATGCCGGCTTCGGCCAGGGCCCGTCGATCGTGACGCGCAACTATTCGCAGCTGGCCGTCGGCCTGCCGCTCTATCAGTCGCATGGTGTCGCCTCTGACGGCTTCATCGAGCTGGCCGGCGCAAAGGCCGCCGAAGGCGTGCGCCTTCCCGGAACCGCCCTTCTGGTCGCCGGCATCCTGGCGGATGGCGATGCCCAGAAGGCTGTCGTTACCGCCTACAAGACGGCCTACGAGAAGAAGACCGGCTCCGCCGTCTCGACCTTCGGCGGCTACGCTCACGACGCGCTGCGCATCCTGGTCGATTCGATCGGCCGGGCCGGCTCGGCCGAACCCGAAGCGATCCGCGACGCGATCGAATCGACCAAAGGCCTGGTCGGCACCACCGGTGTCGTGACCATGACGGCGGAAGATCACCTCGGCCTCGATCTCTCGGCATTCCGCATGCTGGAGATCAAGGACGGCGGCTGGACGATCATCGAATAAGCACCCGCGGCGCCCCGCCTCGGGGCGACGGCATTGGCGTGGAGCCTGCCTGTGACAGCCAGGCTCCACCTCAAGAACAATCGGCCACAGTGGGGTCTTCGATGCCTGAACTGATGCAGTTCCTTCTTTCCGGCCTGACGGTCGGGGCAGTCTATGCGCTGGTCGCGCTGGGCTTCACCATCATCTACAACGCCTCGGACGTGGTGAATTTCGCCCAGGGCGAGTTCGTCATGCTGGGCGGCATGATCACGGTGTTCGCCTTCGACGCCGGCCTGCCGCTGCCGCTGGCCGCGCTGATCGCCATCACCGTGACCGCAGCGATTGGCGTCGCGCTGAACAAGCTGGCGATCGGACCGGCGCGGGGCGCGCCCGTGGTCTCGCTGATCATCATCACCATCGGTGCGTCGATCTTCATTCGCGGCGTGACCCAGCTGGTCTTCGACAAGCAGCTCCATCGTTTTCCCGCGTTTACCGGCGACGAACCGATCCAGATCCTCGCCGCCACCATCCTGCCGCAGAGCCTGTGGGTCATTGCCGGCGCCGTCGTCGTCTTCGTCGGTCTCTGGCTCTTCTTCACCCGCACCCTGACCGGCAAGGCGGTGCTCGCCACGTCCAACAATCGCCTGGCGGCCCAGCTCGTCGGCATCAACACCAACTGGGTGATGACGCTCTCCTTTGCGCTTTCGGCTGCCATCGGCGCGCTCGCCGGCGTGCTCGTCACCCCGATCACGCTGACCAGCTACGACCTCGGCATCGCGCTGGCGCTCAAGGGTTTTGCCGCAGCCATGCTCGGCGGCATGGGCAATCCCAAGGGTGCGCTCGTCGGCGGCATCCTGCTCGGCCTGTTCGAAGCGCTGACGGCCGGCTTCATCAGTTCGCAATACAAGGATGCCGTCGCCTTCGTCGTCATCCTCGCCGTCCTCTTCGCCATGCCGCAAGGCCTGTTCGGACGCAATTCGGTCAATCGGGTGTGATGATGCGGCTCACGACAAAACAGACCACCCTCCTGGTGCTGGCGCTGCTGATTGCGGCGACACCCTTCTTCTTTCCCTCGGCCTTCTATTTCCGCGTCGGATCGCTGCTCTTCGTCAATGGCGTGGCGGTGCTCGGCATCGTCATCCTGACGGGCTTTGCCGGACAGATCAGCCTTGGCCATGCGGGCTTTGCCGGCATCGGCGCCTATGCCTCGGCGTTGGCGCCCGTGCATCTTGGCCTGCACCCGGCTTTCGCCGCTGTTCTCGGCGCGGCGCTTTCGGCTGCGATCGCCTATGTGGTCGGCCGGCCAATCCTGCGGCTCAAGGGCTACTATCTTGCCGTCGCATCGCTCGGCTTCGGCATCCTGGTCTCCATGGTGCTGTCGAACGAGGCCTGGCTCACCGGCGGGCCGGACGGCATCGCGGTGGCCGATCTCGGCCTGCGCCAGGCGCTCGCTGCGCTGGGGCTCAAGCTTTCGGCGCCGGAGTTCTGGTACTTCTTCTGCGGCCTCTGCCTGCTGGTCGGCGCCTGGCTCGCCCTCAACCTCTATGACAGCCCGACGGGCCGGGCGCTTCGGGCGCTGCATGGTTCGGAGATCGCCGCCAGCACGGTCGGCGTCGACGTGCCCCGGCTAAAGCTGCAGGCCTTCGTTATCTCGGCGGTGTATGCCTCGGTGTCCGGTTCGCTGCTGGCCCTGCAGAACAAGTTCATCACGCCGGATGTCGCGGGCTACATGCACTCGATCGAGCTTGTCACCATGGCCGTGCTCGGTGGCGCCGGCTCGGTGCTGGGCGCGATCCTCGGCGCCGGCATTCTCACCCTCCTCCCGCAGGTGCTCACCGTGTTTGCCGAATACGAGCAAGTCATGCTCGGGCTGGTGATGATGCTGGTCATGATCTTCCTGCGCGAAGGCCTGCTGCCGTCGCTGCTGCGTCAATTTACCGGGAGGGGAGCATGAGCCTTCTCAGCGTCGAGGGATTGGGAATTGCCTTCGGCGGCCTGAAGGCCGTCGACAATGTCAGCTTTTCCGTCAATCCCGGAGAAATCGTCTCCGTCATCGGGCCGAACGGTGCCGGCAAGACCACCCTGTTCAACATGATCTCGGGCGTCTACATGCCGAAATCGGGCAAGGTGCGACTGAACGGCGAAGAGGTGACCGGCTTCTCGCCGCATCTTCTCGCCCGCCGCGGCATGTCGCGCACCTTCCAGAACCTGCAGATCTTCCAGAACATGACGGTGCTGGAAAACGCCATTGCCGGCTTCCATCTGCGGGAAAAGGGCTCGGTATTCGCCGACCTGCTCGGGCTGCCGGCGTCGCGCCGGCGCTCCAGGGAGGCGCAAGCCGGGGCACGCGAACTGCTGGCCCGCGTGGGCCTTGCCAACGCCGCCGAACTCGAAGCCGGCAACCTCTCCTATGGCGCGCTGAAGCGGCTGGAGATCGCCCGGGCCCTTGCCCTCGACACCAAGGTCCTGCTGCTCGACGAGCCGGCTGCCGGCTGCAACGCCGTCGAGACCGAGGAGATCGACCACCTGATCGCCGAGGTGGCGGCCTCCGGCGTCGCCATCCTTCTGGTCGAGCACGACATGAAGATGGTGATGCGCATCTCCAACCACATCGTCGTCCTCGATCATGGGGTGAAGATCGCCGAGGGCGACCCCGCCGCCGTCGCGCGCAATCCGGATGTCATCGCGGCCTATCTCGGAACCCAGGCACAGGAGGCGTCCCATGCTCACAGTTGAGGGCCTGCGGTCGCGCTACGGCCGCATCGAAGCGCTGCACGGCATCGACCTGCACATCGATTCCGGCGAGATCGTCACCATCGTCGGTGCCAATGGCGCCGGCAAGACGACGCTGCTGCGCTGCCTGTCCGGTCTGCGGCCGATCAGCGCCGGCCAGATCATCTTCCGCGGCGAGGCGCTGGCCACCACGCCCGCCTACAAGCGGCTGAGACGCGGCCTTGCCCAGTCTCCCGAAGGCCGGCAGATCTTCACCAACCTGACGGTGGAGGAAAACCTGCGCCTCGGCGCCTTCCTCTTCACCGACGACCGGGTCGACCGGGACATGGAAAACGCCTTCCAGATGTTCCCGATCCTCAAGGAGAAGCGCAACCTCGCCGCCGGCGGCCTGTCGGGCGGCCAGCAACAGATGCTGGCGATCGCCCGCGCGCTGATGGGGCGCCCCTCCTGCCTGCTGCTCGACGAGCCCTCGATGGGGCTGGCGCCCATTCTCGTCCAGCAGATCTTCGACGTGGTGAAGAGCATGCGCGATCTCAAGGTCACCGTGCTGCTGGTCGAGCAGAACGCCTTCGGTGCCCTGTCGGTCGCCGACCGCGGCTATGTCATGGAAACCGGCAAGATCACCATGGAAGGACCGGCCGGCGAATTGCTCGCCGATCCCCGCATTCGAGAAGCCTATCTGGGAATCTGATCATTCATGTCCGTCGTCACCATCGCCCGTGAGGGTAACATCGCCGTCGTCACGATCGACAACCCGCCCGTCAACGCTTTGAGCCAGGCCGTGCGCCAGGGTCTCGTCGATGCGGCGAGCGCGCTGGACGGCGATCCCGAGGTCTCGGCCGTGGCGCTGGTCTGCACCGGGCGCACCTTCATCGCCGGCGCCGACGTCAGCGAATTCGACAAGCCGCCGCAGCCGCCGCATCTGCCCGACGTCGTCTCGGCCATCGAGCTCGCGGCCAAGCCCTGGATCGCGGCGATCCATGGCTCTGCCCTCGGGGGCGGCTTCGAAATCGCCGTCGGTTGCCTCTTCCGGCTTGCGACGGCGGATGCCTCGGTCGGCCTCCCGGAAGTGACACTCGGGCTCGTTCCGGGCGCCGGCGGAACGGTGCGCACGCTGCGGCTCGTCGGCGTCGAGACGGCCGTCGATCTGGTGACCACGGGCAAGCCTGTGCGCGGGCCGCGGGCGCTGGAGCTCGGCCTCATCGACAGGATCGTCGAGGGCGACCTGCGCGCCGCCGCCATCGGCTTTGCGCGCGACGCGCTTTCCCATCCGCTGCCCCAACCGCTTTCGCAGCGCCCCTTATCAGAAGTGCCGGAAGCCTTCTGGACCGAGACCGCAGCCGCCATCGCCAAGCGCGCCAGGGGCGAGGTTGCGCCCCTCAGGGCTCTTGCCTGCCTGCGCAGGGCAAGCGAGGCCGATTTTGCCGCCGCGATGCAGTTCGAGCGCGCCACCTTCCTGGAACTGCGGGGCTCCGAACAGGCGGCGGCGCTGCGCCACGTCTTCTTCGCCGAGCGGGCAGCCCCGCGGCCGGCGGCCCTGTCCGGCGTTCAGGCTCTGCCGCTTCGGAATGCCGCGGTGATCGGCGGCGGCACCATGGGCGCGGGCATTGCCGCGGCTCTGCGCGATGCAGGCCTGCCGGTCATCCTGATCGAGCGGGACGATGCGGCCGTCGAGCGCGGCATTGCCAATCTGAGAGACATCTTCGCCGGCGCCGTCAAGCGCGGGCGCCTCACCGAAGCGGCCGCCGAAACGCGGCTTGCCGGCGTGACGGGTTCGACGGACTATGCAGCCCTTGCCGATACTGACCTCGTGATCGAGGCCGTGTTCGAGGAGCTTTCCGTCAAGCGACAGGTGTTCGAGCAACTCGGCCGTGTCTGCCGTCCCGATGCGGTGCTGGCGACCAACACCTCCTATCTCGATCCGCGCGCGATCGCCGAGCGCCTGCCCAATCCGGCCCGGTTCATCGGCCTGCATTTCTTCAGCCCGGCCAATGTCATGAAGCTCCTGGAGATCGTGCCGACGCCGCAGACCGCCGACCAGACGCTCGCCACGGGTTTTGCGCTCGGGCGAATGCTTGGCAAGGTGCCGGTGCGCGCCGGCATCTGCGAAGGCTTCATCGGCAACCGCATCCTCAAGCGCTATCGCGCCGAGGCGGAAGCGCTGGTCGGCCAAGGCGTGGCGATTGTCGCCATCGATGCGGCCATGCGCGGCTACGGCTTCGCCATGGGTCCTTTCGAAGCGCAGGACCTCGGAGGGCTCGACATCGCCTTTCTGCAGCGCGAGGGCGCGCGCGCGGCGGGCCAGGATGTGCCGGAAACGCTCGGCGACATTCTGGTGCGGGCCGGACGCAAGGGCCAGAAGACCGGTGGCGGCTGGTATGACTACAAGCCCGGCGATCGCCGGCCGCTTCCCTCGGAGGAGGTCACCCGCCTTCTCGGCGCTCTGATCCAACCCGGCCCGGCACTGGATGCCGAGGCGATCGCCGATCGTCTGGTCGGCGCCATGGCCCGCGAAGGCGAAGCCATTTTGGCGGAGGGCATCGCCGAAAAGGCAGCCGACATCGACCTCGTGGAAATCCACGGCTACGGTTTCCCGCGCTGGCGCGGCGGTCCGATGTTCAGCACCCGGACGACCTCAGCCTGATAAGTTGCCACCGGCATTCCCAGCTGAATGGTTTTGTGCTCCACCGCCGCGACGGTGGAGCATCGTAGATTCTGTAAATTTATTCTTTGATAGCCGGCTAATCGAAACCTTGTGGTGCTATGCCCACTTGCGCCTCGCTTTCGCCACCGGCCGTGCGAGCTCGGCCCCGCCGCCGCCGCCGATCATGATTTCAAGACATCCCGGGACCCTCTGTCGGCGCGCATCCCCCGTGAAGGGCGCGCGGTCGCCATGTCGATGCAAGCGCGGTTCCGCTGTCCGGATTGTCTGCCGCAACTTTTTCGTAAGCACCCTTGACGCGATGGTATTTAAATATACCGTAGGCGCAGCGAGATATAAAAATAACATTTTTGATGTGGGAACGGAATGGCGACGGTCAAGGAACGCTTGCTCGACAGCATGGAAAATTCGACGGCCGCCGGCCGGGCGATCGCCACCTATATGTTGTCGAACCTAAGCGAACTTCCCTTCGAGACGGCCGCCAGCATTGCGGCCAAGGTCGGCGTCGGCGAAATGACGGTCGGACGCTTCTGCCGCTCGCTGGGCTACAATCATTTCAAGGAACTGAAGGTTGACCTGAAGGACGACTTCGGCGACAGCCCCTGGCTGGTCGGCGACCGGCTGAAGGATTTTGCCGCCCGCGCCCGTTCGGGAAACGACCAGCTGGCCGCCGGCCTCGAGATGGAAATCGGCGCGCTGGTGCGGGTCTATGAACTGGCCCAGACGCCGGAATTCGACCGTTTCATCACGCGCCTCAGCACCGCACGCAAGGTTTACTGCGCCGGCTTCCAGACCGAGCGCGGCGTCGCATCCGTGCTCGCCCACCAGCTCCAGTATCTGCGCGACGAGGTCCATGTCGTCGACGTCGCCGCCGGCAATTTCGTCGACGTGCTGCTCACCGACCCGACCGGCATCATGCTGGTGGTGATCGATACCCGCCGCTATTCGCGCCAGAGCAAGCTTCTGGCCGAGGCGGCCCATGCCAGGGGCATTCCGGTCACCATTATCACCGACACCTACTGCGATTGGGCGACTTCCGTCTCCAGCGAGGTCTTCGCCGTGCCGACGGCGCTGAACCAGTTCTGGGATTCTCTGAGCCCCCTGGTCTCGCTCGTGCAGCTCGCCATCAACGGCGTCTTCAGCCAGCTGGGCGCCGAGGTCGAGAACCGGCTCGGCCAGATGTTCAATTGTTACAAGACCTTTACGGGCTATGCCGGAGGCACCCCGGAAGACTGACAAGGCCTAAACCTCCTCCCGTCATGCAAAGCTAAAAAAGGGGAACGCAGACGATGACCAAGATGAAGTGGGAATTCAAAGGTGCGATGATCGCGCTGACACTCGCCTGCGCCGGCACCATGCCGGCATCGGCGCTGCTAGCGGCGGAGGCCGTCTTCGTGCTGCCGTCGTCGGAAGCCGGCGCGGCCAACCACGATCCGATCCGCGGCACGCTGATGACGCTCGCCGATGCGCTGATCTACGACCGGCTCGTCGTCCAGGGCGCCGACCAGGGCTATTATCCGCACCTGGCGTCCAGCTGGGAAACCTCGCCCGACGGCATGAGCTGGACCTTCCACCTCAAGGAAGGCGTCAAGTTCCACGACGGCGAGCCCTTCAACGCCAAGACCATCGAATGGTGGATCCCGAAATTCGCCGGCACCGAGAACGAGTATCTCGTCGGCGGCATCGACAAGGTGGAAGTGGTCGACGACCTGACCGTGCGTTTCATCATGAAGCACCCGGACGCCAACCTGCTCTACAACCTGTCGAGCGCCTTCATGGGCGTTCCGAGCCCCAAGGCCTTTGATGCCGAGGGCACCAATTACGGCGTGACGGTTGCCGTCGGCACCGGCCCCTACAAGCTCGAAAGCTTCACCACCGGTGTCGAATCCGTGCTCGTGCGCAACGAGGACTACACCTGGGGCAGCGCCGCGTCGGAAAACAAGGGTCCGGCCAAGATCGACCGCCTGACGCTGCGCGAAATCGCCGATTCCTCGACCAGCTTCCTCGAGCTGAAGACCGGCGGCGTCGACGCCGTACTCGACGTTCCAAGCGACATCCTGCCGCAATATGCGACGCTCGAAAATGCCACCGTGCAGAGCATGCCCGGCTTCGGCACCTTCTACATGCCGATCAACACGACGGTCGAGCCCTTCACCGACCTCAAGGTCCGCAAGGCCACCGCGCTTGCCGTCAACCAGCAGGAGATCCTCGACAAGCTGTTCGGCGGCAGGGGACTTGCAGCCCACAACTTCCTGATCGCCTCGCTGCCGGAATCCAAGGTCGACCCGAAGTTCGACATCTCCTACGATCCCGAACAGGCCAAGGCCCTGCTCGAGGAAGCCGGCTGGAAGGCCGGTCCCGACGGCAGTCGTTCGAAGGACGGCAAGCCGCTGACGGTCACGCTCTGGACCCAGAGCGACACCGAGTTCAAGCGCCTTTCCGAAGTCATCCAGGCACAGTTGAAGGCCGTCGGCATCAACGCCGAAATCACCGTCTTCGACACGAGCTCGATCCGCGCCGAATACAAGAAGGGCACCCAGCAGCTCGCGGTGCGCAGTTATGGCTGGAACAATGCCGACATTCTCGACTGGTTCTTCTCCGGCGAGCGTCTGGGCTATCCGAACGTTTCGATGTGGAAGGACCCAAAGGCCGAGGAGCTGCGCGTCAAGGCCCTGACGGCGTCGAAGACCCCGGAAGAGCGCGTCGCCAACTTCATCACCTATCATGAATATGTGCTGAGCCAGGTTCCCTTCGCGCCGATCTACGAACCGGTCCAGACGGTCGTCTTCAACAAGGAGCGGCTGAGCGTGCCGGCCAAGATCAACGGCCCGCAGTTCTCCGCACAGACCGTCCTCGACATCGACGTAAAGGAATGATGGTTCGGGGACGACGGATATGATGGGTTATGCGCTCAGGCGCCTTCTTGCGATGATACCGGTCTTCTTCGTCGTCTCCGGCGTGGTCTTCCTGATCGTCCATCTCGTGCCGGGCGATCCGGTGGACAATCTGATCAGGACCGGCTCCTCACCCGACCAGCGGGCGGCGATCATCGCCCGCTACGGGCTGGACCGGAGCATTGTCGAGCAATATCTCACCTGGCTCGGCAATGTCGCCCAGGGTGACCTCGGGACGGCGATCGTCATGCGCCGCCCCGTGGCCGACCTCATCCTCGCCAACCTGGCTCCGAGCCTCGCGCTCGGAACCTGGGCGCTCGCGTTCTCCGCCGTATTCGGCATTGTCGCCGGCGCGCTCGCCGCCACCTATCGCGACCGTTTCGTCGACCATTCGCTGATGGGATTGTCACTGCTTGGCTCCACCGTGCCGACCTTCTGGCTCGGCCTGCTGATGATCATGCTGTTTGCCGTCCAGCTCGGCTGGGTCCCGGTCTCCGGCGCGCGTCACTGGACCTCTCTCATCCTTCCGGTCCTGACCGTCGGCCTCGGCGGCATGGCGCTCGTCGCCCAGGTGACGCGTGTCGCCATGATCGAGACTTCGCGCGAGGATTTCGTCATGCTGCTGCATGCCAAGGGCCTGTCGCGTTTCCGCATCCAGATCGCCCATGTGCTGCGCCATGCGCTGATCCCGGTCGTCACCATCCTCAGCCTGCGCATCGGCCTGATCGTCGGCGGCTCGGTGACGGTCGAATATGTCTTCGCCCGGCCCGGTCTCGGCTCGCTGCTGATCCGCGCGCTCGGCCAGCGCGACTATCCCCTGATCCAGGGCTGTCTGCTGTTCCTCGCCATGGCCGTCATGCTCGGCACGCTGCTCGGAGATCTGCTGCAGGCCGCCATGGACCCGCGCCAGCGGGAGGAAGCCGCGGCATGACCTCGCACACCCGTCAGGCCTCCTTCCTGTCGCGCCTCGCGGCACTCGCCCCCACGCCCGGCGCTGCCCTCTCCGGCGTCGCGCTTGCGGCCCTCGCCATCGCCGCGATCGGCGCCCCCTGGCTGTCGCCCTATGCCTATGACGCGCAGAACCTGTCGATCGCCAACCAGGCGCCCTCCGCCCTGCACTGGTTCGGCACGGACGAATTCGGCCGCGACATTCTCTCCCGCGTGATCTACGGCGCACGCACCTCGCTCAGCGTTTCCGTCGTGTCGATCACCCTGTCGCTGCTCGGCGGCATCCTGATCGGCTCCGTCTGCGGCTATCTCGGCGGCCGCTTCGACCGCCTGATGATGTCGGCCGTCGACCTCACCTGGTGTTTCCCGGAAATCCTGCTGGCGCTGCTGATCGTCGCGATCCTGGGCCCTGGATCTGGCAGCACGGTGCTTGCCATCGCGATCGCCTATCTCGCCCAGTTCACCCGCCTGACCCGCACCCAGATCATCACGCTGAAGCGCCAGACCTTCGTCGAGGCGAGCCGCAGCATGGGCGCCGGCCCGCTGCACATCATGATGCGCCGGCTCTTGCCCAATGCGATCGCCCCCGTCGTCGTCGTCGCCATGCTGTCGACCGGCAACGCTATCCTGCTCGAGGCGACGCTCGGCTTCTTCGGCATGGGCGCCCAGCCGCCGGTGCCGAGCTGGGGCGGCATGATGAGCACGGGCTCGGCCCAGCTCTTCAACGCGCCCTGGGTCATCCTGTGGCCGGGCATTTTCGTCGCCGCTTCGGTGATCTTCATCAATCTGTTCGGTCAGGGAGTGCTCAAGTCCCTCGACGTCAAGGCGAGGATGAGAAGCTGATGGCGCCCCTCCTCAAAGTCGAGCAGCTGCATATCGGCTTCGGCCCGCTCGAACCGCTCGCCGGCGTCGATATCGCTGTCGATCGCGGCCGCATCCTCGGTCTGGTCGGCGAATCCGGCTCGGGCAAGTCGATGACCGCCATGAGCGTCATGGGGCTCCTGCCGCTGATGGGCGGGCGCATCACCTCCGGCCGCGTCATGTTCGACGGGACGGACCTGACGACGATCAGCGAAAGGGACTACCGCAACCTGCGCGGCGGGCGGATCGCCCTCATCACCCAGAACCCGATGACATCGCTCGATCCGGTGATGCGCGTCGGCCGCCAGATCGACCAGGTCGCCGAACTGCATCTGAAGCTCGACCGCAAGGCGGCCAAGGAAAAGACCATCGGCCTGATGGCGCGCATGCGCATTCCTTCGCCGGAAATGACCTATGACCTCTTCCCGCACCAGCTGTCCGGCGGGCTTCGCCAGCGCATCGTCATCGCCATGGCGCTGGCCGGCGATCCGGATCTGCTGATCGCCGACGAGCCGACCACGGCGCTGGACGTCACCGTCCAGGCGCAGATCATCGCGCTGCTCTCGGAGCTGGTCCGGGAAAAGGGTCTGGGCCTCATCCTCATCACCCATGATATGGGCGTCGTCGCCCAGACCTGCGACGAGGTGGCGGTCATGTATTGCGGCAAGGTCGTCGAATACGGCCAGGTCAACGCCATCTTCGATGCGCCCCGCCATCCCTACACCCGCGCGCTGATCGGCTGCATCCCGCAGCCCGGTATGGCGCCGCGCAGTCTCGCCGGCATCCCCGGCATGGTACCGCCTGCAAGCGCCATGCCGGCCGGCTGCCGCTTCAATCCGCGCTGTCCACTGGCGATCGAGGTCTGCCACAGCGCAAGCCCGCCGAGTGTGATTGAGGCCGGCCGCTCGGTTGCCTGTTTCCTCGCCGAAGGAGAAAGCGCATGACGCCGCTTCTTTCCATCCGCTCGCTCTCGCGCGTCTTTTCCAGTGGCGGCGGCCTGTTTGCCAAGAAACGCCGCTTCCGTGCCATCACCGACGTGTCCTTCGATCTTGCGCGCGGCGAAATCCTCGGCGTCGTCGGCGAGTCCGGCTGCGGAAAGTCCACGCTCGCCCGTCTCGTCTCCCGCCTGATCGAGCCGAGTGCCGGTGAAATCCTGTTCGATGGCCAGGACATCCGTCCGCTGAAGGGCCGCACGCTTGCCCGGTTGCGCCGCCGCTTCCAGATGGTGTTCCAGGATCCCTATTCCTCGATCGATCCGCGGCAGTCGATCCGCGACGCTTTGCTCGAACCCTTCGATGTCCAGGGCATCGCCATGAGCCGGGCCGAGCGCGGCGCGAAAGTGGCCGAACTGCTCGCCATGGTCTCGCTGCCGGCCCATCTCGCCGACAGCTACCAGCACCAGCTGTCCGGCGGGCAGAAACAGCGCGTCGGCATCGCTCGGGCGCTGGCGCTCAATCCCTCCCTGGTGGTGCTCGACGAACCGACCGCCTCGCTCGACGTCTCGATCCAGGCGCAGGTCATCAACCTGCTGCAGGATCTGCGCGACCGCCTCGACCTCACTTACATGTTCATCTCGCACGACTTGGCGCTGGTCCAGTATTTCTGCGACCGCATCCTCGTCATGTATCTCGGGCGTATCGTCGAGGTCCTGCCGCGGGGAGCGACGCCCACCCATCCCTATACGGTGGCCCTGCTCGACAGCGCCTTCGTACCCGATCCGCACAATCGCCGCGACATTCCCCGCATCCGCGGCGAGATTCCGAGCGGCTATGACGAACCCAGGGGCTGCGCCTTCGCCAGCCGCTGTCCCCTCGTCGAGGATCGCTGCCGCAGCCAATTGCCTCACCTGAAATCCCTGTCCGGAACCCATGCCGTGGCCTGCCACGTCAAGGGTATGGCGCCCATCATACTGGAGACCGAGAATGCCGTTTAAAGTTTTGACTGCCGAATTCATGCACGAATCCAATACGTTCAGCATTCGCAAGACCGGCATTCCGGAGTTCCAGCGCGAGACCCTTATGTTCGCCGACGAAGCGATCGCCAAACGCAGCCAGTCGAACACCGGCCTTGCCGGCGCGCTGGTGTGCCAGAAGGAATTCGGCTGGGACATGCGCCATTCGGTCAGCGCCTGGACAGAGCCGTCGGGCCCGGTAACCGTCGAGGCCTATGAATACCTGACCGGCAAGATTGTCGAAGCCGCCAAGGCGGAAAAGTTTGACGGTATCCTGCTCTGCCTGCACGGCGCCATGGTGGCGGAACACACGGACGACGGCGAGGGCGAACTGCTGGAGCGCCTGCGCGCCGTCGTAGGTCCCGATCTGCCGATCGCGGTGACCCTTGATCTGCATGCCAACGTGACAAAACGCATGTGCGCGCTGGCGCAGATCCTCGTCTCCTACAAGACCTACCCCCACATCGACCTGCGCGAAACGGCCTATCATGCCGGCACGCTGCTCAACCGCACCATGAAGGGCGAGATCGCCCCGAAGACGCTGCGTATCCAGCTGCCCATGCTGGAAGAGGCAAACGGCGGCCGTACGGACGTCGGCGCCATGGTCGAGCGCATCGCCAAGGCCCGTGCCTACGAAAAGAACGAACCGGGCGCGCTCGCCGTCAGCATCAACGGCGCCTTCCCGGAAGCCGACATTCCGGAAGTCGGCCCGACCGTGCTCGTCACCTATGACGGCGATCCGGCCCGCCACCAGGCCTTTGCCGAAACGCTCGCCGCTGACATTTGGGAAAAGCGCAACGAGGTGATGAACACCTTCCACCCGGTCGAAACGGTCGCCGACATGGCGCGCACCTATCCGAAGTCGAACGGCCCGCTGATCATCGCCGACTATGCCGACAATCCGGGCGGCGGCTCTTACGGCGATTCCACCAACCTGCTGAAGGCCATGCTCGAAGCCGGCGTCGATGACGCTGCCTTCGGCCCGATGGTCGACCCTGAGGCTGCAGCGGAACTTGCCGCCAAGGGCGAGGGCGCCACGGTGACGATCGCCATCGGCGGCAAGACCGATCCGCGCTTCGGCGGCGAACCGCTGACGGTGACCGGCACCATTCGCCTCGTCAGCGACGGTCATTTTGTCGGCGACGGCCCGATGGTCGGCGGCCTGGAACAGAGCTTTGGCACCAGCGCAGTGCTGGTCGTCGACGGAATCGAGGTGCTGGTGACCAGCGTGCCGCTGCAGATGCTCGACCTGCAGCAGTTCCGCGCCTTCGGCATTGATCCGGCAAAGAAGCGCGTGGTCGGCCTCAAGTCGATGCAGCATTTCCGCGCCGCCTTCGAGCCGATCGCCAGCAAGGTCGTGGTCTGTGACAGCGGGGCGCTCTGCACGCTCGACTATGCCCGACTGCCCTACAAGAAGATCCCGCGGCCGATCTTTCCGCTCGACAGGGACGTGGCGCGCTGATCAACAGCGCCGGAGGAAACGACATGGAGATTTTCGACGTTGCCGTCGTGGGAGGCGGCATCGCCGGTGCATCTTTCGCCTATCGGGTGGCCGGGCATCGTTCGCTCGTGCTGCTCGAGGCGGAAGCGCAGGTGGGCTATCATTCGACCGGCCGCTCGGCCGCGGAGTTCTCGCGGCAGTTCCAGAACGAGACGACCGGCCTGCTTGCCGACGCGTCCTATGACCTCCTGGCCAATCCGCCTGAGGGCTTCGCCGATGTGCCGCTGTTGATCCCTCGCGGCAATCTGGTGATCGCCAGCGAGGACCGACTGCCGAAGCTGGATGCCGCCTTCCGGGAAGTCATCGCCACTTCGGCGCAATCGCGACCGGTCTCCGTCGAGGAGGCGATCGCCATGGTGCCCTTCCTCCGGCCCGACTACATGGCGGGCGCCTTCTACGATCCCGCCTGCTGGGACATGGAGGTGGAGAGCATTCTCCAGGGCTATTTCCGCGGCGCGCGCCGCAACGGTGCCGACATCCGCACCGGCTCGCCGGTTTCTGCCGTCGAGCGGGACGGCGGGATCTATCGGCTGCAGACGCCGCAGGGCCCGATCCTCGCGCGCCGCATCGTCAACGCGGCCGGGGCCTGGGCGGATCGGCTGGCGGTGCTCGCCGGGCTGGCGCCGCTCGGCATCGTGCCGCATCGGCGGACCGCGATCACCGTCGACGTGCCGGCGGACTACGACTTGGCGCCCATGCCGGGCGTCAACGAGGTCGACGAGGATTTCTACTTCAAGCCGGAAGCAGGCAAGCTGATGGTATCGCCGGCCGATGCGACCCCGAGCGATCCTTGCGACGCCCAGCCGGAGGACATCGACGTCGCCTATGCCGCGCACTTCCTCGAACAATCGACGACGCTTCCGGTGAAGACCATTTCGCACAAATGGGCGGGGCTGCGCTCCTTCACGGCCGACAAGCTGCAGGTCGTCGGTTTCGACCGCAGGGACCCGGACTTCTTCTGGCTGGCCGGCCAGGGCGGCAGCGGAATCCTCACCTCGCCGGCGCTGTCCGAATGGGCCGCGGGCCTGTTCCTCGACGGTCATCCACCCGAGCGACTCGTCGGTCTCGGTCTGGAGCCGGAGATCTTCTCTCCCCGCAGATTGGCGAGTTGATCGTCGATCACGGAGGCGGCGCTTGCGCGAGACACTTGTCATCCGGGTGGTAGAGAAAGCCCGTGTTGATTCCAAAACCATGATTCCGGCTATGTGTTGCGCGCATAGCTGCACTGCAACAAAATGCCTATAAAATGCGCATGAATCGGATATAGTCGTTTTCAACGAAGCGATGCACCTCCTCCCGCAAAGCTTCGTGTTTCAGATGGCCCGCTCCTCCTCCCAAGGGCCGTTTGTCAGAGCAGCGACACTCCTCCTCCCAGTCGCTGTTCGGTTCTTTTCGAAAAGCCTGCCGCACCTCCTCCCGCGGCAGGCTTTTTCGTTTTGGCGTCCGAACGGCAGGACAACTGCCCGGAAGAGCCGGCCAGAGAAAACCCGCGCAGCCGCAGATCCGCCGCTAACCCAGTTCAAGCGTGGTTATCGCGAAGATACCTGCCGTGTGCACCCGTGGCGCGGGGCCGCGGTACATCCGCGCCGTTGTGAACCCCCGGCTGAAACCCCGCTCGCGCAGATATTCGGCGAAACCGCCCTGTTCATCGGGAATGTCGAGATGCAGTACGGCTCCGCCCGCCTCTTCGGCGCAGGCGTCCAGCAGGGTTTCCGCCTCGTCGAACGTCCCGGCGAAGAGCGGGCCGATCTTGAAGCCGTCATGGCATCGCCGCATCACGGCATAGCCGCGTATCGCGCCGTCGCGGATGACGGCGTGGGCAGACCTCGGGGACCGGAGCCATTCTCTGAGGAATGACGAACGCTCGGCGGGAAAATGGCGGGCGTCGAAGGCCAGGAGGTCGTCGAGCAGATCCTGGGGGACGTGGACGGTGCCGCGGTTTCCCGCCACGACATCCAGCCGGCCGCTCCAGCGTGATGTCTGGTACGCCGGGACGAAACCCATCGAGCGGTAGTTCTCCTGCTGTTGCGGCACCCCGTCCAGTCCGATCGTCCGGCCTTCGAGGTGGGCCATGCCAGCATCCCAGACCAGGCGGCCGAACCCTTTTCCTCGATGGGCCGGATGACAGATGTAGAGGCCGATAAATCCGAACGCGGAACCGTACCGTACGGCCGAGATGCCGGACACCATCTCGGGCCCGACGAAACAACCGATAAAACCGGAGGGATCAGCCGCGCGGAAGGGCTCGGCATCCGCCAGCCCCGGATTCCACCCCTCGATCCGTGCCCAGTCGATGAGCCGTTCAATCTCTTCGGGCGACAGGGTTCGAATGATCGGTGGAGACGTCATGGCAACGAATGGGTTCGGGGTTCGAAGATGTCGAGCAGGCCAGTGTAGCGTTTGGCGATCGGCGCAGCATAGGCGCCGCGCTTGGCAGTGGACAAGCCCAGCGCGACAAGGGTCTCGGCATGCTTGACCGCGGCGGCCACGCCGTCGACGACCGGTACGCCGAATTCGCGCCTGAGATCCAGCGTCAGGTCTGCCATTCCGGCGCAGCCGAGCACGATGGCCTCCGCCCTGTCGTCCCGCAGCGCTGCCGCGATCTCGTTGCGCAGCCGGTCCCTCGCATTCGACTGCGGATCCTCGAGTGACAGGACGGGCACGTCGGCGGCGCGCACATTGCAGCGGCCGGCCATGCCGTAGCGCTGGACCAGATGCTCGATCGGCAGACGCGAGCGCTCCATGGTCGTGACGATCGTGAAGCGCTGGGCGATGAAGGCGGTGGCGGCGAGCGCCGCCTCGCAAATGCCGATGACCGGGATGTCGGCCATGGCCCGGGCAGAATCGAGGCCCGTATCGTCGAAGCAGGCGATGACGGCCGCGTCTGCGCCGGCGCTTTCGCCCCTAGCGATTTCAAGCAGCAGGCCGGGTACGGCAAAGGCTTCGTCGTAATAGCCCTCGATCGAGGCCGGACCCATCGAGGAGGTGACGGCGACGATCTCCGTTGCCGGACCTGCGATGCGCCTGGCGGCATCGGCGATCGTCGCCGTCATACTGGCAGTCGTGTTCGGATTGACGACGAGGATGCGCATCAGCCACGCATCCGCCGACGGTTCATCGTGACGATCAGGCCGAGCGTGGCGCCGATGACGACCAGCGAGAACACAGTGGTGACGGTGCCGAGCGCGTAGAGCACCGGCGTCGTCACATTGGTGGTCATGCCGTAGATTTCCAGCGGAAGCGTATTGAAGGTGCCGGCCGTCATCAGCGTCCGGGCAAATTCGTCGTAGGACAGCGTGAAGCCGAACAGGCCCACCCCGATCAGGCTGGGCGCGATCATCGGCAGGACGACATGGGCAAAGGTCTGCCAGGAGGTCGCCCCGAGATCGCGTGCAGCCTCCTCATAGGCCGGGGAGAAGCGGTTGAAGACGGCGAACATGATCAGCACGCCGAAGGGCAGGGTCCAGGTCAGGTGGGCACCGAAACCCGACGTGTACCAGGCGGGCTGAAGACCGAGCTGCTGGAACACCACGCCGATGCCGAGCGAAATGATGATGGACGGCACGACGAGACTGGCCACGGCCAGATAGAAGAGCGCCGTCGATCCGGCAAACCGCCTGCGGAAGGCAAGGCCCGCCAGAAGCGAGACGACGACGGTGACGACCATCACCATCAGGCCGAGCATCGCCGAGCGGCGGAAACTGCCGCCGAAATCGCCGACGGCCTGGGTTTCGAACAGGTTGGCGAACCAGCGCAGCGACACGCCGTTGAGCGGGAAGGTGAGCCCGCCATTCGGTCCCTGGAAGGAGAGGATGACGATGGCCGAGAGCGGTCCGTAGAGGAAGACGACGAAGAGAGCGAAGAAGGCGGCGAGGATGTAGAATTCGCGCCCGCGCTTGTCGGCATGCATGGTTACAGCTCCTTGCGAATGTCGACGATGCGCAGGATGCCCGCGACCATCAGGAGAACGAGCACCAACAGCACCACGGCATTGGCGGCGGCGGCGGGGTATTGCAGCAGCGACATCTGGTTCTTCATCATCAGCGCGACCGAGGCGCTCTGGCCGCCGGACATGACCTGCACGGTCGAGAAGTCCGCCATCACCAGCGTGACCACGAAGATCGTGCCGATCGCCATGCCGGGCTTGGCGAGCGGCAGGATGACGTTGGTGAGGATCTGAAAGCTCGAGGCGCCGGCGTCGCGCGCCGCTTCGACGAGCGATTTGTCGATGCGCATCAGCGTGTTGAAGATCGGCGTCACCATGAACAGCGTGTAGAGATGGACCATGGCCAGGACCACGGCGAAATCGGAATAGAGCAGCCATTCGATCGGCTGCGACACGATGCCGGCATCGACCAGCGCGGTGTTGACCAGCCCGTTGCGGCCGAGCACCGGGATCCACGAGATCATGCGGATGATGTTCGAGGTGAGGAACGGCACCGTGCAGACGAGGAACAGCACCATCTGCATGGCCGAGGTGCGAATGTGGAAGGCGAGGAAATAGGCGACCCAGAAGCCGACGAAGAGGGTGATCGCCCAGACGACGAAGGCGAATTTCAGCGTGTTGAGATAGGTCTTCCAGGTGACCCAGGAGCCGAGCGTTTCGGTATAGTTGAAGGTCACGAAGTCGGGATACATCTGGGCGAAGTCATAGTCCCAGAAGCTGACGACCGAGATCATCAGGATCGGCAGAAGCAGGAAGGCGCCGAGAATGATCGCCAGAGGCGCCGCCTGGACATAGGAGACCAGCCAAGCCGGCAGCCGGATGACGCGTTTCGGCCTCGGCGCGCCGATGCCCAGGAATCGCACTGTCACCATGAGCTGTTTCCTTTACCCGTCAATTGTCGAAATGGCCCCTCATCCCCCTGCCGGACCTTCTCCCCGTGCGCGGGGAGAAGGAGCAAGCACCTCCCCCTTGAGGGGGAGGGTGGGAAATCAAGCCGCAATGAATTCGTTCCAGCGGCGGACCATGTAGCGGTCTTCGTCCATCACCGAGTTCCAGCAGGCGACCTTGCCCATGCGTTCCTCGAAGGAACCGCCGTCGCGCACCGCGCCCGCCTTTTCCATGACCTTGCCGTCCGGAGCGACGATGTCGCCCTGGGCCGCCTTGCCTTCGATCCAGTAGCCCCATTCGTCTGCGGACATGTGTTCCTTGGCGGTCTCCATCGCGGCGGAATAATAGCCCTGGCGGTTGAGATAGGCGCCGACCCAGCCGGACGTGTACCAGTTGATGTATTCATAGGCCGCATCGAGCTGGGCGCCCGACAGATGCGAGGCAAGGCCGAGACCGCCGCCCCACGAACGGTAACCTTCCTTGAGTGGCTGGTACTTGCAGGCGATGCCCTTGGAGCGAACGGCGGCAACGGCCGGCGACCACATCGACTGGATGACCACTTCGCCGGAGGCCATCAGGTTGACGGATTCGTCGAAGCTCTTCCAGAAGGCGCGGAACTGGCCGTCCTGCTTGGCCTTGATCAGGAAGTCGATCGTGGTGTCGATCTCGGCCTGGGTCATGTTGCCCTTGTCGGCATATTTGATGATGCCCATGGCCTCGCAGATCATCGCGGCATCCATGATGCCGATCGACGGGATGTTGAGGATCGAGGTCTTGCCCTTGAAGGCCGGGTCCATGATGTCGGCCCAGGAGGTGATCTCACGGCCGACCAGGTCCGGACGAATGCCGAGCGTGTCGGCATTGTAGATGGTCGGAACCATGGTGAACCACTGGGTTTCTTCCTTGGCGAAGGTCTTGTCGCCCGGCTTTTCGACGAAGCCGACGGTGTGCGGCGCGGTGCCCTGGGCGATCACGCTGTCGGGCGTCAGCTTGCCGGTTTTGAACAGCGGCACGATCTTGTCGTAAAATTTCAGCTTGGTGACGTCCATCGGCTGGATGACGCCGGCCGGGAAGACCTTCTTCAGGATCCAGTATTCGATGTCGGCAATGTCGTAGGAGTTGGGCTGGGTCACGGCGCGCTGGGCGGCAGCGTCCGAATCGGTTGCGGTCATCTCCAGCGTGATGCCGAGGTCCGCCTTGCACTTCTCGGCGATGGCATTGAGGTTCGAGACGCCGGTGCCGAATTGGCGAAGCGTGATCGGGTTCTGCGCCCAGATCGTCGGGAAACCGGTGATGGCCCCGGAGCCGGCGGCAAGACCGGCTGCGGCGGAAGCGGTCTTCAAAAGCGTACGGCGCGTGACGCCGCTGGTCTTCTTGTTGGCATCGGTCATTGCTGTTCTCCTCTGGTGCTCTTGTTTGAGGTTGGTTCAATGCGGGATGCGGCCGAGAACGATCGCATCATCTGCTCTCCACGAGAGCGGAACGGCATCGCCGACCTTCACCGGGTTGGCGAAGAAATCGGCGTCGCTGAGAATGGCGGTGAAGTCCTCGATGCCGGCGCCCGTCACGGAGAGCTTCACGGACGAGCCGCGATACTCGACATTCGAGACGATGCCGTTGAAGCCGAGGCCTTCGGTTTCGCCTGCGCCGAGGCGCACGTAGTCGGTGCGCACGGCGATATCGACCGGCTCCCCGGCCTCGACCGGCGTACCTTTGGCGGTGAAGCGGCCGCCGCCGGCCACCTCCAGCGTGACGGTGTCGAGCGTGCTCTCGACGGCGCGGCCGGACACGACATTGTGGTCGCCCATGAACCTGGCGACGAAAGCGGTCGCCGGCCGCTCGAAAACGACGCGCGGCGGCGCGGCCTGCTCGATCCGGCCATCATTCATGACGACGATCAGGTCGGCCAGCGCCATCGCCTCTTCCTGGCTGTGCGTCACGTGTACGAAGGTGATGCCGAGCGTCGTCTGCAGCTTCTTCAGCTCGGCGCGCATACGGATTTTCAGGAATGGGTCGAGCGCCGAAAGTGGTTCGTCGAGCAGCAGCGCCTCCGGATCGGTGATCAGCGCGCGGGCGAGCGCAACACGCTGCTGCTGGCCGCCGGACAGCTGCGCGGGCCGACGGCTGGCATAGCCCTCGAGCTGCATCAGCCGGAGCATCTCCATCGCCTTGGTACGCCGCTCCTCCTTTTCGACCCCCTTCATCTTCAGGCTGAAGGCGACGTTGTCGACCAGGTCCAGATGCGGGAACAGGGCATAGGACTGAAACATCATAGCAGTGCCGCGCCGGGCGGGCGGAAGGTCGGTGACGACCGTGTCGCCGAGAAGCACGTCGCCGGAGGAGATGCTCTCGTGACCGGCGATCATTCGAAGCGTCGAAGTCTTGCCGCACCCCGACGGACCGAGCAGGCAGCAATAGGTGCCGGCCGGTATTTTCAGGCTGATCGCATGGACCGCGGTCATCGTGCCATAGACCTTGGAGACGCCTGCGATCTCGATTGTTGCTGCTTTGCTCATGGAGTTTCTCCTGCTTCCACATCAAAGCAGGGATCGTGCCAGTTCGATTCTGGCGCCCTTTGTGCCCATCCGAGGCGGGAAATGAACGGACGGCAAACATGGCATGCATCAATTTCCGCCACGCGCTGCATAAAAAGAATGCGATTGCGCGCGATATAGCCGCATGATTGTATGCAATTTGCCGGCCGATAAGAAACAGAAGGCTTGGCATCTCGACCGCGAACGCGTACAAGACCGAAGATCGGATCGGGCAATGAACATCAACGACAAAATCATCCTGAAGGAGTCCGCGCAGGAGGATCGTACCCTTGTGATCAGGGACGCCTTGCGCAACGCCATTGTCGACCGCCGTCTATCTCCCGGCACCAAGCTGTCGGAGAGCGAGGTCGGCTCTCTGTTCGATGTCAGCCGCACCGTCGCCCGCGCCGCCCTCCAGATGCTGGCCTTCGAAGGTCTGGTGCGCACCGAGCGCAATCGCGGTGCCTTCGTTTCCCATCCGTCGCCGGACGAGGCGCGCCAGGTCTTCGCCTCGCGCCGGCTGATCGAGCCCGGCCTCATCTCCGCGGCCATCGGGCGGATCACCCCGGAAGACATCGCCGCGTTTCGTCAGCAACTCGAAGAAGAGGGCCGCTTCATGAACGAGCGTGGCCCGGCCATGCGGCGCGCCGAGATCAAGGCGTCGGGCGACTTCCACCTGATGCTGGCCTCGGTCGCGGGCAACGCCATCCTGCAGCGGTTCATGGAGGAGCTGGTCGCCCGCTCCTCGCTGGTCATCGCGCTCTATGGCCGATCGGGCGTCTCCAGCTGCGGCCATAGCGAGCATGCGGCCCTGCTCGACGCGCTCGAAAAGGCCGACGAGAAGCGGGCGAGGGACCTGATGCTGCACCACATCGACCATATCGAGGCCGACCTGGACCTTCAGGTCAAGGACGAGATGAGCCTCAAGGACGCGCTCGATCTCTGAGGTCTGTCCTGCCGGTTGATCGGCCCTCCGGCGGGCGCACCGTAGTCGGCTCTGGGGCCTTTTCCTTGCCCATCACCGTGGACTTGTCCGGCCGGCCCTCGCGGTGGCAAGTCGATCCGTGCCATAGTGCGGCGCTGAAATTGAGAGTGATTCCGTGCCGCAGACCGACCGCACCACCGATGCCCTGTTCGACATCAACGAGAGGAAAGATCCGCTCGCGGTGCTGAGAAAGGTCTATGGCTACCCGGCTTTCCGCGGCAAGCAGGCTGCCGTCGTCGAGCAGGTCGTTTCGGGTGGCGATGCGGTGGTGCTGTTTCCCACAGGAGCCGGCAAGTCGCTTTGTTTCCAGATCCCGGCCCTGTGCCGCGAGGGTGTCGGGATCGTCGTGTCGCCGCTGATTGCGCTCATGCGCGATCAGGTCGAAGCGCTGAAACAGCTCGGCGTGCGGGCCGCGGCGCTCAATTCCTCGCTGACCCGCGAAGAATTCGTCGAGGTCCGCCGGGCGATCGGCAACGGCGCTCTCGATCTTCTTTACGTCACGCCGGAGCGCATCGTCACGCCGGGATTCCGGGAGTTGATCGCAGATGCCCGGATAGCGCTCTTTGCCATCGACGAGGCGCATTGCGTCTCCCAGTGGGGCCATGATTTTCGCCCGGAATATCGCGAGCTCGGTCAGCTTGCCGAGCTTTATCCGGGCGTGCCGCGTCTGGCGCTGACGGCAACCGCCGATCCGCACACCCGCGAAGACATTATCGACAAGCTCGGCCTCCGCTCCGCCGAGGTCTTCACTACCTCCTTCGACCGTCCGAACATCGCCTATGAGATCGTCGAGCGCGACCAGCCGCGCCAGCAGCTGCTGCGCTTCCTGTCGCGCCACAAGGGGTCGAGCGGCATCGTCTACTGCTTGTCGCGCGCCAAGGTCGAGGACACGGCCGAATGGCTGAACACCCAAGGGGTGCGGGCGCTCGCCTATCACGCCGGCATGGACCGCGCCGTGCGCGACGCCAACCAGGATGCCTTCCTCAAGGAAGAGGACCTGTGCCTGGTCGCCACTGTCGCCTTCGGCATGGGCATTGACAAGCCGAACGTGCGCTATGTCGCCCATCTCGACCTGCCGGGCTCGGTCGAGGCCTATTATCAGGAGACCGGCCGCGCCGGCCGCGACGGCCTGCCTTCGGATGTCTGGATGGCCTATGGCATGGCCGATGTCATCCAGCGGGGCCGGATGATCGACGAGGGTTCCTCGGGCGACGATATCAAGCGCGTCGAACGGGCCAAGCTCAACGCGCTGCTCGCCATCTGCGAAACCCCCGGCTGCCGGCGGCAAGCGATCCTCGCCCATTTCGGCGAGGCGCATCCCGGCCATTGCGGCAATTGCGATACCTGCCTGAAACCCGTTGAGACCTGGGACGGCACGGATGCGGCGATCAAGGCGCTCGCGGCCATCTACCGCACTGGCGAGCGCTTCGGCACCGGCCACCTGATCGACGTGCTCATCGGCACCGAAAACGAGAAGACCGCCCGCTTCCGCCATGTCGACATGCCGGTCTTCGGCGCCGGCAAGGACATGCCGTCGAAAACCTGGCAATCGGTTTACCGCCAGCTGCTCGCGGCCGGCCTCGTCAGCGTCGATCATTCCGCCTTCGGCGCACTGAAACTGGAACCCGCGGCGCGCGCCGTCTTCAAGCGTGAACGCGAGGTGCGTTTCCGCAAGGATCGCCCGACGACGGGCAAGGCCTCGAGAGGCGCCTCGTCGAGCTCGGCCAATGCAAGGACGGCTCTGGAAGGTTCCGACATGGAGCTGTTCGAGGCCCTGCGCTCGGCGCGCATGGCGATCGCCAAAGAACTCTCGGTTCCGCCCTATGTAGTCTTTCCCGACACCACACTGGTCGCCTTCGCCACCGAACGACCGACGAGCCAGGATGCGCTGCTCTCGATCTCCGGCGTCGGGCAGTCGAAGCTGGAGCGCTATGGCGATGCCTTCCTGGCCGTGATCCGGGCGCACCAGCGCTAGCTTCGCGGCCGACGGCAGCGGGTTTCAAAGCTCGCGTCACCCACAGGAACTCGGCGTCAATCAACGAGACCGGTGGCGCCGTCGACGATGACCTGCGGCAGGGGCAGGGACTGGCGGCCTGCCAGGTCGAAATAGACCGATACGGCGAGAAGCTCGGCGCAAAGCTCGCCGTCGGCCTTGTTGGTCAGGCGGTGATGGGTGGAGAGCGAGGTGCGGCCGACCTTGACGACCGAGCTGTGGATCTCGAACAGGCTGCCGACCGGGAGCTCCTGGCGAAAATCGATCTCGTAGCGACGATCGGCCCAGCCTTCGCGACGCTCCTTGATCCAAGACGCCGAATAGCCCGCCGCGGCCATCAGATGCCACAGGGACTGGTCGAAGGCGGCGATATAGAACTGCACGTTCATGTGGCCCATCGCATCGCATTGAGCGGGGTAGACCACCCCTTGATAGGTCAGGATTGCCATTGCTTGTTCATCCTCCGCTTGTTCGTCCGGCCCAGGCTTCGGCTTTGACGATAAATCAAATCGTGTAATAGCTACAGCCACATGCATTCACTTTGGGAATGATCTGGCGATGGTGGGTCCGCGACGACGTTTCGTTTGGGAATTGGACTGGAACCTGCTGCGAACCTTCATGGTGATCGTGCAGGAAAAGGGGCTGACGGCTGCGGGGGAAAAGCTCTCGCTGAAGCAGCCGACCATCAGCAATGCGCTCAGGCGCCTGGAAATCCACATGGATTGCCGGCTCATCGAGCGCAATGCCTCCCATTTTGCCGTGACGCCGGCCGGCCAGCGCCTGTTCAGCGAGTGCGTCGCCCTGTTCGACATCGTCTCCGGCCTGCCGCAGCACATGGAGGAACAGCCGGGCGACGTGACCGGTCATATCGATATCGCGCTCGCAAGCCATGTGGTCTGCCCCTTCTTCGACGAGGTGCTCGCCGCCTTCCATCGCGCCTTTCCGCAGGTGACGATGTCGATGACGGTCGCGTCCAGCCGGGAGGCCGCAGCGGCGGTCGCCAATCGCGACGCCTGCTTCGGCGTCTGCCTGATGGAAGAGCGTCATCCCAAGCTCGAATACGAAGTCCTCTATCGCGAGGGCTTCGGCTACTTCTGCGGTGTCCGCCACCCGCTGTTCGGCAAGGCCGGCATCGCGCTTTCCGACCTGCGCAACGAGCCCTATGTGTCGTTCAAGACCGACCAGATGTCCGGCGCGCTTTGGCCCGTCGCCCTGCTGCGCCAGCAGGAGGGTTTCGAGGGTGCGACGATCGGCACCTCCTCGCATCTGGAGGAGGTCAAGCGGCTCATCATCGCCGGCTTCGGTTTCGGTCCCCTGCCGATCCATGTCGTCGAGGACGACGTGCGCGCCGGCAGGCTCTGGCGGCTGCCGCCCTACGAGGCGGTGCCGATGGTCGACGTTCATCTCGTCCATGACCGTTCGGCGCGCCGCGGCCGGGCGGAGAGTATTCTCGTCGCCGAACTGCGCCAGGCGATCGCTGCCCGACCGATCGAGACGCGCACCTATCCCTGAGGCGACTCCACGGGGCGGGCGAGGCCTCCTTTCGCCCGGGATGGCGCCGGGGCGGCGATGCCTCCGCCGCGACCGGTCAGCGCGCCTTTGATCCATAGCCGTTGAGAAAGGACGTCAGGTTATCGCCGAGCTCGTCGCAGAGATAACCGCCCTCCTGGACAATGACCGCCGGCCGGCCGAGCCTGGCGATGGCCTCGCCGATCAGCGCAAAGCCCGGTGTCGACACCGAAAGCCCGCCGAAAGGATCCTTTTCGAAGGCGTCGAGCCCGAGCGCGATGACGACCGCATCCGGGCTGAAGGCCTCGACCCGGCGGAGCGCTGCGGACAGGGCTTCCAGATAGGCCGCGTCGTTCGACTTGCGGGCCAGCGGCAGGTTGAAATTGTAGCCGAGACCGAGGCCTTCGCCACGTTCGTCGGCATGGCCCCAGAAGAACGGATAGAAGCGCACCGGATCGGCATGGATCGACACCGTCAGCACGTCGGCCCGCTCGTAGAACACGCCTTGCGTGCCGTTGCCGTGATGCAGGTCGACGTCGATGATCGCCACGCGTTCGGCGAAGCGGCGAAGCCGCTGCGCGGCGATCGCCGAATTGTTGAAGAAGCAGAAGCCGCCGGCGACGTCGCGGAAGGCATGATGGCCCGGCGGGCGGCAGAGCGCGTAGGAGGCGCTCTCGCCCGCCATCACCGCGTCCGCGGCCGAGACCGCGCTCCAGGCGCTCCAGCAGGCGCTGTCCCAGGTCCCTGCCGAGATCGGGCAGGAGGTGTCGGCCATGTGATAGCCCGCCTGGCCGACCGCCGAGGCCGGATAGGTTCCCGTGCGGGCGATCGGATGGATGTTCGGTATCACCTCCTCGGAGGCACCCTCGATGTGCTGCCAGCGCTGGTAGATGCGCTTCAGGAAGTCGAGATATTCCGGCGTGTGGATGGCCGAGATCGGCCCAAGGCCATGATCGATCGGCCGGGCCACGGTGAGGCCCGCGGCGCGGGCGCCCTCGAGCAGCCTCTCGACCCGTTCCGGCTGCTCCGGATTGGGCTGGCGGCCGCCGCTCGACAGGAAGAATTTCGGATCGTGGTGTTTCTGTTCTTCAGCGTAGAAGACTTTCATTCGGTCGACTTCCCTTCGCGGGCGAGGGCTTCGGGCCCTTCACCTCGTATCATCTGCAAGAGCTGGCCGGCGCCGCCTTCGCCACCGGCAAAATCGCGGGCCGCATAGGCTTCACCCGAGGCGGCCTCCTAGAACGCCACGCGGTCGCCGCCCTTGAGGCCGAGCATGGCACGCGCCTCGTCCGGTGTCGCCACGTCGAGCGACAGGCCTTCGAGAATCGAGCGGATCCGCTTGACCTGCGCCGCATTGGACCTAGCAAGTTCCTTGCCGTCGTAAAGGCTGTCTTCCAGGCCGACGCGAACGCTGCCGCCCATGGTCGCGGCCATGGTGATCATCGGCATCTGGTGGCGGCCGGCGGCGAGCACCGAGAAGCGATAGTCTTCGCCGAACAGCTTGTCGGCAATGCGCTTCATGTGGACGAGGTTTTCCGGGTCGGCGCCGATGCCGCCGAGAACGCCGAAGACGAACTGGATGAACAATGGCCCGGAGACCAGCCCGCGGTCGCGGAAATGGGCGAGCGTATAGAGGTGGCCGACGTCATAGCACTCGAACTCGAAGCGCGTGCCGCAGCCTTCGCCCAGCCGCTTCAGGATCGCCTCGATGTCGGCGAAGGTGTTCTTGAACAGCGTGCTGCGGGTCGCTTCGAGCAGTTGCGGTTCCCATTCGTGCTGCCATTCGCGCGGCCGGTCGAGCGCCGGGTAAAGGCCGAAATTCATCGATCCCATGTTGAGCGAGCACATTTCCGGCTCGGCCGCGATGGCCGCTTCCAGCCGGTCGTCGAGCGTCATCAGCGACGAGCCGCCGGTCGAGATGTTGATGACAGCATCGCAGGCCTGCTTGATCACCGGCAGGAAGCGCATGAAGACGGCCGGATCGGCGGTCGGTCGTCCGTTTTCGGGATCCCGGGCGTGCAGATGCAGGATCGAGGCGCCGGCCTCGGCGGCTTCGATCGATTGCGCTGCAATGTCTTCCGGCCTGTAGGGCAGGTGCGGCGACATGGACGGCGTGTGGACCGAGCCGGTAACGGCGCAGGTGATGATGACTTTCTTCGATTTCATGATGTCCACGTGGTCAGTTGGAGGAGCCAAGGGCGCGGCTGAGCACATTGTGCGTCACCTTCTCGACCATGGCGTCGGAACGCAGCAGCCCGGTCACCCATTCGCAGGTGCCGGCGTGGAAGACCTCGCCTTCACCCTTGCGGAAGCTGACGATCATGCCGTTGCTGTAGCGGACCTTTTCGAGGTTTTCGTCGCTCGCCTCGCCGTAGAGCGTCTCGGCGATGAACCGGCCGTCCTCGTCGCCGAAGAAGCGGTCTTCGGGCGCCAGCACGTCGTTTTCCTCGACCGAGCTTGCCATGCCGAGCGCCAGGATCTCGAGGCCTGCCGGCGCGCCGCTGGCGGCGGTCGGATAGGGCCGGCCGTAGCGGATCTCGTAGTCCAGCCCATCGACCTCGTAGCCGTAGATGTGGCTTTCGGCGCCGAGCAGGTCGCCATAGAACAGGCCGGTGCCGGCAAAGGCCCAGTGTTCCGGGCGGCAGATCGGAAAACCGCGCGCGCCGCGCGGCGAACATCCGCCCCAGCCGGCATAGACGCCATTGGTGGAATTGAGACCGAAGGTCATGGCTCCCGGGCGACCGATTTCCGGCGCTTCCCAGCTGTTGGTGGCGCGCGTCAGGTCGCCGGTCTGGTAGACGGGGTCTTCGGCGCGGGCCCGGTACTTGTAGCAGACCTGGGCGCGCCCATCGTCTTCCAGCCGCGTCTGCCACATGAAGTTGCCGGCGAAGCGCGCGGCAAAGCCGCCACGCTCGATGAAGTGATCGACGGTGTCGCGCATTTCCCAGGTCCAGTATTCGTCGTGGCCGACGAAGACGACGCAGTCATAGCCGTCCAGCAGTTCCGGATGGAACTGCAGTTCGTGCTGGCTGGCGAGATCGATGCCGTAGCCGGCGCTCTCCGCCCAGCGGAAGAAATGGCTGTCATAGCTCGCCCAGCCGGAGGACGCGTATTTCTTCGAATGGCCCGTCGCATAGGCCCATTCCATGTGCGGATAACGCGGCACGGTTCCCGGCGGCAGGCCGACCTCGACCGGCACGCGCGGCGCATCCTTCGGCAGCACCACGAAGCCGCGGCACCACGGGCGCTGCGTGCTGACGCGCGTCGCATACTGGTCCCGGTTCGCCCCGGTGATCCCCTGGTAGTGGTTCGAGCCGCCCCAGGTATTGTAAGCCGTCCAGGTGCCGGTCGCGGCGACCTGCAGGATGCGGCACGGCCTTACGCCGACCGCAGGACACAGGATGAAGAGGTGGTGGCTCTCGATCGGCTGTCCGTCGCGCCTCTCGGCGGTCAGCGTCAGCTTGTAGGCGCCGGACGCCCAGTCGGACGGGATGCGGAAACGGTGGCTCGGCTTCCAGCCGCAGCCCTCGACGGAGCACTGGTCCGGCGTCTCCTGCCAGAAGGTGGGGATGCCGCAAAGCGACAGCGCATGCTCTTCGCTTGCGCCGTCACGCACGATCTCGATATCGCAGAACGGAGCCGTCGAACTGATGAATAGAGTCACTTCGTCGCCGGGATGGTAGGAGAACCGGTTCGAATAGCACCAGATCTCGCCGCGCTCGCCGTCCATGCCGGGATATTCATAGTAATGCCCTCTCACGGCCTCGCGGCGCTGTGCCTGCGTCAGGCCGAAGTCGGGGAACTGATCTCTTGCCATGGTCATTCGTCTCGTCTCCTGTCAGGCATTGAGAAACTTCCGGAGGAATGTGCGCGTCCGTTCCTGCTTCGGCTGCGCGAACAGCGCATCGGGCGTTCCTTCCTCGATCACGATGCCGTCGGCCATGAACAGCACACGGTCGGCAACTTCCGCGGCGAAACGCATTTCGTGGGTGACGATCGCCATCGTCATGTGCTCCCTCGCCAGCTGTTTCATCACCAGGTTGACCTCGTCCACCAGTTCCGGGACGAGCTCGGGCCTGTCGGAAGCGGCCACGGACGGCAGTACGGCCACGGCAATCGCAAGGCCGGCAGCGGGCGCGCACGACAAAATGGCTTTCAACATGATCGTTGCCCCTATCTGGTCAGCGCGACCGCCTGCCTCAAGCAAGACGATTGGCCATCAACAGGAAGGATCTCCCGACATTATGCATCAATCAAATAGATAGAGGAAATAACAAGCATAGTTTCAGGGAATGATGGCACTCATCCGTGGGGGTAGCTGCGTCGAGCGCATTCGCCGGCCGGCCGGGGGGCGATCACTTGGGCCCCGGCCTCGTCCGGCCGACGCTGCGTCCAGCCCATTTGCCTTTGCCGTCGGCGCCCGGATGCGCTATTGCCTCGACGCTCCCATGCGGGCGAGGCCCATGCCCTGCGTGATCCCTGATCCGGGGAAATCGCGTTCGCACCGGTGAGCTTATGACACCGGGAGGTCAGTCAGGCTCCCGGCCGCATGCCTGAAACGCGGCATGGAGGACGTGGTCGCGGAGGAGGTGAATGGATGAGTGAAAAGCTGTTTCTCGCGATCGGCGAGGCCATGGTTGAACTGTCGCAGGCCGAGGGCGGCCTGTGGCGCATGGGCTTTGCCGGCGATACGCTCAACACCGCCTGGTACGTGCGGGCCTGCCTGCCGTCGGACTGGCGGGTGTCCTTCTTCACCCGGCTGGGAACGGACCCGTTTTCCGAGCGCATGCTCGAATTCCTCGGGTCGAACGACATCGACACGCAATTCATCGCCCGCGACCCGGACCGCACGGTCGGTCTCTACTCGATCGAGCTTCACGACGGTGAGCGCAGCTTTTCCTATTGGCGCGGCCAGTCCGCTGCCCGCCGGCTGGCCGACGACGATGCCGCGCTCGAAGCCGCAATCGACGTGGCCGACGTGGTCTATTTCTCCGGGATCACACTCGCCATCCTCGAGCCGGACCGTCGGGCAGCTCTGCTGCGTCTCGTCGGCAAGGCACGCGCCGAGGGCAAGCTGACGGTATTCGACCCGAATATTCGGCAACGCCTCTGGGAAAATGCCGAGGCGATGCGCACCTGCCTCACGGACGCGGCGGCGACGGCGGCGATCGCGCTGCCCAGCTTCGATGACGAGGCGTCGGTTTTCGGCGACGCCGACCTCGAGGACTGTGCCGCACGGTGGCTGAAGTCGGGCGCCGGCGAAGTGGTGGTGAAGAATGGCGGCGGTCCCGTTGCCGTCTCCATGCCGGGCGGCGCGATCAAGGTCCTGACCTTTGAAAGTGTCAAGCCGCTCGACAGCACGGGAGCGGGCGATTCCTTCAACGGCGGATATCTCGCAGCCCGTCTCGGCGGTGTCGCGCCCGATGAGGCCGCCAGACAAGGCCATGCGGTCGCGGCCCGCGTTGTCCGGCATCCCGGCGCCCTCATGCCGCGCGACCAGATCGCACCCACACGCCGGTAACCGCGAGGTCTGCGTCATCCCTCACGACAGGGGCGGTGATTGGTCCTCCGCCCCCTGTCTCCGGGGCCGCGAGTCCCAATAATGATCTTGACATGAGTCAATTGCGCTTCGCGGCCCTGTGCTAGATTGGTGGCGTGGAAACAGGAGGACTTCGACGTGGGGCATTTGAGGATACTGATCGCTGCGATCATCACCGTCGTTCCGATGATGCTCGCCATGGGAGCCGCCGCGCCGGCGGCGGCGCAGAGCGGGATGACCTGCGAACAGTTGTGGTATGAACGGAACGCCATCTATGCGGCCAAGGGCTTCTGCTTCAAGACACAGCGCGCGCGCAACGTCTTCGGTCGCGCCTGCTTTCCGCCCTACGGCAAGTTGACGCCGGCTGAACAGCGCCGCGTCAACAATATCGAGCAGTGGGAAGTCTATCAGGGCTGTCGTTGAGTTCGCGCCACCGGCAGTTTCGAAATCCAGATCGGCGGGGGCCTCTCCCCGGGTCGCCAGATGGCGGTCCGGGGAGTTTCTTGGCGGTTAAGCGCGACCGAGGCGCAATTGCGTCGCGACCAGGTGAGCCTATTGCCGGACTTTCATTTTTCCCTAGGATGAAAGAAAACGAAAAGGGGAGGTGCGGATGCTGTTTACCAGCCGTCAGGTGGAAATCATGGCTCTCGCCAAGGCGGAGGGCCGCGTGCTGGTCGATGAGCTGGCGACACGGTTCGCCGTCACGCCGCAGACCATCCGCAAGGATCTGAATGACCTCTGCGACGGCAAGGCCCTGACGCGCATTCATGGCGGTGCGATCTTTCCGAGCGGCAACGAGAACGTCAAATACGAGGCGCGCCGTTCGATCGCCGCACCGGAGAAACAGGCGATCGGCCGCGCCGCGGCGGCCCTCATCCCCGACAATTCCTCGCTGTTCATCAATATCGGCACGACGACCGAGGCCGTCGGGGAGGCCTTGGTCGATCATCGCGAATTGATGGTGATCACCAACAATATCAATGTCGCCAATCGCTTGCGAGTGTTCCCCTCGATCGAGGTGGTGATTGCTGGCGGGGTGGTTCGCGGATCGGACGGCGGTATCGTCGGCGAGGCGGCGGTCGATTTCATCCGCCAATTCAAGGTCGATTTCGCCGTCATCGGCGTTTCGGCGATCGACGAGGACGGCGCGCTTCTCGACTTCGACTATCGGGAGGTCAAGGTGGCCCAGGCGATCATCGCCAATGCCCGCCACGTCATCCTGGTATCGGACGCCTCCAAGTTCGAACGCACGGCTCCGGTGCGCATCGGCCATATTTCCCAGGTCCATACCTTCATCACCGACCATTGTCCCGTCGATGCGATTCGGCGGATCTGTGCCGAAAGCGACGTGCATCTGGTGGAAACGCAAAGCCAGCAGGGTGACATGGACGAAAGCCGCTAGTTTTTCGCTAATCTTCGTTTGACATTCGATTCGCTTTCAATTTAGATGCCTTGACTTTCGCAATTGCTCTAAATTGTGCAATGCGAAAAGGAGGAGCGGGGAGCGAATGTCGGTCGAGACGGTTTTCGACATCTTTGTCATCGGTGGCGGCATCAACGGCTGCGGCATCGCGCGTGATGCGGTCGGTCGCGGCTACTCCGTGGCACTCGCCGAAATGAACGACTTCGCCTCGGGCACGTCCTCCGGTGCCACCAAGCTGATCCATGGCGGCCTTCGCTATCTCGAATACTATGAGTTTCGCCTGGTGCGCGAGGCGCTGATGGAGCGCGAAGTGCTGTGGGCCATGGCGCCGCACGTCATCTGGCCGCTGCGCTTCGTCCTGCCCTTC
Source organism: Allorhizobium sp. GW101-3B10 (assembly GCF_059424725.1). Lineage (NCBI taxonomy): Bacteria > Pseudomonadati > Pseudomonadota > Alphaproteobacteria > Hyphomicrobiales > Rhizobiaceae > Allorhizobium > Allorhizobium sp. GW101-3B10. Next base: position 3,884,267 of record NZ_JBWKZR010000001.1, on the reverse strand, counting down.
CAGAAGGGCGGCGTGCGCCCGGCCTGGCTGATCCGGCTCGGCCTCTTCCTTTATGACCATCTCGGCGGCCGCAAGCTTCTGCCAGCGACCAAGACGCTGGACCTCCGCCGCGACCCGGCGGGAAAGCCGCTGAAGCCGGTGTTTTCCAAGGCTTTCGAATATTCCGACGGCTGGGTCGACGATGCCCGCATGGTGGTTCTGAATGCCCGGGATGCGGCTGATCGCGGAGCGACGATCCTGAGCCGGACCCGGGTCACCTCGGCCCGCCGCGAGAACGGGCTTTGGACCGTCACGGTGCGAGACCAGGCGACCGGCCAGACGCAGAGCTTGAAGGCGCGCATGCTGGTCAATGCCGCCGGTCCCTGGGTCGACCAGGTGCTTTCCGGCGCCTTCGGATGCAACAATGTCCACAATGTGCGGCTCGTCCAGGGCAGCCATATCGTGGTGAAGAAGAAGTTTTCCGACAAGCGCGCCTATTTCTTCCAGAACCCGGACAATCGCATCATTTTCGCCATTCCCTACGAGAATGATTTCACGCTGATCGGCACGACGGATCGTGACTATACGGACGATCCGAAAAATGTGAAAATAAGCGAAGAGGAAATCGCGTATCTCTGCAACGCAGCCAGCGAATATTTTGCAGAACCGGTGAAGAAGGACGACATCGTCTGGAGCTATTCGGCCGTGCGCCCGCTTTATGACGACGGCGCCTCGAAGGCCCAGGAAGCGACGCGCGACTACGTGCTGAAGCTCGACCGCCAGGCGGAGGAAGCGCCGCTTCTCAACGTCTTCGGCGGCAAGCTGACCACCTATCGGCGGCTGGCGGAGAATGCGCTGGAGAAGATCGGCGAGGCGATCGGCGCCAAGGGAAGCGCATGGACGGCGAAGAGCAGACTGCCGGGCGGTAATTTCGAAGCGACGGCCTATGCGGCAGAAGTCGATGGCTTGCTCAAGGCGCATCTGTTTCTCGATCGCGGCCATGCGGAGCGGCTGGTCCGCTGCTACGGCACCGATGCCAGGACCATTCTGTCCGGCGCTGCCCGCGCCGAGGACATGGGAAGGCATTTCGGCGGCTCGCTCTACGAATGCGAGGTCCGCTGGCTGATCGAGCGGGAATGGGCCTGCAGCGCGGAAGACGTGCTGTGGCGCCGCACCAAGCAGGGTTTGTTCCTGACGGCCGATGAGGCCGCGGAACTGGAGACATACATGGCAGTCGCGGTCGCCCGCTAAGGGTCAGGCGCCTGCTGGAAGATAGCCGACGGTTCGGAGGAGGCCCGAGGAATAGATGCTTGAATTGCGCAATGTCTCGAAGATGGTTGCCGGCGAATATCATATTCGCCCGACCGATCTCGTCTTGCAGCGAGGGTCGCTGAACGTCCTGCTGGGGCCGACGCTCTCCGGCAAGACCTCGCTGATGCGCTTGATGGCCGGTCTGGACAAGCCGACCGGTGGGTCGATCCATTTCGACGGCGTGGACGTCACCGGCGTGCCGGTGCAGAAGCGCAATGTCGCCATGGTCTATCAGCAGTTCATCAACTATCCGGCGTTGACCGTTTACGAGAACATCGCCTCGCCGATGCGGATCGCCGGCAAGGATTCCGCGACCATCGACCGCGAGGTGAAGAAGGCCGCCGAGCTTCTGCGGCTGACACCCTATCTCGACCGCACGCCGCTCAACCTTTCCGGCGGCCAGCAGCAGCGCACGGCACTGGCGCGCGCCATCGTCAAGAACGCCAATCTCGTGCTGCTCGACGAACCGCTCGCCAACCTCGATTACAAGCTGCGCGAAGAACTGCGCGAGGAACTGCCGAAGATCTTCGCCCAGTCCGGCGCGATCTTCGTCTATGCCACGACCGAACCGTCCGAAGCGCTGCTGCTCGGAGGCAATACCGCGACTTTGAGCCAGGGCGCGGTCACGCAGTTCGGCGAAACCATCCAGGTCTATCGTCACCCGCTCGATCTCCTGACCGCGCGCACTTTCGCCGATCCGCCGCTCAATACGATCGATCTGGTGAAGTCCGGCGGTCAGTTCCTGCTCGCCGGCCGGCCAATCCTGCCGGTGCCGGCGCATCTGGCCGCCATTGCCGACGGTCCGGTGACGATCGGCTTCCAGCCGCATCACCTTTATCTCAAGCGCAACGACCATGCGACGACCGCGCTTTCGGCCACGACGCTGGTGTCGGAAATCGCCGGTTCGGAGAGTTTCATCCACCTGCACTTCGCCGGCGCGCGCTGGGTCATGCTGGCCCACGGCATCCACGACATCGATCCGGATCACGAGCTCGAAGTCTTCATCGATACGCGCCACCTGATGGCGTTCGGCTCCGACGGGCGCGCGCTCGTCGACGTCGCCGCGGCGTAAGGGGAAGAGACCATGGCACGCATCAATCTCGATCATATCCGCCACGCCTACAGCCCCAAGGCCAAGGCCGCCGGCGATTACGCGCTGAAGGAAGTCCATCACGAATGGGCCGACGGCGGCGCCTATGCCCTGCTGGGTCCATCCGGCTGCGGCAAGACCACGCTGCTCAATATCATTTCCGGGCTCATTCATCCCTCGGACGGCCGGATCCTGTTCGACGGCGTGGATGTCACCGCGCTGTCGACCGAGGCGCGCAACATCGCCCAGGTGTTCCAGTTCCCGGTCGTCTACGACACCATGACGGTCTACGACAATCTCGCCTTCCCGCTGCGCAACCGCCATGTGCCGGAAGCGGAAGTTGATCGCCGGGTGAAGGAAATCCTCGAGATGACCGATCTCGCCGGCATGGCCGGCAGGCGCGCGCAGGGGCTCACCGCCGACCAGAAGCAGAAGATCTCGCTCGGCCGCGGCCTCGTCCGCTCCGACGTCAACGCGATCCTGTTCGACGAGCCGCTGACCGTCATCGACCCGCACATGAAGTGGGTTCTGCGCTCGCAGCTGAAGCGGTTGCACCGCCAGTCGGGCTTCACCATGGTCTACGTCACCCATGACCAGACCGAAGCGCTGACCTTCGCCGACAAGGTCGTCGTCATGTATGACGGCGAGATCGTCCAGATCGGCACGCCCGCCGAACTGTTCGAGCGTCCGAGCCACACCTTCGTCGGCTATTTCATCGGCTCGCCGGGCATGAATTTCATGCCGGCCGCAGTGAACGGATCCACGGCCGTGGTCGGCGAGCAGACCATTGCGCTGAGCGGAGCGCCGACATTGGCCAAGGGCGCCAGGATCGAGCTCGGCATCCGGCCGGAATTCGTCCGCCTCGGCCGCGAGGGCATGCCGGTCACGATCACCAAGGTCGAGGATACCGGCCGCCAGAAGATCGTCCGGACCCTGTTCTGCGGTAATCCGCTGTCGATCGTCGCGCCCGAGGACACCGAGATCCCCAGCGAGGCACGTGTCACTTTCGAAGCCCAGGCGATCGGCATCTATGCCGACAGCTGGCGCGTCGGGCAGGAGGGCTGATCATGGAAAAGACCTTCAACAACAAGGCCTGGTTCCTGGTCCTTCCGGTTCTCCTGCTGGTGGCCTTCTCGGCCGTCATCCCGCTGATGACCGTGGTCAACTATTCGGTGCAGGACACTTTCGGCAACAACGAATTCTTCTGGGCCGGCACCGACTGGTTCACGGACATGCTGTCTTCCGACCGCTTCTGGAACGCGCTCGGCCGCAACCTGATCTTCTCCATGGTGATCCTCGCCATCGAGGTGCCGCTCGGAATCCTGATCGCCCTCAACATGCCGAAAAAGGGGCTGGGCGTGCCCGTCTGCCTCGTGCTGATGGCACTGCCGCTGCTCATTCCGTGGAACGTGGTCGGCACGATTTGGCAGGTCTTCGGCCGCGTCGACATCGGTTTCCTCGGCCACTACCTGACCGTCCTCGGCATCGACTACAACTATACGCAGGATCCGGTCGACGCCTGGGTGACGGTCATCGTCATGGACGTCTGGCACTGGACGAGCCTCGTCGTGCTGCTGTGCTATGCCGGCCTCGTCTCCATCCCGGATGCCTATTACCAGGCCGCCAAGATCGACGGCGCCTCGCGCTTCTCGGTGTTCCGCTACATCCAACTGCCGAAGATGAAGCGCGTGCTTCTGATCGCCGTGCTTCTGCGCTTCATGGACTCCTTCATGATCTATACCGAGCCCTTCGTCGTCACCGGCGGCGGCCCGGGCAATTCGACGACCTTCCTGTCCATCGATCTGGTCAAGATGGCGGTCGGCCAGTTCGATCTGGGCCCGGCGGCTGCCATGTCGATCATCTACTTCCTGATCATCCTGCTCATGTCGTGGGTCTTCTACACGGTCATGACCAGCCATGACGCCCAGGCCAAGTGAGGGACACGAAGATGAACCATGACAAGAGCCGCTTCTCCTTCCTGATCCCGACGATCTACATCCTCTTCCTGCTCCTGCCGATCTACTGGCTGGTCAACATGAGCTTCAAGGAAAACAACGAGATCCTCGGGGCCTTCTCGCTGTTTCCGCAGAACCCGACGCTCCGGAACTACATGGTGATCTTCACCGACCCGTCCTGGTACAAGGGTTATATCAACTCGATCATCTACGTGGTGATGAACACGGTGATCTCGGTCGCGGCGGCCCTGCCGGCGGCCTATGCCTTCTCGCGCTACCGGTTCCTCGGCGACAAGCACCTGTTCTTCTGGCTCTTGACCAACCGCATGGCGCCGCCGGCCGTGTTCGCGCTGCCCTTCTTCCAGCTCTATTCCGCCTTCGGCCTGATCGACACCCACATCGCCGTGGCTCTGGCACACTGCCTGTTCAACGTGCCGCTGGCGGTCTGGATTCTCGAAGGCTTCATGTCGGGCGTGCCGAAGGAGATCGACGAGACGGCCTATATCGACGGCTATTCCTTCCCGCGCTTTTTCGTGAAGATCTTTATGCCGCTGATCGCGAGCGGGATCGGTGTCGCCGCCTTCTTCTGCTTCATGTTCTCCTGGGTCGAACTGCTGATCGCCCGTACGCTGACCACGACCGACGCCAAGCCGATCGCCGCCATCATGACGCGCACGGTCTCGGCCTCGGGCATGGACTGGGGCGTACTGGCCGCCGCCGGCGTGCTCACCATCATCCCGGGCGCGCTCGTCATCTATTTCGTCCGCAACTACATCGCCAAGGGCTTTGCCCTGGGCCGCGTCTAAGGAAAGGGGGGCTCAAGATGGACTTCTCGTGGATGGCATGGACGCTGCCGACGGCGCTGTTCTTCATCGGCATCTTCACGCTGATTGCCTGCATGGCGGTCTGGGAATATTTCTCGCCGGGCGGCAATCCGCGCATCGGCGTCTTGCGGTTCGAGACGACGCGAGGCGATCGCCTGTTCATCTCGCTGCTCGGCTCCGCATTCATTCATCTCGCATGGTTGGGGCTGGGAGGTCCGAACCTGTGGTGGGCTCTTGCCTTGTCGGTGGTCTACGCGATCGGCGTATTCCGTTTCGTCTGAGGCTTGAAAAACGGATGGCGGTCAGCTCCGCCATCCCGGACTACGAAGAGACTGCAATCGCAACCTTTGGGAGGAAAATCATGCGAAAGCACCTTTTGACGACGACCGCAGCCATGCTGCTGGCGATGACCGGCTCCGCCTTTGCCGGAATGGATGAGGCCAAACAGTTCCTGGACAAGGAGGTCGGTGACCTTTCGACGCTGTCCCGCGCCGACCAGGAAAAGGAAATGCAGTGGTTCGTCGATGCCGCGAAGCCTTTCGCCGGCATGGAAATCAAGGTGGTGTCGGAAACCATCACCACGCACGAATACGAATCCAAGGTTCTGGCCCCGGCCTTCGAAGCCATCACCGGCATCAAGATCACCCATGATTTGATTGGCGAAGGCGACGTCGTCGAAAAGCTGCAGACGCAGATGCAGTCGGGCGAAAACGTCTACGACGCCTATGTCAACGACTCGGACCTGATCGGCACCCATTGGCGCTACCAGCAGGCCCGCTCGCTCACCAAGTGGATGGCAAACGAAGGCAAGGACGTCACCAATCCGGGCCTCGACCTCGACGACTTCATCGGCATGAAGTTCACCACCGCTCCGGACGGCGACCTCTACCAGCTGCCCGACCAGCAGTTCGCCAACCTCTACTGGTTCCGGTACGACTGGTTCAACGACGAAAAGAACAAGGCCGACTTCAAGGCGAAGTACGGCTACGACCTCGGCGTTCCGGTCAACTGGTCGGCTTACGAGGACATCGCCGAATTCTTCACCGGTCGCGAGATCGACGGCAAGAAGGTTTTCGGTCACATGGACTACGGCAAGAAGGACCCGTCGCTCGGCTGGCGCTTCACCGATGCCTGGCTCTCCATGGCCGGCAACGGCGACAAGGGCCTGCCGAACGGTCTGCCGGTCGACGAATGGGGCATCAAGGTTGACGAGAACTCCCGTCCGGTCGGCTCCTGCGTTGCCCGTGGCGGCGACACCAACGGCCCCGCTTCGGTCTACGCCATCCAGAAGTACCTCGACTGGTTGAAGGCCTATGCACCGGCATCCGCCCAGGGCATGACCTTCTCGGAATCCGGTCCGGTTCCGTCGCAGGGCGAGATCGCCCAGCAGATGTTCATGTACACCGCCTTCACCGCCGACCTCGTGAAGGACGGCCTGCCGGTGGTCAACGCGGACGGCACGCCGAAGTGGCGCTTCGCTCCGAGCCCGCATGGTGTCTACTGGAAGGACGGCATGAAGCTCGGTTACCAGGACGTAGGCTCCTGGACGCTGCTGAAGTCCACCCCTGACGATCGCGCCAAGGCAGCCTGGCTCTATGCCCAGTTCGTCACCTCCAAGACGATCGACGTCAAGAAGAGCCATGTCGGCCTGACCCTCATCCGCGAGTCGTCGATCCAGCATCCGAGCTTCACCGAGCGCGCTCCGAAGCTTGGCGGTCTGATCGAGTTCTACCGTTCGCCGGCCCGCGTCCAGTGGTCGCCGACCGGCACCAACGTTCCGGACTATCCGAAGCTGGCCCAGCTGTGGTGGCAGGCGATCGGCGACGCATCCTCGGGTGCGAAGTCGGCGCAGGAAGCCATGGACTCGCTGTGCGCCGAGCAGGAAAAGGTGCTGCAGCGCCTGGAACGTGCCGGCGTTCAGGGTGACATCGGCCCGAAGCTCGCCGAGGAAAAGACCCTCGAAGAGTGGAATGCCGATGCTGTTGCCAAGGGCAACCTTGCGCCGCAGTTGAAGGTCGAGAACGAGAAGGAAAAGCCGATGACCGTCAACTACGACGAACTGGTCAAGAGCTGGCAGAAGTAATCTTCCCTCGTTAGCATGGCAAAGGACCGGGGCGCGAAACACGCGCCCCGGTCTTCATCCAAGGAGACGAAAGCCCGATGAGCGGATATATTCTGGCAATCGACCAGGGAACCACATCGACCCGGTCCATGGTGTTCGACCAGGACATGCAGATCGTCGGGGTCGCCCAGCAGGAATTCACCCAGTTCTTCCCCGATTCAGGCTGGGTCGAGCACGATGCCGAGGAAATCTGGCAGAGCGTGATTTCGACCACCCGCATGGCGGTCGCCAAGGCGGGGATCACGCTGCGCGACATCACTGCGATCGGCATCACCAACCAGCGCGAAACCGCCGTGGTCTGGGACCGCAAGACCGGCGAACCGCTGCATCGCGCCATCGTCTGGCAGGACCGCCGCACCGCCCGTTTCTGCGAGGAGCTGAAGGCCAAGGGCCTGGAGCCGCTCTTCACCACCAAGACCGGCCTGCTGCTCGATCCGTATTTTTCCGGCACCAAGCTCGCCTGGATGCTGAATTCCGTTGAAGGGCTGCGCGCCCGCGCCGAAAGGGGCGAGGTCTGCTTCGGCACGGTCGATAGCTGGCTCATCTTCCGGATGACGGCCGGCCGCGTACACGCGACCGACGCCACCAATGCCTCGCGCACGCTGATCTACGACATCGGCGAAAACCGCTTCGACGACGAGCTTCTCGACATCCTCGCCATCCCGCGCGCCATGCTGCCCGAGGTCAAGGACTGCGCCGACGATTTCGGCGTGACCGATCCGGAGGTCTTCGGCGCCGAAATCCCGATCCTCGGCGTTGCAGGCGACCAGCAGGCGGCCGTGATCGGCAATGCCTGTTTCGAACCCGGAATGATGAAGTCGACTTACGGCACGGGGTGTTTTGCGCTCCTGAACACCGGAACCGACCGCGTCGCATCCTCCAACCGGCTGCTGACGACGATCGCCTATCGGCTGAACGGCGTGACGACCTATGCGCTGGAGGGCTCGATCTTCATTGCCGGTGCTGCCGTGCAATGGCTGCGCGACAGCCTGGGTTTCATCGGCAGTTCGGCCGAAACAGACGGCCTGGCCGCCAAGGCCGATCCGCACCAGCGCGTCTATCTCGTGCCCGCCTTCACCGGTCTCGGCGCGCCCTATTGGGATGCCGAGGCCCGCGGCGCGATGTTCGGCATGACCCGCAACACCGGCCCCGCCGAGTTCGCCCGCGCCGTGCTCGAAAGCGTTGCCTACCAGACCTATGATCTGCTCGAGGCGATGAAGAAGGACTGGGAGGGCGCGAGCGACAAGACCGTGCTGCGTGTCGACGGCGGCATGGTCGCGTCGAACTGGACCATGCAGCGTCTCGCCGACATCCTGGCCGCACCGGTCGACCGTCCGCAGATCCTCGAGACCACGGTTCTCGGTGCCGCCTGGCTCGCCGGCTCCCGCGCCGGCATCTGGCCGGACCAGAAGGGCTTTTCCGAGCATTGGAAGCGCGATCGCCGCTTCGAGCCGGGCATGGACGACTCGGAGCGCCGGCTGGCGGTCGCCGGATGGCACGATTGCGTCGCGCGCTGCCTTACGAAACGCGATTGAGAATCGCGCGCCGCAAAGGCTCGAAGGCCACCGCGGCGCGCCAACCCGCTCAGGCGGCAGCGACCGAATTGCCGACCAGCTGGCCGAACTTGGCGAAGAACTCGCCCGCCAACTTCTTCGAGGTCGAATCGATCAGCCGGCTGCCCAGCTGGGCGATCTTACCGCCGACCTCGGCCTTCACCGTGTAGGTGAGGATCGTCGCATCCGGCCCTTCGGCTGCAAGCGACACGTCGGCGCCGCCCTTGGCAAAGCCGGCAAGCCCGCCTTTTCCCTCTCCGGCAATGGTATAGGAATGCGGCGGGTTGAGGTTCTGCAGCTCGACCGCACCCTCGAACTTCGCCTTGATCGGCCCGACCTTCAGCACGACCTTGGCCGTCATGGTGGTGTCGGAGGTCTTGTCCAGGCTCTCGCAGCCGGGGATCGCCTGGCGCAGGATCTCCGGGTCGTTCAAGGCCTGCCAGACGGTCTCCACCGGTGCTTCGATCCGTTCGCTGCCACTCATGTCCATGATATGCTTCCTCTTCCCTTAAGCCCGTTGTGCCGTTTCGCCGCGCTGGCCGCGACGACGGATCGAAATGATTTCCGCGAGTACCGAGAGCGCGATCTCCTCCGGGGTGATCGCGCCGAGATCGAGCCCGGCCGGCCCCTTGACCCGATGGAGGGCGGTGGGTTCGACGCCGGCCTCGGCAAGCTCCTGCTTCAGCGCCGCCATCTTCCGATGGCTGCCGACGAAGCCGATATAGTCGGCCTTGGCGGCGATGGCGGCCTTGAGCGCCGCCTCGTCGCCCCGCCCTTGCGTCGAGACGACGAGATAACGTTCGCCCCTGGTCTCGGGCTCGATGGCGAAACCATCGACGAGATGGTCCACGTCCGGCGCCTCGCCGAGATCGTCCGCAGGCGCCGCCAGCGTCACGTTGAAGCCGAGCGGGTGGGCCTGCGCCGCGAGCGCCAGGGCCACCGGGCTTGCCCCGAACACGATGAGAGACGGTCGTGGCAGCACCGGCTCGACGAAAACGTCCATGGTCCCCTGGCTCGGGCACATGTTGCGGGCGAACTGTACGCCGCCGCGCGCTTCGCCGGGCTTCACGCCGAGATCGGCCAGCAGGTCGCCGGGCTGGATCGAAACGAGCCGCGCCTTGCCGTCGCGCAGCGACTGGGTCGCCGCCCGCAGCACCGCGCCGCGGGCGCAGCCGCCGCCGATCCAGCCGGCGGCGATCGTACCGTCCGGCCGGATGATCGCCTTTGCCCCGGCCTTCGCCGCCGTCACGGAGACCGTCCTGACCACGGTGGCCAGCACGAAGGCCTCTTCCGACGATTTGAGTTTCGCCATGAGATCCATCACATCGACATGTATGGTCATGCTCGCCTCCTTCACAATCTGGCCAGATAGGGTTCGAGCGCCGCGAGGCTCTCCAGCGAATGGGCCGGCGCATGAAGATCGACATGCGGCAGGGCGGCCTTGATGCCGGCGGCCTCCGGTGCATAGCCGTCCCAGCCCATCATCGGATTGAGCCAGACGATCCGCCGGCAGCGTCGGCCGAGCGCTGCCATCTCCGCGCCGAGCTTTGCCGCGTCGCCGGTCTCGTAGCCGTCGGACACGATCATCACGCAGGTGCGCGAATGGATGACGCGGGCGGCGTGGTGACGGTTGAACGTGGCAAGGCAGTCGCCGATCCGCGTCCCGCCGCCGGACCCTTGCGCCATCATCGACAGCCGGTCGAGCGCACGCGCCGGATCGCGCTCCTTCATCGCGTCGGAGACATGCGCGAGATGCGTGTGGAACAGGAAGGCCTCGGCCTCGCGAAAATTGTCGAGAACGCCATGGATGAAGCGCAGGAAGACGCCGGTATACATGCTCATCGATCCGGATGCGTCGAGCAGCAGCACCAGCCGCAGCGGCTTCTGGCGGCGCTCGCGCATGACCAGCGACACCGGCACTCCGCCATGGCCGATATTGCGGTGGATCGTGCGGCGCAGGTCTATGCGATAGCCGTGTCTGCGGGCCAGGTCGCGCCGCGTCAGGCGGGCCTGCATGGCGCGCGCCAACTGGGCGGCGACGGCATGGGCGCGCTCGATCTCTTCCGGGTTGGCAAGCTTGCGGAAATCGGTCCTGGCAATGTTCTCGATGACCGAGGCGCCTTCCATCCGGCCTTCGCCGGACTGGTCCGCGCCGTCTTGGTCGGAGAAGGGGACCTGGTCGGTCGCCTCGCTGCCTTGATGCGATGCCTGTGAGGCCTGCAGGCCCTTGAGCGCGGGATTGGCGGACGGCGCCGGCGAACCGGAGACGACGGAGCGTCCGCGCACCCGTTTGGCCAGCCAGAAGGCGTCGAACAATCCGTCGAACCGCTGCCATTCGCTCTTGCGGGCGCAGAACAGCTGCTTGAAGGCCTGCCGCATCAGCGATGGACGGGCCGCATAGCCCGCCGCCATCAGCGCGGCCGCATCCTTGCCCTCGGAGAGCCCGACGGCGAAGGCATTGTCGCGCAGCGTCTTGAGAAAAGCCACGAGCTTCTCCGACACCAGCCCGGAGACGGCGTCCATTTCGTCCTGGTTCATCGGCTGGCCGCAACAGCTCATGCGACCCTCCCGAGCAGGCGTTCGGTGACCTCGCGGCTGATCCGTGTCCGGTCCTCGCGGGTCTTCAGCAGGCAGAGCAGCGTGTCGTGCAAAGCCTCCGGATCGTCGTGCAGGTCGCGGAGATTCAGGCCCACCAGCGCTGCCGCCCAGTCGAGTGTTTCGGCCACGCCCGGAACCTTCCGCAGATCCTCCTTGCGGATCGCCTCGACCATCCGGGCGATCTGCAGCGCCAGCGAGGCGCCGATGCCGGTGAGATGCGCCATGATGATGCGCGCCTCGCGGTCGGGCTCGGGATAGTCGACATAGTGATAGAGGCAGCGGCGGCGCAGCGCATCGGAAAGCTCGCGCGTCCCGTTCGAGGTCAGCACCACATGCGGGATGGTCGTCGCTGGGATCGTGCCGAGTTCGGGAATGGAGACCTGGAACTCGGAGAGCACCTCCAGCAGGAAGGCCTCGAACTCCTCGTCGGCCCGGTCCACTTCGTCGATCAGCAGGACCGGCGCCTTCGGCTGGCGGATCGCCGCCAGCAGCGGCCGTTCCAGCAGGTATTTTCCCGAAAAGATCTCGTCCTCGATCTCGACCGCGCCCCGGCCCTGATGCGCCTGGATCGCCAGCAATTGCCGCTGGTAGTTCCATTCGTAGAGCGCCGCCGACTGGTCGAGCCCCTCATAACATTGCAGCCGGATGAGCCTGGTGTCGTAGAGGTCGGCAAGGGCAGCCGCCACTGCCGTCTTGCCCACGCCGGCCTCGCCCTCGAGCAGCAGGGGCCGCTTGAGAAAGGTCATGAGCGAAATCGCCGTCGCCAGCTCGCCGTCGGCGATATAGCCGACCCTGGAAAGTCCTGATGCGATTTCATCGCGGTTGAGCTTGCTCATGGTTCGTATCGCTTCTTTCGACGGTCACAGAACGCACGGCCTGACTGCCGGCTTGCCCCACAGGACGGGAAAACACTCCCCTCCCAACCCTCCCCACAAGGGGGAGGGCTTAACCCAGCCGAACCCTCGGCGGATAAAAGCGAGCGCTTTCGGCTCGGTCTTCTCCCCCTTGTGGGGGAGATGGCCGGCAGGCCAGAGACGGCCTTTTCTCGTCGCGTCCCTCAGCCGGTGACGCCCAGCCGCTTGGCCGTTTCCCAGTTGCGCCAGAAGTCGTGGGGCATCTGGATATGCGTCGACCCGAGGAAGGAGAAGGCGTCGTTGACGGCATTGGAGAAGGCCGGCACGCCGCCGACATTCGGGCTCTCGCCGACACCCTTGGCGCCGATCGGATGATGCGGCGAGGGGGTGACGGTATGGTCGGTTTCCCAATGGGGCGTCTCGACCGCGGTCGGGATGAAGAAGTCCATGAACGAGCCGCCGAGCACGTTGCCGGTGGCGTCGTAGCGGATCTCCTGGCCCATCGCGATGGCGAAGGCTTCAGTCAGCCCGCCATGCACCTGGCCCTCGATGATCATCGGGTTGATGCGGGTGCCGCAATCGTCCAGCGCGTAGAAGCGGCGGATCTTGTAGACCCCGGTATCGACATCGATGTCCATGACGCAGAAATAGGCGCCGAAGGGATAGGTCATGTTTGGCGGGTCATAGTAGCTGACCGCTTCGAGGCCCGGCTCCATGCCCGGGGGGACGGAGTTGTAGGCCGCCCAGCAGATGTCCTTCATCGACTTGAACTTTTCCGGCAGGCCCTTCACCCGAAAGCCGTCGACGTCCCATTCGAGGTCGCCCTCGTGCACTTCGAGCAGATAGGCCGCGATCATCTGCGCCTTGGCGCGGATCTTGCGGGCGGCCAGCGCGATCGCAGCGCCTGCGACCGGCGTGGAGCGCGAGCCGTAGGTGCCGAGACCGTAGGGCGCCGTATCGGTATTGCCCTCCTCGACCATGATGTCGTCGGCCGGGATGCCGATCTCGGTGGCGATGATCTGTGCCCAGGTCGTCTCGTGGCCCTGGCCCTGGCTCTTGGTGCCGACGCGGGCAATGCCCGAGCCGGTCGGATGTAGGCGGATCTCGCAACTGTCGAACATGGCGATGCCGAGAATGTCGCAATTCTTAGACGGGCCCGCACCGACGATTTCGGTGAAGAACGAAACGCCGACGCCCATGATCTCGCGGGTTTCGCCGCGCTTGAAGGCTTCGCGCTTTTCCGCCTGTTCGCGCCGGAGACCCGCGTAGTCGATGGTCTCCATGCCCTTCTGCATGGCGGTGTGATAGTCGCCCGAATCATATTCCCAGCCGAGCGCCGAGTGATAGGGAAACTGCTCCGCCTTGATGAAGTTCTTCAGCCTTAGTTCGGCCGGATCCATGCCGAGCTTCTGCGCCAGGATGTCCATGCCGCGCTCGATGCAATAGGCCGCCTCGGTGACGCGGAAGGAGCAGCGATAGGCGACGCCGCCCGGCGCCTTGTTGGTGTAGACGCCGTCGACGGCCAGATGGGCGACCGGGAAGTCGTAGGAGCCGGTGACGATGTTCATGAAACCGGCCGGCCACTTGGACGGGTCGGCGCAGGCGTCGAAGGCGCCATGGTCGGCGAGCACATGGACGCGAAGGCCCGTCACCTTGCCTTCCCTGGTGGCGGCAATTTCCGTCGTCATGTGATAGTCGCGGGCAAAAGAGGTGGTGGTGAGATTCTCCATCCGGTCCTCGACCCATTTCACCGGCTTGCCGGTGACGATGGTGGCGACCGCCGCGCAGATATAACCCGGATAGGCGCCGACCTTGTTGCCGAAGCCGCCGCCGATATCCGGCGCGATGACGTGGATCTTGTGCTCGGGGATCTTGGAAATGAGCGCCACGACCGTGCGGATGACGTGCGGCGCCTGGAACGTGCCCCAGATGGTCAATTCGCCCTTGATCTTGTCGAAGGAGCAGACGCACTGGCAGGTTTCGAGCGGCGACGGGTGGGTGCGGTGATAGGAGATCATCTCCTTGATAGTCACGTCCGCCTTGTCGAAGGCGAGATCCGTCAGTTCCCGGTCGCCGACCGTCCACTCGAAGATGTGGTTGTGATGCTTGCGGGGGCCGTGCGCCCCTTCCGTCTTGCCGGCAAGATCCTCGCGCAGGACCGGCGCATCGGCATCCATGGCGGTGAAGGGATCGATGAGGGGAGGCAGTGCCTCGTACTCGACCTCGACCGCGCCGATGCCGTCATCGGCGGCATAGCGGTCGGTGGCGACGACGAAGGCGACTTCCTGGTTCTGGAACAGAACCTTGCCGTCGGCCAGCACCATCTGCACGTCGCCGGCGAGCGTCGGCATCCAAGCGAGGTTGACGGTCTTCAGCGTTTCGGCGGTCAGGACCGCAAGCACGCCCGGCACTTTCAGCGCCTTCTCGACATTGATCGACTTGATGCGCGCATGGGCGTGCGGCGAGCGGACGAAATCGCCATGCAGCATGCCCGGCAGCTTCACGTCGTCGACGTAATTGCCCTTGCCCTGGGTGAAGCGAATGTCCTCGACGCGCTTGCGCTTGCAGCCCATGCCTTCGAGGCGGGCTTCTCTCTGTTCCCGCGTGGGGGTCATGTCGTTCATTCTGCTGCCTCCTGGAAATCGGTACCGTTGATCTTGGCGGCGGCGTACTGGATCGCCTTGATGATGTTCTGGTAGCCGGTGCAGCGACAGAGATTGCCGGCGATGCCGAAGCGGATCTCTTCCTCGGTCGGGTTGGGATTTTCCTGCAGCAGGCGGTGCGCCCGTACGATCATGCCGGGCGTGCAGAAGCCGCATTGCAGCCCGTGCATCTGCCGGAAGCCTTCCTGCAGCGCCGAAAGCGTGCCGTCGGCATTGGCAATGCCCTCGATCGTCGTGATGTCGGTGCCGTTCGCCTGCACGGCGAACATGGTGCAGCTCTTCACCGAACGCCCGTCGATGTCGACGGTGCAGGCGCCGCAATGGGTCGTCTCGCAGCCGATATGCGCGCCGGTCAACAGCAGCTGTTCGCGGATGAAATGGATGAGGAGAGTGCGCGGCTCGACGAGGCCTTCGACCTCCGCTCCGTTCACCATCATCTTCACATGGGTCTTCGCCATCGTCTTTGTCCTCCTCAGGCCGCTGCACGGGACGCGGCGCGCTGCAGCGCCCGCATGACCATGACGCCGCCGACATGGGTGCGATATTCGCTGGTGCCGCGCGCATCGGCCGCCGGGTTCATCACGGCGCGTGCCGCTGTTGCCGCCGCCTTCAGTGCCGCCTCATCGAGGCTCGTTCCGATCACTGCCCGGGCCGCGGTCTCCGCCAGCAGAGGCGTCTCGGAGAGATTGGTCAGGGCGATGGAACAGGCCGAGACCTTGCCGCCAGCCATGGTAAGTGTCACGGCCGCAGCCGCCGTGGCATAGTCGCCGACCTTGCGCTTCAGCTTCTCGTAGGCATAGCCGTGGCCGGCCGGCGGAACCGGGATGGAGATGGCGGTGAGGATCTCGCCGGGCTCGAGCGCGGTGAAATAGGCGCCCTGGTAGAAATCGGTAGCCGGCACGTCGCGGGTGCCGTCCGGTCCTTCCAGACGATAGCTGGCGCCGAGCGCCATCATCACGGCCGGCATGTCGTTGCCCGGATCGCCATTGGCGACATTGCCGCCGAGCGTGCCGACATAACGAACCTGGGGATCGGCGATCATCAGCGCGGTCTCCTTCAGGATCGGCAGATGAAAGGCGATGTCCGCGGAATTGATGAGATCGTGCTGCGTGGTCATCGCGCCGATGACGAGCGCATTGCCGTCGCGGCAGATGCCCTTGAGCTGGCCGATGCCGCCAAGATCGATCAGATGCTCGGGCGTTGCGAAGCGCAACTTCATCATCGGGATGAGGCTATGTCCACCGGCGAGAGGCCTGGCTTCCTCGCCGAGCTCGGACAATAGTTTCACCGCATCGGCGAGCGTTGCTGGCCGATGGTATTCGAATTCGCCTGGTATCATGGTCTCCTCCCATCCGTCGGTCTGGCGTTGACACGAACGATGGAGGAAGGGTGTTCGCGCTTTTGATGATGCGCAAGCGGCGGACCCAAATCCCGTCACGAAGCTCGCCGTTTCGCACGAATTGCGGCGATTGCCGCACGAACTGCGTCAGGCGTTCTGACTTACTGGCGCATGGCGGCGCGGCGAACCAGTCCGAGCCGTGCCTTGACCTCGGCGATCTTCGCCCGGCTGACTGGAACCACGTGCGGCACGGCGCCGTCGAGTTCGATAATGGCGCCGTCGCCTTCCTTGCGCAGGAAGCTGACATGCGGCAGCGCGACGATGTGGCTGCGGTGGACGCGGGTGAAGAGGGCGGGATCCAGTCGCGCTTCGGCCTCGGAAATCGACCAGGGACACATGCGTTCCCGCTGCCCGTCGTGGATCAGCGTGTAGTGGGCGTCGGCACGGATGCTGCGGATGTCGGAAATGTCGATCAGCAGGGTTCCCTCGGTGCTGACCACGGGAATACGGCTGACCGGCATCTGCTTCGGCTGGCCGATCCCGCCCAGCGGTAGGGCGCGTGAAGCGGGCTGATCGGCGAGGCGGGGCGGGCGGTCGTGCGGGTCGGCCGGTAGATCGATGAGGCCCATATCGGTTTCGTCGGGCCCGAGCGTTGCCAGTCTCTGCCGCTGCTCCGGGACGAGGAACAGCAGGAAGCCGGCGGCGATGACGAAACAGAGAAGCGCGACCGCAAGCGAGAGCAGTTGCGGGGACGCGACCAGCCCGCCGAACTCACGGTGATGGCCGGCCGCCGCGGGGACGAAATGCATGCCGTACATGGCAGTATAGTGCATTCCCGAGACCGCGATGCCAAAGGCGATGGCGCTCAGGGCCAGCCGCAGGCCGCCCTGACGGGCGAGATAGATCTTCAAGCCGCCATAGGCGGCGGCAACGGCGATGGCCACCGACAGCACGAGCATGCCGTAGTCGTGCTGGATGGAAAAATCGCCGGCAAGTCCGTGGATGCCGACGTAGTGCATCGAGGCGATGCCCAGCCCGAGAAGCAGGGCCGAAGCGCTGACCCGCCCCTCGGACGGCTTGCCGATGCTCACGAAGAACAGCGAGATCCCGACCACCAGGGCGCACAACAGGAAGGAGATGACGGTCGGCAGGACGAGGTAGCTGGCATCCGCCGGGATCGGCGCCGCCAGCATGCCGACGAAATGCATGGTCCAGATACCGATCGCCAGAAAGGCGGCCGCGCCGGTCAGAAGCAGGCGCGGATTGGCGTGCGGTGCCGTGCGGATGCGGGCTGCGATGCCGAAGCCCGTATAGCCGCCCAGTATCGCGACGGCGACCGAAAGCGCCACGAGAAATGGATCGTGTCCTGCGAACATCGACTCTTTGGCCGCCGCGTTCCTCCGCCGGCAACCGCCTCCTGCCGGAAAGGTACAACTGCGGCGCCGAGATTGGCAAGCCAGGCGTGCGCGCCGGGCACATCATACCGGCGGGGGCTGATCGGGCGAGCGCTTGGCGCCGCGCTCAGTCGATCATGGCGAGAAGCGTGTCGAGGCGGTCGGCCTCGCGCGGCAGCTTGTCCTGCCGCAGCCTCGCGATGCGCGGAAAGCGCATGGCGACGCCGGACTTGTGCCGCGTCGAGCGCGCTATGCCTTCAAAGGCGACCTCGACAACGAAACCATGCTCCGGCTCGGCCCTGAGCGCCCGGACCGGACCGAAGCGGTCGACGGTATTGTTGCGCACATAGCTATCGAGAATTTCAAGCTCGGCATCGGTGAAGCCGAAATAGGCCTTGCCGACCGGCACCAGCACGTCGCCGTCCTCCCCTTTCGTCCACACCCCGAAGGTGAAGTCGGAATAATAGCTGGACCGTTTGCCGTGCCCGCGCTGCGCATACATCAGCACCGCATCGGCATTGAACGGCTCGCGCTTCCATTTGAACCAGGGACCCTTGGCGCGACCCGCCTGGTAGACGCTGTCCAGCCGCTTGATCATCACGCCTTCGATCACCGGATCGGGCGGATCGGTGCGCAGGCGTTCGAGTTCGTCCCAGCTGGAAAACGGCACGAGCGGCGAAAGGTCGAAGCGGGTGGGCTGGCTGGCGCCGATCAGTTCCGCGAGGCGCTCGCGGCGTTGGACGAAGGTCTGCCCGCGCACGTCTTCCTCTCCCTGGAAGAGAATGTCGTAGGCACGCAGGAAGGCCGGATATTCCCCGAGCATCCTCGACGACACCGCCTTGCGGTTCAGCCGCTGCTGCAGGTCGGAGAAGGTGCGGGTGGGCTCGTTGGAGCGCAGCGTGCCGCCGATCAGGAGTTCTCCGTCGATCACGGCCTCGAAATCCGCCGCCTCGACGACATCCGGGAAGGCGTGGGATATGTCGTCGCCAGAGCGCGAATAGAGCCGCGTGCGGTTGCCGGAGCGCGAAAGCTGGACGCGGATGCCGTCCCACTTCCATTCGGCAGCGAAATCACGGGGATCGAGGGCGCCGAGATCGCCCTCGCCGACCGGCGTCGACAGCATGACCGAATGGAAAATCGCCGGGCTGGCGAGGGCGGGCATTTCTTCCGCGCCGTCCAGCCAGGCAAACAGGGTCTCATAGGGCGGTGCAAGACCGTGCCAAAGGGTCTCGATCTCGGTGATGTCCTTGTTCCCCAAGGTCGCCAGAGCCTGCTTGGCAAGGCGGGCGGACACCCCGATCCGCATTCCGCCGGTGACGAGCTTGAGGAAGGCGAAGCGGCCCGAACCGTCGAGCCGGTCGAGCAGATCGCGCACCGCGCCACGGACTTCCGTCCGTCCGAGCGACCGCATCTTTTCCACTACGGTCGAAAGTCGCGGCTCGTCGGCTCCGATGTGCGGCGTGTCCTTTTCGCCGTCCCAGACGAGTGCGATCGTTTCCGCGAGATCGCCGACATAGTCGTAGGAGTAGCGAAACAGGACCTCGTCCATCCGTTCGAGCACCAGTTCGCGCAGCATGGCCGGCTTGACCACGCCGATATCGAGCGTGCCGGCCAGCGCCGCCAGCGCATAGCCGCGATCGGGATCCGGCGTGGCGCGGAAGTAGTCGATGAGCAGGGTGAGCTTGCCGTTGCGGCTCGGCGTCAGCACCAGGCGGTCGAGGAGATCGGCAAAGGCCTTCATCCGGCGTCAGTCCCCCTCGTCCTCGTAGCCGACCAGATGCAGCGGCCGCGCGGCAATGCCCTGGAGCTCGCACCACCTGACCAGAGCCTCTTCGCGGCCATGGGTGACCCAGACCTGCCCGGGCTTCAGTTCCGAGATCGTCGCCGTCAGTTCCGGCCAGTCGCAATGGTCGGAGATGACCAGCGGCAGTTCCACGCCGCGCTGCTTGGCGCGCTGGCGCACCATCATCCAGCCCGAGGTGAACACCGAAAGCGGATCGGCAAAGCGCCGTGCCCAGCGGTCGTTGAAGGCCGATGGCGGCCCGACGATCACGGCGCCGCGGAAATCCTGCACATCCTGGTTATCGTCGGTGGCGGGCCGCAGATCGCCGAGATCGATGCCCTGGCTTTCATAATAGGTGCAGAGCTTCGACAGCGCGCCATGGATATAGATCGGCCGGTCATAGCCTGAGCGGCGCAGCAGCGAGATGACCCGTTGCGCCTTGCCGAGCGCATAGGCACCGACCAGATGGCTGCGTTCGGGAAACTGGCGAAGCGAGGTCAGCAGCCTGGCGATCTCGTCGGCCGGGTCGGGATGGTGAAACACCGGCAGGCCGAAGGTCGCCTCGGTGATGAACACGTCGCAGGCGACCGGCTCGAAGGGCGTGCAGGTCGGATCGGGGCTGCGCTTGTAGTCGCCGGAAACGACGATCCGGGTTCCGTCCTTCTCGATAGCGATCTGTGCCGATCCGAGCACATGCCCGGCCGGATGGAAGCTGATACCGACACCGTCGAGACTGAGGCTCTCGCCGAACGCGACCGCCTGTTCGCTGCCGCAGAAATCCGTCCCGCAGCGAATGCGCATGATGTCGAGGGTCTGGCGTGTCGCCAGAACCCTGCCGTGTCCCGGCCTGGCGTGGTCGGAATGCCCATGGGTGATCAGCGCCCGTTCGGCCGGCTTGATCGGATCGACGTAAAAATCGCCCGCCGGGCAGTAGAGACCCGCCGGGGTCGGATAGAGCAGGGTTTCGGGCTTCATCATCAGGCTTCAGATAGGGCGATGGCACGCACCCTACCAGAGGTCTCATGCCGAGAGTCGCGTCACGGCGAAGTAGCCGGCGGTCGCGGCGGCGGCGGTGAGGAAGCTGCCCCAGGCCATGTCGACGATGCTGACCGGAAGAGACCAGTCCTTCAGCGTCGCGAGATTGGTCATGTCATAGGTGCCGTAGGCGATCAGGCCGAGAAATGCGCCACCCGCCAACGCCGCCAGCCACCCCCCGCCGGACACGGCCGGCATCACGGCGAAATAGACAATGCCGGCTATGTAAAAGAGATAGAAAAGGCCGGCTGCGGCGAAGTTGGGCGTCGCGAGAAGCAGTTCGCCGATGTGGCGCCGGTAGAAGCCGATGGCAATCCGCGACAGCCACAGATAGTCCAGCCCAAAGAACACGACGGCGGTGGCGACATAGGCAATGGCATAGGTCATCAGGGTCTGCTCCAGGCTCGGTGCGGGGGTAGCGCCGTTTCGGTCTTCAGATGCCGAGCATCGGCTGCACCAGCCGCACCAGCAGGCTGCGGAATTTCAGCGGCGCGTCGGTCACGGCGAGGCAAATGCAGTCCTCGTCCGGCGTCGCCACCGGCTGGTGCTGCAGGTTTTCGTCGGCTTCCTCCAGATCGCCGCGCTTGAACAGCGACCCGCCGTCCTGGAAGCTGCCCTTCAGCACCAGCGTCAGCTCCCGTCCACCATGCGAATGCTCGGGCACCGGCTTGCCGGCCGGGATCTTCAGAAGCCGGACGCTCGTTTCGCGATCGCCCGTCGGGATGCGGATGTGATAGGCGCCGCGGCCGAGCGCCTTCCATTTCAGCTCGGCCAGATCGCCGCCGAGATAGGAGCGCAACGGCTCGGGAATGACGATATCGCCGGACGTTGCGGCCGGCTTGGCCGCCGCGCGCGTGGCCGATGGCGTGCCGCCGGCAAGGCGCGCCTTCATCGCATCCCAGCTCGTATCGTCCGCTTCTTCGCTGCAGACCATTTCCAGCATCTCGCCGCCGGCATGCTCCATGAAGTCGAGCCGGCGCCGACAGGAGGGGCAGAGCGCCAGATGGGTGGCAATGGCAATGCTCCAGCCCTCGGCGAGGTTGCCGGCGGCATAGGCGAGCAGGAGTTCGTCGCTGATATGGTGTTGAATGCTCATGCGCGTTCCTCCAGCGCGGCGCGCAGTTTGGCGAAGGCGAGACGGATACGTGATTTCACCGTTCCCATCGGAAGGCCGAGTTTCGTGGCGATCGCGCTGTGCGATGCCTCGTTGTAGAAAGACAGCTTCAGCAGTTCCAGCTGTTCTGCCGGCAGTGTCTCCATGGCGCGTCGAAGCCGATCGGCGTCCTGGCGTCCTTCGAATTCGACATCGGCCGGTGGCACGTCGTCGGCCACGAAGGCCGGATCGGTTGGATCGAAGGCCGGCCGCTTTTCCTTGCGATAGGCGTCGATGCGCAGGTTTCTGGCAATCGTGAAGATCCAGCTCGATACATTGCCTCTGGCCGGATCGAACTGATGCGCCTTGTTCCACACCGCCAGCATGGTTTCTTGCATCAGCTCTTCCGCGCCCTGACCGTCGCGGGCGAGCTTGGCCATGTAGGCGCGAACACGCGGACCGTAGTGGCGGAACAACGCCTCGAAGGCTTCGATGTCCCTGTCCTGCCCCACGGCCGCCAGCATCTGTGAAAGGCTGCGTTGTGAAATCTCGTCGTCGGTATCGCGCGCCAAAGCCGATTTCTTCCCGTGATTGAGCGACGCGGCACTCGTTTGCCGCGCATAACGCCTCATAGCATTGTGGCAAGGATCCGCCGAGATGAAAACTGCTCTTGTCATGATTGCCGTTACGGGCCTCGCCGCGGGCCGGATCACCGGCCGCGAATTTTTCGCCCCCGATCGATCCGGTTCGCGTCGCTGCCCGTAGTGTGGCGCAGTGAACAGGAAACGAGGGTCATTCCATGGATACCGGCTTGGGCAAGGTGGCAGTATCGGGCAGGCGCAGGATTGCAGTGGTCGGGTCCGGGATTTCGGGCCTGTCCGCAGCCTGGCTTCTCAGCCGTAGCGCCGACGTCGTGCTCTATGAGGCGGAAGGCCGGCCGGGCGGTCACTCCAATACCGTCCTTGCGCGCTCTGGCGATGGCGATGTTCCCGTCGACACCGGTTTCATCGTCTACAATGACCGCAACTATCCGAACCTGGTCGCCTTGTTTGACCATCTGTCGGTGCCGACCCTACCCTCCAGCATGTCGTTTGCCGCATCGATCGACGGCGGGGCCTTCGAATATTCCGGCTCCGGCCTGAAGGGACTGCTGGGCCAGAAGTCCAACCTGCTGCGGCCCCGCTTCTGGTCCATGCTGAAGGATGTCCTGCGCTTCTACAAGGAGGCGCCGGCCCTGCTTTCGCGCCCCGAACTCGCATCGGTCAGCCTCGGCGACTACCTCGCCTCGAGCGGCTACGGCGCGTCCTTCATCGAGGACCACCTCCTGCCCATGGGCGCGGCGATCTGGTCGACGACGGCCGGCGAGATGCGGCTCTATCCGCTGCATGCCTTCATCCGCTTCTTCGCCAATCATGGCCTTCTGTCGTTCGACGACCGGCCCCGTTGGCGGACCGTGGCCGGCGGTAGTCGCGAATATGTGAAGCGCATCCTCGCCGATTTCTCCGGAGAGCTGCGCCTTGGACAGCCGGTGCAAAAGATCCGCCGCGATACCTTCGGCGTCGAACTGACCGATGCTTCCGGCCATGCCGACAGGTTCGATGACGTCGTGCTGGCGACCCATGCCGACCAGTCGCTGAGACTGCTC
The DNA here is from genome assembly GCF_059424725.1 of Allorhizobium sp. GW101-3B10. Classification (NCBI taxonomy): domain Bacteria; kingdom Pseudomonadati; phylum Pseudomonadota; class Alphaproteobacteria; order Hyphomicrobiales; family Rhizobiaceae; genus Allorhizobium; species Allorhizobium sp. GW101-3B10. Next base: position 3,861,029 of record NZ_JBWKZR010000001.1, on the reverse strand, counting down.
GGCGATGCGGATGTCGCCGAACAGGAGACGCTCGGCGCATTCGAGTACACCCGCAATGTCGCCGTGCTGCATTCCGATCCGCGATTGATGCCGAAACGCCGCCAGGTCTGGTCGAGCTGGAATTACATCGCCGAACGTGACGACGCTGGCAACAAGGCCCTGTGCGTCACCTACTGGATGAACCACCTGCAGTCGCTCGATCCGGCCCGGCCCTTGTTCGTTACGCTCAACCCCTGCCGTGCCATCGATCCGGAACACGTCATCCAGACATTCGACTACGAGCATCCGCTGTTCGATCTCAAGGCCAATGCCGCCCAGCGGCGCCTCTGGCAGCTGCAGGGTCGCCGCAATACCTGGTTCTGCGGCGCCTATTTCGGCAGCGGTTTCCACGAGGACGGTCTTCAGGCGGGCCTTGCCGTGGCGGAAGCGCTCGGCGGCGTGCGCCGGCCATGGTCGGTCGAGAACGAATCCGGACGCATCGACCACGTGCGTCAACTCGAGGCGGCGGAATGACCCTGGCATCGGCCATCTATACCGGTCACGTATCGCATGTCCGGCACAGGCCGCGGCAGCACAAGCTGCGCTACAGCGTGTTCTCGCTGCTGATCGACCTCGATGAACTGCCGCGGCTCGATCAGAGCCTCGGCCTGTTCGGCCACAACCGGCGCGCCGTCTTCTCGCTGCGCGATACCGATCATGGCGATGGAATCGTCGGCGGGCTCCGCGCCTGGGTCGAGGGACACCTCGAGCGCGCGGGGGTGTTCGAACCCGGCATGGCGATCCGCATGCTGTGCTATCCGCGCATCCTCGGTTTCGTCTTCAATCCGCTGACGGTCTATTTCTGCCACAGGGCCGACGGTTCCCTTGCGGCCATCCTCTACGAGGTCTGCAACACCTTCAAGGAGCGGCACACCTACGTCATTCCGGTTACCGGCGACGGGCAGGCCGTCACCCACGCCTGCGCCAAGGAAATGTATGTCTCGCCGTTCATTCCGATGGAATGCACGTACCAGTTTCGCATTCTGCCGCCCGGCCCCTCCGTCACGGTCAATATCAGCGAGAGCGACGGCGAGGGTCTCCTGCTCTTTGCGTCCTTCGCGGGCAAGAGACGCGAGCTTTCGACGCGCTCCCTCGCCGCCATGCTGGTCGCCTATCCGCTGATGACGCTCAAGGTGCTGGCCGGAATCCACTGGGAGGCCCTGCGTCTCTGGCTGAAGCGTGTGCCGATCCATCGTCACACGCCCGCGAACGCGCGGATCGCCAGCACTGTCGTTTTCAAGAATGGGATGGAAAAACCATGAGTCATGCCGAACAGGGAATATCGACGGTCGCCGCGGCGCGCCCGATCTGGCAGCGGATGTTGTGCCACTGGGCCGACAGGATCGTCGTCGGGCGCCTTGTCCTGCAGTTCGAGGGCGGCGGGGAGCATGTCGTGAAGGGTGGCGCGCTGGGTCCCTCCGCGGTGCTGATGGTGCGCCGGCCGCGCGTGCTGCTGCGGCTGATGGCCGGCGGCACGCTGGGCTTTGCTCGCGCCTATATCGACGGTGACGTCGACAGCCCCGACATCGGCGCCGTGCTGGAACTGGCGGTCGCCAACGAGAAGGCCTTTTCCGGACTGATGGCGCCCTCGGCTTTGATCGGCGGGATTGCCCGCCTGCGCCACCGGCTGCGGCGCAATTCGCCGAAGGGTAGCCGGAGAAACATCTCCTTCCACTACGATCTCGGCAACGACTTCTACAGACTTTGGCTCGACCGGACGATGACCTATTCCTCGGCCCTGTTCGATGCCCACACGCAGAGCCTCGCCGAGGCGCAGGAGGCGAAATACGCGCGCATCGTCGAGGAGCTGGAGATCAGCCCGGACGACCACGTGCTGGAGATCGGCTGCGGCTGGGGCGGCTTTGCCGAATATGCGATCCGTGCCACCGGCTGCCGCGTGACGGGCCTGACGCTTTCCGTCGAGCAGGCGAAGTTCGCCGAGGATCGGCTGGAGCGCGCCGGCCTTTCCGATCGTGCCGATATTCGCCTCGAAGACTACCGCCACTGCCAAGGCCGTTTCGACAAGATCGTCTCGATCGAGATGTTCGAGGCTGTCGGCGAGGAGAACTGGCCGGTCTATTTCGAAGCGGTGCGCGACCGGCTGAAGCCGGGCGGCAGTGCCATGGTGCAGTCCATCACCATCCACGAGGACCGCTTCCACAGCTATAGGCGCAATGCCGACTTCATCCAGACCTACATCTTCCCCGGCGGCATGCTGCCCTCGGTCGAGGCCTTCAACGAAGGCGCCCGGCAGGCCGGCCTCACCGTCGGGCACATGCTGGCCTTCGGCCGGGACTATGATCGCACGCTGATCGCCTGGGACCACGCCTTCGTCGCCAACTGGCCGTCCATCGAGACGCTCGGTTTCGACCGCAAGTTCTACAAGCTCTGGCGCTTCTACCTTCACTACTGCGCCGTGGGCTTTCGAACGGGACGGATCGACGTCGTCCAGTTCCGTCTGGACAAGACCAGATAGCGCTCAACCCGGCGATCGAAGCATCCGGCGCGTCAGCCTGAACCGCAGGCGCGCCGGCAGCGCGTGCAGGAGCTTCATCGCGACCGCCATTTTCCACGGGAAGACGATCTCGTATTTGCCGGCCGCCAGTCCATCGGCGATCGAGTCGGCCGCCGACTCGGCCGAGACGAGGAACGGCATGGGGAAATCGTTCTTGCGGGTGAGCGGCGTGTCGACGAAGCCCGGATTGACGATCGAAATCCGCACGCCATGGGCGGCGAGCTCCGGCTGGAAGGCTTCGCACATGACATTGAGCGCCGCCTTCGTCGCCCCATAACTTGCCGCACCCGGCAGGCCGACATAGCCGGACACCGAGGCCACGACGGCGATCTGTCCGCTCTCGCGCGCAATCATCGCGGGCATGACGGCCTCCAGGCACTGCGCCGTGCCGATCAGATTGAGGCCGACCATCGTGCCGAAGCGTCCGCTGTCGAAATCCGCCGCATAGTCACGAAAATAGGTGCCGGCGGCGAACACCGCGAGATCCACGGGGCCGAGGTCCGTCCCGATCGCCCGGAAGGTGGCCTTCACCGCTTCGCCGTCCGTCACGTCGAGCGGGAGGGCGACGATCCGACCTCGGCCCTCGGCGGCCAGCGAAGCGAGCTCGTCGACGCCGCGGGCGCTCGCGGCAATGGTCCAGCCATCGCGGGCGAGGCGCAAAGCCAGAGCGCGGCCGATGCCGGAGCTGGCGCCGGTGATCCACGCAATGCGGCGCGGTGCCGTTTTGTTCGCGTCCGCCTGCTGAGTGGTGCTGATCGCTTCCATGAAAACCTCTCGAACCGTTTGCCCTATCCTCGGGATACGGCAAACGGCTTCGATCGGTTCAGGTCCGCGGACGCGGCGTTCAGCGTCCGCCGTTGACGGCGACGAAGCTTTCCATGCGCAGCAGCGCCAGTTCCGGCTGGTCGAGCACATTGGCCTGGTCGGCGAGGCGGAAGACGTCGCAATAATGCAGGATGCCGCGGGCCGACTGCATGCCGGCCGGCATGGTGAAGTGGTCCTGATGGCCGTTCAGCCAGGCGATGAACACCACGCCCGCCTTGTAGTACTGCGTCGGCGCCTCGAAGATCTTGCGCGACAGCGGAACGGTCGGCGCCAGAACCTTGCGGAACTCCTCGCGATCGCCCCTCGCCAGCGCTGCGAGCGCATGCGAGGCCTGCGGGGCCACCGCGTCGAAGATGCCGAGCAGGGCGTGGCTGTAGCCGTCCGGCCCGTCCTCGATCAGGTCGGCATAGTTGAAGTCGTCGCCGGTGTAGCACAGCACCCCTTCGGGCAGCCGTTTGCGCAGCGCGATCTCCTTGGCATTGTCGAGCAGCGAGATCTTGATGCCTTCGACCTTGTCGCGGTTCTCGCCGATGATCGAGATCACGGTATCAAGCGCCTCGTCGAAGCTGTCGCTGCCCCAGTAGCCAGCGAGCTGCGGGTCGAACATGCTGCCCAGCCAGTGCAGGATGACCTTGTCCTTCGCTTGGCGCAGGATACGGCGATAAACGGCGCGGTAGTCGTTCGCCGATCTCGCCACCCGCGCCAAAGCCCGGCTGGCCATCATGATGGTTCGGCCGCCATTGGCCTCGACGAAACCCATCTGGGTCTCGTAGGCGCGGATCACGTCGTCGAGCGAGCGGGCGTCGGCAGGCGCGAGATGATCGGTGCCCGCGCCACAGGCGAGGTCGGCGCCGGGTACGTGGTGTGCTTCGGCCAGCGAGCGGCGGATGAGTTCCTGCGCACCCGCCCAGTCGAGCCCCAGGCCGCGCTGCGCCGTATCCATGGCCTCGGCGATCTTGAAGCCGAAGCTCCAGAGATGATGGCGGAAGGCCATGGTGCGATCCCAGTCGATCACCGGTGCGCCCCAGGGGTCGCTATCGCGAAACGGGTCCGAGACGACGTGCGCGGCGGCATAGGCGATGCGGTTGAAGCGCGGCGGCTCTGTGGGCCGTGCCGTGGGCGTGCCGACCAGGCGATAGTCTTCGATCGTACCGTCCATCTTCGGCAGGGTAATGGTCTGCATCATGGCTTCCTCCTCCATGTTTCGATTGCTCAATAATTTAGATCGTTCCAAATGACAAGTGCTGGCAGTGGCGTATTTCGGCGTATTGGAGCGCCGCTTGAGCCGACATAATAGAGAAGGCGTCCGACAAAATGATCAGAAAAAGCAATTTAAACAGTTGGAGTGGCGCGAAAATGGTCGCGTGCGGCCGTGCCATCCATCACGATTAAAGGAAATTCACCTTTCCCGCTTGACAGATTTGGATCGTTCCAATTATGAGTCCAATCCAGATTGAAATTCGGGAGGATCTGCAGATGGGAGAAAGGGTGACGGTCATCGACATCGCACGCGCCGCTGGCGTGTCGAAGTCGACGGTGTCTCTCGTCCTGCAGGGTAGCCCGCTGGTCAACGAGGGAACGCGCGCCAGGGTCAATGCGGCGATCCGCGAACTCGGTTACGTCTATAATCGCGGCGCGGCCAATCTGCGCCAGTCGAACGCGAAGTCGAAGATCATCGGCGTGGTCGTCAACGACCTGACCAACAGCTTCTTCGCCGAGCTTGCCGTCGGCATCGACATGACGGTCCAGTCCGCCGGCTTTGTCCAGTTCCTCGCCAATTCGGCGGAAAGCCCGGATCGCCAGCGCGAGGTCGTCAACTCGATGCGCGAGCATGGTATTTCCGGCCTGATCATCTCTCCGGCGCGCGGCACGGCCGCCGCCGACCTAAAGCCGCTGGCTGCGGCCGGCATTCCGGTGGTCGCCGTGGTGCGCAACGTGCCGGGCGCGCGGGTCTCCTCGCTGCTGTCGGACAATGCCGCCGGCGCCAGGGCCGCGGTCGAACATCTGATTTCGCTTGGCCATCGCCGCATCGCTTTCCTGGGTGGTTTTCCGGACACGACCGTCTTCTCCGAGCGCCTTGGCGGCTATCGCGAGGCGCTGCGTGCAGCCGGTCTCGATTGCGGCGACGATCTGGTCATGGCCTCCGCCCCTTCGCGCGTCGGCGGCATGGTGGCGATCGAGCGCTGTCTGGCTCTCGCCAATCGCCCGACGGCGGCGCTGTGCTTCAACGATGCGGTTGCCTTCGGCGTCTGCGACGGCCTGCGCAAGGTCAGGCTCGATCCGGGCGCGGATTTCGCCGTCGTCGGCTTCGATGACGTGATCGAGGCAAAGACGGCGGTGCCGGCGCTGACCACGGTATCGATCGACCCGCAGGGCATGGGCCGACGCGCGGCGCAGCTGCTGCTGAAACAGATCAATGCCGGAAAGGTGGAGCCCGAGGCCGTCATCAGCCCGGCGCACCTGGTGGTTCGCCGCAGTTGCGGCGCAGAGGATGCCCTGGGAGAGGGCCATATCGGCGGCTTGACAATGGAGGGCGCGGCGACCGTCGCGCTTTGAGGAAATGAAATTCGGCGCGGCCGGGAGGCCGGCGCGGGAGGAGGAAGCATGGTTCGCTGGGGCCTGATCGGCGCAAGCACGATCGCACGCGAATGGGTCATCGGAGCAATCTGCGCCAATGGCGGCGAATTGGCATCCGTTCTGAGCAGCAATGCCGAACGCGGCAGCGCCTATGCCGCGGAAAACGGTATCGCCCGTGTCGCTGCGACACTCGGCGAGATCGTCAATGATCCGGCGATCGACGCCGTCTACATTTCGACCACCAACGAACTGCATCGCGACCAAGCCATTGCGGCTGCCCGTGCCGGCAAGCACGTGCTTTGCGAAAAGCCGCTGGCGCTCTCCCTCGACGACGCGCGAATGATGATCGCCGAGGCCCGCAAGGCCGGTGTCGTTCTCGCCACCAATCACCATTTGCGCAATGCCGCAAGCCACCGTGCCATGCGCGCGGCGATCGCCGAAGGGCGGATCGGGAGGTCGCTGGCCGCCCGCGTCTTCCATGCCGTCTATCTGCCGCCCCACCTGCAGGGCTGGCGGCTCGATCGGCCGGAGGCCGGCGGCGGCGTGATCCTCGACATCACCGTGCATGATGCCGACACCCTGCGTTTCGTCCTCAACGACGACCCGGTGGAAGTGACCGCCTTCAGCCAGTCGGCCGGCATGGGCCAGTCCGGCCTCGAAGATGGCGTCATGGGTGTCATGCGTTTCAAGTCGGGACTGATTGCCCAGTTCCACGATTCCTTCACGACGAAATTCGCCGAAACCGGCTTCGAGGTGCATGGCACGGAAGGATCGCTGATCGCCCGCAATGTCATGACCCAGCGCCCCGTCGGCAGCGTCGTGCTGCGCAATGCCGAGGGCGAACGCGAACTGCCGCTCGACCAGCAGGATCTCTACTCCCGGGCGATTGACAATTTCCATGCCGCGATCGCCGGCAAGGGCAAACCATCGGCCACGGGCGAAGATGGCCTCTGGTCGCTGGCGACCGGTCTCGCGGTGGTCAAGTCGGCCGCCAGCGGCGCGGCTGTCAAGATTGAAACCGGACTTTGAGCAGGACCATGAGCAAGCAGATCACCCCGGCCGAAGCCGCCGCCCTGATCCCCGATGGCGCCATCGTCTCCGTCTCGTCGTCGAGCGGCCTCGGCTGCCCGGACCTGATGCTGAAGGCGATCGGCGAACGCTTCGAAGCGACCGGCCATCCGCGGAACCTGACGACGCTTCATCCGATCGCCGCCGGCGACATGAGCGGCATCAAGGGCATCGACCATATCGCCCGCAAGGGACTTCTGGCGCGCATCATCGGCGGCTCCTATCCCTCCGGCCCTTCGACCTCCGAACCGCCGCTCATCTGGCAGATGGTCAGCGGAAACGAGATCCCCGCCTACAACATCCCCTCCGGCATCCTGTTCGACATGCACCGCGAGGCGGCCGCCAAGCGGCCGGGCGTGATCACCAAGATCGGTCTCGAAACCTTCGTCGATCCGGACCGCCAGGGCTGCGCCATGAATGCGGCCGCGGCCGAGAAGCCGGTCGTCAGGAAGATCGAGTTCGAAGGCGAGCAATGGCTCTATTTCCCGGCGATCGTTCCGCAGGTCGCCATCATTCGCGCAACGACCGCCGACGAGCGCGGCAACCTCACCTATGAGCACGAGGGCGCCTATCTCGGCGGCCTCGACCAGGCGCTCGCCGCCCGCAACAATGGCGGCATCGTCATTGCCCAGGTCAAGCGTTTGACCAAGGACGGCTCGCTGAAGCCGCATGACGTGCGCGTGCCCGGCATGCTCGTCGACTATGTCATCGTCGATCCGGACCAGAAGCAGACGACTCAGACGCTCTACGATCCGGCGATCTCGGGGGAGATCTTCCGCCCGCTCGACAGCTTCCATCTGCCGGAATTCGGCATCCAGAAGGTCATTGCCCGCCGCGTGGCGCAGGAGCTGGAAGCCGGAAGCTGCGTCAATCTCGGCTTCGGCATCTCCGCCAACGTGCCGCGCATCCTGCTCGAAGAGGGCCTGCACGGCGCGGTCACCTGGGTGATCGAGCAGGGTGCCGTCGGCGGCGTGCCGCTTCTGGATTTCGCCTTCGGCTGCGCCTCGAACGCCGACGGCTACATGCCGTCGCCCTACCAGTTCACCTACTTTCAGGGTGGTGGCTTCGACGCCTCGCTGCTCTCCTTCCTCGAGATCGGCCGCGACGGCTCGGTCAACGTCTCCAAGCTCGCCTTCCGCCCGCATGTGACGGCCGGCGCCGGCGGCTTCGTCGACATTACGGCCCGGGCCAGGAAAATCGTCTTCTCGGGCATGTTCAATGCCGGCGCCAAGCTCTCGCTCGAGGATGGCCGCCTGGTCGTCGACAAGGAAGGCAAGCTGAAGAAGCTGGTCAACGAGGTCGAACACGTGACCTTCTCCGGCCATCGTGCCATCAGCCAGGGCCAGGACATCACCTATGTCACCGAGCGCTGCGTGATGAAGCTGACGCCGGACGGCATCGTGCTCACCGAAATCGCGCCGGGCATCGATCTCGAAAGCCAGATCCTCGCCCAGTCGGAATTCCCGCTGATCATCTCGCCGGATCTCAAGGGCATGGATCACGAGCTGTTCCGCGATGCGCCGATCGGCCTGACACTTCCGCAAAAGCCGAGGCGGGTGCTGGAGGTGTCCCATGACTGAACCCCGCATCCGGCTTGCCGTTGACGATTCCATCGCCACCATCACATTGGCGCGCGCCGACAAGCTCAACGCGCTCGACCTCGACATGCTCGCCGAGCTTTCGGCCATTCTCGATCGCGTCGAGGCCGACAGTGCCGTTCGCGTTGTCATCCTGACCGGCGAGGGCAAGGCCTTCTCCGCCGGTGGCGACATCGCCGCCTGGGGCGGCATGCAGCCCGAACAATTCGGCCATCGCTGGGTGCGCCATGGCCACCGGATCTTCGACCGGCTGGCGACGCTGCGCATGCCGGTGATCGCCGCGATGAACGGCCATGCGCTGGGCGGCGGGCTGGAACTCGCCGGCGCCGCCGACATCCGCATCGCCGAACGCCAGGCGAAGATCGGCCTGCCGGAAACGTCCCTGGGCATGGTGCCTGGCTGGTCGGGCACGCAGAGGCTGGTGCGCCGCTTCGGCGCGCAGATCGTGCGGCGCATGGTGCTGGGCGGCGAAATGTTCGTAGCCGAAGGGGCGCGCGCCAACGGTCTGGTCGACCTCGTGGTCGATACCGGCGAAGCGCTGAACGCCGCCAAAGACTATGCCGCGCGGATTGCGGCACGCGGCCCCGCGGCCGTCGAGATTTCGAAACTCATGCTGTCCATCGCCGGCGGCGAGGACAATGGCGCGGCCGTCGAGGCACTGGGGTCGATCCTGGTGGCCAAGACCGGCGACCTGAAGGAAGGCGTGTCCGCCTTCAGGGAAAAACGCGCCGCCGAATTCAAGGGAGAATGGTAATGCCGGTACTCGTCACGCCCAGGACGATCGAAGACGCGACGGTTCGCGAATTCTCCATGCTGATCGACGGCAAATGGGGCGCCGGTACCGACGGCCGCACGCTGGAGCGCGTCGCCCCCGGCCACGGCGTGGTCGTCAGCCGCTACCAGCAGGCAAGCGCCGCGGACGCGGAGCGTGCCATCCTTGCCGCCCGCAAGGCCTTCGACGATGGTCCCTGGCCGCGCATGACGGCCGCGGAACGCTCCGGCATCCTGCTGAAGGCGGCCTCCCTGATCGAGGAACGGCTGGACGAGATCGCCTATCTCGATGCCGTCGAAGCCGGCAAGCCGATCACGCAGGTCAAGGGCGAGATCGCCGGCGCCGTGGACATCTGGCGCTATGCCGCGGCCCTTGCCCGCGACCTGCACGGCGAAAGCTACAACACGCTTGGCGACGGCACGCTTGGTGTCGTGCTGCGCGAGGCGATCGGCGTGGTATCGATCATCACACCGTGGAACTTCCCCTTCCTGATCGTCGGCCAGAAGTTGCCCTTCGCGCTTGCGGCTGGCTGCACCTGCGTCGTCAAGCCGTCCGAACTCACCTCCGGCTCGACCCTGGTGCTCGGCGAAATCCTGATCGAGGCCGGCGTGCCCGCCGGCGTCGTCAACATCGTGGTCGGCACCGGCCCGGAGGTCGGTGCGCCGATGACCACCCATCCCGCGGTCGACATGATCTCGTTCACCGGCTCGACCGGCGTCGGCCGTCTGACCATGGCCAACGCGGCCCAGACGCTGAAGAAGGTCTCGCTCGAACTCGGCGGCAAGAACCCGCAGATCGTCTTTCCCGACGCCGATCTGGAGGCTTTCATCGACGCCGCCGTGTTCGGTGCCTGGTTCAATGCCGGCGAATGCTGCAATGCCGGCTCGCGCCTCATCCTGCACAGGAGCATCGCCGACGATGTGGTGGCCCGGATCGCCGAGCTTTCCAATGCCGTCAAGGTCGGCGATCCGCTCGACCCGACGACCCAGGTCGGCGCAATCATCACCCCGCAGCATCTGGAAAAGATCTCCGGCTATGTTTCCGGGGCTGCGGCCGGCGGCGCCAACGTCGCCTATGGCGGCTCGACCATCGATTTCGGCATGGGCCAGTTCATGACTCCGACCATCCTAGACAAGGTGACCCCGGACATGGCGGTCGCCCGCGAGGAAGTCTTCGGTCCGGTCTTGTCCGTCCTGACCTTCGAGACCTCGGACGAGGCGATCCGCATCGCCAATGCCATCGACTACGGCCTGTCGGCCGGGGTCTGGAGCCGCGACTTCGACACCTGCTTGACGGTCGGCCGCAAGGTCCGCGCCGGTACGGTCTGGATGAACACCTTCATGGATGGCGCCTCGGAACTGCCCTTCGGCGGCTATCGCCAGTCGGGGCTGGGACGTGAACTCGGCCGCCACGCGGTCGAGGACTACACCGAGACCAAGACCCTCAACATGCATATCGGCGCGCGCACCGGCTGGTGGATGCCCCGGTGAAAAAGGCCCGGAATACAGAGTGTTCAATCGATTTAAAAATGTGTTTCGGTGTTCTTGACGTTGGTCAAGTTATGACTTCTTAAATACCCCCTGCGGTGGGAGACCGCATGAAATACCGGACCTGGCGCGAAGATGCCTGATCCATCCAAACGGCGGGGAGGAGTTCCGCCGCATCGACTTGCAAACGGGAGGAATACGATGCGCAAGTTCTTGACTACCACGACTGCAGCAGCCCTGATCGCCACGATGGCAGCCGGCATTGCCCGGGCCGCCGACAATGTCGAAGTCCTGCATTGGTGGACTTCGGGCGGCGAAGCCGCGGCCCTCGACGTCCTGAAGAAGGATCTTGAAAGCAAGGGCATTTCCTGGACCGACATGCCCGTCGCCGGTGGCGGCGGTACGGAAGCGATGACGGTGCTTCGTGCCCGCGTCACGGCCGGCAATGCGCCGACCGCCGTGCAGATGCTCGGCTTCGACATTCTCGACTGGGCCAAGGAAGGCGCACTCGGCAATCTCGACGAAGTCGCTGCCAAGGAAGGCTGGGACAAGGTCATCCCGACCGCCCTGCAGCAGTTCTCCAAGTATGACGGCCACTGGATCGCCGCCCCGGTCAACGTCCACTCCACCAACTGGCTGTGGATCAACAAGGCCGCACTCGACAAGGCCGGCGGCAAGGAGCCGACGAGCTGGGAAGAACTGGTGGCATTGCTCGACAACTTCAAGGCGCAGGGCATCACCCCGGTCGCCCATGGTGGCCAGCCCTGGCAGGACGCGACGATCTTCGACGCCGTCGTGCTTTCGCTCGGCAATGATTTCTACAAGCAGGCCTTCATCGATCTCGACCCGGCAGCACTTTCCGGCGACAAGATGAAGGAAGCCTTCGACCGTCTGGCGAAGCTGCGTTCCTACGTTGACGACAACTTCTCCGGCCGTGACTGGAACCTCGCTTCCGCCATGGTTATCGAAGGCAAGGCCGGCGTTCAGTTCATGGGCGACTGGGCCAAGGGCGAATTCATCAAGGCCGGCAAGAAGCCGGGCTCCGACTTCGTCTGCATGCGCTTCCCCGGAACGCAGGGCTCCGTCACCTTCAACTCCGACCAGTTCGCCATGTTCAAGGTCGCCGACGACAAGGTGCCGGCACAGCTGGCCATGGCATCGGCCATCGAGAGCCCGACCTTCCAGTCGGCCTTCAACGTGGTCAAGGGTTCGGCCCCGGCCCGCACCGACGTGTCGGACGAAGCCTTCGACGATTGCGGCAAGAAGGCGATCAAGGATCTGGCGGAAGCCAACACCAACGGTTCGCTGTTCGGTTCCATGGCCCATGGCCACGCCAACCCGGCCTCGGTGAAGAACGCCATCTACGACGTCGTCACCCGTGCGTTCAACGGCGAACTCAACTCTGACGAAGCCGTCAAGGAACTGGCGGCTGCCGTCGAGGGCGCAAAGTAAGCCACGGGTTGTAGGGGCATGTGCCCCTCATCCGCCTGCCGGCACCTTCTCCCCGTAAACGGGGAGAAGGACAGATGCCGCAGCGTCTCCGTCCCCTCTCCCCGCTTGCGGGGAGAGGGTTAGGGTGAGGGGCAAGCCCCCGCAGTTCACAACCTGATAGTCAACGGTGGTAACGACCATGGACAGCCGCAGCCGGCTGCAGGAGCTTTTGCCAAAGCTCGTGCTGGCACCCAGTTTCCTTATCGTGCTCGTCTTCGTCTACGGCTTCATCGCCTATACGGGCTTCCTGTCGATGACGGACAGCAAGATGCTGCCGTCCTACAATTTCGTCGGCCTCGCCAACTACACCAAGCTCTGGGCGCTGCCGCACTGGTGGCGTGCGCTCGGCAATCTCGGCATTTTCGCCTCGCTCTACATCGTCATCTGCTCGGTGCTGGGCCTCGGGCTTGCCATCCTGCTCGACCAGAAGATCCGCGCCGAGGGGCTTCTGCGACCGATCTATCTCTATCCGATGGCGCTTTCCTTCATCGTCACCGGCACGGCGTGGAAGTGGTTCCTCGATCCGGGTATCGGGCTGGAGAACACCATGCACCTCTGGGGCTGGGAAAGCTTCGCCTTCGACTGGATCAAGGATCGCAACTACGCCATCTACTGCGTGGTGATCGCCGCCGTCTGGCAGTCTTCCGGCTTCGTCATGGCCATGTTCCTGGCGGGACTTCGCGGCGTCGACAATGAGATCATCAAGGCCGCGCAGATCGACGGCGCCTCCACCGCCACCGTCTATCGCCGCATCATCATCCCGCTGATGCGCCCGGTCTTCCTTTCGGCCTTCGTCGTGCTCGCCCATCTCGCCATCAAGGCCTACGACCTCGTCGTGGCGCTGACCGGCGGCGGGCCGGGGCAGGCGACCGAGGTGCCGGCCACCTTCATGTATTCCTATACCTTCACCCGCAACCAGATGGGCATCGGCGCGTCCTCGGCGATCATCATGCTGATCATGATCTTCTCGATCATCGTGCCTTACCTCTATTCCGAAATCCGCGGAGGAAAACGCTGATGAGCGCGTCGAGCCCCGACAATGTCATCTCGCACGGCCGCCTGACGCGGGCGCTGATCTACACGGCGCTCATCCTGTTCGCCGTCTACTACATGCTGCCGCTCTACGTGATGGTGGTGAATTCGCTGAAGCCCCTGGAGGAGATCCGCCAGGGTGGCATGCTCAACCTGCCGAAGGTCTGGACGATCGAGCCCTGGCTGTCGGCCTGGTCGACCGCGCAGATCGGCGTGCAGCCGACGGGCCTCAAGCCCTTCTTCATCAACTCGATCCTGATGGTCGTGCCGGCCGTGGCGATCTCGACGATCATTGGCGCGCTCAACGGTTATGTGTTGACCAAGTGGCGCTTCCCGGGCTCCAACGTCTTCTTCGGGCTGCTGCTCTTGTCCTGCTTCATCCCGTTCCAGATCGTGCTGATCCCGATGGCCCGCATCCTCGGCATCCTGGGCCTCGCCGGATCGATCTGGGGCCTGATCATGGTGCATGTGATCTACGGCCTGGGCTTCACCACGCTCTATTTCCGCAACTATTACGAGGCCTTCCCGACCGAGCTGGTGCGAGCGGCACAGATCGACGGCGCGAGCTTCTTCCAGATCTTCCGCCGCATTCTCCTGCCGTCCTCCGGCCCGATCATCGTCGTTTCGGTCATTTGGCAGTTCACCAATATCTGGAACGACTTCCTGTTCGGCGCCTCGTTCTCCGGCGCCTCCTCGACGCCGATGACGGTTGCGCTCAACAACCTCGTTTCGTCCTCGACCGGGGTCAAGGAGTATAATGTCCACTTCGCGGGCGCGATCCTCGCTGCCCTGCCCACCCTCATCGTCTATATCGTTTCCGGGCGATATTTCGTGCGCGGCCTGATGTCCGGCGCCGTGAAAGGATAACCATCATGTCGTTTCTGCAGATTTCTCACCTCCGCAAGTCCTACGGCGCGCTCGAGATCCTGAAGGACATCAATCTCGAGATCGAGGAGGGCGGCTTCCTCGTGCTGGTCGGCCCGTCCGGCTGCGGCAAGTCGACCCTGCTCAACACGATTGCCGGGCTGGAGCCGATCACGTCCGGCGAAATCTCCATCAATGGCCGCAACGTCGCCGGCCTGCCGCCGTCGAAGCGCGACATTGCCATGGTGTTCCAGTCCTACGCGCTCTACCCGAACATGACGGTGGCCGGGAACATCGCCTTCGGCATGGAGATCCGCAAGGTTCCAAAGGAAGAGCGCGAAAAGGCGATCGCCGGCGTGGCCGAGATGCTGCAGATCGGCCATCTGCTCGACCGCAAGCCGAGCCAGCTTTCGGGCGGCCAGCGCCAGCGCGTCGCCATGGGCCGCGCCCTGGTGCGCAACCCGCAGGTCTTCCTGTTTGACGAGCCGCTGTCCAATCTCGATGCCAAGCTGCGCGTCGACATGCGCACCGAGATCAAGCGCCTGCATGCCCGCATGAAGACCACCATCGTCTACGTCACCCACGACCAGATCGAGGCGATGACGCTGGCGACCAAGATCGCCGTGCTGAAGGACGGCGTATTGCAGCAGTTCGGCTCGCCGGCGGAAATCTACAACAACCCCGCCAACATGTTCGTCGCCGATTTCATGGGGTCTCCGGCGATGAACCTGCTGACGGCTAGAGTCGAAAATGGCGCGGGTGGCCTGGCGATCACGCTCGACCGTCCGGGCAGCACGCCGCTGTCCCTGCCGCTTGCTGCCGACAAGGCGGCGCTCGCCGCCCATGCCGGCCGTGACGTGGTGTTCGGCATCCGCCCGGAGGCGCTGACGGACCCGGACGGTTCCGACCGCAACGCCCGGACCCTGGTCGAGGGCGAATGCCTGATCGAGGTGGTGGAACCCGCCGGTTCCGACACCTTCGCCGTCACCAAGCTCGGCGGCAAGGAAGTCGTCGCGCGTCTGAGGGCCGATGCCCGCATCGCCGCCGGCCAGATGGCCAAGCTCGCCTTCAATCTCGACAAGGCGGTCTTCTTCGATCCGAAGACGCAAAGCCGGATCGCCTGAGCACGGCCATGACAACCACGCCCGACATCGTCATCATCGGCTCGGGGATCGGCGGCTCGACGGTTGCCGCCGGGCTTGCGTCGTCCGGCGCCAGGATCCTGATCCTCGAGGCCGGCGACCATATTGCCGACCGGCCGGAAAACCGCGACCAGCGGGCGATCTTCCAGCGCGGCCATTTCCGCCCGAAGGAGATGTGGTACGAGGCCGACGGCACCGCCTTCAATCCCGGCAACTACTACAATGTCGGGGGCAATTCGAAATTCTATGGCGCGGTTCTGGTGCGCTACCGCGCCGAGGACTTCGCCGAGATGAAGCATCGCGAGGGCGTCTCGCCGGCCTGGCCCTTCCCTTACGAAGAGCTGGAGCCCTGGTACACCGAGGCGGAGCGGCTCTATCAGGTGCACGGTGCGCTCGGCGAGGATCCGACCGAGCCCGTACATTCGGCGCCCTATGCCTTCCCGCCGGTGCCCGACGAACCGGCCATCGCCGCGGTGCGCCGGAAGCTGAAAGACAACGGTCTGCACCCCTATTCCCTGCCGCTCGGCCTCGATCTCGACCGCTGGCTTGCGAAGGCGAAGACCCCGTGGGATGCGCATCCGAACGCCCAGGACGGCAAGATGGATGCAGAGACGACGGCGCTGGCCATGGCGCTCCAGCACGCCAATGTCACGCTGCAGGTCCGCTCGCGCGTCACGCGGCTGGAAACCTCCGAGGACGGCCGCCGCATCGTCGCCGTGCATGTGCTGCGCGATGGCGTCGCGGAACGGATCGCCCCCCGCCTCGTCATTCTTTCGGCCGGCGCCGTGCAGTCGGCGGCCCTCCTGCTGCGCTCGGCGAACGATCGCCATCCGCGCGGTCTGGCGAACTCCTCCGACCAGGTGGGCCGCAACTTCATGAACCACAATTCGAGCGCCGTGCTGGCGATCTCGCCCCTCTACCGCAACACCTCGGTCTACCAGAAGACCTTCGGCTTCAACGATTTCTATCTCTCGGACGGCAAGGGCGGGGCGCCGCTCGGCAATGTCCAGCTGCTCGGCCGCGTCTCCGGCCAGATCCTCAAGGCCAACATGCCCAAAGTGCCGGAATGGTTGCTGGACAGCGTGTCCCGCCACGCCATCGACTTCTACGCCATGAGCGAGGACATTCCCCATCCGGAAAGCCGCGTTATGGTCGATGGCGAGCGGATCATCCTCAAATGGCACCGCACCAACTGGGATGCCCATCTCGATCTCGTCGCCCACCTGAAACGCGCCCTCAAGGCGGCCGGCTTCCCGATCGTGCTGTCGCGCCCTTTCGACAAGCGCACACCCTCGCATCAATGCGGCACTGTGCGGATCGGCGATGATCCGGCGAAAGCCCCGCTCGACGTCTGGTGCCGGGCTTGCGATCATCCCAACCTCTTCGTCGTCGATGCCGCCTGCCTGCCGACCTCGGCAGCCGTCAATCCGGCCCTGACGATTGCCGCCCAGGCGCTGCGCGTCGCGACCCATATCCGCAGGGAGGACCTTGCCGCATGACCCGTTCCCGTCCTCTCGCCATCGTCACCGGCGGCCGGCGCGGCATCGGCCTCGGCGTCGCCCGGGCGCTGGCTGCCGATGGCTTCGACCTTGCCGTCACCGGGCTCGGGCCGCTGGCCGCGGAAGACGGCGTGCTGGTCGATCTCGAAACAAGGGGCGTCGAGGCCGCCTATTTCGAGGCCGACCTCGCCGAGGCCGCCGGCCATGCGACGACGGTCGAGAAGATCATGGCCCGATTCGGCCGGATCGACTGCCTCGTCAACAATGCCGGCATGGGTTCGGTCGTGCGCGGCGATTTCCTCGGGCTGACGCCGGAGAATTTCGACCGCATCATCGCCACCAACCTGCGCGGCACGGTGTTCTTCACCCAGGCGGTGCTGAAGGCCATGCTGGCGCAGGCGGCACCTGCCGCAGCGCGCGCGATCGTCAACATCACCTCCGTCTCGGCGGAACTCAGTTCACCGGAACGCCTCGACTACTGCATGAGCAAGGCCGGCCTTTCGGCCTTCAGCAAGGGGCTTGCCCTCTATCTCGCGGAAAAGGGCATCGGCGTGTTCGAGATCCGCCCCGGCATCATCCGCACCGACATGACCGCCGGCGTGGCCGGCAAGTATGACGCGCTGATCGCGGACGGCCTGGTGCCGATGAAGCGCTGGGGCGAACCGGACGACATTGGCGGCGTGGTCTCGGCGCTTGCCTCCGGCCGCTTCGCCTTTGCCACGGGCTCGGTGATCGATCTCGATGGCGGACTGTCGATCGGAAGGCTGTGATTTTGCCTCTCCCTTGAGGGGCGAGGTCGCGGCGTAGCCGCGGGTGGGGGTGACCGTCCGATTGCGTGTGCGTTCACCCCACCCCGGCACTACGTGCCGACCCTCCCCCTCAAGGGGAGGGTGGACGAATGACTTGAGGAAGATGCGATGACCTACGACTACATCATCACCGGCGCCGGGCCGGCCGGCTGCGTGCTCGCCAACCGTCTGTCGGAGGACCCGGATGTCAAGGTTCTGTTGCTCGAGGCGGGCGGCGGCGACTGGAATCCGCTGTTCCATATGCCGGCGGGCTTTGCCAAGATGACCAAGGGCGTCGCCAGTTGGGGCTGGGAAACCGTGCCGCAGAAGCACATGAAGGGCCGCGTGCTGCGCTATACCCAGGCCAAGGTCATCGGCGGCGGCTCCTCGATCAACGCCCAGCTCTATACCCGCGGCAACGCCGCCGACTACGATCTTTGGGCATCCGAGGACGGCTGCGAGGGCTGGGACTATCGCTCCGTACTGCCCTATTTCAAGCGCGCCGAGGACAACCAGCGTTTTGCCGACGACTTCCATTCCTATGGCGGCCCGCTCGGCGTCTCCATGCCGGTTTCGGCCCTGCCGATCTGTGACGCCTATATCCGCGCCGGCCAGGAACTCGGCATCCCATACAATCATGACTTCAATGGAAAGCAGCAGGCCGGCGTCGGCTTCTACCAGCTGACCCAGCGCAATCGCCGCCGCTCCTCCGCCTCGCTCGCCTATCTGTCGCCGATCAAGGATCGCAAGAACCTGACGATCCGCACCGGCGCCCGCGTCGCCCGCATCGTGCTGGAAGGCACGCGCGCCGTCGGCGTCGAGGTTGTCACCGGCCGGGGTGTCGAGACGATCCGCGCCGAGCGGGAGGTGCTGGTTTCCTCCGGGGCTATAGGCTCGCCGAAACTGCTCCAGCAATCGGGCATCGGCCCGGCCGATCAGCTGAAGTCTGTGGGCGTCGATGTCCGGCATGACCTGCCGGGCGTCGGTTCCAACATGCAGGACCACCTCGACCTCTTCGTCATTTCCGAATGCACCGGCGACCACACCTATGACGGCGTGGCGAAACTCCATCGCACGCTATGGGCCGGCATCGAATATGTGCTGTTCCGCACCGGGCCGGTGGCCTCCTCGCTCTTCGAGACGGGCGGCTTCTGGTATGCCGATCCGCAGGCGCGCTCGCCGGACATCCAGTTCCATCTCGGTCTCGGCTCCGGCATCGAGGCAGGCGTCGAAAAGCTGAAGAATGCCGGCGTGACGCTCAATTCCGCCTATCTCCATCCGCGCTCGCGCGGCACGGTGCGTCTATCATCCTCCGACCCGGCGGCAGCGCCGCTGATCGACCCGAACTACTGGGAGGACCCGCACGACCGCAGGATGTCGATCGAGGGGCTGAAGATCGCCCGCGAGATCTTCCAGCAGGCGGCGCTGAAGCCTTACATCATGGCCGAGCGCCTGCCCGGTCCCAAGGTCATGACCGACGAGGAACTGTTCGACTACGGTTGCGCCAATGCCAAGACCGATCACCATCCGGTCGGCACGTGCAAGATGGGCAGCGACGCCATGGCGGTGGTCGGGCTGGACCTCAAGGTGCACGGGCTTGAGGGCCTTCGCGTCTGCGACAGTTCGGTCATGCCGCGGGTTCCCTCCTGCAATACCAATGCGCCGACCATCATGGTGGGCGAAAAGGGTGCCGACATCATCCGCGATCGCGCACCCCTGCCGCCGGCGGTCTTCACCCATGAACGCAACGACCAGCGCCCACGGGCGCGGGCGAACATCCGATAGGGCCTTCCATGATCCGGCACTGCGTCTTCATCCGCTTCAAGCCCGAAACGACGAAGGAAACCAAGGCGGCAATCTATGCCGAGATCGCCGCGCTGAAATCGCGGTTGCCCGGCTTTCTGGCCGCCCATATCGGCGACAATGTCAGCCCGGAGGTCGGCATGGACAAGGGCTATGGTGAGGGCTTTGTCGTCGATTTCGATGGACCGGCGGCGCGGGACGCCTATCTTGCCGATCCGGAACACCAGAAGACCTGCGCCAGGATCGTCGACAACGCCGTCGGCGGCCTCGACGGCCTTCTGGTCTATGACATCGAGATAGCGGACCAGAATTCGTGACCCTGACCGACCCACGCGCCTTCCTGACATCGCTTTTCGAGGCGGCGGTCCATGCCGCCGACCCCTATGCGGCGATCAGGGCGCATCTTCCGGAAAGACCCAAGGGCCGCACGATCGTCATCGGCGCCGGCAAGGCGGCGAGCCAGATGGCGGCTGCCTTCGAGAAGTTGTGGGATGGCCCGCTCAATGGGCTGGTGGTCGCGCGCCACGGCCCTGTCGAACCGTGCCAGCGCATCGCGGTCCTGCAATCGGCGCATCCGGTTCCCGACGAGGCCGGATTGCGGGCGTCGGATGCCCTGTTGAAGAGGGTCGAAGGCCTCAGCGAGGACGATCTCGTCGTCGCGCTGATCTCTGGCGGCGGCTCTGCGTTGCTGCCCGCCCCGCCGAATGGGCTGACGCTCGCCGACGAGATCGCCGTCAACAAGGCGCTGCTCGCCTCCGGCGCACCGATCTCGGCGATGAACGTGGTGAGAAAACATGTCTCGCGCATCAAGGGCGGACGCCTGGCCGCAGCCTGTGCGCCGGCCCGCGTCGTCAGCCTGATCGTCTCCGACGTGCCCGGCGACGATCCCGCCTTCGTTGCCTCGGGGCCGACCGTGCCGTCGAAATCCTCTGCCGCGGAGGCGCTGGCGATCGTCGCCGAATATGGGATGCATCTCCCCGCGGCCGTCGTGGCCCATCTGAAAACCGAAGCCGCCGACGCGCCGGATCCGGCCGACCCGGTCTTTGCCCGCAACCAGGTCCACGTGATCGCCTCCGCCCGCGTCTCGCTGGAGGCGGCCGCGCACAAGGCGGAAGACCTCGGCGTCCCCGCCGTCATCCTCTCCGATGCCATCGAGGGCGAGGCCCGCGACATCGGCCGTATGCATGCCGCGATCGCGCGGGAGGTGAAGGAGCGAAACCGCCCCTTCGCCCGGCCGGTGGTGATCCTCTCCGGTGGCGAGACGACGGTGACGATTTCCAATGACCGCTACGGCAAGGGCGGGAGAAACAGCGAACTCATGCTGTCGCTGGCCCTCGATATCGACGGGACCGCCGGCATCCATGCGCTGGCGGCCGATACCGATGGCATCGACGGTTCGGAGAACAATGCCGGGGCCTTCGCCGACGGCACGACGGCGGCACGGATCCGCGCTGCCGGCGGCGATCCGCGGACGTTTCTTGGCGGTCATGACGCCTGGTCGGCCTTCTCGCTGGCCGGCGGCCTGTTCGTGCCGGGTCCGACCGGCACCAATGTCAATGATTTCCGCGCGATGCTGGTGACCGACGACTAGGCAGTCGGCGTCCACGCGGCCAGAGTGGCAAGTCCCTTGGCCAGCAGCGCTTCGGCCGCCGCCTGGTCCGTGGCCTCGACATAACAGCGCATTTCCGGCGCATTGCCCGAAGGGCGGAAGTGGACGACGCTGTCGTCGGCAAGGGTGACCCGCAGCCCGTCGATGTCGCTCACCGACTTGACCTGGCCGAGCGGCGCGACGAATTCCGTAAGATTGTCAACCGAAGCTCTGAGGTGCGCCATCAGCGCAGCGCTGCGCTCGACGGCAAAATTCTCCAGCCGGTCGCTGAGCGCGATCGGCAGGCTGTAGGCCGTCGCCAGCGCCGAAAGCGACTCGCCGGCCTTCGCCGCCGTGCCGAGCACGGCGAGCGCCGGCAGGAAACTGTCGCGGGTCGGAAGCGCCTTGAGCACGCCGGTCCCGACGGAAAAATCCGAGCCGAGCATCAGGCCGCCATTGGCCTCGAAGCCGATCACACCCTCCTTGCCAGCAGCCAGCGCTTCCTCCATCGCCGCAATCACGAACGGCGATCCCACCCGCGTGCGCACCACGTCGAAGCCGCCGGCGGCTTCCAGCCCGGAGTTCGAGGTCACCGGCGTCGCCACCAGCTTTGCCCCGAGGAAACGGGTGGCGACGAGGCCGAGAAAGTCGCCGCGCAGCGGCTGGCCGTGTTCGTCGGCCACGAGTGGGCGGTCGCCGTCGCCGTCCGTGGATACGATCGCGTCGAGGGACAGCTCGTCCGTCCAATGGGCCATCAGCCGGATGGTCTCGTCTGACACGGCTTCGGTGTCGACCGGGATGAACTGTTCCGAACGGCCGAGCGGGAAGACTGTCGCGCCATAGTGCTGGAACACCTTGACCATCATGTCGCGCGCGACGGTGCTGTGCTGGTAGATGCCGATGCGCAGGCCCTTGAGAGCCTCCGCCGGCAGTACCGCCGTGTTGCGCGCGAGAAAAAGGTCGGTTGCTGCCTGTTCGTGGTTCTCGCCCGAACCCGCCTCGACAAGATTGGCAGCCGGATCGCCGGAAAGTGTGTCGGCGAGGGCGGTGATCGCGGTTTCATCCGTCTTGGTGATCTCTTCGCCCGGGCGGTAGAACTTGATGCCGTTGCGATCGGCCGGGATGTGCGAGCCGGTCACCATGATGCCCGCCGCACCGATCTTGCCGCCATAGAGCGCGAGCGCCGGTGTCGGGATCGGCCCGCAATCGATCGGCGTCAGGCCGGCACGCTTGAGCGCGGCCATGACGGTTGCGACGATTTCGGGGCTCGAGGGGCGAAAGTCCTGGGCGACGACGACCGGGCTGCCAGGGATGGCGAGTCTCTGATCGAGCAGGAACCGGGCAAACGCCGTGGCGTAGAGCGCAGACACGCTGCCCACCAGCTCCGTGGAAAGTCCGCGCAGGCCGCTCGTGCCGAATTTCACTGCCATGTCGTCAAGCTCCCGTTCCTGCCGCAAGAAATGCTGTCGGTGGCATAGGTAGAGTGACAATAGAGTTCAGGCAATGGCGGCGCTTCGCCAAGGTATCTGCGGGGCGGCAGCGCGGAACCCAGGATTGCCGTCCGCTGCGCGTCACTCCGCCGGCATGCCTTGGCGCGCGAAGGCTTCGAACCGTTCGCCGCGCATCATGTGGATCTGCTCGTCGCGCGAATGCGTGATGCCGACACGCTCGTAGAAGGCCTGGGCCGACAGATTGGCCTGATCGACCGAGAGCCTCAGATAGCGGGCGCCGCTGGCATATCCGCGGGCGGCGGCGGCCTGCAGCAGGCGTTCGCCGATCCGTCTTCCCCGAAACGTGGCGTCGACATAGAGATCCTGGACATAGATCCCCGGCTGGCCGCGCCAGGTGGAAAAGCTCGGAAAACTCAGGCACATGCCGGCGAACGCTCCGTCGACCTCGGCGATCAGGGCTTCGAAGGCCGGCTGTTCGCCGAAGCCGAAGGCGAGCAGGTCTGCCGGCGTGCTTTCGATCTTGTGCTCGTCGCTGGTATGGCGCGCGAGCGCCAGCAGCGCTTCGTGCAACGCCCCGACATCGTCGGCCAGGGCTTCGCGGATCGTGACATTTGCTGAATCGGCCATTTGAATTCCCTTTGACGGAGCCGGAAGCCACAAACTGGCACCATGGTTCTCCGCTTTCGCTGAGGGGAACATCCTCCAAGTCGGGAGAAATTCCAAATAGCGCCGAGCAATGTCAGGCATAAATAAATTTCGGAAATGGGAAACAGAGGCCTTGGCCCGAAACGAAAAGAGCCTGGCGCGGGAGGAGGTGCGCCAGGCTCTTGAACTTGATCGGCAATTGGGAGGAGGAGGAGTATTGCCGATCCTATCTGGCGGCACTGGGAGGAGGAGTGCGCCGCTTCGATGGTTTTAATATATTCCGATTCTCATGGATTGCTATCTCGATTGCCGCAACGCAGCAGTGCGTTTTTCGCATGGCTCGCAGCAGCTCGATCCTCCCCATTGGCCGAAATCCCTTGAAATTTTGGGCGAAAGTGGCCGACAGCTTCCTAAGTTGGTCATTTCTTGGGCGAATTCGCGTGCCGCTTGTCGCCGGAACGCAGAGGCGGACGGCACATGCTTGTACGAGGTTCTCCTGGCGGCAAGCCATCGATCAAGCGGGGTGACTCTTTCATCCCGTCCAGCTTGTCGGCAATCTCGGATTTTTCCTTTGCATAACGCAGCGGAGCGGGGAAACTGCGCGCCGGACGGTCGAAACCTCGACCGAAACCACAGACGATTTCCCGCCGGAGCCGCATCGCATGAAGCCGAACATCCTGCTGATCACCGCCGATCAATGGCGCGGCGACTGCCTGTCCGCGATCGGCCATCCGACGGTGCGGACGCCGAATGTCGACGCACTGGCCAAAGAGGGCGTGCTGTTCCGCCGCCACTATGCCGGGACGGCGCCCTGTTCGCCGGCCCGCGCGACGCTCTATACCGGCCTCTACCAGGCGAATCACCGCGTTTGCCAGAACGGTTCGCCGCTCGATGCCCGCTTCGACAACATTGCGCTCGCCGCGCGCCGCGCCGGCTATGATCCGACCCTGTTCGGCTATACCGACGTCTCGCCCGATCCGCGCGCGGTCGATCCCCACGACCCGGTACTCACCAGCTACGAAGGTGTGCTGCCCGGCTTCACCGTCGGCCAGATCCTGCTCGAGCACGAGAAGCAATGGCTTTCCTGGCTGCGCTCGAAGGGCCGGACCGAGGCCTTCACCCGCGACGTCCACAGGACGGAACACCTCCACGCTCCGCCCGCCTATTCGAGCGAGGAGACGCAGACCGCATTCCTGACCGAGGCCTTCCTCGGCTGGCGGGAGATCCAGGATCGCCCCTGGTTTGCCCATATCTCCTTCCTGAGGCCCCACCCGCCGTTCTGCGTGCCGGAACCCTATGCCAGCATGTTCGCGCCCGGCGACGGGCCGGCCTATGCCCGCGCCGCCGATCGGCACGCTGAGGCGGATGTGCATTCGTTCCTGCGTTTCGCCATGGCCATCCAGCAGAAATCGAGCTTCGTTTATGGCGTCGAAGGGCCGGTCAGCGACTGGACCGCGGCGGATCTCGATCGCATCCGCGCCACCTATTTCGGCATGGTCGCCGAGGTCGACGCGCAGTTCGGCCGGATCGTCGCCGCACTTCGCGACAGCGGCGAGTGGGACAACACCATCATCGTCTTCACCTCCGACCATGCCGAAATGATGGGTGACCACTGGAGCCTCGGAAAGGGTGGTTATCACGACGGCAGCTACCACATCCCGCTCGTCATTCGCGATCCCGCGGCGTCCGGGGCCGCCGGCAGGCAGGTGGACGCTTTCACCAGCGCCGCCGACATCATGCCGACGCTCTGCGAACGGCTTGGCCTCGTGCCGCGCAATCACCAGGACGGCCGCTCCCTCCTGCCATTCGTCGCCGGCCGCGAACCGGAGCACTGGCGGGATGCGGCCTTCTTCGAATTCGATTTCCGCGACGTGGTGAACGGCGCGCGGGAGGCGCAGTTCGGCCTGCGTTCCAATGAGTGCAACCTGTCGGTGCTGCGTGACGAGGCGTTCAAGTATGTGCATTTTTCCGGACTGCCGCCCTTGTTGTTCGATCTGAAGGCGGATCCGATCGAACTGCGCAACGTCGCGGAAGACCCGGCCTATCTCCCGGTTCGCCTGCGCTATGCGGAAAAGCTGCTGGCGCTACGGGCCGCCCATCTCGACCAGACCCTGGCCTTCACCGAGTTGACGGCCGCAGGCCCCGTCAGCCGGCCGACGTTGTAGCCTACGTAGTCAGTCGGCGATCACCAGGGCTCGGGCAAAAGCGGTAGTGCTTTGCCCTGCTTTCGGTTATAGCCGGCCGCAACGACATTCATCGCGATCTGGAGACAATGATGGCAGCGACGATCCGCTATCACGAAGGTGACATTTCCGCAGCCGACGCGGCCCGCTATACGGGGGCGATCGCCATCGACACCGAAACCCTGGGCCTCGTGCCGCGGCGCGACCGCCTGTGCGTGGTGCAGCTGTCGCCGGGTGACGGCACGGCCGACGTGATCCGCATCGCTGCCGGCCAGAAGGACGCGCCGAATCTGGTCGCCATGCTGGTCGACCAGAGCCGCGAGAAGATCTTTCATTTCGGCCGCTTCGACATTGCCGTGCTCTTCCACACCTTCGGCGTGACCACCACCCCGGTCTTCTGCACCAAGATTGCCTCGCGCCTCAGCCGCACCTATACGGACCGCCATGGCCTGAAGGACAATCTGAAGGAAATGCTGGAGATCGACATCTCCAAGGCGCAACAGTCTTCCGACTGGGCCGCCGAGATGCTGTCGCCGGCGCAACTCGAATACGCCGCCTCGGACGTGCTCTACCTGCATGCCCTGCGCGACAAGCAGACCGCGCGGCTTGTGCGCGACGGACGGATCGAGCATGCCAGAGCCTGCTTCGAATTCCTGCCGACGCGCGCCAAGCTCGATCTGCTCGGCTGGGAAGAAACCGACATCTTCGCCCACAGCTGATCCCGCTTACTGGTCATTCGTCCTTTACGCGCCGTTAAACATCCGGAGGCAGACTTCCGGTTGTTTTCCGTGCGCCGATTAAAGGACAAGGCGATGTTGCTTCCGACACAACAGGCTTTCGGCCAGGCCGCCACTAGCCTCATGCAGTCGATGCTCGACGAGATCGAGGAACGGCGCAAGCAGCAGGAAGAGAAGCGCGCCGGAAAGACTACCAACGATCCGATGGTCGAGGCACGGATCTCGGCCAGCGAAGAAGCCCGGCGTGCGCGGGAAAACATCGCCGAAGCCTTCTTCAACGGCGGCGCGAAGAGCGTCACCGAGCAGAAGGTCGAGCTGATGGACCAGCTCGGCAAGGAACTGGGAATCAGCCGCGACGACTTCGGCTCGTCCTACGGCTATGGCAAGGCGATCGAGGATGCGATCGCAGCGCTCGATCCGGCCTCCGCCATCGATCTCAAGGACAAGCTTGCCCTCGACGAACTGGGCATCTCGCTTGCGGAACTGGTCGCGGCGATCAAGAACCCCTATGGCGACGAGGATACTAAACTCGAAACCGCCCTCCAGAAACGTTCCGGCGACGGCAAGCACAGCAATGTCGAGATCGCCAAGATCGTGCAGCGTCTCGAAGACACCGCCGATCCGAAATCGCTGGAAGAGCTGAAAGCCGGCCCTCAGGGATGGGACCCGACCAGGGTCGAGGATGCCGAGACGCGCGCCGAGCGCGACGCCGACATCCTCGCGGCCGAAGCCTCCAAGAAGCTGGAGGACGTCCAGGAGATGCACGAGGCTCTTTCGGAATCGCGGGAGAACGGAGCCACCGGGAGTGATGGAGACGGGCAGGCGTCACGCGCCGCCGATGCGTTGATGCTGCAGGTGCTCGCAGCCGGCGTCGAAACGCAGGAGCCGGTACCGACCGATGAGGAGACCGCCACCCCGCGCGCGGAAGATGGCGAGACGAGCGTGCCGCTCGAGGCCGGCCCGACCTTGCGCGAGGCACAGGAGGCCGCCAAAGCCGAGGCCGTCGGCGAGGCGGAACTGGATGCCGATGTCGCCGACGCGGCGAACGACAACGAGGCCTCCGGCATTGTTGCGGTCTATCTCGACGAATCCGGGATCTATTCCTTCCTGAAGGAAAAGCGCGCAGCCTGACCCGGGATTAGGGCTCGGCCTTCCGACGCCCGACGCCCACCCTGATCAGCACGTCGTGCGGGATCTGGTAGCGCTCGACGGCGTCGGCCTGGCTGCGGAAGCCGCAGATCTCCCGCTGTACGAGAAGCGCCCAGACGAACTCCGCGGCTTCGTCCGCCAGGTGCGTGCAATGCGCCGTGGCCGCGCCCTCTGCCTTCGCCTTTGCCAGCGCGGCGAGAGCCGCTTCGACCTTCCTGCCGGCGCGCCCGAGCGCATCGGCCTTCTCCGCGGCCAGTTCGTAGTCGAGCGCCAGCAGCGCCGTATTGCTGGACGAAGTGAAGGAGGAGGGTGGGCGAAAGCTCATGTCATCCGGTCGCGCTGTGGTCCTGCCAAAAACATGGGGCTTCCTGCCGGTTCAGGCAATACCAGGCGCCTCGGCAGGTTTTGTTAACGAATCCGGCGCATCCTGTTCCTCCAAAGAATTGACGACCGAAGACATGAATGCGGCCATGATGGAAGCATCGACAAAACCTGTAGAGGCGGCAACCCGCACGCCTCCTGCGCAGACCGAGGTCCGCGCCGTCGCCGAAGATGCCGCTGTCGGCGAGATCTTCAGCCAATGGCTCGAGCAGGCCGGCAGTGCGACACCTTCCGCCGCGGTCGGCATCCAGTGGGATGATGATGATTTTGACGCGCCGGCGGAAGTCCCCGAAGCGCATGTTCCGGCCAACTGGCTCGATGCCCTCGGCAAGGACCATTCCGAACCGCGCGCCGACCGTTCGGACGAGATTTCCGCGGTCAATTCCGACGACAACGGCCTCTACCGCATGTTCCGGAACGTTTCGCCCTGAGGCCTAGCGCTGCATCGCCGCATCGGCATGGGCGCGGATCTCGGCAAAACCCCAATCCTTCAGGAGCCGCCCGTCCTGCCAGACGGGTTGCAGCACATTTTCGCGCCGCCCGAGTTCGGCAAGGGGCAAGGCGAGGATATCCGTCCCCTCCCGGATGACGGCCTGCCTGCCGGAGGCGAGCGGACGCTCCCTTGCGGGATTTGCCGGCCGCCGGCCGATATCGTGCCAGGAGCCGCTGTCGTCCTCAATGGCACTCGCCAGCATGGTGAAGGACAGCGTGTCGCGGCTGAGCTTCTGCAACAAGGTCGAGCCGACGCCGAAGGAGACATTTTCTGCGGCAAAGCCCATGCCTTCCAGGCGACCGAGGATCATCTGGATGTCCTGCAACGTCACGCCGTCCGACTGGATGACCCGCACATGGTCATCGAGCACCTTGAAACCCTTGCCGTTCAGGCGGGTGCCATAGGCATAGGCGAGCTGGGCGACAACCTGGACCGGCGTATCGATCGGATCGCCGCTGTCGGGGCGCACGATCAGGGTGGCTCCGGCGGCCCGCACCCTGGTTTGCAGCGTCTTTCCCCAGATCTCGGCAACCGCATTGTGCAGGTCGTAGCTGTCGGAGACGACCGAATAGGCACCGAAACGCCCGAAGCGGTCGATCATGTTGGCATAGGCCTCCGATTCGCGGCTCTGCCCCCAGGCGGTCATCGTCGTATGCTCCGAGGCGGGCACGGAGCGGCCCGCCATCAGCGCGCCATAGTGGCGGCGGGCCTGGCGGATGGCCGGCAGTGAATCCGACAGGTGGAAATGCACCAGATGGGCGACCCCGCCGATGGCGGCCTGCTCCTGGCTCGTCGTGCTGCGGGCGCCGAAATCGCTGACCATGGTCGGCATGCGTTCATCGGCCTGATCGCAGGTCCGCTCGAGAAAGGGCTGTATCGTCTGGCGCAGGCGCCACGACAGCGTCGCCACGGTCGACGGATACCAGACGGCGCGCAAAAGTGCCGTCTCCATGTAGGAGGTGAGCCATGGCAGCTGCGGATCGGTATTCGCCAGCTGCACCACCGGAACGCCGCGACGAACAGCGATCCCTTCCGGCAAGGCTTCGATCCTCAGCGGCAGATATCCGCCATGAGCATTCAGGACGCGGGTCCAGCCGGCGCGGTCGAAGGGTTGGCCGTGCAGCGCGGCAATTTCCTCGGCCTCATCGATGTCGGCCATGGCGATCGGTTTGGCGAGATATTCCTTGAGGAACATCTGCAGGCCGAAGAACATCACTTCGGGCCGTGAGGAATGGCCGCGCGTCGTGATGTAGCTGGAGATCGCCCGGGCGCCTTCCGGATATTGCAGATAGTGCCCGAGCTTGTAGCTGTCGGTGTTCAGAATGAGATTCTGGTTGTTCATCGTGCGGCATCCGGCGATCGGTTGTCGGGGGGGCGTCAAGACCCGCACGGGCGGGAATTGCTTTGGTCAAAAGCTGTACGTGAGCCCTCTTGGAGCGGCAAGGCGCCTAATCGCAAATATGGTTAACGCATAATTAACGTTTCTGTCGCAGGATACGGGATCATTGATAAGGCAAATGCCTTCGTGAGGGCTCCGTCGGTTTCGACGGGAAATATCCGGTCGCATGAGCGGCACGCAATTGCCAGTGATTCTTCAGCCATTTGCAGGATGGGGAGCTGCCATGCTGCCTCCGGTCAACGCCGTCGCCAATTCGTCCATCGCCTTCCAGGATCCGCGTGCCGCGCAGGACGGCGCGACCGAGACCCATGCCAGGCCCCAGGGAGCGCTGCCCCAGGCCGCAAACGGGCTGGAACAAAACGCCGCGATCGCCGGCCGCCTCAACCTTCTGCTGCTGACGGGCCAGGAGCGGATGTCGGACAATCTCGCCATCCTGGTCAACCTGCTGGGCAGCCGCCTCGGCATGGAGCGGGCTGACGGGGAGAGCCTCAGCGCCTATGCCGGACGTCTCGTCCAGGCCCTCGGCGACCTGACGCCCCAGATGCGTCAGTCGATACAGCGCCAGCTGTCGCAGATGTTCGGCGGCCTGCAATTGCGCACGCTGATGGACGCCTTCCGCAATCCGGTCGGGCCGGAAGCCGCGACCCTTTCGATCTATCTCGAATTGTATCGCGTCAAGGACAAGGATCTCGCCGCCCGGACCGTGGTGACCTCCTATCGCCAGAATGGCGGAGAGACGCGCGCCAACGTCCTTCCAGCGTCAGCGCCGACGGTGCCCGGACGGACGAGCGCCGGTGCTCCGGCGGCATCGACACCGGCGACAGCCTTGCCCCTTCGCACCGAGCAAGGGACGCAGCCGCTCACCGAGACCGCCGTAGACCCGGAACTGATCGGCGGCGATACGATCGATGATCCGATGGCGCCTGTCGCCAAGGGCCGGCTGTTCAGCATGCAGGACGAGCAGTCGCGCAAGATGCTGAAGCTCGCCGCTGCACGGGCCCTCCAGGCAACGATGTCCTATGGCGCCGAGCCTGTGAGCCGCAATGCCGGCGTCGAGCCCCTGGCCGCCGGAGCGCCGCTTGAGGCGAGTGAAACGATCGAGATCGCCGATGATCGCCAGCCTCACCGGGACGTTGACATTGCCGGCGAGCCGGCAGCCGCCAAGGTCTTGGTGGCGCGCGCGGCCGACGCCCCTGCGTCCAGTGCCCGCGTCATGCTCGAGGCAGTGCCTAACGCCGGGGAAGACATCACGGCCGAAGCCACCCATGCCGAAACGGGATCGCGCGCCGACAAGTCCGATCCTGCAACCACGCAGAACCCGGCGATGGACGGCGACGGAAACGCCGGCGACAAGACGCAGACGCTTTTCGTCCTGAAGGGCTGGCAGGAAGACGCGGCCCGCGACGTCGAGGCGGCGATCCCGGCGCCCATGCCTGTGCCGGAGGACATTCTCCCCGATCCGGCGCGGCTGCTCGGCTTCTCCGGCATTGACCACGCTGCGGACGAGAACGAGCCGGGCGCGCTCCCCTTTGAAGCCGATGAGCGTGACACCGTCGCCGAAGAGGCGCAGTCCCCGGCGGATCACGACGCCGCGGCGCTCGAACAGCTGGACGATCCCGCCGCCAATCCCGCAGGCGCGGAGCCGTTGCCGGAACGGGCAGACGCGCCCCACGACCTGCCGGATGCCGAGACCGCGCTGCTGCGCCAGCAGGTCGCCGGTCGTGAAGGTATTCCGTTGCCGCTGGTCAACTATCTCTTTGCCGCCGACGACATTGCCGAGCAGAAGGGATTGAAGCACCGCTTCAGCCAGGAAGGCGAGGCCGGTGGAGAGGATGCCGAAGGCTCTGGCAGCGAAAGCGGCGAGGGCGGCGCGGATGCAGGCGAGAGCGAAGGCGAGATGTCTGACGAGACCGCCGAGCAGCAGGCCCTGGTCGACGACCAGGAGCAAGACCCGACTGGGGCTCCCGTCGAGGGCGAAACGCCGAACGACCTCTATTGGCGCATGGCCGGCTGGTCCTGAGTCAACCTGCGGCCACGGCGCGCCTGCCGCGCTTCCTAAATCCCAAAGAAAAGCCCGCCGGTCGATGACCGGCGGGCTCTTTCATTTCAGCGGTGTCGGGGCTTATTCGCCGCCGCGGTTCTTCAGAGCCGCGCCGAGAATGTCGCCGAGCGAAGCGCCCGAGTCGGACGAACCGAACTGTGCGACGGCTTCCTTCTCTTCAGCGATTTCCAGAGCCTTGATCGACAGCATGACCTTGCGATCCTTCTTGGAGAAGTTGGTCACGCGGGCATCGACGATCTGGCCGACCGAGAAGCGTTCCGGACGCTGCTCGTCGCGGTCGCGGGAGAGATCGGCGCGACGGATGAACGAGGTGATGTCTTCGTGGTTCACGAGCTTCACTTCGATACCGCCATCGTTGATGCCGATGACTTCGCACGAGACGACGGCGTTCTTGCGCAGGTCGCCCGAGGCGGCTGCATCGCCGACGGCATCCTTGCCGAGCTGCTTGATGCCGAGCGAGATGCGTTCCTTCTCGACGTCGACGTCGAGAACGACAGCCTTGACCACGTCACCCTTGTTGAACTCCTCGATGACCTGTTCGCCCGGGCGGTTCCAGTCGAGGTCGGAGAGGTGAACCATGCCGTCGACGTCGCCTTCGAGGCCGATGAACAGGCCGAATTCGGTCTTGTTTTTGACTTCGCCTTCGACTTCGGTGCCGGCCGGGTGGCTGTAGGCAAAGGCCTGCCACGGGTTCTCGAGGGTCTGCTTGAGGCCGAGCGAGATACGACGCTTGGACGGATCGACTTCGAGAACGACCACGTCAACGTCCTGCGTGGTGGACAGGATCTTGCCGGGGTGAACGTTCTTCTTGGTCCAGGACATTTCCGAGATGTGGATCAGGCCTTCGATGCCCGGCTCCAGTTCGACGAATGCACCGTAGTCGGTGATGTTCGTGACGGTACCGGAAATCTTCTTGCCGACCGGGTACTTGGCGGCAATGCCATCCCACGGATCCGACTCGAGCTGCTTCATGCCGAGCGAGATGCGGTGGGTTTCCTGGTTGATGCGGATGATCTGAACCTTGACCTGCTGGCCGATGGACAGGATTTCCGACGGATGGTTGACGCGACGCCATGCCATGTCGGTGACATGGAGCAGACCGTCGATGCCGCCGAGGTCGACGAACGCACCGTAGTCGGTGATGTTCTTGACGACGCCGTCGACGACCTGGCCTTCTTCGAGGTTCTGAACGATTTCAGAACGCTGCTCGGCGCGGGACTCTTCGAGGACCGTACGGCGCGAAACGACGATGTTGCCGCGACGCTTGTCCATCTTGAGGATTTCGAAGGGCTGCGGGTTGTGCATCAGCGGGGTCACGTCGCGGATCGGACGGATGTCCACCTGCGAACGCGGCAGGAAGGCTACGGCGCCGTCGAGATCGACGGTGAAGCCACCCTTGACCTGGTTGAAGATGACGCCTTCGACGCGCTCGCCAGCTTCGAACTTGGCTTCGAGCTTGATCCAGCTTTCTTCGCGACGAGCCTTCTCACGCGACAGAACAGCTTCGCCGAGAGCATTTTCGATGCGCTCGACATAGACTTCGACTTCGTCGCCGACCTTCAGCGAACCGTCCTTGGCCTTCGCGCCGAATTCCTTGAGCGCGATGCGGCCTTCGACCTTGAGGCCGACGTCGACGATCGCGACGTCCTTCTCGATGGCCGTGATGATGCCCTTGGTTACATAGCCTTCTGCCAGATCGGTCTTGGCAAAGGACTCTTCGAGCATTGCTGCGAAATCGTCGCGCGAGGGAGTAGAAACAGACATGAAATCTCCTAAACGCATCCAAAAAAGGACGCGGTATGCGCCGGGGGTTCGAGTTGTACGAAGCCTGACAGATCGTCCGCCCTTCAAAGGGCTGTCCGGCGCGGGGACGATCGTATCGGCTGGTTTGATCGAGGACCCCGGCGAGCCGGGTTCCGCAGTTCAATCTTTCTTCAAGGCGGCATCGATGAGTTCGCAGGCCGCCCGGAATGCCGCGTCTATACTCATTTCCGACGTGTCTAGCAAGTGCGCATCGTCCGCAGGTTTCAACGGGCTGTCGGCGCGCCCCATGTCGCGTTCGTCGCGCTTCCTCACGTCGGCGAAAACCGCGTCGAAATCGGCAGAGGCTCCACCGGCGACGATCTCGTCGTAGCGGCGCCTGGCGCGCACGTCGGGCGAGGCGGTGACGTAAAGCTTCACCGGCGCGTCGGGGCAGACGACCGTGCCGATGTCGCGCCCGTCGAGCACCGTGCCCGGCGCCTTGGCGGCGAACTTGCGCTGGGCGGCGACCAGCGCACGGCGCACGGAGGGCATAACGGCGATCTTCGACGCGGCCTCGCCGATGTAATGCTGTGCCAGGACCGAGCGGTCGAGGCCGGCAAGCTCGATGTCGAGTGCGGTCCGTTCGGCGACGGCCTCGTCGTCGAGCGGCAGGCCGGCATCGAGCAGCGCCTTGGCGACGGCGCGATAGGTAAGGCCGGTATCGAGGTGATGAAAGCCATAATGCGCGGCGATGAGCCTGGACAGCGTTCCCTTGCCGGCAGCGGCCGGACCGTCGATGGCGATGATGAACGAATTGGTCATGCGGCCTTGCTTTCCTGCACTTGCATATTGTCACCGAGTCCGGCGATCAGGTCCCTGAATGTCCGGGAGCCGATGGCGATCGCATGCCGGAAAGGGCGGGCACATTTCGCGCGGCGTCCGGTTTCCGCAGGGCTCCGTGCGACATGCGCGTTATCCTCTGATGGGCGTCTTCCGAAGCGCCAGAACGTCTTGTGGGAGCTCCATACCGGTGTCGTCGGCATCATTTTCGCGCTCGTTAACACAAAGCGGTTATAGGGTCATCCCTTGGCTGTCAAAAAGCCCGGCGGGTGGGTGCGAAGTTTGCCTTTGACAGAAGAGATTGCAACGACTATGGGGACCCGCTAACAGTTTGACCGGGTAAAGACCGGATTGGCCGCACGCGCCGGTATATTCTTCAGGACTTCAAGAGGCTTTGACAGTGGCGAAAGCAGAACTTGGCACCAAACGCACCTGCCCGGACACGGGGAAGAAATTCTATGATCTGAACAAGGATCCGGTCGTATCGCCTTACACCGGCAAATCCTGGCCGCTTTCCTATTTCGAGGAGACCTCCGTCGCCACGATCATGGAGAAGGCCGAAGAGGAGGAAGTCGCCGAAGTCGACACCGAGAACACCGAGGTCGAGCTCGTCTCGCTCGAGGATGCGGACGACAATGACGGCAATGACGACATCCCGGATATCGGCGACGACGACGTCGAACTCGACGACGATGACGACGACACCTTCCTCGAAGCCGACGAGGACGATGACGACGACGACATGACCGGCATCATCGGCGTCACCGGCGACGACGACGAAGTCTGATCGAACGCTATCAGGCTCGGAAAAAACGAAAAAATTTCCGAGCCTGCAATTTTCGGCTTGCCATCTCCGACCACCGGAAGTAATAAGCCGCCACCCCGCCGGACAGGTTGTTCGGCAGGTTCCCGGAACCGGCACTGCCGGACCCATGGTTTGGGGCTATAGCTCAGCTGGGAGAGCGCTTGCATGGCATGCAAGAGGTCAGCGGTTCGATCCCGCTTAGCTCCACCAAATCTCTCAAGTATTCCAGTTGTTTGCCTGGTACAATTTCGATTGGCGGCGCATCGGATATTGTTCGTGTAGCCCCGTCAGGATCACAATCACCCGCACTTGGCCTACCCTTTGCAGCCCCGACCAGCGTCGAGCAGACCAAGTGCTGATCGTCCTTGGGTCTCAGAACCGGCCAACCGAAATTTGTCTCTTGCATCACGTCAGTTGAGTCTTCCTGCATAGGAGGAACGCCATGAAACATGTACCCACTACTGAAGGAACACAAAAAACCTGGAATGAAACCGAAGCCTGACGGAAGCGGCCGCGCGAGCGAGACGAGGAGTATCGTCGTCGCCTAGAGGGAATACGTCGTCAAATCGAAGCGGCGCGAAAACGTCATCAGCGATTGCGGTTGCTGATCCTTTTGATGTTGCTGGCCTTACTCATTTCAATGCGTCACACGTGTTTCTGGTTAGCTGGTGACCAGCAGGATGAGAACCCGGCCTCGTCACCCCAGCGTCTATTCCCTGTTGATGAGGTTTGTATGGTGGCAGGGTGGATGCCGTCGCCGGAAGCCGATTACGCTCCGAGTTCCGGCGAGGAGAATTATTGCGACGGCTATAGCTTCCAACAGTGGACAAAGATGGCCGCGCGCGCGGGATCAACATAAGTAGTCGAGCCGCAAAAAAACGAAGGTGGGACACGAGGTTCATCTATCTACACGCTGAAGCAAGTCGCCGGCATGATCGGCGAGAACCTCGAACTGATCGAGGATGTGACCGCCAACTCGGACAGCCTCTCCGAGGGCGGCCTGGTTTACGTCAGCGACGGCAGTAAAGATGGCACGAAGGGCATAACCGAGAATGGAATTGACGAACGTCAAAACCTACTCGCCGACATAAGGACATGGGACGGCGGAATCCGCCAGTTCCTCGTCGACGAGCAATGCGATCATGAAATGATCGAGCGTGTCATGGCAGATGAGGTTAAGCTCGGCCTATAGCTTCGGCCGATCAAGCCCACTAAAATACGTTCGCCGGACGCTCACGGCAAAGAAGCAGATCAGCGAGGCTCACTATAATCATGACCCTTTCCCATCTTCAGCATCTAGAGGCCGAATCGATTCACGTGATGCGGGAGGTGGTGGCGACGTTTTCCAAGCCGGTGATGCTGTATTCGATCGGCAAGGATTCCTCGGTGATGATGCACCTTGCGATGAAGGCCTTCTATCCCCGCAAGCCGCCCTTTCCCTTCCTGCATGTCGACACGACGTGGAAATTCCGCGAGATGATTAGCTTTCGCGACGAGATCACGCAACGCCTCGGCATCGATCTCCTTGTTCACCAGAACCCGGACGGGATTGCCCAGGGCATCAACCCGTTTACCCATGGCTCCAGCCTGCATACCCACGTCTGGAAGACGCTCGGCTTGCGGCAGGCCCTCGACTTGCATGGTTTCGATGCCGCCTTTGGCGGAGCACGGCGCGACGAGGAAAAGTCGCGCGCCAAGGAGCGCATCTTTTCCTTCCGCAATGCCCAGCACGCCTGGAACCCGAAGGCACAACGGCCGGAGATGTGGAAGACGTACAATACGCGCGTGTCGCTTGGCGAATCGATCCGCGTCTTTCCCATCTCGAACTGGACCGAAGCCGATATCTGGCAATACATCCAGCAGGAGGCGATCCCGATCCTCCCGCTGTATTTTGCGGCCCGGCGCCCGGTCGTCGAGCGGGACGGCACGCTGATCATGGTCGATGACGAGCGGATGCCGCTTCGCGATGACGAGGTCGTCGAGGAGAGACTGGTCCGCTTCCGCACGCTTGGCTGCTACCCGCTGACGGGCGCGATTGAATCGTCCGCCGACACGCTGGATGCCGTGATCCGCGAGGTGCTGGGCGCGCGAAGCTCCGAACGCCAGGGTAGACTGATCGACAGCGACGAGGCAGGCTCGATGGAGAAGAAGAAGAAGGAGGGGTATTTTTGATGGCGACCGTTTTCTTGCAGGCAGCTGCGACCCGTCAGAACTCCCTTCTCCGCTTCCTCACCTGCGGTTCCGTGGATGACGGCAAATCGACGCTGATCGGCCGTCTTCTCTTCGACACGAAGACGATCTTCGACGATCAGATGACGTCGCTCGATCGCGATTCCACGCGCTTTGGCACCACGGGCGGCAATATCGACTTTGCGCTCCTCGTCGATGGTCTGGAAGCCGAACGCGAACAGGGGATCACGATCGACGTCGCCTACCGGTTCTTTGCCACGGACCGGCGCAAGTTCATCGTGGCGGATACGCCCGGACACGAGGAATATACCCGCAACATGGCAACCGGCGCCTCGACGGCCGATCTGGCAGTTGTGCTTGTCGATGCGCGCCAGGGCATTCTCGCCCAGACCCGGCGCCACAGCTTCATCGCCTCACTCCTCGGGATCCGCCACATCATCCTTGCGGTCAACAAGATCGATCTGGTGGATTTCGATGAAGCGGTCTTTTCCGCGATTGTTGCCGATTACCTCGCCTTCTCGAAAACGCTGGGCTTCGAAAGCGCCTGCGCCATCCCGCTGTCGGCACGCTTCGGCGATAATGTCTGCACCCGATCCTCCCGCATGCCCTGGTATGAGGGCAAGACGCTGATCGAGCAGTTGGAGACTGTGGAGGTCGAAAAGGACCTGACCACCAGACCGTTCCGCTTTCCGGTCCAGCTCGTCTCTCGGCCCGACGACACGTTCCGCGGCCTTTCCGGCGAAATCGCCTCCGGATCGATCCGGGTGGGCGAGGACATCGTGCTGGCGAAATCGGGGCAGACCAGCCGTGTGCAGCGGATCGTGACCATGGACGGCGACCTTGCCGCTGCCGAAGCGGGCCAGGCCGTGACGCTGGTGCTGGACGACGAGGTGGATGCCTCGCGGGGCGACATCCTCTCGCAGCCCGACAACCGCCCGACGGTTGCCGATCATTTCCAGGCCAAGCTGATCTGGTTCGATGCGAGCCCGCTGCTGCCGGGGCGCTCCTATATTCTGCGGACGGAGAACCATTCGACAAGCGCGACAGTTACGACACTGAAGCACCAGATCGACATCCACTCGTTCGCGCACGAGGCGTCGAAGATCCTGCAGATGAACGAGATCGGCGTCTGCAACATTTCCACGCAGGCACCGATCGCCTTCGATCCCTACAGCGAAAACCGGGTGACCGGAAACTTCATCCTGATCGACCGGATGACCAATGCCACCGTTGCGGCGGGCATGATCGACCATCCGCTGCGCCGAGCGCTCAACGTTCACTGGCAGTCGCTGTCGGTCGACAAGAAGGTTCGCGCCGAACTGAAGGCACAACGGCCTGCGGTGCTCTGGTTCACCGGGCTGTCCGGGGCCGGCAAGTCGACCGTCGCCAATGCGCTGGAGAAGATGCTGACGGCCGAAGGGCGCCATACCTACATGCTGGATGGCGACAATCTTCGCCATGGCCTCAACCGGGATCTCGGCTTTACGGCCGAAGATCGCGTCGAAAACATTCGCCGCACGGCGGAAGTGGCCAAACTGATGGCGGATGCCGGTCTGATCGTCCTCGTCTGCCTGATCTCGCCGTTCCGCGCCGACCGGGAAACGGCGCGCGCCATGATGCCGGACGGCGAGTTCATCGAGATCTTCATCGACACGCCGATCAGCGTCTGCGCCGAACGCGACCCCAAGGGTCTCTACAAGAAGGCCTTTGCCGGACAGCTTGCGAACTTCACCGGCGTCAGTTCACCTTACGAGGTGCCGGGAAATCCTGAACTTCGACTAGATACCACGGTGGGAACGCCAGAAGATCACGCAATCGAAATACTGGCGTTTCTGATGCGCAGCTGGAGTTTACCTGTGACTTCACCATAAAACTGCGGGTTTCGGTGAAGCGGGACAGCCATTGTTCGCAGCCTCGTACAGCATGGCTCTGACCATGCTGTCCCCGCTCATGGTGATACGGCCGATCTGCTCTGTTTCACCAGATGAATGGACCCTTGGCGTCAGGCCAAAGACCGCGGCAACAAACCTTGATCTGTCGAAACGGTGAACGGCATCAGCTGTGGTCCGGAATGTCAATGCGGTCACAGGTCCGACGCCAGAGGCTGTCATCAGCAAGCGGCATATCCTGTCATTCTTAACGATCCCCAGAAGCATCTTCTCGATCCTGGCCAATGCGCGCAGGCCATCTTCGTAGGCTGTCAGCAAGGGCTCGGTCATGGCTAGCAGGGTCGAAACAAGAGCAGTGCAAAATCGTGCGCTAAGGTCGTACGAACCATGAACATCACACCGCCCGAAGGATTTTTCCGGGAAGTCGCAAGGGTCTGAAGCCCTCCAACATCTGCTGCTCGGTATCGCAGGAATAGATGCCGTTGAGATTGATGTGCTCTCAACTGAGCGGTAAGACGTGCTTCAGCAGCGCGTCAGGAATATTCCGGCCCTGCTGCCGCAGATGAGCCGTTGCTCGGCCGAGATAGACGGTATTCCAGTGGACGATGGCGCTGACGACCAGGTTGATACGGCTCCTCACTAATCATAACTCATTCGCCCATCTTCTGTGTCCGATGGACATGATGCGCCCCGGCTGGCTTTCGAGCTTGCGCCAGGCATCGCAGCAATGAGCGACGATGTTGAAGACCCTGTTTGAGAGCCAGTTCTGTTGCGGGCTATGACGCGGGCAAGAAAATCAAAGGCCGCAAGCGCCACATCGTCGCCGTCACGCTCGGTTTGATGGTGGGGTTCGTCGTTCACGGTGCTGACATTCAAGACCGCGATGGTGCCGCGGCGGCTCTCAAAGCCATCGTCAGACACTTGGCCGTGGCTCAGGCACATCTTTGTCGATGGCGGTTATGCCGGTCCGACACTGCGGGGCGCATTGCACAAGGTTGCGAAGTTCACGCTCCAGATCGTCAAGCGAACAGACAAAGCAAAAGGCTTTGAAGTTCTGCCGCGTCGCTGGGTCGTGGAGCGTAGGTTCGCCTGGCTTGGCAGATGCAGGCGACTGGCCAAGGATTGGGAGAAATCAATCGCTTCCGCTGAAGCCTGGATGCTCATCGCCCACATCCGCATTCTCACCCGAAGGCTCGCAAGGTACCATGTCTATTGAACTCTTTTCGAGTCAGGCTCTAACACGGCACGCCGAACTATTGCCGGTTTCGAAGCGATGCTCTGGCTCAGAAAAGGCTTCGGCCTCGCCGGCGATTGGACCGTCAATGATCAGAACGACCTGCTCGCGCACCTCTTCGGATTGCAAAAGGTTAACAAAGCATAAAGGCTGGCACGATAGGGGTCATCCTGACTCGGAAGAAAGTTTGCATCAGGCCCGAAAGAGAACTCAAATCAGCCTTGCCCAATCTGCCAAAGTAGTGCTAGGCGCGCAGGATGGCCTCGAGCTTGTCAAAAGCGTTTTCGATGGGGTTGAAGTTGGGCTGAATGTCGGGAGATAAAGCAGCCGGCCTCCATGGTGCGCTATGTCTGGCTGACCGGAACGCCACAGACCGCGCGATGCGCGGTCGCCGAAAGACTGGAATGCACGCCGCCAAGGCGGCAACTGTTGACCAAACCAATAGCTTGCCTCCCGGGTTCACCATGGAAATGCCCTTGTGGGCTCTTCCAAACGTCGATGCCGGTAAATAGGGGTGTTCAGGTGGGGGCAAGATTTGCTAAATAGCCCGCGAAGATGATGACTGCTTTCTCTTGAAACGGTCTTGACAGCCGTTTGCAGGGGCAATTGCATGGCCTGATGAAAGTTTGATAGCATGCCTGTATAAGGCCAGTGGGGTGTACGGTTCCAACCGAGGAGGATCTGAATAGGTATTTTGGCTCCTAACAATGAAGCTCTTTTATCGAACAAAATATGTTCAGTCAGGGGTACGGTCTGTCTTGCGGATGGCGTTGAAGTTCCTGAGCCTCCTCATTGACTGAGAGGCGTTTTGACGATCAGGCAATCAGATCTCAAGGAAAGACAGAAATGAAAAACTACATTAAATATGGCCCTGACGAAGATAAGCTTTTCAGCTTTTTGAAGTGGAATAGCTATCTTTCATCGAGGCACAAGCTATTTTATGTGGGAACACCGAAGGCTGCATGCACTTCCTTAAAATGGTGGTTTGCTTCAATTGAGGGCTACACAAATATATTGAGAAATTCGAGCGGCAGCTCGGAATCCGACCCGGACTTAACGATACATCAACTCTTTAGCAGGGTAGCTCCAGAAGTTACAGGGCTTGAATTTGTTGATCTTGAGAAAGCGTTAAACGCAGAAGACATATATCGGTTTGCTGTTGTGCGTAATCCCTACAAGCGGATTTTTTCTGCATGGCAATCGAAGCTTCTGTTAAGGGAGCCGTTGCAAATTGGACCTTACAAAGATCAGGCATTCTTTAACCGTCCCTTTGAAACTTGGGATGACATTGCTGCGGGCTTCGAAGCATTTTTAGTTCACTTGGTAAATAATGAGGCGCCTAGTTACTGGGATATTCACTGGTGCCCTCAGGCAAAACTGTTGCGTCCTGATTTTGTATCCTACAACCGAATTAGTCAATTAGAAAATTGTGAAGAATTAGTATCTGACCTTGAGGGCTGGTTGGGTAAAGGCGTGCCTAGTCCTTTCCTTGCACGTCGTGCAAATGAAAGCATCATCCCCTATCAGCGGGAATTCCTAACAGCGATTAGTGTAAATCTTATGCAGCAGTTGTACGCAGAAGATTTTGATTCTTTCCAATATGCAGTCGACCCTCCTGAGACGAGTGTTCCCTTCTCCAGGGAGCAACTTGAAGTAGCGTTGCTTGGAGTTGAAGCGCTGCGGAAGCGGCATAAGCGTATGGGAGACCAGCTTGAAGAAACGCAGCGCCTTTATGTGACGGTCAAACAGCGTGATGATGAGATACAGAGTCTGCAGGTTTCTGAAAGAAATCTGGGATCAGAAGTCCAGACATTGCTTCAAAAGATAGGCCTACAAAACACGCAGCTTGAGGAGATAACCGCAGCATTGCGCTCCGAACAGCTTGAACTGAGTTCCGCTAAAGCTGAGGCTAAAGAGTCGCATAAGCGGTCCCTTGAATACGAGCGCGAACTCCAGGAGAGCCAGGCGGAGCGCGCGTCGTTGCGTGCCAAGATCAGCCAGCTGATCGAAACCCACAGCGCCGAGCTGGAGGCACTACAAGGTACGATCCAGGAGAGCCAGACGGAGCGCGCGTCGCTGCGTGCCGAGATCAAAGCTTCACAAGAAGAGCGCACCAAAATTCTAAAAACAGCAAACTTGTATAATTCGGAAAATGAAACATACAGGCTCGAAAACTCTGACCTAAGGTTGCAAATATACAACTTGCGAAAGGCTCTGCCGGCAAACAAGAAAATGGGCATATATGAGCATGTCAAGTCTTTTTTTGCGTATAATTCTATCAAGAGGGACTGTATAGCTATAAAGAAGAGCGTATTTTTTGATGGAGAATTTTATCTTTCAAAAAATCCTGACGTAGCATCTTCCAGCATGGATCCGGCGCTTCATTATACATTATATGGTTGGCGAGAAGGACGTGACCCTTCGTCCATTTTTTCGACTTCAGGGTATATAAATGCTTATCCGGATGTTGCCAAGGCTGATGTTAATCCTCTAATTCATTACATCCGGCACGGCTTAAAAGAAAATAGAGGAACGGGTAAAGATCTAGTTGAAGACAACAAGACGCTTGCCGCAGAGCTGGAACTTATAAACAATAGCAAATTGTTTGATCCTGAATATTATATTCGCCAAAATCCTGACGTTAATCTGTCTAATCGTAACCCAGCTATTCATTATCTGTGTTTCGGTTGGCGAGAAGGGCGTGACCCTTCAGCTGATTTTTCAACGCAGGGTTATCTCGATACCTATCCTGATGTTTTGTACGGTTCAATAAACCCGTTGGTTCATTACTTGCGGTGCGGTGTACGCGAAAACCGTGGAACTGGCAAAAGTTTCGCGGCTAAGGGAGCTGATATTTCTGCAGAAGTTAACGTACTTAAGGACAGTGAGCTTTTCGATCCTGATTTTTACCTAGAACGTTATCCGGACGTAGCTGCCTCAAAGATAGATCCTGCAGTTCACTATCTCGTTTTCGGCTGGAAAGAGGGCCGTGATCCTTCAGCTGGATTTCATGCCGCCAGCTACTTGGCACGAAACCCAGATGTCGCCTCCGCAGCTATAAATCCGCTTATACATTTCCTACGATGTGGGCGGTATGAAAACCGGGAAGCTACGTCAATTGCATCCTTTGAATCAAACCTTGTGGCTTCTCGCCCCGTCAAAACGGGACCTAAGGTGGTTTTCGTTGTACATGATATGAATATTGGCGGCGCTCCGGTGCTGCTTGCAAACATAGCGCGCTGGTTTCAAAACAGCACAAACTACGACGTCCGTATCGTCGCGATGACGGGAGGTCCTCTAAGTGTCGTGTTAGAAAAGATCGCACCTCTCTATGTGGTCGGCACGTGGCACATTGCTGACAGCGCGGTAGGTGACCTTAAAAGAAAGCTCTATGAGTTTATTGGCGATGAGCCAGCATTCACGTTTTTGAATTCTGTAGCATCCGGAGGGTATGCAAGGATAAACCCCTACAGCACACCTGTATTTTCATATATACATGAAATGCCAGCTATATTGGATATGTTTCAAGACCAGCTGAGTGATATCATCAATCACTCTGATCATATATTCTGTGGTGGAGATAGGGTTTATGATCATTTCCACCTTAACAAAAATATTGACGCCAACAATCTAACCAATGTTCCTGCATTCGTCGATGAACCTAAGGATTCTAGATTAGTCAACGCGGCCGAAAAATCAAAAATTCGCCAGGAGATGGGGATATCCAATGCTTCTCGGCTGGTGGTGGGGTGTGGGGTGGCGCACTGGCGTAAACAGCCCGAAGTTTTCGTTCGTATGGCGGTGGATATCGTCCTAAAGCGCGGACATGACGCGCACTTTATCTGGGTCGGAGATGGAGAAGATATTCCGGAACTAGTCAGACTTGCCCGGGAATTAGGTGTTGACCACATCGTAAATTTTGTGGGGCATAAGGAGAATTTCCGAGACTACCTTGAAGCAGCGGATATTTTTGCGCTGCCCTCATTGGAGGATCCGTTCCCACTCGTTTGTTTGGAGGCCGGACTTGTCGGAACCCCATCTGTTGTCTTCCGC
The DNA here is from genome assembly GCF_059424725.1 of Allorhizobium sp. GW101-3B10. Taxonomy (NCBI): domain Bacteria; kingdom Pseudomonadati; phylum Pseudomonadota; class Alphaproteobacteria; order Hyphomicrobiales; family Rhizobiaceae; genus Allorhizobium; species Allorhizobium sp. GW101-3B10. The sequence continues at coordinate 3,816,687 of NZ_JBWKZR010000001.1, read as the reverse complement.
GAAGCTACAGGTATGACCGCAATGATCGAGCCAGAAGGCGAGCCACTGGCTGGACTGGCTGTGCCTCTGGGCGACGAACAGGCATTTTTTGATGCTATTGACCAATTGCTGGTTGATGAGGACATGCGTACGCGAATGTCCATTGTCGCTCGAGATCGTATTCGTTTGTTATATTCTTTGGAGACTGGGTGCTCCCGAATTTTGTACACCATCAGACGGATCGCGAAGCTTAGGCCTATGGTTTCAGTGGTTGTGCCGACTTATAACTCGGGGCCGTATTTGAAGCAGCGCCTGTCGAGTATCGGTGCTCAGACGTTCAAGGATATTGAAATATTACTTCTAGACGATGCGTCGACGGACGATAGTGTAGAGATCATTTCTGAATTTGCAAAAAGTAATATTTTTGCAAAAATTTATCTGTCTGACTCCAATAGCGGATCTGTTTTTAAAGCATGGAATCGCGGTATTGATTTGGCGGAAGGCGAGCTGATTTGGGTAGCTGAAGCGGACGATTGGTGTGAGGCGGACTTCCTACATACTGCTATCAGCGTCTTCTCGCAGACAGGCGTAAGACTTGTGCATGGCAGGTCTATCCCCGTGACCTCAGAAGGTGAGATTGCAGGTGACTGGAACCAGCTCTATCTCAACAGAATCTCACCTGGAAGATGGACTAGATCTTTCGTAGCCCCGTCCTTCAAGGAAGTGAATGCGACTTTGGGGAGAGCTAATACCATCCCAAATGCAAGCGCAGTCGTGGTCCGACGTGAAAGCGCCAAAAGAGCGATACGGATAGCTACTCAGTTCAAGCTAGCAGGGGACTGGGCGTTCTATCTAACCGCAATAGCTGGAGGTAAGATAGCTTATTGCCATGAGGCAGTAAATTTTCATCGTCGCCACGGAGCGAGCGTTACCTCTGGCATTGAAGGTAAAGAAGCCTATTTCCAGGAGCTGCAAACTGTCGGCGCATTAGTCGAGCACATATATGGCGAGAATCTTGAACGGCGCGCTGCATTTGAAGAACACCTCTCTCAGGAGGTTAAGCGGTTTGGATGGAACAAGAAACTGCCAGAGGCGATTTGCCCTGAAGGTATTGCAGGTTATAATCATCCAGGCGTCATTTATGGCGTAGGCGATCTATCCGCCGGCGGCGCCCAGATGTTTGCAGTTCGATTCGTCAATTGCTGGACGAAACGTCTCGGACGGGCAGTTCTATTCATCGCTGAGCACGAACAGAACAATCTATCCACCATCAAGGCACTTTCGCCTGAGGTAGCTGTAGTGACAGCGCGTGAGGTGGAGGCTGCCGGCGGGTTAGAAAACTTCATGAACGATTGGGGTCTGAATCTCGCGATGAGCGGCCACTGGTGGGGCGATCGTGCAATAAGTAAAATGATAGAATCCTCTAAATCAAAGATTCCTTGGATTATTGTCATGCACGGTTGCTACGAGAACGTGCTAGGCAACAAAAAAATGTTCCCGACGGCAGATGATGATTTCCGTCGTGCTGAGAAATATTGTGACCACTGGGTTTGGACCGCCGAAAAGAATAAAATTGTTTTCCGCAATGGACACATTAATCCAAAAGCAACATCACACATTGTCAATGGCTTTAGTCCTGTTTATGATTTCAGGTTGAAGAGATCTGATCTTAATATAAGTGACGAATCTCTAGTTTTTACGATTGCGAGTCGTGCTATAGAGTCAAAGGGCTGGGGTGCTTCCCTTAGTGCGTTTGAAATATTGAAAGAAAAGTATTCTGCAGATGCGGATATTCATCTACTAATGATAGGCGACGGTCCTGAAAGTGAGGCAATCAGGCTACAGCCACCGATCTCAGGCGTTCATCTTATTAACCATACGTCGAGACTGGCGGACTTTATCAACATCAGTGACGTGTGCCTGCTGCCTAGCTGGTTTCCTGGAGAATCTTTACCATTGGTTTTGCTTGAGTTTTTGGCCCAAGGAAAACCTGCCATAGTATCAGATATTGGAATGTGTCCTTGGGCAATTGGCGAAGGGACATTGGAACCACCTGCTGGATTTGTTGTGCCACGTGGCGCCAGCGGGAGGGTAGCCTATGAGGCCTTAGCATCCGCCATGGAGAAGTTCATAATTGACCCGCGCCTAAGAGAGACATTGAGACCTACAGCACTTGAAGCTTTCAAAAAATTCGACATGGATCAGATGATTGCGGCGTATCAAGAACTGTCAGCGACAGTTGTCCAGTCGGATGGAGTGCTCCCCGTTTCACCGGACAAATCGGCTAGGTCATGTTGACAAAGTGCCTTTTCAAATCCGGTAGGGTCTGATTCAAGGCTGCTTTTTAGGAGGCAGCGATGGCACTTGGAGACCTAGAGCGCATCCACTTTACTCGGGGTCATATCCGCAGGATTTGAAGTAGTTGGCGCACTCCTGCGGCTCGAACATAGTGACAATCTGGCCGACGGTGTCCCATAACGCCTCGACGGTTCGCTCGGCTTTGGCGCGCAACACCGCCTTCAGTTTGGCGAATGCCTTCTCGATGGGATTGAAGTCCGGGCTGTAGGGCGGGAGATAAAGCAATCGGCATCCCGCATTTTCGATCGCATGCCGCACGCCTTCCGCCTTGTGTGCGGGCAGGTTGTCCATGACCACAATATCGCCTGGTGCCAAGGTTGGAATGAGAACCTGTTGCACATAGGCCTGGAACGCGACCCCGTTCATCGCACCGTCGAGGACCATGGGCGCGGTCATGCCCGAGAGCCTGAGCGCTCCGGTAAACGTCGTCGTCTTCCGATGCCCGTGTGGGATCGGGGAGCGGCATCGCTCTTGACCTGAGACCCACTTTCCCTCCAGTTTTCGGGAGAGTCTTGGGTTTTTAATCTGGCCTCATGCGGCCTGTTTTTCCATAGCCATTTTCATTGCGAACTCGCTGGGGGTGATATTGCCCAGCGACGAGTGGGGTCTGCTCCTGTTGTAATCCTCCTTCCATGCGTTGATGGCGGCTCGGGCCTGAGTGAGCGACGAGAACAGGGTCTCGTTGAGGCACTCGTCACGGAAGCTGCCGTTGAAGCTTTCGACGAAGCCGTTCTGCATCGGCTTGCCTGGGGCGATGTAGTGCCATTCGACCTTTGCTTCCTGGCACCATTTGAGGATGGCCATACTGGTCATCTCCGTGCCGTTGTCCGAGACAATCGTCCTCGGCTTTCCCCGTCTGGCGATGAGACTATCCAGTTCGCGGGCAAGCCGTGCCCCCGACAGGGATGTGTCGGCGACCAGGCACAGGCATTCACGGGTGAAGTCGTCGACCACCGCCAGCACCCGAAAGCGACGACCGTCGGTGAAGGCATCGCTGACGAAGTCCAGGCTCCAGCGCTCGCCCGGACGCGACGGCAGAGCCAAAGGACGTCTCGTCCCCAAGGCCCGCTTTCGGCCGCCGCGCTTGCGCACCGTCAGCTTCTCCTCGCGATAGAGACGTCGAAGCTTCTTCAGGTTCATGACCATCCCCTGCCGGTCGAGCATCACGTGGATACGGCGATAGCCGAAGCGACGACGCTCGGACGCCACCTTCTTCATCGCCTCGCGGATGGACGCATCGTCCGGCCGCACGCTCCGATATCGCATGCTCGAACGATCCACCGATAGAACCTCGCACGCCCGACGCTGGCTCACCCCGTGCTGCGCACAGACGTGAGCCACCGCATTCCGCTTCACATCGGGCGTCACCATTTTTTTGCAGCGACATCCTTCAGGATCGCATTGTCCAGCATGGCCTCGGCGAGCAGCTTCTTCAGCTTGGCGTTCTCGTCCTCGAGCGCCTTCAGCTTGCGGGCATCGGACACGTCCATGCCGCCGTACTTCGCCTTGTATTTGTAGAAGGTTGCATCCGAGATGCCGTGCCTGCGGCAGACATCGACTGTCTTCGCGCCCGCCTCCTGCTCCTTCAATATTCCGATGATCTGTTCTTCCGTGAACCGTGAACGCTTCATTCGTCCGTCTCCTTGATGTGACGGACTCTACCAAATTCTGGAGGAAGTTCAGGGTCTCAGGTCAAACGCGCCGACATGCCATTCCGTGACGCAGCCAGGACGCGGCTACGCAGATCATCGCTGAACGCTCGGGTCATATTGCCTCCGACCAAATCACCAGTCGGAGCGATGGAATCAGAATTCGGACAGTAAGGGAATCCTCAGCCCGATTCCGCGTTCATCGGACGCGCTCTAGGATATCGCGCTCCGCCTTCAGCTTGGCGACTTCACGACGGAGCCGCTCGATCTCAAGCTGCTCCGGCTTCATCTGGCCTTTTCCAGGAAAGGACTGGCTGGGATCGTCACCGTACTCCCGGACCCATTTGCGCAACACATTCTCGTGGACATCAAGGTCACGGGCAGCTTGGGCAACAGTGACCCCACGTTCCCTGACCAGCTTCACCGCTTCAAGCTTATACTCGCGGCTGAATATTCGTCTTTGCATTCATACTCTCCGGCTTCAGGAGGAACACCTTAACTCGATGTCCATGAAACCGGCAGCAGGCCAGAAGACGTAGCGCTGATCCGTGGTCTCTTCCCCAAGGTATGGGCACCGGTCGTTGTGGCCCGCGCGGCTAAGGTGCTGGACGGCTGATTATTTTGCGACTGCTAAAACTAGCTTGGCCAGTATGGCGGCTGCGGATCGTTCAAAATCAGAAATGGTCTCCTCATCACGATGTTCTGCTGTTCGATCAGCAACGACAGTTGGGCGGCCACGGACAATCCTGTTCACATACTCGATTGATTCTCGGAAGCGCTGCTCCAGCAGGTATGCTTCTTCGCTGGTAAGTGTCATTTTTGTCTTGTCGGATGTCTGAACAGACATCAACGCATCGCTAATGAAGGCGGCGAACCGCATATCGTTTGGGGCGGCGGAGTTCATCATCCTCTGGAACTCCAATTCCTTGGCCGTGAGTGATCGATTGATCACGTGTTTCTCGCCTGGAAAAAACTCTGTACCTAATACATTCCGGAAAAAGAACGCCGCCAGACCGTCAAGATATTCTTCGTAGTTGTATACCTCCACGTTTTTTTCCCCGAATGAATCGCAAGCCTGCTTGATCGTGTTGTGATAATGCGGATCCCACGATTCGATGAACTCGGAAAGACTGCGGATTTCGCCGGCCCTTTTTACCTCTTGGGAATATGTGGCGATGAGCGCGGAGCCAATGTCGCGTATGAAGTAAACGTAACGAATTCGATATCCATATCTGCGCGCAACATCGACTATTGCGGATATCCTGTCGCCGGGCGGAGTCATTAGGAATTCTGACGAATAGAGAACATGATTTTCGCCGGCGCCAGATAGGGTTTCGCCAAACTGGCCGATGAACGCATTCTTATCGGGGATGTCATGCGGGAGCCATGGCCGGATGTAGTTTGCCATCTCGACGCCATTACCAGAGGTGATTACTCCGGCTTTGGCCTGATCGAACATATGGCCGCGTGGATAGAGAACGCCATTCTCAGCCATCTGATCCGCGTAACGGGCAAACAGCACTTGCAGAAATGAAGTTCCAGTCTTCGGTGCACCGCCGTGAAGTATCAAATCGGGCATCTTTCACTATCCCACAACCCGACAGAAACATCAATACCGGAGACGTCAGCGCGGGCAGGGATGCGCGCTGACGGTGACGCCGGCGGCCCCGCATCTGGGCCCATCTCTCTTTAACCAAAAGGACATCAATCATGGATCGCGCGGTTTTCTTCGCGGCGTTGCGGCGTCGCGGATCGGGTGTCTTTGGAAGATCGATTTCACAGCAGCAGGTCAACGGCATCACGGGCATTCCTGATGGCTTTGCCACGCACGGCGATGGTCGAGACAAGACGCTCGCCTATGCTCTGGCAACCGCTTACCAAGAAACCGGGCGGTGGATGGTTCCGGTTCGCGAAGGCTTCGCCAAGGATGATGCGACCGCCCGCCGGATCGTCGCCAAGCGGGACTATGGCAAGCCGGCCGGCAAGTATGGCCATGTCCATTGCAGGCACGGGCAAGTGCAGATCACCTGGATCGACAACTACGATCGCTCCTCGGCCGACGCCGGCTACGACCTCGTCGCCTATCCCGACAAGATGCTCGATCCGGTGATCTCGGCGCGCGTGCTCTTAAGCGGTCTGCTGGACGGGCGCTGGAACGGCAAGGGGAAGGGGGTCGCCTTCTACAATAGCTGGCTCGGGAAAACTGCACAGCGAGGGTAAGTGGAATTTCTGCCTGACTTCGGCTCAGATGCCGGGAACAGGAGATACCCTGACGAGACGACCGCGCGGGAACCATAGCCCGGCTTTCAAGGCGAAAGTGGCACTTGCCGCCATCCGAGGCGAGCAGACGCTGGTGGAACTGTCCCAGCAGTTCGACGTGCACGCCAATCAGATCAAGCAGTGGAAAGACCAGCTCCTTGAGGGGGCCACAGGCGTTTTCGGCGATGAAGCGAAGGCGGAGCCGGCGGGGCCAACCGTCGATGTCAAAACGCTACACGCCAAAATCGGGGAGCTGACGTTGGAAAACGATTTTTTAGCCGGAGCGCTCGGCAAGGTGGGATTGCTGGGCGGAAAGAAATGATCGACCGCGCACACAAACTGTCGGTCGCACGCCAGGCGAAGCTCCTCGGCTTCAGCCGTGGCACTGTCTATTATCTGCCTCGTCCAGTGTCCGACGGCGATCTGGCCCTGATGCGCCGGATCGACGAGCTGCATCTCGACTACCCATTTGCCGGAAGTCGGATGTTGCAGGGGCTCTTGCGAGGAGAAGGGCCGGAAGCCGGGCGGATGCACGTCGCCACTCTGATGAAGAAGATGGGCATCGAGGCGATCTATCGCCGCCCGAACACATCCAAACCGGCACCAGGTCACAAAATCTATCCCTACCTCCTGCGCAAGCTGGCGGTCACCAGATCCAACCAGGTCTGGGCGATGGACCTGACATATATTCCGATGGCTCGCGGCTTTGTCTATCGCTGCGCCGTCGTGGACTGGTTCAGCCGGAGTGTTCTGTCGTGGCGGCTGTCTATCACAATGGAAGCCGCTTTCTGCATCGAAGCGGTCGAGGAGGCACTTGCCCGTCATGGCAAGCCTGACATCTTCAACACCGATCAGGGTTCGCAGTTCGCCTCCATGGACTTCATTGCCGTGCTGAAGAAGGCCGAAATCGCCATCTCCATGGATGGCAAGGGAGCCTGGCGGGACAACGTCTTCGTCGAGCGGCTTTGGCGGTCGATCAAATATGAGGAGGTTTACCTCCACGCCGACAAGACCGTGTCCGACGCCCGCGCCGGCATCAGCCGCTATCTGACCTTCTACAACACCAGACGCCCACATTCATCCCCTGACCGGCAGACGCCGGATCAGGCCTACTTCAACGCGCCGACACCTATGAGGGTGGAAGCATAATCGAGGCGGAAATCCACTGAGTAGAACGCCCGAAACTGTTCAGACAAACCGAGCCAGCTCTATCCTCTACGAAGTCGTCTGACCAGACATGGTTGGGGTATTCCGGCCGGAGCCGGACACACGAGCTATCGTTCAGCCACAGCCGGCCGCGCTTGGGTTGCTTGTGAGGTACTTTCAGCCCCTCCCGTCGCCAGATGCGTTCGATCCGCTTGACGGTCACAATCCAGCCCGCCTGATGCAGCATCGCCGTGATGCGGCGATAGCCATAGCGGCCGTACTGGAGAGCGAGCGCCGTGATGTCGACGGTCAACGCCGCTTCGTGATGATCTCTTCTGCCTTGTGTCTTTTCCCTGCCATTTCAATGTCCTTCCTCGGCTCATAAGCCATACTTCAAGAAGGATCACTTTTCAGGGGGCAGGCCATGGTCGACCGATCGACGTTTATCGGTCCGATCCATCGCTTTGCCAAAACAAGTCAGGCGGCGGGCCGTGCTGCCGCTTGATGCGCTCTCGCGATTCCCCTAGGGAATCGGACATGGGCAGGCCGGAACGTAAGGCTGAAGGGCGAGGGTGACATGAGCTTCACGGAAACGACACGGACATCGTGGCTGACGCGGTTGAAGAACGCATTGGTCGGCGCCGTCATCGGCATCGTCCTGGTCGTCGTGGCCATCTGGGCGCTTGTCTGGAACGAAGGCCGGTCGATCAAGGCCTATCGGGCGCTGACCGAAGGCGCCGGCGTCGTGGTCACGGTCAGTGCGGACGAGATCGCTCCTTTAAACGAAGGAAAGCTGATCCACATCATCGGCAAGGTGACGCCGGACGGCATCCCGACCGATACCGAATTCGGCATTTCCGCCGACGGCGCCGTGGCGATCCGGCGCGAGGTCGAAATGTACCAGTGGGTGGAGAAGAGCGAATCACGCTCCGAAACCAAGCTGGGCGGCAGCGAAGAAACCGTCACCACCTACACCTACACGAAGGAATGGAAGTCGGGCCGCGAAAACTCCGGCGAGTTCCGCCAGCCGGAGGGTCACGAGAATCCGGATCTGGTCGTCGACGACGGGTCCTTTGCGGTGGACAGCGCAAAGGTCGGGACCTTTGCCGTGTCGGGTGAAAACGTCGCCGGTCTCGGCAAGCAGACCGATCTGAAGCTGACGGAAGAGGACGCCGCCCGCGCCGAACAGGTTCTGTCCGGAACCGTGCAACTCGATCGTGGGGGCTTCTATGTCGGCTTGAGCCCGACCCAGCCGCTGGTCGGCGATCTCCGCATCCAATACAGCCGGGCCGACCTTTCCGAGGCGAGCTTCGTGGCGGCCCAGAGCGACGGCTGGCTGAAGCCCTTCACCGCGTCGAACGGCCGGGAGATCTTCCTCAGCGAATCCGGAAAGGCGAGTGCTGCGGAAATGTTTGATGCCGCGCAGGCGGAGAACACCATGATCATGTGGCTGATCCGCGTCGGCGGCATGATCGGCCTCATGGTCGGATTCAGCCTGTTCTTCTCGATCCTCGGCGTCATCGCCGATGTCGTTCCGATCGCCGGCTCGCTGGTGCGCTTCGGCACCGGGATGATCGCCTTCGTGCTGACCGTGCTGGTCGGGCCGCTGGTCATCGCCATCGGCTGGTTTGCCTATCGACCGCTTCTGTCGCTCGGTCTGCTTGTGGTGGGCGGGCTCATCGCCTTTGGCGTCGTCTGGTTCCGTCGGCGTTCGGTCGGCCGGGCAAGCCCGACCGCGCCGTCGACTGCTCAGTAGAACAGCTCGCCGCGATCCTGGCGTGACGTCTGGTCGATCTGGAACCAGTCCGTGATACGGTCGATGTCGAGTTCGGCTTCGCCGTTGCGGAGCTGGACGCGCAGTTTGTCGCCCGAACGGCCGAGAGGCACGCCGATATAGATCCGGCTGTTGCCAGCGTCGTCCAGAGTATCGATCGCGAAGCGCATAAGGCCCCCAAATACAAGCGCGTAAAATCTTTATTTTCGAGTGCTGGAGGCTTAAGGGACGTGCCTTGAGCGAAACTGTTGCGGAATGAACATCCCTCCTTTTCGCGGGGCGCTCCGGCTCTCCCGGGGCCATGCGAAGCGAGTGAAGAAGCATGTTCCTGGTCTCCAAGCTGTTCTGGATGTTTGCCCAGCCCTTGTCGCTGGCCTTCCTCGCCATCCTGATCGCCGTTGTCGCCCTGCTCGCCGGCCTGCGCCGTTGGGGTCTTGCGTTGAGTGCTCTTGGCGGTGCCATCCTGTTCGTGACGCTCTACACGACGACCGGCTCCTTCGTGCTGCAGGGGCTCGAGGCACGCTTTCCCAAGCCCGCGGCGGACCCGCAGACACTCTCCTGCATGATCGTGCTCGGTGGCGCGTTCGAGACCGAGGTCACGACGACACTCGGTGGCATCGAGATGAACCAGGCCGCCGATCGCTTCATCGAGGCTCTGCGACTGGCCCGGCGTTTCCCGCAGTCGGCGATCCTCGTCTCCGGTGGGGATGGATCGCTCAGCGGCGCCTACGAGGGTGATGCGGTCGCCTCCGAGCGGTTCTTCGAAACCTTCGGCATCCCGGCCGGCCGCCTCGTGCGCGAGACGCAATCGCGCACCACCTCCGAGAACGTCGCCAATAGCCGAACCATACTGGCCGAGAGAGGATTGGAGAATTGCCTGCTGATCACCTCGGCCTTTCACATGCCGCGGGCCGTGGGTCTGTTCCGGGAGGCCGGCATTCCGGTCACGCCCTGGCCGACGGATTTCCGCACCAGCGGAAAGGTGAAGTTCGGCCTGGATTTCACCCAGCCGACGCTGAACGCGCAGCAGACGGCGACGGCGGTGCGCGAGTGGATCGGGCTCGCCGCCTATTTCCTCACGGGCCGCATGGCAGCCCTCTATCCGGCGCCCTGAACGCGGCCTGTGCGGGGCGCCTACTTCTTCGAGATCGTCAGGAACTTGGTGCCGCGCACGCGCACGGTGATTTCGCAGGCGACCTCGTCGGTGCGTTCGCAGAAGCGCGGGTTCATCTTCATCACGAAGACCATGTTGCCGAAGCGCTTGATGAAGTCGTAGCCGTACATCTTGGCGGAGGCGATCATGAAATAACCGCCTTCCTTGACCTGCAGGTAGAAATTGTAGGGACAGCCGTCGTCGGTGCAATCGGGGCCGCGCATGCTGTCGCAGAGGATCTCGCCCTCGTTGACCACGGCATCGATGATGCCGTCATTGTTGATGTCGAGGCGGGTAATGAAGTTCGTGCCGAACTGAACGGTCTTGCAGCGCTTCTGGAAATGTTCCTTTTCGTATATCTCCGGATCGCTGATAAGCTGCTGCTGGCCAAAGGATGCTGAGGCGGGAGTGAGCAGAAACGCGATTTGCAGAAGGGCAAGGAGCAGGTATTTCACGGCGGTCTTCCCAGGAAAATGAAGTCTCTCCTTGCTATCATAGGTTCCACTGCTTGCGCGGCCCTGACGCCGTCACGGTTTCCAAAGGCTCTCGTCGGATGAGGTTGAAATGACACTGCTCGGATTTCTCGACTATGCGGGCGTTGCCGTGTTCGCTGCCACCGGCGCGCTCTCCGCCTCGCGCAAGGAGCTCGACGTGATCGGCTTCCTGTTTCTCGCCGCGGTCACCGGCATTGGGGGAGGAACGCTGAGGGACGTCGTTCTCGGCAGCCTGCCGGTCTTCTGGGTGCGCGATCCCGGCTATATCCTGGTCTGCGCCTCGGTCGGGGTTCTGGTCTTCTTCACCGCCCACCTGGTCGAGTCGCGCTACCGCCTGTTGATCTGGCTCGATGCCGTCGGGCTTGCGGCCTATTGCGTCATGGGGGCGGCCAAGGGCTATGCCGCGACCGGCTCGCCGACCGTGGCGATCGTCACCGGTACGCTGACGGCGGCCTGCGGCGGCATCCTGCGCGACATTATCGCCGGCGAGCCGTCGGTTCTTCTGCGTCCCGAGATCTACGTCACCGCAGCACTGGTCGGGGCCTGCGTTTTCACTGCGGCGACCGTATTCGGCCTTCCGCTCTATGCCGCCTCCGCATTCGGCGCGGCCACGGCCTTTGCCATCCGGGGCGGGGCGCTGCGTTTCGGCTGGAGTTTTCCGCGCTACAATTCTCGTCCGGGCAGGGCGCCCGACGACGTTCTCTGACCGTGTTGCGGCTGCCTCAGCCCTGACGCTTCTTCGGCCGCAGGCGAATTACCACGTCGACATGGGAGATTTCCAAGCCCTCGGGCGGGGTCGGAAGGTTGTCGATGACGATGTTGTTCAAGGGGATGTCGAGAACCTCGTTCTCGCCCTCGACAAAGAAATGGTGATGGTCCGACGTATTGGTGTCGAAATAGGTCTTGGCGCTTTCGACGGCAAGGACACGGATCAGGCCAGCCTCGGTGAACTGGTGCAGCGTGTTGTACACGGTTGCGAGAGACACCGGCACCTTGGCGGCGGTGGCTTCCTCGTGCAGTTCCTCCACTGTCAGGTGACGGTCGCCCTTGGCAAAAAGCAGGCTTGCGAGCGCGATGCGCTGACGCGTCGGACGAAGGCCCGACTGGCGCAATTTCAGTTCCGTACGTGAACGGTCTTCAGTCGTCATCAAGACGATCTCCGCTTTGCCTGTTGGTCGTTCGCAAACATCATCGGACGATATAACTTTTACGCGCTCCCCTTTCAATAGTTCCACCGGGCGGCGGCTCGACAAAGTGCCTAAAAAGCCGCGATTTGGCGGTTTTGGGTCTGGTCCTGACGGGGGGCTTCCTGTATGCGACGGCTAAAGTCACCGGATGGCGGCGGATCGGGAAGTCTCCCGCGATCTGATCTCGGCTATTGTGGGACTTCAATTTGTCCCTATCTTGCTCTAAGGGTCCGTGAACGCGAAGCCTGAGGGGGGAAGAAGAAGAAAATGGCACCAAGACAATCCAGCTATAACTATGAAGAGATCCTCGCCTGCGGTCGCGGCGAGCTGTTTGGCCCCGGCAATGCGCAGCTTCCCCTGCCGCCGATGCTGATGGTCCACCGGATCACGGACATTTCCGAGACGGGCGGCGCCTTCGACAAGGGTTACATTCGCGCAGAATACGACGTCCATCCGGATGACTGGTATTTTCCGTGCCACTTCCAGGGCAACCCGATCATGCCGGGATGTCTCGGCCTCGACGGCATGTGGCAACTGACCGGTTTCTTCCTCGGCTGGCTGGGCGAGCCCGGCCGCGGCATGGCTCTGTCCACGGGCGAAGTGAAGTTCAAGGGCATGGTTCGCCCGACCACCAAGCTGCTTGAGTACGGCATCGACTTCAAGCGCGTCATGCGCGGTCGTCTGGTGCTGGGTACCGCCGATGGCTGGCTGAAGGCCGACGGCGAAACCATTTATCAGGCAACCGACCTTCGCGTCGGTCTGTCCAAGGAAAAGACGGCCTGAACAGGGGCCGTCCAAACCACCATAATAAGAAGGTCTGAGAGATGAGACGGGTAGTTGTTACGGGACTTGGAATCGTGTCCTCCATCGGGAGCGACGCGGCAGAGGTGACGGCATCACTGCGCGAAGCGAAGTCGGGTATCCAGTTCTCGCCGGATTTCGCCGAATACGGCTTCCGCTGCCAGGTCTGGGGCAAACCTGCGCTCGATCCGACCGATCTCGTCGACCGTCGCGCCATGCGCTTCCTGTCGCAGGGCGGTGCCTGGAACCACGTCGCCATGAAGCAGGCGCTGGCGGATTCCGGTCTCGAGGAAAAAGACTACGCCCAGAACGAGCGGACCGGCATCATCATGGGCTCGGGCGGTCCGTCCACCCGCACCATCGTGGAAGCGGCCGACATCACCCGCAAGAACATGAGCCCGAAGCGCATCGGCCCGTTTGCCGTGCCGAAGGCGATGTCCTCCACCGCATCGGCAACGCTCGCCACCTGGTTCCAGATCCACGGCGTCAACTACTCGATCTCGTCGGCCTGCTCGACCTCGGCGCACTGCATCGGCAACGCGGCGGAGATGATCCAGTGGGGCAAGCAGGACGTGATGTTCGCCGGCGGCCACGAAGATCTCGACTGGTCGATGTCGAACCTGTTCGACGCCATGGGCGCCATGTCTTCCAAGTTCAACGATACGCCGGCAACCGCCTCGCGCGCCTATGACGTGTCGCGCGACGGTTTCGTCATCGCCGGCGGCGCGGGCGTGCTGGTGCTTGAGGAACTGGAACACGCCAAGGCCCGCGGCGCCAAGATCTATGCCGAACTCGTCGGCTACGGCGCGACCTCGGACGGCTACGACATGGTCGCCCCGTCGGGCGAAGGCGCCAAGCGGTGCATGCGCCAGGCGCTGTCGACCGTGAAGGGTGAGGTGGACTACATCAACACCCACGGCACATCGACGCCGGTCGGCGATTCGAAGGAGATCGGCGCGATCCGCGAAGTCTTCGGCGACAAGATCCCGCACATCCAGTCGACCAAGTCCCTGACCGGCCATTCGCTCGGCGCCGCCGGCGTGCAGGAATCGATCTACGCGCTGCTGATGATGCAGGAACGCTTCATCGGCGAAAGCGCACACATCACCGAACTCGACCCCGAGTTCGACGGCGTGCCGATCGTGCGCAAGCGCATCGACAATGCGAAGATGGACACCGTCCTATCCAATTCCTTTGGCTTCGGCGGCACCAACGCAACCCTCGTCTTCCAACGCCACAATGGATAGCCGCATGATCGCCTCTATGCAGGGAAAGCGCGGCCTCATCATGGGCGTCGCGAACAGTCACTCGATTGCCTGGGGGATCGCGCAGGCGCTGGCCGGCGCCGGCGCCGAGCTTGCCTTCACCTACCAGGGCGAGGCGCTCGGCAAGCGGGTGAAGCCGCTGGCGGCCGAACTCGGTTCGGACTTTCTCCTCCCCTGCGACGTGGAGGATATCGCCTCCGTCGATACAGTCATCGAGGCACTGAAGGAGCGCTGGGGCAAGCTCGATTTCATCGTGCATGCGATCGGCTTTTCCGACAAGAACGAGCTCAAGGGGCTCTACGCGGATACCACGCGCGACAACTTCACCCGCACCATGGTGATTTCGTGCTTCTCCTTCACCGAGATCGCCAAGCGGGCCGCAGAGCTGATGGTCGAAGGCGGTTCGATGCTGACGCTGACCTATGGCGGTTCGGTCCGCATCATGCCGAACTACAACGTCATGGGCGTCGCCAAGGCCGCCCTGGAGGCTTCGGTGCGGTATCTGGCGGGCGACTACGGTCCGCGGGGCATTCGCGTCAATGCCATCTCGGCCGGCCCGATCCGCACGCTCGCGGGCGCCGGAATCTCCGATGCGCGTGCCATGCTCTCTTGGCAGCAGAAGAACGCGCCCTTGCGCCGCACCGTGACGATCGAGGACGTCGGAAACTCGGCCCTCTACCTGCTCTCGGATCTTTCGCGCGGCGTCACGGGCGAAATCCACTACGTCGATTCCGGCTACAACATCACGTCCATGCCGACTCTCGACATGCTGCGCAGCTCCGACGCCGAGTAAGGCTCTCTTCTTGATGCCATGGACGAAAAATGCCTGGCGCGACCTCATATCGCGCCAGGCATGAACACGGAGTGGTCCGCAAGCCCGAAGCTTCGGGCTTACTCCGGTCTTTGGATGTGCTCGACCTCGATCGAGCCCATCAGCATCGCCATGCTGACCGCATGCAGCCGATTGCGCGCGCCGAGTTTGTTCTCGGCAGAGGACAGCAATCCCTCGACCTCGATCTCGGACAGTAGCAGGAGATTGCAGATGTCGAGCGGTCGCTTGCCCTCGGCGACCATCGTCAGGCACTTGACTTCCGCATCGGTCAATGCAGTTTTCGGGCCGGACGGCTGTCCGGCAGACTGATCGTTATTCGCCATGATGTTCTGAGATCGCCAAGATTAAATCTGTGCTTCGTCGCCGGTCATCTTTGACCGAGACGTCTGTCATCTCACATATATAAGGATCAGCGGAGCGATTGTAATTCGCGGCAGGCGCCAAAAGCTTAACATCGCCTACGAAAGGTTAACTTCCGCCTGCGTCGAGTGCCAGCAATATGTCAACATTTCTGCCTGTCGCGCGGAAATTGTCAATAGACAAAGTGCTGCGTGGATCTTGTCTGCCCGAACCGGTGTCAGGCGGACTTCCGTCGGCGCAGTTCGGTCGGCGTCTGGCCGAACCAGCGCGTGACGGATCGCGTAAAGGCGCTCGGTGCGGAATAGCCGAGCCGATAGCAGATCTCCGAGATTGCCAATTCGCTCTCGGTCAGCAGATTGAGGCTGAGTTCGCGCCTCAGGTTGTCACGGATCTCCGCCAGGCTCGTATGTTCCTCGGCGAGCCGGCGCTGGAAGGTTCGCTCCGATATGCCGAAATGCGGAGAGATGTCGCTCAGCGACGAGTTGGGCTCCGCCATGCGCAAGAGCAGGAACTTCCGCACCTGGTCGATGAAATTTCCCTCCTGATAGTCCGCATCGGGCCGCATGGACCGACACTGGATATCCATCAGCGAGAACAGCCTTGCGTCCGCCTTTGGGTTCTTCATGTCGAGGAGGCTGGCCGGGATACGCAAGCTATTCTCCCGGCAGCCGAAACGCAGCTTCTTCGTCAGGTAGTCGCGGAATACCTGCGGCGCCTTGGGGCGCGGCCGCTCGAGTTCGATCTCGACGAGATCCGTATGAATCCCGATGATGCCGCGCAACCGCTCCAGGGTGATGGCAATCCCCATGTCGACATACTGGTCGCGCTTGACGATCGCCGGGGCGAATGACCAGGAAATGGAAGCGCCGCGCTCGTCCATGGTGAAGCGCAGATTGCTGGCATAGGTGGCATATTGCATGTGAGCGGCAAGGAAGCGCACGAAGTCCCCCACGGTCGGCGCAGTCATCAGGCCGTATCCGAACGGTCCGGTCGAGCCGGCGATGAAGCGGTCGACGCATTTTAGTCCGAAGGCCTCGTCATCCGCCAGCAATGCGCAGGCTTCCAGCAGCCGGCAAAGCCGGTCGAGGCTGATGCGCGCCGTCAGGCTCTGGAATATGTCCGGGTCGATCTTGAGAGCGCTGCAAATGGGGCCGATGTCGATGCCATAGGACTTTGCATGCGCGGCGACTGCGGACGCGACGCCCGCAACGGCGGTCAGTTCGTCGGCAATCGATTTATTAGACATCGAATATATGGCGCCCAATGATAAGCCAGTGTCGTCGCAGGTTAAGTCCGATTGCGCGGCTTGTCGAGAGACCAGACATCCGGAAAATCCGGATGCCTTACACGAACCGATGCTGTTGGACGGTCGGCCCGCCTGACCTATTTCTTGGCCCAGAGAACCTTGAAGCGGGCGTTGCGGCAGGTCTCGCCGTGCTCGCGGAAGTCCTCGGCGAGGATCGCCTCGTAGGGCAGGCCGCGATTGGCCACCAGCAGCAGCTGGCCGCCGCTGCGCAGCGCGTGGGCTGCTGCCTTGATCATTGACTGGCCGAGGCCGGGTTCCGCCGCGTGGCCCTGGTGGAAGGGCGGGTTCATGATGACGAGATCGTATTTTTCCTTGGCCGGCTCGCGCGTCAGGTCCTGCCAGAAGAAGCGTGCCGTCAGGCTGGGGCAGTTCTCTGCTAGGTTCACCTTGGCATATTCCAGCGCGTCGAAATCGGCCTCGAACAGGTCGATGCGCGCGGTCCGCGGCGAGCGCGTGGCCAGCATGGTCGACAGATAGCCCCAGCCGGCGCCGAAGTCGGCGGCATTGCCGTCGAAATTCTCAGGCAGGCGGCTCGCCAGCAGCTCGGAGCCGTCGTCGATGCGGTCATGCGAAAACATGCCAGGACGGGTGTGGAAGCGCCCGTCCACCAGCGTCTCGCGCGCGGCAAGCTTGGCGACGGCCGCTCCGGCATCTTCCGGTGCGGTGAACCACAGGGCGACCCCGTGATATTTCGGCATGTGCTCGGCTTCGATCCCGAGCCCGGCCAGGCGCTTGCGCATCGGCTGCACGCCGTCTTCCTTGCCGCCGGCAACCACGATCAGGCCGCCCGCCTTCACCCGTCCAAGGGCTTCGGCGACGCGATTGTCGTTCTCGCCCCGGTGCTTGCCCAGCAGGATCAGCGCGCCGTCGAAACCCTCGCCCTCGATATGGGGGATCGGATTGAGGCGAGCAGCCTCGAGCTTCAGGAACTCGCCGCGATGGCCCTGTACGGGCACCAGCGAGGCGGTAAACTCGTCGGGCTTGGCAAAGCCCGCCTCGGCGCCGATGAACAGGAAGCGCTCGTCGGAGCGGGGAGCGGCAACCGTGCCGCTGGCAAAGGGATGGAACAGGGTCTTCAGCGTTTCGCGGCTCATGGCAGGGCTCTCCGGGCGAATAAAAAAGGCGCGGAAGGTTTCCGCGCCTCACTGTCAAAGGGAAGGGGCCGCTTATTCGGCGGCTTCGCCCTCGTCCTTCTTCTTCTCGGCGACGATTTCCTTGCCGGTCGTCTGGTCGACGGCCTTCATGGAGAGGCGAACCTTGCCGCGCTCGTCGAAGCCCATCAGCTTGACCCAGACCTTGTCGCCTTCCTTGACGACGTCCGAGGTCTTGGCAACGCGGTCCGAAGCGAGCTGCGAGATGTGGACGAGACCGTCGCGCGAACCGAAGAAGTTGACGAAGGCGCCGAAATCGGCGGTCTTCACAACGGTGCCTTCGTAGACCACGCCGACTTCCGGCTCGGCAACGATCGAGTGGATCCACTTGCGGGCCGCTTCGATTTCCTTGCCCGAGGACGAGGCGATCTTCACGGTGCCGTCGTCTTCGATGTTGATCTTCGCGCCGGTCTTTTCGACGATTTCGCGAATGACCTTGCCGCCGGAGCCGATGACTTCACGAATCTTGTCGACCGGGATGTTCATCACTTCGATGCGCGGGGCGAATTCGCCGAGCTGTCCGCGGCTTTCGGTGATGGCCTTGGCCATCTCGCCGAGGATGTGCTTGCGGCCGCCCTGTGCCTGGCTGAGCGCGACCTTCATGATCTCTTCGGTGATACCGGCGATCTTGATGTCCATCTGCAGCGAGGTGATGCCCTCGTTGGTGCCGGCAACCTTGAAGTCCATGTCGCCGAGGTGGTCTTCATCGCCGAGAATGTCGGAGAGAACGGCGAAGCGATCGCCTTCCAGGATCAGGCCCATGGCGATACCGGCAACGGGCTTGGCGAGCGGAACGCCGGCGTCCATCAGTGCGAGCGAGGTGCCGCAGACGGTTGCCATCGAGGACGAGCCGTTCGACTCGGTGATTTCCGATACGACGCGCAGCGTGTAGGGGAACTGTTCCGGGGTCGGCAGCATCGGGCGGATAGCGCGCCAGGCAAGTTTGCCATGGCCGATTTCGCGGCGGCCCGGGGAGCCCATGCGGCCCGTTTCACCGACCGAGTAGGGCGGGAAGTTATAGTGCAGCAGGAAGCGTTCCTTGTACATGCCGGTCAGCGAGTCGACATACTGCTCGTCTTCGCCGGTGCCGAGGGTCGCAACCACGATCGCCTGGGTCTCGCCGCGGGTGAACAGCGCCGAACCATGGGTGCGCGGCAGCAAGCCGACTTCCGAAACGATCGGGCGAACGGTTTCCAGGTCGCGGCCGTCGATGCGGCTCTTGGTGTCGAGGATGTTCCAGCGGACGATCTTCGCCTGCAGGGTCTTGAAGACCGAGCCGATGACTTCGGCCGTGTACTTGGCTTCGCCACCCTCGGGCAGGAAATGCGCCTTGACCTTCGCCTTCACAGCGTCGACGGCTGCGTAGCGTGCAGCCTTCTCGGTGATCTTGTAGGCGTTGCGCAGTTCGGTTTCGGCCATGGCCAGCATCTCGGCTTCGAGCGCGGAATAGTCTTCCGGATCGAAATCGCGCGGTTCCTTGGCGGCAACTTCGGCGAGCTTGATGATCGCGTCGATAACCGGCTGGAAGCCCTTGTGGCCGAACATGACGGCGCCGAGCATGATGTCTTCCGGAAGTTCCTTGGCTTCCGATTCAACCATCAGCACGGCGTCCTGGGTGCCGGCGACGACGAGGTCGAGAACCGACTCGTCCATCTCGTCGAGATGCGGGTTGAGGACGTATTCGCCGTTGATGTAGCCGACGCGTGCGCCGCCGACCGGGCCCATGAAGGGCACGCCCGACAACGTCAGGGCAGCCGAAGCGGCAACCATCGACAGGACGTCCGGATCGTTTTCAAGGTCATGCTGGATGACGGTGACGACGACCTGGGTGTCGTTCTTGTAGCCGTCCGGGAAGAGCGGGCGGATCGGGCGGTCGATCAGGCGGGAAACCAGCGTTTCCTTTTCCGACGGGCGGCCTTCGCGCTTGAAGTAGCCACCCGGGATCTTGCCGGCGGCATAGGTCTTTTCCTGGTAGTTGACGGTCAGCGGGAAGAAGTCCTGGCCCGGCTTCGGCGACTTGGCCGAGACGACGGTGGCGAGAACGACGGTTTCGCCGTAGGTGGCCATGACGGCGCCGTCGGCCTGACGGGCGACCTTGCCGGTTTCGAGCTTGAGCGGGCGGCCTGCCCACTCGATTTCCACGCTATGGATATCAAACATCTATCTTGTCCTTCTTCCACGACTGCCAGCCTTTGTGGCGGGACCCCGAAAGGGAGCCGGTGGCGGCCGTGGCTATGCTGACGCATCACGGGCAAGACAGCGGGAGGCTTTTCGTTTCGAGAGATATCCTCCGGTTCCGGAGGCTTAGGGCTTCTCGCGCAAGGGGAGGTGAGATCTCTTCCCTGCATGGCCGAATCCCTTCGGCGAAAGCATCCTGCAATCCTGCCCCATGACAGGTCATCGGTTGGTTTTGGCAGCGCCGGCCCATCCGGTCTGCCCTTCATTCGCGGCCAACGGATTTGATCGTCCGAATGGCCAGCCGGGACCTGGGTCCCGAAAGAGAGCCGGCGGACCTCGCGAGGATGGTCCGCCGGAAGATTTTTAGCGGCGAATGCCCAGGCTCGTGATGAGCTTGGTGTAACGGGCTTCGTCCTTCTTCTTGAGGTAGTCAAGAAGCGAGCGACGGCTCGACACCATCGTCAGCAGGCCACGGCGGGAATGGTTATCCTTCTTGTGGTCCTTGAAGTGTCCGGTGAGGTTGTTGATCCGCTCGGTCAGGATCGCAACCTGGACTTCCGGAGAACCGGTGTCGCCTTCGACGGTTGCGTATTCCTTGATGAGGGCAGCCTTGCGCTCTGCAGTGATCGACATCGGGAATCCTTTCTGAATATCAGGAGAAATAAGACGCCATATGCCGGGATGTCGTCCAGCAAAGGCCGTGAAAGCAGACGGCTAGCCGCCATGCTGGCGTGCCTATAGCTCATCCCGTGGCGAAATGGAAGCTTTGTTTGGGCGGCGCCCGCTCAGCCGAACACCCGTCTCGGGCGGAATTCGCCTTCGCCGATCTCGCCGATGGCGACCAGTTTGCCGAAGCAGGTGGCAAAGGCGTCCGCCTCGGCGACCGGCGCATTGCGGCCCCTCAGCAGGATCGGATTGCCCATCCGCAGGCGGTGTGCCTGGTCCTCGGTGATCGCGATGTGCGGCAGGCCGGAAAGCGCCTCTCCAGTATCGATCAGGAACGCATCGAGGGCGGCGAGCCGCTCCTGCTTGTCTTCGATCGCCTCCAGCGCGATGAGGTCGGCCAGCGGCACCATCGTTTCCTCGGCGAAAGGCGCGACGAAGGAGCGCCTGAGCGAGGAGATGTGGCCGTAGCAGCCGAGATCGCGGCCGAAATCGCGGGCAAGCGAGCGTACATAGGTACCCTTGCCGCATTCGACCTCGAAACGTGCGCTGTTCTCATCCGGGCAGCCGACCAGCGTCAGCCGGAAGATCTCGACCTCGCGGGACGGAATGTCGACGGTCTCGCCTTCGCGCGCCAGGTCGTAGGCACGCTCGCCGGCGATCTTGATCGCCGAGAACTGCGGCGGGATCTGCGAGATGACGCCGGCATAGGCCGGCAGCAGGGCGCGAATCTGTTCCTCGCTCGGGCGCTCCTGTGACGTCTGGGTCGCTTCGCCCTCGAGGTCGTCGGTCGTGCGCTCTTCACCCCAGGTCACGGTGAATTCGTAGATCTTGCGGCCGTCCATGACATAGGGAACGGTCTTGGTGGCGTCGCCGAGCGCGATCGGCAGCATGCCGGAGGCGAGCGGATCGAGCGTGCCGGCATGGCCGGCCTTCTGCGCGTCGAACAGCCACTTGATCTTGGAGACTGCCTCGGTCGAGCCGAAATCCACCGGCTTGTCGAGGATCAGCCAGCCGGAAACCGGCCGGCCCTTGGGTTTGCGGGGTTTGGACATGCGCCTCTATTCTTGTTCGTCGTCACTGTCGGTGTGACCCAGGTCGCGCTGGACCTCGGGCGAGCGCAACAGCGCGTCGATCTTCTGGTAATTGTCGAAACTGGTATCGTCGCGGAAGCGCACCTCGGGCATGTATTTCAGCTGCCGAAGCTGGGGGCCGAGCCGGCCGCGGATATATTTGGCATGGTGGTTCAGCGCGTCGATCACTGCCTGATGGTCGGCGACGCCGAGCGGCGTCACATAGGCGTTGGCGACCCTGAGGTCCGGCGACATGCGGACTTCGGAGATCGAGATCACCGTCTTTTCGATCAGTGGATTGCGCACTTCGCCACGCTGCAACACCTGCGAGATCGCGGCGCGCACCTGTTCGCCGACACGCAGCATGCGCTGGTTGGGCGCGGAAGTCGTTGGTCTGGTCATATCTTTTCGCCTCAAACGAAGCGAGCGCCGGATCGTCCGGCGCCCGTCCTGTTATCCCGTGCGGTGGTCGCCTCAGAGCGTGCGCGTGATATGTTCCACGCGGAAGCACTCGATCGTATCGCCGGCGCGGATGTCTTCGTAGTTCTCGAAGGCCATGCCACATTCCTGGCCCATCGGCACTTCTGCCACTTCGTCCTTGAAGCGCTTGAGTGTCTTGAGCTT
The DNA here is from genome assembly GCF_059424725.1 of Allorhizobium sp. GW101-3B10. NCBI lineage: Bacteria > Pseudomonadati > Pseudomonadota > Alphaproteobacteria > Hyphomicrobiales > Rhizobiaceae > Allorhizobium > Allorhizobium sp. GW101-3B10. Next base: position 3,794,435 of record NZ_JBWKZR010000001.1, on the reverse strand, counting down.
GCCTTCGTGAATGACGACATTGTCGCGCACCAGGCGCACGCCGGCACCACGTTCGACCTTGCCTTCGATGACGCGGCAACCCGCGACCTTGCCGGTCTTGGTGATGTTGAACACCTCCAGGATTTCGGCATTGCCGAGGAAGGTTTCGCGACGCTCCGGAGAGAGCAGGCCCGACATCGCTGCCTTCACGTCATCCACCAGATCGTAGATGATGTTGTAGTAGCGGATCTCGGTTCCGGCGCGTTCGGCGGCGGCCCGAGCCTGGGCGTTGGCGCGAACGTTGAAGCCGATGATGGCGGCGTTCGACGCTTCGGCGAGCGAGATGTCCGACTCCGTGATGCCACCGGCACCCGAATGCACGATGCGGGCGCGAACCTCGTCCGTCCCCAGCTTGTCGAGAGCGCCGATGATGGCTTCGATCGAGCCCTGCACGTCGCCCTTGATCACCAGCGGGAATTCCTTGAAGCCGGTATTCTGCAGCTGGGTCATCATCTGTTCGAGCGAACCGCGCTGGCCAGACTGACGGGCAGCGGCCTTGTCGCGGGCCAGACGCTGGCGATATTCCGAGATCTCGCGCGCACGGGCTTCGTTCTCGACGACGGCGAACCGATCGCCGGCTGCCGGTGTGCCCGACAGGCCGAGCACTTCGACCGGCGTGGCAGGACCCGCTTCCTTGACATGGTCGCCCTTGTCGTTGACGAGCGCGCGTACACGGCCCCACTGGTCGCCGGCAACGATGATCTCGCCCGGACGAAGCGTACCCTTCTGGATCAGCACGGTGGCAACCGCGCCGCGACCGCGGTCGAGCTGCGCTTCGATGACCGTGCCTTCGGCGGTACGGCTCGGATCGGCCTTGAGGTCGAGAATCTCCGCCTGGAGCAGGACGGCTTCGAGCAGCTTGTCGAGGTTCAGCTTGTTCTTGGCAGAGACTTCGACGTCGAGCACTTCACCGCCCATGGATTCGACGAAGACCTCATGCTGCAGAAGCTGGTTGCGCACCTTCTGCGGGTCGGCCTCGTGCTTGTCGATCTTGTTGATCGCCACGATGATCGGCACGTTGGCGGCCTTGGCATGATTGATCGATTCGATCGTCTGCGGCATCACGCTGTCGTCGGCGGCGACCACCAGGATGGCGATGTCGGTTGCCTGCGCGCCGCGGGCACGCATGGCGGTGAACGCGGCGTGACCGGGCGTGTCGATGAAGGTGATCTTCTGGCCGTTGTGTTCGACCTGATACGCACCGATATGCTGGGTGATGCCGCCGGCTTCGCCGGAGACGACGCTGGTCTTGCGGATGGCGTCGAGAAGCGAGGTCTTGCCGTGGTCGACGTGGCCCATGATGGTGACGACCGGCGGACGGGAAACCAGTTCGCCCTCGTCGTCGGCGACGTTGAAGATGCCTTCTTCAACATCCGACTCGGAGACGCGCTTGACGGTGTGGCCGAATTCGGTGGCGATGAGTTCGGCGAGGTCGGCGTCGATGACGTCGCCCGGCTTCATCATCTGGCCTTCCTTCATCAGGTACTTGATGACGTCGACGGCGCGCTCGGACATGCGCTGCGACAGTTCCTGAATGGTGATGGTTTCCGGCAGGATGACTTCGCGCATGACCTTCTCGCGCGTTTCCTGCATCTGGCTGCGGCGGAACTTCTCCTGGCGACGGCGGGTCGCAGCCATCGAACGGCCACGGGCATTGCCGTCGTCGTCCGTGCTGACCGTGGTTACCGTCAGCTTGCCGCGGCGGCGTTCGTCTTCGGTCTTCGGGCGAGCCGGAACCTTGGCGGGAGCAGCGACGGGGACTCGGCCACGGCCGGGTGCGCCGCGGTTGACCGTGCGTTCTTCCTCTTCCTCGTCGCCGGCCTTGCGGCCGCGAACGAAGCCGGGTGCCACGGGAGCGGACGGAGCGGCGGCGGGCTTTGCCACCGTGCGTGCGTCGGCGGCCGCTGCCGCGGGCGCGGCTTCCGCCACGGGAGCCGGGGCCGGTTCTTCCGGCTGCGGCTCGTTGGCGCGGCGTTCGGCCTCCTCGGCGGCCAGACGGGCGCGTTCCGCGGCCTCGGCAACGCGACGGGCTTCGTCGATGACGCGCTGCTTGGCTTCCTCGACTTCACGGGCCTGGGCTTCGATCAGGGCGCGACGGCGCGCTTCCATCTCGCCGGCCGACAGGTCGTGCAGGACGGCGCCGCGCGGGCGTTCCTGGCGAACGGGCTGCTGCTGTGGCGGGCGCTGCGGCTGGGGAGTGGGCTGGTGCGTGCGGGTCTGCGGGGCAGGCGCTGCGGGACGAGCCTGGACAGCCGGGGCTGCCGCAGGTTCGGGCGCGCGCACGACAGGCGCTACCGGCGTTACGATCTTTTCGTCTTCGGGACGGGTCGGGCGGCGCTTGCGCGTCTCGACCACCACGGCCTTGGTCCGACCGCGACCCATGTCCTGGCGCACGGTACCCTGGGTCACGCCTGACGGTTTCAGGGTGAGGGTCTTCTTGCCCGGCGCACTGAGTGTCTTGTCGTCTTTGTTGTCGGTCATTCCGTTCCGTTCCTTGGACAAGGCCGGATGCGGAACATCAGACCTCGTCGTTCAATTCGTAAATTCCGATAATGCGTCCGGCTGAAGCCGTTGACCGCGTCATTGCTTCGGCATGTCTGCGACATCCTTTATCTGAGACAGCCCGCCTGTGCGGTACTGTTCAAGCAGGTTTGCGCGCTTCACTACACCTTCACCCGCCTGCCCTGCAAGCACTGCTGCATGGATAAACGCGTTCTGGCCCATCAGTTCGTCCATTTCTGCTCCGGAAAGCAGGTGGAACGCGGGAATCGCCGCGTCCGTTTCCATTCCGAGGTGCCAGGCCTTGCGGGCCTGGTCGATCTTTCTCACGCCGTCGGCCGCCGCATCCGTCGAATGGAAGACGGCAAGCGCCTCGCCACTGCGGACCGCCGCCTCGACCTTGGCCGATCCGGAGACGAACTGACCCGCCTTGCGGGCCAGGTTGATCATTCCGGCCAATTGCTGGGCCAGCAGCCGGTCGACCGTCTGGCCGAGCTCGGCATCCACCTTCACATCCCGCTTCAGGGCCCGGGCGAAGAGCTTCTTCGCCACGGCCTTGTCCACCAGATCACGACGCGGCGTCACCCAGCAGCCACGGCCGGGAAGCTGGCGCTTCAGGTCCGGCACGATGGTCCCGTCCGGGGCCGCGACGAAGCGGATCAGCGTCTCGGGCGAGCCGCCATCCCGCGTCACGATGCACATGCGGCCGTTCACTTCGCCCTCCGGACCATCGTCCTCGGGTTCATTTCCAGCCGCACCGGTCATTGTCATTCAGCCTGCCCGGCTTCTTCCGCCACTTCGTCTTCGGCAGGAGCCGCGAGGTCCTCTTCGGTGATCCAGCCGGCCGCAAGGCGGGCCTGGACGATCATGTTCTCGGCTTCGGCGCGCGAAACGTCGAACTTGCCGAAGAGACCTTCGAACTTCTTGGTCTCGCCGTCCTTGCGTTCGCTCCATCCGACCAGGTCGTCGGCGGCGCAGCCGGCAAAGTCCTCGATCGTCTTGATGCCGTCTTCGCCGAGCGCGACCATCATCTGCGAGGTCATGCCGTCGATCTGGCGCAGTTCGTCGGCCACGCCGAGCGCCTTGCGCTTGGCATCCATTTCCGCCTCGATCTTTTCCAGGTACTCGCGGGCGCGGGTCTGGATTTCCTGGGCAGTATCCTCGTCGAAGCCGTCGATCGAGGAAATTTCCTCGAGGTCGACGTAGGCGACTTCCTCGACCTGGGCGAAGCCTTCGGAGGCGAGCACCTGGCCGACCATCTCGTCGACGTCCAGCGCATCCATGAACAGGTTGGTGCGCTCGTTGAATTCCTTCTGGCGGCGCTCCGATTCCTCGGCTTCCGTCATGATGTCGATGTCCCAGCCGGTCAGCTGCGAGGCGAGACGCACGTTCTGGCCGCGACGGCCGATGGCGAGCGACAGCTGCTCGTCCGGAACGACCACTTCGATGCGTTCCGCATCTTCGTCGAGAACCACCTTGGCGACTTCAGCCGGCTGCAAGGCGTTGACGATGAAGGCGGCCGGATCGCTCGACCACGGAATGATGTCGATCTTTTCGCCCTGCAATTCGCCGACGACGGCCTGGACGCGCGAGCCGCGCATACCGACGCAGGCTCCGACCGGGTCGATCGAACTATCGTTCGAGATGACGGCGATCTTGGCGCGCGAACCCGGGTCGCGGGCGACCGACTTGATCTGGATGATGCCGTCGTAGATTTCCGGCACTTCCATGGTGAACAGCTTCACCATGAACTGCGGATGGGTGCGCGACAGGAAGATCTGCGGGCCGCGCTGCTCGCGGCGCACGTCGTAGACATAGGCGCGAACGCGGTCGCCGTAACGGAAGGCTTCGCGCGGGATCATCTCGTCGCGACGGATAATGCCTTCGCCGCGGCCGAGGTCGACGATGACGTTGCCGTATTCGACGCGCTTGACCGTGCCGTTGACGATTTCGCCGACGCGATCCTTGAACTCGTCATACTGGCGGTCACGCTCGGCTTCGCGCACCTTCTGCACGATGACCTGCTTGGCCGACTGCGCGGCGATGCGGCCGAAATCCATCGGCGGCAACGGATCGGCGATGAAGTCGCCGATCTTGGCTTCGATGTTGCGGTCGCGAGCGAGCTCGAGCGCGATCTGGGTCGAATAGTCCTCGACCTTCTCGACGACTTCCAGAAGACGCTGCAGGCGGATTTCGCCGGTCTTCGAGTTGATGTCGGCGCGGATGTTCGTTTCGGAGCCGTAGCGCGAGCGGGCGGCCTTCTGGATGGCGTCGGCCATCGCGGCAAGGACGATTTCGCGGTCGATGACTTTCTCACGGGCGACCGCATCAGCGATCTGCAAGAGCTCGAGCCGGTTAGCACTGACTGCCATTGTCTTAAGTCTCCGTCTTCCTGCCGGGGCCGCGGCCCACGAGGCGGTTAGTCAAACGTTATGCTTCGTCGCTGTCTTCGTCATTCTGGTTGGCGGCTTGCGCCTTGGCCAGCTTGTCGGCGCGCAGGGCGTCGCGAATGAGATCGTCGGTCAGGATCAGCTTCGCTTCGCTGAGCGCGTTGAACGGGATCTTGACCCGCGGCTCCTCGCCATAGGCGACCTGGTCGCGCTCGAGCGTGAAGCCTTCGCTGTCGACCTCGGTGATCTTGCCGCGAAAGCGCTTGCGGTTGTCGATCAGGATCGAGGTCTCGCACTTGACGATATGGCCGTTCCAGCGCTGGAAATCCGATTTGCGCACCATCGGCCGATCGATGCCCGGCGACGAAACTTCGAGGTGATAGGCCTTGTCGACCGGGTCTTCGACATCGAGGACCGGAGAGATCGCCATGGAGACCTCCTCGCAATCCGTCACGGTCATCGTTCCGTCGTTGCGTTCTGCCATCACCTGCAGCGTCAGGCCGTTCTGGTTCATCAACCGCGCCCGAACCAGCTTGAATCCCAACGCAACCAGAACCGGCTCGATAATCTCGGCGATGCGCCGGTCGAGACCCGTCTCGATGATGATACGCGCTTCGCCGTCCTGCGGCGTGGGCATGCTGTCAGACAATCGTAATACTCCCGGATGGACCCGATCGCCAACAAAAAAGAGCGGGTCCTTGCGGCCCCACCCTTCATCTGTCGATCAAGAATATGGGCGCTGTATACGCCTCGTCGGGCGCGATTGCAAGCTTTTCACGCTTCTCGGCCTGCTTATGCCTTCTGGCCATCCGATGTTAGTTCACGCGCAAGCTCATTGCTGCCACTGTATCGCGCAGAGTACCAGAGACGTGACCGCAGAAAAAGGTATGCCTGAATGCCCGAGCGCAGATCCTTCCTGTCCCCATTGAAGCATCCGGTCTATCGCAGCATATGGAGCGCCAGTATCGCCTCCAATCTCGGTGGGCTGATCCAGGGCGTCGGCGCGGCGTGGATGATGGCCTCGATCTCGCAGTCGGAGAATATGGTCGCGCTCGTCCAGGCTTCGACCACCCTGCCGCTGATGCTGTTCTCGCTGCTCTCGGGCGCCATCGCCGACAATTACGACCGCCGCCGCGTCATGCTGACGGCCCAGGTCTTCATGTTCTGCGTATCTGCGCTGCTGGCGCTTTTCGCCTATCTTGATCTCATCACGCCGTGGCTGCTGTTGCTCTTTACCTTCCTGCTCGGCAGCGGCACGGCCCTCAACAATCCGTCCTGGCAAGCATCGGTCGGCGACCTGGTGCCGCGCGAGGATCTCGCCGGCGCGGTCTCGCTGAACAGCGTCGGCTTCAACATCACCCGCAGTGTCGGCCCGGCGATCGGCGGCATGATCGTCGCCGGTGCCGGTGCGGCCGCTGCCTTCGCCGCCAATACGGTCAGCTATTTCACCCTGATCTTCGCCCTGTCCCGCTGGCAGCCGGACCTGCCGCAGCAGACGCTTCCGCGCGAGGCGCTCGGCCAGGCGATCGGCGCCGGGCTGCGCTATGTCGCCATGTCGCCGAACATCGGCAAGGTGCTGTTTCGCGGCTTTGTGTTCGGCCTGACCGCGAGCGCCGTGCTGGCGCTATTGCCGGTCGTCGTGCGCGATCTGGTTGGCGGCGGAGCTCTGACATACGGTGTGATGCTCGGCGCCTTCGGCGCAGGCGCAATCGCCGGGGCGCTGGCAAACTCCAGGCTGCGCGAAGTCCTGTCGAGCGAGGACATCGTGCGCTGCGCCTTCGCCGGTTTTGCGCTGAGCGCGACGATCATCGGCATCAGCCCCTATGCGGTCGTGACGAGCCTGGCCCTTCTGGTCGCCGGGGCCTGCTGGGTGCTGGCGCTGTCGCTCTTCAATACGGTCGTGCAACTGTCCACGCCGCGCTGGGTGGTGGGCCGCGCCCTGTCCCTCTACCAGACCGCCACCTTCGGCGGCATGGCGGGCGGCAGCTGGCTTTGGGGGCTGATGGCCGAGAGCCAGGGAGTCACCAATGCCTTTTTCGCCTCCAGCCTGTTGATGATCGTCGGCGTGGCGATCGGCCTTTGGCTGCCCATGCCGGCCTTCGCCTCCCTCGACCTCGATCCCCTGAACCGCTTCAACGAGCCGCCGCTGAAGCTGGACATCAGGCCGCGCAGCGGCCCGATCGTCGTCAACATCGACTATGAGATCGCCGACGAGGACCTTCAGGAATTCCTCGCGGTCATGGTCGAGCGCAGGCGCATCCGCATCCGCGACGGCGCGCGCAACTGGGCGCTGATGCGCGACCTGGAGAATCCGGACATCTGGACGGAAACCTATCACACGCCCACCTGGGTCGAATATGTCCGCCACAACCAGCGCCGCACCAAGGCGGACGCCGAGGCGACCGACCGGCTGCTCGCCCTGCACCGCGGAAAAGAGAAGCCGAGGGTGCACCGGATGATCGAGCGGCAGGCGATCCCGCCGGCCGGCGACATCTTCCACAAGACCCATATCGATCCCCACTGAACGTGAGGCCGTCGTGTTTTGGCAAGAAGCAGTCTAGCGCAGCTTGCCCTTCAGCGAGGCATCGGGAAAGCAGGTCGGCGCCAGCCCGTTCTTCTGCTGCCAGTCGCCGAGCGCGCGCCGGGTCTTGTAGCCGGGCAGGCCGTCGACATTGCCGACGTCGTAGCCCTTGGCGACCAGCGCCTTCTGCATGGCGAGCACATCCGAGCGCAGCATCTTGCCGACTTCGCCGAACGGCGCCTTGAACGCCCCGCCGCCATAGGCGATGCGGTCGGCGAGATTGCCGATGAAAAGGGCATAGAGGTCGGAATTGTTGTATTCCTTGAGCACGTAGAAGTTCGGGCTGACGAGGAATTCCGGTCCATGCGTGCCGGCCGGAACCAGCATCATCGTGGAGGCGGAAAGCTCCTTGGCCGGAAAGGCCTTGCCTGAGATGCGCTCTATGCCCTGTCCGGACCAGTCCGCCAGCGGTCTGGCCCTATCGGGACCTTCCTGCGCGCAGGAGACGCCGGCGGGAATGGAGACTTCGAAGCCCCAGCTGCGGCCGGCCTGCCAACCGCTCTTCTTCAGATAGTTGGCGATCGATGCGAGGCTGTCGGGGACCGAGTTCCAGATGTCGCGATGGCCGTCGCCGTCGAAGTCGACGGCATATTTCAGATAGCTGGTCGGCATGAATTGCGGCTGGCCGAGCGCGCCGGCCCAGGAGCCCTTCATCTGGCCCGCGCCGATATCGCCGCCCTCGATGATGTGCAGCGCCGAGATCAGTTCGCGGCGGAATAGATCCTTGCGGGTCGACATGAAGGCCTTGGTGGCCAGAACCTCGACGGCGGAATAGGGCAGCTTCGCACCGCCGAAGCCGGATTCCCGGCCCCAGATGGCGACGATGATCGAACCCGGAACGCCGTAGGCCGCCTCGACCTTCCGCAGCGTCGATGCATGGCGGTCGGCAAGGCTGCGGCCGGTCCCGGCCAGTCCCTGCAGCCGCTTCTCCGAGAAATAGGCGCCGGGCGAGGAAAACTCGGCCTGGCTCTGTTTCTGGTCCTTGGGCGGGGTGGTTCCCGGCGGTACCAGGTCCGGCAGGTCCCAGTTGAGCGTCAGGCCGGCGACGGCCTTGTCGAAGGCGGCGCGCGAGATGCCGGCACCCTTCGCCTCCGGCCACAGGTCGTTGGCAAGCCAGGCCTGGAACTGCTGTTCGACGGCGGCCTTGGACGGAGCGGCGAAGGTGGCAGGGACGCTCCACAGAAGGCAGGCCGACAGCGCCAACGCAAGCCTGCGGCGAATTCCCGTCTTTGGGATGGACTGCCCGACAGGGCGGAGGGGGCTAAGGCCGGTCATGACAGGTCTCCCGTCGTCGTGCAGAGAATCAGATGACTGTCCTGGCGCGCAAAGCGGCCGAAAGTGTGCCTTCGTCGAGATAATCCAGCTCGCCGCCGACGGGCACGCCATGCGCCAGCCGCGTGATCTTCACGTCCAGCCCGGCCAGGTGGTCGGTGATATAGTGTGCGGTGGTCTGCCCCTCGACGGTGGCGTTGACGGCGATGATGACCTCGCGGATCCCGCCCTTGGCGACGCGGTCGATCAGCCCCTTGATGTTGAGATCGTCCGGCCCAACGCCGTCCAATGGCGAGAGCGTTCCGCCGAGCACGTGATAGGCGGCGTTCATCGCGCCGGCCCGCTCCAGCGCCCACAGGTCGGACACGTCCTCGACGACGATGATCATCGACTGGTCGCGCCGCTCGTCGGTACAGACGGTGCAGGGATCGACGGTATCGACATTGCCGCAATGGGAGCAGATTTTCACCTTGTCGAAGGCGTCCCCCATGGCCTGCGCCAGGGGACCCATCAACTGGTCCTTCTTCTTGATCAGGTGCAGCGCGGCGCGGCGCGCCGAGCGGGGCCCGAGGCCCGGGACCTTTGCCAGCAACTGGATCAGTTTTTCGATTTCGGGACCGGTGACTCGCTTTGCCATTGGCCGCTTCTACCCCATATCCTCGTGGAACGGAATCGCCCAAAGGAGCGCTGCTGCATGAAAATCCTCGCCGTCTGCCGCGGCAGTGCCGAAACCCTGCCCGGCAAGAAATACAAGACCGGCATCAACAAGGTTCCGATCACCGGACCGGTCATGGTCGACGCCTACGGCATTGTCGGCGACGCGATCTGCAACGGCGACCATCATGGCGGCGAGGAGCAGGCGATCTATATCGAAGGTTCGGAGACGCTCGACTGGTGGGCGGAAGAGCTCGGCCATCCCCTGGAGCCCGGGGCCTTCGGGGAAAACCTGTTGATCTCAGGCATCGACAATCGCGGGATCGCCGTCGGCGATCGTTTCGTTGCCGCTGACGTGGTTCTGGAGGTGACCTCGACACGGATCCCCTGCGCCACCTTCGCGGCGAAGATGGGCGATCCGAAATTTCCCAGGCGCTACATGAAGGCCGGCCGCGCCGGCGCCTATGCGCGCGTCCTGGGGGGCGGCATGCTGGAGGCCGGACAGGCGGTCGAATACCGGCCCTTTACCGGGGACCGCATCACCATGCCCGACCTGATGGCGACCTACGGCCAGAAGCTTCACGGCACGGAGCGGGATCGCTATCTCGCCGCTCCCCTGCATGCCAAGCTCAGGGCGTTCCTGAGCGACTAGCGAAAACGGCCGCCAAAGGCGGCCGTCTTTGTCATTGTCGGATCAAGCCGAAACCTCAGAACGGCAGCTTCATGCCGGGCGGAATCGGCAGGCCGGCGGTCATTTCCTTGGTCTTCTCCGCCATCACCGCCTCGGCCTTGTCCTTGGCGTCCTTGTGGGCGGCGACGATCAGGTCCTCGAGGATTTCCACATCGTCTTCCTTGAAGAGCGACGGGTCGATCTTCAGGCCCTTGAGGTCGCCCTTGCCGGTCATGGTCACGGTCACCAGCCCGCCGCCGGACTTGCCTTCGACTTCGAGCGAGGCGATCTCCGCCTGCATCTTCTCCATCTTGGCCTGCATTTCCTTGACCTTGCCCATCATGCCCATGATGTCGCGCATCGTCGCTGTCTCCTTGGATCTCTGTGCTGAATCGGTTGCGTCAGAATTCGATGTCGTCGCCCGGCAGAATGTCGCCCTCGGAGGATTCCGCTGCGGCCGGCAGGCTCGGCGCGTCGTCCTCGACGACGGCCGTGCGGATGCGAACGTCGGTGATCTTGGCGCCCGGGAAACGCGAAAGGATCGCGGCCACATCCGGGTCCTGCCGGGCATCGACGAAACGCGCCTCGCGCGTCGAGGCATCCGCCTCGACCAGGGTCGGCTGTCCGGCCTCGCGGCTGAGGATGACCATCCAGCGGATCTCTGTCCATTCCTCCAGCCGCTTCTGCAGGTCGCTGACCAGCGACTTCGGCGCTTCCGCCGGCAGGTTGATTTCAAGCCGGCCCGGCTCGATGCGTACGAGGTGGACGAAATTGCGCAACAGGGCCCGCAGCTTCGGGTCGCGGTTCTTGGTGCAGAGTTCCGCAAGCTCTTCGAGCGAGTTGACGTGCACTTTCGGCTGCGGCTGCGCTTCGGCGGGCTTTGCCTCGGTGCGGCCCAAGGCGACCGGTGCATTCTCCGGCTGGGAAACACTGTGAAGCCGGGCGACCGGTTGGGCGGCCGAGGGCCGGGCCGAAGTCTCGACGGCCTGTTGCGAGACGACCGCCGTGCGATAGGCAGCGGACGCGCCGCCACCATTGCCGCCGCGCGGAGCGCTGCCGGCCTGCGCGCCTTCGCCGCCATTGCCAAGCTCGAGCAGCCGGCGCGCGGCGTCCTCGGGCGAGGGCAGGTGGGCGGCATGCGACAGGCGGATGATCACCATCTCGGCCGCCCCGGCGGGCCGCGAAGAGTTCTCCGCCTCGGGAATTCCCTTCAGAAGCATCTGCCACATCCGCGACAGGGTGGAAACCGATACGCTGTCGGCAAATTCCGCCCCGCGCACCCGCTCGACTTCGCTGAGCGAAGGGTCCTGGGAGGCGGACGGGATATATTTGAGCCGTGTCACGAGGTGGGTGAAGTCGGCGAGGTCGGTCAGTACGACGGTCGGATTGGCGCCCGCCTCGTACTGGCTGCCGAATTCGGCAAGGGCTGCCGCAACGTCGCCGCGCACGATATGGCCGAACAGGTCGACGATGCGGGCCCGGTCGGCAAGGCCGAGCATGCCGCGCACGGCGTCCGCCCGCACGATGCCGCCGCCATGGGCGATCGCCTGGTCCAGCAGCGACAGTCCGTCGCGCGCCGAGCCTTCTGCGGCCCGGGCGATCATGGCCAGCGCCTCCTCCTCGGCTTCGATGCCTTCCTTGGACGAAATCGTCGAGAACAGCCCGACCAGATCGCCGGCGCTGATGCGCCGCAGGTCGAAGCGCTGGCAACGCGACAGCACGGTGATCGGGACCTTGCGGATCTCCGTCGTGGCGAAGATGAACTTCACATGCTCGGGCGGTTCCTCGAGCGTCTTCAACAGGCCGTTGAAGGCCTGCGTCGACAGCATGTGCACTTCGTCGATGATGTAGACCTTGTAACGCGCCGAAACCGGGCGGTAGCGCACCTGCTCGATGATCTCGCGGATGTCGTCGATGCCGGTATGCGAGGCGGCGTCCATCTCGATCACGTCGACATGGCGGCCTTCCATGATCGCCTGGCAGTGCTCGCCGGGAATCTTGAGGTCGATCGTCGGCTTGTCGATCTCGGGCGTCTTGTAGTTCAGCGCGCGCGCCAGAATGCGGGCGGTCGTGGTCTTGCCCACGCCGCGGACCCCGGTCAGCATGTAGGCCTGCGCGATGCGTCCGGTCTCGAAGGCGTTGGTGAGGGTTCTCACCATCGGCTCCTGGCCGACCATCAGGTCGGTGAAATCCTTGGGGCGATATTTGCGGGCGAGAACCCGGTAGCCGGTGACGCTACCCTCGGAATTCGATGCTTTCGGCTCGAAATCGCTCATCGCCCTGCCAGCGTCTCTCGAAGACCCGATGCCCGGGCACGCACTGGCCAGCGTCGTGGCCGGCCAAATAAAACGGAAGGTGGGAGGCTGGCACGATGACCCGTGCCGCGCTCGTTAGGGCTGCTTCCTTCCGGACCTGACCCGGTTGGCGAGTGGCTCGTCCACCACCAACCTCCCGAGCCACATATCGGCAATTACGCGATCAAATGCAAGCCAAGCCCGCAAAAAACTGCTATGAAGGGAAAAAACGTCAGGAGGGACACTTGAGCAAATTCGTGCTGGACGAGCGGTTGGCGCGCGACAGTGGCCTCGTGGTCCATCTGGGCCTGTGCGAACTGCGCATGATGAACGACAGCCGGTGGCCCTGGCTCGTCCTGGTGCCCAAGCGTCCGGACATATCCGAAGTCTTCGACCTCACGCCGCTCGACCAGGCCGTGCTGACTTTCGAGCAGAACACCGTCGCCTCCGCCCTGAAAACCGTGACGGGCGCCACCAAGATCAATATCGCCGCGATCGGCAACATCGTCCGCCAGCTGCATGTCCATATCATCGCCCGCACCGAAGGCGATGCCAACTGGCCGGGTCCCGTCTGGGGCCATGGAATAGCCGTACCCTACGGCGAGGATGAACGCCGAACCCTCCAGCAGAAGATACTTGAAGCCATTCACTCATGAGAAAATCGATTTTCGACTTCAACGGCCCGCATCCCGAGCCAAGCGACCTGACCGCCTTTTCCCGCAATGCCCTGGCCCGCGACAGCGAGCACCGCGACGAGAACTCGCTTCAAAAAGCGCTCGCGGTGGAGGGAACCCACATCCTGGCCTTCTGCGATGCCAGGCTCGTGCTGAAGCACGACGGCGCCGTGCTCGATCCGCTCTTTGCACCGTATGAACTGGCGGAACTGGAACCCGACTTCGACAGTGCCGTGCTGCTCGGCTTCCAGCCGAGCGGCGAGCCGCGCATCGCCGTCCCGATCCAATGCCCGGCGGATGACCTTGCCGGCCAGTACAAGCCTGCGGATGCCCGCGCCCTGTTCCGCGACAGGCTGGTCGGCGAGGATTTGTTGGGGGAGGCGGCCCAGGCGCTGAGCCTTCTCCGCTGGAACGCCGACAACCGTTTCTGCGGTCGCTGCGGATCGGCGATGGAGAGCCGCATCGGCGGCTACAAGCGCGTCTGCTCCGGCTGCGGCCACGAGATCTTTCCGCGCACCGATCCGGTGGCGATCATGTTGGCGATCGACGAGAAGCGCGACCGCTGCCTGCTTGGCCGCAACCACCGTTTCCCCGACGGCATGTATTCCTCTCTCGCCGGTTTCGTCGAACCGGGCGAGACGATCGAGAATGCCGTGCGCCGCGAGACACGCGAGGAATCCGGCATCGAGATCGGCCGTGTGCGCTATCACGCATCGCAGCCCTGGCCGATGCCGCATCAGTTGATGATCGGCTGCTTTGCCGAGGCGATCTCGTTCGACATTCAAGCCGACGAGGCCGAGCTTGCCGATTGCCGCTGGTTCAGCCGCGACGAGACGGCGGAACTGATCGAACGGGGGCCGGTCAATGGCCGCAGCCTGCCGATCGAGGGGACGATCGCCCGGCGGCTGATCGTCGATTGGCTCGAATGGAAGCGCTGAGGCCCTGAGCCTCAGCCGCCGAGTTTGCCGCGCATCGGATGTCCCTTGTAGACGCCGAGGATGCGAACCTTTTCCGAGAAGAACCGCAGTTCCTCCAGTGCGCGTCGCACCGGCGCGTCCTCTGGATGGCCCTCGATGTCGGCGTAGAACTGGGTGGCCACGAACTTGCCGCCGATCTGGTAGCTCTCCAGCTTCGTCATGTTGATGCCGTTCGTGGCGAAGCCGCCCATCGCTTTGTAGAGCGCCGCCGGGATATTGCGGACGTTGAAGACGAAGGTGGTGACGAACAACTCGTCCGGGCTGGTGCGCTGGGCGATCGACTCCTCGCGCGACAGAACGACGAAACGCGTCACGTTGTTTTCGGTGTCCTCGACGTTTTCCGCGACGATGTCGAGGCCGTAGAGATCCGCCGCGAGGCGCGGCGCGAGCGCCGCCATCGTCCGGTCGCCGCGTTCGGCCACGAGCTTGGCGGCACCCGCCGTATCGCCGGCCACCACCGGCTTCCAGCCGTTGGCCCGCATGATCTTGCGGCACTGGCCGAGCGCATGGATGTGGCTGTGAACCGTGCGGATCTCGTCGATCGACACCCCCGGCAGCACCATCAGCTGGAAACGGATCGGCATGAAATACTCGCCGATGATGTGCAGCCGCGATTCCGGAAGCAGGTAGTGAATGTCGGCGACGCGTCCGGCGATGGTGTTCTCGATCGGGATCATGGCCAGGTCCGCCTCGCCGTTCTCCACCGCGACGAAGGCATCCTCGAAGGTCGGGCAGGGGAGCGGCTCCATCTGCGGGAACATGTCGCGGCAGGCCATGTCGGAATTCGCGCCGAACTCGCCCTGGAAGGCGATCCTGTTGGTTCTGGTCGTCATCGGATTTCCGTTCTTCACTTGGCCTGGAGGCTGAGGATCTGTCGTGCTTTATCGAGGTCGGCGGGGGTGTCGACCCCGAGCGGGATGGAATTGACGATCTCGACGTCGATGCGCATTCCGGCCTCGAGAGCGCGCAGCTGTTCCAGCGATTCCCGCTTTTCCAGGGGTGATGGCTGAAGGGCGACGAAGCGATCGAGGGCGGCACGGCGGTAGGCGTAAAGGCCGATGTGGTGGTAGAGCGGCCCCTTGCCGTGCGGTGCGGTCGCGCGGGTAAAATAGAGTGCCCGCAGCCGTGTGTCCGACAGGGGTGATCCGACGACCTTGACGACGTTCGGATTGGTCTTTTCTTCCTCGTCGGTGATCTCGACGGTCAGCGTCGCGATGTCGACCGCGGGATTTTCGAGCGGTCTCAACGCGGCGCGGATGGTTTCCGCCTCGATCGTCGGCAGGTCGCCCTGGACATTGATCACGGTCTCGACCACGCCGTTCGGGTCGGCCTTGGTCAAGGCCTCGTGGATGCGGTCCGAACCGGACTGGTGATCGACGCGCGTCATCACCACTTCGAAACCGGCGGCCGCCACCGCGTCGTAGACCCGCTGGTCGTCGACGGCGACAATGATTCGCCCGACATTCGCTTCGCGCGCCCGCATGGCGACCTGCACGATCATCGGCAGGCCGCAGATGTCGGCGAGCGGCTTTCCGGGCAGGCGGGTCGATGCCATTCGCGCCGGGATCAGCACGAGGGTCTTGCCCAATTCCTCATCGTTCATCATTAGCCCCTTCAAATCACGCCGGAAAAGTGTCAAAAAGTCCCGATTTGGGGATCACAATCGTGTTGCAACTGTCAAGCAAAAGACATAGGTTCCGCGCGATTTCAAGATCGTCCGGTTACTGATCCGCCGGCTGCATGGGAGCGTTTGCAGATGAACTCATATGTGAACATGGGCGTTGGTGCTCTACTTGGCACCGTTTTCGTCCTGATGACCGTATCCATCACGTCGGAAAGCATTTTCCATTCGGCGGTTCCGGAGAAGGAAGGTTACGCCATCGTCGCCGAGGCCGCGTCCGAAGGTGAAGCCGGCGCCGGTGCTGCAGCCGCCACGGAAACGCCGATTGCCACGCTCCTGGCAAGCGCCGACGCCGCTGCTGGCGAAGCCGTCTTCAAGAAGTGCACGAGCTGTCACACCGGGGACAAGGGCGGCGCCAACAAGGTTGGCCCGAACTTGTTCGGTGTCGTGGAACGTCCGATCGCATCGCATGAAGGCTTCGGCTATTCGGCTCCGATGAAGGACTTCTCGCAGGGCGGTTCCGTTACCTGGACCTTCGACAACCTCAACCACTTCCTCACCGCTCCGAAGAAGTTCATCGCCGGTACCGCCATGGGCTTCGCCGGCCTGAAGAAGGAAGAGGAACGCGCCAACCTGATCGCCTATCTGCGCTCGCTGGCCGATACGCCGGTTGCGCTTCCGGCTGCTGACGCCGCCGCCGCGCCTGCCGAGGCAGCTCCCGCGGCCGAGGCGGCTCCGGCCGCCGAAGCCGCACCTGCACCGGCCGCCGACGCGGCACCTGCAGATGCAGCCCCGGCTCCGGCAACCGATGCAGCTCCGGCTCCCGCCGCCAACAACTGATCCGACGGCTGATCAATTCCAGTTCATGAAAACGCCCGGCTCTGCCGGGCATTTTTCGTTTGGGGCTATGCTTGCCGGTTACTGCAGGATCCAGGCCCAGAGCGTGACGCTGAGCACGCCGACGGCGGTGCTGAGCGAGATCGCCGAGGCGGCGAGCCCGTGGCCGACGCCGAAGCGATTGGCGATCAGCCAGGCATTGATGCCGGTGGGGACGGAGGAGGTGAGCACAAGGGCCGCCGTCCAGTCTGCGCTCAATCCCAGAACGCGGCAGGCGAGCCAGACGCAGGCCGGCATCAGCAGCAGCTTGAGGGCTGAGATCACGGCCGCGATGCCGACATTCCCGTGGATGCCGTATTTGTTGAGCGCCATGCCGAGCGAGATCAGCGCGGCCGGTGCGGCCATCGAGGTGATCTGATCCACCACGCTTGCCAGCACGCCAGGGAGTGCAAGCCCGCTCATATGCAGGACAAGGCCCGCTGCAAGGCCGATGACCAGTGGATTGCGCATCAGATTGGCGCCCACCTGTCGTAGCACGTTCACCAGCCCCCGTGACTCGCCGCCATTGACCTTGTGCTCGGCGCGCTCCATCAGCACCGTCCCGATGACCATCATCAGCGGCAGGTGCACCGCAAGCAGGATCGACACGGCGACGATGCCGTCGCTGCCGACAGTACGTTCGACCAGCGGCAGGCCGATGAAGATGTTGTTGGCGAAGGCTGAGGACACCCCCGCCAGCACCCCGACCCGAGCATCTCGCCCAAAGATCCTCGTCGCCAGGATGTGTCCGACCGCCCAGGTGATCGCGACGCCGGAGAAATAGGCGATCCACAGCCGGAACGGCGACGCGCCGTGGAAGTCCGCCTGTGAGATCGTCCGGAAAAGCAGGACCGGAACCGCGACCTTGAACACGAATTCGCCCAATCCGTCGCCGATATCGGCATTCAGGATCCCGGTTTTGACCAGCCCCCAGCCGAACAGAATGAGGATGAAGATCGGAAAGACGTCCTGTGCAATGGCATACATCGGCGGAATGGCTCTCGGGAGGAGGAGAAGGCGAGCTCCCAAGGCTTATCGCGATGCGCCGGAATCGGCCAGAGCGGATTGATCATTGTCAGTACGCCAGCCGAAAAACGAAAAAAGCGGGGCCGCCCCCGCTTTCGCTGCCCGACGCGGGGTCGGGACCCGAAGCCGCATCGCCAGTACATCCGTGGTCGATGCGAGTTCTGATCGAGGACGGATCATGTCCTCCGCACGGATGGCGAGGCGCTGGAAGCGCTCCATGCCATCGTCACTTGAGGTCTGTGTAATCGGCCTGCGTGACAAACGAATGACGTCTACGCATTTCCTCCTAGGTCAGCGCTTTTTCCTTTTCTGCCGGCGAAAAACGGCTATGACCGGAAAAACCCAAACTATCGGAGATCCGGGATTTATGAGCAGGTTCGATGTTCTCACCGTCGGTAACGCCATCGTCGACATCATCTCGCGTTGCGAGGATGCCTTCCTCGTCGACAACGGCATCACCAAGGGCGCGATGAACCTGATCGATGCCGAACGCGCCGAGACGCTTTACGCCCTGATGGGTCCGGCGGTGGAAGCTTCCGGCGGCAGCGCCGGCAATACGGCCGCCGGCATCGCCAGCCTCGGCGGTAAGGCCGCCTATTTCGGCAAGGTGGCCGAGGACCAGCTCGGCAAGATCTTCGCCCACGACATCCGCGCCCAGGGCGTGCACTATGAGACCAGACCGGAAGGCACTTTCCCGCCGACAGCCCGCAGCATGATCTTCGTTACCGAGGACGGCGAGCGCTCGATGAACACCTATCTCGGTGCCTGCGTCGAGTTCGGCCCGGAGGACGTCGAGCCCGAGGTCGTCGCGCAGTCGAAGGTCACCTATTTCGAAGGCTATCTCTGGGATCCGCCGCGGGCCAAGCGGGCGATCCTCGACTGCGCCCGCATCGCCCACGAGAACGGCCGGGAAATGTCGATGACCCTGTCCGACAGCTTCTGCGTCGGCCGCTACCGCGACGAATTCCTCGATCTCATGCGCTCCGGCACGATAGACATCGTCTTTTCCAACAAACAGGAAGCGCTCTCCCTCTACGAGACCGAGGATTTCGATCTCGCGCTTACCAAGATGGCTGGCGACTGCAAGCTCGCCGCCGTGACGATGAGCGAGGAGGGGGCCGTGATCCTCAAGGGCGGGGAACGCATCCGCGTCGAAGCAACCGTCATCGGCCAGCTGGTCGACACGACGGGCGCCGGCGACCTGTTCGCTGCGGGCTTCCTCTATGGCTATACCCAGGGCCGCTCGCTCTACGACTGCGGCCGGATCGGCTGTCTCGCAGCCGGCATCGTCATCCAGCAGATCGGCCCGCGGCCGCTCGGTTCGCTGTCCAAGGCGGCAAGTGAGGCCGGGCTTATTTGAAGGCCTCGCCCGGATAGGCGCCCCAGATTTCGCTCTGCGCCACCCATCCGTTGACGCCGCCCGCTTCGGCCAGACACCAGTTGCCGGTGCACTCCTCTAGCCGCATGACCACGCCGGGCTCGAGCTTGGCGACGACGCTCGCCGTCGACTGCGAATCGGACCTGAGGTTCACATAGACGTCGTTGCCGCGCATCCACGGCGCGGCGACCGCGGTGCGCTCGCCGGACAACAGGGTCTGGCTCACCCACCCCTCCGTGCCGTCAGCGTCACGGATGCGCCGCCAGTTCTCGTATTCCTGGATGATCTCCACCGGCAGCCCGGATTTCAGGTAGAGCCAGGAGACGGCATAGTCGGTGCTCGGTCCGATCCTGAGATTGACCCGCTTGGCCTTCAGGCTGACGAAGCGCGGCAGCGGCAGACCGCTCGATCCCTTGGACACGCCCTGGGCCTCTGCTGCCGGCCCGCCCATTGCGCATAGCCCGAGGGCGATCCACGAAACGAGAGAGGCACGAAGCACGATGTGACGCATGGCGGTTCCGATCGCTCAAAGATTTCAAGGGTTTCTGCGCCATTCCGCCAATCGGTCCGCCGGTCTCGCCATAAAACGGGCGCCAACCTGCGAGGTTTTGTTTGTCTTCGCTGACGGGTTTGGTAGAAAATGCCCTGAACGGGGAAATTATCCCCCGTCTTGGTTAACGACCTCTGAACAAGGCATCGATTCTTCCCATGACGAACAGGAAAAGACCCAAGGTCTATATCACCCGGAAATTGCCGGACGCCGTGGAGACCCGCATGCGCGAACTGTTCGAGGCGGAGCTCAACATCGATGACAAGCCGCGCACCCAACCCGAACTCGTTGCTGCGATGAAAACGGCCGACGTTCTGGTGCCGACGGTGACGGACCGCATCGACGCGGCGCTGATCGAGCAGGCGGGACCCCAGCTGAAGCTGATCGCCAGCTTCTCCAACGGCATCGACCATATCGATGTCGACGCCGCGGCGAAGAAGGGCATCACGGTCACCAATACGCCCAACGTGCTGACCGAAGACACCGCCGACATGACCATGGCGCTCATTCTCGCCGTGCCGCGCCGCCTGGTCGAGGGCGCGCGCATCTTGATGGACAAGCCCGGCGAATGGACCGGCTGGTCGCCGACCTGGATGCTCGGTCGGCGCATCTGGGGCAAGCGGATCGGCATCATCGGCATGGGCCGCATCGGCACGGCCGTCGCCCGCCGCGCCAAGGCCTTCGGCCTGTCGATCCACTACCACAACCGCAAGCGCGTCAATCCGGCGACCGAGGACGAACTGGAGGCGACCTATTGGGACAGCCTCGACCAGATGCTCGCCCGCGTCGACATTGTCTCGGTCAACTGCCCGTCGACGCCGGCCACCTTCCATCTCCTGTCGGCGCGGCGTCTGGCGCTGATGCAGCCGAACAGCTACATCGTCAACACGGCGCGCGGCGACATCATCGACGAGGACGCCCTGATCCAGTGCCTGCGCGAAGGCCGGATCGCCGGTGCCGGGCTCGACGTGTTCGAGAAGGAGCCCGCGGTCAATCCCAAGCTGATCAAGCTCGCCAATGAGGGCAAGGTCGTGCTCCTGCCGCATACCGGTTCGGCCACCATCGAGGGCCGCATCGACATGGGCGACAAGGTGATCATCAACATCCGCACCTATTTCGACGGCCATCGTCCGCCGAACCGCGTGCTGCCGAGCCGGACCTGAGCAAGGTCGGTCAGGCGAGCGGCTTGCGCATCTCGATCGAGGTGGTTCGGTCATAACCGGCATGGCGGTTTTCCGCCGTCTTGCGAAAACCCCAAGCGGCAAAGAGCCGGTGGTTCTCGGTCAGTTCGACACGGGTCTCGAGCCGGAGACTGGAAAGCCCGAGTTCACGGGCCGTCGCTTCGGCGCGCGCCAGCAGCAAACGGCCTACGCCCTGACCTTGCGTTGCGGGATGGACGGCAAGCTTGCCGATATAGAGTGAGCTCTCCTCGGGCTTCAGGAAGACGCAGCCGACAATTCGTCCCTTGTCGATCGCGGCAAACGCGATCTCCTGTGCGGCCTTCTGCCGGAGCGTGGCCGGCGTCAGACGATGGGCGGAGGAGGGCGGGTCGATCCGCTCGTCCATGTACGCGAAGGCGGCCAGGATCACATCCAGCAGTTCCTCGTAGCGGTCGAAGCCCGCATCGATGCGCGGGACCTCGATCGTCATGACGAAGGCGAAGCCTTGCGCCGGCGGTAGCGGATCGTGTCGAACCGCGCCGAAAGAGCATCGTAGAGAAGCAGGCGGCCGACAAGGGGTTCGCCGACCCCGGTGATCAGCTTGATCGCCTCCATCGCCATCAGCGTGCCGATCACGCCGGTGAGAGCACCGACGATGCCGGCCTCGGCGCAGGCAGGCATCAGCCCGGCGGGCGGTGGCTCCGGAAAGAGGTCGCGATAGCGCGGATTGGGCTCTCCCTGCGCGTTGTCTTCATAGGGCTTCAAGACGGTCAGCGAGCCGTCGAACCGGCCGACGGCGCCCGTCACCAGCGGGACCTGCCGCGCTTCGGCGGCATCGGCCGCCGCATAGCGCGTGTCGAAATTGTCGGAACCGTCGATCAGCAGGTCGAAGCCGCGAAGATGGGAGGCGGCGAACGCTGTGTCGAAACGCTCCTCGAACCGCTTCACCCGGACATGCGGGTTGAGGCGGGCGATCGCGCGGGCAGCACTTTCCGTCTTCTCTTCGCCGATCGTGCCGCTGTCGTGGATCACCTGGCGCTGCAGGTTGGAGAGCGACACGCGATCGTCGTCGGCAATGCCGATCGTGCCGACGCCGGCGGCGGCGAGGTACATCAGGGTGGGCGCCCCAAGTCCCCCGGCACCGATCACCATGACGCGGGCGGCCTTCAGTTTCTGCTGGCCCTGCCCGCCGATCTCGGGGAGCAGGATATGCCGGTGATAGCGGGATATTTCGTCGGGGCTGAGCGGATCCATGGAGGCAATGATCGCACGGTTGGAGCGGTCGGGAAAGACCGTCAGGTGGAGAGCACGCTGTCGCGCACGGTGACGAACTGGGCACGCTCGCCGAGCGCCGAGAACATCGACCGGTCGGTGCCGGTCATGAAGGCCTGACCGCCGAGCGCATCGATCCGGTTGAACAGCGCGGCGCGCCGGCCCTCGTCGAAATGGGCGGCGATCTCGTCGAGCAGCAGGATGGGCGCATGCCCGGTCATGGTGGCGACGAGACTTGCATGGGCGAGCACCAGGCCGACGAGCAGGGCCTTCTGCTCGCCGGTCGAGCAACGCTCGGCCTCGATGTCCTTGTCGGCATGGCGAACCAGGAGATCGGCGCGGTGCGGCCCTTCCAGCGTCCGGCCGGCGGCCGCATCGCGATAGCGGCCACTGGCAAGCGCCGCGAGATATCGGTCCTCGATCTCGATGGCCGGCGCATCGCCTTCCTCGTCGAGAAAGCCGCTGAGGGCCAGTTGCGCCGAAGGGAAGCTCGAATCGTCCTGTCGGGCGGTCAGGCCGGCGAGCAGGCCGAGCATTTCGCGGCGCGCCAGCATCATCGCCACGCCGAGGCCGGCCATCTGCCGCTCGATGCCGGTCAGCCAGGCCGGATCGAACCGACCTTCCGACAAGAGCTTGTTGCGGCTGCGCATGGCGCGCTCGAAGTCGCTGGCGCGGCGTCCATGCGCCGGATCGAGCGACAGCACAAGCCGGTCGAGGAAGCGGCGGCGATCGGAGGCAGAGCCGGTGAAGAGGCCGTCCATGGCCGGCGTCAGCCAGAGAATGCGCAAATGGTCGGTGAGTTCGTCGACCGACTTGGCGGACGTGCCGTTGATCCGCAGGCGGCGGACCACGGCCTCGCCTTCGCCCTCCGAGCCCGTGCCGATCTCGACCTCGCCCTCCATCCCGTCGATCTCGGCAAAGACCGAGAAGCCGCCCGGCGCGCCAACGCGCGCCACGTCGGCCAGAACGGCCCGGCGTAGGCCCCGGCCCGGAGACAGGAAGGACACGGCCTCCATGAGATTGGTCTTGCCCGCGCCGTTCTCGCCCGTCAGCACGACGTGCCGCCCGTCGAGCGTCAATGCTGCGGTCGCGTAGTTGCGGAAATCCGTGAGCTTCAGCCGGTGGATCGAGGTCTTGTGCGTCATGGTGGTCCGGGTTCGGTGCATTCCTGAGCTAGGCTGAAAGGCCGCAGATGGCAAGGCGCGCTTGGGGTTTTCCCGGGCGAGCGCGGAACTGCCGGCGGACCCGGACGTTGCGACGCATGGACCGGCGCCCGGCGCGGGTGTATCTGGTCGTTCACGATGCGAATGCAGGGGTGCGCACATGAACTCCGATCGAGACGAACTGACGCCGGAAGAAGCCCGACGCGATCACTGGGAAATGCTGCGTTTCCTCGCGGTCAATGCGCTGTTCGGCATCGGCCTCGGCCTTGCCGTCGCTGCCACGCTGATCTGGCTCGATATCGGCGGGCTGGGTAGCCATCTTGCGCGCAGCCGTAATCCCTATCTGCCCGCGGCGATGATCGCCATCCCGCTGGCGCTCACGTTTGGCGCGGCCGTGGCGGCGTCTGCCATCATGCTGATGCCCTACAAGAAGAAGAAGCAGCGCTAGAAAGTGACAGAGCCGTTTCGTCGCCATTGACCGGGCGGCGGACATCCGCCAGAACCGCCTCGATCGAACAACGGGAGCAGATCATGACCGACCAGGAAGACCGTTTGCTGCGGCTCGAAGAGACGGTGGCACATCAGGCCCGTGTGATCGAGGAACTTTCCGACCAGCTCACCGAGCAGTGGAAGGTGGTCGAGCAGACGCGCGCCAAGCTCGATCGGCTGACTGAGCGTTTCCTGTCGCTGGAGGAACAGTCGCTGGAAGCGCCCGCCATCA
The DNA here is from genome assembly GCF_059424725.1 of Allorhizobium sp. GW101-3B10. NCBI lineage: Bacteria > Pseudomonadati > Pseudomonadota > Alphaproteobacteria > Hyphomicrobiales > Rhizobiaceae > Allorhizobium > Allorhizobium sp. GW101-3B10. Next base: position 3,770,618 of record NZ_JBWKZR010000001.1, on the reverse strand, counting down.
CCCGGCCGCCGCACTACTGAACGCCTATTTTCGAACGGCTACCCCGTCCACGACCGCCGAGACGATCTGCTCGATCTCCTCTTGGCTCACGTCCAGCCGGCTCGTCAGCAGCCGGTTCCAGGCAAAGCTCGAGAACAGCTCGATCAACAGTGCCGGATCGATATCCGCCCGAACTTCTCCACGCGCCTGTCCGCGCTGCAGGATAACCCCGCTCTGCCGGCATCTGGACATGGCATAGGCCTGCAGTGCCTGCAGCGCGGCGGGATCGTTCTGCGCCTCGGCGATGATCGAGCGGAAGATCGCCCCCCCGCCGTCGCGCCAGAAACCGAGGAGGCCGGCGAGGAACAGCGAGAGGTCCTTCCGGATATCCCCGGTGTCGGGATGGGGCACCCCGTCCTTCTGGCGATGATAGACATCCAGTAGCAGCGCGGCCTTGGACGGCCACCAGCGGTAGATGGTCGGCTTTCCGGCCTTGGCACGCCGGGCGACCGCCTCGATCGAAAAGGCGGGCAGGCCGCCTTCCAACAGAATGTCCTGCGCGGCCTTGAGGATGGCCTCCTCGCTTGCCGGGTTGCGCTGCGAGCCGATCGAGGTACGACGGTTCTCTGCCTTTTTCTCTACGATGACGCTGCCCTCCGCTTTTTTCATCGCCATAGCATGATTTCCTATTGAACGAAACGATCCGTTTCTATATAGAACGAAACGTACCGTTCTTATGGAGAAAATCATGCCCGATGCTTCCGCCCCCCGCCCCGTCCCCTCCAAGCTCCGGCTGTCGATGCTGATGCTCGCCGCCATCTACCCCTTTGTTACCGCAATCCTCTACGTGCTGATGCCGCTGACCGACGGCTGGCCGCTCTGGGAGCGCACGGCCATCCTGGCGCCCGTCATGGTGTTCAGCATCGTCTATGGGATCGCGCCGACCATTCAGCGCCGCTTTGCCTGGTTCATCCTTCGCCAGCCGCGTCCTGTCGCCGCCTGAGCCGAGAACGCAAAAAAGAAGCGAGCCGGAGAGGCCTCCGGCTCGCTCAATGTCCCTGGTATGCGACTGATCCGCTCAGTCGCTCAGCGTATCGAAGAAGTCCTTCATCCGGGCAAAGAAACCGGTCGATTCCGGGTTGTTTTCCTTCGACGAAAGCTGCTCGAACTCCTGCAGCAGCTCGCGCTGCCGCTTGGTGAGCTTCTGCGGCGTCTCGATCTGGATCTGGATGTAGAGATCGCCCGTCTGCGTCGAACGCAGGACCGGCATGCCCTTGCCCTTCAGGCGGAACTGCTTTCCGGGCTGGGTACCGTCCGGAACCGTCACGCGCGACTTGGCGCCGTCGAGCGTCACCACGTCGAAGGTCCCGCCAAGAGCCGCCGTCGTCATGGAGATCGGCACGGTGCAGTAGAGGTCCGCCCCGTCACGCTGGAAGAACTCGTGCGGCTTGACCGACAGGAAGATGTAGAGATCACCCGCCGGGCCGCCGCGCAGTCCGGCCTCGCCCTCTCCCTGAAGGCGGATACGGGTGCCGTCCTCGATGCCGGCCGGAATGTTGACCGAAAGTGAGCGCTCTTCGGTAACCCGGCCCTGGCCGTGGCACTTGCCGCAGGGGTCCGAGATCGTCTGGCCGCGACCGTGGCAGGTCGGGCAGGTCCGTTCGATCGAGAAGAAGCCCTGGGCGGCGCGGATGCGCCCCGTCCCCTGGCAAGTGGCGCAGGTGGTCGGCTTGGTGCCCGGCTTGGCGCCGGTCCCGGTGCAGACCTCGCAGGTGATCGAGGTCGGAACCCGGATCTGCGCGGTCTTGCCGGTGAAGGCTTCCTCGAGCGAGATTTCCATGTTGTAGCGCAGGTCGGCACCGCGTTCGCGACCACCGGTCGAACGCGCACGGCCTCCGCGGCCGCCGCCCATCATCTCGCCGAAGATGTCTTCGAAGATGTCGGAGAACCCGCCGCCGGCAAACCCGCCGCCGCCCGGATGGAAGCCGCCGCCACCGCCCTGTTCGAAGGCGGCATGGCCAAAACGGTCATAGGCCGCGCGCTTCTGCGGGTCCTTGAGCGTCTCATAGGCCTCGTTGATTTCCTTGAACTTCTTTTCGGCTTCCGCGTCGCCCGGGTTCTTGTCCGGGTGAAGTTTCATCGCCAGTTTGCGAAAGGCGCTTTTCAGCTCCTTTTCGTCGGCGGTCTTGGCGACCCCGAGGGTCTCGTAGAAATCTGCTTTTGCCATGGTCCTACAAAGCTCTCAAAGCTTTCTCCACGCTCGTGTGGCTGCCAGTCTTCTTGCCTGCCTGCTTTTCGCAGGCGGCCATGTCCTTCTGGAAGTCAGACGCCGCGGCGCGTGCATCTTCGATCAGCAGCTGGCGAGGCTCGCCTTTGTTGGCCAGTCCGTCCGCCGCCGAGACGGCGAGAAAGGCCAGCGAATGGGCCGCCATGTCGCAGGACGTCACGGTGCCGCCATCCTCGCGGCGCTTCAGCGCTGCCTCGATGATCCGGCCCAGTTCCGTGCCTGTCTTGGATAGCTGGCGGCTGTTGCCCGCACCGATCGCCTTGACGATGGTGACCTCGGCGGCGCTCACCTTGCGAAAGACCGCTTCCAGTTGACCATTGTCCTGCGCCGAAACGGCGCTCGCGCCAAGGGCCAATGAAAATGCGGCTGGCCCGAAGGCCAGCCTCTTGAAGGTGATACGTCGCTGCGGCCGCTGCATTAGGCCGACTTCTTCGCGTCGTCGTCCTTGACTTCCTCGTAATCGGCATCGACGACGTCGTCGTCCTTGCCGCCTTCCGAGGCACCAGCGCCCTCTTCGGCCTGCTGCGCTTCATAGATCGCCTGGCCGAGCTTCATGGAAACTTCCATGAGGGTCTGCGTCTTGGCCTGGATGTCCTCGGCGTTCGGCTCGGAGACGTCCATCGCGCCCTTCAGAGCGGCGATTGCGTCTTCGATGGCCTTGCGGTCGGTCTCCGAAACCTTGTCGCCATACTCCTTGAGAGACTTTTCCGTCGAATGGACGAGGCTCTCGGCATGGTTCTTGGCTTCGACCGCGGCGCGCCGCTTCTTGTCTTCCTCGGCATGCGCCTCGGCATCCTTGACCATCTTCTCGATGTCGGCGTCAGACAGACCACCGGAAGCCTGGATGCGAATCTGCTGCTCCTTGCCGGTACCCTTGTCCTTGGCCGAGACCTGGACGATGCCGTTGGCGTCGATGTCGAAGGTCACTTCGATCTGCGGGACGCCGCGGGGAGCCGGCGGCAGGCCGACGAGGTCGAACTGGCCGAGCAGCTTGTTGTCCTGCGCCATTTCGCGTTCGCCTTGGCTGACGCGGATGGTCACGGCATTCTGGTTGTCTTCGGCGGTCGAGAAGGTCTGGCTCTTCTTGGTCGGGATCGTCGTGTTGCGATCGATCAGACGGGTGAACACGCCACCGAGGGTCTCGATGCCGAGCGACAGCGGGGTCACGTCGAGCAGCAGGACGTCCTTGACGTCGCCCTGCAGAACGCCGGCCTGAATGGCGGCGCCCATGGCGACCACTTCATCCGGGTTGACGCCCTTGTGCGGTTCCTTGCCGAACAGCTGCTTGACGATTTCCTGTACCTTCGGCATGCGGCTCATGCCGCCGACCAGAACCACTTCCTCGATTTCCGAGGCGGTGAGGCCGGCATCCTTGAGGGCTGCCTTGCAAGGTGCCACGGTGCGCTGGACCAGGTCGTCGACCAGGCTTTCGAACTTGGCGCGCGTCAGCTTCATCGTCAGGTGCTTCGGACCGGAAGCGTCCGCCGTGATGAACGGTAGGTTGATTTCGGTCTGCTGCGAGGACGAGAGTTCGATCTTCGCCTTTTCCGCAGCTTCCTTGAGGCGCTGCAGGGCCAGCTTGTCGTTCTTCAGGTCGATACCGTTGTCCTTCTTGAACTCGGCTGCGAGATATTCGACGAGACGCATGTCGAAGTCTTCACCGCCGAGGAAGGTGTCGCCGTTGGTCGACTTCACTTCGAAGACGCCATCGCCGATTTCCAGGATCGAGATGTCGAAGGTACCGCCGCCAAGGTCGTAGACGGCGATGGTCTTGCCTTCCTTCTTGTCGAGACCGTAGGCAAGCGCTGCCGCCGTCGGCTCGTTGATGATGCGCAGGACTTCGAGGCCGGCGATGCGGCCTGCGTCCTTGGTGGCCTGACGCTGGGCGTCGTTGAAGTAGGCCGGAACGGTGATGACGGCCTTTTCGACCTTCTCGCCGAGATAGGCTTCCGCCGTTTCCTTCATCTTCTGAAGGATCATGGCCGAGATCTGGGCCGGAGAATAACCCTTGCCCTGGGCTTCGACCCAGGCGTCGCCGTTATCGCCCTTGATGATGTGGAACGGAACGAGGCCCTTGTCCTTCTCGACGGTCGGATCTTCGTAGCGGCGGCCGATGAGGCGCTTGACGGCGAAGAGGGTGTTGGTCGGGTTGGTGACCGCCTGGCGCTTGGCCGGCTGGCCGACGAGACGCTCGCCATCGTCGCTGAAGGCGACCATGGAAGGCGTGGTGCGTGCGCCTTCGGAATTCTCGATGACCTTCGCGTCCTTGCCGTCCATGACGGAAACGCAGGAGTTGGTCGTTCCAAGGTCGATACCGATTACTTTAGCCATGTCATTCTCTCCTTGAAGCAGGCCGTCGGAACCCCCGAAAGGCATTCCCCTGACGGCCCCTCGACGTGGATGGTCTGGGATCTCGCAGCCTTCGCTGCGGTTATGTCGCGTATATAAGAAGCGGTTTTTCTGACTGCAAGGCTGGAAACGGGGCGTAACCCTGTAAAAAGAACAGATTGGCGTCCATTTGCCGGCCTTTTTGCGGCCCGAAATCTGCGGCCTGACTGGGCAAGACCGATAGCGGTCAAGCCTTGCGCCGGGCTGCATCCGAAAAGATGGTTCCTGCCATGCGCCGATACAAGACGCAGACGCTCATTGACCCATGATGATGTCCATGAGCGTGGTGCGCCTAGCCGCCGGCTGGACCGGTGACGGAGCGCCGACATCGGCCGGCGGAATAGGCCCGCCCGCGCCCTGCTGATAGGGATCCGCCTGCGGGATCTCTGCCTGCGGCATGTCGGCCTGCGGAATATTGCCCTGCCTGCCGGCGGGGGTACCGGGCGCGGTCGGATAGCGCTTTTCGCCGCCGGAGAACACGTCGGAGAGAATGGTGCCGATGGTCATCGGCTGTGCCTGCGGTTCCACATAGCCTTCGCCGGCGAGCGGCACAGGCGTCAGCCCCGCATGGGCGGCCGTCATGAAGTCGTGCCAGGCCTTGGCGGGAAGCCCGCCGCCCGTCACCTTCTTCATCGACTGGCCGTCGTCATTGCCGAACCACACGCCGGTCGTCAGGTTGCTGGTGTAGCCGACGAACAGCGCGTCGCGGAAGGACTGGGTCGTACCGGACTTGCCCGCCGCTTCCCAGCGGTCGAGGCGCGCCTTCTTCCCGGTGCCGTCCGTGATGACGCCCTTCAACATGCGGTTCATGGCGGCGACCACCGGTTCGCCGAGAACGCGCGGTGGTTCGGCATAGTCGTTCTCGTAGAGCACCTTGCCCTCGGCGGTGGAGATGCGCCGGATGATGTGCGGCGTCGCCTTGTAGCCGCCGTTCATGAACGGAGCATAGGCGGCCGTCAGTTCGAGCAGCGAGACTTCCGACGTGCCGAGCGCGATCGAGGCATTGGATTGCAGCTCCGATTCGATGCCGAGCCGGTGGGCGAGCTTGATGACATGGTCCGGTCCGACCTCCATCACCAGCTGCGCGGCGATGGTGTTCAGCGAATTGGCCAGTGCATGGGAAATGGTCACTGGTCCGCGGTATTTTTCGTCGTAATTCTCCGGCGTCCAGTTGCCGATCCTGACCGGCGCGTCGTTGCGGGTCGAATCGGGGCGCACGCCCGTTTCCAGCGCCGCCGCGTAGACGAACGGCTTGAAGGCCGAGCCCGGCTGGCGCTTGGCCTTGACCGCGCGGTTGAACTGGCTCTCGGCATAGTCCTTACCGCCGACCAGCGCGCGGATCGCGCCCGTGCCGTCGATCGACACGAGAGCGGCCTGCGATGCCTTGAGCTTGTCGCCCTCGGCCTCGAGGCTATCGACGATCACCGCCTCGGCCTTCTTCTCCAGGGTCATGTCGATCGTCGTTTCGACGAGCAGGTCTTCGCTGATCGTGCCGATGAGCCGCTTGGTCTCGTCGAGCACCATGTCGGCCACGTATTGGCCGGCGCCGGTCCAATAGCGCTTGGCCGTGGTCGGGGGCTGCGACATCGCCGTCTTGATCTCGTCTTCGGAGATGAAGCCTTCCTCGCGCATAGTGCCGAGCACGACCTGCGCGCGGGCTTCCGCCGCCTGCGGGTCGCGCGCCGGGGAAAGGCGCGACGGCGCCTTCAGCAGGCCGGCCAGCAGCGCGGCCTCGCCGAGATTGACGTCGCGGGCCGACTTGGAGAAATAGCGCCGCGATGCCGCCTCCACGCCATAGGCGTTCGAGCCGAAATAGACGCGGTTGAGATACATGGCCAGGATCTGGTCCTTGGTGAACTTGTGTTCGAGCCAGAAGGACAGGAGCACTTCCTGGATCTTGCGTTCGACCGTGCGCTCGGGCGAGAGAAAGAGGTTCTTCGCCAACTGCTGCGTCAGCGTCGAGCCGCCCTGAACCGTGCGGCCGCTGACGATATTGGTGACCACCGCGCGGGCCAGGCCGAACGGATCCACGCCGAAATGCGAGTAGAAGCGCCGGTCCTCGATGGCGATGACAGCCTGCGGGATGAACGGCGACATGTCTTCGAGCGCCAGCGCCTCGCCGCCGGTTGCGCCGCGATTGGCGATGACCGTGCCTTCGACCGAAACGACCTTGAGATTCGGCGGCCGCTCGGGGATCGACCAGGAACTGGCGCTCGGCATGCGCGCGCCGTAATACATGACGATGCCGCCGACGCCGATGGCGCCCCAGATGCCGAGCACGATGCACCAGTAGATCAGCCGGCCGAGCAGGCCCGACAGCCCGCCGGAACTGCGCTTCGCCTTGCCCTTGCCGCGCCCCGACGAACGCGGCTTGGACGCGGCCTTTGCCGTCTTGCCGGTCTTTGCCTTGGCGCCGCGGCCCGTGCGCTTGCCGCCGATGCGGTCGCCGGCATCGACGCGAAATTCGTCATCGCGCTCCTCCTCCTCCTCGAAGGTCGGCTCGACGCGTTCACGGGATTTGCCTCTGCTTGCCATGGCCGGCGATCTAGCTCCAGAAACCTGTGCGCCTGCGTCCGGCCGTCGCCGGGACACGCTTTGCGCTGTGTGTTGCAGCCGCATGACAAGCAGGAAAGCGCGGCCGGAGGATTGGAGTCTAAATGCGGCGATTTAAGGGGGGGTTAACACGCGGTAAACATTCCCCTATCGCGTTGCCTCGGCGGCGCGGCGATGGCCCCGCGCCGCTCCGGCGCCTCGATGCATGTCGTCCTACTGGCAGAGATCGGCCCACTCGGCATTGGTCAGTTCCGCCATTCGCTCCGGCGTGATGTGAACCGCCGAATTGGTGGCACCCGCGGCCGGCACGACCTGGTCGAACGCCTTCAGCGATACGTCGCAATAGACCTTGAGGGGCGAGGGCAGGCCGAACGGGCAGACGCCGCCGACCGGATGGCTGGTGAGCTCGACCACCTCTTCAGGCCCCAGCATGCGCGGCTTGACGCCGAAGCGGTCCTTGAACTTGCGATTGTCGAGCCGCTTGGTGCCGGCGGTCACCACCAGCACGGCCTCGTCGCCGATCCTCAGGCAGATCGTCTTGGCAATCTGGTCCGGCTCGACCCCATGGGCTTCCGCCGCCAGCGCGACCGTCGCCGAACTCGCATCGGTGACGATGACCGCGATGTCGGGGGCATTTTCGGCGAAGAAGGTGCGGACGGACTGGAGGCTCATGGGTCTTTTCTATCCGCAGTTTTCGTCGTCAGGCAAGCCTCGTTCGAGGAAGTCCCTTGATATCGGCGACCGGGCTTCCCACTTAAGGTTCAACCAATGCAGCTTGCACCGCAAGATGCGTTGCAGCGTTTTGGATCAAGGAAGTTGCCGTCATTAACCACTGGTTAATCACTTGGCCGCATTCTTCTGATCACGGGACGAGGGCCAAGCCGAAAGGCAGACCCAGATCCGGAAATGCGCATTGCACGTTTCCGCCCCTGACCACGGATGTACTGGCACGGGCGTCGAAACGGCAGAGGAAAGGTCGGGTAACTCCCGGCCTTTTTGCGTTTTTGGCCTAGGCCACTTGGAATGGCGGTATCGCCAGGAGGCACCGGCTCCCTCAGGAGGAAGCCAGCGCGTCGAGAATGCGGATCCACGACCGGATGCCCTTGTGGAAGGAATTTAGGTCGTATTTCTCGTTCGGCGAATGAATGCGATCGTCGGTGAGGCCGAACCCCACCAACAGCGAATCCATGCCGAGCATCTTCTGGAAATCGCCGACGATCGGGATCGACCCGCCCATGCCGATGACGACGGCCGGCTTCGGCCATTCGTCCGACAGGGCGTTCTTGGCCTTGGTCAGCACCGGAGAATCATAAGACAGCTGGATTGCCGGCGAGCCGCCGTGTTCGTGGAAATCGACCGAGCAGTCGGCCGGAATCTTCGAGCGTACGTAGGCGCGGAAGCTCTCGCGGATCTGTGCCGGGTTCTGGTCGCCGACCAGGCGGAACGATACCTTGGCGGACGCCTTGGCGGCGATCACCGTCTTGAAACCTTCGCCGGTATAGCCGCCAGTGATGCCGTTGACCTCCGCCGTCGGCCGCGCCCAGGTGAGTTCGAGCACCGAGCGGCCCTTTTCACCGGACGGGATCGACAGACCGACCTCGCCGAGGAAGCTTTCCGCCGTACGGCCGAGCGTTTCCCAGGATGCCTTGATGTTGGCAGGTGTCTCCTCGACCCCGTCGTAGAAACCCGGCAGGGTGATGCGCCCGGCCTCGTCATGCAGGCCGGCCAGGATGTCGACCAGGATGTGGATCGGGTTGGCGGCGGCACCGCCGAACAGGCCCGAATGCAGGTCGCGGTCGGCGGCGGTGATGGTGATTTCCTCGCCGACCAGGCCGCGCAGCGCAGCTGCGATCGCCGGCGTTTCCGTGTTCCACATGCTGGTGTCGCAGACCAGCGCATAGTCGGCCTTCAGCTCTTCGGCATTGGCCGAGAGAAAGGGCTTCAGCGACGGCGAACCGGATTCTTCCTCGCCTTCGAACAGGATGGTGATCTCGATCGGCAGGCTGCCATGCACCGCCTTGTAGGCGCGGCAGGCTTCGACGAAGGTCAGCAGCTGGCCCTTGTCGTCGGACGTGCCGCGGCCGGTGATGACCTTGCGGCCGCCGTCGAGCTCCTTGATCGCCGGGGCGAAGGGATCGTTTTCCCAGAGGTTCAGCGGATCGACCGGCTGGACGTCGTAGTGGCCGTAGAAGAGCGCGTGCGGCGCGTTTGCGGTCGCGCCGGCGTGGTGGGCGACGACCATCGGGTGGCCGGGCGTGTCGCGCACCGAAGCCGTAAAGCCGAGCGCGGTCAACTCCTTGACCAGCCATTCGGCGGCCTTGCGGCACTCGGCCTTGTAGGCGGGATCGGTCGAGATCGAGCGGATACGGACGAGGTCGAACAGGCGGTCGAGGCTCTGTGGCAGGGCCTTGTCGGCGCTGTCGAGTACGGCGGAAATATCGGTCATGGCATCCATCCTGGACATTGCAAATCGCCGGGACGATAGACCAAAGGCTTTGAGGTTTCGAGGCCGGACGAAACTAAATTTCGTCAGTTGCGGAGATGAATGCTGTGCTCAGAGCTTACGGGCGTTGTCGATCGCCCAGCGGATATATTCGAGCATCAGCTCCTTCTCGAAGCGGCGAAAACCGGCGAAAAGCGCCTGGTCCGCGGCATCGGCCGCGGCAAGCGCCTCGTCCTTGAGGCCGCGGCCCTTCTCGGTCAGGAAGATGAGTTGCGCGCGCCGGTCGGAGGGATGCGGTCGGCGCTCGATCAGGCCGTCGCGCTCCATGCGCGACAGCGTATTGGCCATCGTCGCCTGTTCGATGTCGACCCGGTCGAGAAGCTGTTTCTGGGTCAGCCCCTCTTCATTCCAAAGCTCGATGAGAATGGGCAGCTGGCCGGCCGAAAACCCCAGTTTCGCCGCACGCACCTGCAGGGCGCGGGCAAATCCCTTGGCCAGTTGGCCGGCGAGATAGGTGGCGGAATCGGAACGATTTTGGGCCATGCCAATGGATAAGCCTGTTCAAGGCTTCTCTCAAGAATAAATCGCAGGCGATCCAGTTTCGGTTCGGGTCTTTTTGGGCTGTGGAGGCGGGCGAACCATGGCCCGGACATCAAGAAGCCGCCATGGCTTGGAGGCGGACGCCATGGCGGCTTCGAAATGGAGGACAAAGGCCCGGAGAGGGGGATAAGGCCTTTGTCCAGTCTGAAGCGGCGGGGGACGAGCCTCTTTCAGACTGCGGCGTGATCAGGCGCCGGTGACTATCAAATGTGCGGTGAAATATGGTTTTTCAAGGGAAGGCAGGATTACAAATTCGTAACGTTTTCGTGTTTGCGACCTGCCTCTTGTGGCAAGTTTGTATGGACGCCTCGAACGCCCCGCGCTATCCATGCCGACATGAAAAAAGGCGATCATCTCTTCCTCGTCGACGGCTCGGGCTTCATCTTTCGTGCCTTCCACGCTCTTCCTCCGCTGACCCGGAAGTCCGATGGGCTGCCGGTCGGCGCCGTCTCCGGATTCTGCAACATGCTGTGGAAGTTGCTGACGGAAGCGCGCGACACGAATGTCGGAGTGACGCCCACCCATTTCGCCGTCATCTTCGACTATTCGTCGAAGACCTTCCGCAAGGAGCTCTATCCGCTCTACAAGGCCAACCGTTCCGCACCGCCGGAGGAGCTGGTCCCGCAATTCGGCCTGATCCGCCAGGCGACCCGCGCCTTCAATCTTCCCTGCATCGAGACAGAAGGCTTCGAGGCCGACGACCTGATCGCGACCTATGCCCGCCAGGCCGAGGCGATCGGGGCCGACGTCACCATCATCTCGTCCGACAAGGACCTGATGCAGCTCGTCACCCCGATGGTCCACATGTATGACAGCATGAAGGACAAGCAGATCGGCATTCCCGACGTCATCGAGAAATGGGGCGTCCCGCCGGAAAAGATGATCGACCTGCAGTCGCTCACCGGCGATTCCACCGACAATGTCCCCGGCGTCCCGGGCATCGGCCCGAAAACGGCGGCGCAGCTGCTGGAGGAATTCGGCGATCTCGACACGCTGCTGGCGCGTGCCGGCGAGATCAAGCAGGTCAAGCGCCGCGAGAACATCGTGGCCAATGCGGATCTCGTCCGCCTGTCGCGCCAGCTTGTAACGCTGAAGACCGACGTGCCTGTCGACATGCCGCTCGATGCCCTGGTTCTGGAGCAGCAGGACGGGCCGAAGCTGATCGGCTTCTTGAAGACGATGGAATTCACCACGCTGACGCGCCGAGTCGCCGACGCCTGCGGTTGCGATGCCTCCGCCATCGAACCGGTTCCGGTGACCGTCGAGTGGGGGCCTGCCGCCCACGGACCGGACCTCGACGCCGCCGCACCGGCAAATGGTGAGGCCTCGGCATCGTCCGCCGCTCCGGCCGACAAGACAGCCCCGGCTTCCGCTGCTGCGACCGGTGATCCGACGCCGGCGGATCTCGCAGCCGCGCGCGCCGCCGCGTTCCACGGACAGAAGATCGACACGGTCGCCTACCAGACGATCCGCGACATCGACGCGCTCAACGCCTGGATCGATGCGGCGCGCGAGACGGGTCTCGTCGCCTTCGATACCGAGACGACCTCCATCGATCCGATGCTGGCCGAACTGGTCGGCTTCTCGCTGGCCATCGCCGACAATGGCCAGCAGTCCGGCTCGACCGACATTCGCGCCGCCTATGTGCCGCTCGGCCACAAGACCGGCCGCGACGACCTGTTCAGCGACGGTCTGAAGCTCGCCGAAGGGCAGATCCCCATGGACGCGGCGCTTGCGGCGCTGAAAGGCCTGCTGGAAGACCCGTCGATCCTCAAGGTCGCCCAGAACCTCAAATACGACTACCTGCTGATGAAGCGCTACGGCGTCGTCATCAAGGGCTTCGACGACACCATGCTGATGTCCTACGTGCTGGACGCCGGCAAGGGCAATCACGGTATGGACGGCCTCTCGGAGCGCTGGCTGGGGCACACGCCGATCGCCTACAAGGATGTCGCCGGCACCGGCAAGTCGTCGGTCACCTTCGACCATGTCGATATCGACAAGGCGACCGCCTATGCGGCGGAAGACGCCGATGTGACGCTGCGCCTGTGGATGGTGCTCAAGCCCCGCCTTGCGGCGGAAAACCTGACACGCATCTACGAGCGCCTGGAGCGTCCGCTGGTCCCGGTACTGGCCGACATGGAAGAGCGCGGCATCTCGATCGACCGCCAGATCCTGTCGCGCCTTTCCGGTGAACTCGGCCAGAAGGCCGCCGCCTTCGAGGACGAGATCTATGAACTCGCCGGCGAGCGCTTCAACATCGGCTCCCCCAAGCAGCTCGGCGACATCCTGTTCGGTCGCATGGGCCTTCCCGGCGGATCGAAGACCAAGACCGGCCAATGGTCGACCTCGGCCCAGGTGCTCGAGGATCTTGCCGCCGAAGGTGCGCCCCTGCCGCGCAAGATCGTCGACTGGCGACAGCTGACCAAGCTGAAATCCACCTATACGGATGCGTTGCCCAGCTTCGTCCACCCTGAGACCAAGCGGGTCCACACCAGCTATTCGCTCGCTTCCACCACGACCGGCCGCCTGTCGTCCTCCGAGCCGAACCTGCAGAACATTCCGGTGCGCACCGCCGAGGGCCGCAAGATCCGCACCGCCTTCGTCTCCACGCCCGGTCACAAACTCCTGTCGGCCGACTACAGCCAGATCGAACTGCGCGTGCTCGCCCATGTGGCCGAGATCCCGCAGCTACGCCAGGCCTTCGCCGACGGTATCGACATTCATGCGATGACCGCCTCGGAAATGTTCGGTGTTCCGGTCGAGGGGATGCCGTCGGAAGTCCGCCGCCGCGCCAAGGCGATCAACTTCGGCATCATCTACGGCATTTCCGCCTTCGGTCTCGCCAACCAGCTCGGCATCGAGCGGTCGGAGGCCGGCGACTATATCAAGAAGTATTTCGAGCGCTTCCCGGGTATCAAGGACTACATGGAGAGCACCAAGGCCTTCGCCCGCGAAAACGGCTATGTCGAAACGATCTTCGGCCGTCGCGCCCACTATCCGGAAATCAAGTCGTCCAACCCTTCGATGCGCGCCTTCAACGAGCGGGCCGCCATCAACGCTCCGATCCAGGGCTCGGCCGCCGACATCATCCGCCGGGCCATGATCAAGGTCGAGCCGGCGCTCGAAGTGGCTGGTCTTCGCGAAAAGGCGCGCATGCTTCTGCAGGTGCATGACGAATTGATCTTCGAGGTCGAAGACGAGGCGATCGACGCGGCCATGCCGATCATCGTCCGGACAATGGAGCATGCGGCCATGCCGGCCGTTTCCATGCGCGTGCCGCTCAAGGTCGATGCCCGCGCCGCCCACAACTGGGACGAGGCGCACTGAGTAGACGATCAGATCAGGGCGGTCCGTGCCGCCACATGATTGCGGATCGTCTGTTTGAGCAGCGTGAGTGCGGCACTCGGTTCGACACCGGCCTGGGTCGTCAACCCGACCGCGCCGCGTGTCTCGCTCATGTCGATTGCGAGCTCGGCCAGCCGGCCGCTCTGCAACTCTTCGGCGACAACGCCGCGCGAGATGAACCACACGGCCTGATGCCGGGTGACGAAGGCGCGTCCGAACGAGTCCGAAACGGTCTCCACGGTGTTCGGCAGGTCCGGAATGCCGTTGGTCAGCAGCAGCCGGTCGACATAGGGGCGGATGACCGAGCCCTTGTTCGGCATCAACACAGTGTAGTTGGCAAGCGAGCCGAGCGTGAAATTGCGCCGGGCCAGAAGCGGATGGTCGGGCGCCACGATGATCGCCACTTCCTCGCTATAGAGCGGCTCGAAGTACAGGCCGGTCATGCGCTCCGGTGCGGCCAGGCGCCCCACCACCAGGTCCAGTTCGCCGAGGCGCAGCGAATTCAGCAGCGCGCGGTTCTCGCCGCTTTCGATCGTCACCTGGCTGCCGGTGCCGCTCGCCAGGAAATCGGCCACCGCATCCGGCATGAAGGTCGCGGAGGCGGTGGGCAATGTGCCGATGCGGATCGGCGGCCCTTCCGACTTCATCGCCTGGGCAAGCGAGTCCATGCCCCGCTGCACCGCCGCCAGGCTCTCGGCCGCATGTTTCAGGAACACCTCGCCGAAATGGGAGATCCGGATGCCGCGACCATCCTTTTCAAGAAGCGCCACGCCGAGGATCTCCTCGAGCTCGCGCATCGTCCTCGTGACCGCTGGCTGGGTGATGGCCAGTGCGTCGGCGGCCTTGCCGACGCTGCGCTGGCGTGCGACCTCAAGAAAGGTCTGCAGGTGCCGAAACTTGATCCTCTGATCCATGATTCATGCCAATTTGGTTATGAATTTGAGAGGAAATATCATTTTACCCGCCAAAATGCATCGAATAACTTTCACCTCGTGAGGAGAATCCCATGGCTTTCGCCACCATCAACGGAATTACGGTCCACTACGAATTGCTCGGCGAGCCGGACGCGAAGAATCTCGTCGTCTTTTCCAACTCGCTCGGCACCGACTTCCGCATCTGGCTGCCGCTGTTCGACGAGATCAGCGACGACATCTCCGTCCTGCTCTACGACAGCCGCGGCCATGGCCTGACCGGTGGCGCCGACAAGCCCTTCGGCATGGCCGACCTCGTCGATGACCTGATCGCGCTCGTCGAGCATGTCGGCATCAAGCGGGCGGTGTTCTGCGGCCTCTCGGTCGGCGGCCTCATCTGTCAGGGCGTGTGGCTGAAGCGCCCGGAGCTCGTGAAGAAACTGGTACTGTGCGACACCGCGGCCAGGATCGGCACGGCCGACGTCTGGAACGCGCGCATCGACGCCATAGCCAAGGGTGGTCTGGAAAGCATCGCCGACAACGTCATGCAGCGCTGGTTTACGCCGGACTTCCATGGCGAGCGCGCTGAGGATCTCGCCGGCTACCGGACCATGATGTGCCGCCAGTCCGCCACCGGCTATGTCTCGACCTGTGAAGCGATCCGCGACGCGGACTTCACCGATGGACTGGCAACCATCTCGGTGCCCGTTCTCTGCGTCGTCGGCGACCAGGACGGCTCGACTCCGCCCGAACTGGTCGAGGCGATGGCTGCCGCAATCCCGAACGCCCGCTTCGAGATCATCGGGAACTGCGGCCATATTCCCTGCGTCGAGCAGCCGGAAGCGCTGGCCGAACTGCTGCAATCCTTTCTCAAGAAGGCATGAAATCTGGACATGAGTGAAGCCCCCGAAAAGTCTCCGCGTTACCATCAGGGCATGGCGACCCGCCGCAGCGTGTTGGGCGACAGCTATGTGGACCAGGCGCTGAAATCGAAGACCGCCTTCGACGAGCCGTTCCAGGACCTGATCACGGAGGCAGCCTGGGGCCATGTCTGGTCGCGGCCGAACTGGACCAAGCGCGAGCGTTCGATGGTGACCATCGCCTTGCTCGCGGCGCTTGGCCACCACGACGAGGTGGCCATGCACGTACGCGCGACGAAGAACACCGGAGCAACGCCCGATGACATCATGGAGGCGCTGCTTCATGTGGCGATCTATGCCGGGGTGCCGGCCGCGAACCATGCGATCAAGATTGCTAGGAGTGCGCTCCAGCAGATGGACGCCGACAGCGAGAGGGAGGAAGGACGATGATCAACACCAAGCCCGAGACGGGGGTATTCTTCCCCCGCGACCGTGACATGCATCCGCCCGCTTACACGCCCTGGTACAAGACCAGCGTGCTGCGCTCGCCGCAGCGCGCGCTTATCTCCCTCGAAGGAACAAAGAGCGAGATCACCGGCCCGGTATTCGGCCACAACATGCTGAACGAGTTCGACAACGACCTGATCGTCAACTACGCCAAGCCCGGCGAAAGCCCGATCGGCCAGCGCATTCTGGTGCATGGCCGCGTGGTGGACGAGCGCGGCAAGGGTGTCGCCGGCGCGCTGGTCGAGTTCTGGCAGGCCAATGCCGGCGGCCGCTATCGCCACAAGAAGGACACCTATCTCGCGCCGCTGGATCCGAATTTCGGCGGCGTTGGCCGGACCATTGCCGATGAGGACGGCTATTACTGGTTCAAGACCATCAAGCCGGGCCCCTATCCCTGGCCGAACGGCGTCAACGACTGGCGCCCCGCACACATCCATTTCTCGATCTTCGGCCACGGCTTCGCCCAGCGGTTGATCACCCAGATGTATTTCGAGGGTGATCCGCTGATCTGGATCTGCCCGATCGTCAAGACGATCCCCGACAAGGCGGCGATCGAGCGCCTCATAGCCCCGCTCGACATGAACGCGACCATGCCGCACGACATGCGGGCCTACAAGTTCGACATCGTGCTGCGCGGCCGCCGCTCGACGCTGTTCGAGAACCGGAAGGAGGGAAACTGACATGGTACAGCCGCTTAACTACCTGAAGGAATCCCCGTCGCAGACGGCCGGTCCCTATGTCCATATCGGTTGCACGCCGAACTTCACCGGCATTCACGGCGTCTATGAGAAGGACCTCGGCTCCGGCCCGCTCTACGACGACAAGACCCGCGGCGAGCGCATAACCATTCGTGGCCGTGTCATTGACGGCTCGGGCACGCCGCTCAAGGACGCCATGGTCGAGATCTGGCAGGCCGATGCCGATGGCTTCTACAACAGCCCGTCGGAGACGCGCGGCAAGGCCGATCCACACTTCCTCGGCTGGGGCCGCTGCCCGGCCGATATGGAGACCGGCGAATACGAATTTCACACGATCAAGCCGGGTCGCGTGCCATCCGCGGACGGTCGGCCTATGGCGCCGCACATCACCGTCTGGATCGTGGCGCGCGGCATCAATATCGGCCTGCATACCCGCCTGTACTTTGCCGACGAGGCGGAGGCCAATGCGGCCGATCCGGTGCTGGCGCGCATCGAGCACAAGGTGCGCGTGCCGACCCTGATCGCGGCGCGGGATGGCGATGCCTACAGGTTCGACATTCATCTGCAGGGCGAGAGCGAGACGGTGTTCTTTGACATCTGACGACAGTCTTTCAAGACCGCGGGGCGCCTTCTCCGGTGCACCGCGAGGCTCTTTCGACCTGTTCGTGTGGCCTCGCAGAGTTTGGCTGCCGGTCATTGCGGTCGCGAACGCCGCCCGCCCTTGAGTTAGGTTAGCACCTGAGAAAGCTCCGCCTGGACCTTGCGCAAGGCCGGCAGATAGCGCGCCGCGAGCGACGACATGGATTCGGCGCCGGCGCCAAGCCCGACGTTCAGCGCGGCCACGGTCTGGCCGCGTACCGTGGTCAGCGGCACGGCGATGGAGCGCAAGCCCAGTTCGACCTCCTGGTCGATCAGCGCATAGCCCTGCTTGCGCGTCTCCTCCAGTATGGCCATCAGCGCGTCGAGATTGGTCACCGTCCGCTCCGTCCGTGCTGTCCGGGTGGATGCCTGCAGCACCTGCCTTGCCTCCGCGGGATCCAGTGCCGCCAGCAGAACGCGGCCCATCGACGTGCAGTAGGCGGGCAGGCGCGAACCCGGCATCAGCGCGATCGACATCACCCGCCGCTGGGCGGCCCGCGCGACATAGACGATTTCGCTCTCGTCGAGGATCGAAACGGACGTGCTCTCGCCGATCTCCTGGGACAGGCGGTCGAGAACCGGCTGCACGATGCGCGGCAAGGGCATGGCGGCCAGGCAACCCGTTCCGAGTCTCAGAACGCGGGGCGTCAGCGTGAAGAACTTCCCGTCATAGGCCGCGTAGCCCATCTCTGACAACGTCAGCAGGCAGCGGCGCGTCGTGGCGCGATCGAGGCCCGCGGCTTCGGCGGCTTCGGTGATCGACAGCCGTGGTCGCTCGGCGCTGAAGGCCTCGATCACCTTGAGGCCCTTCATCAAGCCTCCCATGATGTCGCGCTCCTTGATCATTCCGCTTCCCTGTCTGTTCTTCTAAAGCGTGCGATATACGAACAAATGTCATATAACGCACAAACTGGTTGCCGTCGAGCCTTGGTCCGCTTACTTCTTTTGCCGATGTCGTCGGCGGGCATGGCTCGCCGAGCCGCTACGGAGGTGCACATGGACAAGACAGTTTCAGACGCGGCTGCGGCCGTGGCCGATATCGGCGATGGAGCGACCGTGATGATCGGCGGCTTCGGCGGGTCCGGCGCGCCGATCGAGCTGATCCATGCCCTGATCGACAAGGGGCCAAAGGATCTGACCGTCATCAACAACAATGCCGGCAACGGACGCATCGGCATCGCCGCGATGATCGATGCGGGCATGGTCCGCAAGATGGTCTGCTCGTTTCCGCGCTCGTCCGATCCGCGGGCATTCACCGACCGCTATCTCGTCGGCGAGATCGAACTCGAACTTGTCCCCCAGGGAACGCTCGCCGAGCGGATCAGGGCGGGTGGTGCCGGCATTCCGGCTTTCTATACGCCGACCGCCTACGGCACGGAGCTCGCCGAGGGCAAGCCGATCGCCGAGTTCGATGGCCGTCCCTATGTGCAGGAGCGCTGGCTGAAAGCCGACTTCGCCATCGTCAAGGGCGAGATCGGCGATACCCATGGCAACCTCACCTACAACAAGGCCGGTCGCAATTTCAATCCGCTGATGTGCATGGCCGCCGCCAGGACGATCGCCCAGGTATCGAGGCTGGTGCCCGCCGGAGGCATCGATCCGGAACATGTCATCACACCCGGGATCTTCGTGAATTCGGTCGTGGAGATCCCGCATCCGCAGCAGGAAGAAGAGCTCATTCGAGCCGGAGTGGCCTACGTATGACCGTCGACACGCGCGAAGACATCAAGCTCTCCAACGCCCAGATCGCCTGGCGTGCCGCCCAGGACATTGCCGACGGCGCCTATGTCAATCTCGGCATCGGATTTCCCGAAATGGTCGCCCGCTACCAGCCTCCGGGCCGCGAGGCGATCTTCCATACGGAAAACGGCATCCTCAATTTCGGCGAGCCGCCACCGCCCGGAGAAGAGGACTGGGACCTGATCAATGCCGGCAAGAAGGCCGTGACGCTGAAGCCCGGCGCCTCCTTCTTCCATCATGCCGACAGCTTCGCCATGGTCCGCGGCGGACACCTCGACGTCGCCATCCTCGGCGCCTACCAGGTGGCCCAGAACGGCGATCTGGCCAATTGGCGCGTCGGCTCCAAGGGTGTGCCCGCCGTCGGCGGAGCGATGGACCTCGTGCATGGCGCAAAGCAGGTCTTCGTCATCACCGAGCATGTCACGAAGAAGGGCGAACCCAAGCTCGTGGAGAAATGCGCCTTCCCGCTGACCGGTGTCGGCTGTATCACGCGTGTCTATACGAGCCACGCGGTCATCGATATCGTGAAGGGCCGCTTCGTGGTGCGCGAGAAGCTCGCCGGCATGTCGATGGAGGAGCTTCAGGCGATGACGGGCGCAGGGCTGCATGTCGACGGTCCGGTGGCCGAGCTCGTCGTACCCGAACTGCAAGGATGATCTGATGACCGAAGCCTTCATCTGCGATTATGTCCGCACCCCGATCGGCCGGTTCGGCGGTTCGCTCTCGTCGGTGCGCGCTGACGATCTCGGCGCGGTGCCGCTGAGAGCCTTGATGGCCCGGCATGGCGGCCTCGATTTCGAAGCCGTTGACGATGTCATCTTCGGCTGCGCCAACCAGGCAGGCGAGGACAATCGCAACGTCGCCCGCATGTCGCTGCTGCTCGCCGGGTTGCCGGTCAGTCTCGGCGGAACCACGATCAACCGCCTGTGCGGCTCGGGCATGGATGCCGTGATCACCGCAGCACGCGCCATCAAGGCGGGCGAGGCGGAGCTGATGATCGCCGGGGGCGTTGAAAGCATGTCGCGCGCGCCCTTCGTCATGCCCAAGGCCGAGACCGCCTTTTCACGCCATGCCGAGATCCACGACACGACCATCGGCTGGCGCTTCGTCAACCCTTTGATGAAGAAGCAGTACGGTGTCGACTCGATGCCCGAGACCGGCGAGAACGTTGCGGAAGACTATCATGTCAGCCGCGAGGACCAGGACGCCTTTGCCGTCCGCTCCCAGGCCAGGGCCTCGGCTGCCCAGCAGAACGGGCGGCTGGCAAAGGAGATAACCCCGGTGACCATTCCCCAGCGCAAGGGCGACGCCGTCGTCGTCGATCGCGATGAACATCCGCGCGCGACCACCATCGAGACGCTTGCCAAGCTCGGCACCCCGTTCAAGCGGGAAGGCGGCACGGTGACGGCCGGCAATGCCTCGGGCGTGAACGATGGCGCGGCTGCGCTGATCGTTGCATCGGAAGCAGCGGCGAAAAGGCATGGCCTGACCCCGATCGCCCGGGTTCTCGGCGGCGCCGTTGCCGGCGTCCCGCC
Organism: Allorhizobium sp. GW101-3B10; assembly: GCF_059424725.1. Classification (NCBI taxonomy): domain Bacteria; kingdom Pseudomonadati; phylum Pseudomonadota; class Alphaproteobacteria; order Hyphomicrobiales; family Rhizobiaceae; genus Allorhizobium; species Allorhizobium sp. GW101-3B10. The sequence continues at coordinate 3,750,130 of NZ_JBWKZR010000001.1, read as the reverse complement.
GCGGATCATGGGCATCGGCCCGGCGCCGGCATCGCAGAAGCTGCTGGCCCGCCTCGGCCTGCGCCAAGAACAGTTCGACGTCATCGAACTCAACGAGGCCTTCGCCTCCCAGGGCCTGGCGACCCTGCGGCTGCTGGGCATCGCAGACGACGACCCGCGGGTTAACAGGAATGGTGGGGCGATCGCCCTTGGCCATCCGCTCGGCATGTCTGGCGCCCGCATCACCGGCACGGCGGCGCTCGAACTGTCGCTTACCGGCGGCCGCTATTCTCTGTCCACCATGTGCATCGGCGTCGGCCAGGGCATTGCCGTAGCGCTGGAGCGAGTCTGAGCCATGGCGCTGACATTCCTGCCTTACCATGCCCGTCTGCTCGGCGACGCCGAGATCGCCGACATACTCGGGGAGAAGGCGGATCTCGCCGCAATGCTCGCCTTCGAGGTGGCGCTCGCTCGTGTCGAAGCTTCTCATGGGTTGATCGATGCGAAGGACGCCGCCGCGATCGGCACGTCACTCGGGCAATTCGCGCCCGACATGGCGCGCCTGACCCAGGCGACGCTCAGGGACGGTGTCCCTGTCCCCGATCTGGTCGCGCAGATGCGCGAAGCGATCGGCGGCAACGCGGCATCCGCGCTCCACTTCGGCGCGACGACGCAGGATGTGATCGACACTGCCCTCGCATTGAAGCTGAAGCCGGTCTTCGCGATGCTGCAACGCCGGTTCGAACTGGTCGACAGCTGTCTCGCCGATCTCATCGAACGCTTCGGAGACCGGCCGCTGATGGCGCGGTCCCGTATGCAGGCGGCGATCGTGATCGACGTCGGCGACAGGCTCCTGGTCTGGCGCAAGGCCGTGGTGCAGCTTGCGGCGGCCCTTCCTGCCATGGCCGATCGGTTGCTCATCCTGTCTTTGGCGGGAGCTGCCGGCACGGCGGAAAAATTCGGTGACAGGATCGACCCGGTTCGGGCGAGCCTTGCGACGGAACTCGGGCTTGCGGTGCCGTCCTACGTGCCCCACACGGATCGCGACCGGATCGCCGACTTCGCATCCTTCCTGTCGCGCATCACCGGCGCACTCGGCAAGATGGGCATGGACATCGCCCTGATGGCTCAGAACGGTGTCGACCAGATCGAGCTGTCCGGCGGCGGCGGATCCTCGGCCATGCCGCACAAGCGCAATCCGGTTCTGGCCGAGGTGCTGGTGACGCTGGCGCGCTACAACGCCATCCAGGTCGCCTGCCTGCATCAGGCGCTGGTGCATGAGCAGGAGCGCTCCGGCAGCGCCTGGACGCTCGAATGGCTGATCCTGCCGCAGATGATCGAGGCGGCGACGACGGCCCTGTCGCATGCCGCCGCGCTGCTCGCCTCGGTCGAGCGCATCGGCGAAGCCGGCTGAGATTTTGGGATCAGGCGCTGGCGCGGCGCACCAGGGCTGCTTCGAGCGTCGAGATGAACCTCGCGCCTGCGTCTGCCAGTGAACCGCTATTGTCGATGTCGACCACGTCGTAGTCGCCCTCGACGGTCAGCGAACCGCGCTTCAGCCGCTCGAGGATCTCCTCGCGGCTTTCACGACCGCGGGCGACCAGCCGTTCGGCGAGCACTTCCGGCGACGCCGTGACGTTGATGACCAGCAACGAGGGAAAGGCCTTGGCCCAGTGCGGCAGCGCCGAACGCGAGCCGTTGGCGATCACCAGATGGCCGAGCGCCAGCTTCTCATGCACCGAGGCCGGAATGCCGTAGCTCAGCCCATGCGCGTCCCAATCCACCGAGAACGCGCCCTGCTCACGCATGGCCTTGAACTCCTCGGACGAGACGCCGAGGTGCTGCTCTCCGCCCGCGTCGGCGGGCCGGGTGATCACCCGCTGGACGAAGTCCACGTCGGGACGTCCGGCAAAATGCGTCATGGCGATATGGATGAGGCTGTCCTTGCCGGCGCCGCTTGGGCCGACGACCGCCACCATGGTGCCGGTCTTGCTCTTCTTTCGCGCTATTGCGGGATCGTTGTCCATCAGGCGACCCTGCGCCCTTCGCGCCAGACCGACCGCACCACCGGAACGCCGTCGTCGCGCCGCACGCGAACGAGGTCGGCGCGAAGGCCCGGGGCGATACGGCCGCGATCATTAAGGCCGACGGTCCGCGCCGGCGTCGAGGTGACCATGGCAAGCGCCTGCGGCAGGCTGATGCCGTCGAAATCATCCGCCAGCACGAAGGGTGCATGCAGCAGGCTGAGCGGCACGTAGTCGGAGGACAGCACGTCCAGCACGCCACGGCTGGCGAGATCGCGCGCGGCGATATTGCCGGAATGCGACTTGCCGCGCACCACGTTCGGCGCACCCATCAGCACGCTCATGCCGGCCTGGTGGGAGGCATCCGCCGCCTCGAGGCTGGTCGGGAACTCGGCGAGCCGCACCCCATAGCCCTTGGCCTCCTCGACATGGTCGAGTGTCGCGTCGTCATGGCTGGCGACCGTGATGCCGCGCGCGGCACAGACGCGTGCCAGGGCATCGCGGTGGGGGGCCGCGTATTTCGCCGAGGATTCCTGTCGGCGGGCGACGAAATGGGCGAAGGCCTCTTCCGACAGGCCGCGCTTCGTCTTGTAGTAGAGCGTGTACTGGTCCATCGTTTGGAACTGCCGCTGCCCCGGCGCATGGTCCATCAGCGAGACCAGTCGCACATAGGGATCGGTTTCGAAATCGGCGAAATGGTCGAGCACGTCGGCGGCCGAAACCTCGCAGCGCAGATGGATCAGATGTTCCGCCCTCAGGCGGTCCTCGCGCTCGGCCGCCTGGATGGCGTCGGCCATCTCGCGCATCTCGCCCTGGCTGAAGCCGCCGTCCTCGTCCGAGCCCATGCGCAGGCAGTCGAACACGGTGGTAATGCCGGCGGTGGCCACCTGGGCGTCATGCGCCTGGATCGCCGAGGTCTTGTTCCACCGCACGCCCGGGCGTGGCGAGTAGTGCGATTCGAGGTGGTCGGTGTGAAGCTCGACAAGACCGGCGATCAGGTAGTCGCCGCCGAAATCCTCGCCGGTGCGCATCGGGCCCTCCGAAATGTCGACGATCCGGCCGTCGCGGATCTGGACGGAGCCTTCGACGACTTGGTTTTCAAGAACGATGCGGGCATTGGAAAGAATGGTCTCGGCGGACATGCGATCGACTTTCGATGGTTCAGGCGCCGGTGAGCGGCTGCCAGGCGTGGACGGTGAAGGGCGCGCCCCGTTCCCGCTCAACGAAGAGCGCGAGGCCGGAAATGCGGAGCGGTTTGTCGGTGAAGGCGGCGAAGCGCGCGGTGGTCAGCTGGCGCATCGTCTCCGCCTGCGTGGGCTCGATCGGGCCGGTCAGCGTCATGTGGAAGCGGAATTCCTCCATGACGTAAGGATAGCCCCAGCGCAGCAGGTGCGCGCGCTGCGCCTCGCTGAGCCGCTCGGGCTTGCGCCGGGCAATGTCGGCCTCGCTGAGCGGCGCACGGAATGGTTCGAAGGCCTCGACCACGGCAGCGGCAAAGTCCTGCAGCGGCGGGTGCGTCTCGGCAGGGATCAGTGCAAAGAACGGACCGAGCTGACCGACCACGATCGAGGGTATGTCGAAGGCTGCACGGGAGGCGCAAAATTCATGGTAGCGTTCGATCAGCATGTCTTCGGTCTGGTCTTGGGCCAGTTCGAAGGGCGCCTTGATCGTCGCATGAAATCCGTAGCGCCGGGGATCCTCGGTCAGCGCGCCAAACGTCTCTGCCGGGAAGGGTCCCGTCTCCTCGACCGCGAGGGTCTCGCCGGAGAAGGCGTCGCGGCCGAGCCAGGCCGCAGCGCTTCGTGTCAGGAGATCACCGGCGGGGGGCGTGAAATAGAGCGCGTAGCGCAAGACGGCAAATCCTCGATTTTCTTGTTCGCCCCACCATGATGCGGCAGCGGGGCAAACTGCAAGTCGGTGTCGCTAGCCGAACACCATGACAGATTGATGATGCGGCTAGGCTGTGGCCTTCGAAATCAGTGCCGCGTCCCCATCAGGCGCGAGCGCAGCGCATTCGAGATGCCGTCGAAGACGAAGACGACGATCAGGATCAGGACGACCATATAGGCGACATTCTCCCAGTCGGAATTCGTCCGCATGGCTTCCCAGAGCTTCAGGCCGATACCGCCGGCGCCGACGGCGCCGATGATGGTGGCCGAGCGAGTGTTGGATTCCCAGAAATACAGTGCCTGCGATGCAAAGAGCGGCAGGACCTGCGGCAGAACGCCAAAGCGCTGCACGGCGAGCGGCGCCGCGCCGACGGACTTGACGCCTTCACGCTGCTTGTCGTCGATGTTCTCCAGCGCCTCCGAATAGAGTTTGCCGAGCGTCCCGGTGTCGGTGAAGAAGATCGCCGACATGCCGGCGAGCGGCCCCGGACCGAACGCGCGGGTGAAGAACAGCGCCCAGATCAGCATGTCGACCGAGCGCTGGAAGTCGAAGAACCGCTTGGTCAGCTGGTTCACGAAGCCGTTGCGCAGGATGTTGCGCGCGGCGATGAAGGACAGCGGAAAAGCGACGATCGAGGCGAAGAGCGTGCCGATGAACGCCATGACGATGGTCTGCAGCATCTTCGTCCAGACGTCGAGATGCTGCCACGACGGATTGTAGAGAATGTCGTTCCAGGCGAGCGAGAGATTGCTGCGTGCCGGATCGAGCCGTTCGCCGGAGAAGACCAATCCTGCGACTTCGCCGAGGCTCTTGTCGAAGAAGGCGGAGTTGGTGTCGAAGAAGAAATTCTCCCAGCCGAAGAAGCGCTTGCGGATCTTGACCTTGTCCGCCTGGATCTCGACCCAGCCTGACATGCCGAAGCTTGCGACCACCTTTGCCCCGGGCTGGCGCTGTTCGGCCCAGTCGGGAAGCGCCGCCGTGGCAACGACGGTATCGCGAGCTCCGTCGAGATCCAGCATGACGGTCTCGCCGTCCCGCACCAGCACGACCCGGTCGGGCATGATCTCGACCGTGCGGGCAGTGCCCATCTCCACCAGGGCCTGGGTGACGATCTCTTCCTGCCGGACTTGCGGAGCGATCGCTTCCTGTGCGTCCGCGTCGGCCTTGGCTGTGGTCGCCGCCGGCGCCATGAAGCTGAAACTCGAGGACTTTGCCGGTGCCGCGGCTGCGGCGCTGGGAGCCGCAGGTGCAGCCGCAGTGCGGCTCACGGTTTCCCGCGTGGCCTTCAGCCAGTCCGGATTGGCATTGGGGCCGAGCGGGTCGAAGCGGGGATAGGTGATCTCCATCGCCCCGTCTTCGGCGATCGAAATGTCCGGGCGGACCTCATAGGAAACCCAGTCGGCGAGGTAGGAGCCGGCGATCGACCAGTTGGCGTTGGAAACGACCTTGCCGATCGAAAAGAACCACCAGGCGAAGACGAGATAGAGAATGACGCCGCCGGCGATGAAGCCGATCTTGAAACGCTGCCAGACGGACCGCTGCAGGATGCCGGGATGGCGGGCGGCGATCGCCTCCAGGTCGTTCATGTTCATGGTTTGCATGGACGTGGCCCTCACTGGATGGTCTGGAAGGCCTGCTCGCCGACAAGCTTGCGGCGCAGCCAGGCGGAAAACTGGTCGACGGCGATGATGGTGCACAGAAGCAGCAGCACGATCGCCAGGGTCTTGGCTTCATGGCCCTGGCCGATCGAAAGCCGAAGCAGCTCGCCGATGCCGCCGCCGCCGACCGCGCCGATGATGGTCGAGGCGCGCACGTTGATCTCGAGCCGCAGCAGGAAATAGCTCATGAAGTTCGGCATGACCTGCGGCACCATGCCGAACCAGACGCGCTCGAACCAGTTGGCACCAACCGCCTTCAGCCCTTCATCCGGTTTCATGTCGGCATTCTCGATGACCTCGAAGAACATCTTGCCGAGCGCGCCGATCGTGTGGATCGACACGGCGATGATCGCCGGGATGGGCCCGAGCGAGAAGACGGCCAGGAAGAAGCCGGCGATGACGACCTCGGGAAAGGCGCGCAGCAGTTCCATGATGCGCCGGGCGGTGCCACGGATCCACGGGTTCGTCATCATGTTGCGGGCGGCGAGAAACGACAGGCAGAAACCGATCAGCAGGCCGATCAGGGTCGACAGGATGGCGATGTTGACCGTCTCGACCATCTTGTGAATGTATTCGGGTATGTAGAGGGCCTCGGTGATGTAGAGACGGCCCTCCGGATAGTTGTATTTCATGCTGCCGTCGTCATAGGGCGAGGGCAGGTCGAAAAGAGCGCGGAAAACCTCCATGCCGTCGCGCGGCAGGAGGTCTTCGATGAAATCGAAGAAATACGGGATACGGTCGAAAAACTTGCCGGAATTGGTCTCGTTGGCGAACCAGAGCGAGCCGCTGACCACGACAAGAAACAGCCCCAGGCCGAAGAGGGAATAGAGGCGACGCTTCGCCGCGAGCTGTTGCCAGTGGCGCTCGACGAGCGAACCGTTCTCGCCCAGCAAAGGCGTTGTCGAAAACGTCATGTCTTTCCCCTTGCGGCAGGACAGGCGAGCCGGCTCGCCCCAAGAAAAACGCCGGACGATCAGTCGTCCGGCGTTTCCCGTTCATGGATGCGGATCAGCCGCCGATGGTGGCCTTGCGGGCGTCGATGATGGGCTTGTAGAAGTCGACGTTGACTTCCGTGAAGCCGGTGAAGTCACCGCCCTGGATGGCCGAGAAGCAGGCCGGGTCGGACTTCGGCAGTTCCATCATGAAGGTCTTGAACTTGGTCTTCATGTCTTCGTTCATCGAAGCGCGGACGACGACCGGGCCGTTCGGGATCAGCGGGGACTTCCAGAGTTCGACGAGGTCGTCCATGTTCAGGATGCCCTTGTCGACCATCTTCTTCAGGTTGCCCGAGGTATAGCCGTCCTTGAACTCGCCAACGCCCGAACCCCAGGTGGTGCCGGCAACGAAGGTGCCCTTGAGCACTTCGAGGACGAGGTTCTCATGGCCGCCGCCGAAACCGGTCTCGCCGAAGAATTCCTTGACCGGGCCGCCGACGGCTTCGGGAAGGGTGACCAGCGGTACGAGGTAGCCGGAGGTGGAGTCCGGGTCGGCGAAGCCGAGCTTCTTGCCCTTCATGTCTTCGAGCTTGGTGATGCCCGAGTCCTTGCGGGCGACCATGATCGAGTAGTAGCCGGTCGAACCGTCGGTCTGAACCGTGGTCAGGATCGGCTCGACGGCGTCGGCCTTGGCGAGATAGACCTTGGCGAAAGCCGAGGCGCCGAGTTCGGCATAGTCGAGCGTGCCGCCAAGGAGGCCCTGGACGACGCCGTCATAGTCGGCGGCCGGGAACAGCGAGACCTTTTCGACGCCGAGAACCGACGGCAGCTTTTCGGTCATGCACTGGAAGTTGCGCAGGCGGTCGGCTTCGTTTTCGCCGCCCAGAATGCCGATGCGGAATTCCTTGAGGTCTTCGGCTGCGGCGACGCCGGCGAGCGACACGAGCGCCACGGCGGCAAGAAGGGTCTTCTTCAGCATGAGTTTCTCTCCTGTTGTCCGGGCGGGCCGGAACCTTTTCTGATCAATGAAGTGCCCTTCACGCGGGCGGTCGATCGTCGTGATCTCAGGCTTCGGCGACGGCCAGGGTCCTGAAACCGGGGGATGCGGGAACGCCGGACAGGGCCGCGGCGCTGGGGATTCGGATGCTCGTCGAGGTCATGCTCTCGTCGATGCCGGCGCCATGGCTGTCGGAGCCGTAGATTTCCTGGACCGTTTCGGCGGTCAGCCGGTCCGGCGTGCCGTCAAACACGACGCGGCCCTGTGCCATGCCGATGATGCGCGAGCAGTAGTTGCGCGCCGTGTCGAGCGTATGCAGGTTGGTGACGACGGTGATGCCGTCGCGCTCGTTGATGTCGCGCAGAGCGTCCATGACGATCTTGGCGTTGAGCGGATCGAGCGAGGCGATCGGCTCGTCGGCCAGCACGACCTTGGGGCCCTGCATCAGGGCGCGGGCGATCGCGACGCGCTGCTGCTGGCCGCCCGACAACGTGCCGGCCGGCTGAAGCGCCGTCTGCTCGATGCCGAGGCGCTCGAGCGCGGCGATCGCCATGATGCGCTCCTCGCGGGAGAAGATGTTGAGGATGCTGAGCGCGGTCGGGCGATGGTTGAGGCGGCCGAGCAGCACATTGGTCAGGACGTCGAGACGCGGCACAAGGTTGAACTGCTGGAAGATCATCGCGCAGTCGCGCTGCCAGTTGCGCAGGCCCGCACCCTTGAGGGCCGAGACCTCGACGTCGCCGAAATGGATCGAGCCGGATGTTGGATCGACAAGCCGGTTGATCATCCGCAGCAGGGTGGACTTGCCCGCGCCGGAGCGGCCGATGACGCCGACCATCTCGCCCCGTTCGATGTCGACATTCACGCCATCGACGGCGAGATGCTGGCCGAACTTGCGGGTGACATTCTTCAGCTGGAATTTCATGTCTGTTCTTTCGACGTCATGTCCGTGGGGTCGAAACAGGCTTTAGCGAGCACCCATGAAGCACGAATGTCAGATTTGTGTAGGAAATGTAAAATCGTGTAAGGCACTGAAGAGAAACGACGATCAGGAATATTTCTCGACGAACTCCTCCGCCTCCAAGGCACGGAAATCGGCGAGCGCGGCAAACAGCCGGTCGTGGTCCCAGTCCCACCAGGAGAGGCTTTCCATGCGGGCGGCCGTCTCCGCCGCAAAGCGTTCGCGGATCAGCCTAGCCGGAACCCCGCCGACGATCGTGTAGGGGGCGACGTCCTTCGACACGACGGCGCCGGCGCCGATCACCGCGCCGTTGCCGACCGCGACGCCGGGCAGCACCGTCGCGCCATGGCCGATCCACACGTCATGGCCGATCGTGACGCGGTTCTCCCGGCGCCATTCGAAGAAGTCGTGATCGTTCTCGGCGCCCTCGAAATAGTCCGCGGCGCGATAGGTGAAATGGTGCAGGGTCGCGCGCCAGGTCGGGTGGTTGGTGGCGTTGATGCGCACGGCCGCCGCGATATTGGCGAACTTACCGATCTGCGCGCACCACACCGAGCCGTCCTGCATGATGTAGGAATAGTCGCCCATGACGACCTCCTCGAGACGGCAGCGCTCGGAAACCTCGGTATAGCGGCCGAGCGTCGAATTCGACACGCTGGCGCTTTCGTGGATGTATGGCTCAAGCCCGAGTTTCCGGGTCATGCGGCAACCTTCCGGGGTGAGAACTGCGAGACGTCGAGAACGCGGTCGGCGACAGCCTCGCGCACTTCCTCGTCGTGGAAGATGCCGAGCAACGCCACGCCCGCCGCCTTCTTGGCGCGGATCATCTCGACCACGACGGCGCGGTTGGCGGCATCGAGCGAGGCTGTCGGTTCATCGAGCAGCAGGATGCGGTGATCGGTGATGAAGCCGCGGGCGATGTTGACGCGCTGCTGCTCGCCGCCGGAGAAGGTGGCGGGCGGCAGCTGCCAGAGATCACGCGGCAGATTGAGATTTTCCAGCAGTTCTGCGGCGCGCTCGCGCGCCTGTTCTGCTGCAATGCCGCGGGCGACCAGCGGCTCGGCAACCACGTCGATGGTGGCGACGCGCGGCACGGTGCGCAGGAACTGGCTGACATAACCGAGCGTGGCGCGGCGGACTTCCAGCACGGAGCGCGGGTCGGCGCTGGCAATGTCGATGATACGGTCCTTGTGCTCGATCAGGATCTGGCCGGCATCCACGGCATAGTTGCCGTAGAGCATTTTCAGGATCGAGCTCTTGCCGATGCCCGACGGACCGCCGAGCACGACGCATTCGCCCGAGGCGACCGAGAAGGAGACGTTGGCGACCACCGGAAGGCGGAGGCCGTCGCGCAGGTGCATGGTGAAGCTCTTGGAGACTTCCGAGACGACGAGGGGCGTGGCCATGGGGATTTCCTCTTGAAGGCTTCAGACTTGCAGGATCGAAGAGACGAGCAGCTGGGTATAGGGCTCGCGCGGGTCGTCGAGCACGCGGTCGGTCAGGCCCTGCTCGATCACGTAGCCATCCTTCATCACCATCATCCGGTGCGACAGTAGGCGTGCCACCGCGAGATCGTGGGTGACGACGATGGCCGACAGGCCAAGATCGTTGACAAGGCCGCGCACCAGGTCGAGCAGGCGCGCCTGCACCGAAACGTCGAGACCGCCGGTCGGCTCGTCCATGAAGACCAGGCGCGGGCCGGTCACCAGGTTGCGGGCGATCTGCAGGCGCTGGCGCATGCCGCCGGAAAAGGCGCGCGGCTGGTCGTCGATGCGGTCGGTGCTGATCTCCACCCGTTCCAGCCAGTCGCTGGCCGTGCGGCGGATATTGCCGTAGTGCCGGTTCCCGATGGCCATCAGCCGCTCGCCGACGTTGGCGCCGGCCGACACCGTCATGCGCAGGCCGTCGGCCGGGTTCTGGTGGACGAAGCCCCAGTCGGTGCGCATCAGGAAGCGCCGCTCGGCCTCGCTCATGTGATAGAGGTCGCGGTAGCCGCCGTCACGCATGTGGTATTCGACGCTGCCGGTGGTCGGCATCAGCCGGGTGGACAGGCAATTCAGCAGCGTCGTCTTGCCGGAGCCCGACTCGCCGACGATCGCCAGCACCTCGCCGGGCCAGAGTTCGAAGGCGACATTGCTGCAGCCGATGCGCTTGCCGTAGAATTTTGAAAGGTCGCGGACCTTGAGAAGCGGCGTGTCGCTCATTCGGCGGCCTCCTTTGCCACGCCCAGATGGCCCACATGGCCATGCTCGCGGCGTTCCTCGCAGTGATCGGTGTCGGAGCAGACGAACATGCGCCCGCCCTTGTCGTCGAGAATGACTTCGTCGAGATAGACCTGCTCGGCGCCGCAGAGCGCGCAGGGCTTGTCGAAGGTCTGGATCTCGAAGGGATGGTCTTCGAAATCGAGGCTCACCACTTCGGTGAAGGGCGGGACCGCGTAGATGCGCTTCTCGCGGCCCGCGCCGAACAGCTGCAGCGCCTCCGACATGTGCATCTTCGGATTGTCGAATTTCGGCGTCGGCGAGGGGTCCATGACGTAGCGGCCGGCGACCTTCACCGGATAGGCATAGGTCGTGGCGATGCGGCCGTTCTTGGCGATGTCCTCGTAGAGCTTGACGTGCATGAGGCCGTATTCCTCGAGCGCATGCATCTTGCGCGTCTCGGTCTCGCGCGGCTCCAGGAAGCGCAGGGGTTCCGGGATCGGCACCTGGTAGACCAGCACCTGGTTTTCCCTGAGCTTTTCTTCCGGGATGCGGTGGCGTGTCTGGATGATCGTCGCGTCCCGCGTGTGGGTGGTCACGGCGACGTTGGCGACCTTCTGGAAGAAAGCGCGGATGGAGACGGCATTGGTCGTGTCGTCGGCCCCCTGGTCGATCACCTTCAGCACGTCTTCCTGGCCGATGATCGAGGCGGTCACCTGCACACCGCCCGTACCCCAGCCATAGGGCATGGGCATTTCACGGGATGCGAAGGGCACCTGGTAGCCGGGAATGGCGATCGCCTTCAGGATCGCGCGGCGGATCATCCGCTTGGTCTGTTCGTCCAGATAGGCGAAATTATAGCTCGCCAGACCTGAATACTGCGAAACTTCCTGCGTCATCGGGCGTTGTCCTGGATCAGAAGGAGGTACTGGATATGGAAGTCAGTGTCATGCTCACGATCATCGTTACGGTCATGATCGCTTCGACCGTCGGCAGCGCTTACTGGTTCAGCGCGCAGCACCGCGATTGAGTGAAACCGTGTCATTCCGCCGCCTCGGCCTGGTTCATCTGGCCATTGCGACGGGACGTCTCGAATTCGCCGCGCATGCGGCGCACGAGATCGAGTTCGGCCTGGAAGTCGACATAGTGCGGAAGCTTCAGGTGCTCGACGAAGCCGGTCGCCTGCACGTTGTCGGAATGTGAAATGACGAACTCCTCGTCCTGTGCCGGGGCGACGATGTCCTCGCCGAACTCCGTGGCGCGCAGGGCCCGGTCGACCAGCGACATGGCCATCGCCTTGCGTTCGCTCTGCCCGAACACCAGGCCGTAGCCGCGCGTGAACTGCGGCGGCGCCTTGGCCGATCCCTTGAACTGGTTGACCATCTGGCATTCGGTGACGCGGATGTCGCCGAGAGAAACGGCAAACCCGAGTTCCGCAACCTCCAGTTCCACTTCGACTTCGCCGATGCGGATTTCGCCGACGAAGGGATGGGTCCGGCCATAGCCGCGCTGGGTCGAATAGGCGAGCGCCAGCAGAAAACCCTCGTCGCCGCGGGCAAGCGCCTGCAGCCGCGTGTCACGTTCCATCGGAAACTCAATCGGCTCGCGGGTGATGTCGCCGGCGAGGTGATCCTCGGGCATGTCGCCGTCCGCCTCGATCAAGCCTTCCTCGGCCAGAATCTCGGAGACGCGCATCACCGCCTCGCCGAGCGGCTCCTTATGTGCCGGCTGGGCAACCGCGCCGTCTTCGAGCAGCGACGTGTCGAGCAGACGGTGGGTATAGTCGAAGGTCGGCCCCAGCAGCTGGCCGCCGGGCAGGTCCTTGTAGGTCGCCGAAATCCGCCGGTCGATCTGCATGCGGCCGGTGTCGAGCGGCACGCTATAGCCGAAACGCGGCAGGGTGGTGCGATAGGCGCGCAGCAGGAAGATCGCCTCGATCATGTCGCCGCGCGCCTGCTTGACGGCGAGCGCTGCCAGCGCCCGGTCGAACAGCGAGGCTTCCGCCATGACGCGATCGACGGCGAGGCCGAGTTGTTCGACGATCTGGTCGATGGTCAGCGCCGGCAACGAACGGTCGCCGCGCCGACGGTCGGCCAGCAGTCGATGTGCATTGTCGATGGCGGCTTCCCCGCCCTTGACGGCAACATACATGGTCTCAAACCTCCTTGGGCGTGATCTTGCAGGTGCGCGGCAGGCCGAGCATCTGGTGCCCGGCCGTCAGCACGACGTCGACGCCGCGCGGAAAATGGGCGCGATTGTCGGCCCATTGCCTGAGAAACATCTCGGGCAGGCCGAGCGGTGCGATGGTCGCGCTGTGCCGGATGCCGGGACCGGAGAGTGTGAGAGCCTGCCCCTTTTCGAGGCTCGTCACCTCCAGCACGATGGTCGTCGAGCGGTCGGGATATTCCTGGGTGCCGGTGGCGAAAAGGCCGAAGGAGGAGAACGCCGCGCCGGCCTCGGCGAAGGCAAAGCGTGCTTCCGATTTCTCCCGGGTGAACGGGGCGCCGGTGTGGAAGCCGATCCACTCCGCCACTGCCGACTTGGCAAGGCCGGGCGTCAGCCAGACCGGAGTGTCGTGGTCAAGGAGCGTCAGCGCGATCGCACCGGCGGCGACGCCCAACGGCTTCGGCGGTTCGACTTCCGGCAGGATGGACTGGATTGTTCCTGGCCGCGACAGGCAGTCCATCATCATGCGGAACACGCTCTGGGCGTGACGCACGGGTTCGGCGAAACCGCCGGTCAGGGCTTCGATCTTCGGGTTCATCAGTCCTCTCCCCGCACCATGGTGAAGAAGTCGACGCGTGTCGCGGCCACTTCTTCCGATTTCTTCCGCTTCTCTTCGGCAATCCGTGCCGCAACCGGCTGCAGGAGCTGCGCCTCGATCAGGGGGCGATGCGCCGGGTCCTGCCAGAGCGCGTCGAAGACGGCCGCGAGTTTGGCGCGCTTGAGATTGGCGCCGAGCACATGGCCATGCCCCACCAGGCCATTGTCCAGCCGCACGGTCGCCCGGCTCACCGTGGCTTCGCCAAGGTTGAAGGGCGCGCCGCCGCCGCCGATCCGTCCGCGCACCATGACGAGCCCGATCTCCGGCCCGCGCAGCATCTGCATCTCGGGCTGTTGCGGCAGGCCGTCCCACACGCGGGTCAGGTCCTGGATTTCGGTGCGCGCCAGCAGGTCCACGACACGCTTGCGCTCGGGCTTCTGGATTTCTGCGTTTTCCCGTCTAGCTTCCATTGTCAGGCCTCAAAATGTCTAGTAATATAGACAACCATACAAGTTACTCTATGGCTAGCAATCGGGCGTGACAAGCGTGTGACATGACTGAGCAGAAATCGATGGAACGACAAAAGGGCGTGGCGCTGTGGCGGCAGATTGCCGACCGCATCCGTGCCTCCATTGCGCAAGGGGACTTTGACGCGACGGGCATGGTGCCGCCCGAGACGCAGCTTGCCGAGCAGTTCGGGGTCAACCGTCACACGGTGCGAAGCGCGCTCGCGGCGCTCGGCCAGGAAGGGATCGTACGCGCCGTGCAGGGGCGTGGCACGATGATCGACCGGAAGGACAAGTTCACCTTCCCGATCGCCAAGCGCACACGCTTCACCGAAGGCATCGGCGACCAGGCGAGGGGGCTGGAAGGGCTGCTGCTATCGTCGGCCCTCGAGGCGGCCGGAACCGAGGTGGCGAAACGGCTGGCGCTGGAGCCGCAGGCTCCGGTCATCCGGCTTGAGGTGCTGCGCAAGGCCGACGGGCGCGCGTTGTCGCGCTCGACCAGCTGGTTCCCCGCCGAACGGTTCGAGCGGATCGACGAGGCGTTTCGCCGGGCGGGCTCGGTCACCCGCGCATTGCGCGAATACGGCGTGGATGACTATCTGCGGGCGGTCACGGAAGTCTCGGCCACCCATGCAGAGCCCGACGACGTCGCGCAACTGGCGCTGACGCCGGGCGCGATCGTGCTCGTGACCCGCGCGCTCAATACCGACATGCAGGGTGTGCCGATACAATACGCGGTCACACGGTTTCCCGCGGACCGCGTCGAGTTCACCATCACGAACTGATGGAGTGAGGGCGCCTCAGTGCGCGCCGGACATGTCGCCCAACACTTCCTTCGACGCCACGGTGGAGTCGGCCTTGAGCTTGTAGACCATCGGCACGCCGGTTGCGAGGTTGAGCTTGAGGATCTCTTCCTTCGACAGGCGGTCGAGCACCATGACCAGCGCGCGCAGAGAATTGCCGTGCGCGGCGACCAGCACGGTTTCGCCCCTGAGCACGCGCGGCAGGATTTCGGTCATGTAATAGGGCCAGACGCGGGCGCCGGTGTCGCGCAGGCTTTCGCCGCCCGGCGGCGGAACGTCGTAGGAGCGGCGCCAGATATGCACCTGTTCCTCACCCCACTTGGCGCGGGCGTCGTCCTTGTTGAGGCCCGACAGATCGCCGTAGTCGCGCTCGTTGAGCGCTTCGTCGCGGATCGTCTCGAGGTTCGGCTGGCCGACATTGTCGAGCACGATCTGGCAGGTCTTCTGGGCCCGCGACAGCGCCGAGGTGAAAGCGATGTCGAACTTGATGCCGTAGTCGGCAAGCGCCTTGCCACCGGCATTGGCTTCCTGGACGCCGAGCTCGGTCAGACCGGGGTCCTTCCAGCCGGTGAACAGGTTCTTCAAATTCCATTCGCTCTGGCCGTGGCGCACGAGCACAAGGGTACCACTCATCGGAAAATCCTCCGCATTGATGTCAGATGGAAGAAGAGAGCCCGAGCACGTCGAGCATCGAATAGAGACCGGGTTTCTGGTCGCGCGCCCAGAGCGCAGCCTTGACCGCGCCGCGCGCGAAGATCGAGCGGTCGCCGGCGCTGTGGCTGAGCGTCACCAACTCGCCCTCGCCGGCGAGAATGATCGAGTGTTCGCCGACCACCGAGCCGCCGCGCAGCGTGGCAAAGCCGATCGAGCCGGGTTCGCGCGCTCCGGTGTGGCCGTCGCGTACCCGAACCGAATGGGAGGAGAGATCCACGCCGCGGCCGCGCGCGGCCGCCTCGCCGAGAAGAAGCGCCGTGCCGGAGGGCGCATCGACCTTGTGCTTATGATGCATCTCCAGCACCTCGATGTCCCAGCCCGCGGCATCGAGCGCGCGGGCGGCCTGCTGCACGAGCACGGAGAGCAGGTTGACGCCGAGGCTCATATTGCCGGATTTGACGATCCGCGCATGGCGGGAAGCCGCCTCGATCTTCGCATCGTGCTCCGGCAGGCAGCCGGTGGTACCGAGCACGTGGACGATGCGCGCCTGCGCCGCGAGCCCGGCATATTCCGTTGACGTCTGCGGCGAGGTGAAGTCGATGACGCCATCGGCATCGAGGAAGGCTGAAAGCGGGTCGTCGGTGATCGCAACCCCGATCGGGCCGAGGCCGGCGATCTCGCCGGCGTCGCGGCCGATCAGGTTCGAGCCCCGCCGCGCGACGGCAGCATGCAGGACGACGCCTTCGCTCGCATGGATGACGCGGGCGAGCGTCTGGCCCATTCGGCCCCCGGCTCCCACCACGACAAGTTTCATAGCATCCTGCATGGCGATCGGCTGTCCTTAGATGAAGTCGTCCGTGGTGGCGGTGGGTTGCAGCTGGTTCAGGCGAGCGTAAAGCCCGTCCGGACGCTGTGCAAGCTCGTCATGCGAGCCTTCTTCGGCGATCGTTCCGGCCTGCATGACGATGATCTTGTCGGCGCGTCGGATGGTCGACAGCCGGTGCGCGATGACGACCACGGTGCGGCCGGTCATGGCCTCGTCGAGCGCTTTCTGGACGGCGGCCTCGGATTCCGTGTCGAGCGCCGAGGTCGCTTCGTCGAGCAGCAGGATCGGCGCATTGCGCACCAGCGCGCGGGCGATCGACAGCCGCTGGCGCTGGCCGCCGGAGAGTGTCACGCCGTTCTCACCGACGGGGGTGTCGTAACCCATGGGCTGGGCGAGGATGAAGTCGTGGGCATAGGCGAGGCGGGCGGCTTCCTCGATCTCGGCGTCGGTCGCTTCCGGCCGGCCGTAGCGGATGTTGTCGCGGATCGTGCCTTCGAACAGATAGGGCTGCTGCGAGACATAGGCGAGGTGCTTGCGCAGCGACGCCTTGGTGACGTCGGCGATGTTCTGCCCGTCGATCAGGATCTCGCCCTCGAGAGGGTCGTAGAAGCGCGGGATGAGCGTGATCACCGTCGACTTGCCGGCGCCCGATGGCCCGACCAGCGCCGTCGTCTTGCCGCCCTCGGCGACGAAGTCGATGCCCTTGAGCACCGCCTCGCCATTGCCATAGGCGAACTTGACGCCGCGGAATTCGATACGCGCCTCGGTCACCTTGAGGTCGCCGGCGCCGGTCTTGTCGCGCTGGTGGGTCTGCATGTCGAGGATTTCGTAGATCATCCGCGCATTGACCACGGCGCGTTCCATCTGCACCTGCAACTTGGCAAGCCGCTTGGCCGGCTCGTAGGCCATGAGCAGCGCCGCCACGAAGGAGAAGAAGGCGCCCGGCAGCACGCCGCCATAGATCGAGCGGAAGGCGGCATAGGCCAGCACGCTGGAGATCGCCAGGCCGGCAAAGGTTTCCGTCAGCGGCGAGGTGCGTTCGCTGAGCCGCGCGATCCGGTTGGAGCGCTTTTCGGCAGCCGCGATCGTCGCCTGGACCTTGCGCTCCAGCTCCTCTTCCATGGTGAAGGCCTTGACGATGGCGATCCCCTGGACGGTCTCCTGCATGGCGCCCAGCACGTGGCTGTTGAAGATGACCGATTCCCGGGTGGCGCTGCGCAGCCGCTTCGACAGGTAGCGCAGGGCGTAGAGCAGGGGCGGGGCCACGACGAAGACGATCAGGGTGAGCACCGGATCCTTGAACAGCATGACCCCGACCAGCGCCACGAGCGTCAGCAGGTCGCGCGCCATCGAGGTGACGGTGAGGTTCAGAACGTCGCGGATACCGTTGATGTTCTGGCTGATCTGGGCAGCGAGGTGGGCCGAGCGCGATTCCGTGAAATAGCCGAGCGACAGCGTCATCAGGTGCGAGAACAGCCGGCGCTGGTAGCGCGCCACGATATTGTTGCCGATCTTCGACAGCGTGACGGCCTGGCCGTAGCCGGCAAATCCGCGCAGGATGAAGGCGGCGAGGATGGAGCCGCAGATCAGCAGGACGACGTCGGCCCGCTGCTTGGCGAAGGCCTCGTTGACCACCGCTTCCATGATCCAGGCGGTAAACGCGGTCGTCAGCGCAACCGTCGCCAGACAGAGGATGGCAAAGGCATAGCCGCGCACGTGATCGCGGCCGTTCTCCGCGATGATGCGTTTGAGTACCGATGTTACGCTTGTCGAGCTGACCGGTATCTTGTGGGTCCTGCTGGCGTTCAAGAAAGGACATTCCCCGTGGAAATGGGCCGTGGCGGGCGCCATTGGCCCGCGCTGGCCGCTCTATAGCCAGTCGGACGCCGTTTGGCCATAGTCAATGCGAGCGCGGGCGGCGGCCGTCAGCGGCGCCAGCGCCGTCCCTCGGTGGCGAGGCCGAAATTGCTCGGGGTCCGCGCAAAGGCGGCAAGGCCCGACAGGGCGGCGAGCGGGTGGGTGACGACAAAGGTCGGGATCGCCTTCATCAGTCCGTTATGGGGCGCCTTGTCCTCGAAGGCCTGGCGAAATTCCGGACGCTTCAGGGCAGGGATGATCTTCTGCGAAATGCCGCCGGAGAGGAAAACGCCGCCGCGCGCCATGAAGATCAGCGCGAGGTCGCCGGCAAGCCTGCCGAGATAGGTGACGAACAGGCTCATCGTCTGCTCGGCCTGGGTATCGGCCCCCGAAAGGCCGGTGGCGGTGATGTCGGCGGGGATGGTGAACTTCGGCTCGATACCGTCAGCGAGACAGACCGCGTGGTAGATGTTGACGATGCCGCGGCCGCACAGCAGCTGCTCGGCCGAGATGCGTCCCTCGATCGGCGTCAGGTGCGGGAAGATGGCGAAGTCGCGTTCGCTGCGCGGGCCGATATCGACATGGCCGCCTTCGCCGGGAACCGGAAACCAGGTATGCTGGGCGTGTACCAGGCCGGCGACACCGAGCCCGGTGCCGGGTCCGAGCACGACGCGCGATGCGATCGGGCTTGTCCTGCCGGCGCCGATCGGCTCGCGGTCCTCCTCGGAAAGCGATGCGACGGCCAGCGCCTGCGCCTCGAAGTCGTTGACCACCATGACGTCGCCGAAGCCGAGATCGGCGATCATCGCCTTCGGCCTGACCACCCAGTCGCAATTGGTGAGCGGGATCTCGTCGCCCTTGATCGGTCCGGCAATGGCGAGGATCGCCGAGCGCGGCTGTACCGAGGTCTTGTCGAGCACGGTCGTCTGGATCGCCTCGTCGATCGTGGCGAAATCGGCGGTATGCACGATCGGAAAGGCCTTCGGCTCGGCATAGGCGTCGATGAGGATCGAGAAACGGGCATTCGTGCCCCCGATGTCGCCGATCAGGATCGGAAAGGTCAGCTGGTCGTTGTCGTTGGGCTTGGGCATGTCCGGTTCCGTTCGAGGCCGCGGCGGTCGGGCGGTTCGCTCAGTTGGCGTGGGTGGTCATCAGGATTTCGGCCGTGGCACGGTTGAGCGCCATCGGTATGTCGTAGACTGTCGCCAGCCGCATCAGTGCTTTTACATCGACATCATGCGGCATGGATGTCAAAGGATCGACAAAGAAAATCAGCATGTCGACCTCGCCGGTGGCGATCATCGCACCGATCTGCTGGTCGCCGCCGAGCGGGCCGCTTTTCAGCCGGGTGACATCGAGATGGGGGCAGGCCGCCTGGATGCGGCCGCCGGTCGTGCCTGTGGCGACGATCCGCCACTGGGCCAGAACCGACTGGTGACGATCGGCGAAATCCGCCATGTCGTCCTTCTTCTGGTCATGCGCAATCAAGGCGATGCATCGGGTCATGGTCGGTACCGGCCTGATTTAAATCGATTTGATTGCCTTCTAACCCAGGACGCTTCGCTTGAAAAGCCTGTCGGCTGCGCGTTTGTCGGCCTCAGTAGCCGGCGGGACGCGGAAGCGGGATCGGCACGACGTCCGGCAGTTCGGGCATCTGCGCGGCGATGGCGGGAACGGCGTCGTTGGCGCTCGCCGGCATGGCGGCCAGGGCGGCCACGGCGGTCGTGTTGCCGAAGGTCGCGGCCATTTCGCTGTCGGGTGCCGGCGCCTGCAGCACTGCGGCGCAGGCCTTCGGCATGTCGGAGAGCTGCATGGGCCGTGGCGGCTTCGGCGGCTTGACGTTCGGGTCCTTCTTCGGCTTGGCCCAGGGTTCGTCGGTGAACCACCAGGCGAGCGACTTGTCGCAGCCGTCCCCGGCCCCGACGGCTGCCTGGGACTTGCAGCCAGTTGCTCCGTCCGGGCACCCCATGCGGATATGGAAATGCGCGTCGTGGCCATAGATCGGCCTGACCTTGCCGAGCGCCGAGCGGTCGCCGGTCCAGGTGTCGCATAGCTTCTTCTTGATCGCCGGATTGACGAAGATGCGCTCGACCTCAGGATAGCTCGCCGCCAGCATGATCAGCTTTGCATGGGCAGGCGTCCAGCGCTTGGTGTCGACGGTGAGAAACTTGTTCTCCTTCAGCATCGAGGTGAAGGGCATGTCCTCGCGCTCCTTGGCCGAGAGCCTGCGGTCGGGCATGGGCGTCAGCCAGATGTCGGCATCGAGGCCGATCTGGTGCGAGGCATGGCCGGTCAGCATCGGTCCGCCCCGCGGCTGTGACACGTCACCGATCAGGATGCCTGGCCATCCGACGCTCGGCGCATCCCTGGACAGTCGCTCGAGCAGCGAGATCATCTGCGGATGGCCCCACCGACGGTTGCGCGAAAGGCGCATCGCCTGCCAGGTGGGCCCGTCCACGGGAATGGCGACCGCACCGGCGATGCAGCCTTTGGAATAGAAACCGTAAGGCGTGGGCGCCGCGCGCGACGGCAGTTTCATGCCGCCGAACAGCTGCTTGGCCGCCGCGCCCTCCGCCGAGGCTCCCCCCGTCGTCGCCGCCACGAGCCCCGCCGTAAGCGCCAACCCCTGTGCCAGAGCCCTGAAACCTCTACCCATCATCATCGTCATGCCGTCTTCCGCCGCCTCGGGGATCGCCCGTCTCGTCCGGGTGATTTGCCGTAACGATACTCTGGAACGGGATTTTGGTGAATCCGTGTTTTCCGGCAACCTGATTGCGCCTTGCATGAGGCCGGTCTGTTTTTTGCCGCGGTTTGGCTTATGTTCTTCGTATCCATAAAAAAAGAGGGGTGATTTGCATGGGGTTGGCGAGAATGCGGGTTGGGATCCTTCTGTCATGTCTGGCTTTCATCATCGGCCAGCCGGCGCAATCCGCCGAGCCCTTGCGCCATGGGGTCGCCCTTTCCGGCGAGGTGAAGTATCCCGCCGGTTTCCCGCACTTCGATTATGTCAATCCGGCCGCGCCGAAGGGAGGCACCCTTAAGCTCGCCGCCACCGGCACCTACGACACCTTCAATCCGATCCTCGAAAAGGGAGAGGCCGCACCCGGGCTCGGCCTGGTGTTCGACACCCTGATGAAGGATGCGGACGACGAGATCTCGACCTCCTACGGCCTCCTGGCCGAAGGGGTCTCCTATCCGGAGGACGTGTCGTCGGCGACCTTCAGGCTGCGTGCCGAGGCAAAGTGGGCGGACGGAAAGGCGGTCAGGCCGGAAGACGTCATTTTCAGTTTCGAGAAATCGAAAGAGCTCAATCCCCTCTACATGAGCTACTATCGCCATGTGGTGGCGGTGGAGAAGACGGGGGAGCGCGACGTAACATTCCGCTTTGACGAGAAGAACAATCACGAGCTGCCTATGATCCTTGGCCAGTTCCTCATCCTGCCCAGGCACTGGTGGGAGGGCGCCGGCCCCGACGGCAAGCCGCGCGACATCAATCGCACGACGCTCGAACCTGTCATGGGATCGGGACCCTACAGGATCGCCGACTTCAAGGCTGGCGCGACCGTTCGCTACCAACTGCGCGACGACTATTGGGGCAAGGACCTCAACGTGAATGTCGGGCAGAACAATTTTTCCACGCTCAGCTACACCATGTTCGGCGACCTCGACGTGCAGTTCGAGGCTTTCCGCTCCGGCAATTTCGACTACTGGATGGAGACGAAAGCGGCGCGCTGGGCGACGGCCTATGATTTCCCAGCCGTCAAGGATGGCCGCGTCAAGCGGGAGGAACTGCCCAATCCCTACCGCGCCACCGGCATCATGCAAGCCTTGGTGCCCAACATGCGGCGCGAAATGTTCAAGGACCAGCGAGTGCGCGAGGCACTGAACTACGCGCTCGATTTCGAAGAGCTGAACCGCACTGCGTTCTACGGCGCCTACAAGCGGGTCGACAGTTTCTTCTTCGGTACGGAACTCGCCTCGAAGGATCTTCCGCAAGGCCGTGAGCTGGCGATTCTCGAAGAGATCAAGGACAAGGTGCCGGCCGAGGTCTTTGTCGCGCCTTACGCCAATCCCGTCGGTGGCAACCCACAAGCGCAGCGCGACAACCTGCGCAAGGCCGTCGCCCTGCTCAAGGAAGCCGGTTATGAGATCACAGGCGGGTGGATGGTCAATGCGGCAACCGGCACCCCGCTCGGCTTCGAGATCCTGCTGTCGAACCCGATGCTCGAGGTCGTGGCCGTGCCTTACAGCGAAGCGCTGCGCAAGATCGGCATCGACGCCCGCGTCCGTACCGTCGATGACTCGCAATATGCCAATCGCACCCGCAGCTTCGACTACGACATGACCTGGGTGGTCTGGGCCCAGACGCTCAATCCCGGCAACGAGCAGCGCGATTTCTGGGGCACCAGTGCGAAGGATCGCGAAGGCTCGCGCAACTATGCCGGCATCGCCGATCCCGGCGTCGATGCGCTGATCGACAAGGTGATCTTCTCCAAGGGGCGAGAGGATCTCGTGGCGGCGACCAAGGCGCTCGATCGCGTGCTGCTCGCCCACGACTACGTCATCCCGCTCTACTACGGCGGCACGGCGCGCATCGCCTATTGGGACAAGTTCGAGCATCCGGCAGAATTGCCGACTTATGCAATCGGCTTCCCGACCATCTGGTGGGCGAAAGCCGAAGCGAAATGAGCCCTGGGCTTTGCGCCCGGGCCTCGAACGGCTAGGAATACAGGAACGAATCGGTGACACCGGAAGGGATCGACGGATTGATCGAAGCTAGGACGACCATGCTTGGAGCACGCGCGCTTCTGGCGGGAGCGAATGCCTGATGGGCGCCTATATCCTCAGGCGCCTGCTGCTGATGATCCCGACCATTGTCGGCATCATGGCGATTTCCTTCCTTGTCATTCAGTTCGCGCCGGGCGGCCCGGTCGAGCAGGTGATCGCCCAGCTGACCGGCCAGGGCGACGGCGCCGACCAGCGGCTCTCCGGCGGCGGCGACATGCTCAACCAGCAATTCGCCGGCGACGAGATGAACGCCAAATATCGCGGCGCGCAGGGGCTCGATCCCGAACTGATCGCCAAGCTGGAAAAACAGTTCGGCTTCGACAAGCCGCCGCTCACCCGCTTCCTCGACATGATGTGGAACTATATCCGCTTCGATTTCGGCGAGAGCTTCTTCCGCAATACCAGCGTCATCGACCTGATCGTCGAGAAGATGCCGGTCTCGATCTCGCTCGGCGTGTGGATTCTCCTCATTTCCTATGCCATCTCCATTCCGCTCGGCATCAAGAAGGCGGTGGAGGACGGCTCCCCCTTCGACGTCTGGACGTCGGGCGTCATCGTCATCGGCTATGCCGTTCCGAGCTTCCTGTTCGGCATCCTGCTGATCGTGCTGTTTGCCGGCGGATCCTTCTTCGACTGGTTCCCGCTGCGCGGCCTGATCTCCGACAATTTCGCCGAGCTTACCTGGTGGGAGAAGATCCTCGACTACTTCTGGCATCTGGCGCTGCCGCTGACGGCGCTCTTGCTATCCGCCTTCGCCACCACCACGCTTCTCACCAAGAACTCCTTCATCGACGAGATCAAGAAACAGTATGTGGTCACCGCCCGCGCCAAGGGGCTGGGCGAGCGGCAGGTGCTGTACGGTCATGTCTTCCGCAACGCCATGCTGATCGTGATCGCCGGCATTCCGGGCGCCTTCATTTCCGCCTTCTTCACCGGCTCGCTGCTGATCGAGAACATCTTCTCGCTCGACGGCCTCGGCCGCCTCGGCTATCTCGCCGTCGTCAACCGCGACTATCCGATCGTCTTTGCCACGCTCTATATCTTCTCGCTCATGGGCCTTGTCGTCAGCCTGGTCTCCGACCTGATCTACACCTGGATCGATCCGCGCATCGATTTCGAGCGGAGGGATGTCTGACATGACCTCGCTCGACGTCACCCGCACCGAAACCGTCGCCCCGGTCAGGAAACCGTGGCTCTCGCCGACCAACAAGCGGCGGCTGGAGAACTTCCGGGCCAACAAGCGCGGCTACTGGTCGTTCTGGCTGTTCATGCTGCTCTTCGTGCTGTCGCTGTTTGCCGAACTCATCGCCAACGACCGTCCGCTGATCGCCTCCTACAAGGGAGAGATCCTGTTTCCCGTCGCCGTCGACTATCCGGAGGAGAAGTTCGGCGGCTTCCTCGCGGTCACCGACTATCGCTCGCCCTTCATCGCCGACGAGATCAACGCCAATGGCTGGATGGTGTGGCCGCCGATCCGCTATTCCTACCGCACTGTGAATTCCGAGATCCCCCATTCCGCGCCCACCGCGCCCTTCTGGCTGATGGACAAGGAAGAGCGTTGCACCGCCTATCCGCTGAAGGACGAGGATCCGAACTGCGTCATCGGCAACCTCAACTGGCTCGGTACTGACGACCAGGCCCGCGACGTCGCCGCCCGGATGATCTACGGCTTCCGCATCTCGGTCCTGTTCGGCCTGATCCTGACGATCTGCTCGGCGCTGGTGGGTGTCACCGCAGGCGCGATCCAGGGCTATTTCGGCGGCTGGACCGATCTGCTGATGCAGCGCTTCATCGAGATCTGGTCGTCCATGCCGGTCCTCTACATCCTGCTGATCATCGCCGCCATCCTGCCGCCCGGCTTCTTCGTCCTGCTCGGCATCATGCTGCTGTTCTCGTGGGTCAGTTTCGTCGGCATCGTCCGCGCCGAGTTCCTGCGCGCGCGCAATTTCGAATATGTGAACGCGGCCCGCGCGCTCGGCGTCGGCAGCTGGACCATCATGTTCCGGCACCTGCTGCCGAACGCCATGGTGGCGACGCTCACCTTCCTGCCCTTCATCCTGTCGGGCTCGATCACCACGCTGACCTCGCTCGACTTCCTCGGCTTCGGCATGCCGCCCGGCTCGCCTTCGCTCGGCGAACTGATCGCGCAGGGCAAGCGCAATCTCCAGGCCCCCTGGCTCGGCCTCACCGCCTTCTTCACCATGTCGATCATGCTCTCGCTGCTGATCTTCGTCGGCGAGGCCGTGCGCGATGCGTTCGATCCGAGAAAGACGTTCCGATGACCGCTCCCCTTCTCTCCGTTCGGGATCTCTCGGTCGCCTTCCACCAGGGCGGCAAGGAGACGCTCGCCGTCGACCGCGTCTCCTTCGACATCGCGCCGGGCGAGGTCGTGGCTCTGGTCGGCGAGTCCGGTTCGGGCAAGTCGGTCACCGCCTCGTCGATCCTGAAGCTGCTGCCCTATCCGGCGGCCAGCCACCCCTCGGGCGAGATCCTGTTCGAAGGCCGCGACCTGATGACGGCGCCGGAGCGCGAGCTGCGCGCCGTGCGTGGTAACGACATCACGATGATCTTCCAGGAGCCGA
This sequence comes from Allorhizobium sp. GW101-3B10, assembly GCF_059424725.1. Taxonomy (NCBI): domain Bacteria; kingdom Pseudomonadati; phylum Pseudomonadota; class Alphaproteobacteria; order Hyphomicrobiales; family Rhizobiaceae; genus Allorhizobium; species Allorhizobium sp. GW101-3B10. The sequence continues at coordinate 3,724,705 of NZ_JBWKZR010000001.1, read as the reverse complement.
TGACCTCGCTCAATCCGCTCCACAACATCGAAAAGCAGATCGGCGAGATTCTGGCGCTGCATCAGGCGCTCGCGGGCCAGACGGCGCGCGAGCGCACGCTGGAGCTCCTGCGCCAGGTCGGCATCCGCGATCCGGAGAAGCGCCTTTCCGCCTATCCGCACGAACTGTCGGGTGGCCAACGCCAGCGCGTGATGATCGCCATGGCGCTTGCCAACCGGCCGAAGCTCCTGATCGCCGACGAGCCGACCACCGCGCTCGACGTGACCGTCCAGGCACAGATCCTCGATCTTCTGCGCCAGCTCAAGGCCGATCACGGCATGTCCATGCTGTTCATCACCCACGACCTCGGCATCGTGCGCAAGTTCGCCGACAAGGTCTGCGTCATGACCAGGGGCAAGATCGTCGAAAGCGGCCCGGTCGAGGACATCTTCTCCAACCCGCAGCACGACTACACGAAGAAGCTGCTGGCCTCCGAGCCGCGCGGCGAACCGCCTCCACTCGACGAGACCAAGCCGGTGGTCATGCAGGGCGACGACATCCGCGTCTGGTTCCCCATCAAGTCCGGCTTCCTGCGCAAGGTGGTCGACCACGTGAAGGCGGTCGACGGGGTGGACATGGTGCTGCGCGCCGGCCAGACGCTTGGCGTCGTCGGCGAATCCGGCTCGGGCAAGACGACGCTCGGCCTGGCGCTCGCCCGCCTCATCTCGTCCAAGGGCCGCATCAGCTTCATCGGCCAGGACATCGACGGCTATTCCTTTGCCGAGATGCGTCCGCTGCGCGACCGGCTTCAGATCGTTTTCCAGGATCCCTTTGGCTCGCTCAGCCCCCGCATGTCGGTCGGCGAGATTATTGCCGAAGGGCTGAAGGTGCATGAGCGGGCGCTGTCGGCCGCCGAGCGCGACGCCCGCGTCTGCTGGGCGCTCGACGAGGTCGGCCTCGACACGGCCACCCGCTGGCGTTATCCGCACGAGTTTTCCGGTGGCCAGCGCCAGCGCATCGCCATCGCCCGCGCCATGGTGCTGAAGCCCCGCTTCGTCATGCTCGACGAGCCGACCTCGGCGCTCGACATGACGGTGCAGGCCCAGGTGGTCGACCTGCTGCGCGACCTGCAGAAGAAGCACGATCTCGCCTACCTGTTCATCAGCCACGACCTGCGCGTGGTAAAAGCATTGGCCAACGAAGTGATCGTCCTGCGCTCCGGCAAGGTGGTGGAGCAGGGCCCCGCGACCGAGATCTTTCAGGCACCCAAGGCCGACTATACGCGCGCGCTGATGGCCGCAGCCTTCAACCTCGAAGCCGTCGAGATCGGCGGCGTCAGCCAGTAACGGATCTTCCTTCATGCCCGATCAGAACGCCGTCGTCATCGACCTCAAATTCGCGCGCAGCGGCGTCGTCGAAGCGCTGAAGGGAGCCTTTCCCGGCCGGCCGGTGATCGACATGGGCGATCCGGAAAATGCCGGCCGTGATCTCTCCGGCGTCCCGTATGCCGTTGTGTGGAAGCCCGATCCGTCGCTGTTCGATCGCGCGCGCGACCTCAAGGTGATCTTCTCCGGGGGCGCCGGCGTCGACCACATCCTCTCGGCCTACACCTTGCCGGATCTGCCGGTCGTGCGTTTCGTCGACCGCAGCCTGACCGACCGCATGAGCGAATGGGTGGTGCTGCAATGCCTCGCCCACCTGCGCGGCGTTCTTGCCTATGCCCGCCAGCAGCGCGAGCGCGTCTGGAACGAATTCTCGCCGCAGCCGGAAGCCCGCGACGTGACGGTCGGCGTGATGGGCCTCGGCGTGCTCGGGGAGGATGCTGTGCGCAAGCTGAAGGTGATGGGCTTCGACGTGATCGGCTGGTCGCGGCGCAAGCGGCAGATCGACGGCGTCGGGACCTTCGACGCCAGCGGAATCGACGCCTTTCTCGGTCGGACCGACATCCTCGTCGGTCTCTTGCCGCTGACGCCGGACACGCGTGGCCTTTACAACGCGTCCCTCTTTGCCAGGCTCCGCCAGGGTGGGGCCCTCGGCAGACCGGTGTTCGTCAATGCCGGCCGCGGTGGTAGTCAGGTCGAAGCTGACATCGTCGCGGCGCTGGAGAAGGGCGTGTTGGGCGGGGCTTCGCTTGATGTCTTCGAGCAGGAGCCGCTGTCGCCGGAAAGCCCGCTCTGGGGCTTCGACAATGTCGTGATCACACCGCATGCCGCCGCGGCCTCGGATGTCGGCGCGCTCTTCCGCCATGTCGAGCGGCAGATGGCCCGGTTCGAGTCGAGCGAAGCGCTTGAGCACGTCGTGGATCGCACCGCCGGCTACTGATCGACGCTGACGGGGAACGGAACCTTCGGCCTCTCCCTCCGTTTGACCTGGGACTGCGGCGCGCACAAGCGGCCGCTCTTAGGTACAACAGGGAGAAATCCGATGAACAGCCGAATTGATCTGCCCGACAGCACCGATCGCCATACGCGGGGCATGCGGCCCGAGACGGTGACGGCGACCGAGGCCCGCCAGGGCTTTCGCGGTCGCCCCGTGCTGATCGTCCTTCTGGCCGGCATCGTCCTTGCAATGGTGGTTTGGATCCCGGCCGAATGGTGGGGCAACTCCATTGCGCCCGAAAACCCGTCCAACCAGCCGGTTCAAGAGACGGCTCCCTCGCCAGCGGACAACACGCCGGTCCAGCGCTGATCCCCCTATGGACTTTGCCGGTCGGATTCCCGATAAGTGACGGCGAAAACGGTCGGGGCGAGTCCCGACAGGGCGGTCTGACCCGGCCGCGTCTTGCAGGGCAGTCACTCGATGACCAAGACCGACATCGCGACGAGAGTCTTCAATCACAGCTGGAAGCTCGATCCGATCGTCCGCAGCCTGATCGACACGGACTTCTACAAGCTCCTCATGCTGCAGATGATCTGGAAGCTCTATCCGGAAGTCGACGCGACCTTCACCCTGATCAACCGCACCACGACCGTCCGTCTTGCCGAGGAAATCGACGAGGGCGAATTGCGCGAGCAGCTCGATTTTGCCCGCTCGCTTCGCCTCACCAAGAAGGAAGCGATATGGCTGGCGGGTAACACCTTCTACGGCACCAAGCAGATCTTCGAGCCGGAATTCTTGAGCTGGCTCGCCAAGTTCCAGCTGCCCGAATACGAGCTGTCGAAGAAGGACGGCCAGTTTAGCCTGCATTTCTACGGCAAGTGGATGGAAACCACGATGTGGGAGATCCCGGCCCTTGCCATCATCAACGAATTGCGGTCGCGATCCGTCGCCAAGACCATGGGGCTCTTCACCCTCGACGTGCTCTATGCCCGCGCTAAGGCCAAGATGTGGGCCAAGGTCGAACGGCTGCGGGAACTCCCTGGATTGCGCATCTCCGATTTCGGCACCCGTCGTCGTCACAGCTTCCTGTGGCAGCGCTGGTGTGTGGAAGCGCTCAAGGAGGGCATCGGCCCGGCCTTCACCGGCACCAGCAACGTGCTGCTCGCCATGGATTCGGACCTCGAGGCGGTGGGCACGAACGCCCACGAATTGCCGATGGTCACCGCCGCGCTCGCCAGGACGGATGAGGAACTGCTCGCCGCGAACTACAACGTCATGCGTGACTGGAACCGCCTCTACGGCGGCAATCTGCTGATCGTGCTGCCGGACACCTACGGCACGGCCGCCTTTCTGCGCAATGCGCCGGAGTGGGTCGCCGACTGGACCGGCTTCCGCCCCGACAGCGCCCCGCCGATCGAGGGCGGCGAGAAGATCATCGACTGGTGGAGGAAGATGGGACGCGATCCGCGCCAGAAACTGCTGATCTTCTCCGACGGCCTCGACGTCGACGCGATCATCGACACCTATCGCCATTTCGAGGGCCGGGTGCGCATGAGCTTCGGTTGGGGCACCAACCTCACCAACGACTTCGCCGGCTGCGCGCCGCGCGAGATCGAGGGCCTGAAGCCGATTTCGCTGGTCTGCAAGGTCAGCGAGGCCAATGGCCGGCCGGCGGTGAAGCTCTCCGACAATCCGAAGAAGGCGACCGGCGATCCGGCCGAGGTCGAACGCTACCTGAAGTTCTTCGGCACCGAAGACCGCGTCGAACAGGCCGTCGTCGTCTGATCGCCGAAACATCCCGACGCGGCGCTTGCCATCTGCCCCTTGCCCTGTAAGCTCTTTTGTCCACGGCCGCGCTCGGGGAGGGGTGCGCCCGTGTCGGACAGGCGCTGAACGGGAGGAGCACAGACATGGACATGAGTGGCAGCGAACGCATCGAAGCACCGGTGGAGACCGTCTGGCAGGCCTTGAACGACCCGGAGATCCTGCGCCAGGCGATCCCCGGCTGCGAGAGCCTGGACAAGACCTCCGACACCACCATGACGGCCAAGGTCGTGCTGAAGGTCGGGCCGATCAAGGCGAAGTTCGAGGGTGCGGTCGAGCTGCAGAACCTCAACCCGCCGCATTCCTATACCATTGCCGGAGAGGGAAAAGGCGGGCTTGCCGGCTTTGCCAAGGGCGGCGCCGACGTGTCGCTTGCAGCCGAAGGGCCGGATGCGACGATCCTCACCTACACGGTGAAGGCCGAGGTCGGCGGCAAGATCGCCCAGCTGGGCAGCCGGTTGATCGATTCGACCTCGAAGAAGCTCGCCGGCGAGTTCTTCGCCAAGTTCGGCACGATCGTCGCCGGAGGCGGGGAACCGGCAGGCGCGTGACATCGTTGCTGGCCTATGGACGCCGCCGGGCGTGAAAGCCCGGCGCAAGCCAGCCGGCGTTTAACAGTCCTGAACGATGCAGACGAATCGGCACCATGAAGGGACTGATGAAATGACGAATGAACCGGATCACTTCTTCGAGCAGCAGGACGCCGCGATCCAGGCCATGCTGGTCGAGAGCAAGGGCGACGAACTGACCGATATCCTGGTCGCGGCCCTCACCGATGCATTGCATCTGCTGCGGGACGAATCGCCGGATACCATTCACTGATTCTTGCCTGGACTAGGACGGGTTCTCACCCTCGCCGAAGCGGACGAAGGCCCGCCCGCTGGTGAGGTCCGTCACCAGCCGGTTGGCCTGAGCGGCCGTCGCCTCGGGCAGTGCCACGGTGAGCACCGCGCCGGTCGCGGTGAATTCCTCGCTGATGACGATGAGATCGGGCAGGGCGCCGAGCCGCGCCTTGAGCATGGCGAGGTCGGAGAAACCGGCGACGATTTCGCCCTCGATCCGCTGAATGATCTCGCTCTTTGCTGCCGCTTTGAGGCAGGCCGCCGCCGTGCCGCCATAGGCGCGCATCAGCCCGCCGCTGCCCAGCAGGATCCCGCCGAACCAGCGCGTGACCAAGACCGCGACGCGATCCAGCGCCTGTCCGTCGATGGCCTGCAGCATAGGTTTGCCGGCCGTCCCGCTCGGCTCCCCGTCGTCGCTGAAGCGATAGGCCTGCCCCACCCGCCAGGCCCAGCAGTTGTGATTGGCGGAAGGGTCGCTCACCGCGGCGATGAAAGACCTGGCCTCGTCCTCGCTCGCGACCGGGGTGGCATGGGCGACGAACCGGCTTTTCTTGATGTCCTGGCTAAATGTTTCGGTGCGCTCGAGGGTATACATGAGGATGCTCCTGGGTGTCCTCATAGCGGTCATCCCTATGCCTGCCAAGTCCGCGAGCCGCCCGGTTTCGGCGAGTCCTTCCGGCACACCGACCGGCCTTGCGCAAGTCTGCCGCGCCAGCAACAGGCGCAGGCGGAAAGGTCCCGACGCCTATTCTGGAACGTTGAAGGAACGCCGGAAATAGGAGCGCACGGCTGCCATGGCAGGCGAAAAATCGGCATTCCGCCGCCAGGCGAGACCGACATCCATGGAAGGGATCGGGTCGACGAGCGAGATCGTCTCGATCCTCCGGCCTTCGAGCGACCAGGGGCGATGCACCATGTCGGACAGGATGGCTACCCCCTGGCTGTTCGCCACCAATGAGCGCACGGCCTCGACCGAGGACGTGCGAAGCGTGATCTTCGGCAGATAGGGAGTCTGGCTCCAGTATTTGAGCGAGCTGTGCGACGCCTCGTCCACGGTCAGCATGATGTAGTCCTCCTCGGCCACTTCCTTCAGGCCGACGTTTTCCTCGGCAAGCAACCGATGACGTGCCGGCACCCAGAGGCGGCGCTGCGAGCTCAGCAGCTTCTCGGTCGTCAGTTCCGGGTTGAGGATGTTGGACGTCAGCATCACCGCGATGTCGTAGCGGTTGGCCAGCAATCCTTCCTCGACGGATTCCCGGTTGAGTTCGAACAGCTGGATGTCGATGCCGGGAAACTGCCGCTTCATCCGCTCGATATGGAACGGCAGGAAATAGCCGATGACGGTATAGGTCGTGGCGATGCTGAGCGTACCCGTCACCGCGTCCGTGACGAGATTGAGCTTGGTCGCCTCGTCGACCTTCTGCAGGATCTCGTAGGCTTGCGACAGGAAGCGCCGGCCCGCCGCCGTCAGCTCCATGCCGTGCGGTGTGCGTTCGAACAGCCCCGCGCCGACGGTCTCCTCCAGATCCTTGATGGCCGTCGTGACGGCTGACTGCGAGATCGAAAGGTTCACGGCGGCCTGCGAGACCTGCCCGGCCTCCGCCGTCGCGATGAAATAGCGGATCTGTCTGAGGCTTAGGGACATGCATCCATCATTCTGAATCGGGAATAGCCAGTATCTGAAAATACGAACGAAAAGCGCCAAGATTGCAGGATCGGGAAATTCTCCTTTTCGGATGCGCGCCAATGGCTTGATTCGCAGACGAAAATTCCAGTCTCACGACAATGCGCTATCATATAAATATCAGATAATGGCCTTCTGAAAATAGAATTTTTCAAATGAAAAAATTCTTCCTACGGTTTTCTGACAAATAGGCAGGCATCGCGCTGCGGTGCACAAAATGCAGGCAGAACAGGGAAGAAAAGTGGCACTCGAGGTCGTAGACATCAATTGTGATCTGGGCGAGGCCTTCGGCCGCTGGCGTGTCGGCGACACCGAAGACAGCGCCCTGATGGGACTGATCAGTTCCGCCAACATCGCCGCCGGTTTCCATGCCGGCGATCCGAACCTGATGGACCGTACCGTGCGTGTCGCCGTCGAGCACGGCGTCGGCATCGGCGCCCATCCGGGCTACAACGACCTGCAGGGTTTCGGCCGCCGCAAGATCAACGGCACGGCGCGCGAACTGGTCAACGACATCGTCTACCAGGTCGGCGCGATCCGCGAATTCGCCCGACGCCACGGCGCCACCCTCCAGCATGTGAAGCCGCATGGCGCGCTCTACATGGAAATGGCGGTCAATCCGGAATTCGCCCAGCTCTTCGTCCACTACATGCGCACCGTCGCCCCCAATGCCTATGTGTTCTGCATGGCGGGCTCCGCCACCGAGACCGCGGCGCTCGAGGTCGGCCAACCGCTGGTGCGCGAATTCTACGCCGACCGCGACTACGACGAGAGCGGTTCGATCGTCTTCACCCGCGACGTCGGCCGCCCCGACCCGATGGCGATCGCCCGCAAGGTGGTGCGCGCCTGCCGGGAAGGTCTCGTCACCACGGTCAGCGGCAAGGACATCGAAGTGCCCTTCGAGTCGATCTGCTTCCATTCCGACACGCTCGGCGCCTTGGACATCGTGCGCAACATGCGTGAAGCGCTGATCGCCGAGGGCATCCGCATCGCCCCCATTTCAGAAATCGTCAGATAACCGGAGACCCCCATGAGCAAGCTCGAGATTAGATCGCCTCTCCCCGGCACCTTCTACCGCAAGCCCTCGCCGGATGCCGCTCCCTACAAGGCCGATGGCGACAGCGTGGCTGTCGGTGACGTGATCGGCCTGATCGAGGTGATGAAGACCTTCCACGAGGTCCATGCTGACGCCGCCGGCAAGATCACCTTCGTTGCCGACGATCAGGAACCGATCATGGCCGGCCAGCCGGTTGCCGAGGTCGAGGCATGACCATCCGCTCGATCCTCATTGCCAATCGGGGCGAGATCGCGGTGAGGATCATCCGCGCCGCCCAGGCGCTCGGCATCCGGACCGTTCAGGTCCACTCGGCCGCCGACCGCGACATGCTGGCCGTCAGGCTTGCCGACCAGTCGGTCGAGATTGGTCCGCCGTCCGCCGCCAAGTCCTATCTCAACATAGAAGCCGTCCTCAAGGCTGCCAGGGAAACCGGCGTCGATGCCGTCCATCCGGGCTACGGTTTCCTCTCGGAAAACGCCGCCTTCGCGAAGGCCGTCGAGGATGCCGGCCTGATCTTCATCGGCCCGAAGCCCGAGGCGATCAGCCTGCTCGGCGACAAGGTCGAGGCCCGCAAGGTCGCCAAGCGCGCCGGCGTGCCCACCGTGCCGGGTTCGGACGGACGCATCGACGACCTCGAGACGGCCTGCGCCATCGTCGAGCAGATCGGCTTTCCGGTCATGATCAAGGCCGCTGCCGGCGGCGGTGGCCGAGGCATCCGCATTGCCGAGACGATGGCCGATTTCGAGCGCCATTTCCCCCAGGCCTCGGCCGAGGCGCTTGCCGCCTTCGGTGACGGCGGCCTCTATGTCGAAAAGGTTATCACCCGTGCCCGTCACGTCGAGGTGCAGATCCTCGGTGACGGCGAGGACGCCGTCCATTGCTTCGAGCGCGAGTGCTCGCTGCAGCGTCGCCGCCAGAAGGTCTGGGAAGAAGCGCCCTCCTTCCGTCTGCCGGAAGACGTGCGCCAGGAACTCTGCGCCAGCGCCGTGGCGCTCGCCCGCGAGGTCAACTACCGCGGCGCCGGCACGGTCGAATATCTCTACGACGAGGTGAGCGGCGAGTTCTATTTCATCGAGGTCAATACCCGCATCCAGGTCGAGCATCCGGTCACCGAGATGATCACCGGCATCGACCTCGTGCAGGAGATGATCAGGGTCGCCGGCGGTGCGAAGCTGTCGGTACGCCAGGAAGACATCCGTGTCGCCGGCCATGCGATCGAGTGCCGGATCAATGCCGAGGACCCGGCGCGCGGCTTCCTGCCGGGCCCCGGCACGATCGAGACGCTCGGCGTCCCGACCGGCGAGGGCGTTCGTTTCGACACCATGCTCTACGAGGGCTACACGGTCCCGCCCTTCTACGACTCGCTGCTCGGCAAGCTGATCGTCTGGGGCGAGACCCGCGACGCCTGCATCGCCAGGCTGGCCGATGCGCTCGACAATCTCGAGATTCGTGGCCTTGCCACCACCATTCCGCTCCACCAGGCCCTTGCCGCCGACCCGTCGGTCGCCTCGGGCGATGTCCACACCCGGTTCCTCGAACCCTGGCTGGAGACGGATTTCCAGGCCTTTGTCGCATCCAAGGAGGTTGCCTGATGCCCATGCGCTATACATTCGGGGGTGACGAACACCTCTTCGTCGAATGCTCGGAGGAAATGTCGCTCGAGGCCTTCTTCAACTCGCTGTCGATGACCACGGGCATCAAGGAAGCGAAGATCAAGGGCGTGACCGAAATCTGCCCGGCCAACGCCTCCTTCCAGATCAAGTTCGACCCCGACGTCATTCACCCGAACGACATCCTGAAGGAAGTCCAGGCGATCGAAGTGGCGGCCGCCAAGTCCGAGCCGGTGATCACCACCCGCATCGTCGAGATCCCGGTTTTCTACAACGACCCGTGGACCCACGAGACGCTGATGCGCTTCCGCGAGCGTCACCAGGAGCCGACCGGCACCGATCTCGAATACGCCGCCCGCATCAACGACTACGGCTCGGTCGACGACTTCGTCGCCGCCCATTCCGGCTCGCCCTGGTTCGTCTCGATGGTCGGCTTCGTCTCGGGCCTGCCCTTCATGTACCAGATGGTCGAGCGCCAAAGGCAGATCCAGGTGCCGAAATACCTGCGTCCCCGCACCGACACGCCGCGCCTGACCGTCGGCCACGGCGGCTGCTTCGGCTGCATCTATTCGGTGCGCGGTGCCGGCGGCTACCAGATGTTCGGCATCACCCCCATGCCGATCTACGACCCGACCCAGACCACCTCCTACCTCAAGGACTTCATGGTGTTCTTCCGTCCGGGCGACATCGTCAAGTTCAAGCCGATCGATCGCGAAGCCTATGACCAGGCCGTCGAGGATGTCGACCAGGGCCGGTTCGCCCCGCCGATCCGCGAGGTGAAGTTCGATCTGCGTGAATTCCAGAAAGACATCGACGGCTACAACGCGAAGCTGGAGGGCGTTCTCCATGGCCATTAAGGTTCTCCATCAGGGACTTGCCACTTCCGTCCAGGATCTCGGCCGCCCCGGTTACTTTCATCTCGGCATTCCGCTCGGCGGCGCCATGGACCGGCTGGCGCTGAAGGCCGCCAACCTGCTCGTCGGCAATGACGAAGGGGCCGCCGGCCTCGAAGCCGTGTTCATCGGCCCGAAGCTGGAATTCACCGAAGACGCCATGGTCGCCGTCACTGGCGCCGACATGCCGATCAAGGTCGACGGCGAGGAAAAGCCGGGCTGGACCGCCTTCAAGGTCAAGGCCGGCCAGGTTCTGACCTTCGATTTCCTGAAGACCGGCGCACGCATCTATATCGCCGTCTCCGGCGGCATCGACGTACCGCTGGCGCTCGGTTCGCGCTCGACCTATGCCATCGGCGCGCTCGGCGGTTTCAAGGGCCGGCCGATCGCCGTCGGCGACGAACTGCCGGTCGGCACCGCCGGCGAGGCGGTCGAGGGCAAGTCCATTCCCGAAAACCTGCGCCGCCGGCCGGGCATGCCGGCCGAACTGCGCGTGCTACCGGGCCTCTACTGGCACCGCCTCACCGACGAGGCGGGCAGGAACTTCTTCGAGGACACCTGGAAGGTGGCGCCCGAGGCCGACCGCATGGGTTACCGCTTCCGCGGCGGCCGCAAGCTCGACTTCGTCGATCGCGTCCCGCCCTTCGGCGCGGGCTCGGATCCTTCGAACATCGTTGACGCCTGCTACCCTTACGGCTCCATCCAGGTGCCGGGCGGCACCGAGCCGATCATCCTGCATCGCGATGCCGTCTCCGGCGGCGGCTATTTCATGCTCGGCACGGTGATCTCCGCCGACATGGATCTGATCGGCCAGCTGCAGCCGCATACGCCAACCCGTTTCGTCAAGGTGGACATGGAAACCGCCCTGACCGCCCGGAAGGACCGGGCCGCGCTGGTCGACCAGATCCGCGCGCTTTTCTGACCACGCAGCCAAAGACTTCAAACAGGGGAACGATCATGAAACACAAGATCCTAATGACGCTTGCAAGCTCCGCTCTGGCGCTTGCCGTTGCCAGCCCGGTGCTTGCCGAGGCCTGGTATCCTTACCCGGCCCAGGCGATCGAGCCGGCCTTCGCCGCCGACGGCAAGTCGGTCGACGTGTCCTACTCGCCGCTCGAGAAGGCGGAGAAGCCGTGGAACATCTGCGTCTCCTTCCCGCACATGAAGGACGCCTACTGGCTCGGCGTCGACTATGGCGTCGCCGAACAGGCCAAGGACCTCGGCGTCAAGATGAACCTCGTCGAGGCCGGCGGCTACACCGAGCTCAACAAGCAGATCAGCCAGATCGAAGACTGCGTTTCCGGTGGCGCCCAGGCCGTGGTCATCGGCGCGATCTCGTTTGACGGGTTGAACAACCTCGTCAGCGAAATCAAGAAGAAGAACATCCCGGTCATCGACGTCATCAACGGCATGTCCTCGCCGGACCTGACCGCCAAGTCGCTCGTCTCCTTCTACACCATGGGTTACGAGACCGGCGCCTATCTCGCCAAGAAGCATCCGGCCGGTTCCGAAGAAGTGAAGGTCGGCTGGTTCCCGGGCCCGGCCGGCGCCGGCTGGGTCGAGGCCGCCAACAAGGGCTTCCTCGAAGCGATCAAGGGTTCGGCCGTCAAGGCGCTCGAGCCGAAATACGGCGACACCGGCAAGGAAGCCCAGCTGAAGCTCGTCGAAGACGTGCTCCAGGCCGAGCCTGACGTGCGCTACGTCGCCGGCACTGCCGTCACCGCCGAAGCGGCCCAGGGCCTGATCCGCGAACGCGGCCTCAAGGGCAAGGTCGACCTGCTCGCCTTCTACATGACGCCCGGCGTCTACGAAGGCATCAAGCGCGGCTTCATCCTGGCGGCTCCGGCCGATTCCATGGTCATCCAGGGCCGCATCGCCATCGATCAGGCCGTGCGCGCCCTTGAAGGCAAGGAACTGGTGAAGCACGTCGGCCCGAAGATCTTCGTCGTCGATCCGTCGAATGTCGAAAGCGTGCCGCAGGCCAACATCCTGCCGCCGGACGGCTTCAAGCCGGTCTTTTCGGTCAACTGATACTCCAGGGATCCGGCGCGCGAATGCGCCGGATCCGCCCCATTTTTCAGGCAATATGACTTCACGGATCGATGCGGATGGCCTTGAGCTCACCTCTTGTCGAAATGACCGGCATCGCCAAGTCCTATCCGGGCGTGCGCGCGCTGGACGGCGTCGACTTCTCGCTCGAACGCGGCGAAGTGCACGTGCTGTTCGGCGAGAACGGAGCCGGAAAATCGACACTGATCTCCATCCTTGCCGGCGTCACCACGCCGACCGAGGGGGTGATCCGCATCGACGGTGAAGAGAAGCACTTTTCTTCGGTCAAGGACGCGCGGGCAGCCGGCATCGGCGCCGTGTTCCAGGAATTTTCCCTGGTCCCGACCATGACCGTGGCGGAAAACATCTTCCTCGGCCAGGAACCGCGCAAGATGGGCCTGGTCGACCGCCGCGGCATGGTCGAGGAAGCCCGTGCGCTCTTTGCCGGCCTTGGCTTCGCCATCGACGTTCGCCGTTCGGTGATCTCGCTGTCGCGCGCCGAACAGCAGATGGTGGAGATCGCCAAGGCGCTGCACCAGGAAGCCCGCATCCTGATCCTCGACGAGCCGACCGCCTCGCTGACCGAACGCGAGACGGAGAAGCTGTTCGAATTCATCGGTCAGGCCAAGGCCAAGGGCGTCGGCATCGTCTACATTTCCCACCGCATCCAGGAATTCAAGGCGATCGCCAACCGCATCACCGTGCTGCGCGACGGCCGGCTGATCGGCACGATCAGCGCCGAGAACCTGTCGGAAACGGTACTGGTCGAAATGATGACCGGGCGAAAGATGGACGAGATCTATCCGCATATCGAACGCAAGACGCAGGCCGAGCCGGTGCTGTCGATCCGCGGCCTGAAGGCCTGGGGCGTTGACGGCGTCGACATCGATGTCCGGCGCGGCGAAGTTCTCGGCGTGGCCGGCCTCGTCGGCTCCGGCAAGTCGCGCACCTTCCGCGCCGTCATGGGCCTGCTGCCGGTCGAAGGCGGCACGGTGAGTGTCCATGGCCATGACCGCACCGGCGCACCGACGCGCAGGCTGCTGCAGGACGGCGTCTTCTTCCTGCCCTCCGACCGCAAGGAGGAAGGCCTGCTGCTCGGCGCCTCCGCCCGCACCAACATCGCCCTTTCGGTGCTCAACCGTCGCGAAACCAATGCCGGCCTCGGCCTGATCTCGCCCGGCGGCGTCAAGTCCCTGACCAGCGGGATCGGCCGCAAGGTCGATCTCAGCGAGGCCTTCCTCGAGCGCACCGCTTCGAAGCTCTCCGGCGGCAACCAGCAGAAGATCCTGTTCGGCAAGAGTTTCGGCGAGGACTACGACATCTACATCTTCGACGAACCGACCGTCGGCGTCGACGTCGGCACGCGTGCCGCGCTCTATCGCATCATCAAGGCGATCGCCGAGGCCGGCAAGGCCGTCGTGGTGATCTCCTCCGACCTCCCCGAGGCCATGCATCTCGCCCATCGCCTGATCGTCTTCCGCAACGGCCGGATCTCGGCGGAGTTCGAAGGTGATGCCATTCAGGAACAGGCGGTTCTCGGCGCCTTCTTCGACCAGGAAAGAAAATCAGCATGAACACCCAGCTGGACACCGCGTCGACTGCCGACGCCAAGCCAACCTTCTCCGCTCTTTCGGCGCTCAAGGCCGTCTTCATCAAGCTCGGCGTGCTGCCTTTCTTCCTCGTGGCGGCCCTCATCCTCTTCACGCTCGCCTCGAAACAGTTCCTGACGCTCGACAACCTCACCAACGTGGCGCGCCAGTCGGTCTATCTCGTGCTTGTCTCGCTGGGGCAGATGCTGGTCCTGGTCACCGGCGGCTTCGATCTGGCGGTCGGCACGTCGATCGCGCTCACCTCCGTCGTCGCCGCATCGGTCATGGTCTACTTCGCCGCCCAGTTTCCCGACATGGTCTGGCTCGTCATCCTGCTCGGCGTGCTCTCGGGCTTCCTCGCCGCGCTCGCGATCGGTTCGCTGAACGGCCTCGGCATCGCCCAGTTCGGCGTCTCGCCCTTCATCATGACGCTGGGCGCGCAGTCGGTCGGCGCGGGCATCGCGCTCTACCTGACCGGCGGTGTGCCGATCGGCAATCTGCCTTACGAATTCGGCGATTTCTTCGGCTTCGGCCGCATCTTCGGCGTGCCGGTCCCGGTCCTGGTGGCGATCGTTGCCATCGTCGGCATGTGGATCCTGATGAACCGCACCCGAAGCGGCGCCCGCATCTATGCCATCGGCGGCAACATCAAGGCCGCCAACCTCTCCGGCATCAACACCAAGCGCACGCTGTTCCTCGCCTATATCCTCTGCGCCCTTTTGGCATCGGTCGCCGGCGTGCTGCTCACCGCCCGCGTCGAGAGTGGTGAGACCAATCTGGGCGGCACGATCGCGCTGGAATCGATTGCGGCTTGCGTCATCGCCGGCGTGTCGTTGCGCGGCGGTATCGGCCGGGTGGAAAGCGTCGTGCTGGGCGCCTTCTTCATCGTGCTGGTGCAGAACGGCATGAACCTCATGCAGATCGGCTCCTACATGCAGATGGTGCTGCTGGGTTCGCTGCTCATCCTCGCCGTCGTCATCGACCAGTTCCGCTATCGCATGCTCATCGGGAACCGGTAGAGCCGGCGAAGTCGGCAAAGCCCTTCAGGAACGTCTGCAGCTGTTCCTGGATCTTCGGATCGGTGAGGTTGCCGTCCGCATCGAAGACGCCCGATGCGCGCGACACCAACAGCCGGCCGGACCAGAGCTCGGTTCCGAGCGTGCGCAGCACCGGCAGCCACGCATTCTGCGAGAGGATGGTGCCGAACCCGCCCGGCGAGGCACCCATCAGCGCCACGGGCTTGCCGCCGAAGATGCGCTCGATGTCGGACGACGGCCGCGACAGCCAGTCGATGGCGTTCTTGAACACGCCGGGGATCGAATTGTTGTATTCCGGCGTGACGAGAACCAGGCCGTCGGCGGCCGCGATCGCGTCTTTCAGGGCGGTGACCGCCTCCGGAATGCCGTGCTCCGCCTCCAGGTCGCCGTCATAGAGCGGGATGCCCCGGATCGTGCCGATGGCAAGCTCCGCGCCGTCCGGCACCAGGCCGGCTGCCGCCCGCAGCAGCGAGGCGTTGAGCGAACCCTTCCGGAGGCTGCCCGAAATACCGATCAGTTTCGTCATGTGGTTCTCCTCGTGCTTTGGCGCCGGTGGCGCGGATGCCTTGCCGTGTGATGTCAGGAAAGAGGCTCGCGGCCCAGCCGTCAATGGTCAGGGGGCAACGAGCGGACGGCCGGATGCGTTCCACCCGGCCGGACTGTATCAGGCCTGCAGGAAGCGAGCGACCGCGTCGACTTCCGCCGCCGGCACGTCGTGCCCGCCCGGATGGACGAAGGTCTCGACCCTGGCGCCCTGGGCTTCGAAATAGCCAATCAGCGCCCGCGTGCCCGGCATCGGGCAGATCGGATCGCGCTCGCCGGCGGTCACCAGGATGTCCTTGCCCGCAAGGCCTGGCTGGGCGGCCGGCGTCCAGGGGATCAGCGGATGCATCAGCACGACGCGATCGAACAGTTCCGGCGCCTTGAACAGGGCGGAGGCCAGGATGTTCGCGCCGTTCGAATAGCCGAGCGCATAGGTGGGCGCGCCGGGATGGCGTTCCTTCTGTGCGCGGATGAAGCCGATCATCGCCTCGGTGCGAAGGGCAAGATCGTCCATGTCGTAGACGCCCTCGGCCTTGCGGCGGAAGAAGCGGTTCGCCCCGAATTCCGAGACATCGCCGCGCGGCGAGACGATGCCGGCTTTCGGCAGGATCTGCGAAACGAGCCCGGCGAACTGCTGCTCGTCGCTGCCCGTGCCGTGAAAGGTGAATACGACCGGCGCATCGCCCTCGGGCGCGCGGTAGAGATGATGGTAGCTCTGAAGGGACACGATGGGGCCTCCTTGAAGGGTGAAAATGCGTGGGGCCGACCGGAAGAGCCGGCCCCTGAAGCGTCAATCCTTGATCGCCGGCAGGTGCGCCTCAATCTGCGACCGGTACTGCTGGTAGCGGGTCGGCAATTTCAGCGCCTCGCCGAGATGGGCGGTATCCTCGTCGCGGTTGAAGCCCGGCTCGTTGGTGGCGATCTCGAACAACACGCCGCCTGGCGTGCGGAAATAGATCGCCCAGAAGTAGTCGCGGTCGATGACCGGCGTGACATTGTAGCCGGTGTCGAGCAGCGCCTTGCGGACTTCGAGCTGGGCCGCGCGGTCCTCGACCGAGAAGGCCACATGGTGCACGGAGCCTGCCCCCTGGAAGGCGCGGGCGGCGCCCGGAATGACTTCGAGGTCGACGGTGTCGGCGCCGTTGCCGCCGGGAATGGCGTAGCGGATCATGTCGCCATGGCGATCGACCGGCTGGTAGCCCATGAAGGTCAGCAGTTCGCCCGTCGCCCCTTCGTCGCGCAGCCGCATGGTCACGCCGCGAAAGCCGTGAATGCCTTCGTCCTTCGACACCGTGCCGCCGTCGAACGGCGTGCGGTTGTCACCGTCCACCTCGGCCAGCGAAAAGCCGTCGCCGTCGGGGCCGGCAAAGCGCAGCCGCTTTTCGCCGAACAGCTCATAGGTTCCGAGCCCCTGCACGCCTTCCTTGGTCAGACGTTCCTGCCAGTAGGGCAGCGTGCCCCGCGGCACGGAAAAGACCGTCTCGGCCACTTCGCCGGCGCCGCGTGCGCCGCGGTTCATGTCGGGGAAGGGGAAATAGGTCATCACCGAGCCGGCATTGCCGACTTCGTCGCCGTAATAGAGGTGATAGACGTCGGGGGCGTCGAAGTTCACCGTCTTCTTGACGCGGCGAAGGCCGAGCGTCTTGGTGAAGAAATCGTTGTTTTCCTGGGCATTGGCGGCCATCGACGTGACGTGGTGCAGTCCCTTGATCTGGGTAAGCATGGCTTTGCTCCTTTCCATCCCCGCAACCGGGGTTCATCTGTTGGGACGAATATGGGGGATGGATAATCGGTACGGAATAAGCATAATTCGGCAAAGACTATTGCGATTTTCGTAAAGGTGATGCCGTGGGCGAACTGGAATCCATCCGCACCTTCCTCGCGGTTGCCGAACAGCGCAGCTTCAGCGGCGCGGCGCGGCTGCTCGGTACCACGCCGGCCTCCGTCACCCGGACGATCGCGGCACTCGAAGACCGCCTCGGCGTCCAGCTTCTGCTGCGCACCACGCGCCAGGTGTCGCTGACCTCCGCCGGCGCGGTCTATGCGGCGCGCGTCGCGCCCTTGGCGGAGGGGCTCGCCCGGGCGACCGAGGAAACCCGCGACATGCAGAAGGTGACGACCGGCTCGCTCAAGGTGTCGGCGCCGATGTCGCTCGGCGTCAAGGTCCTGCCCGCGGTGCTCAGCCAGTTCGCGCTCATCCACCCGAAGACCCGCGTCGCCATCGATCTCTCCGACCGCTTCGTCGATATAGTCGAGGAGGATTATGACCTGGCGATCCGCATTTCAGGACCCCCGAGCGACAAGTCCACCATCTGGCGCAAGATCTGCCCGGTGCCGCGCGCGCTCGTCGCCTCGCCGCAATTCCTCGCCGCCTATGGCACGCTCGAGCTGCCGGAGGACCTCACCAAGATCGAGTGCCTGAGCTACCAGGACCAGACGCGAACGGAAGTCTGGGAACTCAGCAAGGCGGGCGCCACCCGCAGCATCGAGGCGAGGGGCCGCTTCAGCGTCAACAACGGCGACTTCCTCGCCGCCCTTGCCATGGCCGGCGAGGGCGTCGCTCTCCTGCCGTTGTTCATCGTCGAGGACGCGTTGAAGGACGGACGGCTGGTGCAGGTGCTCGACCAGTGGTCGCCGCCGGAAATCTGGCTGACGCTCTACTATCCGCCCTACGAGCATCTGCCGCTGCGCGTCGCCACCTTCTCCGATTTCTTCGAAACCTACATCCGCGAAAGCTGGGGCGGCCGCGCGGCACGATAGGCCGGGGGGCTGCCTGCGCCCATTGTGCCGGCCTCCGGGCACCTGCACGCACGTCCACGATTTCTTGAATGCGCGCGACACACAAGCCACGCGCATCCTTGCCACGCCATACAACCAATATATTACACGCTCTGATTGGCATGATGAAAAATTAGGAGCTACTTATGATTGGCGTTTCCACCTTGGCATTGGAAAAGCATAAATCAAGTGACTTCGCCGGGGTGATCGAAATCCTGCAGCCGCTCGCCGACAAGGGTGACACGCTTGATGCGGCCTCTTTGGTGCGGCTGGCGCAGAGCCTTTACCGAGTCGGCCGTCGACAGGAAGCCGCTCTCCGCTATCGCCAGGCCGCCGTTCTTCCCGGCGCGCCTCGCCAACACCTGCTGGAGCTCGCATTTGCCCTCCTTCAGCAAGGGAAAGACCGGGAACTGACATTCAGCGCTGCCCGCGACGTCCTCGAATGCCATCCCCGTCATGAGGGCGCTGAGACCTACTTCCGCCATCACGTCCACTATCGCCTCGACATGGAAGAGCTTGAGCGCTCCGATGCGGAAGCTCTTGAGAAGATCCGGGCCGGCGACGCGTTTCAGATCCGGACCGAATTGCTGCTCGATCACATCGCCTGGTGCGGCGACGAAGCTTTGAATGCGCTGATCCAGACCCAGAACGGCAAGACCTTCAGTCCGGAAGCGCGGGCCCGCCGTCGCGCCCGCCCGCATCAGTTCGCCGACAAGATCCGCCTGGGCTATCTGTCGAACGATTGGTCGGATGCGCATGCGACCATGAAGCTGCTTCAGCGTGTGCTGGAACTGCATGACGAAGACGCATTCGAGATCACCCTGTTCTGCTATACCGAGGACAATTTCGTCGCCGCCGACCGGGTTTTCAGGAAGCGCTTTGGCGACAAGCTCGTGCCGATCGGCCATCTTTCGACGGAAGACGCGGCGCAACAGATCCGAGCCCGCGGTATCGACATCCTTGTCGATTTGAAAGGGCATACCAACAAGGCCTGGATCGACCTCGTCAATGCGGGTCCTGCACCCGTCCAGGTGGCCTACCTCGGCTATCCCGGATCGGGCGTCGGCATCGACTGCGACTACATCATCGGCGATCGTATCGTTTGCCCGGAGACAAGCACACCCTTCTTCCATGAGACGTTCTGCTGGCTACCGGATAGCTATCAGCCGAACGACGACACCTACCGGGCTTTGCCCCCTCCACCGAGCAGAAGCGAGCTCGGACTGCCGGATGGGGCGACCGTACTTGTCTCCGCCAACAATGTGCGGAAGATTTCGCTGGAAACCTTCCGCCTCTGGATGTCCATCCTGGCCCGTGCGCCCCATACCGTGCTCTGGATGGTGTGCGATGACCCCCTGGCCCGGGGCAATTTCAGCCATGCTGTCGCGAAAGCCGGCATCGCACCGGAACGCGTCATCTACGCGAACTCCGTAAGCTATCCGATCCATATCGCGCGTCTGCGGGCGGCCGACATCGGACTCGATACATTCCCGTGCAACGGTCATACCACGACGTCGGACAAGCTCTGGGCCGGCCTGCCTGTCGTGACCAAGAAGGGCAGCAACTTTTCCTCAAGGGTTTCGGAAAGCCTGCTGCGGGCGATGCAACTGCCGGAACTGGTTGCCGAGGACGGGGACCGCTATGTGGATCTCTGCGTCGAACTCGCGTCCAATGGCGAAAGGCTGCGCGCGCTCAGAGCGCGAATCGAAGCCAGCAGAGCCACAGCGGCACTCTTCGACAGCAGGCGCTATACACGCAACCTGGAGAGAGCATTTCAGCTCATTTATGAGCGCGCACGGCAAGGGCTCGATCCGGAAAGGATCGAAGTCTACGATCAGCCCCTGTGAGTTGGGACGTTCATCGGATTCGATACCTGTCCAGGGACGAATGGCGGACAGGGAGCCTGCTACTGCAGGGATCCCATTTCATGAAATCAAATATGTATTTGTAAATTAAGTGTTTTCGTCGACATTCAAGCGTTCAGCCGCAGCTGATAATAGCCTTTCATGACATTGGATCTCGCCTCTTGTGGCGGGCCAGGACGTGCCATCAACAAGATGATGGACACCACATCGATTCGTGATGCCCGCGCCAAGGCCTTCGAAGCGCGGCTAGAAAAATAGGAAACCGGCGAAGGTTTGATTTTCGCTTCGCGATCAAACACCCGGATAAGCGATATGGCGCTGACCAAGTCTCTTCGAGACAACAAGGCCATGAGGGACACGTCGGGACGCATTGCCAATGCCCATGGATTCCGCTCAGGCTTCCGCGACTGGGCATCTGAGAACTGCGACCCTCGGGACGTTGCGCAGTGCGCCTTGGCCCACACAGTCAAGAATGCAGTCGGGGCTGCCTGTCACCGGACCGGTCTTCTCGAACAGCGACGAACCATGATGCTGGAATGGCAGCGGTATCGCCTCGCGTTAGCGGCGGCGGTCTGAGGGCAGCCCTATCGGTTCGGTGTCCCTCGATGTTCCCGCCCGCAGTCGTTATCTGGCTCCAAGTATGCCTACCGTCCAATGTGAGTAGAAGCGAGCGCGATGTACCGCTTTCGTGGGGCGCGGGGGTAACGGATTGGATTCGAGCACGGCCGGATGTCCGTTTTGAACGCTCGACTGTGAGCGTTTACGCTCAAGCCGCAGCTTGCATTGCTCGCACGAACGGAGAAAAAGGTCATGGCGCGGGTCGGTTTAAGGGAATGGCTGGCGATTGCCCCGGTCATCGCATCCGGCAGGCTTTCGCGCTACGGCGGCGGGCAGGGCGGACCGCTCGCGCGGTTCGAGGCGGATTTCTCCAAGGTCTTCGACATCCGCCACACGCTCACCGTCAGCAACGGCACGGCGGCGCTGATTGCGGCCCTGGTTGCGGCCGGCATCGGCCCCTCGGACGAGGTCTTGGTGCCCGCCTATACCTGGATCGCGACGGCGGGCGCCGTTCTCGCCGCCGGCGCCGTCCCGGTCCTTGTCGACATCGACGAGACCCTGACCATCGACCCCCTGGACATCGAGCGAAAGATCACGCCGCGGACGCGGGCGATCATACCGGTGCACATGGCCAACATGGTCTGCGACATGGACAGCATCATGCGCATCGCCCGCCGACACGGCCTTGTGGTGGTCGAGGATGCCTGCCAGGCGGTGGGCGCGACCTACAAGGGGCGTCGCGTCGGGACGATCGGCGATGCGGGCGCTTTCAGCTTCAACCAGTTCAAGAACATCAGCATCGGAGAAGGCGGCGCGATCGTCACCAACGACGACCATCTCTTTGCGCGAGCCCGGATGTATCACGACATCGGCTCCGTGTTTCGCGGTCATCTCGACAACGCCAACGAGCCTCCTTTCTGCGGTATCAACCTGAAGGCCAGCCAGATCCAGGGGGCGATGCTTAATGTCCAGCTGAAGAAGCTCGACCCGATGATCGCCCGCATGCGCCGGCGCTACGACGCCATCGCCCCGATCCTCTCGTCCGCGACCGGCCTGCGCGTGGGACCGCATAACGACCGGGCGAATGCCATCGGCCTTCACGTCATCTTCGAGACCGAGAAGGAGGCGCAGGCCTTCGCGGCGGAAAACCCGCGCGGGGTTCACCGGGTCCACGACTCGAGCCGGCACGTCTACACCTTCTGGCAGCCCATCTTGCAGCAGCGCGCCGCCCATCCCCGCATGAACCCATTTGCCTGGGCCGCACGCCCATTGGACTACTCGCCGAACGCCTGCGCCCGGTCCCTGGATATCCTGAAGCGCACATGTCGCATCAGCCTGGGCGAGAACTATCCGCTTCCGATCATGACCTTTCTCGCCCGCCGGATGGTGCGCCAGCGCAAGGCACCCGTCCACGCTTACGTCGCGACCCCGGACTACGGAGCCTGATCGATGGAAAGCTGCGTGTCGACTCCCGCTCCGGACGCCATCGATGTCTGGGCCTGGCGCCTCGACAGGCCGCCCGCCGAAGTCGCCGGTCTCGCTTCGTTGCTTTCTCCCGACGAGACCGACCGGGCATCCCGCTTCGTGACCGCGCGCGACGCCAACCGCTATGTCGTCGCACGGGCCAACATGCGCATCGTTCTCGGCAACCGCCTCGGAACGCCGCCTTGCGATTTGACGTTCGCCTATAATGATTTCGGCAAGCCGCGACTCGTGCTGAAAGGTGCTGCGCCCCCGCATTTCAATCTGAGCCATAGCGGGGCATTGGCAATGCTGGCGATCTCCGACCGTTTTCCCCTGGGCATCGACATCGAGGAGATGAAGCCGGTCGAGGAGGATATCGCAGGCTATTTCTTCTCCGTTCGCGAGCGCGCGTCCCTCGTGCGAGTACCGCAGAGCGACTATCTGCAGGCGTTCTATCGTTGTTGGACCCGCAAGGAAGCCCTGGTCAAGGCGCGCGGCGAGGGATTGACGATCGCCCTCGATTCCTTCGATGTGTCGGTGGGGGAACGAGCGACGCTCGACCTCTCGCGTCTTGAGGACGAACCGACGGGGCATGGCTGCTGGGAGCTCCGCAATCTCGATGTCCCTCCGGGTTTCCAAGGCGCCGTCGCCGCCCTGACGGATGGAGCGCCGGTGTGGTTGCGCCACCATGGCGATCCACGCGTCGACAGGGACTTAACGAACCTCAGAAGCGCAGCCGCGCATCCAGAATGTAACGGTCGCCGGCCGCATCGAAGTGATGACATCCGATCAGCTTCGGCTTGAAATCGGGAACGATCGTTCTCACGCACCGCTCGCAGTAGTTCTTCCGATCGAGTTGCTCGACCAGCATGATGTTCAGCCCGTACCCGTAGATCCCGTATTCGTTGCGCTGGGAGGGGCGATAGAGACGCCCGTTGCGCTCGAACATTCGCCCTGCATTGCGGGCGGTCGTGCTACCCAGCACGACCGGATTGTGCCTGTGCGGCAAGACCCATGACAGGTTCGGACCATCGACCTCGAAGACGTGCAACTCGCTGCAATGATCCTCGTAGGCATGGAAGTCGGACAGGTTGGTGAAGAGCCACCAGCGATCCCGGTAGCGCGTAAGCACGCTGTCGGCGGGGGAGAGACCGTGAAGGGCTGTGGCATGGAGTTCCCATTTCAGCGGAAACTCGACGCAACGCCAGATCTCCAGCCTGCACGCCTGGTTGGTCTCCGGCATCATGAAGAGGTCTTCGCCATGATGGAAGACGAAGGGATAGGAGAGATGGTAGTCGCGTTCGAGCGCGACCCCGATCCGCTCGAGCTTGTCGCCGTCCATCCGCGCCACGGCGATGTGAGCCTTGGCGTCCCCGTTCGCATAGGCCTCGTAGAAGAGGTAGCACTTGCCGTCGTGTTGCAGCATGAACGGATCGGCGCGAATTTCGTCCCGGTCCGGCGCGATTTCCACCGACTGCCGCGGTTCGAAGTTTTCGATATCGCCCTTGCCCGTGCAGAGGGTCCAGACCGCCGATCCGCCGCCCACCTTTCGGTGCAACGCCTTGCCGGCGCGGAAGAGCAGTTGGCCGGACAGCGCGCCAACATAGCGCAGCAGGTCTGCGCTCGAGGGTGGCGTCGGGGGATGGCCGGCCTCGGGCACGCCCGCGACGGCGCCCAGATTGCCCGTGTCCGCAACGCGGGAGAGTTCCCGAAGGAGCAGCGTGACGGCACGCTCCTTGATGAAGCCGGCGTTGCGCGCGGCGCTGAACTTGGTGCTGAAGGCCGATGACGCCATGCATTGGGTCTCGGGGCCGTCACCATGCCTCACATTCAAAGACAGAAGGCAGGAGGGCGCGCGACGCACCACGCTGTCATAGCCGAACCAGTCGGCCGTATTGCTGCGCTCGTCGGATAAGGAAAGACTCCATTCACCGAACGGAAGCGCCCGAACGGCCTCGTCTGGCAGACCGACCGCGGTCAGGCGGACGACGAGGTCGAGCCCGAGGTCGGACAAGAGCCGAACCGTTCGCTCGGCGTCGCTGTTGTCGACATCGACCGCCGGTGGCAATTGCTCGAAGCGCTGCCTGCTGGCATCGAACCTGGTGCAGACATAGGCCGGCTCGCGCGCCAGGATTGCCTGCTCCAGCCGCGCGAGCGGTCCGAACAGCGGGGAAATCGGCTGGAGCCTGAACGGCTGGGGATGAACCAGGAAACCCGCGAGCGCGAGGCCGGCAGCTGCCATGACGCGGTCGAAAACGCGAAGCTCCCAGTTCTCGAACCCATGGTTCGCCGCAACGAGAAATCCGATCCGCAATGGATCCGTTGCGGACGACCTCCTCTCGTCCCGAGGCGTGGCGAGCGTTTCCATCTCAGTCCTGGCTGATCTGCAGCCGCTCCTCGATCGAGGCGGCAAGCCGGCGGATGCCGTCGAACGTCAGAGAATTCTCGTGCCAACCCTCGAGGTCGATCACGCCGGCGTTGCCATCGAGGGCATCTTCCCAGCCGAACCGCAAAGTGCCCGCGCGGCGATGGTTGGCCTGGCTGCGGAAGAGCTGCAGGTCTCGCGCCTCCGCCACCCGGTAGTTCCGTGCCGCCCGGACGAGGATTTCCGTCGCGTCCGCGTTCGCCTGTTCTTCCCTGGACGCCTCGGCGGCTCTGGCACCCAGCATCCGCATGAGCCCGAGCGTGACATTGAATTCCTTGAGGAAGGCGACGGGCCGCATGCGCCCGGTCAAGAGCCGGCCCGTGAAATGGCCGATGCGCCGGATGCGCTTTTCCGTATTCCACCAACGCTGCCGAACCTTCGGCAGCGAGCGGAAATAGCCCGGAGCCCAGGAATCGATGACGGCAGTGAACGCCACGTCTGCGCCGGCCGCCCTGAGCTGTCGCGCGACCTCGACCGCGAGCACACCGTTGACGCAGAGACCGACGACCGCTATCGGCCCCTTCGCGTCGTCGAGCGGCATCGCCGCGATCGCGTCCCCGGCGATCCGCTCGAGGGACGACAGGTCCGTGCCGGAATATGGCGCCCCCTGGAGCAGGTTGACGTTGTAGACGGACACCGTGTCGGCGAGCTCGCTCGCGAGACGGTAGTAGAGGAAGGGATGGTTCAGCGTGAAGACTGTGCACCGGCCAGTCCCTCTCTTGTAGAGGGTCGCTTTCCAGGCGCCGGACGCCGCCGGAACCGTTGCTTCCAGGGTGTCGTCGCCGAAGGCCGCGCGCGCGAAGCCGCCGAGGGTCGGTGCCCGGAAAAGGAGCTCGAGATTGGGTCTGACGTCAAATCGCTCCTTCACCGCCGAAAGCATCCTCAGCGCCAGCAGCGAATGCCCACCGAGCGCGAAGAAATCGTCTTCCGGTCGGACAGATTTAGCATCCAGGATCCGGGCCCAGATCTCCGCGAGCGCCGCGACACGATCGGCGGAAGACATCGGCGCGCGCATGTCGGCCGCCGTGGTCTCGCCGGCTTCGGCACGGCGCGCGTCGGAGAGATCGATGACCGGCGCGGCCTCGACCCGCACGCCGGCCGGGTCGGGAGACTCGCGCGGCCCGGGGGCGACGAGCGATGACAGCGGCGCCGTCGGCTGGCCGAGCGCGAGCTCGTAGGCATCCTGCCACATCTGGAGAAGCCGTTCGATGGTCCCGCGGTCGAAGAGATCCGTATTGTACTCGATCGACATCCGCCAGCCGGACGGCCGGCCGATCATGATGAAGCTCAGGTCGTAAATGACGCCCGGCGATTGCGACGGCGCGCTGATGAGTTCGAACGAACCGTAGCGGCGATCCTCGAGGAAGGCCTTCTGCAGGTTGAAGTTGACCGAAATCAGCGGATTGCGCGAGGGGTCCCGGGGCGGATTGACCACTTCGACCAGCTTGTTGAACGGCATGCGCTGATGGTTGAGCGCGGCCGCCACGACCTCGCCCGAGACGCGCAGGTGGTCGAGAAAGGATGCATCCGGCGCGACATGGAAGCGAAGCACCAGGTTGTTGATGAAGACGCCGATCAGGTTTTCCAGGTCGGAATGGTCGCGCCCGGCGATCTGCGTGCCGAACAGGACGTCGGTGGCGCCCGTAAAGCGGTGAAGCATCGCGCTCATCACCGCCGCGCCGTAGCTGTAGAGCGACACGCGGTTCGCGCGGGCAGCGTTCTCGATCCGCTCGCCGAATTCCAGCGGCTTCGCGACCGACATGATATTCCCGTTATTCGTCTTCTGCGCCTTGCGCGGATGATCCGACGGCACTTCGAAATAGGGCGCGCCGACCAGTTGTTCCCGCCAGAAGGTCTTCTCGGTCTCGAAACCGTAGCTGTCCAGATACGCCTTCTGCCACAGCGCGAAGTCGCCGTATTGCAGCGGAAGCTCGGGCAGGTCCGGGGCCCGCCCCGCATCGATTGCCGCCGCGATTTCTCCGACCTCCCTGCCCAGCACGCGGATCGACCATCCGTCGAAGCAGCTCTGGTGCGCGGTGATCAGGATGAAGGCGCGTTCGTTCTCGACGATCAGCAGCGACACGCGAATGAGGCCGGGTTGGCTAAGATCGAAGGGGGCGGAAGCCGTCTCCTCCCCGATGGAGAGGATCCGCTGCTCGCGCTGCTCGGCCGGCATGTTCCTGAGATCGATGACCGACAGCCTGAAGTCGATACTCTCGACGACTTGCTGATAGGGGCTGCCGTCGCGTTCGATGAAGCGCGTGCGCAGGATCTCATGACGCTGGATGATCCTGCGCAGTGCCGCCTCGATCGTCGATGCCTTGAAAACCCCGCGGATCTCCCAGCGCACGGCAACGTTCAGTGCCGGGTTCCCCGGATTCAGCTGATCAAGCACCCAGCAACGCAGCTGGGTCTGGGTGCAGGGAAATTCGCCGACGATTGCCGTGGTTGCATCGGGAGCTGGGGTGATACTTCCCATCTGGTTCATAGCACGGCTCCCATTCCACGACGCGCGCCGTTGCGAAAATCAGCCAGCGACGGGATCTGGTGGGCCATTTCCTCCACGTCCGTCTGCTCCAGTTCCTCCGCAAAGACCGCCAGTTCCGCGATCGATGGATGACGCAGCAGGTGCTTGGCCTCGAGTGGAAGACCTTCGTCCAGCATGCGCGCGGCGATGCGGAAGATCGTCAGCGAGTCCGCGCCGAGCGCATAGAGGTTGTCCTCGACTCCGATGTCGTCCATGTTGAGCACGGCCTTCCATATCCCGGCGAGCCTCTTCTCCATCTCGGTACGCGGCGCGACTTTGACAGCCACCGTTTCGCGATGTGGCAGGCCGCGCTTCACCAGAGCGTTGCGGTCGAGCTTGCCGTTTCCGGTCTGCGGCAGAGCCTGCTCGAGCTGCCAGTAGGCCGGCACCATGTAGGTCGGAAGCTGCGATCGCGCATGGGCCGCGAGGCTTTCCACCGACGGAGCCGGAACGCCCGGCTCGGTGACGAAATAGCAGACCAGAGCCGGGTCGCCCTTGCCGTTGCGGACACCGATCACCGCGCATTGGCGCACGCCGGCGACCTGGGCGACGACGGACTCTATGTCTCCCAGCTCGATGCGGAAGCCGCGCAGCTTGATCTGGTTGTCGCGGCGACCCAGCAATTGCAGCGAGCCGTCGGCCAACCGTTTTCCAACGTCGCCCGTCCTGTAGAGCCGGCGAACGCTGCCCGATCCTATGTCGCATGCGACGAAGGCTCTCTCGGTCAGGTCCGGCCGTTCGAAATAGCCGCGGGCAAGGCCGTCTCCACCGATATGCAGCTCCCCGGCGACGCCAATCGGCGCCAGCCGACCCGTGCCATCGATGATGTGGAGTTCGGTGTTTGCGATCGGATGACCGATCGTGATCGGAGCATCGTCGTCGAGAACACGCTGCACGGAGGACCAGATCGTCGTCTCGGTCGGGCCGTACATGTTCCACAGTTCCGCGCCAATGCCGACGAGCGCCTTCGCCAGGTCCTTCGGAAGCGGCTCACCCCCGCACAGCATCTTCAGTTTGCCGCCCACCTTGCCGATGCCCGCCTCGACCAGCATCTGCCAGAGTGTAGGCGTCGCCTGCAGCACCGTGGCGCGGCTTTCCTCGACGAGCCGAACGAGTGCAAACCCGTCCTGAACCTGCGCGCGATCGGCTATGACCACCTTGCCGCCGGTCACGAGCGGCAGGTAGAGTTCGAGCCCGGCGATGTCGAAGGAGACCGTCGTCACCGCGACGATCGTGTCGTCCTTCGTGAAGCCCGGTTCGCGCGCCATGGATGTCAGGAAATTGACGAGCGCCCGGTGGGAGACCTCCACTCCCTTGGGCGTACCCGTGGAGCCGGACGTGAAGATCACATAGGCAGGCGCTTCCGTATCGGACGGCAGGTCCTCCAGCGGAGCGTCGGAATGCTCCTTGATCGCGTCTCCGTCCGTGTCGAGACGGATGACGCGAACCTCCTCGCCGGCGTGCCCGGCCAGAGCATTGCTGTCGCAGACGATGGCGGCCGGATGCGCGGTTTCCAGCGTCTGGTGCAGGCGGGCTTCGGGGTGCTCCGGATCGAGCGGCACATAGGCGTGCCCGGCCTTCATCACGGCCAGAAGCGTTGTGAGCATGTCGAGCGAGCGCTCGACAAGTACGGCGATGCGCTGTCCGCGTTCCGGCACGACGGCCAGGATGTAACGGGCGAGTTGGTTGGAACGCGCTTCGAGTTCGCCATAGGTGATCGCCTTGCCCTGATGGATCGCGGCGACGACGTCGGGCTGCTCGGCGACCTTCCTCGCGAAGACCGAGACCACCGTCTGGTCGCGTTCGTAGTCGGCGGCGCTCAGGTTCAGGCCGTTGGCCAGCCAGTCCAGTTCGGCCTCCGACAGAAGCGGCAGTTCAGCGACCGGTCGTTCCATGCTGTCGGCCAACGCCGTGACGAGCGTGGTGAAATGGCCGATCCAGCGCTCGACCGTCTCCTGGTCAAGCACGTCGGCGTTGTAGTCGACGTCGATGCGTATGCCCTCGGGGCCTTCGATCATGTTCAGGAACATGTCGAAGTTGGAGAAAGCCTTCGCGTTGGGCTCGATATTCGCCGTTAGGCCCGGAAATTCTGCGTTGGAGGCGACCCGTTCGAGATTGAACTGGATGCCCGTCAGCGGCAGCCGATGGGGATCGCGACGAATGCCGAGCGTCCGCACGAGGGTGCCGTAGGTGTAGTCCTGGTGTTCGAAGGCCTTCAGCACCAGCTGTTGCGTGGCCTTGAGATGCTCTTCGAAGGACGACGAGGCCTGAACGGACTGGCGCAGCGGCAGAAGGTTGACGCAGTGCCCGACGAGGATCTGGTCATCGAGCAGGCTCTGGCCAGCCGACGGAACCGCGATGACCACGTCCGACTGTCCGGCGAGGCGCGACACCATGACCTGGAGCGCCGCAAGCAGGGTGGAGAAGAGCGTCGCGCCCGCTCCCGCCCCGCGCTTCTTCAGCCTCTTGTATACCTCCTTGCCGATCGTCCTGGTGCAGGTGCCGCCCGCGAAGGTCCTGCGCTCGGGATGCGGCCGGTCGAACGGCATCTCCAGGATCTCGGGGATGTCCTTGAACTGGTCCAGCCAGAAGCGCGCGGTTTCTCCCGTCGGCTCAGATTTCGGCGCAAACTCGGTCGCGTAGGCCGCGAAGGAAAGCGCCGGCTCGAACCGGGCTGCCTCGCCGCGAACGGCAGCCGAATAGGCGGCGGACAGTTCCTCAATGATCACGTTCATCGACCAGCCATCGCAGACGATGTGATGGGCGGTGAAGACGAAGGCATGCCTGTCGCCGGAAAGCCGCACGAGCGTGGCCCGGGCCAGCGGTCCGTTGACCAGGTCGAAGGGAATGCGCGCCTCGGTCGCGATGATATCCCGGAGGATGGCGTCGCCGTCCTCCTCCGGGGTCAGATCAAGGACCGGCAGGTCGAGGCTGAAATCGGGAATGAAGCTGAACGTTTCGCCGGACCGGCCGAAGCGGATATGCAGGGCGTCGTGGCGACCGATGACCGCCTTGACGGCGCCGATGAACGCCGCCTCGTCCAGAGTACCCTCCAGCCTGAGTGTGAAGGACTCGTTGAAGGAGCAGGAGGCCTCGTCGCCGGCCTGCGCCGCGAGCCAGATCTCGGCCTGCGCTTCCGTCAATGGCGCCGTGTCCGGTCTGCTCGGCTTCTCGTTCGTCGTCGCAGGCGCCGACACCTGTAGGGTCGCACTTCCTTCCGCGCCCTTCGGAGAGAGGATGCCCACCGCCTGCAGCACGTCGACGCCATCCCGGAAGGCCTTGGCGATGAATCGGAAGTCCTCCTCGCTGTGCGCCGTGGTGAGGAAGCACGGATAACCGTCCTGGATATGCACGCCATTGAGGCGCAGATACGGATAAAGAAGTCCGCCGAGCGGATCATGGGCGCTGAAATCGGTCACGAACCAGCTCTTGTATCCCTGGATGTGAGGCGCGATCCCGCGCTTCTCGAGATCGGCGTTGATCTCGCTGACAAGCGCCTCCGTGCGCTCGGCGACGCGGCCGTAGAGTGCGGCTCCATCGCCCTTGATGTGCCGGAGCACCGCCCGGGCGGCCGACAGGACGACCGGATGGCGCACGAAGGTTCCCGCGAAGAAGGTCGGCGCCACCATCGGCACGGAATCGTCGCCATAGTTCCAGTGGCCGCCGTCGAGCGCGTCCATGAACCGCGCTTCGCCGGCAAGCACGCCGATCGGCATGCCCCCGCCGATCACCTTGCCGTAGGTCGCCATGTCCCCCTTGATGCCCCAGATGGCCTGCATGCCGCCCGGATGGACGCGGAACCCCGTCACGACCTCGTCGAAGACCAGCGCGAATTCCGATTGCGTGGCGATTTCCCTGAGGCTGCGGACGAACTGCTCCGGCCGCAACTCCGGATGGCGGCTCTGCACCGGCTCGATGATGACGGCCGCGATATCGCTTGCATTGGAACGGATCCAGTCGAGGCTTTCGGGCTCGCCGTAGCGAAGCACCATCATGTTCGAGACCGAGCTGGACGGAATTCCGGCGGCGATCGGCAGCGCGACGGGCTTGGCGGACCGATTGCGGCCCTTCACCAGCACCTCGTCGAATTGCCCGTGATAATCGTTGGCGAACACAACGATATAGTCGCGCCCCGTCACGGTGCGTGCCACGCGCATGGCCGCCATGACGGCTTCCGAGCCCGTGTTGCAGAAGGTCACACGCTGATGGCCGGTGGTGGCGCAGAGCATCTCCGCGACCTCGCCCGCTAGAGGTGTCTGCGGTCCGATGGCGAAACCGGCGTCGATCTGTGCCTTCATCGCCTCAACGATGAAGTCCGGCGCGTGGCCGAAGGCGGTCTGGCCGAAGCCGTTGACCAGATCGACATATTCATGGCCGTCGATGTCCCATATGCGCGCGCCCTTCGACCGGTCGGAGACGATCGGGAAGACCATTTCCTTCCAATCGGCGCGGAAGCCGGAAGCCGTCCTGGGATCGGCGAGGCGCCGCCGGTTTTTCTCGGTGAACTCCTTCGACCTCCGGTTCTTCGCGGCGTAGGCGGCGATGAGATCCGAGACGAACCGCTGCTTCTCAGGCGTGAGTTCGGGAGCCGCCGCCTTGGCGCCGGGTCGGTAGAGGCGAATTCGCTCTCCTCCGATCTCGGCTTGATCCTCAGTGCTGCTCCCAGGCACGGGGGCCATGGGAGCAGCCTCTGGAGCCACAGGCACCTCGGCGTCGCGGGGGGACGGCGGGTGGGACGACGAGGCGGCCTGAAGCACTTGAAGCTGATGCGTGAAAAGGGCCTGTGCCATCTGCAGCTGGGACTGAAGGATGGCCTCAATGCCGGTGCCGCCCTCCGCCCGCGCGACCGGCGCGACTGCCGAGATCGGAGGAGGAGCGGCCGACACCGGCGCGGAGACCGCCGCTGCTCCTGCGGCGGGCGTCGCCGCGGCCATCGGTATGGCCGCCTGGGCCGGCGCTTCGGCGGGTTTCGCCGGAGGCGGCATCTGCCGGTCCAGGTGCCGGGCGAGGTCGGCGATGCTCGGGATATTGCTCAGCAGTTCGCGAAACGACAGTTTCACCCTGAACTGCTTTTCGACCTTCTGGGCGAACTGGCCGATAAAAAGGGAATCGAAGCCGAGCTCGAGGAACGTGCTCGTCCTGCTGTCGGCATCGAGTGCCTCTCCCGACATGTCGGCGAGGAGCGTGATGAGTGCACCCTCCAGTTCCGGAATACGACTTGTAGTGGGGAAGGGATTCACGGCGTTCATCGTTTCAATCTCGCCTGCTGGTTTCGCTTCGGGAATTTGGGATTGGACGCGGCTCGCGCTCGCCCCTCGCCGCACGGGCGAGGGCGCGTCGATCCAGTGACGCTGACGCTGGAATGGATAGGTGGGCAGGGGCACGACGCGTTCGGCGGCAACGGGCAAAGGCGGCCACGCGAGCTCGCAACCGCTCGCCCAGAGCCTGCCGTGCGCTTCCGCCAGGATGACGGCGGCCGCGTTGGCGCGATCATGTTCCGGCATCGACTGCACGATGGCCGCCGCGCCGCCGCGACTGATCGTCTGCGCTGCGAAAGTCGATA
The DNA here is from genome assembly GCF_059424725.1 of Allorhizobium sp. GW101-3B10. Taxonomy (NCBI): domain Bacteria; kingdom Pseudomonadati; phylum Pseudomonadota; class Alphaproteobacteria; order Hyphomicrobiales; family Rhizobiaceae; genus Allorhizobium; species Allorhizobium sp. GW101-3B10. The sequence goes on along the minus strand of NZ_JBWKZR010000001.1, from coordinate 3,692,099 downwards.
GCGTGCGGCCCGGCCCGACCTCAAGCAGGACGGGCTTCTGTTCGCTGCAGAGCGTGACGAGGCCATCGGCGAAACGCACGGCCTCCCGGCAATGCCGCGCCCAGTAGTCGGGCGAGGATCCGGCCTCGTCGGTCTGCCATCCGCCCGTGACGCAGGAGATGTACGGAACGGTCGCCGTGCCATAGGTCACCTTCGCCGCCTGTTCGCGCAGGTCATCAATGCACGGCTCCATCATCGCGGAGTGGAACGCATGGGAGGTGTGCAGCCGGCTGAAGGCGATCCCGGCCTTTTCCAGAGCGGCGCAGACCGCGTCGATATCCTCGAACGGCCCGGAGATTACGCACAGTTTCGGCGCGTTTATCGCCGCGATTTCGGCAGAGCCGCGCAGATGGCGCTGTGCCGTTTCCGGATCGCAGCGAACCGATACCATCGCGCCGGGCAACTGCTTCTGCATCAACCGGCCGCGCGTCGCGACGAGCCGGAGCGCATCCTCGAAGGAGATGGCGTTGGCGATCGTCGCTGCCACGAATTCTCCGACGCTGTGGCCGATCATCGCAGTCGGCATCAGGCCGCGGTTCATCCACAGCCGCGCCATGGCATGCTCGACCAGATAGAGGCAGGGCTGGGCAATGCGCGTCTCGCGCTGTTCCTGCGCCATCGTCTCGGTGACCTGGCCGGTGTGGCAGATGTAGTCGCGCACGTCGATGCTGTAGCTCATCTTCAGCACTTCGGCGCCGCGATCGATCCAGCGCGCGAATTCCGGCTCCCGTTGATAGAGCTCGGCGCCCATGCCGACATATTGCGATCCCTGTCCCGGGAACATGAAGACGACGGGCGGAGCCACGTCCTCGGCTTGGCTGATGTTCATCCGATCGGCGCTCAAGAGGTCGATGGCCTCCGCAGTCGTGCTCGCCACCACCGCGGTGCGGTGCTTGAACGCGTGGCGGCCGGTCTGCAGGGTGCGCGCGACCAGGGGCAGGACTATTTTGGAATTCGCCCGCAGGTGGGCGGCGAGATTGTGGCGAACCGCCGTCAGCGCATCCTCCGTGCGGGCCGACAACGGCAGGATGAAGGGACCCTCGACATGGCTGGCCGCGACGGGTTGGGGTGGAGGCGCTTCCTCCAGCACGACGTGGACATTCGTGCCGCCGACCCCGAACGAGCTGACCCCGGCCCGCCGGGGCGCCGATGCATCCGGCCATGCCGAGGTGCTCGTCGGTATGTAGAAGGCGCTGTCGTTCAGATAGATGCGCGGATTGGGCTCCGCGTAGTTGGCCATGGCCGGGATTTTCGCGTAGTGAAGCGCGAGCGCGGCCTTGATCAGCCCGCCCACGCCCGCAGCCGCGTCCATATGGCCGACATTGCCCTTGAGCGAACCGAGCGCGCAACGCCCCCTCTTCTCGGCGATCGAGGAGAAGGCGAGCTGCAGGCCGGCGAATTCGATGGGATCGCCCAGTGGCGTCGCCGTCCCGTGGCATTCTACATAGCCGATCGTGTTCGGCTCGATACCAGCATTGGCGAGCGCCACGGAAATTGCCTCGGCCTGTCCCTCCGCGCTCGGCGCTGTGAACCCGACCTTGTCGGAGCCGTCGTTGTTCACCCCGTAACCGCGGATGACCGCATAGATGCGGTCGCGATCCCGAAGGGCATCGTCGAGCCGCTTGAGCAACACTACGCCGGCACCGCTCGCGAACACGGTTCCGCTCGCGCCGGCGTCGAAGGGGCGGCAAATCCCGTCGCGGGATACCATGCCGCCTTCCTGGTAGATGTAACCGCGCTTCTGCGGGATCGTGACGGACACGCCGCCCGCCAGCGCCATGTCGCAGCTATATGTCAGCAGGTTCTGGCAGGCCTGCGAAACCGCGAGCAGCGACGTCGAACACGCCGAGTGGATCGTGAAGGCCGGCCCGCGCAGGTTGAACTTGTAAGCGACGCGGGTAGCGAGCGCGTCGGTGATCGAGCCGACGATCTGGTTGAAGCAGCCGATCTGGTAGTTCGAGGTGAACTCCTCGACCTTGGCGCGGTCGCCCAGCACGTTGTTGAGAAGATAGGTCGGCATCGAGCAGCCGGCGAAGACACCCACCATTTCCGAGCGGCGATAGGGATCGTAGCCCGCGCCTTCCAGCGCTTCCCAGCAGATCTCGAGGAAGACGCGGTGCTGCGGATCGGTGACCGCCGCCTCGCGCGGGAACATCCCGAAGAACTCGGCATCGAACATCTCGATATCGCTGAGACAGGGGCGCGAAGCGACATAATCCGCACCGGCGCGCTCCTCGTCGGTAAAGGCATCCTCAATCTCGGTCGGGGAAAAGGACCTGAAGCTGTTGCCCCCTCGCTCGACGAGCGACCACAGCGCCTCCACCGAGGGTGCACCCGGAAACCGGCCGGACATGCCGATGATCGCAATGCCGTCCGCTGCGCTGGGTTCGTCCGATTCCAGGCCGCCGGCCAGAACCTGCACGAGCTTGCCGTTCCCCGTCATGATGTGCTCCTGCGGAATTGGGACATGCTCTTTCTCTGCAAAGCCGCCCTTTGATCGGTGGTCATCGACCGCGCGGCCTTCGGTATTTTTCCGTCGAGAAACCGTGCCAGTTCACGGACGGTCGGATGCTTGAAGAGGACGAAAACGTCCACGTTTCGCCCGAGTTCGGCGAGAATGCCGGCCTGCACCCTTAGCAATTGGAGCGATGTACCCCCGAGATCGAAGAAATTGCGGTCGAGCGGTATGTCCTCGATGCCAAGCACGTTTCGCCAGAGGCCGGTCAGCAACTCCTCGCTGCGGCTTTTGGGCGCCGCGGGCTTGGCGACCTCGAGCGGCGGCGGTAGCTTGGCGCGGTCGACCTTTCCGGCCGGCGTCAACGGCAGCTCGGCAAGCACGATCGCCGCGCTCGGGATCATGTAGGCGGGCAACGCATGGCGCAGCCGCTCCATGAAGGCCGGCACGAAGTTGGGATTGCCGATGTCGCTTTCCTGCCGTGGCCGCAGATAGGCGACGATCCTCTTGATGGAAGGACCCTGCGAATGGCAGATAACCACGCCGTCCAGCAGGCGGGGATCGCGACGGATCGCGGCCTCGATCTCGTCCAGTTCGATACGCTTGCCGTTGATCTTGATCTGCCTGTCGCTACGACCCTTGAAGAAGACGGTTCCATTCTCGTCCATCACGGCGAGATCTCCCGTCAGGTAGCAGCGCAGTGGCCCCTCGGGCGTCTCGATCATGACGAACTTCTCCTCGGTGAGGTCCGGCCGATGTGTGTAGCCGACGGCCAGTCCGTCCCCGGCGAGCGCCAGCTGACCGTCGACGCCCGCGGGGACGGGGCGCAGTTCTTCGTCGAGGATCAGGATGCTTGTATTGGCGATCGCCTCGCCAATGGGCAGTTCCAGGCCGTCGAAGTCCTCGGGGACCGTGTAGGCGGTCGCGATGCAGGAGCATTCCGTTGGCCCATAGGCGTTGGTCAAAATGCAATCGGGGTGAGCCATCTGAAACCGCTTCACATGCTCGGACGACGCTGCTTCCCCGCCGAACAGGACCTGGCGCAGGCCCGGTAGCGGTTCGGTGGCGAAATCGGCGAAGAGGTTGAACATGCCGGTTGTCAGCAATGCGACGCTCACATCGTTCTCGCGGATCACCTCGCGGAGATCCCCGAGCGAGAAGCTCGGTTTCGGCATGCCGATGAGGGCCGCTCCGTTGAGCAGGGCGCTCCAGATCTCGAATGTCGAGGCGTCGAAGGATATCGTCGCGGTGTGTAGCACCGCGTCGTCGCGGCCGAGAGCGATGAAGTTCTGGTCGAGCACCAGCCGCGTGATCCCGCGATGGGGGATGGCCACGCCCTTCGGTCGTCCGGTCGATCCGGACGTGTACATGACGTAGGCGATGTCGCCACCGTCGACGACGGGCAACTGCATCGAAGCATCGACGGCAAGGGTCGGAAGCAGCGCGTCGAGATTGACCGTGGCGCCCCGTACCTCGGGAAGCGCGCGCACATGCTCGCCATGGATGTCGTCGATGAAGATGACCTTCGGCGCGCATTCACCGATCACATAGTTGAGGTGCTCGAGAGGGAAGGCCGGATCAATGGGCAGGTAGGCGCCGCCCGCCTTCAGGATCGCGAGCTTGGCGACGACCGTGGAAAGGCTGCGCGGCAAGGCAAGGCCGACGATGTCGCCCTTTCGTATGCCGAGCTTCACAAGATAGGTGGCCAGCGCGTGCGACAGACGATCGAGTTCGCCATAGGTCAGCAACTGAGCGCCGAACGCAACCGCCTTGGAATAGGGATTGGCTCTCGCCTGCTGGCCGAAGACGTCGTGAACGCTTCGTTCCCTGTCATAGGGGAGCGCCCCCTGCCTGCGCGACGCGGCACTGGCGCGATTACCCCTATGGCCCATGGAATAGTTCATCGCCCCCCCCCTTGCATCCGGATCGTAGAAACAGAGTCCAACGAGCCTGGCACCGCGCCGTCACGACTTGGACTGCTGTCGCTGAAGTCTCAGAATTCCATGATCGGAAGAAATGAATAGATGCTCATTGGGCTGAACCGATTTAGCGATCGTACCCGCCACGTAATCCCTTTGACCGATACGGTTGGGGGACCTGCACCTACATTTGTCCGGCCGGGTCACGTACGGGACTCGGCCAAAGGTCCCCAAAACGGCGCCGCTCCGCGACATGCCGGCGATGCGTCAACACAGCATGATCGCGCCGTCACTTGAAGCTGTAGGCGCGGACGTAATCCACGAACATGTAGGAGGGATCGGAGGCAGCGTTCTTGCTCTCCTTCTCGACGAGCGCGAGATTCAAAAGGACATACATCGGCTGGCGATGCTCGACCTGTGTCGGTGTCTTCCACACCAGTTTGCGATCGAAATATATCCGTATCTGCGACGCATCGATTTTCACACCATAGGTGTGGAACTCGCTTGCATCGGCCTCACGGAAGACGTCGATGCGCTTGCCTTGCGAATAGTGCCGTCCGTCGCGGTGCCAGACATGGACAACGGACGAAAAAGCGTCCGGTCTGTCACCATAGTATTCGAGCACGTCGATCTCCGCGGTGTATTGCGATCGATCGAGGCCTACCAGCCAGAAGGCAGGCCAGACGCCCGGCCCGGTCGGCAGGCGTGCGCGCATCTCGAAATATCCGTATTGCTGAGCAAATCCCTGGCCCTTCGTGTCGACGGATGCGAGCAGCCCCGAGCGCCATTCTCCCCGCTCGTCCCGTCTTGCCTCGATACGCAGGACGCCATCCTCCAGGGTGAAGGGGAAATCAGGGCGCGGTGCGGCGAAACGCGCTCCGCCGAAATCTCCCGACCAGGGGGTGTGCGCAATCCAGCGCGTTCCCGGTCCCCATTCCGATACGTCCAGTTGCGAGAACTCCTCGCTGAATGCGAGCCTCATCCGCTCGGTATCGAGCAGATCACCCGTATCGCCTTCGTCATCACCGTTCGCGTTCACGGCATGGCTCAGCAGCAGCGCGACCGCAAGCAGAGACGCCAGCCCTGGACGGCGATGAAAGCCGCTGCCCCGTGGGACGCGGTCATGGCTCTTATGTGAAGCGAACATCCCATTTTCGTAGTCGGTACGGCTAGCGACGGGATAGAGCTGAATTCGTTTCGCCCGCTACCGCAAAAGGCTTAGCTGCGGAGTATGAATATGGTCAGCTTTCCCTTTCCCCTGATTTTTGTTGGAATGACAATAGGATCCGAAGGGAGAAGGGGCAGTGGGGCCAGCCCATCCGATAGTGGCCTACCTGTACCGCCCGGGGGGGCCGGATCATGAATCTCGAGTTGATGGGAATAATCACGATCGTGACCGGCGTTGTCATTCTGACCGCGCCGATCCACTGGTCCTTTTCCGTGATGGTGTTGTCGACGTTGTTCGGCGCCGCTGCGGCATTGAGCTTGCCGATGCTCGGAGGCGCTACCGTTCTCGTGCCGAGCCTCTTTCTGCCTTTCTTCGCCCTGCGTCTGTTCATGGCCGCCGGCGAGAATTATTTCCTCGCGGCCCTTCAGCCACCCCGAGCCGGCTTCTGGCTTCTGCTGCTTACCGCTTTCGGCTTGCTGACGGCGATCTTTTTCCCTCGCATATTCCAGGGCATCACGGAGACGATGACGGTCGAGCGGGTCGCGAACGGGCGAAATTTCATCACGCTTACGCCGCTGCGCTTCTCGTCGAACAATATCACTCAATCGGTCTATTCTGTCGGAGGAGTGGTCGCGTTCGCCGCCGCTTTCGCCTATTTCCGCCGAGCCGGTACGCCAAGGCACCTCATTGGGGCGATCGTACTTCTGGCCGCGATAAACCTGGTCTTCGCGATCGTTGACGTCATAACGTACTTCACGCGGACCGAACATATCATGAGCTTCTTCAGGACAGCGAACTACGCTCTACTGACAGGATCGGAAAAGGGTGGTCTCAAACGCATCTCGGGAACCTTCCCAGAGGCGTCGACCTTTGCTGGCTACACGCTGGTGCTTTTTGCCGCGACTGCCAGCTTGTGGCTCGACCGCGTGCGATCGTGGACGACGGGAACGCTCGCGGCGCTCTCGCTGGCGGCTCTACTGCTATCCACTTCGGCGACCGCCCTGGTCGGGATCATCGTCGTGGTTCCATTTCTTTGGCTTCGGGCGCTTGCGACCGGTCTTCGAAAGCCCTCAATGGCCCGGCCGGCGTTTCTGGTCGTGGCGGTCGCGGTCGTTCCATCGTTGCTTCTCATTCTTGTCGTCCTTTTTCCGGGCATCACGGAAAGCATGCAGGATTTCCTGGACGAGATGCTGCTTTCGAAGGCTGACAGCCAGTCGGGCCGCGAGCGCACTCTCTGGAACACAATGGCGTACAAGACTTTCCTCGACACTTACGGACTTGGCGCCGGACTGGGAAGCGCCCGTGCCTCCAGCTATGTCCTGGTTCTGCTCTCCAATGTCGGTGTTCTCGGTTTTCTCCTCTTCCTGATCTTCGTGCTTGCCGTGCTGGGCGCGCGGACGCACCTGTCTGCGGACAGCGAATTGCTCTGCGTCGTCCGCGCCTGCAAGGCCGGTGTGCTGGCGATGGTCGCGACGTCAGCGATTTCCGGCACAGTCTATGACATGGGCACAATGTTCTACGTTCTGACCGGCAGCCTCGCCGCCTTTGCCGTGCCTTCATCCGTGGCCGGTCCTGCGAAGTGGCAGCAGCGTCAGTTGCGGCGGACCGCCTCCATGGAGGTCTTGTCATGAAGATTGTAGTTTTCAATGTGAAATTCAGCGAAAATCTGGGGGACGGCATTCTGGCGCAGTGTCTGGAAGAGGTGCTGTGTCGCGACGGCGGCATTGAGGTGGAGACCATTGATCTAGCGGGGCGCGTACGCTTCGGCGCGACTACCCCGCATCGACGGTCCGCCGTCCGGGCGCTGCATGTCCTGCCATCCTTCGCCCGCCGTTTAGCCGTAACATATGCCCTCCGCTCCAAGCTGCGCGCACTGGGCGATGAATGGGACAGAAAGATTGCCGACGCCGATGCTGTTGTTCTCGGCGGTGGCAATTTATTCCAGGATGATGACCTCAATTTTCCGCTCAAGATCGGCACATTGCTGGACAGGGTCCGCAGCAACGGCAAACCGTTCGCGGTCTATGCCGTCGGTGTCAGCGGGGCTTGGTCGCCGCGCGCGCTTCAGCTGTTTGAGCAGATCCAAAACACCAATCTCATCTACTTGTCGGTCCGTGACACTGCGTCGCGCGACAACTGGCAGCGGCATTTCCCCGGCGGACAAGTGCCGTTGGTCGTGCCTGACCCCGGCCTGTTCGCTCGCGATCTCTTGGCCACAAGCGCCGTGGCTTCTGTGAGTGGTGGCGAGCGCGTCGTCGGTATCTGCGTTACCGACCCCATGATCCTGGCGCGCCATTCCGGCAGGCGGCCCCACCGCATTTGCTTCCGCACGGTCGGGGAATACGTCGAACTCGTTCGAATGCTCGTCCTGCGTGGTGACCGTGTTCACCTCTTTTCGAACGGCGCGCGCGAAGACCAGGCTTTCGCCGAGCGGGTTTTCTGCGACAGCCGGATCGCACCCAGTCGTGCCGTCGGGATGCTGCACCTGGCGGCGCGCTCCCGCACGCCCCGGGAACTCCTGGAGATGCTTCGATCGAACTCAGTTGTTCTCGCCCATCGGCTGCATGCCTGCATCGCGGCCTACGCCCTCGGAATTCCGCATGTCGGCCTTGGCTGGGACCCGAAAGTTGCAAGCTTCTTTCGGTCGGTGGGGCGGGAACGCTATTTCGCCGATGGACCGGCGATCACGCCGGAGCGCGTTGCCTTACTTCTCGCAGAGGCCGCGGAGAGCGGGATCGACGAGACCACACAAGCGGCAGGTTTGGCCGCCGGAACTGATGCGGTTCGGGCGCTGAGAGATCGGTTACGGGCGTCGGAAACGACGGCGGATGAGCCGATGAGCTGGAGCCGCCATCGTCTGGCGCAACCGTGAGCGAATGGCCGTCATGCAAGGCAAGCAAAAAAAACCTACAGGAGTACGTGTCGCTTGGAAAGGTAGGCGAATTTTGACAACGATCAACGAAATCGTTTTCAAACTCGAACAAATAGTGTTGAATTAGCGCAGTGTGAAATAACCGACGTTATGACGGAGAGAGTGTTGTTAAGGATGACTTAGTGTCCATTGAGTTGGACGGGGGTGGGGCAATCGCATGCGAATAGATGATCTGCCGAAACACATGCTGGCGGCGGACAGCCAGCATGGTCATACAGCCAACGAATTGGCCGGGGCGTGTTTGCGCCAATATCCCGCCGGGGCCACAATTTTCGAGCCCGGCGATAAGGAATCATCGATCCTCTTCATCAATACGGGCTGGGCGATCTGCGCCAAGATCCTGCCAAACGGCACCCGGATCGTCACCGAGTTCGCTCTTCGCGGCGACTTGATTTCCACGACATCCTCTGCCCTTGCGCAGGAGACGATCCGGGCTCTGTCTCCGGTCAGTCTCTATGAATTTCCGGGCCGTCTTTTCGGACGTGGATCGGACCTCACCCCGCAGTTCGCCAAGATTGTCATTACGGAGATGATCAAGCGTCTGGCGCGTCTGTCCGAGCGTATCGCAAACATCGGCCGGCGCGATGGGCTTGAACGAACGGGGCACTTGCTTCTGGAGCTGGCTGCTCGTGCAAGCGAGAACGCAAGAGCGGACTTCGACGGCTTCGTCTGTCCTCTGAAGCAGTCCGACATCGGCGATGCTGTGGGCCTATCGACGGTGCACATTAATCGCGTGCTTAAGGACATGAGGACCAGCGGTCTTCTGTCTTTTCGCAACGGGATTGTCGAATTCCTGGATCGCAGGAGACTGATCGAACTGGTGGACTTCGACCCAGGGTACCTGGTTAGCCACATCGACTAAGCGCTGTCTTCCCTCTCTTCAACCTGGGTCAGCGCCGCAGCATCCCGCCAGCGTCGACCAGAAGGGCGCACTGCACATCCAGAGCCCCGGCCCAGACCCCACGTGCGGCGCCAGTGATGCGCCCACGTCAATGTCGAGGGGTATGCCTATCGTCCAACCTGTGCAATCGACGTAGTGCGCGACTGTATCATCTAAGCGGAAAAGTCAATGTCGCACAGGATCAGATAATAATTATCAACCGATTAACTTAGGTTAATGCATATATAATCAAACTTTGAAATACTGACCTTAATTGCAAACGCCCATCAACTAAAATCGATGATTGTCTTCGCCAAAGGCGGAGGATGCGTATCCTTTTGCAAGATTTCTGGGGAGCCCGCAGAAGAGACGATATAAACATGCGGAGCTAGGGTAGGGAGAGTACTATGAACGTGGACAACTTTGGGTATAGTAATATTTCTCCACTTCAGAGCGAGAAGTTTCGAGCGAGCCATACAGTCGCTAGTAACTACGCTATCGATGATATCGATGACATCGATGATGAAGACGGAGGCTATGTGCTGATCATCGATCCTCGCAGACTCGACAGGGAGTGCCTGTCGCAATGTCTGTCGTTGTACAATCCTGCGATGAATATCCGAATGGCTGAGTCGATCGACGACTGGGGCAAGCAGCAGCTAGCGGAGAATCCTTCCGCCATACTTCTCGTCTTCAGCGGTACCAAGGTCAGCGATCCGGGAACCTGTGAGAAGATCTCGAATGTGGTGGTGGCCTTCAAACGCGTTCCGGTTATTGTGATCGCGGATTCGGATGATCTAGGCGAGATCATGAAGGCGGTGGAGATGGGCGCGCGCGGCTACATCCCCACCAGCGTACATGTCAATGTCGCCGCCCAGGCCATTGCGCTGGCGCGCGCGGGGGGTGTTTTCATTCCCGCGAGCAGCATTCTTGCGGCAAAGGACACGATCAGCTCCGCATTCAGCGGAACAAATTGCCGCTCGGACATCTTTACGCCCCGCGAGATCGAAGTGGCGGAGGCGCTTCGCCGCGGAAAGGCGAACAAGATCATCGCCTATGAGATGAATCTATGCGAAAGCACAGTGAAGGTGCACATTCGCAACATTATGAAGAAGCTGCATGCGACCAACCGCACGGAAGTGGCCTTCAAGCTGAAGTAGTACGGCTGCGAAGCCGGGAAGGGGCACCGCGTCCCTTTCCGGACTCCTGCCTCGGCCCGGTGCGCAAGCACGATCGTTCATACGAACGCCCAAACCTGTGGGAAGCGACGCCGGAAACAACGCGGGCATCCGGAAGGCAGAGTGGGGTCGGTCAGGCGAACAGGATTGTGCGGATCCTGCCGGCCGGCACCCATGTCAGGATAGCCGGTTCGATGCCAGGCCATCTGTAGGGATATGCCTTCTTATCCGTAGGAATCGTCTTGGCCCCGGTCAACGCCCAGGAGCCAGCCAGTGAGCATCAGCAGCACGACTGTCGCCAAGAGCGCAAGGCCGAATGCAAGAAAGACCGCGTATTCCAGGCGATGGAACGCGAACAGTAGTGGCCGCCTCGGTCCCTTCGGCAGTCTGTCCCATGGAATCGGTCCGTGTTGGTCGAACCGGCTGTAACACGCCATGATCGGGTTCATTCCCTGCGTCCTCGGGTTCGGCCCGCCGTCAGTGGAGGGGGACCGGTAGTTCGCCATTGTAGTTGCGGGGCAGCGCCAGCAAGCCCGCATCCCCGGAAAAGCCGGAGCGCCTTGCTGCCAGTTCCTCTTCGATGATCTCTCGCATGCTCGTCTGGAAGTTCTGGACGCTGAATCGCGATGCGTGCGCGCGGATGGCTTCCGGTTGAAAAAGGAGCGCGCTCTCTTCGAACTGGCGCACGGCGTCGATGAGCGCCCCAACCGACTGTTCGTTGAACAGCAGGCCGGTATGCCCGTGTACGACGGTTTCCAGGGCGCCGCCCCGGCCGAAGGCAATCACGGGCCGCCCGCTTGCCATCGCCTCGACAGGCACGATGCCGAAGTCTTCCTCGCCGGGAAAAATCAATGCCCGGCAACGCGCGAGATTGGCCTTGAGGACCGGAAAGGAAGTACGGCCCAGGAAACGCACCGTGGGTCCGGCCAAGCGTTTCAGCGCTTCGATATCCCGCTTCGCTCCGTCGCCTATGACGACCAGGTTTCGTCCCATTTCGGTGAAGGCACGGACCGCGAGATCGATCCGCTTGTAGGGAACAATTTGTCCCGCGCAGAGATAGAAGTCTCCCGGATCTGCAGCCAGCGCGAACTCGCCGACCGATACCGGTGGCGGCACGACCGAGGTCGATCTGCGATAGTATTTGCGCACGCGCTCGCCGACGTGATGCGAATTGACCACGAAACGATCGACGCGCAGGCTCGAACTGACGTCCCAGGAGCGCAGGATCGGCGCGAGGACCGGCATCATCATCCGTGCGGCAAGTCCCGCCGTCGACCGATAGATGTGGTAGTGGTCCCAGAGATACCGCATGGGTGAGTGGCAGTAGCAGATGTGTACGGCATGCGGAGGCGGGATGATGCCCTTCGCTGGGCCGGACTCGCTCGAAATGATCAGGTCGTAGCCCCTCAGGTCCAGACTCTCGAGTGCGAACGGCATCAGGGGGAGCAACGACTGATAGTGGGAGACCGCGCCCGGAATGCGTTGAAGGAACGAGGTGATGATGCGGTGGCGACGGATCTTCTCGGATGTCCGTTCCGCGTCGTAGACCAACGTGAAGATGTCGGCGTCCGGATACATGTCGCACAGGGCTTCGACGACCTTCTCGCCGCCGCGCATAGATACAAGCCAATAGTGAACGATCGCTACCCGCATTTTGCTTCCCCTGCCAGCGCACAAGGGTTCCAGACTAGGTCTGGCCGGAGCCCGAACACAGGACCCACTTCGGTCTGAGGCGGCATCCAAAGGGAGGAGTACGGTAGACCGGCGATGGCAAAACGCGCCGCATGGCGGGAGAAGGCCGGCGAAGGGGCAGAAAGGCTCATCCAATCGGAGCGTTGGTTTAGGCGGTCTCCCTAAAAGGGACTAGATCGGACGGACGGACTGGGAATTTACTCGTTCCGTCTTCGGCCGATGATTGATGTGTGTGCGTCTCCGACCAACCGCCGGACGAGAGCGTGCCACGGACGCCAGAAACGCGAGACCAGATCGATGTCATTCTCGTTACTTCGAACAAGACCATCCGCCCCCGGATCTCGGAAGCCGCTTCTATGGTGCGTCCGGATGGCGCTCAGCGGCCTGCTCGTCCTTGGCGCCGCCGCGTCGGCCAGTGGGGACGACACGTATCCCCTTCGACCTCAGACCCGCCTGAAGGTCATGATTGTGGAATGGATCGCCACCACGGGCGAATACAAGGAGTGGAGTGCCCTGTCCGGCGAGTATCTTGTTTCGCCTGCGGGAACGATCTCTGTCCCACTTCTCGGCGAGATTGTCGTCGCGAACGATACGACCCGGCAAGTCGGGGATCGGATCGCGACGTTGTTGAAAGAGAAGACCGGCCTCGCCACACCGCCGACCGCCACGGTCGAAGTTGTCAAATACCCTGCAATCTATATCACCGGGACCGTTGATCGCCCTGGCGAACTGGAGTTTCGCCCGGGACTGACCGTCATGCAGGCGGTCGCGATGGCTGGCGGGCGCCAGCGTGAGACGAACCCGATGGGCTTTTCGGAGCTTGAACAGATCCGTTACGTGGGAGAGCTGAGCCGCGGCGATCTCCTCCTCAAGCAGCTTCTGGCTCGGCGCGCGCGGCTGGCGGCCGAAGCGGGCGGTGCCTCGGCGATAGAAATGCCGCCAGAACTGTCGACCCAGGCCGAGGACTTCGCCACCCAGCGAATCATACAAAGGGAGCTGAGCCTCTTTGCCGCCCGGGCGGAGGCGCTGAAGCGCCAACTGGACTCCCTCGACGAACTGCAGACCCTCCTCGAAAACGAGATCAAGGTTCTGGAGGAAAAAACGGCCGTTCAGGACCGTCAGATCGAAATTGCGCAGACGGAGCTTTCAAACATTTCCTCGCTTGTCGACCGCGGGACCTTGGCGAAGTCTCGCGAAACATCGCTCGAAAGAGTCGTCGCCGACCTGAGCAGTAACAAGTTGGATCTTGTGGTTGCGACGATGCGGGCACGGCAGAAGGTAAGCGAGACGCAGCGCGATGCCCTCACGCTTCAGGGCCAGTATCGGACGGAAGCGGGGCGCGACCTGCAACTTGTCGAAGCCGAAATCGAGGACACCAAGCTGAAACGCAATACGACAGTGCAGCTCTTGGAGGCAACCGGCGCCTCGCTGTCGCAATACCATGCACTGAAGACCAGGGAACTGCAGCCGGTTGAATACTGGCTGACCCGCAAAGGCGACCTGCGCTCGCCACTCAAGGTGCAACAGACAACGGAGCTCGAGCCCGGCGACTTGCTGAGCGTTCGGTACGACATTTCCGCCGGTATCGCGGACCCGTTGCAGGTATCCGCCAACTCGGAACCGCCTCGGTAGATAGACGCTGACCAGCCAGAGCATTCAAGGGGACGCAAATGGGCCTGCACGAATTTGCAAATATTTCAGTCGGTTCGCACTCCGAGCGAAAGGGCGACAGCGAAAAGGAATACCTGTCCTTTCTCGACGTATTCGCGTTCCTTCGCCGAAACACCCTCGTCATCGGGGCGTTCACGGTCGCCGGAATCACGCTGGGCGGCGTCTATCTTGTAAAGGCTCAGCCGATATACCAAGCCACGACACGGCTGGTGATGGACCCCGAACAGGGACGTATTATTTCGCAGGACGTCTCCAGCGGCACCGTGATCATCGAGGCTGCGGAAATCGCGAGCCAGGTGGAGATCGTCAAATCCGAGGCGATCGCGCTCGACGTAATTCGGCGGCTCGACCTCGTCAACGATCCTGAGCTCGTCAACACCAGCTCGTTCCGTGCCATCGTCATGGGCTTCCTGGCCTCGACCGCCGACATCTTATCCGGGACAACGCAGGAGGACGCTGCAACGGCGGTCAGCGAAGAGGAACAGCTGAGGCGTGTAATGGGCCGCTTCCTTTCGCGCGTGACCGTCCAGCGCGTGGGGCAGTCCTACGTGCTCCAGATCGGATACAGCTCCAGCGATCCGCAAAAGGCAGCCAGGACCGCGAACGCTCTGGCCGAAGCCTATATTCGCAACGGCATGAACGAGCGCGCGGAGGCTGCGAAGCGCGGCGCGACGTGGCTCGAGAGCCGGTTGGCCGAAATCGGCATCAAGGCGAGAGAAGCCGCGATTGCAGCAGAGGAGTTTCGTAATCGTCACGGCATCACTGCGGTCGGCAATATCTCGACTCTCGACCAGCAGCAGCTTTCCGAGATCAGCAGCCAGGTACTTGCCGCAAAGGCCGCGACGGCTTCGGAATCTGCCAAGCTGACGATCCTGACGAAGTTGATCGAGGGGAAAGAGGCCATCGAGGGCGATCTGGTAGAAATCGCGAACAACCCGCAGATCCAGAAGCTTCGCGAGGACATTCGGGCGGCCCGTACCCGACTTGAGGGGTTGAAGAGCCGCTACAGCGATGGCAATCCGGCGATCGCCTCGACCCAGGCAGAGATCGCGCGTCTGGAAGCGGAGGTCGGGTCCGAGTTGCGACGGATCGCATCCGTCTACCGCGCCAATCTTGACGTGGCCCGCATGCGGGAAAAGCTGGTCGAGGAGCAGTTTGCGGCGGCGAGCCGCATTGGGGAGGACAAGAACATCGCCCGCGTCGAACTCGCGGAGATGGAGAGCAATGCCAATACCTATCGTCGCCTCTACGAAAGCATCCTGCAGCAGCTGTCCGGCACGTTGCAGACGCTTTCGTTTCCCTCGGCCCAGGCTCGCGTCGTTTCCGCGGCCACGGCGCCCTTCGGCAAAAGCTGGCCGAAGACCTCGATCATCCTGCCATTTTCGGCCATGCTCGGTCTTGCGAGTGGTCTGCTGGTCGCCGTTTTGCGCAGCAGTCTTGACCGCCGGACCAGCTCGAGCGAGCGCCTCGAACGGGAGCTGGGTATCGGTTCATTGGGACGCATCCCGGTTTACCGGCCAAACCTCCGTCTTGATAAGGGTAAGCCCACGCTGCCGGAACAGGTGCAGCCGCTGCGATCCATCCTGGACGCGCCCTATTCCCGCTTCTCCGAAGCGCTACGCGGCGTCAAGAATTCTCTCGACGCCGTCATACCTGCCAACGGCTCGATCGTGGTCGGCATCACGTCGGTCGGCTCGGGAGAAGGCAAGACCACGATCGCGACGAACCTTGCGCAGCTCTATCAGAACGAAGGGCAGTCGGTTCTTCTCATAGATGCCGATTTCGTGAGCGCGCGGCTGACGCGTCTGGCGGCGAGTTCCGCCACGGAACTTGGATTGAGGCCGATTGAACTGGTCGAGCCGGACATCATGCCCGCCTTCTCCCGTACCACACAGCGACGCGACACGGTTGAGCTCGCGACCGCCCCAAGCGAGATGCAGAAAGAGCTTGTTCGTGCCGAAAAGCTTTTCGGCGAGGCGGGCACGATCCCGGTTCCCCTTCTGACGACCAGCGAGACGAGGCAGATCGCCGCGTCCCATCAGAGGTACGGCCATCTTCCGGCCCTTAAGGAGTCCATCGAGAAGCTGCGCAGGCGCTACAAGGTCGTCATCGTCGACATGTCCGGCTTCGAGAACTCGGCCGACACGCGCACGATCTGTACCTATCTCGACGGCGTCATTCTGGTGCTCGGGAACTCGAACAAGATGACGATTGAACGCCTTGCCGATGCCCTCGCCTCGTTCGGGCGGTCGCGCCTTGCACTTCTCGGCGTTGTCGCTAATCGCAGTGGTGCAGAAGACTGGTTCCAGACTCGCGTTGGCGGCGGAGGCATGGGATGAACGTCTCCGGCGTGTCCCATGCGCGTGGGCAAATGGCTTCATCGGCCGGTGCGCTCCGTCTTGTGGTCGGCATACCCAGCACCGGAAGGAAGGAAGTCCTGGCAGCGACACTTCGCCATCTGGTGCGCCAGAAGCGGCAACCGGATGAGGTCGTCGTGTGCGTCTGGTCGCCGAACGATATCGACCAGAGTTGCCTGGCGGATCTCACCTGTCCCTCCCGCGTTCTGATGTCGCCGCGCGGTAGCTGCCGTCAACGCAATTGCATTCTCGATGCCGTTTCGCAAGCCGACGTCGTCATCTTCCTCGACGACGATTTTCTCATGACCGCGTCCTACCTGGAGCAGGTTGAACAACTCTTTGCCGAAAATCCCGACGTGGTGATCGCCACCGGAACCGTATTAGCCGACGGCATCATCGGGCCGGGCATCCCCATTGAAGAAGGGATCAGCCGGATCATGGCCGCAGAGATGAGGGCGGATTGTGACCCGGACCCGTTGCGCACCGTCTATTGTGGCTACGGATGCAACATGGCCGTGCGCATGTCTGCGGTCTGGAGCGGAAACCTGCGCTTCGACGAGGATCTGCCGCTCTACGGCTGGCTGGAAGACGTTGACTTCAGTCGCATGGCGGCGCGCCATGGCCGCGTGGTCAAGTCCCCTAGGCTGACGGGCGTCCATCTCGGCACAAAGGTCGGACGCACCTCCGGCA
This sequence comes from Allorhizobium sp. GW101-3B10, assembly GCF_059424725.1. Taxonomy (NCBI): domain Bacteria; kingdom Pseudomonadati; phylum Pseudomonadota; class Alphaproteobacteria; order Hyphomicrobiales; family Rhizobiaceae; genus Allorhizobium; species Allorhizobium sp. GW101-3B10. Next base: position 3,675,118 of record NZ_JBWKZR010000001.1, on the reverse strand, counting down.
CCCGGTTCGGCTACTCGCAGATCGCAAATCCGGTCCACCTGGTCCGCAAGGGAACCATGACCGTCCGTCATGCCGGCCTTCAGATGGCGCGCAATATGGTCGCCAACACCGTGAAAGTCTGGCGACCGGAACCATGGGTCGACCGAAAGGGGCGCGTCAGGGGAAATCTGCGCGCCTTGGCGGATTTCTTCTCTGGCCGCCTGGCTCCTCGCAATGTCGAAAGAATGGATTAGATCATGCCGGATCGGCACGTCGATCACGTCGTCGTCATCAATGACCGCTCAAGTCGTGTCGGCGGGGCTTCGAACCTGGCGGTCCTTTCCGCACAGATGCTCGAACATGGCGGCGTCGGGGTGACCTACTTTGCCGGTGACTGCCCGCCACGCGAAAAGCCCGTTGCCGATACGATGAATCTTGACGGCATGCCGCTCTTCAATCAGGCCAGGCTATCGGCATTCGCCAGCGGCATCTACAATGCGCAAGCCTACGCGGCCCTGCGCGATCTGGTCCTGGCGAAAGACACGCCGTCGACGATCTATCACGTGCACGGATGGTCGAAGATTCTGTCTCCTTCGATCTTTCGGGCATTGGCGCCGGTGCGGCAAAGGACGATCCTCCACGCGCATGACTACTTTCTGGCATGCCCGAATGGAGGTTTTGCGAACTACCGCTCCCACCAGGTGTGCCGGCTGCGGCCGATGTCCGCGCAGTGCCTCGGCACCCAGTGCGACAAGCGCGGATACCACGAGAAGATCTGGCGCACAGTGCGGCATATGCTCCGGGAACACTTCTATCCCACCCGCGACGTGCCCGCCAACATCGTCATCGTTCACGAACGGATGCAGGAATATTTCGCGCGCGCGCAACTGAATGGGGCGTACATAGACACGATCCGCAATCCCGTGGAGCCCTTCCTGACGGAGCCCGGATCCCCGTGGCGAAACAGAACGTTTTTCTTCATCGGCAGGTTGGAGCCGGAAAAGGGTTTCGATGATGCGGCACGAGCCGCTCGCCTTGCGAACGTCACGCTTCACGTGATTGGGGACGGAGCGGGGCGCCAGATGCTTGAGGAGCTCTATCCCGAGGTTGTGCTTCACGGGTGGCAGGAACGCGGCCACATACGCACGATCGTCAGAGATGCCCGTGCCATCGTGGTCTCGTCACGCGTTCCCGAGCCTTTCGGGTTGGCCGCGCTGGAAGCGGTTTCCAGCGGGATACCCGTTGTCATGCCGGATTCCGCCCTGCTCGGAAGAGAGATCGCGTCACGCGGCTGCGGAATGACGTTCCGAGCTGGTGACATCGAAGGCTTTGCCGACGCGCTGCGTATCATCGCGAGCGACGATCAACTCGTTAGATCCATGAGCGTTCGCTGCCTGAGGGAAGCGCCGACGATGGCGCATACCGAGGCGTCTTGGGGCGAGGCATTGATGGATCTTTACGAACGCGTGCTTGCCCGGGCCGGGCAGGACAGCTCAGCCGGCGTCGCATGACCGCCGGGACGATTTCGCAGCGATCAACGGGGGCGCACTCGCGCTATTGGGCTCCTGCTGGCGATCGCTCGTTGTCCCTGCGGAGATAGAATCCCGCGCTTTCACTTGGCCCGAGTTCGGGATGCGTCTCGATGACATGCGACAATTCAGGGATCGCCCAGCGGTCGACCAGTCGATAGCCCATCCGTTCCATCTCCCGCAGGAAAGCGCCTTCGTCGCGCATCTGGTAGGGCACATAGGCCTCCCCTATACGCTCGAGAGTGACGAGCAGGCCGCTCTTGTGAAAGGCTACCTTGTTGAGCAATAGGTGCCGGGGCAGTGACTGCATGCCACCTAGCAAGGTGGCCAGAGGTATGTCGAGATATTGCAGCAAGCCGGAGCCGAGAAATACGCAGGTTTCAGGCGCCTCTTCGATGCTATTGATGAAGGACAGTTGCGACAGACCGTCCTCGGCGGCCCTTTTGCGTCCGGCCGCAACGATCGCCGGTACGTCGTAGACGATCCAGGTGAAGGCCGCATCGAGCGGCAGCAAGCCGCGAAACGCGCGATACTTCGTCCCCATGTGCCCGCCCGCATCGACCACGCCGTCGATTTCGTCCAGAAGGCTGCGCAGCCAGAACAGTACCGGATAGTCCCAAGGCATGACCCGGCACATCTGTTCGAAGGCAACAGTTGAAATCGCATCATGGTCATAGCCCACCAGTGAATCGGTTCCCGCTGCGGCGACGGCCTCCTCAAATGAGGCGTAGGCGCCTGTGAATCGACGCGGAAAGGGGGAGAGATAGCGAAGCCGCCCTCCCACGACACGCAACGGCACCAGCGATTGGCCGAGCCCGGCCATCGTGCTCTTCAGGAGGGACCGTGTCGTTTTTCTGATATTGGCGGTATTCATGATCTCGACTCCGATATGACTATTGTCCGGAAGTACTTTCAGTTTGGACGTGTGGGGTGGGCGAAGGCGAAGATCGGCGCAGATCCCCCTTTGATCCTCTGCAGCGCCACCAGCACGACGATATAGGCCGCGATTCCGGCTATGGCTTGTAGAGCATTGACCGACAGGTCGCTTGCTGCAGACGCTGCCGCGACGTCACCAATGAGGGCGACGGCCGTTACCATGGCGATGACGCCAAGGAGGGGATTGAGAGAACGACGCAATACCCCGCTCCAGTCCACGGCGCCATAGCGGCTCTGCAGACGCATGGAGATGGCGAATGAAAACACGGCGGCGGCGCATTGTCCGATTGCCGCTGCGAGCATGCCGAAAGGCGTGAACGCCAGGATGAACGCCAGTGACACCAGGCTGTTGAGCAATACCGCGCCGGGCATCTTCTTTATGGTTCCCGCGAGCGAAAGCAGCGGCTCGGTCAGATATCCCGGGATGAGCAGGATCTGCTTGACCGACAGCAGGGAGATCAGGATCGCCGCTGGCGCCCAGGAGTCGCCGAGCACAATGTGGACGAGGCTGCCAGACATCAGCGCCAGACCGATATAGACGGGCACGGATATTGCCATGGCCGACACCAAGAAAGCCGTTGCCGCCGCTCCCATTTCTTTCGAGAGGTTGCGCTCCCCGGCAGGTAGATTGTTGACCCGCCGCAATACGACCCACGCCAGGAGGCGGACCGGCTCGCCGATCATTTCGGAAAATGCGGCGACGATCCGTTCCGCGGCTCGGTAGTAACCCGCCTCCGCAAGTCCGAGGAAGCTGCCGACGACGAGGGTCCCCGAATAGGAACGGACGAACACGATGAGACGGTTCGCCACGATGTGGCGAGAGAATTCCAGCAACTCGCGCAGCAGCGGCTGTGTCAGGCGCGGCCTGGGAAACCAGCGCACTACGACTATGCAAGCCGCCAGCATCGTCATCTGCATCGCCAAGCGTCCGGCAACGAGGGCGAGCACACTCCATCCTGCGAGCAGCCCTGCGACTGTCACACCCAGGCCGCAGGCATCGGCCAGGATCCTGATGACCGCATGCGCACGTAACCGACCTGCGGCAATCATGATTCCCTCGTAGACGACGACGAGCGAGGCCGGCAGAAGCCAAATGCTAAACAGCGCGACAAGCATCGCTTCCTGAGCCTGTCCGAAATAGAGGCCGACGACGGCCGCGCCGCACAATCCGAGCGTCATGGAAAGCAAGCCCGCCAGAATGGAGACGCTGGCAACCTGATCCAGCCGATCGGGGTTGTTAGACGTCTTCATGACGAATTCCCCCCACCCTCCTTCGGCAAAGATGACGAGGAGCACCGCGAACGCCGCGCTGTAAGCGAAGAGACCGAACTCGGCGGAATTAAGAACTCGGGCGGCCACGATGAAGGCTGCCAACTGCGCCACCTGGGAAAAGCCCTTGGCGCCGAATGTCCAGACCGCAGACTTGACTAGCGATGGCGACATAAGCGCTAAGCACAACCGCTTCCAGCTTTCGCTCAGTTTCACAGCGAAGGAACGGCGCGACACCCGCGCTCCAGTCTCTCCCTCCGCCTCGGCTACCGAGCGTGGCTGCCGGCAGGCCGCGCCTTGCGGATCAAATTCTGCGCACATTTGCGTACTATCTCGTATGAGTGATGGGAAATGATGGGCGGTCTTGGCCTGTCCTGCCGTCCAGGCAACCAGCTTGTCGGCCATGATGTAAAGCCAGAAGGTGCGTCGGCACTGCGCCGGATTCGCAGCTGGGGAGAGGAAACCGGGGGGAGCCTTCTATGCGTCATCGCGCAGTCTGGAATGCGAAGTTCATACTGCGTTGGCTCGTCATACTCGGCAGCCTCGTCTTCTGGATTGTCTTGATCGTCTGGTTGATTTCTTGAGCCGGCCTCATCTTTCGTTCTGGGCGAAGAGAACGACCCCCAAAGTCTTCCAGATGATTGCGAAATCCTTCGCCAGAGAACCTCTGTGGAAATACTCGACATCAAGGTGGACGCGTTCATCGTACGAGGCGTTCTTGCTCCGCGAGATCTGCCAGAGCCCCGTGATTCCCGGCGTCATTGCGAGGTAGCAGCTCATGTGGGGGCCATAGCGGCTCAGTTCTTCCAGCATGATCGGCCGCGGCCCGACGATGCTCATCGTCCCTTTGAGGACATTGATGAGTTGGGGAAGTTCGTCGGCACTGCTGACGCGTAGATACCTGCCGAGCCAGTGCACTCGCGGGTCGTCCATGAGCTTTTGTGTCCGTGTCCATTCCGCCAACCTGGCTGGGTCGCGCTCCAGCAATTCCGCCAGCACCTTGTCAGCGTCCTTCCGCATCGTACGGAACTTGAGACAGGCGAACGGTTGTCCGTTCCTGCCGATGCGTTGATGGCGGTAGATGATCGGCCTGCCATCAACGATCAGGAGGGCGATGGCGATCAAGGCCAGGGCGGGAGCGAGAAATATCAGCGAGGTGAGGGAGAAGAAGACGTCAAAAACGCGTTTTCCGCGATGGCGTTTACTGGTCCCTGCCGACCTGACGGTGCGGTGATGTCGTGAAACGTTATCGGAAATCAAAGACATTTTTCTTACCTCCCAGATCTTCAAGGCTGCCTGTCCACACCGGGAAATACAATTTCAATAGATGGGCAGCCGCTAGTTCAAAGGAGGTAGCTTCATCCTCCCCTCTTTGATCGCGGGGCAGGCGAACAGCTGATTCCGACGGGGAGACCCTGTCGAAGCCGGGTTCGGATTCTGCTTGATTGAAAGGTGTTGAATGTCCAAACGCGCCTGCGGAGAAGGTTCGTCCTTGCGAACGGACCGGCATCAAACGGCTACCGTGGAAACCCGTATTTTTCGGTAATGCGCCAGAAGTCCTGGTTTATCTTGACCAGGGTTCTGATGCTCTGCCTGATGCGTTCCATTTCCTGATCGTCGAGCGCTTCGATCTTGCCGTACTTGATGTCGTCTCTGCCCTCGAAGATGCGCATCGACTGCGTGATCCCCCGGCCGCTGTCCGGATCGAAGGAATAGATGCAATGATTGTACTTATTGCGCAGCTTGGCCTCCTCTGAAAGGCGCCTGCTGGCGTCAAGAACCTCGGCTCGGCACTGCGCCGGCGTCTTCTGCATCTTCGCCAGGCGCTCAACCAGATCTATCCGCGCGCGCGGCGTGTTGAGCGTAAGGAAGATGACGATCGCCGTCTCCTTGTCCGACATGGCGAGCCCGGCGATCATGTGAATGAGGAGGCTCTCTGTATTGGTCCAAGTGTAGTTCAACTGGCCGAGCAGGAGAAGAACATCTTGAAATCTAGGCATCGCCGCGCCGCGCCGCGCCGTTCGAGCGGACGTGGTCCTCTGGCGGCACGTCATCGACATTCTTGTCCTTGCGCTCAAAATAGAACGCGACGGCTTCGGTGCGATTGTGGACGCCGAGCTTGGTAATGATGTTGTGGATGTGAATCTTGACGGTGTGCTCGGACAGCCCCAAGGCGGCGGCAATGATCTTGTTCTGGTTGCCCAGCGCAATGCGGGCCAAAATCTCGTTTTCGCGTTTCGTGAGTTGGTGCATTGTCTTGCCTTGCATAGCTGGCGCGAGCTGGAGGGGCGACTCATGCGGCAGATGGGCGCCGTTGGTCTCTGCCGATACGCTCCCTTGGTCGCGATGGGCGATGGATGCGTAGTAAGTTCCGCCCCTGAGAATGATCCTCAGCATCGACAACAGAACATCGAGGCTTACATTCATGGGCAGGATGCCGCGAACGATGCGCGTATCGATTGCGTGAAGACGTTCGACGCTTCCTCCCAGATCGCTGTCGGTGACGATGGCGAAGGTGCTTGTGGGATGTCGCCTCAGCACCTCACCGCCGAAACTGCTCAGCTCGTTTGCGAGGTGCAGATCGACCAGCAGGAGGCGCAGGGGTATCTCGAATTCGTCCAGCGCGGATCTGAGGCTGGCGGCGTGCTCCACCCTTAGAAAGGGGAACTCCTTCTCTATGGCCGCTGCCATGGCTCCCGACACCAGATTCGGAGGGCCGACAAACAGAAGCGTGCGCATGTAAGAGATGGCCTCGGAGGACGCCACCAAATCCGCGCGGCCGCCTCGAGCGTGAAATGCTTCTTGTTTCATTCTAGCAAGCCTCCCCGAATTCTGCATCGCGGAGTGCGCTAGTAGATACCCTCTCCGCTCTCTCTTTTAGGAAACGGTAAACCAAGAAATCTCGGATGGAAATAGTCCGAAGGAGCTACTGGCGGGGCCGCTTGACGGCCCGCGCGACAGCGGGAAGACAAGATATCCTTCTGAAAAATAAGCGCAAAATCGGATTCTTGGCTCAAGTAAGGATCAACTACACAATAAGACGTCGGTCGCGAATACCGGCTACCTCTTTCGGCGGGTAGTGCGACCGAAGCTGGCTCAGGCGATCCGTCCTTTCATCGTCCCGCAGTCCGGAGGCATGAGCAGGAGGATCTGTCTGCATCACGCGCGGTCCGGACCTTGTGACGCGCCGGCGGTCCTGTGGACACCGGGTACCCTAGCTCGATGAGCGCCCGCGACAGCCCCGCCGCAAACACGGTCACGGAGCCGCGCATGGACTAGTACTGGGCCATCGGAACTAGCTCCATTTGTCAGCTTATCTTCCTTGCATAAGACGCAGACACTTCCCTGGCTGCTTCGAACAGGCTGACTGCATGTAGGGCCGACGCGTCCAGCGTAAAGCAGTCGGCGCCGAGCGAGCCTTCAACGACAAACAGGGAGGACACGAATTTTCCACAACACGGCAATGCAAGCAGGAATGAGCGGACCTGCGATTTCCGTCCGCTTTCGACGTGAAGCATCAAGATCAACCTTCCGCATGGCCAAGACCGTATAGAAGATGAATGACGGTCAAGCTGTCGCGGAGCCAGAACCGGAGGTCCACGACTATGTCGGGCAAATCCAAGCACGTCTTTGATCCGTTCAACAACGACGATCAGGAACAACAGCAGCAGCAACAGCAGCAGGAGCAGCAAGCCCAGCAGCAGGCCCAACAGGCCGCGCAAAACCAGGCCCAAGCCCAAGCCAGCCTGTCGGAAAACTACAACGGCAATGGAAACGGCAACCTGAACGGCAACGGTAACGGGAACCTGAATGGTAACGGCAACGGCAACCTGAATGGTAACGGCAATGCCAACCTGAACGGCAACGGCAACCTGAACCTCAATGGCAACCACAATGCCAGCGAGAACATCAACCACAACACCTCGACCGTCGACGTCGGCGTCACCGTTGACGTCGGCCTCGAAGGCTACATGCCGACCGACGACGACTTCGCTGACATCGATGTCAGCGGAGGCAGTTCCGTCGAGGGCCTGTTCAACGTGCAGTTCGACAACATCTTGAACGACGCGCTGAACGGTGACGGCAATGACGTCGGCAACGTCTTCAACCAGATCGCCAACCTCCAGGACAACGACCACTTGGACAACGCCCAGGTGACGAACGACGGCGATTTCTGGGTTGACGCCACTGCCCACGGCGGCATGGCTCATTCCGATGACGGTATCAGCGGAGGCGGATCCGGCGGCGACGGCGGCAATGGCGCGGATGCCGACGGCGGTGACGGCGGTATCGGCGGCGGCGCCATTGGCGGTTCGGGTCTCGCTGGCTCTGGCTTCGGCGGTCTCGCGGGCAGCATGGCTGCTGGCGGCACGGGTGAAGGCGGCGCTGCGACAGGTGGAAATGGCGCGTCCGGCAATGCTACGAGCGGCGCCGCCACCGGCGGCACCGGCGACGGTGGTCGCGGCGGCAACGGCGCGGAAGGGCTTGGCGTGGGTCTTGGCCTCGGTCTGGGCCTTGGCGCCGGGCTCGCCTTTGCCGGCGACGGCAGCAGTGGCGGCAGCAACTCTGCCGGAAACGGTGATGCCGGCGGCGACGGTGGAAGTGCCGATGGTGGCGATGCCGCCGACGGCGGCGATGCCGGCGATGCGATCGGCGGGGCAGCCAATGCAGGCGTTGGCGCTGTCCTCGGGCTCGTCAATCCCGTCCTTGTCGGCAGTGATGGCGGCGATGCCACGAGCGGCGACGGTGGAGCCAGCAATGGCGGCGCTGGCGGCGGCGCTGGCGCTGGCGGCGCTGGCGGTGCCGGTGGAAACGCCTCGAATGCGGGCGATGGTGGTGACGGTGGCGGCGCGCTTGCCGGGGGCACAGGCTTCGGCGCAGGCGGCGGCATCGGTCTTGGTGTCGGCGGCGATGGTGGCGACGGGGCTGCCGGCATCGGCGGCGCAGCTGCCACGGGCAGCGCCTCAACCGGCGCCGGCTATGGCGGAGACGGTTGGGCCGAAGGCGGTGAAGGTGGGGCAGCTCTCAGCGGCGCCTGGGCGGACGGCACGGGCGGCGACGCCTTTGGCGGCTGGGCCCTTGGCGGTGATGCTGGTGCCGGCGGAATGGGTGGAACGGCTACGACGGGCTATGGCGGAGCCGGCGATGGCGGTTCGTGGGGCTCCGGCAATGGCGATGATGGCTATGTAACGGGCTCGAGTTCGTCCAGCGCCGATGGCTTGATCAACACCAACGCCTTCAACCAGGAGATCGTGCTGGGTGCCAACCTGCAACAGAATGCGATCGACATGACCGTCGTCGGCGGGGATCTCACCAGTTCCGTTGTCGGCGAAGACACCAGCGACGGGACCTGAGTTCGAGCGATTGCTCGCCTGAACTTTGGTACCAAAGCTACTGGGCTGCGCAGGTCTCTGCGCAGCCCGCTCAAGCCGCCCAGCAACGATACAGGGGCGGATTCGGGACAGGGAGCATACCTTCACCATGCTTGACAAGATCACCGAGGAAATAGCCCATTTCGTTGGATTCTTTCACATGAGCGTCGAGGATGCGCGCATGAGGGAGGCCTACAGGGAATTTTCATACGAGACTCCAGACAAAACCCTCGACACGCCGCCAGTACATCTGTCGGAATTCTCCGCACCTTACGAATTTGTCGGTTTCGATCCCGGTTTGAGGTATCAATCTCCACCGCCAGACCTTTGGCCCGCTCATGGTAGACCGGGCAGGACCGACGGTGTTTCTGCCGACAACAGCGATTCGGTGAGCTCGGTTCAGGCGATCATTCACCCGACGGCTCACTCTGGTCTTGTCGTCACCTCCTCCCCGACGAAATTTGTACCACCTGAGGTCGCCCCCCCGGGTTCGGTGGCCAATTACTTCAACCAGGGCATTGTGCTCTCCGACAACGATTATGTCAGTGTCGGCGGACACGGGCTCAGGTTCGACCCAGTCCCGATCGACAGCAATGATGTGCTCGACGCTGCGCTTGAGGTTGCCGCTCACTCGCCGCTGGGAGAGTTGGAGCGGCCGGGAACTACGGGCGAGATCATTTCGGTCGTCGACACCGTGATTGAGCAGTTGAGCGGGGCCTCCGGTGACGGCGAACATGTTCAGCTCTTCATGAACGACGAGAACATCGATGGCATCTACGTCAACGGTCAACTCGCCGATGAAGCGCCGGACATTGGGGATCACTATTCCTTCGATCGGAGTGAGAACGAAAACGCCTCCGGTTCGAACGTCCAGATTGGCGAGGATGGCACTGTCAGCGTCGATATTTCGGTCGAGATCGAGGCCGGCGGAAACACTCTCGTGAACGACGCCGTGCTGACGAGCATATGGACCGGTGGCACGGTTACTGCCGTGGTCGGTGACCATGTGGAGGTAAACGCAATCATTCAGACGAACGCTATTTGGGATTGTGACGCGGTCGCTCCGTCCGCCCAGCGGTGGGTAGAGGACTGCGGAAACGAACTTTTCAACATCGCGACATTCGAGCGCATTGACGCAGCGGACGAGGAAGCCGCGGCGTCCGATCAGTTTCCGTCATTCTGGTCGGTGGCCGAGATCCAAGGAGATCTCATGATCGTGAACTGGTTGGAGCAGTTCACCTTCATGAGCGACAATGATGTGGGGATCTTCTCAGCCTCCGGCAGTACCTCAAGCATTATTACCGGCGACAACCTCGGCATGAACCATGTGTCAGCCTTTGAACTCGGTTTTGCCTATGATCTGATCATTGTTGGCGGGTCAGTCTACGACGGCAATATCATCAACCAGACGAACGTCCTGTTTGACAACGACCGGGTCGGTGCAACGGACGGCTTTCAGACGACCGGAGAGGCGACGATCTCCTCCGGCGGCAACCTGCTTTGGAACCAGGCGTACATCAGCAATATTGGCGGTGGAGACCGGTTCGACAGCCTGCCGCAATGTTATCTCGACGCCGCCAATGCCTTTGCGGACGACGAGACAGGCCTGCCGCGCCAGGTGCTATCGGACGATGCGTTTGCCGGCCTGCAGGGACTGCGTGTGCTCTACATCAGCGGAGACCTGCTCAGCCTGAACTATATCCGCCAGACCAACATCCTGGGCGACAGCGACCAAATCGCACTCGCTATGGACGCGATCGCTCCGCAACTGGGGGCTAACTGGTCTGTTTTGACAGGCGCCAACGCGCTCATGAACAACGCTAGTATTGTTGATCTTGACTCGCTCGGAAGAACGTATGTGGGCGGTGAACAATACTCCCAGGAAACGCTCTATCAGGCCGAGTTCATATCACAGCAGCCGGACTTCGGTCCTCCCGGCCCGGGCGCGCTCGCCAATGAGGCGGTGCTTTTCTTGGACGATGAGATGCTCGCCCCGCCCGATCTTGGGGCGGAATCGGCCGGGTACACCCCTGCCGAATATGATGGGCACGCAAACGACGGGTTGAACGGCCTGATCGGATACTGAAGGGGGACTTATGTTGGAAATCGGTACACGTCTCGAAGGCCCCGCCAATCAGGTGGAGATCGAGCCAGACAACCACAGACTGCGGCGAAACCGCGACAATGCGGCGGACGATGTCTACGCAATGTTAGAAAAGGCTGTCGATGAATTCTTGAAGATCGAAGCGCCTACCGACGCCGTGTGCGATACCGAGCCGCGTCAACCACCGGCCCCCCCGCGGCCCGCTGCCCCCCAGTATGACCTTCGCTTAGGCGCGCCAAATCAACGAGCCTCTGAAGCTTCCGCAAGCGAAACGCGCGATGATCGGCGTGACGGTCCGTCTGGGCGCAATGCGCCTCATGCCAAGGTCGTCGAGGGCATGAAGACGATCGAAAGCGATTGCGGCCCGGTGGAGGCGCGTCCCGCCAAGGGCGATGCACTCGGGGGGCGCGTAGGCAAGGGACCGGCTGACGCCGGCGCTACATTTCACAAGCGGCTCGGTCCAGTCGATTTCAATGCCAGCCTTCAGGCGGGCATCAAAGCCGTAAGGAAGAATCTGTTCGTGGTCATGTTGTTTACGCTTGCGAGCAACGTGCTCGTCCTGGCGATACCGATCTACCTGTTCCAGATTTCCGATCGCGTCCTTACGAGCCGGTCGATCGACACCTTGATCATGCTGACGCTGGTTATCGTCGGAGCCATCATTCTGCAGGCGATGTTCGACGCCTTGCGGCGCTTCATCCTCATGCGCACCGCAGTGGAAGTCGCCGCCCAACTCGGCGCACCGATCTTAAGCGCGGCTGCCCGCGCATCGCTGCAAAGCAACGGTCGCGAATACCAGATGCTGGGCGACCTCCAGCAAGTTCGCTCCTTCCTGGTGTCCAGAACGCTGCTGGCGTTTCTCGACGCCCCGACCGCACCGATCTTCCTGCTCGCCGTGTTCCTCATTCATCCGCATCTCGGTTTCATCGTCGTTGTGACCGCAATTCTCTTGCTGGTCTTGACGCAGATAAACCAGCGACTGACGGCCGCTCCATTCGCGGAGGCCAACACTGCCCAGGTGAAAGCCAATCTCTATCTGGATTCGATGACACGCAATTCGCAGATCATCAATGCTCTGGCGATGATACCGGAAGCAGTCCACATATGGGGCAAGGACACGGCCACATCATTGAAGTCGCAAGTGATCGCGCAGGATAGGAACATAGCCATTGCGGCCATTTCCAAGGGTACCCGCCTCCTGACCCAGGTGACGATGCTCGGTTGGGGTGCCTATCTGGCGATCGAGGGCGAATTGACCGGAGGCATGGTCATCGCTTCCTCCATCATCGCCGGCCGCGCGCTTGCTCCCATCGAGGGTGCGATTGAGGGATGGAACCAGTACAGCCAGTCGCGCGCGGCCTACGGACGAATTTCCGCCCTGCTCAGAAGTTCTCCCTTCAATTTCGAACGTCTCAACCTGCCGAAACCCGAAGGGCGCCTCGACGTCGAGCGCCTGCTCTACGTACCGCAAGGGACGAAGCGGGTGGTGCTCAACGGCATCTCCTTCGCGCTCCAGCCGGGTGATTCCCTGGCCATCATCGGAAACTCGGGCGCCGGAAAGACCACATTGGGCAAGATGCTGGTGGGCTCAATCCTTCCCACATCCGGAAATGTCCGGCTGGACCTGATGGACCTGCGCAATTGGGACCAGCGGCAGTTCGGCGAGAATATCGGCTACTTGCCTCAAGACGTGCAACTGTTTCCGGGTACGATCAAAGATAACATTGCCCGCATGCGCCCCGACGCCACCGACGAACAGATCTACCGGGCGGCATCGCTGGCGGATGTGCATGAGATGATTGCGACCCTGCCGCACGGCTATGAAACCCTGGTCGCCTCCGATGGCTCGCCCCTGTCAGGGGGGCAGAAACAGCGCATCGCGCTTGCGCGCGCGTTCTTCGGCGACCCACACCTGGTCGTTCTGGACGAACCGAACTCCAACCTCGACGGTGCAGGCGACGCCGCACTCCTTCGGGCCTTGCAACATGCCAAGGAGCAGAAGATCACGATGATCACTATCACCCAACGTCCCTCTCTGCTCACGAGCGTCGACAAGATACTGCTGCTCGTCAATGGCACGGTGGCGCTCTTCGGCATGCGAACAGATGTGCTGAAAGCCATGGAAGCCCGCGGAATCAGCATTGAAGGCGGTGCCTTCGGTCATCAACTGCAATAGGAGCCGCGAATATGACGGACATAGCCAAGGTCCACGATATCGAATGGTACATAGATGTTCCGCGGTCGATATGGAAGCAAACGACGATCGGCCTCGTCCTGATGGGCGCGGCGTTCGGAGGGTTCGGAACTTGGGCCGCAACCGCGCCGCTGGCCGCGGCCGTCATCTCGCAGGGCAGCTTCGTCGCTACGGGACAGAACAAGATCGTCCAACATCTTGAAGGCGGCATAATCGAGGAAATTCTCGTGAACGAAGGGGATCAGGTCATCGAAGGCCAGCCCCTCGTGCATCTCGATGAGACCGCTGCAGAGGCAAAACGAAGGGAGCTGTTTCTCCGCCGCATGAGATTGGAAGTGACTGCAACCCGCCTGACGGCGCAGTTCGAAGGTGTCGAAAATCTCGATCTATCGAGGCTGCTCGAGGGATATCAGGACGATGCCGATGTATGGTCGATCGTCGTCAGCCAGCAGTTGAATTTCCGTGCCCAGCAGCAAAAGCTCTCCGGCGACCTTTCTCTGCTCGAACAGAACATTCAGGCGCTGCAATTTCGCGAAGTCGGCTATACCCGCCAACGCAATGCCACCGTGCGACAACTGGAACTGCTCATGCAAGAGCACCAAAACAAGAAGACCCTGCTGTCCAAGGGTCTGATACGGGCCAACGAGGTGAGGTCCATCGAAAGAGCGATCGCCGAGACGGAAGGGCAGATCGGGCGGCTTGAGGCCGAGGTTTCGGAAACGAAAGCCCAACTGGTGAAGGGAAAACAGGAAATCCTGCGGACGCGGGGCACCTATCGCGAGGAGGCACTGGAGCGGTTGCAATCGATACAGAGCGAACGAGACACCGTTCGCGAACAGCTGCGCGAAGCGGACAACATTCTTGCACGTGCCACAATTGATGCGCCGACTACCGGCACCGTCATCCGCATTTATTATCATACCACGGGCGGCGTCATCGAGAGCGGCAAACCCATTCTCGAAATACTCCCTGCCGGAGTACCTCTGATCATCGAAACGCAGGTGCCGCGCAACGACATCGACAGCGTGAAGGTTGGCCAGATCGCGACCATCCGTCTAATTGCGCTCAACCAGCGAACGACACCGGTGCTCAAGGGCGAAGTTTTCTACGTTTCGGCTGACGCCCTGCAAGATAGAAATCCTGCTGGTGCCAGTCGCGACGCCTATCTCGCGCGCATCAATGTTTCCCCGACCGAGCTGGCGAAAGTCCACAACTTCGCACCAACGCCTGGCATGCCGGCGGAGGTGTTGATCCAAACCAACGAAAGAACATTCTTCAGCTATATCGCAAAGCCGGTCACGGACAGCATGTCGCGGGCCTTTTCCGAACAGTGAACGGGCCTTCCGCTGCTGTCGCGCAGCACTGGAGAACATGGTCGATGCGGTCAGAAGCTGCAGGGCATGGTTGCTGGTGTCGCGGTTCTTCATGGTTCACTGCGCACAGTGGTGCCCCACCGCAACCAAGACATTGATCGCTTCTGTTTCCGGGGAGTTCGATTCATGCCTCGGAACGGCCGATGCGGTTTTCCTTGGCGTTCTGCGGCGGTCGTTTCACATCGGACTGATAGCAGGGTCTCCGTCGCGTATGAGAAGCCGCCTGCGCCGCCGCGCGCGCTCTGGATGACCGTGCGCTACTCCTTTGGTTCACGCA
Organism: Allorhizobium sp. GW101-3B10; assembly: GCF_059424725.1. NCBI lineage: Bacteria > Pseudomonadati > Pseudomonadota > Alphaproteobacteria > Hyphomicrobiales > Rhizobiaceae > Allorhizobium > Allorhizobium sp. GW101-3B10. The sequence continues at coordinate 3,660,085 of NZ_JBWKZR010000001.1, read as the reverse complement.
ACAATAGCCAGAATCGCTAGGACTTAGACGCCTGGTACTCCTTGGCAACCAAGCGGGAAATTCGGAAACATGGGGGGATCGAAATCGGCTGCGACGTGCCGCCTGTGGCAGCGGGGGAACCGGATTTGCAATGAAGATCGAGTATTTGGCCGAACTTGAGGACAATTCGGTCATCGCGGTGGATCTTGTGGTCGTCGGTGCGGGCCCTGCAGGTCTGACGATCGCCGCACAGTGCGCGCGCACTGGGAAGCGGGTTCTAGTCGCTGAAAGTGGGCTCGAATTTGAGGATCCGGAGCATTCGGCGCTCAACGAGGTCGAGAATGTGGGCGAACCACGCACGGACGCGCAATTCAGCAAACGCAAGGAGTTTCACGGCTCGCAAGCTGGTTTCTGGTCGCACGAGACACAGCCCTTCGGCGTGCGCTGTCGGGCGCTGGGGGGATCGACGCATGCTTGGGCGGGGAAATCCGCCCCGTTCGACGCGATAGACTTCCAGGTACGTCCTTGGGTGACCCATTCCGGCTGGCCCGTTGATCGGAGCCAAATCGATGCGTATGTCGAGCGCGCGATGGAGGTTCTGAACCTTAGCCCCATTGCACCGCCCGGCCGTTTCGACAGGGAGGGGCTCCAGTCCTTCTACTGGCAGTTCGCCCGCTCGCGAATTGATCGGCTGGACGTCATGCGTTTCGGCAGGGAATTGCTCGCGCAAAGGCCGCAGAACACGCGTGTTCTTCTCGATGCATCGGTCACGCATATCGGCCTCAGCGCCGACGGATCACGGTTCTCACACGTCGATGTGACAAGCATCAAAGGCAAGCGTGCCAGGATCGAGGCCAGGATGTGTGTCGTGGCCGCAAGTGGCATCGAGAACGCGCGGCTCCTGCTGGCGTCCAACGATGTCCATGCGCAAGGAATCGGCAATCAGTACGATGTCGTCGGGCGATATCTGATTGACCATGCGGCCGCACGGGTCGGACGGTTTCCGAGCGAGCGGATGGCTAGCGTGGCCAAGCTCTTTGGCTTCTTCGGCGTGTCCCACAAAGGCCGCGCACACATGTTCATGCACGGCCTGGCGCTGACGCCCGAGATACAGCAGCGCGAAGGGCTACTGAATGCCGCGGTCTATTTCGCCACGGAGCGGGCTCCGGACGATCCATGGGACGCCCTCAAGAATCTGTTGCGCCGGCGCAGCAAGAACCCGGGACGCGACCTTCGGTCGGTCGCGGCCGGCTCAGGTTTGATCGTCAGGGGGACCGGAATGCGGATCCTCTCGGACGAGCGGACACCCAAGGTCGTCAAGGATCTCGTGGTCAATACCGCGATCAGGTTCTCGCCGAACATGGTTGCTGACGAATTCCAGAACCGGGGCCTCCCGCACAAGCTGGTAGGTCTGCGAATGGAGGCAATCTGCGAGCAAGCCCCGGACCCCGACAGCAGAATCAGCCTAAGCACGCGACGGGACAGGTTCGGCGTCCCGCTCGCCAGGGCCGATTGGCGCATCAATGGCCGCGAACGCCAGACGCTTTTGAGGATCGCAGAGCTCTCACGCGACGCCCTGGCGAGTGCCGCTCTCCCGACGCCGGAACTCGAGGACTGGGCAGTTGAACGGCGGCCGCAGGATATCGTCATCATCGACATGGCGCATACGCTCGGCACGACGAGAATGTCGGTCAGCCCGAAGACCGGCGCGGTCGATGAGAACTGCAAGGTTCATGGCCTGCCCAATCTCTACATTGCCGGTGGATCAGTCTTCCCCACAAGCGGTCACGCCAACCCGACGCTGATGATCCTGGCGTTTGCGATCAGGCTCGCCGATCACCTCAGCGGTCAACTGGCAAGGCTCTGAACCGTTCGCTGAGTAAAGAGCTTCGCTTCCGACATCGGGTACCCGGCGGATAGCAGGACACATCAGGCTAAACACGCCTCCTGTGCAGACAGAAAGAAAGGCCAAGGAAGTCGCGGCTTTGTTGGCCATCGAGCGAACCATAGAGCAACGAAATTGCCGGTTGTTCCCTCTCGGTCCCGTCGGCATCAATGAGGATTGATGAATGTCAGACAAAACGGTCCTCGTCGTAGGCGGTGCCGGCTATATCGGATCGCATACCTGCCTCGCTCTTGCGGAGAGGGGCTACACCCCTTTGGTCTACGACAACTTCTCCAGCGGTCATCCCGAATGCGTCAAATGGGGGCCAGTGGAGGAAGGTGACATCCGAGATCGCGACACCTTGGACGACGTACTCAAGCGCCACAAACCGATCGCCGCGCTTCATTTCGCCGGCTTGATCGAGGTCGGGCAGTCGTTCAAGGATCCCGAAGCCTTCTACGACGTGAACGTCTCGGGTGCGCTGAATCTTCTCGGTGCCCTGATCAAAGCGGACATACGCTCCTTTGTCTTCTCGTCGTCCTGCGCCACCTATGGCATGCCCGAAACGCTTCCATTGGATGAGCGGCATCCGCAAAGGCCGATCAATCCGTATGGGCGAACGAAGTTCGTGCTCGAACAAGCGCTATGGGACTACGCAACGTGCAATCGTCTGCGCTCGGTGATGCTGCGCTATTTCAATGCCGCAGGCGCAGACTTCGAAGCGCGGATCGGCGAATGGCATTCTCCGGAGACTCATGCGATCCCGCTTGCCATCGACGCTGCGCTCGGGCGCCGCCCGTCGTTCTCGATCTACGGATCGGACTACGAAACCCGCGACGGGACCTGTATCCGTGACTACATTCATGTGAACGATCTTGCCGACGCTCATGTCAAGGCGCTGGACTATCTTCTCAAGGGTGGGGAGACAACCGCGATCAATCTCGGCACGGGAACCGGGACCAGTGTCAAGGAGCTGATCGGTGCGATCGAAACTCTTACCCGCCGGCCGCTCCAGGTCGTTCACTCGGAACGCCGTCCGGGCGACCCGCCGTCGCTGGTAGCCAGCAACGAGGTCGCGCGCGCGGTGCTCCGCTGGGAGCCTCGATATGGCATCGAAGATATTGTCCACTCCGCCTGGAACTGGCATTCGCGGCTCAACGGTTGAGAAGGGTCTTCCTGACTGGCTGAATAACCGGTCGAATAGAGGGGCCAACGAAGACAAGCGGCAAACTATTCTCTGAAACACAGAACCTAGTTCGCGACGGTCCAAGGTTTGAGCTCAGTGCAGCACAGGTGAATTTGTGGGGCGCCGTACATATCTCCCGCCCTAATGGCGTTAAATCAATATGTTGAGCGACGAATGGCGGACAGAGAGGGATTCGAACCCTCGGTACGCTTTCACGTACACACGCGTTCCAGGCGTGCGCCTTAAACCACTCGGCCACCTGTCCGTAAGATCCGGCGCATCGTTTGGGTGAAGCGGCCGGTCGGGCGCGATATATAACGAGGATTTCCCGGCGATCAACCGAAATCTGACGGTTTTTTGACTTGCCCGGTCAAAAGCCTATCTATTAGCTGGTTCGCGGCGATGCGCGGGTGCATGTGAGGGGCATGCGGCCTGAGCGCATGGCGTGAAAGTGGGGATGGGATGGTGCGGTTCGTGTTCCGTATGGGGAGTTTTGTTGCTCTGTGCCTTGCGGTGATCGCCGGCGTCATGGATTCGATTGCCTCGGTCTCCGCCTCGCAATTCGTCGTAACCCCGCTTCGCCTGGCCTGGGTGGAGATCGGTCCGACCTCGCTGGTCCGGTTCCGCGCCGTGGTGGAAGACAGGGTCGGTGCCGCCGTCTGGCAGATGTTCGACGCCTGGTTGTTGCCGCAGCCCGCCTTTGCCGTGCTTCTCAGCCTTGCGCTGATACTCTGGATGATCGGCTACAAGAAGCCGTCGCCTGCCGGACGTTTCGCTGCCTGATGCCGTTCGGGTCGTCATATCCGAAGGCGCGGCCCGCCTTCGCAAGGAGAGCCTGATGTTCCTGATCGACATGTTCAACAAGAAGATGACCATGCCGACCGCCGAGACGGCGCTTCCCGGCCGGGCCGAGCCGTTGGCGACGGCCGAGACCCACTTCGTCTCCGGTCGTCCCCTGAAAGGGCCTTACCCCGAAGGCCTCCGGATCATCTATCTCGGCATGGGCTGCTTCTGGGGCGCCGAGCGCCTGCTGTGGAAGGTGCCCGGCGTCCATGTCACTGCCGTGGGTTACCAGGGCGGCGTTACTCCGAACCCCACCTACCAGGAGACGATCACGGGACTGACCGGTCACGCCGAGGTGGTCAAGGTCGTCTATGATCCGAAGATCGTGACGCTCGAGGGCCTGCTCCGGGTCTTCTTCGAGGCGCACGACCCGACCCAGGGCATGCGCCAGGGCAATGATATCGGCACCACCTACCGCTCTGCGATCTATGCCGAGACCGCCGACGATATCGACGCGGCGCTGAGGGTCCGCGATGCCTTTCAGCAGGCGCTGGTCGCGGCGGGCCGCAAGCAGACGGTGACGACGCAGATCGCGCCGGCCGGCCCGTTCTACTATGCCGAGGACTATCATCAGCAGTATCTGGCGAAGAATCCGGGTGGCCATTGCGCGCTTCGCGGCCTCGGCGTGGCCTGCCCGCTTCCCGCCGCCGACTGAGTGCGATGTGCCTGCGCGAGCGGCAGCGAGCCCTTTGATCTGGCTGAATTTTCGGCGCGGTGGGCGAAAAAATCGCCCGTTCGACTATTCTTTACCAGTTGAAAAAAATCGGGTGAATTTTTCCAAAAGCCATGCAAGGATGCGTCCAGCCAGGCCCCTGGAAAAGGGGTCGGTGGTTCCGCAGACATGCGTGTCAAAGCGCTTGCGGGAGGACCCAACAAGATCAATAGCAACAACAGGGCTGCAAAATGAAGAAAACCCTTTTGAGTCTCTTTGCCTTGGCCGCGATGTCGGCAACGGCGCTCGCCGCCGACGTCAAGCCGGCGCTCGTCTATGGCACGGGCGGCAAGTTCGACAAGTCGTTCAACGAAGCAGCCTACGCCGGAGCGGAAAAGTTCAAGGCCGAGACCGGCATCGACTATCGCGACTTCGAACCGACCGGCGATACGCAGGGCGAGCAGGCGATCCGCAACTTCGCCTCCAAGGGCTATAACCCGGTCGTGGCCGTGTCCTTCGCCTGGACCTCGGCGATCGAAAAGGTTGCCGCCGAATTCCCCGACACCCAGTTCGTCATCGTCGACTCCGTCGTCGATCTGCCGAACGTCCGCTCGGTCGTCTACAAGGAAGAGGAAGGGTCCTATCTCGTCGGCGTTCTCGCCGGCATGGCGTCGAAGACCGGCAAGGTCGGCTTCGTCGGCGGCATGGACATCCCGCTGATCCGCAAGTTCGAATGCGGCTACGAGCAGGGCGCCCGCGCAGCCAAGGCCGACATCCAGGTCTTCCAGAACATGACCGGCACGACCGGTGCGGCCTGGAACGACCCGGTTCGTGGCGGCGAACTCACCAAGAACCAGATCGACCAGGGCGCCGACGTCATCTACGCGGCAGCCGGTGCGACCGGTCTCGGCGTGCTGCAGACCGCTGCCGACAACGGCAAGCTGTCGATCGGCGTCGATTCGAACCAGAACCACCTGCATCCGGGCTCGGTGCTGACCTCGATGGTCAAGCGTGTCGACCTCGCCGTCTACAACGCCTATGCCGACAGCAAGGGTGACAAGTTCACCCCCGGCGTCCAGGCGCTCGGCGTCAAGGAAGACGGCGTCGGCTACGCGCTCGACGACAACAACGCCAAGCTCATCACCGATGACATGAAGGCAGCCGTCGAAAAGGCCAAGGCCGACATCATTGCCGGAACCATCAAGGTTCACGACTATATGTCGGACAATTCCTGCCCGAAGTGATCTGATGCGGGCGCAAGGCGGTCGTTTTATCCGCCTTGCGCCCTTTCCATGTCTGGGGGACCGGAATGAGTGATATGAGCCAGGCACCGGCGATCGAGCTGATCGGCATAGACAAGAAGTTCGGTGCGGTGCACGCTAACAAGAACATCAACCTCACCGTGGCCAAGGGCTCGATCCACGGCATAATCGGCGAAAACGGTGCCGGGAAGTCGACGCTGATGTCGATCCTCTACGGCTTCTACCATGCCGACAGCGGCGAGATCCGCATCGACGGCAAGCCGGTCGCCATCCGCGACAGCCAGTCGGCGATCGCCGCCGGCATCGGCATGGTGCACCAGCACTTCATGCTGGTCGAGAATTTCACCGTGCTGGAAAACCTGATGCTCGGTGCCGAGGGCGGCCCCCTGCTCGGCAAGGGCACGGATGCGGCGCGCGACGCCTTGAAGAAACTCGAGGCCGACTATGAACTCGAGGTCGACCCGGATGCGGTGGTAGAGGAGCTTCCCGTCGGCTTGCAGCAGCGCGTGGAAATCTTGAAAGCCATGTATCGCGGCGCCGAGATCCTGATCCTCGACGAGCCGACCGGCGTGCTCACCCCCGCCGAAGCCGACCACCTGTTCAAGATCCTGCGCGTGCTGCGTGACCAGGGCAAGACGGTCATCCTCATCACCCATAAACTGCGCGAGATCATGGCGATCACCGACACGGTGTCGGTCATGCGCCGCGGCGAGATCGTCGCGACCCGCACGACGTCCGAGACGACGGTCGAGGAACTGGCCGAACTGATGGTCGGACGCCGCGTGTTGCTGCATGTGGACAAGGGCGATTCCAATCCCGGCGAGGTCTTCCTTTCGGTGCGCAACCTGACGGTGAAGGACAATCGCGGCGTCACCATGGTCGACAACGTCTCCTTCGATGTGCGCTCCGGCGAGATCCTTGGTATTGCCGGCGTCGCGGGCAACGGCCAGAGCGAACTGCTGGAGGCCATCACCGGTATCCGCAAGCCGACCTCCGGCGAGATCCTGTTCTGCGGCCAGCCCGTGACGGGCTTCGACCCGGCGCGGCTGCGCGGCTTGGGCCTCGCCCATATCCCGGAAGACCGCCATCACATGGGCCTCGTACTGGCCTTTGAGGAGGCGGAGAACGCCATTCTCGGCTATCATCGTGACGCCCGCTACGGCAAGGGCGCATGGCTCAATCCGGATGCGGTGCGCAAGGCGGCCGTCGACGAGATCGAGAAATATGACATCCGCCCGCCCAATCCGCGGCTGAAGACCGCCAATTTCTCCGGCGGCAACCAGCAGAAGATTGTGGTCGCCCGCGAGATCGAGCGCGACCCGAAGCTTCTGGTCGTCGGCCAGCCGACCCGCGGCGTCGACATCGGCGCCATCGAATTCATCCATCGCCGGATCATCGAGACGCGCGACGCCGGCAAGGCGGTGCTGCTGGTGTCGGTCGAGCTCGACGAGATCCGCTCGCTCTCCGACCGCGTCCTGGTGATGTTCGCCGGCAAGATCGTCGGCGAGAAGAGCCCGGAAACCGGTGAACAGACGCTCGGCCTGATGATGGCCGGTATTGCCGCATGAGGTTTTGATGAGCACCGCTTCCGTACCGCTGCCGAATTGGATCAACTATGCGCTGATCCCGCTGATCAACCTCGTCCTCGCCTTCCTGGTCTCCGGTCTCGTGGTCTGGATCATCGGCGAGGACCCCTATGAAGCCCTGAAGCTGATGCTGGCCGGCGCGCTCGGACGCGGCGAAGGCATCGGCTTCACCCTGTTCTACGCCACCAACTTCATCTTCACCGGGCTATCCGTCGCGGTCGCCTATCATGCCGGCCTGTTCAACATCGGCTCCGAAGGCCAGGCCTATCTCGGCGGCCTCGGCGCAGCCCTGGTCGCCCTGTCGCTCGACCACTACGTGCCGTGGTACGTGACCATGCCGCTTGCCATCTGTGCCGCAGCCCTGTTCGGCGCTGCGGGCGCCGCCATCCCCGCCTGGCTGCAGGCCAAGCGCAACAGCCACATCGTCATCACGACGATCATGTTCAACTACATCATCTCGTCACTGATGAACTATGTGCTGGTGCATGTGCTGATCGTGCCCGGCAAGATGGCGCCGGAAACCCGCACCTTCCTCGAAGGCGGACAGCTGCCCAAGCTCGACTGGCTGATGGCCATGTTCGGCCTGAAGCTCGGCCCCGCGCCCCTCAACGTCTCCTTCCTGATCGCGCTCGTCATGTGCGTGCTCGTATGGGTGCTGATCTGGCGCACCAAGCTCGGCTACGAGATGCGCACCCTCGGCATCAGCCGTTCGGTCGCCGCCTATGCCGGCATTCCCTATGTGAAGATCGTCATCATCACCATGCTGATCTCCGGCGGCCTTGCCGGGATGATGGCGCTCAATCCGGTGATGGGTGCGTCTGCCCGCCTGCAGGTCGAGTTCGTCAGCGGCGCCGGCTTCGTCGGCATTGCCGTCTCGCTGATGGGCCGCAACCATCCGATCGGCATCGTGCTCGCCGCGATCCTGTTCGGCGTGCTCTACCAGGGAGGTGCGGAACTGTCCTTCGACATGCCCACCATCACCCGTGACATGATCATGGTGATCCAGGGTCTGGTGATCCTGTTCGCCGGCGCGCTCGAATACATGTTCCGGCCGACGATCGTGCGCATCTACCAGCAAATCGTCAAAGCGTGAGGTGAGCGACATGGATTACTTCGACATTCTCGTCAGCATCCTCGGCTCCACCGTCCGCCTGTCGATCCCGCTGATCTTCACCGCGCTGGCCGGCCTGTTTTCCGAACGCTCCGGCATCTTCGACATCGGGCTCGAGGGCAAGATGCTGGCCGCGGCCTTCGCCGCCGCCACCGCCGCCTACATGACCGGCTCGCCGTGGCTCGGGCTTGCCTCCGGCATCGGCGTGTCGCTCGCCTTCTCGCTGGTCCACGGCTTCGCCTCGATCACCAATCGCGGCAACCAGATCGTCTCCGGCGTGGCGATCAACTTCGCCGCCGCCGGTCTCACCGCCGTGCTCGGCCATGCCTGGTTCCGCCAGGGCGGCCGCACCCCCGGTCTTACCGCCGATGCGCGTTTCTCGCCGATCACGCTTCCAGGCGTCGACCTGATCCGCGACGTGCCGATCGTCGGCCCGCTCTATGCCAACGTCATCTCCGGCAACAATCTGCTGACCTATCTCGCCTTCCTCGCCGTGCCGATCTCCTGGTGGGTGCTCTATCGCACCCGTTTCGGCCTTCGCCTGCGCGCCGTCGGCGAAAATCCGGGCGCCGTCGACACCGCCGGCATCTCGGTCACCTGGCTGCGCTATCGCGCCGTTCTGGTCGCCGGTTTCCTCTGCGGCTTCTCGGGCACTTATCTGGCGATCGCCCAGTCGGCGGCCTTCATCAACAACATGTCCGCCGGCAAGGGCTATATCGCGCTCGCCGCGCTGATCTTCGCCAAGTGGCGGCCGGTTCCGGTGCTGCTTGCCTGCCTGCTGTTCGGCTTCCTCGATGCGCTGGCCAATTTCATGCAGGGCAAGACGGTTCCCGGCATCGGCGAGGTGCCGGTACAGATCTTCCAGGCGCTGCCCTACATCCTCACCTGCATCCTGCTGGCCGGCCTGATCGGCTCCGCCAACCCGCCCAAGGCCGGTGGCGTGCCCTATGTGAAGGAGCGTTGACCCATATGTCCCATGACCTGTTCGAGGCCGCGCGCGACGCCATGCGCTTCGCCCACGCGCCCTATTCGAAGTTCCCGGTCGGGGCGGCCATCCGCGCCGACGACGGCCGGATCTACACCGGCGCCAACATCGAGAACCTGTCCTTCCCGCAGGGCTGGTGCGCCGAACCGACGGCGATCGGCTGCATGATCATGGGTGGGGCGAAGAAGATCGTCGAAATGGCGGTGATCGCCGAGAAGATGGCGCTCTGCCCGCCGTGCGGCGGCTGCCGCCAGAAGATCGCCGAGTTCGCAGAGGCTGGCACGAAGATCTATTTGTGCGACGAGGTCGGCGTGCAGAAGACGATGACCATGGACGAACTGCTGCCCTTCTCCTTCAAGACGGATATCCTCGGATGAGGGAGGCGATCAACTTCCTCGTCGACCGGCTGGACGGCCTTCTGCCGCGCTACGGCATCGTGCTCGGATCGGGCCTCGGCTCGCTGGTCGAGGAGATCCGCGATCCGATCCGCGTCTCCTACCATGATCTGCCCGGCTTTCCGGTGAGCGGCGTGTCCGGGCACGCCGGCGAACTGGTGGCGGGCTATCTCGACCAAGAGCCGGTGATCATGCTGGCCGGCCGCATCCATTACTACGAACACGGCGACGCGAATGCCATGCGCGTGCCGATCGAAGTGCTGCGCGGGCTTGGCGTGCAGTCGCTGATTCTCACCAATTCCGCCGGATCGCTACGCGACGACCTGCCGCCGGGCTCGGTCATGCAGATCAGCGACCACATCAATTTTTCAGGCGTCAACCCGCTGATCGGCGAGGGGAGCGACAGCCGTTTCGTCGGCATGACCTCCGCCTACGATGCCGATCTCGCGGCCGCCATGCAGCGGGCGGCGTCGGAGGAGGGCATCCCATTGTCCTCCGGAGTCTATATGTGGTTCTCCGGCCCGAGCTTCGAAACGCCGGCCGAGATCCGCATGGCGCGTATCCTCGGGGCCGATGCCGTCGGCATGTCGACGGTGCCGGAAGTCATCCTCGCGCGCTTTTTCGGGCTGCGCGTCGCGGCCGCATCGGTTATCACCAATTACGGGGCGGGAATGACCGGGGCCGAACTCAGTCATGCCGAGACCAAGGACATGGCTCCCATCGGTGGCAAGCGATTGGCCGCCATCCTCAAGAGGATGATTGCGGGCGGAGGGACGGAACTTGGATAGTCACGAAGCGCGGGCAACCGCGGCCCGGGCACTGGCCCTGGTCGATCTCACCAATCTCAAGGACGACTGCACGCCGCAGCAGATCGACGCGCTGTGCGCCCGGGCGGTAACGCCCTATGGCCATACTGCCGCGATCTGCATCTGGCCGCGTTTCATCGCCCGCGCCCGCACGCTGCTCGGGCCGGAAAGCCCGGTCCGCATCGCAACCGTGGTCAATTTTCCCTCCGGCGACCTGAAGCTCGAGGACGTGCTGGCCGAAACCCGCGAAGCGATCGCCGACGGCGCCGATGAGATCGATCTGGTCATCCCCTACCGGGCTCTCATCGCCGGCGACGAAGCGGCCGTGACGGCGATGGTCGAGGCGGTGCGTGCCGCGTGTCCGGAACCTGTCGTGCTCAAGACCATCCTTGAGACCGGCGAGATCAAGGACACGGGTCTCATCCGCCGCGCTTCCGAACTGGCGATCGCCGCGGGCGCCGACTTCATCAAGACCTCCACCGGCAAGGTCGCCGTCAATGCGACGCTCGAGGCGGCCGACATCATGCTCCAGGCCATTCGCGACAGCCGCCGGAAAGTCGGATTCAAGCCGGCCGGCGGCATTGCGAGCGTCGCCGATGCTGGCCTCTACCTGCGGCTTGCCGATACCATCCTCGGCGAGGACTGGGTCATGCCGTCCACCTTCCGCTTCGGCGCCTCCGGGCTGCTCGACGATATTCTCACGGTGCTCGGCGGTGGCCGGTCGACCGCCGACAATACGGGATACTGATCCATGCTCCCCCAGGAAATCATCCGCCGCAAGCGTGACGGCGGCGTGCTCACCGCAGCCGAGATCGCCGCCTTCGTCGAGGGGCTCAGCCAGGAAACCATCTCGGAAGGGCAGGTCGCGGCCTTTGCCATGGCGGTGTTCTTCAAGGGCATGACGCCGGAGGAAATCGTCGCGCTGACGATCGCCATGCGCGATTCCGGCGAGGTCCTGTCCTGGGCAGGCGTCGGCAAGCCGATCGCCGACAAGCATTCGACCGGCGGCGTCGGCGACAATGTCTCGCTGATGCTCGCGCCGATCGTTGCCGCCTGCGGGCTTGCCGTGCCGATGATCTCCGGCCGCGGCCTCGGCCATACTGGCGGCACGCTCGACAAGTTGCAGTCGATCCCCGGCTATGACGTGATGCCCGATGCCGCGACCTTCCGCAGGGTGGTGGATGAGGTCGGCTGCGCTATCATCGGCCAGACGGGCGACCTCGCGCCGGCCGACAAGCGCCTCTATGCCATCCGCGACGTCACCGCGACCGTGGAATCCATTCCGCTCATCACTGCCTCCATCCTGTCGAAGAAGCTGGCTGCGGGCCTCGAAAGCCTGGTCCTCGACGTCAAGGTCGGCAACGGCGCCTTCATGGCCAAGGCCGAGGATGCCGAGGCGCTGGCCCGTTCGCTGGTGGCCGTCGCCAATGGCGCCGGCGTGCGCACCACGGCCCTTCTGACCGACATGAACGAGCCGCTTGCCGATGCGGCGGGCAATGCCGTCGAAGTGCAGAACGCAGTCGACTTCCTCCGCGGCGCCAAGGCCGGCACGCGGCTCGAGGAAGTGACGCTGGCGCTCGGCGCCGAGATGCTGGTGAATGCCGGTGCCGTCGCCGATCTCAAGACCGGCCTGACCCGGTGCCGTGATGTACTCGCCTCGGGCAAGGCTGCCGAACTGTTCGGCCGCATGGTGCATACGCTGGGCGGCCCGGTCGACTTCATGGACCGTGCGGATCGTTACCTGCAGAAGGCCGCGATCGAGATTCCGGTGCTTGCCAAGTCCGACGGCTATATCGCTTCGGCCGATACCCGCGGCCTCGGTCTCTGCGTCGTCGCCCTTGGCGGCGGACGCCAGCGGCCGACGGATTCCATCGACCATCGCGTCGGCCTGACGGGTCTCGTTCCGCTCGGCACGGCCGTGTCGAAGGGCGATCTGATCGCCACCGTGCATGCCAATGACCGAGACAGCGGCGAGCGCGCCGCGCAGATGGTGACGGCAAGCTATGGCATTGCCGACGAGAAGCCGGTTCTGCGTCCAGTCATCGGCAAGCGCATCAGCTGAATCTTGAGGCGAGAGGCGGGGGCGCTCGCCTTTCACCGCTCCAGTCGCAGGCGGTCGCCTTCGGCGGAGTAGGCGCCCAGGCGCTTGAGGAAACTCATGCCGATCAACGTGCCGGACAGCGCCTTGTCGCGCAGCACGAAGGCGTCGACATCCTCGACCCGGACCGAGCCGATCTCGACGCGCTGCAGGCGGATATGCGCGGCGCGGGTCTCGCCGTTGGCCGTGCTGATCGGATATTTGAAGTCGAGCGAGGCGATGCTGACCCCGATGCGCCGCGCGGTCGTCTCGTTGATCGCCACCAGCGATGCCCCGGTGTCGACCATGGCTTCCGTTGCCTTGCCGTTGAGCCTGAACGTGCCACGATAGTGGCCCGTTGCGTCGGCTTCCAGGATCGTCGTTCCCGCCGGAGCGACCGCCACGGGCGTCGGGGCAGGGGTTTCGCCGGTGCCGCCCTGGGAGACGGGTTTCTGCCAGGCCTCGAAGGCACCCGGCACTTGCGTCGCCAGAACCGTCGCCACGAAAACCAGCCCGATTGCGCGCATCAGCATGGCATGTCTCCCGTCTGTCTCAGCCTCTTGGAGTCTGTTAGCCCATCCCGGTTGAAAAGCCGCTAAAGCGCAAACGAAAACGGCCCGGAACTGCCGTTCCGGGCCGTGATCTCGGCAAACTGGTTAAGGTTTCATTTCGTCCCGTACATGCGGTCGCCGGCATCGCCGAGGCCAGGCATGATATAGCCCTTCTCGTTGAGATGGCTGTCGATCGCCGCGGTGAAGACCGGCACATCCGGATGCGCCTCGCGGAAATGCTTGATGCCTTCAGGCGCCGCGAGCAGGCAGAGGAAGCGGATGTTCTTCGCGCCGCGCTCCTTGAGCTTGTCGACCGCGGCAATCGACGAATTGCCAGTGGCGAGCATCGGGTCGACGACGATGATCAGGCGCTCGTCCAGCGCATCGGGCGCCTTGAAGTAATACTCGACCGGCTGCAGTGTTTCGTGGTCGCGATAGACGCCGATATGCGAGACGCGAGCGGCGGGAACTAGCTCCAGCATACCTTCCAGAAGGCCGTTGCCGGCCCGCAGGATCGAGGCGAAGACCAGCTTCTTGCCCTCGAGCACCGGCGACTGCATGGTCGTCAGCGGCGTCTCGATCGTCTCCATGGTCAGTTCCAGGTCACGCGTCACCTCGTAGCAGAGCAGCGTGGAGATTTCCCTAAGCAGCCGGCGGAAGCTCGACGTCGAGGTTTCTTTGCGGCGCATGATGGTGAGCTTGTGCTGTACCAGCGGGTGATTGATGACTGTGACGCCGTCCATGGTCGGGCCCTTCTATTCTTCTTTTGTGACAGGAAATGTTTTCCACATTCCCTCGGGCGCCCGCAAGGGCGTCGTTGAATTTTGCCCGCTCATCCCCAGGCGCGGACGTTCAAAGCCGGGCGAGCAGCGCCTGCCGGGTCGGTTCGTCGACGAAGGCCGCCTCGATCGCCGTCCGCGTCATCGCGTTGATCTCCGCGTCGGAGAAACCCATCACCTTCGACGCCGTCGCGTATTCGGCGGCAAGCGACGTGTGGAAGAACGGCGGATCGTCGGAATTGAGCGTCACACGCACCCCGGCCTCGACGAAACGCCGGAGCGGATGGCTGGCATAGTCGGGAAAGACCTTGAGCGCGATGTTCGATCCTGGGCAGACCTCCAGCACCGTGCCGAGGTCGGCCAGACGCTTCACCAGATCCACGTCCTCGATCGCCCGCACGCCGTGGCCGATGCGGCTCGGCTTCACCAGATCCAGCGCATCGGCGACGGAGAAGGCCCCGCACAACTCGCCGGCATGGATGGTGAGGCCGAGGCCCGCCTCGCGCACGATGTCGAAGGCCGGCGCATAGTCGGCCACCCGGTTCATCCGCTCCTCGCCGGCCATGTTGAAACCGGTCACCAGCGGATGGTCGAACTTCGCCGCCCATTTGGCGCGGGCAAGCACGTTTCCCGGCCCCAGATGCCGTTCGCCGATGATCACCATGCGGCATTCGATACCGGTCTTTTGCTTGGCCGACAGGATACCCGCCGCAAGTCCGCCGACATAGTCGTCGGGCGACAGGCCGACGGCCTCGCCATGGTCCGGCGAAATGAACAGCTCACTATAGATCGTATTGGCGGCCGCAAGCTCGAGAAGATAGGCCTCGGCCAGCGCCGCATAGTCCTCGGCCGTGCGAAAGACCGAGGCGACGAAATCATAGCATGCGATGAAGCTGGTGAAATCGTTCCACACATAGGCGCCGTCCTTGACAAAGCCGTCGGTTTCCACGCCGTATTTCTCCGCCTGCGCGATCGTCAGTGCCGGCGGTGCAGCGCCCTCCACGTGGCAGTGGAGTTCGGCCTTCTTCAGATGTGCCGTCAAAGGAAGCTCCGTCCGTGACGCCCGGCCGGAATACCGAGATGGGCGGCAACCGTCTCGCCGATATCGGCATAGGTGTTGCGAATCCCGATCATGCGCGACTTGATGCCGGGGCCGAAGGCCATGATCGGCACGCGCTCGCGCGTATGGTCCGTGCCGCGCCAGGTCGGGTCGCAGCCATGGTCGGCGGTCATCAGCACCATGTCGCCGGGCTTGAGCTTGCGATGCACCTCGGGCAGCCGCCGGTCGAAGGCCTCGAGCGCCGCGGCATAGCCCGGCACGTCGCGGCGGTGGCCGTAGAGCATGTCGAAATCGACGAAATTGCTGAACACCAGGTCGCCGTCCGCTGCCTCGTCCATGACCTTCAGCGTCGCATCCATCAGCGCCATGTTGCCGTTCGCCTTGATGACGCGGGACACGCCCTGGTGGGCGAAGATGTCGCCGATCTTGCCGACGCCGTGCACCGAGCGTCCGGCCTCGACGAGGCGGTCGAGCAATGTCGGCTCCGGCGGCAGCACGGAATAATCGCGGCGGTTGCCGGTGCGCTGGAAGGTGGCGGGCGTCTCGCCGACGAAGGGCCTTGCGATGACCCGGCCGATATTGAGCGGATCGATCAGGCGGCGCACGATCTGACACAACGACAGCAGACGCTCGAGCCCGAAATGCGTCTCGTGGGCGGCGATCTGGAAGACCGAATCCGAGGACGTGTAGCAGATTGGCTTGCCGGTCCGGATATGCTCCTCGCCGAACCTGGCGATGACCTCCGTGCCCGATGCGTGGCAGTTGCCGAGAATGCCGGGAAGCTCCGCCTCGCGGCAGATCGCCTCGACCAGTTCGGGGGAAAACGCCTCGCCCTCGGCCGGGAAGTAACCCCAGTCGAACATCACCGGCGTGCCGGCGATCTCCCAGTGGCCGGACGGCGTGTCCTTGCCGTGGGAAACCTCGTTTGCCGCGCCGTGCAGGCCGAACACCCGCTCGGGAAGCGGCATGCCGGCCGGCACGCGGCCTGTCGCGAGCCTGGCGATGGCGATCAGCCCGAGCGCCGACATGTTGGGAAGCGAAAGCGGTCCGGACCGGAGGCCCTTGCGGTCGCCCGCACCTGCTGCGCAGAACTCGGCGATATGGCCGAACGTATCGGAACCGTCATCGCCATAGGCGGGTGCATCGGGCGCGCCGCCGATGCCGAAGGAATCAAGAACGAAGAGAAATGCTCGTGCCATGGCTCACCTGCGCCGCGGGACATGGCCGTCATGGCCTCTTGTCTACCGGGCGGTCGAAGCGGCATGTTTAGCGCCAAGCGCTCGGCTTGGCAAACCCGCCTCCGGGTGGTGGTCGCTTTGAACTTCGCGTGGGAACGCCGCCGGAAAGGCGGCCGGTCAGCAGTCGGTGCAGGTGACGTCGGTGTTGATGCGCTGCCGGAAGAAGAACTCGCGCCGGATCGTGATATCCTTGATCTCCGAGCCGGAAAGGGCGGGGAGATACATCAGCAGCTCGTGATCGACGCTCAGTTCCGATCGGACAAGGAACGTCTCCTCGCTCAGCATGTCCTCGGGCACGGTGACCGTCGCTCCGACCGCATAGGGCGCCGCCCCGGAATTCGACCACGACCAGGCCACCTTGGCCTGCTTGGCGCTGTCGATGGAGACGCCGGTGATCTTCAGCGAGAGGTTGTCGACGCCGTAGGGGGCGAAAACGGCGTTGGTGACATCGACCATGCCTTCGAGGTCGGTCTTGGAGACCTTGTCTGCCCGGCTCACGAGGTCGGCGACCGTGCTCGCGGCCATCGAAACCTTCTTCGACACGCTGAACCCTGTCATCAGTTCGAAGGCGCAGAGGTAGAGCACGATCAGCACCGGTGCGAGTAGGGCGAACTCCACCCCGCCGATCCCGTCCCGCGCCGCCAGGAACCGCCGTAGCAGCGCGGCCGGGCGCGCAAAGAAGTCCAGGCGACCGTTGCTGCGTGCATTCTTCCGTCTGTCTGAGGGGGCGGGACGCGTCACGGGTAGTCCTCGCTCCTGAACGCGGTCGTCGCGATGATGAGGAACTGCTGGGTGTCGCTGTCCGGCCGGATGTGCGTGATGGCGCGGATCAGGTCGAAGGTGACGTTCCAACGGTAATAGGCGCGCAACAGGTTGATGGTGTCGGGTCCGCCCGGGGTGAAGTGAAAGGCGGAGGTGTCGAGGTCGGAATACGCGCCGCCGGTTCGCGGGATGCTCGCCTTGTCCGCGATCGCCTTGAAGGTCGGCAGGGTTTCCACGTCGAGATAGAGCTTCTCCGGCGTGTCCGGTTCGCTCGCGGAGCAGGCGATCATGATCGCCACCTCTTCGCAGAACGCGGCGCGGAACTGCGTCTCGGTCATGTCTGTTGAGCGGCCCAGATTATAGGTGATGTTGCCGGTGCGCAGTTCCCGCGCCATGGTGTTGACGGCGTTCGTCACCAGTTGCTCGGCGGTATAGGCCGCGAAGGTTTCGAAGATCGCGAAGACGATGATGAAATAGGGGACGGAGAGGATGGCGAACTCGATCGCCGCCGCACCGTCGCGGGAGCGCAGGAGACGCTTCCAGGCGCGGCGTTTGCGCCGGCTGGCCTTCGTTTGCCCGTCATGGTGCTGCAAGTTCGCGCTCATCGCCCGTTTTCCGATGTCCGGATATGGCTAGACGTTAAGAGCGAAGTATTGATTTTCCGTTTCGGCTCTATTTACAGTTTTAGCTTCCGCCGTCTCGTTTGGAGCGGGGCCGCCGAAGCCCGGTTTCGGCTCAGTTGGTGCTGGCCGCGGTGCCTGTTGCGGCATGTTCCTCGCAATTGGGCGAGCAGGACAGGACGGTGCGCGCCGTCGCCTTGAACACCCGCACCGTATTGCCCTCGTCGATCGACACGAGGATGCGTTCATCGACGATCGCGTTGCCGTCCGCGTCGAGCAGAACGAGATTGGTGGTGCCGAAAGCCCGGCCGGTGAGTACGATGGTCTTGGCGTCGGCCACGGTGGCATCCGCCACGTCCGAATTGCCGACGATCACCTTGCTGACGGGGCGGTCGAGCTTGAGCACGCGCGCGCTGTTCATGTAGACGCGCAGCACGGTGTCGTCCTCGGCCCGGCCCGGACCTGCGGCAAGAACTCCGCTCAGCGCCAGGGCGCCGGCAAGCGAGAAGATAGCGCTGCGAGACAACATACGTGCCAGCCTTTTGAACCGCCTGTAATAGTGACTGGTTTCAGAGCATGGGCAGGAATGGTGAATGAACCGTTAAGTTGCCGGGCAAAACGCCTACGACGGCGGTGCGGCGGCAAATTCCGTCGCGCGCGTGGCCGGCGGGCGGTGGATCGGCGGTTTCTCTGCGTCGGTTGAAAAAATGCCATTCGCCGTTTCGCCCGGCTCGGACGGCCCCGGGTACCGAAACGGCGCAACCATGCCTTCGTTAAGACCCCAGCCGGCGGCCGCGGGCCGACAATGTCTGCACCGGGTCGGGCCGGACATAGGACGCCGTGCTTTCCGGTGGTCCAGGCAAAGCGCTGATAACAATGGAGATTCTTTCAAGGACTCGAGGCATATGCCGCATTGGATCGAATACCGCAGGAACCGTTCCCCATTCGTTTACCACACTGCGCGCATTCCGGCCTTCAGGACTCGCTAACCCTCTTTGTTAAGCCGATGGCAATGGCCGCTGTGTAGTTTGCAGTCATCCGAGCAACGGCAAACAGTTGCCGGAAGTGCTGAACAACTTCGTGGAGTAGGAGAGTAACATGACCAAGATTTTCGCACGTTTCTTCAAGGATGAATCCGGCGCAACCGCGATCGAGTACGGCCTGATCGCCGCTCTCATCTCCGTCGCCCTCATCACCGGTGCTTCGACCCTCGGCAACGCTCTGGACGACCAGTTCAACGACCTGGCAACCAAGCTGAACGACAACTGATACATCGCTTGCCGATTGTATCGGCATCGGCGACCCGAGACCGCTCTCAACCAGGGGGCGGTCTCTCTCATTATGCGAGAGGGGACTTCTGCAGGCGCGCAGGGCCAGGCCGGCGATGCACTGCGAGGACGGCTCCGCGATTTGCATTTCCTTAAGCCAAGCCCGTTAGGGTCAAAGGGTCTTAGTCGGAAGCATACCATGCTTGAAGCCGCGATATTCGTCATATTCCCGATGTGCCTCGTTCTCGCGGCCCTGACGGATCTTCTCGAAATGACGATCCCTAACCGGATCCCGGTGATCCTGCTGGTGGCCTTTCTCGTCGTGGCGCCGTTCGTCGGCCTCAGCTGGACCGGCTTCGGCCTGCATCTTCTCGCCGGCCTTATCGTCTTTTCCGTCGGCTTCGCGCTCTTCGCGCTGAACGTCATGGGCGGCGGTGACGCCAAGCTGCTGATGGCCGCAGCCGTGTGGTACGGGCTCGACCCCTCGCTCCTGTCCTTCTTGATCCATGTCGCCTATCTGGGCGGTATCCTGACCATCGCCATCCTGCTCTTGCGCGCCCGCGCCAACACCGTGCTGGCCATGGGTCTTCCGCTGCCCCATTCGCTGCTCGGCGCCAAGAAGGTGCCCTATGCCATCGGCATCGGCCTGGCCGGCCTGATGACCTATCCCCAGTCGCCGCTGGTGCTGGCAGCGCTCGAGAACATCCGGTGAGGCATTTCGTCGGCGCAAAAGAAAGCGATCGTTAACCAAGATCGTAAGCGGCTTATTAACCATAATTACACCAATTGCTGACCATTCTGCGAGGCACAGAGCTTTGTGTCCCTCAAGGAACGATCATGAAACCCGCGCGTATCATCATTCTCGCAGTGGCTATCGTCGCCGCCGGCATGGCCGGGCTGCTGGCCATGCGGCTCAGCGGCTCGAAATCCGTCGTGCTGCAGCAGGCCGAGTCGGTGATGAAGAGGGAACCGACGGTCAACGTCCTGGTTTCCGCTGCAAACCTTCCCGTCGGCTCCCGGCTTGACGACAAGTCGATGCGCTGGATGGCCTGGCCCGAAGGCAGTATTGTCGATGGGTTCATCACCGAAAGCACCCGCCCGGACGCCATGACCGAACTCACGGGCGTCGTCGTCCGCCTGCCCATGTTCGAGGGTGAGCCGGTGCGGCGCGAAAAGATTGCCGACTCGTCTGGCCGTGTCATGTCGTCGCTGCTGCCGTCCGGCAAGCGCGCGGTATCGACGGAGATCTCGGTCGCCACCGGCGCCGGCGGTTTCATTCTGCCGAACGATCGCGTCGACGTGATCATGGTGCGCCGTGGCGCCGAGGATACCTTCCTGACCGAGACAGTGCTTTCGAATGTGCGCGTGCTGGCGATCGACCAGCAGATCCAGGAAAAGCCGGACGGCGAGAAGTCGGTGGTCGGTACCACCGCGACGCTCGAGCTGACGCCGGACCAGGCCAAGGTCATCACCGTCGCCCAGCAGATGGCCGAGCGCATCTCCCTGGCGCTTCGTTCGGTTGCCGATGCGCAGGAGGAGGACACGTCCGCCGCAGACTACCTGCTGAGCGGCGGATCCGGGGGGCCGATGATCCAGGTCATCAAGTCGGGTTCGGTGGTCAAGGCCTCCGACGCCAAGTCGGAATGAGTGGGGATGTCATGAACAGCTTGAAACAGAAATTCCGCTCGTCGATCGCCACCACCCTGGCGTTGGGCCTCGCCTGCTCTGGCATGCCAGGCGGCTATGCGCCGCATATCCTCGCCGTTCCGGCGGCCGAAGCGGCGGCAAGCCAGAGCGTGCTGCGCATCGCCGAGGCCGGTCCGGGTGCTCGCCGCACCGTCAAGCTTGGCCTCAACAAGGCGCTGGTCGTCGACCTGCCGCAGGATGCCCACGATATTCTCGTCGCCGATCCCGAAATGGCCGATGCGGTCACCCGCACCTCGCGCCGCATCTATCTCTTCGGCAAGGCCGTCGGTCAGACCAATATCTTCATCTTCGGCGAGAACGGCGAGGAGATCGTCAGCCTCGACATCGAGATCGAGCGCGACATTGCCGGCCTGGAGGCCAATCTCCGCCGGTTCATCCCCGAATCGGACATCACCGTCGAAATCGTCTCCGACAACATCGTGCTAACCGGAACGGTGCGCACCCCCCAGGATGCGGCGCGCGCCGAAAACCTCGCCTCCGCCTTCCTCAAGGGCGGTGAGGCGACCACGCGCAACGAAACCGCGTCCGGCGGCGACAATGGCGGCGACGTCGCGATCTTTGCCGAAGAACGCCAGGTCTCCTCGATCGTCAACCTCTTGACCATCGAAGGCGAGGACCAGGTCTCGCTCAAGGTCACGGTCGCCGAAGTGAGCCGCCAAGTGCTGAAGCAGCTCGGCTTCAACGGCCGCGTCTCGGACGGCTCGAGCGGCATCACCTTCCAGAATCCGTCGAACCTCGGCAACGCCGCCGGCGTCACCAATGCGCTCGGCGGCGTCCTGCCCACCGCGGTGGGCTCGATCGCGGGCTATACAGTCAGTAGCTACATCAACGCCATGGAACAGGCCGGCGTCATGCGCACGCTGGCGGAGCCGAGCCTGACCGCGATCTCCGGCGAGCAGGCCAAGTTCTATGTCGGCGGCGAGTTCCGCCTGGCCGCCGAGCAGGAGATTGCCTACGACAGCGACACCGGAGCGCCGTCCGTCACCCGCACCACGGAAACTGTCAATTACGGCATCGAGCTGAACTTCCGCCCCGTCGTGCTGGCTCCTGGCCGCATCAGCCTGAAGATCGAAACCAATGTTTCTGAACCGACCTGGGAAGGATCGGTTGTGACCGGGAATACCGCGAACGGCATTCCCGGCTCGACCTACATGTCGATCCGCAAGCGCGAGGCCTCGACCACCGTTGAACTGCCGTCGGGCGGCTCGATCGTCATCGCCGGCCTCGTCCAGGACAATATCCGTCAGGCCATGTCCGGCGTCCCGGGCCTCGCCAAGGTGCCGATCCTCGGCACGCTCTTCCGCAGCAAGGATTTCCAGCGCAACGAGACCGAACTGGTCATCATCGCCACGCCCTATCTGGTTCGGCCGGTGGCGCGCAACCAGCTGCAGCGGCCCGATGACAACTTCAATCCCGAAAACGACGCAGCGACCTTCTTCCTGAACAAGGTCAACAAGGTCTACGGCCGACGCGAGGCGGATGCCTCCGGCCGCTACCACGGCGCCGTCGGGTTCATCTACAAGTGAGTGGGGAGGTCAGGATGAACAAGCACGAGACCTCTCCCGGCAACAGCGAAAGCCGCAGCACCATGCCCGTCAAGAGATCGAATTTCGCCGCGCCGCGTTTTGCCCGCACGGCACTCGCCGCGACCATCCTCGGGGCGACGGTTGTCCTTTCCGGCTGCGGCACGAACCGCGACGACCTGAAGACCGGCTCGATCCCGGACGACTATCGCACCCGCCACCCGATCACGCTGACCGAGGTCGAGCACACGCTGGACGTGCCGATCGCCTCGGGCGATCGCGAAATGACGATCGGCATGTCGGATGCGGTCGGCGGCTTTGCGTCCGACTACCTGTCGAGCTCCTCCGGCACGATCCAGATCCTCATTCCGCAGGGCTCCCCCAACTCCGCCGCCGCATCCCATATGCGCAGGCAGATCCGTGCGACCCTCATCGACCGCGGCGTGCCCGGTCCCCGCATCATCGAAACGAGCTACCAGGCCGACGCAAGCGGCGACGCGGCGCCCGTGCGCCTGAGCTACGTGGCGATCACCGCGGTGACCAACCCGTGCGGCCAGTGGCCTGAAGATCTGCAGGACAATACTTTCTCCAACAAGAACTGGGCGAATTTCGGCTGCGCCACCCAGGCCAATCTGGCGGCGCAGATCGCCAATCCGATGGATCTCGTGACCCCGCGCGCCCAGGCACCCATCGATGCCACGCGGCGCGCGACGGTCATCGGGCTCTATCGCCAAGGCAAGAATCCCTCGACGAACTAGGATGGCCGAAGTCATTCGAAGGCAGGATGAAAGCATGAGTGCGATCGACTACGAATTCGACACGAGGTCCGCAGACGACCTGCTTCCCGAGGGCAGGGTCGCCAGCGGCGATCTCGAAAACCTGCGGCCGCTGCCGCGCATCTCGGTGCATGCCTTCTGCGTCTCGCAGGGCGTGCAGCGCATAATGGAGCAATGCAGCCAGGACCGGCGCATGGCGAAGGTCAGCATGCGGATCACCGGCGGCAACATCGCCGCGGCCGCGGCCATGTTCTCCTCCACCCCCACACCCAATCTGATCATCCTCGAGACCGAGGCCACCCCGCAGACCCTGCTGCAGGAACTGGCGCCGCTCGCCGAAGTCTGCGACCCGAGCTCGCGCGTCATCGTCATCGGCCGCCACAACGACATCGCGCTCTATCGCGAGCTGATCCGCAACGGCATTTCCGAATACATCGTCGCCCCGGTCGGCATGGCCGAGGTGATGGCCGCCATCTCGGCGATCTTCGTCGATCCGGAATCCGAGCCGCTGGGCCGCATCATCGCCTTCATCGGTGCCAAGGGCGGCGTCGGCTCCTCGACCATCGCCCACAACTGCGCCTTCGGCATTTCCAGCCTGTTTTCCACCGAGACCATCCTCGCCGATCTCGATCTCGCCTATGGCACCGCCAACATCGACTTCGACCAGGATCCGGCCCAGGGCATCGCTGAGGCGGTCTTCTCCCCGGACCGGCTGGACGAGGTCTTCCTCGATCGCCTGCTGACCACCTGCTCGCAGAACCTGTCCCTGCTCGCCGCGCCCTCGCTGCTCGATCGCCCCTACGACTTCGATCGCGGCACCTTCCAGCCGCTGCTCGAGCTGCTGCAGCGGTCCGCGCCTGTCACCGTGCTCGACGTGCCGCATGCCTGGTCCGACTGGACGCGGGCGGTGCTCTCCGAAGCCGACGAGGTGGTCATCACCTGCGCGCCGGATCTCGCCAACCTGCGCAACGCCAAGAACATGCTCGACGCGCTGAAGAAGCTGAGGCCGAACGACAAGGCGCCGCATCTCCTGCTCAACCAGGTCGGCATGCCGAAGCGCCCGGAGATTGCGCCCCTCGACTTCTTCGAGCCGCTGGAAATCGAACCGGCCGCCATCATCCCGTTCGATGCGGCGCTGTTCGGCAATGCCGCCAACAGCGGCCGGATGATCTCGGAAATCGACGCGAAGTCGCCGATGGCGGAAACCTTCGCGCAGATCGCCCATCTGGTGACTGGACGGGCCACCGTGAAGAAGCCGAAGAAGGGCGGGCTCGGCAAGGTGCTGGGACTGCTCGGCCGGAAATAGTGTCTTCGACAGAAACAGGTAATCAGTGATGTTTGGCAGACGCGGAAGCGAAGGATTTGGCAAGGGCGGGGCGGGGGCCGGAACGGTATCTCCGGCTCCGCTGCCGGCTGCCGTTCAGCCGCAGCGTGCGTCCTTGCTCGAACCCGCCGGCGAAGAGCCGGTGGTGCGCCAGCAGGTCGCCCCGCCGCCGCTCCAGGCGCCCGCTGCCGGCGGGCCGCGCAAGCGTCCGCCGCGCACCCAGGACTACTACGACACCAAGAGCCAGGTCTTCTCGGCGCTGATCGACACGATCGACCTTTCACAGCTCGCCAAGCTCGACGGCGAAAGCGCGCGCGAGGAAATCCGCGACATCGTCAACGACATCATCACGATCAAGAACTTCGCGATGTCGATCTCCGAGCAGGAGGAACTGCTCGAGGACATCTGCAACGACGTTCTCGGCTACGGCCCGCTCGAGCCGCTCCTGGCGCGCGACGACATCGCCGACATCATGGTCAACGGCGCCGGCCAGACCTTCATCGAAGTCAACGGCAAGACGATCGAATCGGAAATCCGCTTCCGCGACAATTCCCAGCTCCTGTCGATCTGCCAGCGCATCGTCAGCCAGGTCGGCCGCCGCGTCGACGAAAGCTCGCCGATCTGCGACGCGCGTCTTCCCGACGGCAGCCGCGTCAACGTCATCGCCCCGCCGCTTGCCATCGACGGCCCGGCGCTCACCATTCGTAAGTTCAAGAAGGACAAGCTCAACCTCGACCAGCTGGTCAAGTTCGGGGCGATCACGCCGGAGGGCGCGCAGGTCCTGCAGATCATCGGCCGGGTCCGCTGCAACGTGGTCATTTCCGGCGGTACCGGTTCGGGTAAGACGACGCTTCTCAACTGCCTCACCGGCTATATAGACAAGGAAGAGCGCGTCATCACCTGCGAGGACACGGCGGAACTGCAACTGCAGCAGCCGCATGTGGTTCGTCTCGAAACCCGCCCGCCGAACATCGAGGGCGAAGGTGAGATCACCATGCGCGATCTCGTCAAGAACTGCCTGCGTATGCGGCCCGAACGCATCATCGTCGGCGAAGTGCGCGGACCGGAAGTCTTCGACCTTCTGCAGGCAATGAACACCGGCCACGACGGCTCCATGGGCACGATCCACGCCAACACGCCGCGCGAATGCCTGAGCCGTATGGAGTCGATGATCGCCATGGGCGGTTTCAGCCTGCCGGCCAAGACGGTGCGCGAGATCATTTCCGGCTCGATCGACGTCATCATCCAGGCCGCCCGCCTGCGCGACGGTTCGCGCCGCATCACGCACATCACCGAGGTGATCGGCATGGAAGGCGACGTCATCGTCACCCAGGACCTGATGCGCTACGAGATGGACGGGGAGGACCTCAACGGCAGGATCATCGGCCGGCATGTCTCGACCGGCATCGGCAAGCCGCATTTCTGGGACCGTGCGCGTTACTACAACGAGGAGCGTCGCCTCGCCGCCGCGCTCGACGCCATGGAAAAGAACAACAAGGAGATCTAGGCGCGATGTTCGGTTTCGATCCCATGGTGCTCGCCATCATCGCCCTTGCGGCCGTCGCGACGGCCGGCATCGCCTATGGGATCCTGTATTCCCGCATCGAGGTCGAGAAGAAGACCGCCAACCGCATCAGCCGGGTGAAGGCCGCCGAAACCGACACCGCCAAGGTCAAGGCGGCCCGCGACCGGGTGCAGGAAATTTCCAAGCGGCGCAAATCGGTTCAGGATTCGCTGAAGGACATCGAGCGCAAGCAGGAAGAGAAGACGAAGAAGATCGCCAGCGCCAGCCTGAAATCGAGGCTGGTGCAGGCCGGGCTGACGGCGACGCCCAGCCAGTATTACATCGCCAGCGTCGCGCTCGGTCTGGTCGTGCTGGTTTTCGCCTTTCTCGGCGGCGTGCCGCTGATCGTGACGCTGGGCATGGCCTTCGTCGCCGGTTTCGGCCTTCCGCGCTGGATTCTCGGCTTCCTGATCGGGCGGCGGCAGAAGAAGTTCCTCGGCGAGTTCCCCAATGCGCTCGACGTCATGGTCCGTTCGATCCGCTCCGGCCTGCCGCTCAATGACGCGCTCCGGCTGATTGCCGCCGACGGGCAGGATCCGGTCAAGACGGAATTCCGACGTGTCGTCGAATCCCAGCAGGTCGGCCTCAGCGTGCCGGAGGCCTGCACCCGCATGATGCTGACCATGCCCCTGTCGGAAGTGAACTTCTTCGCCATCGTCATCGCCATCCAGGCCCAGGCCGGCGGCAATCTGTCGGAATCGCTGTCGAACCTGTCGCGCGTTCTGCGTGACCGCAAGAAGATGCGCTCCAAGGTCCAGGCGCTCTCGATGGAAGCCAAGGCCTCGGCCGCCATCATCGGCGCGCTGCCGTTCATCGTCGCGTTTCTCGTCTACATGACCTCGCCGAACTACATCATGATCCTGTTCACCGATCCGCGCGGGCATCTGATCCTCGGCGCCTCGGGGGTGTGGATGTCAATCGGCATCCTCGTCATGCGCAACATGATCCAGTTCGACATCTAGGAAGGGACCGTCATGGAAGAGCTGGCCGCAAGACTGACAGACCCCGCCATGGTGGTCGCCGTGCTTGTCGCGATCGCGGTGTTCGCGACGCTTTACACCATTGCCATCCCCTATCTGGAGCGCGGCGACCTCAACAAGCGGATGAAGGCCGTCTCGACCGAGCGCGATCTGATCCGCGCCCGGGAGCGGACCCGCCTCAATGCCGAGGGCAGCCATGGCAAGACGAGCCTGCGCGCCAGCAACAACCGATCGGTCCGCCAGATCGTCGAGAAGTTCAACCTGCGCCAGGCGCTCGTCGACGACGCGACGATGGACAAGCTCAAGGCCGCTGGCTTCCGCTCGCAGAACGCACTCAACATCTTCCTGGTGGCGCGCTTCCTTCTGCCCTTCCTGACGCTGACGCTCACCGCCGTATGGATCTTCGGCCTCGGCAATATGGCCGACAAGGCCTTCCCCGTCCGCATGCTGGTGACGATCGTCGGTGGGTATGTCGGCTTCTACCTGCCGAACATCTACGTCACCAACCGCATGAAGAAGCGCCAGCATTCGATCCGCCGCGCCTGGCCGGATGCGCTCGACCTCATGCTGATCTGCGTCGAATCGGGCATCTCGATCGAGGCCGCCATGCGCCGCGTCGCCGAGGAAATCGCCACCCAGTCGACCGAACTGGCCGAGGAGATGGTGCTGACCACGGCCGAGCTCTCCTTCCTGCAGGACCGCCGCACGGCGCTCGAAAACCTCGGCAACCGCACCCAGCTTGGTGGCGTCAAAGCCGTCACCCAGGCGCTGATCCAGGCCGAACGCTACGGCACGCCGATCTCGCAGGCGCTGCGCGTGCTGGCCCAGGAAGGCCGCGACGAGCGCATGAACGAGGCCGAGAAGAAGGCCGCCGCCCTGCCGCCGAAGCTCACCGTGCCGATGATCCTGTTCTTCCTGCCCGTGCTCGTCGCCGTCATTCTAGGCCCGGCCGGCATCCAGGTCTCCGACCGATTCTAGTGATTCCATAATCCGCGCCCGATTGCCGCCAGCAACCACGTCGGCTAACACTCGGCGACCGGGCCTCGTCGTCGTCACCCGGCGGTGCGGACGCGGCCCCTGCCGGCTGGCACCCCCTCGGGAACGGAGAACCGCATGTCGTCCATCGCAATCTTGCTCAGCATCGTCGGCACCGTCCTGATCGGCGCCATGAGCCCGGGGCCGAGCTTCGTGCTCGTCTCCCACACCGCGATCATCCGCTCGCGCAGGGCTGGCCTTGCCGCCGCGCTCGGCATGGGCATCGGCGGTGCGATCTTCGCCCTTCTGGCTCTGGCCGGTCTCCACGCGCTGCTGGTTCGGGTCGAATGGGCCTATCTGCTGTTCAAGCTGCTCGGCGGAGCCTATCTCGCCTATCTCGGCGTGCGCATCTGGCGCGGCGCGAGCCTGCCCCTGCCGCCGGAGCGGGCAGGGGGCACGGATCGGGGCACGGCCGCCTGGAAGAGTTTTGCCGTCGGCCTTGCCACCCAGCTCAGCAATCCGAAGACCGCGCTGGTCTATGGCAGCATCTTCGCCGCCTTCCTCCCGGCCGCGCCGGAACGCGGGCTGTTCACGGCGCTGCCGCTCGGCGTGTTCATCGTCGAGGCGGGCTGGTATGCGCTGGTGGCCCTGGTCTTTTCGGCCGAGCGGCCGCGCGCGGCCTATGGCCGGGCGAAGCACGTCGTCGATCGCATGGCCGGTGCGGTGCTGGTCGGGCTCGGCGTGCGGCTGATCCTCGATGCGGTCAGGATGCGTCCGGTCTGACGGCAGCCGTCCGGCCGCGTCCCCGACTGATCTCGACCAGGTCTCAGTTGGTGTTCTGGTCGGTCTTGCTGTCCTTGGCGGCCAGCTGCTTCCAGGAATTCTGCTGGCTCATCATCGAGCGCAGGTAGGCGACGTTTGCATCCGCTTGCTGCGGGTCGAGTTCCTGGCGGGCGATCTGCTCGGCCTCGGGGAAGCGTCCCTGCAGGCCGACGACCAACGCCAGGTTCTGCCGCACGCGGCTGTCGGCGCCGGGCTGCTGCGAGGCCGACTTGAGATAGGTCTCGGCGGTTCTCAGATCCCCGCCCAGCACGTAGGACATGCCGAGATTGGACAGGATGGTCGGATCGTTCGGCTTGAGATCCAGCGCCATGCGGTAGCGGTCGCGGGCTTCCGAGGAACGGCCGAGCTGGTCGAGCACGGCACCTTCCGCCGAGTAGAGACGCCAGTCGGGGCGGTCGGGCGTCTGCGCCCGTCCGATGGTCGCGAGCGCCTGTTCCAGCTGGCCGGCTGCCGCCTGCGCTTTGCCGAAGGCGGAGAGTACCTCGCGGTCGGACGGATTGGCGATCGCCACCTGCTGCATGACGGCGAGCGCCTGGGAGTTGCGTCCGGTCATCATCAGGATGTTGGCGTAGGCGAGGCCGTTGTTGCGGTCCTTCGGGTTGCGCGCATAGGCGGAACCGATGCTGTCTGCCGCCCGCGTCAGCTCCGGCGCCGTCATGGTTTCCACCGGCTTCGACAGCTTGGGGATCGATCCGGTGGTGAGCTCCTTCTTCGTCGTCGAACAGCCACCGAGCGCGGCCGCGGCGACCAGCATGCAGACGCTGCCGAAGAAGCCGATGCGATGACGTGTCGAAGTCTGCCGAAGAGCCATGTCGCTTATCCTGGATCGGTTTGCCGGCGCCGCGGCGACGTCCCGGCGGACGAAGGCGGCGCAACCTCCACTCAAGCAATAATCTGTTAACCCTAACGGAGTGTTAATAGCCCCAACCCGAGTTGATTCTCTCCCAGAAGGCAGGCCATGGTCCCGTATCAGTACATCGAAAGACGCACCCCCTTCAGCACGAAGGGCGGGCACACGCTTCCCGTCTTCGCGGTGACCCCTGCCCATATCGAGACCGGCACGATCGATCCGATCGCGCTCGACTGGGCACGCAAGGCCGGGTTCAAGGCCGATGCGGGCTCCGTGCTGTTGATCCCGACCGGCGACGGCCATCTCGGCGGCGCGCTCTTTGGTCTCGGCAGCAATCCGTCGGACAGCCCCTTCCTGTCCGGCAAGCTCGCCCGCAGCCTTCCCGCCGGCGAGTGGCACATCGAGACCGCGCCGCTGACCGCCAATCGCCTGCTGCTGGGCTATGGCCTCGGCGCCTATCGCTTCGGCCGCTACCGTTCGGAAAAGCCGGTCGAACCGACGCTGATGATCCCGCAGGACGCCGACGCCGCCGACATCAAGCGCCAGCTCGCCGGCGTCTATCTCGCCCGCGACCTGATCAACACGCCAACCAACGACATGGGGCCGGCCGATCTCGAAAGGGCCTTCCGGGCGCTCGCCGACCATTACAAGGCCGAGGTTTCTGTCGTCGTCGGCGACGGCCTGATCGAGCGCAATTTCCCGCTGGTGCACACCGTTGGCCGGGCCAGCGCCCAGGCGCCGCGCCTGCTCGAGTTGCGCTGGGGCAAGAAGGGCCATCCCAAGGTGACCCTGGTCGGCAAGGGCGTGTGCTTCGATACGGGCGGCCTCGACATCAAGGGCTCGGCCAACATGCTGCTGATGAAGAAGGACATGGGCGGCGCGGCCAATGTCATGGGCCTCGCGTTGATGATCATGGACGCCAAGCTGAAGATCGACCTTCGCGTCATCGTCCCGGCCGTGGAAAACTCCATAGCCGGCAACGCGTTCCGCCCGGGCGACATCTATCGCAGCCGTAAGGGCCTGACGGTCCAGATCGACAATACCGACGCCGAAGGCCGGCTGATCCTCGCCGATGCGCTTGCCTATGCCGACGAAGACAAGCCGGATCTGCTGATCGACATGGCGACGCTCACCGGCGCGGCACGGGTCGCGCTGGGTCCCGACCTGCCGCCTTTCTTCACCGACGACGAGGACCTCGCCGAGTATCTGCTCGATGCGAGCGTCGAAACCGACGACCCCTTGTGGCGCATGCCGCTCTTTAAGGGCTACGAGAAGAACATCCGTGCCCAGATCGCCGACCTGACCAATGCGCCCGCGGGCGGTATGGCCGGTTCGATCACCGCAGCCCTGTTCCTCAAGCGCTTCGTCGACAAGTCCACCCGGTGGGTGCATTTCGACATCTTCGGCTGGTCGCTCTCCGAGCGCCCGCATTCGCCGGTCGGCGGCGAGGCCCAGGCCATTCGAGCGCTCTACCGCTATCTGCGCACCAATCTGCGCTGAGGTGGGTCCGGGCGGCGCGCCGGCTCAGGTCGGCGCGCTTGCAATGCCGCGCCGATTGCCGGAAAAGAAGAAGCGACAACGACGTTCCGGATCGGTGCATGAGTGTTGAACTGACCGCCAGTGAGGCTCTGGGCCTTTGGCACAAGGTGACCCTGCAACAGGTGCAGCAGGACAAGCGCGACCTGACGCTTCGGCAGATGGCGATCCTGTTGCAGATCTATCTCGTGCCGCCGCCGCACACCGTGCGCGGCCTTGCCGCGACGCTCGGGGTCACCAAGCCGGTGATCACCCGCGCGCTCGACACCATGGGCGAGATGGGCCTCGTCGACCGCGTCCGCGACGAACGCGACCGTCGCAGCGTCGTCGTCAAGCGCACCGTCGGCGGTGCGCTCTTCCTCGAGAAATTCGGCGACCTGATCATCGATCAGGGCCGCAGACTGGGTTACTAGGGCGGGTCCGCCTTGCTTCAGGCGGGCACATGCCCCGGCATTTGTTTTTAACGTCATTCCGGCGCCAAGACCGCTTCGCGCTTTTGCCGGATGAGCTTCTTGAGAGAGTTTCATGGCGCTGGACCGCAGACTGCATGCCTTCCGCGACGACCTGGCCGACGTGGCGCTGGAGGGGCAGGTGAACGCCGCCCGTTTCGCCTCCGGCGCGCCGGCCCGCATTGCCGTGCCGGTGACCGGCCTTCGGCCGAAGCCGGATGCCGCAAGCGGCATCGACACCGAACTCCTGTTCGGTGAGGACGTCACCGTTTTCGATCGGGCTGGCGGCTGGGCCTGGGTCCAGGCGAAGTCGGACGGCTATGTCGGCTACCTGCCCGAGCGCGTGCTGGCCGCCGAGGGAGATCGGCCCACCCATCACGTGACCGTGCCGCGCACCTTTGTCTATCCCGGCGCCGACCTGCGTTTCCCGGTCAATGCCGCGCTGTCGATGGGCAGCCGCATTGCGGTTGCCGGCGAGGCCGAGACGCGCGGCACCCGCTACTTCCTGCTGGCCGATGGCCGCGCTGTGGTGGCCGGCCACTGCCTGCCGCTTGGCACCTACGCCACCGACGACTATGTGGCGGTCGCCGCGCGCTTCCTCGAGACGCCCTATCTCTGGGGTGGCCGGTCCGGCTTCGGCATCGACTGTTCGGGCCTCGTCCAGCTGGCGCTGCAAATGACCGGGCGGGCCGCGCCACGCGATTCCGACATGCAGGCGGCAGGTCTTGGCACGGTCATCGCCCGCGAGGAGCTGCGGCGCGGCGATCTGGTGTTCTGGAAGGGCCATGCCGGCATCATGGCCGACGACAGGACCCTGCTGCATGCCAACGGCCATACCATGACCGTGGCGCTCGAGGATTTCGAAGCCGCCGTCCAGCGCATCGGCTGGCTCTACGAAATGCCGACCGGCTATCGCCGGCCGGTCGCCTGAAGCGGACCATGGGGCCCGATGCATCCGGCAAGGACTTCCATCGCCGCGATCGCCACCCCATATGGACCGGGACTGGATTTTGATCTGCTAGGGATGGGTGCCGTGGACGAAGCAAGGACGGGCAGGGCAGGGGCGAAGCGGCAAGGCCGAGTGCACATGGCGATCTGCGCGGCTTCCGCAGTCCTCTTCGCCGCGGCCGCCGGCCATGCCGCCGAGACCAAGCCGCCGAAGCTGGTCGCCCCTCCGGAAACCTTCCAGGACCTGCCCGGCGTCAAGCCTCAGGGCGAAATGCAGTTCGGCTCCCCCTACAGCTGCGAGACGGTCACCCGTATGGTCCGGTCGCGCAACGAAATCGGCTTTCACGGCGACGGCATGCCGGTCACGGTCTATCGCTGCACCCGCGACGGGGTGGTCTACGAAAGCCGTCAGCCGCCCAATCCCTCCGGCGGCTGGTACCCGGGCGTCAATCCGCGGATCATCGACCGCTGATCGGCACATGCCTGCACGGATCGAAGACCCAGATTCGAGCGGAATTCACGGCAACAAAAAAGCCCGGCGAACCGGGCTTTTTGCTTTGCTTCTGAACCGTCTAGGACGGTCTGAAACGGGAATTTGGTGCCCAGAAGAGGACTCGAACCTCCACACCCTTTCGAGTACCAGCACCTGAAGCTGGCGCGTCTACCAATTCCGCCATCTGGGCGACGAGGAGCCGTGTAAAGGCAGCGACTCCGGCTGTCAACTGGCTTTTTGAAGTTTTCGTGTCGGAGAACCGGAGCCGCCCCGGAAAGCCCGGTAATCGTCGTTTTCGGGACGAAAGAATTTATTCGGCGTGCGACGGAATGTGCAGACGCAAGCGCTTTACGCGGCGTCTTGGAAAAGCCATCATCGCTCTGAACATCTTGGATGTTTCGCCTTTCCGGACAAGGCCGGCTCTCGCCGGCTCCGCAAGGGTGATGTTGCAGGACATGCGGCAGGGAAGGAGGATGGTCCTCCGCCAAGGCCGGATGCTCCGTTCTCTGGAGGAGCGCCATGAACAAATTGGCCCATATGCTGCTCGGCTCGCTGCTCGGCCTTGCCGGCTTCCTTGCCGGTCCGGCCCAGGCGGCGCCCGGTCTTACCCCGACCATGCGGCCGGCCGCCGGTCCGTCGGACGTGGTCAACGTCGAGGTCGTCTGCGATCGTTACGGCTGCTACGACACCTATCGCCGCCGTCCGCCACCGCCGGTCTGGGATGACGGCTATCGTCGCCCGCCACCGCCACCGCCGATCTACCGCCGCCCGCCGCCACCACCGTGGTGGGATGACGGCTACCGTCGGCCCCCACCGCCGCCGATCTATCGCCGGCCACCGCCGCCTCCGCCGCCGGTCTATGGTGGCCGCAACTGGAGCCGGCACGTCGAATGGTGCCTCAATCGCTACCGTTCGTACAATCCGCAGACCAACCGCTTCCTGTCGACGAGCGGTTATTTCAAGGTCTGCCGCTCGCCCTATTATTGAGCGGGACGGCCAGCCGGTTCGGGCGGGGAGCGATCCCCGCCCTTTTTCGTTTCAAGTGTCGCCGCCGGGGCTGTTCGTCTGACGGTCGACATGGCCAAGGTCACGCTCCGGCTCGATCACGTCGCGCACCTTCTGCTTCAGCTCCTTCGGGCCGGGAAAGCCGCCGTCGCGCTTGCGCTCCCAAATAAGGTTGCCGTCTACGCGGATCTCGAAATTGCCGCCGCTGCCGGGAATGAGCGCCACCTCGCCGAGTGCGTCGCCGAAGGTCTGCAGCAGTTCCTGTGCCATCCAGCCGGCACGCAGCAGCCAGTTGCACTGGGTGCAGTAGAGAATGGTGATCCGCGGTTTCTCGTTCATGCCTCTTTCCCGTCCATCGGTTCATCTTCACGATAAAGTCAACTTAAGTTATCATGTTTTCATGGTGCTGCCCTTGAGCCGGCTCGCCGTTGCGGCCATGACTGCGCAAAATGCAGCAAGGAGCAATAGCATGTCCCACCCCATCGACCGCAACCGCCTGATCCTCCCGCAGGTCGCCCCGCTCTATGGCGCCAGTCACGAGGCCGTGGAGACCGTCCTGAGGCTCGTGGCCGGCGTCCTGCTGGTCACCCACGGCTATGGCAAGATCATAAACCCGTTCGGCGCCGTGGGCATGGTCGAGGGCCTCGGTTTTTATCCGGGCGCCTTCTGGTCTCCGCTGCTGGCCGCGACTGAATTCTTCGGCGGCATTCTGGTGGCCATCGGCCTGTTCACCCGCCCGGCCGCCGTCGCCGCCATGATCGTCCTGCTGGTCACCGTCTATTTCCACGGCGTGGTGCAGGCGCAGGGCCTTGCCGGCGCCGAGAAGTCCATTCTCTGGGCCGCGATCTTCCTGTTCTTCGCGGTTCGCGGCGGCAACCGGCATTCGGTCGATGCGCGGCTGGGGAAGACCTTCTGAGCTGCGTCCGACCGACCGAGCGGCGGCGCCTTGCTGCGCCGCCGCCTCTTGAAGACGAAGGCGGCGCGTGGTCATCTCCGAAGTCGAACGAGTCGGCAAGGGACAGGCAATGCGCGTCGCCATCATCGAGAACACCCGCTATTCGGACCCGGGGCAGGTGGGCGTTGCGCTCGCCGAGGCGGGCGCCAAGGTCCAGGTGATCCGGGCCTATGCCGGCGAGCCGCTGCCGGGCTCGACCGACGATCACGATGCACTGGTCGTGTTCGGCGGCGAGCAGAACGCCCGCGACGATGCCAAGCATCCCTATCTGCCGGCGCTGGCCGAGGTGATGCGCGGCTATGGCGAGGCGGGCAGGGCGGTGCTCGGCATCTGTCTCGGCAGCCAGCTTTTGGCCCGCGCCTTCGGCGGGGAGAACCTGATCGGGGCCGCCCCCGAATTCGGCTGGCAGGCGATCGAGCCGACCGAAGCCGGCCTTGCCGATCCGGTGCTGTCGGCGGTCAACGACAGCCGGTTTCTCTCCTTCCAGTGGCACGACGACACCTTCACCCTGCCGCCGGACGCCATCCATCTCGCCCGCAACGATGCTGCCCACCACCAGGCCTTCCGGGTCGGGCGTGCCGCCTATGGCATGCAGTTTCATTTCGAGGCGAACCGCGGCGTGGTCGAGCAGTGGAACCGTATGTTTCCCGAACTGGTCGAGAAGAAGCATCCCGGCTGGCTCGAGCGCCACCCGGACTATGCGGCGACCAAAGGGGTGGAGGCCGAAGCCGCCGGACTGGCGATCGCCCGGGCCTGGGTGGCGCTGATCTGAGCCTTGGGACGGGTGGGCCGCCACCAAGCGGCCGAGCGGGGGGAACAGTGATGGGCGCGAGCGAGCGGGAGAAGATGGCAGCCGGGCAGTGGTACAGCTGCATCGATCCGGAACTCGACCGGCTGCGGATCGCCGCCCGCGAGGCGGTGCATCGCCACAATACGCTCCCGCCGGCCGACCGCGGCGCGGCGGCGCCGGAACTGATCCGCCTGTTTGCCGGCTTCGGTACCGGCGCCTTCATCGAGGCGCCGTTCCACTGCGCCTACGGCTTCAACCTGACGCTGGGCGACCATGTCTATCTCAATGCCGGCTGCGTGATCCTCGACACCGCGACTGTGACCATCGGCGATCGCTCCATGCTCGGCCCCGCCGTGCAGATCTACTGTGCCGAGCATCACAAGGACCGGCGCCTGCGCTCCGAGGGGCAGGAGATCGCCCGCCCGGTTTCGATCGGCACGGACGTGTGGATCGGCGGTGCGGCGGTGATCCTCGCCGGCGTGACCATCGGCGACGGGGCGATCGTCGGCGCCGGCGCCGTGGTGACGCGCGACGTGCCGGCCGGGGCGACCGTGACCGGCAATCCGGCGCGGGTGCTGTCGCCGAAATGAGCGCCGCGCCTTCCCGACTTGACCGGGGTCAAATCGCCGTCGTCCGGATCCTGTATGGTCCGGGCAGACAGACCGCCGGAGACCTGCCTTGACCCTTGCCGCCTTCACGCTTGCCCTTGCGCTCCTGCTGCTGACGCCGGGGCCAACCAACACGCTGCTGGCCGTCGCCGGCGCCTCCATGGGCTTTCGCCGATCCTGGCCGCTGATGGGTGCGGAACTCGCCGGCTATCTGACCACCATCCTGCCGCTCGTCAGCTTTGCCGGGCCCTTCCTTGAAGGCCAGCCGGTGATCGCCAATGCGGTCAAGCTGTGCTCCGCCGCCTGGGTGCTGTCGCTGGCGATCAAGCTGTGGACGGCGCCGGCGCCGAACGCGGCGGACACCTGCGTCAAGGGCCGCTGCGTCTACTGGACGACGGTGATGAACCCGAAGGCGCTGATCATCGGCCTGGCGCTGATCCCGGCGGGCGGCATGGCCGCGACCATGCCCTATCTCGCCGTGCTCTGCGTGACGGTCGTCGTCGTCGCGAGCCTCTGGCTGGCGCTCGGCGCCGCCGTGATCCGCTCGGTCAGCCGGCGCCACCCGGCCCTCGTCGGCCGTGTCGCCGCCTGCTTCCTGCTGTTCTTCGCCGCAAGCCTCGCCGGCCGGGCGGTCGGCTGGGTATGACGCGGCGGGGCTTCGCGCGCGCCTTTCGACCGATGACCGGACACGGCTTCGCCTTCACACCGGCGGCTCCGCCCCGTGGCTTGATCTCTTTCAGTTTCCCTTCGGCCTTTAGCCTCAAGGGTTCGGACGGGGCGCTGCAAGCTGCCTCGTAAGTTAAAAAATATATGGCACCCTGCGGCGCCCCGTTCGGTGTTTTTCGGCCCTGAAATTCGCCCTCTCTACACGGACCTCCACCCTTTCGGGATGGCGTTTGTGGTCCGCTTGGGTGCCGCACAGGCACGTCGCTTGTTCAGCGAGGGAGGCCCTGATCTCGCCCCGGAAATGAAAAGCCTGCGATCGCTCCCAATCCCGGCACCGGCCCCGCCTCGCCGGGTTCGCATGACCCGATGCATCCGATGGCGGAACGGGGGCATTGTAGCCTTGGCCCGCGGGGGCGGGGAAATTTTCCGAATGCCGGCATTGATTTTTCTGCGCAATCGGCTCTCGTCGTCCCCGTTTTTGGCGGACGCGCGTGGCCGGATGCTTCGAGGTCCCGCCTTGCTCGGCTATCCTGGCTTGCCGGGAGAGATCGCGACGCAGCCTTGCTGTCACACACTTGCAGGTGCGCGAACGCCAGACCCGCCGTAAAGGCTGACGGAGAACACCACATCGACAAGTACAACGGCCGTCTTCACGCCGGATGCACAACGTGAGCCCTCACCCTGAGGTGGGAGCGCCAGCGACCCTCGAAGGGCGAGGGCGTGCGGCTGGCGCGCCTACCCGTGGCCGGATGCTTCGAGGCTTGGCCTGTCGGCCAAGCACCTCAGCATGAGGGGGAGATCGGGGACGCCATGTTGTCCCCACCGTCATCCTCGGGCTTGACCCGAGGATCCGAAAACAAGCGATGCCCCGCCACCCGCCACCCGCCACCCGCCACCCGCCACCCGCCACCCGCCACCCGCCACCAGTCTCAGTCTCTGCTACAGCCTGAGCCGTCAGCCACACAGCCACGGCAGCACTGCAAGCCGCCGGCCCCCTTTTCACCGCCGCGCCTGATCCCTAGACTGGCCCCGGACCCGCCGCCGAAAGGACACCGCATGAACCGCGCCCACGATCCAAGCCAGCTCGACATGGTCGTGCTGATGACGCCGGACATGGCGAATTTTTCCGGCAAGGTGCATGGCGGCGCGCTGTTGAACCTGCTCGACCGGGTCGCCTATTCCTGCGCCTCGCGGTTTTCCCAGCAATATGCGGTGACCCTGTCTGTCGACCAGGTGGTGTTCCGCCAGCCGATCCATGTCGGCGAGCTCGTCACCTTCCTCGCCTCGGTCAACTATGCCGGCCGCACCTCGATGGAGATCGGCATCCGCGTTGAGGCCGAAGACATCCGCAGCGGCGAACGCCGCCACACCAATTCCTGCTATTTCACCATGGTCGCCGTCGACGAGGCCGGCAAGCCGACCACGGTGCCGGAACTCGTCGTCGACACTGAGATGAAGGCCAGGCGCAAGCGCGCCGCGGAAGAACGCCGGGCGCTCAGGCGCGAATTCGAGGCGCGCTTCGAGAGGGCCAAGGCGGGGGCGGAGTGAGCACTGCTGGCTTTGCGTCACTTGCAAAAGTCAGGAATTGCGCCAATATGCATGGCATGAGCAAGGCCGGTTCCAAAATTCAGCAAGTGAAACGCGAGGCGTCTGGAGCCCGTGGTGTGATCGGCTACGCATCGGACGGAACGCCCATCATGAAGCCGCCGTTCAAGCCGAAGAGCTTTACCGTCCGGGAACTCAACCAGGTCATTCGCGAGATTCACCGCGAAGAAGCGATGAAGCGAGCCGGTTAGTGGCTCGCGGCAAAACGCCGGTCTTCATCAATTGCCCGTTCGACGGCGCCTATCTTCCATTCTTTCACGCGATCGTATTTGCCGTCTATCGATGCGGCTTCACGCCGCGTTGTGCTCTTGAGGTGATCGACGGCGGCGGGACCCGGATTGCCAAGATCGAGACGCTGATCGAGGAATGTCCGCTCGGCATTCATGACATCTCCCGTACGGAACTGGACGGTGTGAACAAGCTTCCCCGGTTCAACATGCCGCTGGAGCTCGGCCTGTTTCTCGGTGCGAAGCGCTACGGCGACACTGTACAGAAACGCAAGAAATGCCTTGTTCTCGACTGCGAGCGCTACCGCTACCAGAAATTCATCTCAGACATTGCCGGTCAGGATGTCGATTCTCACGAAGGCAAGGTCGAGATACTCATCGACAAGGTCCGTTCGTTTCTCAACTCCGCGGTGCGCAGCCGGCCGCTCCTGTCAGGTGCTGCGATTCGAGACGACTACCAGCGCTTCAATGAGGCTCTGCCGGAGATATGCAGCCGCCTGCGCATTGACGCAGACAGTCTCGACTACCGCGATTTCGCATGGATCGCGGCAGACTATGTGTCAAAGGATGGGAAGCTCTAGGCACAGCGTTCCCGTTAGGCGAACGGAATTGCCCCCTCATCCGGCCCTTCGGGCCACCTTCTCCCCGAGGGGAGAAGGGAGGATCACTCGTCGCTCATCTTCAGTGCGGCGATGAAGGCTTCCTGCGGGATATCCACCTTGCCGAACTGGCGCATGCGCTTCTTGCCGGCCTTCTGCTTGTCCAGGAGCTTGCGCTTGCGGCTGGCGTCGCCGCCGTAGCACTTGGCGGTGACGTCCTTGCGCATGGCGGAGATCGTTTCGCGGGCAATCACGTTGCCGCCGATGGCCGCCTGGATCGGGATCTTGAACATGTGGCGTGGGATCAGGTCCTTGAGCTTCTCGCACATGTCGCGGCCGCGCTTTTCCGCCGCCGAGCGGTGGACCAGCATGGAGAGCGCGTCGACCGGTTCGCCATTTACCATGATCGACATCTTGACGAGGTTGCCCTCGCGATAGCCGTTCAGGTGGTAGTCGAACGAGGCATAGCCCTTGGAGATCGACTTCAGGCGGTCGTAGAAGTCGAACACCACTTCGTTGAGCGGCAGCTCATAGGTGAGCATGGCGCGCTTGCCGACATAGGTGAGTTCGGTCTGGATGCCGCGGCGGTCCTGGCAGAGTTTCAGGATGCCGCCGAGATAGTCGTCCGGGGTCAGGATCGTCGCCTTGATCCACGGTTCGCGGATTTCGGCGATCTTGACGACGTCCGGCATGTCGGCCGGATTGTGCAGTTCCCGCTCGGTGCCGTCGGTCATGCTTAGCTGGTAGACGACGGAAGGAGCGGTGGCGATCAGGTCGAGGTCGAACTCGCGCTCGAGGCGTTCCTGGATGATCTCGAGATGCAGGAGGCCGAGGAAGCCGCAGCGGAAGCCGAAGCCGAGCGCGGCGGAGGATTCCATCTCGAAGGAGAAGGAGGCGTCGTTGAGGCGAAGCTTGCCCATGGCGGCGCGCAGATCCTCGAAATCGGCCGCATCGACCGGGAAGAGGCCGCAGAACACCACGGGTTGAGCCGGCTTGAAGCCCGGCAGGGCCTTGGCGGTCGGGCGCTTGTCCTCGGTGATGGTATCGCCGACACGGGTATCGGCCACTTCCTTGATCGAGCCGGTGAAGAAGCCGATCTCGCCGGGGCCGAGGCTTTCGACAGCCAGCATCTTCGGGGTCAAGACGCCGACGCGCTCGATCTGGTACTTGGCGTCGGTGCCCATCATGCGGATGGTCTGGCCCTTGGTCAGCACGCCGTCGATGACGCGCACCAGGACCATGACGCCGAGATAGGTGTCGTACCAGCTGTCGACCAGCAGCGCTTTCAGCGGGCCCTTTTCGCCAAGTTCGCTCTTCGGCGGCGGCAGCTTGTGGACGATGGCTTCCAGCACGTCGGGAATGCCCAGGCCCGTCTTGGCGGAAATCAGCACGGCTTCCGAGGCGTCGATGCCGATCACTTCCTCGATCT
The DNA here is from genome assembly GCF_059424725.1 of Allorhizobium sp. GW101-3B10. Taxonomy (NCBI): domain Bacteria; kingdom Pseudomonadati; phylum Pseudomonadota; class Alphaproteobacteria; order Hyphomicrobiales; family Rhizobiaceae; genus Allorhizobium; species Allorhizobium sp. GW101-3B10. The sequence goes on along the minus strand of NZ_JBWKZR010000001.1, from coordinate 3,619,188 downwards.
GTTCCTTGATGCGGTCGGGTTCGGCCGCCGGCAGGTCGATCTTGTTGAGGACGGTGACGATCTCGTGGTTGTTGTCGATCGCCTGATAGACATTGGCGAGCGTCTGGGCTTCCACCCCCTGGCTGGCGTCGACGACCAGCAGCGAGCCTTCGCAGGCGGAAAGCGAGCGCGACACCTCATAGGCGAAGTCGACATGGCCGGGCGTGTCGATCAGGTTGAGGATATAGGTCTCGCCATTGTTGGCCTTGTAGTGCAGGCGCACCGTCTGGGCCTTGATGGTGATGCCGCGTTCGCGCTCGATGTCCATCGAGTCCAGCACCTGTTCCGACATCTCGCGCTCGGCAAGGCCGCCGGTCGTCTGGATCAGACGGTCGGCCAGCGTCGACTTGCCGTGGTCGATATGGGCCACGATCGAGAAGTTGCGGATATGGTCGAGGGGCGTGCGGGTTTCTGTGCTCATGGCTTGCGCATATAGCAGCGGCGCTTGAGCCCGCAAAGCGGAAAAGCAGGGTTTTGTTCACCCTGACGGCGGGTTTTGTCCGCTTGAAGGCCCGTCAGCGGGGTCTGTCGGGGCGTCTGTCTTCCGGCTCGGTGATGACGGTGGCGTTCGGCACCTGGGCGCTCAGCATTTCGAAGCCGTCGCGCCGGTCCCCCGGCACAGGCTTGCGGCCGAGCAGGCGGACGATGACGAAGGCGCCATAGGCGAGGGCGACCGCCATGGCGGCATAGATGAAGGTCTGCGGCCCGAGCCCCGGCGTCACCAGCGTGACGAACAGCGGCACCAACGTCGCCGAGGCCGACCAGGCGACCAGCATGGTCGAGGCGAGCGGCACGAAATCCTCGGGCCTGGTGCGGTCGTTGGCATGGGCATTGGCGATCGAATAGACGGTTTCCACCGCGCCGGCCCAGATGGCGAAGACGATCATCAGCAGCATGAGGTGGGTAAACGAGGCAAATAGCGCGACCACGGCCATGACGGCGATCAGGCCGCAGGTGAAGACCAGAACCAGGCGGCGGTCCATGCGGTCGGAGAGCGCGCCGAGCGGATACTGGATGAACAGCATGCCGAGCTGCATCACGAACATCAAAAGTGCGATGTCGCCCTGCGACACCTGGTTGCCGGCGGCGTAGATCGGCGTGAAGCCCTGCACCATCATGGAGAGCCCGCCGGCGGCGAGTACGCCGATGAAGCCGACCGGGGAATTGCGCCAGGCCATCCTGATGTCGACGCTGACATTGGCCGGGGCCGGCGGGGTCGGCAGGCGCGTCAGGCTGATCGGCAGGATGGCGAGCGCGGTGAAGAAGATGGTGACGAGGGGGGCGAGGTTTCCCTCCGCCGGCATCTGGCCGAAGGCCCAGGCGCCGGTGCCCAGCCCGATGACGTAGGCCATGTAGAAGAAGGACATGGCCCTGCCGCGCCATGCGTTCGAGGCGGCATGGTTGAGCCAGCTCTGGGCGATGATGAAATTGGTATTGCCGGCGGCACCATAGAGCAGGCGGCCGATGATCCACAGGATCGGGTTGACACCAAGCGCGATCAGCAGCGCGCCAAGGATGACGAGCGCCATGGAGGAAGCAAAGAGCCGCGCATGGCCGACCCGGCGGATCAGCGGGCCGGCGACGACGCAGCCGAGCAGTCCGCCGAAGGCGACCGCCGTGACCGCCCCGCCGGCCGCCCAGGAGGGGCTTCCCGAACGGGAGAGAACGAAGGGCACATAGGCCGACATCACCCCGTTGCCGAGCGCGACCGCCGTCATCGAGACGACGATGCTGGCGACGGAGAGCGGCGAATTCGCCCGGGCGTCCACAGAGGTCATCGGGTCATCCTGGAGAATGGCGGCGCCGGATCGGTGTCCGGCAAGGCAGTGGATCGCGGAAACGCTCGCCGGGAGACGTGCGTTCCTGCGTTTCTAGCCGAATGAGAATCGCCGCGATAGCGTCTGCGCGACATGGCGGCGCTTTCTCCCGCGCGGCGCGTATTTCTCCGCGATCGCCTGCCGGTGAGCCTGGAAGATTGACGCGCCCGGCATGAAGCGGACGGAGAAGGCGGCCGGTGGGCGGGTCACATGACGCCGGCCGTGCGGCACCAGTCCTGCAGCGCCTGCCGCAGCGCGGCTTCGGCAGGCTTGTCCCGCGTGAAGGCCCACCAGATATGGGCACCCTGCCAGACGCTGGCCATCTGCCAGCCCAGGCGTTCCGCCTCGTCCGCATGGGTGGTCAGCCGCCGTCCGAGGGCGGTCGCGAGCTGGCGGCCCCAGACGGCGCCGCGGGCCCGCAGCAAGGGATTGCGGATGTCTTCCCGCAACAGCAAGAGACCGTTGGTGGCGTTCTCCTCCGCCTTTTCAGTCGGCATCAGACCCATCAGCAGGTCGATGGCGCCGGCCGGGCTCAACGGCAGATCGCGGTCGGCCGCGGCGGTGGCGGCTTCGAGCTGATGCCAGGCGCGGAGCAGGATCGCCTCGATCATCGCGTCCCGCGTGCCGAACCGCTGCACGAGCGTCGAGCCCGAAAGCCCGACCGCCTTTGCGCCATTGGCAAAGGTCAGCCCTGCGGGTCCGAGCTCCATGAGCACGCCTAGCAAGCGGTCCAGCAATGCGTCGTCCGTTATCGTCTTGATCCTGGCCATGGGCTAATTTATAAATGATCGTTCATTTATTTATCAAGAGGAGAATGTCGAATGGCGAAGATTGTCGGTTATATCGCGGCGAGCCTGGACGGCTACATCGCTACCCAGGACGATTCGCTGGAATGGCTCTTCGAATATGACGGCATGGATCTCGGCGAACACGACTATCGGACGTTCATCAAGGGCATCAGGACCGTCGTGATGGGTCGCGGCACCTATGACTTTCTCGCCAAGGACCCGTCGCCCTGGGCCTATGGCGAACAGCGGGCGATCGTCGTCACCTCGCGTCCGATCGAGCATCCGAAGGGGGCGTTGCAGACCCGGAGCGACGTGCCGGCGCTGATCAAGGAGTTGCGGTTGCTGGACGACGGCGACGTCTGGATGCTCGGTGGCGGGCAGCTGCAGATGGCATTCATGGAGAACGGGGCGCTGGACGAAATCGAGATCTATGTGATTCCCGAACTGCTGGGCGGCGGCCGGCCGCTTTTCCCGGCGACAGGATTTCGTGCCAGCCCAAGGTTGATCAGTGCCAAGGCGATGGACCGCGGCTGCGTGCGCCTCCACTACGCATTGACGGATCGGCCGGCTTGACTCCATCATAAGATACTGCAATTCTTCTATAATGGAATCGATGGACGAGCAGTTTGAAAAGACAGTGGCGGTGCGCCTGAAGACGCTGCGCGCCGAGCGCGGCCTGACGCTCGACCAGCTGGCCGAGCTGTCCGGCGTCAGCCGGGCGATGATTTCGCGGGTCGAGCGCGGCGAGGCGAGCCCGACGGCAGCACTTCTCGCACGGCTCTGCTCGGCGCTCGGCGTGTCGCTGTCGGTCTTTTTCGCGACCGCCGGCAAGGAGGCGTCACCGCTGGCCCGCCGCGCCGACCAGCCGGTCTGGCGCGATCCGGAAAGCGGCTATCTGCGGCGGGTGGTTTCGCCGGGCGGACTTGGTGCACGGGTCGACGTCGTCGAGGTCGAGTTTCCCGCCGGCGCCGAGGTGCGCTTTCCCGGCCAGCAGGCGAGCCGCAACCAGTCGCAGCATGTCTGGCTGTTCGACGGCGAGATGGAACTGACCGTCGGCGAGACCGTGCACCGCCTTTCTGCCGGCGATTGCCTCTTCATGAATGTCGGCGACGTCCACGGGTTCCGAAACACGACGGACAAGTCCGCCCGCTATGCCGTGATCATCGATCTCGGTCACCGCTGAACCGCCTGCCTCTGGAGCCCCCGATGACCGCCATCCGCCTGCTGAACGAACAACAGACCCTCGCGGCCTTGCCCGATCTCTGCGAGGTGCTTGCCGACTGCGTCGAGGGCGGCGCATCGCTCGGCTTCATGTCGCCCTACAGGCCGGACGATGCCATTCCCTTCTGGCAGGGCGTGGCCGCCGCGGTCGGGCGGGGAGAGGTTCTGTTGGTGGTGGCGGAGGACGGAGAGGGCCGCGTTCTCGGCACGGTGCAGGTCGGTTTCGCGACGAAGCCCAACCAGCCTCATCGCGGCGACCTGATGAAACTGCTCGTCCATCGCCGTGCGCGCGGGCTCGGCCTGTCGCGGCTTTTGATGGAAGCCGCTGAAGAGGCGGCGGCCGAAGCCGGCCGCACGCTTTTGGTGCTCGATACCGCGACGGGTGAACCGGCGGAAAGAATCTACGAGCGGTTCGGCTGGAGTCGCACGGGCGTGATCCCCAACTACGCGCTCTTTCCCGACGGGCGCTATTGCGATACGACGATCTTCTACAAAGAGATCGGCCGGATGGCAGGGTGATTGCGCCCAAAAAACGTCCGCACCGCCGGGCCTGACCCCCTCCCGCGATCCCCGGCAGCCGTGCTAGCAATGGCGAGGCCCGGCGTTCCGGGCCTTCACGAACTGGGGGTATTCCATGTCATCGCTTGCTACCGGGATGCGCCGTGCCGCAGCCCTTTTCTTCCTCGCCGGCACGGTTGCCGGATCCGTCCTGCCGGCTGCCGCCGCCGACGTGACCTTCGTGATGCGCAACGAGCATCCGAACGCCGTCGAGGTCGAGCTCTACAGCCAGGACCGCAATCACATCTGGCCGGGCGACAACAAGGTCTTCTATCTCGACGACGGTGAGACCAAGCAGATCCCGCTGTCCTGCAACGAGGGCGAACAGATCTGTTACGGCGCCTGGGTTTCCGGCGACAAGGGCACCTATTGGGGCACCGGCCCGGACAATGGCGAAACCTGCGAGGACTGCTGCTATACCTGCACCGGCGGCGAGACCGAGGAAATCAACCTCGTCGAGTAAGCGCTTCCCGGTCGGATGAAAATTGGTCATCCGACCGGAAATCCCCCTCCGGCCGTCTTGCCGAGGCCGTGAGGTTGACGCTACGTTCCCCGCAGAAGCATCAAGGGGAACATCGACGATCATGCGCGTTATCTATTCCGAAAAGCACAAGCTCAGGGACGCCAAGACCGAGCTGCACGGCGGCATCCTGGTGAAGCCGTTCGAGGGCCCGTTCCGCGCCGAGTGGATCCTGGCCGCGGTCAAGGAGGCGGGCTTCTCCGATGTCGTCGCGCCCGAGGAACATGGGCTCGAGACCGCCCTCAAGGTGCACGGCGCCGACTATCTCGAATTCCTGCGCACCTGCTGGGACCGCTGGAGCGCCCAGGGTTTTCCGGGCGAGGCCATCCCGACCGCCTTTGCCTATCGCCGCAGCCGCAATCGCGTGCCCAACAACATCGACGGCGCCGTCGGCTACTATGCCAATTCGGTCGAGACGGCGATTTCCAAGGGCACCTACGAGGCGGCGATCGCCTCGATGGACGTGGCGATCGCCGGCGCCGACTGGCTGAATGCCGGCAACCGCTTCGCCTTCTCGCTCTGCCGCCCGCCCGGCCATCACGCCGGCATCGATCTCTACGGCGGCTACTGCTTCATCAACAATGCTGCGGTCGCCGCCCAGCGCCTGCTCGATCACGGCGCGAAGAAGGTCGCGATCCTCGACGTCGACTTCCACCACGGCAACGGCACGCAGGACATCACCTACAATCGCGGCGACATCTTCTTCGCCTCGCTGCACGGCGATCCGGTCGATGCCTTCCCGTACTTCCTCGGCTATGCCGACGAAACCGGCGAGGGCGAAGGCGAGGGGCTGAATGCCAACTATCCGATGCCGGCGGGCACGCCCTGGGAGGTCTGGTCGGCGGCGCTTGCCGATGCGCTGAAGCGCATAAGGGCCTATGGCGCGGAGGCGATCGTCGTCTCGCTCGGGGTCGACACCTTCGAGCAGGACCCCATCAGCTTCTTCAAGCTGAAGAGCCCGGATTATATCCGCATGGGCGAGATCATCGCCGCGACCGGCCTGCCGATCCTCACGGTCATGGAGGGTGGCTACGGCGTGCCGGAAATCGGCCTCAACGTCGCAAACGTGCTGAAGGGCCTCGAAGCCTGAGGGACGCGCCCGCCATCCGCATCCTTGGGCGATCCCGGTGATATTTCCGCCGGAATCGTGCCGCGGGGTCGCCAGTTGACTTGTGTCAATAAGCTTTGACCGCAAGGGCGCATAGTTCCGAAAGAGATTTGGGGCTTGCGCGGGGCGCTTCAGCGGTCCGGCGTCGATTGACGTCGGCGCGGCGCACGGCTGGCGGGGGAGGTATCGCGTGGATCGGCATCGGAAGCTCTGGCTTGGAACTGTGCTCCTCCTGTCGCTGGCGGCCCTGCCGGCAAGGGCGGACTATGTCGGCGGGCTCAATCCCGCCGGCGACAATTTCCTCGCGCTCCGAACCGGCCCCGGCTCAGGCTATGCGATGATCCTGCCCATGGGGCCGGGAACCTTCGTCACGGTCCTGCGGCGCAACGGCAAATGGCTGTTCGTCGAGCTGGAGGACGGCACGCGCGGCTGGGCCTATGGCTCCTACATCTTCGGAGGCGGGGCACCCGGCGGGTTCGATGCTCCGCCGCCGCTCGATCCTTCCGAAGTTTCGCCTCCGGGCCTCGCGCCGCCCGACCTCGGCCCTCCGGGCATCGAACCCATCGATCCGGGCAGCCAGCCTCCGCCGCTCGACCTTGGCGAGGAGGCGCCGCCCTCCGACATGGGCGGCGACCCGCTGCCGGTCGAACCCGCCGACCGGACGCAGCCGTCGGACGTGGCCGAACCCGATGCCGGCGCGGCGGACGTCGGCGAAACGGATGAGGGTGCGGCGGATACTGCCGACGTTCCGGCCGACCCGATGGCCAGCAACTGGATCACCTATCGCAACGACCGCTTCGGCACGCGGATCGACTATTCGGCGCCGATGTTCCGCATGTTACCGCCACCGGACAATGATGACGGACGGACGTTCGAGGCAAGGGACGGCTCTGCCCGCTTCATGGTCTTTGGCGCGCACAACGTCTTCGACAGCACGCTCGACGAGCTGATCGAGGAAAACCTGGCGAGCCTCGGCGAGGACGAGAAGGTGACCCGGAAGCGCCGGGGCGAGAACTGGTATCTGCATTCAGGCTTCCGCGGCGGCGACTTCTTCCTGCGCAAGGTGCTGCTGAGTGACGACGGCGGAGTGATCCACACCTTCGAGATCAGCTATGCCAAGAGCCTGAAGGCGAAGCTCGATCCGATGGCCGCCCGCATGGCGGACTCGCTGCGGACGGCAGACGAGGCGGCGAAGAACCCGAGCCAGACGCCGGGCGCCGATAGCGATGGCGCAAATGCCGATACGGCGCAGGACGCCGGCACGGTCGAGTCTTCGGACACCGGTGTCGACGGCTGGAAGGCACATGCCTTCGAGGGGTTTGCCTTGCAGGCGCCGGCGGACTGGACCGTCTCGGTCGATGGGGACACGCTGACCCTCAAGGCGCCCGACGGCCAGCGCAGCCTGATGGTCTGGTGGTGGTTTCCCGACGAGCCGCTGCTCGGCTATTCCGACATCGTTTCCAATCACAAAATCGAGGTAGCCGGCGAACCGGCCCTGTGGATCCATTCGAAGACGGGTGACGTCGAAACGCTGAGCGTGACGCTCGACGAGGGCAGGGTCGACAAGAAGCGCCTGCATTTCCTCTTCGAGGCGACGGGCGGCATCCGCCTCGGTGGCGGCGAGCCCGACTTCGATCGCATCCTCAAGAGCGTGACGATCGGTGGCGCGAAGACGAAGGCCGAGGCAGGCGACGGCGAAGTGCAGCCGGCGGTTTCGGTGCAGGAGAGCCCGGCGGCCGTGCCGGATGTCACGCCGGCGAAAGCCGCGGCGATCAATGGCGTCATGGAGGAGGACGTGGCGGACGACGACGAGGATCGCCGCGCCTGGGTCGGCCGCACCTCGGTCGCGGTGCCGACCGACTGGCAGGTCAAGCCGGATGAGGACATCGCCGGCGGGATCGTCATGACCCGGCCGGACGAAGGGGCGCAGATTACCCTTTCCTTCTGGCCGAAGGACAAGCCGATGCCGAGCGAGGAGGTCGCCGCGCAGGACTTCACCGTCCTGCTGGGACGACCGGCAACCGTGCTGGAACTGAGCGAGGGGCGCATGCGCGGCCGGCAGGTGTTCTTCGACGAACCGCGGGGCGACGGCGCGCGGTTGACGCTCGCCTACCGTGCCTTCGGCGAGGACCCGGCTGACGGCCTGCCGCTGTTCGAAATGGTGCTGGGCAGCCTCGACGAGACGCTTGATCCGCCGCAGGGCACCGAGGTTCCGGCTGCGGCGCCGGCGAGCGGAACCGATCCCTTTGCCGATATCGACCTGAGCGACCTGGAGGTGGACCCGAGATGAGACCGTTGCGACCCTTCGATCTGCTGGCCATGGTCCTTGCTGGCGCATTCGTGCTTTCGCCTCCGGCGGTCTTCGCCCAGGCGCCGACCACCTGGCAGGAGGATGCCAAGAAGGCTGCGATCGGCTATGCCGACGAAAAGGCCAAGGAGGTGATCAAGTCGCAGTCGCAGGCGGCGATCACCGCGCTCTACCAGAAGCTCTACAAGTCCGGGGCGAACAAGGCGCTGGTGCGCCAGCTCGGCACGGTGGCGCTGTCGGCCAACGAGATCAACAAGTTCGCCGAGAACGCAGCGAACGCGATGACCAGCGGCGATCCGGAAAAGGCCAAGGCCGCCTCGGAAGAGGTCGCCGTCGCGCTCGGCAAGACGCTGGCGAACGGCATCAAGGATCCGGCGCTGCGCCAGCAGATGGCGGGCGCGCTCGGCAATATCGACAAGGTCAACGAGGCGGCCGACGTTCTGGGCAAGGCGGCGGGCGGCGATCCGCAGGCGGCCTATGAATATCTCGGCCGCGCCTTCATCGCCGCGACCCCGGCGGCGGCCGCCTTCACCGCGGTCGAGACGGCGGCGGGCGTGGTGTCCTACACCAAGGGCAAGTTCGTCGACGGCACGATCGAGGAGCTCTACCAGGAATATGCCAAGGGCGACGCGCAGACACGCGAGGCGATCCGCGAGCGGCTGGAGACCCTGCCGCTCTATTCCTCGATCATCCGCGACCGCAAGATCGAGCTGGCCGACCAGCGCGCCGACGACATTTCTCAGGCCACGGCGGAACCGAGCGACGCGATCCGCGAGCGCCTGACCTCCGCCAGCGACGAGGAAGTGATCGACGACATCTTCCAGACCTTTGCCGCGCGCACCAAGCAGGAACAGTCGGCAGCGGCGGTGGAGAAGGCCCGCGCCGCTGCGCAGGCGGAAGCCGGCCTGATGATGGAGGCGCTCGACACGGCGGCCTACGGCAAATACGGGCGAGACTGGTATGCCAAGCATCCCTACAATCTCGAGCGCTTCACCCAGATGATCCGCGACAAGCTGAAGAGGGACGGGGTTCTTGATCCGCACAATGCGATCCATATCAAGGCCATGGCGAACCTCCTGTCGACCGGGCTGGTGCACGGCACCAACTCGAAGGCCTATCAGGACCAACTGGCCAAATTCGAAGAGTATCGCACCGCCGTCGCGAGCCACAGCGGGCTGACCGTTGAGCCGCAGCAACCCGCGGCGGATCTTGCCGGCCAGTACAAAGGCCGCATTTCCGGCCAGGCGTCGGGTTCGATGACTCTCGTCGTTTCCGGCTCTTCGGTCTCCGGCTCCATATCGGGCACGTTCGAAGGGGACGGCTTTAACGCGCGGTTCTCCGGCACGCTTAACGCGGATGGTTCGTTCAGCGCGCCGACCACAGGCGTGCTGCAGGGCAAACTGTTCGACGAGGTCAAGCCCTATCCGTTCAACGGCACGGTGAGCGGCCGCATCGACGGGCGCTCGGGCTCCGGCCAATGGTCGGGCAAGAACCAATGGGGCGGCGGCAGCGGCGGCTGGGAGGCGTCGAAATAGCGAAGGCGTGCGGACGCCTGCCAAGGGCTTGCAGGAACGGATACTTGCAGCACGGTTCACCAGGCGCGCCAAGCTGCCGGTTCAGGCGCGGGCGGCTTCGGCGCCGGGGGCGGCGTCTTCTTGCTCCGCCATCCGGATCAGATCGTCCGTGGTCTGCGGCTTGCCGAAGAGATAGCCCTGGCCCTGCTCGCAGCCGATCAGGCGGAGGAACTTGAGCTCCTCCTCGGTTTCGACGCCCTCGCAGATCATGGCGATGCCGAGACCCTGGCACAAAGCCCGCACCGAATTGACGATCGCCTGGCTGGCCGTGCTCTGGACCAGGCTCCGCACGAACATCTGGTCGACCTTGATCTTGTCGAGCGGGAAGCGGGCGAGATAGCCGAACGACGAATAGCCGGTGCCGAAATCGTCAAGCGCGACCGAGACCCCGAGCGCCTTGAGCGCCGACAGCCGGTCGAACAGTTCCGGCGACGGGTTGAGGAAGGTCGATTCGGTGATTTCGATGTGTAGCCGTTTCGGCGGCAGGCCGGTGAGGTCCAGCACGTCCCTGACCGCGCCGATGATGTCGCCGCGCTGGAACTGCAACGGCGAGACGTTGACCGCGACGGTCAGGTCCTCGGGCCAGGTCAGCGCGTCGCGGCAGGCCTGCTCGAGCGCCCAGCGGCCCAGCTGCTCGATGAAGCCGTTGGCTTCGGCGATTTCGATGAAGACCTGGGGGGAGATGAAGCCCAGTTCCGGATGCTGCCAGCGCAGCAGCGCCTCGGCGCCGATCAGTCGCCGGTCCCTCAGCAGGACCTGCGGCTGATAGAGCACGCGCATTTCGCCCCTGTCCAGCGCATGCCAGAGCTCGGTTTCGATCCGCCGCGCGGCCGCGTGGCGGGCGCCGCTTTCCGGGTCGAACTGCACGAGCCCGCTGCCGTTCGTCCGCCGCGCCTCGTCGAGCGCCAGTTCGGCCTCGGCGACCAGCGCCGCCCCTTGGCCGTCGGCTGCCTCGGTGCGGAGTACCATGCCGATATGCACGCCGAGCTGGGCCTTGGCATCGGTCACGTCGAAGGGCGCAGATACCGTGCTGACGATCGCCTCGGCGATCGAGCGCGCCTCGGCCTCGCTGACGGGGATGGTGGTGAAGGCGGCAAAGGTGTCGCCGCCGAGCCGGCCGATGGCCGAGAGCCGGCCGTCGAGCCGCGACAGCCGCCGCACGACGGCCTTGAGCAACGCGTCGCCCTTCTCGCGGCCGAGCGTGGCGTTGATCGTCTTGAAGCGGTGCAGGTTGACCGCATAGACGGCGTGGCCGGTCCCCGGCGGCGGCGTGACCGTCATCCTGTCGTCGATCTCCGTCACGAAAGCCGAGCTTCGCAGCGCGCCGGTCAACACGTCGTGGCGGGACAGGAAGCCGATGCGCTCTTCCTGCCGCCTGCGCTCGGTGATGTCGCGGGCGGTGATGCAAGCGACGAAGACATGGTCGTCGCCCTGTCGGCTCTTGCCGGCCGCGAGCGCCAGCCGCGACGCGGTGATCGTATATTCGATGATCCGGCCTTGGCCGTCGGAGCCGTCCAGTTCAAGCTCGCTCAGCGCCGCCGGCCTGTTCTGGCCGTCGCGCAGATCCTGGATCGAGCGGGCGATTTCCGCACGCCAACGTTCGGGCAGCAGGGACTGGACGTTCGCGCCGTTTTGCGCCGCGGCGACACCCGGAAGCACGTCGGCGAGCCGTGCGCTGTGTTCGACGAGAAGGCCGTCCTCGTCCACGACGAGAATGGCATCGGCACTGTCGCTGATCACCTGGCCGAGCAGGTTTCGGCTGTTGTCGGCCTCGACCGAGGCGAGGCGCAGCAGCCAGGTCCTCAGGTCGAGTTCCTCCAGCACGCGCACCGTGACGACCAGACCGAGCAGGGCATGGGCCGACACGGTCGGCAGCAGCAGGCCCTTGGTGGACTGGAGCCAGAAGGCAGCACCTTCCAGGCCGATGACGGTCGTGCCGATCAGCAGCGACTGAAGGCGCAGGCTGCGTCGTGGCGACAGCGCGACGAACCCGACAAGACCGACCGCCAGCAGAAGCGGAAAGGCGTTGAGCGGCGTCAGTCCGCGGTTCTGCAGCAGGGTTTCCGTGGCGATGATCTGGACCATCGGACCCGACATCAACCCGTGAACGGGCACGAAGAAATTGTCCTTGAGCTCGATCGCGGTCGCGCCGACCACGACGATCTTGTCGGCGAAGGCGGAGGGATCGATCCGCCCCGAGACGACGTCGATCGCGGAGAAGCTAGGAACGCTCGCGGGATCGATGGAGAAATCGATGACGAACGGCGCCGAGCGCGTGTCGGCAACCCCGGCGAGCGTCGCTGGCGCCGACATGACGAATTCGCTCCCCTGCATCTCGCCATAGGGGAATTTTCGGATGATGCCGTCACTGTCGGCCTGCACGCTGACGCTGGCGGTCCACGCATGGTCGGCGAAGATCTCGTTCGGCGAAGTGACGCCGGTGGCGTCGGAACTGCCGTTGGTGGAGTGGTACTGGGTAAAGGACGGCAGCAGCACCCCGCCACCGGCCGTCTCGAGCGCTTGGGCCAGCGCCGCGTCGCCGCTTGGCGACGAACGCGAGCTGAAATCGATGTCGAGCAGGATGTCGCGCGCCTGCGCGCCGGCCAGGGTGTCGATCAGGCGGGCATAGACGGTCCTGTCCCAGGGCCAGACGCCGATCTCGTCCAGGCTGTACTTGTCGATGGCGACGAAGACCACGTCGCCGGTGGCGACACGCGGGTCCCAGGCCATGCGCCGTGCCGTCAGTGCGGCGTCGAAACGGGTAAAGACGCCGAAACCCGCCAGGCTGGCGACCACGCACAGCAAGGAGGCCAGCACGAGGCTCCGACGAATCGGGATTGCAGCTTTCACCATGCCGGACTTTCTGCCCGCGATACAAAATCACGACGGCTTGAAGAACGACCTTGATCAGTCATCGTTCCCGTTCCCGTTCCCGTTCCCGTTCCCGTTCCCGTTCCCGTTCCCGTTGCCGTTCCCGTTGCCGTTGCCGTTGCCGTTGCCGTTGCCGTTGCCGTTCCCGTTGCCGTTGCCGTTGCCGTTGCCGTTCCCGTTGCCGTTGCCGTTCCCGTTCCCGTTCCCGTTCCCGTTGCCGTTGCCGTTCCCGTTGCCGTTCCCGTTGCCGTTGCCGTTGCCGTTGCCGTTCCCGTTGCCGTTGCCGTTGCCGTTCCCGTTCCCGTTTCCGTTTCCGCTGCCGTTTCCGTTTCCGTTGCCGTTTCCGTTCCCGTTGCCGTTGCCGTTCCCGTTCCCGTTCCCGCTACCGTTTCCGTTGCCATTCCCGTTCCCGTTCCCGGCAGACGCGGACTGTCCGCTATCGCTGTTGCTGCCGGCCGTCGCGCTCTTGCCCTTGGTACCGGTCGCTGGCTGGGAAAGACTCGGGACGGCAGGGCTGGTGACGGCCACGTTGACCACCGGAGCCTTGGGACCCGGGCCGACCACGCTGAGGGATCCGGTCGTGGTTGATGACACTGCGACCGACTGCCCGGGGCGTACGTCGACCGCCTGGCCGCGGCGGGGATCGGTGACGCCGACGACACCGCGCGCAACACCGAGATTGGCGCCCTGGCGGTCGACCCGCACGGTAAACTGGGTCCCCTTCACCACGGCCGCAAGAAAAGGGGTCTGGACGGAGAGACTGCGTCCGTCGCGCTTTTCGAAGTCGACGAGCACTTCCCCAATTTGCTGGGCGATCTCGAATTTCTTGCCCATGCGGTCCTTGGCGAAGATTGCCGTCAGCGTGCCGGGCTGGACCGTGACCATGTCTTCGTCATGGACGAGCACGACGCGCCCACGCGGGCCGGTGCTGATCCAGGCGCCTGCAGGCACTTCCATGCCCTGGTTGAGACGCATCCAGGTGTACTTGTCCAAGGTGTAGTTGACTGGCTGCTTGATCTTGGAAACGGTCCATCCTTCGGCCCATGCGCCGGCGGCTTGGAACAATGTCAGAACGATCGCGGAAATGGCGATGGATACGCGGTACATGAGTGCCCCCCGGCGAGAAAATCAGCCGGAAGCGTAAAACATTCAAAATAACAAATGCCTAACGTCTAAAATGACAATTCCGAAGGAATATGCGGGCCAGCTCGCAAAGGTGTTCAAAAGGAAACACCCCGGCCATGGCTGGCCGGGGTGGCGCTTGGTCTGAATTGTACGAAGGGCGCTTAGAGCGTGCCCTGGCGCTGCTGAATCATCATATAGGTGTCGAAACCGTATTCGGCGACCTGAGCCCACAGATAGGCGTCCTTCTTGAAGGCCTGCTGGCTGTCGTAGAGCTTCTTGAAGTTCTCGTTCTTGGCGCTGAGATCGGCATACGTTTCCAGTGCCGCCTTGTGGCATACGTCGAGGATGTCCGAGCCGAAGGCGCGAAGCTCGGTGCCCTGCGCCACCAGCTGCCGAAGGGCTGCGGCATTCGAGGCGTCGTAGCGGGCCAGCATGCGGGCGTTTGCCGCGGCGCAGGCATCGGTCAGGATGCGCTTGTAGTTGGCCGGCAGCTCGTTGAACTTGTCGGAATTGAAGAAGGCGTGGACGGCCGGGCCGCCTTCCCACCAGGCCGGATAGTAATAGTACCTGGCGACCTTGTGAAAGCCGAGCTTCAGGTCGTCATAGGGGCCGACGAATTCGGTGGCGTCGATCGTGCCCTTCTCGAGCGCTGCATAGACGTCCGATCCGGCGATCTGCTGCGGCGTGACGCCGACCTTGCTCATCACTTCGCCGGCGAGACCGGCAATGCGCATCTTGAGCCCCTTGAGATCGTCGATCGTCCTGATTTCCTTGCGGTACCAGCCGCCCATCTGGGCGCCGGTATTGCCGGCCGGCAGCGCGTAGAGCTTGTGGCCGGCGAGGAATTCGTTGAGCAGTTCGTTGCCGCCGCCGGCGGTGAACCAGGCATTGGTCATGCGGGCATTGAGGCCGAACGGAATGGCCGTGCCGAGCGCGAAGGCCGGATCCTTGCCGATATAGTAGTAGCAGCAGGTGTGCGCCATCTCGACCGTGCCGGCGGCGACCGCATCGGCGGCCTGCAGCGGTGGCACGATTTCGCCGGCGGCGAAGGGCGTGATGGTGAAGTTGCCGTCGGTCGCCTCCGACACGCTCTGGGCGATGTCGGTGGCCGCGCCGAAAATGATGTCGAGGCTCTTCGGAAAGGACGAGGTCAGGCGCCAATTGAGCTTTGGATTTTCCTGGGCGATGGCGGGTGCGGCAAGCGCTACGGAGGCGGCAGCACCCAGGCCGGCGGCGCCGGCCTGCTGGAAGAATTTACGGCGGTTCATGATCTCTAGCCTTGGTTGTTTCCTATAATGGTCGCATCCTCCTCCGGCCGCGGGTCTAGCCATCATGGCCCGTTCGTGCAAGCCCGGAAGCTGCGGGAATGGCGTGCTGGGGCGGTGATGCTTGCGGAAAATTTCGCTGATGGCGTGAAAGGCTTGCGAAAACTGCGCAAATGCCTCTTCGCGAGGGAACGTGGCCCGCTCAGGCCGATGGTTGGACGCGGCGGGCCGGGTCGTCGAGCGCCGGATTGTAGAACAGCGCAAGCACGAGGCTGCGGGCAATCCGCTCGGCCGTCGCCATGAACCAGGCGCGGGCTTCGTCCGTCGCCTGCATGTCGACGAGGGTCTGGTCGAACAGCGCCAGCCATTCGACAAACAGGCCCTCGGTGATGCCGGCGACGCCAAGATGCGCCTGGACCGGCTTGCCGCCATAGGCACCGTTCCTGAAGGCGACCGAAGCCCAGAAGGCCTTCATCTTGGCGAGGTGCGCCGGCCAGCGCCCGGAGAGACGGCTGTCGAAGACGGGGCCAAGGTTCGGGTGGGCCTGGATGCGGGCGTAGAAGGTTTCGACCAGGCGGTCGACAAAGGACGTATCGACGCCCATCGCGGCCATCTGCGCCTCGGCGCGGGCCGTGATTTCCGCCCGGTGTGCGGCGCGGCCGATCAGATCATCCTGCATCGCCATCTCCTTTTATCGTCCCTGGGCAACAGGATGCTTTTCGCCCATCGTGGTGAAGTCGTCAAACCGGCGGGTTCGGACCCATCGTCGCATCGGCCGCTTCGCTATCGCCATGGGCCTGCTGTGGCATCGCGACGGCTTGACCTGGAAAACGCGAGGCAATAAGTTTAGAACAATTATAAAGAACAGGATAGACACTGATGCTCGCACGCTTTTTTTCTTCGTCGAAACGCCCGTTTTCTAGCTTGAGCGAACAGGAAATCCTGGCACTGGCGATTTCCTCGGAAGAGGACGATGCGCGCATCTATCTGGCCTATGCGGACCAGTTGCGCGAACAGTATCCGCAGTCGGCCAAGGTGTTCGAGGACATGGCCGAGGTCGAGCACACCCATCGCAACCAGCTGATCGAGATGCACCGCCACCGCTTCGGCGAACGCATTCCGCTGATCCGCCGCGAGCATGTCAGCGACTTCTACGACCGCAAGCCCGACTGGCTGCGCGCCAACCAGAGCCTGGATCAGATTCGCGCCGAGGCGGAGACGATGGAGCAGGGCGCCTATCGTTTTTACATGGCCGCGGCGCAGCGCACGACGGACGCCCAGACGCGCAAGCTGCTCGGCGACCTGGCGCTGGCCGAGCAGGGCCATGAGGAAATCGCCTCCATGCTCGGCGAGCGCCACACGCCGGAGGACGTCAAGGCGGAAGAGGATGCGAGCGCGCACCGCCAGTTCGTACTGACCTATGTGCAGCCGGGTCTTGCAGGGCTGATGGACGGCTCGGTCTCGACGTTGGCGCCGATCTTCGCCGCCGCCTTCGCCACCGGCGATACTTGGCAGACTTTCCTCGTCGGTCTGTCCGCCTCGGTCGGTGCCGGCATTTCCATGGGTTTCACCGAGGCGGCCCACGACGACGGCAAGCTGTCGGGCCGCGGCTCGCCGATCAAGCGCGGGCTTGCCTCGGGCCTCATGACCGCGCTCGGCGGCCTCGGCCATGCGCTGCCCTATCTGATCCCGCATTTCTGGACGGCGACGCTGACCGCCGCGGTGGTCGTCTTCATCGAACTCTGGGCCATTGCCTTCATCCAGAACAAGTATATGGAGACGCCCTTCCTGCGCGCCGCCATGCAGGTCGTGCTCGGCGGCTCGCTGGTTCTGGCGGCCGGCATCCTGATCGGCAACGGCTGACGCTTGTCATGACGCCGCAACACGAATAGCTTAGCGGCGTCATCATGAAACCTTCCCCGGCCACCCTCGGCATGGGCGTTTCCATGACCGTCGGTTATGGCACGCTCTACTATTCCTTCTCCATCCTGGCTCCCGAAATCGCCCGCGAATTCGGCTGGTCGCAGAGCTTTGTCTTTGCGGTCTTCTCGATCGGCCTGCTGGGCGGCGCTGTCTCCGCGCCGATCATCGGGCGGCTGATCGACCGTTTCGGCGCGCGCCCCGTGCTGACCTTCGGGTCGATCCTCGCGGCCGCCGCGCTCGCGGGCCTCTCCATGGTCCAGAATGGCTGGCAATTCGCCGCCGTGACGCTGGCAGCCGAGTTCGTGTCGATCGCCGTGCAATACGACGCGGGCTTCGCCGCGCTCGCCCAGCGCCACGGCCAGGAGGCGCGCAGCCAGATCACCCTGGTGACGCTGGTCGCGGGCTTTGCATCGACGGTGTTCTGGCCGCTGATCCAATGGCTGTTGACGATGATGACCTGGCGCGAGGTCTATCTCGTGCTTGCCGGCCTCAATCTGGTGCTCGCCCTTCCGGTGCACGCGCTCTGGCCGTCCTATCGGCGCGAGGTCGTCGCCCCGGCAAAGCCATCGGCGGAAGCCGGCGCGCCCGCGCTCGTCAGCCGCCGGCCGCATCTCGCCCTGATGGCCATCAGCCTTTCGGCCGGCGGTTTCGTGCTTTCGGCCATGGGCGCTTCGCTGCTGGTGCTGCTCGGCGATGCCGGCTTCACCCCGGCGATCGCCACCCTGGCCGGCAGTCTGATCGGACCCTCGCAGGTTACTGCCCGCGTCATCGAATATGCCCGCCGGGGCGTGCTGTCCCCGCCGGTGACGGGGCTGATCGCCACGGGGGCGATCTTCCTCGCGCTGACCTTGCTGTTTGCTGCGGCCCTTTTCCCGGCCGTCGCCATCGTGCTGGTCTTTGCCGTCTTCTTCGGCATCGGGCAGGGACTGACCTCGATCATCCGCGGCGTCCTGCCGCTGCACTTCTTTGGCACGGCCGGCTATGGGCGCACCATGGGCACGCTGTCAGGTATCCGCATGGTCCTGTCGGCCGCAGCCCCGGTGACGATCATCTTCGTCAACGAGAAACTGGGTGTGGCGACTGCGATCAGCTGCCTGCTTCTGATGGGGGCGGTCGGTCTTCTGGCGATGATCGGGCTTTCCCGCCTGCCGCCGGTGCGCCTCGAGGCGGAACGCCGGGGCCAGCCGTCCTAAAGCATTCGGGATTATCTCAGTCGAGCGCGCCGACCATGACGTCGGTGGTGCCGTTCTCGATCGTCACCCAGCGACCGGTGTCGAAGCTCGCCTGGCGCTTGAGATAGGTATAGGGCGTCTCGGTCCAGAGCTTGACGTCGTTGACGAGGTTGTCGAGGACGAAATCGCCCTGGGCGCTGCGCAGCGTCAGGACGGCGTGGCCTTCGCCGTCGGGCTTGCGCACCACGGTGATCAGCAGGTCGGCGGGAGAGAAGCCTGCGTCCATCAGCTTTTCGCGCTTCAGCAGGACGAAGTCCTCGCAGTCGCCGGCGTCGACCGGATAGCTCCAGACCTCTTCGCGGCCGTAGGCATCGGCATCGGTGACCGGCGTGATGGCGGAATTGACGGACAGGTTGATCTCGCGCACCACGTCCCAGCCGTGCGGCGTCAGCCGCGGCAGGGCGCCCGGCTTGCTCTTCACGCTGCATTCGTCGCGATGCAGGCGGCAGAAATCATAGTGGCCGATCGGCTGTGACGTGACGCTGCCCGTCGTCATCGACAGGAGTGTCTTGGGCGCTGTGAAGCCGGTGTCGGCCGGCGCCGAGACGCCAAGCACCACAAGCAACGCGGCGAAAGCGCGCGATCGGTTCATCATGAACTCGTCCCTTTAATCCTTAACAAAACGTTAAGGTCCAAGCGGGTTTCGAGTCAATCGCGGTGAGGTCTGCGCGTTAGGGATTTGTCAACTATGGTTAAAATGCTACAG
The DNA here is from genome assembly GCF_059424725.1 of Allorhizobium sp. GW101-3B10. Classification (NCBI taxonomy): domain Bacteria; kingdom Pseudomonadati; phylum Pseudomonadota; class Alphaproteobacteria; order Hyphomicrobiales; family Rhizobiaceae; genus Allorhizobium; species Allorhizobium sp. GW101-3B10. The sequence goes on along the minus strand of NZ_JBWKZR010000001.1, from coordinate 3,600,133 downwards.
GTCCGGCGCGCCGTCCGCCGTGGCCATGGACAGGATCGCCGCCTTCATCCGCGCGATGTCCTCGGGACGGGACAGCCGATGATCGCCGTCGCGCACCAGGGTGAGGACGACGTCGTCGGCCGGCAGGAACTCGACCAGCTTTAGTGCATGTGCATAGGGAACGTCGGGATCGGCCATGCCCTGCAGGATATGCACCGGGCAACCGGTTTCGATGATGCCGGTCAGCACGCGGTTGAGGCGGCCGTCCTCGATCAGGGCACGGGTGAAGATGTTGGGCTCGGGGCTGTATTCGGACGGCTCCTCGAAATAGCCGCGCTCGGCCAGCGACTCCCGCTCGGCGTCCGAGAGGTTCGGCTCGATCAGGTCGATGGTGAAGTCCGGCGCCGGCGCGATCAGCACCATGCCGGCCACGCGTGGTCCCAAGCCGCGACGCGCCAGCGCCTGCACGAGCCTGAGCGCGATCCAGCCGCCCATGGACGAACCGACCAGCACGACGCTCTGCGGCGCGACATGGTCGAGGACGGCAAGCGCTTCTTCGAGCCAGCGAGTGATGGTGCCGGAGCGGAACGCGCCGCCAGAGGCGCCGTGGCCGGAATAGTCGAAACGGATCGCCGCCAGGCCCTTCTCCGCCGCCAGCGCATCCATCTCGATCGCCTTCGTGCCGCTCATGTCCGACCGGTAGCCGCCGAGCCAGACGAGCGCAGGACCGGACGGCGCGCGCGCGGGATCGGAGGAGCGGACGAGGAGCGCGATGTCTCGGGCGTCGTCGCCCTTTCCCACCGTGATTGTCTCGGCGCGTGGGGCGGAATTGATCGAGGTCATGCAGGGCTCCCTGGGCGTGAACGACCCTGTAAAACAGATTCGCGAAGTGACGGACAGCAGGTGATTTTCCATCCGAAGCGTGTTATTGACTTGCCGAGCGGCAATAGCCAAATAGCTGAAACGCTAGAAGCCGGCGCTTGAAGCGCGTTGCCGCAAGGTTCAACAGTTCAGGAGAATACGACCATTCGCAGACCTTTCAAAGCCGATGCCCCTGTCAAGGAAGGGCCGCGCTCCAATCGGGAGATCCGGATTCCCCGGGTCCAGCTTATCAATGACGAAGGCCAGAACCTCGGCATCGTGCCGACGGATGAGGCGCTCAGGATGGCGGAAGAGGCGGGTCTCGATCTCGTCGAGATTTCCCCCAATGCCGAGCCGCCGGTCTGCAAGATCCTGGACCTCGGCAAGCTGAAATTCGCCAACCAGAAGAAGGCGGCCGAAGCGCGCAGGAAGCAGAAGATCGTCGAGGTCAAGGAAATCAAGATGCGTCCCAACATCGACACCCATGACTATGAGGTGAAGATGAGGGCGATGAACCGCTTCTTCGAAGAGGGCGACAAGGTCAAGGTGACGCTGAAGTTCCGCGGCCGCGAAATGGCCCACCAGGAACTCGGCATGAAGCTTCTGCAGCAGGTGAAGGAAGATACCGTCACCATCGCCAAGGTCGAGGCCGAGCCGAAGCTCGAAGGCCGGCAGATGATGATGGTGCTTGCACCGAAGTGAGTCTGCTAAACACGCTGCGAAAAAAGCCGCCTTCGAGGCGGCTTTTTTCATGGACCATTGCTGACATTTCCCTGACAGCCCCGTTGGGCAACCTGTCAGCCTCCCGGATGCATGATGCTCGTCATAGAGTTCAACGCAACATACCGGAGGAAAAAATGATCAACCTTTTTCGCAGACACCTTCTCGTTTCGACCACCGCCCTCTTCTCGCTGACCCTTGCGCCGGCGCTTGTTTCCGCGCTGTCGGCACCCCTCGGCGCCTCGATCGTCTCGGTCGCGCTCGCCGACGACGACGGCGGCAATGACGACGGCGGCAACGATGACGGCGGCAACGACGACGGCGGCAACGACGACGGCGGCAACGACGACGGCGGCAACGACGACGGCGGCAACGACGACGGCGGCAACGACGACGGCGGCAATGACGACGGCGGCAATGACAACGGTACCGATGACAACGACAACGGTACCGATGACGATTCGACGGATGATAACGGCGTCGATGACAACGGTACCGATGACGACTCCGCCGGTGCGAATGCAGATGGCGACCGCACCAGCCTCGTGGTCAACGACGCCCAGCTGCGTGGGCTGAAGAACGGTTCGATGGTTGCAGTTGACCAGAACGGTCGCCGCCTCGCCCTCGAAATCGAGCGGAACCGCAACCGGACCGAAGTTAAGATAAACGCGCCGCGCAATTCGGTGACTGCCGTGACCATCGTCCCGGCCAACTGAGGTCCGTCGAAACGGATGCGGCGCAGCCGCCGGTGCCGCAGCCGTTTCACCCCGCCCGCAACCCGGGCGGGGTCTTCTCGTTGCAGTGGCGCATCGGCCCGACAGTCGCTAGTCTCAATGGTGATCGACCGGCGAAGAGAACGACGAAATCGTGAAAATGATGAACAGGCGAGATTTCCTGCTGTTGTTGCTGGCGGCGCTGCCCGGCGCCGGCGCAATGCTGCATGTCAATCCGGCGTTGGCGGACGACAATAATGACGATGACGGCGGCGACGATGGTGGAGACGACGGCGGCGATGACGGCGGCGACGATGGCGGCGATGATAGTGGAGACGATGGCGGTGACGACCGCAGCGACGACGACGGCGGCAAGGACAGCGCCGACAAAGGCGGCGACGCGGACGACCACGTCGAGGCGCGAGACGCCGTTCGCAACGGCCGCATCCTGCCGCTTCGCGACATTCTGCGCCGGGTGAAAGCCATGCGTGCCGGGCGTGTCCTGTCGGTCGATCTGGCGCTGGGCGGCAGGACGCCGGTCTACATCCTCAAGGTCGAGAACAACACGGGAAGCGTGCGTACGCTTCGCCTCAATGCCGAGACGGGTCGCGCGCTGGGCCCGTTCGGGTGGTGGTGACGACATGCGGCTGCTGCTTGCCGAAGACGATCGCGATATCGCGGAACATACGAAAGCCAAGCTCGAGGCGGAAGGCTATCTTGTCGACCATCTCGCGACCGGCCCCGAGGTCTGGGAGGAGGGTGAGACCGGCGACTATGCCGCCATCATTCTCGATCTCGGCCTGCCGGGCATGGACGGCCTGTCGATCCTCAAGCGCTGGCGGGCAAGCGGCCTCGATACGCCGATCCTCGTCCTCACGGCGCGCGGCTCCTGGATGGAACGGGTCGACGGCTTCGAGGCCGGTGCGGATGACTACCTGCCTAAGCCGTTTCGCAGCGAGGAACTGATCGCCCGTCTCAAGGCCTTGCTGCGCCGCTCCCGCAAGCGCCCGTCGCCGATCAAGTCGGCGGGGCGTTTCGTGGTTGACGATCAGACGCGGCGGGTCACCTATGACGGCCAGCCGCTGGAACTGACCGCGCTTGAATATCGCCTCGTGCAAATGCTTGTCAGCGAGCCGGGCCGCGTCTTCGATCCGATCGAGATCGCCCGACGCGTACAGGGGCGGGACGACGACACGGCCAAGAACTCGGTCGAGGCGATGATCGCCCGGCTTCGGCGCAAGACCGATCCGGAAGCGATCGAGACGCGCCGGGGCTTCGGCTATGTGCTGCCGGATCAAGACGCATGATCCATTCGCTCCGGATCCGGGTCGTCATCGGAGCCTTCGCCGCCATCGTCTTCATTCTTCTCGTGCTGGGCTACGGCTTGAGCCGTGTCTTTTCCGGCTATGTCGCCGAGCGCTATCGGGTGGAGATGGCGGGCATCGTCGATCAGCTGGCCGCAGGTCTGGAACTGCGCAACGGCAAGGTGGTTCTCGAAAAGACGCCGACCGACCCCCGCTTCACGCTTCCCGGCAGTGGACGGTACTGGCAGGTGGTTCCTCAGCCGGGCGAGGTGCTGCGCTCGCGGTCGCTGTGGGATGTCGACCTGCCGGCCGATGCGCTGCTTCCGGCGGATTACGGGTTCCTGGCGGCGGAGGGGCCCGACGGTGCCGACCTTCTTGTCTATCAGCGCGCGATTTCCCTCGACGGGCCGAATGGCTCGCGGCGGTTTACGCTGTCGGCCGCCTTCGATCGTTTCGAGTTCGACGATGCGGTTGCCCAGTTTCACAGCGCCATGGCCCTGATGCTGACCCTCAGCGCCACAGTCCTGGTGGCCGCCGCGATCTTTCAGGTGGGCGTCGGGCTCGCGCCTCTCGTGCGCCTTCAGCAGCGGGTGGGGCTGGTGCGCTCCGGACAGGCGAATTCGGTCGACGACGTCGGCGTCTCGGAACTGCGGCCGCTCGTTTCCGAGCTCAACCTGCTGCTCCAGGAACGCGAGACGGCCGTCGAACGGGCGCGAGCCCGTGCCAGCGATCTGGCGCACGGCCTGAAGACGCCCTTGACCGTCCTTCTCCATCTCGCCGACCAGCTTCCGCCCGAAGAGAAGGAGCAGGCGCGCCAACAGGTGGATCTCATTCGCCAGCGCTCCGACCGCCAGCTGCAATCGGCACGGCTGGGCGTCGAGCAGATGAGCCTGACCGAACTCGGCTCGCTGGTCGGCAAGCTGGTCATGGTGCTGAGGCCGATCACCGAGCCGCGCGGCATCGAATGGCAGATCCGCGTTCCGGCCGGACTTGCCGTGGACATGGATGCTGCGGATTTCGCCGAGGCGCTCGGCAACGTGCTCGACAACGCGACCCGGTTTGCCCAGGGCGAAATCCGCATCACGGCCACCGCCGAGGACAAGGCAGCGGTGGTGACCGTCGAGGACGACGGTCCGGGCGCATCGGAAGCGGACCTGGCCATCCTTCCGTCGCGGGGCGTGCATCTGGGGGATGACGACGGCGGTTCCGGCCTCGGGCTCTCCATCACGGCGGAGATTCTGTCGGCCTATGGCGGTGCGCTGGAGCTCGGCCGTGCGGAGCTCGGCGGACTGTCGGTGCGGCTGTCGGTGCCGCTTCGCGGGTAGCGGGCTCGCATCGTCGGCGACCGTTCGAGATTCCCGATGCGACCCGTTGCGCTTTTGTCCGTCAGCGGTTATAAGCGCGCGTCCGAACGGTCCGGCAGGGCATGCCGTGGCCGTTCTTTATGCTTGAAAACGGGCATTCGTCTGCCCGTTTCGATACAAGAACAATGGAGTAGCAAAATGCCCAAGATGAAGACGAAATCCTCCGCCAAGAAGCGGTTCAAGATCACTGCCACCGGCAAGGTCCTCGCGGCTGCCGCCGGCAAGCGTCACGGCATGATCAAGCGGTCCAACAAGTTCATCCGCGATGCTCGCGGCACGATGGTTCTTTCCGAAGCAGACGGCAAGAAGGTCATCAAGAACTACCTGCCGAACGGTCTCTGAGACCCTTTCGCTTTTTGGATCATTAAGGAGATCATGACATGGCACGCGTAAAACGTGGCGTAACTTCCCGCGCCAAGCACAACAAGGTATTCAAGGCAGCCAAGGGCTTCTACGGCCGCCGCAAGAACACGATCCGCGCCGCAAAGGCCGCTGTGGATCGTTCGAAGGCATTCGCCTACCGCGACCGCAAGGTCAACAAGCGCAACTTCCGCGCCCTGTGGATCCAGCGTATCAACGCTGCTGTGCGCGAACACGGCCTGACCTATGGCCGCTTCATCGACGGTCTGAACAAGGCCGGCATCGAAGTCGACCGCAAGGTTCTGTCCGACATGGCCATCCACGAACCGGCAGCCTTCGGCTCGCTGGTCGCGGCTGCCAAGAAGGCACTGGCCTACCTCAAGGACGCCGGTACGGCGAACGAGTTTGAAAGCGCGGTCAAGTAAGCCAGCGCTTCCCAAGCTTTTGTAAAAAGAAATTGTTGGGAAACCCGCGCTGGCAGGGCTAGCGCGGGTTTTTCATTTTGTCGTCATGCCGGGGCGTTAGGGACCCGCGGTGTATCTAGGGGCAGGAAACGGACATGTCCGATCTCGACAGTTTGAAAACGGCGCTTCTCGCCGACATCGCCGCGGCGGACAACGAAGCCGATATCGAAGCGGTGCGCGTCGCCGCGCTGGGCAAGAAGGGTTCGGTCTCCGAACTCCTGAAGACGCTGGGCTCGATGACGCCCGACGAGCGACAGACGCGCGGTGCCGCGATCAACGCGCTGAAGAACGAAGTCACCGAAAAGATCACCGCCCGCAAGACCGAGCTGAAGGACGCCGCCATCACCGCGCGGCTGAAGGCCGAGACCGTCGACGTCTCGCTGCCCGTCCGTTCCTCGCCGGCCGAGCGCGGCCGCATCCATCCGATCAGCCAGATCGTCGACGAGATCACCGCGATCTTCGCCGACATGGGTTTCTCGATCGCCGAAGGCCCGGATATCGAGACCGACTACTACAATTTCACCGCGCTGAACTTCCCCGAAGGCCATCCGGCCCGCGAGATGCACGACACCTTCTTCCTGGAACCGGACGACAACGGCGACCGCAAGGTGCTGCGCACCCATACCTCGCCGGTGCAGGTGCGCACCATGGAAGCGCAGAAGCCGCCGATCCGCATCGTCATTCCCGGCAAGACCTATCGCCAGGACAGTGATGCCACCCATTCGCCGATGTTCCATCAGGTCGAAGGCCTGGTGATCGACAAGACCGCCCATGTCGGCCATCTGCGCTGGATCCTGGAAGAGTTCTGCAAGGCCTTCTTCGAGGTCGACAATGTCGTGATGCGCTTCCGCCCGTCCTTCTTCCCCTTCACCGAACCGAGCTTCGAGGTCGACATCCAGTGCGACCGCTCGTCGGGTCCGATCGTCAAGTTCGGCGAGGGCACGGACTGGATGGAGATCCTCGGTTGCGGCATGGTTCATCCGAACGTGCTGCGCGCCGGCGGTCTCGATCCCGACGAATACCAGGGCTTTGCCTGGGGCATGGGCCTCGACCGTATCGCCATGCTGAAATACGGCATGCCGGACCTGCGCGACTTCTTCAACGCCGACGTGCGCTGGATGAGCCATTACGGTTTCCGCCCGCTCGACGTGCCGACATTGTTCGGCGGCCTGAGCGCGTAAGGAGGACAGACCCATGAAATTCACACTCTCCTGGCTGAAGGATCACCTGGAAACCGACGCCACGCTCGACGAGATCTGCGAGCGGCTGACCGCGATCGGCCTCGAGGTCGAGGATGTCGACGACAAGGCGGCCTACAAGCCCTTCGTCATCGCCAAGGTCCTGACCGCCGAAAAGCACCCCGAGGCCGACCGGCTGAAGGTGCTGACGGTCGATGCCGGCGACGGCAACCCGGTGCAGATCGTCTGCGGCGCTCCGAATGCGCGGGCCGGCCTGGTCGGCGCGCTCGCGCGGCCCGGCACCTATGTGCCCGGCATTGACGTGACGCTCGCCGTCGGCAAGATCCGCGGCGTCGAAAGCCACGGCATGATGTGCTCCGAAAAGGAGCTCAACATGTCGGACAATCACGACGGCATCATCGACCTGCCGGACGACGCGCCGGTCGGCACGTCGTTTGCGTCTTACGCCGGGCTCGACGATCCGGTCATCGAGATCAACCTCACGCCGAACCGCCCGGACTGCACGAGCGTCTTCGGCATCGCCCGCGACCTCGCCGCCTCCGGCCTCGGCAAGCTCAAGCAGCCGAAGGCGCCAGAGTTCAAGACCGATGGCGAGACGCCGATCGAAGTGAAGATCGTGCTCGACGACGAGAAGCTCTGCCCGGGCTTTGCCTATCGCCTGGTGCGCGGCGTGAAGAACGGTCCGAGCCCGCGCTGGATGCAGCAGCGACTGCTGGCGATCGGCCTTCGTCCGATCTCGGCGCTGGTTGACGTCACCAACTACATGACCTTCGACCAGGGCCGGCCGATGCACGTCTTCGACGCCGCCAAGGTCAAGGGCGCCCTGATCGTGCGCCGCGCCCGCGAGGGTGAGGAAATCCTGGCGCTCGACACCCGGACCTACAAGCTCAACCCGGCCAATGTCATCATCGCCGACGACAACGGCCCGGAATCGATCGGCGGCATCATGGGCGGCGAACATTCCGGCTGCGGTGAGAACACCACCGAGGTCCTGATCGAGTCCGCGCTGTGGGATCCGATCAACATCGCCAAGACCGGTCGCAGCCACGGCATCATCACCGATGCGCGCTATCGCTTCGAGCGCGGCGTCGACCCGGAATACATGATGCCCGGCCTGGAGCGCACCACCGAACTGGTTCTCTCCATGTGCGGCGGCACGGCGGCCAAGGCCAAGGTGGTCGGCTACAAGGGTTTCGACCGCAAGGTCGTCGACTTCCCCTTCTCGGAAGTGAAGCGCCTCACGGGCCTCACCGTATCCAACGACGAAGCCCGCCAGATCCTGACCGGCCTCGGCTTCGAGGTCTCGGGCAAGGGCGAGACGGTTTCCGTCACCGTTCCCTCCTGGCGCCCGGATGTCGACGGCAAGGCGGACCTGGTTGAAGAGGTCATGCGGGTGTTCGGCGTCGACAAGATCAAGCCCGAGCCGTTGGCGCCGAGCGGTTCGGTCAACGCCAAGATCCTTACGCCCCTGCAGATCCGTACCCGCACCGCCAAGCGGGCGCTGGCCTCGCGCGACATGCTGGAGGCCGTCACCTGGTCCTTCATCCCGGAAGCGCACGCCAAGCTCTTCGGCGGCGGAAGCCGCGCGCTGAAGCTCGCCAATCCGATTGCCGCCGACATGTCGGATATGCGCCCCTCGCTGCTGCCCGGCCTTTTGACGGCTGCCCAGCGCAATGCCGACCGTGGTTTCGGCGACGTGGCGATCTTCGAGGTCTCGGGCACCTATGAGAGCGACAAGCCGGAAGGCCAGCGTCGCGTCGCCGGCGGCATCCGCCGCGGCACCGCATCGCTTGCCGGCGCCGGCCGCATGTGGTCGAACGCCATCAAGGGCGGCGGCAAGCCGGTCGACGTCTATGACGCCAAGGCCGATGCGCTCGCCGTCCTGGAGGCCTGCGGCCTGCCGATGGGCAATGTCCAGGTCGAGCAGGGTGGTCCGGCTTGGTATCATCCGGGCCGGTCCGGCACGATCAAGATGGGTCCGAAGGTGGTGATCGGCCATTTCGGTGAATTCCATCCGAAGACGCTGGAAGCCCTCGACGTGTCCGGCGCGCTGTGCGGCTTCGAGGTCTATCTCGACGTCGTGCCGGAACCGAAGCGGAAGGCGACCCGTACCAAGCCGGCGCTCGACCTCTCGCCCTTCCAGATGGTGAAGCGCGACTTCGCCTTCGTGGTCGAGAAGGCGGTCGAGGCGGGCGTGATCATCAAGGCGGCGGCCAGCGCCGACCGCAAGCTGATCACCGGCGTCAACGTCTTCGACATCTTCGAGGGGGCCTCGCTCGGCGAGGGCCGGAAGTCGGTGGCGATCGAGGTGCTGATCCAGCCGGCCGACAAGACGCTGACCGACGAGGACTTCGACGCGCTGACCAAGAAGATCGTCGGCAATGTCGAAAAGACCACCGGCGGCAGCCTGCGCGCCTGAGTGGAGAAACTGCCCGGGAGCGTCGTCGAGTACGCCGCTCCCGTCCGGCGCAAACTTCGACAGCGACCGATCAATAGAGATTTAATCAATAATGAATATTCTGTCTCGATATCCCGAGGGTCAGAAGTTCTTTTGACGCGATTTTTCTCAGGCGGGCGATACTCCAATGAGCGGTTCTGTTGACGCGAATATTTTCGAACTCGCTCCGATTGCAATGTGGATCGAGGATTTCAGCGAGGTCAAAGCGCAGTTCGACGCCTGGCGCGCTGAGGGCGTGACAGATCTTCGCGCCTTTCTCAAAGAGGACCGCAGACGCGTGGCGGAGTGTTCCGCCAAGATCCGCATCCTGCAGGTCAACCGCAAGACGCTCGAACTGTTCGAGGCGCAAGACCTCGAACAGCTTGCAGGCAATCTCGGCAAGGTCTTCTGTGGCGACATGTGGGAGACCCACATCAACGAGCTGACGGATCTCTGGGAAGGCAGGACGGAATTCGCCGGGAGCGCGGTCAACTACACGCTGACCGGTCGCAGGCTCGATATTCAGCTGCGCGGCTCCGTCTTTCCCGGCCATGAGCAAACGCTCGGCCAACTGCTGGTGACGACAGAGGACGTGACGGAACGGGAAGACGCCCGGCGCGCGGAGCTGGAAAACCGGCGCTATGCCGAAGGCGTCTTCGAGCACTCGCCCGTCTCGCTGTGGATTGAGGATTTCAGTGGTATCTGTAACCTGCTCGAGGATGTGCGGTCACGCGGCATCGTCGATTTCCGCGTCTTCACCGACGTTCATCCCGAGTTCGTGCGCCAATGCATGTCGGAGATCCGGGTGCTCGACGTCAACCAGGCGACGCTCGACCTTTTCGGTGCGCCCGACCGCCAGACGCTGCTGCTTCGCCAGGGCGACATCTTCCGCGACGAGATGGAAAAGCCGTTCCGTGAACAACTGATCGATCTCTGGGACAACCGGCTCTATCATAGCCGCGAGGTGGTGAACTACGCGCTCGACGGCAGCGTTCGCCATATCCTCCTCAACTTCGCGGTCTTCCCCGGCCATGAGCGCGATTGGTCGCGGGTGCAGGTTGCGCTGACGGACATCACCGCCCGCAAGAAGGCCGAGGCCTATCTCGAATATCTCGGCAAGCACGACATCCTGACCAAGCTGCACAACCGCGCCTTCTATACCGACGAGTTGAACAGGCTCGAGCGAAAGTCGCTCAGGCCGGTTTCGGCCATCGTCATCGACCTCAACGGCCTGAAGGAGGCCAACGATCAGCGCGGCCACGATGCCGGCGATGCGCTGCTTCGGCGCTTCGGCGAGGTCCTGAACAGCGTCGTCAAGCCGCCCCACCATGCAACGCGCATCGGCGGCGACGAATTTGCGGTCCTGATGCCGGGCGCGGACCGGCAGGTCGCTCAGGGCATGGTGGACACGATCCACGAGATCCTGAAGATCAACAACCAGTTCTATTCCGATGCGCTGCTCAGCATATCGCTCGGCTGCGCGACCAGCGAGCCGGGCGAGAGCATGGAAGCGCTGATGAAACGCGCCGACGACTTGATGTACGAAAACAAGCGCCTGCACTATGCAGGTACGTCCGCCGGCGCGAAGGCAAGGCGCGCCAAGGCCTGATGCCACGCGGGTCGCACGGAGGGGCTCAACGCCCCGCCATCTTTGCCATGCGTTCCGGATAGCGCGCACCGGCGACCTTCTGCGGCGAAAGCATGTCGCCGAGCGTGCTCACTTCATCGGCCGAGAGCACGATGTCGGCGGCCGTGACGTTCTTTTCCAGATTGGTGATCTTGGTCGTGCCGGGGATCGGCACGATGAAATCGCCCTGGGCCAGAACCCAGGCCAGCGCCAGCTGGCCGGGCGTCACGTCCTTTTCCGCCGCCATTGCTTCCAGTGCCGAGACCAGCGCCAGATTGGCGTCGAAATTCTCCTGCGAGAAGCGCGGCAGCGTGCGGCGGAAGTCGTTCTCCGCCATGCCGTCGAGCGTCTTCAGTGCGCCGGTCAGCACGCCGCGGCCGAGCGGCGAAAAGGGCACGAAGCCGATGCCGAGTTCCCGGCAGGTGTCGAGCACACCGTTTTCTTCCGGGTCGCGGGTCCATAGCGAATATTCGCTCTGGATGGCGGCGATCGGATGCACGGCATGGGCGCGCCGCAGCGTCGCGGCGCTCGCCTCGGACAGACCGATCGCCTTGACCTTACCCTGGCGGACGAGGTCGGCCATGGCGCCGACCGTCTCCTCGATCGGCACGTCCGGGTCGACGCGGTGCTGGTAGAACAGGTCGATGACCTCGACGCCGAGCCGCTTCAGCGAGGCCTCGGCGACTTCGCGCACATGCTCAGGGCGCGAATCCGTGCCGCCGGCGCTCGCGTCGTTGGGATTTTCCGTGTTGATGCGAAAGCCGAACTTGGTGGCGATCTTTACCTGGTCGCGATAGGGCTTGAGCCCCTTGCCGACGAGGATCTCATTGGTGAAGGGCCCGTATATCTCGGCGGTGTCGAACAGGGTGACGCCGAGCTCGACGGCACGGGCAAGCGTTGCCAGCGATCCCGCCTCGTCGCCGGTCTGGGTATAGCCATGGCTCATGCCCATGCAGCCGAGGCCGAGCGAGGAAACGGTGAGGGGGCCAAGTGTGCGTGTTCTCATGAAATCGTACCTCTGATGTTCGATCACCGTCCGTTAGTATAGACGGAGGTGACAGCGGCAAGATAGCGCGGCATCAGCCCGTCGATAGTGCATGCAATCTGTCGCGGCTTGTTCTATCAGATAGAACAATGAACAGGATACAACTCTCGCAGCTCGCCGTTCTGGCCGCCGTTGCCGAAGGCCGCAGCTTTCGCAGGGCCGCCGAGGAACTGGGCATCGCCCCTTCCGCCGTCAGCCATGCGGTGACCGCGCTGGAGGCGAGCCTCGGCGTACGCCTGCTCGCCCGCACGACCCGCAGCGTCGCGCCGACGGAGGAGGGGCGCATGCTGTTGGAAACGCTGTCGCCGGCGCTGGCCGACATCGGTGCCGTGCTGGAGGGGCTGGCCGACCGCAGAGGCACGCCGGCTGGGCCGTTGCGCGTGACCATGCCGATGCTCGCCGCCGAAGACCTGATCGTTCCGCGCCTCGGCGCCTTCCTCAGCGCCTATCCGGAGATCGAACTGGACGTCGTCACCAATGACCGCTTCGAGGACATCGTCGCCGAGGGTTTTGACGCCGGTCTGAGGCTCGGCGAACATTTGGAGGCCGATATGATCGCGGTGCGCGCCAGCGGCCCGCAGCGCGGCCGGATCGTAGCATCGCCGGCCTACATCGCCGCCCATGGTCGACCGCAGGCGCCGGACGACCTCATCCGTCACCGCTGCATCCGGCGGCGCTTTTCGAGCGGGCGCATCTATCGCTGGGAACTGGAAAAGGCGGGAAAGACGCTGGCCGTCGACGTGTCCGGGCCGCTGATCCTCTCCGACCAGCGGCTGATACGCCGCGCCGCGATCGACGGCGTGGGGCTTGCCTACCTGTTCGACGGGCGGGTCGATGCCGATGTCGCCGCCGGACGCCTGGTCCCCGTGCTCGACGACTGGTGCCCGCCCTTCGAAGGCTTCTTCATCTATTATCCCTCGCGCCGCCAGATGCGTCCGGCGCTGCGCGCCTTCGTGGATTTCTTTCGGCACCGGGGCTGAAGGATCAGCGCCGTTCAAGATCTGGTGGGGTGCCTGGAACTAACGAAGGCGAAGAATGTTTGCGACGTTCGGCGACAGCCTGTCCTTCGTCAGTGCGACGTAGTCGTCATAGCCGATACGTCCATCGGCGATGCCGTTGGCAATGCGCGTGCAGGCCGCCTCCGGCCCAAGCCTTACCGAAATCCTGGCAAGCTCGGCGTCGGTCTTGCGTCGTTCCGACGGATTAGTCTTGTATTCCTTAACGCACCTGCGGATCATCTCTTCCTTGAGCTTCGGACTTCCCTCGATCGCGGTCTGAATCGCAGCATATTTGGGCTCCGATACGGCACAACCGACCAGTCCCAGACCGATCAGGGCAAGAAGAACCGGGTTTCTGAGGTTCATTGTAATTCCTTTCTGGCCAAGCACCGACGTGCCGCGGGCTCGTCGGTGTCAGGCTATGGCCGCACAACGCCGCGCGCCCGGTCTGCAAGGAGACCAGGCTGCTGCCTGGCTTCCCTTGTGAAAGGGCGCGGGCGGTTCAAAGCCGAACCGGGTCCGTTGGGCGGGGCTTATCGGCCCTGGATGATCTTGATGGCGGCCGGAGTGGGGTTGCCTGTCACGCCGGACTTGTAGTCCTGATAGGTCAGGCGTCCGTTGGCCCATGCATTGTAGACTCGCGTGCACAGCACCTGGGGGACTGCCGCAGTCGATGTATTCGCCAGCATCGCCATGACCTTCAACTTTTCGGTCGACTTGGACTTGGTGTCCTTGATGCACAGCCTGACAGCTTCTTGCTTCAGCTTCGGGCTTCCCTCCAGCGCAGTACGTCCGGCCTCGTAACGCTGCTCGGATACGGCACACCCGCTCAAGGACAGTACGGCTGCGAGAAAGGGCAGAGAATATTTGATTGTCATGTGTAAAGGTCCGATTGAAATCAAGTGCACTTGATAGTTGTTTCGCCATTGCCAGGCAATAGCTTACGCCAGCGCCATCCGATAGCGGACATGCCCGTCTTCGGGTGCATAGGTGTCGTAGAGCTTGCGGGCCGTCGCGTTGTCGTGGTTGGTGTGCCAGTAGAGGCGGGACCAGCCCTTCTGCTTCGCCAGGGTGATCAGGTCGTCGATCAGGGCCCGGCCGAGGCCCTGGCCGCGGAATCTCTCGTCGAGATAGAGGTCTTCCAGATAGCAGTCCGGGGTCAGTGCCCAGGTGGAATCATGGAAGTGGTGGATGGCAAAGCCCGCCATCTCACCGTCGACCAGCGCCACCCGCATGGCGACGCGGGACGAGGGATCGAGGATACGCGCCCAGGTGTGGTTAGTGATCTCGTCGGGCAGGTCGACCTTGTAGAAGGTGAGATATCCCTTCCACAGGCGCCGCCAGGCGGCTTCGTCGGCGGGCTCGGTATACCGTATTTCGATGGTCATGGAATTCTTACGCTCCGGCTTCGGTGAGGCGGGCCATCTGGGCTTCGGAAAGCGCAAGCTTGCCGGCGGCGATCAGACTATCGAGTTGGCGAAGGCTGGTGGCGGAGGCGATCGGCGCGGTGATGCCGGGACGCGCGGCGACCCAGGCGATCGCGACCGTCGCGGGCGTCGTACCGGTCTCGGCGGCCACCTCGTCGAGCGCGGCGAGGATCTTCAGCCCCTTGTCGTCGAGATAATTGCCGACGCGGTAGCTGCGCGCCGCACCTTCCGTGTCCTTCAAGTTGCGATACTTGCCGGTGAGGAAGCCGGCGGCGAGCGCGTAATAGCTGATGACGCCGATCTCTTCCCGCATGCAGACGTCGGCCAACGGCCCTTCGAACCTGTCACGGGTATAGAGATTGTATTCCGGCTGCACGACATCATAGCGCGGCAGGTTGTTCTTCGCCGCGGCGTCGAGCGAAGCCTGCAACTGGTCGGCCTCGTAGTTCGAGCAACCGATCGCGCGCACCTTGCCCTGCTGCTTGAGCCGGGCAAAGGCCTCGAGCGTCTCCTCGATCGGCACGTCCTCGTCCGGCTTGTGGGCGAGATAGAGGTCGATATAGTCGGTGCCGAGCCGCTTCAGCGAGGCCTCGGCTGCCTCGGCGATCCACTTGGCCGAAAGCCCGGTCTTGCGGCCCTGGCTGTCGAAGCCGACCTTGGTGACGATCACCGCCTTGTCGCGGGCGACATGGCCGCGCTTCAGCCACTGGCCGATGATTTCCTCGCTCTCGCCGCCCTTGTGGCCGTCGACCCAGGAGGAATAGACGTCGGCCGTATCGATCGCATTGTAGCCGGCGTCGAAGAAGGCATCGAGCAGGTCGAACGAGATCTTTTCGTCGGCGGTCCAGCCGAACACATTGCCGCCGAAGACGACGGGCGCGATGGAAAGGCCGGTACGGCCGAGCGAACGCTTCTGCATGGGTAAACTCCGTGGGTTCGCGGGAGGCGGCCGAAGGCGGCCGGGCTTGAGAGCCTGCAGGTTAGCAACCGTGTCTGTGATCGACCACTCAATTTCTTTGATCGGACGTCCGGTAGTGGCTGGGCGGCAGGGCATTGTGCTGCGCCCAGATGCGCCTGAGATGACGCGGCGAGGAAAAACCCGCCCGCTCGGCCACCGTCTCCATGTCGAGGCGGGAATGGGAGAGGATGTCGCGGGCCAGCGTCACCCGCATCAGGTTGACGTAAGCGATGACGGACAGTCCGGCGTGCTCGCGAAACAGCCGCGTCATATGGCGCTCGCTCAGATGGCCGAGATCCGCCAGTTGCGACAGCGTCCAGTCGCGCGCCGGATCGGCCATGATGGCATCCTGGATGCGGTGAATCGCCGGGTGGAGGTGGTTGCGGCCGGACAGCCAGGGCGAGAGCTGCGGATCGGCACCGCTGCGGCGCATGTAGATCACCATGGTCCGCGCGATCGCCAGCGCCACCGGCGCGGAGGTGAGCTTCGAGACGATGTGCAGCATCAGGTCTATGCCGGTGGAGATGCCGGCGCTGGAAAAGCGTTCGCCGTCCTCGACGAAGAGGCGGTTTTCCAGCACCTGCGCGGTCGGGGCGAGACGGCTGAGGTCGTCGATGCAGTCCGCGTGGGTGGTGCAGGCATGGCCGTCGAGCAGACCGGCGGATGCTGCAAGCAGGGCGCCGGAACAGATGGTGACGAGCGTGATGCCGGGCACGACCACGCGGGCGAGCCAGCGCGCGATCTCCGCTCGCTCGGCCGCAACCGACGAAGGATCGGGAACCGCGCCCATGCTGCCGGAAATGACGACATATGCGCCGTCGGGCAGTCGCTCGGGCAAAGGTTCCAGATTGGCGAGCGTCAGTCCGATCGATGTCGTCTGTTCGGCACGGGCGGCGACGAAACGGCAGTCGAACAGGATTTCCTCCTGTTCGCTGTTGGCATAGCGCAACACCTCGACCGGACCGGCGACATCCATCAGGAGCGTGTGCGGCGGCAGCACGACATAGACGGGGATGGTTCGGCGGTCGGGGCGGGGCGCGGCTGTCATGCGGCGAGACCGATCTGGCCGAGCGCCTGTTCCACCGTCGCGATGCGGGCAAAGCGACCGGCAAGCACCAGCTCGGTGCGGGTCTTGATGTCGGCCGCGCTGAACACCTGTCCCGAGGCATGGGTCATCGGGAAGGTCAGCGTCGCCTCGGTCACGTAGTCGACCGCAAAGCCGAGATCGGCGCCGTGGCGCGTCGTCGTCTCGCAGCACTGCTCGGTGCGGATGCCCGAGACGATCAGCCGGCCGATGCCGCGCTGGCGCAGCCAGATTTCGAGCGGCGTTCCGACGAAGGCCGAGTGGCGGGTCTTGTGGATGATGACGTCCGGCTCGATGCGGAGGCCGGCGAGCGTCGTGACGAAACCGCTGTCGAGGCGAAACTCCGCATCGTCGTCGGTGTGGAAGATCTGCACGACGGCATGGCCGGCGGCCTTCGCCCCGTCGATCAGCGCCTGCTGCTTGGAGAGGAAATCGACGACGTCCTCGTCGCGCCAGTAGGGGCGGTGGCGGAAGGATTCCTGAACGTCGATGACAAGGAGGGCTGTATTGCTGGCGGTCATTTTCTGCATCCTCTGTGTTGATGGGATAGCCGAAAATAGCGCAAGAGAAAAAGGGAAAAAGTTCTGCTCCGGACGATGATGGGACATTTCCGGCCAATCATGGCCCGTCACGCGGTCTGCCGTGGTTTGGGTTCGTGGCCCGTTGCCAAGCGGCGGATCTCTGACTAGGGTCGCGCGGCAACGTTACAGGAGGAGCCCCATGCTGCGTTTCGGAATTCTGTCCACGGCCAAGATCGGCCGCGATCTCGTCGTGCCGGCCATGCAGGACGCCGAAAACTGCGTCGTCACGGCGGTGGCGAGCCGTGATCTCTCCAAGGCGCGCGCCATGGCTGATCGCTTCTCCGTGCCGCATGCCTTCGGCTCCTACGAGGAAATGCTGGCCTCCGATGTAATCGATGCCGTCTACATTCCGCTGCCGACCGCGCAGCATGTCGAATGGACGATCAGGGCGGCGGACGCCGGCAAGCATGTGCTGTGCGAAAAACCGATCGCGCTCAAGGCCTCCGACATTGACCAGCTGATTGCGGCGCGGGATCGAAACCGGGTGCTGGTCTCCGAAGCCTTCATGGTTACTTACACGCCGGTCTGGCGCAAGGTGCGCGCCCTGTTGTCCGAAGGGGCGATCGGCCGGCTGCGCCACGTGCAGGGCGTCTTCACCTATTTCAACCGCGACCCCGGCAACATGCGCAACATTCCCGAACTCGGCGGCGGCGGCCTGCCGGACATCGGCGTCTATCCGGCGATCGCCACCCGGTTTGCCACGGGGGCCGGACCTTTGAAGGTGCAGGCGGTGGTCGAGCGCGACGCGGAATTCGGCACCGACATCTATTCGAGCGTCAAGGCTGATTTCGGCGGCTTCGAGCTGAGCTTCTACGTCTCGACCCAGATGGCCAACCGCCAGTCCATGGTATTCCACGGCACGGAAGGCTTCATCGACGTCCGTTCGCCCTTCAACGCCGATCGCTGGGGCGCCGAAGAGGTCGAGCTTTCCAACCAGTCGCACAATCAGTCGCAGGTCTTCCGCTTCCAGGACAGCCGGCAGTATCGGCGTGAGGCCGAGGCCTTCGCGAAGGCGGCGCTGAGCGGCGATCACTCCGACGTCGTCAGCCTGGAAAGCTCGCGCGACAACCAGCGCTTCATCGACGCGATCTATCGCGCCGGTGAGAAGGATGGCTGGGAGACGGTCTGAGCCGGAGATCAGCGGCGAAAGACGAAGCGCGAATAGCCGAAGAAGGAAAAGGCCATGGCGGCGATCGAGGCGATAACCAGCGCCGCCAGCGGCTGGAGGATCGGCAGCGACAGGAGCAGTCCGCTATAGATCAGATAGTTGACCGCGGACGAGACGAGGCCGATCGAGCCGTAGCGGAAGCCTTCCACCGCAATCGAGCGGCGCGAGGCGCCGAAGGTGAAGCTGCGGTTGAGATACCACGTGGAGACGAGCGCCACGGCAATGGCAACGGCGCGGGCGATAAAGGGGCCGAGCGGCGTCGTTTCGAGCAGCAGCCAGAGTAGGACGGCATCGATGACGAAGCCGGCCGTGCCGACGATGCCGAAGCGGACGAGCTTCTTCATGCCGCGTCGGCGGTTCGCGCCGGCTTACGCTTCTCACGTTCGGTGCGGCTGCCCGGTTGCGCATGGGCAAGCGCCGGCAGGCTGAGATAGTGGATGCGCAGCTGTTCGGCGCGCGAGCGG
This sequence comes from Allorhizobium sp. GW101-3B10, assembly GCF_059424725.1. Taxonomy (NCBI): domain Bacteria; kingdom Pseudomonadati; phylum Pseudomonadota; class Alphaproteobacteria; order Hyphomicrobiales; family Rhizobiaceae; genus Allorhizobium; species Allorhizobium sp. GW101-3B10. Next base: position 3,581,380 of record NZ_JBWKZR010000001.1, on the reverse strand, counting down.
GCGAGCGAATCGAGGATCAGCCCGGCGGTGAAGGCGAGCAGCGACATCATCATCAGGGCGGTCGCCAGGATCCAGGTCGGCATGCGGCTGACGAGGCCTGTCGAGAAATATTCGACGAGAACCGGCGCCATGAAGAACAGGCTCGCCGCCATGATCGTCGCCGCGATCGCGCCGAAAAAGGCGAAGGGACGCGTTTCCTTCATCAGCATGGCGAACATCCAGAGGATCTTCGCACCGTCTCCGAAGGTCGACAGCTTGGAATGCGATCCTTCCGGGCGCCGGCCGTAGTCGAGTTCGAGCTCGCACACCGGCAGCTTCAGCCGCGAGGCATGAACCGACATTTCCGTCTCGATCTCGAACCCGGCCGAGACGGCGGGAAAGCTCTTGACGAAGCGGCGAGAGAAGACGCGGTAGCCCGACAGGATGTCGGTGAAGTCGCTGCCGAACAGAAAACGGTAGAGCCGGTTGAACAGCCGGTTGCCGAAGGCATGGCCGTTGCGGCCGGCATCGGCATGCACGCCGCGGCGCGTGCCGACCGCCATGTCGGCGCGCTCGGTCAGAAGCGTGCGGATCAGCTCCTCGGCATCGTCAGGCGCATAGGTGCCGTCGCCGTCGGCCATCACATAGACGTCCGCCTCGATGTCGCAGAACATGCGGCGCACCACATGGCCCTTGCCCTGCCGGCGCTCGCGCATGACGGTTGCCCCGGCCAGCATGGCGGTCAGCGCCGTGCCGTCGGTGGAATTGTTGTCGTAGACATAGATGCGCGCCTGCGGCAGCGCCTCGCGGAAGCCCTGCACTACGGCGCCGATCGTGCGTGCTTCGTTGTAGCAGGGCAGGAGCACCGCCACGTCGAGATTTTCGGATGCTGGCCCACGCATATCGGCTACTCGCGACAGAAGACATGCCCGACGACCATCGTGTCCGGCCTGGTTTTACTATTTCTTGAGAAGGTTAAGGCTAGGTTTCGCCGATCGACACCAAACAATGTTTTTCGCCTCACGCTCGGTTGCGCGAGGCTTCCTCTTCGGGGTTTGACGCGCGCATGGCGGATCAAGGAACGACCGGTAAGACGGCGGTGCGGCTCTGGGATCGCCTGTGGTTCGCCGTCGCCTTCTATGGCGCGGTGACGGTCGCCATTCTCCTGCTCGTCAACCTGCCGGGCGCCACCGACTATGTGGGCACGGACAACGACGACGTGATGCGCCTCGTCCAGGTGCGCGATCTCCTGGCCGGCCAGTCGTGGTTTGACCTCACGCAATATCGGCTGGGGCTCGACGGTGGAACGCTGATGCACTGGTCGCGGCTGATCGACCTGCCGATCGCCGGGCTGATCCTCGCCTTCTCGCATTTCCTGCCGCCGGCCCGTGCCGAAGCCATGGCCCTCTTGGTCTGGCCGCTCGCCCTAACGATCCCGTTGTTTGCGGCCGTCGCGGTGGGGGCGCGGCGCATCGGCGGCGTTCCCGCCATGCAGATCGCGCTCGGGCTTGCCGCACTGCTGATCATCACCTCGAACCGCTTCCTTCCGGGTGCGATCGATCATCACAACGTGCAGCTCGTGCTGGTGGCCGTGATCGCCGCCATGCTGGTCGATCCCGCCCACAAGCCGGCAAGCTTCGCCCTTGCCGGCCTCGCAGCGGCACTGGCCATCGCGATCGGTGCCGAGACGACGCCCCTGGTCGCGACGGCCTGCCTGGTGGTGGCCGGCCTCTGGGCCTGGCACGGCGTGGTCTTCCTCCAGGCGGCGCGCGCCTTCGCGCTCACCGTGATGATCAGCATCTCCGCCCTGTTCTTCGCCACAGTGCCGCAGCACCTCTACACCATGGTCACCTGCGACAGCCTGTCGATCGGCTATTACGGGATCGCGGCGGTCGGCGGCATGCTGCTGTTTCTCTCCGCCCAACTGGCAAGCGGCGCTTCGCGCCCCGTGCGGTTTGCGTTGCTGGGTCTCGATGGCCTGCTGGTGCTCGCCGCGGCGCTGGTGCTTGCGCCGCAATGCCTGCAGAACCCGCTGAACGATCTCGATCCGCTGCTCTTTACCCTTTGGCTCGACTACGTCACCGAGGCCCAGTCTGTTCTCCGGCAACTGCGCATCGAGCCCGCGAGCGTCGGCGGCTTCTATGCCGTCGGTTTCTTCGCCCTGGTCACCTGCCTCTTCCGCATCGCCCGACGCGACCGCACGGAACTGCATGCCATCCTGCTGCCGCTGATCCTCGTCAGCTGGGGGATCGCACTCATTCAGCTGCGCGGTGCCGTCTTCGCCAACCTGCTCTCGATCCTGCCGCTCTCGCTGCTGATTGCCGAACTGCGCCGCAATGCGCGCAGCGACCCCGAAAACCCGAGCGCCGGCTTCGCCTTTGCCGTCTCGACGCTGCTCGCCGTGCCGAGCGTCTGGGCGCTGACCGGCGTCTTCGTGACGGAGGGAACGGCGGGCATTTCGCAGCGCTTCAAGGCCGAGGTGGTCGGTCCCGCGACGACCATGGACTGCGAATCCGCTGCGGCGCTCCGCCAGCTGGCCGCGCTGCCCGCAGCCACCGTGGTCGCACCGTCGAATTCAGGCTCCGAGATCCTGCGCTTCACCGCGCATCGCGTGCTGACCGCGCCCTATCACCGCAACCAGGGCGGCATGCTGACCGAACTGCATATCGGCCTCGCGAAGCCGGCGGAGGCGGAAGCCTTCCTGCGCGGGTCGGGCGCGACGATCGTCGCCTATTGCAGCTCCGACCTGCAGACGAAGATGATCCGCGACCTCAAACCCGACGGGTTCTATGCGGCGCTCGAGCGCGGCGAGGTGCCCGCCTACCTCGAAGCCCTGCCGCTCGATCCGAAATCGGGCATGGTGCTCTACCGCACGCGGTTCTGAGGCGCGCAGCCGTTCAATGCCGGCGTTGTTTAGGGGCGATGTCTGGCAAGGCAAGCGCTCTCAGGCGGTCTTGCGGCGCTCGATCGCGACAAGCCCCAGAAGCAGGGCGATCAGGCCCGAATTGAACCCGGCATAGGCCCAGGCCAGCGAAGGCCAGGCGACGGGGCCGGGCGATACCATCACGGCAAGCGCGAAGGTCAGACCGACCAGCGCCGCCGCGATCACGATGCCGATCGCCGAGCGGGTGAGGCCGGCGGCAAATCCGATCATCATGGCGGTCGGGAAGATCATCGTGGGTCTCGGCTTCGGAACTCGTCGGACCATTCTAGGGTGAATTGTCTAACAAGCGGTTTCCGGCCGAAAGGGCGGCCGGGCGCAGGTTTTGCCGCGCCCGGCCCATCGGTTGCCTTGAGAGGAGGAGGCTCAGGCAAGCCCGACGATGGCGCCGGCGGTGGTGCCAGTCGCCCGCACGCGGACGACCCGCAGCGGCAGCAGGCTGCCGCCGGCGACGTTGGTGAAGACGACGGTTGCGCCGGACAGCATGGTGACGGCAAGATCGCCGCCGCTGCCGACATAGAGCGCCCGCGTCGCCTCCGGCAGGTCCGTGTCGTTGCCGGGAACGATGGCGAAGCCGGTCGAGGCCGGACCGGAAAGCGAGGGCTGGAAGTCTGCGAAGCGGTCGGTCATGGAAATGCTCCTCTTGGCGTCTGATCTCGAACGATTGTCGTCCCCGCCACGGAGGCGGGGAAATCGACGTGTGGAAATCCTTCGCCGAGATGGCCGGGAGGAAGCGATTTCTCGTTGTTGCGCCATGGCTTGGGCGGAGAGCGAAAGGGAGGAAAAGCGCGCAAGGGGCGGCTGAACTTCCCCGCTTTTTGCGCTAGGAAGGGAGCATGACCAGTTTCTCCAGCGATGATTCGCGCTCCAATCTCGCCGAGTTCACCGTCTCGGAACTGTCGGGCTCCATCAAGCGCACGATCGAGACCGCCTTCGACCATGTGCGCGTGCGCGGCGAGATCTCCGGCTATCGCGGTCCACATTCCTCGGGACACGCCTATTTCAGCCTGAAGGACGACAAGTCGCGCATCGATGCGGTGATCTGGAAGGGCTCGTTTTCCAAGCTCAAATATCGGCCGGAAGAGGGCATGGAGGTGATCGCCACCGGCCGCATCACCACCTTCCCCGGCTCGTCGAAGTACCAGATCGTCATCGAGCAGATGGAGCCGGCGGGCGCCGGCGCCCTGATGGCGCTGATCGAGGAGCGCAAGCGCAAGCTCGGCGCCGAGGGCCTGTTCGACCCCGCGACCAAGCAACTCCTGCCCTTCATGCCCAAGGTGATCGGTGTGGTGACTTCGCCGACCGGCGCCGTCATCCGCGACATCCTGCACCGCATCGCCGACCGCTTTCCCGTGCATGTGCTCGTCTGGCCGGTCAAGGTGCAGGGCGAGGGCTCGGGCGAGGAGGTGGCCAATGCGATCCACGGCTTCAATGCGCTGGAGCCGGGCGGCCCGATCCCGCGGCCGGACGTGCTGATCGTCGCGCGCGGCGGCGGCAGCCTTGAGGACCTGTGGAGTTTCAACGACGAGATCGTCGTGCGCGCCGCCGCGGCAAGCGGCATTCCGCTGATCTCGGCGGTCGGCCACGAGACCGACTGGACGCTGATCGACTATGCCGCCGACGTGCGCGCACCGACGCCGACGGGAGCCGCCGAGATGGCGGTGCCGGTCAAGGCCGACCTGGTGGCGCAGGTGGCGAGTATCGCCGCGCGGCTTTCGGGCGCCACGTCCCGCCAGATGGAAATCCGCCGCCAGGGCCTGAGGGCGCTGACACGTGCGCTGCCGTCGCTCGACCAACTGCTCGCCCTGCCGCGCCGCCGTTTCGACGAGGCGGCGACCGGGCTCGGCCGGGGCCTCGAGCTCAACACCATGGCCAAGCGCCGGGCCTTCGAGCGCTCGGCATCGGCGCTGCGTCCCGACATGCTGGCGCGGCGTATCGGCGAGAGGCGTCAGAGAGTTTCCGAACGCGCGGCGCTGGCCGAACGCATCGTTGAACGCATGATCGATCGCCTGCGGGCCAGGGTGGGCGGCGCCGACGCGGTGCTGCGCAATCTGCCGGCACGCCTGCGCGCGCAGACCGACCGCAGCCGCGACCGCCTGGAGGGCCTCACGCGGCGGGCCGACACCGCAGTGGTGAACGAACTGAGGGCGAACCGCGCGACGCTTGTCGGTCACGAGCGCATGCTGCAGTCACTGTCCTACAAGAACGTGCTGCAGCGCGGCTATGCGGTGATCCGCGATGCTGCCGATCGTCCGGTCTCGCGGGCGACCAGCCTTGGTGCGGGATCGGCGATCTCGATCGAGTTTTCCGACGGTCGCGTCTCGGCCGTCACCGAAGGCGGAGACGGCGCGCCGGGCCAGCCCGTGCGTGAACCTTCATCGCCGCCCGCATCGTCGGCCGTCAGCGCCAGGCCTGCAGCCGCGCCTCGACCTGCGAAGAAGAGCGAACCGCCGGCCGGGCAGGGCAGCCTGTTTTGAAAGGCGAACGGCGCGCTGTCATTGCACCAGCATTGGCGGAATGATCGCCTTCACTGCCTCGGCGGTTCTCATGCCGGGCAGCGGCCGCGCCGGCCATGGAAGGGCGCTCAGCGGTAGTAGAGGATCCGGCCGCCATTGGCTGCGGTCTCAACCCAGACCACGTTGTGCAGGGCGATGTTGCGCCTCGCGATCGCTGCCTGAAGCGTTGGATCCGCAGCGACTTCGGCCTGCGCCGCGCGCAGGCGGGCCGGGGTCTGCGAGGTCGGCACTGCGGCTCCGCCCTCGCCACGATTGGCATGTCCAGGCCAGACGGAAACGGCCATGACGCCGTCATCGTAGTTGCGCCCGAACAGGATCGCCGCCAACTCAGCATCGTCGGCGATGGCAGGCGATGTCACGGTGGTGAGCAGCGAGAGGGTCGCGAACAGTGCGCCTGTGATCCGTCTCATGGTCTCTTCTCCTTGTTGTGCCGATCAGGCTTGGTCGAGGCCGACAATGGAGCCGTCCGCGACAAGCCGTTCTTCCTGAACATAGGAAATCCGCCGGGGATTTAAATGGGGCCCCCATGGCGCGCGGCCCGCCGATCTATTCGAAGGCGTTGAGATGCCGCCGCAGAAGCACGTCGAACGCCCGGCGCTCCTCGAGGCTGAGCGTGGCCATCAGCCGCTCCTGATTGGCGACGTGCGCCGTCACGGCCTCGTCCACGAGCGAGCGTCCCTTCGGCGTCAGCGCCACGATCAGGCCGCGCCGGTCGTCCGGATTGGGCAGGCGCTCGACGAGGCCCTGCTTCTCCAGTTGGTCTATCCGGTTCGTCATGGTGCCCGACGTGACCATCATCGTCGCCATGAGGTCGGAGGGGGACAGGCGGAAAGGCGCGCCGGAGCGGCGCAGGGTCGCCAGAACGTCGAAGGTCGAGCTGTTCAGCCCATGCGCCGAAAGCACGGCGTCGATCTCGCGCGACAGATGGGTGCGCAGCCGCGCCAGCCTTCCGAGCGGCCCCATGGCGGAGACGTCGAGGTCGGGCCGCTCCCGGTTCCACTGGGCAAGAATGTGGTCGACGGCGTCGGGATTGGGAATGGTCATGGGAACAGCTAGCCGACAATTTTGCTTGACGTCAAGATATTTGTCGATAATCTGAACATTTAATTTGAGGTCGAGATAATGGAACTGAAGACAAAGTCGCCCTTGGCGGTGATCGCCCTGACCGCGCTTGCGCCGGCGATCTGGGGCAGCACCTACATCGTCACCACCGGCCTCCTGCCGCAGGGTTACCCGCTCACCGTCGCCATGCTGCGCGCCTTGCCGGCCGGTCTGCTGTTGCTGGTCCTCGTGCGGCAGCTGCCGTCGGGCCGCTGGTGGCCGCGCGTCTTCGTGCTGGGCGGGCTGAATTTCACCGTCTTCTGGGCGATGCTGTTCGTCTCGGCCTATCGCCTGCCGGGCGGTGTCGCCGCCACGGTGGGGGCGATCCAGCCGCTGATCGTCATCGGCCTCGCCCGGCTCGTCATCGGCACGCCGATGCGCCGGGCCGTGGTGCTGGCGGCGGCCGGCGGGCTGTTCGGCGTGGCCCTGCTGGTACTGACGCCGAAGGCGGCGCTCGACCCGCTGGGCGTGGCGGCAGGCCTTGCCGGTGCCGCGTCCATGGCGGCGGGCACGGTGCTATCGCGCCATTGGCGCCCGCCGGTCTCCAGCCTGACCTTCACCGCCTGGCAGCTGACGGCGGGCGGCATCATGCTGGTGCCCCTGGCGCTGCTGCTGGAGCCGGCCCTGCCTTCGCTCACGCTTGCAAACTATCTCGGCTTCGTCCATCTCGGCCTGATCGGCGGCGCGCTGACCTATCTCGTCTGGTTCTGGGGACTTGCCCGCCTCGAGCCGTCGGCGGTGGCCTCCCTCGGCTTCCTGAGCCCGCTGGTCGCGACCTTGCTCGGCTGGACGCTGCTCGGCCAGAACCTGTCGCCGCTGCAAATGCTCGGCTTCGTGGCGGTGCTCGTCAGCGTCTGGTCGGCGCAGTGGGCGTCCCGGCCGCCTCGGGCAGTGTCAGCCGACGTCTGACGCTGGAAAGGCCGGCAGGACAGACCCCTCCGATGATCGGATCACTCAGGCCCATTCGCCCTTGCGCATCACCGGCACCTTCGCGCCGTCGGCGCGGATGCCGTCGATGTTGACCTTGTCCGAGCCGATCATCCAGTCGATGTGGATCAGCGAGGCATTGCCGCCCTGCGCCTTGATCTGCTCCGGCGTCAGCGAGGCGCCATCGAGGAAGCACTTGGAATAGCACTGGCCGAGCGCGATGTGGCATGACGCGTTCTCGTCGAACAGCGTGTTGTAGAACAGGATGCCGGAGGCCGAGATCGGCGAGGAATGCGGCACCAGCGCCACTTCGCCGAGACGGCGCGCGCCCTCGTCGGTGTCGAGCACCTTGAGCAGCACTTCCTCGCCCTTCGACGCCTTCGCCTCGACGATGCGGCCGCCCTCGAATCGCACCTGGATATTGTCGATCAGCGTGCCCTGGTGCGACAGCGGCTTGGTGGACGAGACATGGCCGTCGACCCTGAGCGCATGCGGCGTGGTGAACACTTCCTCGGTCGGGATGTTGGGATTGCAGGTGACGCCGTTCTTCGCCGTGGACGCGCCGCCATGCCATTCGTGGCCGTCGGCGAGACCGACGGTCAGATCCGTGCCGGGGCCGGTGAAATGCAGCGCCGAGAAACGCTCGCCGTTCAGCCAGCCCGAGCGTTTGCGGAGCTCCGCATTATGGGCGGCCCAGGCGGCGACGGGATCGGCCTCGTTGACGCGCGAGGCGGCGAAGATCGCCTCGGCGAGCCTGCCGACGGCCTCGGCGATCGGCAGGTCCGGGAAGACGAGCTTGGCCCAGGACGGGTTGGGATAGGAGCAGATGTTCCAGTTGATGTCGAAGTTGGAGATGTGCTCCAGCGCCGGCTTGTAGGCGATCGAATTGGCCTTGTTGGCGCGCGCCACCTTGGCCGGGTCCTGGCCGGCCAGCAGCATCGGATTGTCGCCGGCAATCGCCAGCCGTGCCGCCCCGCCCTCGAAGGCCTTGGCCATGCCGTCATAGAGCCAGCCGGACGCCTTGTCGAAGCTCTCGTCGGGTGCGTAGGCATAACGCGCCAGCGTCGTCTCCTCGTCGGCGTAGAACGTTGTGACGATGCCGGCGCCCGCCATGTAGGCGTGCTTGGTGATGAGGCGCACCAGGGGCAATGCCGCGAGCGGCGCGGTCAGAACCAGGTCCTGGCCCTTCTGCAGCTGGAGCCCGACCTTGACGGCCACTTCGGCGAGCTTGTCGAGGCGGACCGGGTCGACCGGGTCGATGGCGGTATGGAGAGGTGCGTTCATCGAATATCCTGCTTCCGTCGATTGCGTTGCGCCCTTTTAGGACGGATTCGGGCAAAACAGAAGACGGATGCGAAGCCGGCGCCTGTTCAGACCGCCGGCCTCGCCTGCTTCAAGAGGACAGCGTCGTGCTTCTCCAGGAAGGCCATGAGCCGGTCAGCATAATCGTCGGCGACCGCGCCCTTGACGCTGGGGCGTGCAGCCAGCGCCTGACGCCATGCAGTCACCTTCGGTAGGCCGTCGAAGATCCGATGGTCGGCGAGCCTGTCGAACAGGTCGAAATAGCGGAAGATCGGCGCGAAGACCGCATCCACGAGGCTGAAATGTGCGCCGGCGAAGAATGGCCCGTCCCCGACTTCGGCCTCCAGCGTGGCAAATCTGGAGGCGAGCACCTTGCTCTTGGCCTCCAGCGCCGCCTGGTCCTGGGTGGTTTCGAAGACCCAGAGATCGGAGAGGATCGAGGATCCGAACTCCATCCAGCCGCGATGACGGGCGCGCCGCAGCGGGTCGGCCGGGTGCAGCTTCTGGCCCGGTTGGGTCTCCTCCAGGTATTCGCAGATGACCGAGCTTTCGAACAGCACGTCCTGTTCGACCTGCAGGAGCGGAACCTTGCCGAGCGGCGATATTTTCAGGAACCAGTCCGGTTTTGCCGCAAGGTCAATGTTGATGCGCTCGAAGGGCACGCCCTTCTCGGCGAGCGCGATCGCGGCGCGCTGGACATAGGGGCACAGATGGTGGCTGACGAGGCGTAGTTTGGCCATGGGGACGTCCTTCCGTGTGAAATATATGCATATGCATGTAATTCATCTTGCGGAGATCGTCAAGATGCATGTAATTGCATCTATGTCCGACGATAAGAAGACCGCCCCGTGTTCAGCCGCGAGCGCCACGGAACTCTGGGTTACGCTGGCGCGCGCGCAGCAGCGTGTACTCGCGGCGATGGAACGCGACCTGAAGGCGGCAGGCTTGCCGCCCCTCAGTTGGTACGATGTGCTATGGGAGCTCGATCGTACGGAAGATGGTCGCCTGCGCCCTTTCGAGATCGAAGAGCGCACCCTGTTGACCCAGTACAATCTGTCGCGGCTGATCGATCGGCTGGAGAAGGAGGCGCTGGTGCGCCGCGAGGTGTTCGACCAGGACTGTCGTGGACGCTGGGTCCTGATCACCGAGGCGGGGCGGGAAAGGCGTGCGCGCATGTGGACGATCTACGGGCGCTCGATCGAGGAGCATCTGGGAGCCCGGTTGAGCGAGGAGGAGGCGCAAATGCTGACAAGTCTGCTCAAGCGACTGGCCTGAGGCTCGGCCGCGCCGTAGTCAGGCGACCAGCGACGCGGCGATGGCACCCAGCGCCTTCAGCGCATCTTGCGGCGAAAGCCGAATCTGGAGGCCGCGCTGCCCGCCGTTCATGTAGACCAGCGGTTCCGCCATCGACTCGATCTCGATCGCCGTCGGCACAAGCTTCTTCTGGCCGAAGGGGCTGATCCCGCCGACCACATAGCCCGTCGTCTTCTCGGCCACCGCCGGCTTCATCATAGCCGCATGCTTGCCGCCGAAGGCGGCGGCGAGCTTCTTCATGCTCACCTCCTTGTCGGAGGGCACGACGACGCAGACCGGCTTGCCGTCGAGTTCGGCCATCAGCGTCTTCAGCACGCGATGCGGCGCCTCGCCGATCGCCTCCGCCGCCTGCAGCCCGATGCGTTCGGCGTTCGGATCATAGTCATACGTCACGGTGGTAAAGGTCACCCCGGCCTTTTCCAGGAACTGGGTCGCGCGCGTCGTCTTCGCCATGAGATCAGGCCTTCAAAGCAGCGGCGTAGATTTCCGGCTTGAAGCCGATGAGCAGCGTGCCGTCAGCCTCCAGCACCGGGCGCTTGATCATCGAGGGCTGGGCGAGCATCAGGGTGATCGCCTTGTCCTGGTCGAGATCGAGCTTTGCCTCGCCGGGCACCTTCTTGAAGGTCGTGCCGGCGCGATTGAGCACGGTCTGCCAGCCGGCTTCGCCGCACCAGCGCTCGAGATGGTTCCGGTCAATCCCCGAGACCTTGTAGTCGTGGAAGGCATAATCGACGCCGTGCTCTTCGAGCCATAGGCGGGCCTTCTTCATCGTGTCGCAGTTCTTGATGCCGTAGATCATGGCGGCCATGGGATCGGTCCTCATCGACGCTGGGCGGGGAAGGCGGCGGCGGGCGACGCTTGTGAACTGACATAGCAAACCTCGGACGCTTTGCAAGCCGCGCACGGCCGTTGCAGCCGGCTGCGTCGGCTTCCACAACTAGCCTCCAATGCTATCGGCGGCTTCCCTGGCCCGGTCGGCGGCGGCCTGCGCGTCTATGATGGCTTGAACCGCTTCCTCTCGCCCGGTGGCGGCATGGCTTTTGGCCATCTGGGCAAAACCCGCAGCGGTCTGCGCAGAGGACTGCGCAGCGGCTCTCAAGGCCATGACCACTGGTTGGTCCCCTTTTGCTTCGGCCTCCTTGGCGTCGCGGGCCATGTTTTCGGCTTGGATAGCCATCTGATTGGCCGTGGCCGCAAGATGCATGGCGAGCTGAGCCTCGTTCAGGCTGGAGACGGTCGAAGTGCCCCTGTCATTCATAAAAGTCGTGTCCCAATTCAATGCGGCGGCTGGCTCTATACAGTGTGTCTGCATGTAGGCTTGGAATTGTGCCGTCAGATCTGCCATCTTTTGGGAAACATTATCACGCGTTCGCGCAGCCTTTCCCAGTTCCACCCCATAGCCTACCCCCAGCTTGAAGCCCTCCTGCAGGCCGTCGCCAAATCCGAGACGTTCGTCGCCAGGCGAAAGTGCCTCCGGCGTCGGAACTTTCAGCAAGAGGCTCGACGGGTTCTCAACGGGGCTCTTAGACAAATCGTTGTAACCATCGACCACGCCGCGCAGCCAGCCGGGGTAGGCGCCTTTGCATGCGCCGCTATGAAACTTCGTCGTGTCCCGATCGGCGAGAGCCGGCGACACGCCCCAAATGCTCATGCAGAGGGCAACGATGATCGCAAAGGCTGAGAGAGATGCCTTGGCGCTTGTTCTGCGAATGAAGCTCTCGACCCGCTCGACCTGCCATCTCATGTTGGCTTCCCCTGCTTGATGTCCGTCACTCTGCAGATGAGGGTAACCATCGGGCGCAGCACGGCAACCTGCATTGACCTGCATCAGCTTTTTCGGGCGAAATGGTGAGACGGTCGCAAGTCTCGAGCAGCACCTGTCGCCAGAAATTGGAGCCCTTGCCAGCATGATTGTCTAGCCCGATATGGGGCTAGCAGCAGGCTGGGTGTCTGTCGCATGAACACCGTCCTCGATTCGTCAGAAGGAACCAAAGACCTATGACAAATACAGCCAGCGCTTTTACCCGCCAGTTTTTTCATGGGACACGCGCAAATCTCGAACCGGGAGATTTGATCGTCGTCGGCTACCAGTCCAACTTCACTGAAGCCAAGCCGCTATCCTGGGTGTATTTTTCAGGTACGCTTGATGCCGCGATCTGGGGCGCTGAGCTTGCTGCAGGCAGTGGGCGAGGGCGCATCTATGTGGTGGAGCCAACCGGGCCAATCGAGGACGACCCGAACCTGACAGACAAGAAGTTTCCTGGAAATCCAACGCTATCGTATCGCTCCCGCGATCCGCTGCGAATTGTCGCCGAAGTGACAAAATGGCGGGGTCACCCGACTGAACAACTAGAGCAGATGAAGGCTAGCCTCGACCGCTTGAAGACAGAAGGTGCCGAAATCATCGACTAGGGCCGATCGACATTCAGATTTCTGACGTAGCGCGGTTGGATTTCGCCTCTGGGAAAAGCGAGCCCTCACTCCCACTCGATCGTGCCCGGCGGCTTCGACGTCACGTCGTAGACGACGCGGTTGATGCCGCGCACCTCGTTGATGATGCGGGTGGCGGCGCGGCCGAGGAATTCCATGTCGTAATGGTAGAAATCGGCGGTCATGCCGTCGACCGAGGTCACGGCGCGCAGCGCGCAGACGAATTCATAGGTGCGTCCGTCACCCATGACGCCGACGGTCTGCACCGGCAGGAGCACGGCGAAGGCCTGCCAAATGGCGTCGTAAAGGCCCGCCTTGCGGATCTCGTCGAGATAGATGGCGTCGGCTTCGCGCAGGATCTCCAGCTTCTCGCGCGTGATGCCGCCGGGGCAGCGGATGGCGAGGCCGGGGCCCGGGAAGGGATGGCGGCCGATGAAGCTGTCCGGCAGGCCGAGTTCGCGGCCGAGCGCCCGCACCTCGTCCTTGAACAGTTCGCGCAGCGGCTCGACCAGCTGCATGTTCATGCGTTCGGGAAGGCCGCCGACATTGTGGTGCGACTTGATCGTCACCGACGGGCCACCGGTAAACGAGACGCTTTCGATGACGTCCGGATAAAGCGTGCCCTGGCCGAGGAAGTCGGCGCCGCCGAGCTTCTTCGCCTCGTCCTCGAAGGTCTCGATGAACAGGCGGCCGATGATCTTGCGCTTGGTTTCCGGGTCGCTCACACCTTCCAGTTCGCCGACGAAGCGGTCGATAGCGTCGACGTGGATGAGGTGCAGGTTGTAGTGTTCCTTGAACATGGCGACCACGTCGGCCGCCTCGTTCTTGCGCATCAGGCCATGGTCGACGAGAATGCAGGTCAGCTGGTCGCCGACGGCCTCGTGGATCAGCAGAGCCGCGACAGAGGAATCGACGCCGCCCGACAGCGCGCAGATGACGCGTTTGTCGCCGACCTGGTCGCGAATGGCCTGCACCGCCTTGGCGCGATACGCCGACATGGTCCAGTCGCCCTTGAGCCCGGCGATCTTGTGGATGAAGTTGCCGATCAGCTTGGCGCCGTCCGGCGTGTGCACCACTTCCGGATGGAACTGCACGGCGTAATATTTGCGCTTCGCGTCAGCGATGAAGGCGAAGGGGGCGTTGGACGAGGTGGCGACGACCTCGAAGCCCGGCGGGATCGCGGTGACGCGGTCGCCATGGCTCATCCAGACCTGGTGGCGCGAGCCGGCCGACCACAGGCCCTCGAACAGCGGGCATTCCTTGTCGATCTCGAGGAAGGCGCGGCCGAATTCTCGGTGATGGCCGCTTTCGACCTTGCCGCCGAGCTGGGCGCACATCGTCTGCTGGCCGTAGCAGATGCCGAAGATCGGCAGGCCGCTGTCGAAGATCACCTGGGGTGCCCGCGGGCTTCCCTCGTCCAGGGTCGAAGCCGGGCTGCCCGACAGGATGATCGCCTTCGGTTTCAGCCGGTGGAAACCTTCCTCGGCGGACTGGAAGGGGACGATTTCGCAATAGACGCCGGCTTCGCGCACGCGTCGTGCGATCAGCTGCGTTACCTGGCTGCCGAAATCGATGATGAGAACGCTGTCGGGATGTGCTGTCTGGGTCATGGCGAGCCTTTAATGAAAAGCGCGGATTCTTTCAATCGGAGAATTGTGCCGATTGTCCGCAATTCCGGTGCTTTCGGGCCTAGAACCAGAACACGCCGTCTTCCAGCGCTTCGAACAGGGTGTCGACGGTGAGCGCCAGCTTGCGATCGACGACGTGGAGATATTCCTTCCAGTCGTCGACATGCTTCAGTTCCTGCTTGCCGTCGGAAATGCCGCGCAGCCCGATCAGCGGCAGGTTGAAGGCATGGCAGGTCCTGAGGACGGCGAAGGTTTCCATGTCGACCATGTCGGCGTCGATCGCGTCATAGGTGGCGCCCGAAACGATGTTGGCACCGGTCGAGAGGCTGGCGGTCGGCACGCCGGGAATACGCAGCGGCAGTTCGAGCGCCGCCGGCAGATCGAGAAACGGGGTGCGCCCCTTCTCGAAGCCGAGCGGCGAGGCATCCATGTCGCGATAGGAGACGGACGATGCCTGATAGATCTCGGTCTGCTCCAGCCTGGCCGAGCCGGCCGAGCCGAGCGAGACGACGAGGTCAGGCCGCTCGTTCTGTTCCTCGAGTTTCGAAAGCGTGCGCGTCAGCGAAATCGCGGCCTCCACGGGGCCGACGCCGGTCATCAGCGGTTCGATCCGCGAGCGCAGGAACGAACCGTATTCGGCCTCGACCGCCATGACGAACAGGATCGATTTGCCTGATACCGACTTGAGTTCGAACGTCATCCGGAAATTCCCTCGCGGCCGCGAACGGCCATCATCGTGCTGGTCATGGAGGCAATGAGCTTGGCCGGGCCGTCCCCGATCGCATAGCCGCGGCCATCGGCCACGATGATGGTGGAACCGGGCTTGGTGATCTCGCCGCGAAACAGGAAGCGCTCGCCCTTGCCGGGCGACATCAGGTTGACCTTGAACTCGATCGTCAGAAGCGAGACGTCCGGCGCGATCATCGTATAGGCGCTGTAGGTGCAGGCGGCATCGAGGGCTGCGGAAATCACGCCGGCATGCAGGATGCCGTGCTGCTGCGTCAGCTTCTCGTCGAAAGGCATTTCGATTTCGACGACGCCCTGGCTGACGCTGGTCAGTTCGGCGCCGAGCGTGCGCATGGCACCCTGCCGCGCGAAGCTCTGCCGAATACGCTCGCCGACCGCGTCGCTGTTGATTTCGCTCATCTGGATGCCCTCTCGCAGGTGCGAAATTGGCATGCCCGATGCGCTTCGGCAAGCGGCCCGAGAGCAGATTCGGGTGGCTGCGGTACTAGTTCATGAGGAAAATCGAGGCGTTGAGCAGGGTGGCGAAGGCGACCCAGGCGGCATAAGGCAGGAACAACAGTCCGGCCACCCGGTCGAGCGGCCCGGCCTTCCAGATGAACCCCAGGATGGCGATCAGAATCGCCACGATCAGCAACAGCGCCAGACCGGTTGCCTGAAGGCCGAAGAAGGTCGGCGACCAGAGCATGTTGAGGGCGATCTGGGCAAACCAGATCTGCATCGCGGCAGATGCCGGCGCGACCAGCCAGATGCGGGCGCCGGCAATGGCGATCATCACGTAGAGCACGGTCCAGACCGGCGCGAAGATCCAGGGCGGCGGGTTGAAGAACGGCTTCTCCAGCGACTGGTACCATTCGCCCGGCATGTTGGAGACGCCCGAGAGAATGCCGAGCCCGACGACGGCCGCGATGAAGACGAGATAGGTGACGAACTTGCGCATGGCGTGAACATAGGGCGCCGTAGCTCTCCGCCAAGGCCACCGCCTTACGAAAGGCGGACGATATGCTGGTCCCAGGCGACCGGGCTGCCGTTTGCGCCGAAATGGCCGTCATAGGAGGACACGGCAAAGCCGGAGGCCGCCGGTGCGATGCCGGCCGCATCGGCGACGGTGGTGGTCGTGACCACCGCGCCGCTCCGTCCGTCGATGGTGACGGCCAGCCCGCCCTTCGGCGAGGCGATGCCGATAAGACCGTCGCGCCGGTTGACGGCGATGGCGCCGACATAATTGGCAAGGCCTCTCGTCACCGCGTCGGGAAGGGACACGAAGGAAAGCGCCTCGCCTTTGGAAAAATGCCCGACCAGTGGCGGCATGTCGTTGCGCGAGCCTTCATACTGGCAGGCGAACCAGGCGCGACCGTCCTGGTCCACATCCAGATGCCGGGTCGACAACTGGCTGAACTCGTGCGGCATGACATGCTTTTCGATCAGCGCACCGCTCGCCGCATCGGCGATCACCAGGGAGGGTTCCATGCGATCGAGGTTGAGCTTGGTGCGGCCGAAATCCGGATGGGTCTCGATCCCGCCATTGGCGATGATCAGCAGGCGGCCGTCGTCGCTGACCGTCATGTCGTGCGTGCCGATGCCATGGGCTTCGAACTCGCCGATCCGGCGGAAACCATCCGTGGCGTCATAGATGCCGATCATGCCGCGATTGGCGTCGAAATCGTTTTCGCTGGCATAGAGCAGCCGGCCGTCCGGCGAAAAGTGCCCGTGGCCGAAGAAGTGCCGGTCGGCCGGCGCGGCGATCACGATCGGTTCGCTGCGTCTGCGTGCGTCGAAGATGACCGCAAAGGTACCGGGACGTCGGGCGAAGGCGACCGAGAGGCCTGTCGCCGGGCTGTGGCCGAGGCCGTGAATGCGGTCCGGCAGATCGATCCGGTCGATGAAGGTGCCGTCCTCGGCGACCAGGCCGATACCGAAAGTTCCGTCCGGCGCGCGGAAGCCGGAGGCAAAGACCGCATCGCTGCGCTCGAGCGCGAAGAGCGCACGCGGCGAAAGCGAGGCGAGGAACAAAGCCCCCGCCGCCTTGATGAAGGATCGCCTGTCGATCAGCGCCGATCGCCGCATCTCAGTCTCCGTCGGAGAAGGAGAAACCGGCGGCAAGGCCGATCGCGCCGCCATAGTCGTTGTTGAGGCGAAGGATCAGATCCTTGCTGTTGAGCAGCAGGAAGTCGAGCTTGGCGCGCTCGGCCGGATCGCTGACGGCCGCCTCGACGTCCGGATTGATGTCGTCGGCCACCCTCTCGAGCGACTTGGCGACGAAATCGATCGACGAGACGATGGAGCGCGACTCGTCGTTCAGCAGGTCGACCATGGCCGACTGCTTCATCAGGCTGCGCAGGCCCTCGATATTGCCGTGGATCGAGGTGAAGGTATTGCCGGAGCGCCAGTAGATCGCCTGCTTGGGAAAGGTGTTGTTCTCCTCGCCCTTGTAGAAGGTTTCGATGCGCTGGTCGCGAATCGCCTCGGCCCCATGGACCAGGATGCCAAGCAGGGCGGTGATCGCCTCGCGGCCGTCGCGGAACTCGGGATTGTCGGGGCCGGGGTGCTTCCAGGCACCCTGAATGCCGTCGGGCTTGTCCCATGCCTCGGCGAGTTCGCCGCCGAGCCGCACCAGATTGCCGGCGATCGCCGCGCCGTAGCGGCAGCGGAAGCCTTCCTTCTCCTCGACGAGCCCGTCGGATCCCGTGCCGAAGAGCACGAATTCGAGCGCGCCGAGCCCCTGCATGGCGACGCTCTTGTCCTTCAGCGTCTCGACCGAGGTCGCGCTTTCGTCCGGCTTGGCGAGAATGGCCTGAACCTGTTTCAGGCCTGTGCTCTTGCGGTCGGGGTAGAAGAGAATGCGCTCAAACCGGTTGGCCTCGATCACCGGACCGACGCGGACGATTTCGATCGTCGACCATGCCGCGACCGTCTCATCGAAGGCACCCCGGACGACATCGAGGGCATCGGCCGACGGCGCAGCGCAGAGCGCGCGCAGATCGGTCTCGAGAGCCGCCGAGGCGTCGCGGAAGCGGTGGTAGCCGGGGCGGATGAAGCCATCGACAGCCTTTTCCATCACGGCCTGGATCGCCTCGCTCTTCAGCGTAGGCGGCGCGAGATCGGCATCCTGCGCCGCCGCCGGCGCGGCAAGGCTGAGAGCGGTGAAGATGCCGAGGAGGAAAGGCTTCATAGGGACTCCAGAAAGGCGACGAGCGCCTTGCGATCATCGGCCGCAAGGCCTGCAAAGGTATCACGGGCGGCCTGCGCCTCGCCGCCGTGCCAGAGGATGGCTTCCGTAAGGTTGCGCGCGCGGCCGTCATGCAGGAAGAAGGTGTGGCCGTTCACCCTCTCGGTCAGACCAATACCCCAGAGCGGTTGGGTGCGCCACTCTCGACCGCTCGCATCGCCGACCTGCTGGCCGTCGGCGAGACCCTCGCCCATGTCGTGCAGCAGGAAATCGGAATAGGGCCAGATCAGCTGGAACCGGTGCGCCTTGTTCTCCGCCTTGCGGCTGGTCACGAATTTGGGCGCGTGGCAGGCGACGCAGCCTGAGGCGTAGAAAATCGTTTTGCCTTTGAGCACGGCCGGATCGTCGATGCTGCGCCGGGCCGGCGGCGCGAGGTTTTCCGAATAGAAGGTGACGAGCTCGAGCACCGGGTCGGGGGCTTCCGTCTCGCCGAGCCGCTTCTGCACGCCGGCCGGCATGGCCAGGCATTTCGCCTCCGCTTCCGTGCAGTCTCCGAAGGGATGCGGCGCGTCCGGGGTCGATATGCCGATGTCGCCCTTGAAGGCGCTGGAACTCTGGTCGCGCACCGAGGCGTTCTGCGCCTTCCAGCCGAAACGGCCGAGCTTCAGTTCGCCGGTGCGATGATCGCGGGCGCGGGCCGCGCGGCCGGAAACCCCGTCTCCATCCCGATCCTCGGGATCGGCCCGGGCGAGAATGTCGGCATCGGCAATCGCCTGAATCAGGCCCATGCCGATCATCGGAGTGGCGACGCGCGGCGACAGTGTCGTATCCGGGGCGAGCGGTCCGTAGGCGAGATCGGCGACGCTATAGTGCGGCCGGCGCAGCGACACGGTCTCTCCGCCGGCTAACGTCACGGGCTCTTCCGCATAGGTGATGACCATCCGCCCCTCGGCGGCGAGGCCGGGCACGGCGAGATCCTGCAACTGGCCGCCATAGGTCGGGTCGGGGAAGTTGACCGCCTTGATGTCGGCAACTGCCCGGCGTTCATTCTCGGTCCGTGTCGGGCGGGCGAGGCGGAGGAACATCGAGGTTGAGTCGGCCGCACCTTCCGGCGGATGGCCGCGTCCGTCCTTCAGGTGGCAGCTCTGGCAGGCGCGCGCATTGAACAGCGGCCCGAGACCGTCGGAGGCCTGCGTGGACGACGGCGAGGAGACCCAGAACTTGCGGAACAGCGCATTGCCGAGCTTGAACGTCTCCTCTTCGGAGAAGGTGATATTGGACGAGAAATGCGAGAAGGCATCGCCGTTGACCGGCTGGGTGGACGTCGCCGCGCCGCCCTGCATCCGTTCGAACGGTTCCGCCTTGGAAAAATCGCTCGTTCGGCTCGTGACCGTCTCGACGCGCTTCAGGTCCTTCGGCGACAGATCCGTCCGCCGGATCGCATCATCGGCCAGCGCCGCGCCGAGGGCGGCGAAGGACAGGCCGGTTGCGAGCAGCAGATTCCGGGGGATGCGGGCGGTCATGCGGGACATGGTGAGGGAGTCCGGGCCATCGGAAAGGTCCGATGGCCCGCCTTTTTATCTTATTGGAATACGGCGTTAGGATTATCGAGGCTGTCGGAACCTTCAAGCTCGATCGTTCCGAGATCCAGCGACGCAATGACGCGCTCGATGGTCTTGGTCTGGTCGATCAGCCCGTCGATGGCGGCCTGGACGGTGGCGTTGCCCTCCGCATTGCCTTCGCCGATCATCTGGTCATAGGCCTCGACCGTCTCGGCGCGCTTGGCCATGGCGTTCATCGCGTCGAGGGTTTTGGTGAGCTTCGCCTTCATCTCGGCGTCGAGGGCTGCATCCTTGGCGGCGACCAGTTCCGAGAGCGAAGGGCCGGTCATCTTCGTGCCGTCGGCGCGGGTGTATTCGCCGGTATAGGCGGACGCGATGCCCACGGCGTCGTTGAGGTGCGAGGCATGCGTGTTGTCGGAGAAGCAGTCGTGCTCTTCTTCCGGGTCATGCAGCAGCACGCCGAGCTTCATGCGCTCGCCGGCGAGTTCGCCGTAGGACAGCGACCCCATGCCGGTGAGGATGGCGGAGATGCCGGCCTTCGGATCGGCGGTCACGGTCTTGGTCGCTTCGCCGTCCGGCGCCCAGGCGGTGACCATTTCCTGGAGATCGGAAACCAGCAGCGTGGAGGCGGCCTTGAGATAGGCGGCGCGGCGGTCGCAATGGCCGTTGGTGCAGTTCTTGGTGTCGAAGTCGGTATAGGCGCGGTTGCCGGCGCCGGGGCCCGTGCCGTTGAGGTCCTGGCCCCACAGCAGGAATTCTATGGCATGGTAACCGGTCGCCACATTGGCTTCGATCTCGCCGGCTTCATGCAGCGTCTCGGAGAGGAATTCCGGCGTGATCTTGGTGGCGTCGACATCCTTGCCGTTGATCTTCAGCTTGGGGTTGGCGATCACATTGGCGACGAACAGGGCGTTCTCGTCGCTCTCGGTGCCGTAGGAGGCGTCGACATAGTCGATCAGGCCCTCGTCGAGCGGCCAGGCGTTGACCTTGCCTTCCCAGTCGTCGACCACGGCATTGCCGAAGCGATAGACTTCCGACTGCTGATAGGGCACGCGGGCCTTGATCCAGGCGGCGCGCGCGGCCTTCAGCGCCTCATCGCTCGGGGTGGCGATCAGCGCGTCGACGGCGGCGTCGAGCGCCTTGGCGGTGTTCAGCGAGTCCTCATACTTGGCATGGGCCAGCGCCGCATAGTGATTCAGCACCGCGGCCGCATCGGTCGCGGCAGCTGCGGGGCCGGCCATGAAGCTTGCCGAGGCAATCAATAGCGCGAACGAGGCGCCAAGAATGGATTTGCGGGACATGGTCTCTCCTTCGACGCTTGCGCGCCCTCTCCGTGAAACGAACGACCTTGTCTTGGCGGAAAAAGAAACTGGTGTCAAATAGTCGAGAATCGAAAAGCGCTCCCCGCTTTGCGGTTCGTCAAGTCCGGCCGGGGGATGCGCCTCAGGTCTTGCGGCGCATCCGGCAGAAGAAGAAGCCATCGGTATCGGTCGAGGCGGGGCTGAGGGTCACGCTCAGGCCGTTCTGTGAGCGCGGGCGCGGCGCATCCTTGCCGAACAGGCGGTCCCAGCTGTCGAGCGTCGGCGCGATCTCGAATTCGGGATTGGCGGCGCAAAAGGCTGTCGCCTGCGCGTCGTTTTCCTCCGGCAGCACCGAACAGGTGACGTAGAGCAGTTCACCGCCCGGACGCACATAGGCCGCCGCTTCGCTGAGCGCTTCCTGCTGCTGGGCGACGCGTTCCTGCAGATTGCGCACCGTCAGGCGCCATTTCGTGTCGGGGCGCCGGCGCCAGGTGCCGGTGCCGGTGCAGGGGGCGTCGACCAGGACGCGGTCGACATGGCCTTTCAGGCTGTCGATGCCACGCAGGCTGTCATGCACCTGGACATTGCGGGTGCCGGCGCGCTTCAGCCGCTCGATGATCGGCGCGAGGCGCTTGCGATCGGCGTCATAGGCGTGAACCTGGCCCTTGTTGTTCATCACCGCCGCGATGGCGAGCGTCTTGCCGCCGCCGCCGGCGCAGAAATCGAGAACCTGATCGCCTTCCTTGGCGTCGACCAGATCGGAGACGATCTGCGATCCCTCGTCCTGGACCTCGAACCAGCCCTTCTGGAAGCTGAGTTCGGCCGTGACGTTGGGCAGCCGCGAGGCGCCTTCGCCGGCGGGAATACGGATGCCGAAGCGGGCGATGCGGGCCGCCTGGGCACTGGTCCGGTCGAGCGCCTTCAGCACCTTGTCGCGATGGGCCTTGATGGTGTTGACGCGCAGGTCGAGCGTCGGGCGGCCGGCGAGCGCCTTGGCTTCGTCGAGCCAGTCTTCACCGAAGGCGGCTTCGAAGGAAGGCTGGATCCAGTCCGGGATGTCGCCCTGTACGTTCAGCGGCGCATCGGCGAGGTCGCGGGACGAAAAGGCGGCCAGTTGCTCCGCCGTGAGCGGCTTGGGAGCAAAACTGTCGCCGTCGAATTCAGCCGCCAGCGCTTCGGCATTGAGGCCCCACTGGCGCAGCAACACGGCCCAGCCGAGCGCCGCGGCGCTGTCATCATCCATCAGCCACGCATGCGACAGCTTCATCCTCAGCGCGTCGTAGACGATATTGCCGATTGCGGCTCGGTCGCCGGACCCGGCGAACCGGTGCGCGAGGCCCCAATCCTTCAGCGCGTCGGCAACGGGCCGACGACGTGCTTCGATGTCATCAAGTACTTCGATCGCACCAGCGAGGCGGCCGCCCAGACGCATGTTCCATTCTCCTGAATTCGAAGAGAGCGTGGTAGCGGCGAACCGATGGAAGAGCAAGCGCCTAACCGGTCGGCATCGTGCCCGATCCGGGGTCGTTGATCAGCCGATGATCTCGTAGCAGACCTTGCCGTGGCCGGAGCGGACCATGCCGATGTTCTGGGCGGCAGCCTTGGAGAGGTCGAGTACCCGGCCACGGATGAACGGGCCGCGATCGTTGATGCGGACGACGACGCTCTTGCCATTCTTGGCATTGGTAACCTTCAGCTTGGTGCCGAAGCGTAGAGACTTGTGGGCGGCAGTGAGAAGCGACGGGTTCATGCGTTCACCGGAAGCTGTCTTGGAGTGCAACGCATACCAGGATGCGCCGCCGCAGGAAGAGGCCGCATGGGCCGAGAGCGGCAGGCAAGCAGAGAGCGCGACAATTGTTGCGACGGTGAAGCTAGAGCGTCGGATATTCGTCAATTTGCATTTCCCTAGTCGTTGACACGAGCCGAAATTTGCGCGGCATCGCCAAAACGAGGGGAAAAATGGCAAAAACGTGCCTTTGAAGCATCACGGAATATTTCAGTATGTAACATTCGTGATTTGGTATATCGAATCGCAACGTTTACGATTTGGTAGGAAATAGCAAAAGCAGTTTAATTTCAGAGAAAAAGCGGAATTCCATTCCGGGTGAATCCCGAAATGGTGCGATCACGAAAAAAATCACGCAAAAATAATCCGAACCGCCACATTTCCTGCCTGAAATGTGGAGATTCGGGGGCAGACGGCGGTGGATCAATCGTCTGGAGGTGTCGTTCTGCTGTTAAAACGTCTGCGGGCCGGCTTTGTTCCAGGTGCCGTTCGACCAAAGATCCTGCAGCGATTGTCGGTAGTCGCCGAAGCGAAAGGCGTAGCCGAGCGCCTTGAGCCGCGCATTCGAGACCCGCTTGTTTTCCCCGTAGAAGGACCGCGCCATCGGCGAGAGTTCGGCCGTCTCGAAGGGCTGTTCCGGTGGAGGCTCCATGCCCATCAGGCGCGCCGCCTCGGCGACCACGTCCTGGGGCGGGCAGGGCTCGTTGTCGGTGACATTATATATGCCCGGTTGGCGCATCTCCGCGAGCAGGGCGGTCGCGCCGGCGATGTCCTCGATGCGGATGCGGTTGAACACCTGGTCCTTCTTGACCAGGCGCCGCGCCGTGCCGTTGGCGAGATTGACGAAGGCGTTGCGGCCGGGGCCGTAAATGCCCGACAGGCGCAGGATGGCGAGCGGTAGGCCATTCTGGCCGGCAAGGGCCTGCCAGGCCTTTTCCGCCTCGACGCGTTCGATCGAGCGCTGAGAGACGGGCTTGAGCGCCGTGTCCTCGTCCACCCAGGCGCCGTCATGGTCGCCATAGACGCCGACGGTGGAGAGATAGGCGATCCATTCGAGCTTCGGCATCAGCATCTTGAGTCCGCTGCCGGTGAACAGGCGGATCAGCGGGTCGCCGTCGCGCCCGGGTGCGATCGACTGGACGAGATGGGTGACCGTCGCCAGTTCCGCGGTGAGGGCAGCGGAGAGTTCGCCGCCGTCGAACTGGAAAGGCAGAATGCCACAGTCGCGCAACGCGTCCTGCTTCTCGAGACTGCGCGTCGTGCCGGACACCCGGCATCCGCGGGACGAGAGCAGCCGGCCAATAGCCTTGCCGGAATAGCCGGCGCCGAAAATCATCACATGCATCATTTCACTCCGCCATCGCCCATTCGCATCTTACCTCGGCTTCGGCCTCGGCCGGAAGATGCACCTTGCGCAGCTGCGCGAATTCCGCCTCCGGCAGCAGCCGCGACAGGGCCCAGATCGCCATGCCACGAACCTCCGGTGCCGCGTCGCTGATGAGCGTCCGGCAGACGGGGATCAGGTCGGCGAGGCCGGAATTGCCCGCGGCGATCAGGCAATTGCGCACGAAACGGTTGCGACCGATGCGCTTCACCGGCGAGCCGCTGAAGACACTGCGGAATGTCGGGTCGTCGAGCGAAAGCAGGAAGGACAGGTCCGGCTCGATCAGGTCAGCGCGCGCCTGAAGCTTCATCTCGCGCGCCGCGCTCGCAAACTTGTTCCACGGGCAGGCCGACAGGCAGTCGTCGCAGCCGTAGACGCGGTTGCCGAAGGCGGCGCGCAGGTCCGGATCGATGCTGCCCTTGTGCTCGATGGTCAGATAGGAAATGCAGCGCCGCGCATCGATCTTGTAGGGTGCAGGAAAGGCATCGGTCGGGCAGGCGTCGAGACAGGCCCGGCACGAGCCGCAATGGTCGATCTCGGGCGCGTCGACCTCCAGATCGGCGGTGGTGAACAGGCTGCCGAGAAACAGCCAGGAACCGTAGTCGCGGCTGACCAGATTGGTATGCTTGCCCTGCCAGCCGAGGCCGGCGGACGCGGCAAGCGGCTTTTCCATCACCGGCGCGGTATCGACGAAGACCTTGACGTCGGCACCGGCGCGCGCGGCAAAGCGCGTGGCGATCTCCTTCAGCCGGCCCTTCATCACGTCATGATAGTCGCGATTGCGGGCATAGACCGAGATCGCACCTTTGTCCGGTTTGCCCTGAAGGTAGCGCGGGTCGAGATCGGGGCCGTAGTTCATGCCGAACATGACGATGGAGCGCACGTCCTCCCACAGCACGCGCGGATCAGCGCGGCGTTCGCGAGTCTCCGGCATCCACTCCATGGTGCCGTGATAACCGGCCTCGATATAGGCGGAGAGCCGCGACGGCGCTTCGGGAATGGCGTCGGGCCTGGTGATGCGGCAGAGCTCGAACCCCTGGGCCTCGGCCTCCTTCTTGATGAAGGCCGTCAGCGACGCGCGCTTCTTGTCGGACGATGGGTCGGCCTGCTCCGGCGGCATGGCCCTGTCCCGTCAGAAATCCAGGTCCGCGTAGTGCGAAACCGGGGTTAGGCCGCGCAGGCGCTCGGCCAGCAGCGGGCGGAAGGAGGGGCGAGACTTCAGCCGCTGGTACCACTCCTTGGCGACGGGATATTCCGACCAGTCGATCTCGCCGAGATAGTCGAGCACGGAAAGCGAGGCAGCAGCCGCCAGATCGGCATAGCTCAGCCGGTCACCGGCCAGCCACGGACGCGAGCCGGAGAGCCAGCTCAGATATTTCATGTGCTGGCGGATATTGCCGCGTGCCGTGCGCAAGACCTTGGAATCGGGCGCGCCGCCGCCGAGCCCGTTCGGGATCAGCAGCTTGTGCACGCGTTCGCGCACCAGCGGCTTGGTGACGTCCTGTTCCATCTTCTGCAGGAACCATTCGGTCAGGCGGCGGATCTCGGCGCGCTGGAACGGGTCTTCGGCCAGCAGCCTGCGGTCACGTTTCAGCACGCCGTGGGTCTCGTCGAGAAATTCGGAAATGACCAGGGGCCCGCACAGAACCCGCATATTGTCGTCGACATAGACGGGCAATGTTCCGGCCGGGTTGAGCGACAGGAATTCCCGGCGCTTTTCCCATGTCTGCTCTTCGACGAGATCGACCTGGAAGCCGTATTCGGAGAGCACCAGCCGGATGAACCGGGACGCGGTGGACATGGGGTGATGATACAATGTTGGCATTGTCACTCGAATTCTTCAGGCGTTTGAACACCGGCATGGGCGCGCGACTTGCGGCTGGTCATGACCACGGCTTCCAAGCTATAGGAGCTTGATTGACGCAATACAAGCAAATCGCATTTCCTCCCGCCCCGCTTCTCAAGGACGTTCCATGGAAGATCAATCCATTCTGAGTGCGCTGTTTCTCGGCCTGATCGAGGGCCTGACCGAGTTCATCCCGGTCTCGTCGACCGCGCATGTGCTGCTGGCCGGTCATTTTCTCGGCTTCAAGTCGCCGGAAAACACCTTCGCCGTGCTGATCCAGCTCGGCGCCATCCTGGCGATCCTCAGCGTCTACTTCCGCAAGCTCTTCCTGCTGGCGATCGGCCTGCCGACCGATCCGGGCAGCCGGCGATTCGTTGCGGCGATCCTTCTCGCCTTCCTGCCGGCGGCGGTGATCGGGGCGCTCGCCCATGACTTTATCAAGTCGGTGCTGTTCGAGACCCCGACGGTGATCTGCGTCATGCTGATCCTCGGCGGCCTCGTGCTCCTGTGGATCGACCGACTGAAGCTCACGCCCAGGTTCACCGAAGTCACCGAATATCCGCTGTCGCTCGCCTTCAAGATCGGGCTTTGCCAGTGCGTCGCGATGATCCCGGGCGTTTCGCGCTCGGGTGCAACCATCGTCGGTGCGCTGCTGCTCGGCGCCGACAAGCGCTCGGCAGCGGAATTCTCCTTCTTCCTCGCCATGCCCACAATGGTCGGCGCCTTCGCCCTCGATCTCTACAAGAACCGCGATGCGCTCAGTTTCGATGACGGCGCGATCATCGCCATCGGCTTCATTGCTGCTTTCCTGTCGGCGCTGCTGGTCGTGCGCAGCCTGCTCGACTTCGTGTCGAAGCGTGGCTACGCGCTCTTCGCCTGGTGGCGGATCGTGATCGGCACGCTGGGCCTGATCGGGCTGCTGCTGGGGCTGGGGGGAGTGGCCTGAAGCGGCGAAAGAACGAAGAAAAGGCCGGCGATGAACCGGCCTTTTTTGCAGGTCAGAACCGCAGTTTCACTGCGTGACCGAGATCGAACCGGTGCTGCAGGGGTCTACGCCATAGGCGGGTGCGCAATTGCCTTTGCGCGCAGCGACGGTGGACGGTGCCAGGAACGAACCGGCGATGATGACCAGTGCCGCACACGCAAAAAACAGTGCGATAGACTTACCCATGAAGTGGCCCCTCAAGATGATTCTGTGGTCGTCGCCGGCGGTGTCCGCGGCGCCCGAACTGGTGGTTGTTTACGCATTGCCCTCAGGGGCATCAATAGAAGATCTTGCTAAATTCGCGGTTAACGCAAGGATTTCGCCTCTGCGTCATTTGTGCAACGCAGAGACGGTCTTTCCGGTTCCCTGACGGGTCAGGCAGCCTTGCCCGAGCCGGTGAACTGGCCGTGCGGCCGGTATTGGACGAGATAGGTCGGCAGGATCGATTCGACCGAAGCGGGTGAGATGCCCATGCCCTCGAGCGTGCGGCCCTCTGCCTTGGCGGCGTCGGATACGACATTGTCGGACTTCAACAGCTTGACCTGGTCGCTGGTCAGCGCCGGCTTGACGAAGGGGATCATCGACGACAGGCTGCCGATCAGCGAAGCTATGCCGAAAGGCAGCGTCAGGAAGGCGCGCTTGCGGCCGACCACGGCGAGCATGGTCTCGAGACATTCGCGGAACGTCATGACGTCGCGGCCGCCGAGTTCATAGACCTTGCCGGGGGTGAGCTTGCCGTCGACGGAGCGTGCGACAGCCTCGGCCACGTCCTCGACATGTACCGGCTGGAATTTCGTCTTGCCGCCGCCGACGAGCGGCAGAACCGGCATGATCTTCGCCATGGCGGCGAACTTGTTGAAGAAGCCGTCTTCCGGCCCGAAGATGATCGACGGGCGCAGGATGACGGCGTCCGGCTTGATCGAAAGCACGGCGGCCTCGGCGCGGCCCTTGGAGGCGGCATAGTCGGAGCCGGACTTGGCATCGGCGCCGATGGCCGAAACTTGGGTCAGTCGGGCGCCGGCCGAACGGGCAGCCTCGGCTACCGCGCGCGCGCCGAAGTCCTGCACGGCGTCGAAGCTGTTGCGGCCGCTCTCGAACAGGATGCCGACGCAGTTGATGACATGGTCGGCGCCCTGGACTGCCTTGTCGACTGAGGCGCGATAGCGAAGATTGGCCTGGACGAAGGAAATCTGTCCGACATTGCCGAGCGGCTGCAGGAAGAAGGCGAGGTCGGGACGGCGCACGGCGACGCGGATGCGGTAACCACGCTTGGCAAGGGCCCTGACGACGTGACGCCCGACGAAGCCCGATCCTCCGAACACGGTGACGAGCGGCGGAAGGTTGGACAAGGTCATGGGCTGGCTCCTTGGAATAGGCATGCGCTGAGATGCGCTGAAGTTCTCGCTGTCTTTAGCCGAATCGAAAGGCGAGCGGAAGGGCCGTCTGCATGCGCGGCCCCGCGAAAAAGGTATCACTCAAGCGCCTTCGACGACCACCATTTCCGCATCGGCCACTTCCTGGCGGATCTTCGCGGCAATCTGGTATTCGGGCGAGTTGTAGCAGTCGACGGCTGCCTGGTGCGAGGGGAACTCGATGACCACGTTGCGGGCCCGGGCCTTGCCTTCGAGCTCGGTGAACGCACCGCCGCGGGCGAGGAACTTTGCGCCGAACTTCTCGAAGGCCGGCTTTGCCGCCGCGACGTAGTCCTTGTAACGTTCCGCGTCGTGAATATCGACCCGTGCGATCCAGTAGCCCTTGGCCATGTTTTTGTCCCATCCTTGACTGGTTATGCCGGTCAATTTCAGTAAATTCGCGCTACGGTCAAGCGTCCCGCGCGTCGAAGCAGCGCCGACCGTGGCCCGCTCAACAAGGAAATCAGTATGCGCAGACAAGATCCGAGACGAGCGATGATCCTTGCCGGCGGCATGTGGCTGGCCGGGGCCGTGCTGGCGACCGGCTTTGTCCTTTGCGCTCCGGCGCAGGCTGAGGCCAAGGCTTGCCCCGCGCTGCTCTATGCCGAGTTACACAAACCCGCCGACCCGAAGGCGCGCCCGCTCGAGATTGCCTGCGACGTGACGCTCGGTCCGAAGGATGTGATTGCCCGGCCCATCGCCTTTTCCGGCGCCAGGGCCTCCCGCGTCACCCTCGACTGCAAGGGCGGAACGCTCGGCACGGCTGATGCGGTGATCGGCGCCAGCCGCCCGACCGTCGTGATCCGCTCGCTCAAGGGTGGCGACGGTCAGTGGAGCGTGCCGGAAGGCGTGACTGTCAGGAACTGCAGGATCGTCGGCAATCTGCGGCTCATGGGGCTCGGCCCCAACGGGCAGGGCGAATTGGTCAAGCTTTCCTCGCGCCGCCGCGATCACACGGCAAGGGCGCAGGCGGCTGCACCAAGAGATATCCTGCTCGACAATCTCGACTTCGTCGCCCGCGGCACCGTGCCGCTCTATCTCGGCCCGGGCGTAACCAAGGTCACGGTCAACGGATCACGCTTCCGGGGCGAAGCGAAGGGCACGGCTGTCTATCTCGATGCCGAGAGCGCCGAGAACCGTTTCACCGGAAACCTCTTTGCCATGAAGACGACACGGCGCGAGCAGATCGCCGTCGACGGCTCGGCCCGCAACGTGATCTCCGGCAATGTCTTCGAAAACCCGGTGAACGGCGGAATCTTCCTCTACCGCAATGCCGGCGAGGGCGGCACGATCCGCCACCAGGCGCCGCAGTACAATGTCATCGAGGGCAATACCTTCCGATACGAGCCCGCGGGCCGTCCGCGGCCGGCCATCTGGCTCAACCAGCGCAATGGCAAGACCTCCCACCGCTTCAGGGATCCGGCCTTCCCCTTCGGCAGCAGCCTTGATCCGCGGGATTTCGCGCAATTCAATATCGTGCGCGGCAACCGCTTCATCGGCGGGGGCAGGGGCCTCATCCGCAACACCGACCCGACCAACGAGATCGTCGGCAACGATTGAACGCGTCTGCCCGGAGGAGGGAAAGGCCTGCCGTCAGAGGGCGGTGGCCATCTCGGCGAGGATTGCGCGCGCGGCGGCCTTGGGGTCTTCGGCCTTGACGATCGGCCGGGCGACGACGAGGTGGCTGGAGCCGGCCTTCAGCGCGTCGGCGGGCGTCATCACCCGCTTCTGGTCGCCCTTGTCGGCGCCGGCCGGGCGGATGCCGGGGGTGACCAGCGCCATGTCGGGTCCGATCACCTTGCGCACGGCGCTTGCCTCTTCGGCCGAGCAGACGATACCGCCCATGCCGGCGATGCGGGCCTGTTCGGCGCGCTTCAGCACGAGTGTGTGCGGATCGTATTCATAGCCGGCATCGACCAGGTCCTGCTCGTCCATCGAGGTGAGCACGGTGACGCCGAGCAGGCACAGCCCCGAGCCTTCCGCCGCCTTGACCGCGGCGCGCATGGCCTTCGGATAGGCGTGCAGGGTCAGCATCGACATACCCATCTTGGCGATATTCTCGACGCCCGAAGCGACCGTGTTGTCGATGTCGAGCAGTTTCATGTCGAGGAAGATCTTCTTGCCGCTCTGGGCCAGTTCGCGGGCGAACTCCAGGCCGCCGGCGAAGGCCAGCTGGTAGCCGATCTTATAGAAGAGGATGTCGTCGCCGAGCGTTTCGACGATGGCTTCGGCTTCCCGGACGGTCGGCACATCCAGGCCGACGATGAGGCGTTCGCGTGGCGTCATGGGTCGATCCCCTTCCAGTCTTCGATCGGCGTCCAGTCGCATGCGATGCGCCGATCCGCAAGAGAGAAGGCGTAAAGATTGCCGCCGCCGGGCAGCTGGTCTTCGGCGCGGCTGATCGTGATGCCGAGCAGGTGGCACCTGAGCAGCGTGCCGACTCCCCCATGGCCGACAAAGGCGATCGGAGCAGCCGGATCGTGATCGTCAAGGATGGCCGTAACCGCGCCGACGATGCGGGCCTGGGCGTCCGTCGCCCTCTCCCAGCCGCGAAAGCTCTCCAGCGGATGGGCAAAAAACCAGTCGGCGGCCTTCTCGAATTCGTCCGGCTTCAGGAAACCGGTCGCCGAGCGATCGTTTTCGTGCATCACCTCGACCGTCTCGAAACCGATGCCGGCTGCCGTGGCCAGAATCTGCGCGGTCTCGATCGCCTTGACCTCGACGCTGGAGACGATGCGTGCGAGTTGCTTCGCCCAGGGGCGTGAAGCGGCCTGTTCTGCGCGGGCGGTGCCGATCTCCGATAGTCCCCATTGCGGAACGGGGACGGCCGGATCGATCCGGACCTGGGGGTGGGTGATATAGAGGCCGAACATCCGGGCGTGCCGCCTGTCGTCAGCCGCGACGATAGATCCACAGCTGCGCCGGGGGAATGTTGCGCATCACGAAGTCGAAATGCTGGATGTGATAGCTTTCCGGCTTGGCGATGATCGGCGAAACCGCGCCATAGGAAATCTGCACGACGGGCCGTCCCGGCGGCAGGCGGTCGAGCAGCGCTTCCAGCATGCGGAT
Source organism: Allorhizobium sp. GW101-3B10 (assembly GCF_059424725.1). NCBI lineage: Bacteria > Pseudomonadati > Pseudomonadota > Alphaproteobacteria > Hyphomicrobiales > Rhizobiaceae > Allorhizobium > Allorhizobium sp. GW101-3B10. The sequence continues at coordinate 3,549,984 of NZ_JBWKZR010000001.1, read as the reverse complement.
GCGCGCGGCCATCGGGAAGTTGAGCAGCGGAACGGCGGAGATGACCGAGTCGAACATCTGGTCGGCGCGCGGGCCGAACGTCTTCTGCAGATCGAAGGCGTCGCCGTGGATGAAATTCACACCGGGAAAGGTCTGCACCAGATGGTCGTAAAAGTCCTCGGAATACTCGATCGAAAACAGGTTTTCCGGCTTCACGCCACGCGCCAGGATCGCCTTGGTGATCACGCCCGTTCCGGGGCCGAGTTCCAGCACCGGCAGGCTGGCATGCGGATTGACGACGCTCGCCATGCGCCGCGCGGTGATCGAGGAAGTCGGAGCGATGGCGCCTACGGTCTTTGGCCCTTGCATCATGCCCTTGAAGAAGCGGATCTCCTCGTCGAACTTCTTCTCGAACTTCTGCTTCAAGCGTCGTACCATGGCCCAATCCCCACTCAAGACCTAAAGCGCGTACATCCGCGCCCCGCAAATGTCGCCCGGGTTTGTCGCAAAAACAAGGCAAAATGCCGCAACCGGCAAAATTGCCTGTGCGAATCGTGACTTAAACCCGCATCGGCATCAGAACATAAAGCGCGTCGTCGCCCGCCGTGTCGCGGATCAGCGTCGGCGAACCCGCATCGGCGAGCAGGAAGATCGCGTCTTCGCCGGACAGTTGCGCGGTGATGTCGAGCAGGTATTTGGCGTTGAAGCCGATTTCCATCGCATCATTGTCGTAGCCGACGGCCACTTCTTCCGTCGCGCTGCCGGAATCCGGGTTGTTGACGGTCAGCATCAGGTGGCCGTCCGACAGCGCCAGCTTCACGGCGCGGCCGCGCTCGGAGGAGATCGTCGACACGCGGTCGACGGCCTGGGCGAAGGTCTGGCAATCGACCCGCATCTCCTTGTCGTTGGCCGCCGGAATGACACGCTGGTAGTCGGGGAAGGTGCCGTCGATCAGCTTGGAGGTCATGACGATCTCGCCGATGGCGAGGCGGATCTTGGCGTCGGACACCTCGACGGTGACGATCATCTCCGGATTGTCGACCAGCTTCTGCAGTTCGCCGACCGTCTTGCGCGGAATGATGATGCCGGGCATGCCCTCCGAGCCGGATGGTGCCTCGACGTCGGCACGGGCGAGACGGTGCCCGTCGGTCGCCACCGCGCGCAGCTTGAGGGCCCCGCCGCTCTCAATCGTGTGCAGGTAGATGCCGTTCAGGTAGTAGCGGGTCTCTTCGGTCGAGATCGCGAACTGGGTGCGATCGATCAGCATCTTCAGATCGCTCGCCTTCAGCTTGAAGGAATGCGAGAAATTGCCGGCCGTCAGGTCGGGGAAGTCGGTTTCCGACAGGCATTGCAGCGAGAATTTCGAGCGGCCGGAGGCAACCGTCATCGCCGCGCCGTCCGGCGTGGTGGCGAGCAGCACTTCGGCGCCGTCCGGCAGCTTGCGGACGATTTCATAGAGCAGGTGCGCGGGAACGGTGGTCGCGCCGGCCTGCTCGACCATCGCGGGCGTCGCTTCGGTGATCTCGAGATCGAGGTCGGTCGCCTTCATCGCCAGGCTCGCACCCTCGGCGCGCAGCAAGACGTTCGACAGGATCGGGATCGTGTTGCGCCGCTCGACCACGCGATGCACGTGGTTCAGCGATTTCAGAAGGTTCGACCGTTCAAGAGTAATACGCATGGACACTACCGCTTTCGACCTGTCGCGGTCCGGACTCGGGGACCGCACTGTTCCTCCCGGCCTAAGAAGAGGGCCGGACAATGTGGACGGGCAAAATGGCAGGAATTGAACGAGAAAAGCAAGAGGTAGCTGCGCGGCGTTCGCACCAAATTGGCGCAATGGCTAACGCCGGTGCGGCTGGTGCGGCCCTTGCCCAATCGCAGGGGCTGGACGATAAGGAGGGATCGATGCGGACAGACGGGACGTGACTGTGGCTGAGGACGGCAAAGAGGCGGCATCGCCGCAGCGGACCTATCGGGTGGGCGACGTGGTGATCGCCGCCCGGCCGCTGGAGCCGGCGCTCTATCTGGTCGCAACCCCGATCGGCAATCTCGGCGACATCACGCTAAGGGCGCTGGAAACGCTCGCCGGTGCCGATGTGCTGGCCTGCGAGGATACGCGCGTGACCCGCGTGCTGCTAGATCGTTTCGGCATCCAGAACCGACCCTATTCCTATCACGAATACAATGCCAACGAGGCGGGGCCGAAGCTGATCGCGGCTCTCGAAGCGGGCCGGTCCGTGGCGCTCGTCTCGGATGCCGGGACGCCGCTCGTTTCCGACCCCGGCTATCGTCTCGGCCAGCTGGCGATCGAGGCCGGCCATCGCGTCGTGCCGATCCCCGGCGCCTCGGCGCCGCTCGCCGCTCTCGTCGGTTCCGGCCTGCCCAATGACGCGTTCCTGTTCGCCGGCTTCCTGCCGGTCAAGGACAAGGCACGCCACGAACGGCTCGCGCAACTGCGCGAGGTGCCCGCCACCCTCATCTTCTTCGAGAGCCCGCACCGGATCGGCGACACGCTCGCCGCCGCCGCGGACGAGCTCGGCGCCGAACGGCACGCTTCGGTGTGCCGGGAGCTGACCAAGACCTTCGAGGAGTTCCGCCGCGGCTCGCTGCGGGAACTTGCCGACTACTACGTCGACCGGACCGTCAAGGGCGAAGTCGTGCTGGTGGTCGGCCCGCCGCTCGAGAAGCCCGCGCCGGAGGCCGGCGAGATCGATCGCATCCTCGGCCAGCTCGCGGAAACCCTGCCGACCGCGAAAGCGGCAACGGAAGCGGCGAAGATTACCGGCCTGCCGCGCAAGGACCTGTACCAGCGTCTGCTTGAACGGAAGAGCGAGGGATGAGCAGGTACGCAGCGCCCGAAAAGCGAAAGCGCGCCGAACGTCGGGGACGGTGGTCGGAATGGGGGGCGGCCATGTATCTGCTGGCGCGAGGATATCGCATCCTCGCCATGCGCTACCGGGTCCGGGCAGGCGAGGTCGACATCATTGCCCGCCGTGGTGAAGTGATCGCCTTTGTCGAGGTGAAGGCCCGTCGCGACCTGATGGCGGCGATCGATGCGGTGACCTTCACCAGTCAGAACCGAATTCGCGCCGCTGGCGATCACTGGCTTGCCCGCCAGCCCGATGCCGCGCGTCTGTCGCGGCGCTACGACATCGTCGCCATTGTGCCCTGGAAGTGGCCTCGCCACATCGAGGGCGCGTTTTAGGTTCGCTTTGCTTTCGTATCGGCGATTGTTGTAATTGAAGTGACACAAAACGTTTAATTCCGCGTCACACATCGCGGCTAATGCACTCCTCACCCCAATATTGGCGGAGAGGATTTTTCCATGTTCAAAAAGCTTTCTTTGGCCGCTCTGGCCCTGTCCATGACCGCATCGACGACGCTGGCCGCGACCAACATCACCTGGTGGCACGGCATGGGCGGACGCAATGGCGAAGTCATCAACGAAGTCGCCCAGAAGTTCAACGCCGCCCAGAGCGAATGCGCCCTGACACCGGTCTCCAAGGGAACCTATGAAGAGGCCCTCGCGGCCGGCATCGCCGCCTTCCGTTCCGGCGAACAGCCGAACATCCTGCAGGTGTTCGACGCCGGAGCCGCCACCATCATCAACGCCAAGGGTGCCGTCGTTGCCGCCGAAGACCTGATCAAGGATGCCGGCTTCGAACTCAACCGTGACGATTTCATCGAGGGCGTGCGCTATTTTTACGCTGACAGCGAAGGCAAGTTCGTCGGCATGCCGTTCAACTCCTCGGCACCGATCATGTACGTCAACACCGACGCGCTGAAGAAGGCCGGTGTCGAGGCCCCGAAGACTTGGGAAGAGTTCGAAGCCATTGCTCCGAAGCTGAAAGAGGCAGGCTACATCCCGCTCGTCCAGGCGCAGCTCACCTGGCAGTTCACCGAGAACTTCTTCTCGCGCCATAACCTGCAGTTCGCTTCGAACAACAATGGTTACGACAGCGTCGTCGACACGACGATCAACGTCACCGACCCGAACCACGTCATGATGTACGAGAAGCTGAAGGCCTGGTACGATCAGGGCCTGTTCGGCTATTACGGCGCCGGCTGGAGCGACAACCAGAAGCCCTTCGAAGAAGGCAAGGTTGCGCTCTGGATCGGTTCGTCCGGCTCGTTCGGCGGCCTGCAGAAGACCGCGACCATGCCCTTCTCGGCGACCTTCCTGCCCTTCTGGAAGTCGGTCAACCCGGAAGGCGTCCACACCTTCATCGGCGGCGCGGCGCTCTTCGCCATGGCCGGCAAGCCGGAAGCCGAGAACAAGTGCACGGCCTCCTTCTTCCACTTCCTGACCTCGCCCGAGATCCAGAAGTTCTACCACCAGGCCACCGGCTACGTCGCCATCACCAAGGCTGCCTATGAGCTTGCCAAGTCGGAAGGCTTCTACAACGAGAAGCCGGCCGCCGAAGTCGGCATCCAGCAGCTCTCCCTGCCGGGCGGCGAGTGGGACAAGGGTTACCGCATGGGCTTCTACCCGCAGATCCGCTCTGTGATGGAGCGCGAATACAACCGTATCTTCGCCGGCGAGACCACGCCGAAGGAAGCCATGGAGACCATCAAGAAGGAAGCCGACGAGCTGCTCGCCCGCTTCGCCAAGACGGCCGGCTGATCGGTCAAAGGGATATCGCCCCTCACCCCACCCTCTCCTCGCAAGCGGGGCGAGGGAGTGCAGATGCCGCGGCTTCGCCCTTCTCCCCGCTTGCGGGGAGAAGATGCCGGCAGGCGGATGAGGGGCTCCCGTTCCACGAAGAAGGCCCTCCTTCTTGAGAGACAGCCCCATGAAGCGCGTCCAGTTCTCCTCGCGATATCTTCCCTATCTGCTGCTCCTGCCGCAGTTCGCGATCATTTCGATCTTCTTCTACTGGCCGTCCGCCCAGGCGATCCACTCGTCCTTCTTCATCGAGGATCCCTTCGGTTTCGGCTCGGCCTTCGTCGGCCTCGACAACTACACCGATGCGCTGGGTTCGCACGAATACCAGAAGATCGCCCGCTTCACGGTGGCCTACAGCCTGATCGTCACCTTCCTGACGCTGTCCCTCGGCTTGCTCTTGGCCTTGAAGGCGGACGCCGTCATTCGTGGTCAATCGACCTACAAGACGCTGCTGATCGTCGTCTATGCGATCGCTCCTCCGGTTGCCGGCCTGATCGGCATGATGTTCTTCGACCAGCATATCGGTCCCTTCGTGCACTTCGTCGCGCTGTTCGGCTGGGACATGAAGGTCGGGATCAACTATTTCGACACGGCCTTCGCCATGGTCGCCGTCGCGGTGTGGAACCAGATCCCCTATAACTTCATCTTCTTCCTCTCGGGCCTGCAGGGCATTCCGGCCTCGATCCGCGAGGCCGCCGCCATCGACTGCAAGTCCGGCACCCGCCGCTTCTGGACGGTCATCCTGCCGCTGCTGACCCCGACGGCCTTCTTCCTGCTGGTCATCAACATGACCTATTCGCTGTTCGACACCTTCGGCGTGATCGACGTGATCGTGAAGGACAAGCCGGCCAACAACCCGATCACGCTGGTCTACAAAGTCTATCTCGACGGCTTCCGCGGCAACGACCTCGGCTCGTCCTCGGCCCAGTCGGTCATCCTGATGGTCATCGTTCTGGTGCTCACGCTCATCCAGTTCCGTTTCATCGAACGCCGCGTTCACTACGGTTGAGGTCGAGCCATGTACCGCACCAAGTTCTTCGACCACCTCATCCTGATCGCCGGCGTCATCCTGATGCTGGGGCCGCTGGTGGTGGCTTTTACCACCTCGACCCACACAGCGGCCCAGATCCACACCGACGGACTGATGCTGTCGATCGGCGATCATTTCACCGAAACCTACGAGAAGGTGCTGTTCCGCAGCGGCGGCTTCACCGGTGAGGTGACGGGCCTCACCATGGCGCTGAATTCGCTGATCCTCGGCCTCGGCTTCGCCATCGGCAAGATCGTGCTGTCGATGATGGCGGCCTACGCGATCGTCTATTTTCGCTTCCGCTTCGCCACGCTCGCCTTCTGGCTGATCTTCACCACGCTGCTTCTGCCGCTCGAAGTGCGCATCATGCCGTCCTACAAGGTGATGAGCGATCTCGGCCTGCTGAACACGCATACCGGCCTCATCCTGCCGCTGCTCGCCTCGGCGACCGGTACCTTCTTCTTCCGCCAGTTCTTCAAGTCGGTGCCGGACGAACTGCTGGAGGCGGCGCGGATCGACGGCGCAGGTCCCTTCAAGTTCTTCATCGATGTGCTCGTGCCGCTGTCGCGCACCATGATCGCGGCGGTGTTCATCATCATGTTCGTCTATGGCTGGAACCAGTATCTCTGGCCCATGCTGATGACCACGGACGAGAGCTTCTACACCCTGATGCGCGGCATCAAGCAGATCCTGCAGGTCTGGGTCGGCTCGCAGATCCCCGACTACAACGAGGCATTCGCCATGGCCGTGCTCGCCATGCTGCCGCCCGTCGTCATCGTCGTGATCTTCCAGCGCTGGTTCATCAAGGGCCTGACCGAGAGCGATAAATAAGAAAGGCGAACCCCATGGCGACCATCCACATCGACCAGGTCTCGAAGATCTATGACGGCGGGGTCCATGCCGTGAAGGGCATCGACATCGCCATCGAGGACGGCGAGTTCATCGTGCTCGTCGGGCCGTCCGGCTGCGGAAAGTCGACGCTGCTGCGCATGGTCGCGGGGCTCGAGGCCATATCGGAAGGCACAGTCAGCATCGGCGGACGCGTCGTCAACAAGGTCGAGCCTGCCGATCGCGACATCGCCATGGTATTCCAGAACTACGCGCTCTATCCGCATATGACGGTCTACGACAATCTCGCCTATGGCCTGAAGAACCGCAAGACGCCGAAGGCGGAGATCGAGGCGCGTGTCGCGGAAGCCGCCCGCATGCTGGAGATCGAGCCCTATCTCAAGCGCAAGCCCAGGGCGCTCTCGGGCGGCCAACGCCAGCGCGTCGCCATGGGGCGCGCCATCGTGCGCAAGCCCGCCGTCTTCCTGTTCGACGAGCCGCTGTCCAATCTCGACGCCAAGCTGCGCGTCACCATGCGCGGCGAGATCCGCAAGCTGCAGCGCCGGCTCGCCACCACGGCCATCTACGTGACCCACGACCAGCTGGAGGCCATGACGCTCGCCGACCGACTCGTCGTCCTCAACTGCGGCGTGATCGAGCAGATCGGCACGCCGCTCGAGGTCTATCACCGCCCCGCCTCCACCTTCGTCGCGAGCTTCATCGGCTCCCCGGCGATGAACCTGCTGGATGGCGTGATCGACGGCGGGCGGCTGGCCGTGGGCGACGTCTCGATGGCCTTTGGCATCCCGACGACGGCAAGCGGTCCGGTGACCGTCGGCATCCGCGCCGAAGACCTGATGCTGGCCGGCGAAGGCGTGGCCGGCCTGCCGTTCAAGGTCGACTATGTCGAGGAGCTCGGCGCGCACAGGCTGGTGCACGGCCATCTCTCGTCCCAGGCGCTGACCGCGATCATTCCGCTGGAAGTGGCCATCATCGAGGAGCTGCCGCTCACCGTGGCGCCGGAGCGGGTTCATTTCTTTGCCAGGGATACGGGCCGCCGGATCGAGCCGCTGCAACCCCACCCGGGCAGTCGGACGTCGCAGTCGCTGGTCCGCGAGGCAAGCTTCGCCTGAAGCGGCCCCGCCGGGCAGCGGCCTATCGTTAAAATTCGAACGATCGGCCAAAGCGAAAGGTAAGAGAGGCCTGCTATCGTTCCGTGCAGAACAAGACAGTCCTGGGAACGGAAATGCCTCTCAAACTCCTGCTCGTCGGCATGGCCGGCACGCTGCTCGCAGCCCCGCGCAACCAGCGCATTGACGAAAACCCGCCGGTGGTCGCGGCCCACAGCGACCACCTGGCACTCAGGCCCGCACCGATCAAGCCCGAATGGATCATTCGCGGCACGCCTCTGGCACGCATCGCCGACCACTCGACCAGCACGGACGAGGCAAGCTCGACCGCGGTCTGGGATTGCACGGCCGGGGAGTTCCGCTGGTATTTCGGCTGGGACGAGACGGTGGTCATCCAGGAGGGCGAAGTTCATGTGACGGCGGAGGACGGTTCTGAGCGCCTGCTGAAGGCCGGCGACATCGCCTATTTCCGCGGCGGCACCTGGGCGACCTGGCGCGTCGACGACTATGTCCGCAAGATCGCCTTCTTGCGCAAGCCTTTCCCCGAGCCGCTGGCCACGCTCTACCGCATCCGCAACGCGTTGCGCTCGCCCTCGGCAAAGCGGGTCCTCGGCTGAGCCGACGTTCAGCAGAATTGATGGTCGTCGACGTTGCCTTTCTCAGGGAGCCGGCCTAAATCTCGGGGGCTTTCAACGAGGGGCCGGCCATGGCGAAGATCACCAATATTGCGGTCCAGATGGACCATGTCTCCGGTATCGCGATCGCGGGGGATTCGACCTTCGCCATGAGCCTTGAGGCCCAGGCCCGCGGCTACAAGCTGTTCCACTATACGCCCGACCGGCTCTCCATGCGCGACGGCCGCATCATCGCCACCGTCGAGCCGATGGAACTGCGCGACAAAAAGGGCAACCACTTCACCCTGGGCGAACCGGAACGGGTCGATCTTTCCACCATGGACGTGGTGCTGCTGCGCCAGGATCCGCCCTTCGACATGGCCTATATCACCTCGACCCACCTGCTCGAGCGCATCCATCCGAAGACGCTGGTCGTCAACGATCCGGCCTGGGTGCGCAACTCACCGGAAAAGATCTTCGTCACCGAATTCGCCGATCTGATGCCGCCGACGCTGATCACGCGCGATGTGAGCGAGATTGCCCGCTTCCGCGAAGAGATGGGCGACATCATCCTGAAGCCGCTCTACGGCAATGGCGGCGCCGGGGTTTTCCACTCCACCCGCGACGACCGCAACTTCACCTCGCTGATCGAGATGTTCCACCAGATGTTCCGCGAACCCTTCATCGCCCAGGCCTATCTGCCGGCGGTGCGCAAGGGCGACAAGCGCATCATCCTGGTCGACGGCGAGGCGGTCGGCGCGATCAACCGCGTTCCGGCCGAAACCGACAGCCGTTCCAACATGCATGTCGGCGGGCGCGCCGAGGCCACCGAACTGACGGCGCGGGAGAAGGAAATCTGCGCCCGCATCGGTCCTGCACTGAAGGAGCGCGGCTTCATGCTGGTCGGCATCGACGTCATCGGCGACTACATGACAGAGATCAACGTGACCTCTCCGACCGGCATCCGGGAAGTCAAGAAGTTCGGCGGTGCAGATATTGCCGCGCTTCTGTGGGATGCGATCGAGAAGAAGCGGGCCTGAGAACGGCCCGTCTTCCGGTCTGATCACCCTTCGTTCCAACTATACAACTCGACGCAACCCGATCGCGAGTATAGCGTGAATTTGTTCCGCTAATGTTCTTGTTTTCGGGCGCGATCCGTGCCAGATTGCAATCCATGACCCGCGCAAGATGTAGTTGCGAGGGGCGATCTGGGTTCGTGGGGGCGGGCGATGGTAGCGCGTGTCAGTACAGTCGCATTCCAGGGCATTGAGGGCGTTCCGGTCGACGTCCAGGTGATGGTCGCGCCGGGCAAGCTCGGCATGCAGATCGTCGGCCTGCCGGACAAGGCGGTGGCGGAGAGCCGCGAACGCGTGCAGGCGGCGCTTCATGCGTCCGGACTGGCGCTGCCGCCCAAGCGGGTGACCGTCAATCTGGCGCCAGCCGATCTTCCCAAGGAAGGCTCGCATTTCGACTTGCCCATTGCGCTCGGCCTGATGGCGGCCCTCGGCGCCATCCCTGGCGACGCGCTCTCCGATTATGTGGTGATCGGCGAACTCAATCTCGACGGCACGATCGCGGCGATTGCCGGCGCGCTTCCGGCGGCGATCGGCGCCAATGCGCTCGGCAAAGGGCTGATCTGCCCGGCCGATTGCGGGGCCGAGGCGGCCTGGGCCGGCGCCGACATCGACATCCTCGCGCCGCGCAGCCTGATTGCGCTTGCCAATCATTTCCGTGGCACCCAGGTGCTGACGCGCCCGGAGCCGGCGATCCGGGCACTGCCCGCCAATCTGCCGGATCTTGCCGACATCAAGGGCCAGGAAAGCGCCAAGCGGGCGCTGGAGGTCGCGGCGGCCGGTGGGCACAATCTCTTGATGGTCGGGCCGCCGGGCTCCGGCAAGTCCATGCTGGCCGCTCGACTTCCGTCGATCCTGCCGCCGCTTTCGGCCGCCGAACTGCTCGAAGTGTCGATGATCCATTCCATCGCCGGCCAGCTCTCGGGCGGCAAGCTGTCGGATCGCCGGCCGTTCCGAACCCCGCACCATTCGGCGACCATGGCGGCCCTTGTCGGCGGTGGCCTTCGTGCCCGGCCGGGCGAAGCCTCGCTTGCCCATCGCGGCGTGCTTTTCCTCGACGAACTGCCGGAATTTGCCCCGCCGGTGCTCGATGCGCTGCGCCAGCCGCTGGAGACGGGCGAATGCATCATCGCCCGCGCCAATCACCGGGTGGCCTATCCTTCCGAGTTCCAGCTGGTGGCAGCGATGAACCCGTGCCGTTGTGGCATGGCCGGCGAGCCGGGGCACACCTGCGCGCGCGGCCCGCGCTGCATCACCGACTACCAGGGCCGGATTTCCGGGCCGCTGATGGACCGCATCGACATCCGTATCGACGTGCCGGCGGTCTCGGCATCCGATCTCATCCGGCCGATGACAGCGGAGAGAAGCGCCGACGTAGCACAGCGCGTGGCGCTCGCCCGCGACATGCAGCGCGAGAGGTTCGAGTCGGCCGGGATCGGCGGCGTGACGACCAATGCCCGCTGTTCGACGGCGCTGATCGAGAAGCTCGCCGAGCCCGATCCGGCCGGCCTGCAATTGCTGCGCGACGCCGCCGACAAGTTCAAGTTCTCCGCCCGCGGCTACCACCGGGTGCTGAAGGTGGCGCGCACGCTCGCCGATCTGGATGGAGCCAGCTTGCTTGGCCGCATTCACCTGGCGGAAGCGATCTCCTACCGCATCGCCTCGGAACGGCTGTCGGCCGCGGCGTAAGGGAGTCCGTTTGAGGCGGGTCGGGTGACTCCGCCTCGGTGCGGTGGAGACGAGGCGCGCGGAAGGAAGGAGCGTTGCGGCGGCCTGCCGGCAAAAGGCCAAAACGGCGGCTCGGCCGACAGCGCCAGGAGACGGAGGAGGGCGCCCGCAATGCAGGCAGAACGGGGGAGCCGGGCTCGGCCCCGTGCCGGGGCGTGACGAGATGGGAAGACCAGATCCGGCGAAAACGAGAAAGGGCGCCGCTTGGCGCCCCTTCAATTGTTTCGTCAGGTCGAGAAACCCTTATTCGCCGAGGCCGGCAAACAGTGCGGTCGACAGGTAGCGCTCGGCGAAGGACGGGATGATCACGACGATCGTCTTGCCGGCGTTTTCTTCGCGTTGGCCGACCTTGATCGCGGCGGTGAGCGCCGCGCCCGAGGAAATGCCGACCGGCACGCCTTCGAGGCGGGCGACCAGCCGGGCGGTTTCGAAGGCTTCGTCATTGGTGACGGTGACGACCTCGTCGTAGATATGTGTGTCGAGGATCTTCGGCGCGAAGCCTGCGCCGATACCCTGGATCTTGTGCGGGCCGGGATTGCCGCCGGAGAGAACCGGGCTGTCGGCCGGCTCGACGGCGATGACCTTGACCTCGGGCTTCTTCGCCTTCAGTACCTGGCCGACACCGGTGATCGTGCCGCCCGTGCCGATGCCGGCAACGAAGATGTCGACGCCGCCGTCGGTATCGTTCCAGATTTCCTCGGCCGTCGTCTTGCGATGGATTTCCGGGTTGGCCGGGTTTTCGAACTGCTGCGGAATGATGGCGTCGGGAAGCGTGGCGGCCAGTTCCTCGGCCTTGGCGATCGCGCCCTTCATGCCCTTCGGACCTTCGGTCAGCACCAGTTCCGCGCCGAGCAGGGCCAACATCTTGCGGCGCTCGATCGACATGGTCTCGGGCATGGTGAGGATCAGCTTGTAGCCCTTGGCGGCCGCGGCGAAGGCAAGCGCAATGCCGGTATTGCCGGAGGTCGGCTCGATCAGGGTGGTCTTGCCGGGGGTGATCTTGCCCTGGGCTTCCAGGCTCTCGATCATCGCCACGCCGATCCGGTCCTTGACGGAGGCGATCGGGTTGAAGAATTCGAGCTTGGCGAGAAGATTGGCCTTCACGCCCTTTTCCTTCGCCAGCTTGTCGAGGCGCACGATCGGGGTGTCGCCGATCGTTTCGGTGATCGAGGCATAGACGCGGCCGCGGCCCGGTTTCTTCGTGTCGGACATGGTGGATCTCCCTTTGGATCTGCTTTGACGGCACAATAGGGCGAAAGCCCGCCACTCGCCAGAACCCTTCGCCTAGGCGCGCACGTTTGATTGGAAAAATAGCGCCCCCGGCGCCACTGCCCGTGAAATTTTGTTCAGGCGCGCGCGGCGATATAGGCGGCCGTGCCCGCCAGGATGCTGGCCGCCGAGCGGTTCAGCGCCTTGAGGGAGTTGGGCTTCTTCAGCAGCGTCCGCGCCTGCGAGGCGAGCAGGATATAGGGAACGAGCACCGCGATGAGCACCACGAAGGTGATGCCGACGAGGGCTGCATAGTCCTGCGCACCGATGGCTTCGAGCGGGATCAGCGTCGGCACGAGGGCCACGTAGAACAGCATGGTTTTCGGATTGCCGAGCGTGACGAGCAGGCCGGAGAGAAAGGACAGGCCGATATGGGTCGAGCGCTTGGCCTCGATGTCCTGCGCGATCAGCCCGGTCGTCCAGAGCTTCCAGGCGATATAGACGAGATAGAGGGCGCCCAGATATTCGATGATCAGGAACGGCGTGGTGAAGGTTTGCGCCACGAGCGCCAGGCCGAGGATGACGGCGGTCAGGTAGCAGAGATCGCCCAGAATCAGACCAAGCCCCATGAAGAAGGTCGGGCGGAAACCGGAGCCGAGCGCCCGCGCCACGATCGCCGTCATGCCGGGGCCGGGAATGGCGGCAGCAACGAAAAGTGCGCCGCTATAGGCGAGAAGCGTGGTGGGTGTCATGGGGGCCTCCGTCACTGACGCAGTGCTAGCGCTGCGCGGCCGAACTTGCAATGGTGACAAGATCGCCGTTGCGGCGGGCGAAAGGCCTGGCTTAGGTCGTGGATGACAAACGCCAGCCGAGGTTTCGCCCCATGCCTTCTTCTTCGTCGCTGATCGCCTTCGCCCTCATCTGCCTCGGCATGGTGCTGACGCCCGGGCCGAACATGATCTATCTGGTGTCGCGCTCCATCTGCCAGGGCCCGGCCGCCGGCCTTGTCTCGCTCGGCGGCGTGGCGCTAGGGTTCGTCTTCTACATGCTGATGTCGGCGCTCGGCATCACGGTGCTGGTCATGGCCGTACCCTTTGCCTATGACGCGCTGAAATTCGCCGGCGCCGTCTATCTGCTGTGGCTTGCCTGGCAGGCGGTGCGGCCGGGCGGCCGCTCGCCCTTCCAGGTGCGCGACCTGCCGAAGGACAGCCCGCGCAAGCTCTTCATGATGGGGCTGGTCACCAATCTCCTGAACCCCAAGGCGGCCGTCCTTTACCTGTCGCTGTTGCCGCAGTTCGTCGATCCGGCTCTTGGCAGCGTGCTCCTGCAATCCGTGGTGCTCGGCGCCAGCCAGATCGCCATCAGCGTCACGGTCAATGCGATGATCGCGCTGATGGCCGGTTCGATCGCGATCTTCCTTGCCGGCCGGCCCTTCTGGATGGTGATGCAGCGCTGGCTGATGGGCACGGTACTCGCCGGGCTGGCCGTCCGCATGGCGACCGAAGCCCAGCGCTAGGGTTCAGAACATCGGCCGCATGAAGCTGCGCTCGTAGCTGACGATGCAGCGGGTCTGCTCCGCATAGGCAAAGGCTGCAAGGCATTCCGAGTCCTCCGCCATGCGCTGGCGATAGATCTCGTAGTCGGCGAGCGACGGGAAGCTGAACAGCGCGAGTGCGATGTTGTTGGCACCCTCGTGCGGCAGGAAATAACCGTGATGAATGCCACCAAGCCGGTTGACCAGGGGAATCCAGAGCCTGGCATAGTGCTCGAATTCGGCAAGCTTGTAGGGATCGATGACATAGCGGAGGCTGCAGGTGATCACGCGCGGTCCTTTCGTGATGCGAGAGTGAGGAGCGGAAGCGGGCTCCAGTTGAGCGTCGTGGCGATCGCGGCAAAGAGGATGGCGCCGCCGCCGATCGCCTGGGCAAGTGTCAGTACATGGCCGAAGGCGGCCATGTCGACCGCCACTGCGACCAACGGATAGAGGAAGGACAGCGTGCCGGTCAGGACGACGGGCAGCTTCTGGATGGCGCTGTAGAGAAAGGCGTACATGATCCCGGTGTGGACCACACCGAGCGCGCCGAGCATCGCCCAGTTTTGCGGAGAGGCCGGAAGGTCGTCGAAGTCCGCCAGCGGCGCCAGCAAGACGACGCCGGTCAAAACCTGGATCAGCGCGATCAGATAGGGCGAGGTGCCTTTCAGCTGCTTGGTGACGAAGGCGGCGATCGCGTAGCAGGCGGCGGCCGCAAGGGCGAGCGCGATCCCCAGCAGATAGGTCCGACCGCTGCCGTCCACCGGTTGGCCGGCAAGCGTCATGACCAGCATGCCGGCAAAGGCAAGGCCCAGCCAGATCAGCTTCGCGCCGCTCACTTTCTCGCCAAGGAAGGCAAGCCCGAGCCCGACCAGCATGAACGGCTGCACATTGTAGACGATGGTCGTCACCGAAATGGAAGCGAGCGGATAGGCGGAAAACAGCGCGAGCCAGTTCAGCACCAGCGCCACACCCCCGAGCACGGCGAGCCAGAAACGCCTTGCGCCGATTGCCGCGATCGAAAGCGCTCCGGCGCGATGGCAGAGATAGGCCAGCACCGGCGCGCCGATCAGGCAGCGCCAGAACACCACGTTGATCGGCGTCTGGCCGGATTGCAGCACGAACCAGCCGATCGTGCCGGACATGACCATGGCCAGGGTCATGTCGAGAATGCCGCGTTTGATGATGGGTGTCATGGTCGTCTCCTGTCCATGGCAAGAATCTAGACAGGAATGCGATGGATTTGCTTTCTCGAAATGAGGCGTATGATGCTTCGGGCCGAATAGTATGAGGAGATATCGCGATGAACCTGCATTTCGTTCAGCCGCTCGATGCCGTCGACCGCAGCATTGTGGAAGCACTGGCCGCCGATGCGCGCCTGTCGCTGAAGGAACTGGCGGCACGCGCGGGCTTGTCGTCGCCCAGTTGTTCGGAGCGGTTGCGACGGCTCGAGGAACGCGGCGTGCTCGCGGGCTATAGCGCCGAGGTGGCGCTCGAAGCACTCGGCTATCCGCTGCAGGCGATCGTCCGCGTGCGGCCTTTGCCGGGCATGCTGCATATCGTCGAAAAGCTGATCCAGGAAACGCCGGAAATCACCGAATGCGACAAGGTGACAGGCGAAGACTGCTTCATCTGCCGTATGGCAGTGCGCGGCATGAACGACCTCGACCGCATCCTCGACAAGATCTCGGAGAAATCTCAGACCAATACGTCGCTGATCAAATCGACGCCGGTCAAGCGCCGCCTGCCGCCGTTTGTCGGTCGCGAGTAGATTGTTTCAGACGCCCGTCGAGCCGAAGCCGCCGGCGCCGCGGCCGGTTTCCGAAGCATCGGCGACTTCCGCCACCCGCGCCTGCACGACCGGCGCGATCACCATCTGGGCGATCCGCATGCCGCGGCCGATCTCGAACGGCTCGTGTCCGAGATTGACCAGCAGCACCTTCACCTCGCCGCGATAGTCGCTGTCGATCGTGCCCGGCGTGTTGAGGCAGGTGACGCCGTTCTTGAAGGCGAGGCCGGAGCGGGGCCGGATCTGCGCCTCGAAGCCTTCCGGGATCTCGAAGACGAACCCCGTCGGCACCAGCGTTCGGTCCCCCGGCGAAAGCACCAACGGCTCGCCCTCATTGACGGCGGCCCTCAGATCCATGCCGGCAGCACCCGCGGTCTCATAGGCCGGCAGCGGCATATCGTGTCCGTGTGGCAGGCGAACGAGGTTGAGCATGGGGCCGAGAACATCGCGCATGGGGGACCTTCCTTCGTGCAGGGGCGTTCCGCTTCCCAATTGCATATTCGACCTCAACTCGCTAGATAACCGGCCAACAAAAGGAATTTCACTTCATGGCCGAAACGCTTGCAGAGGCGGTCTCCCGTCGCCGCACCTTCGCTATTATTGCCCACCCGGACGCCGGCAAGACGACGCTCACCGAAAAGCTCCTGCTGTTCGGCGGCGCCATTCAGCTTGCCGGTGAGGTCAAGGCCAAGAAGGATCGCATCCAGACCCGTTCGGACTGGATGAAGATCGAGCGCGAGCGCGGCATTTCGGTCGTCACCTCGGTGATGACCTTCGAATATGACGGCAATGTCTTCAACATTCTCGATACGCCCGGCCACGAAGACTTCGCCGACGACACCTATCGCACGCTGACGGCGGTCGATGCCGCCGTCATGGTCATCGATGCGGCTAAGGGTATCGAGCCGCGGACGCTGAAGCTGTTCGAGGTCTGCCGCATGCGCGACATCCCGATCATCACCTTCATCAACAAGATGGACCGCGAAAGCCGTGACCCCTTCGAGATCCTCGACGAGGTCGAGGAGAAGCTGGCGCTCGATACCGCGCCGGTGACCTGGCCGGTCGGCCGCTCGAAGTCCTTCTGCGGCTCCTACAATCTGGTGGAAAACACCTTCCGCGGCTCCGACAAGCAGGTCGAAGGGCTGCCGGTCAACAGCCCGGCCAATGTCGCCGAGCAGCTGCCGGAAAACGAACGCGCCGCCTTCATCGAGGAACTGGAACTGGCCCAGGAGGCCTGCCGTCCGTTCGATCGCCAGGCCTTCCTCGAAGGCCACATGACCCCGGTCTTCTTCGGCTCGGCGCTGAAGAATTTCGGCGTGCGCGATCTGATCAATGCGCTCGGCGAAATGGCCCCGCCGCCGCGCGACCAGATGGCCGACATCCGCACGGTCCATGCGGCGGAAGACAAGATGACGGCCTTCGTCTTCAAGATCCAGGCCAACATGGACCCGAACCATCGCGACCGCATCGCCTTCGCCCGCATCTGCTCCGGCAAGCTGGAGCGCGGCATGAAGGTCAGGCTCGCGCGCACCGGCAAGCAGATCGGGCTGACCGCGCCGCAGTTCTTCTTCGCCTCGCAGCGCCAGCTCGCCGATACCGCCTTTGCCGGCGACGTGGTCGGTATTCCGAACCACGGCACGCTCCGCATCGGCGATACGCTGACCGAGGGTGAACCGCTGGTCTTCCAGGGCGTGCCGAACTTCTCGCCGGAAATCCTGCGCCGCGTTCGTCTCGAGGATGCGATGAAGGCCAAGAAGCTGAAGGAAGCCCTCCAGCAGATGGCCGAAGAGGGCGTCGTGCAGCTGTTTTCGCCGGAAGACGGCTCGCCGGCGATCGTCGGCGTGGTCGGTGCGCTGCAGCTCGACGTGCTGAAGGAGCGCCTGCAGGGCGAATACGGCCTGCCGGTCTCGTTCGAAATGTCGCGCTTCTCCGTCTGCCGCTGGATCTCGGCCGACCAGCCGGGTGAACTCGAAAAGTTCATGACGGCGCGCCGCGGCGATATCTGCCGGGACCTCGACGGCGATCCGGTATTCATGGCGCAGGACGGTTTTTCCCTGCGCTACGAGAGCGAACGTTATCCGGCGATCAAGATGGCCGCTATCAAGGAATATCACGCCATCAAGGCGGCGTGATTGCCCGCTCCGCAGGGCGGCGTCCTGGCCGCCCTCGATATACCGCAGCATGACGCCCGGGCGTCAACCCGGGCTTTGCCGCAGATGAAGGCCGGTCAGATCGCCCGGACGATCTGCAAATGGCCCGTCGAATCGACGTGCACGACCAGGCCCTCGTAAGACGCGATCGTCGGGTGCGGGGTTTCCATGGGATGGCCATGGGTGGCGGTGACCACCATGACGTCGGACCCTGCGGCCTCGCCCGCCAGCACACCCGCCAGAACATCCTCGAACACCAGGCAGTTGGCCGGGTCCGCGCCGATATGCCGGGCACCGAGCCGATAGCCGGCGGGATCCGGCTTGCCGATCGCCACATCCTCGGCGGTGACGATCCTCGGCGGTTGCGGCAGGCCGGCGGCCTCGATCCGGGCACGAGCCAGCGCAATCGGGGCCGAGGTAACGATCGACCAGCGGTCGGACGGGAGCGCGTTCAGGAAATCGATCGCGCCGGGCAGGGCCACCACGCCCTCGACATCCTCGATCTCGGCGCGTTCGATGACCAGCGCTTCGGCTTCCACATCCACGCCCGGCAGGCCCAGTCCGCGAATGGTGTCGATGCCGCGCTTGCCGTGCATGGTGGGGAGGAAGGCTTCGACATCGAGGCCTTGGCGTGCCGCCCATTTTGCCCAGACCCGCTCGGCGGCGGCGATGGAATTCAGGAGCGTTCCGTCCATGTCGAACAGGAAGCCGGCATAGCGCTTGTCATAGACCGTGTGTCGGGCGGTGCTCAATCGGAAGATCCTTGGAGAGAGAAGGGCGGGCGGAAAACCGGGATAGCTGGTTTTGGGCGCTGCGGCAAATGCTTGTGCTGTGCATGTCGGCACCGGCGGACCGACCCCAGGAGGAAGGATCTGGTGGTCTCGCGCGGATCGCTGTCACTCCACCCGGATCAGTTCGCCGGCCGCATTGAGCGCATATTCGAAGGTGAACCACTTCTCGATCTCGCTGCCGGTCTCGATGCGAAAGGCGGCGATCAGCCGCTTGCCGTTGGTCTTGACGTAGACCGTGCCATAGACGGTGACGTTTGAGCGGCCGAGCGTCCAGATGTCGTTGATGATCTTGTCGCGCAGCGCCTTGTCCGGCCTGTCATGCAGCTTGAGCACGGCGCTCTGCAGCGATTGCACCAGCTTCTCGTCCTCGGTCTCGCGCACCGAGCGTTGCAGCTCGGTCGAGAGAATGACCGGCGCGTCGCCGCGGCCGCGTTTGCCGAGCCGTCCGAGCAGGTCCGGCCGCGGATGGATATGGCCCTCCTCGTCACCCGACGAGATGACGAAGGCGGCCGGGTTGACCGCGTCGAGAAAGGCATCCGTCACCTTCTCCGATCCGTGATGGCAGACCTTCATCAGGTCCGAGCGCAGCCGGGTCGACGCTTTCGCGATCATCGCCGCATAGGCCGGCGTGCCGATCTTCGGGAACTTGGCCTCGCCGCCGTAGTGGCAGAGCAGGTATTTTTCCGCCTTCTCGTTGAGGTCGCCGCCGAACAGGATTTTGAAGTCGCCATAGTGCAGGCGCAGGATGACGGAATGGCCGTTCTTCGTCTCGCCGTAGTCGCCGAGCACGCGCAGGCGGTCCTTTCCCGCCGCATCCGGTTCGGGCACCGGTCCGAGCACCTCGATGCTGAAGCCCCGCTGATTAGACGGCGCAAAGCCGGGCAGCCAGCCGCGTCCGTCCTCCCGCTTGCCGTGGCGGGCCGACAGCATGGCGAAGTCGCCGATATTGGGGTTGTCGAGCGCATGCTTCATCGTCTGGGCAAAGGCCTGCCTCTCATTCGCCCCGACGGCACCGAAATGCCGCTCGATGTCGGCCCGCGACATTGCCAGGTCGCCGACATAGTTGATGCCCGTCGCGGCATTCTTCACCTTGCCGCCCAGCTTGTCGAAGGTGCCTCCGCCGACCCGCTCGACCAGGCCATTTTGATAGACCGTTTCGAAGCCGAAATTCGGCCAGTTGAAGATCGGCTCGAAGCCGCCATAGTGGTCGATGTCCGGATGGGTGATGATCGCGGCGCGGAACTTGAAGCTGGTGTTGTAGGAGCGGAAGCGCTGCAGCAGGAATTCGTACATGTGCTCCGAGACGCCGGCGTCGATGACGACAACCGCCTCGCCGAGATTTTCCTCCGGCGCGATCAGCACCGCACCGTCGCCCTGTCCGACGTCGAGAAAGACGATTTCCAGCGGCCGCTCGTCGGTCGTATGGTCCTTGCGGATGTAGAGCGTCTCGGGCGTCGTGCCCGTCGGACCCCAGAGGACTTCCAGCCAGCCGTCCGGCTGTTCCGAGGTGACCTGCAGCCAGTCGCCCCACAGAACCTGGCGTTTCCGGGTCCGGCGGTCGGCGGCGTAGAGATAGGTTTTCGCGGTCTTTCCCCGCGCATCCTTCGGCAGTCCGACGAAACGATGATCCATGCCATTCGCCTCCTCGTTGCAGCGCCGCAAGGTCCCGGCGCGCCTCTATCTGGGATGGTTCCACCATAGCGCACACCTTGGCCTCTGGCGAGATTGGCGGCTCAGAATTCGCGCTATGCGGGTGTTGCTGTCATGCGCCGGCGAGGCAGGTGACAGCCGCTCTGGCGATGTCTATAACAGGTCCATTGAGAGACAGGGGCGTTCGTCGCAAGGCGGGCTGAGAAGTACCCTTAGAACCTGAACCAGATAATGCTGGCGGAGGGAGTCGCTCGGGGCCTTTCGCCGTTCGCGCGCCGTCCGCCCCCTGCACTTGCCCCGCCCGAAAGGGGCAAGATGACGAAGACCGAAACACCCGGAATCCTGCTGACGGAAATGCGTAGCAATGCGCCGCTCGTCCAGTGCATCACCAATTACGTGGCGATGAACGTCGCGGCCAATGTCCTGCTGGCGGCCGGGGCCTCGCCCGCCATGGTGCATGCGGAAGAAGAGGCCGGCGAATTTGCCGGCTTCGCGGGCGCGCTCACCGTCAATATCGGCACGCTCTCGCCGGCCTGGGTGGCCGGCATGAAGGCGGCGATCGGTGGCGCCGTGGCGGCCCGTCGTCCCTGGGTGCTCGATCCCGTCGCCCATTTCGCCACCGCCTTTCGCCGCAAGGCGACGGCCGAACTCCTCGCATTGGGACCGACCATCGTGCGCGGCAATGCCTCGGAGATCATCGCCCTTGCCGGTGGCGTGAGCAGCGCAAAGGGCGTCGACAGCCGCGATCCGGTCGAGCAGGCGGAGGAGGCTGCAGGGCGCCTGGCGGGAACGCAGCGCTGCATCGTCGCCGTCACAGGCGTGACCGATTTCGTCACCGATGGCCGAAGGGCGGCCAGGATCGAAGGCGGCTCGCCGCTGATGCCGAAAGTGACGGCGCTGGGCTGCTCGCTCACCTGCCTCGTCGGCGCCTTTGCCGCGATCCGCCCGGACGATCCCTTTGACTCCACGGTGGCCGCTCTTGCCCATTTCGCCGTCGCCGGCGAGCAGGCCGGCAAGGAGGCGCAAGGGCCGGGCAGTTTCGCGGTGCGCTTCCTCGACCTCTTGGCCGAGGTCGACGGTGCCGTGCTCGACAACCGCGCCCGGGTGGTGCGGCTGTGAAGCGCTTCGACCTCTCCCTCTATCTCGTACTCGATCCGGATCTTTGCCGGCCGCTCGGCATGGTCGAAACCGCGCGGCTGGCCGTCGCCGGCGGAGTGACCATGGTGCAACTACGCGACAAGGATGCCTCGCCCAGGCAGATGATAAGAACCGGCCGGGCACTGAAGGAGGCTCTGGCCGGAACCGGTGTGCCGCTGATCGTCAACGACGATGTAGAGGCGGCGATCGCCATCGGCGCGGATGGCCTGCATGTCGGCCAGGACGACAGGGATGCGCTGACGGCGCGTCGCCTGATCGGGCCGGACATGATCCTTGGACTGTCGGTCGAGACGGAGGCGCTGGCCGCTGCGGTCGATCCGGCCGTCGTCGACTATGTCGGTGCCGGCCCCGTCTTTGCCACTCAAACCAAACCCGGTCACAAGCCGCCGGTCGGTTTGGACGGGCTTGCCCGGTTGATTGCGGCGACGTCGCTGCCTGCCGTCGCCATCGGCGGCCTGAAGACCTGCCATGTCGAGGAAGTTCTCAAGTCGGGCGCCCGGGGTCTCGCCGTCGTTTCCGCGATCTGCGGACAGCCGGATCCGCAGGTTGCCTCAGGTCAACTCTCTGAAGCCATCCGAAAGGCCCGATCATGATCCGCAATGTCCTCTCCATCGCCGGCTCCGACCCTTCGGGCGGCGCCGGCATCCAGGCCGACCTTAAGGCTTTCTCCGCCCGGGGCGTCTACGGCATGGCGGCGCTCACCGCGCTGACGGTCCAGAACACGCAAGGCGTTTCCGCCGTCCACGTCGCGCCGCCGGACTTCGTCACCGAGCAGATCCGCATGATATTTGCCGATGTGCGTGTGGATGCGGTGAAGATTGGCATGATTGCCAATGCCGCGATCGCCGAAGCCGTCGCCGGTGCCCTCGAGACGCATCGCGGCATGCCGATCGTGCTCGACCCGGTCATGGTCGCCAAGGGCGGCGCCTCTCTGCTCGATCCGCGCGCCGTCGCGGTGCTGACGACGCGCCTGCTGCCGCTCGCCACCCTGATCACGCCCAACCTGCCGGAGGCCGCCGCCCTGCTGGGCGAGCCGGAAGCAACCGACCGGGCGACAATGGAGGCGCAGGCGCTGAGACTTCGCGTGCTCGGCCCGGCCGCCGTGCTGGTCAAGGGCGGGCATCTCGGCGGGACGGAGAGCCCCGACGTGCTGGTCTCGGACGGCGGCACGCATTGGTTCGAGGCGCCGCGCATCCAGACGAAGAACACCCATGGCACGGGCTGCTCGCTGTCGAGCGCCATCGCCGCGGAGCTCGCCAAGGGCTCTGCGCCTGCTGAGGCCGTTTCTGCCGCCAAGGCCTGGCTCGCCGGTGCGGTTGCCGCGGCTGGAGATCTCTCCGTCGGCACCGGCCACGGTCCCGTCCATCATTTTCATGCGCTGTGGAACATGGAGAGAAACCGCTGATGAGCCTGCCATTGAACGAACAGACGGTCCTCATCACCCGTCAGAATCTGATCGTCGACGGCGGGCCGGTGTTCAACTGAACCGGTGGTCTACGGCATCTTCGACGCGAGGGTGATCTCCTCTCCGTCGATCGCGAAGGTGCCGTAGCCCTTGTGATGCAGGGTCTTCGGCGCAACCCGTTTCGGGTCGTACCATGCCTGCACCACATCGAGCACGAACAGGTTGTGGCGCTCGACGAAGTCCCGGTCCGTGACCTTGCATTCCAGATTGGCGAAGCATTCGCCGATCAGCGGGGCCGAAACCTCTTCGGCCGGCAGCGCCGTCAGGCCGATCTCGGCGAACTTGTCGGTGTCGCGGCCGGAGCAATTGCCGATCGCCACGACATTTCTCGCCATGTCGGCCGAGGGAATGGCGATCACACATTCGCCGGTCCTGAACAGCGCGGTAAAGCTGTGGTCGGCGGAACTGACGATGCAACCGATGCGCGGCGGCACAAATTCCATCATCATGTGCCAGGACATGGTCATGACGTTCGGCTTGTCGTCGATGGCCGTGGTCAGCAGCACCACGGGCCCGGGCTCGATGAGCTGATAGACCTTGTCGAGCGGGAAGGGTTTCATGATTTTTCCTTCTCGGGCTGGTTCTTCGTGCGGCGATAGTTTTCCACCCAGGCACGATAGGCCTCCGCATCGCCGTATTCGAGGAATTTTTCGAAATGCGGATGCGGGTCGGCGACCCGGCTTGCATGCTTGATCGGGCACCAGAAGCGCTCGGTCCGTCCGGCGATCTCCCGGGCATAGGCGATCACGCCATTGCCGTAGCCGCAATAGACGCAGTTGAGCTTTTCGAGGGCGTTGAGATAGGCGAGGTGATGGCGGTCGATGACGACGTAGTCGCTCCGTTTCACCCGATCGATGCCGTAGACGCGAAAGCAGATCTGCTGGTAGATCGTTACCGAAAGGTCGAGCAGCGCCAGCGGGATGACGAGGCCGTAGATCACCGGCGCCGTCAGCAGATAGGCAAGGTTGCCGCGCGTGACATAGCGCAGAAGGCCGGTGCGATACTGGCGCTGCCATGCCTTCATGTCCTTCTCGAAGCGGACCTTGCCTTGCTGCAGCTGGTAGCGGAAGCGCTCGCGCTGTGCCGCGATGCGGCGGTCAAGCTCGTCCTCCAGTTCCCGACGCGCTGCGGCGAGCCGCTCCTGAATGTCTTCGAGAACGGTCTTTTCCATGATTCACTGTTCCTTGTCGCGATACGCGGCGATGGAGCCGGCGGATGTCCGCCTAGCCGAAATGGACCGCGTGAATGGGGGCGACAAGCGGGTTCTGTGCGATCGTTGCGGCCAGCGCCGTGATTTTCGGACAATGGGCGGCCAGCCAGTCCTGGTCCATCCAGCCGGCCAGCATCCACAGATAGACGTCAGCCATGGTCATTTCCGGCCCGAGGATGAAGGGTCCGACGATTGCGTCCTCCAGGATGGCGTGATGCCGTTTCACATAGGCGTCGGCGCTGGTCCTGACGCCTTCGATGCCGGCCGGATCGTCCGTATAGCGATCCGAATAGCCCTTGCGCAGTTCGCCCTCGTAGATGTTGACCGCCATGAAGACCAGCCAACGGTCATGCTGGGCGCGGGCGGGCGTCCCAGGTGCCGGCGCAAGCCGTGCGGCCGGAAGGGCGTCGGCCAGGTGCAGCATCATCGCCGAGCCTTCGGTCATGACGGAACTGTCGGGCAGCCGCAGTGCCGGCACCTGCTGGCGCGGATTGATGTCCTTGAAGTCCTCGGTGAGGTGCATGCCTTCGGCGGTCGGTGTCTGGACGACCCGATATTCGGTGCCGGTCAAGGCCAGGGCCGCTTCGACCGATGCGCTGCCCGAACCATTCGATCCATAAAGTAAGTACATGAAAGTGCCTCTATTGTTCCCCCGGCACTCTATCGCAAGGCGGCGGGATGGAAAGGCATGTTTGACGGGAACCGTCCCCAAACGAAAACGCCGGGCGCATCGCCCGGCGTCGCGTCTTTCTGGTCTTGGATGCAAAGGTCAGTGATCGGCCTTGATGAAGGTGCCGTTCTGCAGTTCGCGCATCGCCTGCATCAGTTCCTCGCGGGTGTTCATCACGATCGGCCCGTGCCAGGCGACCGGTTCCTTGATCGGCTTGCCGGTGACCAGCAGGAAGCGGATGCCCTCGTCGCCGGCCTGCACCGTGACTTCGTCGCCGGTATCGAACACGACCAGCGTGCGGTTGCCGGAGAGGTCGCGGATATTCAGTTCCTCGCCCATGTATTCCTTCTCCACCTTCACGCCGAAGGGCTGGGAGGCGCCGCGGAAGGAGCCGGAGCCGGCGAAGACATAGGCGAAGGCCGAGCGGTAGGTGTCGACCGGAAAGCTCTGGCGCTTGCCCGGCTGTACGGAGATGTCGAGATAGACCGGCTCGGCGGCGATGCCATCGACGGGACCCGTCTTACCCCAGAACTCGCCGGTGATGACGCGCACCACGGTGCCGTCGTCGTCGACGACCACGGGAATATCCGTGCCCTTGATGTCTTGGTACCGCGGCGCGGTCATCTTCAGCGAAGAGGGCAGGTTGGCCCACAGCTGGAAGCCGTGCATCTTTCCGGCGAAATCGCCCTTCGGCATTTCCTGGTGCATGATGCCGCTGCCGGCCGTCATCCACTGCACGTCACCGGCGCCAAGCAGTCCGCGGTTGCCGAGGCTGTCGCCATGCTCGACCGTTCCGGCCAGCACATAGGTGATGGTCTCGATGCCCCGATGCGGATGCCAGGGAAAGCCGCGGATATAATCGGACGGATTGTCGTTGCGGAAATCGTCCATCATCAGGAAGGGGTCGGTCATCGACGGATCGCCGAAGCCGAAGACGCGGTGCAGCTTGACGCCGGCGCCTTCCATGGCAGGCGTGGCGCGGCTCTCGTGCTTGACGGGGCGTATGGACATCGGTCGTGCTCCTTTCGAGCGTGGCTTGAACTTGCGGTCAATATAGTCGATCTCCGCCGCGCCCGCAGGTGCACGGGGCGGAACGCAGTGTTCACAAAAGGCAATGCCGCACCGCAAAAAGTGATTGCCGGTATCGTCAAAATTCTGTCATCAATTGCGCCATTGTTTAGATTTCGTTAGCCATTCGAGCGAAGACTGTCGATGTTGCCGGTCTTCGCGGTTTCGGACCTCCGCGTCCGGGCGAAGGCAAAGGCTGACAGGCCATCGGAGTACGGGAAAGCATGTGTCGTTGGGCAGCCTATCGCGGTGAACCGATCTATCTCGAGGAACTCGTCACCTCGCCCGCCCATTCCCTGATCGAACAGTCGCACTGCGCCACCAAGGCGAAGACCGCGACCAATGCCGACGGCTTCGGCATTGCCTGGTATGGCGACCGGCCGGAACCGGGGCGCTTCCGCGACGTGCTGCCGGCCTGGTCCGACTGCAACCTCAAGAGCCTCGCCCGCCAGATCCGCTCGCCGCTTTTCCTCGCCCATGTGCGGGCCGCGACCCATGGCGCGACGCGTCGCGACAACTGTCACCCCTTCGTCAACGGCTCCTGGTCGTTCATGCACAACGGCCAGATCGATCACTTCGAGCGGCTGCGCCGTCCCATGGAATCCATGCTCGACGACGAGCATTTCCACGCCCGCGCAGGCACGACCGATTCCGAGCTGCTCTTCCTGCTCGCCCTGCAATTCGGCCTGCGCGACCGCCCGATCGCCGCCATGGCGGAGGCGATCGGTTTCGTCGAGCAGATCAGCCGCCATCTGATGGGCACGGCCCGGGTGCGCTTCACGGCCGCCTTCTCCGACGGCCGCACCCTCTATGCCGTGCGCTATGCCACCGACGCCCATGCGCCGACGCTTTTCGCCGCGCCCATGGGCGGGAAAGGCGGTTATTGCCTCGTCTCCGAACCGCTCAATGACGAGACCGACACCTGGGTCGAGATCCCGGCGGGCAGTGCGGTCATCCTCGATGCCAACGGTCTCGATGCCGCGAAGTTCGAGCCGGCCTGGGAGCGGGAGACCAAGATCGAGCGCGTAGCCGAACCCGCCATGGCACTCTGACAGGCAAGGCGTATCAGTTGAGCGGAACGATCCCTAGCTCGCTCCGAAGCTTGCGGGTCAAGCCGTCGGCGACGAGATCGTAGGATCGCTTCACGTAGTGCACGACCTCTTCGGCCGGCAGTGATGCCCCGTCGGTGATCGACACCCATTTGCGCTTGGCGAAATAGGGCGCCTGACCGACACCTTCGAGCGAAGTCAGGATCTCGAAGCTCTCCTCCGTGACCTTGACGCAGATATTGGCGCCTTGATCGCCGCGATGCAGCAGGGTGAAGACCTTGTCGCCCACCTTGGCGACATGTGATTCCCACTGGTCGACCAGCGTGACGCCGGCAAGTCCGGTGACGAAGGCATCGAAATCCACTTGGTCGAAAAGGTTCATGGCCGTCAGCCTCCGTTGAACGTTTCGGCGATCCGCTGCGCCAGTCGGTCGGCCACCTCGTCCTTGGAAAGGTCTGGCCATTGCTCGACGCCGGTCTTGGTGATCAGCGTCACGCTGTTGCGCGTGCCGCCCATGATGCCGGTCTCGGGCGACACGTCATTGGCAACGATCAGGTCGGCGCCCTTGCGTTCCAGCTTGGCGCGGCCATTGTCCTCGACATTCTCGGTCTCTGCGGCAAAGCCGACGACGACTTTCGGACGGTGTTCGTGGTGGCCGACGGTCTTTAGAATATCCGGGTTTTCGGTGAGCTGCAGCGGCGCGGGAGCCTCGCCGGGTTTCTTCTTGATCTTCTGGCCGGCGGATGCAGCGACGCGCCAGTCGGCGACGGCGGCGACCATGACCGCTATGTCGGCCGGCAGCCGCGAGATGACGGCGTCGCGCATCTCCTCCGCCCGTTCCACATGCACCGTCTCCACGCCCTTCGGATCGGCAATCGTGACGGGTCCGGAGACGAGGGTCACGTTCGCGCCGAGCCTGGCGAGTGCGGCGGCGATCGCATGGCCCTGGCGGCCGGAGGAGCGGTTGGCGATATAGCGGACCGGATCGATCGGCTCATGCGTCGGACCCGAAGTGACGATCGCGGTCCGGCCGGCAAGCGGCTTCGGGGTATCGTCGAGCAGCCGCTCGGCGGCAGCGACGATGTCGAGCGGCTCGGCCATGCGGCCAAGGCCGCTTTCGCCGCTCTCGGCCATTTCGCCGGCCATCGGCCCGACGAAGGAAAGCCCGTCAGCAGTGAGTGTCGCGACGTTGCGCTTCGTCGCCGGATGCGCCCACATCTTCGGGTTCATGGCCGGCGCAACCAGCACCGGCTTGTCCGTGGCCAGCAGCACCGTCGAGGCGAGGTCGTCGGCGAGGCCGTTCGCCATCTTCGCCATCAGGTCCGCGGTGGCCGGCGCAATCACGATCAGGTCGCAGTCCCGCGCAAGGCGGATATGGCCGACGTCCTGCTCGTCCTCGCGGGAGAACAGCTCGGTATAGACGTGGCTCGCCGACAGGGCGCCGACCGCAAGCGGCGTGACGAATTCCTGTGCCCCGCGCGTCATGATTGGCCGGACCGCGGCGCCGCGTTCGCGCAGACGCCGGATGAGGTCGAGGCTCTTGTAGGCGGCGATGCCGCCCGAGATGATGAGAACGATGCGCTTGCCGGCCAAGGTCATGCCAGTGGAGTCTCCCTCAGAGCAGTTCCAGGAAAGATGCGAAACGATTTCCGTCCGGAACTGCGTCAATACAAAGAGATAGAGTTTCTCACCGTTCCCGTGAAACGATGAAACGCTCTAAGTCGCGGCGACACTATCCGAAATTCCGTATCGGGGAAATCGCCGGGCGATGGCGGAAATCAGCCACGCCACGGCGCTCAACTGCGGGCCACTTGCGGGATGCAGATCTGCAAGGGCACTTCGGCGATCGTCCCGTCGGGCGTTTCAAGATAGGAAATGCCGGGTCCGAGCGTCGCGGCCATCGACTTGACGATGCGGCTGCCCAGGCCCGTGCCGGCCGGGGCACTTGCCGGCTGGATGCCAACCCCGTCGTCCTCGACGCGCAACAGGGCCTCGTTCTCGCCGGTGCGCTTCAGCTTGACGCGGATTTCGCCGCCCTTTGCTTCGTCGGGATAGGCATATTTGAATGCATTGGTCACCAGTTCGGTGACGATCATGCCAACGGAGACGGCGCGGTCGGCGCTGATCGAGATCGGATCGACCTCAAGCACAAGGTGCATCGGCTTTTCCGGATTCTGCAGCGAGCCCGCGAGTTCTCCGGTGAGGTTTTGCAGGTAGCGGTCGAGTTCGACGCGGCTGACGTCGTCGGAGGTATAGAGACTGCGATGCATGCCGGAGATTGCCGTGATGCGCGCCTGCGTCTCGGCGAGTTCGCTCTTCACTTCATCGCTGTTGGAGTTCGAGATCTGCAGCCTCAGCAGGCTTGCGACCAGCGCCAGGGAATTGGCGACGCGATGGTTGACCTCGGCCAGAAGCGCTTCCGCACGCTCCTTGGCGCGGCGGATTTCCTCTTCGGCGCGCTCCTTGGCGGCGCGCAACTGTGCATTCGCCACCGAATGCTCGATGGCGCTGATGAGCAGCGGCATGAAATCATCGCTGACGGTCTTGATGACGTAGTCGGAAGCGCCGGCCCGAATGGCCTCGATGGCGATCTTGGCTTCGTTCGAACCGGTCACATAGACGACGGGCACAGTGATGTCGCGCGCGCGCAAACGCTTGAGGACTTCATGGCCTGTGATGTTCTGGAGGTAATGGTCGAGCACCATGACGTCGAAGCTTTCCGCCTCGAGCAGCGCAATGGCCTCCTCGGGCGTTGCGGCATGCGCCAGCGAGTGCCCGAGGCGTTCCAGAGCCTTCTGTACCAGACGGACGATGGCCGCATCGTCATCCAGATAGAGTATCCGGATGCTCATCGGCCCGCATCCGCATCACGGGATCTGCATGACCGAGAAAAACAGCCCAAGCTGCCGGATAGCATTGGCGAAATTGTCATAGTCGACAGGTTTTGTGATGTAGACATTCGCCCCAAGATCGTAGCATCGCTGAATTTCGCGCTCATCGTCGGTCGTGGTCAGGATGACGACCGGCAGGCGACGTGTATGCAGGTTGGATTTGACTTTTTCGAGAATATCCGTGCCGGACATGTCCGGCAAGTTGAGATCGAGCAGGATCAGCAGATAGCGGTCGATCGAGGCGGTCCCGCTCCTGTCCTTGCCGAGGATGAAGTCCAGCGCTTCGGTGCCATTGGTGAACGGGATGATCTCGTTGTTCACGCCGGCCCGGCGCACATTCTTCTCGATCAGACGGGCGTGACCCTCGTCGTCCTCGACCATGACGATGGTGACTTCTTTTCCCACGGCTTTCATCTCTCAACTCCGTACGATACGCGATAAATCCGATGGCAGGCGCAGCACGAAGGTTGACCCCGAACCAAGCCTGGACCTAACGGTTATCTCGCCACCGAGGTTCCTTGCCAGGGATCGCACATGCGCAAGTCCGATGCCTTCGCCCGACTTGTCCTGTTGGCCGGAGCGCCGGAACAGCTCGAAAATGCGTTCGTGGTCCTCGTCTGCAATGCCGCGACCGTTATCCTCGACCTCGATGCGCACCAGATTGCGGCCTTCCGGTATCGCGCGCACCGTCAGGTTGAGCGGTCTCTCCGGATGTTTATACTTCACGGCATTGTCGAAAAGGTTACCAAGGATCTGTTCGAGCGAAAAACGATCGGTTGTGATGGACGGAACGCGGATATCCAGCTGGACCTCACCATTGCTTTCGCTGATCTGATGATGGACGCTGGCGCTCGCCGACTCCACCAGGCTCTTGAGGCCGATCTGCTCCGGCTTCAGGGCGCGCCGTCCGTCGCGCGAAATCTTCAGGATGGCATTGATCAGGCCGTCCATCTTCTTCGTCGACGAACGGATGAAGCCGATCGCCTCCGGCAGGTCTTCCGATGCGGCGAGCCGTGCTTCCCGGATCTGGTCCTCGCTAAGCGTGCCGCCATCGGCGAGCACATAGGTCTGCAAGGCCTTGAGCGATGTATCGAGCTCCGCGGTAAAGCCCATGACGTTGACCAGCGGCGCACGCAGGTCGTGCGTGACGATATAGGCGAAGCGCTGGATTTCCTGGTTCGCCTGCATCAGGTCTTCGGTGCGTTCGTTGACCCGCTCCTCGAGTCCGCTGTTTAGCAGTTCCACCTCGCTGCGGGCACTGGAGAGCGCGCGGACATGCTGGGTGATGATCGCGATGGCCCCGCCCATGATCGCGAGGATCGCGATGGCGCCGCCGAGGGTGAACCACTTCAACTGGCGGGTGGCCTCGAGCTGCTCATCGACGCCGCGCTGGACGTTGGCGTCGGATTGAGTCTTGAAAAATTCAAGGATCGCCCGGATATCGTCCATCAACACGCGCCCGAGCTCGGACTTGATCAGTTGGATCGCTTCGTCCTGCCGGCCGCTGCGGGTCAGCTCGACGCTGTGGATCATCTCTTCGAGCTTGCTTTCGCTCAGGCTGCGAAGTTCCGGTATGCGCTCTTCCTTGATCGGCCGGTCTTTGACCAGATCGGCGACCAGCGCAAGGTTCTGGCGCACCTCGGTCAGGGACTTTTCGTAGACGCCGAGGAAGCTCTCGTCCTGGGTCAGGACGTAGCCCCGCTGCCCGGTCTCCGCATCGACGAGCGTCTGCAGCAGGTCGGCGGCGGCCCGGCGGATGTCGCGCTCCTGGATGATGTAGGCGAAGGTCGACTGGTTCCGCTCGACGAGCCAGAGCGACGAGATGATGATACCGGTCAGGACGATGGTCCCGACGATCAGCATCAGGAAGGTCGTGCGAACGAAATTGGCATTGGTGGCCGACATGGCATTTCCCGGATCATGACGCGCGAAAGGAGCGCAGATGGGTCAGATCGAAAGCGTGGCGAGCAGCACGGACGCCGTTGCGGCCGAACCGACCACCCATTCCGAGGTGAATGGAGCACGAAGGCGTCGTCTAACGGGTAGAAAGGATTGAACGGCAAATCAACCGATTTTGACCGCGATCAAGAGCAGGAGCCCGGCGATCACCCAGAGCGCCAGCCGCCCGAACCGGCTGTGGCGGGCTTCCGAACGTCCGATTGCCTCGGTCGTCTCAGGGTCGAACCTGAGACCGTTCTCGCTCATATGGACGATTTCGCCGTGCAGCTTTTCCGTCTTGGCGGCGATCTCCGGAAGTGCTTCCGCCAGCCTGAGCGCCGCGCGCACCCCATCCTTGAGGTCGCCAACGATGCGCTTCGGGCCGAGATTGTCGCGGATCCATTGGGAGACGACCGGATCGGATGCCTTCCACATGTTGAAGCGCGGATTGAGCATGCGCGCCACGCCCTCGACCACCACCATGGTCTTCTGCAGCATGACGAGCTCGGGCCGCGTTTCCATGTCGAACAGCTCGGTCACCTCGAACAAGAGGGTCAGCAGCTTGCCCATGGAAATAGTCTCGGCCGGCTGGCCGTGGATCGGCTCGCCGATTGCCCGGATCGCCTGGGCAAAGCTCGCGACATTGTGGTGCGAGGGCACGTAGCCGGCCTCGAAATGGACCTCGGCGACACGCAGATAGTCGCGGGTGATGAAACCGTAGAGGATCTCGGCGAGGAAGCGGCGTTCCTTCTTACCGAGCCGGCCGGCAATGCCCATGTCGACCGCGACGATCATGCCGTCCGGGGCGACAAACAGGTTCCCCGGATGCATGTCGGCGTGGAAGAAACCGTCGCGCAGGGTGTGGCGCAGGAACGACTGGATCAGTGTGTCGGCCAGATCGTCGAGATCGTGGCCGGCCGCCTTCAGCGCCTCGATATCCGACATCTTGATGCCGTCGATCCATTCCATGGTGACGACGTCGCGGCCGGTGCGTTCCCAGTCGACGACCGGCACGCGGAAACCCGGGTCATCCCTGGTGTTCTCGGTGATTTCCGAAAGTGCGGCTGCCTCGAGCCGGAGGTCCATCTCGACCTTGGTGGTCTGCTCGAGCGTGCGCGTCACCTCGACCGGACGCAGGCGCCGCGTGTGCGGCAGGAAACGTTCCTGCAGGTGGGAGACGAGATACATGGCCTCGAGATCGTCGGCGAAGCGCTTGCGCACGCCGGGCCGGATGACCTTGACTGCCACCTTCTTGCGTCCCTCGGGCGTGTCCACCTCCGCCGGATGGACCTGGGCGATCGAGGCCGCGGCGATCGGCTCGCCGAACGAGGCGTAGAGATCGTCGATGGAACGGCCGAGCGATCCCGTCACGGTCGCCTTGGCGGCCTCCGTCGGGAAGTAGGCCATGCGATCCTGCAGGCCGGCGAGGTCGTCGGCGAAATCGGCACCGACCACGTCCGGCCGTGTCGCCAGGAACTGGCCGATCTTGACATAGGAGGGGCCGAGCCGCTCGACGGCGCGGGCCAGCCGGTCGGAGCGCTGTTCACGCCTGGCGCGCTTGCGCGCCAGAAGTCCGGCCGCGCCCTTGGCGAAGGCGATGAGCGGCGGAAGGCCTTCGGAGGGCAGGGCCGCGATCACGCCTTCCCTGACCAGCACCCAGCCGACCCGCGCCAGGCGGAAATATGCCCCGACAGTGCTCATGAAGATCAGAGTTTCCAGCCGGAATGCAGCGCTGCGATGCCGCCGGAATAATTGGTGAAGGTCACGCGCGAGAAGCCGGCATTGGAGATCATCTTGGCGAAGTCGCCCTGGTTGGGGAACTTGCGGATCGATTCCACCAGATACTGGTAGGGCTCGGCATCGCCGGTGATCATCTTGCCGAACCGCGGAATGGCCTTGAACGACCACTGATCGTAAAAGCGGTCGAGCAGCGGCATCTCGACTTCGGAGAACTCCAGCACCAGCAGGCGCCCGCCGCGCTTCAGCACGCGATAGGCTTCACTCAAGGCCACGTCGATGCGCGGCACGTTGCGGATGCCAAACGCGATCGTGTAGGCGTCGAAGCTCTTGTCCTCGAAGGGCAATTCCTCGGCATTCGCCTCGACGAAGGTGAGATTGTCCGACAGGCCCTTTTTCTCGGCGCGCTCGGCGCCGACGCCGAGCATCGAGCCGTTGATGTCGAGCACGGTGGCGTGTGCCAGCCGGCCGGACGCCTC
The DNA here is from genome assembly GCF_059424725.1 of Allorhizobium sp. GW101-3B10. Lineage (NCBI taxonomy): Bacteria > Pseudomonadati > Pseudomonadota > Alphaproteobacteria > Hyphomicrobiales > Rhizobiaceae > Allorhizobium > Allorhizobium sp. GW101-3B10. The sequence goes on along the minus strand of NZ_JBWKZR010000001.1, from coordinate 3,516,151 downwards.
GACGATGCGAAAGGCTATGTCGCCGGTGCCGCCGGCCACGTCGAGCACCTTGTAGGCGGGATCCTTGCGCGGGTTGAGCGCAGCGATCATCGCGTCCTTCCAGATGCGGTGCAGGCCCGCCGACATGACGTCGTTCATGATGTCATAGCGCTTGGCGACCTTGTGGAAGACCTCGTTGACCAGAACCTGCTTCTCGCCTTCGGCGACCTCGCGGAAGCCGTAGGAGGTTTCCATGCCGCCATCGGCGGAAGTGCGGCTCTCGGCCATCTGATCACTCCATTGTCTCATGCGGTCGAAAGACCATAGCGAAATCGCCTCAGGCGCGCTATCTCGGGCCTGGCCGGCAAACGCGCTGTTGCGCTGGTCTACAGACGTTTCAGGCGCCGTTCAAACGGAAAGATGGGATGCAATGCCGGAATTGCCAGAGGTCGAGACGGTCAAAAGAGGGCTTTCGCCGACCATGGAAGGGGCGGTGATGCAGCGGGTCGAGCTGCGTCGTCCCGACCTGCGCTTTCCCCTGCCGCGCGATTTCGTCGCACGGTTGACCGGACGGCAGATCATCGGCCTTGCCCGCCGCGCCAAATACCTGCTGATTGATCTCGACGACGGAACCACCCTCATTGCCCATCTCGGCATGTCGGGTTCGTTTCGCATCGAAGAGGGCGAAAGGTCCGACCAGCCGGGCGATTTCCACCATGCCCGCTCAAAGGACGAAAAGCACGATCACGTCATCTTTCATCTGCAGCAGGCGCAGGGCAGGGGCGTCGCGCGCGTCATCTATAATGACCCGCGCCGTTTCGGCTTCATGGATCTGGCGCTGCGCAACGATCTCGACGCCTATCCGGCCTTTCGCGAACTCGGACCCGAGCCCGTCGGCAATACGCTCGACGCCGCCTATCTCGCCGGCCGTTTCGCCGGAAAGCAGCAGCCGCTGAAGACGGCCCTGCTCGATCAGAAGGTCGTGGCCGGGCTCGGCAATATCTATGTATGCGAGGCGCTGTGGCGATCGCACCTGTCGCCGAAGCGCGCGGCCGCCACCTTGGTGACCGCGACCGGCCGGCCGAAGAAGGAACTGCAATCGCTCACGGAGGCGATCCGCGCGGTGATTGCCGATGCGATCGAGGCGGGCGGCTCGTCGCTGCGCGACTACATCCAGACCGACGGCACGCTCGGCTATTTCCAGCACAGTTTCTGCGTCTACGACCGCGAGGGCGAAGCTTGCCGGACGCCGGGCTGCGGCGGTAGGGTCGAGCGCATCGTGCAGGGCGGACGCTCGTCATTCTATTGTCACCACTGCCAGAAATAGACTTCGAGAAGAAACGGGAGATACCGATGACCTATGAAACCCTCCTGCTGGAGACCCGCGGCCGCGTGGCGATCATCACGCTCAACCGGCCGCAGGCGCTGAATGCGCTCAATTCGACAGTGCTGGCCGAAATGCGCCAGCTGCTCGGCGCACTGCAGGCGGATGACGGCATCGGCGCCGTCGTGCTGACCGGCTCGGAAAAGGCCTTTGCCGCCGGCGCCGACATAAAGGAGATGCAGTCGCTCGAATTCGTCGATGCCTATCGGGACGACCTGTTCAGCGGCTGGGACGACGTCGCGGGCTTCCGCAAGCCGATGATCGCCGCCGTATCCGGCTTTGCCCTCGGCGGCGGCTGCGAGCTCGCCATGATGTGCGACTTCATCATTGCCGCCAAGACGGCGAAGTTCGGCCAGCCGGAAATCACCCTGGGCGTCATTCCCGGCATGGGCGGGACGCAGCGCCTGACCCGGGCGGTCGGCAAGGCGAAGGCGATGGATCTCTGCCTCACCGGCCGGCTGATGGACGCCCACGAGGCCGAGAGCGCCGGACTGGTCGCGCGCGTGGTGGACCAGGAGCGCCTGCTGGACGAGGCGGTGGCCGCGGCGGAGAAGATCGCCGGCTTCTCGCAGACGGCCGTCGGCATGGTCAAGGAGACGATCAGCCGGGCTTTCGAGCAGACGCTGAGTGAGGGGCTGCGCTTCGAGCGTCGTCTTTTTCATTCGCTCTTTGCCACGGAAGACCAGAAGGAAGGCATGGCGGCCTTCACCGAGAAGCGCAAGCCGGTGTTCAAGAACCGCTAAGGGACTCGCAACGCGCGATTTCCTGCAAATTGCGCGTTGACGACCCTCCGCTTTCGGGCTATATGCCCGCCCACGGTTGGGAGAGCCAATGGCTCTTCCGAGAATAGCTCCCGAATTGCTGATATGGCAGGTCGCAACGACCCGACGCGGCGGTGGCGGGTTTTGGTTTGAATTCGAAGAGAGGCATCCATGGCCAATACAACTTCGGCGAAGAAGGCGACCCGCAAGATCGCTCGCCGTACTGCAGTCAACAAGGCTCGCCGTTCCCGCGTTCGCGGTTTCATCCGCAAGGTCGAGGAAGCCATCGCCTCCGGTGATGCCGCTCTCGCCAAGGACGCCCTGCAGGCCGCACAGCCGGAACTGCAGCGTGCAGCCAGCAAGGGTGTGGTTCACGCCAACACCGCTTCGCGCAAGATCTCGCGTCTCGCGAGCCGCGTTAAGGCCCTGGCGATCTAATTTTCGCCGCATTTTTGTCATGATTGAATGAGCCTGGCTGCGAAGCCGGGCTTTTTCTGCGTTTGCTCGGTTCGGCTTTGGCCTGCGACCCGTTTGACAATTGGGTGTCAGCTGGATGACAAAAAAAGCACAATAAAATCATATGGATACGGGAGGAATGCCGACCGCTGTCGGCTTCACTTAACGGCAGGCGGCCCCGGTTTCGAGTCAAGCGAATTTTTATTTTTGGCCGATTTCCCCCTCCTCGTCCCCGCCATTTTTTGAATCTCGTTGATTCAAAAGCGATTCTCCAGACGGTAATTGTGACAGTCTGATGAGGGCGCGGGAGTCAATGGCCGCGGTTTAATTTTGCGTAAAAATCACAGTTGATCTTCACTTTTGATCCTGCCTTAATGCTTCTCAACAAGGGGCGCGGAGTTGACCTCCGGGGGTGATCTGAACTGGCAAATTGCGTGTCAGGACCACTCATCGTCTCTTGTGGCGGGATTATCCTATTCCGTTTTTTCAGACAGTGTTGGTCTTGCGCCGGGAATCTCATGGTTTCCGCGGAAGGGTGATTTTGTCGAATGCGCCGGTGATCAGTCGGCGCTGAAGAACAGGTGTAGGAACTGGATCGCCGCCACGGCCAAGGTCTTTCATGTCGAGGATGAAAGATCCGCCGGAATTTGCGGGATGTACGTCACTGTTGCGGTGACCGCGTTTCGTGTCGCGTGGGGAACCCTTTGGCTGGGGCGGGCCACGCGATGAAGGGGTGTGGCCGTTGTCTTCTTGAGGGCGCGGTCCGACACCCCGTACGGGGATAAAAGTTGCACATCGGACGTTCAGCGCCCGGTGGGACAGAGAAGTGAAAAAGGCGGCGAAATGCAGATGAATACAGTGACGGCCGGTGCGCTGGTTAACGGGGACCATGCACAGACGGCGCTCGGCGCCGTATGCTCCGATGCGGCAGGGGGCAATTCCGAAATGAAGCATGATGTGCTGTTCGAGCGTTTCAGCCAGCGGCTGAAGGCACAGGTCGGTCCTGATGTCTATGCCAGCTGGTTCGGTCGACTGAAGTTGCACTCCGCCTCGAAGAGCCTCGTGCGCCTGACGGTGCCGACGACTTTCCTCAAGTCGTGGATCAACAACCGTTATCTCGACCTGATCACCAGCATTTTCCGGCAGGAAGATCCGGCGATTCTGAAAGTCGAGATCCTGGTGCGCAGCGCAAGCCGCAACCTGAAGGCCCCGGCCGCCGACGAGCGTCCCGCTGCGGAAACGGCGCCCGCCGCCCCGGCCCGCAAGTCTTCCGCCCAGTCGATCGGCCAGCTCGCAGGACCTGTCGGCAATGCGACGACGACGCGCAGCACCCCGAACGGCCCGCTCTTCGGTTCGCCGCTCGACAGCCGCTATACCTTTGACGGCTATGTCGAAGGCGCCTCGAACCGCGTGGCTCTTGCCGCGGCCAAGACGATTGCCGAAGCCGGCGCCGGCGCCGTGCGCTTCAACCCGCTGTTCATCCATTCCTCCGTCGGGCTGGGCAAGACCCACCTGTTGCAGGCGATCGCCAATGCCGCCGTCCACAGCCCGCGCGCGCCGCGCGTCGTCTATCTGACGGCCGAATATTTCATGTGGCGCTTTGCCACCGCGATCCGCGACAACGATGCCCTGACGCTCAAGGACTCGCTGCGCCATATCGACCTGCTGATCATCGACGACATGCAGTTCCTGCAGGGTAAGATGATCCAGCACGAATTCTGCCATCTGCTCAACATGCTGCTCGACAGCGCCAAGCAGGTCGTTGTCGCCGCCGACCGCGCACCCTGGGAGCTGGAGTCGCTTGATCCGCGGGTGCGTTCGCGCCTGCAGGGCGGCGTGGCCATCGAGATGGAAGCGCCGGACTATGAGATGCGCCTGGAAATGCTGAAGAGCCGTCTCGATGCCGCCAAGAAGGACGATGCATCGCTCGACATTCCGCTGGAAATCCTCTCGCATGTCGCGCGCAACGTGACGAGCAGCGGCCGTGATCTGGAAGGCGCCTTCAACCAGTTGATCTTCCGCCGCTCCTTCGAGCCGAACCTGTCGGTCGAGCGGGTCGACGAACTGCTCGCCCACCTGGTCGGCGCCGCCGAGCAGAAGCGTGTCCGTATCGAGGACATCCAGCGCATCGTCGCACGCCACTACAACGTCTCGCGCCAGGAACTGGTGTCGAATCGCCGCACCCGCGTCATCGTCAAGCCGCGCCAGATCGCCATGTATCTGGCCAAGACGCTGACGCCGCGCTCCTTCCCGGAAATCGGCCGCCGCTTTGGCGGTCGCGATCACACGACCGTGCTGCATGCGGTGCGCAAGATCGAGGAACTGGTTGGCGAGGACACCAAGCTCAGCCACGAGATCGAGCTGCTGAAGCGGCTGATCAACGAAAACAACGCATGACGAAAGGCCGGCGGAAACGCCGGCCTTTCTCATTGCGGCCGGTCGCGGAGCCACGACTTGGAGAATTCAGCGCAAAAGCCCATCGCCTTCTATGACGAGAACGCGGCCACCTATGCGGCCCGGCAACGCCGGGAACCGGTCGCACGGCTGACGGCTTTCGCCGAGCTTTTGCCGCCGGGCGGCACGATCCTGGAGCTCGGCTGCGGCGCGGGCGCAGACAGCGCATGGCTGATCGAACGCGGCTTTGCCGTCACGCCGACGGACGGATCGGCGGCCATGGCGCGCGAGGCCGAGGCAAGGCTCGGCCGCGCGGTGCGGGTGATGCGTTTTTCCGATCTGGACGAGGTGGCTGCCTATGACGGCGTCTGGGCCAATGCCTGCCTGCTGCACGTGCCCCGCGCCGAACTTGCCGATATCCTTCGCCGCATTCGCCGCGCGCTGAGGGGCGGCGGACACTTCCATGCAAGTTTCAAGGCAGGGGTCGAGGAGGGGGCGGATCGCTTCGGCCGCTACTACAATCGGCCCGACCAGGAATGGCTGACGGAAGCTTATCGTCTGGCAGGCTTTACCACGCCGCGGATAGAGGCGGCGTCCGGCGGCGGCTATGACGGGGAGCCGACCGAGTGGCTGCATGTCTGGGCGCAAGGCTGACCTGCCGATCGCGTCCGACGGCTGTGTCAGGCTTCGGCAATCACGATGATTTCTGGGCTGTGCGGGTGAAGCGGCGCTCCGTCCCAGTCTCCGAGCCATTTGACCGAAGAGAAGTCGGCGGCTGCGAGCAGGTGCGCGATGGCGTCGCGGCCCGGAAACCGCAGCGTGCTCTCGCTGATCCGGCGCTCGCCGCTCTTCAGCAGGGTGAAGACGGCGTCGAAGCGGACGAAATCTCCCCATGCCTCCCGCACCTGATAGTAGACCTCGACCGGTCCGATGCCCGGCACATCGGTCCGTTCGCGCGTCAGCTCTTCGGTCCAGCCTTCCCACGCCCGCGCCGGCGGGTTGCGGCTTTCGAAAACGAGCCGCCCTCCGTCCGCCAGGTGCCTGCGCGCGCTGGAAAGGACGGCCAGCGTCTCGGAGTCGTCGAGAAAGACCTGGAAGACATGGCCGGTCATGATGATCAGGTCGAAGGTCTCACCCAGGACAAAGTCGCGGGCGTCCCCGGCAATCCAGCGGACCGTGCCCGCCTTGTCCTTCTCGCGGGCGACTTCGAGCATGCCGGGCGCGGGATCGAGCCCGGTGACACGGTGGCCGAGGCTCGCGAACCGCAGCGTGACGGAACCGGTGCCACAACCAAGGTCGAGAATGCGCCAGGGGCTGTGAGCGAGGCTCAGATAGAAATCGCCATCGGCGCCGTGAGCATTGAAGCTGTCATAGAGGATTGCCATGTCGTGGCGGGCAAAGGCTGCATCGACCGGCATGGCGTCCTCTCCTCGTTTCAAGCCTTCTTAGCAGGCGAGATCGGCCACCACCGCGTCGAGGATCAGCATTCCCTTCGGCGTGCAGCGCAGCCGCGAATTGCCCAGGCGTTCGATGAAGCCGTGTTCCAGTAAAGTCTGTTCGCGCGCCGGATCCGGATCGCGGCCGGAAAGCTGCTGCCAGCGGGCCAGATCCACGCCTTCGCGCAGCCGAAGCCCCATCAGCAGCAGTTCGTCGGCCTGCTCGTCCGATCCCAGCAATTCCTGGTCGATCATGCCATGGCCGTCGCGCTCGACGGCGGCAAGCCAGCCTTCCGGATTGCGCTCGGTCGCAGTCGCAAGCTTGTCGCGGCCGCGCGTCAGCCGGCCATGGGCGCCGGGGCCTATGCCGGCATAGTCGCCATAGCGCCAGTAGGTGAGGTTGTGCCGGCTTTCCGCGCCCGGGCGGGCATGGTTGGACACCTCGTATGCCGGAAGCCCTTCGCTTTCGGTGATTTCCTGCGTCGCCTCGTAGAGCAGCGCCGCCTGCTCCTCGTCGGGTACGATGAACTTGCCGGCCTTGTGCAGGCCGAAGAAGGCCGTGCCTTCCTCGATCGTCAGCTGGTAGAGCGACAGGTGGTCGACGGCATAGGAGATCGCCTGCCTAAGTTCCTTCTCCCAGGCCTCGACCGTCTGGTGCGGCCGGGCATAGATCAGGTCGAAGGACATGCGCGGAAAGATCTCGCGGGCCAGCCGGATCGCCTTCAAGGCATCCTCGACGTCGTGCAGCCGGCCGAGGAACTTCAGGTCCTGGTCGTTGAGCGCCTGCACGCCGAGCGAAGCACGGTTGACGCCGGCGGAGCGATAGCCACGAAAGCGGGTGGCCTCGACGCTCGACGGATTGGCTTCCATGGTGATCTCGATGCCGTCGGGAACGTGCCACTGGCGGGCAATGCCGTCGAGGATAGCCCCGACCGTCGCCGGATCCATCAGCGAGGGCGTACCGCCGCCGAGAAAGATGCTGGTGACGGTCTTCGGGCCGCTCAACCGCCGCATCTCCTCCATCTCCCGCAGGAAGGCGGAGACGAAGCGCGGCTGGTCGACCGGCTGGTGGCGGACATGGCTGTTGAAGTCGCAATACGGGCACTTCGCCGCGCAGAACGGCCAGTGCACGTAAACGCCGAAGCCCGGTTCGCCGGTATCGGGCAGGAGAAGCGGCGGGGCCTCTAGCATCGGCGGCTCAGGCCTCCAGGCAGGTTTCGACGAAGATTTTGAAGGCGCGTGCCCGGTGGGAGAGCGCCTGGGCATCACCGGGCTTCCAGCCATGCTTCTGTTCCGCCGTCATCTCGCCGAATGTGGTGCCGAAACCCTCGGGCTGGAAGACCGGATCATAGCCGAAGCCCTTTGTGCCGCGCGGCGGCCAGACGATCTTGCCCTCGACTTCGCCGCGGAACATTTCCGTGTGGCCGTCGGGCCAGGCCAGGCACAGCACGCTGACGAAACGCCCGCTGCGCTGTTCAGGCGTGGTGGCGCCGCGTTCGGCAAGGGCCTTTTCGACCTTCTCCATCGCCATGGCGAAATCGCGACTGCCGTCCTCGCGCTCCGCCCAGTTGGCGGTATAGACGCCGGGCGCCCCGTCGAGGGCATCGACGACCAGACCGGAATCGTCGGAAAGCGCTGGCATGCCGGCGGCGCGCGCCGAGGCGAGCGCCTTGATCGCGGCGTTTTCCTCGAAGGTGGTGCCGGTCTCGTCGGGTTCGGCGAACTTCAGTTCGGCGGCGCTCCGGGCAGAAAAGCCGAAGGGACCGATCAGGTCGGCGATCTCGGCGATCTTACCGGCATTGTGGCTGGCGACGACGATGGTGCGGGTGTCGAGCTTGCGCATGCGGTCAAATCCTATTCGAGGTTCCAGAGCCGGGGCTCTGCGCATTCCAGGCTGTTGCCGGCCGGATCGCGGAAGTAGATGGAGCGCGCCCCGTTCGGCCACAAGAAGTCCGATTCCACCGGCACGTTTGCCGCCTGCAGCCGTTCGACGATCCTGTCCATCTGCTCGCCGCGCACGCGGAAGCAGACATGGCCGGGTCCGGTCGCCCCATGGCTCGGCACCGGCAGGGCGCCGGCCGGGACGGGCTTAGCCGTCTCGGCCGGGTTGAAGATCAGGAGGATGCCGGGTCCGCAGCGGTAGAAGAGATGCCGGTTTGCCTGCCTAGTCACCTTTTCCAGGCCGAGCACTCCGCCATAGAAAGCCTCGGCCGCATCGAGGTCAGCGGCGTAGATCGCTGTCTCCAGGATACCGTCCAAGGGCTGCGTCACGTCTCCCGGTCCTCTGTCGCCGTCGCGCCTAAAGTATCGCCTGCTTCTGCATCTGGACGAGTTCGCCGATGCCGCCGCGGGCAAGCCGCATCAGCGTCAGGAATTCTTCTTCCGAGAACGGTGCGCCTTCGGCGGTGCCCTGCACCTCGACGATCGCGCCCGAGCCGGTCATGACGAAATTGGCATCCGTCTCGGCTGCCGAATCTTCCAGATAGTCGAGGTCGATGACCGGCTGGTTGGCGAAGATGCCGCAGGAAATGGCCGCAACATGGTCTTTCAAGACCTTCTCGACCTTCACCATGTTGCGGGCTTCCATCCACTTCAGGCAGTCGTGCAGCGCAATCCATGCGCCGGTGATCGATGCCGTGCGGGTGCCGCCATCGGCCTGGATGACGTCGCAATCGAGCGTGATCTGGCGCTCGCCGAGCGCTTCGAGGTCGACGATGGCGCGCAGCGAGCGGCCGATCAGCCGCTGGATTTCCTGCGTGCGGCCGCCCTGCTTGCCGGCTGCGGCTTCGCGCTTCATGCGGTCGCCGGTGGCGCGCGGCAGCATGCCGTATTCGGCTGTGACCCAGCCCTTGCCGCTGTTGCGCAGCCACGGTGGGGTCTTTTCCTCGAGGCTCGCGGTGCACAGCACATGCGTGTCGCCGAACTTGACGAGGCAGGAGCCCTCCGCGTGCTTGGAAAAATTGCGCTCGAAGGACACCTTGCGCATTTGGTCGGTTTTTCTGCCTGATGGCCGCATTGCCCACTCCTAGGATCGTTAGTGGCCTTCTACGGTCCGTGGTTGCGATTTGCAAAGAAAAACCATGGAGCGAGCCGATTCCGGCGGAACTTGGCGAAATTCCCCATTGGTGATCGCTGCCGGAGTGACTATATTTCAGGGCAATGACAGACCAACAAAGCCTGCGCGACGAATGAAATCACCGACGTCACTGTCCAAGGACGTGGCAGCTTCCCTGGATGACCGCTCCCGGGAGGTCTTTCGGCGTATCGTCGAGACCTATCTCGAATCCGGCGATCCGCTCGGCTCGCGCAACCTGTCCCGCCTCCTGTCCACGTCGCTGTCGCCGGCATCGGTGCGCAATGTGATGGCCGACCTCGAGGATCTGGGGTTGATCTATTCCCCGCATATCAGCGCCGGACGGCTGCCGACGCAGCAGGGGCTGCGCTTCTTCGTCGACGCCTTCATGCAAGTCGGCGATCTGACCGCCGAGGAACGCGGCAGCATCGAGCGGCAGATCCGGCCACCGGGTCCGGCCCAGCCGATGGAAAACCTGCTCACCGAGGCAAGCCGCATGCTCTCCGGCCTGTCGCGCGGCGCGGGCCTGGTCATCTCGGCCAAGAACGACCCCATTCTCAAACATGTCGAATTCATCCGGCTGGAGCCGACCAAGGCGCTGGCCGTTTTGGTCGGCGAGCATAACCAGGTCGAAAACCGTATCATCGACCTGCCGGCCGGCATCACCGCCTCGCAGCTGACCGAGGCGGCGAATTTCCTCAATGCCAACATGACCGGCCAGACGCTGCCGGAACTGCGAACCCAGCTCGTGCGGCTGAAGCAGCAGGTGGCCGGCGAACTCGACACCCTGTCGCAGGATCTGGTGGAGCGCGGCCTTGCCGTCTGGTCCGGCGGCAGCGACGAGGAAAAGCCGACGCGGCTGATCGTGCGCGGCCGAGCCAACCTGCTGGAAGGGCTCGCCGGTTCGGAAGACATCGACCGGCTGCGGCTGCTGTTCGACGACCTGGAGCGCAAGGAAAGCCTGATCGAGATCCTCAATCTCGCCGAAAGCGGCCCCGGCGTGCGCATCTTCATCGGCTCGGAAAACAAGCTCTTTTCGCTTTCCGGCTCCTCGCTGATCGTCGCGCCCTATCGCGACGGCGAGGACCGGATCGTCGGCGCCGTCGGCGTCATCGGCCCGACGCGGCTCAACTATTCCCGCATCGTGCCGATGGTCGACTACACGGCCCAGCTGATGGCGCGACTGTCCCGGACGGGGCTTTAGCCGCTGGGCGTGAGACTTCTTTCGCCCAAGCCTTGATTTTTCCACCTTAAACCCTGATATCGGGCACGAATTCCAAACACTGTCACTCGGAGGACGTCATGACCGACGAAGCCAACAACAACGGACCTGACGCAACGGCTGGCGAGACCGCCGCAGCCGATATGGCACAGGACGCAGCGACCACGCCCGGCGAGGAAGCGGTCGACCCGTTGGAGGCGCTGAAGGCCGAAAATGCCGAACTGCGCGACCGTTTCCTGCGCCTGGCCGCGGAGATGGACAATCTGCGTCGCCGCACCGAGCGCGAGCTGAAGGACGCCAAGACCTATGCCGTCACCGGCTTTGCCCGGGACATGCTGGCGGTATCCGACAATCTGCGCCGCGCGCTCGAAGCACTGCCGGACGAGGCCCGTGCCGCCGCCGATGCCGGGCTTTCGGCGCTGATCGAAGGCGTGGAAATGACTGAACGCGGCATGCTTTCGACGCTCGAGCGCCATGGCGTTCGCAAGATCGAGGCGGAAGGCCAGAAGTTCGATCCGAACTTCCACCAGGCGATGTTCGAAATTCCCAATCCGGACGTGCCGAACAACACCGTCGTGCAGGTGGTCCAGGCTGGCTACGCCATCGGCGACCGCGTGCTTCGCCCCGCCATGGTCGGCGTCGCCAAGGGCGGCCCGAAGGCCGAGGCCAACGGCGAGGCTGCGGACGCCAAGAACGCCTGAACTGCCAGGCGCAAGCACCGAACAAAAAAAAGCGCCCGACGGGCGCTTTTTTCTTGCAGTCTGCCTTTGTCGTCAGGCGGCGTTCGAAGCCTGTTCCTCGTTGAGGAAGGCATAGATGGCCGAAGCGGAATCGGTCGCGCGCAGCTTGGCCACCAGGTCCTGGTCGCGCAACACGCGGGCGATGCGCGACAGCGCCTTCAGGTGATCGGCGCCGGCCCCTTCGGGCGCAAGCAGCAGAAACACGAGATCGACCGGCTGGTCGTCGAGGGCCTCGAAGTCGACTGGCGTCTCAAGCCGCGCGAAGATGCCGGTAATGGTGTGGATGCGATTGAGCTTGCCGTGCGGAATGGCGATGCCATTGCCCACCCCGGTGGAGCCGAGCCGCTCGCGCTGCAGGATGACGTCGAAGATTTCCCGCTCGGGGATGCCGGTCAGCTTCGCGGCCTTGGCCGCCAATTCCTGCAGCAATTGCTTCTTGGAATTCACCCGCAGGGCGGGGACGACCGCATCTTGTTGCAGCAAATCTGCCAAGGCCATTTCAAAATCCTTCATGCCGCCGAGACAAGGTGAAGCAAGCGGCGGCGGGCCGCCGCCTGCCATTGGGCTCTTCAGCCCTTGATGTTGGCGGAATCGATCCATCCGATATTGCCGTCGGTGCGACGGTAGACGATGTTGACTTCCTGATTGCCCGGGCTGCGGAACAGCAGGACCGGTTCGTCGGTCATGTCGAGCGCCATGACGGCATTGGCCACCGACATGGTGCGCAGCCGCTTGGTGCTTTCGGCGACGATCGTCGGCGCGTAGTCCTCGGGCAATTCATCGTGTTCGTCCGGCACTGCGTCCATGACCGTGTAGGCGATCTCGATCGACGGATTGGACTGGTTGGCCGGGTGGTGATCCTTGAGCTTGCGCTTGTAGCGGCGCAGGCGCTTCTCGATGCGGTCCGCTGCCATGTCGAAAGCGATCTGCGGGTCATTGGCGGAACCGGTGGCCTGCAGGTTGGCACCCGCATCCAGGTGCACCATGCAATCGGCCACGAACTGCGCTGCAGCGGCTGCCGACTTGGTCACGGTAACCTGACCCGAATACCCTCCGTCGAAGTACTTCGTGACGGCGTCCTCGACCCGCTCACCGATCTTCTGCCGGAAAGCATCGCCGATTTCCATATGTTTGCCGGATACACGAACACTCATGGCGTTTCCCTTCTTATCATTGGTTGGCGAGATCAGTTTACGCCAAGCCCCTTCCGCATCCAAGCTTTTCGAGCGCTAATGTCGGTTCGTTTCCTGTATGCCGGGCGTGTGCTGGGGATAAGTCGGACCGTCTGTGAACCCGTATCGATCGCGGCGGGCTTCTAGCCCTGCCGCCTGCAAAAGTCAATGTCTTCTTAACTTTTCCTCAACCTGACCCGTATTTGCGCAATCCTAAATTGCCGCGACCTTGGCAATCGCTCGCTTCTCGCGACGCCGCTGTACCGACGACGGAATGTTCATCGCCTCGCGGTATTTTGCCACGGTGCGGCGCGCCAGATCGACGCCCGCCGACTTCAGCGTATGCACGATGTCGTCGTCGGACAGCACCGCCTCCGGGCTCTCCTGGGCGATCATCGTGCGGATGCGGTGGCGCACCGCCTCGGCCGAGTGATTGTCGCCGCCTTCGGCCGAATTGATCGAGACGCTGAAGAAATACTTGAGCTCGAACAGCCCGCGCGGGGTCAGCATGTACTTGTTGGAGGTGACTCGGCTGACGGTCGACTCGTGCATCTTGATCGCGTCGGCCACGGTCTTGAGATTGAGTGGACGCAGATGGTCGACGCCGTGCTGCAGGAAGGCATCCTGCTGCCGGACGATCTCGCAGGCCACTTTGACGATCGTGCGGGCGCGCTGGTCGAGGCTGCGCGTCAGCCAGTTGGCGTTCTGCAGGCACTCCGACAGGAAGGCCTGGTCCTTGTCGGATGCCTTGCTGCCCTTGCCGACCGCCGTCACGTAATTCTGATTGACGAGAATGCGGGGCAGGGCATCCGGATTGAGTTCGACCTGCCAGGTGCAGTTCGGCGCCGGGCGCACGACGATGTCCGGTATGACCGACTCGAGAATGGTGTTCTCGAAGCCGCTGCCCGGCTTGGGGTTCAGTTTGCGAATCTCGGCCAGCATGTCGATGAGATCTTCCTCGTCGACGCCGCAGAGCTTCTTCAGGGTGTTGAAGTCGCGCTTGGCGAGCAACTCGAGATTGTCGACCAGCGACTGCATGGCCGGGTCCAGCCGGTTGCGCTGCCTGAGCTGGATCGAGAGGCATTCGCTCAAGGATCGGGCAAATATGCCGGGCGGATCGAGGTTCTGCAGCACGTCCAGAACGGCCGCAACGCGTTCGACGCTTTCGCCGAGGCGCGTGGCAACTTCAGCCAGGTCGGCCCGCAGATAGCCGGCCTCGTCGAGATGGTCGGTGAGGACCGCGGCGATCAGCCGATCGCCCGGCTTGGCAAGCGCGAAGGGAACCTGCTGGCTTAGATGGTCGCGGATGCTGATCTGGCCCGCGACGAAATCGTCGAGATCGTAACCCTCGCCCGATTCCGCCCCCCCGCCCGGCATCGATTTCCACTGGCCGAGCAGTTCCGGGGCATCAGCCCGGGTGGCCGTGCCTTCGTCGGAAAGTGCGGTGTCGAAGTTGGAGTCGAGACGCTCGTTGAGGCTGTTGCCATGGCCAGGCTCGTACCATTCGCTGTCGAGCGTGTTGCCCGCGCTGCGGCCCTCGTCGCTCGCATTGCCGTCCGCCTGGGCGGTCGACTGCGCGTCGTCATTGCCGCCGGACCGTGGCTCGCCGATCGGTTCACCGTCGTCGGACGCCATCTCGAGCAGCGGATTTTTCTCCACCTCCTGCGAGATGAAATGAATCAGTTCAAGATGGGTCATCTGCAGCAACTGGATGGATTGCATCAGTTGCGGTGTCATGACCAGGGACTGATTCTGGCGCAGGAATAGGTTGGCCGACAAAGCCATGCGGACGCGAAACTCCCCTACATTCCCCCGGAATCTCCAGCGCAATGGTGCCGGAAGTTCCGCTAAACTCCACTTGGCCCAAAAATTGCTTTTTTGGAGGGTTTGGTCAAGTCGAACCGTGGAGAGCAGGCGAATTTCTTAAGTAGGGGGGGTCAGAGGCTGAACTTGTCGCCGAGATAGAGCCGGCGCACATCGGCATTGTTGACGATGTCGTTGGCGCGTCCGTGGGTCAAGACCTCACCGGCGTGGATGATGTAGGCGCGGTCGATCAGGCCGAGCGTTTCACGCACATTATGGTCGGTGATCAGCACGCCGATGCCGCGGGCCGTCAGGTGGCGCACCAGGTTCTGGATGTCGGAGACCGAGATCGGGTCGACGCCGGCAAAGGGCTCGTCGAGCAGCATGAAGGTCGGGTCCGTGGCCAGCGCCCGGGCGATTTCGAGGCGGCGGCGCTCGCCCCCCGACAGCGCCACGGCCGGTGCCTTGCGAAGCTTCTCGATATGGAATTCGCTCAGCAACTCGTCGAGCTTGGCTTCGCGCTTCTTGCGGTCGCTCTCGTGCAGTTCGAGAACCGCCCGGATATTCTCCTCGACCGTCAGGCCGCGAAAGATCGACGCTTCCTGAGGCAGGTAGCCGACGCCGAGGCGCGCGCGCCGATACATCGGCATGCCGGTCACTTCATTGCCGTTGATGGCGATGGTGCCCGCATCGACGGGAACGAGGCCGGTGATCATGTAGAAGCAGGTCGTCTTGCCGGCGCCGTTCGGACCGAGAAGGCCGACCGCCTCGCCGCGGCGCACGACGAGCGAAACACCGTTGACCACGCGCCGCGTGTTGTAGCTCTTCGTCAGGCCGTGGGCGATCAGCGTGCCCTCGTAGCGCGCCTTGTCCAGGCGCGTCTCCGCAGGCTTCGGCGGCTGCGCCTGCTTTGCGCCGATCAGGTCTGAGACGACGGGAATCTTCACGTTGGGGCCGATGCTACTAATTCTTCTTCTGGGACTTGGGGTCGAGCTGGATCTGCACCCGGCCGCCGCAACTGTCGAGCTTTGCTTCCCCGGAATTCATCTGCACCGTCAGCTTGCAGCCGACAAAGACATTCTGGCCTTCCGACAGCACCACGCGGTCGCCCTCGAGGACGAAGACCTGGGCGTCGAGATTGAAGGTGCCCTTGTCGGCGGTCGCCTGCTGCGTTCCCGAAGATAGGAACACCTTGTCCGTCACGTCGATCTTCTCGATGTCGGCATCGCCGTTGGTGACACTGGTGCCTTCACCGCGGTAATGCACCGTCATGTTGCCGGACTGCAGCGTGGTCGTGCCCTGCACGACCTTGACATTGCCGGAGAACAGCGCGGTCTTCTCCTGCTCGCGGATCTCAAGCGCATCGCTCTCGATCTGGATCGGCTGTTCGTTCGACAGCTTGAGGCCGTTCAGATTGCTCTTCGTCGATTGGGCGAGCGCGGCCGGAGATGCGGCCATGAGCGCGAAGCCCGTGGCGATTAGCAGGCCGGTCGGCAGAAGCGGTGTGCGGCGTTCGAATATCATGACTGGCCCGGCTCTCAATTGCCCGTTTTGCGGATGGCGGAGGGTTGGATGTTCACCCGAACGGCGCCCTGAAAAGTGATAATGCGTCCCTTATCCGTTATCTTGAGCGACTGCGCAACAATGGACGCTTCGTCGGCCTTGATGGCGACCGGCTCGCTCGTCTCCATCTTGCCGCCCTTGATGTCGAGATGGGCCGACTGGAAGCTGGCTTCGAGACCGGTCGACAGCTTGATGGTGAAGGGCTTGTCCATGTCGAGAAGGTCGGAAGAGCGATCGAAGACGCCGCTCAGGGCCTCGACTCTGGCGATGATCTTCTCGTTTAGCGGAACCGCGGCGGCGATCGTCTCGAGTGCGATGATGTTCGGATTCTTGATGTCCTGGAGCGCGCGCTCGGCGCGCATCGAATAGCTGATGCCGTCTTCGTTGCGCCCGGCGATCGCCGGCTTTTCCATCACGACCTTGCCGTTCTCGATCTTGGCGGAGGCAATCTGCAGGTTTTCCGGCAGGTAGGCCCTGACCACGGAGACGCCGAAAAAGGCGAGCGAAATGATGAAGGCGCCGATCGGCAGCAGGATCTTCAGCCGCTTGACGCGCGCCGAGTGGCTGACCGCAAGACGATAGGGATCGCCGCCTGGCCGGCCGCCAGCGGTCGTCGCACTATAGTCTACGCGATTCAGCATGCATGAGGCCTGTTCGGGTTCGCCCGCCCGGAAACGCTTTGGGAGGAATCCGGCTGACATTTCGCATTATTGCGTTCTCTTGCCAATATGGAAATTGCGTCTGCGAATACAAGCCGCGGCGCATTCTGAGTGCCCGATCGCCCATCGGCAAAGGTTCCGACCGATCCCGGGCGCACGAGATGCCCCAATGCGACCGCGAAGGTTGATTATCGCGTGACATTGTGGTGTTTTACCGGCGGCCCGGCAGATCGCCTCGGGCTGGTTAAGTTGTTCCTTGACGCTGCTTTTTTGGTTTGGCACGTTTGGAGCGACCAAGGTTTACTCAACCATTCAGGGGGCGCGCGTGATCAAGTCGGAACTGGTGCAGATTGTCGCGGCGCGTAATCCGCACCTCTATCATCGTGACGTGGAAAATATCGTCAATGCGGTGCTGGACGAGATCACCGACGCGCTCGCGGCGGGCAATCGCGTCGAATTGCGCGGCTTCGGCGCCTTTTCGGTGAAGAACCGGCCGTCGCGGTCGGGACGCAATCCGCGCACGGGCGAGACCGTCTTCGTCGAAGAAAAATGGGTCCCGTTCTTCAAGACCGGCAAGGAACTGCGCGAGCGGCTCAACCCCGGCATGGCCGACGAAGGCGACGAATAAGAGATCGAAGCCCGGCGCGCTTGAAAAGCCCCCGGTCGGGCTTAACTTGGAGGCATCCGCCGAGTTGAACCCGGATGCGTGGTGGTAAGCCGCCGAGGAGTAATGCGCTATGGTCAAGAAAGTCGTCAGTCTGGTTGTCTTCGTGCCCCTGGCGATCGTGCTGATCGTCCTGTCGGTCGCCAATCGGCAGGCCGTCACCCTGGCGCTCAATCCGTTCAAGCCCGACGATGCGCTTCTGTCGCTGACCGCGCCGTTCTTCGTCTTCCTGTTCCTCGCGCTCATCCTCGGCCTGCTGCTGGGCTCTGCCGCGACCTGGCTCGCCCAGGGCAAGTATCGCAAGAAGGCCCGCACCGAATCCCGCTCGGCGGTGCGCTGGCAGGCGGAAGCCGATCGCCACAAGAGCCGCGCCGAAGAGATCGCCGGTCGCGGGCTTCCGCAATTGCCGGCCAAGTGACGCCGTTTCCCGGCGAGGGAACGGCCGTGGCATCGTGAAAGCGCTTTTCCCTGCATGGCGGTGGTGCTAAGGCGTTTCGCTCAATTTCAGGACAAGCAGGATCAGCGTGTGAAGAACAAGGAACGCCGGCCGATGCAGAAGGCATCCGCCGGAAAAGCCGGCAAGGCGACCAAGCCCGTCAAGGGCGGCCCGCGCGAGGCGGAAAAGGCCGTACCCTTCAAGCCGCGCGGCGATCGTCGTCCCGAAAGCGCGACGCGCGCGCCGCGGCCGGCCGACGCCCCTCCGGTATCGGAACCCGTGAAGGCGCCCGCCGAGCCCCAGCGCACGCTGATGGTGCGGACCGGAGAACGCCCGGCCGAGCGCGTGCCGCTGATCCTCGAATCCCAGGGTGCCGGCGACTTCCACCTGATCGACAGCGGCGAGGGCGAGAAGCTTGAGCAATACGGCCCCTATCGCGTCGTCAGGCCCGAGGGCCAGGCCCTGTGGCCGAAGGCGCTGCCGGCGCATGTCTGGGAGCGCGCCGACGCGATCTTCACCGGCGATACCGACGAGGACGGCATGGGCCGCTGGCGCTTTCCGCGTGAGGCGCTCGGCGAAACCTGGCCGCTGTCGCTGCTCGGCGTCGATTTCCTCGGCCGCTTCACCTCCTTCCGTCATGTCGGCGTGTTTCCCGAACAGATCGCCCACTGGACCTGGATGAAGGAGCGCATCGAGACGGCCGGCCGGCCGCTGAAGGTGCTGAACCTGTTCGGCTATACCGGCGTCGCCTCTCTCGTTGCCGCCGCCGCCGGGGCCGAGGTCACCCATGTCGATGCGTCCAAGAAGGCGATCGGCTGGGCGCGCGAGAACCAGTCGCTGAGCCGGCTCGACAAGGCGCCGATCCGCTGGATCTGCGACGACGCGATGAAGTTCATCCAGCGCGAGGAACGGCGCGGCCATCGCTATGACATTATCCTGACCGATCCGCCGAAATTTGGCCGCGGGCCGAACGGCGAGGTCTGGCACCTGTTCGAGCACCTGCCGCTGATGCTCGACGTCTGCCGCGAACTCCTGGCGCCCAAGGCGCTCGGCCTGGTGCTGACCGCCTATTCGATCCGCGCGAGCTTCTACTCGATTCACGAACTGATGCGCGAGACGATGCGCGGCAAGGGCGGCCTGGTCGAGTCGGGCGAACTGGTGATCCGCGAGGCTGGCCTCGACGGCAAGACGCCGGGACGGGCGCTTTCGACCTCCCTTTTCAGCCGCTGGGTGCCGAAATGAGCGACGACTACAGAAACGACGGTCCGCGCCGCGTCGGCCAGGTGAAGGAAATCACCAGCCTCGCCAACCCGATCATCAAGGACATCAAGGCGCTGTCGCTGAAGAAGGCGCGTGACGAGACGAAGACCTTCATGGCGGAAGGCCTGAAGCTGGTCATCGACGCGCTCGAACTCGGCTGGACGATCCGGACGCTGATCTATTCCAAGGCGGCCAAGGGCAAGCCCATGGTCGAAAAGGTCGCCGCCCGCACCATCGCTTCCGGCGGCCTGGTGCTTGAGGTCAGCGAGAAGGTGATGTCGGCAATCACCCGTCGCGATAATCCGCAGATGGTCGCCGGCGTGTTCGAGCAGCGCTGGATGGCGCTGAAGGATGTCCGTCCTTCCGCATCGGAGACCTGGGTGGCGCTCGACCGCGTTCGTGATCCCGGCAATCTCGGCACCATCATCCGCACCGCCGACGCGGCCGGCGCTTCGGGCGTGATCCTGGTCGGCGACTGCACCGATCCGTTTTCGCTGGAAACCGTGCGCGCCACGATGGGCTCACTCTTCGCCGTGCCGCTGGTCAAGACGACGCCCGCCGACTTTCTGCGCTGGAAGAAGGACAGCGGTGCGCGGCTCGTCGCGACCCATCTCGCCGGCGCGGTCGACTACCGCACCATCGACTACCGCAGCAGGCCGGTCGTGCTGATGATGGGCAACGAGCAATCCGGCCTGCCGGACGATCTGGCGGGAGCCGCCGATGCGCTGGCCCGCATTCCGCAGGTCGGCCGCGCCGATTCCCTCAATCTCGCCGTCGCGACCGGCGTCATGCTGTTCGAAGTGCGTCGGCACCTTCTGAGCCTCGACAAGCCGCAATGAACGCTTTCCTCGCACCCTTCAGCCGGCCCTTACCGGCCGCCATCTTCATCGTCGTCGCCTTGCTGCTCGACCAGGCGATCAAGCTTGCCGTCGAGCTTTACCTGCCGCTGCACGAGGCCGTGCCAATCATGCCGATGCTGGCGCTCTATCGCACGCACAATCTCGGCGTGGCCTTCTCCATGCTGGCCGACGCCCAAGGCTGGTTCATCGTCGGGCTGCGCATCGCCATCGTCGCCTTCGTCATGTGGCTATGGGGTCGCACGGGCCCGGGGCATCACATCGCTCATCTCGGCTTTGCCATGATCATCGCCGGGGCGCTCGGCAACATCATCGACCGCTTCATCTACGGCCATGTCGTCGATTACGTGCTGTTCTATACGCAGACCTGGTCCTTTGCCGTCTTCAACCTTGCCGATAGCTTCATTTCGGTCGGCGCGTTTCTCATTCTGGTCGACGAGATACTGGCGCACCGTGCATCGGAGGCGTAATCTACAGCATGCCGCAGATCGGATATTCGACGACGCAGGTGAAGCTGAGGGGCCGGCGTGGCACGCCGCGATTATGCCGCAGGCCCTGTCACTTTCTTGTCGCAGATCCATGGTTTATGGCACTGAACACAAGATGGACGAGTCGCTATGAGCATTGAACTTTTGGATCGAGTGTCCCTGGTCGATGGTGCTGCGCAGTCCAATGGCGCGGCGGCCAGGCCGTCGGAAGGCCTGCTCGGGCGCATCGGCAATCTCGAAACCCGGATTGCCCGCAACGAGCGCGAGATCGACGCCGCGCAGGCGGTTCGTTACCGTGTGTTCATCGAGGAGATGGGGGCAAAGATCGCCCCGGACGCGACGCGCCGCAAGCGCGACATCGATGCATGGGACGCTGTCTGCGATCATCTCCTGGTATTGGACTGCTCGGTCGAGGGGGATCCCGAGGACCAGATCGTCGGCACCTACCGCCTGTTGCGCCATGACGTGGCGCGAAACCACGGCGGCTTCTACTCGGCGACCGAATTCGAGGTTGAATCCTTGATGGCGCGTCATCCGGAAAAGCGCTTCATGGAACTCGGCCGCTCCTGTGTCCTGCCGGAATACCGCACCAAGCGCACCGTCGAACTCCTGTGGCAGGGCTGCTGGGCCTATGCACTGATGCACCGTGTCGACGCCATGTTCGGCTGCGGTTCTTTCCCCGGCATCCGGCCGGAGGAGCATGCGCTGGCGCTCTCCTTCCTCTACCACCACGCAGTGGCGCGCGGCGAATGGGCTGTCCGGGCCCTGCCGGGACTCTATCGCGAAATGGACCTGATGCCGGTCGAGGCGATCAACCCGCGCAAGGCCCTTGCCGCCATGCCGCCGCTAATCAAGGGCTATCTGCGGCTTGGCGCGATGATCGGCGAGGGCGCGGTGGTCGACCACGCCTTCAACACCACCGACGCCCTGATCGTGCTGCCGATCTCCAGCATTTCCGACCGCTATCGCAACTATTACGGTGCCGACGCGGGCCGGTTCGCCAGCTGATCACCTGACAGCCCGGTTTCTGCCCATGGCTTCGCCTGACCGCGGGCTCTTCCTGCTGACCGCTTCGTAGTCATGCCCGTCGCTCGGCGGTGGCACGAGCGGCAGGTCGGCAAGCTCGCGCGTCGACATGGCGGCGATGTCCGGATGGGAGAGCGGGTCCCGCGACCAGTCCTCGTCCGCCCCTCTCCAGTTTTTCCGGGATTGCTGGCGACCGAAGAGAAACTTCAGCATCGGCACGCTCCTTCCCTGACGCGTTAAGACGAAGGCCGGCTTGGCGGAGCTTTCGGCCGTGGGTTTCTTCTGCGCGATACTCGGTTATCCAGGCATGCCTCGCAATTGAGTTTCGTGGGGAGAGCCTTTAGAAAAGCTATATGCGAAATCTCAATCTCATCCATCTGAACGGTCTGCGTGCGGTGGAGGCGGTCGGCCGGCTGGGCTCGCTTCCGGCCGCGGCCGAAGAGCTGGGCGTGTCGGTCGGTGCCGTCAGCCAGCAGGTGATCAAGGCCGAGCAGCAATTGCACCACAAGCTCTTCGAGCGCCAGCCGAAGGGCATGGTGCCGACCGAGGCAGGCCGCGACATCCTGCCCCGGCTGGCCGAGGCCTTTCGCTTGCTGTCCGGCGCGGTCGCTGCCGCCCATCACCGCAATGACGACCTGCTGACGATCTCGGTCGCACCCGTCTTCGCCGCGCGCTGGCTGGTCTACCGGCTGGGGGCATTCTCCGAGCGCCACCCCGACATCAACCTGCGGATCGACGCCACCACCCGGCTTGTCGATCCGGCGGTGTCCGACGTCGATCTCTGCATTCGCGTCGGCAAGGGGCAATGGCCGGGAGCGCGCGCCGAACTGCTGCTCGAACAGAGGATCTTTCCGGTCTGCGCGCCGGCCCTCGCCGAACGGCTGTCCGCTCCGGAGGATCTCCTGGAACTGCCGGCCATCATCGACGGGAGGGCCATGTTCAGCTGGGAAGTCTGGCTCGGCGCAGTCGGTCTCGCGGGAAGGCCCGTGAATGTGCGCCATGTTTTCAACGAGGCGTCACTCTGCCTCGACTCGGCGATCTCCGGCCAGGGCGTGATGCTCGCCTGGCAGACCATCGCGTCCCATGCGATACGGGCCGGCCAGCTGGTCGTGCCCTTTGGACCCTGGGTGGCGACGGGGGACGGCCATTATCTTGTCACTGCCGATACGGCCCGTCCCGACCCCAAGGTCGCGGCGTTCCGCCGCTGGCTGAAAGAGGAGCTGGCCGAGGACATGGAGCGGCTCGCGAAAGCCGCCCCGGGTCAGATTCATTCCCCGGCATTGTAGGCGGCAATCGCCGCCATGTTGACGATGTCGGTGTCCTTGGCGCCGATCTGGGCGATCTGCACCGATTTCTCCAGCCCGACCAGCAGCGGGCCGATCACGGTTGAGCCGCCGAGTTCCTGCAGCATCTTGGTCGAGATGGAAGCCGAGTGGATCGCCGGCATGACGAGCACGTTGGCGGTGCCCGACAGGCGGCAGAACGGATACTGCTCCATGCGATGCGCGTTGAGCGCCACGTCGGCCCCCATTTCGCCGTCATATTCGAAGTTGACGCGGCGTGCATCGAGGATCTTCACCGCTTCGCGGAGCCGCTCGGAACGCTCGCCGGTCGGATGGCCGAAGGTCGAATAGGCGAGAAGCGCGACGCGCGGCTCGTAGCCGAGGCGGTGGGCAAGGCCGGCCGCTTCCTCGGCGATGTCGGCGAGTTCCTCTGCCGTCGGCATGTCGTGGACGGCGGTGTCGGCCACCAGCACCGTGCGGCCGCGGGTCAGCGCCAGCGAGACGCCGATCACCCGGTGGCCCGGCTGCGGATCGATGCAGCGGCGCACGTCCTCCAGCGCGGTCGAGTAGTTGCGCGTCGTGCCCGTCACCATGGCGTCGGCGTCGCCGAGCGCCACCATGCAGGCGGCGAAGTGGTTGCGGTCGGTGTTGATCAGGCGCTGGCAGTCGCGGTGCAGGTAGCCTTTGCGCTGCAGGCGCGAGTAGAGATATTCGGTATAGGCGTCGACGCGGTTCGAGACGCGGGCGTTGACGACCTCGATGCCGGGACGGTCGAGGTCGATGCCGGCGCGTTCGGCGGTTTCCTTCAGCGGCGCATCGCGGCCGAGCAGGATGGCGGTGCCGAGCTCCTGGTTGACGAAGGAGATCGCCGCCCGCATCACCTGTTCCTCCTCGCCCTCGGCGAAGACGACCCGCTTCGGGTTCTGGCGCACCCGCTCATAGAGGTGCTGGGTCGTGGCGGCGATCGGATCGCGCCGGGCCGAAAGCTCGCGGCTGTAGGCGCCGAGATCTTCAATCGGCTTGCGTGCAACGCCGGTCTCCATGGCCGCCTTGGCAACCGCGACCGGAATGGCCGAGATCAGGCGCGGATCGAAGGGCACGGGAATGATGTATTCGGCGCCGAAACGCGGCCGGTTGCCCTGATAGGCAGCAGCGACATCGTCCGGCACGTCCTCGCGCGCCAGGCTTGCAAGCGCCCGCACAGCGGCGATCTTCATCGCGTCGTTGATCTGCGACGCGCGCACGTCGAGCGCCCCGCGGAAGATGTAGGGAAAGCCCAGCACGTTGTTGACCTGGTTCGGATAATCCGAGCGCCCGGTTGCCATGATTGCGTCGTCGCGGATCTCGGAGACTTCTTCCGGCGTGATTTCCGGGTCCGGATTGGCCATGGCGAAGATGATCGGGTTTGCCGCCATCGAGCGGATCATGTCGGAGGAGAAGGCGCCCTTCTGCGACAGGCCGAGCACGACGTCGGCGCCCTCCATGGCTTCCTTCAGCGTGCGGCGGTCTGTCTTGACCGCATGCGCCGACTTCCACTGGTTCATGCCCTCGATGCGGCCCTGGTAGATCACGCCCTTGGTGTCGCACAGGATGATGTTGGCGGGATTGAAGCCCATCGCCTTGATGAGTTCGATGCAGGCGATCGCGGCAGCGCCGGCGCCGTTGCACACCAGCTTCGTGGTCTTGAAGTCGCGGCCGGTCAGTTCGAGCGCGTTGATCAGGCCGGCCGCGGCGATGATCGCCGTGCCGTGCTGATCATCATGGAAGACGGGGATGTCCATGATCTCGCGCAGCCGCTGTTCGATGATGAAGCAGTCGGGTGCCTTGATGTCCTCGAGATTGATGCCGCCGAAGGACGGGCCGAGATAGCGCACGCAGTTGATGAATTCCTCGACATTCTCCGTATCGACCTCGAGGTCGATCGAATCGACGTCGGCGAAGCGCTTGAAGAGCACGGCCTTGCCCTCCATCACCGGCTTGGAGGCCAGCGCGCCGAGATTGCCCAGCCCGAGGATCGCCGTGCCGTTGGAGATGACGGCGACCATGTTGCCGCGCGTCGTGTAGTCGTAGGCGGTTGCCGGATCGGCGGCGATCGCCTTCACCGGCACGGCGACGCCCGGCGAATAGGCGAGCGAAAGGTCGCGCTGGGTGGCCATGGCCTTGGTCGGGGTGATCTCCAGCTTGCCGGGGCGTCCCTGCGAATGAAAGTCGAGCGCTTCCTGCTCCGTGACGGACGTCTTGCTGCGCGGGTTGCGATCCTTGCTTGCCATGTTCCCTCGAACCTTGTTGTGGGCAGCCTTGCGCCGGCTGTCCTTGGTGGTTGTTTTTGTTTGCTATAGGTCGTTAGTGTTGCACGACTTCCTTTTCAAGAAAACTTTAGACAGTGACAATCAACAGCGCCCCCACCAACGAGGTCCTGAACGCCGCCGAGCTTGCCTCGGAGGAAAGCCGCGCGTCCGCCACCCCGATGATGGAACAGTATATCGAGATCAAGGCCAACAATCCGGGCAGCCTGCTGTTCTACCGGATGGGCGATTTCTACGAGCTGTTCTTCGAGGACGCCGTCGACGCCTCGCGCGCCCTCGGCATCACCCTGACCAAGCGCGGCCAGCATCTCGGCCAGGACATCCCGATGTGCGGCGTGCCGGTCCATGCCGCCGACGATTACCTGCAGAAGCTAATCTCGCTCGGCTTTCGGGTGGCGGTCTGCGAGCAGGTGGAGGACCCGGCCGAGGCGAAGAAGCGCGGATCGAAATCGGTAGTCAAGCGCGACGTCGTGCGCCTGGTCACCCCCGGCACGCTGACCGAGGAAAAGCTGCTTTCGCCATCGGAATCGAACTACCTGATGGCGCTCGCCCGCATCCGCGGCGGCTCCACGCCGCAGCTGGCGATCGCCTGGATCGACATCTCGACCGGCATCTTCCGTCTCGCCGAGACAGACGAGGGGCGCCTGCTCGCCGATATCCTGCGGATCGAGCCGCGTGAGCTGATCGTCGCCGACACCCTGTTCTTCGATCCCGAGCTGAAACCCGCCTTCGACGTGCTCGGCCGCGTCGTCGTGCCCCAGCCGGCGGTGCTGTTCGACAGCGCCGCGGCGGAGGGTCGCATCGCCCGCTATTTCGGCGTGAAGACGCTGGACGGTTTCGGCTCGTTCAGCCGCGCCGAGATTGCGGCGGCGGCCGCCGCCGTCGCCTATGTCGAGAAGACCCAGATCTCCGAGCGCCCGCCGCTCGGGCTTCCCGAGCGCCAGAGCGCCGCCTCGACCCTGTTCATCGACCCAGCCACCCGTGGGAATCTCGAACTGGTGAAGACGCTGTCGGGCGATCGCAACGGTTCGCTGCTGAAAGCCATCGACCGTACGGTCACGGGCGGCGGCGCCCGCCTAATGGCCGAACGGCTGATGTCGCCGCTCACCGATCCGGATGCCATCGCCGGCCGCCAGGATTCCGTCGCCTTCCTGCTGTCCGAGCCTTCACTTTCCGATCGGCTGCGCGACGGCCTGAAGCGGGTGCCCGACATGCCGCGCGCGCTTTCACGCCTGGCGCTCGATCGCGGCGGCCCGCGCGACCTCGGTGCCATCCTGCAGGGGATCGCCGCGGCCGGGGAAGTCGCGGCCCTGCTGGGAGACGTTGCTCTTCCCGAAGAACTCGCCGCAGCCGTCACCGATCTCAAGGCCCTGCCCAACGGCCTCGCCGACCTGCTCGGTGCCATGCTGGCCGAAGACCTGCCCTTGCTGAAGCGCGACGGAGGATTCCTCAAGGCCGGTGCCGTCCCTGCGCTTGATGAGGTTCGGGCGCTCCGCGACCAGTCGCGCCGGGTGATCGCTGGCCTGCAACTGCAATATGCCGAGGAGACCGGCATCAAGTCGCTGAAAATCAAGCACAACAACGTGCTCGGCTATTTCATCGAGGTGACCGCCGGCAATTCCGGGACGATGACGGAAGGGGAGGCTGCCAAGGCCCGCTTCATTCACCGTCAGACCATGGCAAGCGCCATGCGCTTCACCACGACCGAGCTTGCCGATCTCGAAACCCGCATCGCCAATGCCGCCGGCCAGGCGCTGTCGATCGAACTCGAAGCCTTCGAGCGGATGACGGCGGACGTGGTGGCCGCCGCCGAGCCGATCAAGGCGGCGGCGCGGGCGCTTGCCGTGATCGACGTCGCAGCCGGACTCGCGGCCCTTGCCGAGGAGCAGGGCTATTGCCGCCCGCTGGTCGATGACAGCAACATGTTTTCCATCGTCGCCGGGCGCCATCCTGTGGTGGAACAGGCGCTACGCCGCCAGTCGGCGAGCCCCTTCATCGCCAATGACTGCAATCTCTCGCCCTCCGAGACGGGTTCGGACGGGGCGATCTGGCTGCTGACCGGCCCGAACATGGGCGGTAAGTCGACTTTCCTGCGCCAGAACGCGCTGATCGCCATCCTGGCCCAGATGGGCTCCTTCGTGCCGGCGGGCGCCGCCCATATCGGTGTGGTCGACCGTCTGTTTTCCCGCGTCGGCGCTTCCGACGACCTGGCGCGCGGCCGCTCGACCTTCATGGTCGAGATGGTCGAGACGGCGGCGATCCTCAACCAGGCGACCGAGCGCTCGCTCGTCATTCTCGACGAGATCGGCCGTGGCACGGCGACCTTCGACGGCCTGTCGATCGCCTGGGCGGCGGTCGAGCACCTGCACGAGGTCAATCGCTGCCGGGCGCTGTTCGCCACCCATTTCCACGAACTGACGGTGCTCTCGGAAAAGCTCGGCCGCCTTTCCAATGTCACCATGCGGGTCAAGGAATGGGACAACGACGTCATCTTCCTCCACGAGGTCGGCCCCGGCGCCGCCGACCGGTCCTACGGCATCCAGGTGGCGCGCCTTGCCGGCCTACCGGCCTCGGTCGTGGCCCGGGCGCGCGACGTGCTGACAAGGCTGGAGGATGCCGACCGCAAGAACCCGGCGAGTTCGCTGATCGACGACCTGCCGCTTTTCCAGGTGGCGGTGCGGCGGGAGGAGGCGCGGAAGGCGGGGCCCTCGAAGGTCGAGGAAATGCTCAAAGGCCTCGATCTCGACGACATGACGCCGCGCCAGGCGCTCGACGCGCTCTATGATCTGAGGAAACAACTTGGCAAGCCTTGACGGCTAATATCCCTGTCCAAGGCGCCTGAAAGGCGTTATAGCGCCATCCGTCGCCGGCCCTCGGGCAGGCTGATAAGCCAGGAAAGCAAGCCGCAACAATGGCCATGACCGAACTCGAATACGGCGACCTGCTCGACGTCGCCGCCCTCAAGGCCGACTGCGAGGCCGTCGCCCGCGCCCATGCCGGGCATCTGCTCGACATTCGCGCTGGCCTGCTGCCGATCCTCAAAAAGGCGAGCGCCGACGGACGCGACCTGGCGAAGGCCAAGCTCTTCGCCGACGGCCGCGGCATTCATTGCGCCCAGCGCATTTCCTGGATCCAGGACCAGCTGATCTCTGTGATCTTCGATCTGGTGGTCCGGCATGTCTACCGCGACAAGGCCGATATGGTCGCCGTGTCGGCGGTCGGCGGCTATGGCCGCGGCACGCTGGCGCCGGGGTCGGACATCGACCTCCTCTTCCTCACCCCGCCGAAGCTGACCGCCGACATGCACAAGGCCGTCGAGTTCATCCTCTACCTGCTGTGGGACATCGGCTTCAAGGTCGGCCATGCGACGCGAACGGTCGACGAGTGCATGCGCCTGTCGAAGGGCGACATGACGATCCGGACCGCGATCCTCGAAACCCGCTTCGTCTGCGGCCAGGAAAGCCTCGTCACTGAACTGCAGCGCCGGTTCGACCAGGAAGTCACCAACAATACCGCGCCGGAATTCATCGCCGCCAAGCTGGGCGAGCGCGACGAGCGCCACCGCAAGGCCGGCGACAGCCGCTACCTCGTCGAACCGAACGTCAAGGAAGGCAAGGGCGGGCTTCGCGACCTGCAGACCCTGTTCTGGATCGCCAAGTACAAATACCATGTCCGCGATGCCGGTGATCTCGTCCGTCTCGGCGTCTTGTCCCGCCAGGAATGGCAGCTGTTCCAGAAGGCGGACGACTTCCTCTGGGCTGTCCGATGCCACATGCACTACCTGACCGGCAAACCGGAGGAGCGCCTGTATTTCGACATTCAGCCAGAGATCGCCCGCAATCTCGGCTATCAGCCGCGCCCCGGTCTCTCGGCCGTCGAGCGCTTCATGAAGCACTATTTCCTGGTGGCGAAGGATGTCGGCGACCTGACCCGCATCTTCTGCGCGACGCTGGAAGAACAGCAGGCGAAAGCCGCTCCGGGCCTGACCGGCGTGATCGGCCGCTTCGCCAACCGGCCGCGCAAGATCCCCGGCACGCCGGAATTCATCGAGGATCGCGGCCGCATCGCGCTTGCCGTTCCGGAGGTGTTCAAGCGCGATCCGGTTTCGATCATGCGGCTCTTCCATGTTGCCGACCTGAACGGTCTGGAATTCCATCCCGATGCGTTGAAGGCCGTGACCCGCTCGCTGGCCCTGATCGACCATAATTTCCGCGAAAACGAGGAGGCGAACCGGCTTTTCCTCGCGGTGCTGACCTCGCGCCGTGATCCGGGGCAGATCCTGCGCCGGATGAACGAATCCGGCGTGCTTGGCCGTTTCGTGCCGGAGTTCGGCAAGATCGTCTCGATGATGCAGTTCAACATGTATCATCACTACACGGTCGACGAACACCTGATCCGCACGGTGGAAGTCCTCGCCGAGATCGACAAGGGCAAGGCCGAGGAGATCCATCCGCTTGCCGCCAAGCTCATGCCGGGCATCGAGGACCGCCAGTCGCTCTATGTGGCAGTCCTGCTGCACGATGTCGCCAAGGGCCGGCAGGAAGACCACTCGATCGCCGGCGCGAAAGTGGCGCGCAAGCTCTGCCCGCGCTTCGGCCTCAACCCCAAGCAGACGGAGCTCGTCGTCTGGCTGATCGAGCAGCATCTGCTGATGTCGATGGTCGCCCAGACCCGCGACCTGCACGACCGCAAGACGATCACCGACTTCGCCGACAAGGTCCAGTCGCTCGACCGGCTGAAGATGCTGCTCGTCCTGACCGTGTGCGACATCCGCGCCGTCGGGCCGGGCGTGTGGAACGGCTGGAAGGGCCAGCTGCTGCGCACGCTCTACTACGAGACCGAACTTCTGCTCTCCGGCGGTTTTTCGGAAGTCTCGCGCAAGGAGCGCGCCAAGCACGCCGCCGAACAGCTCGGCAAGGCGCTCGGCAACTGGAGCCAGAAGGACCAGAAGACCTATACCAAGCTGCACTACGAGCCCTACCTGCTCTCCGTCGAGCTGGAGGACCAGATCCGTCACGCCCATTTCATCCGCGAGTCGGACAAGGCGGGCAAGGCACTGGCGACCATGGTGCGGACCCATTCCTTTCACGCCATCACCGAGATCACGGTGCTCTCGCCCGACCATCCGCGCCTGCTGTCGATCATCGCCGGTGCCTGTGCGGCCGCCGGAGCCAACATCGCCGACGCGCAGATCTTCACCACCTCCGACGGCCGAGCCCTCGACACCATCCTGATCAATCGCGAGTTTCCGATCGACGAGGACGAGATGCGCCGTGCCGCCACCATCGGCAAGATGATCGAGGACGTGCTGTCAGGCCACAAGCGCCTTCCGGAAGTCATCGCCACGCGCAGCAAGGGCAAGAAGAAGAACAAGACCTTCCCCGTCCAGCCGGATGTGACGATCTCCAACGCCCTTTCCAACAAGTTCACCGTCGTCGAGGTCGAATGCCTCGACCGCATCGGCTTGCTGGCGGAAATCACCGCCGTCCTGTCCGACCTGTCGCTCGACATCCACTCGGCACGCATCACCACCTTCGGCGAGAAGGTCATCGACACCTTCTACGTCACCGATCTGGTTGGCCAGAAGATCACCAACGAGAACCGCCAGGCCAGCATCGTGACCCAGCTGAAGGGTGTCATGGCTGAGCAGGGCGACGAACTGCGCGACCGAATGCCGTCCGGCATCATCGCCCAGGCCGTCCAGCGCTCCGCGCCCGCCCAGAAGAAGGCCAAGGTCTGACCATGGGACTGGTGAAGAAGTTCATGACCGTCGGCGGCGCGACGCTCGGCAGTCGCGTGTTCGGCTTCGCCCGCGAAACGCTGATGGCGGCCGCCCTCGGCACGGGGCCGATGGCCGACGTCTTCTATGCCGCCTTCCGTTTTCCGAACCTCTTCCGCCGGCTGTTCGCCGAAGGGGCCTTCAATGCCGCCTTCGTTCCGCTTTTCGCCAAGGAGATCGAGGCGAACGGCGTCGACGGCGCCAAGCGCTTTTCCGAAGAGGTCTTCGGCGTCCTGTTCTCGGTGCTCCTGCTCATCACCATCGTCATGGAATTGTCCATGCCGCTCCTGGTGCGATGGGTCATCGCGCCGGGTTTTTCCGACGATCCGGAAAAATTCTCGCTGACGGTCCGGCTCGCCGTGGTCATGTTTCCCTATCTGATGTGCATGTCGCTGACGGCCATGCTGTCCGGCATGCTCAATTCGCTGCACCATTTCTTCGCCGCTGCGATCGCCCCCGTCTTTCTCAACGTGATGATGATCGGCGCGCTGCTCTGGGCGCTCTACAGCGGCGCCGACCCGGCTCTGACCGCCTGGTACCTGTCCTGGTCGGTGCTCGGCGCGGGCCTGTTGCAGATGGCCGTCGTTTATGCCGGCGTTCGCCATGCCGGCATGAGCATTGCCTTCAAGCTTCCGCGCTTCACCCCGAATGTGAAGCGCCTTCTGGTGCTGGCCGTACCGGCTGCGGTGACGGGCGGCATCACCCAGATCAACCAGCTGATCGGTCAGGCGATCGCCTCCGGCAAGGAAGGCGCGATTGCCGCCCTGCAATATGCCGACCGTATCTACCAGCTGCCGCTCGGCGTCGTCGGCGTGGCCGTCGGTGTCGTGCTGCTGCCCGAACTCGCGCGTGCGCTGAAGTCCGGGCACATGAAAGAGGCCGGCAATATCCAGAACCGCTCGATGGAATTCGTGCTGTTCCTCACGCTGCCGGCCGCGGCCGCGCTCTGGGTTCTGTCCGACGAAATCATCCGCGTGCTCTACGAGCGCGGCGCCTTTTCGCAGGAGAACACCACGGTCGTCGCCGCCATCCTGGCGATCTACGGCATCGGTTTGCCGGGCTTCGTGATGATCAAGGCGCTGCAGCCGGGCTTCTACGCCCGCGAGGACACCCGTACGCCGATGCGGTTCACCGGCATCTCCGTGGTGATCAACTCGGCGCTGGCGATCTCGCTCTTTCCGATTCTGGCCGAGCGCGGCATCGCGGTCGCCGAAGCGGCAGCCGGCTGGGTCAACACGATGCTGCTCTTCGCCACGCTGTATCGGCGCGGCCACCTGACCTGGGAATGGGCACTCCTAACCCGCACGCTGCGCCTCATCGTCGCCGCGGCGATCATGGCGGTCATGCTCGTCTACCTGTCGGACTACTGGTCGTCCTGGCTGGCGCCGGAAGCCTCGCTGCTCCATCAGGTCACGGCGCTCGGCGGTCTGGTTGCCGTCGCGATGGTGGTCTATTTTTCCATTGCCTTTGCCATCGGCGGCGCTGATCTCGGCATGCTGCGGCGGAACCTCAAGCGCAAGCCGAGGGTCTGACCGGGCGCTTGGTCTAGCGCCGCTTGCAGTGTGTCCAGGTGCGCTTCGGGCCGATGTCGACATGCACCAGGCCGTTGCAGTAGCGACCGATGCCGCCAATGCCGGGCGCGGTCGCCGCCGCCGCGAGCACGCGCTTTTCCGAGACACCGGGCACGCGGATGTCGGCCGCATAACAGTGGCTGTGCTGCGATGTGCCGGAACGCGGGCGATGGCCCGACGTGATGATCGGCTTGCGCTTGGTCTCCACGGCGATATGGGCGAGAATCGCCTTCAGTTTCGTCGGAAAGCAGCTGGCCCTGACACTCACCCGCTGCAGCGTATAGGCCGCCGTGTAGTCGTGATTGAGCTTGGTGACGCGGCGTTTCTGGCTCTCACCGGCTTCGACGGTGGCATTGAAGCCGAGTGCCAAAAGACAGGCAAGCGCGATGCGAAAAGTAATGCGCATGGCATCCCCCGTGAAAGGACCTTTCGTCATGAAAGGCTGATTAGGTTGCGGGATAGTATTTCATTTCAAAAAGTGACGTGAATAAGGAGCGGTTTGCTTCAGTTCTGGATTTGTGCTGCCTCAATGGTTAAATTGACTTAACTTTTCGACCAAATCGGCCTTTCTTCCCTCGCTCTGCGAACACGCCAGCCGCCGCCAGTCAGGAGCCCCCATGCCCTCCCAGTCGCTTTTCCTCGTCGCCCTCGTTGTCGATGACTATGCCCGCGCCAGGAATTTCTACTGCGACATTCTCGGTTTCGACTGCCTCGAGGACACACCCCAGCCGGATGGAAAGCGGTGGCTCGTGGTCAAACCGAAGGGCGGGGAGGGGGCGGCCCTGCTGTTGGCCCGCGCGGACGGTGCCGATCAGGTGCGGGCGATCGGCAACCAGACCGGCGGACGGGTCGGCTTCTTCCTCAAGACCGACGATTTTGCCCGCGACCACGCGGCCTATCTCGCCGCCGGGGTGACCTTCCTCGAGGCCCCGCGTCACGAACCCTATGGGACCGTGGCGGTCTTTCAGGATATCTTCGGTAATCGCTGGGATCTCATTCAGCCTGCCGGCTGAGCGGTGCGGGAAACAGCCCCTTGATTGTGGGCGATCCGGCGTGCATAAGCGCCAGCGTATTTCGATCGACAGATCGGGCCCTCCACCAGCCTGTTGAGGACAATCATGGGTGAGTTCAAGCCGCTGGTCTTTTCCGGCGTTCAGCCGACCGGCAACCTCCATCTCGGCAACTATCTCGGTGCGATCCGCAAGTTCGTCGCGCTGCAGGAACATCACGACTGCATCTATTGCGTCGTCGATTTGCACGCCCTGACGGCGCAGCTCGTCCACGACGACATGCAGGGCCAGATCC
Source organism: Allorhizobium sp. GW101-3B10 (assembly GCF_059424725.1). Classification (NCBI taxonomy): domain Bacteria; kingdom Pseudomonadati; phylum Pseudomonadota; class Alphaproteobacteria; order Hyphomicrobiales; family Rhizobiaceae; genus Allorhizobium; species Allorhizobium sp. GW101-3B10. Next base: position 3,482,534 of record NZ_JBWKZR010000001.1, on the reverse strand, counting down.
GGTCGATCACGGCCGCCTTCCTCGCCAGCGGCATCGACCCGAAGAGCCATATCGTCTTCAACCAGTCGGCCGTGCCGCAGCATGCCGAGCTCGCCTGGATCTTCAACTGCGTCGCCCGTATCGGCTGGATGAACCGCATGACGCAGTTCAAGGACAAGGCCGGCAAGGACCGCGAGCAGGCCTCGCTCGGCCTCTATGCCTATCCGAGCCTGATGGCAGCCGACATTCTCGTCTACCGCGCCACCCATGTGCCGGTCGGCGAGGACCAGAAGCAGCATCTGGAACTGACCCGCGACATCGCCATGAAGTTCAATCTCGACTTCGTCGATCATATCCGCCGCACCGGCTACGGCATCGACATCACCGTCGGCGAGGAGCCGGTGCACGCCTATTTCCCGATGGTCGAACCGCTGATCGAGGGCCCGGCGCCCCGCGTCATGAGCCTGAAGGACGGCACCAAGAAGATGTCGAAGTCGGATCCATCCGACCTGTCGCGCATCAACCTGATGGACGACGCCGAAACGATCTCGAAGAAGATCCGCAAGGCCAAGACCGATCCGGACGCGCTTCCGAGCGAGACCGAAGGCCTGAAGGGCCGTCCCGAAGCCGACAACCTGGTCGGCATCTTCGCAGCCCTGTCCGACCGCACCAAGGAAGACGTGCTGACGGAGTTCGGCGGACAGCAGTTCTCGGTGTTCAAGCCGGCGCTCGTCGAGCTTGCGGTCGAGGTCCTGTCGCCGGTCAACGGCGAAATGCGCCGTCTGATGGGCGACACCGCCTATATCGACGGCGTCCTGCGCGACGGCGGCGAAAGGGCGCGGGCACGGGCCGAAAAAACCATGAAGGAAGTCCGCGACATTATCGGTTTCGTGCAGTAAAGTCGCCGCGATCCGCGCGGCTGGGGTTCTGAACCGGTCGCTGAAACGGCCGAGTTCAACCCATCCTGCGGCGGGGTTCCCTATGGTTTCAACACGCCTGTCACGCCTCGAAGGTCACCGCCGCAAGTTCATGGCGGTGATCGACAACACGCCGGAATGCTCCCGCGCGGTGCACTATGCCGGACGGCGCGCCAAGAATTCGAACGGCGGCCTGGTGCTGATTTATGTCATTCCGGAAGGCGACTTCCAGCAATGGCTGGGCGTGGAGGAGATCATGCGGGCCGAGGCCCGCGAAGAGGCCGAGGCCGTAATGGCCAAGGCGGCGCAGACGGTGCGCGAGACGATCGGGATCGAGCCTGAAATCGTCATCCGCGAGGGAAATTCCACCACGGCGATCAACTCCCTGATCGAGGAAGACCGCGACATCGCCATCCTCGTCCTGGCGGCCGGTTCGACCAAGGAGGGCCCGGGGCCGCTGGTCTCTATGATCGCCGGGCGCGGTGCCGCCTTCCCGATCCCCGTGACCGTCCTGCCGGATTCCCTCACCAATGAGGAAATCGATGCGCTCTGCTGATCGGCCCCATGGCAAAAGTCAGATCCAGCCTTGAAGGCCGTTGCGTTCGGGCCTATTTCTTTTGAAGTATTCTAAATTGAACGGCGGTCCTTGAAGCCGCTCGGAGGTTCCCATGTTCATACAGACCGAAGCCACGCCGAACCCGGCGACCCTCAAGTTCCTTCCCGGCAAGGTGGTGATGGAGTCCGGCACCGCCGAGTTCCGCGATGCCGACAGCGCTGCGGTCTCGCCGCTGGCGGCCCGCATCTTCTCGATCCCCGGCGTGACCGGGGTCTTCTTCGGCTATGATTTCGTCACCGTCACCAAGGACGGCCCGGAATGGCAGCACCTGAAGCCGGCGATCCTCGGCACGATCATGGAGCATTTCATGAGCGGCGCGAAGGTCATGGGCTCAGCCGCGACAGCCAATGACGAGGACGGCGAGGAAGAATTCTTCGAGGCCGGCGACGAAACTATCGTCGCCACCATCAAGGAACTGCTGGAAACCCGCGTGCGTCCGGCCGTCGCCCAGGATGGCGGCGACATCACCTTCCGTGGCTTCAAGAACGGCAAGGTTTATCTCAACATGAAGGGCGCCTGCTCCGGTTGCCCGTCCTCGACCGCCACGCTGAAGCACGGCGTGCAGAACCTGCTGCGCCACTTCGTTCCCGAGGTCCAGGAAGTCGAAGCAGTCTGACAAGGGTCGGACGAGGAGCAGGGAATGATCGTACTGGCGATCGATACGGCCGGGGTCGATTGTTCGGCTGCCGTCTATGACGGTGGCGCCAAGCGCCTGCTGGGTCAATCGACCGAGATGATCGGCCGCGGCCATGCGGAAAAGCTGATGGCGACGATCGACGCGGCCCTGGCCGCCGCCAATCTCGATCTCTCGGCCATCGAGCGCGTTGCCGTGACCGTCGGGCCGGGCTCGTTCACCGGTATCCGTGTCGGCGTTGCCGCTGCACGCGGTCTGGCGCTTTCCCTCGGCATCGAGGCCGTCGGTATATCTACATTGGCCGCGCTGGCGAACACGGCTGACGAAACCGGCCGTCCCGTCCTGGCTGCCATGGATGCCAAGCGCGCCGAGATTTATCTGCAGCGCTTCTCCGCGGCCCGGGTGTCGCAGGGTGAGCCGGAAATGGTCTCGCTCGATCGCTTCCGCGAAATCGCAGCCTCCGGCGAATGGCAGCTTGCCGGGTCAGCCGGTGCGCTGCTCTTGGACCCGGACGCCGAGACCGAGAAGGATCGCTTCTCCATTTCCGTCGTCGCCAGGCTTGGCGCGGAAGCGAAAGCTGCGGGCAAGCCGAAGCCGCTATATTTGCGAGGCCCCGATGCAAAACCGCAGACGGGCTTTGCCGTTTCCCGAGCGTGAAAGCCTATGCTGGATACCTATCTCAAGCGAAAGCCCGAATTCGAAATCGTACCCATGTCCACCGAGCACTGCGCGGCGGTCGCGGAAGTGCATGCCCAGCGCTTTTCCAAGGCATGGAACGACGGCGAGTTCCTGAGCCTGCTGCTGCAGCCCAATTCCTTCGGATTCGTCGTCTGGCAGACCAACACGCTGATCTTCAAGGCGCCGCTGGCGGGTTTCGTGCTGGCGCGTGAAACGGCAGGCGAAGCGGAAATCCTGACGATTGCCGTCGGCGACAAGTTCGCCCGTTTCGGTCTCGGCTGGCGGCTGATGCAGGCGGCAATGCGCGAGGCGGGCGGGCGAGGTGGGGAAGCGATGTTCCTCGAAGTGGACGACGGCAACGAAGCGGCCCTCGGTCTTTACCGCAAGCTCGGCTTCCAGAAGGCGGGAGAGCGGCCGGCCTATTATACCGACGCAAGTGGACGGCGGTCGTCCGCGCTTGTCATGCGCCGCGATCTTCGATAGTTGCCTCTGTCATACGTCCGACATGCGCGGGAACCATGTGGCCATGAGCGAAGCACCTAAATCGCTGGAAGACTTGTGCGTCGAGCGCGGCATGCGCATGACGGAGCAGCGCCGTATCATCGCGCGGATTCTTGAGGAGTCCGCCGATCACCCCGATGTCGAGGAACTCTATCGGCGCTCGGTGAAGATCGACGCCAAGATATCGATCAGCACCGTCTATCGCACCGTCAAGCTGTTCGAGGATGCCGGCATCATCGAACGCCACGACTTTCGCGATGGCCGCTCGCGCTACGAGACGGTTCCGGAAGAGCATCACGACCACCTGATCGACCTGAAGACCGGCGTGGTCATCGAATTTCATTCGCCCGAGATCGAGGCGCTGCAGGAGCGCATTGCGCGCGAACACGGCTTCCGCCTTGTCGATCATCGGCTCGAGCTCTACGGTGTGCCGCTGGCCAAGGACGAAGGCTGAGCTCATGCATCCGCCATCGAGGGTGACTGCGTGATCAACTGGCTCAGGGTCGGGCTTGCCTTGTTTCTCGTGCTGCTCGTGACGCTGGTACTGGCACCCCTGCAGTTGCTGGCGCTGCGCTTCGATTGGAAGCTCCGCCGCCGCCTGCCGCGGCTATGGCACAGCACGACGTGCCGGCTGATCGGCATCCGCATCCGTGCCCACGGAACGCTCGAACGACACCGGCCCCTGATGATCGCCGCCAACCATGCGTCCTGGAAGGATATCCTGGTGCTCGGGGCGCTGGCCGACGTCGTGTTCATCGCCAAGACCGAAGTGGCCGACTGGCCGATCTTCGGCACGCTCGCCAAGCTGCAGAAGAGCATATTCGTGGTGCGCGAGCAGAAGCGCCGCACCGGCGACCAGGTGAGCGAGATCGCTGAACGCATGGCCGACGGCGAGATCGTCGTGCTATTCCCGGAAGGCACGACCTCCGACGGCAACCGCGTTCTCGAAGTCAAGACCTCCTTGTTCGGCGCTGCGGCTGCAGCGCTGCCGCTGGCACCTGAGGGCGTCGTCTACGTCCAGCCGGTGGCGATCGCCTATACCCGGGTGCACGGCATGCCGATGGGCCGCTATCATCGGCCAATCGCCGGCTGGCCGGGCGATGTCGGTATGGTGCCGCATCTGATGGGCGTGCTGAAAAGCGGTGCGATTGACGTCGACGTCAGTTTCGGTGAGGTGGTGGAGTACCGCGAAGGGGGCAATCGCAAGCAAGTCGCGGGGCTCGTCGAGAAGCGGATTCGCAGCATGTTGCTCGACCATCTGCGTGGCCGGCTGTGGCGTTGAGCCTCCGGCACCACTTTTCGGTTTAATCTGCCGGGAAAAACCACTAAATAGCCCGCATGACACAGGACACCGCACTTCTCGACGCCACGGGCCAGCCGGAAGGCGCCACCGCTGTTGCCGAACGCAAGGTCTTCATCAAGACCTATGGCTGCCAGATGAACGTCTACGATTCCGGCCGCATGACCGATGCGCTGGCCGCTGAGGGCTATGTCGCGACGGAGACCATGGACGATGCCGATCTGGTCCTCCTGAACACCTGCCATATCCGCGAGAAGGCCGCCGAGAAGGTCTATTCGGCGCTTGGCCGCCTGCGCGAGACCAAGAAGGCCCGCGCGGCGGAAGGCCGCGAGTTCATGATCGGGGTTGCTGGCTGCGTCGCCCAGGCCGAAGGCGACGAAATCGCCCGCCGCGAGCCTGCCGTCGACGTCGTGATCGGGCCGCAGACCTACCACCGCCTGCCGCAGGCGCTGCGTCGCGCCCGCACCGGCGAGCGGGTGGTCGATACGGAATACGCGCTGGAAGACAAGTTCGAGCATCTGCCGGACCCGGCCAAGGTCAAGGGCGGGGTGCGCAGCGTCACCGCCTTCCTCACCGTCCAGGAAGGCTGCGACAAGTTCTGCACCTTCTGCGTCGTGCCCTATACGCGCGGGTCGGAAGTGTCCCGTCCGATCGCCCAGATCGTCGCGGAAGCCGAGAAGCTCGTCGCCTCCGGCGTGCGCGAGCTGACCCTGCTCGGCCAGAACGTCAATGCCTGGCACGGCACGGATGCGGCGGGCCGGGCACTCGGTCTCGGCGAACTGCTCTATAGGTTGGCGGAGATCCCCGGGCTCGCCCGGCTGCGCTACACCACGAGCCATCCGCGCGACATGGATGACCGGCTGATCGAGGCGCATCGCGACCTGAGAATGCTGATGCCTTATCTGCACCTGCCGGTGCAGTCCGGTTCGGACCGCATCCTCAAGGCCATGAACCGCCGGCACAAGGCTTCGGAGTATGTCGCGCTCGTCGAGCGCATCCGGGGCGCCCGGCCGGACATCGCCCTGTCCGGCGATTTCATCGTCGGCTTCCCCGGCGAGACGGAAGAGGATTTTCAGGCGACCATGGATCTGGTCCAAACCGTCGGCTACGCCCAGGCCTATTCGTTCAAATATTCGACACGTCCCGGCACGCCCGGCGCCGATCTGCCGGATCATGTGGCCGAAGAGGTCAAGGTCGAACGCCTTGCCCGGCTCCAGGAATTGTTGCTGAAACAGCAGCAGGATTTCTCCCGCTCCTTGATTGGACGCGAAATCGACTTACTTCTGGAGAAGCCCGGTCGGATGCCTGGTCAACTGATCGGACGATCTCCTTGGCTGCAATCGGTGAATGTTGATGCAAACGCATCGAAAATCGGTGACATTATCAATGTACGAATCACCGCAGCCGGCCCAAACAGCTTGTTTGCCGAGGTGGCAGAGGGTTAGAGTGAGGGCCTGAACCTGATCGAACAGGAGCCTGATCGCTTGAACGCACAAGAAGTGATTTCTTCATCCTCACGCAACCTCCAAGCCGCCGTGACCGACGCCAATCACTTCATCTTGACGTTCGAGAACAATCGGTTCGCCAGCGAACTCTTCGGCCAGTTCGACCAGAACCTGAAGCTGCTGGAAGATCGGCTGCAGATCCAGGCGCGCGCGCGCGGCAATTCCGTATCGATTTCCGGTGATCTGCTCGCGACCAACCAGGCGCGCCGGGCGCTGGATTTCCTCTATGCGCGGCTGCAGAGCGGCGGTTCGGTGGAATCGTCCGACGTCGAGGGTGCGATCCGCATGGCGGTTGCCGCCGACGATCAGCTGACGCTGCCGACGATGGAGCGCAAGGCCAAGCTCTCCATGGCGCAGATCGCCACCCGCAAGAAGACCATTTCCGCCCGCACGCCGACACAGGACGTGTACATGCGTGCGCTCGAGCGTTCCGAGCTGGTATTCGGCGTCGGTCCGGCCGGTACCGGCAAGACCTATCTGGCGGTGGCCCACGCGGCGCAACTGCTGGAGCGCGGCGTGGTGGACAAGATCATCCTATCCCGCCCGGCCGTCGAGGCCGGCGAACGCCTAGGCTTCCTGCCTGGCGACATGAAGGAGAAGGTCGATCCCTATCTTCGCCCGCTCTATGACGCGCTCTACGACATGATCCCCGGGGATAAGGTCGAGCGGGCCATCACCGCCGGCGTCATCGAGATTGCGCCGCTCGCCTTCATGCGCGGCCGCACGCTGGCCAATGCCGCGGTCATCCTCGACGAGGCGCAGAACACCACGTCGATGCAGATGAAGATGTTCCTGACCCGCCTCGGCGAGAACGCCCGCATGATCGTCACCGGCGACCCCAGCCAGATCGACTTGCCGCGTGGTGTCAAATCCGGACTGGTCGAGGCGTTGCAGATCCTCAACGGCGTGGACGGGGTGTCCTTCGTGCGCTTCAAGGACGCCGATGTCGTGCGCCATCCGCTGGTCGGACGCATCGTCCGCGCCTATGACGCGCAATATGCGGTGCAGGACGAAAGCGAGCAGACCGACCGATAGGCCGGATCACGACCCATGCAGCAACTCGACATCCAGATCGCCGTCGAAGCCGATGGCTGGCCGGAAGAAGCGGAACTTGAGACCGTCTCGAGCCATGTGCTCGAGACGGCCGCGGCCTTCCTCAAGGCCGAGGAGAAGCAGCCTTTCCCCGCCGTGCCTCCGGAGGTGTCGCTGGTCTTCTCCGACGATGCGCAGGTGCGGGCGATCAACGCGGAATGGCGCGGTCAGGACAAGCCGACCAACGTGCTCTCCTTCCCGGCCTTCCCGCTCGTCCCCGGTGGAAAGCCGGGGCCGATGCTGGGCGACATCATCATCGCGCGGGAGACGGTGGAGCGCGAGGCGGCCGATCTCGACAAGAGCTTCAACGACCATCTCACCCATCTGATGGTCCACGGTTTCCTGCATCTCTTCGGCTATGACCACATGGATAGCGGAGAGGCGGAAAGAATGGAGAGCATCGAGACTCGCATTTTGGCCACGCTTGGCTTATCTGATCCCTATGCGGGCCAGGACCCGGTTTGACAGTTTGGAATAATGAGCGATTTTTCGACGAGAGTGGCCTCGGAGGCCAATGAGGGATCGGACGGTTCCTCTTCGGAAGAAGGCGGCAGTCCTTCGCGGCCGGAGAGTACCGGCCGAGCACACACTTCCTTTTGGGCGCGAGCCGCCCGCATATTGAGGCCGTCGCAGGCGTCCAGCCTGCGCGAGGACCTGACCGACGCCCTTAGAGCCGATGCCGGCACGGGCGACGTCTTCACGCCCGAGGAACGGGCGATGCTCAACAACATCCTGCGTTTCCGCGAGGTGCGTGTCGAGGACGTGATGGTCCCGCGCGTCGACATCGAGGCGGTCGACCAGAGCATCAGCATCGGCGAGTTGATGGTGATCTTCGAGGAGTCCGGCCGATCGCGCATGCCGGTCTACTGCGACACGCTCGATGATCCGCGCGGCATGGTGCATATCCGCGATCTTTTGTCCTATGTGACGAAGCAGGCCCGCAACAAGCGCCGCAACGGGCCGCGGACGATCCAGGAAAAAGCCGAAAAGTCGGAAAAGCCCGCTCGCGCCGCCAAGACGGATTTCGACCTGGCGCGCGTCGATCTTTCCAAGACCGTCGCGGAATGCGGCATCGTCCGCTCGATCCTCTTCGTTCCGCCGTCCATGCTGGCCTCCGACCTGTTGAGCCGAATGCAGACGGCCCGCACCCAGATCGCCCTGGTGATCGATGAATATGGCGGCACCGACGGACTGGTCTCCCATGAGGACATCGTCGAAATGGTCGTCGGCGACATCGAGGACGAGCACGACGATGAGGAGGCGATGTTCAGCCGCCTGTCGGATGACGTGCTGGTGGCTGATGCGCGCATCGAACTGGAAGAGATTGCCGCGGCGATCGGCTCCGATTTCGACGTTCGCGATCAACTCGACGACGTCGATACGCTCGGTGGCCTGATCTTCGCGGCGCTGGGACGCATTCCCGTGCGCGGTGAGGTCGTCCAGGCCCTGCCGGGCTTCGAGTTCCACATTCTCGACGCCGATCCCCGTCGCATCAAGCGCGTGCGCATCGTGCGCAAGCGCCCGGCGGGCAGGCGACGGGTCTCGAAGGGCGAAGTCGAGGCGCCGGTTCGGTCGGGCAAGACGCGGACCACGACTGCGGCCGATACGGCCGGCATGGACGAGGCCCTTCCGACGGACGCAGACAGCGGCACCTGACGCCCGGATCCCTGCCGTTACCTTCCCTATCCGCACGACAAGCCCGGTGTTTTTTGGAACACTGCGCACGAAACGATTCGCGGATATGGAAGGGGACGAGGCATGGAACGGCTGGCCGGGAGGATCATGCTGCTCGGGGGAGCGAAACGTGCATTTCTGGCGTTTCTCGCCGGAGCGCTCGGCGCACTCGCCCTGCCGCCCTTCGGCTTCTGCGCGGCGATGTTCGTCTCCTTCCCCCTTCTCGTGTGGCTGCTGGACGGCATTTCCGGCAACCCGGACCGCAACCATTCCTTCGGCGTGCGTTCCGCCTTTGTCACCGGCTGGTTGTTCGGCTTCGGCTATTTCACCGCGGGGCTGTGGTGGCTCGGCAATGCGCTGCTGTTCGAGGCCGAGGAATTCGCCTGGGCCCTGCCCCTGGCCGTCCTCGGCCTGCCGGCGGTGCTGGCGATCTTCTACGGATTGGCGACCATGCTTGCCCGACTCGTCTGGTCGGACGGCATGGGGCGGATCGCCGCGCTTGCGGCGGGCTTCGGCCTTGCCGAATGGCTGCGCAGCTTCGTGGCGACCGGGTTCCCCTGGAATGCCATTGGCTATGCGGCGATGCCGATGCCGCTGATGATGCAGTCGGCCGCTCCGCTCGGGTTGTTCGGCGTCAGCACGCTTGCCGTCTTCGTCTTCGCAGCGCCGGCTCTGCTCGGTACCCGAAAGGGGCTGGTTCCGGGGCTCGCGCTGGCGGGGCTGCTCTTTGCCGCCCATCTGGGCTACGGCGCCTTCACGCTGCGGGAGCCTTTGCCGCTCGGCGCAAACAGTGTGACGGTGCGGCTGGTGCAGCCGGTGATCGACCAGGCCAAGAAGCTGGAGAACGCCGATCGCATCGACGTGTTCAACCAGCACCTCGCGCTGTCGGTGCAGCCCGTGGCACCCGGCACGCCGGAGCCGGACATGATCGTCTGGCCGGAAACCTCCATCCCGTTCATCCTGACCGAGCATCCCGACGCCCTGTCGCGGGTCGCCGACATGCTGAAGGACGGCCAGGTGCTCGTGACCGGCGCGGTGCGAGCCGAGGAGCAGGGGGCGGGGCAGGCGCCGCGCTACTACAATTCGGTCTACGTGATCGACGACAAGGGGCAGATCCTCTCCGCTTCCGACAAGGTGCACCTGACCCCGTTCGGCGAATATGTGCCCTATGAGGAGGTCCTGCGCCGGATCGGCTTCGACAATCTGATCAGTCTGCCGGGCGGATTTTCTCCGGCCTCGCAGCGCACGCTTCTCACCCTGCCGTCCGGGATCGGTCTCTATCCGCTGATCTGCTACGAGATCATTTTTCCCGACGAGGTGGACGTCCCCGCAGGCAAGGCCGGCGCCATCGTCAACCTGACGAACGACGCGTGGTTCGGCGCGACGCCGGGGCCCTATCAGCACTTTCTCCAGGCGCGGATACGCGCCGTGGAAGCCGGTTTGACGCTTGTTCGGAGCGCCAACAACGGCATTTCGGCCGTTGTCGATCCCCGCGGGCATATTATTTCTGGGGTGGCGCTGAATGCCAAAGGAGCGCAAGATGCAACCTTCGGTATCATTGCTGTCTCAAATTGGAACAACAGTGATCGCAAATTAAACTTCTGGTTGGTTATGCTTGCCGTCGCATTGGCTGCGGTTATTTCACGCATGGGTTTTATTTTCAGGAAGAATTGACCAAAAACCCCTAAAATTGCATAGTGGATTGAACCATAGGTCCGTACGTATGCTCAAAGTTCATGAATGGCGTGTGCAACGCCACGTTATGGTCCGTTCGGCGCAGAGGGTCATGGTGGAATTGCCAACACTTGTCAGGATCGCAACATGATCGAGAATAAGAAGAAGCCGAACCCGATCGACATTCATGTCGGCAGCCGGATTCGTCTTCGCCGCACCATGCTGGGCATGAGCCAGGAGAAGCTCGGCGAGAGCCTCGGGATCACTTTCCAGCAAATCCAGAAATACGAAAAAGGTACCAACCGGGTCGGGGCCAGCCGCCTTCAGAACATTTCCAACATTCTGAATGTCCCGGTTTCCTTCTTCTTCGAAGATGCGCCGGGCGAGCAGTCGTCGGGTGCCAACGGCATGGCCGAAGCGTCCAGCTCCAACTACGTCGTCGACTTCCTGTCGTCGTCGGAAGGCCTGCAACTGAACCGCGCTTTCGTCAAGATCGCCGATCCCAAGGTTCGCCGCAAGCTGGTCGACCTCGTCAAGGCACTGGCCGCGGAAGCGGATGCTGACTGACCTTAGGGCCAGGCGGGCGTGAAAGAGAGCGGCCTTTGGGTCGCTTTTTTTCTGTCTACGGAGTGTCGAAATGCCGACATAAAGATATATTTATGTCGTTGTGTGCTTGTTTTTCGCGCGTGAACTGACTAACAAGAGCAAGGCCTGTTCTTTGAGGGGAATCCCGAATGCGCGCGAACTATCTTTTCACCAGTGAATCTGTGTCCGAAGGTCACCCGGATAAAGTCTGTGACCGCATCTCCGATGAAATCGTGGATCTGGTATACCGGGAAGCGGCCAAGACCGGCGTCGACCCGTGGGGCGTGCGTATTGCCTGTGAAACCCTGGCAACGACCAATCGCGTTGTCATCGCCGGCGAGGTTCGCCTCCCGCCGAGCCTGATGAAGCTCGACAAGAACGGCAACGAAGTCATCAACCCGTCAAAGTTCAAGTCGGCCGCCCGCAAGGCGATCCGCGACATCGGCTACGAGCAGGACGGCTTCCACTGGAAGACGGCGCGCATCGACGTGCTCCTGCATTCGCAGTCGGCGCATATCGCCCAGGGTGTCGACAAGGCCGCCGATCATAGCAACAGCGAAGGCGCGGGCGACCAGGGCATCATGTTCGGCTATGCCTGCCGCGAGACGCCCGATCTCATGCCGGCGCCGATCTACTACGCGCACCGGATACTCCAGCTGCTCGCCGCCGCCCGCAAGAAAGGCGAGGGCGAGGCTGCCAAGCTCGGCCCCGACGCCAAGAGCCAGGTGACGGTCCGCTACGTTGACGGCAAGCCCTTCGAAGTGGTGTCGATCGTTCTGTCCACCCAGCATCTCGACGAGAGCTGGGACTCGAAGAAGGTCCGCTCTGTCGTCGAACCCTATGTTCGCGAAGCGCTCGGCGACCTGAAGATCGCCGACGACTGCAAATGGTACGTCAACCCGACCGGCAAGTTCGTCATCGGCGGCCCGGACGGCGACGCCGGCCTGACCGGCCGCAAGATCATCGTCGACACCTATGGCGGTGCGGCCCCCCATGGCGGCGGCGCCTTCTCCGGTAAGGACACCACCAAGGTCGACCGTTCGGCTGCCTATGCCGCGCGCTACCTCGCCAAGAACGTCGTGGCCGCCGGCTTTGCCGACCGTTGCACCATCCAGATCTCCTATGCGATCGGCATCGCCCAGCCGCTGTCGATCTATGTCGACCTGCACGGCACCGGCAAGGTGACCGAGGACGAGATCGAGGCTGCGATCCGCAAGGTCATGGATCTGTCCCCCTCGGGCATCCGCCGCCATCTTGACCTGAACAAGCCGATCTATGCTAAGACGTCGGCTTACGGCCATTTCGGCCGCAAGGCTGGCCGTGACGGCTCCTTCTCCTGGGAGAAGCTCGATCTGGTCAAGCCGCTCAAGGATGCTCTCAAGGCTTAAGGCGAAATGACGGAAGCGGAACGCAGGACACGGTCGACCGAAGCCTTCTTCGGTCGACGCAAGGGAAAGCCCTTGCGCGACCAGCAGGTCGAGCGAATGGAAACCCTCCTGCCGGAGCTGAAGATCGACCTGGCGTCCGAGCCGCCGGTCGACATCAAGGCCCTCTTTCCGCACCCCGTGGACAAGGTCCGCCTCGAGATCGGCTTCGGCGGCGGTGAGCATCTCGTCCACCGCGCCCGCACCAATCCCGACACCGGCTTCATCGGCGTCGAGCCTTTCGTCAATTCCATGGCCAAGCTCCTGGCCGTGGTCGAGGCCGAGGGGCTGAGGAACATCCGTGTTCATGACGACGATGCGACCCAGTTGCTCGACTGGCTGCCGGAGGGGTCGGTCGATCAGATCGAGCTGCTCTATCCCGATCCCTGGCCGAAGAAGAAGCACTGGAAACGACGCTTCGTCTCGCAGGTCAATCTCGACCGCTTCCACCGCGTGCTGAAGCCGGGCGGGCTGTTCTGCTTCGCCTCGGACATCGATACCTACGTCAACTGGACGCTGCAGCATTGCCGGCAGCATGGCGGCTTCGATTGGACGGCGCGCAACGCTTCCGACTGGCTCACCCCGTTTTCCGGATGGCCGGGTACGCGCTACGAAGCCAAGGCGAAGCGCGAAGGCCGCGCCTCCGCCTATCTCACATTCCGCAGGATCTGACGGAAACGGTCAGTGAAGGCTGACCGTCTTGAGGTCGTCCTCGGCCGCCTTGTAGAAGGTGCTGGACCGGTTGTCGGTCAGCAGGATCGGCGTGCCGTCCGCGCCGAACAGCGCCCAGAGATCGAGGCTGGGGTCGATATCCGGCGCCTCGGGAAAGCAGCGGGATACTTCTTCCGAGCGCATCTTGCGGATATAGCCGACTTCGCCGGCGCCGAGATGCGCCAGTTCGGATTGGGTCAGGCGCCCGTTTACTTCTCTCATCAACATTCCGATCCTCCGCCACTGAGGGAGCCACGGCACGATCATGCCGTTAACCCTACTGTGCAGCGGAAATGTTAATTTTTCGCACCATCTGTGCCGATTGGGGGCGCACGAGATCGATCGACAGAAGGCCATGGCGCAGCGTCGCGCTGAGCACGTCCATGCCGCTCTCGAGCAGGAATACACGCTGAAACTGGCGGGCAGCGATGCCGCGGAAGAGATAGTTAGGCTCGTCGCGCTCGGCCTGGCGCCCGCGGATCACAAGCTGGTCGGCCTCGACGAGGACCTCCAGTTCGTCTTCGCCGAAGCCGGCGACCGCCAGGGTGATTCGCAAGCGCTCCGCCGCCGTCTCGCCGCTGCCCAGCCGCTCGATATTGAAAGGCGGATATCCATCGCTCGGCCTGATGACGCGCCCGGAAACGGGATCGCCCATTCCAAATCCGATCAGTAGGGGGCGCGCCGATGTCTTGGTGCTTCTCATCGATAGTCCTCGTCCAAGGGGCCGGTTCCGGCCAGGACCGAAATCGTCGCGACCTGAATATGGGTTGGGCGAGACGCCTCCGCAAGCGCTTCGGATCTTGACAAGTGTCGCCGGCGGGCTCAACTGGCGAGCCCTCAAATTCGAGATAGGACGCATGACGGAACGCAGAAAGATCATTATCGACACCGACCCTGGACAGGACGACGCCGCCGCGCTGATGCTCGCCTTCGCAAGCCCGTCGGAACTCGAAGTCCTCGGCATCACCACGGTCGCCGGCAATGTTCCGCTGCGGTGGACCAGCCGCAATGCCCGCATCGTCTGCGAGTTGTGCGGCAGGAGCGATATCCCAGTCTACGAAGGTGCCGACGGGCCGATCGAGCGTCCGCTCGTCACCGCCGAGCATGTCCACGGCAAGACGGGTCTCGACGGCGCCGTGCTCGACGAGCCGACCATGGCGGTGATGCCGCAGCACGCGGTCGACTTCATCATCGAGACCCTACGCCGCGAGCCGGAAGGCAGCGTGACGCTTTGCACGCTCGGGCCGCTCACCAATGTCGCGCTCGCCTTGAAGAAGGCGCCGGACATCGCGCCGCGCATTCGCGAACTGGTGCTGATGGGTGGCGGTTTCTTTGAGGGTGGCAACATCACGCCGGCCGCGGAATTCAACATCTATGTCGACCCGCAGGCTGCCGCGATCGTCTTCGGCTCCGGCATACCGCTCGTCATGATGCCGCTCGACGTGACCCACCAACTGATGACCACCAAGGCGCGTGTGGCGCGTCTTGCAGCGCTCGGCACCCGCCCCGCAAAGGTCATGGTCGAATGGCTGGAATTCTTCGAGCGCTTCGACGAGGAAAAATACGGTTCTGACGGCGGCCCGCTGCACGATCCGACGGTCATCGCCTATCTGCTCAAGCCGGAACTCTTCTCCGGCCGTCACTGCAATGTCGAGATCGAGACGCAGTCCGAGCTGACGGTCGGCATGACGGTCGTCGACTGGTGGCGTGTGTCCGGAAGGGTTGCCAATGCGCAGGTCATGCGCAATGTCGATGCGGACGGCTTCTTCGATCTGCTGGTCGAGCGCTTCGGGCGGCTCTGAATGCCCTGAAACGAAGAAAGGCCGCCGGATCGCTCCGGCGGCCTCTTTTGTTTTCCATCTGCCTGGTCCCGGCTGTCTCCGGTGGACCGCTCAGAATTCCTGCCAGTCTTCGGCCACGGCGGCGGCGGAGCCACCACCGGCAGCGCGCTTCGGCGCGGGGCGGGATGCGGCGGCAGGGGCGCTCGGGGTGGCTGTCCGCATGGTCCGGGCAACCGATGACAGCGACGAGGAGAGGGCCTGCGGCGACGACCGGTAGGTATTCGCACCCGTGACCGTGAAGCGCGAGACGAGGTCTCTCAGGTTCTCGGATTCGCTCCTCAGCGTCATGCTGGCGGCGGTGGTCTCCTCCACCATTGCGGCGTTCTGCTGGGTCACCTGGTCCATCTGGTTGACGGCCGAGTTGATCTCTTTCAGGCCAGAGGCCTGCTCGCTGGCGGAGGCGGAGATCTGGCGGATCAGGTCGTTGATCTGCATGACCTGGCCGGCGATCTTGTGCAGCGTGTGACCGGCCTGGCCGACCAGCTCGACGCCATCCTTGACCTGGGCACCGGAGGTGGTGATCAGCGTCTTGATCTCCTTCGCTGCGCTGGCGGAGCGCTGGGCCAGTTCACGCACTTCCTGGGCGACGACCGCAAAGCCCTTGCCGGCCTCACCGGCGCGGGCGGCTTCGACGCCGGCGTTCAGGGCGAGCAGGTTGGTCTGGAAGGCGATCTCGTCGATCACGCCGATGATGCGCGAGATTTCCTGCGACGACTGGGCAATGCCCTGCATCGAGGTGACGGCCTTCTGCACAACTTCGCCCGAGCGCTCGGCGTCCTCGCAGGCGAGGTTGACGGTCGCCGCGGCCGTGTTGGCGTTGACGGCGCTGGCATTGACCTGCTCGGTCAGTTCGTTGAGGGCTGCTGCGGTCTCTTCGAGGCTAGCGGCCTGCTGTTCGGTGCGCTTCGAAAGATCTGCTGCGCTCTCGGCGATCTCGCCGCTGCCGGCGCCGATGTTGACGACGCTGGAGTTGACCGCCGTGATCGTCGACTCGAGGCTTGCCAGCGCATCGTTGAAGTCGCGCTTGAGGGCAGCGTATTCGCCGGGGAACTCGTCTTCGATGCGGTATCCCAGATTGCCGTGCGACAGCTGCGACAGGCCGGTGCCGAGAACGCTGACGACCTGCTGCTGAACGCCGAGGGAGTCACTGCGTTCCTGTTCCGAGCGGCGGCGTTCGGCATCGGCCGCACTGCGCTGCTGCTCGGCTTCGCCTTCAAGCCTGCGGCTGTCGGCGAGGCGGTGGCGGAAGCCGTCGAGTGCCTTGGCCACCAGGCCGAGTTCGTCGCTGCGTTCCTGGCCCTTGACCGCGGTCTCGTAATTGCCCTGGCCAAGCCGCCCGACATCTTCCAGCAGGGCCTGCAGGGGCTTCTGGGCAAAGGCGCGGACCGCCAGGAAGAGGCTCGCCATAACGGCGCCGAGAACGATGAGGCCGGCGATGATCATGATCGTCGTCTGCGCCTCGACGGCAGCACCGGTGGCGCTGTGGGGAATGTCGACGATGACCGACCAGGTGGTGTTCACGCCGGGAACCTGGAACGGGAAGAGCAGGCGATCGAACGCATCGGCGCCGTTTTCCTCGAGATCCTTCACCAGGCTGCTCTTGCCGGACGACAGGGCGGTCTTCAGCGCGTCGGCGCCGGCCACTTCATAAGGCTTCATCAAGAGGTCGTCGGAGGGGGCGACCAGCCACTGGCTGTTCTGCGCCACCAGCATCACGCGGCCGGTCTCGAAGGGACGAAGGGCCTTGAGCTTTTCCGAAAGCGAGGCGAGTGAGATGTCGACCCCGGTGACGCCGATCATCTTGCCGCCGGAAATGACCGGATACGCGATCGAGCTCATCGTCGTCGGGACATCCGTGCCCTCGGCGAGATAGGGGGCCGTGATCGCGCCCTTGCCGCTCTTTGCGGCCAACGCATACCATTCGGCGGTGTATTCGTTGTTGAAGGTCGAGAACTGGATCGCCCCGTTGCGGTCCTTCGACCAGTAGGGTGTAAAGACGCCGTTGGCATTGGCGCCGAGTTCGGCATTGCCGACCACGTCGTCCTTGCGCCCGTCGAAGGCTTTCTCAGCCTCGGCAAACCAACTGCCGAAGGCAAACGGGTTCTGTTCGAGATTGGCCTTGAGCAGGTTCATCGCGCCCTTGCGGTCGAAGGACTGGCCTTCGTGGCCGCGGCCCAAGACACCCGACATGGTGCGGGCAGCGCTGGCCAGCTCGCCGATGTCGCCGGCGATTTCCTGGGCGATGGCTTCCGCCTCCGCCGTCGCCTGCTGCATGGTCAGCGCCTGGACGCGGTCGCGCGTCTCGTAGATCAGGAAGAGATTGGAGAGCATCAGGACGAAGGCGATCGCCACGCCTGTCACGACGAGCAGCTTCGCCGCGATGGAGCGGGAAATGAACTTCAGCATGGAAACCTCGAAACGCACGGGGAGAGGGCTCAGGGACGCAACCGGGCGGTCCACACCATCATGGTGCGCTAGTACAGCCGTGCCTATTTTGGCCGGATGTACGCCAATCGAAGCCAATAAGAGACCCGAAAGCTTAACGAGATTTGAAGTCGCTCTACATTTTCTTGCCTGTCTTCAGCAGGGAGGAATCATGACTGTCGCGTAATGGAACAAAGTTGTCCTAAACGCGCCCTTCTACCTCGCTTGCTGTCGGAATCGACGGCTGTGCGCCCGGCTTCAGGCAGGCGAGGGAGCCGGCGACGGCGGCGCGGCGCAGGGCCTGCTCGAAAGCGATGCCCTGATCCAGGCTGGCGGCCAGATAGCCGCAAAAGGTGTCGCCTGCGCCCACCGTGTCGACCGGTTCGATGGCCAGACCCATGGTCCGGTAAAGGTTCGAATCCCGGGCGGCGATCACGCCGTCGGCGCCGAGGGTGACGATCAGCGTCTGACCGGTCTCCTTGTGGAGACGCATCAGCGTTTGCTCGCGTTCGGCCGCGTTGAGTTCGTCGCGACCGGCCAGCCGCTCGAACTCCGTCTCGTTGGCGATGACGATGTCGGCCATGCGCCCGAGGCGCGCGGCATCGGCCGTCAGCGGGGCGATGTTGAGAATGGTCGTCACGCCGCGTGCCTTCGCGTCGACCAGCGCACGCTCGACGGAGGCTGCGGGAACCTCCAGCTGGAGCATGAGAAAGTCGCCCCTCTGCAGAGCTGCGACCGCTGCGGCGGCCTCCGGCTCGCCGACCGTGCCGTTGGCGCCGGGAACCACCGTGATCATGTTCTCGCCGTCGCCGCCGACCAGGATGAGGGCGATGCCGGTCGGTCCATCTACATGGCGGACCGCGGAAAGGTCGGTGCCGGCTTCCTCCAGCAGAGCGAGCGCCGGTGCGGCAAACTCGTCGCGTCCCACGGCACCGGCCATGCGCACGGCTGACCCGGCGCGGCGGGCCGCCAGCGCCTGATTGGCGCCCTTGCCCCCGGCCGCCGTCGAAAATCCGGTGCCGGCTACTGTTTCGCCCGGCTTCGGCAGCCGCGGCGTGGTGGCGATGAGGTCCATGTTGATGGAGCCGAATACAGTGATCATGCGTGTTTCCGTCCTTGGTCTCGGTCTTTCGCGGACCCGATCCTATTCTTCGTCGACGATCCTCAGCTTCAAGAGGCCGGTTCGGCTTTCCACCGATCTCTGACTATCCTCGGGCGATGCGGCCGCGGTCGTTTGAAATTCGAGCGCTTCGATCTTCGCGCCCCGTTTCGTCAGTTTGTCGGCCGAGGTGAGAATCATGTCCACATCTTTCTGCGCTGCGAGGAAATGTCCTTGCAGCTTTCTCGTGCGTTCGTCGAGGCGCAGCAAATCTTCCATCAGATGCAGGACCTCGCCCTGGATCAGATGTGCCTGTTCGCGCATGCGCTGATCCTTGAGGACGGCCTGGATCACCTGGATCGACAGCATCAGCAACGAGGGCGATACGATAACCACGCGCAGGCGATGGGCCTTCTGGACGATGGCTTCGAAATGTTCGTGGATCTCGGCAAAGATCGATTCCGACGGCACGAAGAGGAAGGCCATGTCCTGGGTTTCACCCGCAATCAGATACTTCGCCGCGATGTCGCGGATATGCACCTCGATATCGCGGCGGAAATTCTGGCCGGCCAGCTTCTTTTCCTCCGGCGTCTGCGCGTCGCGAATGGCGTTCCACGCCTCCAGCGGAAACTTCGCGTCGATCACCAGCGGTGGCGAGCCGTTCGGCATGCGGATCGTGCAGTCCGGGCGCATGCCGTTCGACAGGGTCGACTGGAAGGCATAGGCGCCCATCGGCAAGCCGTCGGCGACGATCGTCTCCATGCGCGATTGGCCGAAGGCGCCGCGGGTCTGCTTGTTGGACAGGATGGCCTGCAGCCCGACCACGTCCTTGGCCAGCGACTGGATGTTGTTCTGTGCGGCATCGATGACGGCCAGCCGTTCCTGAAGGTGACGCAGGTTCTCATGCGTCGATTTCGTCTGTTCGGTGATGGTCGCGCCGATGCGATGGGTCATGCCGTCCAGCCGCTGGCTGATCGTCTGGTTGAGCTCCGATTGGCGCTTGCCGAACACGTCGGACATCGCGGCGAGTCGTCCATGCATCTCCGCCTGGGCTTTCAGCAGTTCCGAGAGCCGAGCCTCGGCCACCGCCTCGCGTCTCGCCGCCTCCATCTCGAGCGCGATGCGCATGCGGCTGGAGCGGCGGTTTGACACAAGAAGCAGGAGAAGCACGACCAGCAACGCCGCCCCGACGATGCCGGCGAGGACAGTCGGAGGAAGGCCAAGAGTGCCGATGGCAAGCGCGGTAAGGTCGGTGCTGTTCATGGCGGCGGAGACTAGCAGATTCGTGCGGCTGCGACAGATCAAATCAAGAACATTCGTCCGCTGGTCCTGCGCTGGCGGCAGAGCGCGGAGATTTCGTCGTTCGAACGGCCTGTGCCGATCTCGCCTGGCCAAGGACGAACCCCGGCGATCCGTCTCTTCGCCACCCCCGATCCGGGCGCGCGTCGTACGATCTGTTGTCCAGAGGGGTACATTTCGCATTTTAGTTAAATGAAATATTTACCTTTTTTGGTAATCCATAAAAAACTAATTGATACATCGCTGAAATATTCGGCGATCCGGCGCGCGGGGGCGGCTATGACGACACACAATGAGAAAAGCGGTCTTGGTGCCCGCCTCGAGTTCCTCGGGCTTGACGAAAAGGCAAGGCAGACGCTGCGCACGCTCGCGCCCAGCATCGGCAAGAATATCGGCGCAGCGCTCGACGTCTTCTACAAGAAAGTTCGGAGCACCCCGGAAACAGCGGCCTTCTTTCGCAACGAGGATCACCTTCAGGGGGCCAAAAAGCGCCAGGAAAGTCACTGGAGCATCGTCACAGCGGCGCAGTTCGACGACCGCTACGTCGATGGCGTGACGGCCGTCGGGAAGGCGCATGCCCGCATCGGCCTGGAGCCCCGCTGGTACATCGGCGGCTATGCCCTGCTGGTCGAGCAACTCATCCACGCCGTGGTGCGGGAGCGTTGGCCGTCCCGGTTTGCGCGCAAGGAAGGCAAGGTTCTGGGCGAGGAGGTGGGCGTGCTGGTCAAGGCCGCGCTGCTCGACATGGACTACGCCATCACCGTCTATCTCGATATTCTCGCCGCCGAGCGAAAGGCGGCCGAAGATGCGCGCGCCAAGGCCGAGCACGAACAGGCGGTGGCACTCGCCGCCTTGAGCGAAGTCTTGAACAGGCTGTCCGCCGGCGATCTCGAAGCGAAGCTCTCGCCTGCCCAGCCGGAAAACTTTGTCGGCATGGCGCATGACTACAATACTTCGGTCGAGAAGCTCCACGACACGATCGGCACGGTGCGCAGCGCCGCAGAGGAGATTCTGCGCTCAACAACCGCCATTTCGGAGGCGTCCAACCATCTCGCCCAGCGCACGGAACAACAGGCCGCGGGCCTGGAGGAAAGCACAGCCGCGTTGCACGAACTGACCCAGAACGTCACCTTGGCGGCGGATGGCGCGCAGAAGGCGGCGAACGTCGTAGGCATCGCTCTCGACGAGGCGCGGGCTTCGGGCGAAGTGGTGACGCGGGCGGTCAGTGCCATGGGCGCCATCGAGAAGTCCTCCGACGAAATCTCCAAGATCATTGGCGTCATCGACGAAATTGCCTTCCAGACCAACCTGCTGGCGCTGAACGCCGGGGTCGAGGCGGCCCGTGCGGGCGAGGCCGGTCGTGGCTTCGCGGTCGTGGCCCAGGAAGTGCGGGAACTGGCGCAACGCTGTGCCAGTGCGGCACGCGAAATCAAGGGCCTGATTTCCCAGAGTTCCGGACAGGTCGAGACCGGTGTGGGACTTGTCAACAATGCCGGCGAGGCGCTCGACAAGATCATCGTTCGTATCGGCGAGATCAACGGCATCGTCGCCGGTATCGCCAGCGCCGCATCGGACCAGTCCGGCGGACTGCGGGAAGTCAACACGGCGATCGCCAACATGGACACGATCACCCAGCAGAACGCCGCCATGGTCGAGGAGACGTCCGCCCAGACCTTGACGCTGAGAGACGAGGTCGAACGCCTGGTCGCCGCGCTGCGCGGGTTCAAGACGCGGGACGGGGCAGGCGCAACCGCGATGTCTCACGCGCGTGGCGCGCAGGATCGGACGTCGAACTACCGCAATGCCGGCTGACGGCACGGCCGCGCGCCTGGCTGCATGTTCGTGCTGTCAGGCAGGCCCTGCCGTTTGTGATTTCTCGTAAGACCGTATGTCCGTCTTCGCGCCTGAGGTGGCTCGCCCTACACTGGTCTTCCGAGGGTTGCTCGGACGGGCCGAGCCGATCCTCATCACAGGAGGACGAGCCGTGGCAGATTATAGAGAAGCTTTTGTCGGAATCGATGTCGCCAAGCTGAAGAATGCGATTGCTGTTGCCGAATCTGGCCGGGACGGAGAGGTACGCTATTTCGGCGAGGTTGATGCATCCGATGTCAGCATGCGTCGCATAATTCAGCGAATAGCCGCGAAGTTTGATCACGTGCATTTCTGCTATGAAGCCGGCCCGACCGGTTATGGCCTCCATCGGCTGATCAAATCCCTTGGCCATGAATGCATGGTTGTCGCCCCGTCATTGATCCCGAGGAAGCCTGGCGACAGGGTGAAGACGAACCGTCGAGACGCGCTCGCGCTCGCCCGGCTATTGAGGGCCGGCGAGCTCACGGCAGTGTGGGTTCCCGACGAGGGCCATGAGGCTATGCGCGATCTTGTTCGTGCTCGAGCTGCTGCGGTCGAGACATTACGGGTTCATCGGCAACAGGTAAGTGCCTTTATGCTCAAGCATAGTCGCATCTATCCACGCAAGAAGGGCTGGACGATGCGATATCTGTGCTGGCTGCAGGAGCAACAGTTCGATCACCCCGCGCATCAGATCGCTTTGCAGGAAATGGTCGAGGCGGTGCGCCTCTCGAAGGAGCGCGTCGAACGACTGGACAAGGTGATTGAGGAGTTTATCCCCACTTGGTCTCTCGCGCCCGTCGTTCGAGCTCTACAGACGTTACGAGGGGTCGATTTGATCGTCGCCGTCACCTTCGCAACAGAGGTCGGTGACGTCACCCGATTTGAGAGCCCCCGCCAATTGATGGGCTATCTCGGCTTGGTTCCTGGTGAGCGATCAACGGGTGAGATAGTCAGACGGGGTTCAATCACCAAGGCAGGCAATGGGCGTGTTCGGCACATGCTGGTCGAGAGCGCCTGGACATATCGCCATCCGCCGAAGGTTGGCGCGAGGAAGCTGTACCGTATGGAGCAAGCGCCGCCGAAAGTGCGGGAGATAGCATGGAAGGCTCAGAGCCGGTTGACGGCTCGTTATCGAATGCTGACCGGACGAGGAAAGCGAACGACGGTGGTTTGTACCGCCATTGCCCGCGAGTTGAGTGGCTTCATGTGGGCCGTTGCAAGGGAGGCGCAGTCGATCAGATCGTAGATCGCCGCATCGAACTTGCATCTCGCGCATGGGCGGGGGCGGAACAACGGCAGGGGAACACCCGTCAGACGCTTTGTGGCCGGCATTCGACCGACGCCCGCAGTAAGATCGGAATAGCCCCGGACGCACAATCGGGAATGCGGTAGCCAACCCGCGCATCAGAGCTTGATCACCGACGTCCTTGAGTTCCGCCTCCACCCATACGCGATCATCATCATGAACAGCCGTTTCTCCGGAACGGTAGCTTCCTCGCGCCCAACGCATTGACAACGGACATCAGAGCGGTGTTCACGCTCCATTTAGGAATTTCACGAATTGTTGTCGCATATTCCTAAAATTTGGGGTGCACCCTGAGCTCCCCCCGGAAGGCATGGCGATAACATGAGTGTAGAAGCAGACAAGAGTTTGAAGGAACGTCTGGCATTCCTCGAGATTGACCAAAAGACGTCCAAGACACTGAACTCCCTGCGGCCGACACTCGGTGAACTTCTCGGCGGCGTACTCGACAAGTTCTACGCCAAGGTCGGTGCCACGCCGCAGATCGCCCGCTTCTTCAGCGGCAAGGACCATATGGCAGGGGCGAAGAATGCCCAGATGAGCCATTGGGACAAGGTCTCCAAGGGAACCTTCGATCCTGACTACGTCAAGGGCGTGACCGCGATCGGCAAGGCCCATGCGCGTATCGGTCTGGAGCCGCGCTGGTATATCGGCGGCTATTCCATGCTGATGACCGAACTCGTCGCCGGCGTGCTCGTCAAGCATTGGCCCTTCCCGTTCGGCAAACATCATGCGGAGGCGCTGGCCGACAAGCTCGGCGCCCTCATCAAGGCATCGATGCTCGACATGGACTACTCGATCTCGGTCTATCTCGATGCGCTCGAGGATCGGCGCAGGCAACTCGAGGAAGACCGCAAGCAGTTCGAATCGGACCAGCAGCTCGCCATGGAGCATCTGCGCCGTGGTCTCGAAGCGCTCGCCCGCGGCGATTTCGAAAACCGGATGAGCACCGACCTGCCGGATAATTTCAAGCAGATGGCGACGGACTACAACGAGACGATCGTCCGGCTGAGCGAATCCTTCGCCTCCATTCGCCGAGCATCGGAAGAGATTCTCGGCGGCACCGAAACCATCGCAAAGGCCTCCGACGACATTGCCGTCAGCACGGCCAAGCAGGCGGCCGGCGTACAGGAGAGTTCCTCCGCCCTGCAGCAACTGTCCGTGAGCGTTGGCCAGACAGCGACCAATGCAGAACGCGCTTCGATGGCGGTACAGGATACCCAGCAGCAGGCAAGAAACTCCGGCGACGTCGTCGCCCAGGCGATTTCCGCCATGGCGGAGATCGAGAAATCCTCGACCGAAATCTCCAAGATCATCGGTGTCATCGACGAGATCGCTTTCCAGACCAACCTGCTGGCGCTCAATGCCGGCGTCGAGGCGGCGCGTGCCGGTGACGCAGGCAAGGGCTTTGCCGTTGTCGCCCAGGAAGTCCGCCAGCTCGCCCAGCGCAGCGCCGATGCCGCCAAGGAAATCAAGCGCCTCATCTCCCAGAGCAGCAATCAGGTCAACGAGGGCGTCGGGCTGGTCTCCAATACCGGTACGGCACTTGCCGACATGATCAGCCGCATCGACACGATCCATTCCATCGTCTCGGATATCGCCACCGCCGCCAAGGACCAGGCGACCGGCCTCAAGGAGGTCAACCAGGCGACCCAGAGCATGGACAAGCTGACGCACCAGAACTCGACGATGGTGGCCCAGACCTCTGCCGAGACCCAGCGTTTGCGTAGCGAAGTCGTCGGCCTGGTGCAGTTGCTCGCGCAATTGAGCGCGCGTTCGAGCGCCGATGGAGAACATGTCTCCGATCCCCGTCAGGTTTCGCGCAGGCAGGCAGCCTGATCCACGGTACGGCCAAGGTCTTGTCGGAAACGCGGGCGATGTCCGCGTTTTTCGATTCCATCGCCGCAAAAGATGCGTTAAGGGAGCCGCATGACGATCAAGCCCCTCATCATCCTCCCGGATCCCCTGCTGCGCCAGGTTTCCACGTCCATTGAACGTGTCGATGCCGAGCTCCAGAAGCTCGCCGACGACATGCTTGAAACCATGTACGAGGCGCCGGGCATCGGCCTTGCCGCCATCCAGGTCGGCGTGCCGCGCCGCCTTCTGGTGATCGACGTCTCCAAGGAAGGGGAGGACAAGCAGCCGCTGGTCTTCATCAATCCCGAGATCATCAAGTCGTCCGACGAAAGATCCGTCTACGAAGAGGGCTGCCTGTCGATCCCCGACTACTATGCCGAGGTCGAGCGCCCGGCAATGGTGACGGTCAAGTCGATCGACCGCGACGGCAAGGAGCAGATGACCGAGGCCGACGGCCTGCTGGCCACCTGCCTGCAGCACGAAATCGACCATCTGAACGGCGTTCTCTTCATCGACCATATCTCCCGGCTGAAGCGCGAGATGGTGATCAAGAAGTTCACCAAGGCGGCAAAGTCGAAGGCGCTCTGATCATCGGCCGGCGATCCTCGCCGGTGGAGACGGGCGTCGATCGCGGAAGGGGTGGAAACCATCATGGCACTTCGCATCATCTTCATGGGCACGCCCGAATTCTCCGTCGCGACGCTTGAGGCATTGGCTGCGGCCGGCCACCAGATCGTCGCGGTCTATACCCAACCGCCGCGCCCGGGCGGGCGGCGCGGGCTCGACCTGCAGAAATCCCCCGTCCATCTTTGCGCCGAGCGGCTCGGCCTGCCGGTCCTGCATCCGCAGAATTTTCGCGAGGCGGAACAGCGGGACCGCTTCCGTGCCTTCAATGCCGACGTTGCCGTGGTCGTCGCCTATGGTCTGCTGCTGCCGGAAGCGATCCTCACCGGCACGCGGCTTGGCGCCTATAATGGCCATGCCTCGCTCCTGCCGCGCTGGCGCGGAGCCGCCCCCATCCAGCGCGCCATCATGGCGGGCGACGCCGAGACCGGCATGATGGTGATGAAGATGGACAGGGGGCTCGACACCGGCCCCGTGGCGCTCACCCGCACCATTGCGATCGACCCTGACATGACCGCGGGCGAACTGCATGACCGCCTGAGCGTCATCGGTGCCAAAGCCATGGTCGAGGCGATGGCTGCGCTCGAAGCCGGCACGCTGCAGACCGTGCCGCAGGCCGAAGAAGGCGTGCTCTATGCGGCAAAGATCGACAAGGCCGAAACACGCATCGATTTTTCCCGCGACGCCGCGCAGGTGCACGATCACATTCGCGGCCTGTCGCCCTTTCCCGGCGCATGGTTCGAGCTGGAGGTGAACGGCAGGCCCGAGCGGGTCAAGGTTCTCGGCTCGATCCTGGCCGAGGGCGAAGGCGTCGCCGGCACGGTCATCGACCAGGCGCTGACCATCGCCTGCGGAAAGGGCGCCGTGCGGCTAACCCGCCTGCAGAAGGCCGGCGGCAAGCCGCTCGATGCGGCCGATTTCCTGCGCGGAACGCCCGTTTCACCCGGAACGGTGCTTCGCTGATGCCGCGTTTCCGCATGACCGTCGAGTATGACGGTTCCCCCTATGTCGGCTGGCAGCGCCAGGACAACGGCCATTCGGTGCAGACGGCACTCGAAAACGCAGTGCTGTCCCTAACCGGCGAAACCGTGTCGGTCCGCGGCGCCGGCCGCACGGATTCCGGGGTGCATGCCAAGGGGCAGGTGGTACATCTCGACCTGACGCGCGCCTGGGTGCCCTACAAGCTGCGCAATGCGCTCAATGCCTATCTGGGGCTGGCCGGCGAACGGGTGGCCGTGCTGGATGTCCGCGCGGTCGACGACGGTTTCGACGCGCGCTTCTCCGCCATCCGCCGACACTATCTCTATCGCATCATCACCCGCCCCGCCCGTCTCGCGCTCGAAGCTGAGCGGGCCTGGTGGGTGTCGAAGCCGCTCGACCACCAAGCCATGCATGCGGCCGCCCAGCGGCTCGTCGGCCACCACGACTTCACCACGTTCCGCTCCGCCCATTGCCAGGCCAACAGTCCGATGCGGACACTCGATCGGCTGGATGTGACTCGGGAAGGCGATCTGATCGAGATCCGTGCCACGGCGCAAAGCTTCCTGCACAACCAGATCCGCTCCTTCGCCGGCACGCTCAAGCTCGCCGGCGAAGGCAGGATGACGCCCGACGACGTTCAGGCCGCACTCGAAGCGCGCGACCGCGCCGCCTGCGGCCCCGTTGCGCCGCCGGAAGGACTGTTCTTCCTCAAGGTGGATTATCCGGGCGACGAACCCGCCTGAGCGGCGGTCGCGCCGGCGCTTGTCAGGCGCCTGGAAATGACATATCCATATTTCAAGAAATCTCGAAATATGGAGAAACCCGTGGCCGTCACCATCTACCACAATCCCGCCTGCGGCACGTCGCGCAACACGCTCGAAATGATCCGCCAGTCGGGCGAGCAGCCGGTGGTCATCGAATATCTGAAGACCCCGCCGAGCCGCGAGCGGCTGGTCGAGCTGATCGGCAAGATGGGCATTGCGCCGCGCGAGCTGCTGCGCAAGAAGGGCACGCCCTACGAGGAGCTCGGACTCGATGATGCCGGCCTTTCCGATGATCAGCTGATCGATGCGATGATGACGCATCCGATCCTCATCAATCGCCCGATCGTCGAGACGGACAAGGGCACGCGCCTCTGCCGGCCCTCGGAGACCGTTTTGCCGCTCCTGGACAATCCGGTCGACACCTACACCAAGGAAGATGGCGAGATCGTCAAGGCGGGTGGTGCGGCGGAATGAGCATGGACGATACCGATACGCCGAACATCGACGACCGTCAGTTCCGATCCGTCGATGAGTCGCGCCTGTTCCAGCCTGAACGCATGACCCACCCGCCGCGCATCCTGATGCTCTACGGTTCGCTGCGGGAGCGGTCCTATTCGCGGCTCCTGACGGAGGAGGCGGCCCGCATCCTGCGCCGCTATGGCGCCGAAGTCCGCATCTTCGATCCGCACGGCCTGCCGCTCGCCGACGCGGTCGAAGCGTCCCACCCCAAGGTGCAGGAGCTGCGCGACCTGTCCCTCTGGTCCGAAGGCCAGGTCTGGTGCTCGCCCGAGCGGCATGGCGCCATGTCGGGGGCGATGAAGACGCAGATCGACTGGCTCCCGCTGTCGATGGGAGCGATCCGTCCGACGCAGGGCCGGACGCTGGCGCTCATGCAGGTCTGTGGTGGATCGCAGAGCTTCAATTCGCTCAACCAGATGCGCGTGTTGGGCCGCTGGATGCGCATGGTCACCATCCCGAACCAGTCGTCGGTGCCGAAGGCCTTCAGCGAATTCGACGAGGCCGGGCGGATGAAGCCGTCTTCCTATTACGAGCGCGTCGTCGATGTGATGGAGGAGTTGGTCAAGTTCACGCTGTTGGTGCGCGAGCGCTCGGACTATCTGGTCGAGCGCTATTCCGAGCGCGTCGAGACCGCGGCCGAATTGTCGAAGCGGGTCAACCAGCGCGCGATCTGAACCGTCTCAGCGCGGATAGATGTCGAGATAGCGCTCCAGCAGTTCCGACAGGATCATCGTCGGCACGAGCAGCACCATCGTCACCGTCGCGATGGTCAACACATGCTCGCCGAGCACCATGCGGAAGATGCGAAAGAGCGTGATGACCAGGGCCAGCGCCAGCAGGTAGGACAGGATGACGGCGAGCCCGGTGAGGCTCGGCAGCAGCATCATGATCAGCAGCACCACGCCGTATCCGTAAGCCACCGGCAGCGTCAGCCAGTTGGAAATGACCACGATCGACAGGAACTTGTCGCCGATGCCGACGAGCCAGCTGAGCAGGCCGACCAGCACCAGGGGCACGATCCAGTTGGCGACTTCGACCAGCGCGAGCCGGAAGAAGAACAACGCCCCGACGTCCGCCCCCTCGGGCAGGGTCTGCAAATAGATGCTGCGCCACCACAGGAAGGTGAGCAGCGTGGTCGGCAGGACGAAGAATGCCGCCCAGAACGATCGCAAGGCGCCGCGGTCGGAAAAGTCGAGATGGGCAAAGCCCTTGGGGTCCTGCCGGAACAGCAGCCACAGGCCGGTCAGGTAGAACTCGACCTCCTTAAGCGTTGGCATTCGCAAACCACTGTTCAATGAAGGTCTTGTAGATCCGGGTCAGCGTTTCCAGGTCTTCGACCGCGACCCGTTCGTCGACCATATGCATGGTCTGGCCCACCAGCCCGAATTCCACCACCGGGCAGTAGTCCTTGATGAAGCGCGCGTCCGAGGTGCCACCGGTCGTCGACAGCTGCGGGGTCGAGCCGGTCACCGTCTCGATCGCGCCGGACAGGGAGGCGATCAGCGCGTTGTTGCGGGTCAGGAAGACGTGGCTCGGACGTTCCGACCAGACGATCTCGTAAGCGACCGGATCGCGGCCGGGGCGCAGATGGCTGTCCGCCGCAGCCTCGTCGAGCCGGCGCAGGATTTCGGCCTGGACGCTCTCCGCCGTCCACACATCGTTGAAGCGGATGTTGAACTTGAAGCTGGTCGTGGCCGGAATGACATTGGTTGCCGGATTGCCGACATCGATCGAGGTGACCTCGAGATTGGACGGCTGGAAATTGTCGGTGCCGTGATCGAAGGGCGGATGCATCAGCGCGTCGGCCAGTCGGACCGCGCCACGCACCGGATTGTCGGCAAGATGCGGATAGGCCGCATGCCCCTGCACGCCGCGCACGGTGACGGTGGCGGAGATCGAACCGCGCCGGCCGATCTTGATCATGTCGCCGAGCTGGTCGGGATTGGTCGGCTCGCCGACCAGGCAGGCGTCCCAGTGCTCGCCCTTGTTCTTCGCCCATTCGAGCAGCTTGACGGTGCCGTTGACGGCCGGGCCTTCCTCGTCGCCCGTGATCAGCAGCGAGACGGAACCTTTCGGCGGCCCCTTCTCCTCGACCAGTCTTGCGAGTGCCGTAACGAAGCAGGCGATGCCGCCCTTCATGTCGACGGCGCCGCGGCCATAAAGCATGCCGTCGGCGATATCGGCGGCAAAGGGAGGGTGGCTCCAGTCGGCCTCGTTGCCGACAGGCACCACATCGGCATGGCCGGCAAACATCAGGTGCGGGCCTTCGCTGCCGAGCCGGGCATAGAGGTTTTCGATGTCGGGCGTGCCCGGCTCGCTGGCCGTCATGCGCTCCACCTTGAAGCCGAGCGGCTCGACGAGGGCCTGCAGCGTGGTGAGCGCGCCGCCTTCGGCGGGCGTCACGGACGGGCAGCGGATGAGGGCCTGGAGGACTTCGGCGGGATTGGTGCTGTTCATGATCTCTGGGCGCTGTCGAGGTCCGGCAGCATGGCTGCCGCGACCGTCTGGGAGGTTGAGTGAGGTTTAGCCGATCGGCCGGCGCCTGTCACGAGCCAAGGACCGGCTCAGCTTTTCGGCCAGTCCGATGTCGGGCCGTAGGCGTTCGGCCCGGGCATCGAGGGCCAGAGGCAGAGCACGAACAGCATGACGAAGGACACGGCGGGCACGAACAGGACGAAGACGAGGATGCCCGGCAGACCCATGTCATGCAGCCGCTTGATGCTCATCATCATCGTCGAGGCGACGGAGACCGTCAGTCCGGCGAAGAACAGCAGGCTGAACAGCCGGAACAGGTCCTCGTCCTCCTGATGGAGGGCGAGGGAGGCGACGGTGTAGCAGTTGAGCGTCATCCAGAACAGCCAGCCGAGGATGAACACCTGCCGTCCGGCGCGCCCGGACGGGCTGAAGAACAGCCAGCTGACGGTCGGCCGCCGGGCCGGCGCCTGCATTGGGCTCAGTCCCTGAGCAGTTCGTTGATACCGGTCTTGGAGCGGGTCTTGGCGTCCACGCGTTTTACGATGACCGCGCAGTAGAGGTTCGGCGCCGGCTGTCCGTTGGCCATGGTCTTGTCGGACGGCAGCGAGCCGGCGACGACGACGGAATAGGGCGGTACTTCGCCATAGGAGATCTCGCCGGAGGCGCGATCGACGATCTTGGTCGACTTGCCGATGAACACACCCATGCCGAGCACCGAGCCCTCGCGGACGATGCAGCCTTCGACGACTTCGGAACGCGCGCCGATGAAGCAATTGTCCTCGATGATGGTCGGGCCCGCCTGCATCGGCTCCAGAACGCCGCCGATGCCGACGCCGCCGGACAGATGCACATGCGCGCCGATCTGGGCGCAGGAGCCGACGGTCGCCCAGGTGTCGACCATCGTGCCTTCGCCGACATAGGCGCCGAGATTGACGAAGGACGGCATCAGGATGGCGTTCGGCGCGATATAGGCCGAGCGACGTACGACAGCGTTCGGCACGGCGCGGAAGCCGGCGCGCTCGAATTCACTGGTGCTCCAGCCGTCGAACTTGGAAGGCACCTTGTCCCACCAGGTCGAACCGCCGGGGCCGCCGCTCACCACTTCCATGGCGTTCAGGCGGAAGGAAAGCAGCACGGCCTTCTTCAGCCACTGATGAACCGTCCAGTTGCCGTCCTCGCCGCGGGTCGCGACGCGCGCCTTGCCGCTGTCGAGCAGGTTGAGGGAGGTTTCGACGGCGTCGCGGATCTCGCCGCGGGTCGAGGTGTTGACCGTATCGCGATTGTCGAATGCCGCTTCGATGACGTGTTCGAGGGCGCTGAGATCCGTGGCGTTCATCTGAATTCCTTAAACTTCGTTGTTTATCGTTGAACCGGACGATATCCGCATTCGCAATCGGGAACTGACCTTTGCTCTAGCGCATTCGCCCGGGGTTGAAAACAGCCGCCGGCGCATTCGGCGTCTCCGATCGCGACAAAGAAAGGCATGAAAAATGGCAAAACCCTCCAACGGCCGGGAACGGAGCAAGGACGGATCATGGGCCGCGCTGAAGGACAGCCAGACCGACCGCAGACGCGCCGCCGAGGTGCCGCGCACGCCGCAGTCCGAATCCCCGTCCTACCGGCTCGCCTATGTCGACGACGACTTCATGATGCGCGAAGAGCTGCGCCCGGTGCGGCTGCAGCTCGAATTGCTGAAAGTCGAGATGATTCTCGCCGAGCGCGGCATCAAGTCGACGGTCGTCATGTTCGGCGGCGCGCGCATTCCCGAGCCCGGCAAGGATGCCTGGGCCGCGCGCAACGAGACCCAGCGCGCCAGTCTCATGGCGGCATCCGTCTATTACGAGGAGGCGCGCAAGTTCGCCCGCTTGTGCGCCGGATATGCGGCCCAATTTGACCACCATGAATATGTCGTGACGACGGGTGGCGGGCCGGGCGTCATGGAGGCCGGCAATCGTGGCGCCGCCGAAATGGGAGCCCCCACCATCGGCCTCAACATCGTTCTGCCGCACGAGCAGGCGCCGAACCCCTATGTGACGCCGGAGCTCAGCTTCAACTTTCACTATTTCGCCATCCGCAAGATGCATTTTCTCATGCGCGCCAAGGCGATCGTCATCTTTCCCGGTGGCTTCGGCACGCTGGACGAGTTTTTCGAGGCGCTGACGCTGATCCAGACGAAGCGCATGGCGCCGATCCCGCTCATTCTCTTCGGTGAGGCATTCTGGCGAGGCATCGTCAATTTCGAGGCGCTGGCCGAATTCGGCACCATCGCACCGGACGATCTGAAATTGTTGAATTTTGTCGAGACCGCCGACCAGGCCTGGCAGATCATTGCCGACCACTACGAACACTGACGAATCCGCCCGACGAAAAGAGGCCCGCGAGATTGCTCGCGGGCCTCTTTCTCATTCGTGGCAGGTGGCGCCTACTGCATCCAGAAGCCGCGCTTCGGGAAGTCGTCGGCGGTGATGGCGCCATCCTTGTCGGTGTCCATCCGCGTGAACATTTGGTCTGCCATTGCTGCGGCCTCTTCCTTGCTGATCTGGCCGTTCTCGTCGGTGTCCGCCATGCCCATCATGCCGCGCGGACCCATGGCGCCCATGCGGTCGCCCATCGGCCCGCCACGTTCCATGCCGGGACCGCGATTGCCGTCGCGCATGCCGTGATGTCTGCCGTGGCGCTGGTCGTCGTCGCCCCAGCCATGGCCCTTGCTCTGGCGCGGACCGTCGCAATCGTCCCCACCGGGACCGCGGTCGCCGTCAGGACCCCAACCGAACTGGTTGCCCATTCCATCGCGCGGCGGCAGACCGTTCATCGGGCCGGTGCCGTCCTGGGGACCCTGTCCCTGTCCGGCGCCCTGGCCCTGGCCCTGACCTTGCCCCTGACCCTGGCCTGTGGCGGGACCATTGCCCTGAGCCTGTTCGTCTGCCGCCGGTGCATTGGCCTGCATTTCGGCCTGGCGCGCGGCGCGCATGGCCTCGCGGTGCTTGCGGAACTCGCCGGGGATCAGCACGCCGTCCTTGTCGGCATCGATGGTGGCGAACATCTTGTCCCTGGCGGCCATGGCCTCGTCTTTGGAGATCTTGCCGTCCTTGTTGGAATCGAATTCCTGCAGCATGCGCACGAACATGCCTTCGCCGCCCGGACCGCGGCCCATGTCCTGGCGGGCGAGAACGGCCGAAGCCGAGGTGCCGATCAGGAGGCTGCCGATGATCGCTGCGAGGGTCAGTGTCTTGCCGGTCATGGGGTAGTTCCTTTCATCATCTGGTGATGAGAGGAAAATAGGGAGGTCGAGCGCAAGAACCTACTTAAACATCGGTAAGCTGGGTGAAGCTTTGGTAATGTTTGAAATCGTCAGAGAGCGCTGTCGACGAGGTGGCCAAGGAAGCCTGCGAGGTCGTCGGTGACATAGTCAATGCTGGCCGGATCGGTATTGTCCGCCAGTTCCCAGCTTTCCAGCACGACATCGCCGAGATTGTGCGGCACGAGCAGAACCGTCTTCATGCCCAGCGTCTTCGGCACCGCCAGATTGCGCGGCAGGTCCTCGAACATGGCGGCATGGCGCGTGTCGATCCGGTTGAGGCTGGTGAATTTGTCATAGGTGCTGCCGGCGGGCTTCGGCTGGTAGCCGGCCGCGACGATATCGAAGATGTCGTCAAAATGGTCGAGAATGCCAAGCGCCCGCGCGGCATCCTGCGCATGAGCGACCGTGCCGTTGGTGAAGATGAACTTGCGGCCCGGCAGCGCCTTGATCGCCGCGCCGAGCGTCTCGTCGGGCAGCAGCGCCGAATAGTCGATCGCATGGGCCTTTTCGAGGAAGTCGTTCGGATCGACGCCGTGATGCTGCATCAGGCCGGCCAGCGTCGTGCCGTGATCGTGATAGTATCTCTTCTGCAGCACCTTCGCCTCGACCGGATCCATCTGCAGCAGCTGCGCCACGTAAGCCGTCATGTTGCGGTCGATCTGCGCGAACAGATTGATGTGATGCGGGTAGAGCGTGTTGTCGAGGTCGAACACCCAGTCGCGGACATGGGCGAAGTCGTCTTTGTGCGGAAGAAGGGCTTTGTCGGTCATGCTCGCGTTATGACAGGACCGGCGGATTTGGCAAGCCGATCTGCGTCGGCCGGCGGCCCGAACGTGCCCGCATTTCCCGGAGACCAAAGTCCCCCGCGGCGACGGCCACGAGGGGATCCTGTGTCGATCGGGCGAGCGGCCCCGATCACTTCATCTCGTATATGTCGATCGGGAAGTACTTTTTGTTGATCTCGGCATATTTGCCGTTGGCGCGGATGGCGTCGATCGCCGCATTCAGCTTGGCGAGCAGGTCGGTGTCTTCCTTGCGCACCGCAATGCCGGCGCCCTGGCCGATGAACTTCGGATCGGCGATCGGTGCACCGACCAGCTCGCAGCACTTTGCGCCATCGCCCTTCGACAGCCAGTCCATCATCGGCAGCATGTCGCCGATCTGGACGTCGAGACGGCCGTTGATCATGTCCATGTTGACCTCGTCCTGGGTCGGATAGAGCTTGATGTCGAGGTCCGGATAGGTGGCGGTGGCATATTCGGCCTGCGTCGTGCCGGACTGCGCGCCGATCACCTTGCCCTTCAGGCCCTCGTTGGAGAAGTCGGTGATGTTGGCGCCCTTCTGGGCGATGTGGGTCATCGGCGCCTTGTAGTAGGACTTGGTGAAGGCGACTTTCTCGGCGCGTTCCGGTGTGATGAACATCGAGGCGATCATGAAGTCGAACTTCTTCGCCTGCAGCGCCGGGATGATGCCGTCCCAGTCCTGCGTCACGACCTCGCATTCGACCTTCATCTCGGCGCACAGCGCCATGCCGATCTCGACGTCGAAACCGCCGACCTTGCCGTCCGCGGCAACGAAGTTGAAGGGCGGATAGGCGCCCTCGGTGCCGATGACCAACTTGTCGGCCGCCTGGGCGGAAAGCGCAGTCAGGGCAGTGAAGGCCAGGGCCAGAATGGTTTTCTTCATGATCGTTCCCCTTGTTGTGACGCCTTTCGCGGCGCCTTGCCGGCCAGTCTATGCAGCGCTTGAGCATCAGCGAAATAGATAGTTGCAATAGTCGATATCAACGTGATTTATTGGGGAATGCCTTTCCGCGGGACGCCTCCCATGGCCAATAAACGGCTCGAACGCTTCGCCCACAATCTCGACTGGAATCTGCTGCGGACCTTCGCCGTCGTTGTCGAGGAAGGCTCGATCACGGCCGCTGCCTCGCGTCTGCTGTTGCAGCAGCCGGCCGTTTCCATGGCGCTGAAACGGCTGGAGGAAACCACCGGCCACCGGCTGATCGACCGCCGCCCCGGCCGCTTCGAGATGACGGAGGCCGGCGAGCGATTGTATCGCCAGGCGCGCGACATCTTCGCTGCGGTCGTTCGCCTGCCGGATACGTTGGAAGGCGCCGGTGCCGACATCACCGGCCATGTCTCGGTCCATGCCGTCTCCCATGTCCATCACCCCGGCTGGGACGAACGCACCGCCCGCTTCTTCACCGCCCATCCCAAGGTCACGATGAACGTGACGATCGAGACCACGGCGGATGTCATCAGTTCGGTCGAGCGCGGCATTGCCAGCATCGGCATCTGCGACGGCATCATTCCCGATCATCTGGCCAAGGTCCCCTACAAGCTGGAGCGCTATGCGCTCTATTGCGGCGCCGGACACCGTCTGTTCGGTGTGGAGGGCGCATCGCTCAACGACCTGCGCGGCGATCCCTATGTCGCCTTCACCGCCGACGTGCTCGGCGGCCAGCACATGAACGCGGTCACCGCCGTGCGCGCCGTCGGTTCGTTCGGGCAGGAGGTGCGGGCCGTGTCGAGCCATGTCGAGGAGGTGATTCGCATGGTCGCCGCCAATATCGGCATCGGCATGTTGCCCAATCATCTCGTGCGCCCCTGGGTCGAGACCGGTCGGCTCTGGCAATTGCCGCCCTACGGCAGCCTGCCCGTCAGCGAAGTCTTCCTGATCAGCAATCCCAATGCCATGCTCAATCCGGCAGAACAGGCCTTCGTCGCAGCGATGGACGGGCTCGAACTCTTCGAGGACGAAGCGCCGCATCAATTTGCTTGATGCTCGCTTTTCTCTCTATAAATTTGAATGTGGGTGCTCTCCCCGGCTAGCATGCGGCCTTCATTCGGGAAGACCACATGCAGACCTATGACATCGCCATCCTCGGCGGCGGCATCGCCGGCCTATCGCTCGCCTATTTCCTTGGCGCCAGCCGTTCGGTCGTGGTGCTCGAGCGCGAAGAAAACCTCGGCTATCACGCGACCGGCCGCTCGGCGGCGGAATTCGTGCTACGCTACAACAGCCCGGAGGTCTGCACGCTTGCCGCCATCAGCCGCGACTTCTTCGACCATCCGCCCGAGGGTTTCGCCGAGGTGCCGCTGCTGGTGCCGCGCGGCGGGCTGATGATCGCCCATGCGGAAAAGCTCGAACGGTTCGAGGCCCATTTCGCCGCCGAACAGACAAAGGCCGACAATCTCACGCGGCTGACCGTCGAAGAGGCCCTCGCCACGGTGCCGATCCTCGACCCTACCTATGTCGCCGGCGTCTATCACGATCCGGAATTCTGGGACATCGAGGTCGAGAGTCTCCTGCAGGGCTATGTGAAGGGTGCCCGCCGCGCCGGCGTCGAGATCCGCCAGAAGGCCGGCGTGATCTCCGCCCGCGACGATGGCCGCCGATGGGTTCTTGACACCGAGGGTGGCACGATCACCGCGCGGATCGTGGTGAACGCCACCGGCGGCTGGGCCGATCCGACGGCGGAACTCTTCGGCGTCGCACCGGTCGGCATCGTGCCACATCGGCGGACCGCGATCCTCGTCGACCTGACGGAGGGCGTCGATGCCCGCACGATGCCGGAGATCAACGAACTGGACGACGAGTTCTACATCAAGCCCGACGCCGGTCGCCTGCTCGTCTCGCCGGCCGACGAGACGCCTTGCGAGCCGGGCGACGTGCAGCCCGAAGAGATCGACGTCGCCTGGGCGGCGCATCATCTGGAAACCGCAACCACCATGAATGTCAGGCGGATCGCCAGGAGCTGGGCCGGCATGCGCAGCTTCGCGCCCGACCGCCTGCCGGTGATCGGACCGGCCCGCGACAATCCCCGCTTCTTCTGGCTGGCCGGGCAGGGCGGCTACGGCATCCTCAGTTCTCCGGCGCTGGGCGCACTCGCCGCCAGCCTGCTAACCGGAAGCAAGGCTCCCGAGAGCTTCCTGCGGACGGGGCTGACGGCGGCGGCCTTTTCGCCGCAACGTTTCTGAGCCGGCAGGCCGCTTTCCACCATCCGATGGCTTTTCCGCCTCGCCGCCGGGTGCTAACAGCACCTGATGTCCCCCTGGATCCTCATCACCTTCGCCAGCGCATTCCTGCAGAACCTGCGCTCCGTCCTGCAAAAGCACCTGAAAGGCCGAATGGGCACGACGGGCGCGACCTTCGTGCGTTTCGGCTACGGGGTACCTTTCGCGCTGACCTATCTGGCTGTGCTGCATTATGGCCTTGGCCGGCCGCTGCCGGTGCCGGACGGCGCCTTCGCCTTCTGGGCGGTGATCGGCGCCTTTGCCCAGATTGCCGCCACCTTCCTGCTGGTCCACCTCTTCTCGTTCCGCAATTTCGCCGTCGGCACGGCCTATTCGCGCACCGAACCGGCCCAGGCCGCCCTGATCGCGCTGGTCCTGTTCGGCGAGACGATCACCGTCCCGACCCTGATGGCGATCCTGGTCTCGGTGCTCGGCGTCATGCTGATCTCGGTGGCGCGCACAACCCTGACCTTGCCAGCACTTTTTACCTCGGTCGTCAGCCGCACCGCGCTGATCGGCCTGCTGTCCGGCCTGTTCTTCGGCATTTCAGGCATTGCCTACCGTTCCGCGTCGCTCGCCTTGCAGCCGAGCCTGCCCGCGCCCGACAGTGTCATGCAGGCAAGCTACACGCTGGTCGTCGTCATTCTCGTGCAGACCTTCGCCATGCTCTTCTGGATGCTGTGGCGCGACCGCGCCGAGCTTCGCCGCGTCGGTGCAGCCTGGAAGATCGGCATTCTTGTCGGCTTCGTCGGCGCGACCGCCTCCTTCGGCTGGTTCACGGCGATGACCCTGCAGCAGGTGGCGGTGGTCAAGGCGCTGGCCCAGGTCGAGATGCTCTTCACCTTCGCCTCCTCGGTCTTCTTCTTCAAGGAGAAGATCAACCGCCTGGAGGTCGCCGGCTGCGTTCTGATCGTCGCCGGGGTGCTGCTGCTGCTCGTCGTCTGACGGTCCCGTCGCGTCCGGCCTGCCCGCGCCGGTTGCCGGCGCCGGAACGACTCACTATCATCCGTTCCTCGACAGGCGGGAGGCTTGATCCAGGTGACGGAAGCGCTGTTTTGCGAATGGTTCGACACGCCGGTCGGTGATCTGGTCGCCGTCGCCGACGACAGGCATCTGCGGGTTCTGGGCTTCGAGGAGGACGGATCGCCGGCCGAGAGGCTCGAGCGGCAGCGCCGCCGTCTCGGCCGCGACGTCATCGCCGCGGGCAATGCGATCACCACGGCCATGGGGCGGGAGCTCAAGGCCTATTTCGCCGGCGAACTCTTCGACTTCACGCTGCCGCTCGCGCCAGCCGGCAGCGAATTCGAACAGAAGGTCTGGGCGGAGCTGTTGAAGGTGCCGCTCGGCGAGACCTGTTCCTATGGCGATATCGCCAGGAATGTCGGGGGCATGGAAACCGTGCGCGCGGTCGGCAAGGCCAACGGCGCCAATCCGATCGCCATCGTCATTCCCTGCCATCGCTGCATCGGGTCCGACGGTTCGCTCACCGGTTATGGCGGTGGGCTGTGGCGCAAGAAATTCCTCCTGCGCCACGAAGGCGAGATGCGGCCGGTCGGCCTGTTTGCCCGCTGAAGGCTCGGCGTCAGCCCAGTATAGCGTCGATCAGGGAACGATCAGCGTGCCGGCACCGTGCTCGGTGAAGATTTCCAGGAGCACGGAATGCGCCGTCTTGCCGTTGAGGATGACGACACCCTGAACGCCCGCATTGATCGCGTCGATGCAGGTCTCGACCTTGGGAATCATGCCGCCAGAGATCGTGCCGTCCTTGATCAGCGCCCGGGCCTCGGAGACCGAGAGTTCCTTGATCAGTTCGCCATTCTTGTTCAGCACGCCTGGCACGTCGGTGAGGAACAGCAGGCGGGTGGCCCGCAGCGCGCCGGCAATGGCGCCGGCAAACGTGTCGGCATTGATGTTGTAGGTATGGCCGTCGCGGCCGGGCGCCACCGGCGCGATGACCGGGATCATCTCCGACTTGGCGAGCAGGTCGAGCAGCGTGCGGTCGACCTCCACCACCTCGCCGACGAAGCCGAGGTCGAGGACGCGCTCGATGTTGGAATCCGGATCGATGATGGTCTTCTTGGCCTTTTCGGCGAAGACCATGTTGCCGTCCTTGCCGCAAAGGCCGATCGCCCATTCGCCCGTCTGGTTGATGAGGGCGACGATCTCCTTGTTGATCGAGCCGGCCAGCACCATTTCGACGATCTCGACGGTCTTCTGGTCGGTGACGCGAAGGCCCCCTTCGAACTTCGATTCGATGCCCATCCGCGTCAGCATCGCGCCGATCTGCGGGCCGCCGCCATGGACGACGATCGGGTTGACGCCCGACTGCTTCAGAAGGGCGATATCGGCGGCAAAGGCCTTGCCGAGTTCGGCATTGCCCATGGCGTGGCCGCCATATTTCACCACGATCGTCTTGTTCTCGTAGCGCTGCATGAAGGGCAGGGCCTGAGCAAGGAGCCGCGCCTGGGTTTCGCTTTCGGATGCCGTCATCGGATGCCCTCGTGATTGGTTCGCGGCCTTTTAGCGCAAGATCGCCCGCGATGGAATAATCCGGGGAAAGATATGCGTCGCCGATGATCCGGTGATGAACGGATGGCGTAGACGCCTGTAGGACACGACGAAATTGCGCCCGGGGGGAGGGCTGTCTGGAGGAGAGGGCCCGAAAGCCGATGCCTAGCGACGAAATCGCCGTACTGCTGAGCCGAGTGGCCCTCAAGGACCGTTCCGCATTTTCTGTGCTCTATAGCCGTTCCTCGCCGAAACTTTTTGCCATCTGCCTTCGTATATTGCGAGACAGGGCCGATGCCGAGGAGGCGTTGCAGGATGTCTTCGTCAAGATCTGGCAGCGGTCCGAAAGCTTCGCCTCGTCGGGAAACGGTGCCATGGGCTGGCTGGCGGCGATCGCCCGCTACCATTGCATCGACCGCCTGCGGGTGAGACGCCCGCCGGCGGAGGAACTGGAGACGGTCATCGACCTCGCCGACAGCGCGGCCGATCCGGAACAGAGCGCGGTGCTGCGCTCGGAAGGAAAGCGGATTGACACCTGTCTGCAAGCATTGGATCCTGACCGCGCGCGGGCCGTGAGGCATGCCTATGTGGAGGGATTGTCCTATCAGGAACTGGCCGATCGGTTCGCGGTGCCGCTGAACACGATGCGCACATGGCTGCGTCGCAGCCTGTTGAAATTGAGAGAGTGCATGGATGACGACGCCAGACCAGAGCAAGGGTGACCGCTCGCGCGACGAAGTGCTCGCCGGCGAATACGTGCTCGGCGTGCTGGGCGTCGAGGATCGCCTGCAGGTCGAGGAACGGTTGCGCCATGACCGCAGCTTTGCCGTGATCGTTCGGCGCTGGGAGGATAATCTCTCGCAGTTCAACGAGGACTACGGCGTCGAACTGCCGCCCGAAGCGCTCTTCGCCAGGATCGAGGGCAAGATCTACGGCCAGCAGCAGCGCGCTCCGTGGTCGTCGGCATTCGGCGGTCTGTGGAACTCGCTTGCCCTCTGGCGTGGTCTGGCCTTTGCCGGCGTGGCCGTTGCCGCGATCGTCGCCGGAACCGAGGCGGGACTTTGGGACCAGTCGCGAGGCGGCCAGCCGCTGGTGGCGGAACTTGCCGGCAAGGACAGCGTCATCAGCCTCGTCGCGCGTTACGACAGCGGTTCCGGCAAGCTTCAGGTGACGCCCGTCGCGACCGGCGCGCAGCAGCAGAAATCGCTGGAACTCTGGCTGATCGAAGGCGAGGCGGCGCCGCGTTCGCTGGGCGTACTGCCGCAGACCGGCGAAGGCGAGATCATCGTGCCGGCCACGCTGCGCAACCGCTTTGCCGAGGGCGTCATCCTCGCCGTCAGCCTTGAGCCCTTCGGCGGTTCTCCGACTGGCCAGGCCACTGGCCCGGTGATCGCGCTCGGCCCGGCGCATCTGTGACAGGCGCGCCGCCCCGGCGCGCTGGCCAGATTAAAACTATAGAAATTTCAGATAGATAGAGATTCTATTCGGTTTTTTGCGTCTCGCCTGAAACTTCCCCGCATCTGCCCTCGTCCTTTGTAGTGTTCCCGGCAACGGGATCGAAACAACCGCCCGGATGGCAATCCTGCCGCCGAGGACGGATCGAGAACACCAGGACAGAGGAAACCGAAATGTTCAAGACCACCCTTCGCCCGCTCACCCTTGCCGTTGCGCTCGCAGCCGGCACCATTGCCGCCCATGCCGAAAACCCGATGGTCGGCGGCGCCGCCATGTTCGCAGACAAGAACATCGTCGAAAATGCCGTCAACTCGAAGGACCACACGACTCTGGTCGCCGCCGTCAAGGCCGCCGGCCTGGTCGAAACCCTGTCGGGCAAGGGCCCGTTCACGGTCTTCGCGCCTGTCAATGCCGCCTTCGACGCGCTTCCGGCCGGCACGGTCGACACCCTGCTGAAGCCCGAGAACAAGGATCAGCTGACCAAGGTTCTGACCTGCCACGTCGTGGCCGCTGACGCGATGTCGTCGGCCATC
This sequence comes from Allorhizobium sp. GW101-3B10, assembly GCF_059424725.1. NCBI lineage: Bacteria > Pseudomonadati > Pseudomonadota > Alphaproteobacteria > Hyphomicrobiales > Rhizobiaceae > Allorhizobium > Allorhizobium sp. GW101-3B10. Next base: position 3,440,388 of record NZ_JBWKZR010000001.1, on the reverse strand, counting down.
GGCAAGATGATCGCCGACGACGGCGGCACCCATCCGGTCAAGACGATCGGCGGCTGCATGCTGCAGGCCAAGATGGACGGCGACAAGATCACGCTCACCGACGAGAGCGGCGGCGTGGCCACCGTGACCATCGCCGACGTCAAGCAGTCGAATGGCGTGATCCACGTGATCGACAAGGTCCTGCTGCCGAAGGCCTGAGCCGCACCTCTGCCCCGCTTTCGGCGGGGCACTTCTTAAGCCGGGCGTACTGCGTCAGGTTGGCTGGCCGATGGCCTCGAGGATTGCCCCGCGCAAATCGTCGAGGCCATTTCCTTTTTCCGAGGAGGTGGCGACGATGAAGGGATAGGCGGCCGGGCGCTTCTTGATCTTTTCCAGGGTTTCCGCGATCAGGCGCGGAACGCCGGCTTCCTTGATCTTGTCGGTCTTGGTCAGCACGATCTGGTAGGACACCGCCGCCTTGTCGAGCAGGTCGAGCACCTCGTCGTCGTTCTTCTTGATGCCGTGGCGGCTGTCGATCAGCACGTAGACACGCTTCAGCGTGGCGCGGCCACGCAGATAGTCGAAGACCAGCTTGGTCCAGGCGTCGACATGTTCCTTCGGCGCCTGGGCATAGCCATAGCCGGGCATGTCGACCAGCGCCATTGGCGGCAGGTCGCCCGCCTCGCCCGAATAGCCTTCCGGAACGAAATAGTTGAGCTCCTGGGTCCGGCCCGGCGTGTTCGACGTGCGGGCGAGGCCCTTCTGGCCGACCAGCGCATTGATCAGCGACGACTTGCCGACGTTCGAGCGACCGGCAAAGGCCACCTCGAGCGGACCTTCGGGGGGAAGGAACTGCATCGACGGCACGCCGCGGATGAAGATCCACGGGCGGCCGAACAGAGGCTGATCTGTCTTCTGCTTGTTGTCTGTCATGGGATCGCCTTTCGCATGCCCTGTGAAATCCGGGTTTTGACCGGCAAAGTCAAGACGCGGTGGGCACGCGCGGCCCCAGTTCGCGGCGCATATGGCCGATAAGATAGGTGAACAGCGCGACAAGCACGATGCCCCCGCCGATCATCGTGCGGAATGACGGCACCTCATCATGCAGCAGAACCATCCACACGGGCGCAAGGATCATCTCCGCCGTGCCGAGAAGCGCCGCAAGAGCAGACGGGATCATGCGGGCGCCCGTCACATACATCGCCATGCCGAGCCCGAGGTTCAGCGCACCGAAGGCAAACAGCAGCGCGAGATCCGGCAGGCTGACGGCGAAGCTCGCGGTCTGGGTGGCCGCGATCGCCGAGGCGATGAAGCAGCCCATGCTGGCCGCGGGCGTCATGCGGATCTCTGGATGCCGCCGCGTCAGCACCGTCATGCAGGCGAAGATCACCGGGATCGATGCCGCCAGCGCAAGGCCGACCATCGATCCGCCTTCGCCGATCGATGCCGACACCATGATCGCAACACCGACGATCACGGTGGCAATCGCCCCCCAGGTCACCGCGGTGATCGGTTCGCCCAAGAGCACCCGGGCGAGCAGCGCGGCAAACAGCGGAATGGCCGCCATGAACAGCACGACATTGGCAACGGGCGTCATGCTGACGGCCAGCACGAAACAGGTCGACACGGCGGCAAAGCCGACGGCGATCATCAGGCCGGGCCATCCCATCGCGCGGAATAGCCGGATCGTCCCGGTCAACCCGTCGCGGATCAGCATGAAGCTCAGGAGGAACAGCCCGCCGAACAGGCAGCGCCAGAAGACGATGGCCCAGCCGTCGTCCATGCGGATGAAACGCTGGATCGCGCCACCATAGCTCCAGGCGGTGGCGGAGCCGAGCACCAGGGCGATGCCGAGCCAGGGGCGGGCGGCGGGGACGGGCGAAGAGCGTAGGGCGGTCATCGGAGCTCGTGAGGGTGGCGGTCATAAAAGAAAGCCCCGGACTGGCCGGGGCTTTCGGGGACTACTTGGTCTTGGCGGGTTTTCGCCGGAACATGCCCTTGAGATTGTCGAACAGTTCGATCTTGGCGCCGTGGCGCTTCATGATGATCGATTGCTGGGCGATCGAGAGCGTGTTGTTCCAGGCCCAGTAGATGACCAGACCGGCCGGGAAGCTGCCGAGCATGAAGGTGAAGATCAGCGGCATCCAGTTGAACAGCATCGCCTGGGTCGGGTCCGGCGGCGTCGGGTTCATGCGCATCTGCAACCACATGGTGACGCCCATGATGATCGGCCAGACGCCGAGATGCAGGAAGGTCGGACCTTCGAACGGCAGCAGGCCGAACAGGTTGATGAACGTGGTCGGATCGGGGGCCGACAGGTCCTGGATCCAGCCGAAGAACGGCGCGTGGCGCATTTCGATGGTGACGTAGATCACCTTGTAGAGCGAGAAGAACACGGGGATCTGCAGGAGCACCGGCCAGCAGCCGGCGATCGGATTGATCTTCTCGTCCTTGTAGAGCTGCATCATCGCCTGCTGCAGCGCCATCTTGTCGTCGCCATGCTTGGCTTTCAGCTCTTCCATCTTCGGCTGCATGCGCTTCATGTTGGCCATGGAGGCATACTGCTTGCTGGCGAGCGGGAAGAAGAGCGCCTTGACGACGATCGTGGTCAGCAGGATTGCGATGCCGAAATTGCCCACTTGACGGTAGAAGAAGTCCATCAGCTTGAACATCGGCTTGGTGAAGAAGTAGAACCAGCCCCAGTCGATCAGGAGGTCGAAACGCGGGACCTCATAGCTCTGAACGGCAGCGGGTTCGCTGGAGCGCAGGCTCGAAAACAGCTTGCCGAACCAGGACTTGTCGAGCGCATAGCCGTCGACCACCGGCACTTCCTTGGCGCCGGCGAAGACCAGCTGCTTGATCGTCGTGCTCTGGCCTGCGGCCACAGTGGCCGGATCGCTCTTGTAGTCGGCCTGGAAGCGCGGCTGGCCGTCGGTGAAGTGCGAGAAGCGGCTTTCATAGGCAAGGGTCTGCTGCGGGATCAGAGCCGAGGCCCAATACTTGTCGGTGATGCCGAACCAGCCGCCCGTCGCCTTCTCGCTGGCAACGGCTTCCTCTTCGATATTGCTGTACTTTTCCTCGATCAGGCCGCTCTGCGAACCGATGACGCCGAGGAAGCCCTCGTGCAGGACGTAGACGGAGGCAGTCGTCGGCTTGTTGTAACGGGTGATGCGGCCATAGGGCGCGACCGTGGCGTTTGCCGTGCCGGCATTCTGGATCGTGTCCTCGACGGTGAACATATAGTGCTCGTCGACGGAGATCTTGCGCAGGAAGGTGAGCCCGGCCTCGTTGGTGAAGGACAGCGTGACTGGCGTTGTCGCCGTCAGCTTGTCGCCTTCGGCCAGCGTCCACACGGTCGTCGGTCCCGGCACCGCCCCGGCGTTCTCGCCGGCGATATAGCCGAGTTCGGTGAAGTAACCGTCCTTGGTGTCCGCCGGGTTGAACAGCGTGATGATCGGGCTCGTCCGGTCCACGGTCTCGCGATATTCCTTGAGCTTCAGGTCGTCGAAGCGTGCGCCGGTCAGATTGATCGAGCCGGCGAGGGCGGGCGTGTCGATGGCGACGCGCGGGGACTTGGCGATCGCCTCCTCGCGGTTGGTATCTGCGGACGCCTGGGCGCTGCTGCCCGGCAGGTTACCGGAAACCGTGCCGGCCGCGGGAGCGGCGGCATTCGGCTGCGCCTGGGTCGTCTGGGCTTCCTGGGCAAGGCGCGCCTCTTCGGCGATGCGCTGCGCCTCGATCCTCGGGCTCATGATGAAATACTGCCAGCCGAGAACGATCAGCACAGACAGGGCAATCGCGATGAAGTAATTGCGGTTGTTTTGCATCATACTTTCCTGGAATCGGTCGCGGAGGACCCTGCGTTTTTCGGTCTGGCCTTGATCCGCTCGGCCAATTGCGCGGCGATCCGCGCAAAGGGTGCGTGGAGCACGTCCCTGCGGGCGACAACCACATAGTCGTGTCCGGGCTGCATTGCAAACGCCGCATGCAGCCGTACGGCTTCTTTTAGGCGCCGCCGCATACGGTTTCGTTCGACTGCGTTGCCGTGTTTCTTGGTGACGGTAAAGCCGACCCGTGCTTCGGTGTCGGGCTGCTGGCGGTCGAGGACCTCAAGGAGGAACAACCCGCCCTTGCGCTTTTCTCCGGCGCGAACGGCAAGAAACTGCGGCCGGCTTTTCAGCCGCCCGACAGTTTGTTTCTTTTTAGGTACATTCATTCGCCCGGTCCCGGGCAAACCCGGCCTTTAGGCCGAGAGACGCTTGCGACCGCGAGCGCGGCGAGCAACGAGAACCTTGCGGCCGCCCTTGGTTGCCATGCGCGCACGGAAGCCGTGGCGACGCTTGCGAACAAGCTTGGAAGGTTGGTAGGTACGCTTCATTTATTTAATACCGCGGTGTGCGGCCCTTCTTGGGTTTGCATTTCTGCAAGAGCGTTGGATTTGACGCACGGCTCCTCATCCGCCACAGGGGCGGGTCGGTCCGAACGTGCGCGGCTTATAAGGGCGATGGGTCGCGGAGTCAATTCCCGCCCGTTTTCCGTGTCGAGGCCGGCCGCGAGATCTTGCCTCGCCCCGTTAACCAGTTTCGCGAATGCTGAAATGCGGCATTGGTCGTTTTGTCCTGCGCAACACCATGTTCGTGATCGAACTTGATCGTTTTGATCTTTCTGGCGCGCAGAATCCGCCGGTGAAACGTCAATTTCGCGAACGCGGCCGGGTATTTTAGCACTGCAACAGTCCGTTAACGACCGGATCGTATTTTACTAAAATTATAGGGGCTCGGAGCCCCTGGGGTTAATGCAGGAGTTCGTCCGTGAAGATCAGCGGAAAAGTCTATTCATTGGTTGGGATTCTCGGCTTTGCGGCCATAGTGATTGGGGCGATGGGGATTTTCGTCACCACCCAGTATGGCGCCAAGTCGGAACAGGTGAGCGAGGTATCCGAGCGCGTCTATCTCGGTGAGCGCCTGAACCGTCTCGTCACCGGCGTGGTGATGGAGGCCCGCGGCATTTATGCCGCGCCCAGCATCGAGAAGGCCGAAGGCTTCGCCAAGGGCCTGATGAAGAATCTCGACGAGATGGACAAGGTGCTGACGGCCTGGCAGCCGCTCGTTCCGGAGGCGCAGAAGGCGACCTTTGATGCGATGCGGGCACGCTCCGCCGAGTTCCGCACCTTCCGCGCGGAAACGGCCCGTCTGGGGACGGCGGTGGACCCGAAGGCCGCCAACGAGCAGGGCAACAACGAAGCCAACCGAGCCAACCGCAAGGCCTTCCAGGCCGAGATCGACGCGGTTGTCGACGCCGACAAGGGCGAGCTTAAGGCTTTGCAGGATTCTCTTGCCAGCTTCCAGCAGACCATGCTGGTCATCATTTCCGGCGTGACCGTGCTGTCGCTGGCGATCGGCGCTGGTCTCGGCATCCATATCGGCGTCAATCATCTCAGTCGCCCGATCCGCAACGTCACGGCTGCGATGAAGAGCGTGGCCGACGGCGACTTCACCACCGAAATCCCTTACGAGGGTCGCGCCGACGAAATCGGCGACATGGCTGCCGCGGTCGAAGTGTTCAAGCGCAACGGTCTTGCCGTCCAGCGCATGAACGCCCAGGAAACGGCCATGCGCGCCAAGAGCGACGACCTGCAGTCCAGCATGTCGGTGGTCGTCGCAGCCGCTGCGGCCGGCGATTTCGCCCAGCGCATCGACAAGGACTATGACGAAGAGAACCTCAACCGCTTCGCAGCCAACATCAATACGCTGCTGTCGTCGGTCGATCAGGGCATTTCCGAAACCCGTCGCGTCATCGCAAGCCTTTCGGCCGGCGACCTGACCCAGAGCATGCGCGGTGAATTCCGCGGTGCCTTCGCCGAACTGCAGACCAACGTCAATGCCACATTTGAACGGCTCCGCCAGACGATGACGGACATCCGTGGCAAGACCGACCTCATCAACGGCAACACCGGCGAGTTGACCTCGGCGACCAACGACCTTGCCAAGCGCACCGAACAGCAGGCCGCGGCACTCGAGGAGACCTCGGCCGCCCTCGACGAGATCACCGTCGTCGTCCGCGGTTCGAGCGAAAGGGCGCAGGAAGCCAGCCAAATGGTGACCGAAGCCAAGCAAAGCGCCGCGCAGTCGGCGATCGTCGTCTCCGATGCGGTCGATGCCATGGGCCGCATCGAGCAGGCCTCGCGCGAAATCTCGCAGATCATCAACGTCATCGACGAGATCGCCTTCCAGACCAATCTGCTGGCGCTGAACGCCGGCGTCGAGGCGGCCCGTGCCGGTGAAGCCGGCAAGGGCTTTGCCGTCGTCGCCCAGGAAGTCCGTGAACTCGCCCAGCGTTCCGCCAACGCCGCCAAGGACATCAAGGCGCTGATCACGAAGTCCGGCCAGGAAGTGGCAGGCGGCGTGAAGCTTGTGCAGCGCACCGGCGAAGCGCTGTCGGAGATCGAGGTTCGCGTCCTCAAGATCAACGACCACATCCATTCGATCGCCGCGGCTGCCAAGGAACAGTCGACCGGTCTCGCCGAGGTCGCCACCGCCATGAACCAGATGGACCAGGTGACCCAGCAGAACGCCGCCATGGTCGAGGAGACCTCGGCTGCGACCTACAAACTGTCAGGCGAGGCCAACGGCCTGGCCGCGTTGGTCGCGCAGTTCCGTATCGGCGACGAGGGACGTTCCCATGCGGCACCCGTCGTCGCTCGGCCGGCGCAGCACAAGCCCGCGCCGTCGCCGGCCCGCCAGATGATGGGTTCGGTGGCCAAGGCGTTTGGCGGTGGCCGCGCTGCCACCGCCAAGGCCGCCGTCCAGGAAGCCGAAAACTGGGAAGAGTTCTGATCCGCCGCCAAGGCGGGAACCATCCAGACAAAGGCGCCGCGACCTCCGGGTCGCGGCGTCACTTTTTTGCAGGCGCGCGCAGCGGGGCGAAGGCTGCCCGTGGCCCTGCCGGAGATGCCATTGGCCAATCCTCCTGCGTCGGCTAATATGACCGCACTGCAAATTGCCGGGCCGGTCGGGAAGCCGCCGGTCCGGACCAGGATGACGACGGGAGTGGGCGATGGCGCGACTGAGCGAAGCCGGTCGGCAAGCCGAATCGAGTGAGCCATCGGTCATGCCGCACCGCTTGCGCGGCCTTTCGGGCAAGCTGCTGTGGCTGACCATGGCCTTCGTGATGATGGCGGAAGTGCTGATCTTCGTGCCGTCGGTCGCCACCATGCGCCTGCGCTGGCTGGAGGATCGGCTGAACACGGCCGCCGCCGCCGGCGTCGTCATCGACGGCCTGCAGCCGGCCGAACTGCCGCGTGCCGTGCAGGACGACACACTGATGGCCACCGGCACCAAGGCGATCGTGCTGCGCAAGGACGGAACCTCGCGCCTGCTGGCGGTCGAGGACATGCCGCTCCAGGTCGACGCGAAATACGACCTGTCCGACGTGCCGGCCCTGCAGTCGATCGCCGATGCCCTTTACACCCTCATCCTCGGCGGCGACCGCATGCTGCGCGTCTACGGACCGGTCGGCGAGAGCGACATGATCATCGAACTGGTGATGGAGGAGAAGAGCCTGCGCCAGGCGATGCTGGCCTATGCCCGCAGCGTCTTTTCCGTATCGCTGATGATTTCGCTCATCACCGCCTCGCTGATCTACATTGCCATCAACCGCATGATGATCCGTCCGATGCGCCGGCTGACAAGAAGCATGCAGGCCTTTGCGGAAAATCCGGAAGATCCGGCCCGCATCCTGCCGTCGGTGCCAGGAGACGACGAGATCGCCTTGGCCGGCCGCCATCTCGCCCTGATGCAGGAGCAGTTGCAGAAGACGCTGAAACAACAACGCAACCTGGCCGACCTCGGGCTGGCCGTGTCGAAGATCAACCACGACATGCGCAATATCCTCGCCTCCGCGCAGCTGATGTCCGACCGCCTCGTCGATGTCGACGATCCCATGGTCAAGGGCTTTGCCCCGAAGCTCGTCCGCACCATCGATCGCGCGGTCGGCTATACCAACGAAGTGCTCGCCTACGGCCAGGCGTCCGAGCCCGAACCCAAGCGCCGCCGCTTTCCCCTGTCGGGGCTTTGCCAGGAGGTGCGCGAGATTCTGGCGATCGGTCCCGAGAGCGGCATTGATTTCGTCGACATGGTCGGCGGCGATATCGAAGTGGATGCCGACAGCGAGCAGTTGTTCCGGGTCATCCACAACATATGCCGCAATGCCGTCCAGGCCTTGGCCAATCACGGCATGGACGATCCCGCCGTGGTGCGGCGCATCACGCTCTGCGGCCAGCGGATCGGCAGCGTCGTTGCCATCACCATCGACGACACCGGCCCCGGCCTGCCGCCCAAGGCGCGGGAGAACCTGTTCATGGCCTTCCGCGGATCGGCGCGCTCCGGCGGCATCGGGCTTGGCCTGGCGATCGCCCGCGAACTCGTGCTCGCCCATGGCGGAACCATTGCGCTGGTGGAAAAGCCGGGTCCGGGCACTCTCTTCCGAATCGAAATCCCCGATCGGCCGGTTGCGCTCGACGACTGGCGTGCCCGCGCCTGAAAAAAGATCGGCCGGAAATGCTGGGCCACGGCTTCCACATGACGGCAAAATGACTCTTTTTTCCGAAAGGTGCTTGCAATCCTTCGCGGCACGTTTTAGAGGATCGCCACGCCGCCGACGACAGTCGGACCGGTACGCACCCGTAGCTCAGCTGGATAGAGCACCAGACTACGAATCTGGGGGTCAGGAGTTCGAATCTCTTCGGGTGCGCCATTTCCTTCTCTTCTGAAATGCCTTTGACTTCCGCGGCATACGGTGCCGCCAGAGTTCTCGTGCGGTAATATTCGTCAGTTATCTGCTATGCGAAAAACGCATGACAGATAAGCGTGCAATGCGACTGAAGAATGATTGCGTTTTCGCGCCGCGGGCCTTTAAGCCATGGCCTCTGCCCGTCGGAGCACGATCGGGCCAATGCGTTGTCTCATGAGGATGGATTATGCTGCGTGACCGGATCAGATTTAAGCCGCTGCTCGACAAACTGGTCAGTGCGGAGGAGGCCGCTGCCTATATCCAGGACGGCATGACCGTCGGCATGAGCGGCTTCACCCGCGCCGGCGAGGCGAAGGCCGTGCCGCTGGCCTTGGCCGAGCGCGCCAAGACCCATCCGCTGAAGATCACCCTGATGACCGGCGCCTCGCTCGGCAACGATCTCGACAAGACGCTGGCCGAGGCGCATGTGCTGGCCCGCCGCATCCCCTTCCAGTCGGATCCCGGGCTTCGCAAGGCGATCAATGCCGGCGAGGTGATGTTCATCGACCAGCACCTTTCGGAAACGGTCGAACAGCTGCGCACCCAGCAGATCAAGCCGGTCGATATTGCCATCATCGAGGCGGTCGCCATCACCGAGACGGGCGGCATCGTCCCGACCACCTCGGTCGGCAATTCGGCGAGCTTCGCCATCCTCGCCGACAAGGTCATCATCGAGATCAACATCTCCCAGCCGGCCACGCTCGAGGGCCTGCACGACATCTATATTCCGTCGCGCCGCCCGACCCGCATGCCGATACCGATCGTCACGCCCGAAAGCCGCGTCGGCCTGCCCTTCATCCCGATCCCGCCGGAAAAGATCATCGCCATCGTCGTCTCGGAAAAGCAGGACAGCTCGTCGACCATCCTGCCCCCGGATGCCGAGACCAGTGCAATTGCCGGCCATCTCAGCGATTTCCTGCTCAACGAGGTCAAGCAGGGGCGCCTGGGCTATGAGCTGCAGCCGCTGCAGGCCGGTATCGGCACGATCGCCAATGCCGTACTGCACGGCTTCATCGATACGCCCTTTCATGACCTGAAGATGTATTCCGAAGTCCTGCAGGACTCGACCTTCGAGCTGATCGATTCCGGCAAGATGACCTTTGCGTCGGGCTCGTCGATCACGCTGTCGGCCGAGATGTACAAGAAGGTCCTGCCGCGGCTATCCGAATACAAGCATCAGCTGATGCTGCGCCCGCAGGAGATCAGCAACCATCCGGAAGTGATCAGGCGCCTCGGCCTGATCTGCATCAACACCGCGCTGGAGTTCGACATCTACGGCAACGTCAACTCGACCCATGTCGGCGGCACCCACATGATGAACGGCATCGGCGGCTCGGGCGATTTCGCCCGCAACGCCTTCATGTCGATCTTTGTCACCAAGTCCATCGCCAAGAACGGTGCGATCTCCTCTGTCGTGCCGATGGTCAGCCACGTCGACCACACCGAGCACGACACCGATATCCTGGTAACGGAAGTGGGGCTCGCGGACCTGCGCGGCCTTGCGCCGCGCGAACGGGCGGCGGTGATCATCGCCAACTGCGTCGACAAGGACTATCGCGATCCGCTGCAGGACTATTACGATCGTGCCGTCAAGCGGGGCGGGCATACGCCGCACGTCCTTGAGGAAGCGCTCTCCTGGCATGTGAACCTGCGGGAGAAGGGCACGATGCGACCGGCGTGATGCTGGCGCACTCCTAATTCTGGAAAAACGAGGCCGCGCCCGTTGCGCGGATGCGGCCTAGACGGCGCAGAAGCTGCCATAGAGCGCGGTGATCACATTGCGCGCCGGTTCGCTCTCGATGTGATACCAGATCGTCTGCCCATCCCGGCGGCCGGAGATGATCCGGTCGCGACGCAACAGCGCCAGATGCTGGGAAACGGTCGAGTCACGGATGCCGAGGAATTCGGCGAGCTGGCCGACCGAACGCTCTCCGTCGATCAACTGGCAGAGAATGAGCAGCCGGTGACGGTTGGCGAGCGCTTTCAGCAACTCGCTGGCGTCGTCGGCGGCGTCCTGCATGGTATCTGGATCAACTTTCATTCTTGCGTATCTACGTTATTCCGAATATATTGTCAAGCCGGTAGCCCCGTTTCATGGGGCTTGGAACTGCAGGAATACGCAAGATGCAGAAAGACAGAAAGATAGTTTGTCCTCAGTGTTCTGCCGTCAACCGCCTGTCGGCCGACCGCCCGGCCTCCGAGGCGCGCTGCGGCCAATGCGGTCATGCGATGTTCGAGGCCCATCCCGCCGATGCCGATGCCCCGACCTTCGAAAAGCATATGAGCCGCAACGAGATCCCGGTTCTCGTCGATGTCTGGGCGCCGTGGTGTGGCCCCTGCCGGATGATGGCGCCGGCCTTCGCAGAAGCCGCCGGCATGCTCGAGCCGGACGTCCGACTGCTCAAGCTGAACTCGGAAAACGAGCCGCAGCTTGCCTCGAAACTCGGTATCCGCGGTATCCCCACCATGCTGCTCTACAAGGATGGCCGCGAAATCGGCCGGGTCTCCGGCGCCATGTCGGCGCGCCAGATCGTCGATTGGACTCGCGCGCAGCTCGGCACCGCCTGAGGCAGGGCAGCGAGCGGCCGAGCGAAAAGGCTGGAAAGCGCATGCCAAGCCCGGTATGACGCAGCTGTAGCTGTCATCGTCCGGCGTTGGAGAGAGCGTGCATCCAAACTGCAACGATATCGCGTCCGCGCCGCCGAAGCCCTGCCGGGCCCCCTTGCGGGCAGCACTTCGGCGCGGCGCGCTGTTCGCCGGCCTTGTCTTGGTTCTCTCAGCCTGTGCCGGGCGGCCGATCGGCGTCATGGAGCCCACCAATCACACCGCCAACGGCACGACCAAGGTCGAGTTGATCGCGGCGACGACGCGGGCACCCTCGGTCGACAAGGCCGTTCTCTTCACCGGCGAGCGCGGTTCCGGCCTGATGATCGACGCGGTGACCCTTTCCATCCCGCCCGACGCCAATCGCGAAATCGGCCAGGTCCAGTGGCCGAAACGCCTGCCCGCCGATCCGCAGAAGGAATTCACCACGGTCGCCATCGATCCGATCACAAACGAAAAGGAAGGCGAGGCCTGGCTGAAGGGGCATGTGCCCAAGAGCCGGCGGGTCCTGGTCTTCGTCCACGGTTTCAATAATCTCTACGAGGAGGCCGTCTACCGCTTCGCCCAGATCGTCCACGACTCCAAGGCGGATGTGGTGCCGGTGGTCTTCACCTGGCCGTCGCGCGGCTCGATCTTCGACTACAATTACGACAAGGAAAGCACGAACTACTCGCGCGATGCGCTGGAGGACCTGCTGACGCAGATCGCCCGCAACCCGGCTGTCGGCGAAGTGACCGTGATGGCCCATTCCATGGGCACCTGGCTTGCGGTGGAAGCGCTGCGGCAGATGGCCATCCGCCACCGGCGGGTCGATCCCAAGATCAGCAACGTCATCCTTGCTGCACCCGATCTCGACGTCGACGTCTTTGCCCAGCAATATCAGAGCCTTGCCGGCAAGGCGCCGCACTTCACCCTTTTCATCTCCCGCGATGACCGGGCGCTGACCATATCGAAGCATATTTCCGGCAATATCGATCGCCTCGGCCATATCGATCCGACGATGGAGCCCTACCGCTCGCAACTGGAAATGGCCGGCATTTCCGTGCTCGACCTGACCAAGCTGAAATCCGGCGATGCGCTGAACCATGGAAAGTTCGCCGAGAGCCCCGACGTGGTGCGCCTGATCGGCGAGCGGCTGATCGCCGGCCAGGCCGTGACCGATTCGTCCATCGGGCTCGGCGAGAGCCTGGGAGCTGTGGCCATCGGTGCCGGTACCACGGTCGGTCAGGCGGCGAGCACGGTGATCAGCGCACCGATCTCCATCTTCGATCCCCGCACCCGGCGCAACTACGGCCGCCAGTGGCTGCTGCTCGGCAACTCCGCCGGCAATACGATCGGCGCTGCCGGCACCGTGCTGACCCCGGCCGCGCCTTAGGCATCGCGACCGGCCGCGACCATGCCTGAAGCGTGGACCCGGCCGCTAGAGGGCCGCTGCGTGCAGGTCGAACAGCGGCATACCGTAGCCCGCAAGCGCGCCCTTGGGGGCCAGCTGGCGTGAAAGCACGCCGTCGGACGGTGCAACGACCGGGCGCAGTAGGTCACCGGCCTTCAGGTAGCCGATGATTTCGCCGCGCCGCACGAGGCGGGGCAAGGCGGCGTTTTTTGGGCTAGATGGATGCTCGGGAAGGAAAAAACCGATATGCGGTGCGGTGACCGTTTCCGCGCGGCGCGGAGCGGGAGCGGCAGGTTCTTGCACCCTCTCCCCCACCTCGAACGCCTCGCCGCCGCTGGCCACGACGTGCCGGGTGTCGTCCTGGTATTCGAATTCCGCGATGCCGTGGCGCCGCATCAGTTCAAGGACGGTTTCGATCCAAGCACTGTTCATAGCGGCCTCCCGAACCCGTCGGCCATCAGCCGCTCCAGATGATGGATGTCGATGCCGCCGCCCGAAAAGCCGGGTTCGTCGAGCAGCTTCAAGTGAAGCGCGCTCGATGTCTCCACGCCCTCGATGGTAAGTTCGCCAAGCGCCCGGCGCATGCGGGCGATCGCCGCATCGCGCGTCGGCCCGTGGGCGATCAGCTTGGCGATCAGCGAATCGTAGTTCGGCGGGATCTCATAGCCGGGATAGAGATGGGTATCGATCCGCACGCCCGGTCCACCGGGCGCGATGAAACGCGTCACCTTGCCGGGCGACGGCGTGAAGTTGAAGGCATGCTCCGCATTGATCCGGCACTCGATGGCATGGCCACTGAGGCGCACCTCGTCCTGTGTCAGCCCGAGCCTCTCGCCCATGGCGATGCGCAGCTGTTCGCGGACGATGTCCACGCCGGTCACCTCTTCGGTCACCGGATGCTCGACCTGCACCCGCGTGTTCATCTCGATGAAGTAGAACCCGCCGTCCTCGTAGAGGAACTCGAACGTACCGGCGCCACGATAGCCGATGGCCAGGCACGCCGCCGCGCAGCGCCGGCCGATCGCGTCGATGGCGGCCGGATCGATGCCGGGCGGTGGTGTCTCCTCGATCAGCTTCTGGTGCCGTCGCTGGGTGGAGCAGTCGCGCGCGCCGAGATGGATCGCATTGCCGTGATTGTCGGCCAGAACCTGTATCTCGACATGGCGCGGGAATTCGAGGAAGCGTTCGACATAGACCTCGGGGTTGCCGAAGGCCCGGCCGGCCTCCTCGCGCGCCATCTGCACGGCCGCGGCAAGCGATCCGGGATCGCGAACGATGCGCATGCCGCGCCCGCCGCCGCCGCCAGACGCCTTGACGATCAGCGGATAGCCCGTTTCTGCGCCGACGGCCGCAATGCGCGCCGGGTCTTCCGGCAGGGCGCTGTCGGGCCCTGGAACGCAGGGCACGCCGGCCGCGATCATCGCCCGCTTGGCAGCGACCTTGTCGCCCATGACACGGATCGCCGCCGAAGGCGGGCCGACGAAGATCATGCCGGCCCGTTCGACCATGTCGGCGAAGTCGGCATTTTCCGAAAGGAAGCCGTAGCCCGGGTGGATCGCGCCCGCGCCGGTGAGTTGTGCCGCAAGCAGGATTTCATGACTGTCGAGATAGCTGCGTGCAGCAGGCGCCGGGCCGATGCAGAGCGTCTGGTCGGCGAGCGCCACATGACGGAGATTGCGGTCGGCCTCGGAATGAATAGCGATGGTTTTCAGGCCAAGGTCGCGGCAGGCCCTGAGTATCCTCAAGGCGATCTCCCCGCGATTGGCGATCAGCACGCTGTCGAACATGCGCATCAGTCCGAGGCAAGCAGGATGAGCGGCGTGCCCGGCGTCACCGGTTCGCCATCTGCGACCATGATAGAAACGATGCGGCCGCCGCGGGGCGCCTCCACCGGATTGAGCATCTTCATCGCTTCGACCAGTGCCACGGTCTGGCCCTCCTCGATCAGGTCGCCTTCCTGCGCATAAGGTTCGGCACCGGGTGCGGGTGCGCGATAGAACGTGCCGGAAAGGCCGGCGACGATCACGGCCTCATCGATCTCGGGGATATCGGGAAGCGCCATCAGCGCGGCGATCTCGGCCGCCGCCATGGCTTCGGGCGTATCGCGACGCGTGGGCATGGCTGCAGGCGTGCCGCCGTTGCGGCCCGCCGTCTTGGCGAGACGGATGCGCATGCCGTTCTCGCTGACCTCCAGCTCGTTGAGCGTGGAGTTCTCCAGCATCTGCATCAGTCTCTCGATCGTCGAAAGGTCCATGTCGGTTCCCTCAACGCAGGAAGTTGGCGATGGCGATACCGTCGGCTTCCAGCGCCGCGCGGATCGTTCGGGCAATGTCGACGGCTGACGGCGTGTCGCTGTGCACGCATATCGAATCGATCGGGGTGACGATGACGCGTCCGGTGATCGTCTCGATCGCGCCGTTCTTCACCATGCGTACCACGCGCGCCGCGGCTGCGTCGGCATCGTGGATGACCGCGCCCGGTTTGCTGCGGTGAACCAGGAACCCCTCGTCGGTATAGGCCCGGTCGGCGAAGATCTCGGAGCGGCATTCCAGCCCCATCTCGCGCGCCAGCCGTTCCTGGTGGCCAAGCGCAATCGTCAGGCAGACGAGCTTCGCATCGACGGCCTTGATCGCGTTGTTGACGGCCTGCGCCACGCTCTCGTCCTGCTGGGTGAGGTTGCCAAGCGCGCCATGCGCCTTCACATGGGTGATCGGGTGGCCGGCATAGGTCGAAAGCGCTTGCGCAGCGCCGATCTGATAGGCGACCAGCCGCTCGATCTCGCCGGCGGAAAAGGGAATGTTGCGCCGGCCGAAACCCCAGAGATCGGGGAAACCCGGATGCGCACCGACGGCGACGCCCTTCGCCTTGGCGATGGAGAAGGTCGAGGCCATGATGTCCGGATCGCCGGCATGCATGCCGCAGGCGATATTGGCCGAACTGACGATCGACAGCATCGCCTCGTCGTCGCCCATGCGATAGGCGCCGAAGCCTTCGCCCATGTCGGAATTGAGGTCGACGCTGAGTGACATGCCGCTTACGATCCCTGTTGACGTGTTCCCGAATTGTAGGTCGAGCCCGAGGGAATGCACAATGGCCGGACGAAGAAATGCTCTTGGTCTCCACCATATTCTGATATATCACCACGCGAGAGACGACGATGAAGGCAGGCATGCAGGAGCACGGCGATAATCCGCGGATCAGCCCGGAAGGGGCAGGGGCGCTTCTATTCGATGTCGCCGGCCCGGTTTTCGATGCGTCCTTACAGGAACGCATCTGGGTCTTTGCCGATGCCCTTCGCGCCCTGCCTGGCGTCTCCGAGGTCGCACCCGGCATGAACAGTTTGATGGTCGTCTTCGACCCGCTTCGCATGGACCCGGACAGGCTCGAAGCCCACATGCTCGGCCAGTGGAAGACGACCATGGCTGCTCCGGCCGCCGGACGTCTGGTGGAGATCCCCGTCGTCTACGGCAACGAAGGCAGCGATCTTGCCGAAGTCGCTGCGTCAAAGGGGCTGACGGTAGAGCGCCTGGTCGCGATGCACGCTGCACCCGTCTATTCCGTTGCAGCCGTTGGGGCGATGCCGGGCTTCGTCTATCTCTCCGGCCTCGATCCGGTCCTTGCGCTGCCCCGCCGCGCGGTTCCCCGCATGGGCGTGCCCGAAGGCTCGGTCATCATCGGCGGCGCGCAGGCGGGTATCATGCCGCTGACGGCACCTTCCGGCTGGCACATTCTCGGCCATACCGATCTTCACCTGTTCGATCCGATGCGCGAGCCGCCGGCTGCGCTACGCGCCGGTGACCGTATCCGTTTCGTCGTCAAGGAGATCCGGGCATGATCGAGATCCTGACGACGGGCGCGGCCAACTCCGTGCAGGACCTCGGCCGCTTCGGCTATCTCGATGCCGGCGTCTCGCGCTCCGGCGCCATGGATGCGCCGGCGCTGGAACTGGCCAACCTCATGATCGGCAATGACGCCAATGCCGCAGCGATCGAAGTGGCGATCTTTCCGTTCCGGCTGCGCTTCGGTCAGGCGACGTTGGTGGCCGTCACCGGCGCGGATTGCCCCGTGAGCGTCAATGGAATTTTCTATCCCTCCTGGTGGGCATTGCCGGTCCGCACCGGCGATGTGCTCGAACTTGGCTTGCCGCGCAGCGGCGCGCGCGCCTATGTCGCCGTCTCCGGGGGGCTTGGCGTTCCCACCGTGCTGGGCTCGGCCTCGACCGACCTGAAGAGCGGCTGGGGTGGCCTGGCGGGCAGGGGCTTGCGTCGTGGCGACCGGCTCGACACCGGCTTTGCACCGATGACCGTGACCGGCCTGCCGACGGGCTTCGGCCTGGATCCTTCGGAGATCGGCAGGTCGGCGACGGACATTGGCGAGGACAGGCCGATCCGCGTCCTGCCGGGGGCGGAATACGGCTCCTTCGAGCCCGCGGCGGTCGCGGCCTTGGAGGCCGCCGCCTGGCAGGTCACGGACGATGCCAACCGCCAGGGCTATCGCCTGTCCGGCTCCCCGCTGACTCTGAGGCAAAAACTCGAATTGCATTCGCACGGCATCATGCCGGGCACCGTCCAGGTGCCGCCCTCGGGGCAGCCGATCATCCAGCTCGCCGAGGCCAATACCTGCGGCGGCTATCCGAAGATCGCCCATGTGATCGAAGCCGATCTCTGGCGGCTCGGCCAGTCCCCGGTCGGCAGCCGCCTGCGCTTTTCCGTGGTGAGCCGAGCCGAGGCCGTCACCGCGCTACGCGCCGGGCGCGAAGCGATCGATCGCGCCGCCGCCTTTTCCGCCCTTGCCCGCAAGGACAAGGCGCATCCCGAACGCCTGGCTGCGCTGGCGCGCGCCAAGACCTGAATTCCTGACTGACGGAGCAAGACCATGAGATGGAAGCGTACTCTTCAGCTGATCGACGTCCATTGCGAGGGTGAGATCGGCAAGGTGGCGGTCGGCGGCGTGCCGAAGATCCCGGGCGAGACGATTGCCGAACAGCTGCACTGGCTGAACAACGACCCCAAGGGGCAAGAACTCCGTCGCTTCCTCGTGCTCGAGCCGCGCGGCGCGCCGATCGGCTCGGTCAATCTCCTGCTACCGGCCAAGAACCCGAAGGCCGATGCGGGCTTCGTCATCCTGCAGCCGGACCAGGCCCATGCGAGCTCCGGATCGAACTCGATCTGCATTACGACAGCGCTGCTCGAAAGCGGTATCGTCGAGATGAGCGAGCCGGAGACGACGGTGGTGCTCGACACCGCCGCCGGTCTCGTGACCGCCACCGCCACCTGCCGCGACGGCCGCTGCGAGCGGGTCAAGCTCACCATGGTGCCGTCCTTCGTGCATGAACTTGATGTCAGCCTCGAGACCGAGCAATGGGGGCGCATCACCTTCGACCTCAGCTATGGCGGCATCTTCTACGCGCTGGTCGACGTCGGGCAGGTCGGGCTCACCATCGACAAGGCGAATGCCCGCGGCCTGGTCGAGGCCGGCATGATCCTCAAGGAGGAGATCAACCGCCGCATTCCTGTCGTCCACCCGGAAATTCCGGCGATCTCCGGCGTTGCCTACGTGATGTTCCGCGACGTCGATCCCGACGGCGCGATCCGCACCTGCACGACCATGTGGCCCGGCCGCGTCGATCGCTCGCCCTGCGGCACGGGCAATTCCGCCAACCTCGCGACGCTTTACGCGCGCGGCAAGGTCAAGGTCGGCGACGTGCTGAAATCCCGCTCGATCATCGGCTCGGAATTCGAGGTGGGCCTGAAGGAAGTGACCGAGGTTGCCGGACGCCCCGCCGTCATCCCGACGATCAGCGGCCGCGGCTTCACCTTCGGCCTGCACCAGGTGGCGCTCGATCCGTTCGACCCGCTGGCCGATGGCTTCGCCCTCACCGATGTCTGGGGACCCTCGGCGGGTTCGATTGGTTAATAGAGTTGCTTTGCGGCGCGCCATTAACCTGGCGGTAATACACTGACAGGTTCTTGGCCGGTCCCGACTTGCACTTGCCGGCGGCGGCGGCTTAAGAAGCGATCCTATTCGCGTCGCCCCGATTGGTGCATGAGCAAGAAAAGTGGAAGATCATTTGTCCGTGGGAGCCCAAACGCAAAACAACGCGCACAGTCCTTCCACGCTGCGCAGCGCCGCGATATTTGCCAGCCTGAGCACAGGCGAAGACAATGATTGGCTGGCGCGCTGTCACACGCGCAATCTGTGCGCCGGCGAGAGCCTCGTCGACTATGAGGACACGTCGAAAGACGTCTTCATCGTGCAGAGCGGTGAGATCCGCGCCGTGCTGCGCTTCACTGTCGGCAAGGAGGCCATTCTCGGCACCTTTCGGCGCGGCGATCTTCTGGGCGAACTCTCCGCAATCGACGAAAAGGCCCGCTCGGCTAGCCTGATGGCGGTCAGCGATGCGGTCGTCACCGTCATTCCCTATGCCGTCTTCCACGACATCTTGCAGGCGCGCCGGGAAGTCTGTCTGTCCCTCATGCGGCTGCTGTCGGGTCGCATCCGTTCGATGAACGAGCGCGTATCCGAGCTGTCTTTTCTCGACACCAAGCATCGTCTCTACAATGCTTTGCTCAGGCTCTCGCGCTTGCGCGGTGACGGTGGGCGAGAGCGGATCATTTCTCCGCCGCTCGTCCATGCAGAGCTGGCCGAGCATATCGGCTCCAGCCGCGAGACCGTGTCACGGGAAATGTCGCGGCTGATCCGCGAGCAGCTGATCGAACGCACCAGCCGCGCCATTATCCTGAAAAATCCGGTCGAGCTGTCGCGGCGCATTTCCCGCGCGCTCGAGGGCTGATCTGCGCATCCTGTGCTTCAGGGACCGGGTCGCGCCAGTCGCGCGACAGACCCCGACGACGATTTAGAACGCTCTAAAAATTAAGGAGAGCTTAAAGTAGCGATCGGTAAAATTGATTCGAAATGGTTCAGCCTATCTCAGCCTCCCGCTGCTAGAAGTCCCTGCAGGGCAAGCGGTTTGGAGCCAAGGAAGAACGGACATGACCATTCTGATCGTAGAGGACAATCCGACGAATGCGATGATCCTGAAGCACCTCGCCAAGAAGGTGACCGATGAGGAGATCCTGATCGAGGCGGATGCGACCAAAGCCCTGACCCTCTGCCACAACCGATTCTTCAGTATGCTGATCGTCGACCACATGCTGCCCGGCATGAGCGGTCTGCAATTCGTAAAGGCGATCCGCATGATGGAACGCTATGACGAAATTCCGGTCCTCATGGTCACGGCAGACCAGGAACCCGGCCTTCGCGAGGCTGCCAGCGAAGGGGGAGTCACGGATTTTCTCACCAAGCCGGTCGAAGCCGTGGCCTTCCGCTCGTTGCTTTCGTCCTATCTGGGCCACGGCGCGGCGCGCCACAGCCTGGCCGGCTGAGGCCGACCCTTTGCGACGGATGCACGCATGAAGCTCCCGTTTGTTATCCTCCTGACCGCCTTGTTCGCCGCAAGTCCTGCAGCGGCTCTTGATGCGCCGAAGGGGCCGGTGATGCTCACCATCGTCGGTGCCGTGACGGAACCGAACCGCGATGGTTCGGCGGTATTCGACCTGGCAATGCTCGATGCCCTCAACGGTCGACGCGCATCGATGGACACGCCCTGGACGCCGGGCGAGGTCGAGTTTTCCGGCCCCCTGCTGCGCGAAGTGCTCAAGGCGGCCGGCGCCGAGGGCAGGCGGCTGCTTTTCCGGGCACTGAACGGCTATTCCGCGGAAGTGCCGATCTCCGACGCACTCTCCCTGGACACTATCCTTGCCACGCGGCTGGATGGCAGGGTCATGACCGTGCGGTCCAGGGGCCCGTCCATGCTGGTCTATCCTTTCGACCAGGACGGCGCGCTCTTCAACGAGAAGTACTTCGCTCGCTCCGTCTGGCAGATCAGGCAAATCGAGGTCATCCGGTGATGCGTGTGCACAGGTCCGGCGACTTCATGCGCAAGGCAGGCAGCACCACGCTGATCCTGCAGATGCTGTCGGCCGTCCTGCTGTTCGTGCTGATCGTGCTGTTCGTCGACATTTCCCGCCAGTTCCGTTATCTCCAGGACGGCATTCGCGAGAACGCGCTCTGGTCAGTCTACCAGCTCGACCGCGAGGCACGCGCGCTCGACTACAGCCTCGCCGAACTGCGCGGTCAGCCGCCGAGCCAGGCCCTGCTCGGCGAACTTTCCCTGCGTTACGACATCCTCTATTCCCGAATCCAATTGGTGATGGAATCGAGGTTCGGCGACTATTTCTCCGACGATCCGAAAGTCGTGAGCATGCTCGGCGAAATCCGCGCGCAAGTCTCCGGCTTCCAGGCGACCTTCGACGCCTACGCCCTGGGGCGCATGCCGACCGCCGCCGAACTCGAAAGCCTCGACCACGCACTGGCCGCTCTTTCGAAGACGACCGAGGAACTGCTGATCCACACCAACATGCAGCTCAGCGCCGACAGGGCCGACGCCCGCGACACCATTCTCGAGCTCGAGAAGACCTCGGCCATCATGCTCGGCCTGTTGATGATCTCGGTGGTGTTCCTGGTCGTGACGCTGCGCCGCCAGCTGAAATCGGTGCGCAAGGCCGGCATCGAGCTGGAAGGCATGGCTCACCGTCTGACCGAAGCCTACGAGGCCGCGGATGCTGGCAACCGCGCCAAGTCGCAGTTCATGGCGACGATGGGCCACGAGATTCGCACGCCGCTCAACGCGATCCTCGGCATGTCGGAACTGCTGGAATTCTCCGAGCTTCCGGAAGATGCCCTGTCGAGCGTCAAGACCATTCGGTCATCCGGCGAAGCCCTGCTGGAGGTCATCAACGAGATCCTCGACTACTCCAAGATCGAACATGGCAAGCTGGAACTCGAAGAGCGTGCGGTCGACATTCGCGCGCTGGCCGAAACCACGGTCAGCATCATCCGCGGCCGCGCCGACGACCACGGCAACACGGTCGTTCTCGACATCCCCTATTCCCTCGATGCGCTTTATGTGCGCACCGATCCGACCCGGCTGCGTCAAGTCTTGCTCAACCTCCTGTCCAATGCGGTCAAGTTCACCAGCAAGGGCACGGTGACGCTGCGTCTTCGCGAGTTCTACCGCCACGGCAAGCTGATGCTGCGCTTCGAGGTCGAGGATACCGGCATCGGCATCGACGAAGCGGGGCTGGCCAAGCTGTTCAAGCCGTTCTCCCAGGTCGATGCCTCGATCAGCCGCAAATATGGCGGCACGGGCCTCGGCCTGACCATCTGCAAGCAGATCGTCGAAAAGCTCGGCGGCGAGCTCGGCATG
This sequence comes from Allorhizobium sp. GW101-3B10, assembly GCF_059424725.1. Classification (NCBI taxonomy): domain Bacteria; kingdom Pseudomonadati; phylum Pseudomonadota; class Alphaproteobacteria; order Hyphomicrobiales; family Rhizobiaceae; genus Allorhizobium; species Allorhizobium sp. GW101-3B10. The sequence goes on along the minus strand of NZ_JBWKZR010000001.1, from coordinate 3,418,354 downwards.
AGCAGCACGGTCGGCGTCGGCAGCATCTTCTGGTTCGAGCTTGCCGTCATCGCCGTCGGCAAGGACGAGGTCCGCCGCCAGGCGACGGGACAGGACAAGGCGCCGCTGCCGCGTCTGCGCATCCTTCTGGTCGAGGACAATCGCGTCAACCAGCTGGTCGCCACCCGTTTCCTCGACCGGCTCGGGCAGGAAGTCGTCGTCGCCGGCGACGGGGCGCAGGCCGTCTCGATCGCCAAGGAACAGACCTTCGACGTCATCCTGATGGACATGCAGATGCCAGTCATGGACGGCATCGAGGCGACGCGCCGTATCATCGCCGAAGGCGGGCTGTGCTCTGCCACGCCGATCATCGCGATGACGGCCAATGCCTCCGACGACGACCGCCGACGGTGCATCGAGGCAGGAATGGCCGGCTTCGAATCGAAACCGGTAACGATGGAAAGGCTGCGCAACGTGCTACATTCGATCGTGAACGTTCCGGCGAACGGGCCGGACCGGGACATGTCGAACGACATCGGCCTGCCGGAACCGATCATCATCGACGACGTGGATTTTCCCCCGCTGGCGATTGAGGGCCTTGATGAGGCGCGTCAGTCCGAACTCGTCGATGCGCTGGGCGAGGACGTGTTCCGCGAACTGGTCGAATCCTTCTTCAACGACGCGACCAGCCTGATCCAGGATCTGCATGTCGCACTGGCCAATCACGACCCCGAGAAGATCGATCGCGCCCTGCACACGATCAAGGGCGCTGCGGTCAATGTCGGCCTGAACGACATTGCCGACATTGCCCATGCGCTGCGCAGCCATCGTCCGTCGGCCGCCGACGTCGACAAGCTGAGCGGCGAAATCGAAACCCTGAAATTCAAACTTGTCGCTTGAAAGCGAAGGAGGCGTCTATGCGTATCTTGCTTGTGGATGACAACAGCACCAACCTGAAGCTTCTGACGAAACTCGTCGGCAAGCTGGAGAGTTGCGAGGCGCTCGGTTTTGCGAGCCCCGACGCGGTTCTGTCGGCCTTGCCGGATCTCGATTTCGACATCGCGATCATCGACTACCAGATGCCCGTCTACAACGGCGTCGAGCTGTTCACCGAGATCGTGCGTTTCGAGAAATATGCCCAGGTGCCGGTGATCTTCGTCACCGCCGACCAGGATATGACGACGCGCATGGCGGCGCTCAATGCCGGCGCCATCGACTTCCTGACGAAGCCGATCAATCCCGTCGAATTCCAGGCGCGCGTGCAGAACATCGTGTCGCTCGCCCGCGCCCGTCGCCAGCTGGCCGACCAGGCCGAGTGGTTGCGCCGCGAGGTGGACCGGGCGGTCGGCGAGCTGCGCCTGCGCGAGCAGGAGATCATCCATCGCCTGACGCTTGCCGCCGGCTACAAGGATCCGGAAACCTCGCGCCACACGCTGCGCGTGGCCGCCTATTCCGAGGCGATCGCCCTCGAACTCGGTCTTCCCGAACAGCTCTGCAACGACATCCGCCTGGCCGCGCCGATGCACGACATCGGCAAGGTGGCGATGCCGGATACCGTGCTGCTGAAGCAGGGGCGCCTGACCGAGGCCGAGTACCGGCAGATGCAGGCCCATGCGCAGATCGGTAGCGACATCCTTGCCCGCTCGCATTCCTCGCTGCTGCAGCTTGCATCCGAAATTGCCGCCAGCCACCACGAGCGCTGGGACGGCCAGGGCTACCCGAACCGGCTGGCCGGCGGGGCCATCCCGATTTCCGGCCGCGTGGTGTGCATCGCCGACAACTTCGACGCCCTGACGACCGAGCGGCCCTACAAACCGGCCTGGTCGTTCGATCGCACGGTGGAGCATATCCTTGGCCGCTCGGGCACCCAGTTCGATCCCGACTGCGTCGCCGCCTTCGAGCGCGCGCTGCCGAAGATCAGGTCGATCATGGAAAACGACCGGCGCGAACAGCTTGAGGAAGCGGAAAAGACACTTGCGGCTCTTTCCGGCAAGGTCGCCTAGAGCCAGGAAACGCTCCAAAGGCAGGTTTGACCCGCATCGGGAACATGCTATCTGCGGGGTCGAGACCCATGCCCCGGAGGTTCTGTCATGCGCTCGATCACCATCCGCCGCCCCGATGACTGGCACCTGCATCTGCGCGACGGCGCGATGCTCAAAGGCGTGATCGGCGACACCAGCCGGCATTTTGCTCGCGCCATCATCATGCCGAACCTCGTGCCGCCGGTCGTCACGACGGCGGATGCACTGGCCTATCGCGAGCGCATCATGGCCGCGCTGCCGAAGGGCGATCGCTTCGAGCCGCTGATGACCCTCTACCTCACCGAGGATACCAACCCCGATGACGTGGAAGAGGGTGCGAAGAGCGGCCTGATCACTGCCGTGAAGCTCTATCCCGCCGGCGCCACCACCAATTCCCACGGCGGCGTGCGCGACATGGCAAAGGCCATGCCCGTGCTGGAGCGCATGGCGAAGATCGGGCTGCCGCTCTGCGTACATGGCGAGGTGACCACGCCCGAGGTCGACATTTTCGACCGCGAGAAGGTCTTCATCGACACCGTGCTCGATCCGTTGCGCCGCAGTCTCCCGGACTTGAAGGTGACGATGGAACACGTGACCACGTCGGACGGCATCGACTATATCCGCTCGGCCGAGCGCAACATTGCCGGCTCGATCACTACCCACCATCTGATCATCAACCGCAACGCCATCCTCGTCGGCGGCATCAAGCCGCACTACTACTGCCTGCCGGTCGCCAAGCGCGAGAGCCATCGCCTGGCGCTGCGGGCTGCTGCGACCTCGGGCGATCGCCGCTTCTTCCTCGGCACCGATTCCGCCCCGCATGTCGATCCGCTCAAGGAATGCGCCTGCGGCTGCGCCGGCATCTATACCTCGATCAACACGATGAGCTGCCTCGCCCACGTGTTCGAACAGGAAGGCGCCCTGGACAAGCTCGAAGCCTTTGCCTCGCTGAATGGTCCGGCCTGGTACGGCCTTGCGCCGAACGACGAGACCGTCACGCTGGTCCGGCGCGATGCGGCCGTCAGCTTCCCGGCCAAGATCGAAACGGGAGCCGGCCCCGTGACCGTCTTCGATCCGATGTTCCCGCTGCACTGGGACGTCGAGTAGGGGCGTCGACGCCAAGGTTCAGCCCCATCGGCCATTCCTGCACCCATCCGCAGCGCGGGTTGTCGGGGCGTGGCGCATGGCTTAGAAGACTGTGCATTCTGGCGTCTTCAATCGGGGTAGGATTTCATGGGCTTTCAGGAAGCGATTCAGGCCGTTCTGTCAAAATACGCCACTTTCACCGGTCGCGCGGCGCGCCCCGAGTTCTGGTGGTTCATGTTGTTCATCTTTGTCGTCAACGTGGGCACGAGCATCATCGATGGAATGCTGTTTGACGGGCAGGTGCTGAATACCGTCGCCATGCTGGCCATGATCGTTCCACAGCTTGCCGTCGGCGCACGTCGCCTGCACGACATTGATCGTTCCGGTTGGTGGTTGCTGCTGGCGCTCGTCCCGGTCGTCGGCTGGATCGTCCTCATCTATTTCAACGTCCAGCCCGGCCAGCCCGGCGAAAACCGCTTCGGTCCGCAGCCGGTGGCGTGACACATTCCGCTCGAGCTCGGGTGCACGCTCCAGATCCATCGGGACGCCCGAGCCGAAGAGGCCCGAGCATCCCTGAATGGGCTACAGATTGACGTTCATCAGCTGCGGCCAGAGGCCGGTAATACCGACGATGATCAGGTAGATCGCGATCACGTAGTTCAGCAGGCGCGGCATGACGAGGATGAGGATGCCGGCGACCAGCGCGATCAGCGGTTGAAGGGCGATAGCGTTCATTTTCGTTCTTCCTGTCTCAGTTTGTCTCGGGATTGGTTGGGGTATTGGCGGCCATGCGTGCCTTGTCGAAGGCGGCCCGCAGCGCCTGTTCCTTGCTGGTGTCGAGATTGGTGCGGATGATGCTGCCGCCATGGCCGCTCAGCCGGTCGATGACCTTGTCCGAGGCAGCACGGTCGGCGAGGATGAACAGGGCGGCCTGCCCGGGCTGAAGCACGCCCGCGACGTCCTTCATGAAGTTGTCGTTGATCCCGTAATCCGTCAGCGCGCCGGCCAGCGCACCGGCGCCGGCACCGGCGGCAACGCCGACCAGCGGATTGAGGAACAGCATGCCGGCCAGCAGGCCCCAGAAGGCCCCTCCGCTGGCGCCGATGCTCCACATCGACACCATCTGATTGAGCCGGATCTGACCCTTGTCGTCGGCTTCCGCGACGACGGCGTCCTTCACTTCGACAAGATATTCCTTTGCCAGCTGGAAAAGAGTCGCGCGGGCTTCTTCCGCCTTCTGGCTGTTGGGGTAGCCGACTACGATGAGTTCCGACATTGAGGCCTCCTGTTGTTTCCGGCATGCTGTCCTGCGAACATGACAAACATGTGGTCGATGCTGTCTGCCGGAAGGGATCGGAGATTCAATCTAGTCCACCTTTGCGCCGTTGTCTCAATCTGCGCCGACCCGCGCGCAATTTGTCGCTGGCGCGTGCCGATCGTCGACGGGACCGTCCCCCGTGTTTCAACACGACCAGCCCGGCCAGCCGGGCGAAACCACCGTGTCGGCCCGCAATCGGTGGCGTGATCCGCGCAGGAGAGGCTCGACCGGCTGAAACGCCGGCCGAACCGATCCGTCTTTCGGCATTCAGGGCTGGGCTGCATTCCGGCCATGGCCCATTCCCATGCCTTTTCCCTGGCCCATACCCTGTCCCTGCCCGCCGCCGCAGCGCTCGAAAGCCGGCAGGTGCTTGTTTTCCGAGGCGTCCCGCAGGGCGGCGAACACGACCTGGACATCCGCATAGTCCTGAACGGCAGGCATCAGCCTCTTGTCGTAGAGGTCGCGGTTGGCGACTTCCGCATTGACACCGATCTTGCAGGCGGCGGCGAGCGTTTCGGGGACAAGGGCGGCAATCTCTGCGGAGCCCAGATGAGGGTTGGTCGTCTTTCGCTCCAGCCCGTAGTTCTCCAGCAGTGCGTTCAGTTCGGATGCATGCGTCTGCTCGGCGCGGATGATGTTGCGGAACGGCCGGACGTCGCCGAATTTCGTCATGACGGCGGCATAGAAGGCTTCCGCCCGGTGCTCGTCATCCAGCGCCGCTTCGATGGCGGCGCGTGCGCCGTCGGCGAGCGTGGCTGCCTCGGCGGCAATGCCGATTGTCGTCGCTGCGATCAGGCCTGCCGCGATGATCGAGAGGGTCGTTCTGGACATCCTTGTCTCCTTCAGTGTCTTGTTGATTGCAGGATTTGTGTGATCAGTGGCCGTGCCCGCTTCGCCGCACAGGCCGACCGTGCGACCGATTGCGGCTTCGGCGGCCGAAGAGCGACATGAGCCAGATAAAAGATCTGCGAAACATGAATTTCCCCCGCACTTGTCTGACTGCCGAGGACAGCCGCCTCGGCCCAGGATCTCTGCTCTGGCTGTCGAGTTATTTATATATTGAAAATGATATCTATCTGATGGACGGCAGATTAATTCGCGGTAATCCGAACACGATGTGTGCTCGGTGATGGCTGCGCCGAGTCCGATTTTCGACCGCGGTCCGAACACCCGAAGGTCGCGCGGAAAATGGCAAGGGCGGCATGAAACGCTGCCTTTTCGATGCCGAATGTCTGGAAACCGGCACATCTTGCTGCTAAGCCGCGTGGCAGGGGCGCGCCTGAGTTCTGGCGTCGTCTCGACAGCACCGGACGATCGACCCCAGGCAACGCGAACACGAGGAACCGCCATGACCACCACGACCTTTCCCGAGCCGGCCGTCATGGCGGAACTGATGGCGAAGATGCTGTGGGAGATCAAGGCGGTGCATTTTTCCGCCGACAAGCCCTACAAGCTGTCCTCCGGCATGATGAGCCCGGTCTATATCGACTGCCGCAAGCTGATCTCCTATCCGCGCATCCGTTCGGCGATCATGGATTTTGCCGCCGCCACCGTGATGCGCAATGCCGGCTTCGAACAGTTCGACGTCGTCGCCGGCGGCGAAACGGCCGGCATCCCGTTCGCCGCCTTCCTCGCCGAGCGCCTCGGCCTGCCGATGATCTACGTGCGCAAGGCCCCGAAGGGCCACGGCCGCAACGCCCAGATCGAGGGCCATATGCCGGAAGGGGCGCGGGTGCTGGTGATCGAAGACCTGACGACGGCCGGCGGCAGCATGTTCAAGTTCATCGATGCGATCCGCGCCGCCGGCGGCACGGTCGACCACGGTGTCGCGCTGTTCTACTACGACATCTTCCCCGAGGCCGGGGAGCGCTTCACCAACGGCAATGTCAGGCTGCATCACATCGCCACCTGGCGCAACGTGCTGGCCGTCGCTCGCGAGCGCAAGCTGTTCGACGACAAGACGCTCTCCGAGGTGGAAGCCTTCCTCGATGCGCCGCTTGCCTGGTCGGGCCGCAATGGCGGGGTCGCGTCGCTCGGCTGAGGCGGGGCTGGCCTTTTCGTGCTGAATGGATTAAATCGATTGAAATCCATTCAGACAGTGAAGCTTATCGGGAGGACGGTCGGATGATCTTGTGTTGCGGGGAAGCATTGATCGACATGCTGCCGCGGGAGACGACGCTCGGCGAGCGCGCGTTTGCCCCTTATGCAGGCGGGGCTATCTTCAATACAGCGATCGCGCTCGGCAGGCTCGGCATTCCGACCGGCTTCTTCACCGGTCTTTCCGACGACATGATGGGTGACATCCTGCGCGAGACCCTGGCGTCGAGCGGCGTCGACGCGAGCTTCTGCGCAACCGCGTCGCGGCCGACGACCATCGCCTTCGTCAAGCTGGTCAACGGCCAGGCGAGCTATGCCTTCTATGACGAGAACACTGCGGGCCGGATGATTTCGCCAAGTGATCTGCCGGTTCTGGGAGCGGATTGCGAGGCTTTGCATTTCGGCGCGATCAGCCTCATTCCCGAACCCTGCGGCTCGACCTACGAGGCACTGATGGCGCGCGAGCATCACGCCCGCGTCATCTCGCTCGACCCCAATATCCGCCCCGGCTTCATCAAGGACAAGGCCGCGCACATGGCGCGGATCAACCGTATGGCCGCCATGTCCGACATCCTCAAATTCTCCGACGAGGACCTTGAATGGTTCGGCCTGTCCGGCAGCCATGACGATCTTGCCCGGCACTGGCTGGATATGGGCGCAAAGCTCGTGGTCATCACGCGCGGCGCCGACGGCGCGACCGGCTATACTGACCGTTTCAAGGTCCCGGTCCCGAGCCAGCGTGTTCAGGTGGTCGACACGGTCGGCGCGGGCGATACTTTCGATGCGGGCATTCTGGCATCGCTGAAGCGCCAGGACCTGCTGACCAAGGCCCGGGTCGCGGCGCTCGATGAGGCCGCCGTGCGTTCCGCCCTGGAGCTCGGCGCCCGGGCGGCAGCGGTGACGGTGTCACGCGCCGGCGCCAACCCGCCGTTCGCCCATGAGATCGGCTTCTGAAATCGCACCCGCCCGGCCGCCGGCGGTTCAGGCTTCCGGTTGGTATTCGAGGATGTCGCCCGGCTGGCAGCCGAGCGCCTCGCAGATCCGTTCCAGCGTGTCAAAGCGTACGCCTTTGACCTTTCCGGATTTCAACAGCGAGATGTTCTGCTCGGTGATTCCGACGATCTCCGACAGTTCCTTCGATCGCATTTTTCGTTTGGCCAGCATTACATCCAGATTGACGATGATCGGCATGCGCTAGACGAAGCTCCGGTTGTCGGCTTCGATCCCGACCGCGATCACCATGATGTGGCCGAGAACGAATAGCAGCCCGGCCAGGATGAACAATCCGATGTTTGTGCTGGAAATGCCTATGGAGAGCATCTTCTGTCCCGGAGGATTGTCATAGGTGGCCACCAATATCGCAAGCGTGTGCGATAGCAAACTCGAAATGCCTCCGATCAGGGCAAGGTAGCCGGTGCGGCGCAGAAGCACACCGCTTCTCTCCGAGAATATGTCGCCCTTCTCGAAATGGTCGAACATCGCCCAGAGCGTCCAGATGCCGGCGGCAATTAACATGCTGTTCGCGACAGCGAGAGCGGCAAGCCCGCCAAGGGCCCTTGTGCTCAGGGTAAGCGGGAGCGTCCCGGAAAGCGGATAGCGGGCGATCAGGACCTTCAGCCCTTCGATGTCGAACGCGACCATCCAGGCAAGATAGGCAAGAGCGGCGGCAAAACCGGCCGCAGCCAGGGCTATCAGCAGTTTCATCTTCCGGCTCAGGGACCTGATGCGGGTGAGTGGGGTTTGTGTCATCGAAAAAATCTCTTATCGAGGGGATTGTAAAAATTATTGTATTACAATAATTAAATCTCGTCAATCATTGTGAGGTATCTTCATGAAGAACGCTTTCGTCAGCCTCGTCCTGATTGCTTCGGCCCTTGCCGGGCTGCCGTCCTGTGTGTCGAGCAGCATATCCAGCGCTGCCAAGTTGGCTGCGCTCTCACCACTCGATGCCAATCCGGCGGAATTTCGCGTCGCGCTTTTTGCGCCAGCTGCTTTGCGGTTGAAGACGGGCGATGTTCGCCTCGGGTTTGGTTGGGCAGAAACGGGAACGCTCGCCAGCGCCAAGGTATTTGATCTGGAGATAGTCTCAGGAAATGCAGCAGCTTTGCAGTCATTGCCGCCTCCGCGCCTCAGCCAGCAAGCCATGATGCTCAGTCTCGGCGCTCGCGAAGTTGAATCCGTCCTGAAATTCCAGCAAGCCGTTCGCGAGGCAAGAAAGCTCGGCCGCAATGGCAGCGGCAACCTTTCCGTCAGTCTAGCCGGTGGATGCTGGACTGAGCCGTTTCCGGCCGAAGGGCAGCCATTGCCCTTGGATATCTGGCTGCAGGCAAGCGCAGGCAGCGAATATCTGCCGGTCATTCGCGGCATCGATTTGCGGACCATCCTGAAACAAGCCGGCCTCAAATCGGTGCCGCAGTGCGTGAACGCGCCTTAGGCCTCAACCTTGCGCTGCGGTGAGCAGAGCCTTGATGAGCCCGGCGGTCGAGCTGTCATGGCCGGTGGCTGTGACCTTGCCCTCGACGACCGGCAGGAGCCCGGTCGCCAGTTCCTTGCCGAGTTCCACGCCCCACTGGTCGAAGGAGTTGATGCGGAAGATCACCCCTTCGACAAAGACGCGGTGCTCGTAGAGCGCGATCAGTCGGCCGAGCGCATGGGGCGTGAGCTGGTCGTAGACAAAGGTGATCGAGGGGCGGTTGCCGGAAAACACGCGGTGCGGCGCGAGGAAGTCGGCTTCCTCGTCGGGAACACCCTTGGCGGTCAGCTGCGACTTCGCCTCGGCAAGCGTGCGGCCCTTCATCAGCGCTTCGGACTGCGCCAGGCAATTGGCGATCAGCAGTTCGTGCTGGTGCCTGAGGTCCGGCTCGAAGCCGCGCGCGGCGATCAGGAACTCGGCCGGGATGACGCTCGTACCCTGGTGGATCAGCTGGTAGAAGGCGTGCTGGCCATTGGTGCCGGGCTCGCCCCAGACGACCGGGCCGGAGGCACCCTGGACGGGCTTGCCGTCGATGGTGACGCTCTTGCCATTCGATTCCATGTCGAGCTGCTGCAGATAGGCGGGGAAGCGCGACAGCCTCTGGTCATAGGGCAGGATGGCGCGCGTCTGGTAGCCGAGCACGTTGCGGTGGTAGACGCCGAGCGCGCCGAGCAGCATAGGCAGGTTCTGCCCGAACGGCGCGCTACGGAAATGCTGGTCCATCGCATGGCCGCCGTCGAGGAAGCGCCCGAAGTCCTCTTCGCCGATGGCGATCATCAGCGGCAGGCCGATCGCCGACCAGATCGAATAGCGCCCGCCGACCCAGTCCCAGAAGCCGAACACCCGCTCGGCATCGATGCCGAAGGCGGCGACCTTGTCGAGCGCGGTCGATACCGCGGCGAAGTGCTTGCCGACCGCCGCTTCGCCGAGCTTTTCGGCGACGAACCGGCGGGCCGTCTGCGCATTGGTCATGGTTTCGATCGTCGTGAACGTCTTCGAGGCGACGACGAACAGCGTCGTCTCGGCGGCAAGCGTCTTCAGCGTGTCGCTGATGTGGGCGCCGTCGATATTGGAGACGAAATGCAGGCGCGGACCGTCATGGAACGGGGCGAGCGCCAGTGTCGTCATCACCGGTCCGAGGTCGGAGCCGCCGATGCCGATATTGACGACATCGGTGATTGGCTTGCCGGTCGCGCCGGCGAGCGCGCCCGAGCGGATCCCTTCGGCAAAGCGGCCCATGGCGGCGAGAACCGCATTGACGTCGGGCATCACGTCTCGGCCGTCCACCATGACCGGCGTGTTGGACCTGTTGCGCAAGGCGGTGTGGAGCACTGCTCGCCCTTCGGTGAAATTGATCGGCGCGCCGGAGAACATCGCGTCGCGCTTGTCAGCGACTCCCGCTGCGACGCAGAGCTCCTCGAGCAGGGCCATGATCTCCCCGTTCACCGCGCATTTGGAATAGTCCATCAGCAGGTCGTCCAGCGTAGCGCTGAAACGGGCGAAGCGCTCGGCGTCGGCGGCAAAGGCGGCGCGCAGATCCTCGGCACGGGTGGCCGCGGCGGTGCTCGTGAGTTTGTCGATGATAGCCTGCATTTTAGTGTCCCTGATTTGGCGGAGATGGGGGCGACACTATTCCGGGCGATGCCGCCGATCAAGCGCACGAAAACGCCCGGATTGCGCAAGGCAAATCCGGGCGTCGGATATGGAGCGGCCAGACTCGACCTTTACTTGGCCGGTTCGCTGTCGCGCAGCTCGCGCCGCAGGATCTTGCCGACATTCGACTTCGGCAGTTCGCTGCGGAATTCGATGAAGCGCGGACGCTTGTAGTTGGTCAGGTTGGCGGCACAATGGGCCTTGAGGTCGGCCTCGGTGAGGGCCGGGTCCTTCTTGACGACGAAGATCTTTACCGCCTCGCCGGAATGCGCATCCGGAACCCCGATCGCTGCGCATTCGAGTACGCCCGGATGCATGGCCGCGACTTCTTCGATCTCGTTCGGATAGACGTTGAATCCGGAGACGAGGATCATGTCCTTCTTGCGGTCGACGATCTTGACGTATCCGCCCTCGTTCATCATGCCCATGTCGCCGGAGCGGAAGAAACCGTCGTCGGTCATGACCTTGGCGGTTTCTTCCGGGCGCTGCCAGTAGCCGGCCATGACCTGGGGTCCGCGAATGCAGATTTCGCCGACTTCGCCGATCGGCAGCGTGGCGCCCTCCTCGTCGCGGATCTCGATGTCGGTCGAGGGCAGGGGCAGACCGATCATGCCGCTGAATTCGGTACTGTCGAGGCGGTTGACGGTGGCAACCGGTGAGGTCTCCGAAAGGCCGTAGCCTTCGGTGATCGGGCAACCGGTCATCTGGTACCAGCGTTCCGCCACCGGCCGCTGTACGGCCATGCCGCCGCCGAGCACCAGCAGGAGCGAGGAAAAGTCGAGGTTCTTGAAATCCGGATTGTTCATCAGCGCGTTGAACAACGTGTTGAGGCCCGGGAAGATATGCGCCTTGTGGTTCTGCAGTTCCTTGACGAAGGCGGGAATGTCGCGCGGATTGGCGATCAGCACATTGTGGCTGCCGGTGGCTATGCCCATCAGCGAATTCACGGTGAGCGCGAAGATATGATAGAGCGGCAGGGCGCAGATGAAGGTCATGACCTCCGGCCGACCCTTGATCGCAAATGCCGCCTCGAGCCAGATGGCGATCTGCTGCTTGTTGGCGAGCAGGTTGGCATGGGTCAGCGTCGCGCCCTTGGAAACGCCCGTGGTGCCGCCGGTATATTGGAGGAACGCCACGTCGCTCGCCACCACGTCAACCGGCTTCAGCGTCTGGCGGGCGCCCTCGGAGAGAACGGTCTTGAAGCTGGTGTGGCCGGGGATCGACCAGGCCGGAACGAGCTTCTTCACCTTGCGCACGACGAAATTGACGATATGGCCCTTCAGGCCCAGCATGTCGCCCATGGTGGCGACGATGACATGCTTGATCGGCGTATTGGGCAGGACCTGCTGCACCGTGCCGGCGAAATTCTCCAGCACGATGATTGCCTTGGCGCCGGCATCCTTCAACTGGTGCTGCAGCTCGCGGGGGGTGTAGAGCGGATTGACGTTGACGACCGTGAAGCCTGCCCGGAGGATGCCGTACACAGCGACCGGATTCTGCAGGATGTTCGGCGTCATGACGGCGACGCGGTCACCCTTGACGAGCCCCTTGGCCTGAAGCCAGGCGCCGACCTTGCGCGACTGGACCTCCAGTTCGCGGAAGGTCATGCCGCGGCCCATGCTCGAAAATGCCAGGCGGTCGGCATAGGTGGCGCAACTGCTCTCGAACAGACTGCCCAGCGACGGGTGGGCATGGGGCGCGATCTCCGCGGGCACCGCCGGCGGATATGAATCGAGCCAAATTTTCTCCGATGCCCGGCCACTGAGGCGGCTCGTTGCGTCCGTCATGTATTCCCCTCCCGACGTCCATTGTGCCATGTCTGCCGTGTGCGGCGGACCTGCGATCCTCCCAGATGCTTTAGCGAGCTTATGCGTTTGGCAGTCCGGTTCAAGTCCCTAGCTCTATATAACCTTGACGTAAGCGTCAATAATCCACCGGCCACCATCCAAGGCTTTGACGGAACTCACCGTGGCAAAGCAAAGAGCCGAGGCAACGTCACCGATCGGGTCTGGCGAAGGGTTGCCACGCTTTCTGCCCGTGGGAACTTTCTCGCCGCCGCGACCGTTTCGCCTTCATCGCCACACTGGAACAGGAGGGTGCATCATGCATCAGAATACGCAAGCGGCCGATCGTGATCCCTATGTCAAGGACACGGCGTCCCTCATCGCCAGCGACAAGGTCGACGGCACCGCCGTCTACGGTGCTGATGGGGAGCGGATCGGCTCGATCAAGCGCATCATTCTCGAAAAGCGCGGTGGCCGCGTGGCCTATGCCGTGCTCAGCTTCGGTGGCTTCCTCGGCATCGGCGACGACTACTACCCGCTGCCCTGGGAAAAGCTCACCTATGATGAGTCGCTTGACGGCTATCGTATCGACCTCACCAAGGAGCAGATCGAGCGCGCGCCGCGTCTGAAGGACGATGATCGAGATTGGTATCGCGACAACGGCCGCAACGTTTACGACTTCTACGGCGTGCCGCCCTACTGGATCTGATCGATTCCACAATGACATAGGAAGGCTCCGCTTCGGCAGAGCCTTTCCTTGTTGGCCGGCTCTCGGCTAAATCTCTCCCCTTTGCCGTCCGCCCGGATTGGCCTGCGGATGCTCTTGGTTTTCATTTTGCGATGCGGTAAGTATCTTGGCTAAATCAATATTTCTAATTAACGGCATAGAAGTCGGCATTCGTTCTTCTTCCTCAATTCTCCGCTTTCACTGTAAATCGGACCAGGTTTGAACGGATACACCTTCGGCCGATCGAGCCAAATGGAGTTTGGGCGTGCGCATTGCAATTATCGGTACGGGTTATGTCGGACTGGTTTCGGGTGTCTGCCTGTCGGATTTCGGCCACGACGTCGTATGCATCGACAAGGCGGCTGAAAAGATCGCCCAGCTCAACCGCGGCGAGGTGCCGATCTTCGAGCCGGGCCTCGATGATCTCATCCACAAGAACGTCGCGGCCGGGCGCCTGCGGTTTACCACGGACATTGCCGAGCCGGTCGCCAATGCCGATGTGGTGTTTCTCGCGGTCGGCACGCCCTCGCGCAAGAGCGACGGTCATGCCGACCTGACCTATGTCTTCGCCGCGGCACGCGAAGTGGCCGCTGCTGTGCGCGGCTTTACCGTGATTGTCACCAAGTCGACCGTGCCGGTCGGTACTGGCGATCAACTGGAACGCATCATCCGCGAGGCCAATCCGGATGCCGACGTGGCCGTCGTCTCCAACCCGGAATTCCTGCGCGAAGGTGCTGCCATCGACGACTTCATGGCGCCGGACCGCGTCGTGGTCGGCATGAACGACGATCGGGCCCGCTCCATCATGGCGGAGGTCTATGGTGCCCTCGACCCGGTGCGCCATCCGGTCCTCTTCACCTCGCGCCGGACCGCGGAACTCACCAAATATGCCGCCAACGCCTTCCTGGCGCTGAAGCTTGCCTATATCAACGAGATCGCCGATCTCTGCGAGCAGGTCGGCGCCAATGTGCAGGACGTGTCCCGCGGCATGGGCCTGGACAGCCGCATCGGGCTCAAGTTCCTCAACGCCGGTCCGGGTTACGGCGGCTCCTGCTTTCCCAAGGATACGCTGGCGCTGGTCAAGACCGCGCAGGATCACAACAGCCCGATCCGCCTGATCGAGACGATCGTCGGCATCAACGAGACCCGCAAGCGCGCCATGGCCCGCAAGGTCGAGCGCGCCCTCGGTGGCGAACTGCGCGGCAAGACGATCGGCATCCTCGGCCTGACCTTCAAGCCGGACACCGACGACATCCGTGAATCGCCGGCCTTGTCGATTGTCCAGGCGTTGCTCGACAAGGGCGCCTCGCTGAAGGCGCACGATCCGGAAGGCATGCCGGCCGCCCGCCATGTCATGCCGGAGCTTTCCTACCACGACGACGTCGATGCGGTTGCCGACGGCGCCGATGCGCTGGTCATCATCACCGAATGGAAGCAGTTCCGCTCCCTCGATCTGCCCCGCCTGAAGGGCATGATGAGGCAGCCGGTTCTTGTCGACCTGCGCAACATCTACACGCCGTCCGAGGCGCGCAGGCATGGTTTCGTCTACGAAAGCGTCGGCCGCGCGGAGTAATACGTCTCCGCCGATCGGCTGATGATAAAGTCGGCGCCGCCCCCGTGGGCGGCGTTGTCGTTTGTCGCAAGGCGCCGCTTACCCGGCCCATCGCGCCTCTGCGAGGCATGTTTAATTTCTGTGCAGATTCAATTCGGCATATTTTCTAGGCAATGCCCGCTTGCCAAGCATTTTGCGCTGCGGCATTTATAGGACATGATGCACTCTGACCTCACTGTCCTCGTGATCGATGAGAACGCCATCCGCGCTTCCATTATCGAGGAAGGCCTGCGGGAGGCGGGGCACCTGCGCGTCACGGTCGTGCATGAAGTCAACGGCATCGCCCGGATCATCGAGAACCTCAAGCCCGACGTCATCATCATCGATCTGGAAAACCCGAACCGCGACATGATGGAACACCTGTTCCAGCTGACCCGTACCGTCGGCCGGCCGATCGCCATGTTCGTCGACCGCTCGGACACGGCCTCGATCGAGGCCGCCGTCGATGCGGGCGTCTCGGCCTACATCGTCGACGGCCTGAAGAAGGAACGGGTCAAGCCGATCCTCGACATGGCGGTGAGCCGTTTTAATGCCTTCAGCCGCCTGCAGCGCGAACTGGCCGATGCCAGGAGCGCGCTGGAAGACCGCAAGGTGATCGAACGGGCCAAGGGCATCCTGATGAAGATGCGTGGGCTCTCCGAGGAGGAGGCCTTTGGACTGCTGCGCCAGACGGCGATGAACGAGAAGAAGAAGCTGTCCGACATCGCCCAGAGCGTGGTGACGGCGGCGGGATTGCTGATGTGATGGAGACCCTGACACAGGTCGATATCCGGAGAAGCCGGGATGAATGACATGACGCGACTGAGCGATAGCGAGACGAGCGTGCCCCTGCCGGCGATCGGCACCGGAAGCGGCGCGAAGGTGCTGCGCGCCGGCTTCATCCCGCTGATGGATGCCTCGGTGCTGATCGTCGCGGCCGAACTTGATTTCGCCCGCAAGGAAGGCCTGACCCTCGATCTGGTGCGCGATGTCTCCTGGGCCAATGTCCGCGACCGGCTGGCCTTCCGTCAGTTCGACATCGCCCATATGCTTTCGCCCATGCCGGTCGCCTCCATGCTGGGCCTGGGCTCCAATCCATCGCCGACCATCACGCCTTTCTCTCTGGGCCGTGGCGGCAATGCCATTACCCTGTCGCTCCGGCTATTCGAGCGCATGCAGGCGCTGACCGGTCTCGACGAGGCGGCGTCGGCGCTCGACAGCGCCCGTGCTCTGGCCTCGGTCTTGTCGGACATGCGTGCCAGGGGCGAACAGCCGCCGACGCTTGGCATGACCTATCCATTTTCCTCTCACAATTACGAGTTCCGCTATTGGCTGGCCGCCGGCGGTATCGATCCGGACCGCGACGTCAAGCTGGTTGTCGTGCCGCCGCCGCTCACGTCCGATGCGCTGGCCGCCGGCGCGATCGACGGCTTCTGCGTCGGCGCACCGTGGAACATGGTGGCGTCCGAGCGCGGCGTTGGCCGCATCGTTGCTGCCAAGCAGGACATCTGGCCTTCGGCGCCGGAGAAGGTGATCGGCATGCGCCCCGATTGGGCCGAGGCCAACCCCGAGACGGTGTCGCGCCTGATCGTTGCGCTCGATGCGGCGGCGCGCTGGTGCGACGACGGCACGAACCACGACACGCTCGCCGCGCTGCTGGCCGAACCGCGCTACATCGCCGCCCCGGTCGGCATCATCCGGCGCGTCCTGGCCGGCGAGTTCAGCCTGGACGCCAAGGGCAATCTGCGCACGATCCCCGACTACTTCGTCTTCCATCGCGATCACGCCAATTATCCCCGCCCCAGCCAGGCGCTCTGGATCTACAGCCAGATGATCCGTTGGGGGCAAGCGGATTTCAGCGAGGGCGGGGCAAGGACGGCGGCCGCCGCCTACCGGCCGGATCTTTATCGGGCCGCCCTCGGCACAGCGAACGGACCGGCGGATGCGGATGTGCGGGTGGAGGGCGTCGCCCCCGGCGATCGTTTCATGGACGATCACATCTTCGACCCGGACCGCATTGCCGCCTATGTCGCCGCCTTCCCGGTACGGGCCCAGGGCTCCTCGATCGGCGACGACGAGGACGCCTGACGGCGAGCGCAGTGCACAATTCGCCAGCGTCTTTGCGGCCGTCCAGAGAGCAGTCGCACAATTGTTCGGCAGTGCCTTCTTTGGGGCAGGTGCCGGTCCCAAACGGTCCGGTGAATATTTCTCCAGTGGAAACATTGCGTTACGCGCGAAGCGAAAAACTGGCACGCCGATTGCTTGGGTAGTTACGCACCGGTCAATGGCGACCGGACGCAGATGAGCGCCTAGTGCGCATTCACATCCGACACCGACGTCGCAAGGTTTTTGCTGTCCGGGGCTCCTCCTCCCCCGCTGACGCATCCACCGAGCGGCGTTTTTTTCGTTTTCCGGCTCTCCGTCTCCAGCAAAGGGAACAGCACATGACGAAGACTACAGGAATGGGCATCAGCCGCCGCAGCATTCTCAAGACCTCCGCTGCCGCCGCCGTGATCGGCGCCGCGCGCACGCTTCTGCCATCGGGCGCCTTTGCCGCCGGTGCCGGCCCAGAGGTTGCCGGGCTGAAGCTCGGCTTCATCGCGTTGACCGATGCCGCACCGCTGATCATCGCCAAGGAAAAGGGCCTGTTCGACAAGTACGGGCTGACCGAGGTCGAGGTCCTCAAGCAGGCATCCTGGGGTGCGACCCGCGACAATCTCGTGCTCGGTGGTGCTTCCAACGGCATCGACGGCGCCCATATTCTGACCCCGATGCCCTACCTGATCTCGACCGGCAAGGTGACGCAGAACAATGTGCCGGTGCCGATGTCGATCGTCGCCCGCCTCAATCTCGACAGTCAGGGCATTTCGGTCGCCAAGGAATATGCGGAAACGGGCGTGCAGCTCGACGCCTCCAAGCTCAAGGAGGCCTTTGCCGCCAAGAAGGCGGCCGGCAACGAGATCAAGGTCGCCATGACCTTCCCCGGCGGCACCCACGACCTGTGGATCCGCTACTGGCTCGCCGCCGGCGGCATCGACCCGGACAAGGACGTCTCCACCATCGTCGTGCCGCCGCCGCAGATGGTCGCCAACATGAAGGTCGGCAACATGGACGCCTTCTGCGTCGGCGAGCCGTGGAACGAGCAGTTGGTGAACCAGGGCATCGGCTTCACCGCCTGCACGACCGGGGAACTGTGGAAGGGCCATCCGGAAAAGGCGCTGGGGCTTCGCTCCGACTGGATCGAGAAGAACCCGAACGCCGCCAAGGCGCTGATGATGGCCGTCATCGAGGCCCAGATCTGGGCCGACAGCATGGACAACAAGGAGGAGATGGCGGCGATCCTCGGCAAGCGGCAATGGTTCAACGTGCCGCCGAAGGATGTGCTCGGCCGTCTCAAGGGCGACATCAACTACGGCAATGGCCGGGTCGAGGAGAAGACCGGCCTGGAGATGAAGTTCTTCAAGGATCACGCTTCCTATCCGTTCAAGAGCCACGACACCTGGTTCCTGACCGAGAACATCCGCTGGGGCAAGTTCGCCCCCGATACCGACATCAAGGCGCTGGTCGACAAGGTCAACCGCGAGGACATCTGGCGCGCCGCCGCCGCGGATCTGGGGCTTGCAGCCGCCGACATCCCGACCTCCACCTCGCGCGGCGTCGAAACCTTCTTCGATGGCAAGGTCTTCGATCCGGAAAACCCGAAGGCCTATCTCGACAGCCTGACGATCAAGGCCGGCGCGTGATTTCCCTTCTCCCCAGCGGGGAGAAGGTGGCCCGGTAGGGCCGGATGAGGGGGAGCGAAGCTCACGCGATGTTGTGCCCTTGGCCCCCTCATCGCCCCGCATCCGCTCGGCACTTCTCCCCGCTGGGGAGAAGAGGAAATGAACGGATCCGCTCGCAGCCCCAGACAAAGACCGATGACTGTAACCGTTAAGGACCAGACCATGACCGCAACTGCCCGCAAGACCGAGGTACCGATCCCCACACTGACGACCGGGGGCGGCACCGTCGTGCAGATGGTGAAACGCCCGGCTCGCAAGCTCGATTTGAGCCGCATTGGCGCAGGCATGGCCCGCAACGTCGTGCCGCCGCTCGTGGTCGCCGCGCTCCTGCTGGCGCTCTGGCAGCTGACCTGTTCGCAGCCCGGCTCGAGCCTCCCGCCGCCATCGCAGGTCTGGATCGATAGCTTTGACCTGATCGCCTACCCCTTCTTCAACTACGGTTCGCAGGACATCGGCCTGGCTTGGCGCGTGCTCGTCTCGCTGGAACGCGTGGCAATCGGCTTCGGACTTGCGGCTATCGTCGGCGTCCTGCTCGGCGCCGTCGTCGGCCAGTCGGTCTGGGCGCTGCGCGGTCTCGATCCGATCTTCCAGATCTTGCGCACTGTGCCGCCGCTCGCCTGGCTGCCGCTGTCGCTCGCGGCCTTCCAGGACAGCAATCCCTCGGCGATCTTCGTCATCTTCATCACGTCGATCTGGCCGGTGATCATCAACACCGCCGTCGGCGTGCGCAACATTCCCGACGACTACCGCAACATCGCCCGCGTGCTGCGCCTCAACCCGCTGGAATTCTTCGTTCGCATCATGGTGCCCGCCGCAGCGCCTTACATCTTCACCGGCCTGCGCATCGGCGTCGGCCTGTCCTGGCTCGCCATCGTCGCGGCCGAAATGCTGACCGGCGGCGTCGGCATCGGCTTCTTCATCTGGGATGCGTGGAACTCGTCGCGCCTCTCCGACATCATCGTGGCGCTCGCCTATATCGGCGTGACCGGCTTCGTCCTCGACAAGCTGGTCGCCCTCTTGGGCGGCGTCGTCACCCGCGGCACAGCGGCTAACTGAGGAGACGACACCCATGAACGCCTATCTCAAGATCGACCATATCGACAAGAACTTCGAACGCGCCGGCACGAAGACCGAAGTGCTGAAGGATGTGACGCTGACCATCGCCAAGGGCGAGTTTGTCTCGATCATCGGCCATTCCGGCTGCGGCAAGTCCACCCTGCTCAACCTGATTGCCGGTCTGACGAGGGTCTCCTCCGGTGCCGTCCTGCTTGAAAACATCGAGGTCAACGCACCCGGCCCGGAACGCGCGGTCGTCTTCCAGAACCACTCGCTGCTGCCCTGGTTGACCGTCTACGAAAACGTCAATCTCGCCGTCAACAAGGTGTTTGCCGGCCGCAAGTCCAAGGCCGAGAAGCATGAATGGGTCATGCGCAATCTGGATCTCGTGCAGATGGCACACGCCAGGGACAAGCGCCCGGCAGAGATCTCCGGCGGCATGAAGCAGCGCGTCGGCATCGCTCGCGCCTTGGCCATGGAGCCAAAAATCCTGCTGCTCGACGAGCCCTTCGGCGCGCTCGATGCCCTGACCCGCGCCCATCTGCAGGATGCGGTGATGGAAATCCACGCCCGCCTCGGCAATACCATGATCATGATCACCCATGACGTGGACGAGGCGGTGCTGCTCTCCGATCGCATCGTCATGATGACCAACGGCCCCGCCGCCAGAATCGGCGAAGTGCTGGACGTTCCGATCCCGCGGCCGCGCGACCGCATCGCGCTCGCCTCCGACCGCACCTATCTCAAATCCCGCGAAGCCGTGCTGAAGTTCCTCTACGAACGTCACCGCTTCGTCGAAGCCGCGGAGTAAGAACCATGGCAGAAAAACTCGTCATCATCGGCAACGGCATGGCCCCCGGCCGCATGCTGGAGGAACTGTTCGAAAAGGCCCCCGGCCTCTACGACGTGACGATCTTCAACGCCGAACCGCGCGTCAACTATGACCGCATCATGCTCTCGCCGGTCCTTTCGGGCGAAAAGACCTACGAGCAGATCGTCATCCACGGCGACGGCTGGTATGTCGACCACGGCATCATGCTCTACAAGGGCCACAGGATCGTCGCGATCGACCGCGAGAAGAAGACCGTCACCTCCGATCACGGCGTGACGGAGAGCTATGACAAGCTGGTGATCGCGACGGGCTCCGTGCCCTTCATCATTCCCGTCCCGGGCAATGACTTGGCTGGGGTCATCACCTATCGCGACCTCGACGATGTGCAGGCCATGCTTCTGGCCGCCCAGTCCCGCGACAGGGCGGTGGTCATCGGCGGTGGCCTGCTCGGTCTCGAAGCCGCCGCCGGCCTTGCCCAGCGCGGCATGGACGTGACGGTGCTGCACGTCATGCCGACCCTGATGGAGCGCCAGCTCGATCCGGCCGCCGGCTACCTGCTGCAGAAGGCCGTGGAGGAGCGCGGCATCAAGGTGATCTGCAAGGCCAACACCAAGGCGATCGTCGGCGACGGCAGGGTCGAGGGCGTCGAACTCGACGACGGCCGGATCATCCCGGCGACGCTGGTGGTGATGGCCGTCGGCATCCGCCCGAATGTCGGGCTCGCCCGCGATGCGGGTCTCGCCGTCAACCGCGGCATCGTCGTCGATGCCGGCATGCAGACTTCCGACGGAGACATCCTGGCGCTCGGCGAATGCGCCGAAGTTGGCGGCATGGTCTACGGCCTCGTCGCCCCGCTCTACGAAATGGCACGGATCGCCGCATCGCATCTCTCCGGCGACCGCACACCCGCCTTCGTCCATTCCGACACGCCGACCAAGCTCAAGGTCACCGGCATCGAGCTCTATTCGCTCGGCGATTTCGCCGACGGCGACGACCGCCAGGAAATCGTGCTGCGCGATGCGACGGCCGGCGTCTACAAGCGCCTCGTCATCAGGGACAACCGCATCATCGGCACGGTGCTCTATGGTGAAACCGCCGACGGCGCCTGGTTCAACGACCTGAAGAAGAAGGGCACCGACATCTCCGCGATGCGCGACACCCTGATCTTCGGCCAGGCCTATCAGGGGGGCAGCCCGCTGGACCCTATGGCGGCCGTTGCAGCCTTGCCGGATGATGCGGAAATCTGCGGCTGCAACGGCGTCTGCAAGGGCAAGATCACCGGCGCGATCACGGCCAAGGGCCTGACCTCGCTCGATGACGTCCGCGCCCACACCAAGGCGTCTGCCTCCTGTGGCAGCTGCACCGGGCTGGTCGAGCAGCTGATGGCGTTGACGCTCGGCGACAAGTACAATCCCGCCGCGGTTACGCCCATGTGTACCTGCACCGAGCTTGGCCATGACGACGTACGCCGCCTGATCAAGGCCAAGGGGCTGAAGACCATCCCGGCGGTGATGCAGGAACTGGAGTGGAAGACCTCCTGCGGCTGCGCCAAATGCCGCCCGGCGCTGAACTACTACCTCGTCTGCGACTGGCCGGACGAATATGCCGACGACTACCAGTCGCGCTACATCAACGAGCGGGTGCACGCCAACATCCAGAAGGACGGCACCTATTCGGTCGTGCCGCGCATGTGGGGCGGCGTGACCAACGCGGCCGAACTGCGCGCCATCGCCGACGTGGTCGACAAGTTCGAGATCCCGATGGTGAAGGTCACGGGCGGCCAGCGCATCGACCTGCTCGGCATCGAGAAGGAGGATCTGCCCGCCGTCTGGGCTGATCTCGGCAAGGCCGGCTTCGTCTCCGGCCAGGCCTATGCCAAGGGCCTGCGCACCGTGAAGACCTGCGTCGGCTCCGACTGGTGCCGCTTCGGCACGCAGGACTCGACGGGGCTCGGCATCCGCATCGAGAAGTTCATGTGGGGCTCCTGGACCCCGGCCAAGCTGAAGCTCGCCGTCTCGGGATGTCCGCGCAACTGCGCCGAGGCGACCTGCAAGGACATCGGCGTCATCTGCGTGGACTCAGGCTTCGAGATCCACTTCGCCGGCGCCGCCGGCCTCGACATCAAGGGCACGGAGGTGCTCGGCCTGGTCAAGACCGAGGACGAGGCGCTCGAACACATCGTCGCGCTCACCCAGATGTATCGCGAACAGGCCCGCTATCTCGAGCGCATTTACAAATGGGCGAAACGCATCGGCCTGGACGAGATCCGCCGGCAGATCATGACCGACGCGGAAAAGCGCAAGGCCTACTACGAGCGCTTCGTCTTCTCCCAGAAATTCGCCCAGGTCGACCCGTGGTCGGAGCGTGTTTCCGGCAAGGACAAGCACGAATTCAAGCCCCTGGCGACCGTCGGTTATTCGGCGGCGGCGGAATGACTCCTTCTCCCCGCCTGCGGGGAGAAGGTGCCCGAAGGGCGGATGAGGGGCCGTGCAGCATTGCCCCTCACCCTGGCCTTCTCCCCGCAAGCGGGGTGAGGGGAAGAGACAACAAGGAAACGAAACCCATGAACTGGATCACCATCGGCCATATCGACGAAATCCCGTTGCGCGGCGCGCGCTGCGTCAAGACGCCTGAGGGCAAGATCGCCGTGTTCCGCACGGCCGAAAACGAGGTCTTCGCCATCGAGGACCACTGCCCGCACAAGGGCGGGCCGCTCAGCCAAGGCATCGTCCACGGCAAGGCCGTAACCTGCCCCCTGCACAACTGGGTGATCTCGCTTGAAACCGGCCGCGCGCTCGGTGCCGACGAGGGCGAGGTGAGGACAATCCCGGTGCGCAACGAGGGCGGCCACCTGTCGATCGCACTGGAAAGCCTGATGATGGCGGCGGAGTAGGCGGATGGCGCGCGCCCTGCGGACAGTGCCCCTCATCCCCCTGCCGGGACCTTCTCCCCGCAGGCGGGGAGAAGGCGGATGGAACGCCGACGGTGCCACAATTCCCTTCTCCCCGTCGGAACGGGGAGAAGGTGGCGGCAGCCGGATGAGGGGCAAGGGTAGTCTGAGACAACAGAGGATGACTGCGAATGTCCACTGAAACCCGCACCACCTGTCCCTATTGCGGCGTCGGCTGTGGCGTGATCGCTAGCGTCGACGACACCGGCAAGGTGAGCGTCAAGGGCGACCCGGACCATCCGGCCAATTTCGGCCGCCTGTGCTCCAAGGGCTCGGCGCTGGCCGAAACCATCGATCTCGACGGCCGCCTGATGACGCCGGAGATTGCGGGCGCACCGGCCAGTTGGGACGCGGCCTTCGACCTTGTGGCGGAAAAATTCTCGCAAGCCATCGCCGAACAAGGCCCCGACTCGGTCGCCTTCTACGTCTCCGGCCAGCTGCTGACCGAGGACTACTATGTCGCCAACAAGCTGATGAAGGGCTTCATCGGTTCGGCCAATATCGACACCAATTCGCGGCTCTGCATGGCATCCTCGGTTGCCGGCCATCGCCGCGCCTTCGGCGCCGACACGGTGCCCGGCACCTATCGGGATCTGGAACTGGCCGACCTGATCGTTCTCACCGGCTCCAATCTCGCCTGGTGCCATCCGGTGCTCTACCAGCGCATCGCCGCCGCCAGGGCGGCCCGACCGGCGATGAAGATCGTCGTCATCGATCCGCGCCGCACCATGACCTGCGACATCGCCGACCTGCACCTGGCCGTTCGCCCCGACGGCGATGCCGCGCTGTTCAACGGCCTGCTCGCCCATCTCGCCCGAAGCCCGGCGCTCGACCAGACCTATATCGGTGCCCATACGAACGGCTTTGCCGAGGCCTTTGCCGCGGCCTCGTCCCTTTCCATGGCCGACCTGATCGAGGCGACCGGCCTGCCGGCCATGCAGATCCGCGAATTCTTCGCCCTGTTCGAGCGCACGGAAAAGACGGTCACCTGCTACAGCCAGGGGGTCAACCAGTCCTCCATCGGCACCGACAAGGTCAGTGCCATCATCAATTGCCATCTGGCCACCGGCCGCATCGGCCGTCCCGGCATGGGGCCTTTCTCGCTGACCGGCCAGCCCAATGCCATGGGCGGTCGCGAGGTCGGTGGCCTCGCCAACATGCTCGCCGCCCACATGGCGATCGAAAACCCGGAACACCGCGACCGCGTCCGGCGCTTCTGGAATGCGCCGACCATGGCCGAGAAGCCGGGCTTCAAGGCCGTCGACATGTTTCAGGCGGTGGCCGACGGACGCATCAAGGCGCTGTGGATCATGTCGACCAATCCGGTGGTCTCCATGCCGGACGCCGATGCGGTGAAGGCGGCGATCGCGGCCTGCCCCTTCGTCGTCGTCTCCGACATCATCCGTGACACGGACACCACAAGGCTGGCCCACGTCCTGCTTCCCGCCACCGGCTGGGGTGAGAAGGACGGCACGGTGACCAACTCCGAGCGCCGCATTTCCCGCCAGCGCGCCTTTCTTCCCCCGCCCGGCGATGCCCGGCCGGACTGGTGGCAGCTGGCCGAAGTCGGCCGCCGCATGGGCTTTGCCAAGGCCTTCGCCTTTGCCTCGCCGGCCGAGATCTTTGCCGAGCACGCGGCGCTCTCGGCTTTCGAAAACGACGGTAACCGCGACTTCGACATCGGCGCCTATGGTGACATCGAGGAGACCGGCTTTGCCGGGCTCGACCCCTTCCAGTGGCCGCAACCGGCGGGAACCGGACGGCAAGAGACCCGCTTCTTCGCCGATGGTCGGTTCTATCATGCCGATGGCAAGGCCCGCTTCGTCGCGGTCGAGTCCGAAGTGCCTGTCCGGACCTCCACCGACTTCCCCCTGGTGCTCAACACCGGCCGGGTGCGTGATCACTGGCATACCCTGACCCGCACCGGCAAAAGCGCCCGCCTGTCGGGTCATCTGGCCGAACCCTTCGTCGAGATCCACCCCGACGACGCCGCCAATCTCGGCATCAGCGACGCCGATCTGGTGCGGCTCGAAAGCCCGCACGGCCACATCATCGTGCGCGCCCTGCTCACCGCCCGGCAGGGGAGGGGCGGGGTCTTCGTGCCGATGCACTGGACGGACGAATTCTCCGCCCGCGCCCGCATCGACACGCTGCTGTCGTCGATCATCGATCCGGTCTCCGGCCAGCCGGCCTCCAAGCATGGCGCGATTGCTGCCCGTCGCTTTGCCGCCGGCGCCTATGGTTTTGCTGTGAGCGCGGTGAAGCCCTCCGGTCTCGACGCGACCTACTGGGCGCTCGCCCGGGCCGAGGGCGGCTGGCGCGTCGAACTCGCCTTCGACGCGCCGCTCTCCGATGTCGAGGCCTGGTGCCGTGTCCATTTCGCCTTGCCCGACGCCGCCGAAAGCCTCGGCTACAGCGACCGTGCCAGCGGCGAGGCTCGCATCGCCTTTTTCCAAGGAGATGCCTTGCTGTTCGCCCTGTTCCTGGCGCCCGATCCGGTCTCGGTGTCGCGCAACTGGGCGATTGCGCAGCTCTCCGAGCCGCATGCCGACAGCCGCACCCGCTTCGCCGTCGTCGCCGGCCGTCCAGGTGCGGGTCGCAGCGATCCGGGGGCCACCGTGTGCTCGTGTTTCTCCGTCGGCGTCAACCAGATCGTCGGCGCCGTTCGTGGCGGTTGCCTGACCGTCGAGGCGATCGGAGAGACACTCTATGCCGGAACCAATTGCGGCTCCTGCCGCGCCGAAATCAGGGGGATCATCGATGGATGCCAGGTCGCTGCCGCTGAATGACAAGGTCGCAAGGCCCGCGCCCGCCCGCATGGCTCCGCTCGCCAAGCTGCCGGTCTTCTGGTCGCTGGAAGGTAAACCCGCCGTCGTCGCCGGCGGCTCGGACGCCGCCGCGTGGAAGGTGGAACTGCTCGCCGCCTGCGGAGCGGAGGTGCACGTCTATTGCGCCGAGGACGAGCTGTCGGATGTCATGCGGGGGCTGATCGGGCAGGCGATCGCTCCTTTACCCGAAAGTATCCAGCCGCCACCCCCTTCTGTCCTGCCGGACATCTCCCCCTCAAGGGGGGAGATCGGCAAGACGCGCCGTGGTCGCTCCCCGTCCTCCGTCGGATATACCGACCCATGTGCCGCGAAAACATCTCCGGCTTCCGGCGAGGGTCAGAACTGGGTGACGGCGGCTGCCGTCCAGCCGATCTCCCCCCTTGAGGGGGAGATGTCCGGCAGGGCAGAGGGGGGAAATCACGCGCGCCGTGGCCAAATCCTCCACCACCCCGAACACTGGCATCCGGATATTTTCGGACATGCGGCTTTGGCCCTTGCCGACTGCGAAACCGACGAAGAAGCCCGTGTCTTCTTCGCCGCCGCCGTTGCCGCCGGCGTGCCGGTCAACATCATCGACAAGCCCGCCTATTGCCAGTTCCAGTTCGGCTCGATCGTCAACCGCTCGCCCGTCATCGTGTCGATCTCGACCGACGGTGCCGCCCCGATCCTCGCCCAGGCGATCCGCCGCCGCATCGAGACCCTGCTGCCGGCCGCGCTGAAGCAATGGGCGAAGCTGGCCCAGACGCTGCGGGAGCGCGTCAGCGACAGGCTCGCCCCCGGCCAGCCGCGTCGCGCCTTCTGGGAACGCTTCGTCGACCGGGCCTTTGCCGGAAACCAGCCGCCAGGCGAGGATGCCGCTCGAACCCTCCTCGCCGATGCCGAAAGGCTCGGCGGCGCGCCAGCCACCGGCCGCGTCACGCTGGTCGGCGCCGGCCCCGGCGATGCCGAGCTTTTGACGCTCAAGGCCGTGCGCGCGCTTCAGGCCGCCGATGTCATCCTGTTTGACGATCTTGTGTCGGAAGAGGTGCTTGAGCTTGCCCGTCGTGAGGCCAAGCGTCTGCTGGTCGGAAAACGCGGCGGCCGGACAAGCTGCAGGCAGGAGGACATCAACGACATGATGGTCAGGCTGGCCAAGGCCGGTAAACGCGTCGTGCGCCTGAAATCCGGCGATCCGATGATTTTTGGCCGGGCAGGGGAGGAGATCGCACGGCTTGAGGCGGAGGGCATTCCGGTCGATGTCGTGCCGGGCATCACGGCCGCCAGCGCCATGGCCTCGCGCCTCGGCCTGTCGCTCACCCATCGCGATCATGCGCAGTCGGTGCGCTTCGTCACCGGCCATTCGCGCGACGGAGGGCTGCCGAAGGACATGGACTGGTCGGCGCTGGCCGATCCGCACACGACCAATGTCTTCTACATGGGCGGCCGGACTGCGCCGCTGATCGCCGCGCGGCTGATGGGCGAAGGTGCAAGCCCCGCGACCCCCGTCGTCATCGTCAGCAATGTCAGCCGCCCGACGGAACGCCAATGGCGCGGCACGCTGGAGAACGTCGGCGAGGGAATTGCGCTCATCGGTTATGACGACCCGGTCCTGATCGCCATCGGCGGCAGTCTCGCGGCCTCAGTCTGCGTCGCGCAACACGCGGCAACCATCCAGGCGCAGTGACGAACCGGCGGTCGGATACGGATGGATATCGGGAGACAAAGGAAGAGAGTGGTGCCGCTTGCAGGACTCGAACCTGCGACCCCATCATTACGAATGATGTGCTCTACCACCTGAGCTAAAGCGGCCAACGCGAACCGCAGCGCGTGCGGTTCGTTGATCTGTCGGCGCTGATACAGGCATCGCGCCGGAAATTCAAGCCGGGAATTTCGGCTCCCGCGGTTTTCCCGCTTCCATGGCTCTGACGCTGCGGATGGGCGCCCTAAAGGGCGAGGCGGGCGCGGGCGGCCTGGTATTCGCTCTCCAGCCGGTCGACCACGGCGGAGACCGGTTCCACCGCCTTGACCGCGCCGATCCCCTGGCCGCAGCCCCAGATGTCCTTCCAGGCCTTGGCGCCGGTGGTCGCCTTGTCGAAATCCATCTTCGACGGGTCGGCGACCGGCAGGTTGTCGGGGTCGAGGCCCGCGGCGGCGATCGACGACTTCAGGTAATTGCCGTGGATACCGGTGAAATAGTTGGAATAGACGATGTCGTTGGCATGGGCCTCGACGATCGCCTGCTTGTAGGCATCCGATGCGCGCGCCTCGGTCGTGGCGATGAAGGGCGAGCCGATATAGGCCATGTCGGCGCCCATCGCCTGGGCGGCGAGAATGGCGCCGCCGGTCGAGATCGCGCCGGCCAGCAGCAGCGGCCCGTCGAACCATTCGCGGATTTCCTGGATCAGCGCGAAGGGCGACAGCGTGCCGGCATGGCCGCCGGCCCCGGTCGCCACCGCGATCAGGCCGTCGGCTCCCTTGCGGATCGCCGAATTGGCGTGGCGGTTGTTGATCACGTCGTGCAGCACGATGCCGCCATAGGAATGTACGGCGGCGTTGACCTCCGGCACCGCGCCGAGCGAGGAGATGACGATCGGCACCTTGTATTTCACGCACATCATCAGATCATGCTCCAGCCTCTTGTTCGAGGTGTGGACGATCTGGTTGACGGCGAAGGGGGCGGCCGGGCGATCCGGGTTCTTGGCATTGTGGCTCGCCAGTTCCTCGGTGATCTCGGCCAGCCATTCGTCCAGCTGGGCCTCCGGCCGGGCGTTGAGCGCCGGGAAGGAGCCGACGATGCCGGCCTTGCACTGCGCCAGCGTCAGCGCGGGATGGGAGATGATGAACAGTGGCGAGGCCACCACCGGAAGCCTGAGATGTTCGGAAAGGACCGGCGGAAGCGCCATGGGAAACCTCGCTAGATATTACGTTTACGGAAACGTCAATAAACTAGCAGAAGCCGCGCCGGAGGAAAAGACCGTCGGCGGTGTGCCGGCGTCGAAGTGCCCCGTCTCTTGCCCGATGGCGCGGTCTCCGGGGCAGCCACGGGGGCGACGAACGGTCCTCACGACCGCCACTTTCTTCTGCGTATCCGGTGTAACACAGATGGCGGGGCTTGCGGATTGCGCCTCCAGCCGTTACCGAATCGTTAAGACCACAATTGTGGGCGGAACAGTTGCCGCCGGCAGGAGCAGGATCGCCTTTGAACGGATTGGAAACGGCAATCAGAAACGCTCTCGAGCGCTCGGATCGCACCAATGCGGAAACCCGCGCCCGGATCTACCAGTCGGCGCGCCAGGCGCTGGAAAGCGGGTTGCGCAAGCAGAACATCAACGACGCCGAAACGGTCGCCCATCAGCGCCACCGGCTCGAGGCGCTGATCCATGCGATCGAGCAGGAGGAGCGCAGCCGACTCGTCGACGCCGTCAGTCCCCCGGAACCGCCGATGCGCCCAGCCGCCGCCGAAGCGCCGGCGCCCGCTCCCGTTTCCGCCCCGCCGGTCGCATCGCCCATGACAGCCTCGCCCCGTGCCGAACCCCGTTTCGGCGAGCCGGCTCCCCAGCCGCGTTCGCCCGCCCATACCGGCGAAGGCCTGGCCGTATCCCGCGACCATCGAGCCGAGCCGTCGATCGACGAACCGGAGCGTCGCCCCTCCATCGAGGAGGTCGATCAGGCGATCGAGGTGCGCGCCGAGGCGCCGATCCGGCCGCGCAAGCCGCGCCGCGGCGTCTATTCGCGCCTGTTCGCACTCTCCATTCTGTTCGCCACGCTCGGCATGGGGGCCTGGTGGGTCTATTCGACCGGCCTGCTGCTGTCGGAGTCGGAGCGCGACACCAGTGTTCCCAACCCGCCGCCGCGTGCCGAGGAAGAGGACTTCACCGGCGCTGAGCCGGCGGCACAGCCGGCCGGTCAGCCGACCGCGGATGAACCGGCCGAAACGACCGCCGAGCCGCGCACGCTCGACACCCAGAGCGGCTTTTCCGACAGCTGGCTGCAGGTGTTCGAGCCCAAGCAGATTTCCGCCATCCGCGCCCGTGGCAATGCCTTGGTCGATGTCGTCTCGGCAAGCGACGGCACGGCCGTTCAGGTGACGTCGCGCAGTCCCGATGATGACGGCAGCGCCGAGATCACCGTGCCGACCGAGGTGTTGCAGGAGATGGCGGGGCGCACCTCGACGATCGCGCTGACCCTGCAGTCGGCCGACGACAAGCCGGTGCAGATTTCCGTCTCCTGCGATTTCGGCCGGCTCGGCGACTGCGCGCGCCACCGCTTCACCGTCAATGCGGAAAGATCCGACGTGCTGTTCCGAGTCTCGTTCGATCGCACCATGGCGCCCGGCACCGCCGGCCACCTGCTGTTGAACGCCGATCTCGGCGGCACCGGCCGCGGCGTCAATCTCTATTCCGTGCGCATCCTGCCGGGCGAATAGACCGCCCGGCGGCCGCCTCAGCCCTTGTTCAGGAAGTCCGGGCCTGTGCCGATGATCTTCTTGTCGATCTTGCCGATCTTGCCTTCGTCCTTGCCCTCGTAGTCGAGCGACAGAAGGATGTGGCGAATGAGGTTCAGCCGCGCGCGCCGCTTGTCGTTCGCCTTGATCACCGTCCAGGGCGCATGGTCGGTATGCGTCTCCTTCAGCATGCGATCGCGCTTTTCCGTATAGTCGTCCCACTTGTGCAGCGCGGCGATGTCCATCGACGACAGTTTCCACATTCTCAGCGGATCGTGGCGCCGGTCGTGGAAGCGTTCCAGCTGCATCTTGCGGCCGATGTCCAGCCAGAACTTGAAGAAGTGGATGTCGTCCTGCTCGACGAGCTTTTCGAAGCGCGGCGCCTGCTTGAGGAAATCCTCGTATTGCTCCGGCCTGCAGAAGCCCATGACCGGCTCGACGCCGGCCCGGTTGTACCAGGAGCGGTCGAACAGCACGAATTCGCCGCGGCTCGGGAAATGCGGGACATAGCGCTGGAAATACCATTGCCCGGCTTCCGTCTCGGTCGGCTTGGTCAGGGCCACTACCCGGGCGGAGCGCGGATTCATGTAGGAGAGGGTCGCATGGATCGAACCGCCCTTGCCGGCGGCGTCGCGCCCCTCGAGCAGCGCCATCACGCGCTGGCCGGTCTTCTGCTGCCAGAACTGCACCTTGACGAGTTCGATCTGCAGCTTTTCCAGGTCGCTCTCATACTCGTCCTCGTCCATCTTCTTGTCGTAGGGAAAATTCCCCGAGGCGAGCGATTCGTCGTCTATCCATTTCGGCAGTTTCGGATCGTCGATGTCGAAGATGCGCGTCTCGCCGTCGATCTTCAGTTCGACGGCGCGGCTTTCCGGTGCTGTGTTCATGCTTTTTCTCCCGCGCGCCGCGGCTGGCGCCGGGCGAAGTCTAGTCAGGCCATATTTGCCGCACGGATTCAAGCCCTTGCTTATATCCGCCGGCGGCGCGACGGTCGGGGAAAATCCCGGTCCGTTATGGTGCGGCCCGCAAACATCTGTCATGAATCGACGCTATGAGGGCAGTTTGATGATCGGGCACGAAACATGAAGGCGGACGCCTCTTGAGCGGAAATTCCTTTGGCTGGCGAATTCTGGTGCGGCGTGCCGCGTC
This sequence comes from Allorhizobium sp. GW101-3B10, assembly GCF_059424725.1. Classification (NCBI taxonomy): domain Bacteria; kingdom Pseudomonadati; phylum Pseudomonadota; class Alphaproteobacteria; order Hyphomicrobiales; family Rhizobiaceae; genus Allorhizobium; species Allorhizobium sp. GW101-3B10. Next base: position 3,386,605 of record NZ_JBWKZR010000001.1, on the reverse strand, counting down.
TGGCTGGGCCTATCTCGTCGCCGCCGCACTTGTCTCGCTCGCGGCCTATCTCTCCGGGGCGGAGTCGGCTTTTGCCGCCATTCTCTTCGGCCTCGCGGTCGTCGCCATCCTGCTGCGCAATGGCGCGGACCAGCCGGTCGTCCGATCCGAGACCACACCTGCGCCGGCGCCAGTGGAAAAGGTCGACGCGTCCGGTCCGGTGATCTCCGCCGTCCTCGGCGCCATCGAGCTGCCGGTCTTCGTCCTTGGTCGCGACGCTGTCCTGCGCGAGCAGAACCGCGCGGCGGAAAAGGCCTTCGGCGCGCTCGAGCCCGGCCTTCATATTTCGGCGCGCTTCCGCTCGCCGAGCGTCCTCGACATGGTGCGCGAGACCATCGCCACCGACGAGCCGAACCAGATCGAGCATTCCGAGCGGCTTCCCTCCGAGCGGGTCTATATCGTCCGCATCGCGCCGCTCCATATAGAAGGCGCGCGGGAGGACCTGTTCCTGCTGTCGTTCAAGGACATATCCGAACTGCGCCGCATCGACCGGATGCGCAGCGATTTCGTCGCCAATGCCAGCCACGAGCTGCGCACGCCGCTCGCCTCCCTGCGCGGCTTCATCGAGACCATGCAGGGGCCGGCCCGCGCCGACCCCAAGGCGCAGGAGCGCTTCCTCGCCATCATGCTGGACCAGGCGAACCGCATGAGCCGTCTGGTCGACGACCTGCTGTCGCTCTCCAGGCTGGAGCTCAAGGCGCATATCGCTCCCGACCAGATGGTCGATCTCGTGCCGGTCATCGGCCATGTGCGCGACAGCCTGGCGCCGCTCGCTTCGGATCTCGACGTCGAAATCCGCCTTCACGTGCCAGACGGCAAGGTCGAGGTGCTGGGCGATCGGGACGAACTCGTCCAGGTGTTCGAGAACCTGATCGAGAATGCCTGCAAATACGGCCAGGAGGGCAAGGTCGTCGACGTCTATGTCCGCAATCCGGCCGGCGGCTCCGTCGAAGTCAGCATCGTCGACCACGGTCCGGGCATCCCGGCCGAGCATGTCCCGCGCCTGACGGAGCGCTTCTACCGGGTGAGCGTGACCGACAGCCGCTCGAAGAAAGGCACCGGATTGGGGCTGGCGATCGTCAAGCACATCCTCACCCGCCACCGGGCCAGGCTGATCGTCCGCTCGGAAATCGACCAGGGAACCGAGTTTACCGTGCGTTTTTGACATAAAACTCGGGCGTCCGGCTGCCCCATTCTAAAAATCATAGAAAAATCAGTATGATGCATTGTCACAAATGTTTCATCGAACTGACATAAAAGCGTGGGGGAAGGGTCGGTATGAACGGCGTGCTGATCTTTGGCGGACAACGCTGAACTTGGTCGCATCGACCCACCAGCCCAATGACGGGAGAAATCTAATGAACGTTTTGAAACTTTCGGCGGCAGCCCTTGTTGCCTCGGTCGCCTTCGTCGGCGCCGCTGTCGCCCGTGACCAGATCAAGATCGTCGGCTCCTCGACGGTTTTCCCTTACACCCAGGCCGTATCCGAAGAATTCTCCACGAAGTCCGGCAAGCCGGCTCCCGTCGTTGAATCGACCGGCACCGGTGGCGGTTTCAAGGCTTTCTGCGGCGGCGTCGGTGAAGAATTTGCCGACATCACCGGTGCATCGCGCGCCATCAAGTCTTCGGAAGTTGAACTCTGCGCCAAGAACGGCGTCGACAACATCACTGAAGCCATGATCGGCTATGACGGCCTCTCGATCGCTCACGCCCGCAGCGCTCCGGACATGAACCTGACCGAAGAGCAGATCTTCAAGGCACTGGCTGCCGAACTTCCGGATGGCAAGGGTGGCTTCGTTGCCAACCCGAACAAGAAGTGGTCGGATGTCGACGCTTCGCTCCCGGCTTTCGACATCGTTGCCTTCGGTCCTCCGCCGACGTCTGGCACCCGCGACGCTTTCGTCGAGCTTGTCATGCATGACGGTTGCGGCAAGCTCGAAGGCATGGCCGATCTGAAGAAGGCCGACGAGAAGAAGTGGACCGAAGTCTGCTCGCGCATGCGTCAGGACGGCCCGTTCGTAGAAGCCGGTGAGAACGACAACCTGATCGTGCAGCGTCTGGAAGCCGACGCCAATGCCGTCGGTATCTTCGGTTACTCGTTCCTGTATGAAAACGAAGACAAGCTGAAGGCAGTCAGCGTCAACGGCATCGCGCCGACCTTCGACACGATCGCCGACGGTTCGTACCCGGTCGCTCGTCCGCTCTTCATCTACATCAAGAACGCACACCGCGACGTTATCCCGGGCATGAAGGAGTTTCTCGAAGAATACGTCTCCGAGGCTGCCCTTGGTCCGGATGGCTACCTCGCCGAGCGTGGCCTGACCCCGCTGGCTGACGACCTGCGCGCCAAGGTTGCCGAGGCCGTCACGTCTGCTACCAAGTACGTTGCCAAGTAAATCGTCAAGAACCGACCGCACGCCAATCGGCGTGCGGTCTCTCCTTTGGTGAGGCCCCCCATGACTGCTTCCCTGCTGTTGGCGATCCTGGCGCTTGCGCTGTTCGCGGCATTCGTTTCGTCCGGCAAGGCTAAGGCTGTTCAGGCCGCTCCGTCTGCCGGGAAAGCCCATTCCCGCCCGATCTATCATGGCTTGAATGCGGCCATCTGGACCGGCGTGCCGGCGGCCGTGCTGATCCTCGTGTGGTTGTTTGCTCAAGGGTCGATCATCGATTCCTACGTTCTGTCGCAAATGCCTGCGGCCGAGACGGCGTCCGCGTCGGAGCGCGCCCTTCTGATGAGCGAAGTCCGCCAGCTTGCCGCGGGCAATTCCTTCAAGGAGCCGACGCCCGACATTCGTGCCGGCGCCGCCGTGCTCACCTCCGTCCGGTTTGCCGTCCAGTGGGCCATGGTTGTCGTCGCTGTCGCTGTGGCTGTCGTTGGCGCGTTCCTCGGCCTGAAGGTTGTGACTCCGCGGTTCCGCGCCCGCCATTCGGTCGAGCGTGCGGTGACCTTGTTCATGATGTTCTCGTCGCTGGTCGCGATCATCACGACAGGCGGCATTGTTGCCTCGCTCCTGTTCGAGGCCGGACGCTTCTTCCTCAAGGTTCCTGTCACCGAATTCCTGTTCGGGCTGCGCTGGGAGCCGCAGATTGCCATGCGCGCCGACCAGGTGGCCGGCCAGGGCGCCTTCGGCGTCATTCCGGTTCTGTTCGGCACCTTTGTCATCTCGCTCCTCGCCATGCTCGTGGCCGTGCCCGTCGGCATCCTCTCGGCCATCTATCTGACCGAATATGCGCATCACAGCGTGCGCGCCGTCGTGAAGCCGTTGATGGAAATCCTCGCTGGCGTACCGACGGTCGTCTACGGCTTCTTCGCGGTTCTGACCGTGGCGCCTGCGATCCGCACGCTCGGCATGAGCATCGGCGTGACGGCATCGCCGAACAGCGCCTTGGCTGCGGGCCTTGTCATGGGTATCATGATCATTCCGCTGATCTCCTCGCTTTCCGACGATGCTTTCGCTGCCGTTCCCCGCGCCTTGCGGGACGGATCCCTGGCGCTCGGCGCCACCAAGGGCGAGACCATCCGCAAGGTTCTGCTCCCCGCAGCCTTGCCGGGCATCGTCGGCGGCGTTCTTCTCGCGCTCAGCCGCGCCATCGGCGAGACCATGATCGTCGTCATGGCGGCCGGTCTGATCGCCAACATGACGCTCAACCCGTTCGACTCCGTGACGACCGTGACCGTTCAGATCGTAACTCTGCTGACGGGTGATGCCGAGTTCGACAATCCGAAGACGCTGGCCGCCTTTGCGCTCGGCCTGATCCTCTTCATTGTCACCCTGATCCTGAACATCATCGCGCTGGGCACCGTGCGCAAGTACCGGGAGAAATACTGATGAACCCGACCGCAGAGCAGACCGCCCGCTCGGTGAATTGGCAGTCCAAGGAGATGGCGGCGCGACGCAAGGCGCGCTATGCCGCCGAAGCGCGGCTGAAGATCTACGGCCTCGCGGCGATTGCCGTGGCCCTGGGCTTCCTCGCCTTCTTGCTGATCTCGCTCACCTATACCGGCCACAAGGCCTTCATCCAGACAGAGGTGGTCATCGAACTGGACCTGTCGGCCTCCGGCGTCGATCAGTCCAAGATCATGGACGCCGACTGGCGCGGCATCGTCCGAAAGGCTCTGTTGCAGGAAGTCGGCGACATCCCGCGGAGCGAGCAGCGAGAATTTTTCGGTCTCTTCACCGACCAGGCGGCCTACATCGTCCGTGACGAGGTCATTGCCGACCCAAGCAAGCTCTTGGGCAGGCAGGAGTTCACGGTCCCGATGTCCGATCCGGCCGACCAGTTCGCCAAGGGCGAAATCAGCCGCGAAACGCCCGAAAGTCAACGCCGCATGTCGGATCGACAGATCGCCTATTTCGATGCGATGGTCGAAAAAGGCTCGATCACGCAGCCGTTCAACTGGGCTCTCTTCTTCAGTCCCGACAGCCGTTATCCCGAACTTGCGGGTCTTGCCGGCGCGATTGCGGGTTCGTTCTGGACTCTCGTCGTCTGCCTTGTCATTTCCTTGCCGGCCGGCATCGCAGCCGCGATCTATCTTGAGGAATTTGCGCCGAAGAACCGCTTCACCGACCTGATTGAGGTGAACATCAACAACCTCGCCGCCGTTCCCTCGATCATTTTCGGTCTGCTCGGCCTGGCGGTCTTCCTCGGATGGTTCGGTCTGCCGCGTTCGGCGCCGCTGGTCGGCGGCCTCGTCCTGTCGCTGATGACGCTCCCCACGCTCATCATCACGACCCGCAACTCGCTGAAATCTGTGCCCTCGTCCATCCGCGAAGCCGCGCTCGGCATTGGTGCGTCGAAGCACGAGGCGATCTTCCACCACATTCTGCCGCTTGCCATGCCGGCCATCATGACAGGTACGATCATTTCCCTGGCGCGCGCGCTCGGCGAAACCGCTCCGTTGCTTCTGATCGGCATGAATGCTTTCATCACCTCGGAACCAGGCGGCGTCATGGATGCTGCGACTGCCCTTCCGACCCAGATCTACATCTGGGCGGACAGCCCCGAGCGCGGCTTCGTGGCGCGCACCTCGGCGGCCATTCTGGTTCTTCTTGGGTTCCTGATCGTGATGAACGGGATAGCGATCTATTTGCGTCAACGCTTCGAGCGGCGCTGGTAACGGGAGCCAAGAGAGATGAACATATTGTCCGACGCAGCGGTTGAGAAGGCACTGGAACAGAAGATGACCGAAGTTGACTACAAGATGATCGGCCAAGACGTGTCGGTGTACTATGGCGAGAAGCGTGCGCTTTTTGACGTCAATCTGAACGTTCGCAAGAACACCGTGACGGCGCTCATCGGTCCGTCCGGCTGTGGCAAGTCTACCTTCCTGCGGTGCCTGAACCGGATGAACGACACGATCGACGGCTGCCGGGTCACCGGCAAGATCACACTGGATGGCGGGGACATTTACGACCCGTCCATCGACGTCGTCGAACTGCGCGCCCGCGTCGGCATGGTCTTCCAGAAGCCGAACCCGTTCCCGAAATCGATCTACGAGAACATCGCCTACGGCCCGCGCATCCATGGCCTCGCCCGCTCCAAGGCCGATCTCGACCAGGTCGTCGAAAGCAGCCTGCTCAAGGCCGGCCTGTGGAACGAAGTGAAGGATCGGCTGCAGGAGTCCGGCACCGGTCTCTCCGGCGGCCAGCAGCAGCGCCTTTGCATCGCCCGTGCCGTCGCCGTGAGCCCTGAAGTCATCCTGATGGACGAACCCTGCTCGGCGCTCGACCCGATCGCCACCGCCAAGGTCGAGGAACTGATCCACGAGTTGCGCGCCAATTTCACCATCGTCATCGTCACCCACTCGATGCAGCAGGCCGCCCGCGTGTCGCAGCGCACCGCGATGTTCCACCTCGGCCTGCTGGTCGAGGAAAACGACACGGACAAGATGTTCACCAATCCGGACGATCAGCGCACCCAGGACTATATCATGGGCCGCTTCGGCTGAGCCGGCGCTTCCATCCGAGCGGACACCAAATTCAAGGACAACGAACATGTCGGCATCGCATATCTACACCGCCTATGACGAAGAACTGAAATACCTGATGCGCCGCATCACCGAGATGGGCGGCCTTGCCGAACAGATGGTCGCCGACAGTGTGCGGGCGCTGGTCAACTCCGACGCGGCGCTGGCGCAGAAGGTCATTTCCGATGACGTGATCATGGATGCGGCCGAGCGCGAGATCGGCGACAAGGCGATCATCACCATCGCCCGCCGCCAACCGGTCGCCGCCGACCTTCGCGAGATCATCGGCGCGCTGCGCATCGCCAACGACCTGGAACGCGTCGGCGACCTCGGCAAGAGCAATGCCAAGCGCGTCATGGCCATCCAGGCGACCGGCGTGCCGCGCAAGCTGGCCCGTGGCCTCGAACACCTCAGCGAACTGGCCCTGATCCAGCTCAAGGAAGTGCTCGACGTCTACACGACGCGCTCCGCCGAAAAGGCCAAGTCGATCCGCGACCGCGACGAGGAAATCGACGCCATGTACACCTCGCTGTTCCGCGAGCTGTTGACCTACATGATGGAAGATCCGCGCAACATCACCAGTTGCACCCATCTGCTGTTCTGCGCCAAGAACATCGAGCGCATCGGCGACCATGCCACCAACATCGCCGAGACCATCTACTACATGGCCACGGGCGACCAGCCCGAAGGAGAGCGTCCGAAGGACGACCTGACCTCCTCCTTCGGTGCCATCACCGAATAATCCGGCTGCATCGAGAGGTTATCGACCGACATGCTTCCCAAAATCGCCGTCGTCGAGGACGAGGAAGCCCTCAGCGTCCTGCTCCGCTACAATCTGGAGGCTGAAGGCTACGAGGTTGAAACGATCCTGCGCGGGGACGAGGCGGAGCTTCGCCTGCAGGAACGCGTTCCCGACCTGCTGATCCTCGACTGGATGCTGCCCGGCGTGTCCGGCATCGAGCTTTGCCGCCGTCTGCGCATGCGCCCCGAAACCGAGCGCCTGCCGATCATCATGCTGACGGCGCGCGGCGAGGAGAGCGAGCGGGTCCGCGGGCTCGCCACCGGCGCCGACGACTATGTCGTCAAGCCGTTCTCGACGCCGGAGCTGATGGCCCGCGTCAAGGCCATGCTGCGCCGTGCCCGCCCGGAAGTGCTCTCCAGCGTCCTGCGCTGCGGCGATATCGAGCTGGACAGGGAAACCCATCGCGTTCACCGCAAGAGCCGCGAAGTGCGCCTCGGCCCGACCGAATTCCGCCTGCTGGAGTTCCTCATGGCTTCGCCTGGCCGTGTCTACTCACGTTCGCAGCTGCTGGACGGAGTCTGGGGCCACGACATCTATGTCGACGAGCGCACGGTCGACGTGCATGTTGGACGGCTGCGCAAGGCGCTCAACTTCTCCAACCTGCAGGACGTCATCCGCACGGTCCGCGGCGCGGGCTATTCGATGGAAGCCTGAAGGGCGCAGTCGATCCCAACGGACAAACAGAAAACGGGCCCGCGTGGCCCGTTTTTCGTATCCGCCGGCATCAGATGGCCGGCCAATGGGTCGTGTCTCGCGACAGGGCCAAGTCCGGGCGGCAGGCCGCCCGGCACTTCTGTCCGATCCGCCTTAGCGGGCTGCCGCGTTCGCTGCCTTGCGGCGCTCGCCGACCGGCTGATAGGCCAGCTTGGCGTGATAGCCGCAATAGGGCGAAGTATCCGCGGATTCGCAGCCGCAGAAGTGGAAGTCGTCCTTCATCGGGTCGCCGATCGGCCACTTGCAGGTGCGTTCGGTGAGTTCGGTCAGCGCCAGCTTGCGCGAAATCGGCAGGACGACGCCACGGCTCGGGGCGACTGCGATCTCCTCGATGCCGTCGATTTCGATCTCTTCCTTGAGCATGTTGGTGCCCGAGGCGCGGGCGACGGTGCGGGTCGTGACGCGCGACGCGAAGGTCGTGGCGCGCGGTGCAGCCGCCGGGCGCTTGGCTGCCCGCGTCGCAGCCGAGCTGCCGCCGGCCTTGGCGCGGCCCGGAAGGTTCAGTCGGTGAACCTTGCCGATGACGGCATTGCGGCTCACACCGCCCAGTTGTGCTGCGATCTGGCTCGCGCTCAAGCCTTCCGACCAAAGTCGCTTGAGTTTTTCCACGCGCTCATCTGTCCAATTCATGCCGTTATCTCTCCGCCGCTCGCGATTTGTGATGGCAGAATCGCTCACCGTTGCTTCGGAAGGATCCGAAACAAACTCGCCTCGATACTGTCGGTGACTGGTTCCGCCGCATGCAGTTTCTTTATTGACTATTAACCTAGTGCCGGGCTGACTCCGTGACAAGAGTCGGTCGAATCATCGCGAATCGATTCTGGAGTTTTCCCCAACTTGCTACCCTGGCGCGTCGCGGCCGCTCGCGTGGTCAAACGACGCGGTCTTGCTCCCGGCATGGTCGAAAATTCAGGCGCGCCGCGCTGTTTCGTTGACAGGCAAGGTCGAAATGTCGATAGTGCCCCCGCCGCCGCAAGGCGGCATTTTTGATTTTTCAAGGCACCGTTCGCCGGGAGATCAAAAGCGTCCGTCGTCCCGTCAAGCCCTCCCGAAGGAGTGTTTTCATCATGGCAGAAGCCTCTCCCCTCTATCAGACCTATATGCGCGCGCCCTTGCGGTTCGAGCGAGGCGAGGGTGTGTGGCTGGTGACCGAGGGTGGCGAACGCTATCTCGACTTTGCGGCCGGTGTCGCGGTCAATTCGCTCGGCCATGCCCATCCGCACCTGATCGAGGCGCTGACGACGCAGGCCGGCAAGGTCTGGCATCTCTCGAACCTCTATGACGTCCCCGGCCAGGAGACGCTCGGCCGCCGGCTGACCGAAGCGACCTTCGCCGATCGCGTCTTCTTCACCAATTCTGGCGCCGAGGCGCTGGAATGCGCGATCAAGACGGCGCGCCGCTATCAGTTCGTCAAGGGCCATCCCGAGCGCTTCCACATCATCACCTTCGAGGGCGCCTTCCACGGCCGCACCATCGCGACCATCGCCGCCGGCGGCCAGGAGAAATATCTCGAGGGCTTCGGCCCGAAGGCGCCCGGCTTCGACCAGGTGCCCTTCGGCGATCTCGATGCCGTCAAGGCGGCCATCACCGATCAGACGGCCGCGATCCTGATCGAGCCGGTACAGGGCGAGGGCGGCCTGCGCACCGCGTCGAACGAATTCCTCCGGGCGCTCCGCCAGATCTGCGACGAGAACGAACTGCTGCTCGTGCTGGACGAGGTCCAGTGCGGCGTCGGCCGGACCGGCAAGCTGTTCGCCCACGAATGGGCCGGCATTACCCCGGACATCATGGCGGTCGCCAAGGGCATCGGCGGCGGCTTTCCGCTCGGCGCTTGCCTCGCGACAGAAGAGGCCGCCTCCGGCATGAAGGCCGGCACTCATGGCTCGACCTATGGCGGCAATCCGCTCGCCATGGCCGTCGGCAATGCCGTGCTCGACGTCGTGCTGGCCGACGGTTTCCTCGACCACGTCCGCGAAGTGGCGTTGATCTTCCGCCAGGGTCTCGCTTCGCTGAAGGACCGTTATCCCGATATCATCGAGGAGATCCGCGGCGAAGGCCTTATGCTCGGCATCAAGGCCAAGGTGCCCAACACCGACCTGCTGATGGCGATGCGCGAGGAGCATGTGCTGGGTGTTCCTGCCGGCGACAACGTCATCCGTCTCCTGCCGCCGCTCATCGTCACCGTCGAAGAGGCCCGCGAAGGGTTGAAGCGCATCGAACAGGCGGCCGAGCACCTGCAGGGCAAGCTCGCAGCGGCGTCATCGAACCAGGGCAGGTAAGCAAAGACATGGCATCTCCGAAGCATTTTCTCGATCTCTCCGCCATGACGGCGCCCGACCTCCGGCTGATCCTGGAGGACGCCAAGACGCGCAAGCAGTCGACCAAGGCCGGCACCGCCGAAAAGCCGCTTTCCGGCAAGATGCTGGCGATGATCTTCGAAAAGCCGTCGACGCGCACCCGCGTCTCCTTCGACGTCGGCATGCGCCAGCTCGGCGGCGAGACGCTGTTCCTGTCCGGCACCGAAATGCAGCTCGGCCGCGCCGAAACGATCGGCGACACGGCCAAGGTCCTGTCGCGCTATGTCGACGCGATCATGATCCGCACCACCGACCACTCGCGTCTGCTGGAAATGGCCGAGTATGCCACCGTGCCGGTGATCAATGCGCTCACCGACAGCACCCATCCCTGCCAGATCATGGCCGACGTGATGACCTTCGAGGAGCATCGCGGCCCCATCAAGGGCAAGACCATCGCCTGGACCGGCGACGGCAACAATGTTCTGCATTCGCTGGTCGAGGGCTCGGCCCGGTTCGGCTACCGCATGAACATGGCCGTGCCGCTCGGTTCCGAGCCGGACGACAAGATCCTCAACTGGGCGCGCAACAATGGCGGCGAGATCATGCTGTGCCATGACGCGGACCGCGCCGTGGACGGTGCCGACGTGGTGGTGACCGATACCTGGATCTCCATGAACCAGGAGCACAAGGCGCGTGGCCACAATGTCTTCCAGCCGTTCCAGGTCAATGCCGCGCTGATGAAGCAGGCCCAACCGAACGCGTTGTTCATGCATTGCCTGCCGGCCCATCGCGGCGAGGAAGTGACCAACGAGGTAATCGACGGCCCGCAGTCGGTCGTGTTCGACGAGGCGGAAAACCGTCTGCATGCGCAGAAGTCGATCCTCGCCTGGTGCCTCGGCGCCATCTGATCGCGGCTGCAGCAGCCTGAAGATGACGCGGCGGAACGACAGCTTTCGCCGCGCTTGATCTTTTTCCGCCCGGTTCCCATTTGTGCCATTGAGAAAGAGGCCCTGCGCCTCGCCATGTTCGAGCGCCAAGGCGCCAGGAGTACAATGATGATGAACAGGCCTGCCGAGCTCGGCGAATTCGGTTTCGCCGGTGATGACCGGGTCGTGCCCTTCCAGGTGGAAGGTCTCGACGTGCGCGGTCGCGCCGTGCAGATTGGTCCCTTGCTGAATACCATTCTTGCCCGCCACGACTATCCCGAGCCGGTCGCCCGGCTGCTGGCCGAGGCGATCGTGCTCACCGTGCTGATCGGCACCTCGCTCAAGTTCGAGGGCAAGTTCACCGTCCAGACCAAGAGCGACGGTCCGGTCGACCTGCTGGTTGCGGACTTCGCCTCGCCGGAAAATGTCCGCGCCTATGCCCGCTTCGACGAGGAGCGTCTGGCCGAGGCGGTGGCCGCCGGCCGCACCTCGCCCGAGCAGTTGCTCGGCGCGGGCGTGCTGGCGCTCACCATCGACCAGGGCAATTTCATGCAGCCCTATCAGGGCATCGTGCCGCTGGACGGCGCCTCGCTCGAGGATATTGCCGGGGTCTATTTCCGCCAGTCGGAGCAGATCCCGACGCGTGTGCGCCTTGGTGCCGCCGAGTTCTTCGATCGCGACGAAGACGGCCGTCCGCGCCGCACCTGGCGTGCCGGCGGTCTGATCGCCCAGTTCCTGCCCGAGGCGCCAGAACGCCTGCGGCACTCCGACCTGCATGGCGGCGACGGCGACAATGGCGACAATGGCGACCGGCCGCACTCGGATGACGATGCCTGGGCGGAAGCGCGCATGCTGGTCGACACGGTCGACGCCGACGAACTGACCGATCCACAGATCGGTGTGGAACGCCTGCTGTTCCGCCTGTTCCACGAGCGCGGCGTGCGGGTCTATGAGCCCCATGCCGTCTATGACCGATGCAGTTGTTCGCGCGAGAAGATCAAGGGCGTGCTGTCGAGCTTCTCGCAGGAGGAGATCGATGCCAGCCAGACGGACGGCGCGATCACGGTCACCTGCGAGTTCTGCTCGACGACCTACCGCTATGAGGCGGCGGAAGTCCTGAACGCCTGAGCAGGGCCGAAATGGAATGATGCGAGCGGCAGGGTCCTTGGCCCTGCCGTTTTCAGTTCAGCACCCGGACCATGCCCGGCGCATCCAGCGAAAACGCCGGAATGGCGACTTCGAAGACCTCGCCGTCGTCGGCTTCCATCTGGTAGTGACCGAACATCATGCCCGACGGTGTGTCGAGCGGGCAGCCGGACGAATATTCATAGGTGTCGCCGGGGCGCAGCCGCGGCTGCTCGCCGATCACGCCCGGTCCGTGCACCTCATCGACCTGGCCGTTCTGGTCGGTAATGTGCCAGTAGCGATGCATCAGCCGCACGGGCCTTGTCGAATGGTTGGCGATTACGATGCGGTAGCCCCAGACATAGCGGCTGTCTTCCGGATCGGATTGCTCCTCCAGGTAATAGGGTTCGACACTGACCTCGATGTCGCGTGTCACGGCGCGATACATGCACGGGACCTTTTTAAAGCTTCGCTAAGCATAGCCTACAGCATGGCGCGATGAAGGAAAAATACAAGCGCACCGGCAGGCGAAAGCGACCGGTCCGGCAGAGATTTCGTTGTTAATGCTAATGGTTGGGGTTAAGGGGCCTGGTCCGGGCGCGCAAGACGCTCACCCGGACTTTTCTGGGGCCTTGGCCGTCGTGGCCGGGCTCAGGCGCCGACGGACGCGATGGCGCGGGCAAAGTCCTCCAGCAGGTCGTCCGTGTCCTCGATGCCGCAGGACAGACGAACCGTGCCGCCGGACATGCCGAGTTCGGCGCGTGCCTCGTCGGTGAGGTTCTTGTGCGTCGTCGTGGCCGGATGGGTGATCAGGCTCTTGGCGTCGCCGAGATTGTTGGAGATCTTGACGACGTCCAGCGCGTTCTGCAGCTTGAACGCCGCGTCCTTGCCGCCCTTCATCTCGAAGGCGACCAGCGTCGAGCCGCCGGTCATCTGCTTGGCGACGATGTCGGCCTGCGGATGGTCGGCGCGGCCCGGATAGATCACCCTGGCGACCTGCGGCTGCTCGGCCAGGAAGTCGGCGATCGCCGCGGCATTCGCCGTCTGCTGTTTGACGCGCAGCGGCAGCGTCTCGACGCCCTTCAGAAGCGTCCAGGCATTGAACGGCGACATGGCCGGACCGGTATGGCGGAAATAGTCCTGCAGGTTCTCGGTGATCCAGTCCTTCGACGAGAGCACGACGCCACCGAGGCAGCGGCCCTGTCCGTCGATATGCTTGGTGGCCGAATAGACAACGACATGGGCGCCGAGTTCGAGCGGCTTCTGGAAGAGCGGCGTGGCGAAGACATTGTCGACGATCAGCGTGGCGCCGACCTGGTCGGCGAGCTTGGCGACGCCGGCGATGTCGACCACTTCGAGCGTCGGGTTGGTCGGGCTTTCGAGGAACATGACCCTGGTGTTCGGTCGGATCGCCGCTTCCCAGTTCTTCAGGTCCCGGCCGTCGACCAGCGTGCATTCCACGCCGTAGCGCGGCGCCAGCGTCTCGACGACGTAGCGGCAGGAGCCGAACAAGGCGCGGGCGGCGACGATATGATCGCCGGCCTTCACCTGGCAGAGCACGGCGGCGGCGACCGCGGCCATGCCCGAAGCCATGGCGCGGGCGTCTTCGGCGCCTTCCAGGAGGCACATGCGCTTTTCGAACATGTCGTTGGTCGGGCTGCCGTAGCGAGCGTAGATATAGCCGTCCGTCTCACCCTTGAAGCGTGCTTCCGCCGCTTCCGAGCTTTCGTAGACGAAGCCCTGCGTCAGGAAGATCGCCTCGGAGGTCTCGCCATAGGGCGAGCGAAGAGTTCCACCATGGACCAGTTGGGTTGCCGGACGCCAGTTCTTGCTCATGCCTTTCAGCCTTTCGAATACAAAAAAACCGGTCGCGAAATCGGACCGGTTTCTAGCACCCGGTCTCTTTAGCCATTTGTTTAACGTGGCTGCAAGCCGACCGGCCAAATCACCACGGGATAAGCTTGCCATACGCCCATCGCGGGCTTGCGTCAATTCCTCGACTTTGGTTTTGTCTGGCCCAAACAGGAAGACGCAAGATGACCAGGACCACGGGCATTCTCTCGGACAGCGCCATCGGCACGCTCTTCGGCGAGGGCCGGCTGATGAGCGAGACGATGCTCGATCATGACCAGATCCAGCCCGCCAGCCTCGACCTTCGGCTGGGCGCGAAGGCGCTGCGCGTGCGTGCGAGCTTCATGCCAGGGCGCGCCCACACCGTCGCCGACAAGCTCGAACGGCTGACCCTGCACGAGATCGACCTGGAAAACGGCGCCGTGCTGGAGACCGGATGCGTCTATATTGTCCCCCTGATGGAGAGCCTCGACCTGCCGGCCGCAATGTCGGCCTCGGCCAATCCAAAGAGCTCGACCGGCCGCCTCGACATCTTCACCCGCGTCATGGTCGACCATGCCCAGGAATTCGACAAGATCCCGGCCGGCTACAAGGGACCGCTCTACCTGGAAATTTCCCCGCGCACCTTCCCGGTCATCGTGCGGCGCGGCTCGCGCCTGTCGCAGATCCGTTTCCGCGTCGGCCAGGCACTGCTCGGCGAGCGCGAACTGCTCGACCTGCATGCGGCGGAGACCCTTGTCGCCAGCGAGGCGCCGAACGTCTCGGGCGGCGGCATCGCGCTGTCGATCGACCTGAAGGGCACTGGCGCTGACGGCCTGATCGGCTATCGCGGCAAGCACCATACCGGCGTGATCGACGTCGACAAGAAGGCCGCCCACGACGTGCTCGACTTCTGGGAACCGCTCTACAGCCGGGGCGCCGACGAACTCATCCTCGATCCGGACGAATTCTACATTCTCGTCTCCAATGAGGCGGTGCATGTGCCGCCGCTGTATGCCGCCGAGATGACGCCCTATGACCCGCTGGTCGGCGAGTTCCGCGTGCACTATGCCGGCTTCTTCGATCCCGGTTTCGGCCATGCCGCCGCCGGTGGCTCGGGAAGCCGGGCGGTGCTCGAAGTGCGCAGCCACGAAGTGCCCTTCATCCTCGAGCATGGCCAGGTGATCGGCCGTCTCGTCTACGAGCACATGCAGGAGCGCCCTGAAGGCCTCTACGGCTCGGGCCTCGGCTCCAACTACCAGGCCCAGGGCCTGAAGCTGTCCAAGCACTTCCGGCTCGGTTGATCGGCGTCCGCGCAGGTCAGTTTCGCCCTTGACAGAGCGCCGCATCTGTTGGAACTGTGCGGGCCGCGCGGGTGTAGCTCAATGGTAGAGCAGCAGCTTCCCAAGCTGAATACGAGGGTTCGATTCCCTTCACCCGCTCCAGCCTTATCCAATCATCAAGATCGTCCGCTCACCGCGCCACGCCATTGCGCCGGCGTCTGGCTTCGAGCAGCAAAAGGCCCGCGAGCGTCAGCACGGTGAAGCCGGCGCCGCCAAGGAACGTGCCGGTCGGGCCGGTGGCGTCCCAGAGCAGACCGGCGATGACGCTGGCCGCCAGCAATGCGACGCCGGTCACGAGGTTGAACATGCCGAAGGCCGTGCCGCGCAGTTCCGCCGGCGCGGTGTCGGCGACGAGGGTTGCCAGCAGCCCCTGGGTAAAGCCCATGTGCAGGCCCCAGAGTGCGGCCCCGAGCGCAAGACCGGCGAGACCCGAAGAAAAGGCGAGCACCAGATCGGCGGCGAGCAGCAGCACGAGGCCGGCGACGAGCAGTCTCGTCCGGCTCATCCTGTCCGACAGCGCCCCGACCGGATAGGCCGAGAGGAAATAGGCGGCATTCATCACCACCATCACCGCCGGCACGAAAGCGAGCGATAGTCCGATGTCCTGGCCCTTCAGCACGAGGAAGGCTTCGCTGAACCGGGCGAGCGTGAAGGCCGACGCGACCGCGAGCACCCACCAGTAGCTGGCGCTCAGCCGCCGAAGCTCGCCGCGGCTGAGCGGCATGCGCACCTTGCGCACGGGCGCCGCCCGCTTCGGCTCCTTCACCGCGACGATTATCAGCCCGGCCGAGACGAAGGCGGGAATGACGGCGATCCAGAAGACCAGCGTGAAATCGTTGTGGAGCGCCCACATGAAGACGATGGCAAGCAGCGGCCCGAGCAGGGCGCCGAGCGTGTCGAGCGACTGCCGGAGCCCGAAGCTTGCGCCGCGCAGCTCGGGCGGGGAAATGTCGGCAACCAGCGCGTCGCGCGGCGCGCCGCGGATGCCCTTGCCGATGCGGTCGACGAAGCGTGCGGCGATCAGCCAGGCGACGCCCGGTGCAAGCGGGAAGATCGGTTTGGTCAGCGCCGCAAGCCCGTAGCCGAGGGCGGCGAGCAGCTTTCGCTTGCCCAGCCAGTCGCTGAGCGCGCCGGAAAACACCTTGGTGATCGCCGCGGTCGCCTCCGCGATCCCCTCGATGATGCCGACGGTGAGTGTCGACGTACCGAGCACGGTGACCAGATAGAGCGGCAGGATCGCATGGATCATCTCGGAGGAGACATCCATGAACAGCGAAACGAAGCCGATCGCCCAGATGCTGCCGGGGAGCCTGCGCCAGGTCGCCGTGTCGCTCCCGCCCTGTCTCTCCGCCAAGCCGGTCTCTCCCGATGATTGGGCCCCCGCCGCGCTCTCCGCTGGGCGCGGCTTCTGCGGACCCCTCGGCAAATCTCTGCGCGCTCGCCCGTTTGCGGTCAAGACGGCTGGCGGGTGGGATCACAGGCTTCGCTGGCGCGAACCGCCTCGGCTTGTGTCTGCGCATGAGTCTCGCGCGGCTCGTGCGTCTCGTGCGGCCGGTGCGGCGTCTTGTTCCAGAAGAAGGGCTTGCAGCGCAGCTCGACGACGGCCTTCCAGGCCGCAAACGAGGTCATCATCCAGTAGAGCGGGACCCCCATCCACCGGTTGCCCACCATTTTCCTTTCGTGCCCTGTCATCGTCGTTGCGCCGAGCGTCACGAAGGCCGCGTAGCTGCCGAGAATGTTGGTGATGTCGATGATGAACAGGATTGCCTCGAACAGGCCGATCGTTTCGGCTGGCTTCTGCAGCATGGCGACCGCCGATGTGGCGATGAAGACCAGGATGAGCGGATGGCTGAGTGCCGAGATCAGCATGCCACCGATCAGCAGCTGGAAGGTGGCGAAGGCGGCAAATCCCATTTCGTCGACCGTCCGGGCCGGATCGCGCATCAGCACCAGCCATGTCTGCAGCCAGCCCTTGAACCAGCGGGTCCGCTGGCCGAGCCAGACGGCGCCCGTCGTCGGCGCGTCCTCCAGCGTCTGCCGGCGGATCGTGGCCGAGCGGTAGCCGAGCCGGTAGAGCCGCATGCCGAGATCGGCGTCTTCCGTAACGTTGAACGGATCCCAGCCGCCGACCGCCTTCAGCGGGCCGATGCGAAAGTGATTGGACGTGCCGCCCAGCGGAAGTGGCATGCGGTAGCGCGCCAGGATCGGCAGCATACGGCGAAACAGGGCGGCATATTCGAGCGCAAACAGCGCGGTGGTCCAGGATTGGCGCATGTTGGCGATCACCAGCGGCGCCTGCAGGCAGGCAAGATTCGCGGGTGCTGTGCGGAACGTATGGTAGGCTTCCTTCAACTGGCCAGGATGCGGCCGGTCCTCCGCATCGAAGATTGCCACATAGTCCCCGCGCGCGCCGGGAAGCGCATAGCTCAGCGCCTTCGGCTTGGTGCGCGGCGCCATCGGCGGCACCTCGACGATCTCGAAATGCCGGGGCGGGTCGAGCGCCCGGATCGCCGAAAGGGTCGCCATGTCGTCGGCCTCGCAGACCAGCTTGATGTCGAGCCGGGCGCGCGGCCAGTCGAGCCGCTCGAGCGAGCCGATCAGCTGGGCCGCGACCTCGGCCTCGCGGTAGAGCGCCACCATCACCGTATAGACGGGCAGGGTCTCTTCGCCGCTGACGACCGGCAGCGCGGCTGGCCTTTGCCGCGCGCGTCCGGAGCGCCGGCCATGCACCAGGGCGGCCATGCGCAGGCACAGCGCCGCGAGATAGAGCAGCGACAGCGTGAGATGCAGGACGGTAACTGCGATCGCCGGCGCACCGAGGAGCAGCGCAATCACGCCGCTCGTCATCGCGCCTGCCCAGAAGCCCTGCCGACCGGTGAGAACCGTGCGGGCGGAGAAGTCCGGTCGCGCCTCGAACAGCGCATCGACGGTCGCCTTGACCCGCCGATCCGCCCCGGCCTGCCAGGCGGCGCGCCGGATCGACGACGCAGAGGCGATGGCGAGCGACCGGCGAAGCCCCGGATGCCGCTCAAGGCTGGCGAGCAGGTGGTCGATGCGCCGCGCCTCGGGGGCGATCACCGTGAGCGGCGGGCGGGTCTTGTCGTGCAGCCGTACCGAGCAGGGCCGGGCGAGCTGGCTGTCCAGCCCTTTGCCGTCGATAACCGCGCCGTCCGGGATGGCTTCGAGAAAGGGCAGGCCCGCCAGCCGCGCCAGCGCGCCGTAATAGGCTTCCTCCTGCACATGGCCGCTCGCCAGCAATTCCTGTTCGATGGTCGTGCCGTGGCTCGCGGCGCTTCTCGCCATGCGGGCGATCAGGGGTTTGGATAGCCCGAGCGATTTCATCACCAGCGCTTCGTCGCGCAATGCGGAAAGGGCCGCGCCGTCCTCGGGCCGTTCCCCGGGGACAGGCACTCCATGCGATGCAGCATTGGATCCCCCGGC
The DNA here is from genome assembly GCF_059424725.1 of Allorhizobium sp. GW101-3B10. Lineage (NCBI taxonomy): Bacteria > Pseudomonadati > Pseudomonadota > Alphaproteobacteria > Hyphomicrobiales > Rhizobiaceae > Allorhizobium > Allorhizobium sp. GW101-3B10. Next base: position 3,368,120 of record NZ_JBWKZR010000001.1, on the reverse strand, counting down.
GGTCGCTTCAGCGCGGCCGCCATATTCCCCGATTTGCATGACTCTGTTACACCGTCATCGGGAGATGACGCCCCGGCTGTCCCTGGAAATGGATCATAATGATACGCATGGTAGTTTCATCCCTGTATTTGCAGGGGTTGCGCTTTTTGGTTGTGGCGACGTGTGCGATTCTTGCGGCTGTGTCCTTGCCGCATCCGGCGCGGGCCGGGGATCTGCCGGTGCTGTTCGATGCCCGGGAGCGCCTGCCGCGCCCTGATCTATCCGGCTTGCTGCGCGTGCGCTTCCTGACGACGACGGATTTTCCGCCCTTCAATTTTGCCGACCAGACGGGCCGGCTCGCCGGCTTCCACATCGATCTGGCGCGTGCCATCTGCGCCGAGCTCGGCATTGAGGCGAAATGCCAGATCCAGGCGCTGCCCTATGGAGAAATCGAAGCGGCGCTCGCCGCCGGTCAGGGCGAGGCGGTGCTGGCGGGCATGGCGGTCAGCGACGGCCTGCGTGCCCGCTTCGCCTTCAGTCGGCCCTATATGCTGCTGCCGGCGCGCTTTGCCCGCAACAAGGCGGTGGAGCTTGGCGGTGAGAATGCCGACGCGCTGTTCGGCCGCCGCGTGGGCGTGGTCGACGGCACGGCGCACGAAGCCATGCTGAAAGCCTTCTTCCCCGACATCCAGGCGATCCCCTTTGCCGATCGGGGAAAGATGCTGGAGGAGCTGAAGGCGAAGAAGATCGATGCCGTGTTCGCCGATTCGCTGCAGCTGTCCTTCTGGACCGCCGGCGATGCCGCGGGCAATTGCTGCGCGCTGTTCGGCCAGGCCTATGTCTCGGAGCGTTTTCTGGGGGAGGGGCTGACGATCATGCTCCGCCGCGACGATCCGGTGCTCGCCGCGGCCTTCGACAGTGCCTTGGCGGCGCTGTCGCGAAACGGCCGGCTGCAGGAAATCTACCTGCGCTATTTCCCCTACGGCCTGTTCTAGAACCGGCGACCATGCGCGCGGTTGCGCTCCCCCGGCTCTGTTCGGGGGGCTCGGCAGCTGTACCGTTCAGGGGATCCGGAGGGCATCCCCGGCAAGCACCGGGGCGGCCGCGTCGCGGGGTCACATCGGGCGGTAGCGGGCAATGGCGCTGTGTTCGATCGCAGCGCAGGTCAGCTTGTTGAGGCCAAGCCGGTCGCGCAGCAATTGCAGGAACCGGATCTCCTCGGGCTTCACGGTCATGTCGACCGCCATGACCTCGACGGCCAGCGCATAGACGGTGTCGTAGGAGCGGGCCGGTACGGCGTCGCGGATGACTTCGAGCGCGATGTCGAGGCCCTCGGGGCCGGCCAGGATATCGGCGCAACGCTTGGAAACCTCGACGACGCTGTCCTTGTCGAAGCCGTCGAAGATCGGCAGCAGGTCGATCAGCTGGCCGATGCGGCGCAATTCCTTGTCGTTCATCGAATTGTCGACGGCGGAGGCCATCACCATGACGAAGATCAGGGCGTCGTGCGGCGTTACGGGCGTTGTCATCGGTCGGGCATTCCTCGTTGTTTTGTGGGAGAGTAGGATCTGCCGGCCTGGCTTTCAAGCCAGGCCCCGGGCTTACCGCTGGTCGTCGCCGAAAAGCCCGCGGCGCTCGGTGCGCGCCTTGTCGGTGAGCGCGGCGAGCGGCGAGCCGGCCGGCGCCTCGGCCCAGCCGTTCTCGGCCAGCCACGTGGCGATGTCGAGTTCGCCGACGCGGCAGCGGGCCTCGATCGTGCCCTTCCAGTCGGCGCTGTCCGTTTCGCAGGCGATCGTACGGTTGCGCAGGAAGAGCCGCTGCTGCGTGCGCGCCACCATGCCGCAGGGCCAGTCGCCGCCCTTCGAGGTCGGGCACATGCGCATCCGGTCGGTGGTGGTGATGTCGGCGAGCTTGAGGTTTCGCGGCCCGAAGGCGATCAGGCCGGCCGCGACGGATTCGGGTCGCGGCAGGAGCACGACCTTCACCCGCTCGGTCTCCAGCTGTACGGTGTCGAGCGGCGCGCGCGGTTCGATGCGCTCGAGCTTCTGCGGCTCGGCGGCAAGCGGTGAGGCGAAGAGGTCGGGATTGACCGGGCGAACCCCGGCCTCTTCCGTCGCCGCAGCCGTATCCTCAGTCGGCGGCGCCGGCCCGCCGGCCGGCCGATCGGCCTCGACGGAGATCTCCGGCGCGTCGTCCGCCGATACCGCCTGCTGCTCCTCTGAGGCGTCCACCGGCGCATTCGGCTCGGCCCATTCGACCGGCATGTCCTCGATCTCGAAGCCCTCGGCTTCGCTGTCGGCCATGTTGCGGCCGGCGACGCTCAGCAAGACGGCCCACAGGGCGATGCCGGCGATGCCGGCGACGATGGTACCGAGAGGACGCATAGGCCGATTTTCCTACTGGCTGGCCCAGATGATCCGCGCGATCCATTCGACGTCCGTCATGTCGAGGTTGCGGTTCGGATGCTCCGGGTTGAGCGATATCAGTTCGATGGTCTTGGCCGACTGGCGTGCCAGCACCTTGGCCATGACCTCGCCTTCGCGGGTCTTGACCACCACGCGGTCGCCGCGCCTGACCTGGGCGCCAGGCTCGACGATCAGCACGTCGCCGTCGCGATAGAGCGGCTTCATGCTGTCGCCCTGGACCTCCAGTGCATAGACGCCGGCCTTGCGGGCCGGCGAGGCGGGAAATTCGACCACGTCCCATCCCTGGCCCGCGGGAAAGCCGCCGTCATCGAAGAAGCCGCCGGCGCCAGCCTGGGCAAAGCCGAGCAGCGGGATCGACCCGGCCTGCGGCGGAAAGCCGCCGTTCGGCGCCGTGCCGCCCGTCTCCGGCTGGATGAGGCCCATGAACTGGTCGATGCCGGTTCCGGTCGCCTCCAGCACCTTGGATATGGATTCGGTCGAAGGCCAGCGCATGCGCCCGTCCGGGCCGGTCCGTTTCGACTTGTTGAACGATGTCGGGTCGAGGCCAGCCCGCCGCGCCAGGCCTGACGTGGTCAGCTGGTGGCTTTCGGCGAGCCTGTCGATCGCGGCCCATATCTTGTCATGCGAAAGCATCGTCGCTCATGCTCCAGGGCCGGCTGCAACGGCAATGGAATGCCCTGCCCCGGCGAGATACCGGGACTTTAACCAAAGCACATTGTCCAGTAAAGGTGAAAAGGAATAAAATCCTCCTCGCAAGGGCGTTTGGCGTCCTTGCGTCAGGCGACCATGGCCATGTTGATCTTGCCGAGCTGGATGACGGCCTGGGTGCGGCTGTCGACCTTGAGCTTCAGCAGGATCGCCGAGACATGCGCCTTGATCGTGGCTTCCGACACGCTGAGCTCATAGGCGATCTGCTTGTTCAGCAGGCCTTCGCCGAGCATGCCGAGCACGCGGCTCTGCTGTGGGGTGAGCGTCCTCAGTCGACTGATCAGGTCGGCGACGTCCGGATCCTGCTCCTGGCCGCCCTGATAGTTTTTCGGAGTCCAGATGTCGCCTTCCAGCACGGACTGGATGGCGGCGCGGATGTCCTCGATGCCGGACGACTTGGAGATGAAGCCGGAGGCGCCGAGTTCCAGCGCGCGGCGAATGGTGGTGGGGTCGTCGCTGGCTGAGACGATGACGATCGGCAGGCTGGCGAATTCGGCTCTGAGCGCCATCAGACCGGAAAAGCCGGATACGCCCGGCATGGACAGGTCGAGCATCATCAGTTCGGCGTCGGAATGGGTGGCTGCCGCCTTGCGGGCGGCTTCGAAATCACCGGCTTCGATGATCGTCTGCTCGCCGTCGATGCCGCTGACAGCCTGACGCAGGGCGCCGCGGAAGAGCGGATGATCGTCTGCAATGATGAAGGTCGATGCCGTCATGTCGAAGCCCCCTCCCAAGAGCGATGTCTTGCACGCCGCGTCCGCGGCTCTTCATCTATTTAGCGATAGCTGGGAATATATACAATAGTCTATGTTTTGTCGGGCGTTGTGCCTTCTTCCCGTTGCTTGAACTCTTCCACGAGGCCGAAGAAGCTTCGCATGAAGCGTTCCATGATGCCGATCGAGCGCTCGACTTCCTCGTCGCTGGGCAGCGGTTCGCCTTTCGCCAGCGGGCGGCCCGTGGCAAGGCTCTTCTCCAGCGCCTCCACGCGTTTTTCCAGGCGGGCAAGATCTTCCTCGTAGGCGGCCCGCTCGTCGGCGGCCATGCGGCAGGTGAGCGTTCCGTCGCTCTCCTGGCAAAGCGTCAGCGCGCCGGTCTTGCGGTCGAGACGGACAAAGCCGCCATCGGTCTTCTCCAGCGCGAAGCGCGCGACGTCGGTGTCCTCGGCCAGGGCCGGCGCGGCGAAGCCGGTCGCGATCATCAGGAAAAGGGTCGTTGGCATGGGCATCGGGCGCATCGGCGATCTCCTCGAATTCGTCACGGTTGGCTCGTCCACCGGCTTAACAAGCGTGGACAAGCCGGTCGGTTTGCGGCAAACCGCCAGCGAAGACTCCGCTGACGGAAGGACAGGCCCTTGGATCGGATTATATACAAGATCGTGCCGCGCGAATTATGGCAGGAAGCGCGCGACGAGGGAGTATTTCGTGGGGCGGCGATCGATCTGCACGACGGCTACATCCATTTTTCCACCGCCGCCCAGGCGGTCGAGACGGCGGCACGCCACTTCGCCGGCGTCGAGGGTCTGCTGCTGGTCGCCGTCGATGCCGCATCGCTCGGCGAGGCGCTGCGCTTCGAGCCTTCGCGCGGTGGCGATCTCTTTCCGCACCTCTATGCCAACCTGCCGCTCGATGCCGTCCTGTGGGAAAAGCCCCTGCCGCTCGGCGGCGACGGCCAGCATGTCTTTCCGGAGATGGACCGATGATCGATGCCTTCAAGACGATTGCCCGCCGCGGCCTCTTCCTGTTCGACGCCGAGACCGCCCATGGCCTGTCGATCGCTGCGCTCAAATCCGGCCTCGTGCCGGGCTGCGCGCTGAAGGCCGATCCGCGCCTCGCCGTCACCGTCGCCGGCCTCCAATTCCCCAATCCGCTCGGCATGGCCGCCGGCTATGACAAGAATGCAGAAGTGCCCGACGCGCTGCTGCGTCTCGGTTTCGGTTTTGCCGAGGTCGGCACGCTGACGCCGAAGCCGCAGGCCGGCAACCCCAAGCCGCGCATCTTCCGGCTGGAAAAGGACCTGGCCGTGATCAACCGGCTCGGCTTCAACAATGAGGGCCATGCCGCCGCCCTTGCCCGGCTGCTGGCTCGCAGGCCTGCCGGCATCGTCGGCGTCAATATCGGCGCCAACAAGGACAGCGCCGACCGCATCGCCGACTATGTCGAGGGCATCCGCCGCTTCTCGGGCGTCGCCTCCTATTTCACCGCCAACATCTCCTCGCCCAATACGCCGGGCCTGCGCGACCTGCAGGCCCGCGAGAGCCTGTCGACGCTCCTGTCGGCCGTGCTCGCCGCGCGCGACGAAATCGCCGCGGCATCGGGCGTGCGTCGCCCGGTCTTCCTGAAGGTCGCGCCGGATCTGACCGAAGAGGGCATGGACGACATCGCCGCCGAAGCGCTGGCGCACGAGCTCGACGGGCTGATCGTCTCCAACACGACGCTGTCCCGCGACGGCCTCTCCGATCCGCGTCTCGCCGGTGAGGCGGGCGGGCTGTCGGGCAAGCCGCTGTTCGAAAAGTCGACGGCGGTGCTCGCCCGCATGCGCAAGCGCGTCGGCCCGGCCATGCCGATCATCGGCGTCGGCGGCGTGTCCTCGGCCGAGACGGCACTGGAGAAAATCCGCGCCGGCGCTGATCTGGTGCAGCTCTATTCCTGCATGGTCTATGAAGGCCCCGGCCTGCCGGCACGCATCGTGCGCGGCCTGTCGGCGCTGCTCGACCGCGAAAAGGTCTCCTCGATCCGCGAGCTGCGCGACACCCGGCTCGACTACTGGCTCGCCGCGAAGGTCTGATCGAGTTTCGGCTTGAGCCGCGACAGCAGCAGCAGGCCGCGCAGCGCCAGAAACACGTTGAGCGCGATCCACAGCCCGTGATTGCCGAAGCTCGGCACCAGGGCCGCCAGCGTCGCGAGATAGCCGGCCAGCGCCACGATCATCATGTTGCGCATCTCGCGCGACCAGGTGGCGCCGATGAAGATGCCGTCCATCTGGAAGGCGAGCGCCCCGGTCAGCGCAGTCAGCGCCGCATAGGGCAGATAGAGGTCGGCGACGATGCGAACCTCCTGCGCCGTGGTGATGATGCCGATGATCGACTCCCCGAGCCCGAGAAAGAAGGCAAGGCTTGCAAGCGCCAGCCCGAGCGACCAGATGCCGGTGAGCTTCACCGCGCGTTCGAAGCCCGGCCGGTAACGCGCCCCGATCGTCTGGCCGGCGATCTGCTCGGCCGCGGTGGCAATCCCGTCGAGATAGAAGCTCGAGATCATGAAGAAGTTCAAAAGCACCGCATTGGCGGCGAGCGTCACCGGGCCGAAGCTTGCGCCCACCCGGGTCATCACGGTGAAGGCGGTGATCAGCGAGAAGGTGCGGATCAGGATGTCGCGGTTGAGATGGAAGAGCTCTCGCAGCTTCGCCGCGTCGGTCAGCCTGGCCAGCCGCGGCATCGCGGCCGATCCGTAGCGCCGGAAGACGAAGGCGAGGCCGGCGAGTGCCGCCACGGTCTCGCCGATCACCGTTCCCCAGGCGACGCCGGCGATGCCCCAGCCGAAGGTCAGGCCGAGCAGGATGGACATGACGATGTTGATGCCGTTCAGCAGGATCTGCAGCCCGAGCCCGACCGATCCGAGCCCGCGCCCCAGCACGAAGCCGAGCAGGGTGAAGTTGGAGAGCGTGACCGGCGCGGCCATGATGCGGATGGCGATATAGGTGGCCGACGCCGTCGCAACGCTGCCTTCGGCGCCCATCATGGCAAGCCCGCCGGAAATGATCAGCGGCGACAAGGCGAGAATGAGCAGGCCGAAGCCGACGGAAAGCGCCATCGAGCGCCAGAACACGGCAAAGAGTTCGTCCCCGTCGCCGCGTCCCTGAGCCTGGGCGACGAGCGCCGTCGTCGAGGCGCGCAGGAAATTGAGGCTGCCGAACAGCAGGTCGAAGAGCGCAGCCGCAATCGCAAGCCCGGCCAGCGCCGCCGCCTCGCCGGTGCGGCCGATCACGGCGGTGTCGGTGAGCCCGAGCAGCGGCGTGGTGACGTAACCGAGCGTCATTGGCACGGCGATCGCCAGCACCGAACGATGCGTCACTTCGATGATCCGAACCGGCTGGCTTCTCGTGTCCATGCATGCGCCCACTGACTTTGCGCCGGGGCGGGAATCGCTCAGGCCGACAGCACCATGGCCCAATAAGGGCGGTTGGCGGAAGAGGGATGGCGCGCAACGGCAACCCCGAGGCCCTGATAGGTGCCGAGCATGTTCTCGAGATGCTTCTTCGAATCGATCCAGGCCTGCACCGCGCGCTCGACGCTGTCCTGGCCGGTCGCAATGTTCTCGGCGGCCGGCAGCGGCACTTCGGTGGATTTCATGCGGTCGAGGAAACTGTCGTTGAAGCCGATCAGATGCGCCATCTTTCCGGCCTTGGCCATGCGCCTCGCCTGGACGAGAGCCGCGACCTCGGCCTCGGGCTTGCGGGCGAGGCCCGCCAGTCCCTTCTTCTGCCGCAGGGTGTTGACGATCGGCAGCGCGCCCTCGGTCTGCACCTCGGAGAGGTCGTCACCGGTCGGCAGGACGTCCGCGGTGCGGCAGCCGGCAAGCGCGGCGGCAAGGCTGCCTGCCGACAGGATCAGAAGCATGCGCCGCGGAAGGGGCTGGACGGTCGCAGGCCGCATCTCAGTTCCTTGCACTGATCAGACGCAGCACGATGAAGACCGGGATGACGATCGTCGCGCCGAGCAGGAGATAGTCGCCGACCCGTCCGAGCGCGGCGAAACCGCGATACCAGAGCTCGATGAAGAAATGCCGGATGCCTTCGAGGATGTCGACCGGATAGATGCCGAACACATGCATGATGAAGCCGACGATCAGCGAGACGACGACGAGCTTGATGATCGTGCGGCCCGGCGTGTCGCCGAGAAATCTGTTGACCTGATCGGCCATGGCAATCTCCTGTTTGTCCTCACATAGGAAGCGGCGCCGTTTCCCGCAAGCAAGGCGCGCGAGCGCTCGGCTTTGCGCCGGACAACTTAGCTCTTGTGTTTTTTCGGCCCTTCGGTCAAGTGCCGCCTGATCCACGGGATTTCACCATGCAGCCCACCCAGTTTTCCTCCGGCGACGTCATTGCCGACCGTCGCGCCGACTATGCCCGGATGCTCGCCGAAAGTGGCGATCCTGCGGCGGCGGCCGAATTGATGGAGCAGGCGCTGGAGCTGGCGCCCGCCTGGGCCGCCGGCTGGCTGCGGCTCGGCGAATATCGCGAGAAGGCGGGCCTTGGCGCAGAGGCGGCGGAAGCGCTCCGGCAGGTGCTGGCGCTCGATCCGGAGGATATCTTCGGAGCCGGCCTGAAGCTCGCCCTCCTCGGCGCCACCGAGACGCCCGACAAGCCGCCGAGCCGCTATGTCGAGGCCCTGTTCGACGACTATGCCGACCGCTTCGAGGCGGCCCTCGTCGAACGGCTCGACTATTCCGTCCCGGGCAAGCTTGCGGCGCTGGTGCGCAAGGCGCGCGGCGAGGGCGGCCGCTTTTCCTGTGCCGTCGACCTTGGCTGCGGCACCGGCCTGTTCGGCGTGGAGATCCGCTCCGGTGTCGGGCGGCTCGAAGGCTTCGACCTCTCGGCCAACATGCTCGCCAAGGCCGGGGAAAAGGCGATCTACGACCACCTCGCGCGCTCCGACCTCTCGCTCGATGCCGAAGGCTCCCGGCTTTTCGACGGCGGTTTGACGCGCGGCCGCGCCGATCTCGTCGCCGCCGCCGATGTGTTGATGTATCTCGGCGACCTGTCGAACGCCTTTTCCCTTGCCGCCGAACTCGCAGCCCCCGGCGCGCTCTTCGCCTTCTCGGTCGAGGATGCCGGCACTCCGGACGGCCTTCATCTCGCCCCTTCGCTGCGTTATGCGCATTCCGAAGCCTATGTCCGCGCCGCCCTCGCCGCCGTCAGCTTCGAGATCCGCGAAATGGAGCGCACGACCATTCGCATGGATGGCGGAAAACCGGTCCTCGGCATTCTGTTTCTTGCGATCAGGACGCGTTGATCGGATCGAAAATTGCGAACTTTTCGATAGGTCAGTATTCCTTACCTATCACCCTTGCGTCCCAGGACATCCGGAGTATTTATTGCACTGCGGGAGGCCATTTTCGGAGACGTGTCATGGCGCATTTGACGAGCATGCTGGGTATCTGGAATTCCAATCCGGCCCGCCACACGGCGGCCGAGGATCTGCAGGGTCTGATCGCCGGCAGCATGATCGCCGCGCTCGGCCTCTATCTGCTCGCCAAGGTCGGGCTTCTGACTGGCGGCATGGCGGGGCTCGCCTTCGTCCTGCACTACTGGAGCGGCCTCAGCTTCGGCCTGCTGTTCTTCGTGCTCAACCTGCCGTTCTACATCCTGTCGCTGCGCCGCGTCGGTGTTGATTTCACCCTGAAGACCTTCGCCGCCGTCGGCTTCACCTCGTTCCTCGTCGAAATCGAAAGCCGTTTCCTGGTGATCGAGAGCATCGCCCCGGTCTGGGCTGCGGTGCTTGGCGGCCTGCTGCTCGGTTTCGGCCTTCTGGCGCTCTACCGCCACCGCGCCAGCCTCGGTGGCTTGGGCATCCTCGCCGTCTATGTGCAGGATCGTTTCGGCATCCGCGCCGGCCTTGTCCAGCTCGCCTTCGACCTCGTGGTCATGGCCACCGCCTTTGCCGTTGTCAGCCCGCAGGTGGTCGCCTATTCGGTGCTCGGTGCCGTCGTGCTCAACCTCTTCCTCGCCATCAACCACCGCTCCGATCGTTACATCGCCCTGCGTTGAGACATTCGGACGGTATGCCCCTTGAGATCGGCGCGTCGCCGCGCTACCGACTGGGCAAGCAAGCGCACTGAACGGCAGGATGTGACATGGCCAATGTCGAAGTAAAGACCCGTCTGAAGGACATGATAACCTCCTCTTCGGAGCGCCATTCGCTCGTCGATGATGTCCAGGGTCTCGCGGCCGGCTCGATGATGGCCTCGCTCGGCGTCCTGCTGCTGTCGAGCGCCGGCCTGCTCACCGGCGGCACCACCGGCGTCGCCTTCCTGCTGCATTATGCCACCGGCTATGCCTTCGGCCTCTTGTTCTTCATCATCAACCTGCCCTTCTACTGGCTGGCCTTCCGCCGCTTCGGGCTCGGCTTCACGCTGAAGACCTTCTCGGCCGTGGCGTTCACCTCCTTCCTCACGGAAGCGGTGCCGCGGGCCATCGGCTTTTCCCACATCGACCCGCTGGTCGCGGCGATCTTCGGCGGGCTGGTCATCGGCGCCGGCCTCTTGGCGCTCTTTCGCCACCGCGCCAGCCTCGGCGGCTTCGGCATCCTGGCGCTCTACCTGCAGGACCGCTTCGGCTGGCGCGCCGGTCTGGTGCAGCTCGTGTTCGACGGCACGGTGCTGGTCTTCTCCTTCTTCGTCGCCACGCCCTTCATCATCTTCTGCTCGGTCGTCGGCGCCGTGGTGCTCAATCTGACGTTGGCCATCAATCATCGAAAGGACCGCTACATTGCGATGTAACGGTCCTTCGGTAACAGGGCGGTAGTCGGCTGATCAGGCGGCAACGGCTGGCTGATCGATCGGATGCATGGTCCGGAAGCCGACGCAGATCCGGTTCCAGACGTTGATCGTGCCGATCGCCACGGTGATGTTGGCGATCTCGCCGTCGGTGAAATGCACCTTCAGCGCTTCGAAGGCCTCGTCCGGCGCGCCGGTGCCGGCAATGTTCGTCACGGCATCGACCCAGCCGAGCAGGGCGCGTTCGCGCGGCGTGTAGAGGGGCGATTCCCGCCAGACCGACATCATGTTGATCCACTGTTCGGACAGGCCGTCATGGCGCGATTCCTTCACATGCATGTCGACGCAGTAGGCACAGCCGTTGATGATCGAGGCGCGCAGCTTGATCATGTGGATTTCGGCGCGGGAAAGCCCGCTGGTCTGCACGTAGTTTTCCAGGCCGAGCACGGCCTTGTAGGCGGCGGGGGCCGCCTTTGCGATGTCGAGGCGCGGGTGCATCTTGTCTTCCTTTCGGTTTGCCCTTCAGCGGGTGGTCTTGCGTTCGTGGATTTCCAGGAAGGCGCAGCCGCGTGCCGCGATCCCTCCGTCGTCATTCGACTTCAGATCCGAGATCAGATCCGCGATGCTCGTTTTCTTGAGTTCGGCCCGATAAACCCGCTCCGCCGCCAGCATCGCCGCCGCAATCCCGCATGGTTTCTCGAAGTACCGCTGGGGGAGGGGATCAGGCCCCCTTTGGCGGATCTCGCGACAGCGGAAGGCCGGCTGCGGCCCTTCCACGGCAAGCAAGATGTCGAGCAGGGTGATCGCCTCGGGCTCGCGTGCCAGGCGATAGCCGCCCTTCGGCCCCGGAACGGTGTCGACCAGGCCGGCGCTCGACAGCGCCTGGAGATGTTTCAGCAGGTAGCTCGGCGAAACCCCGTGGAACTCCGCAAGCGCGGCCGCCGAAAGGACCCCGTCCTCGGGCAGGGTGGCCAGCATGGTCATGCTGTGGATGGCCTGTTCGACGCCGTCGCCTAGTTTCATCACGCACTCCTATCGTGGATAAAATATATCTATGATTCATTCGTCCGTCAACAGCGCTTCTTTTTTGAAGCGACTCCGCTAGGTTTACCCTGTGTCCATCAGCGAGCGCGCCATATCCCTCCTGCCCAAGCCCTTCCTCCGCTGGTTCGCGGAAAAGGGCTGGCAGCCGCGCGCCCATCAGCTGGAACTGCTTGCCCGCGCGGGCGCCGGGGAGGGCCTGCTGCTGATCGCCCCCACCGGCGCCGGCAAGACGCTCGCCGGCTTCCTGCCGTCGCTGACCGAACTTGCCGAGCGCCGCCGCCCGGCCCCGGGCACGCCGTTTACCGGCATCCACACGCTCTACATCTCGCCCTTGAAGGCGCTCGCCGTCGACATCGAGCGCAACCTGATGAAGCCCGTCACCGAGATGGGCCTGCCGATTTCCATCGAGAACCGCACCGGCGACACGCCGAGCGGAAAGCGCCAGCGTCAGAAGCTCAACCCGCCGGACATCCTGCTGACCACGCCGGAACAGCTCGCGCTTCTGATCTCGGCCAACGACGCCGAACGCTTCTTCAAGGATCTGCGTTATGTGATCTTCGACGAGCTGCATTCGCTCGTCACCTCGAAGCGCGGCCACCTGCTGTCGCTCGGCCTCGCACGGCTGAGGAAGCTCGCGCCATCTCTGAGCACCATCGGCCTTTCGGCGACCGTCGCTTCACCGCTCGACCTGCAGCGCTGGCTGGTCGCCCAGCTGCCCGAGGGCGAGCACCATGCGGGGCTGATCACGGTCGACGGCGGCGCCAAGCCCAACATCACCATCCTGACGACCGAGGAGCGCATCCCGTGGTCGGGCCATTCCGCCCGCTATGCAATGCCCGAACTCTATGCGGTGCTGAAGGACTTCCAGACGACGCTGATCTTCGTCAACACCCGCTCCCAGGCCGAGATGCTGTTCCAGGAACTCTGGACGATCAACGATGACAACCTGCCGATCGCCCTGCATCACGGCTCGCTCGACGTCGCCCAGCGCCGCAGGGTGGAAGCGGCGATGGCCGACAACAAGCTGCGGGCCGTGGTCGCCACCTCGACGCTCGATCTCGGCATCGACTGGGGCGATGTCGATCTCGTCGTCCATGTTGGCGCGCCGAAGGGGGCCTCGCGCCTGGCCCAGCGCATCGGCCGCGCCAACCACCGCATGGACGAGCCGAGCCGGGCGATCCTCGTGCCGGCCAATCGCTTCGAGGTCATGGAGTGCCAGGCCGCCCTCGACGCCAACTATCTCGGCGCCCAGGACACGCCGCCGGTCGGAGAGGGGTCGCTCGACGTGCTCGCCCAGCATGTGCTCGGCATGGCCTGCGCCGCCCCCTTCCTTGCCGACGAACTCTATGCCGAAGTGGTCACCGCCTCGCCCTATGCGGCGCTGCCGCGACACAGCTTCGACCGCATCGTCGATTTCGTCGCCACCGGCGGCTATGCCCTGAAGACCTACGAGCGCTATGCCCGCATCCGCCTGACCAAGGACGGCCGCTGGCGTGTCTCCAATCCGCAGGTCATCCAGCAGTATCGCCTGAACCTCGGCACCATCGTCGAGGCGCCGATGCTCAATGTGCGCCTGGTCAAGCGCAACCATCTGGGCTCGCTCGGCCGCGGCGGCATGATGCTCGGCAAGGTCGAGGAATATTTCTTCGAACAGCTGAGCCCGGGCGACACCTTTCTCTTTTCCGGCAAGGTGCTGCGCTTCGAGGCCCTGCGCGACAATGAATGCCTCGTCTCCAATGCCTTCTCGCAGGATCCGAAGATCCCGGCCTATGCCGGCGGCAAGTTCCCGCTCTCGACCTATCTCGCCGAACAGGTGCGCGCCATGCTGGACGATCCGGAGCGCCGCCGGGGCCTGCCCGATCAGGTGCGCGACTGGCTGGAGATCCAGCGCGAGAAGTCGGTCCTGCCGAAGCACGGCGAACTGCTGATAGAGACCTTTCCGCGGGGAAACCGCTTCTTCCTCATCGCCTATCCCTTCGAGGGCCGGCTTGCCCACCAGACGCTCGGCATGCTGCTGACCCGCCGGCTGGAGCGCATGGGGGCGAAGCCGCTCGGTTTCGTAGCGACCGACTATTCGCTCGCCATCTGGGGGCTGGAAGACATGGGCACGATGATCGCCTCGGGGCGCTTGGCGCTCGCCGATTTGTTCGACGAGGACATGCTGGGCGACGACCTCGAGGCCTGGCTTGCCGAATCCTGGATGCTGAAGCGCACCTTCCGCACCTGTGCCGTGATTGCCGGCCTGATCGAGAAGCGCCATCCGGGCAAGGAGAAGAGCGGCCGCCAGGTCACGGTGTCGGCCGACCTCATCTACGACGTGCTGCGCAGCCACGAGCCCGATCACATCCTGATGCAGGCGACGCGACAGGATGCCGCCGCGGGTCTTCTGGATATTGCCCGGCTCGCCGATATGCTAAAGAGAATCAGGGGCCACATCACCCACAAGCGGCTGGAGCATATCTCGCCGCTGGCCGTGCCGGTGATGCTGGAGATCGGCCGAGAATCGGTCGCCGGCGGCGAGGCTCACGAACACGTGCTGGCCGAAGCCGCTGACGACCTGATCGCCGAGGCCATGGGGTAAGGTTGATGCAACGGTGCGTGGAGTGAAGACCCCTCCCCACAAGGGGGAGGGACTTAAACCACGGCAACGCCTCGCCCTTCACTTGGCGTTGAAACGTCCTCGACGCGAAATAGGCCGAGTGGGCGCCACGCGTTTTCTCCCCCCTTGTGGGGGAGATGGCCGGCAGGCCAGAGGGGGTGTTAAAAGCCTCGAAGTAAGGATCGCCGCCCAAGCGGCCGGGAACACGGAATGACCAGTTTGACAGCACGACGCCTTGCCGCCGACGAGACGCCACCCCCGGTGGAGATCGCGTTTCACGGAGTGAGCGCCGTCTGCGATCCGTCCGGCGCGCTCTACCTGCCCGATCTGTCCATGCTGGTCGTCTCCGACCTGCACCTGGAGAAAGGCGCCGCCTTCGCCCGGCGCGGCCAGCTTCTGCCGCCCTATGACACGCTCGCGACGCTGAAGATCCTCGAAGGGGTGATCGTCCGCCACGATCCGAAGATCGTCGTCAGCCTCGGCGACAATTTTCACGATCAGGTCGGTTCGGCGCTGATGCCCGAGGCCTATCGCCAGCGCATCGCGCTGATGGCGGCCGGCCGCGAATGGATCTGGATCAACGGCAACCACGACCCGGACGGCGCGTCCAATCTGCCCGGCATTTCGGTCGACGAACTCGCCTATGGCGGCCTGACCTTCCGCCACGAGCCGAGCCTTGCGGCGGGAAGGGGCGAGGTTGCCGGCCACCTGCACCCCTGCGCCACGGTCCGCCGCCGTGAAAAATCGGTCCGCCGTCCCTGCTTCGCCAGCGACGGCATACGCCTGATGATGCCGGCCTTCGGCGTGCTGACCGGAGGCCTCGACCTTCGCCATAAGGCCTTCACCGGCCTCTTCGACCGCGCCGCCCTGATCGCCCATCTGCTCGGCCGAGACCGGGTCTATTCGGTGCGTTTCGCCAACCTCATCGGCTGATCGGGATTTCGCCCCTGTCGCACGAGCCCGGCGACAGGCTCTGCGCGCCGCCGCCTGACTTCGCAGGGCGGTCGCACGCCCCCCCGGCTGGGGCCGGTCTCAGCCCGAGCCGCCAATTTTCAGAGCCGACCCCGCTGTCACCGATAGACCAGCACCGGGATCTTCGAATGCGTCAGCACCTTCATGGTGACGCTGCCGAGAACCAAGGCGCTGACGCCGCGTCGACCATGCGAGGCCATGGTGATCAGGTCGCAGTTATTCCTGACCGCCGTATCGATGATGCACTGATAGGGTTCGCCGCTGACGGCATGGACCGCCTCGCAGGCGACGCCCATCGAACCGGCCTTTTCCTTTAGGCCGGCCAGATGCTTTTCGGCTTCGGCCTTGGCGTGCTCTTCATAGGTGCTGCGCGTCCCGGCAAGCTGTTCGGCATTGGCCGAGAGGATGTGGAACGGCTCGATCACTGTCAGCAGGGTAACCTTCGCGCCGATCTCCTTGGCGAAGGAAAGACTGTTCTCCACGGCCGCCGTCGAGAGTGGCGACCCATCCGTAGGCACGAGCATGTGTTTATACATGGCAATGTCCTCCCAGGCGGAGGATCATACACCTCAATCGCCCCGGGCGCATGGACTTTGATGAATCGCCACGCGCCGCGCCGCGGCCAGGGGGAGGAGGCAGGTACCTGCTGCCTGCATCCCCGGGCCACCGTGCTCCCACGCGAAGAGAAGGCCCGCCGTCCCGGCTTCGTCACTGATGGTACCTGATGATGCCGGCCTTCGCGTGCTGACCGGCGGCTCCGACCTCCGCCACGAGGCCGTCACCGATCTCCGGAGCGATCCGGCCACGGATTGATGCCGTCCCGCAGCCAGAGCAGCGCGTCGAGCCAGAAACCGTTGGCATGGCGGGCATGGAAGAGGTCGAAATGCCCGATCCTGTCGAAGCCGAGATCGGACGGCTGGAGAAGGGCCTCGCTCGGCACGGCATTGCGATAGTAGGCGAGCGCCCGCCGAATGGCCGGCACGGTCCCCAGTTCGTCGTCCGACACGGCAATGGCCAGGATCGGCGCTCTCACGGCGGCGAAGCGCCGGAGCACCTCCGCCCTCTCGTGCGGCGGATGGCTGAGTTCCATGCGCGCCCGGCGAAAGCTCCATTCGTTGGCGACCGGCCCCGGCAGGTCTTCCAGCCAGCCGAGGCGCCTGCCGGGAAAAAAGCCGAACAGTGCGGTCAGTACCGGCATGGCCACGTGCCATTTGAAGAACAGCCGCCATCTCCCCTCCGCCGCATAGTCACGCCAATAGGCATATTGCGCGCCGACCGTCAGCATCCGGTCGATCCGGTCGACATTGCACGCCAGACCGGGCAGAAAGCCGCCTATGCTGTGGCCGACGACCAGGAGCGGTCCCTCCTTGCACCGGGCCGACATGAATTCGACGGCGGCTTCGAAATCGCATTCGCCCCAGTCGCGCCAGCGGTAGCCGCAACCCTTCAGTCGCGCCGGCCGGGAGAGGCCGATCCCGCGATAGTCGTAGGTCAGGACCTGAAAGCCGTGGTCGGCCAGGAAGCGTGCGAAATAGTGATAGTAGCGCGCAAGCACGCCGGTCGCCGGATTGATGATGACCGTGCCGTTCGGCGCGTCCTCCGCTCCGCCCCAGACATGCCCGCCGAGCATGACCCCGTCCCGGCAGGCGATCTCGACGGCGGTTCCCTCGGTGGGCTTCGCCATCCCCTTTGCCCCGGTCCCGACCCACGCCACGCCGGCCTCGTCCCGCCGTCCCATGCCCTTGCCTCCGCAATGTTCTGCCATCACGCAAGGCTAGCAAAATGAGCGGATTGTGCACACTCACTGGTCGGTATACATTGCCTGCATGACAGCGCCACCGAGACAGACCCGGGAAAGCATCATCTCCGCCGCCGCGAAGCTCTTCTATGACGAGGGCATCCGTCGCGTCAGCGTCGACGCGATCGCCGACAAGGCCGGCATTACCAAACGAACGCTCTACTATCACTTCGAGAGCAAGGACGATCTGGTCGCCGCCTATCTCGAACAGCGCGACCAGCCGAGCTTCGCCAGGTTCCAGCAATGGTTCGCCGAGGCGGAAGGTCCCTTGCCGGAGCGGATCAGGACCATCTTCGTCCGGCTCGCGGCCTTCGCCCGTCACCCGAAATGGAAAGGCTGCGGCTTCCTGCGCACCTCCGCCGAGCTTGCCAATATGCCCGGTCATCCGGCGATCAAGATCGGCGCGGCCCACAAGCGGCGGGTCGAGGACTGGCTCGCAGGGCTGTTCGAAGCGGACGGATTGCCCGAACCGCGCATGCTCGCCCGCCAGATCATCCTGCTGTTCGACGGCGCCTTCGCCGTCGTGCTGCTCAATCGCGATCCGGGTTATATGGAGACCGCGGGCGACGCGGCTGCGACCCTGGTCCGCGCTGCATCGTCTAGGCTTCAGCCTCCCGGCGCAGGCGCATAGCGCAGGATCACCCCGCCGGTCTTCAGCGGCCGGGTCTCGAGCAGCGTGAACACCCTCGGCGTCTCGGCTGCCTTGAAATGCGGATTGCCGCCGCCGAGCACGACCGGCACGATGCAGAGCCGGATCTCGTCGACCAGCCCGGCCTTGAGCAGGCTGTCCGTGAGTTCCGCACTGCCGAAGACGAAGATGTCCTTGCCCGGCTGCGCCTTGAGCGTGGTGATTTCGCCGACGATGTCGTGCACGATGCGGGTATTGTTCCAGTCCGCCCTGTCGAGGCTGCGGCTGGCGACGATCTTGGCGATCGCGTTCATGTAGTCCTTGATCTCCAGTTCTTCGCTTGCGTCGATCCAATAGGCCGCCATGCCCTCATAGGTCTTGCGGCCGAAGACGAGCAGGTCCGCCTGCCGGCCGATCTCCAGTGAATAGGCTCTCAATTCCTCGCCCCAGGCGAGTTGGTGATAACCGAGATCCCAGGGCGACTTGCCCTCGAAATAGCCGTCGAGCGTCATCAGGTTCCAGATGATCAGTTTGCGCATGGGGTCCTCCCTTTGAATGGCAAAAACTGATTGCGATATGCAAGCGGTTGTCTTTTAGCTCAACTGATGGCAGATCGCAACTGGTCGAGAGGAGACGCCATGTCCGAAACCCACCGCTCCGGATGCCCGATCAATCTGACGCTCGAGGTTCTCGGCGACCGCTGGAGCCTGATCGTCATCCGCGACGTCATGTTCGGCAACCGCCGCCACTTCCGCGAACTTTTACAGAATTCCGAGGAGGGGATCGCCTCCAACATTCTCGCCGATCGCCTGAAGAAGCTGGTCGACAAGGGACTGCTCAGCCGCGCCGACGATCCGAGCCACAAGCAGAAGGCGATCTACAGCCTCACCGAAATGTCGATCGACCTCGTGCCGCTGTTCGCCGAAATGGGCGCCTGGGGCCGCAAATATCTGGACGTGTCGGAAGACCTGGCCATCCGCGCCGAACTTCTGGAAAAAGGCGGGCGTGACCTCTGGCGGGATTTCATGGCCGAGCTTAAGGCCCTGCATCTCGGCACGCCGATGCCCGCCGGCACGCCGTCGGCGCTCGCGCGGCTGACCGCGGCCTATCTCGAGGTCAAGGCGAAGATGGAGACGGCCGAACGGGACTAGTCGCGGCGGAAGATCAGGCTCGCACCCCAGCCGGTGATCAGCGCCAGCAGCACCGAAAACATGCCGTAGGTCAGCGGGTTCTCGTGCGCCGCCTGCGAAATGGAATCTTCCAGGCCAGTCTTGATCACCCGGAGCGGCAGCTCCCGCTCGGCGATGAACTCGCCGGTCTTGAACAGATAGGCATGGGCGATGTGCACCCCGTCGGGAATATTGGCCGGCAGCCGGAGCGTCGCCTTGAACAGGCTGGAGCTGACGAAGCGCACGCCCGCCTCTTCGCCCTGGTAGAGGCCGCCTGTCTGCTTCAGTCGCCGGAACGCCTCGCGGAAATCCTTGAGATTGGCGGCATTGCTCAGGTAGCCGGTCGGCGTCAGCGCCATGTGGTCGGTACCGATGCCGAGCTGGGTCAGCGTCTGCGGCTTGGTGACTTCCGAAAGCGCCCGCGTGCTCGCCAGCGAATAGGAGGTCGGCATGCGCTCGAAGGTCATGGACGTGCGGTTGACCCAGATGCCGAACAGCCGGTCCTTGCGCCGCACCGTCGTGTCGTCGCGCGGCCCTTCCAGCGTCACGACCACGTCATACTGGCCGATCGCCAGCAGCAGCGTGTCGGTGTTGGTCACGGCGCCGAAAATGGTAAGATCGGCGCCGCGGAAATCCGAGGTGATGGCGATTTCGCTGGTGGAGGTGCCGATGTCGAGGCCCTCCTTGCCGGTCATGTCGGTCGCGAGCGGCACCTGGGCGCGGCTTTCGCTGCCGAGGAGAAGGACGGCCACGGTCGAGACTGTGAGGAGGAGCCGGCGCATCGTCAGCCTCCGATCGCGATGGAATAGAGGTCGTCCGGCGTAACCACCAGCTCGACCGCGAGCCTGAGCCCCACCGCCAGGACCAGCAGGCCGAGCAGCGCGCGCAGCTGTTCGCCGCGCAGCTTCTGGCCGACGCGCACACCGTATTGCGCGCCGATGACGCCGGCGAGCATCAGGATGAAGGCGAGCACGATGTCGACCGAATAGTTGGTCGCCGCCTGGACGATGGTGGTGTAGGCGGTGGTGAAGATGATCTGGAACAGCGAGGTGCCGACGACGACGCTCGTCGGGATGCGCAGCAGATAGATCATCGCCGGCACCATGATGAAGCCGCCGCCGACGCCCATCACCGACGTCAGGATACCGATGGCGAAGCCGAGCGCGATGATCGGCAGAACGCTCAGATAGATCTTCGACTTCTTGAACCGCATCTTGAAGGGCAGGCGGTGCACCCAGTTGTGCTGGCCGGGGCGCTTGAGGCTCACCGGCTGGTTCCGCGCCGCCCGGCGCATGGCGTTGAGGCTCTCCATCAGCATCAGGATGCCGACGGTGCCGAGAAAGACGACGTAGAGTAGCGAAATGACGAGGTCGAGCTGGCCCTGCCGCCTCAGCCAGGAGAAGATGAACACGCCGATCGAGGCGCCGGCGAGACCCCCGACGAGCAGCACCAGCCCGAGCTTGACGTCGAGCGTGCCGCGGCGGAAATGCGTAATCGCCCCGGAGACCGAGGAGGCCACCACCTGGTTGGCGCCGGTCGCAACGGCGACCACGGGCGGAATGTTGTAGAAGATCAGCAGCGGCGTGATGAGAAACCCGCCGCCGACGCCGAACATGCCGGACAGA
The DNA here is from genome assembly GCF_059424725.1 of Allorhizobium sp. GW101-3B10. Classification (NCBI taxonomy): domain Bacteria; kingdom Pseudomonadati; phylum Pseudomonadota; class Alphaproteobacteria; order Hyphomicrobiales; family Rhizobiaceae; genus Allorhizobium; species Allorhizobium sp. GW101-3B10. The sequence goes on along the minus strand of NZ_JBWKZR010000001.1, from coordinate 3,347,682 downwards.
AACCCGACGGCGGCACCCATTCCGAGAATGATGAAGATGTTCACCGACAGTTCTGCGATCGGCAGGTAGATCGTCACGCTCGGACCTCAAATGCGCCAGCCCGCCGAAGCGGGTTCAAAAGGGGGTCAAGTCGGGGATGCCGCCTGTGTTCGGCAGAAAGCGAAACAGGCTCAAGTCTTTGATCGGACTTGACCTATATCAGTTCTTTCTTGCGCCCCCAAGCAGGGTGAGTCAATTCTTGGGCCTGCCTTACGCCGGCTTTTTTCCATTTTTATGACGCGCCGCCTTTATTTGTTGCGCGCCAGCAGTTCGTTGACCAGCTTGTCCGTCACCTGGCCGGTCGGTTCCTGGCCGATCGACTTCTGGAAGGCCTTGATGGCGGAGACGGTCTTTTCGCCCATCACGCCGTCCGGCGTGCCGGCATCGAAACCGTTCCTGCCCAGGATCGCCTGAATGTTGCGGATCGCCTTCTTCATGTCGACGCTGGCGGTTTTCAGGCCCTTGCCGACCCACTCGTCCGGGATGTTGGCGGAGTTTGCGTCGACGTCGAGGGGCTTGGCCTTCCACAGGTCGACCTGGGCGCGGGCCCGCTCCAGCTGATCCGGCTTCATGGCATTGGCCACTTCGTCGCGCTTCTGGGCAGCGTCCTTGTCGCCTTCCTTGGCGACCAGCGCGAACCACTTGTAGGAAGCCTCGAGGTCCTGCGGCACGCCATTGCCGCGCGCATAGAGGATCGCCAGGTTGAACTGGCTGTCCGAGACGCCGAGATCGGCGGCCTTGCCGAACCATTCGGCGGCCTTGGCATAGTCCTGCGCCCCGTCGCTGCCCGAGGCGTAGAGGACGGCAAGGTTGTGCATGGCGCTGGCATTGCCGGCGTCTGCGGCCTTCTGGTAGAGCGCCTTGGCGGCTGCGATGTCGCGCGGCACACCGGTGCCCTTTTCCAGGAGGTTGGCGAGTCGGTACTGGGCCGGGGCGAAACCCTTGTCGGCCGAGAGCCTGTACCACTTCGCCGCTTCGGTGAAGTCGCTTGCCACGCCGCGGCCGTCGGTATAGCGCGCGCCGATTTCGAACAGCGCCAGCGGGTCGCCCTGCTTGGCGGCAAGCGACAGCGACGGCGGCGTGATCTCCGCCGGAACGACGATCTCGGCGGCCGGAGCCGTTGCCGGCTGGGCTGCGGTTTCGGCCTGCGGAGCGGCAGCGGCGACGGCGTCTTCCGGCAGTGCTGCCTTTGGCGCCGGGGCAAAACCGTCGGTCTGCTCGACCTGTTCGGATCCGGCCGGCGTTAGCGTCTGCGGCGCGCCGTCATCCAGTGGAGCATGCTCGGCGAGTGCGGCCGCCGCAGGGGCAGGCGCCTCGGTGGTGATGGTCGGTTCGGCCGGAACGGAGGTCGCGGCGAGCTGCTCCTCGGTCGCTGCGGACGGTTCGATCGCGGTCTGCGCGGCCGTTTCCTTGTCGTCGGCGACCGGCGCCATGCTGTTCTCGACGGTCGGTGCGGTGATCGTCGGCGGCGACTTCTCGCCCCGGGTCAGCGTATTGACGAGCGGCAAGGCCATGGCGGCGAGCAGGATCGCGCCGACCGCCATCAGGATAGGACGGCGATAGCGGGCAAGGGCAGAAACCTTTTCGGCAGCGTTCGACGGCATGGCCGAGGTGGTTCTCGGCGTATGCTCCATCTCGAGCGCGGCGGCCTGAGCGGCGCGGCGCGCGGCGGCGATATAGTCGGCCCGGTCGGCATCGGCGTCGCCGGCCGCCTCTCCACGCTGGCTGGCCTGGCTCGCCCGGACGCGTTCGAGGATCTTGCGGACGTCCGGCGCGCCGGAGCCCGGTTCCAGCAATTCGTTTTCTTCTTCCGAGGGCATGACCTCGGCCGGATCGATCGACGGCGCCTTGTCGATGTGGCGGCGGCCTGACGCGGCCTGCACGTCCTTCTTCTGGCCGGGCAGCAGGCGCTTGCTGAGGCCTGCGAGCAGGCTCGGCTTTTCTGCCTTCTTCTCCGACCGCGCCGCTTCGATCATCGGCGCTTCGGTCAGCAGCGTGTCGACCTGAACGGTTGCTGCGGCCTCGTGTTGTGCCTGAACCGTGTCGATGGCGGGCGCGCTCTCCGCAAAGGCCTGGGTGACTGGCTGCGCCCGTGCAGACTGGTCGACAGGCTGCGACCGCGGCGGGGCCTCAGGCGCGGCGGCGGCCTCATGCGCAAGACGCTGGCCGCTTTCACCCAGCTGGTCGAGCCGAGTGGCGATCTGCACCAGCGTGTCGTGCAGGGCCTCGAAGGTCCGGTGCGTGCGCTCCTCGGAATGGCGGCTGAAATCCTCGAGATGGCGCAGATGGTCGGACAGCGCGGAAAGTGCCGCCACGTCGGCCGTGCTGCCGCCCTGCGCCGGCGCCTGCCGTGCATAGGTTTCCATCACGGTTTCCGCCGCCTGGCGCGCCGCTTCGATGATGTATTCGTCGCTCGTCGCCATATAGTCTTCGAGCGCCGAGATGCGCCCGGCAAACTGCGTGCCCGAGCCGCTCTCGGCCGAGGGGCTGCTGATCAGCGCCGACAGATGGGCGATCTGCTCCTCGAGACCGCGCAGGCTGGCATTGTCGCCAGCCGGCGTCGCGTTCGTTTCTTCGAGCCGGTCGACCACGGCATTGAGGCGCTGTTCGAAATGCCGAAGCACGCTGTCGTCGATGCGGGCGGGGCTCGCCTCCGGGACGTCGATTTCCTCGATGCGGCGGGCCAGAAGGTCCAGCCGGTCGGCCAGCCGGTCGTTGACTTCGCCGTGGTCGAGCGCGTCGATCTTGCGGGAAATGTCGGCGAGATAGCTGGTCAGCTCCGGCTGCGGCACCGGCTTCTGCGCCCGTTCCAGTAGCTGCGACAGGTGGTCGAGGCGTTCCTCGAGTCGGTTGGCGGCCTGCTCGGCGGTCAGTTCCTCGATGCGCGCGGCAAGGGATTCGATCCGTTCGCCGAGATCGCTCGCTGGATCTTCCTCTGGGCGCTGATGCTGGGCGAGAAGCTCGATCTGGCGGGCAAGACCGGTGATGCGGTCCTCAATGCGCTGGAAGGTCGTGTTGTCGGGCGTATTGGCGACCGTGCGGCTACCGGCGGCGATCGCCCGGGTGATTTCGTCGAGCCGCATGTCGATGCCGGCAAACTGCTCCGTCAGCATGCGTTCGCTCGGATCGATATGGGCGCCGATATGTTCGAGGGCCGCCGCCAGCGTCACGAGCTTGTCTTCCAGCGCGTGGATGGCGCGATTGTCGCCCATCGTGCCGAGATGCGCCTTGATGTCGTCGAGCCGGTCGGCGAGCCGCACGAGTTCGTCCCTGAGGGTTGCCGGATCGGCATCCTCCAGCCGTTCCTCGATCTGCTCCCAGCGGCTTTCCATGTGGCGCACCGAATCCTCGCGCGCCAGACCGTCCATCAGCGAACGCAGTTCCTCGAATTCGGCGCGCAGCCCGTCGGCGCCCGGCGCCCGGACCTGGCCCAGGTGCTGGATGCTGTCGGCAAGGCGGGCAATGTCCTCGCGCACGTCGTCGGACGGGCGCTGCTGTTCGGCAAGGCTGCGGATGCCCCGCATCTCGTTGCGCAGGCCGCTGATCTCGCGGGCAAGCCCCTCCGAAATGTCCTGCTTCAGTTCCTGGCGCAGCCCGAGCAAGGCCTGGGTGATGTCGCGGGTAATCGTCTCGGCCGGAAAGGCGGCCGGCTGCTGCGGCTGGATGGAAGCGGAGCGCGGCTGCGGTGCCGGCATGTAGGGATCGGCGCGTTCGGCCGTGCGGGGCGCGGGTACGGCGCGTTCCAGCGGGCGCGAGCGGCTTTCCTCGAGCATGCGCTGGCGCTGGCGGATCTCTGCGAGCGGATCGGGGCGCTGGTCGCGCTCGGAGCGCAGCAGGCGTTCCTCGACGCGCTCGCGCACGCCTTCGCGTCTCGGCTCCTCCGGCAGGCGCGGACGCGCCGTGGTCCCCATCAGGCCTTCGATGCGCGCCTCCAGCCCTTCGATCGTGCGGTTCAGCGCGTCGAGCGATGAAGCGCCGCCGGGGCGGGAAGGAGTAGATCGCGATCCGTTCATGGTCTTGCTCGCTTCGGTTCAGGTCGCCCCGGACCGAAGGTCCCGGGGTGTGGTGATGCTCGGCGATGGTCGGCTCCGGTCGCTTGGCCGGAACAGATGCCCGGCAGTGGCTTGGGACCGGATATCCGGAGGCCGCCGCGACGCAGTGCGGATCATCACCTTTCGCCCGCAACAATTCACGAAACGTGGTAAACAACCCGTTAACCGGACTGAAAAAACTTTTAACGCTTTCTGAATTATCCTGCGCTGGGGGGCTCGTGGATTCGGCTGCGCAGATGCGACCCGGCGGCGGGAAAGCGCAAAAAATCCTCCGCGCTGCAGATTTTGACGTTTACGCAAACGTCAATATTTTATATATAGCCTGAACCCATCCGGACCCCGTCCGGCATCTAGTCTCGGAGGAAGATGATCCATGCCTGTCTACAAGGCCCCGGTAAACGATACGCTTTTCGTTCTGAACAATGTGCTCGGCCTCGACCGCTACCACAATCTGCCCGGTTTCGAGGACGCCACGCCGGACATGATCGAGGCCATTGTCGGCGAGGCTGCGAAGCTGGCCGAAGGACAGCTCTTCCCGCTCAATCTCTCCGGCGACCAGGAAGGCTGCAAGCGCAACGACGACGGAACCGTGACGGTGCCGAAGGGCTTCAAGGAAGCCTATGACGCCTATTGCCAAGGCGGCTGGATCGGTCTCGCCGTGCCGCAGGAATTCGGCGGCCAGGGCCTGCCCTACACGCTGCACGCCGCCGTCGGCGAATACATGTCGTCCGCCAACATGGCGTTGATGATGTATCCGGGCCTGACCCAGGGCGCGATCGCCGCGATCCTCGTGCACGGTTCGGACGCGCAGAAGCAGACCTACCTGCCGAAGATGGTTGAGGGCACCTGGTCCGGCACCATGAACCTCACCGAACCCCATTGCGGCACCGATCTCGGCCTGCTGCGCACCAAGGCGGTTCCGCAGGGCGACGGCTCCTACAAGATTTCCGGCCAGAAGATCTTCATCTCGGCCGGCGAACACGGCATGACCGACAACATCATCCATCTGGTGATCGCCCGCATCGAGGGCGCGCCGGAAGGCACCAAGGGCATCTCGCTGTTCATCGTTCCGAAGTTCATGGTCAATGAAGATGGTTCGGTCGGCGCGCGCAACACCGTTTCCTGCGGCGCGATCGAGCACAAGATGGGCATCCACGGCAACTCGACCTGTGTGATGAACTATGACGAGGCGACCGGCTATCTGCTCGGCGCCGAGAACAAGGGCCTTGCCGCCATGTTCGTCATGATGAACGAGGCCCGCCTCGGCGTCGGCCTCCAGGGCCTGTCGATCGCCGAAGTCGCCTACCAGAATGCCGTCAACTATGCGCGCGAGCGCATCCAGGGCCGCTCGCTGTCGGGCGTCAAGGCGCCGGACAAGAAAGCCGACCCGATCATCGTTCACCCGGACATCCGCCGCGCGCTTCTGACCATCAAGTCCTTCACCGAAGCCGGCCGCGCCTTCACGCTGTGGACCGCGCTGAAATCCGACATCGCCCACCGTTCCGGCGACGCGACCGAGAAGCAGACGGCCGACGACCTGCTCGGTCTCGCCACCCCGATCCTGAAGGGTGTTCTGACCGACAAGGGCTTCGATCATGCCGTCATGGCGCAGCAGGTCTTCGGCGGCCACGGCTATATCGAAGAGCACGGCATGAGCCAGTATGTCCGCGATGCCCGCATCGCCATGATCTACGAGGGCGCCAACGGCATCCAGGCGCTCGACCTCGTCGGCCGCAAGCTCGGCGCCAATGGCGGCCGCGCCGTCATGGCCCTGTTCAAGGAGATCGGCGATTTCTGCGAGGAAAACCGCGCCGACGAAAACCTCTCCTTCTTCACCAAGTCGCTGAAGAAGGGGCTGAACGACCTGCAGGCCTCGACCATGTGGTTCATGCAGAACGCCATGGCCAAGCCCGACAATGCCGGCGCCGGCTCGACCGACTACATGCACATGTTCGGCCTCGTCGTGCTCGGCTACATGTGGGCGAAGATGGCCAAGGCCGCCAATGAAAGCCTGGCCGCCGGCACCGGCGATGCCGACTACTTCAAGAACAAGCTGCTCACCGGCCGCTTCTTCATGGAGAAGATCATGCCGGAGACGGCACTGCGCAAGATCCGCATCGAGGCCGGCGCCGACAGCGTCATGGAAATGGCCGCCGAAGCGTTCTGATAGTGGCTGAGGACGCCCCCTCACCAACAAAATCGGGCACTTAGCTGCGCTAAGCTGCCGATTTTGTAACCTCTCCCACAAGGGGAGAGGGGGGCGCCGAGCTCGCGGAGCCGGCATCTCTCCCCTTGTGGGAGAGAAAGCGATTTCAACATCTTAGCTTTAGCTAAGTGTTAGAAATCGCAAGTGAGGGGGTGCTTGAAGCAAACGCCGGGCCAGCCTGTCGGCCCGATAGAATTCCACGGCAACCCGGTTGCTACCAAGGGAGAGAACCAATGACCGACGTATTCATCTACGATCACGTGCGCACCCCGCGCGGCCGTGGCAAGAAGGACGGCTCGCTGCACGAAGTGCCGACGCCCCGCCTTGCCGCCAAGGCGCTGGAAGCCCTGCGCGACCGCAACGGCCTCGACACCGCCACCGTCGACGACATCATCTTCGGCTGCGTCGATCCGGTGATGGAAGCCGGCGCCGTCATCCCCAAGGCTGCCGCCTTCGAAGCCGGCTATGCCTTTGCCGCCCCCGGCATCCAGATCTCGCGCTTCTGCGCCTCCGGCCTCGACGCCATCAACCTCGCCGCCGGCAAGGTCATGGCCGGCTCCGACGACATCGTCATCGCCGGCGGCGTGGAGAGCATGTCGCGCATCGGCATGGGCATGTCCGGCGGCGCCTGGTACATGGACCCCTCGGTCAACTTCCCGGCCTATTTCATGCCGCAGGGCGTTTCGGCCGACCTGATCGCCACCAAATATGGCTTTACCCGTGACGACGTCGACGCCTATGCCGTCGAGAGCCAGAAGCGCTCCGCCGCCTCCTGGGAAAAGGGCCATTTCGCCAAGTCGGTCATCCCGGTGAAGGACCAGAACGGCCTCGTCATCCTCGACCGTGACGAGCACATGCGCCCGAGCACCGACATGCAGTCGCTGGCGAGCCTCCAGGCTTCCTTCCAGATGCCGGGCGAGATGGGCGGCTTCGAAGCCGTCGCCATCCAGGCCCATCCGGAGATCGAAAAGATCTCCTACGTCCACCATGCCGGCAACTCGTCGGGCATCGTCGACGGCGCCGCCGCCGTGCTGGTCGGCTCCAAGGCCGGCGGCCAGTCGATGGGCTTGAAGCCGCGCGCCCGAATCCGCGCCTTCACCAACATCGGCTCCGATCCGGCCCTGATGTTGACCGGCCCGGTCGACGTCACCGAAAAGCTCCTGAAGCGCTCCGGCATGAAGATCTCCGACATCGACCTGTTCGAGCTGAACGAGGCCTTCGCCGCCGTCGTGCTGCGCTTCATGCAGCATTTCAACGTCAGCCACGACGTGATGAACGTCGCCGGCGGCGCGATCGCCATGGGCCATCCGCTCGGCGCCACCGGCGCCATGATCCTCGGCACCGTGCTCGACGAACTGGAGCGGCGCGACCTCAACACCGCGCTCGTCACGCTCTGCATCGGCGCCGGCATGGGCACGGCGACGATCATCGAGAGAGTCTGAGGCTTTCCGCCATGAAAGCCCCTCACCCCGCCTCCGCTTCGCTCGGCGCACCCTCTCCCCGTAAACGGGGCGAGGGGACCGAAAGCGTCGCGGCCCGTCCTTTCTTCCCGCCTGCGGGGAGAAAGTGCAGGCAGGCGGATGAGGGGTCAGTGCGCCGCTAACGAAATTCAAGGGAAGAGGAATCCCAGCATGAGCACCTACAAGAACTTCACCATTGAGACCGACGCCGACGGCATTGCGCTGGTCACCTGGAACATGCCCGACAAGTCGATGAACGTCTTCACCGTCGAGGTGATGGACGAGATCGAGGCGATCGTCGATGCGACCGTCGCCGATGCCGCCGTCAAGGGTGTGGTCTTCACCTCGGGCAAGTCGACCTTCTCCGGCGGCGCCGACCTCACCATGATCAAGGGCATGTTCGCCATGCTCGAGGCCGAAAAGGCCAAGGATCCCGACACCGCGATCAGGAAGCTGTTCGACGCCGCCGGCCGCATGTCCTGGCTGTGGCGCAAGGTCGAGACCAACGGCAAGCCTTGGGTCGCCGCGATCAACGGCACTTGCATGGGCGGCGCCTTCGAGCTGGCGCTGTCGTGCCACGGCCGCGTCGCCTCCAATGCCAAGTCGGTCAAGCTGGCGCTGCCGGAAGTCAAGGTCGGCATCTTCCCCGGCGCCGGCGGCACCCAGCGCGTCTCGCGCCTTGCCGGCACGCAGGACGCCCTGCAGATGATGACCACCGGCCAGTCGCTCACTGCCTCGCGCGCCAAGGCGATGAACCTCGTGCACCAGGTGGTCGAGCCCGACCAGCTGATCCCGGCCGCCAAGCAGATGATCAAGGACGGCCTGAAGCCCGTCGCCCCCTGGGACGAAAAGGGCTTCAAGGCCCCCGGCGGCGGCATCTGGACGCCGGCTGCCGCCCAGCTCTGGCCGGCCGCTTCCGCCATCCTGCGCCGCGAAACCGCCGGCAATTATCCGGCCGCTCTCGCCATCCTGAAGAGCGTCTATGAGGGTCTGCAGCTGCCCTTCGACACCGCGCTCAAGGTCGAGCAGCGCTATTTCACCGAGATCGTCCAGACCACCGAAGCCTTCTCGATGATCCGCTCGCTGTTCGTCTCGATGCAGGAGCTCGGCAAGGGCGCCCGCCGCCCGGCCGGCGTGCCGAAGTCGGAATTCAACAAGGTCGGCGTCGTCGGCGCCGGCTTCATGGGCGCCTCGATCGCCTATGTGACGGCAGCCGCCGGCATCCCGGTCACCCTGATCGACCGCGACATCGAAGCCGCCACCAAGGGCAAGACCCATTCCGAGGGCCTGGTCGCCGGCGCCGTCGGTAAGGGTAAGATGTCGAAGGAAGACGGCGAAAAGCTGCTCTCCCTCATCACGCCGTCCGCCGACTATGCCTCGCTGTCGGATGCCGACCTCGTCGTCGAGGCCGTTTTTGAAGACCGCGACGTGAAGAAGGCCGTCATCGAGGCGGTCGAGGCCGTGCTGCCCGAGGGCTCGATCTTCGCCTCCAACACCTCGACCCTGCCGATCACCGGTCTGGCCAAGAACTCGAAGCGCCCGGCCCAGTTCATCGGCGTGCATTTCTTCTCGCCGGTCGAGAAGATGATGCTGACCGAAGTAATCCTCGGCAAGGAAACCGGCGACAAGGCCCTGGCCGTCGCGCTCGACTATGTCGCCGCGATCAAGAAGACTCCGATCGTCGTCAACGACACCCGCGGCTTCTACGTCAACCGGTGCGTCTTCCGCTACATCCACGAAGCCTATGACATGCTGATCGAGGGCGTGCCGCCGATCATGATCGAGAATGCCGCCAAGATGGCCGGCATGCCGGTCGGTCCGCTGTCGCTCAACGACGAGGTGGCGATCGACCTGTCCCAGAAGATCCTCAAGGCCTCGATCGCCGATCTCGGCGAGGCCTCGGTCGAGCCGAAGCACATGGCGCTGATCAACAAGCTGGTCGACGATCTCGACCGCCGCGGCCGCAAGAACGGCAAGGGCTTCTACGAATATCCGGCGAAGCCCGCGAAGAAGTTCCTCTGGCCGGGCCTGAAGGACATGTTCGCCCAGAAGAAGGCCGACGAGGTCGACGTCGAAGTGCTCAAGCAGCGCCTGCTCGTCACCATCGCGCTGGAGGCGGCCCGCACCATGGAAGAGGGCATCGTCACCGACCCGCGCGAAGCCGATGTCGGCTCCATCCTCGGCTTCGGCTTCGCCCCCTATACCGGCGGCACGCTCAGCTACATCGACGGCATGGGCGTGAAGACCTTCGTGGAACTCTGCGAAACGCTCGCCGCAAAGTACGGCGACCACTTCCAGCCGACCCCGCTCCTCAAGGAAATGGCCGCCAAGGGCGAAACCTTCTACGGCCGCTTCGACCCCTACGGCGCAAGCGCGAAAGCGGCGTGAGGCTTCCCCTTCTCCCCGCCTGCGGGGAGAAGGTGCCCGAAGGGCGGATGAGGGGCCAAGCGCCACGCTCACCGCGAGACACATCACCCGGCATCAGGCCAAAGGCCAGGTGCCGGTTTTTTTGCCTGAGCGGACCCGACCCCTCTTGGCCGTCATCCTCGGGCAGGTTTTGACTGAGACCGACACTTCTTGACTATAGAGATTTGGAGCCAGCCCCCGCAACCAGTTCAGACATAAAAGCCTCACCGCTCCCGTATAGGGGGCGATTTTTGCGTTCAAGGGGCTACAGATAAATTGGACAGCTCGAATTATCGCCTTTCCGCGACTGACGGTATGATTTGAGGAAAATGCCACCTCTTCCTGGTAAGGCAGGCAGACAGGCAAAACCCTTCATGTCACGTCAGGAACGGGCCTCCGGTATCGGCATGGAGCGCCGCCGCGGCCCATCGCTGGGTTATCGTCGAAGATCCATGAGGCCGTCGGCAATCCCAGGCGTTCATAAGACCAATGTCAACCTTGAGTCCGCTCAGATCATTGCCTACTTCGTTCGACGCTGGCAAATCAAGGTCACCTTCTCCGAAACGCGGGCGCATCTTAGTGTGGAAAACTCAACGGCAGTGGAGTGAAAAAGCCATCGTGCGCACGACACCATCGCTGCTGGCGCTTCAAAGTCTCGACACTCTGGGCATGCCAAGTGCTCGGCCCAGGCGCTCTTCCTTGTGCCGCAGCATGGTACAAGAAAACAGACTTCACCTTCTCCGGTGTAATCGGCGCCGTTCGCATGATTTTGTTGGGGTCAGGACATTTATCGACAGTACCCGCGAGACCCCGACATTCCCAAAACCCAAACAGAACGCCTCAAGCGCACGGCACAGGCGCTTTGCTTCGCCGCACAATGTTGCAAAGTCAAGCTTAACATTTGCGGTGGTATTTATAGGCATGCTTGCTCTTCAGTCCATCCACCATCGCCGATGTTTCTTCAGCTTTCCCATTGATTGCGCTCATCTCGTAGTTTGAGGTTGGAATAACTCGATAGGATTACCGGATGGGTCCTCAATAAGAATCTGTGTTCCACCTGGACCTGTGGTAATGTCGCTTCTAAATGTAACGTTGGCGGCGCGCAAATTTTCAGCGGCAGCCTTTACATCGTCAACGGCCACCACCAGCCGGTTCCAACCTCCGGGTTCGGGAATTTCGCCGCTATCTAATGCTCGCGCAGCTGAACTGGCTGGCCCACTTAACCACAGCGATAGATTGCCGCGTTTCAATGAAGCAAACGGTGGCCCCCAACTCTCCTCCAAAGAGAAGCCTAGGTGCTTTGTGTAAAACAGTACTGCCGCGTCTACATCGGCGACGAGATAACGAAAGATCGTACTCATTCTAGATCGTCCCGGCTGAATGATAAAGTCCTCACAACACTATCACCATCTTCGAACATCTTGCAACCTCTAATGGCAACCAATTGACTCGCGTTAGGGCGTAGTGTATATAAAAACCGCAATGAGGAAACGCCATGATATATTAATGCTCTCTGTCAGCGTTAATTGAATGCTGACAGCGTATAAATTTCGCTGAAACAGCTATCAACGCACACGGAGACTTGCTATGTCTATCTTGAATTCTTCAAGTGGAAAGGTTTTTCTGTTGCTTTCCGCATTTACACTTACAATGACATCTACATTCGCCGGCTCATCAAACAATACCGCTGGCAGATTTGTCATCGCCACCAATTGGGCGGAGAATACACTTTCACTAGTTGACATCGATAATGGCATTGAAAAAGCCAAGATTAGGGTTGGGGCCAAGCCCTACGATATCAAAATTGACAAGGACGGGCGGTTTGCATTTGTGGCGTTATCCGGGAGCAAGAACATCGAGATTATAGACGTTCAAGCTAATCTCGCATTCGGTGCAATACCAGTAGGTGAAAGCCCGCGTGATCTTGCAATGACTTCAGACTACGGACGCATTGTGGTTGCAAATTCTGGTAGTAATTCCATATCAATAGTTGACGTCGCATCTCGCAAGGAATTATTTCAGGTTCCTGTTGGACTGGTTCCTTATGGTGTAGCACTTGCCAAAAACGACACATTGGCAGTCATTACCAACTGGGGCGAGGGAAGTCTGTCGATTGTTGATATCAACGCCAGGCGAGAAGTTTCTCGCTTTAGAGTAGGTAATCTTCCCTATACTGTCGTTGTACCGAAGGATAGTTCAATAGCATACGTTAGTGTCTTTGGGGACGATGTCATCGCAACTGTCGATTTAGATAAGTTCGAACTTAAGGACAAGATTGCTGTCGGCCGGTCTCCTTGGGGATTAACCAGTTCTCCCGATGGAAAACGGCTCGCTGTAGCCAACTTCTATGGTAACAGCATATCAGTTATAGATGTACCGGATGACAAAACCGCAACTCCAAATGTTAAAACCTATTTGGCGGGGGCACAGCAAGATTCTGTGACCACAGATACGGAGTCGGATGGAGCCAAGGAGGCTCCTAACTTCCCAGAATCGATGCGGATGAAGAACGTCTCCATGCGCAATGACGGCCGTATCGCTTTTACAGACTTGGCGAACAATGCCGTTGGGACATTTGACATCGAGTCGGGCAAATATCTGACATATACGCCAGTAGGGCAGGCGCCTTATGGCCTGGAATTTCTACCAAATCCTGCTGGAGATAAAAGAGCAGCGCTCGAATAGCCGATTGAACCCATGCCGGTCTCACAATTCGCCACATATCGAATTGTGAGACCGTATTTGTTGTCAAACAGCGATGATGGGGCACAAATTGAAACGAGTACTTTTTGTATTCTTCCCTGTGGGAATATCCCTATCAGCTATTTTCGCCTCTATGGGGGGAACAGTTGAGCAAGATTTTGGTGAGCAACGTCCAGTGGGCTTCTCCTATTTTGGTGAACCGGTTAAAGGACTCTCAAAACAAGAGCTTGCGCAATTCAAGCGTGGTTTGATGATATTCTCTCGTGCTTGGCCAACAGAAGGTGCACTTGTGAAACCTTTTAACGGTGCAAGTTGCTCCTTTTGCCACTCTGTGCCGATGACTGGTGGGAGTGGTTTGACCTCTATGACATTCGTTCCTGAGTTCGATGCTTCTGTTCGTTTGAGTCGATTTCATATGGATGTTGATAAGACCGTTATCTTCTCCAATTTTCCTTCAAATACTCACTCTAGGCGGACGCCCGGACTATTCGGCCTTGGGTTGCTTGAGTTGATCTCAGATGAACAATTGTCTGCGGGGACCGCGTCTGACGGTACGCACACCGACAATTCTCGACGTTGGGGAGGAAAAGAAAACAGCACAAAAATTGGACGTTTTGGCCTTAAAGCATCACAAGCCAGCATTACTGAGTTTGTTTTGACAGCGCTCAACCGTGAGGTGGGAGTTTCCCTGCAACATCAAGCGGATCCTGGGTATGCTTATATAACTGAAGATGAGGTCTTGGATTTGACGGCCTTTGTGCGATTCCTGAGCGCTCCGCGAAGAAGTAGGCCGATCACCGAATCCAGCAAAAAGGGCGGTAACGTTTTCATTCAACTAGGTTGCTCATCCTGCCATCGCCAGAGTTATACTGTAACGGCATCATGGCTCAATAACGGAGCCGAAACGGAAATCATGCCTTATACAGATCTGGCTATTCATGACATGGGACCAAGCCTAAAAGGTGGAGTTGCAGAGGGAAAGGCATCTGATAGCGAATGGCGTACGGCTCCCTTGTGGGGGATCTCTTCTCTTGGCCCCCCCTATCTCCACGACGGACGAGCGACGACGGTTGAAGAAGCGATAATCTTGCATGGCGGAGAGGCAGAATTGTCTCGCCAGAAATACGTAACAGTGAATCAACGGGATCGCGAAGCTCTTCTTGCATATCTAGACACACTATAGCCAGAAAGGACAGTTCAATGGTTGGCCCCAACATAGTCAAAGCTCTGACGCTTTGCCTGTTTGCCATATCAATCACGAGCTTGTCCTTTGTCGCATTTGGCGAAGAGACCAAGCGACAACTTATCACAAACAATTTTGTCCAACTTGAATTAGCCAATGGTTTAAAGATTGTTATATTGCGTCAAGCACGGTTCCCTATCGTCGCACACCTAGTGATCTATCTCGCGGGTTCAGATGCCGATCCTCCAGGGAAAAGTGGCCTCGCGCACTATGTTGAACATCTTACTTACAAGGATAACAGAGTAGGAGGCACGCAGACGTTAAAAAATACAGTATATTCATGGGGCGGATGGCAGAACGCCTATACGACCTATAACTCAACTTCCTATTTCCAAACTATTCCGCCGCAAGCGTTACGGGACGTTATGCTCCTAGAAGCAAAGCGAATGTCCGGTCTGGAGATAAATGCCAGCTCGGCGGATGACGAAAGAAAAATAATCCTAAACGAGCGCCGTCAGCAAATCGAGGTTGAACCTATGGCGCTGCAAAATGAACGCACGCGTCAGATACTTTTTTTGGGACATCCATATGCAACACCCGTCATTGGCTCTGAAAGAGACATCAACAATATCGCAATGACAGATGTTCTTTCATTTTATGAAAAATGGTACAGACCCAACAATGCCGTTGTTCTAATATTTGGCGACATCAACCCCAGTGTCGTTAACAAAATGGCAGTAGAAATCTATGGTGTAGTTCCTAAAAAGAATGGCACTGAGAATATTGCCTCTGCTGACAACCTGCTGCCTTTGCAAGGTAAAATACGGTTTAGCGATCGTGATGCGTCGGGAGCTTCTCGAATACTATCTATGAGCTTTGCAACAGAAAGCTATGGAAGGATCACAGAAGCCGAGGTCTTGGCAAAGCGAATTGCGGTTGCAGCCATAGGGGGTGGGCAACAATCTATACTTTATAAGTATTTGGTGATCGACAGAAAACAGGCGCTCTACGCAAACATGTATTTTAGATATGCAAGCAAGCACTGGGGTTTAGTCAATGTTATTGCATCACCTCGTGATGCTGTAAGCATCCATGAATTGGAATTAGCAATTGATTCAACCCTGTTGAATGTTCACAAGAATGGCCTGACCAGAGAAGAATTTGAAGTTGCCAAACGTTTGATCGAGAGAACCATCAGGTTTCGGCTTGATAGTAGCAGAGTTAGGGCTTTCGAAATCGCGGAGGCGCTTGCGTTGGGTGTTGATGCAGCAGCGGCCACCGCCCCACTAATAGCAATTGAAGCCGTAACCTACGATCAAGTCAACGCCGTGGCAAAAGCCATCACAAAGGAAAACTTAAGGGTAGTTAGCACCCTGAACGATGACGATCTTGGGCGTGTTTCCGAATGAAGCAATCAACCTCGATCTATTTTTTTGCTCTCATTTGCATCATTCTTTTGTTTACAGGGATCAGTGCTTTTGCAAATCCCAAAGAGGTTCTCTCAAAGAGTGGTGTTCGAGCTTGGCTCGTAGAGGACTATTCGACCGATGTTATTGCCTTGCGTGCGGAGTTTGATGGAGGCTTTGCACTAGAATCTCCTCATAAAAAAGGACTAGCACTCCTTGTTGGTTACCTGCTTGATGAGGGAGCGGGCAACTATGATGGCGCAGAATACCGGAAGCAGCTTGAAGAAAGCTCAACAAGTATCAGCTTTGAAAGTGATTTTGAAAAATTTGCTATTATGTTGAGAACTACAAGTTCAGGACTGGAAAAGGGTGCCGAATTACTTGCCACGTCGCTACGATCTCCTACCTATGATAATGCAGCAATAGAGCGTGTGAAGAAGCAGTTAGTGTCGTGGATTGAAGGTAAATTGTCCCAACCCCGATCAAAGGCTGATATAATTTGGGGTAATTTAGGCTTTGGACAAAACCTCCTTACAAAGTACCCTGATGACACGCGAGAAATACCTGATATTAAAAAGGATGATCTTCGGAATTTTTCAAATCAACAGTTCCAGCGACAGCGCCTAACGGTCGGCCTGGTGGGCCCAATCAATGTGATGCGAGCTGGCAAAATACTTGACCTCATATTCGGTCAACTTCCGTTAGTGGAAGGCAAGGACGTCGTCCCGACGGTGCGAAATTTTGGCGCAAGCGTTGTCTCTTCCAATCTGATTGCAAACCAAAGCTTCTTCACGTTTGGTCAATTATTTCTAAATCTTAGCTCTGAACAGCGTGAGGTGTTGCATCTCGCGGCCGCTGTTTTAGGAGCAACTCCCTATTCACGGCTGCCCTCGAGTCTTAGATACCAGGATAGTCTCGTATATGCTGCAAACGTTCAATTTCAAGACACCCATTTTGGAGGAATCTTCTATGGCCGCACATCTGCCCGATCGCAAGATGCGGATCAGGTCGTTGCCACAATTGAACGCGAGTGGAGCCGGATAACAAGAGAAGGTATTACTTTTGAAGAATTCGAACGTTACAAACAAAACCTATCCGGAGCCCATCTTGTAAGTTTGGACTCCTCCCTCAGTCTTGCGGAAGATTTAGCTTCTTCTCAGCGCCGTGGAATTTTGCTGAGCGAATGGCCGAATGTGCATAGTCTCGTAGGCAATCTCAGTTACGAAGAGGTACAATTTCTTATCAAACAGACGCTATCGTCCACCCCTCTATTGATTTCGTTTGTTGGCATTCCTGCGCGACAATAATGCAGGTAGAGGGTCTGCGGCGTCTCCGCCCCATTGAATATGCGGTTGCATCGGTCAGGTCGTGGGTGACCTGAGACCCACTTTCCCTCCAGTTTTCGGGAGAGTCTTGGGTTTTTAATCTGGCCTCATGCGGCCTGTTTTTCCATAGCCATTTTCATTGCGAACTCGCTGGGGGTGATATTGCCCAGCGACGAGTGGGGTCTGCTCCTGTTGTAATCCTCCTTCCATGCGTTGATGGCGGCTCGGGCCTGAGTGAGCGACGAGAACAGGGTCTCGTTGAGGCACTCGTCACGGAAGCTGCCGTTGAAGCTTTCGACGAAGCCGTTCTGCATCGGCTTGCCTGGGGCGATGTAGTGCCATTCGACCTTTGCTTCCTGGCACCATTTGAGGATGGCCATACTGGTCATCTCCGTGCCGTTGTCCGAGACAATCGTCCTCGGCTTTCCCCGTCTGGCGATGAGACTATCCAGTTCGCGGGCAAGCCGTGCCCCCGACAGGGATGTGTCGGCGACCAGGCACAGGCATTCACGGGTGAAGTCGTCGACCACCGCCAGAACACGGAACCGGCGGCCGTCGGTGAAGGCATCGCTGACGAAGTCCAGGCTCCAGCGCTCGCCCGGACGCGACGGCAGAGCCAAAGGACGTCTCGTCCCCAAGGCCCGCTTTCGGCCGCCGCGCTTGCGCACCGTCAGCTTCTCCTCGCGATAGAGACGTCGAAGCTTCTTCAGGTTCATGACCATCCCCTGCCGGTCGAGCATCACGTGGATACGGCGATAGCCGAAGCGACGACGCTCGGACGCCACCTTCTTCATCGCCTCGCGGATGGACGCATCGTCCGGCCGCACGCTCCGATATCGCATGCTCGAACGATCCACCGATAGAACCTCGCACGCCCGACGCTGGCTCACCCCGTGCTGCGCACAGACGTGAGCCACCGCATTCCGCTTCACATCGGGCGTCACCATTTTTTTGCAGCGACATCCTTCAGGATCGCATTGTCCAGCATGGCCTCGGCGAGCAGCTTCTTCAGCTTGGCGTTCTCGTCCTCGAGCGCCTTCAGCTTGCGGGCATCGGACACGTCCATGCCGCCGTACTTCGCCTTGTATTTGTAGAAGGTTGCATCCGAGATGCCGTGCCTGCGGCAGACATCGACTGTCTTCGCGCCCGCCTCCTGCTCCTTCAATATTCCGATGATCTGTTCTTCCGTGAACCGTGAACGCTTCATTCGTCCGTCTCCTTGATGTGACGGACTCTACCAAATTCTGGAGGAAGTTCAGGGTCTCAGGTCACTTGAGGACCGGCTTTGCTGCGTCGTCGATGCGGATGGGCCGTTCTCCACCGGTGTGATGTCGCAGGCCGACTTTCTGTCCGCTGGCCACGTCGTGATGCAACCGCCCAACGGCGGGGAAAGCTTCGCCCAACGGGCCTTCGATCGCGTCGGTATCAAGCTGAGGATCGAGGTGACCACCTATTTCTTCACGTCGCTGCCGCTGCTTGTTCGCGGAAGCCGAAGGGTCGGTCTGGTGCAGCGGAGCCTGGCGCAAGTCCTGTCGAAGCTCGGTGGCATCAAGATCGTGGAGCCGCCGTTTCCGCTGCCCGCGCTGCAGCAGTCGCTTCAGTGGCACAGTTACCGGACACGTGATCCGGCCCTCTCGTGGATCCGCGAGCAGATCCACGAGACGGTCCGCTCGATCGCTGAGGGTGGCGTGGTCGAAGGCATAAACCCTGCGACGTGATGAATATGTCCGAGCCGGGTATTTATTCTGCGAATAGCTCGTATTGCCAATGACCATTTTACATTCGTCAAGTGCCGGCTTAGTCCGGATTTCAGGTGGTATCGGGTTTCCTTAAGGGTCTCGATGCGCCGGTGGCGAGGTGGCCGCCGAGGGGGAAGGACAGCAGACAATCTGGATGACCAGACTCGCTTACCGCGAGGACGACGTCGTGCGCGCGTTTGCGACCCGGAGCCCTTCTCGCGGGTATCGTCGTCGTTGTTCATGTGAGGAGGATGGATAATGAAATTCAGGAAATTCGGGCTTGCCGCGGCACTATCGGCAACAACGCTCTGTCAGGCGCAGGCTGCCGAGAACGGCAACACGCAGTATTCGCCGGGTTCGCCGCAATTCTTTGCTGCAGGCATTCCACCCTACCCCGGTCTCTATTTCCTTTCCCAGACCAACTATTTCACCGCCGACCGGACCAACGACTCGAACGGCGACAGGGTGCCGATCGACTTCGAGGTCAAGGCGCTGGCGGAAACCTTCCGCTTTCTCTACGTCAGTGACATCGAAATCGGGGGCGCCCAGCTCTGGGGGCAGGTCGTCGTTCCGGTCGTCCATCTCGACATGTCGCTGCCATTCGGTGAGGACACCACGCTCGGCCTCGCCGACATTACCACCTCCGTGGGGCTCGCCTGGCACCCGGATCGCAACAACACGTTCGTCGTGGGTGTCGACGTGGCAATGCCGACCGGCAAGTACGACATCTCCGACATCGCCAATATCGGCGTCAATCACTGGTCCGTTCAACCGACCGTCGGCTATCACTATTCGGATCCGCAGGGTCTCGAGGTCGCCACCACGGCTCGTCTGATCTTCAACACGGAAAACACCGAAACGGACTACAAGTCCGGCACGGAATTCGTCTGGGACTATGCCGTCGGCTGGAATTTCGACAAGATCCGCCTCGGCGCGGTCGGCTATTACCTGGAACAGTTCACGGACGATACCGGCCCGACGGCCGCGGCCGACGGGCATCGCGGCAAGGCTTTCGCCATTGGTCCCTCCGTCACCTATTCCTTCAATCCGGGCATGCAGATTAGCGCATCATGGCAGCATGATGTCGTCGCCGAAAACCGCGCCCAGGGTGATGCGGTCTGGGTGAACTTCGCAACCAAATTTTGACGATAGGTTTCGATTTGCCCTGAGAAGTAGCCCGGCATGGCGGATACTTCCAACGAGAACCAGTGGCCGGCCGGCGGTTTCCCAACAGGTGCCATCGGTCGGCCGCTCGCAAGCCTTTGCTGCGGCGAGGGCGTAGGCGTCTTCGCGGTCGGCCTCAGGGCGAAATTGCGGCCGGTCGCCCGTCCAAGGCAAGTCCGCGATGACGGACGATATGGCCAAGCCGGACGGTTCACCGCTTCCGGGTGAGAGAACATCGTCGCCAAAGCGCTCGGCAAAGACCCGTTGGCCACATGGCGCCGTGTCGCTGTCGTGCGTGCCGGGATGGTGTTTGTGCGAGGGAAGTGGACCCGCTACGATGCTCAGCAGCTGGCAGCGGATGTCCGTTGCGCAAAGGCGTCAGCATTGCGTGCAGCCTCGTCGGTCCGCTTTGTCGCGTCATCCGGCGCGCATCCCATCGCACGCAGGATGACGCGCACGATATCCGGCACGGACGTCGCGTCGATCCTGCTCTCGCTGAGAAGCCAAGAAGCCTGCTCGACAAGCGCGACGACGAGGTGTGCGGCAAGGTCGACGGACCCGACCGCCAGCAGGCCGGCGGCTTGGGCGTCGGCAAGGTCCCGCCGCAGGCGGGCCTGCACCGCCGGGGCGATGTCCGGAAGCATAGCAGCCGCACGTGCTGCCAGACGTGCTTGGGTCGGCTCGGCCGCCAGGTCGCGGAGCAAGAGGGTCACGACCGTGGCCATGCGGGTCAGCGGGTTGTCGACGGTTAGACGGGCGGGGTCCAAACGCTCGCTCAGCTCCGTGAGAAACGTTTCGCCCAGCTCTGCCTCCAGAGCCGCAAGGTTCTCAAAGTACAGGTAAAAGGTCCCCTTGGCCAAGCCTGCCGTCTGGGTCACCGCCTCCACTGTCGCCGAGGCTGCGTCCGGGGCGGAATAGCATGCGCGTGCGGCTTCGAGGATCGCCGCGCGGGTGCGGGCACGCTTCGCCTCGCCGATTGCTGCCCGACGCTCCAGGTTCACTCGTGCCATCATCGCTCCTTGGCCCGCGCGTCAGCCGCCTCCGGCCTCCAGTTTGGCCCGGAAGGCGAAAGCGGCCTTGGCGGGAATTGCTCCCAGTCCAGGCTCGGACGTTGTCTGCCCTGCTGTCTTCCCACGTTCGACACGGCCGTCACGTAAGTCAGGGTTGCCGGGAATTTGAGCGCGCAATTTAGTCGTGCTGAAGTTCCTTGTCGATACGCAAGAAATGTCGGATTTCTGCCGGTTCTGCATGCGGTTTGCGGAATATTCAGACATCCTAAAGCATTTCCCAAGAAAATTATCAACATCAGGATTCTTGAGTAACGTATTGAAAGCCCTAGGCTTCTGCGCTGCTCGAACAGCATACTCCGCTGCTATGTCAGGTTGTCGTCAGGCGCGGATCATTTCGCTCTCTAAGGGAAATCTACACCATGTTCGGATTAAATTCGGCGGCTGAAAAAGCAAAGCTCAGCGCGATCGATATGATCAGCTCCAAGATCATGATCGCTGATGAAAAGCTCAATATCACGTACATGAACCCGGCAACCCGAGAGCTCCTCGCGGAAGCAGAAAGCGATCTGAAGAAAGAGCTGCCAGGTTTCAATGTGTCGACCCTGATCGGCTCGAACATCGACATCTTTCACAAGAACCCTTCCCACCAGAGGAACATGCTTGCGGCACTGAAGACCCAGCACAAGGCGACCATTTCGGTAGGCCAGCGGGCCTTTGATCTTATCGTGACGCCGCTGCGTGAAGGAAACAGGGTTTCGGGCTTTGTCGTCGAATGGGCAGACGCGAATGTTCGGCTCATGAACCTCGACTACCAGGGGCAGATCGAGGCCATCGGCCGCGTGCAGGCGGTCATCGAGTTCACGCTTACAGGAGAAGTCCTCAGCGCCAACCAGAATTTTTGCGATGTGCTCGGCTACCGCCTGGAGGAAATCGTAGGACGGCATCACAGCATGTTCGTGGACAAGGCCTATGCCTCGTCCGCCGAATACCACCAGTTCTGGGAGCAGCTCAGATCCGGCCGTTTTCAGGCGGCTGAGTTTGTTCGCCATGGCAAGGGCGGGAAACGGGTGGTCATCAATGCCTCCTACAACCCCATATTCGACGAGAAGGGCCGGGTGGCCAAGGTCGTGAAGTTTGCGACCGATGTTACGGGCCGTGTCGAGAATGTGGATCAACTCGCAGGTGCCCTCAAGGCGCTGGCGGACGGCGACCTGACGCCGACCCTCGGAACACCGTTCCTGCCCTCACTGGAGACGCTGCGGGTGGACTTCAACGAGGCCTCGTCGAAGCTTCGCCTGGCGATGCAGCAGATATCACAGAATGCCGGGGCAATTGCTGCGGCATCGCAGGAGATACAGTCGGCGACGAGCGATCTGTCAAAGCGCACGGAGACTCAGGCCGCCTCGATCGAGGAGACCGCCGCCGCACTTGAAGAAATCACGACGACCGTCAGCGACTCCAGTCACCGCGCCCAGGAAGCCGGCGAACTCGTACGCAAGACGAAGAACAGCGCCGAGCTTTCCGGCAAGGTCGTTGGCCAGGCGGTTGAGGCGATGGGCAAGATCGAGCAGTCCGCCGGGGAAATCGCCAATATCATTGGCGTGATCGACGAAATCGCCTTCCAGACCAATCTTCTGGCACTCAATGCGGGCGTCGAGGCGGCGCGTGCCGGCGAGGCGGGGAAAGGCTTTGCCGTTGTGGCCCAGGAAGTTCGCGAACTGGCCCAGCGTTCCGCCAAGGCGGCAAAGGAGATCAAGGAACTGATCAACACGTCGAACGAGCACGTCAAGAGCGGGGTGGCATTGGTCGGCGATACCGGCAAGGCGCTGCAGGAGATCGTCGTCCAGGTTGTCCAGGTCGATGGCAATGTCGGCGCGATCGTCGAGGCGTCCCGCGAGCAGGCAACCGGCCTCAGGGAAATCAACACCGCCGTCAACACCATGGACCAGGGAACGCAGCAGAATGCGGCAATGGTCGAGGAAACGACCGCCGCGGCCCATGGCCTTGCCAAAGAGGCGGAGCAGTTGTTTCAACTGCTGGCGCAGTTCAACATCGGGGCCGGGGGCAATCAGTATCGTGCGGCCAAGCCCACAGCCCAGCGGCAATCCGGACCGGTGGCAGCGCCGGCGCGCCAGACGACGGCCAAGGTGGCCCAGGCATTCAACGGCAATGCCGCCCTCAAGGGCGGCGAGGGCTGGGAGGAGTTTTGATGTCGCAGATCGCGCGTTAGATCGGTTCTCCACCGGCCAGGCGGAGCAAGACCATGCCGAACGGCATGGTCTGGGCCTGACCTGGAATGGAGGAGATATCCATCGCCCACATCACCCTTTGACGCCGACGCTCTTTGCCTCCGGCTCTTGAACATCTGAACCGCGAATTGGCCAAGTGGGGAATGCTTAGTCCGCACCCACCATGCTGCCATCGCTACGAGAGCCCAAGCCAACGCCTGATGAAGTGGCTGTGCGAGGGCGCCGCCGAGGCGGCCGGACAGGGATGAGGCGCGACCCGTCTGCGGGGCGGTCGCTCAGCTGCCGGCACCACCATAGTGCCGGCCCAGGCCCTGGCGGTCCAGCCAGTCGATCAGCGCCTTCGGCTCGTCGGTCTGGATGATGGTCGCGCCGCGGGCGATCCAGAAGCCGTAGACTTCGTCCGGTTTTCCGCCGGCAATGGCAAGCCCGTCGCCGCGCCCGCCGGCGACCATGCCCTCGGGCCGGTCGGTGATCGGATAGGTGTTGATCCACAGGTGGAAATCGTCGCGGATGGCCGCCGCGCGTGCCTGCGGCGAAAACAGCGGCCCGCCGGTTTCGGTGAGCGGTTCGGAGGCGTCCTTGCGCCAGTGGATCATCTCGGTGGCGCGGGTGGAAAAGGCCCGGGCGACCCGCTCGACGAAGGCCGCGTCGCGCACCGCGTCGTCGGCAAGGATCGGCATGAAGGCGACGTCCGGGCCGATCCGGTCGAGCACCGCCCGGGCGCGCTCCAGCCGCTCGTCATTCCAGATCGCCGTCTTGATCAGGATGCCGTCGGCCGTGCCGAGCCCACGCGCGGTCGCGACGATCTCGACGAGGTCTTCCGGCTCGAGCTTGTTGTCGATGTTGACGAAAATTCGGCCGCGGGCATGGACCAGCATCTCGGAAAGCGTCGGCACCGCCTCGTCGGTGACGATGCCGCTGCCCTCGACGATCAGCCGACAGGCTCTGAGCGTGGCCAGCGTCGTGTCGGAAACCTTGCCCCGACAGGTCGTGGTCCGCTCCAGCGTCGCGTCGTGCATCACGACCAGCACGCCGTCCTTCGACCGGCGCACGTCGAGCTCGACCATTTCCACGCCGATCGCTGCGGCATTGTCGATCGCCGCCTTCGAATTCTCCGCCCGCACCACCTCGCCCATTTCCTTCCAGCCGGCGCGGTGGGCGACGACCATGATGTGGTCGCGCCACTGGTTGGCGTTCGAAAGCCGGTCGCGGATCAGGCTGGCATGGCCGGCCGGTGCGGTCGGGCCGATCGAGGCGTCCGAGGGCAGAAGCGGAACGAGCGAGAGAAACGCGGCGAGAATCGGGGCGGTCAAGCGCATGGCGGCTCCTGGTCCGGATGGTTGCACGCAACCGCCTTAGATTGCGTCGGTCACAGGCCGATGAAGAAACGGTGACGGTTCGGTGACGGACGAAAGGAGGAGAGCGCGAGAGGCCGTTCCCGCTTGCAAAGGCAAGGGCGATGCGGCTCTATGGAGCGGGGATACCCCGGCAAATGCAGGGGCTTTGGGGAACGGCATGGGCAAGGGGCAGGGGCGCGCCGGCGCTGCGGCAACATCCGGCGACCGCCGGGGTGGGCAATTGCGCGCGTCGGCGGCTCGGCTGTTGCGCGTGTTGGCGGTCGGCGTGAAACGCCTGCCGGTCGTTGCCCTGTTGGGTGCGGTGCTGTGCGGCTGCCACACGCTGGGGGAGGGCGATCCTGCCCAGCGGCATCCGGGCCTGCTGCCGCTCGGCCTGTGCTCCGCCGGCCTGGCGCTGCATCACCTCAACATCGCCGCCGGCCTCTATGTCCACCGCGCGGAAGCGGACGACGGTCTGGTGCTGCCGCGGCAACAGGCACTTGCCGGCCTCGGCATCCGCGGCGACAGCGTGACCTGGCTCGGCCATTCTTCGGTTCTGCTCAGGCTCGGCGGCATGACCATCCTGACTGATCCGGTCCTTGCCGGCGGCTTTTCGCTCGAAAGCCCGCTACCGCACCGCCATGCAGCACCTCCGCTTGCGCTCGACGACCTGCCGCCGATCGACATCGTCGTCATCTCCCATGGCGACTACGACCATCTGCACACCCCGTCGCTGAAGGCCATC
Source organism: Allorhizobium sp. GW101-3B10 (assembly GCF_059424725.1). Lineage (NCBI taxonomy): Bacteria > Pseudomonadati > Pseudomonadota > Alphaproteobacteria > Hyphomicrobiales > Rhizobiaceae > Allorhizobium > Allorhizobium sp. GW101-3B10. The sequence goes on along the minus strand of NZ_JBWKZR010000001.1, from coordinate 3,322,658 downwards.
GCCGCGCGCTTTCCGAAGGCCCGCATATTGCTGCCGGACGGGCTGGAGAAATACGGTGAGGAGGCCGGCTTCGCCGCGGTCGATCATCCGGTGGTCGGCGAGACGGTGGTCGCCGGTCGCGCCCGGCTGACGGCGCTGGCGGCCGTGCATGGCACCCGCCGCAACCTGCTCGCCAAGCTCGACGGCGAGGCCTATTCCTGGGACATCCGCATTCCCGGCCGCGCGGCCCTGTTCGTAGGCGACAGTGCCCATGACGGTGCGGTTTTCGGCGAGATTGGCCGGACCCGCGGTCCCTATGACCTGGCCCTGGTGCCGATCGGCGCCTTCGAGCCGTCGCCGCTGGTCGCCGACATGCATTCGACGCCGGAAGATGCCGCCCTTATTCTGGCCGAACTGCGCGCTAAGCTCGGCATCGGTATTCATTGGGGAACCTTCGCGCTCTCGCCCGAACCCCTTCGCGCACCGGCCGACCGCTTTCTCGCCGCGAGCGACGGCCATCGCCGCGCCCGGGTGCTGCGGATCGGCGAAACGCTTGCCCTCGGTCATTAGGGAACCGGCAGGACGACCCGGTCGTTGTCGAAAGAAAACGAAGCGGAAGGACGAGCCCATGGCGCAAGAGAACGGCGATTCCCCGGCAACGACCGGCAGGGCGTTGGCGCAAAGCGGTGATTCCGGGCCGGATGAGGCCGACACCCTGCGCATCATATCCGCCGATCTTCCGGTCAACGCCACGCTGCATCTGTGGCTGAAGGCCGCGCATGCCGACAAGCCTGGCTCGGTGTCGCTGCACAGCGCCAATGGCAAGTTCGGCGAGGTCCAAGCGGTCAATGCCGAGGAGAATTCCTTCCGCATCTACCATGTCTTCGGAGGCGGCCGCATCGAGCTGCGCTACGACAGCGCGGACACATCGGTGTCGGTCGCCTACTGGTTCACCGCCGCCGACGTGCTGGAGACCGGCATCACCGTGCTGCATACCAATCCGGTCAACGCCCCGCCGGATCTGCCCGCCGGCTATCATTTCCGCCCGCCCTTCGGCTGGATGAACGACCCGAACGGTTTCGGCCGCTTCGGCGGCCGGCCGCATCTGTTCTACCAGCACTATTCGCATGGCCGCATGTGGAACAACATGCACTGGGGCCACGCGGTCTCGTCCGACTATCTGCGCTGGCGTCACCTGCCGGTCTTCCTCTTCCCCTCGGAGGAGCTGTCAGCGCGCCCAGACAAGCGCGGAGGGGCCTTTTCCGGTTCTGCCATTCCCCTGCCCAGCGGCCCGGGCATCCGGGTGTTCTTCACCGAGAAGGTGAGCGAGCGAAAACCCGAGCAGGAGATCCAGATGTCGGCGGTGTCCGCCGACCTGTTCAGCGCCGGCGAGGCTTCGGTCATCCTGCCGCACCGGCCGGACGGCGAGGGGCTGACGCTCGATTTCCGCGATCCTTACGTCTTCAAGGGTCCCGACGGGCGCTGGAAGATGCTGCTTGGCAGCCAGAGCGACGAATGCGGCGTGATCCTGCTCTACGAGACGCAGGATCCGCAGGCAGCCGGCGGCTGGACCTATCTCGGCAAGCTGATGGTCGAGACGCGCCACAGGACCACGGCGATCGAATGCCCCTGCCTGCTGCCGCTCGACGGCGAAGCGACGGACCCCGCCACCCGCTGGGCACTGATCTATGGCCTGATGAACGGCACGGACGAGCGCACCGGCCGGCAGAATCTCACCATGGTCGATGTCGGCTGGTTCGACGGCAGGGCGTTTTCGCGGGAGTTTTCCCGGGAACTCGACTTCATCACCGACAACTATGCCTTCCAGGCCTTCATGGATGGGGCGAACCCGGTCGGCATCGGCTGGCTCGGCAACTGGGCGGATACCGGCCCGGCGGTCGACTTTCCCTCGGCGATGACCCTGCCGCGCACGCTGAAGCTCGAGGGAGGGCAGCTGCTCACCCCGCCGATCGGCGCGGCGGAAAGCCTGCGCAGCCACATCATCGACCGGACGCGGCTGGCGGCCGGCGAAACCGTTGCCTTCGTCAATGGCGCGGTGGAGCTGCTGTTCGAGCTGCGCGAGGCCGGGCTTCCCTTCGACCTCACATTCGACCATCCTGGGGTCACGCTCGGCCTGGTGCAGGACGAGACCGGGCTCTGGCTGCGCTATGAGCGGCAGGGCCGCATCGCGCCGCGCTACATCGTCGAGGGGGCACAGGTGTGCCGGGTGCGCATCTTCCTCGACTACGGCTCTATCGAGGTCTTCGTCGATGACGGCCGGATCGCCGGTTCCAAGCGCATCGACGGCTTCGAACCGGTCCGCTCGGCCCGTCTTTCGGCGGCGCCCGATGCCGTTCCCCATGCGACGGTCTGGTCCTTGCGCCTCTAGCCGAAACCGTTCCGGCTACGGTTCATTCCGCCGGCTCGGCGGCGTGGCGCACCCGGACGACGGTCACGGTGCAAGGCGCCTGGGCCGCCACTTCGCCCGACACGCTGCCGAGCAGCGAGCGCATGGCGGAATTGGCGCGGGCGCCCATGACGATGTGGTCGACGATGTTCTCGCGCGCATAGTCGAGGATCGCCGCGGCCGGCGAGACGGCTTCGATCACGTGATAGGTGATCGAGCCCTCCGGCGCCTTCAGCGGTTCGGCCCAGTGCTTGAGCTGCACCAGCCGCGCCACGTGCTTGTTGTTGCCCTCGGCGTCGAGGTCGCTTTCCAGGCTGATGCGGGCGATCTTCAGCACGTTCAGGCAAGCGATGCGGGCATTGGGCGTCTTCTCGATGATGCGGCTGACGCTGAGGCGCAGCGCGTCGGCGAGTTCGGCGGAACCGTCCGAAAGGTCGATCGCCACCATGACGATCGGCGCGCCGGCCGCACTTTCCGCGGCGGCTTGCGGGCGCAGCAGTTCCATCGGGTCCGGGTTGAAGCGCCGCTTGATGACCGCCCCCCAGCCGTCGCGCCTCAGCTTTTCGCTCCGCGTGGTCAGCGTGACCTTGGAGAGATCCTGCAGGTCCATCATCAGCTGTGCCGCCGTCGGATAGCGGCGGGCCGGGTTGACCTCGAGGCAGCGCAGGATCACCTCCTGCAGCGGCTTGGGCAGGTCGGGCGCCAGTGCCCGCGGCGGCACGGGATCGCGCCAGAGCCGCTTCTTCAGGCCTTTCAGCCTTTGCGGATCGCCGAACGGGCGCTTGGTCGTGGCGAAGAAGTACATCAGCACGCCGAGCGCGAAGATGTCGCTGCGGAAGTCGCTGCGCACGCCGAGGATCTGCTCCGGCGCCATATAGGGCGCCGTGCCGTAGGGCAGGCGAAATTCCTCGTCCATCAGGTCGGGCAAAAGCAGGTGGCGGGCAAGGCCGTAGTCGATCAGCACGGCCTCGCCGGTCTCGCGAAACATGATGTTCGACGGTTTGATGTCGAGATGGACGACGTTCTGACGGTGCAGGTCGACGAGGGCCGCGGCGATCCGGCAGCCGAGCGAGGCGACCTCCTCGGCCGGCCGGGGCAGATCGTCGAGCATCGGATAGAGCGATTTGCCGGTGAGCCGTTCGAACACGATATAGGGCTGGGTGGCGAAATCGCCGTTGGCGACGAAGCGCGGCACATGGCGGCCCGTGAGACGGGGCAGGATCATCTGTTCCATCTCGAAACCGACGATCATTGCCGGATCGGTGCCGGCCCCCATTTCAGGCACCTTCATCAGCATGGGGAAGTCGTGGTCCGGGTGGGTGACGCTGAAGAGCTGCGCCATGCCGCCGCGATGGGCGAGTTCGCCGATCGTGAAGCCGTCAATCACGTCGCCCGGATGTACTCTGACCTTCGGCATGCGCTCCCGTCCCCCCGGATCATTTGCCCTTGAACAGCCTGGTGGCCAACCCCTCGGAAAGCCCCACGGCCCTGATTTTCGCCGCCGCGCCCTCGATGTCGTAGCCGACCCGGTGATATTCGAGTTCGCCCCGGTCGGTGTCGAGAATGCCGTAGGCGGCGGCGGGATTGCCGTCGCGCGGCTGCCCGACGGCCCCCATCACGGCCAACCACCGGCGCTGCGGCAAAAGCGGAATTCCGGTCGAGGACGAGGGGGCAAACGGCGTGGTCTTGCCGTTCGCGCCCAGACAATAGAGCGCCGGACGGTGGATATGGCCGCAGAAGCTGACCCGGGCGCGGCAGGCCTGCAGATGCGCGGCCGCGGTCTCCGCGTCGCTGACATAGTGAAAGCGGGCAGGCGCGGATGCGTCGGCATGCACATAGAGCCGTTCGCCGTCCTCGATTTCCAGCGGCAGCCCGGCGAGATAGGCCTTCTGCGTTTCGCTCAGCTGGGTGCGCGTCCAGTCGATCGCCGCACGCGCGGTCTCGTTCATCGACACCGACGGATCGGACACGGCTTGGTCATGGTTGCCGCGAATGACGATCGCGCCGCCGCCAGCGAGCTCCATCGTCTTGTCGACGCACCAGACCGGATCGCCGCCATAGCCGACGATGTCGCCGAGGATCACGTGACGCGTCGCGCCCCGCCCGCTCGCGGCGGCGAGAACGGCCTCGAACGCCTGGCGATTGGCGTGAATGTCCGACATGATGGCGATCCGCATGGCCCCTCCCTGGCGATGAACGATCGGACGGACAAACTAGGGGGGATTTGCGCCGCGCGCTATTGGCCGGAAGGAGGGGGCGGTCGTTTTCCGAGGCGATCGGTCGCATGCGGATTTCGTCATATATCGTTCAAGACGATCGGTTAGAATGTCTTTTGCCTCCGTATGCCCATGCAGCCGCATCCTCCCAAGCACTGCCGGCGGTGGGAACGGGTGGCGGAAGAGGGGAACGTGCATGAACAGCCAGGATTTCCGTCGCGAGGCATTGCAGGCCTCTGCCCTGCTCGATGAACTGCTGGCGCTGCGGGTGTCCGTGGTCGAGGCCGCGACGCCGCTGATTGCCGGTTTCTGCGAAAGCGAAGGGACCCCGGCCGACCCCGCGATCGCCAACCTCGCTCACTATCTCTGCCTGCGCCACCATGATCTCCGGCCGCTGCAGCGTCGCTTGATGTGCCTTGGCCTGTCGTCGCTCGGCCGGCTGGAAAGCCGTGTGCTGCCGACGCTGGATGCCGTGATCGTCGCGCTTGCGGCGCTCGCCGGCCGCGAAAAGCCGATGGCCATGCCGTCCGAGGCGGAGTTCTTCGACGGCGAAGCGCGCCTCGGGGAGGCATCCTCGGCGCTGTTCGGCAAGCCGCCGGCCAATCGCCGCACCCGGATCATGGTCACGCTCCCGAGCGAGGCGGCGGACGGCCCCGACTTCATCTTCGACCTCGCCCGCCGCGGCATGGACGTGGCGCGGATCAATTGTGCGCATGACGGCCCGGACGCCTGGCGGGCCATGGCCGGCTTCGTCCGCGCAGCGGCGAAGGAGACCGGCCGCGACATCACCGTGCTGATGGATATTGCCGGACCGAAGATCCGCACCGCCGCCGTCGCCCTGCCGGACAAGAAGGCGAGGCTCCAGGCCGGGGACCGCATCCGCCTCGTCGCATCGGGCGTGCCGCGCACTTGCGCGGATGTCATCTATTCCGCCGGCGTGTCGCTGCCGGAAATGGTTACCCGCCTCTCGGTCGGCGACCGCGTGCGCTATGATGACGGCAAGCTGGAAGCCGTGGTGGAAAGCCTCGGCGACGGCGAGGCGGTGATCCGCGTCGAAAAGACCAAGGCGCGCGGCTCGAAGCTGAAGCCGGAAAAGGGCATCAATCTGCCGGACACAGCACTCGGCCTGTCGCCGCTGACGGCCAAGGACGAGACCGACCTCGTGACCGTGATCGAATGCGCCGACATGATCGGCTATTCCTTCGTCAGCCGCCCCGACGACATCGACCTGCTCGACAGTATGCTCGTCCGCCATGGCATGGCCGACCGCACGCTCGGATTGATCGCCAAGATCGAGCAGCCCGAGGCCGTACGCAACCTGCCGGCCCTGATCGCCCGGGCGCGGCGGCGAGGCCCCTTCGGCGTGATGATCGCGCGCGGCGACCTTGCCGCCGAGATCGGCTTCGAACGGCTGGCCGAGATGCAGGAGGAGATCCTGTGGATCAGCGAAGCCGCCTCGGTACCCGCAGTCTGGGCGACGCAGGTTCTCGAAGACCTGGTGCGGGAGGGCATACCGACCCGTGGCGAAATGACCGATGCGGCCATGGCCGCCCGGGCGGAATGCGTCATGCTCAACAAGGGCCCCGCTGTCGGCCAGGCGGTCGAACTGCTGGACCGGCTGCTCGCCCGCATGGACGAGCACATGTTCAAGAAGACGCCCACGCTGCGGGCGCTGAAATCCTGGTAATTCCGGCGCGGACATGAGACCTTCGGCCAGTTCCCACGCCGATTGATTTGCCGCGCGCGTCGGACTAGGTATCTGCAAGAGTTTGGATGAATGGTGCCGGCGCGCGGATCGGGGTCCGCGCAAGGGTGGGGACAGGCCTTGCTTCCGCATGACAACTGCTTCTATGCGCCGTGTTTTCCGGCGTTCCCCCAGCAATGGGGGTGATCATGGCATCTGACATCTTGACGCTCGTTCGTCCGCTGGCGCGCGCCCTCTTCCTTGGCCTGGTGCTGTTCGTTTCGGCCTGCACGACCGTCCAGAAGCCGTCGCCCGTCCCGCAGCCGGGCGACGTCCGGCTCGGCGATTGCTGCCAGCGGCCGGAACGCTACCCGAATGGCCTCGTCACATTGGCTGAACCGTTCGCCCCGGCGATCGGCAAGCTGGTCGCCGCCACCGTCTGGCGCAAGGGCTACCTGCTGCGCCACGAGCCGGCCATGGGGACCATCCTGGCAGGGCTCCAGCCGCTCGACATCGTCACCGTGAACAACAAGGGGCGCCTGTCGGGTCACGCCATCCCCGGCCATTTCGGCCATGCCGCCATCTATGTCGGCACCGAGAGGCAGTTGCGCCGCGCGGGTGTGTGGGATCAGCCGGCGATCCGCAAGCATCATGATGCCATCCGCAAGGGCGCGCTGTTCATCGAGGCGGACAACAAGGGCGTTCACCTGTCGGACGCGCCGCTGGCGCTCGACGCCGATGCGATCGCCCAGTTGCGGCCGACCGGCCTCAGCCCCGCGCGCCGGCGCCAGGCGCTGATCGAGTTCTACAAGCGCGTGGGCATGCCCTTCGACTACTATTTCGATCTCGACACCACGGCCTGCACCTTCTGCACCGAACTGGTCAACACCGTGTTGCCGGAGATGCGATTGCCGCAGCGTCGGGTCTATGGCCGGCGTCTGATCCTGCCCGACGAGGTCGTCGCAGCCACCCTGCGCGGCCGCACCGGCTTTGCCTTCCGGCGCTATGTAAAGGCCGATCGCGATGGTTGGGAAACGTTGGGCCGCAAGGCGGTCACTGCCGATCTTCGTGCCGCGTGGCCGGCGCCGGAGCGTCCGCCGCAGGTGGCTGCCATGGCCGGCAGATAGGCGGCCGATCCCGGCTGGTGCGCGGCAAGGCCTATTCCGCAGCCGTCCGTTTAACGGCGGAGACCTGCGTGATGAAGGCCCGCAGTGCGGCCGGCCGCACCGGCTTGTGCTGCAGGGTGATGTTCTGCCGCTCCGCTTCCGCGCGGACCTCCGCCGTACGGTCGGCCGTGATGAGCAGGGCGGGAAGGTCGCTCTCGTAGAGCGCCCTGAGCCGCAGGATCGCGCCGATACCGCTGCCGTCGCCGAGATGGTAGTCGGCGATGATGACGTCGGGCGGGGTCCTGTCTGCCGCGACGATCGCGTCGAGCGCTTCGATCGACCCGGCGGAGGTGACCGTGCAGCCCCAGCCCGACAGCAGCAGCTCCATGCCCTCGATGATCTTGGGCTCGTTGTCGATGCACAGGACCCGCAGGCCCTTCAGCGGTATCGCTCCCTTGCTGCCGGCCGGCATGTCCGACACCGTCGCCGTCGCCGGTGCCGATTGGTCGAGCGGCATGACGACGCGGAAGGTGGTTCCTTTGCCCTGCTTGGAAGAGAGCTGTACCGGGTGGTTGAGCACGCGGGCGATGCGGTCGACGATCGACAGGCCGAGCCCGAGGCCCGACGCCGTGCGCATGCCCTCCTCGAGACGGGCAAATTCCTTGAACACGGTGCGGAATTTCGACGCCGGAATTCCGATGCCCGAATCCATCACCTGGATGACGACCTCCTGGCCGGCGCGCCGCGCGCCGACGAGCACGCGGCCCGACGGGGTATATTTGATGGCGTTGGAGACGAGGTTCTGCACCAGCCGCCGCAGCAGGTTCGGGTCGGAGCGGACGGTGAGCGAGGTCGGCATGACCACCAGCTTGAGGTTCTTCTCGCGGGCGATCGGCGCGAAGTCGGTCTCGATGCGCTCCAGCAGCCCTTGGAGCGGCACCGTGGCGAGCCGCGGCTTCATCGCGCCGGTGTCGAGCCTTGAGATGTCCAGCACGGCGCCGAGGATGATCTCGACCGATTCCAGCGCGGAGTCGATGTTACGCACCAGCGCGCTGTTGTCGGAATCGCCGAGCCGCTCGACCAGCGACGAGGAATAGAGCCGCGCTGCATTGAGCGGCTGCAGGATGTCGTGGCCGGCCGCGGCGAAGAACCGGGTCTTGCCGATATTCGCCTCGTCTGCCGCGGCCCGCGCCTCGGCCAGCGCATGGTTGACCCGCGTCAGCTCGGCCGTGCGCTCGCTGACCCGCTGTTCGAGCGTCTCGTTCGCCTGCTTCAGTGCCTTGTCGGCCGCCACCTGGCTGGTGATGTCGGTGAAGGTCGCGACGAAGCCCTTGTCCGGCATCGGATTGCAGCGCGCCTCGATGATGCGCTCGCCGGCCGCCGTGACCAGCCGGAACGGCTTGTCGAACTGGTGGAAGCGCTTGACCAGCTGCGCCTGGTCGCCGGCGGCGACGTCGCCGCGCTGCGCGAGGATAGCGACCATTTCGGTCAGCGGGAAGCCGACCTGGCCGACATGCTCGGGCAGGTCGAGCAGGCTGCGGAACCTTCGGTTCCAGATGGTCAGCCGGTTGCTCGCGTCGAACACGGCGATGCCCTGGTCCATCTGCGACAGCGCGGTCTGCAGCATGTCCTGGTTATACTGCAGCGCCTCGCTCGCCTGGTCGAGCAGCCAGGCCGTGTCGGCCGACGTGTCCTCGGCCTTCTGCAGGATCAGCGACAGCACGAGCCGGGCCGAGGACGAGCCGATCGCGCTGCCGAGCAACTGCTCGGAAAAGTGGATGAAGGCCATGTCGGCCGGGCTGTCGTCGTCCAGCCGCCGGCCGGCCGCCCGCTCGTAGGAGCGGAAGGAGCGCGTCATGCGCTCGTCGCCGAGATAGCGGGCGATGGCGGCCTTGAGGTCGCCGACGGTGACCCGCGTCTTCCAGCCGCGCGTGGCGAACTGGGAGCGGGGATGACGCTTGACGAAAATGCCCGACTGGATGCGCTCGACAGGCCGCGGATTGCGGCTGAGCGAGCCGATGATGAAAGCGGCGGTGTTGAGCAGCAAACTGAGAAGAGTCGCATTGACCAGCGGATCGGCATGGGCCGGGCTGAACATCTCGACCCCGGGGATGAGGAAACCGAGGATCGACGAGGCGATCTGCGAGTTGTCCTCGGCGCCGAGGCTTGGCAGAAACAGCAGGTAGGCCCAGACGAAGATGCCGGTGCTGAGCCCGGCGATGGCACCGCGGGCATTCGCCCGGCGCCACAGAAGTCCCCCGAACAGGGCCGGGGCGATCTGGGCGATGGCGGCGAAGGCCAGGAGACCGATCGAGGCGAGCCCTGTCGTGTTGTCGGCGGAGCGGTAATAGACATAGCCGAGCAGCATGACGGCGAAGATCGCCGAACGGCGGATGTGTAGCAGCGTCTTGGCAAAATCGTCGCGCTGGCTCGGCCGCGTCAGCAGCTTCTGCCGAAGGAAGATCGGCAGGATCATGTCGTTCGAAACCATGATCGCCAGCGCGACCGAGGCGACGATCACCATGGCAGTCGCGGCGGAGAAGCCGCCGAGGAAGGTGATGAGCGAGACGATCCGCATCTCGCCATGCAGGGGCAGCGACAGGACATAGAGGTCGGCGTCGCCGCCGCCATCGAAGGTCATGATCCCGCCGATGGCGGCCGGCAGGACGAAGATGTTGATCGCCACCAGATAGAGCGGCATCAGGATGCCGGCGAGCTTCAGTTCGCGGTTGGTGCGGTTCTCGACCACGGTGACGTGGAACTGGCGCGGCAGCATGATAATGGCGAAGGCCGACAGCGCGATCAGCAGCAGCCACCGGCTGATCGGCGTCTGGTGCGACAGCGCCGTCATGACGGCCTCGTTCGCCGTGGCCTTCTGCCAGAGGTCGGCCGGACCGTTGAACAGGAAGAAGACCACGTAGATGCCGAGCGTCCAGAACGCCACCATCTTTACGACCGATTCCATGGCGATCGCGAGGATCAGCCCGTCCTGGTGCTCGGTCGCGTCCGTGTGGCGCGTGCCGAAGACGACAGCGAAGCAGGCGAGCAGGAAGGCGACCACCAGCGGCAGATCGATGAAATAAAGATTGCCGGTGCCGATGCCGTATTCGGTCGGGTCGACCATGGCGGAGACGGAGCTAGAGACGGCCTTCAGTTGCAGGGCGATATAGGGAATGGTCCCGACCAGGCAAATGATCGTCACCAGCATGCCGACGATCGGGTTCTTGCCGTAGCGGGCGGCGATGAAATCGGCGCCGGAGGTCAGCTTCTCCGCCTTGGCCAGATCGATGATCCGCCGGACGATCGGCATGCCGATGGTGAACATCAGGATCGGGCCGATATAGATGGCGGTGAATTCCAGGCCGTGCTCGGCCGCAAGTCCCACGCCGCCGAAATAGGTCCAGGAGGTGCAGTAGACCGCGAGGCTGAGCGCGTAGACAATCGGCCGGCCGTTCTCGGGCACGCCATGGGTACGGGTCTTCCGGTCGCCGTAGCTCGCCACCGCGAACAGCAGCAACAGATAGGCGAAGGCCGACGCGAAGATGATCCATCCTGGAAGCACGCTTCCTCCTCTAGAACGGCGTTCCAATGTCAGGCAGAGCTTATGGTAAGTTCTGACGTTTTGAAATCGCTTGCGAATTGACCTTAAGTCGAACGCGGCCGAAAGCGCAGCGCAATTTCACGGTTCCCGAATGGTTTGTCTTTCGCTAATCATTGGGAAGCCCGGGCGCCGCAGAAAAAGACGGCCACGGATCGTCGACGAGTTGAAGGAGATGGGAAATGCTGAACGAGTTCAAAACCTTCGTTGCGCGCGGCAATGTCATGGACCTCGCGGTCGGTGTGATCATCGGCGGGGCGTTCGGCTTGATCGTCAATTCGCTGGTCCAGGACATCGTTATGCCGCTGGTCGGCGTCGTCTTCGGCGGCTTCGATTTCTCCAACTATTTCCTGCCGCTGAGTTCCAAGGTGACCGCCACCTCGCTCGAAGCTGCCCGCGAACAGGGCGCGGTCTTCGCTTATGGCAATTTCATCACCGTCATCATCAACTTCTTGATCCTCGCCTGGATCATCTTCCTCATGGTCAAGGGCGTGAACACGCTACGCGCCTCGCTCGACAAGCAGGAGAAGAAGGAGGCGGACGCCGCCCCGCCGCCGGCCGACATCCAACTCCTGACCGAGATCCGCGACCTGCTGAAGTCGCGCTGACATCGGCATCCGCAGAGGCTTGCCTCCCGGCGGTGCCGGGAGCGGGCCGTTCGCACATCCATCACCGGAATCGATTCTGCCCTCAAGGATTGTCATGGGATTTTCCCGGCGCAATCGGCTAGACCTCTTGGCTTACGAACAAACGCCGAATTGAAGAGGCTTGCCATGTCGCTTGTGAAGGATCTCAGCCCGCGCGCCCTTGCCGCCCCCGAAAGCGGGATCGTCGAGATCATCAACTATGCCCGTGGACGCGACGGGCTGCTGCCACTCTGGGCGGGAGAGGGCGATCTTCCCAGCCCCGAATTCATCAACCGCGCGGCGAGCGATGCGCTCCTGGGCGGCGAAACCTTCTACACCTGGCAGCGCGGTATCCCGGAGCTGCGCGAGGCGCTGTCACGCTACTATGCCCGCCATTTCGGCGTCGAGCTTTCGCCGGAACACTTCTACGTCACCGGCTCGGGCATGCAGGCGATCGCGCTTGCCGTCCAGGCGGTCACAGAGCCCGGCGACGAGATGATCTACTTGTCGCCGGCCTGGCCGAACATCATCTCGGCCATCGAAATCGCCGGCGGCCGCGCCGTCGGGCTTCCGCTCACTTTCGCCAATGGCCGCTGGTCGCTCGACATCGACAAGCTGGAGCAGGCGATCACGCCGAGGACGCGTGGGCTGTTCATCAACACGCCGTCCAATCCCACTGGCTGGACGGCAACCCACGAAGACCTGAAGGCGATCCTCGAACTCGCACGCCGCCACGGCCTGTGGATCCTCGCCGACGAGATCTATGCGCTCTACTACTATGGCGGCGGACACCGCGCGCCGTCCTTCCTCGACGTCATGGTCGAGGGCGACCGCGTGCTGTTCGCCAATTCTTTCTCCAAGAACTGGTCGATGACCGGCTGGCGAGTCGGCTGGATCGTCGCTCCGCCGGAAACCGGACAGGTCTTCGAAAACCTCATCCAGTATTCCACCTCCGGGGTTGCCCAGTTCATGCAGCGCGGCGCGGTGGCGGCGCTCGATCTGGGTGACGGCTTCGTCCGCGAGAACTTCGAACGCGCGGCGAAGTCGCGCGACCTGTTGTGCGACGCGCTGATCGCCACCAACCGGGTCGAGACCCTGAAGCCCGAAGGCGCACTTTACGCCTTCCTCAAGATCGACGGCATCACCGACAGCCGCCAGGCGGCGCTCGACATCGTCGATCGCACCGGCGTGGCGCTGGCACCGGGTTCCGCCTTCGGCAAGGGAGGCGAAAGCTTCCTGCGCGCCTGTTTCCTGCGCAATCCGAAACAGATCGAGGAAGCGGCCGACCGGCTGTGCCGCTACATCCTGGCGCTCTGATCTCCGGGATGGCGCGCGGGTTTCATCCTTCGCACCCCGATCGATAAAATTCTAGCGAAATTTGCAATAGTGTGTTTTCTATACTTGGAATTAAACTGTATCAATACTGAGCATGACTGCGGATTGTAAGCAAAATTAAAGCGGACATTGCCTAGGTTCCTCCCGTGAATGAATTGCGGGAAGTACGAACATGGCGATCTTGGTAACGGGTGGGGCCGGCTATATCGGAAGCCACATGGTCTGGGCTCTGCTGGATGCGGGCGAGGACGTGGTGGTCATCGACCGGCTGTCGACAGGTTTCCGCTGGGCCGTCGCGCCTCAGGCGCGGTTCTACCTCGGTGACATCGGCGACGCGGATCTGTTGCGGCAGGTCTTCTTCGAGAACGAGATCGAGGCGATCATACATTTCGCCGGTTCGATCGTCGTGCCGGAATCGGTGTCCGATCCGCTCGGCTATTACGAGAACAACACCGGCAATACGCGAAACCTGCTGTCGGCGGCCGTCAAGGCCGGGATCGACAAGCTGATCTTTTCGTCGACGGCCGCCGTCTACGGCACGCCTTCGGCCGCCGAGCCGGTCAAGGAAACCGCGCCGCTCCTGCCGGAAAATCCCTATGGCCAGTCCAAGCTGATGAGCGAACTCATGCTGCGCGACACCGCCCGCGCCCATGACTTCCGCTATGTCGCGCTGCGCTATTTCAACGTCGCCGGTGCCGATCCGAAGGGCCGGACCGGCCAGTCGACCGACCGTGCGACCCATCTGATCAAGGTGGGCTGCGAGACCGCTCTCGGCAAGCGGCGATCGGTCGCGGTCTACGGCACCGACTACCCGACACACGACGGCACGGGTGTTCGCGACTACATCCATGTGAGCGACCTGGTTCAGGCGCATCTGCGGGCGCTTGCCTATCTGCGTCGCGGCGAGCCGTCGCTGGTCGCCAATTGCGGCTATGGATCGGGCTATTCCGTGCTAGACGTCCTGGGCGCCGTGGCCCGGGTCTCCGGCCGCCCGTTTGCCGTCGAATACTGCCCGCGCCGCGCCGGCGACGCAGCCTTCATCGTCGCCGATTCGACGCTGGCACGCCAGACGCTCGGCTGGGTGCCGCACTATGCCGATCTCGACGTGATTGTCGAAACGGCGCTGGCCTGGGAAGAGCGCCTCACGCAGGACACCACGAACGACATCGGCGCGCTGCGCCGCCGCCTCGCCGCAGGCGGGTTCTGAACGGGCGGCGGCCCCCGGCCGCCGAACCCCCTCTCGCTCGTCAAGTTTGACGACAGCTTCGTCCGCTAGCCTGCGCCCACGATGGAATGTTCGTGGGGCGTGGGACAAATCATGGGTTTTGCTGCGGGATACGATGAACGGGGTGCCGGCAAGCCGGTATCCGGTCTGGCCGACGGGCGTTTTCAATGAAGGCCGTCATTCTCGCCGGCGGTCTCGGTTCGCGTATTGCCGAAGAAACCCACCTGAAGCCCAAGCCGATGATCGAGATCGGCGGGCGGCCGATCCTCTGGCACATCATGAAGCTCTATCACGGCCACGGCATCCGTGACTTCATCATCTGCTGCGGCTTCCGCGGCTATGTGATCAAGGAATATTTCGCCAATTACGGCCTGCACATGTCGGACATCACCTTCGACCTGGCCGAAAACCGCCTGCAGTTCCACCGCAAGAGCGCCGAGAACTGGCGGGTGACGCTGGTCGATACCGGCGAGAACTCGATGACCGGCGGGCGGCTCAGGCGCGTCGCCGACTATCTCAAGGACGAGGAAGCCTTCTGCTTCACCTATGGCGACGGCCTGTGCGACGTCGACATCGGCGCGACGGTTCGTTTCCACAAGAGCCACGGCCGCCAGGCGACGGTGACGGCGGTTCGCCCGCCCGCCCGCTTCGGCGCGCTGAAGCTCGATGGCGACACGGTCGAAGGCTTCGTCGAGAAGCCCGAGGGCGAGGGCGGCTTCATCAACGGCGGCTTCTTCGTTCTCGACCCGAGATGCATCGACCGCATCGCCGACGATTCGACCAGCTGGGAGGCCGAGCCCCTGTCCGGGCTCGCCAATGACGGCCAGCTCAAGGCCTTCTTCCACACCGGCTTCTGGCAGCCGATGGATACGCTGCGCGACAAGGTTCATCTGGAAAGCCTGTGGAACAGCGGCAATCCGCCGTGGAAGACGTGGTGACCATGGCCAATCCCGCGTTCTGGAAAGGCAAGCGTGTCCTCCTGACCGGCCATACCGGCTTCAAGGGAAGCTGGCTCGCGCTGTGGCTCGCCGAAATGGGCGCCAAGGTGACCGGCCTGTCGCTGGTGCCCGAGACCTCCCCGTCGCTCTTTGGCCTGATCAACGGCAAGCCGGTGGCGGCCGAGATCTGCGACCTGCGCGATCGCCATGCAGTCGCGGCCCGCGTCATGCTGGCCAAGCCGGAAATCGTCCTGCATCTCGGCGCCCAGGCACTGGTGCGCGCCGGCTACCGCGATCCGATCGGCACCTACGAAACCAATGTCCAGGGCACGGCCAACCTGCTCGATGCGCTGCGCATCGCCCCCGACGTGCGTTCGATCGTCGTCGTCACCACCGACAAGGTCTATGCCAATCCGGAGACGGCAGTTCCCTTCGTCGAAACCGATCCGCTCGGCGGCCACGACCCTTACAGCGCCAGCAAGGCGGCCGCCGAGATCGTGACCGCCAGCTATCGCTCCTCCTTCTTTTCCGCCCGCGGCATCGGCCTTGCGACCGCGCGTGCCGGCAATGTGATCGGTGGCGGCGACTGGGCCGAGGATCGCCTGATCCCCGATGCCGTCCGGGCCTGGGGCGCCGCCCGCCCGCTGATGGTGCGCCGTCCTCAGGCGGTGCGGCCCTGGCAGCACGTGCTGGAGCCCCTGAACGGTTACCTGATGATGGCGGAGCGGCTGTGGGATCAGCCGTCTTTCGCCCCGAGCCTCAATTTCGGCCCCGACCACCAGGCGGCGGCAACGGTCGCGACCGTGCTCGACAAGGCTCAGGCGGCCTATGGCGGCGGCACGGTCGTTCTCGGCGACGGCTCGGAAGGGCCGCACGAGGCGGGCTACCTGATGCTGGATTCGTCCAGTGCCCGCGACACGCTCGGCTACCGGCCGGTCTGGAACCTCGACGAAACCGTGACCCGGACGATGGACTGGTATCGCCGGCTTGCCTCGGGTGGGTCGGCGCTCGACCTCTGCCGCGCCGATATCGCCGCCTTCGAGGCGGCCTACGACCTTCCCCTGAGAGCGGCCGTATGACCCCGCGCTTCGAAGTCGAGACGACCCCGATCGAGGGACTGCTGGTCCTGAGAAGGCGCAAGATCGCCGACGAGCGGGGGCATATCTCTCGCCTGTTCTGCGCCGAGGAACTGGCCGAAATCGGCTGGCGCGGGCCGGTCGCCCAGGTCAACGAGAGCGCCTCGCGCTTTGCCGGCACGGTTCGCGGCATGCACTTCCAGAACCCGCCCTACAGCGAGATCAAGCTCGTGACCTGCGTCGCCGGCCGCATCCTCGACGTGGCGGTCGACCTCAGGCAGGGCTCGCCGACCTTCCTTAATCATGTCGCGGTCGAGCTTTCGGCCGACAATGCCTGTTCCTTCCTCATCCCCGAGGGCTTCGCGCACGGCTTCCAGGCGCTGAGCGACGATGTGCGGATGATCTACGCCCATTCGGCCCCCTATCGCGCCGAGGCGGAGGGGGGGCTGAGCCCGACCGATCCGCGGCTCGCCATCGCCTGGCCCCTGCCGGTCGCGCACCTGTCGCCGCGCGATGCGGCTCACCCCCAGCTTGGCATCGACTACCGAGGACTTGCCGCATGAAGTGTCGTCACTGCCAGTCGCAGAACATGGGTCCCTTTCTCGACCTCGGCACCGCGCCGCCGTCGAATTCCTATGTCCGGCAGGGCGATCTCGGAAAGCCGGAACTGTGGTATCCGCTGGTGATCCGGGTCTGCAACGAATGCCTTCTCGTGCAGACTGAGGATTTTGCCTCGCGCGAGACCTTCTTCTCCGAGAGCTATGCCTATTTCAGCTCGTTCTCGAGCTCGTGGCTCGGCCATGCCGAGGCCTATGTCGCGTCCATGGCCGAGCGTTTCGGGCTTGGCCCGACCTCCGGCGTCGTCGAGATCGCCGCCAATGACGGCTACCTGCTGCAATATGTGAAGGCCCGCGGCATTCGCTGCCTCGGAGTCGAGCCGACCACCAGCACGGCGACGGCGGCGCGCGAGAAGGGCATCGAGATCGTCGAGGATTTCTTCGGCGTCGAGCTTGCCGCGCGCCTTGCGGCCGAGGGCTGGGGCGCCGACCTGATGGCGGCCAATAACGTGCTCGCCCATGTGCCCGACATCAACGACTTCGTCGCCGGCTTTGCCCGGCTGCTGAAGCCGACGGGTGTTGCCACCTTCGAGTTCCCCCACCTGCTCAACATGGTGACGGAAGCGCAGTTCGACACCGCCTACCATGAGCATTACTCCTACCTGTCGCTGACCGCCGTCGAGCGCATCTTCGCCGCCAACGGCCTGCGCGTGTTCGATGTCGAGACGACGCCCTGGCATGGCGGAAGCCTCAGGGTCTTCGCCGACCGCGCCGATACGGCCGCCCATCCGGTGAGCGAGAGCGTTGTCGTCATGCTGGATACGGAGACGGCGGCGGGTATGCGCGAACCTGCCTTCTATGCCGGTTTCCAGGCCACCGCGCAGCGCGTGCGCAACGACTTCCTGGAATTCCTGATCGACTGCCAGCGCCAGGGCCTCAGGGTCGCCGCCTATGGCGCGGCGGCCAAGGGCAACACGCTGTTGAACTTTGCCGGCGTGAAGCCGGATCTCCTCGCCTTCGTCGTCGACAAGAACCCGGCCAAGCAGGGCACATTCCTGCCGGGCAGCCGGGTACCGGTCGTTTCCGAGGACGTCCTGAAATCCGAAAAGCCTGAAAGGGTGGTGATACTGCCATGGAATCTTCAGACAGAAATCAAGCGACAGCTTTCGTATATAACCGGCTGGGATGGGAAGTTCGTGACGGCAGTGCCGAAATTGACGGTTCATCCCTGATCGAACCGCTGCCGAAGAGCGATGCCCCGGCTATCAAGGTTGCGACGCCGCCATTGCGCGGAACGCTTCGGCCGGAGTGACGGGGTCGTGGGTGTCGAACCGTCGACCAATAAGCGGAGCCGCCGACGGATCCGAAGCGGAGAAGACCATGGCTGAGAAGACGCGCCTGTCGATCTGCGTGCCCTCGCGCAATCGCCAATACTATTTCCAGAAGACCATCGAAGGCCTGCTGCGCACCGGGCGCGACGACATCGAATTCGTCTTCGTCGACAATTCCGACGATCCGTCGGTGATGAACGACTACATGCGCGCCCATGCCGGCGATCCGCGCATCGTCTATCTGCCGTCGACCGACCGCACGCTGCCGATGATCGAGAACTGGGAACGCACGCTCGCGGCTGCGACCGGCGACTGGGTGACCGTGATCGGCGACGACGACTATATCGACCCCGACGTCATGATCGTGCTGAAGAAGGTGCTGGCCGCCAATCCGGAGACGGAGGCCTTCGCCTGGGGCGTCGCGACCTATAGCTGGCCTTCGCCGGGCCAGAGGAACACCAGCATCCACGTGCCCTTCAATTCCTTCGTGGTGAAGGTCCCGCGCGATCAACTGCTCAAGCGCATGTTCGGCTGGTTCGAGGCGACCACCGTTCCGACCTCCGGCTACTCGATCTATCATTCGGCGGTCTCGCGCCAGCTGCTCGACCGCATCCGTCGCAAATATGGCGGGCGCTATTTCGAGCACCCGGTCATCGACTACGACATGGCGATGAAGGTGATGGTCGAGGGCAAGCATTTTGCCTTCTGCCAGAGGACCTTCTCGGTCATGGGAAGCTGTCCGGAGAGCAATTCCTATTCGATCGGCAAGCTCGCTGACATCAAGAAGAAGGTCGACATCTTCATGGCCGAGCTCGGCCGCAACTTCGACGACGACCCACTCCTGCGGGACTTTCCCTTCCAGAGCATATTGGGGGTCACCGCCTCCATCGGCATTTGCCAGCAATGGTTCCGCGCCAAGTACAAGCTGACCTATGACGGTTGGGAAAAGAATTTCGCCAAGTCCTGCGCCCTCAACACCGAGATGTTCCGCGACGAGGAATCGTTCAACATCGTCCGGGAGGGTTATGCGACCGCCTTCAGGAACTGGCGCCGGGGAAAATTCCTCGAACACTTCCAGCCCGTGTTCAAGGACATGCGTTTCAGCCTGCAGATCAGCGGCTCGAACCTCGCCGGTACCTTCATCCGCTCCGACATTGCCGGCGTGAAGACGCCGGTGGAACTGCTCGACGTCATCAACGGCCTGATCTGCCCGGCCGACCAGGTCGAGGTCCGGCCGGACGGCCTGCGTTTCCCCTGGGAAGAGGAACTGATGACGCCCGTCGGCGAGAAGCGGCCGATCCAGACGACCCAGAAGCGCATCGCCTGAATCCAGCTGACCGCCGTGGCGGCCGAAGCGGAAACGAAAAGGCCGCGGTCACGACCGCGGCCTTATTTGTTTTCGGGACCGAATTTCGCCGAGGCTCAGACGCGCTTCAGGAAGCCGTCCGGCGAGGCGGTGATGGTGATCTTGTTCTCGATCGTCTTGTCATAGGCGAATTTCAGCGGCTCGCCGTCGCGCGCCGTGCGGCCTTCGCTCTCCAGCAGCTTCATGTATTCCCAGACTGCGGTCTTTGGGTTGTCGCCCTTGCCCCAGGGGCGGTCGTTGCACATGTCGGCCGGCAGGTCTTCGACGCCGGTGTCCCAGACGACGCAATAGGAGCCCTTCGAGGTGAGCGGCGCATAGAGCTCAAGCTCGGCGAGCACGTGTTCGTGCGTGTGGTTGGAATCAAGGAAGACCATGACCCGGTCATATCCCTCGGCATGGGCCTTGACCTGGGCGAAGACGTCGTCGGCGACCGAGGAGCCCTGGATGGTGTGGATCTTGTGGGTCAGCGGATGGGCTTCGATCGCGGCGCGGTTGTGGGCGCGGATGTCGATGTCGACGCCCACCACCTTGCGGCGGCTGGCCTTCGGATCGAGCACGGTGCCCGCCTGCACGGCGTCGCAATAGTCGAGCATGGCGAGCATCGATGCGCTCATCACCAGCGAGCCGCCATGGGCGATGCCGGTTTCGATGACCAGATCGGGACGGCAGGTCCAGATCAGTTCCTGGATCGCATAGGTATCCTGCGGGACCTGGATGATCGGCCGGCCGAGCCAGGTGAAATTCTGCGCATAACGGTGGCGGATCGATTCCCGCACCCAGATGTTCGACAGGCCGATGAAATCCCGGTCCTCGCCGATTTCCCGGATATTGTTGGCGACGTAGTCGCGGAAGTGTTCGACAGGATCCATGGGTAACTCCTCTTGAATGGCCGCTTCACTCTGTCCAGGCGTAAAGCACGGTTTCCATGAGTTGCGGGGAATGGTGGCGCAGGGCGAACCGGTAGTCCGGTACCAGCGATTTCAGGTAGCTCGAGATTTGCGGTATGTCGGACGGATAGTGATAGACGCAGATGGCGAGCTTTGGGCGGCAGCGCGCAATCGTCTCGGCCGCCCCCTGCAGCAGGGCCATTTCCATGCCCTCGACATCCGCCTTGATGAAGCTGGCCGGCGCGCCGTCCAGATAGCGGTCGAGCGAGGTCACGGTAACCGCACCCGCGCCTGCACCCGCCGTGCCGAGTGCCAGGCTCTGCAGCTGTCCGCTCTGGCTGGCGCTCGCCATCTGCGCCTCGCCGGCGCCAAGCCCGCTGCGGTTGATGACAATCGCCTGCGGATCGAGCGCCCATTCCTCGACGAGCCGATCCGTCCTCGCCTTCAGCGCGCGATGCTGGCGCGCACCGGGCTCGAAGGCATGGATCCTGGCGAACACGCCGTAATGCGTCCAGATGAAGCGTTCGACACTGTCGCCGACATAGGCGCCGGCATCGATGAAGATCTCCTTCTCCACGCCGCAGAAGCGCGGCAGGCAGAAATACTGGTCCTTCTCGAATACCGCCTCGCAATAGGATTTTTCGCCCGTCAGCATCGCGGCCAGGACGGCGCGCAGCACGTCGCGCGAGCGCTCGTCGTCGAGAAGCTCGTGGACCGCGGCAAAGGCCTCGAAATGCAGCGCGGCATAGAAGGCGTCGAAGGACAGGCCGGCGACACCCAAAGTTTCGAGCCTGGCGCTGACCGGACCGATCGCATGGCGCGCGGTGATGAGCGTCAGTTCCGGACCGATTTCGCCGATTGTTTCCGGCGCATGGACGGGTAGGCCCTGGAACTGGGTGCCCGCGCGTTCGGGATTGCCGTCGAAGCAGGCGACGAGGTCGAAGCCGTTGTCTTTCAGCCAGGAACAGGCCCAGGCGCCGAGAAAGCCGGTGCCGTAGATCGCCGTGCGCGGACGCTGCGGATTGGGCAGCGACAGCGCGAAGGCGCGGATATCGGCTGAGGTGCGGGCAAGCTGGTCGAGGCTCGGAATGATCGTCATTGCCGTTCTTCCGGTATGGCGTAGACGACCGCACCGGTGCCGCACCAGCTGTGCAGCCGGAACAGGAAACGGTAGCCGTCGAGATTGTCCATCAGCCAGGCGGGCGTGGCCTGGATCCCGTCGGCGTCATGATAGACGGTCGCGACGATGATCGGGCGATATTTGCGCAGGGTCGCGATGCCGCCCTTGAGGGCGCCAAGTTCTCCGCCTTCGAGATGCAGCTTCACGAAGCTCGGGGCAGCGCTAAGTGCGTCGAGCGTCTGGGTCACGCGTTCGTCCGTTCCGGTGGGTGAGATCTGCGAGGCATAGCCGAGGCCATCATGAAAGCGGACGGTTCGGCATTCGCTGTCGAGCAGTGCATCGCTGACGGTGATGCGGCTTCGCTGATCCGAGGCGAGGCCGTCGAGGGTCTGCTCGAGTACGGCGCGGCTTTCCTCGTCCGGTTCGATGGCGAGGATCGAGGCGAACTGGCCGTCCGTTTCCGCGATGAAGCGCGCCGTGACGCTGCCGTGATGGGCGCCGGCATCGAGCAAGCGCTCGTTCGGTCTGAGCACACCGAGGATCGGCGGAATGAAGAAGCGGTCGTCGATGGTCACCGGCGCGCCGTCGAAGCTCCATTCCTGCCGAAGGCGGCGCCAGGCGATGAACTGCAGATGATGCGCGCGCGACAGGTCGTCGTCCCAGGCCGAGAGAACCGCGCCGACGGCCGCGACGTCATCGTCGGAGAAGGGCTCGGCGAACCAGCCGTTCGACAGCGGGTGGCGGTCGCGGAAGGATTCTGCGATGTCGTAGAAGGGCACGATGTCGCGCCAGCCTGCAGCCGCAAGGGCGGCCTGGAGCGGGACATAGGGGCTGGTGACGATGCTGACTGCGAGCATGGCCCGGGCCTTCGTCTCGGCATCGACCGCGTCAGGATGGACGAGCCGGGTGCCGGCCCATTCGCCGCCAGCCGCCAGGGCCTCGGCATTGCGGTCGACGACCAGGTCGAAATCCTCGCCCACGGCGCGCAGGTGGTCGCGCGCCAGCCGCCCGAGATTGCCGGCGCCGTAGAGCGCCAGCGGCTGGCGCGGGACAACCGGGCCCGGCGTGCAGGTGTTGTCGGCGATGGCGCGAAGGAGGGCGAGCGACGCAGACCGGTCGGGCAGGGCGGCGAGGGCGCGCGCAACCACCGCCGGTCGTTCCGGCGATGCCACGACCGGCACCTGTGCCCCTGTCTGCTTGGCTTCGATCATTTCCGTCCGCAATTCGCCCGGCTCGTCTAAACTGTCATCCCGGATGATTCGAACAACCTGCCGGTCCGCCTGCCTTTGGTGCCATCTATCAGGCGTGACCTTTCCCGGAGCTTGTCATGACAAGGATCGTGTTGACCGGTGCCACCGGTTTCGTCGGCCGCCAGATCCATCGCCGGCTCGCCGAAGCGGGCCATGACGTCGTTCCGGTGCTTCGCCCCGGCAGCGCGGCACGCCTGCTGGAGGGCGCAAGGGCCGAGCATGCCATCCTCACGGCGGATCTCTTTGCCGAGACCGCCGACTGGTGGGCGGAACGACTGGAGGGCGTCGATTCGGTCATCCACGCCGCCTGGTATGTCGAGCCGGGCAAATATCTCGATTCCCCGCTCAATCTCGATTGCGTCACGGGAACGCTGGCGCTCGTCCGGGGCGCCACGGAAGCCGGAATCCGCCATTTCATCGGGGTCGGCACCTGCATGGAATACCGCCTGCCGTCGGAGCGGCTGACGATCCACGCGCCGCTTGAGCCTGCGACACTCTATGCGGCGTGTAAACTTTCCGTTTACCATATGCTGACAGAGTACTTCGCGACGACGGAGGCGACCTTCTCCTGGTGCAGGCTTTTCTACCTGCACGGCGAGGGGGAATATGCCGCCCGTCTCGTGCCTTATATCCGCGAACGGCTTGGTCGCGGCGAAGTCGCAAGACTTTCCGCGGGAACGCAGCTTCGGGACTTTCTCGACGTGCGGCAGGCTGGGGCGATGATCGCCGATGTGGTTGAGACAGGTCAGCCTGGCGCAATCAACATTTGTTCTGGTATCCCGACGACGATACGCCAGTTGGCGGAACGGATCGCCGACGAATACGGCAGGCGCGACCTGCTGGAGTTCGGAACGGCGGCGATCCATCCCTCCGATCCGGCGGCTGTGGTCGGTCTATGCAATGCGATCACTCCTACCCGAATGCCGGAGACGCTGAATGAAAGCCCAGTTGAAGCCGCGGATCAATCTCGATGACCGGACCCCGCTCGAGACCGTCATCCCGCTCGAAACGCCCTTCATCGTCTTTGTCGATCCGGCGAGTTCCTGCAATTTCAAGTGCACCTTCTGTCCGACGGGTCACCGCCAGCTGATCGCCGATACCGGCCGCTATCAGGGCGCGATGAAATACGACGTCTTCACCAAGACGATCGACGATCTGGCCGGCTTCGGCAAGCCGATCAAGGTGCTGCGCATGTACAAGGACGGCGAGCCCTTCCTGAACAAGCGCCTCGCCGACATGATCGCCTATGCCAAGAAGAGCGGCTATGTCGACTATATCGACACGACCACCAACGGCACCTTCCTGACGCCGGAGCGCCTCGGCCCGGTGATCGAGGCAGGTCTCGACAAGATCAACATCTCCGTCGACGGCATGACCCGGGAGACCTATCAGGAGTTCACCGGCTTCGACTTCGACTTCGACAAGTTCGTCGCCGGCGTGAAGTGGCTGGACGCCAACAAGGGCGACATGGAAGTGTCGATCAAGATCCCCGGCGAACTCATCACCGAGGCGCAGCGCCAGGAATTCTTCGACACCTTCGGCGATTATTGCGACCGCATCTTCATCGAGAACTTCGCTCCCTGCTGGCCGGAATTCGACGTCGAGGAACGCTCGGGCATCAAGATCGGCGAAGTCGGCATCTACCAGCAGGAACTGAAGCCGACCGATACCTGCCCCTATATCTTCTACGCCATGAGCGTGAACGCCGACGGCCTCGTCTCGTCCTGCTTCCTCGACTGGGGCCGTAAGCTCATCATCGGCGACGTGCGCACCACGCCGCTCAGCCAGATCTGGACCTCCGACGCGATGAACGCGCTGCGCCTGCAGCATCTCGAAGGACGCCGCTGCGAGAACAAGGTCTGCGGCAGCTGCGGCCAGCTCACGCACTGCCTGCCGGACAATATCGACAATCACCGCGAAATGCTGCTCGAGCGCTTCCGCGAGAAGGTGACGATCAACCCGGCCGTCAAGGCGCCGGGCGGTCTCAAGCCGATGGCCCCCATCGCCGCCGAATGAAGGTCTTGCACATCACGCCGCATCTCGGCGGCGGTGTCGGCAAGGCCCATGCGGCCATCCAGGGCGCGACCGACCCGGCGGTCGGGCGCGCCTATTATCTCCTCGAAGAACCCCGTGACCGCCGCTATGCCGACCTCGTCGAGCAGGCGGGCGGCCGCCTCCATCATGCCGGCCAGGGCGTTTCGCTCGCGCACCTGATCGAAGACGCCGACATCGTCCAGATCGAATGGTGGAACCATCCGCGCCTCTACCATCTGCTCGCCACCACCGAGCTGCCGCCGATGCGCAGCCTTTTCTGGGCCCATGTCTCGGGGCTTTTTGCGCCCTACATTCCCACCGGCCTGATCGCTGCCACCGGGCGGTTCGTCTTTACCTCTCCCTGTTCGCTGCAGGCACCGGATATCGCCACCCTACCGGGCGCGGCGCGCGCGCGTCTCGGTGTCGTCGGTTCGGGCTTCGGCTTCGAGGATGGACGCACCGCGGATGAGATGCCGGCGAGCGAGACGTCGGCAGCGATCGCCTATCTCGGCACGGTCGATTTCGTGAAGATGCATCCCGCCTTCTTCGACATCGTCGACGCGGTGGACCATCCCGATATCCGCGTCTCTGTCTGGGGTGGCTTCGACGTGCAAGGCGAGCCGGCCCGCCGCGCCAGCGCCATGCGGCATCCCGAACGGGTGCGGCTGGAGGGCCAGACGGCGGATCCGCGCGCCGCGCTGCAGGCTGCCGGCATTTTCTTCTATCCGCTCCGCGAGGATCACTACGGCACGGCGGAGAACGCCCTGATCGAGGCGATGTCGCTGGGGCTGGTGCCGGTGGTGCTGGCCAATCCAGCCGAAGAAGCCATCGTCACCGATGGCGTCAACGGCGTGGTCGCGGTCGATCCGGCCGATATGGCGGCAAGGCTCGGGCATCTGCTGGCGGAGCCGGAGGAGCGGACGCGCCTGTCCGCGGCTGCACGGGCGACGGCGCGCGACCGATACCAGCCGCGCCGTTCGGCCGGCCTGCTCGAAGAACACTATCGCGCGCTGATGGGCGAACCGAAGACACGCATCGATTTTGCCGGTGTGCTCGGCTCCAAGCCGGCCGACTGGTTCCTCTCCACGCAGCAGCGCGATCGGGAGAGCGGGACGGGACGGATGTTTGCTGCCGGCGGCGGCCTGTCGAAAGGCAGCATCGACCATTTCCTCGCGACTTTCCCGGACGATCAGGGACTTCTGGCGCTGTCGGCCCGCTGAGGGCCGACGAAGAAGCGGCCCTAGTCTTCCCGGATGGGTACGAAGTCGGTGATGACGAAGATCGGCGCGAGCATCGCGTCGACCACCTCATAAAATTCCTGGGCGGTCTGGGCATTGCCGATGAAGCGATCGACCAACAGCATCTGCGCATGCAGGCCGCGCCGGCTATCCTCCGGCGGCTGCGGGAAATATTGCGGCCGGAACTGTTCGGACAGCGCAATGCCGCCGGGCATGCGGCGGATCGCCTCGAAATAGGCCTGGCCCTTCTGCTGGAACGCCGCCTCGTCATGCTCGCGCATGCAGTCGATGACGCAGGCCTTGACGAAATCCTCGTTGAAGCCGGCCCAGCTGGCGCCGAGTTCGTGCAGCACGCGGGCCTGGACCTCGGCAATCGTGGCGGTGAGGCCGATGCGGGCGTCGAAGGGAAAACCCTCGAGCGCCGAGGGCACCGGCATGGGGCGGAACGGCGTGGCGCTGATCGCCGAAAGCGGCCGGTGCGACAGCAGCAGCCCCTGCGAGAAGATCAGCACGCGGGCCGCCCATTCCCATCGCGGCAGCGGCGTCAGCCAGCTGAGTTCGCCGCAGGAGGAGAGCACGGTTTCGAGCAGCGAGCGCCTGACCGTGCCGTGATAGAGGCCGAACGGCATGCGCGGCGTGTTCTGGCTGCCGGTCCACTGGAAGAAGGCTTCCAGCATGCGGGATTTTTCGATGTCGGCGAGATGGTGGACGATCGGCACAGCGACCGTGGCGCTGATCGTTCGTGGCGCTTCGGGCGCGATGGAAAACGCATTCCAGCCGAGCGTGTCGGCATCCGGATGCTTGTCCTCGGCATAGGCGACAAGCTTGGGCAGGTCGGGCTGGATCATGTCTTCGGGGCCTATCAGCGAGACCCAGTCACCCGTCGAGGCGGCAAGCGTGCCGATCCACAGGCTGGCGGCCGACAGTCCGGCCGGGGCGGTGGGCAGCACGCGCAGCCGCGGATCCTCCGCGGCGCGGGCCTCCAGATAGGGCCATGCGCCCGCGCGCACGCCGCAGGCGGCGACGATCACCTCGATGCTGGAATCGGGTTCCTCGAGCAGCCGGTTGACCAGATAGGTCGGGGCCGGCTGGCCGGGTTCGACGGGAATGCAGACGGATAGTTTGGGCATGACGGCCTCGCATAAATGCCCCTTCCGCGGGATCGTGCGCGGAAGGGGCTGAACAGGCGCTTCGGGCTGACCATACGACTGGCGAATCGTCGGGCACCGAGCTGCTTGTTTGCTTAAGCGGCCGAACTGGCGCGAGGCTTAGCAGTCGCGAAGCGGCGAGCCGGCCGCCTCAGCCACCGATCTGCTCGGCCATCTGGTAGAGGCCGGCGCAACGCGCGCCGGAGGCGCAAAACGCGAGGACCGGGCCCTCGGTTTCCTTGAGCAGGCCGCGCAGCTTGCGCGCCTGTTCCATCGGCACGGCCGAGCCGCCGACCGGCAGGTAGTAGGCCTTGAGATTGGCGGCCTTGGCGGCTTCCTCGATCGCCGAGAATTTCGGCTGGCCCCAGCCTTCGCCGTCCGGACGCATGCAGATGACCGCGGCATAGCCCGCCTCGGCCACCTGGCCGAGATCCGTCGGCTTCAGCTGGCCGGTGACGTGATAGTTGTGCGTGACGGGACGGATATGCATCGGCGGGATTCCTTCGCTGGCGGCTTGCGCATGGGTAGGAGGCCGAGCCTGACTCGTCCCGAGGGACGTACAGCCGACGACCTTTCGCCAAATACATAATGATAATCATATGTATATTCAAGCGCCGATGCCGGCCGCTATGGGGTCGGCGGGGAGGTGAGGGCCGGCCTCATCGTCTTGCGCGTTGACGGCGCGGGCGCGGGTGGGGCGCCGGGGTCCGGAGTGGACGACATAGGCTTTGTCGCCACGACATGCGGCCGCAGATATTCGGGAAGCCGGGCAATGACGGAGGGAAGCGGCAGCCATTGCAGCGTGTCGAAGTAGGCGCGGCTGCGCTTGACGGTCGGATCCTTCGAGGTCGGCAGGACGATCAGATTGTAGCTTCTGGGCGCGGTGAATTCATGGGTGAAGCGGAAGGACATGCCGAAGCGCACCGCGGTGAAATCCGCAAGCGCCTCGGCGTTGGCGATGGCGGGGGCAAGATCGAGCCACCGCGCCTGCTCGATCAGCTGTTCAAGCGCCTTGACCAGCAGGTGATGCACGGTCTCGCCGTCCTCGGTTTCCGGCGCGACCAGCTTCATGCGGATCGAGCCGACCTCACCCTCGGGCGTGCCCTTGGCGATGAAGAAGAACGAGGCGTTCTGGCGGCCTTCCTCCGTCGCCGGCAGAAGCGTCTCGGACAGGCATTCATAGGTCTTGCCGTCGAACTGGCTGGGTTGCCAACCGCCATTGTCGACGCCGGCCGCCTTGAAGGCGCCGCACAACTCGCTTCCGCTGGCCCTGACCTCGCGCACGAAGGCGCCGATCGCGGCGTTTTCCGGGCCGGCAAAGAACCGTGTGGGTATGGCGACTGCAACCGGCGCCAGCCGGCGGCCGCGCAGGGCGCGCGTCCCGCGCGGCTCGTCCGTCGCCGGTTCCAGCAGCCAGTTCAGGTCGTAGCGGTCGAGCAGGATGCGCAGGTTGCGCCGGTCATTGGCCAGCAGCAGCGTGGCGGCGATCGCCAGGGCAAAGGCGACGAGCAGCACGGCGAAGAGCAGCATCGCGCTCTTCCTCGGCGGCGCGGGCTTGGGCGGGGTGCCGCGCAGTCCGCTCGTATCCTTGTCGTCGCCCCTCGGCATGGAGACCTTTATTGCAGTGCGGTTGTGACCTGCTTATGCCACGAATTGGTTTGGGACACGTATACTTATCCTGCGAGTTTGTGACTTCGTGGCGAGGCTTGTCATCGCCATGCGTCGGCAGCGCCGCGGGCAGGGGCAATGTGCGCAAGCGTCCAATTCTGGGCACGCCATGGGAGCGGCGGCGTGGAACATTGACGAGGGGCCGGCCGGTTCCTTAGCTGGCCGCATTTCACGCCCGACCGGAGGACGCCCGCCCATGTTGAAGATCGATGTCCGCAAAGGACTGCTTGTCGCCGCCACGCTGCTGGTGGCGCTGCCGGCCCATTCCGCCGAGCCGGAGATCTGGACGATGACCACGCCCCAGGGAAGCTGCCGGCTCTCCTTCGAGGAGGACCCGGTCGCGGAAGGGGTGCTCTCGACGCTCTTCCATGACGGTTCGTGCTTCGACTTCACCAATCCGGTGACGGGCTATTCGATGAACAACGGCGATCACACGATCATCCTCTATTCGACGAAGGACGGCCTGACGATGGTCGGCCGTGCCGACCTGGAGGAGCCGGGACATTATGTCGGCGTGATCGGCGACGGCGAGGAACTGACGCTGGTCCAGGATGGCGGCAAGCCGGCGCCGCGTCCGGTGGCTACGCCCGCAGGCCCTTGCCCGGCCTATGTCGACGGCGGCTGCGCTCAGCCGAGCGACGTCGGCTCCCCGGACGTCGCCGCCGGCGTCACCTCGATCCAGGCGCTCACCCGCATGAACATCCGCGCCATGCCCGACCGTTCCGGCGCCGTGCTCGGCAAGCTCGAGCGGAACCAGTGCGTCACCGTCATCGGCTGCGTCGAGCAGAACGGCACCACCATCTGGTGCGAGATCGAGATGGGAACCTATCGCGGCTGGGTGCTGAAACGCGATGCCGGCAAGATCTACACCCGCAACGCCTGCGGCTGAGGCGAGGCAAAACCACTGATTCGAAAAGAGCATCGCGGCTTGTTTAGTCCCGTCATTTGGTGGTGCATTATTCAGCCAGGAATGGAGAGATGCGCTATGGGTCAAATTCTACACGGGAGCGCCCGCACGACGGAAGCAGTCCGTCGAGCGATACACATAGTCAAGAGAGCCTGAGGGTTCTGGCGAAACGCTATGGGATCAACCAGAAGACCGTAGCGAAGTGGAAGCGGCGCACAGCGGTGAAGAACCTGCCAACCGGTCCGAAAGGCGCGCACTCAACGATACTTTCAATCGAAGAAGAGGCAATCATCGTTGCTTTCCGCCGGCACACACTGCTGCCACTGGATGACTGCCTCTATGCCCTACAGGCCACGATTCCGCATTTGACCCGCTCGTCCCTCCATCGCTGCTTACAACGGCATCGAGCACAGGCTCACCAAAATCAAGCATCCCTGGACCAACGGCCAAGTCGAGAGAATGAACCGAACGATCAGAGACGCGACTGTCAAACGGTATCACGACGACAGCCAGGACCAGCTAGCCGCCCACCTCCATGACTTCGTCGATGCCTACAACTACGGCCGTCGGCTAAAGACGCTGCGCCACCTCCCACGGATTGATGACGTTCAGCCCGGCAGCCTCCATGAGCCTCTCTATTCCACCCGTTTTGTCTACGATGCCGGACCAGCTGAACATGGTCCCCCGCAGCGCAGTCGAGGCGGAGTTCACTGACACTTTCGCCAACGGATTTGACGTCGCCCGGATTTCCGATTGCGAGGCGGTTGATGGGCTAGAAACTCGAGCGTTTGTACGATGATTGCGCAAGCGCGTGATTCCATCGGCAAGATCAAGGTTCCGCGCATCGAGTACACAGGTGGATGTAATCCATTGTTGCCAATCTGTCAGGCAGCCGAGGTGGCAGGGCGCACGACATCGGCGAAAGCGGCACGACCTCTTGCAAACTGGTACGGAACCATCTAGTAAGGCGCCAAACTACATTGGATGTCGTCATGCTCAACGCCAAGAATAGATCGCTCTATGAAGAAGCCCTGCGCCGGGGCCGGACGGACTACCGGCAGATCAAGCTTTGCGGCGGGGTCCTCAGCCTTGCCTCCGCGATTGATGCCGATTGCGCTCGGCGGCTTGCCCGTCATCAGCTGTCAGACAGCAAGTTCGTCATGCTTATTGTATTGCATGAGGCGAAGGACGGCCTTGCACCCAACGAGCTTGCCACACGCTGCGGCGTGACGCGCGCCACCATGACCGGCCTGATCGACGGGCTGGAGCGAGATGGACTTGCCCGCCGGGATGCCTACGAGAAGGATCGGCGTAGCGTCAAGATCCGGTTGAGCGACAGGGGCGAGCACCTGGCACGCACCGTGTTCGACGAACATGCCGAATGGCTGGGCTCGGTCTTCGGTGGATTGGATCGGGAGCAGTCGGAGCTTCTGACCTCGCTGATACAGGCGATCTGGCAGAAGACCGATGCCGGGAAACTGGCTGCCGCCCCGCCGGGCGACGAGCTCGCTTGAGCAACTTCCTTTTCTTCTTCTTATGCTTCGACCGGATCAGACCCTCAGCAAGGCCCCACCCATGCCTCTCTCCGCCATTCGTAATTTTTGCATTATCGCCCATATCGACCACGGCAAGTCGACGCTTGCCGACCGCTTCATTGAAATTACCCAGACGGTACCCGGCCGTGACATGCACGAACAGTTGCTTGATTCCATGGATATCGAGCGGGAGCGCGGTATCACGGTGAAGCTGCGCACGGTGCGCATGCAGTATCGCGCGGCGGATGGCATAGACTACCAGTTCAACCTGATCGATACGCCCGGCCATGTGGATTTCTCCGCCGAAGTGAGCCGCAGCCTTGCGACCTGCGAAGGCGCCATCGTGCTGATCGATGCGACGCAGGGAGTGCAAGCCCAGACGATTGCCAACGTCCGGCTGGCGCGCCAACAAGGGCTGAAACTGCTGGCGGTTCTCAACAAGATCGACAGTCCGCTTGCCGATCCGCAGCGCATCATCCGCCAGCTTTACGATGTGGACGGTCTCGATCCGGATACGGTGATGCTGGTATCTGCGCGAAACGGAGACGGCGTTCGCGAGGTGCTGGAGGCGATTGCGACCACGTTCCCGCCGCCGGTAAGCCAGCAAGAGGTGCTGCGCGCGCTCGTCTTCGACAGTTACTATGATCCTTACCGCGGCGTGGTTCTGTCGGTCCGCGTGGTAGACGGCACCCTGGCCGCCGGTGATCGCATTCGCTTCATGTCGGCGCCAACCGGCTTCGAGGCCACCGAAGTCGGTATATTCAGGCCGGAGCTATTGCGCTGGAACGGGCTTTCGGCCGGAGAAGTTGGCTATGTCGCAACCGGCATCAAGGATCCGTCCTTCATCCGCCTCGGCGATACGCTGACCTTTGTGGACACGCCTGCACGTGATCCGGTTGCCAGCTACCGCCAACCCAAGCCCATGGTTTTTGCCGGACTCTATCCCTCCGGCGACATGACCATCAACACCCTGCGCGACGCAGTGCAGAAGCTCGCGCTCAATGATGCGGCCTTCCGTACTGAAGCTGAAGTCTCGGAAGCGCTGGGTGCCGGCTACCGCTGCGGTTTTCTCGGCATGCTGCATCTGGATATCGTCAAGGAGCGGTTGAAACGCGAATGTGGCGTCGATGTCATCACCACAGCACCGAGCGTCGTCTATCGGGTGACGTTGAAGAGCGGTGAAGTCCTGTTGATCGACAACCCCGCGCACTTTCCCAATCCCGAAGCGATCGCGATGGCTGAGGAACCCATGGTGTCAAGCATGATCCAGACGCCATCCGACTATATCGGCGCGGTGATGGAGTTGTGCGGCCGCAGCCGCGGGATCTTCGGCACGCTGGATTATGGCGATGACGGCTACGCTCGCATCGCCTACGAACTGCCGATGAGCCAGATGGCCTTCGGCTTCTTTGACAGCCTCAAATCGTTGACCCAGGGCTATGCCACGCTCGACTACGAGTTTTCCGATTACCAGCCGACCGATCTGGTGCGGGTGGACATTCTCATCGAAAGCCAGCCGGTCGACGCCTTTGCCTTTGTCACCGTCCGTGAACAGGCTTACGAGAAGTCCGCCGATATCGTTCACCGGCTAAAATACGTGATGCCGAAGAAGCTCTATCCCGTGCCGCTGCAGGCCGCCATCGGCAGCCGGGTGATTGCCCGCGAAGATATCCCGCCCTTGCGCAAGGATGCTCTGGCCAAGGGTTTCGAGGGAAGTGTCTCGGCAAAGCGCAGGCTCGCCAGGAAGGGCAAGGAGAACAAGGGCAGGCGGCACGGGCTTTCGCGCGGCGACATCCCGCAGGAGGCATTCCTGGCGATACTGGCGGTTTGAGCGCGGTGTGGAGATGATTCGTGTACTGAGGAGGCGCCCGAGCGTGCTCTCACGCCTGCGCACGATGCTGCTACTGCGGGCCAACTTGGCGGCGCGGGCGCTTTTACCTCTTCTCGGTTGTTCCATGACCGACGACCAAGAGCGCATTGTTGAATTTGATGTTCTGTTCGAATCCGTTGGCGGTTTGGGCTCGCATGCGACGGGGATGAGGAACATGTTCGGATCGGCCGGGCTCTTGCGATCACGCCCAAAGCCTCACCGAGGTGCAGATATGGGCAACTGCGGCAAGAATGGTCCCTGCCCTTCAGGCAAGAGGCGCATGGCGGACCAGTCCCGGGATCATTCCAGGGTGCGCCCGGCGTTCCTCGTTGCGGTGTCTCTTGGCCGCTGCGGCGCGGACGCTCGCGCTGAGGATTGCACGGATCAGCTTCGGCCAACTCGGGGACTCTGGGTTGAGCTTCAGGTCGACGTTATTCCATTTCAAGACTTCCTCGGCTTCAGTTCGGGCATAGCCAAACGGGTAGCCTCGAGCGATCCCTTGCTGATTGACGTGGTCCATGTTGTCGGTCAGCCGTTGATAGCCTTCAAGCTCGTCGTCGGTCATTCCCTCCAGACGGACATCATTGTCCTCATCCAGGAGGTGGGCGAAGTAAACGTCCTCGACGTGCTTGATTCGCACGTCAGACAGCTCGGGGAGCGCGGGCTCTCGCTGCCGGACCAAGGTCGCCCATGCTCTTCAAAGCGCTCGTCCACTTCGGCCGAAGCTTTCCTCAGCTTCTTGAGCACATCCTGATAGTCCCGGATCTCAAGTGAGAACGTTTCTTCGGTCTTCGGATACGATTTTTTGATGTCGCGGGGGGATGGAGCATCTGTACCAGTGGACGTTTCCACGCTTGGTCAGACGAGAGGGCAAGGGCATGTCGTTCATCGCTCCGCTGTAGCCGTGAGCTGTAACAAACGGAACTGTAACCCATTGATCTTGCGCTAAGTCCTTGTGAATAAACAAGGAAAAATGGTGCTGCTAGAGAGACTCGAACTCTCGACCTCTCCCTTACCAAGGGAGTGCTCTACCACTGAGCTATAGCAGCTTGCGAGGCCCGGTGCATTTGCGCCGTCTCAAGCGAGCCGCCTATTGCCACAGCTTCCGGGGGGATGCAAGCCGCAAAACGAACTTCGCTTGAAGAAAACCATCTCATGCGCAGAACACTTCCGGAAAAGGTGGATTTCGGCTATCACCCCGGCATGGACAAAGAGCGGGACGAATTAAGGCCGGGGGCCGAGGCGGGCGAGGGGGCAGGGGATGCCGCCGCGAGCGGTGGCGAGCGCGGCCTGCGCCACGCCGACATCGCGGCCGCGCAGCGCAAGGCGCGGGCGGCGAACACGCTGAGGGAAAACCTCCTGCGGCGCAAACTGCAGCAGCGCTCCCGCCGCCAGGGCCAGGCCGACGAGACGGATGGCCTGCCTGCCGCAAATTCGCCGAATCGCGATGATTAACCGTTGCTGAACCGGTGAATTGAACCCGCCGTGCTTTTCGTCTAAAGACCCCACCCGGCCGGGTGGCGGATTTTCCACCCATTATCAGGAAAGGCGGGTCTTGACCCGTAGCGTAGGCTTACATGGATCGTATCAGGATTGTCGGCGGCAACGAGCTCAACGGGGTAATCCCGATCTCCGGCGCCAAGAATGCCGCTCTGCCCCTGATGATCGCCTCGCTGCTGACCAGCGACACGCTCACCCTGGAAAACGTGCCGCATCTCGCCGACGTCGAGCTTCTGCTGCGCATCCTCGGCAATCACGGCGTCGACGTCTCGGTCAACGGCCGGCGCGAGCGCCAGGGCGAGGGCTATTCGCGCACCATCCATTTCACCTGCCGCACCATCGTCGACACCACCGCGCCCTACGAGCTGGTCTCGAAGATGCGCGCCAGCTTCTGGGTCATCGGCCCGCTGCTCGCCCGCGAGGGCAGGGCGCGGGTCTCGCTGCCGGGCGGCTGTGCCATCGGCACGCGTCCGGTCGACCTGTTCATCGAGGGCCTGACCGCGCTCGGCGCGACCATGGAAATCGACAGCGGCTATATCAATGCCACGGCGCCGAAGGGCGGCCTGATCGGCGGTACCTATACCTTCCCCAAGGTTTCGGTCGGCGCGACCCATGTCATGCTGATGGCGGCCTCGCTGGCCCGCGGCACGACGGTGATCAACAATGCGGCGCGCGAACCGGAAGTGGTCGACCTTGCCAACTGCCTGAACGCCATGGGTGCGAAGATCTCCGGCGCCGGCACCTCGACCATCACCATCGAGGGCGTGCACAGCCTGTCGGGCGCCCGCCACCGCGTCCTGCCGGACCGCATCGAGACCGGTACCTATGCCATGGCGGTCGCTATGACCGGCGGCGACGTGACGCTCGAGGGCACCGATTTTGCCCTGCTCGACACAGCGCTGGACGCCGTCCGCCGCGCCGGGGCCGAGATCACGGTCACGCCGTCGGGCCTACGCGTCGTCGGCCACGGCCATGCCATCCGCCCGGTCGATGTGGTGACCGAACCCTATCCCGGCTTCCCCACCGACCTGCAGGCGCAGTTCATGGGCCTGATGACGCGCGCCAACGGCGTTTCCCACGTCACCGAGACCATCTTCGAAAATCGCTTCATGCATGTGCAGGAACTCGCCCGTCTCGGCGCGCGCATCACACTCTCCGGCCAGACGGCGCGGATCGAGGGCGTGACCCGCCTGCGCGGTGCGCCCGTCATGGCGACCGACCTGCGCGCCTCGGTGTCGCTGGTCATCGCCGGCCTTGCCGCCGAGGGCGAAACCACGGTGTCGCGCGTCTATCACCTCGATCGCGGCTTCGAACGGCTGGAAGAGAAGCTGACCCGCTGCGGCGCGGTGGTCGAGCGCATCACCGACTGAGTTTCTTGAGGTCCGGCTGCCTGCGACCGGTTGCCTCTTGCATTGCGGCGACCTATGTCGAAAGGATGATGCGTGATCGGTGCGGGCCAGGCGTCAGCCTTTCCTCCTTCACCCGGTCTCGCGCGTGATCTGCTGGCCAATCGGACAATGATGACATGACAAGCCTGAAGCTCCTTGCTCTCGACACCGACGACCTTGCGGTCATGTCCGCCCACATGCAGGACGCGGTGTTCAAGGTCGCCGACATCACCTTCCAGGCGCGGCCCGGCCTGTTTGCCCTCGCCGTCAACCGCTTCGTCTGGGAAGGCGCGGGCGCAAAGCGCCGGAGCTACGAGCGCCGCCGCGCCATGCTGTCCTTCAAGCGCGTGAGCGCCGTGCGCTCCATGGGCTTCGACCGCCGCAAGGGCGACGACGTGCTCTCGCTGCTTGCCATCCGCTTCCGCATGGAGGGCGAAGGGCCGGAGGGTGTGGTCGAACTCGTACTGTCGGGCGGCGGCATGATCGCGCTCGATGTCGAATGTATAGAAGCACAGCTTGCAGATACCGGCGGAGCATGGGAAACCAGCCACAAGCCCGGTCATCCGGGCAATTGACCGGCTCGGCCGGAAAAGTGCGTGAAGGCGGGGCAGGAAGGAAGCAGGGGACGTGGCGATCTGGTTGGATCAGGCATCGGAAGGGTTTGGCGAGACGTTTGCCGCCTTCCTGACGACGAAGCGCGAAGTGTCGGACGACGTCAACGACGTGGTGAGGGCGATCATCGCCGATGTCCGGGCGCGCGGCGACGCGGCGCTGGCCGAATATTCCCTGCGTTTCGACGGCATTGATTTCTCCCATACGCCGATGCGTGTCACGCCGGCGGAAATCGACGCGGCGGCGGCCCAGGTCTCGCCCGAGGTGATGGATGCCCTGCGGCTTGCGGCCGAGCGCATCGAAAAACACCATGCCCGCCAGATGCCGAAGGACGACATCTACGAGGACGCGCTCGGCGTCGGGCTGGGCTCGCGCTGGACGGCGATCGAGGCGGTCGGCCTCTATGTGCCGGGCGGCACGGCAAGTTATCCGAGTTCGGTGCTGATGAATGCCGTGCCGGCGAAGGTCGCTGGTGTGGAGCGCATCGTCATGGTCGTTCCGGCCTCCGGAGGCGCGATCAATCCAACGGTCCTTGCGGCCGCCAAGATCGCCGGCGTCGAGGAGATCTACCGGATCGGCGGCGCCCAGGCGGTGGCGGCCCTCGCCTACGGCACCGAAACCATCGCCCCCGTCGCCAAGATCGTCGGACCTGGCAATGCCTTCGTCGCCGCCGCCAAGCGCCATGTCTTCGGCACGGTCGGCATCGACATGATCGCCGGGCCGTCCGAAGTGCTGGTGATCGCCGACGCCAACAACAATCCCGACTGGCTGGCCGCCGACCTCCTGGCCCAGGCCGAGCATGACCCGGGCGCCCAGTCGATCCTCATCACCGACGACGCCGAACTCGGACACGCGGTCATGGCTGCCGTCGAGCGGCAGCTGAAGTCGCTCAGCCGCTCCGAGACGGCCGCCGCCAGCTGGCGCGATTTCGGCGCCGTCATCCTGGTCAAGTCGCTTGCCGACGCCATCCCGCTCGCCAACCGAATCGCCGCCGAGCATCTGGAGCTCGCCGTCGACGATCCGGATGCGCTGATGGCCGGCGTGCGCAATGCCGGCGCGATCTTCGTCGGCCGCCACACGCCCGAAGTGATCGGCGACTATGTCGGCGGCTCCAACCACGTTCTGCCCACCGCGCGTTCGGCGCGCTTCTCCTCGGGCCTCTCTGTACTCGATTTCGTCAAGCGCACCTCGATCCTGAGACTGGGACCGGAACAGCTGCGCAAGCTCGCCCCGGCGGCGATCGCGCTGGCGAAAAGCGAGGGGCTCGATGCCCATGCGCGCTCCGTCGCCATCCGGTTGAACCTCGAAGGCTGACCGATGGCGAAGGGCGACTTCCGGCTCTGCGATGTTGTGCTCGACGAGACGATCGGCCGCTCGACGCCGGACGTCGAACACGAGCGCGCCGTCGCCATCTTCGACCTGATCGAGGAAAACACCTTCGAGCCGGTCGGCCACCCGGGCGGCCCCTACCGGCTGCTGCTGTCG
The DNA here is from genome assembly GCF_059424725.1 of Allorhizobium sp. GW101-3B10. Taxonomy (NCBI): domain Bacteria; kingdom Pseudomonadati; phylum Pseudomonadota; class Alphaproteobacteria; order Hyphomicrobiales; family Rhizobiaceae; genus Allorhizobium; species Allorhizobium sp. GW101-3B10. The sequence goes on along the minus strand of NZ_JBWKZR010000001.1, from coordinate 3,284,572 downwards.
CTGGTCGACAGCAAGCTGGTCTTCTCGATCAAGACCGAAAGCGACGAGGCGGTCGCGACGCACATCCTGTCGCTCACCCCGTTCCGGCGGATCATCAAGGACTACTTCATGATCTGCGAGAGTTATTACGAGGCGATACGCTCCTCGACGCCGTCGCAGATCGAGGCGATCGACATGGGGCGCCGCGGCATTCACAACGAGGGTTCGCAGACGTTGATGGACCGGCTGTCGGGCAAGATCAAGCTCGACTTCGACACGGCCCGCCGGCTGTTCACCCTGGTCTGCGTCCTCTATTGGCGCGGGTAGCCTGATGGCCACCGGCGCGGATCCCGATACCCAGGGGCGTCTGCCGGGGGCGATCCTGTTCGTCTGCGGCATGAACGCGATCCGCTCGCCGATGGCCGAAGCGATCGCCCGGACCCTGCTGCCGGCCGGTACCTATCTCGCCTCGGCGGGGGTGAGGGCCGGCGAGCGCGATCCCTTCGTCGATGCGGTGCTCGACGAGATCGGCCTGACGCTCGGCAGGCGCCAGCCGCAGACGCTGGACGAACTGGAGGACGACTATTTCGACATGGTCGTCACGCTGGCGCCGGAGGCGCATCACGCGGCGCTGGAACTCACCCGTTCCTCCGCCGTCGAGGTCGTCTACTGGCCCATGCCCGATCCGACGGTGGCGACCGGCACGCGCGAGCAGATCCTCGAGGCCTATCGCGAGGTGCGCGACCGGCTGAAACGGCTGATCGAGGAGCGCCTGCTGTCCCGCGAAAGGCTGTCTCCGGGTCCGCTTTGAAACAAATTCGAAAAGCCCGATCTACAAGGTTCACAAAACCGCGGTGATTGTGTAGTTTCCGCCCACATTTTCGGGCCCCCGACCGGCGTCCCGACCAAACCTCAAGAAAGACAAGCGTTCAATGGCTAAAGAAGAAGTCCTCGAATTTCCCGGCGTCGTCACCGAATTGCTGCCCAATGCGACGTTCCGGGTGAAGCTGGAAAACGAGCACGAGATCATCGCCCATACCGCGGGCCGCATGCGCAAGAACCGCATCCGCGTTCTCGCCGGCGACAAGGTCCTGGTGGAGATGACCCCCTACGACCTGACCAAGGGCCGCATCACCTATCGCTTCAAGTAGTCGCCGGCTGCCGGTGAAGGCTGCGAGAGGGTCGATGGAACTGAGACAGAAGCTGATACTGGCCTCCGGGTCGCCGCGCCGCCTCGACCTGCTGAAGCAGGTCGGGATCGAGCCCGTGCGCCTGATGCCGATGGACCTCGACGAGACGCCGAAGAAGTCGGAACATCCGCGCTCGCTGGCGCGCCGCCTGTCGGCCGACAAGGCCAAGGCCGCCTATGGCGAGATCCGCCGCGATCCGGTGTGGAACGACAGCTATATCGTCGCCGCCGACACCGTGGTCGCCGTCGGCCGCCGCATCCTGCCCAAGGCGGAATATCTGGAAGAAGCCTCCTCGGCCCTGCATCTCCTGTCGGGCCGCAGCCACTGGGTGTTCACCGGCGTCTGCCTGATCACGCCGGGCGGCACGGTGCGCCAGAAGATCGTCGAGACCAAGGTGCGCTTCAAGCGCCTGTCCGGCCTCGACATCGAAAGCTATCTCGCATCCGGCCAGTGGCGCGGCAAGGCCGGCGGCTATGCCGTGCAGGGCATTGCCGGCTGCTTCGTGCAGAAACTCGTCGGCTCCTACACCAATGTCGTCGGCCTGCCGCTGTTCGAGACGCTGCAGATGCTCTCGGGCGAGGGCTTCACCGTGCAGTCCGGCTGGACGGAGGGCTGAGCGATGGCCGGGACCGAAAACCTCGGCCGCTCCGCCAAGGTGGAGCCGCTGCGCAAGGCGCGCCCGTGCCCGGAATGCCGCAGGCCCTCGCAGCGCGAGCACTATCCCTTCTGCTCCGACCGCTGCCGCAATCTCGACCTGTCGCGCTGGCTGAAAGGCTCCTATGCCATTCCCGTCGTCGACGACGAATCGAAGGCCAACGACGACCAACCCGACTGAGACGATTGCCGGGCGGTTCGGCGAATGGGCCGGAAGTCGTTCATTTGATTGGATTTTCCGGCATTTTCGCAAAGCTGTCAAAAAAGTGCCGAAAGGCGCTGGACATGCCGAAACAAGATGCTATAACGCCCTCGCTTCCGGGGGAAACTTCTCCCCCGCCGGTCGGAACCATCCGCCGGATGGCTTGTCAAAAGGCCTGATGCCCGGATAGCTCAGTTGGTAGAGCAGCGGATTGAAAATCCGCGTGTCGGTGGTTCAAATCCGCCTCCGGGCACCATTCTAAAATTTCCTCGTTATATTTCAGTATTTTATTGGGCGGTATCGTCCCACCGTATGCAATCACCTTAAAAGGTGGGACACTTTTGATCTATTTCTGTTCCTCCGATAGCCGTCTCATTGCGCTGGTCGCTCGTATCTTCTGATTAGCTGCGCGGGTGTAGCGGGTGACTTCCTTAGATGTGGAGTGGCCCGTGACAGCCATGATTTCGAACTCTGTGCATCCAAGCTCGGCAAGGCGAGACGCTGCCGCCTTGCGAAGCCCATGGGCACTGCATTCTTTTAGGCCAGCTTCGTTGCACCGCTTGCGGAACCAATTGCCAAATCCATTGGACGTGAACGGCCGGTCGAACTCCGTTACAAGAAACGTGAGATTTCCGCAGGGGCTCGCATCGATAATTTTCCGCAGTTCGGGAATGATCGGGATTTCGAGCCGCACCGGCTTACTGTTCCGATTCTTGTGCTGAGTGAACGTCAGCCAGCCATCCCGGACGTGTTGCCGGCCGAATGAAATGATGTCGCTTCTGCGCTGCCCAGTGTAGAGCATCAAGGCGAAGGCCAGTCGTGCTTTTGTTCCAATCGGATGACGCTCCTCAAACTTGCGAAGCTCGTCCACCGACCATGCATGAAATCCTTCGGGGTTCTTGCTCTTCAGGTATTCGACATCCATGGCCGGGTTGCGGTCGTGATGGTCATAATCAATCGCGAATTTGAAAAGCTGGCGTACCGCCTTCAGCATGCCATTGGCCGCTTCGGGTTTCTCGATAAGGTCATCGCGGCGTTGCCTCAAGTGTTTCGGTTGCAGCAACCGGAAGGGCTTGTCGCCGTCTCCGTTGCGCTGGCAAAAGCGCTCAAGCAACCCGCGCCGCACATATTGGGTGCGCGGATCAAGCTCGCGAAAAGGGGCCGATTTGAAGTATTCTGAACAGAGCCAGCGAATGGAGCCGGGCACGATAGCTCCGGTCTTTAGCCGTTTCGGTTCCTTCGCATGAGCCGAAGGGCTTGCCGCCGCCTTATAGGCGGCCATGAAGTCAGGTGATCCCATCGGGCCGGGCAGACGGATTTTCGGTTGCCCTGCTTTTCGAAAGTAGAGCCTTACGTTTCCGTGCCTATCCGTGTCCTCTACTACATACTTGAGCCGGATTTGCATTTGTCCCTCTTGAGGCTTTAGCCGTCCCACGGATTGTTGCTGTCGTTGCCGTCAGAAGGCAAGGCTTCGAAGCTGGCATCTAGCGCTCTCACGTCCCAAACCTTTCTTGAGTCAATCCGCTTTGGCTTGGGCATTCTGCCGTCTCTGACCATTTCATCGAACTTGGTTTCACTGATGCCGATATAGTCAGCCGCCTCGACGCGATTCAGCCCCCGCCGTGACGGCGGAGGTAGAGTCTTCACGTGTGGGGCAGCTCCGGTCATGGCTTAGGTCAGCTTCACATTCACCGCGCCGCTTGCGACCGCAGCGACAGTGACGACCACGCCGATCTTGGTATTGCCGCTCGCGGTGGACGTGACGCGCTTCGCGGTTCCGTCCCAATAGGCCGAATCGCCGATGGCGAATTCGTCCGCCGCGACCTTGGGCAATTCGAAGACACCTTCGGTCACCACGTCGCAGTCTTCGCCCGTAGCGGCGTTGCCAGCCGCGATCCCATAGATTTCACCGATCACCACGACATCACCGGAAAGGATCGACGCTGGGGCCGGAAGGGTCAGGCTCTTCCCTGCCTGTACATAGTTTTTCATGATCAAAGCCCTTTCGAGGTTCGGAAAAGAATGGTGTTGGGAGACCGGCCCGACCGCATGGCGACAATCGCGGCATCGGCGGCGCGGATGGCAGCCGCCATTTCGGAGTCGGACTTGTAGACGACGGTTTCGCCGTTCTGGTCGCGGAACTCGCGAACGCCACCAAGGCGGGCTTGTATAAGTCCGTCCCGCCAAGCGATCAGTTGGGCCAAGCTCGCCATGCTATTCGCCCGGATTGAAGTAAGCGCCGCGCCAATCGACCGCACCGCAACCGAAGTCGAGCACGACGCGGAATTCCATGCCCAGCACGTCCCAGCCTTCGCGGCTCGACATCTGCGGACCGGGAGCGGAGGCGAGATAGGCATATTCGAGGATCGGCAGCACAGCCGGATCGGCGAAGACGTACCAGCCGGGGCCAGTCAGGCGCGGTTCGACCAGAAGCGTCAGGCGACCGGAGAACACATTGGCGTCCGCCGTGTTGCTGGCATAGATTTCCGACAACAGCTTTTCGGCGGCGGTCTCGTATTCGGGCGCGACCAGCAGATACTTCGGCGTCGCGTTGACCGGCGTCTTGCCGTCCAGCCCCTTCATGCGGCGAAGCGAAAGGCGTGCTTCATCGAATCCTGCCCCGGCAACGTCCAACGCGTAGGGATCGCCAAGGTTGCCGTGAGCGTCATGGAAGAGCGCCTTGCCGTCTTCACCCATCTTTGGATTGGAGCGCAGCAGGTTGACCAGTAGATTCGCTTCGGTTTCGCCCGCCATACGCCCGGCGGTCATACCCCAATCGCGGAACGCGCCCAGGTCATCGTTGATCAGCGCCTTGCGGGAAAGGGCGAACTTGGTCGCGTAGGTGTCGAGAGCATAACCTTCGGTAGCTTCACCGCGCGTCGTGCTCTTGATTTCGCCACTCTCCGAAACCTTCTGAAGCATACCGACATCGGAGAGTTTCAGCTTCGTCCCGGCGCGGAAATCGCCCAAGGTCGCCTGCCGTGCCAGCGCCTTCAGCGGCGACTGCGCAATCTGATAGGCGCTCATGAGCGTGCGATTGCCAACACCCGTCAGCAACTGCGGGAAATCGCTGGTCGTGTGCATGGCCGCCCGGAAGAGCTGATCATTGTCCATGCCACGGGTGGAAATGCCGCCCGCCTCGACGCACGCGCGGGCATGATCGCGAAGGGAGTCGCTCATGAAGGGGCGCGCGGAATCCGCCGGGGACGTCCCGCTGACGCGGGCGTAAAGCGCCTCTTCGCGACGAACGCGGATCGCCGCCGGATCGTCGTGGGAGGTGACCACGCGAATTCGGGGCGTGTTGCGGCTTCGGGTCTGCATGGCCTCGAATGCTTCGGCGCGGGCCTCAATAATGGACAACCCCCGGCCGATCATGTCATCGGCCTGTTCGGCGGTCATGTGGGCGGCTTGCGCGACCTGCCGGATTGCGGCGCGCGTCTGCGCAACGGTCGCTTCCGCTGCGGGCGGGTCGAGAACGTCGGTTTCGTCTTCCATGGTGTTGCTCCTGAATGTTGCTCCCGGATCAGCCGGGACCGGCACGGCGGAAGCCTCGAAGATCACCCACGCCGCCGCCGTGCGGACGCGAGCCTTGGTGACGGGATCGGTGGTGTCCGACCAGCGGGAGACGCGATAGCCGACAGAAACGCCGCGAAGGGTTCCCTCCCGGATGCGGTCGCGGATCGGCGCGACATCGGCGGCTTGGCTGATCTTGATTGTTGCGACCAGCGCCGCGCCTTCGAACCGATATGCGGTAATCACGCCAATGGTATCGCGGGCGCTGCCCTGCCGATGGCCATCAAGAACGGGAGCGCCGATCAGCCGGGAAGTATCGAGCCCGGCGGGATCAAGCCGCTCGACATAGGCCCCGCGAGCGTCGCGACGGTTCACGTCGGCAAAGGTGGAAATCACAGCTTCAACGGTCTGCGCTTCGGCGTCATAGGTCTGCGGGCTGATTTCCGCGCGGCGGGTCAGCATCTCAAGCACCGGCATCGGCAGGCTCCTTCTTGCTGGTTGCGGCGAAGGCGAGCCCAAGCCCGCTTTCGCGGGCGCGGTCTTCGGCGATCTCGGAATCGAGGCTGTCCACGTCCCAGCCGCGTTGCGCGGCAAGCTTCTTCCGGCTAGTCAAGCCCGCGTTCAGTTCGGCGACATCGGCGGCAACGGCCTTCTCCGGGTCAACCTGCTGCCAAGCGGGCGGCAACCATTCGGCATGCGGAACCGCATCAATCTCGCCAGTGAGCAAGGCGAAGCCATGCACGCGCCGCCAAACCGGGTTGAGAAGCTGCGGGACAAGCGTGTGATACTGGATTTGCTCGACACGCTGGCGAAACGGCAAAAGTCCGGCCCGGAGGCTGGAATAGTTCGCGCCGGTCAGATCGCCGTCCAGATAGTGGGAAGGAAGGCCAAGCCCGGCGGCAAGCTGGCGAACCTGTGCCTTCATGAATTCGGCGGTCTGCTGCGCCTGCTGCGGCGAATTGAACTTGATGTCATAGCCGGTCGGCAGGCGCTTCAGCGTCCCCGGCTCGAGTCCGGTTTCCATGATGCCGTTGGCACCCGTCCCGTCATAGGGCTCGCCCGAACCGTTCTGATCGACAAGGAAGCCCGCATGCATGGCGGCGACCTTCGCGCCAACCAACAGCGCGTCAATCAACTGGTCCAGTTCATTGGCGGGAAGGATGACCGGCGCAAGCCACGAAATGCCGCGCACCTGCCCGATGCCCAGCGGCTTGAAGATATGAAGGATTTCGGAGGCGGGGACGCGGACTGGCGCGGCATAGCTCGCGAACTGGTCGGTCGGTCGCGCGGGCAAGACGTGATAGGCCACACGAAGACCATCGGCATCGAACTCAACACCGTTGACGACACAACCGCCACCGACCAAATCCAGCGTCTTCGACTCGTCCACCAGTTCGGCGGGGATCAGGCGAAGCCGCAAACCGCTTTCGTTCATAATGAGTTGCACGAAGGCTTCGCCATCAACGACCATCGCGCGGGCAATGTCCGCCTGAAGGCCCCAAAAGTCGGTGCGCTGTTCGGCGTCAGCCGTGTCCGCCCAAGCGAGAAACGCTCCAACCCCATCAGCCGCGCCTGTCGGTACTATTCCCGCTCCGACCAAGGCCGCGACCCAATTGGCAACCGCGTTCGAAATGAGGGGATTGTTCGTGGTTAGATAGCGTCCCCGGCTGCGGACGACATGCGCCGCCGCCGACACTTCGGTCTGCGTTCGCCCGAAGGTCCCGAAGCCAAACCCGCGTCGCCCGCTGGCCGCACCATCGAAACGGCGGACATCGGTATCCGCCGCACGACGGGAGGCGCGGTTGAACATGTTAAAGGGGTTCGGCAGGCGGACTGGCATCAGCGGACTTTCAGAACCGCAACGATGTCGCGGATCAACCGTCCAGCATCAAGCGCAAGAACAGTATCAGCATCTTCTTCAGGCTCTACCGAAGCCAAGATGGCACGGGCGTCATCGTCCATAGTTTCAGCCAGAAACCAAGCCTTCGGCCTTGCACGGCCATCGCGGCCAAGTGCCAAACCCATCTTGAAGTCTTCACCTGCACGTGCCCGCTCGACTGCTTCTTCGATGCGGGAAAGTGTAACGTTGTAGCCATTCCGTCGTTTGACACGGGTCGAGTGCATCGGGGCACTCTGGACAAAGCGGAGGAAGTCTTCGAGCACGTGGCGGGCGATGCCAAAAGCATCCATTCGTGCAGCGAAGCGCAATGCGCAAACGGTTTCTATTGAGTAGAGGTCGGCCCTACCGTCGCGCGCGGAAGGCGAAAGGTAGTGCCGCTGGGTCGTGTTACGCAGCAACTTATCAAGTTGGGGCACCTTGTCGTCAGGCAGGCCGTCAATCTTAGCGAAGGCAACGGCCACCTCGGAAATACGATACATGTAGGGTCTCCTGATTAACTTTAAGACTCAATAACTCAGTTCGAGTTGAAATGCAATCGGCAATATGTGATGGTGTCGTAGTCGGTGGGCCAATCGCCACAGCAGCCTGCTCGAAGTGCCCCTGGCGCAATGTCCCGCGATGCGACAACATTAAGAGGAAGACAATGTCAGAGATAAAATTCGCTGAACTGAAATACGAATCAAGGCAATTGATCGCCGAGTGCCAAGCCCGGAGGCTACCTTTGCTCATGGCGATTCTTGGTATTCGGCAGCTATGCAAACAATATGGCTATCCGCAGCCGCCTAATCCTATAGAATTTGCACTTTCGGAATAAGTGCGGCTACAAATTGCAGTATTCGCGTAAAGTTCGAACCCGCTCTCGCGACTAACCCGGATATAAAGAATGTTTGAGGTCAAAAAAGACAAAGATTCCAGAAGTTTAGCGCTTAGGCTATTTGTTGGGTTGCCGTGGGTGGTGCGCGCCTTCTTGAATCTTTTTATTATCCTGCTGCTTGGCGTTCTGGTCTTCAGCATTTTGGGGAAAATCTACCAAATTCCAGCCTTCGATAAGGTCTCGGAAGAACTCACGAGCTTTCTCAAAATTGTCATCGGAGCAATCGTCGGTTCGCTTTCCAGCGAGGCTAAGGAATACCTTCAGCGGAAGAAGCCCGATGAGGTCATTAGTGACAATCGGTCCGATCTTGGTGAAAACTAGGCCGCCGGCCGTAAAAAAGGATTGAAGCGCCAGATCAGGATAGCTCATCGTCAACGCCGGGGATCTTCTTATCCAGCGGTACAGATTTTGAACAGAAAACATTACGAAAAAAAACGCCGAAAATAGTGGCGGCAATAAAGATGTGATGTACCCACTTAAGGAGAAGGTGATATACGATATGAAAGTAATTGACGTAAAAAATTCTATAATAAAACTCGCTCTAAATCTGTCGGTATATTTGCCGTGAATAATATTTAGGCCACCGATGATGAGCTGTAGTTTTGGGGGGAGTCGTTGCCTGCTTTTTGATCCGGTGTCTATGCGTTTTCTTTGCTGAGTCATTTCACTGCTGAATTTGTGAAGCTCAGTTGGACCCATTCGGACAATTATTAGGCGCGTGCCTTTTGCTACCGCACGCAATGTGTGCATCTTCCCGCCGGCTAAGGTCATGTGACCTACCTTGCCGTCGCCGCCATAAATCGCAGCATGATCGACATTTGAAGAAGCATAGTACATCAGCGCCCATGACCAAAACGAATCCAAACGCTGCGTGAAGATCATGTCGCCAACATTGAGTTGCCTGACTATTTCGTCGGGCACGGCATCGACAAAGCCCAAAGCCATCTCATTGTTTTGGCTTTCGGAAAATCTGCCTTTACGTCGCCGATAAAGATAGTAGTCCCAAGCAGCGAAAAACAATTCACCTCCAAACCGGAATTAAATCCCGGCATTTTGCGTTTATTTGCAGAACGTCATGGCATGAAACCTATTCGCTTTTTGAATGACGACAGAAAAAGTTGTTTTTCCTGAGCGAAATCACGAACAAAACGGTGTTCTGCGAACATTGGAGGCATTGCAAAGTTGATGACCCATTCGACAAGCTTTTCGTCCGGCTGAGCTAGATCGAACCACTCCTTCTCTTCAGGCTTCCATACTATATTGTTAGGGAGCAATCGCTTAAGAAAAACAGCATCCTCAGACAGAAGACACCAGATTTTAGCCCCCACCTCAAGCGCTGTATTATCTATTTTAGAGAGCTTCTCTAGCCGACCCAATAGTGCCGCAAATAAGAACCAAGCGAATCGCCGTGAGTTGACTTCATCACCAGCGGAAGCCTGCATTTTCGCCACAACTTCGGGGATGAAGTCATCCAATGAGAAATCTTCACCCTTTTTCCGAGCCTCCGAATACATGATGGAAACAACTGGAAGCAGGTTCTCATAGGCGACAAGAATATGCGCTCTTGTGGCGGAATCCATCTCAGAGAATAGATGGTCTATCGACGACGCATAACGTGCAGCATCGAACTTCAGTAATGCCACAAACTCATTTTCGGGCTTCCTCTTTTTGAATAACCCCCACATCGGCTTCCCCTAGCGATTCAACCAAGTCGATTTTATCACATTCTCAGGTTGCTTAGGCAAGGCAGCGCTACCCAGCTCCTCTTTGCGGCGATGGACATTGGCCTTCAGCAGACTCCGTACAGCCATCGCATAAATCACGCAATCAAGGCTCTCGGCTCGCCGCCCCGGAATTCGCTCCCATTGTCGAACCGGAGCGCCGCGAATATAGCGCATAACAAGCCGTTCGCTCGCCAATTCTTCATAGAATCGCCCGTCGAGGCTATTCGAGAACCGGACGGTACGTCCGCGCGTCAGTCGGCTTGCCAATTGCGCCTTCACGCCGTCCACGCCGACGATGAAAAGCTTGGTTCCCTTGGTGTCGCTGGCCTTGATGGCCGGTCGGTTGCCAGACGCTCCTTTGATGGCGTGTACACGCAAGCCATAGCGGGGCCGCGTGAAGGCCATCACCCTGTCCATGGTCTCGCCATCGCCCGCGTCTATCGCTGCCGCGTCCACGCGCAAGATACCGCCTTTCGGATGCCGCCATACGGTGCGAAGCAAATCGTTCAATTCAGTCCATACGTCGTCACGTTGCGGGTCCCCGTAGATCACCGTTTGCGCGAGAACGAATATCTCGTCGCGCGACCAGCCCAAGAACACGATTTCGAGGCGGTCGCGTTGGACATCAACGCCCGCCGTGATCATCAGGACTTCAGACGGAATGCTATCGAGGCCGAACGGTTCGGCGCGGGCTGCGAGCGCGGTTTCGTCAATCTCTTCGGCGGCTTCCCGCCATCCTTGCGCAAGGATCGTGTTGACGAACACCTGAAGCGTGTCAGGGCTCTTCTTTGCCGCGACAAATTCCTGCGCAAGCTTTCCCCAAGAGGCATTGGCAAGGGTCGAGACAAGGGCGTTGAGCCGGAAGCCCGCATGGCCGCGAACATGCGGTGCGGTTGCCCGCCACCGCCCTTTCTCGACCATCGCCGCCTTGTGGCGCTCCTCGATCACCGAACCGCATTCGACGCAGACATAATGCGCCTTGTGAGGCTCGCCTTCAGGCCAATGAATATCCGCCCAGGTGATTTCGTGCCAATGTCCGCAGTCCGGGCATGGCACTTCAAAAACGCGCATGTCCGACTGCGCATAGGAGCGCAGTACATTGCTCGTCTCCTCAATCGTCGGCGTGCTTCCCAAGATGATCTTGCGGTTTGCGAAAGACAGGGTACGGCGTTCGGCAAGCGTGATCGGGCTGCCTTCCGCTCCCGGCTCCATGGCGTCCGCTTCATCGATCAGCAGGACGCGGACGTTGTGGCGGCGAAGGTTACGCGGCGACTTGGCGGCGACCACCTTCAGCGATCCTCCCGCGAAGCGCCGCGACATGAGCGTATTGCGCCCGGTCTCGTCAGCTTCGGCGGACAGTAGACCATGCAGTGCGGGTGTCGCCTCGAATATCGGTTCAAGGTCGCTCACCACATAATCGCGGCAATCCGCTTCGGTTGGCAGCAGCGCCAGAATAGGGGAAGGCTCATTGGCTACGTAGGAAGCGAGCGCCCCTGTCAGAAGCGTGGTGAAGCCGACACGCACCGGCTTAACCAGTGTCACCCGCTCAAGTTCGGGGTCGCTGATCGCGTCGGCGATTTCCCGCTGATAGGGCCAAAGGTTCACGCGCCCCGGAAGAGCGGACACACCTTCGGGCAATCGCATATGGGTTTCGATCCACTCCGAAAGCGGCTGCCTTGGCGGCGGCATCAGGGCGCGAAGAGCACGGCGGCGAGTTTCTAGCAGAGCGTCAGTTTCCATTGGCGATTTCCGAAAGCACGTCCCGGATTTCCCGGTCGAATACGGTCATGTCGTGGGTCGTCAGATGCCCAAGGCGCTGCTGCAAGCGCGAAGGCAGGGCCAACAGAGCAGCGCGTACGTCTCGCAGGATAGCCGACCACTCACGTTCGACATCGGCGGCGGGAATCAATTCGTGCCGCGCAATCGCGTTCTGCATCTCCGCCTTGTCAGCCTGTTCGCGAGCAAGGCGGGTCTTCTGTTCGGTCAATTCTGGATTCGCCGCACCGCGCCCGGACGCCTGCTTGCGGATATGCTCGCAGTATCCGCGCACCGCTTCCCGCCGGTCGAACCGCCCTTTGGAGACACGTGGAATATGCCCCTGCCGAACGAGAACGTTGACGCGATTGGCCGTCAGTCCCAAGAGGTCGGCAAGCTGGTCGGTGGACGTGTCGCCACGGTCGAATTGCTGCCGATCTGACGGTCCGCCGCCGACATAACGGGCAATGGCTTCCTCGACTGTGAGGGATTCAAGATCAGTTTCCATTTTCAATTTTTCCTCGCAGATCGAAACGTCGGGGCTCCGCGTCCCCCGCGATCAGCCACCGTGGGGAAGGACCCATGTCGGAAATCGAGTGACGGGGAGACGGGCATACGGGCGCTGTCGGTAAAGAGGCATCGGCTTTCTTCCCATCGGGCATCGGACAGACGGACATCCCTTAAGGGATATGTCCGTGTCCGTCCGGCTATGCCCGGCAGGGGGGCAGGCGGGACATGGTGGACATGTCCGATCAATGTCCGTGTCCGTCCGCTAGTCTTCATCGACATCGAAGGCCTCCCTCGTCTTTGCAACCATGGAATAAAAGCCGTCATCGAAAACCAAGACGCCTTTGCGGATTAGTTCTGACACTGCACGCGAGAAGGCTTTCCGGCGGCTGTCCGGCTTCTCGGCGGGCGAGACATCCCTTCCAGCGACGCAGGCTTCCCGCCAATCCTCTTCGCTGATCCGGTCGTTACCCGCTGTCTCGTCCTTGAAGACCTTCAGCGCCGCCGATGCCGAAGGCGTCATGCGCTCCTCTTTGTGAGCACTGCCGCTCGGCAACTCCCGGCAATATGCTGTCGTGATCGGATCGCCATCTTCGTCGGTGCCCAAGGTGACGACGCCGATGGTGAATGCGATGTCGCGGTCGCAAGAGCCGTTGCGGTTCTTGGTGAGCTTGGCCCGCACAATGCCGTCGCTTTTGGTGAGGTGGATTGATACGTCCAGCGCGCCGTTCAAAAGCGAATGCCCGCGCGGCAATCCCTGCTGCCCGTCCTTGGTGTCGTGATGAACCAGAATGACAGCCGCTCCCCATTTCGTCAGGGACTTGGCAACCGCAACGACCCGGCTCATGCCTTCGGCGCTGTTCTCTTCCAATCCGGGGAACGCCATTGCCAGCGTGTCGAGCACGACAAGTTTCGGACGCCGTTCCTTTACGGCTTGCCGGAGCTTCTTCAGATGTTCGCTCCCCTTGGCCAGCAGGTTCGAAACGCCACCTACCAGACAAAAGTCGGCAGCGTCACCGTGCTTGCGATACAGAGCACGGACACGCCCTCTCATGCCGTGCTCGTCTTCGGCGGCGACGTAAAGAACGCCGCCCTCCTTGACCCGCATCCCGAAAATGTCGGTGCCTTGAGCGACGGCATAGGCGAGGCGCGGTGCCAAGAGTGACTTACCTACGCCGGGTGCGCCGACGATGCAGGCAACATCGCCTTCGGCGATCAGCCCCTTAACGACATAGTGGCGCGCCTCCGATTGTTCGCATTCAGCCGGTGAAATGAACGTCAGACCAGAGGATTTGGCTTCTGTCTCCGGCTGGTCCCGCTCTCCCTCAAGCGGTTCGACAGCTTCGTCAAACAGCCCGAATAGCCGTTCAAGGTCGCGCCAGCCATGCTCTCCGGCAAGCTTGAAAATATGCTGTATCGTCCGCACCCGGCCTTCGTTGCGGCGAAAGGAACGCCACGCCTTTTCGGTCGCATCGGAATCGTAGCCGGGCCACTCCTGCGACCATGCGTCGAAGAACACGAAGCCTTCCGGCGAGTCTCCGTATTCGTGATGCAGCGCCATCCCCACCTCAAGCCACCAGTCTCGCGAGTGGTTTTCGGAGATGCTGCCATCGTTCGGAATTGCCATCAGGGCTTCGTAGACCACATCAATCCGATGGCTCGAATTCGGGCTCCCCTTGTCGTGCTCGCGGTCTTCGGTTCCGGAAAAAGCCTTTGCTCTCGCGACAACCGATTTCAGATTGGCAAGCGGCACAAGCCTTAGCTGGTCGTTTGCGCCGACGTATCGGGTGACAATAGGGTCGGCACCGTACTCTTGGCCCGTCACCGTGAAATAGCTGTTGGACAGGTGAAGTTCGATGCCGTAGTGCGACGCCCCCTTTTTCCACTGCTGACGATGTTCCGCACCAAGGGTTCGGCGTAGCGCGGGAAGGTCGGATGTCTTCACAAGGAAGAAGATTTTTGCCCCTTCGCCGCTAGGGCTGATTTCGGTATAGGAAGCCAGCTTGGCCCTGATCTCTTCGGCCCACGGTTCAAGCGTGCCGTCAACCATGCAACCGTCCAGATCAACCCCGCAAAGTGCAATTCTCTCGTCAAGCGGACCCAAGACGATTCCGACGCCCGGCTTGCTTCCCGGCGATTTGAGGGTGCGCGCATGCCGTTCCGCCTGCGCTTTCGAGCCCCAAGTGGCCGGCCGATTATTTGCTGCCAATTGACCCGTCTTCGGGTTGATAGGGGCCTTGTCGATTTTCCCTACTTTGACGGGCTTTCCAGAGTAGGAAACCCAACGATTCAAGGTGTTTAGGCTATGCAGCCGAGCATAGTTATGATATACAGTATCATGCATTTGAAGCTTTCCTTCGGTGCTGCTTTTGCTATGCCGCTTCGGGTCGTTGATCTCCCCCGAGGCGGCATTTTTGTTTTTGAGGAAAGTTTCGGAATCGCTTCAAGGCGCGCAAAAATGGTGGGACAATAATCCCGAAAACTACAATAAAACTATGAGACGTTTCGGTGTCCCACTTTCTTTCAAGTTGTTGTTTTATTGTGGTTTCTGCGCTCCGCCTCCGGGCACCATTTTTCAAAATGTCCATACCGAAGACATAGGTAACATCGTGTACCTAAGACATGGGCGACAACCTCGTGCCGAACGGGTTGTCGATGGTTTGCAAAGTCCTCTGCTCCAGGTCGATATATCCCAGATCATAATGCATGAAGCTGACGAGCCAAATGCCGTCATCGACTTCCTTGATGCCGAGCCTTTGGCCGGCCATGACGATTGAGATGTTGATCTTCTTGCGATGCATGCAGATGCGTCCGCACGTGGTCACGAGGACATCTCTGTCGTGGAACTGACCTGAGACCCACTTTCCCTCCAGTTTTCGGGAGAGTCTTGGGTTTTTAATCTGGCCTCATGCGGCCTGTTTTTCCATAGCCATTTTCATTGCGAACTCGCTGGGGGTGATATTGCCCAGCGACGAGTGGGGTCTGCTCCTGTTGTAATCCTCCTTCCATGCGTTGATGGCGGCTCGGGCCTGAGTGAGCGACGAGAACAGGGTCTCGTTGAGGCACTCGTCACGGAAGCTGCCGTTGAAGCTTTCGACGAAGCCGTTCTGCATCGGCTTGCCTGGGGCGATGTAGTGCCATTCGACCTTTGCTTCCTGGCACCATTTGAGGATGGCCATACTGGTCATCTCCGTGCCGTTGTCCGAGACAATCGTCCTCGGCTTTCCCCGTCTGGCGATGAGACTATCCAGTTCGCGGGCAAGCCGTGCCCCCGACAGGGATGTGTCGGCGACCAGGCACAGGCATTCACGGGTGAAGTCGTCGACCACCGCCAGCACCCGAAAGCGGCGGCCGTCGGTGAAGGCATCGCTGACGAAGTCCAGGCTCCAGCGCTCGCCCGGACGCGACGGCAGAGCCAAAGGACGTCTCGTCCCCAAGGCCCGCTTTCGGCCGCCGCGCTTGCGCACCGTCAGCTTTTCCTCCCGATAGAGACGTCGAAGCTTCTTCAGGTTCATGACGATCCCCTGCCGGTCGAGCATCACGTGGATACGGCGATAGCCGAAGCGACGACGCTCGGACGCCACCTTCTTCATCGCCTCGCGGATGGACGCATCGTCCGGCCGCACGCTCCGATATCGCATGCTCGAACGATCCACCGATAGAACCTCGCACGCCCGACGCTGGCTCACCCCGTGCTGCGCACAGACGTGAGCCACCGCATTCCGCTTCACATCGGGCGTCACCATTTTTTTGCAGCGACATCCTTCAGGATCGCATTGTCCAGCATGGCCTCGGCGAGCAGCTTCTTCAGCTTGGCGTTCTCGTCCTCGAGCGCCTTCAGCTTGCGGGCATCGGACACGTCCATGCCGCCGTACTTCGCCTTGTATTTGTAGAAGGTTGCATCCGAGATGCCGTGCCTGCGGCAGACATCGACTGTCTTCGCGCCCGCCTCCTGCTCCTTCAATATTCCGATGATCTGTTCTTCCGTGAACCGTGAACGCTTCATTCGTCCGTCTCCTTGATGTGACGGACTCTACCAAATTCTGGAGGAAGTTCAGGGTCTCAGGTCACTGACTTCACTCAACTATTTTTCGGTCAGGCTTGAGAGCACTGATAGCAGCAGAATCAGAATACGTCACTCACGAACGCAATCTGCTTGAAATTCAGACCCTCTTCAATTTAATCATAGCTGGACGATAGAGAGGCATAGATGAAAGTACCGAAGAGCTTCTTCGCATTGTTTTTTTCTTGGCGGCCTTCATGCCATTGCTGACTGAGCTCGTATACGCCGATTCACCAAAGCGGATCGATATATTCTGGCGATGCTTATAGGAATTTCGGGCGAGCGTAGCGAGAAACGTATATATTTCAATGTTTCGCGACCTCGTAGGTGATGAGGTGATTACCTGAGCATTGAACTGATCGGGCTTCGTAAATCTCGTCGCTGCTATGATCTGGTTGTCATGAATATCGATCGGTCCTAGGCGAGTCGGACATCGCATCGAGCGTGTTCGCAAGCCAACGTTCTCAATCCCGATTGGAGATGCCAATTCATCGTTTGTCTGGTGAAGGGTTGCGAGTCTTGACTTAGCTATAACTGCGACCTATCCGCTTCGTAAAAGGTCGATTGACGGCTTGGCCTGAGCTGATGTGAACAAGACGAGTAGAGGAGGCAGCATGCCGCGCCATGACGGGTTGTTGTCGCCGCTTGCGCGGTATTTGCCTTTCCCCCGGTTGCGACCCGGCGCAACTGGAGGCGCAAGGCGACCGGTGAAGCGTATCGTCGTTTTCGGACGCCATCCGAACCCGTCGTCCGACTACTATTTTGCTGCTCGCCTTGCCGCGCGAGGCATGCCGCCATGCGCGTTTGTGGATGTTCGCAACGAAGATTTAAGTAGACTCGACTCCGATGGAACCTTTGCCATCGTCTGTCGCTACGCGTCGGCATCGGTCTTGAACTGGATCGAGGCCGAGAGCGGTCGTCTCGCCGGTGTCGGGCTTTTCCTCGATGATGATATCGCTGCGGTCGTAACCGGACGGGACGCTACTATTAGCTACCGATTTCGGTTGTTCGTGCGGGCCCTTTGGCCGCTCCGGCGCCTGAACCGCCATCTCGACATCGTCTGGGCGTCGACACCCCGGCTTGCCGACCGTCTCGCCCTTGCGCGTGCTCGTGTTCTGTTGCCCGCTCCATCGGAGACGCTGTGGAGAAAGTCGTGCCCATTGCAGCGGCCGGATGACTCAGTCCTCATCGCCTATCACGCGACGGGCGTCCACGTGGAGGAGCACCGATTTCTGCAGCCAATCGTCCGTGAGGTTGTCGCCCTGCGGCCGAACGTAAAGTTCGAGGTCTTTGGGAGCCCGACGGTCGAATCCATCTGGCGCGGCATAGAACGGGTAAGCCTGCGTCGTCCGATTTCCTGGACCGAGTATCTCCGTGAGGCTCTGAGCCGGCATATCGACATCATGTTGGTGCCGCTTACCCCCTCGGCTGTCAACGATTGCCGGTCTCCAACCAAACGCATTGACGTGGCTCGCGCTGGGGCTGCCGGCATCTTTTCGATTTCGAGTGCTTACGGTCTGCCAGGCGATGACGCAGAGGTTATTCTGCCGTACGATAAAAAAGTATGGCGCGATGCCATTCTGGCGCTCGTCGATGACCCAGACAAACGCAGAGCAGCGGCTGCGGCGACAGGGGTACGCGTCGCGGCGATGACGCAAGCCGCGGCGGCCGGTCTGGATCTCTCAGCTTGACAATCCCACCATCGCCGGAGCTGCCAGCCGGCATGGAGCGTCACGCAGGCGATCACGGAGAGGGTGGGCGCGTACGGCCTTGCCGAAGCGCATTGTGGCAATTGTAGCCGGCATCAGCGATGATGTGGGGGAGGTGGCTCGGTTTGTCTGAACAGTTTCGGGCGTGTTTCTAAGTGGATTTCCGCCTCGATTATGCCGCCACCATCATTGGTGTCAGCGCCCTGACGTAAGCCTGATCGGGGGGCTGCCGGTCAAGGGATGAATGCGGACGTCGGGTATTGTACAGAGGTACGTATCGGCCAATGCCCGTCCTAGCCTCCGGCACGCTTACAAAGGCATGAAGATAGACCTCCTCGTATTTGATCGACCAGCGAGCCGTTCAACAAAAACATTGTCGCGCCAAGCGCCATTGCTGTCCATCGAGATGGCGATCTCAGCCTTCTTCAACGCAGCGGTGAAGTCGACGGAGAAACTGCGAACCCTGATCTGCGCTGAAGATGCCGGGCTTGCCATGACGGGCAAGCGCTTCCTCGACCGCTTCGATGCAGAATGCCGTCTCCAGAGTGATCGACAACCTCCAGGACAAGACGCATCGGCTGAACCGGTTCACGACGGCGGCCAGAAAGACGGAACCCCGAGCCATCGGAATATAGGCTATATCCATCGCCAGACCTGGTTGGGCCGGGTTACGGGCCGCTTACGCAGCAGATAGGCATAGATCTTCTGCCGTAGTGCTGACTTCGACGTGTTGGGGGGACGGCAGACCGCCTCTATGCCCGTCTTCTTCATCATAGTGCGACGTGCAGACGCCCGGTTTGCAGACCTTCTGGCTTCAAAAGCCCCTGCAACATCCGACTTCCGGCGAACTGGAAATCGAGATGCAGTTCGTCGATCCGGCGCATCAAGGCAAGGCCTGTAGCAGGCGTCGTGCGCGGCAGGGAATACACGCTGCCACGGCTGAAGCCTAAAAGCTTGGCCTGGTGAGGAGGGAGAGTTTGTGTGCGCGATCGATCATTTCTTTCCGCCCAGCAATCCCCGCCTTGCCGAGCGCTCCGGCTAAGAAAACGTTCTCCAGTGTCAGTTCGCCGATCTTGGCGTGCAGCGTTTTGACATCGACAGTCGGCGCCGTGGTTTCCGCCTTGGCTTCATCGCCGAAAACGCCGTCGCTCATTCAAGCAGTTGGTCTTTCCATTGTTTGATCTGATTGGCGTGCACGTCGAACTGCTGGGACAATTCCACCAGCGTCTGCGCGCCCCTGATCGCGGCAAGCGCCACTTCGCCATGAAAGCCGGGCTGTGGTTTCGGCTTGGTCGTCTCGTCATGGTTTCTCCTGTCTCCGGCATTTAAGCCGAAGTCAGGCAGAAACTCCATTTATCCCGGCTGTTCGGAATTCCCGAACCACCCGTAACGGTGCAACACGCCTTGCCAGTCACCGAGCGACGACTGCCGACGGGAGCCGTTTTCGGACGGCCTGCCGTCCTCGGCCTAAGTGAAATCCGGGTTGATCGCGGCGAAGGTGGCGAAAAGGCCGTCGAATTCGTCAAGACGGACGGGAAAGACGCGGTTCGAATGCCAGCGTGGCGATTGCGCCTGGCGAAGGCGGAAACGCGCGGTCCCCTTGCCCAAGGTCACGAGCTCGAAAGCCGCGAAGAAGGGAATGGGGCCTGTCAGGCGCGAGAGAGCCTTGAAAAGGCTCTCCTTGGCGGAGAAGACCAGGGATACGACCTTCTCGTCAAGGCGCGTTCCGAGCCGCTGTCGCTCTGCATCGGTCAGCACCAGTGGTGCGATTTCATCGGCTTCGGAGATGCTCAGGTGCCGTTCGAGATCGATGCCGAGGCCAAGATAGCGGTCGGCGGCCCCGACGACGGCAATCGCCCTGTCGCCGCAATGGGAGATGGAGCCGACGATGCCTTCGGGCCAGACCGGTGCGCGATCGGATCCCATGCCGGGCGTCATGGCCTTTGCCGTCAGGCGCCGCACGGCTTCGCGGGCGCAGGCGCGCCCGGCAACGAATTCCGTCAGCCGTCGGCTTCCGGCGCGGGCCAGGGCCTGAGGGATCGGGATGCCGGCGCAGAAGGGGGATGACCGGTAAAGATCGTCGTCGACGAAACGGATGGAGACCCAGCTAAGGTCGTGCGCCCGACCTGACCGCAAGCCGCTTGCTGCTTCGACGATCGCCCTGCCGCAGTCGGCCGGATCGGCAAACAGCGTCATCGCGCTCTCGTACATTGCTTCTCGTCCTTTCCGCTGGCCGCCCGCATCGTTCAGGCGGCCAGCGTCGCTCCGCCGTCGACGACGATGTCCTGGAGGGTGACATGGCCGGCCCGTTCGGATGCGAGGAAGAGCACGACGTCGGCAATGTCGTCGGCACGGGCGATCTTGCCGAGGGGAATGCCGAGCTTGAACTGCTCGGGCTGTCCGGAAATGAGCCGCGCGTAGCCACTTTTGCCCTGCATCATGCCTTCCAGCATCGGCGTGTCGGTGGAGCCCGGCGAGACGACGTTGCACCGCACGCCGAAAGGCGCAAGCTCGAGCCCGACGGTGTGGCTGAGGCTGACGAGTGCCGCCTTCGAGGCGCAGTAGGCCGCCATGCCGACCCGCGGGACATGGGCCGCATTGGAGGCGATGTTGACGATGGCCCCTGAACGCTGGCGCTGGAATGCGGGGATCCATGCGCGCATCAGCAGGAAGGCGCCGCCGGCATTGACCTCCATGCAGGCACTCCAGTCCTCCGGCGTCAGCGTCTCGGCACTGCCAAGTCGCAGCACGCCGGCGCCGTTGACCAGGATGTCGAGCCGGTCCGCCTCCGCCTCAAGACCACGGCAGACCGCGGCGACGCTTGCCGGGTCGCGGATGTCGACCGACAGCAGACGGAAGGGCAGTGTGGAGCCCCCCCGGGCAAGATCCAGTCCCACGACGTCGGCACCGGCGAGGCTGAACCGTTCGGCAATGCGGCGGCCGATGCCGCCCGCCGCGCCCGAGACCAGCACCCGTTTGCCGGAAAAGTCGAGGTCCTGCATGGCGTGTGTCTCCCCTTCCATCACGCTGCCAGTCGCCTGCTTTCGATCAACGACCACCAGCCGTTGAGCGTCGGCACGCGTGCCAGTTCATCGAAGCCGACGGCCACGCCGAACGCCTTGAGTTCGGCTGCGAGCATCATGACCTGGAGGGAATCCAGCCCATAGAAGATCAGGTTTTCGTCCGGATCGATCTCGGAACCGTCCTCGACCAGTTGCTGTACCCGCCCTTCGAGCCAGGCCCGGCTGGCCGTCTTCTGCGGTTTCCCGGTTAGGCTCGCGGTGTCGATCACCGCGCCGCAGCGGGTTGCGACATATTGCAGAGCCATGCGGTGTTCCGCTTCGGAGAAGTCGGCGACGGCATCGCCGACCATGAAGGCCTGGATATCCTTCATGAAAGCCTCGACTGCGGTGACCATGCAGCCGATATGCGCATAGACGCCACCGATCACGAGCTGGTCGCGGTCCCATCCACGCATGCGCTCCCGCAGGTCCGACCGCTCGAAGGCGCTGTAGCGCCATTTGGCCAGAACCGTGTCCGAAGGCCTCGGGGCCAGCGCCTCGACCACCTGTTGAAGCGACGGATCGGCGGCGGTGAGACCCGGGCCCCACATGTCGTTGAGCAGGGCGCGGTCGGCCGGCGGCTGGTCATGCGGCTGCGCGGTGTAGATGACCGGCACGCCATTTTCGCGCGCCCAGGCGATCAAGCGCGCCAGGTTGTCGATGAGCACGCGCATCATCTGACCCTCGGCATCATAGAAGCGCAGGAAATAGCGCTGCATGTCGTGGATCAGCAGGACGCAGCGGGCCGGATCGGGTTTCCAGCTGGTCTTGTTGGCCGGAAAGCTCTCGGCCTTCGGCATTGGATAGTCGGCAATGGACGGAATGGTCATGGGGCACCTCGGTTAGGTCAGGACTGGGGCTGCGGCAGCGGACTGCGCGAGCAGATCGCGCAGCTTCTTCTTGTCGATCTTGCCCACGGCGGTCAGCGGCATCGCCTCGATGAAGCGGACACGATCGGGCAGCTTGTATTCGGCGACACCCAGGCCCATCAGATATTGCCTGAGCGCCGGCGCCTTCAGGGCGGGATTGCGCGAGACCACGAAGGCGCAGCTTTTTTCGCCGAGCAGCGCGTCCGGCATGGCGACCAGCGCAGCGTGGGTCACGTCCGGATGGCGCAGCATCAGGTCTTCGACCTCTTCGGCTGCCACCTTCTCTCCGCCGCGATTGATCTGGTCCTTCACCCGACCGACGACCTTCAGATAACCTTCCGGCGTGCGTTGCACGAGGTCTCCGGAAGCGTAGAAGCCGTCGGCATCGAAGACCCGGGCATTGTGTTCGGGGCTGCGATAGTAGCCGCGGAAGGTATAGGGCCCGCGCGTGGCAAGCAGGCCTGCTTCACCTTCGGGCACGGCCTGGCCGTCCTCGTTGAGGATGCGGATCTCGTCATCAGGGCTGATCGGCCGGCCTTGCGTCGTGAAGACCAGCTCGTCCGGGTCGTCGAGGCGGGTATAGTTGACCAGGCCCTCCGCCATGCCGAAGACCTGCTGCAATCCGCAACCGAGAACCTCCGGTACCTGGCGCGCCAGGGCCTCGGCGAAATTGGCGCCGCCGACCTGGACAAGCTTCAGCGAGCCGAGCGCCTTGCGATGGGCGGGGGCCGCCTCCAGCCAAAGGGCGACGGCGGGAGGAACAAGCGCGACGATGTCGACGGCATGGCGCTCAATCAGCGCAAAACAGGCAAGCGGCTCAGGATTGGGCGCCATCACCACCGTTCCGCCGGCGTGGAAGACGCCGAGGGCGCCGGGCGAACTCATCGGATAATTGTGGGCGGCGGGCAAAGCGCAAAGATAGCGGGTCTGCGCCGTGAGGCCGCAGATTTCGGCGCTGGCCCGGACGCTGTAGTCATAGTCGTTGTGGGTGCGGGGAATGAGCTTCGGCGTGCCGGTGCTGCCGCCCGATAGCTGGAAGAAGGCGACATTGCCGGCCAAGGACGGCGAGAAGGATATGTGTTCCTGTGGCGCCGTCTCTATCCAGTGCTCCAGCCCGGCTTCGGCGGAGGCGTCGCCGAGCAACAGCGTGACGACAAGCCGGGGCGACAGGGCGCGCAAGTCGGCGAGAAAAGTGTCGTCGGCGAAAAGCTCATGACGGCGGGACGCGATCAGCAGCCGCGGTTCGATCTGGCGGGCATAGGCCGTCATCTCCAGCCGGCGATGGCTGTAGAGGGCATTCACCGGGGCGACGCCGATCTTCAACAGTGCGAAGAACACGATGTAGAATTCGGCGACGTTCGGCAACTGCACCAGCGCCGTGTCGCCGTGGCCGAGGCCCCTTTCCGCCAGCCGCGCGGCAAGGTTGGTCGACAGCGTGTCGAGCGCTGCATAGCTCAGGCTGCGCTCGCCGCAGATTACCGCGACGGCATCGGGACGTGCGGCGCGCTGCTCGTCGAGAATGCGGGTCAGCGGTTTGTCGATCCAGTAGCCGCGCTCGCGGTATCGCCCGGCAAGGTCCGCCGGCCAGGGGTGAAACTCGATACTCGTTTCGGTCATGCTTTCGGTTCCGTCATCGTCCGGTTCAGTCTTGAAGGCCGCAGGCGCTCAACATGGTGCCGAGCTTGGTCTGCACCTCGGCCCATTCGGAGGCCGGCTCCGAGGCTTCGACGATTCCCGCGCCGGCAAACAGGCGAACCGTGTCGCGCCTCACGGTTCCGCAGCGGATCGTCACCACCCATTCGCCATTGCCCTCGGCGTCGCACCAGCCGACCATCCCGGTGAACAGCCCGCGGTCGAAAGGTTCGACGAAGCGGATCAGCCGACGGGCGCGCTCGGTCGGGAAGCCGCAGACGGCGGGCGTCGGATGCAGCAGGCAGGCAAGTTGCAGCGCATTCATGCTTGGATCGGCGACGCGGCCGTCGATACGGGTCGAGAGGTGCCAGAGTGCCGCGGTGTTGATCAGCGAAGGGCGCTCTGGAACGGTCAATTCGGCGCAGCAAGGCGTGAGCAGAGAACGGATGTCCTCTACGACGAGGCTATGCTCATACTGGTCCTTCTCGGAGGCGGCGAGCTTTGCGGCGTTTGCGCTGTCGGCCTCAGGGTCTGCCATGCGTTTGGCCGAGCCGGCGAGCGGGTTGGAGACGATCCTGTCGCCATGCTTGCGCATCAAGAGTTCGGGACTGACACCGACCAGTTCGCCGCCATCGGGCATGGCGATGCGGAACTGGTAGCCTTCGCGGTTGCGGATCCTGAGATTGGCGAGGAGCCGGTCGACGTTTACCGCCTCGGCGAAGGTCAATTCCCGCATCACCGAAAGAACCGCCTTGCGCACGTCGCTGTGGCGGAAATTGACGATCGCGTGTTCGACCGCGCGCTTGAAGCCGTCTTCGTCAGGAATGCTGCGCTGGCCGAGCAGGGCCGGCATGGGGGCTTCCACGGCGGCCGGAGTTGTTTCCTTTTCCTGCCACTCATGATTGTCGGGTACGTAGAGGCATGAGGGCTCGTTCACGTCGAACGGGATGGCGCCGATAACAATCGGGTTCTTCTGCCCGGCTCTGTAAGCGCGCTCGAAGGCTTCGTTCAGGCTTCGCTG
This sequence comes from Allorhizobium sp. GW101-3B10, assembly GCF_059424725.1. Taxonomy (NCBI): domain Bacteria; kingdom Pseudomonadati; phylum Pseudomonadota; class Alphaproteobacteria; order Hyphomicrobiales; family Rhizobiaceae; genus Allorhizobium; species Allorhizobium sp. GW101-3B10. Next base: position 3,259,918 of record NZ_JBWKZR010000001.1, on the reverse strand, counting down.
CAACGGACTGCCGAATAGCTCCCCATCCTTCGCCGGAGCAGTGATTCGCTCTCGGCTTCCCGTGGCGCGAAGTTCCCGCTTCCCCGAGGTAAAGACGAAAAGCCTATGTAAATCAGTAGATTCAGATATTGAAACCTCGTTCGTCCTCAGCGCTCCGGTTCTCATGGGATACCTCCTGTGCGGGTGGTTGACGATGATTTATACTTGAGTATGATGATCATGTTTTGTCAACCGCTGCGAGTCCATATGCGTGAATTAACACCGATGCAGGCCGCCGGCTGGGTTGGTCGCGAGGCGGGCGACGTGCTCGGAAGGGTTGTTTCGCATCTCTACGCCGAATTCGACGGTCCGGCCGTCGAGCCGGAACGGCTGCGGCGGGCGCTCGCGCGTCTCGGCTGCGTCCATCGTATGCTTCACCTGTGTGTCGACGGGGACGGCCGGCAGTCCGTCGAACCGACCCCGGCGCCACTGCCCCTGGACGTGGAGGATCTTTCCGACCTCGATGAACCTATGGTCGCGGCTCGGCTGGCGGCGAAGCGTCGCATCTGGACGCACCGCCGGCTCGATCTGGCGTCGGGCCAGGCGGCCGCCTTCGGACTCAGCCTGTTGCCGGGCCGTCTTTCCCGCCTGCATGTCGACACGGACATGATCGCGGTCGATCCGGAGAGCTTTCGGATCGTGATGGAGGATCTGGCGCGCTTCTACGAGGCTTGCGAGGGGGAGGGGCCAGCCGAGGTTGCGCAGTTCTTCGAATGGCTCGACACGGCGAATTCCGATCCTGATCTCCAGCGCCGGCGAGAGAGAGACCGTCTCTGGTGGCGAAGCCGGCTGGCCGACATTCCGCCGGCACCGCCCTTGCCGACCGTGGAAAAAGCCGGCGAGGTCAACAGCGACCGGCTTGCCGTCCGGCTTTCGGCCGAGGAGCGTCACTCGCTCCAGCAGACCGCGCGCCGGTTGCGCGTGACGACCGCCACTCTCATGCTGTCGCTCTTCGCCTTCACGCTCGGGCGGGCGACCGGAGCCGGCCGCTTCCGTCTGTCGGTGCCGACGTTCTTCCGCCAACCGGTGGTTGAGCGGGTCGATCGGATTGTCGGGGATTTCTCCAACCTGCTCGTCCTCGGCGTCGAACTGAGGCCCGAGGATTGCCTGGCGACGCTCGCGAGCCGTCTCGGCGAGGAGATGATCGGGCTGCTGGCTCATTGTGCATACCCGGGCGTCAGCGTCATGCGCGATCTGTCGCGCCACCGCGGATCGGTGCAGACCTCGCCGGTGGTTTTCACGGCGGGGCTCGATCTGTCCGGTGGCGAACTCTTCTCCGCACGCGTTTCTCGAGTGTTCGGCCAGATGAACTGGGCGGTGTCGCAAGGGCCGCAGGTGGCGATCGATGCGCAGGTGGCGGCGGCGGACGGCGGCTTGTTGATCAATTGGGACATCCGCTTCGACGCCTTGCCGAAGGAATGGGTCACGGCGCTGTTCGACGGTTTCGTGGCGCTTGTCCGCCGCGTTGCGGATGCGCCCGATGCCGTCGACCTGCCGTTGTCTGGATTGCTGGCGCCGACAGGCGCCGAACTCCGGAAGACCGAGCCGTTTTCGCAAGGAGATACGATGGAACACCCCCTCAACGCCCTGCAGCAGGCCTATCTCCTCGGGCGCAGCGAGCATCTCCCCCTCGGTGGCGTCGCGATGCAGGAGTTCCGTGAATATCGGGGGCATGTCGATTTCGACGCCCTGCCTCGGCGCCTGGCGGAGATGGTCGGGCGGCATGAGAGCCTGCGGACCCGGATCGACACGCAGCGTCTGAAGGAGACCGTGTCAGGCGGGAGGACGGTGAACTATCGCCTGATCGACCTTGGCGATCTCGCTTGCGAAGATGCCTTGCGGCGTGTCGAAGCGCTGCGCGACGATTACGCGCATGGGATCTTCGATCTCGATGGTCCGCCCTGGGACGTCACCGCCTTCCGGCTGCCGCAGCCGCTGGTGCCGGGCGGCGATACCGGGGTCGTCTTCGTCCGCTTCGATGCCCTGATCGTCGATGGCCGGGCCATTGCCGCATTGATGGTCGAGTTGTTCGGAGATGCCCCGCCGGATGACATCGCGAGGTCGGATGCGCCCGTTGCCGAGCCGCCCGCGGCAACGATCCGGGAGGCTGATGCCGCCTATTGGGCGAAGAAGCTCGCCGGGGTCGAGGGGCCGCCGCAACTGCCGTGGTTGAAGCCGATCGAAACCATCAAGAGTTCGCGCTACGGCCGGGAGAGCCTGACGGTCGAGCGCGAGCGGTTTGCGGCGCTGGCGAGGGTCGGCGCGAGGCAGCGGCTGTTCAAGAATTCGATGCTGACCGCCGTCATTCTCGAAGTCCTGTCGCGTTGGGTTAGCGAGGGCGGGCTGTGCGTCGGCATTCCCGTCGCGCCGCAAAGCACCGGCCCGCTCGGCAATCGTTCGAGTTTCATCGCCGTCCATTGGGATCGTCGGTCCGGCACTTTTGCCGAGCGATCCGAGCGTCTGCAGGCGGATGTGCTTGAGGGGCTCGAACATCTTGCCTTTTCCGGCGTCGACATCAGCCGATTGCTGATGGCCGCCCATCCCGGCAATATCGCACTGCCCGTCGTCATCACCAACGGCCTGTCCTGGCCGGTGCTTTCGCCGGACCGTTCGGTCCGTCTGTCGAGCGGGCTGACGCAGACGCCTCAGGTGGCCATGGACATCCGTTTCTCGCAGGACGGCGCAGGCCATCTGGTTCTCGATGTCGATTATGCCCGCGAGGCGATCGACATATTCGTCGTGCGCGCCTTTCTCGACGCGATGGACCGCGCGATCACGGCGATCGTGGAGCGGGGCGCCTTGGCGCTCTCGGCCCAGGATTTCATCACGCTTCACCACTACCACCGCAATGGCGCGGTCAGCGACTTTGCCTGCGATCCTTTCCTCGAACGCATTGCCGGCCATCTGTTCGATGGGCATGGCGGCAAGACGGCGCTGATTTCGGGTCCGCGCCGGATCTCCTATGCCGAACTGGGCGAGATGGTGTCGCGGGCGATGGCGGGGCTGAAGGCATGGGGCATCGGCAAAGGCAGCGTCGTGGCCGTATGCCTTGGGCGAAGCCCGGAGCATACTGCGGTGACGCTGGCTGCGGCGCTTGTCGGAGCGATCTGGGTTCCCATCGATGCCGGTTCTCCTGCCGACCGGCTGGCCTATCTGCTCGAGAACTGCCGGCCCGATCTGATCGTCGCGACCATGGTCCCCGAAGGTTTCAGCGCCATCGCCCCGGAGCGATTGCTCGAAGCGGAGAGGCCGGACGATCCGCGTGCGCTCACCCTGCCGCTCGATGCACTGTCGGCAAGCGAGGAGCCCGCCTACTACCTCTACACCTCGGGAACCACGGGCAAGCCGAAATGCGTGGTCCTGGCCAATCGGGCAACCGCCAATGTCATCGGCAGCACGCTGAGAGAATGGAGTGTCACCGAGCAGGATGTCTTCATCTCGGTCACGCCGTTGCATCACGACATGTCGGTGTTCGACGTCCTCGGTTGCCTGACCGCGGGCGCCACGCTGGTCCTGCCGGCGCCGGGCGAGGAGAAGGACGCGATCCGCTGGAACCAGTTGGTCGCCGAACATGGTGTCACGCTCTGGTGCTCGGTGCCGGCGATCCTGGAAATGCTGCTCTCGTGCCGCCGCGGTGACGAATTGGGTTCGCTGCGGCTGGTCGCCCAAGGCGGCGATTACATCAAGCCGGCGGTGATCGCCGAACTGCGGCGCCTGAAACCGGACCTGCGCCTGATTTCGCTGGGTGGGCCGACCGAGACGACGATCTGGAGCATCTGGCACGAGATCGCGCCGGAGGATACGGATCAGGTTCCCTATGGCCATCCGCTGCCGGCCAATCGCTATTTCCTGCTCGATGATGCCGGCGAGCACTGCCCGGCCGGCGTGGTCGGGCGCATTCACACCGCGGGCGTGAATGTGGCGATCGGCTATCTGGAGGGCGGCGTCGTCAGCCAGACCGACTTCGTCATGGTCATCGACGAGGCCGGAAACCCGGTCCGCGCCTTTCGCTCCGGCGACCGGGGACGCTACCGGTCCGATGGCAAGATCCTGTTTGCAGGCCGGGTCAACGGCTATGTGAAAGTGCGCGGCGTGCGGGTCTCGCTGCCCGACATCGAGAATGAACTTGTCGGCCATCCGGCCATCCGCCGCGTGCTGGTCGTCGACTATGGCGCCGAACAGAGCGGCGAGGCGGCGATCGGTGTGCTCTACGTCGCTGATTCCGAGGCGGGCCTGACGGCTTCCGAACTGCGCGCCTTTGCACGGCGGCACCTGCCGGAATCGCATGTCCCGACGCGTCTCATTGCGGTCGATGATCTGCCGCTTTCCGCCAATGGCAAGCCGGACCGGCGCCGCGCCCGCGAACTCATGACCTTGGCGAGTGCGTCCGAGGCGCCAGCGGGCGCATCGCAGGCCGCAACACGGCGGACCACGGCGACGAAGGACAGGCGGGTGCTCGACATCTATCTCGGAGTGCTGGGCAGGCCCGGCAGCCCGGATGTCGACGAGACGACGGATTTCTTGGCGCTCGGGCTTCTGCCATCGCATCTCAAGGCGATTTCGACGCGTATCCGCAACGAACTGGGCGTCGAGCTTGCGCTGCCCCAACTGGTCCGTTGCCGCAATGCCGGACAGGTTCAGGCCCTTTTGCCGGGCGGGCCGAGCTGAGAAGCGACGGTCGCGTCGGACATCGAAGCGCCCGAAAATTGCCGTCTCGCACCCGCTCGCGCCGACCACAGATGATGAGGAGAATTTCCGTGTCGCATATCGAATCCACCGGCGGCTGGATGCCGCTGACCCTGCCGCAGCTCGATTTCTGGGAGGAGTTCTCCTTCCACCCGGACGAGCCGGTCTCGACGGTCGCCCATTGCGTCGAGCTCAAGGGCAATGTCGACGAGGACGCGTTGATCCGGGCGATATCCCGCACCGCCGCCGAGGCCGAGGTCTTGTCGGTGCGCTTTCGCGCGGGCCGAGACGGCGAAGACCCGATACAGATCTTCGATCCGGAGTGCCAGCCGATCCTCGAGACGGTGGATCTGCGCGACCATGCCGATCCGATGGCCGAGGCTCAGCGGCGCATGGAGGCCGATATCGAGGCGCGGCTGGACCTCAGGACCGACAGGCTGTCGGCCCAGTTGCTGTTCCGTCTCGCTGAAGATCGCTATCTCTGGTACGTCCGTGCCCATCACATCATCATTGACGGTTATGGGCTTGCTCTGATCGAACAGCGCTGCGGGCATCTCTATCGCCATTTTCGCGATGGAACGGATGCCGGGCATCCCTTCCATTCGTTTGCCCTTTTCCTCGCCGAGGAGGAGGCTTACCGCACGAGCCGCCGTTTCGCCGCCGACCGGGACTTCTGGGCCGCCTATCTCGACGGGCCGATCGACCTTCCGGTCTTGCACAAGGGAGTGGAGGATTATTGCGGCGGCGGCTTGCACGGCGCGGCGAAGCTGTCGTCCGATCTGCCGGCCTCTCTCCTTGATGTGTCCAAGGCGCTCGGCATCGGCTGGCCGGATCTGCTCGTTCTCCTGTCCGGTCTCTATCTCTACCACGACCAGCCACGCCAGAAGGCACCGGAGGGCGAGGTGCTGACCTTGTGGCTGCCGTTCATGAGCCGCTGGGGCAGTGTCGGCGCCCATATGCCGGGCATGCTGGTCAACATCCTCCCCTTCTTCCTGACGGTGGAAGCGGGCGAGACGATCGGGGCATTTCTCGTCCGCTCCACCGGAATACTGCGCAAGCAGCGGCGGCATGGGCGCTACAGGATCGAGCAGATCGCGGCCGACCGCGATATGCCGGAGGCGAGTCGCTTCTTCTTTTCTCCATTGATCAATGTCCTGCCGTTCAGTTCGCCGGAATTTGCTGATTTGCAGGTCTTCCGGCATATCCTCGCCAACGGACCGGGCGACGGCTTCAATCTGACCTTCCGCGGCGAAGACGATGGCGGGGGACTGACACTCCAGATCGATGCGGATTCCGCCATGACCGATCCACGTGATTTTGAACGGCGGAGGGTCGAGTTGCCGCTCTTTCTCGCCTGGGCGCTGTCGCCGGCGGGACGCGCTGCGTCCGCGGCGGAGCCGACGAAGGATCATCTTGCCGGCGTGACCGGCTGACATCGGCAGGCAGCCCCAAGGAAAGGCCGGCCTCGATTGATCGAGGTCGGCCTTTGTCGCCCCGGTCGTGTGATCCCGGCCGGTGTCAGCCGATCGCGAGCAGGCTCGAAACCGGTTCGTTCATGGCGCCGGGATGGGCGAACCGGGCGAACACGTCGCGGGTGGTGGTGCGGATCGCTTCGACCTGTTCGGGGCCATAGTGTTCGGTGCGGTAGCTCATCAGCACCCGGATCGAACGTTCGCCGGCGATCATTTCCTCCATCACCTCGAAATGCAGACCGAGCAGCGATTCATGCCGCTCCGGATCGACCTGGCGGAACTCGATGGCCCTGCCGTCTGCCGTCTGCAGCGTGCCGTTCAGCTTGTTCTTCGCATGGATCTGGATGAAGACCTCGAACAGGTGGTCGCGGCCGGGCGTCATGCCGAGCGCCTCCTCGATCAGGTCGATCGGGATTTCGGAATGCGGCAGGGACTCGTTGACGGTGTTCTTCACCGTCGCGATCAGCTCGCCCAAGGTGGTTGCCGGGCTGAAGCGGAGGCGATGAGCGACCACGGTGGTGAAGTACCCGACCGTGTCGAAATAGGCCGGATCGATACGGCCCGAGGCCGAGGTTCCGACCACGAGGTCGCAGACCCCGCCGAGCCTGTTGAGCGACGCGGCGATCGCCGCATAGGCAACGTTGAACAGCGAAGCACTGCTTTCCTTGGCTGTGGTGTAGAGCCCTTCGGTGACGGCGTGGTCCAGTTTGAACTCGACCCAACCGCCCGCAGCCGATGACTGTGATTCTGCGTCCGGCGCGGACCGCTCCTGCGCAGCGCCAAGCATGGGCAGGCCTTTGGGCGCGTCGCGCAGCATGTCCGTCCAATAGGCGAGATGGTCGGCATTGACCCCGGCGGCCGCCTGCTTTCGGGCGAATTCATGGAACGGCGCGGGCTCCGTCGTCCAGCGCGGAGCCTTGCCGGCGGCGCGGGCGCGATAGGCTTCCGCCAGTTCGTCCATCATCAGGTTCACCGACCATTCGTCGAGTACGATGTGGTGGAAGAGGAAGGAGAGCGTCTGTCGGCCGTTGGCCGGATCCTTCAGGAAACGCAGCCGGATCGGAAGTTCCTTTGCCAGGTCGAAGCGATGGCCGGCCTCGCTGTTGCGCGCGACGTCCGCGCTTTCGTCGCTGCTCCAGAACCATTTGTAGCCGGGCAGGTCATACATCGGCACGACCTGTTGCAGCACCGTATCGCCGTCAGCGTAAAACAGCGTCCGTAGGCCCGGATGGCGTTCGACGAGGTCGAGGAAGGCGCATTCGAAGACGCGCTCGTCGACTGGATCGAGGAAATCGAGCGCAAAGGGAATGTTGAAGATCTCGTTGAAGCCGAAGGCGGCATAGGCTTTCCACAGCGACATCTGCGCCAGTGACAGCGGTGCCGTCAGTGAGCCGGACGCACCGGCGACCTCCGGCAATCCGATCGCCTGTGCCTCGCTGCGTCGTGCATGGCGGGCAAGCGAGGCGGCCGTCGGATAGCTGAACAGGTCGTTGAAATGGACCTCGATGCCATGATTGCCGAGCAGCCGGCCGATGATCCGGGTCGCGATCAGCGAATGGCCACCGTGGTCGAAGAAGTCGTCCTGCGGACCCATCTCCGGCGATGCCAGGGCCTCGCGGAACGCGGCGAGGATCAGCGCTTCGATCCCGTTCGCCTCGTCTGACGGGGCGCTCTGCTCCACAGGCGTTCCGGCTGTCGATCGCAAAGGTGCCGTTCCGCGGGCAGGCAGGCTCTCGAGGATGGTGGGGTCGTCGAGGAAGGCGACGAAGCGGTCGATGAGCAAGGCGCCCGCATGGGCGGACACGGCTTGCCCCGTCGTCAGTTCCAGCAGCAGGTGGCCGTCGGCTGTCCGGCCGACGCCGAGGTTCAGGTCGGCGAGCGGCTCGAACGTCGGCAGGGGCAGGCGCTCGAGCCGCAAGTCCCCTGCATCGAAGAAATCGTTGGGATCGGCAAGCCAGGTGACAGTGACCTCAGGCAGTCCGGATATCGCCGAGGCTCCGCCGCTGGCGATCTGGGCAAGGATCGCTGCCGTCGTCTCCGTCACCGGGCGCCCGACTGCAACGGCCAGGCTGGCGCGATCACGCGCGGAGTAGCCAAGTCCCGGTTCGCCAAGGGTCGATCCGGGTTGGCGCGGCACGGCAATATTGATGGTTTCATGCCCGCCCAGCAGGGCGACAAAGAGGGCAAAGCGCGCCGCGACCGACGCCAGAAGGGCGGCCGGAGGGGGCAGTTCCGTGACATCGCTGCCGAGTAGGCCGGTGGGCGCCACGGTGCGGTGACGCGTGGCTGTCGCGCCTGAGGCGTCGGGAAAGGCAGTGCCGGAAACGGCCGGAAAGAGGAATTGTGCGCCTTGGTCGCCACGGTGCAGCCAGGCGATCGGTGCCATCCCGCCCGAAGCGCTCTGCACCGCAATCGCCGGTGTCGGAACCCGAGGGATCGGCAGGCCTTGATAGGCGGCGGCAAGGCCGCGTAGAACCGATTCGGCCGGGCAGCTCTCGTCGAGCAAGCGGTGCAGGAGCATGACCAGCAGCGCTTCCGTCTCGCATAGGATCAGCAGAAGCTTGAACGGGGCCTCCGCTTCGGGGTCGAAAGGTGCGGCCTGATGGCTAAGCGCCAGACGGGTCGCGTCGATCAGTGTGTTCGCCCGCAGGATCTCGATGGCGCCAAAGGTATTACCGTCTTCCTGTCGGCGGAGCTCCCCCTGCTCGTCGAAGCGATAGCGGCTGTTGAGAGCGGGCCAGCGGGTTGCCAGCGTGCGAGCGGCCGCGACCAATCTGGCGATGTCCGGCGTGCCGGTAAGGCTGTAGGCGAGCAGGTGGCGGTGAATGCCTTCAGGCTTCTGCATCTGCGCGAGCCAGGCGCGCTCCTCGTATTGCGAGGGCGCTGCGGCGCCCGGCGACATGCGGCTGATGTCGGCATGCGCCTTTTCCAGCCCTCCGTCGAAACTCTCCATGTCCACATGCACCTGGCGGCGGTCGGATTCTCCGGCCATGTCAGTCTCCTCTTTCATCGCTTGTCGGCCGGCTGCAGATCTCTCTGCGATCCGTGTTCCGACTAGATTGCATCCTGTGGTGTCCGTCCGCTGCGTCACGTGCCGCGCGGCATTGTCCGACCTGAGCGAGCGCGATCGATCAGCCCTTGCCACGCGGTGAGCGTCGGTTGTCGTGCGAGATCGGCGTAGTCGAGCGGCGTCCCCGCCAGCGCCGAAAGTGGGCCGATCAACTGCATGATCGCCAGCGAATGCAGGCCGATTTCGATCATGTTGCGATCGGGCTCATGTCCGTCGAGCGTGTCGTCGAGGACGCGGGCGACTTCCCTCCTGATCTGCTCGATCAGCGTGCACATGGTCGGTTCTCTCCGCTCATTCGTCGAAGTGATCGTGCACGCCGGTCTCGCCGCGTCGCCAATAGCCGGAGGCCCGGATCCATTTCGGATTGGCACCGCGCTCGGCGACGAGGATCGTCCGGAGTTCCTTGGCGATTTGCGATTCGCAGCCGATCCAGCTGAAGAAGTCACCCGGCGGAAGAGAGGTCTGGGAGAGGGCGTCCACGAGGGTACGGCTTTTCCCCGCAGGCTCGCCGTTCCGGTGAGCCCAGACGATCTTGGCTTCTGCCGTGGTCTCGATCCGGATCTGCTCCGTCGGTCCGTCCACTTCGATCAGGGCGATGGCCCGCGTGCCGGCCGGCAGCTCTTCCAGCCGGCGGGCAAGCGCCGGCAGGCCCGTCTCGTCGGCGATCAGCAGATGCCAGTCGAAGTCGAAGGGTATGACGAAGGATCCGCGCGGCCCGGCGATCCAGGCGAGGTCGCCGGGTCTTGCCGTCCTGGCCCAATTGCTGGCGGGGCCGTCGTGATGGATGGCGAAGTCGATTGCCAGTTCCCCCTTTGTCGCATCATAGCTGCGCGGGGTGTAGTCGCGGCCGAGGGGGCGGCGGCCTTCTTCCGGCATTTCAAGCCCGTTCGGTCCGACCGTCGGCAGGCAGGGCTCGGCTTCGCCCGGCGCCGCGAAGAAGATTTTCACATGGTCGTCGAAGCCAAGGCTTGTGAAACCGGCCAGTTCCGGGCCGGTCAGGATCACTCGCACCAGCGCAGGACCGATCGTTTCGACCCGGCTTACCGCGAGGCGGCGCAAGTGCACGGGGTGACGGTGTCTTTTCGGCATGCGATCGGCTGTCGGCGCGGTGAGAGGCGACGGTGTCATCAGGTCGGTCCTTTTGGGGATGTCGGTAGGTGGACGAAAGCGGATAACCGCAGGCTTACGCCCGAACGGAAGCGCCTGGTCCTCGATGTGCAAGCGAAGTTGTCTGCGTCGAATTTTCCCAAGTCATGGCGTTTATCCGGAGTTGCGAGACGTATCGATGAAAACCTTAGCAGGCAGTTTTGGCTGGCGCAACATAAGTAGTCTCAAATTATCAAGTTTATTGACGGCGAGCCGAAACCATGCAAACTGCGGAAACGACCGAAAAGGCTGTAATCGGAAATACAATCGAAGATTGCCGATCTCGGGAGCTCATCAGGCATCTGTCGCGACCGCGTGCTTGGGCGTGACCGGCTTGCGGCAGGGCATGCGCTGGGCGGGAATATCGAAAATAAGTTATATAAATCATAGCCAATGGTGAGTCGCGACGGACTTTCCCGCCGCGCCGGCTGTCGTGCGGATTCGCTGCTCTGGCGTGAGCCACCTTTGATGTGTGGCAGAACAGTTACAATCAACGCACAACCTATACGCATTGCTCTCTCGGCGATTGACATGGCCTTTTTATGTTGATTATTTCACTCAACTTTAAGGTCGCGAATTCGGATTTCGCGTCATGGTTTTTCAGCTAAGGGGCTCTCCATGTCATTACGATTGAACAAGACACTGATGCTGGGTGTCAGCGCGATCACGCTGTCACTGACGGCAAAGGCGGCCGTCGCCCAGGATGCGGAGGGCGTAACGCAACTCGGTGCGATCATTATCACCGGCGAGAAAGTCGCCCGCAGCCTGAGTGACACGGCCTCGTCGGTCACGGTGAAGGATGCGGAGGATCTTGAAGAGGAGTCGATCGGCAACAGCTCGGTCGCAGAGGCGATCACCGACGTTCCCAATGTCTTCTATACGGACAATGTCGGTGCGCCGATCATCCGCGGGCAGGACGCGCAGGGTCCCAATACGGGCTCCGGGGCCTTCTTCGCCGGCACGGTGCCGCGTGCGACCGTCAATCTCGACGGCCACTATCTGAACTATTTCGAATCCATCTATGGTTCCACCTCGATCTGGGATCTCGAGTCCATCGAAGTGTTCCGCGGCCCGCAGACCACGTCTCAAGGGGCGAATGCGATCGCCGGTTCGATCATCGTCAACACCAAGGATCCGAGCTTCACCCCGGAAGCATCCTATCAGGCCGAGATCGGAAGTTACGACACCAAACGGGCCTCGCTCGCGGTCTCGGGACCCATCATCGCAGACGAACTCGCGGCACGCCTCGCGATCGACTATTCGGGCCGGGACACCTTCATCGACTATGTCAATTCCGGTTTCCTGCAGGGCGACACGGACCAGCGCTTCCGCGCCTTCAATGCGCGCGGCAAGCTTCTTTGGGAGCCGAGCGAGATTCCCGGGCTCTCGACGATGCTCACATATTCCCATAGCTCCGGAAATCGCCCCACCCAGGAAGCCGCCCAGGCCCCGTTCGACGATCTCGAAAGCCTGACGACGACGATGCCGAGCTGGGACCAGCACACCAACACCCTGATCCTCGACATCAACTATGATTTCGAAAACGGCGTGAAACTGTTCAACCAGACGCAGTATTCGAAGTCAGAAGTCGAACGCGTGGCCGAACCGGCGACCAATGGCAACGCGGAAGTCGAGCAGGCCAATATTTCCCACGAGACGCGGGTGACCTTCGGCGACGAGGACGACGTGCTTTCCGGTATGGCCGGCGTCTTCTACTCGCACACGGTATCGGACGAATACCTCAACTTCAGCGGCATCACGACCTTTGACGACACCAAGGACAATCTCGGTGTCTTCAGCGAACTGAGCTACAAGCTGACCGACCAGTGGACGCTGACAGGCGGCCTGCGTTACCAGCGCGACCGCATCCAGCGCTACGGCACCTATACCGGTATCGGCGAGCTGGACTATGACGAGACCTTCGATGCGCTTCTGCCGAAGTTGACGCTTGCCTATGACGTCACGCCCGACTGGACCGTCGGCGGTCTGGTCAGCCGCGGCTATAATCCCGGCGGTGCATCCTTCCGGCGCAGCCCCAATGCCTGGTTGACCTTCGAGGAAGAAACCAGCTGGAACTATGAGCTTTTCACCCGTGCCGAGCTCATGGAGGACAAGCTCTTCGTGACGGCCAACCTGTTCTACATGGATATCAAGAATGCACAGCGGCCCTTCGGCGAAGTCCTGGCAAGCGGTGTCACCCAGTATTACACGGTCAATGCCGAAAAGGCGCATGCCTATGGGATGGAAGCCGCTTTCGAGTATCGGGCCCTGGACAATCTGACCCTCAAGGGTGCGGCAGGCGCCCTGCGCACGGAGATCGACGAGATGTCCTATGACTCCGGCTCGCTGGAAGGCAATGACTTCCAGAAGTCGCCGGGCTACATGCTGAGCTTCGGTGCAAGTTGGGACGTCACCGAGAAGTTCAATCTCTCGGCTGAGGTCCGCCATACGGACGGATACTATTCGGACGACGCCAATTCCTCGGTCTATGCGATCGACCCTTACACGCTGGCCGACGCCCGGGCGAGCTACAAGTTCCGGGAGGAACTGGAGGTCTACGGCTTCGTCAAGAACATCTTCGACGAGCGGGTCCCGACCTACATGCAGTATAACCGCGGCACCGGCGGCATCGAGGCGAGCATCACGACGCCGCGCATGTTCGGTGTCGGCGTGAAGGGGACCTTCTGAGGTTTCTGCCATAGTCCGGAACGAAGGCTGCGGACCGGTCGGTCCGCAGCCTCTTCCTTGTTCAACCTCGTCGGCGCGTCAGCGTTTCGTTTGGGCCTCGAACGCGTCGAGCGTGTGCTCGGCACTTGCCACGGTCGGCGTCGCCACCGCGCCGGAATCGAGAAAGAGCACCCGGCCGTCGCGGACAGGCTTCAGGAAGCGGTCCCAACCCGGCAGCAGCTTGTCGAGACGGGCGCGGGTCGCCGCTTCCGAGCGATCCTTGCCGGCATAGCTGTTCATGATGACGAGAATGTCGGGGTCGAGCCGGCCGAAGCTCTCGGCATTGAGGGGCAAGGAGAAGGTCGAGCCGAGGCCCGCTCCGGGCGAAAGTCCGTCGAGGGGGAGGCGTCTGTAGCCGATGTCCTCGATGGCCTGGATAGCGCCCGACATGTCGCCAACCAGGTTGATCTGGTCGTGCACGATCAGCGCCAGATAGGTGGCGCCCTCCTTTGGCGCGGCAGTCTTGCGCAAGGTCGCGACCCGGCCGAGATAGGCTTGTCTGCGTTCCGCGAAGGCCTGCTCGGCGCCCACCACTTCGGCAAGCTCGGCCTCGACGCTGAAGCCGCGGGCCTTGCCGGTGCTGACCTTCTGAAGATAGACGGGGGCGAGCGCGGCGAGTTGCTCGACCTTGTCGATATCCCGTTCCGTGCCGATGATAAGGTCGGGGTCGAGCGCACGCAGCCTTTCCAGATCGATCTGCCCCACGGCGCCAATGCCCTTCGGCTTTTCGCGGCCCTCGCCGAGCACCGTGTCGATGAAATCGACGGCTGTCAGCGTCCGGCCGCGCTCGTCCCGGCCATAGCTGCCGACGGGCGACAGGCCGAGATCCATGAGGGGCAGGCCGAGCAGCGGTTCGTGCATCACGACGATCCGGTCGATCGTTTCCGGGATGGTGATCTTGCGCCCCGCATCGTCGGTCAGGACGCGCGCGCCGGCAAGACTGGTGCCGGCCGCGAGCAGGGCCGAGAAGAGGATCGTCAAACGCATGGTGTTTCCCTTTCAGTGTGACTGCATCTTGCGGAGCGCCTGCAGGCGGAGCGCGATGATGAAAAGGGGCACGCCGACCAGCGTCAGCGCCAGCCCGATCGGCATGGGGATGTCCGCGCCGATACCGCGGGTGAGGGCGTCTGCGGCAACAACCAGTATTCCGCCCATGGCCGCGGAGAGGAACAGGCGGGCGCGCCCGACCGCGGGTGAAACATAGCCGGCGAGATGCGGCGCGAGCACGCCGAGGAAGGTCAGGGGACCGACGGCGGTCACGGCAGCCGAACTCAGCACGACGGCAAAGCCGAGGATGAGCGGACGCGAGCGTCCGACGGGTTCGCCGAGCGCCATCGCCATTTCATTGCCCAGGTCATAGACGGAAAGCGCTCGGCCCATGAAGAAGATGCCGACCGGCGTGAGCAGGAAGAGCGGCGCGAAGGCAAGGATGCCGGGCCAGTCTGCATGGAAGAGCGATCCGGCCAGCCAGTCGGACAGGGCGTAGGAAGTTTCCGCCGGCGTGTAGAGCAGCAGGACCGAACTCAATGCGGAGAGCACCGTTTCGATCGCTATGCCCATCAGCAGGATCGCCAGCCCGCTCGATCGTTCGCTGCCGACGAGGCCGATGAGCAGAGTGGCGACCGCGAGGCCGCCGCCGATGGCGGAAAGCGCCACCAGGGCCTTGGGCGCGGCCGGAAACAGGACGAGAAGCACCATGATCGTGGTGATTGAGCCCTGGCTCAACCCGAACAGGCCGGGATCGGCAAGCGGATTGCGGGCGATGGATTGCAGCATGGCGCCGGCAAGCGCGACGCTCCAGCCGGCCATGAAGCCAAGAACGATGCGCGGCAACCGGACGCTCCACAGCGCATAGGCCTGGTCGTCGGCGAGCGGGTTGCCGGCCAGTGCGCCAAGAAGGTCGAGCATGCCGGCATCCGCGGTGCCGAGCCCCGTCGACAGGGCCGCGAGCAGAGCCGTGAAAAGGACGAGGCCAAGCCCGGCCCGGAGATTGCCCTCGCGCATCTGCAGGCCGCCGGAGAAGCGCAGGATCCGTCTGCCGTCGGTCGCCCGGTCGCGTCTCATGAAGGGCTCCTGCTCGAGGATGACAGATAGAAGCGCTTGACGATCCCCACGAAGACCAGTCCGCCGAACAGATCCATCAGGAGGCCGGTGTGCAGCGCATAGGGCTGAAAAGCCTCGCGGGCAGCGAGATCGGCCATCAGGCAGAGGCCGGCGCCGATCAGCGCCGAGGTGGGCAGGAGCACCGCGAAGCCGTTGCCGACGAGGGGCCGCAGCATATGCGGCACGACCAGTCCGACGAAGCCGATCGGGCCGCAAATCGCCACCGCCGATCCGCTGGCCAGCATGGCGGCGCCAAGCGCCAGCCGGGAGACCCATGTCACATGGACCCCGGCGGAGGCCGCCTTCTCGGTGCCGAGCAGGATCAGCGTCAGCGGCCGTGCAAGGACGAGGAGGACAAGCAGTGCCAGAGCGCCGATCCACCAGAAGGCGAAGAGACGCTCGGCATAGACGTGATTGATATTGCCGCTGACCCAACCAAGAAAATCGCCGCGGCGGGCCGGGTCGGAGAGAAGGAAGGCGTTGGTCAGCCCGAGGAACAGCATCGACACCAGCGCTCCGGACAATATCAGCGCGAGTCCGCGCGGGTCGCTGGTGCGGCCGGCGATGCGGGCGACGAAAACGCAGGCGAGGAAACCGGCAAAGGCACCGGCCAGCGCGGCGACGCCCTGGGCCTCCATGCCAAGGTCGAAGAGATAGGCACCGGCCACGACGAAGAGGGTCGAGCCGGCATTGACGCCGAGCGTCGAGGGCGAGGCCAGGGGATTGCGGGTCAGGCCCTGCAGGACCACTCCAGCCACGGCGGTCATCGCGCCGACATAGATCGCGATCAGCGCTCGCGGCAGGCGCTGGAAGAGGATGACCGACTGTTCATACGTTTCCGCCTGCGCATGAAGCAGCGCATGGACCGCTTCCTCCAGCGGTATTGCGGCTGCGCCGATCGTCAGATTGGCCAGCAGGGCGGCCAGCAGCACCAAGGGTGCGCCGGCAAGAGAAAGCTGGCGCCGGTTCATGCCGTAACGGTCCCTGTGGTCCTCATCCGCGGCAGGCAGATCAGCCTGCCGTCGCGGGTGAAGACCTCCGCCTCGAGATCGAAGACGCGTGCGACGGTGGACGCGGTGACGGTGGTCGCCACCGGTCCGGCGGCAACCACCTTGCCGGCCCGCAGCATGACGACATTGTCGGCGAAGGTGGCTGTCAGGTTGAGGTCGTGCAGCACGATGACGATCGTCTTGCCATGGCGCACCGACAGGTCGCGGACCAGGCCAAGCACGGCATACTGGTACTTCATGTCGAGATGGTTGACCGGCTCGTCCATCAGGATCACGTCGGTGTCCTGGGCCAGCACCATGGCGATCCAGGCGCGCTGGCGCTGGCCGCCGGACAGTGCGTTGACCTGGCAGCCGGCCCGGTCGGCTAGGCCGACGATCTCCAGGGCCTGGCGAAACAGCATGCGGTCACGCTCCGACGGACCGCCGGCGAGCGTGTATCGGGAATGGCCGGCAAGTTCGATGAGTTCACCGAGCGTCATGTAGTCCGGGCATTGGGATTCCTGCGGCAGATAAGCGATCCTGCGGGCCAGCGCGCGCCGGCCGATGGCTCGAACCGGTTCCCGCTCAAGCCGGATTTCCCCTGACGAAACGGGCACAAACCCCATGATCGCCTTCAGCAGCGTCGACTTGCCGCAGCCGTTTGGGCCCACCAGCGCGGTGACACGCCCCTTGGCAAACGCGGCCGACAAACCCTGCAAGACAGGCACTTCGCCATAGCTCGCGGCGATGTCACTGGCTTCGAGCACGAAAATGCAACTCCTGTTCGATCCTCTTGCGGTGACAGTAAACTATAGTAAAAAACTCCACAATTCGAAACTGGCACCTCCGCAGCGGTGTGCCGCAGATTTCCGAAAGGTGGATTTTCAACATGGGTATTTCCAGAAGGCTTCATATCGGCATGTCTCTGGCTCCCACATGGCTCAGCGGCGAGGGGTGGCGCCGGCCGGACAGCGATGTGGAACATCTCTTTTCCAGCGGGTTCTATCTCGACATCGCCAGGCGCGCCGAAGCGGCCCATCTCGATTTCGTCTTTCGGCCGGATACGCTTTTCCTGACTCGGGACGTCCTGGACAAGGGGCCGGGCTTTTCTAGCTTGGATCCGACGGTCCTCCTCGCCTCGATCGCGCGCGAGACGTCGCACATCGGCCTGTTGTCGACCGTCTCGACCACGTTTCTGCCGCCCTACGTGGTGGCCCGGCAGATCCAGACGCTGAACTGGCTCAGCAATGGCCGCGCCGGATGGAACATCGTCACGGCCCTGGAAGGGCACGAAAACTTCGGGCTCCAGGCCATGCCGACAGCCGAGGAGCGCTATGCGCGGGCGGCGGAATTCACCGCTGTTGTGCGGGAACTCTGGCAGAGCTATCCGCATGACGCTCTGGAAATGGACAAGGCGTCGGGCCGCTTCGCCGATCCTGCGCTCGTCCAGCCGATCGATCATGCCGGCCGGCATCTGAATGTCAAAGGACCGCTCAACATCCCGGCCTTCGGCAAGGGACGGATCCCGCTGGTGCAGGCCGGAGCCTCGCCGACAGGGCGCGATTTCGCCGCCTCGGTCGCCGACGCAGTCTTCGCCTCGACCCCAGACAAAGCCATGGCAATCGATCTCCGGCTCGACCTTCAGCGTCGCGCCGAAGGACACGGACGCCGGGCGGATGCAGTCAAGCTGATCCCCGGCCTCAGCCTCTATCTTGCCGACAGTCGAGCCGAGGCCAAGGAACTCTTTGCCGAAACCCATGCGCGTGCCGACAGGTCGCGCCGCCTGGCGGCGATTGGCGAGATGACCGGGCTCGAGCTTTCCGGCTGGCCCGAGGAGCGGCGCGTGACGGCAGGCGACCTGCCGGCGGCGCCCGAAAATCCGCGCAGCCGCACCCATGCCGAACTGCTGCGCCGGCTGATCGCGCGGGACGAGCCGACTGTCGGCGAACTCCTGCTGCGCCCAGAAGTGATCGGTTCGGCCCATTGGCAGGTGATCGGCACGGTCGACGATGCCTTCGCGGCGATCCGTGACTGGAGCGAAAGCGGTGCGATCGACGGCTTCATCGCAGTGCCGGGCGGCTCGGTCGCCTCGATGCGATTGATGTTTGACGGGCTGATGCCGCGCCTTGTCGATGCAGGCATGTTCCGCGAAGCCTATCGCGGAACGACCTTCGCCGAGCACTTGGCAGATTGATCCAGGAACCGGGTGTCATCGCGGAACGCACGTCCTGCGATGACGGCAGACAGATCCGCTTCAGGGGGAAGCGTCCTGATTGCAGAGGCGACGCCACCGGACCGGCCCGCCGACGGACGCCGCTGCGGTTCAGGCGAGCAGGAGGTCGGTGCCGGCGGCGTCCAGGGCTTCGGCAATGTCGCCCGGGGGCGGCTTGTCGGTTGCGATTTCGGTGACGGCGGCAAAGCCGCTGACAAGCACCAGGCCGTCGCGGCCGAACTTCGAGGAATCGGTCACGACGATGGCCCGCTTGCCCCGGCTCAGTACCATGCGGGCGAATTCGGCTTCCTCGAGATCGAAGTCCATGACGCCGCGGGTGTTGACGGCGCCGGCCGAAATTATCGCATGGGTCACGGAAAAACGGCTGGCGAATTCGATCGCCGTCGTTCCGAATGCCGCGCCATTATCGCTGCGCAGCTCGCCGCCGGCCATGTAGACCCTGTTGTCGTTGACGGTCGCGAGCGTCCGGGCGATGTCGGAGGAATTGGTCACGACGGTCAGCCGGCGGCGCGCCAGAAGCTCGCGGGCGAGAAAACTCGTCGTCGTGCCTGTGTCCATCATGAGGGAATCGCCGTCGCGGATCGTCGCGGCCACGACCGCGGCAATCGCTTTCTTGGCATTGCTGTTTTCCCGCATCCGTTTCTCGAAAGGGGCTTCTCCCGCCACAGACGGAAGACTGACCGCACCATGCATCTTGATGACAGAGCCGTTCCCGGCCAGCGGCTTCAGGTCGCGGCGTACGGTCTCGAGCGAGACGCCGAGCTTGCTTGCCAGTTCGGCGACGGTGATTGTCCCGTCCCGCTGGAGCAACCGGAAGATGTCGCGGTGTCGTCTCGATGGTGTCATGGTCCAGCCCCTCCATATGGCAAAGCTGATAGCGGAGGCGGTCGCATCCGGCAATCGCGGCATATTCGGTCATAAAAGCACAAAATACCACAAAGCAACATTGACATATGCCGGTGACTGACATGAGATTGCCGTGCGCACCGCCGTCACTAGATACGAAAAGTACAGGGAACGACGACCGGGTGCCCAGCCGGTTCCAATCATGTTTCAACCGGCTCTACTGGGAGAACTCGCATGCTCGATCCAACTCGCCTGCCGAGAATCGCCGCCATATGCCTCATGCTCGCGGGCGCCGGCCTGGCCGTGCCGGCAATCGCACAGGAATCCACAGATCCCATCAAGCTGCCCTTGCACGACTGGACCGGCCAGCTGATTACCACGCAGCTGATGGGCGAAGTGCTGAAGAAGGCCGGATATTCGGTGGAATATGTCCAGGCCGCCTACCTCACCCGGTTCGCCGGTCTCGAATCCGGTGATCGGCACGGCGCCATGGAAATCTGGGAGACGATCGACCGCGAGGCGCTGGACGCTGCATGACGCGCATGGACGCCAAGACAGAGGATCGTATTCACCGGCTGCCCTGCTGGAACGGCTCGATCTCGATCGAGCCGCTGCATGGCGGCTTGAGCAACGAAAGCTTCCTGGTCGCGGATGCCGCCGGTCGCCACGTGGTTCGCCTCGGCATCGACTATCCGTTTCACCATGTCTTTCGTGAACGCGAAGCGATGACGGCGCAGGCGGCCCATGCGGCGGGCTTCGCCCCGCGGGTCGAATTCGTGGCACCCGGCATCATGGTCACGCAGTTCCTGACGGCAAAGACATTGTCCGGCGAGGGTGTCGCCTCCCGACGCCGGGAGATCGCACGGCTGCTCAGGCGCTTCCACAGCGAGATGCCGCGCCACGTCTCCGGCCCGGGCTTCATGTTCTGGGCCTTCCACGTCATCCGCGACTATGCGCGCACGCTGGCGGCCGGCGGTAGCCGCATGACGGCGGAACTGCCCCGCTACCTGGCGCTGGCGCAGGAACTGGAGGCAGCGCAGATCCCGCTGCCGATCGTCTTCGGCCACAATGACCTTCTGCCGTCCAACATCCTCGACGACGGCGACCGTCTCTGGCTGATCGACTTCGAATATGCGGGTTTTTCCACCGCGATGTTCGATCTCGCCGGCGCCACCTCCAATGCGGGGCTGACGCCGGAGCAATCGGAAGAATTCCTCGAGAGCTATCTCAATGGCCCGCCATCGCCCGGCATGCGCCGCTCCATGGCCGCCATGCAGTGCGCCTCGCTGCTGCGTGAGGCCATGTGGAGCATGGTCTCCGAACTCTATCTCGATGCGCCCGGGGCCGACTATGTCGGATACACGGCGGACAATCTGAAGCGCCTTGAAGAAGCGCTCGATCACTATCACACGATCTATGGGAAACACGCATCATGACCCTGCCCACCCACGCCCAAATCGTTGTCATCGGCGGTGGCATCATCGGCTGCTCCACCGCCTATCATCTGGCTCGCGACCACAAGGCAGACGTGATCCTGCTGGAGCAGGGAGGCCTGACATCCGGCTCGACCTGGCATGCGGCGGGGCTGGTTGGCCAGTTGCGCTCGTCCGCCTCGATCACCCGCGTGCTCAAATATTCGGTCGACCTCTACAAGGGGCTGGAAGCGGAGACCGGGCTTGCCACCGGCTGGAAGATGACGGGGTGCCTGAGACTTGCGACCAACCAGGACCGCTGGACCGAATTCAAGCGGCTGGCCACCACCGCCGGCAGCTTCGGCATGGACATGCATCTCGTCTCGCCGGAAGAGGTGAAACGCATGTGGCCGCTGATGAATGTCGACGATCTGGTCGGCGCCAGCTGGCTGCCGACCGACGGCCAGGCGAGCCCCTCGGATATCACCCAGTCGCTCGCCCGCGGCGCCCGCATGCACGGGGCGAAGATCGTCGAGAATGTCCGCGTCACCGGCTTCGAGATGAAGGACGGGCGCATCCTCAAGGTGAAGACCACGCTCGGCGATATCGCCTGCGAAAAGGTGGTCAACTGCGCCGGCCAGTGGGCGCGGCAGGTGGGCGACATGGCCGGCATCAACGTGCCGTTGCAGCCGGTCAAGCATCAGTACATCATCACCGAGAAGATCGACGGCCTGTCGACCGACGCCCCGACGATCCGCGACCCGGACCGGCGGACCTATTTCAAGGAGGAGGTCGGTGGCCTGGTGATGGGCGGCTACGAGCCCAATCCTCAGCCCTGGACGACGGGTGACGTGCCGAACGAATGGGCGTTCCGGCTGTTCGACGACGATTTCGACCATTTCGAACAGCACATGATGCAGGCGATCGAGCGCATACCGGCGCTGGAAAAGGCCGGCGTCAAGCAGATGATCAACGGGCCGGAGAGCTTTACCCCCGACGGCAACTTCATCCTCGGCGTGGCGCCGGAATGCAAGAACATGTTCGTCGGCGCCGGCTTCAACGCCTTCGGCATCGCGTCGGGCGGTGGCGCCGGCTGGGTGCTGGCGCAATGGGTCGTCGACGGCGAGGCGCCGCTCGATCTCTGGGTGGTCGACATCCGCCGCTTCGCCGGCATGCACCGCGACCGTCAGTGGGTGCTGGACCGCACGCTGGAAGCCTATGGCAAGCACTACACGATCGGCTTCCCGCATGAGGAGTATGAAAGCGGCCGGCCGCGCCTCGTCTCGCCGCTCTATGAGCGGCTGAAGAGCCGTGGTGCCGTGTTCGGCTCGAAGCTGGGCTGGGAGCGTCCCAACTGGTTCGCCCCGGCCGGCACCGAGGCGAAGGACGTCTATTCGATGGGTCGCCAGAACTGGTTCGGCCCGGTCGGCGAGGAGCACGCCCATGTCCGTGAGGCCGTCGGCGTCTTCGACCAGTCCTCCTTCTCGAAATACGAGCTTTCCGGTCCCGATGCCCTCAAGGCCCTCGACTGGATCTGCGCCAACGATGTATCGAAGCCCGTCGGCCGGCTGACCTACACCCAGCTTCTCAACACCCGCGGCGGCATCGAGGCGGATCTGACCGTGGCGCGCATCGCCGAGGACCGATTCTACATTGTCACCGGCACCGGCTTCCGCACCCATGATTTCGGCTGGATCGTCGACCACATTCCCGCCGGCCTCGATTGCAGCTTTGTCGACATCACCGAGGACTGGGGCACGCTGTCGCTGATGGGCCCCAAGGCCCGTGCGGTGCTGGCCGCCGTCACCACCGGCGACGTGTCGAACGAGGCCTTCCCCTTCGGCCATGTGCGGGAGATCGAAATTGCCGGCACGACGGTGCGGGCGCTGCGCGTCACCTATGTCGGCGAACTCGGCTGGGAATTGCACATTCCGATCGCCGCTCTCGGCGAAGTCTTCGATGCGCTGATGGAAGCGGGCAAGGCGCATGACATCCGTCCGATCGGCTACCGCGCGCTGGAATCGCTGCGGCTGGAGAAGGGCTACCGCGCCTGGGGTTCCGACATCACGCCCAACGACACGCCCTTCGAGGCGGGCCTCGGCTGGGCGGTGAAGCTGCGCAAGAACACCGATTTCCTCGGCCGCCGCACGCTCGAAACGCTCCAGGGACAGGCGCTGACGAAGCGTCTGATGGGCTTCACCGTCGACGATCCCGAGATCGTCCTGGTCGGCCGCGAGACCATCCTGCGGAATGGAGAACCCGTCGGTTACCTGACCAGCGGCGGCTTCGGCTACACGCTCGGCCAGAACATCGGCTACGGCTATGTCCGCAATCCCGCCGGCGTGACGGACGACTATCTGAAAAGCGGAACCTACGAACTGGTCGTGGCGGCCGAAAAGACGCCGGCGATCCTTCACTTCGGACCGATGTTCGACCCGGCCATGGACAAGATCAAGGCCTGAGGACTTGAAGATGACATTCCGCGCGGATCGCCGTGCATATTCTGATCATCGGCGGCGGGGCCATCGGCACCTCCGTCGCCTACCATCTTGCCAGTGACGGGGCAAAGGACGCGCTGCTGGTGGAGAAGGTCTGCTGACCCTGGTTGCACCTGGCATGCCGCGGGTCTGGTCGGGCGATGTGCGATCTCCTGTGGACGCTGTGGGGCCTCATCCAGCTCGCCAACGGCAATCCGGCCGACGATTTCCGCGCCTATGCGGACGGACGGTTCGCGCGATGCCGCGCGCTGATGCGGACCGCGGCATTCGTCAAAGCAGTCGAGGCTGTCGCTTCGGGACCTGGCATCCGGGGAGCGACATAACGCAATTCGGTCAGTTGCGAACCCGCATGGTCTGCGACGGCGTTTCTCCGAACAGGGCGTGATAGCGGGTCGAGAAGCGGCCCCAGTGGAAAAAACCCCAGTCGAGGGCGATGTCCGATACGCGGCGGGGTGCGCCGCGTGCGGCGATCAGATCGCGTCGGGCATGGTTGAGCCTGCGGATCAGCAGCACGTCGTCCAGGCGGTAGCCGATGACGGTCTGGCAGGCGGCGCGCAATGTGCGGCTTGACTGCCTCAGCTGCCGGGCGAGGTCGGTGACGGTGATCGCCTCGCGCGCATTCTCCTCGAGCCATTGCTCCATTTCGCGGTAGATCGCGAATTCCGACGGCTCCTTGTCCGTGGACGGCTCTTCTTCCGGCGTGCAGCTCTCCTGCAGCAGGCCCAACCGGTCGCGGATCATGTCGGGAAGCAGGCTGCGCAACTGCTTCGGCAGGCCCGCGGGGTCGCTCATATGGACTTCCAGCAGCGAGTTCAGCCATTGATAGAGGCTTTCCGCCTGGACGGCGGCCGGGCCTTGCAGAATGCCGGTCTTGATCGGCGCGTCGACCGGCAGGTCATCGAGCTTCACCACCGCCAGCAGGTAGTCGCTCATCGGCGCGCTCACGGAGAGTCTTTCGCGCCAGTGGTGGCCGAAGCCGATCGTGTTACCGCCGAAGAATCGCCCGTCGATGCGAACGCCCCCGGACTCGGCCGACTGGGCAAAGAAGATCAGGCTGTCGTCGGGTGCTGAATAATGCTGCTCGACGGCGGCGTTCATGCGCTCGCGGATGATGGTCAATCCGGGAAACTGCAGCATCGCCACTCTGCCCTGAAACGGCCCCGGCGACAGCTGTCGATATTCCTGGCTCCAGCCGGGAAGCGATTTTTCCTGTTCCGATACGTCTTCGAACGCGGTCTCGCTGAACATCATCGTCGATTTTCCAGATAGGCGCGCGCTGGCGGCATGCCGCCTTCGCAGCGCAGCATAGTAAAACCGCGGAAGGCGCGTTGCAATCAAAAAAGGCAAATACGGGGAAGCTCAAAAATTAGGCATATGCCAATGCGCGGGTGGATAGATCGGGCTCGACGGAGTCGCTAGGACTGTTGCGACGGCAATCGAATGGAGACTAAACGATGCGGTTTCTGAGAACATGTCTGGCCGCTGCGGTCAGTACCCTCGCCATGGGCCAGGCTTTCGCCGAAGAGGAATTCGTTCCCGAGAAGATCACCGTCGAGGCGCGGATCAAGCCCGGCCCGAACGTCTTTACCGTCGACCAGAGCTGGACCGGCGCGAGCCGGATCAACGTCGTCGGCGCCGGCGAACTGGACCGCAAGGGCAATCTGAGCGTCGGCCTGGTGACGCAGTTCGTCCTGACCAAGGACAAGAAGACCGCCTACACCGCCTCGGCCTATGCCAAGCGCATCACCTATGGCCCGACCGAAGCCGTGTTGCAGGAGTTCGACGTCGATACCATGTCGGTGAAGCGCGAGATCATCGTGTCGCCGAAGATGGCGCAGGTCGCACCGCAGAAGAGCCTGCTGGCGCTCTCGGCCGACGAAAAATACGCCTTCGTCCAGAACGCCACCCCGGCGACCTCGGTGAGCGTCGTCGACCTGGCCGCAGGCAAGGAGATCGCCGAAGTGCCGACGCCGGGCTGCTGGTCGATCCATCCGGCGCTTTCCGGCCTCCAGTTCTCGACGCTCTGCGGCGACGGCACGCTGCAGACCTTCACGGTTGGCGCCGACGGAAAGTTCGCGGCGCCCCTGAAGAGCGAGAAGATTTTCGATGCCGACACCGACCCGCTCTATGTCGTCGGCGAACGCGCCGGCGACAAGCTGATCTTCGTCTCCTTCAACGGCAATATCTACACCATCGCCGACAAGGACGGTACGGCCGAGCTCGTCGACAAGTTCTCCATCACCGAGGGCGTCGAGGGGGCCTGGGCGCCGGGCGGCGTCGAGGTCATCGCCTACAACGAACCGAACGACGTGCTGTTCGTCACCATGCATCCGGACGCCAAGGAAGGCAGCCACAAGGATGCCGCGACCGAGATCTGGCCGGTCGACATGAAGGCCAAGAAGGTGCTCTACCGCTCGGCGGTCGAGGGCGTGAAGTCGATCGCCGTCACCCAGGGCAAGACCCCGACGCTCTTTGCGCTCAACGACGACGAGGGCATCCTCACCCGCTATGCCGTCGATCCGGAGGCGAAGTTCGCCGCCAAGCTGAGCGGCAAGCTGGAGGACATGGGTTCCTTCGCGCCACTCGTCTACGCGGGTGAATGATGGACGGCTGGTTCACCTCCATGGCGGCAGCGGCGGCGACGACCTTCACGGTTCTCGTCCTCCTGCGCGCGGCCTGGCACAAGGTCGCCGATCTCGGCACCTTCACCGGCTACGTGGCTGACTACCGGCTTCTGCCGGAGGCCCTCGTCGAGCCGGCGGCAAGGGGGCTCGCTGCCGTCGAGTTCCTGGCTGTGGTCCTGCTGGTCTACCCGGCGACGGTGCGGGCCGGAGCGCTGCTCGCGGTCGCCCTGTTGGGCCTCTACTGGGTCGCCATCGCGGTCAACATCTCCCGGGGGCGCACGCGGATTGAATGCGGTTGCGGCGGTCCGGCGCAGCGCCTGTCGCCTGTGCTGCTGGCACGCAATGCCCTGCTGGCGGCCATCGCGATCCTGCCGGCGGTCTTCGCCGCCAACCCACTCGGCTTTGCCGAGGCCGCGGTTGCGGTCACCGCCGGCCTGCTGACCTGGTTCGTCCACAACGTGATCGAGCAATTGCTGGCCAATGACGGCCATATGCGCCTCTCGCTCTAAGGATCTGGCGCAGAGGCCAGAAAAATAGCAGAAAGCCGAGTATACCCATGAATGCACTCATCTTCGCCGTCGTCGTCCTGTTCGTCCTGGTGCTCGTGCTGATAGGCGTGGTCTTCGCGCTCGCCCGCCAGATCGGCATTCTGTTCGAACGCATCTCGCCGGTCGGCGCGCTGGTCAACGAGTCCGGCCCCAAGATCGGCGAGGCGACGCCGAACTTCACGCTCGCCAGCCTCAACGGCGGAGCGATCTATATCGGCCCGCGCGGCCAGCGCAGCACGCTGGTGTTCTTCCTGTCGACCACCTGCCCGATCTGCAAGAAGATGCTGCCGGTGCTGCAATCAATGCGCGCGAGCGAGGGCAAGTGGCTGGACGTCGTTCTGGCCAGCGACGGCGACATGGACAAGCACAAGGCCTTCATCAGGAAGGCCGGGCTCGAGGACTTCCCCTATGCCTTGTCGCCCGAGCTGGGCATCACCTACCGCGTCTCGCGCCTGCCGTTCGCCGTGCTGATCGACGGCGAGGGCATCGTTCGCGCCAAGGGACTGATCAACAGCCGGGAGCAGCTCGAAAGCCTGTTCAATGCCGCGGAGATGGGCGTCAGCTCGATCCAGAACTTCCTCAACGCGCCGGTTGCGGCACATTCCTGATCTTCTAGCCCCACTGGAGAGAACCGATGATCAACCTCATTGATGGCCTGCTTCGCATGATCGACAAGGTTGCCGAACAAGGCACCCGTCAGGCTGCCCGTCAATATGGCCGCCGCAGCCTGCTGGCCAAGACCGGCGCCGCCCTGATCGGCGGGGCGCTGCTGCCGATCCTCCCCTTCGACCGCACCTCCGGCAGCGCTTTCGCCGCGGAAGGCGAAGACGAGACGGCCTGCGAATACTGGCGCTATTGCGCGCTCGACGGCAATCTCTGCAACACGTCCGGCGGCACCACCACGTCCTGCCCGCCCGGTTCGTCGGCCTCAAAGGTCTCGTGGGTCGGCACCTGCCTCAACCCCAATGACGGCAAGGACTACCTCGTGTCCTACAACGACTGCTGCGGCAAGGCGCAGGTCACCGGCGCGACCTTCTGCTTCACCTCGGAGCGCGAGCGCCCCGGCTATCGCATGGGCCTCTACAACGACATCAACTGGTGCATGGCCAATGACGACAAGGGCTATCACTGCACGGTCGCCGTTCTAGTCGGGCTTGCCGATGAATAGACTGCATGGCTGGGCGGCCACCATGGCCGCTCTTCTCCTGATCGCCTCGCCGTCCGTCTCGCATGCCGGCGCGGCGGGCGAGGCGACCTTCGCATCGGTCTGCGCCGCCTGTCACGGCGACAAGGGCGTCGGCACCGAAGGTCTGGCTCCTCCGCTCGTCGACCCCGCCCTCTGGCAGGCGCTCGGCGACAAGGCGCCGCGCTACATCGCCGGCGTCATGGCCGGCGGCATGAGCGGCAAGATCACGGCGAACGGCATTGACTATGTCGGCCTGGTGATGCCGCCCCAGGCCGAGTTGGGGGCCGACGATCTGGTGGCCGTGGCCGCCTATGTGCTCAAGGAGCTGAACGGGCTGCCCGCCGGCCCCGACAAAGCTGACGTCGAGGCGGCGCTTGCCGCGCCGCCGAGCCACAAGGAACTGCGTGCACTGCGCAAGGGGGAATGAAATGCGCCGCCCGATGTTCTGGAAAAGCCTGATCCTCGCCTGCTGCCTCTCGGCATCGGTCGTTCCCGCGGTGGCCGACGGCCATTCCGCCAAGTTCAACTATCTCCTGCGCTGTTCCGGTTGCCACGACCGGGACGGCACGGGCCTGCCGCGCGCCGGCATTCCGGCGCTGCCCGGCTATATCGACGCCTTTGCCGGGGACGATGAGGGGCGGACCTACATCACACACGTGCCGGGCGTCGTGGCGACCGGCCTGAACGATGCCGAGATCGCCGCGGTCCTCAACTACGTCATCGACGAATGGGGTGACCCGTCGCGCATCGAACCGTTCACCGAAGCCGAGGTGACGCGGCGCAAGGCCATCCCCGTGAGCGACGTGGTCGCCTATCGGCGCCAGATCGTGCAGCGGCTGAAGACTGGCGGCGTGGCCATCGCCGACTATCCCTGGCCCTGAGCATGTGGCAGCCGCGCATGGTCGGCCAGCCAATTTCTCGTTGGGCGTGCAACCGCGCGGAACCGCTCGCTGGAACCGTCGATAGCCCGCTCGACCTCATGCTGCCGCCGCCTCTACGCCTTGGAAGCCCCGCGAAGCCTGCGTTCGGCCTCGGGCCAGCTGCCGGTCGCCAGGCTGCTCGGGGAAAAACCGCCCTGGGCGAACGTCCAGCGGAGCGGCAGCGCATCCGGGCGCCAGACGATCTTTTCCGGCATCACCTTCCAAAGCCGCTCCGCCCCTTCGAAGGCCGCAATCTCCGGCGAATCGAGAATGACCTCGACCTTACCCGTCACCTGCAGCATCCCGCCCGTCTCGTGATCGACGAACAGCAGCCCGGCCCGCGGATTGACCATGAAATTGCCGAGCGTGTTGAAGAACCGGTTGCCGTCGAAGTCCGGCACGGTGAGGCTCCCGTCGGGTGCGATGCGGACGAAACCCGGCTTGCCGCCGCGATGCGAGACGTCGACCTGCCGCCCGGCATCGTCGCGATCCGCATAGGAGGCGACGAAGAAGGTATCGGCGGCCGCGATGATCCGGCGGGCGCCGTCGTCCAGCCGATCCGACAGGACCGCGGTCGCCGGGGACGGAGCCGCGGGATCGCGGACCCAGCTGACGTGGCGGTTCTGGATGTAGCGCGGGCAGTTGCCGAAGCTCTGGCCGACACTGACGGCGAAGCGATCGTCCGAACTCCGGCTGATCGTGCCGTTCAGCCGGTTGCGCCGGCGGGTGACGAGATCGACGCCGACGAGGCCGACCGCATCGCCGTCCTCCATGCCGCGTTCGGCTGGATCCGCCGGCTCGCGCCGGGCCTCGACGGCGAGCGTCAGGGGATCGGGCGACTGGAGGAAGCCCGGCGCGCCTGCGCGGATCGTCGCCCAGGGCGCGCCCTCCGGATCGATGGCGCCGATGACGATGAAGGGCAGCAGAGGATAGAACTCGCGGTGCTGGTCAAGCAGGAAGGGACGCAGCACCTTGCGGCCGATCGGTTCCATCTGCAGGGCAACGCCGACCGCGCGCTGCAGCTCCAGTTCGCCCTGATGCCAGGGCGAAGCCGGTCTTTCGATGTCATCAACCATGGTCGCCTCCTGTGGGAAAGGCGGCCGGGGAATCCCGGCCGCAGATTGCCCCTAGGCCGAAAGGCCGACGGGCGTCTTGGGGAAGCCGACGAAGCCAGGAAGAGCCTCGATCCGCGCCAGCCAGTGGCGCACCGCGCCATAGGACCCGAGGTCCACATTGCCTTCCGGCGCGTTGACGATATAGCTGTAGAGGGCGACATCGGCGATCGTCGGCCGGTCGCCGGCAATGAAGCGGTGGGCGGTCAGCTCCGCCTCGATCAGCGTGAGAATGCGGTGAGCGCGCGCAATGACTTCGTCCGCGCGGAAATTCGCCCCGAAGAGAGTGATCAGACGCGCCGCCGCCGGACCATAGGCGATCTCGCCGGCCGCCACCGACAGCCATTTCTGCACCTTCGCGACCGTCGCGAGATCGTCGCCCAGCCAGTCCTTGCGACCGAGCTTGGTGGCCACATAGACGAGGATGGCATTGGAATCGTTGACCACCACGCCCTCGTCTTCGAGAACCGGAACCTGGCCGAACGAGTTGAGCTTCAGGTAGTCCGGCGACTTGTGTTCGCCGTTCGGCAGGTCGACCTCGACGAGGTCAGCCTTCACGCCGAGCAGCGATAGAAAGAGCACGGCGCGGTGGGCATGGCCCGAGAGCGGATAGTGATAGAGTTTCATGACGGTTTCCTTGGCTGGGCGTTGCAGGCGCGGTTTCAAGACGTGCCAAGGACTAGCGGGTTCCAGTTTCCTGTAGTAGATAGCGGTTTCGGAAGTTATCCTCTCGATTATCGGAATGGACGATGGATCGGCTTGATGCCATGCGGGTTCTTCTGGCAGTTGTCGAAGGCGGCAGCCTGTCGGCCGCCTCGCGTGCCCTGCATTCGCCGCTGCCGACCGTCAGCCGCAAGATTTCCGAACTCGAAGCGCATCTCGGCGTTCGCCTCGTCACCCGCACCAGCCGCAGGATCCTGCTGACCGAGGCCGGCGAAGGCTATGTCGGCGCGGCCCGTGAGATCCTCGGCCGGGTCGAGGAGGCCGAGCGGCGGGCTGCCGGCGAATATCTGGCGCCGAAGGGTGACCTGACCATGACGGCCCCGATCGTCTTTGGTCGGCTGCATGTGTTGCCGGTGATTACCGAATTCCTCAAGTCCTTCCCGGACATCAACATGCGGCTGACGATGAGCGACAGGAATGTCAGCCTCGCCGACGAGCATATCGACGTGGCGCTGCGGATCAGCCCGCTGTCGGAAGGCAATCTGATCGCCAGCCGGGTCGGTTCGATCCGCCGCACCGTGTATGCGAGCCCCGACTACCTGGCGCGCCATCCGGCGCCGCTGCATCCGCGCGACCTTGCCACCCACGACTGCATCGCCTTCGAGGGCATCCTGTCGGCCCAGTCCTGGACCTTCGAGGAAGACAAGCAGGAATTCTCCGTGCCGGTGCGGCCGCGATTGTCCGTCAATACGGCTGAGGCGGCGGTGGATGCGGCCGTCGCGGGCCTCGGCATCACGCGGGTCATGTCCTATCAGGCCCGGCATGCGGTGGAGAGCGGCCTGCTCGTGCCCCTGCTCGAGGCCTTCGAACAGCCGGCCACCCCCGTTCACCTCGTATACCTGTCGCAGGGGCTGATCCCGCTGAAGCTCAGGGCCTTCCTCGATTTCGCCGCGCCGCGGCTGCGGGCCGCCCTGTTGCGGTGAGCGCCGAAATCCTGTTGGCGGTTGCGGCCGCAAGGCGACTTCTAAGGCCAAGGCGTAAAAAACTCCCGGCTGCGGGAACCATGCGCCTTTCCCGTCGTTTGTAGCGATGAGGAGGAGTTTGTCATGGCTGGAATCTACTGCGATGTTGTTCCACACGCGAACGGATGGGTATTTCTCTCGGATGGAGGCCAGTCCCCGGCCTATCCAAGCTATCGACTGGCCGTCGAGGCGGCGCACCGCCATATGCAGAGCGTCGGAAAGCGGCGCGCCATGATCCTGCGCGAGCAGGGTCTCAACGGGCGCATGCAGAGAATTGGAGAGGTTTCGATCTATTGTCTGCCCCGCCAGGTCCCGGGTGTGACCGAGGCTCGCTAAAGGCAATGCCACGCAGGTGGCGACCACTCAAAAACGCACCCCAGTCATCCGCGCGGATGGCTGGAGTCAATTCGTTTGGGTCGTTCGACGACAGGGCGCGTTCGCCTTCAGCCGACCTGGAGATCGTGGGTGACCTTTTCGACCCCGGGCACGGCCAGCACGATTTCGAGCGCGCGGTCGATTTCCGCCTCGTCCGTCATAGTGCCGGACAGAAAGATGGTGGAACCCGATGCGGTCACCGTCAGGCGGGACGCGTCCATGCCTTGCGATATCGCCAGCTGTCCGGCGACCGCAGTCTCCAGCGGTTCTTCGTTTTGGTGCTCGAGTTCCACGACCGGCTTTTCGTCGTGAAAGCGTTGCGGCTTGAATACCATGGTGTCCTCCTTGGGTGGCGTATGCGCCCTAACGCGCGAGGCGCCGTTTGGTTCGCCGGCGCGGCCGAGGTTTTTGGTTCGAAAGCGGCGGCCGCCACGTATCGTCCTCCCGCGGATCTTGCGCAACGGGGAAGAGAAGCATGGCCGGTAAAGGCCACGGCGCACTGTCCGATCCGCCTTTCTTGCGGCAGGCCTTTCGGGCGTAGCTGCGCGCGCCGATTGTCCGTGAGAGGGCGAGAGCGGCAGGATATTATTGTCGCAGCCGCGGTGGTCGGTTGGCATCGTCCGAAACCTGCTATATTACTCAATGAGATAGAAGTCTTGCGAGTGGGAGGGCGGACGATGGCGCGTGACGAAGGCCGGCCCGCAACGGGATACCGGGCAAGGATCTGGCGCACGCATGGGTAGGCTGGTGCGCCTGTTCCCAACGGCATCGATCGGGGCTTATCTCGTCGCGATGGCCATCCTCGCGACTTTGCCCCTGCTCGCCTTCGTGATCTTTCTTCTGTCCGAACTGGAACGCAGCGAATATGAGGCCCTTCGCCACGAAGCGGCCCAGGATGCGCAGACCATCAGCCGCAATTTCGAGCGCAAGCTCGAGGACATGTCGACGACGCTGCGTCTCCTGTCGGGCGCGGCAGAACTGACCTCGGGAAACCTCGGCGCCTTCCACCAGCGCACCGCCTCGAGCCTCGGCGCCGGCTCGCTCTACGTGCTGCTGGTCGATGCCGAGGGCAACCAGCTGCTCAATACCCGCGTGCCCTACGGCGCGCCGCTCAAGCCCATGTCGAATTTCCCCACGCTCAAGGCGGCGCTCGCTTCCGGCAAGATCGAAGCGTCAGGCGTCTTCTTCGGCACGACCGGCCAGCAATGGGTGTTCAATCTGATCATGCCCCTCGCGTCACCCGGGCCGAGCCCCCCCGGGGCGGCGCTGGTGCTGACCCAGAACGCCGGCGATATGGTCAGCATGACGTCGACCGACATCCTGCCTCCCGGCTGGTCGGCCGCGGTGATCGATGCCGAGGACAAGGTCATCGTCTCGAACGGGCCGGACAATATTCCCTCCGGAGGCGCCTTTCCCGCGGATCTGACCCGGCTGATCACCGGCTCCAACAACGCCGTCGCCACCACGATCGACGGCGAACGGGTGATGATGGGCTATGCGCGGGTTGCGGAATGGCCGTGGCGCGTGGCCCTTTGGGGTCCGGTGTCGAGCGCGCAGGCCTCGCTCGCCAGCACCTGGAAGAGCCTCTTTTACGGCAGCGTCACCCTGCTCGCTCTCAGCCTCGGCATCGTGTTGCTCGCGGCCCACCAGCTGCGCCGGTCGATCCGCCAGATCGCCCGCATGGCGGAACGCATCGGCCGCGGCGAGATCGTCTCGCCGGAAATGACCAAGGTGACCGAGGCCAATCAGGTGGCGATCGCGCTGTCCAACGCCTCCTTCGATCGCGCCGAGGCGGAAGAGCGCGTGCATTTCATCCTCCAGGAACTGGTCCACCGGACCAAGAACATTCTCTCCCTCGTGCAGGCGATGCTGCGCCAGCTGGCGCGCGGCACCGACAGCGTCGACGAGTTGCAGAGGGCCGTCGGCGGCCGGTTGGCGGGCCTGGCGCAGTCGATCGAAGGGCTCGCCCGACAGCAATGGGGCGGTATCCCGCTGTCGACCGTGATCGAGTTGCAGCTGTCTGCGGTGACGGGTTCCATGGGCCGGATCGAGACGCGCGGCGAGGATCTGCTGGCCAATGCCAATGCCGTGCAGAACCTCGGTATGGTCTTCTATGAGCTGGCCACGAATTCGGTGAAATACGGCGCCCTGTCCGTGCCGGAGGGACGCGTGCTGATCGAATGGGACGTCGGCGCCGGCGAAGACGGTTCCAAGGAACTCGTCCTGTGCTGGCTGGAAACCGGCGGCCCCGCGGTGGTGAAACCGTCGCGCCAGGGTTTTGGCTCCACCGTGATCGAGCGCCACGCTGCCGCGGCCTTCGGCGGCAAGGTGGTTATCGATTTCGACGAAAGCGGCCTGCGCTGGTCGCTGACCGCCCCGCTCTCCGCCATCGAGAACCCGCTCGCCCACGGCGACCACGCATAGGGCGTCACGGGGACCCGCCTCTACCCGGAACCTTTGCCATCGCTTGCGTGTTTGACCTCATGCGCCGGTGCAGGCGCACCCGTCAAAACAGGATGCGATCTGCGGATCGATGCGAGGTTCCCATGCGAAAGAAACCCTATGCCTATGATGCGGCCGGCGACATCCGCAAGGATGCGGCGCCGCAATTTGTCGGCACCCAGCACGGCGGCGACAACAACGGTGTAGCGAGCGCCAAGCCGACCGTCATCACCAGTTCCGAGGATGCGACCGTCAACAAATGGCCGCCGGGAAAGAAGAATCCGCCCAAGGACTGGGATCTGAACTACGATCCCACCGATCATTCCGGCCACGAATGAGCGGTCAGGAAGACGAACCGCCAGCGTTCTCGCCGCGAAGGCGCTTGATCGCCGTGGCCCGTTCTCGCGCCGCGGCCAGGATGGCGCGAATCTCATCGGATTTCTCCGCGCCCGAGGCATAGCCTGCAGACGGGGTGAGGCCGGGATCCTCCGCTCCGTCGGTCGGGAACACATCCTGTTCCAAGTTCTGCACGATACCGGCGACCGTGTCCGGTCCCATCATCACTGCAGCCAGCAGGGAAACGAGAATCTCCCGGTGGGCGTTCAGCTTGCCTTCGATTTCCTGCCTTGGAAGATCGGTCATCTCTCGCTCCTTTTGGATATTGCCGTCATTGTGGGTCCTACACCCGCCTAAGGGAACAATGAAGCGGCGGAAAAGTTTCTACTCCAGGACAGACAAAATTCCATCCAGGAGACAACACCGTGACCCAAACCGTCCGGCCGCCGCGCTGGCGGCGGCATCCCGATCCCCGCGATCGGCTGATCATCGCGCTCTATGCCCAGCTGGAAGCCGAGCGGCAGACGCGCGAGACGCTGCGCTGGGCCATCCGCCACGGCGCGCTGAAGGCCGAGTGCTTGAGGCGATTGCCGGAGATCCGGTGCCCGCCGACGGCGAGGATCTGGTCGCGCTCGAGCGCAGCATCGCGATCCGCGATGCCAGCGACGCAGACATTCCAACCAAGGAGATGTGGAGATGAAGAAGGCCCTGTTTCTCGTGCTGCTGGCGGGCGTCCTGACGGCGTGCGGCGAAGATCAAACGTCGAACCAGCGCGATTCCGCGCCGGCGACGACGGAGAGCGCTCCGGCAACGACGACCGATCGCGACCCGACTCCCGATACCGGCACCGGTGGCGAAAGCCAGGTCAAGGGTAACGGCACGACCACCAACTGACCGCAATCGTACGACGAATATCCATCATAGAAAAAGGCCCGGCATTCAGCCGGGCCCTTTTTTCCTCGGAGCTTGATCCGTCGGTCAGTTGACCGCGCCTTCCGGCATTGCGACCAGACGCTCGTAGACGGCCGCATAGGCGCCCGCGCTGCGGTCCCAGGAATAGTCGGCGCGCATCGCACGCAATTGCAGCCGGGACCAATGCTTCGGATTCCGGTGGGCGTTGCAGGCCCGGCGGATGGCGTGGCGCAGCCCCTCGGCCGTCACCGGGTGGAACTGGAAGCCGGTCGCAACCCGGGCGGAGATAGCGGCATCATTGGCATCGATGATCGTTTCCGACAGGCCACCCGTGCGCGACACCACCGGCACGCAGCCGTAGCGAAGCGCGTAGAGCTGAGTCAGGCCGCAGGGCTCGAAGCGCGACGGCTGGATGATGGCGTCGGAGCCGCCATGGATCAGATGCGCCGTCTCTTCGTCATAGCCGATCGATACGGCCATGCGCCTGGGATAGCGCTCCGCGGTCCGACGAAGGGCCGCCTCGATCTCGTGGTCGCCCTGGCCAAGCACGATCAGCCGGCCGTCGGCATGGAAGATCTCGTCTGCCACCTCCGCCAGCATGTCCATGCCCTTCTGCCAGGTCATGCGGCTGACGGCGGAAAAGAGCGGGCCGTCGCCCGGCTCCAGCCCGAAGCGCTCGAGCAGCGCGGGCGTGTTCTTCTTCTTGTTGCGGAGCGTCTTGGCATCATACGGCACGGGCAGGTAGGCGTCCGCGGCCGGGTTCCACACATCCTGGTCGATGCCGTTGACAATGCCCTGCAGCCGGTCGATGCGCTTGCGCAGCACGCCGTGCAGTCCCATGCCGAAGGTCGGGGTGAGGATTTCCCGCGCATAGGTGGGGCTTACCACGGTGATGTGGTCGGCGGTCATCAGGCCGCCCTTGAGGTAGCTGATGTCGCCGAAATATTCCATGCAGTCGACGCCGTAGGTGCTGGGCGGCAAGCCGATGGCGCCGAGCAGGTCGGCCGAGAACTGCCCCTGGAAGGCCAGGTTGTGGATGGTCAGCACGACCGGGACGACGCAGCCCATCGTGCGCATGTAGACCGAGGTCAGCGCCGTCTGCCAGT
This sequence comes from Allorhizobium sp. GW101-3B10, assembly GCF_059424725.1. Taxonomy (NCBI): domain Bacteria; kingdom Pseudomonadati; phylum Pseudomonadota; class Alphaproteobacteria; order Hyphomicrobiales; family Rhizobiaceae; genus Allorhizobium; species Allorhizobium sp. GW101-3B10. The sequence continues at coordinate 3,223,451 of NZ_JBWKZR010000001.1, read as the reverse complement.
CGTGGGTGTGGACGAGATCCGGCTTCCAGCCGGGCAGGACGCCGGCGGCGATCTCAGCCGCGGCCAGCGAAAGCACGGCGAAGCGCTTCCAGTTGTCGCCGTGGTCCGTTCCATGCTGATCGACATAGGGGCCGCCGTCGCGGTCGTAGAGCTGGGGCGCGTCGAGCACGAACAGGCTGAGACCATGCATCTCGACGTGGCGCAGCGTCGCCCGTTCGCCGAGCAGGTTGTCGAACTCCATCAGCGGCGGGCAGCGGCGGGCCATGGCCAGCAGTGCCGGATAGCCGGGGACGAGGCTGTGGGTATCGATGCGGAAGGCGGACAGAGCCTTGGGCAATGCGCCGGTTACGTCCGCCAGGCCGCCGGTCTTCACCAGTGGATAGATTTCCGAGGCGACCGCCAGAACCTTGAGGCGCGGCCGCACAGTTGCCGAGGGGAGCGCTTCTGCTTCGACGGGTCGGATGGTGTCCCTCAGCCGCCGGATGAGCTGCGAACCGGGAAGGGTTGAGGCGATGTTGATCGTTCCCATGGCGGCTATCCCTTGCGAGCGCCGCGCGACGACGGCGTCTGGGCAGCGGCGGCTGTATCGGGCGTGCTGCTCGGCGTGGTCTCGCGTGCTTTCCTGATGCGGCGCTGTGCGTTCGACGTCGTGGCGTTGGCACTCGCCCGGAGCGTTTCATAGGCCTCGACCGCCTGCTGCCAATGATGGTCATGGCGGCCGTCGGGCCGGCCTTCCTCTTCCCAAAGCGTGTAGGCTCGTCTTGCTATCCACTCGGTGTCGTAGTCGTCCATGATCTGGTCTCCCTCATCGCCATGTGTCGAACGCGGTGCACCGGCAAACGGTTCCGGCCGCAACCGACGAAATTATTGCACTGCACGGAACCCCTTGGTTCATGGGGCGTTGACCGGCGAAGCGGATGAGAATTTGTGCAGCCGGCAGGCAAGGGAGATGGCATTGATGGCGCAGCGCGTGTTCTGGAAGGGCTATCTGAAGCTGTCGCTCGTCACCTGCCGCGTCTCCATGACGCCGGCCGTCACCGAAAGTTCCAAGCTTCGATTCCACAACATCAACAGCCAGACCGGCAACCGCGTCGTCAGCCGCTATGTCGATGCGGTCACGGGCAAGCCCGTGGACGACGAGGACCAGATGCGGGGCTATCCCCGGGGCGAGGACGATTACGTCCTGTTCGACGACGAGGAACTGGACGAGGTCGCGCTGGAGAGTACCCGGACCATCGACATCGAACGTTTCGTCCCGGCTTCGTCGATCGACTGGATCTGGTACGACTCGCCGCATTATCTCGCCCCGGCCGACAAGGTGAGCGAAGAGGCCTTTGCAGTCATCCGCGAAGCGATGGCGAAGAGCGAGACCGCCGGCATTTCCCGCGTCGTGCTCTACCGGCGCGAACATGCCGTGCTGCTCCTGCCGCGCGACCGCGGCATGCTCGCCTGGACGCTGCGCTACGGCGACGAGGTACGCGGCGGCGAGGAGTTCTTCGGCGACGCCGGCAAGGAGGAACCCTCGGCCCGCGCCCTGACGATGATGAAGAAGCTGATCGACGAGCGGATCGAAAAATGGTCGCCAAGCCTGGTCGAGGATCCGGTCGAGGACCGGCTGCACGCGATCATCAAGGCCCGCAAGAAGTCGACCAAGGCGAAAGCGCCGCCGAAAAAGTCCGAGCCGCCCCGCAGCGACAACGTGATCGACATCATGACGGCGCTGCGCAAGAGCCTTGCTTCGGAGAAGAACCCGTCGGGCAAGCGCTAGCGGGACTTTCGCTTCGCCGCCGTCGCCGGCGGCAGGACCGCCTCGGCCGCACGGAAATCGGCCCAGGGATCCTGCGCGAGCCCGGAAAGCCGCGCGATCGCATTGCCGATGGTGAAATGCGCCGGTCCGATCTCGGGACCGAGTTCCTCCCAGGACAGCGGCATCGAAACGGGCGCACCGTCGCGGGCGCGCGGTGAATAGGGTGCAACAGCCGTGGCGCCACGACCGTTGCGCAGATAGTCGATGAGGATCTTGCCCTTGCGCTTCGCCTTGCTGACGGTCGAGACATAGTCCGACGGGCTGTCCTTCGCCATGCCGTCGGCCAGCGCCTTCATGGCCGCCTTCACCTCGGGCCATTCGGTCTTCGGCTTCACAGGCGCCACGACATGCAGGCCCTTGCCGCCGGAGGTCTTGACGAAGGCGGCAAGGCCCATGGCCTCGAACCGCTCCCTGACCTCGAAGGCTGCGGCGATCACCCGTTCCCAGCTCACGCCCGGACCCGGGTCGAGATCGATATTGACCATGTCCGGCTTTTCCAGCGCGTCGAGCGTCGCACCCCAGGGATGGATTTCGAGCACGCCGCCCTGTACCAGGCCGAGCAGGCCGTCCAGATCGCGGATGACGACATTGGGTTCCTCGCCCGGCTGTGTCGGGTCGGGCGCGACCAGGATATCCTTGCGCATGCCGCGCCAGGCATGTTTCTGGAAGAAGCAGCTACCGCCGACGCCTTCCGGGCACCGCAGCAGCGCCAGCGGTCGGTTGACGACGAAGGGCGCCATTCTCGGCCAGACTTCGACGTAATAGTCGGCAAGCCCTGCCTTGGTCACCCCGGCATCCGGCCAGTAGACCCGGTCCGGATGCGTCAGGTTCACGGTCCGCTTCGGCTCGGCCGGCGTGGTCTTCATCTCGCTCTCCCGCACCACGTCCTGCGCGGCCTTGTCCTCGCGCAGGCCGCGGAACGAAGCGTGCCTCAGATGGGCATCCGCCGTCCAGCCACGGAATTCGATCTCGGCCACCGTCTCCGGGCGAACGAAGACGACATCCTTCTTCTGAAGTCCGGTGAGTTTGCCGGAAAACGGGCTCTTCTCCTGGCGCAACGGCTCGAGCGTGCACATCAGCCGGCGCGCCACGTCTTCGGTATAGCCGGTGCCGACGCGGCCGATATGGACGAGCTTGCCTTCGTCATGGGTTCCCATGACCAGCGAGCCGATCGCTCCCCTGGAGACGGTGGAGGGCACGTAGCCGCCGATCACCACTTCCTGCCGCGCCGAACACTTCGACTTCACCCAGTCGCGGCCGCGCCCGGAGCGATAGGGGGCGTCGGCGACCTTGGAGACGATGCCCTCCAGGCTCAGCCGGCACGCATGCTTCAACACCAGGTCGCCGCTTTCGTCGAAATGATCGCTGAATCTCAGCGGAGGATCGGCCTTTTCCATCAGGCCCTTGAGCGCCGCCTTGCGCGCACTGAGCGCTGCCGGGCGCAGATCGAAACCGTCGAGATAGAGGAGGTCGAAGCCGTAGAAGACGAAGCGCTCGGTCCGGCCATCGCTCAGGTCTGCCTGCAGCAGGGAAAAGTCGCTGGTGCCCGCGCCGTTCTCGACCACCACCTCGCCATCAATGATCGCCTCGCTTGCGGGCAGGGCGGCAAGGGCCACGCCGATCGCCTTGCCGAAGCGCTCGGTCCAGTCGAGCCCGGTGCGGGTCAGCAGCGTCACCTTGCCCTTCGCCAGATGCGCCTGCATGCGGTAACCGTCCAGCTTGATCTCGTGCAGCCAGCGCTTGCCCTTCGGTACGGTCTTGACGGCGGTCGCCAGCGCCGGCTCGACGAAATCCGGCTTTTCGGCGGAAACGGCGCCCTTGATCTGGCCGGCGGCGACATCCTGGGACGACGGGGTGTCAGTCTGTTCGACGGTCGCGCGCTTTGCCGCTGCCGGCTTGCGGGCGGAGCGTTTGGCTTTCGCCGGCGCATCCTCGCCGATCTCCTCGATCTGCAAGCCGGTCTTCACCGATTCCGGCCGCTCCTCGAGAATGTCGGGATCGTCCTCGCCGCGCGCCGCCTCGTCCTCGCCCTTGATCAGCAGCCAGTTCTCGCGGCTTTCGTCTTGCCGGCTGGCCATGCGCACCAGATGCCAGCGGCCGGAGAGCTTCTCGCCCTCCAGCTCGAATTCCAGGTGTCCCTTGCGATAGGCCTTCTTCACATCCCCGATCGGCGTCCACCGGCCGCGATCCCAGACGATCACGCTTCCCGCACCGTAATGGCCCTTGGGGATGGTGCCCTCGAAGTCGCCATAGTCGAGCGGATGATCCTCGACATGAACGGCAAGCCGCTTCTCGCCGGGCACGAGGCTCGGGCCGCGGGTCACCGCCCAGCTCTTCAACACCCCGTCCATCTCCAGCCGGAAATCGTAGTGCAGGCGGCGGGCGGCATGTTTCTGGATGACGAAGCTGTCTCCCCGGGCGCGCGACGCCTTGCCCTTCGGCTCCGGCGTTGCCTGGAAATCGCGCTTGCGGCGGTAGAGATCGAGCGACATGGATCAGCCGGCCTTTCGCTTGGGGGCGCTCTTGGCCTTCGCTCCTGCGGTGCTGGCGCGCTTGGCCGGGGCCTTGCGCTTGCCCTCGTCTTTGCCGCTGACGCCCGCGCTCTTGCGCAGCGCCTCCATCAGGTCGGTGACGTTGGACGCCTTGCGCTTCGGCAGGCGCTTCGGCTTGCGGCCGGCGATCTTGGCCTTCACCAGTTCGATCACCGCCTCCTCGTAGCGGTCCTCGAACTCGGCCGGGTCGAATTCGCCCTGCTTGGTCTCGATGATATGCTGCGCAAGATCGAGCATCTCGCCCTCGATCTTGACCGCCGAGATCCCGCCGAAGGTCTCCTTGGCGGGGCGCACTTCATAGTCGAAGTTGAGCGTGGTGGCGATCATGCCCTTGCCATACGGGCGGATCAACAGGGAACGGACGCGGCGGAAGAGAACGGTCTGCACCAGCGCCGCGACGCCCTTCGCCGCCATCGCCTCGCGCACCAGATCATAGACTTCCAGCGCCTGCCTGCTGCCGGGCGCCAGATAATAGGGGCGCTCGAGAAAGACGGTGTCGATGGCGTCACAGGCGATGAAGCTCGCCATCTCCAGCGTCTTGTCGCTGTCCGGCACTGCGTCGCGGATCTCGTCCGGCGTCAGAATGATCGCCTGGCCTTCGCTCGTTTCATAGCCCTTGACCAGATCGTCATTGTCGACGCCCTGGTCGGTGTCGGCATCGAAATATTCGCGGCGGACCCGGTGGCCGGTGTCGCGGTTAATGATGTGGAATGAGACGCGCTCCTGCGCCGTGACGGCCGAAAAGAGCGCCACCGGACACGTGAGTTCGCCGATGACGAGATCGCCTCTCCAGATCGCTCGCGCCGCCAATGTTCCATCTCCCTGGTTGGCGGGGAAACGGGCGGCGCAAGCCTTTGTTCCGAAGCGCCTCCGGTGGGCCCCCGGACTGCGGGATCAGTTGGTCATCGCCTCGCTGAGCGCCGTGCGGCAATCCGGCTTGACCGAGGCCTCGTGCTGCTGCAGGCACTGGGCGACGCGGCCGCCGCCATATTCGATGCCCTTGCAGAACTGCTGGATGTCGGCCTTGCACACGCGGATCACCTTGTAGGCCTTGGCGCGCATTTCGGGCGTGGGCTGGGTCTGCGCATGGGCGGGCAGGGCGCAAACGGTGAGGATGGCACCAAGCGCAAGGGCGGGCAGGCGGCGGGTCAGGGATTTCGGCATGGGTCGGTTCCTTCTGTTCGTGGGTGGGTTCGGATGAGGCGGACCCGGCGGCGGGTTCAGTGGAGAGAGCGCCCCGCCGCCGGGCATCATGAAGGCGGGTGGGGGTCACCAGCGGACTGCGCCTTCACGATAGGGTGCCCCGCCGTTCGGCCGCGTGTCTATGCGGTGGACCTGGCGGGAATGGGGGAACGGATCGCGGGTGAGGGAGCCGGTGCGATTTGCTTCCTTCGGTCTCGTGGCAAACTGCCTGATCATGGTGCGATCCTCGTCTTGTGCGCCGAAGAGCCTCGGCAAGTGATGACAATCCGATACTGACGCTCGAATGTACCGTCCGGTTTTCGTTCAGGTGTCCGTTCGTAGCGAAGCGCAGCCGCCATGTTGCAATTTGTATCAACGGTCTCGAACCTCTTGATCGGGAACGGCCTTCCCCGCATTCTGGCCCCATGACGAGCCACCCGATCAGCCAGCCGCAGACCATCCTGATTGTCGACGACGACGCCGATATTCGCCGGCTCGTGGCCGATCTACTGCGCCGCGAAGGCTATCGCGTCGAGCTGGCGGAGGACGGGGCGGAGCTCGACGTCGTGCTGCGCCGGACGCCGGTCGACCTGTTCGTCCTCGACCTCATGCTGCCGGGCGAAGATGGGCTGAGCCTCTGCCGCCGTATCCGCGCCGACCAGGACACGCCGATCCTCATGCTGACCGCCAAGGGGGAAGAAACCGACCGGGTGGTCGGTCTCGAACTCGGCGCGGACGACTATCTCGTCAAGCCCTTCGGCACGCGGGAACTGCTCGCGCGCACCCGCGCCCTGCTGCGCCGCGCCGGACAGAAGCCGCGCGCCGCGGCCACCCGACGCTTCGCCTTCGATCGTTTCCTCGTCGATCTCGACGCGCGCCTTTTGACCCTGGACGACGGCGCGCCGGTTCCACTCACCAGCAGCGAGTTCGACCTGCTCGCCTGCTTCGTCACGCGCCCGCGCCGGGTTTTGTCGCGCGACCAGATTCTCGACTGGACCCACGGGCGCCTGTCCGACCCCTTCGACAGGACGGTCGACATCCTCGTCTCGCGGCTTCGCAAGAAGCTGGACGCGGCGAGCCCCGGCACCGGGCTGATCACCACGGTGCGCAACAACGGTTACCTGCTGACCGCGATGGTCCGGCAGGTGCCATGATGGCGAGGTTCAGCCTCTCCGCTCGGCTCGTCGCCATCCTCGCCACTTCACTGCTGGCGATCTGGGTCCTGTTCCTGTCGTCCGTCTACCTGGCGAACGGCCTGCGCAGCGCCGCCGCCCTGCCGGCGCCGGAACAGGTCGCGGCGATCGTCGACATCGTCCGGCGGACCGAACCCGCACAACGCCCGAGGTTGATCCAGGCTTTCAACTCGGCGATTCTCGAACTGAGGCTGGAGGACGACCTGGCGGAGTCCAAGGCCGGTATCGATGTCGACGTGATGTCGGACGTGCGCTTCGAACCCTATCGCAAGGCCCTGGGCGAGAACCTGCTGGCCGTGACCATGCTGGCGCGGAACGGCGAGCGGTCGCGCATGCCGCGCCTGTTCGGGGGCGACGACAATCCGATCGAATTCGCCGTGGCGCTCGAGGGCGCCACCGTGCTCATTCTCGAAACCCGCACGCCCTTTCTCGTCGCCTGGTTCGGCCTGCCTGTCGGCATGGGCGCCGGCCTGCTCGGTTCGCTCTTCGCGCTGATCGCCGTGCTGGTCCTGCATCGCGAACTGCGGCCCTTGCGACGGCTGGCGGCCGCCGTCGACCAGATGGATCCGGCAGCAGGGCCCGTACCGGTGCCGGATGTCCGCTTCAGCGCACCCGAGACGCGCACCCTGGTCCAGGCCTTCGCGCGGCTGCAGGCGCGGCTCCATGCGATGATCGCCGCGCGGCTGGCGCTGATCGGCGGCATCCAGCACGACGTGCGCACCTTTGCCACGCGGCTGCGGCTGCGGGCCGAACAGATCCCCGACGAGGCCGAGCGCGACCGCGCCATCGCCGACATCGGCGACATGATCCAGTTGCTCGACAATGCGTTGCTCGCCGGCCGGGCAGGGGTCGGATCGCTCGACGAGGAATTGCTGGAGATCGCCCCGATCGTCGAGGGCGAGATCTTCGAAAGCGACATTCCGGTCGAGGACCGTACGCTCGCGATCCGGCCGGCGGCGGCTTCGGCCATGCTGATCGGAGATCGGCTGGCCCTGCGGCGCATCGTCTCCAACCTCGTCGGCAATGCCATCAAATACGGCCGCGCCGCCCATGTCGCGCTCGACGTCGAGGGCCGATGGATCGTGCTGACGGTCGATGACGACGGGTCCGGCATTCCTGCGGCGGACCGCGAACTGCTGTTCGAACCCTTCGTCCGGCTGGAGGCCTCGCGGGCCCGCAAGACGGGCGGCGCCGGGCTGGGCCTCGCGGTGGTGCGCAGCCTGGTCGAAGCACAAGGGGGCGACATCGCGGTCGGCGACGCACCCGGTGGCGGCGCGCGTTTTATCGTGCGATTGCCGCTGTTCTCCGGCCTTCAGGGAGCGCAGTGAGGACCAACTACACTCAGGCGCGCAGCAATCCGTGCCTGCAACCCCGATCGGCGCGGTTTTCCCTTGCGTTTCCGGGGTTTGTGCCAGTTGTTGAAGATTTATTAACCTTCGCGCAAGAAATTAGCCATACAGAATAAAGCATACGTCGGAGTGGGGCCTGCGCAATGCAGGTTTCCGTCGGGCATGACGCCGTACCGTCGTACCGGTTTCGATCCGGTATGAAGCATTCATTGAAGTGGTTCCTGGAACAATCTTCGGTGAAAGCGGATCTGGTTGTCTCGCCGCCTTCGGCACGCTTCATTTCCGCAATCTCGTCGACATGCCTGGGGAAGTTTAACTGGCCGCCTTCGAAGACGAAGGGGCCGTGTGCGGGGATTGGCAGTGGGGCAGGTTTCGCCGGCAGATCGGGCGGCAAGCGCACAGGCGGGTAGCCTGCGCGACCGGCTGCGCTTTGCCGGCCTTGGCGAAGCGGATTGCGATCTGCTGCGCCGTTACCGCCACCTTCTCGAGCCGAACCTCAAGACCGGCATCCGCGATCTCTTCCAGCGCCTGCAGACCCTTCCCGACGCGGCGCGCAATTTTGCCAGCGAGCGGCAGTTCGATCGCCTGCACGACCTGCTGGCCTCCCATTGGGACGTGCTGACCGATGCGCGCTTCGATGCGCTCTACGCCGAACGCGTCAAGGTCCTCTCCGACACCGAAAGCCGCATGGGTCTCGATCCGCGCTGGCATATCGCCGGCCATGCGGTGGTCATGGAGCATCTGCTGCAGGCTGTGATGGGCGATCTCGCCGGCCGTGGCCTGCTGCCCGGCAACCGCAAGCGCCAGCGCGAAATCGCCGATCTTGTCGGCGCCATTGTCCGGCTGGTCATGGTGGATGTCGAGATCGCCGTATCGCTGCGATTCAACGAATTGCGCGTCAAGCACCACCGCGATCTCGCCGCCCAGCGCGAGCGCGACCGCCTGGAGGTCGAGGAGATCTTCGGCCCGGTCTTCCGCGCGCTTGCCGGCCGTGACCTCACCGCCCGGGTCGCCGCCGATGTGCCCGAACACCATGGCGAGCTTGCCGCCTCGCTCAACACGGCGATCGAGCAGATGCAGTCGGCATTGCTCGACACGGAAGAAAAGCTGAAGACGGCCCTGACCGGAACGCAGGCTATTGCCGGCGCGGCCAACGACTATGCCGGCCGCGCGGAGAGCCAGTCCACCCGCCTCGACGATGCCTCCCGTTCGCTCGAAGCCCTGACCGGCGGCGTGCGCGACAGCGCGGCAAAGACGCGCCGGGCCGAGGAACGGGTTTCGGTGACGCAGAAGGCGGTCGAGGCGAGCGGAACGGTCGCGGGCCAGGCGATCACCGCCATGTCCGACATCGAGGCATCGGCCGAACAGATCGGCCAGATCATCGGTTCGATCGACGAGATCGCCTTCCAGACCAATCTCCTGGCGCTCAATGCCGGCATCGAGGCCGCCCGCGCCGGCGACAGCGGTCGCGGTTTTGCCGTCGTCGCCCAGGAAGTGCGGGCGTTGGCCCAGCGGTCGGCCGAGGCCGCCCGCGAGATCAAGGCGCTCGTCGCCACCACCAAGTCGCAGGTCGACACCGGCGTTGACATCGTCGGACGCACCCAGAAGGCGATCGGCGACATCGTCGTCCAGGTCGGCGGCATCAGCGAGACGGTTTCTGACATCGTCCAGGCGACCGACAGCCAGGCGAGGGAACTCGCCTCGGTGGCGGGCATCGTCTCGGGCCTCGGCGGCGAAGTTGCCGAAAGCGCCGATTTTGCCCGCCGGTCGTCCGACGGGTCGGACGATCTTCACACGGTCATCGTCGAGCTCGGTCGCACGGTCCGGGAATTCCATTTCGCGCGGCGGTCGGGGGCGCCGATGCCGGCCAGCCCGCAACACCGCGTTTCGCCGGCGACGATGCGGGCGCCTTCCGCCGCTGCCCCGCTGTCTGAACCGGAAAACAGCGCGTTCGACGAGGGTTTTGGCTTCCCGGTCCATATCGCCGGACTTGGAGGTTGAGGGGATTGTTTACCAACTTCAGATACACAGGAAGTATTGGGGCGGGCAATGCGACCATCGCGAAGGCGGACAAGGGTTCCGCCGCCCGAGCACGACGGTCGGATTGCGGCGGGCCCGCAAGACAAGGAAAGAACTGATGGCAGCTAAGAAAGGCGAACAGAAGAGCTTGAAACTGTCCGCTGTGCTCGACCTGAACGAGGCCTCGAATCTCAAGGCCAATCTCATGTCCATGCGCGGCGGCGGACTGGCGATCGACGCTTCCGGCGTCGAGCGTATCGGCGCCCAGTGCGCACAGATCCTGGTGGCCGGAGCCAAGGCTTGGGAAGAGGACAAGAAGCCCTTCTCCTACGCAAAGGCCTCCGATGCCTTCCTCAAGACACTTCAACTGATAGGCGTGAACATAGATCATCTGCTCGCCAAGGAGATCCGGCAATGAAGAAAAAAGTGCTTACCGTGGATGATTCCAGGACCATCCGGAACATGCTGCTGGTCACCCTCAACAATGCGGGTTTCGAGACCATTCAGGCCGAAGACGGCGTCGAGGGCCTGGAAGTCCTCGAAGAGTGCAATCCCGATGTGATCGTCACCGACATCAACATGCCGCGCCTCGACGGTTTCGGCTTCATCGAAGGTGTCCGGCGCAACGAGAAATATCGCGCCGTGCCGATCCTGGTGCTGACGACGGAAAGCGACGCCGAAAAGAAGAACCGCGCCCGCCAGGCTGGCGCGACCGGTTGGATCGTCAAGCCTTTCGATCCGACCAAACTGATCGATGCCATCGAGCGTGTAACCGCCTAAGCCGGGAATTTCTCCTATGGATATGAACGAAATCAAAGAGATCTTTTTCCAGGAGTGCGAGGAGCAGCTCGCCGAACTGGAATCCGGTCTTCTGAAAATGAATGACGGGGATCACGATCCGGAAACGATCAATGCCGTTTTCCGGGCCGTGCACTCGATCAAGGGCGGCGCTGGTGCCTTCGGTCTGGATGACCTGGTGGCCTTCGCGCACGTCTTCGAGACGACTCTCGATTGCGTTCGATCCAACAAGCTCGAGCCTGGCCCGGAAGTAATGAAGGTCATGCTCAAGTCGGCCGACGTCCTGGCCGACCTGACCAATGCCGCCCGCGACGGCGGCAGCGTCGATCCGTCCCGCTCCAGCGGCCTGGTGAAGGAACTCGAGGCGCTGGCGAATGGCGAAGTGCCGCAGGCCAGCGCTCCCGCACCGGCAGCGGCCCCGAAACCCGTCGCCAAGGCTGCCCCGGCGCCGAGCGACGACAGCGGTTTCCAGCCGATCCCGTTCTCGTTCGACGACGACTTCGGCGGAGAGCCGCCGGTCTCCGGACAGACCTTCGACGTGTCTTTCAAGCCCCGTCGCGAACTCTACGCCAAGGGCAACGAGGCCGCTCTGCTGCTGCGCGACCTGTCCCGCATCGGCGAGATGAGCATCCACTGCGATACGGACAGCCTGCCGCCGCTCGACGACTTGGACCCGGAAGCCGCCTACTTCTCCTGGAAGATCCAGATCACCACCGAAAAGGGCGAGGAGGGCATCCGCTCGGTCTTCGAATTCGCCGAGTGGGACTGCGATCTCGAAATCAAGCCGCATGAGGAAACCAAGGACGCGTCGGCCGGCGAGGAGCTGCCGATGATCCCGGTTCCCTTCGATCTGTCGATCCTCGACGGTGCGGGTGATGATGCCGTTGCAGGGGCCGTCGAAGCTGCCGAAACCGCCAGCAACGTGGTGAAGCTCGCAGCCGGCGCCGCCAGGCACGAGAAGAAGGAAACGCCCGCAGCTGCCGCCGCCGCTGCCGCGGCCGCCGCCCAGAACAACGCCGCAGCCGGCCAGACGATCCGCGTCGACCTCGATCGCGTCGACCGCCTGATCAACCTCGTCGGCGAGCTGGTCATCAACCAGGCGATGCTCTCCCAGAGTGTCATCGAGAACGACAACAACGGCACCTCGTCCATCAACATGGGCCTCGAGGAACTGCAGCAGCTGACGCGCGAAATCCAGGACTCGGTCATGGCCATCCGCGCGCAGCCGGTGAAGCCGGTCTTCCAGCGCATGTCGCGTATCGTCCGCGAAGTGGCCGACATGGTCGGCAAGTCGATCCGTCTCGTCACCGAAGGTGAAAACACCGAAGTCGACAAGACCGTCATCGACAAGCTTGCCGAACCGCTCACCCACATGATCCGCAATGCCGTCGACCACGGCATCGAAAGCCCCGAAAAGCGCGCGGCCGCCGGTAAGGATCCGGAAGGTACGATCAAGCTGACGGCGAAGCATCGTTCGGGCCGTATCGTCATCGAACTGGTCGACGACGGCGCCGGTATCAACCGCGAGCGCGTCAAGCAGAAGGCCATCGACAACGAACTGATCGCCGCCGATGCCAACCTGACCGACGAAGAAATCGACAACCTGATCTTCGCGCCCGGTTTCTCGACCGCCGACAAGATCTCCGACATTTCCGGCCGTGGCGTCGGCATGGACGTGGTCAAGCGCTCGATCCAGGCGCTCGGCGGTCGTATCTCGATCACGTCGCGCCCGGGTCACGGTTCGACCTTCACCATGAGCCTTCCGCTGACGCTCGCCGTTCTCGACGGCATGGTGGTCACCGTTGCCGGCCAGACGCTCGTCGTTCCGCTCACCGCGATCGTCGAAACGCTCCAGCCGGAAGCGCAGAACATCCATTCCTTCGGCGCCAACCAGCGCCTCATCTCGATCCGCAACAGCTTCTGCCCGCTGGTCGATGTCGGTCGGATCCTGAACTTCCGCAACACCCAGGCCAACCCGATCGACGGTGTCGCCTTGCTGGTCGAATCCGAAGGCGGTGGCCAGCGCGCCCTCATGGTCGATGCCATCCAGGGTCAGCGTCAGGTCGTCATTAAGAGTCTTGAGGCGAACTATACCCACGTGCCCGGCATCGCTGCAGCAACGATCCTCGGAGATGGCCGCGTCGCGCTCATCCTCGACGTCGACGCCGTCGTCTCTGCCTCGCGCGGCCAGTCGCTCAAACAGGAAATGTCTTTAGCTGTCGCAGGTTAGTACTATGTCGTATGCGGTGAAAAACTTGGTCGAGGGAGCGCGAGAACTCATTGCCTTTCGTATCGGCGATCAGGAGTTCTGCGTGAACATCATGTCGGTGCGCGAGATCCGTGGCTGGACTCCCGCGACGCCGCTGCCGCATTCGCCACCCTACGTCCTGGGCGTCATCAACCTGCGCGGCGTCGTGCTGCCGATCGTCAACCTCTCGATCCGTCTCGGCATGAAGCCGGTCGAACCGGAAGCGCGGCATGTCATCATCGTCGCTCAGGTCGGCGCGAAGGTCGTGGGCCTGCTGGTCGAGGCCGTCTCCGACATCCTGACCGTGAGCGACGACAACATACAGCCGACGCCGGAGGTGACCTCCGACCTCGAGAAGCAATATGCCCGCGGCATTCTCGCGATCGACAAGCGGATGATCTGCCTCATCGAGCTTGGTGCACTGTTCCCTGACGCCGAAAGCGAGGCCGCATGACGCTTGCCATCAATACATCTTCCCGCCATTCGGACGACGAGGTCCTGGCCAGCGGCGAGTATCCGCTGTCGCGCCGGGATCTCAACGAGATCGCGGCGATGATCTATTCGGATGCCGGGATCGCGCTGAATGAATCCAAGGCCTCGCTGGTGTATTCGCGTCTGTCGAAGCACATCCGCAATCTGGGTCTGTCGGGATTTCGCGCCTATTGCAGCCTGGTCGCCTCGCCCGAGGGGGCCCAGGAGCGGCGCGAAATGCTGTCGCACCTGACCACCAACTTCACCCGCTTCTTCCGCGAGAACCATCATTTCGAACATCTGCGTGACGAGGTCCTGCCGGGCCTGATCGCCCGCGCCAAGGCGGGCGGCCGGGTCCGCATCTGGTCGGCTGCGAGTTCGGACGGGCAGGAGCCCTATTCGATCGCGCTCACGGTGTTCCAGGCTTTCCCGAACGTGCTCGACTACGACTTCAAGATCCTCGCGACCGACATCGATCCGAAGATCCTGGCGATCGCCCGTCAGGGCGCCTATGACGAGCAGGCTCTGGAAACCGTCTCGCCGGCCATGCGCAAGCAGTGGTTCAAGGAAGTCGAAATCGGCGGGCGCCGCAAGTTCCAGGTGGACGACCGCCTGAAGCGGCTGATCACCTACAACGAACTGAACCTGATGGCCCAGTGGCCTTTCAAGGGCAAGTTCGACGTCATCTTCTGCCGCAACGTCGTGATCTATTTCGACGAGCCGACGCAGCAGCGTATCTGGGCGCGCTTTGCCGGTTTGCTGCCGGAAGGCGGCTACCTGTACATCGGCCATTCCGAACGCGTTTCGGGCGATGCGAAGAACCATTTCGACAATATCGGTATCACGACCTACCGCTATACCGGCAAATATGTGGGGGCGCGCGCATGAGCGGTCCAGCCCGCGTCCTCGTCGTCGATGACAGCGCAACCATGCGCGGCCTCATTACGGCCGTGCTCAACGCCGATCCGGAAGTCAACGTCGTCGGTCAGGCCGGCGATGCGATGGAGGCCCGCGCCGCCATCAAACAGCTCAATCCCGATGTTGTGACCCTCGACATCGAGATGCCTAACATGAACGGCCTGGAATTCCTCGACAAGATCATGAAGCTGAGGCCGATGCCGGTGATCATGGTGTCGACCATGACGCATCGCGGCGCCGAGGCAACGCTGGCGGCGCTGGAGATCGGCGCTTTCGATTGCGTCGGCAAGCCGGTTCCGGGCGATTCCCGTCCGTTCGGCGATCTCGCCGAGAAGGTCAAGGCGGCCGCGCGCTCGCAACACCGCTATCAGGCGGCGGCGAAGGCCGCCCCGGCGGCCCCGGCGCCTGCGAACGACTTCAGGGTCGGCCGCAAGATCGTCGCCATCGGTTCGTCCACCGGCGGCGTGGAGGCGCTGATCACGGTCCTGCAGAAATTCCCGCGCAATTGCCCGCCGACGGTAATTACGCAGCACATGCCGCCGACGTTTACCAAAAGTTTCGCAGAACGGCTTAATCGTCTCTGCGCCCCGGTCGTGGAGGAAGCGACCGACGGAGCCAGACTTGAGATTGGCAAGATCTATCTCGCCCCAGGCGGCGACCGCCATTTGCAGGTGGTCAACGCCTCCGCACCGAGCTGCCGGCTGGTCGATCGACCGCCGGTGAACGGGCACCGTCCTTCGGTGGACGTCCTGTTCGATTCGGTCGCGGAGCTGGCGGGTCGAAATGCTGTGGGGGTCATCCTGACCGGCATGGGCCGCGACGGGGCTTCCGGACTGCTGAAGATGCGCCACGCCGGTGCGCGCACCCTCGGTCAGAACGAGAAGACCTGCGTTGTCTATGGGATGCCCCGCGTCGCCCATGAACTAGGCGCCGTCGAGCAGCAATTGCCGCTTGGTTCCATTGGGGAGGAAATCCTCAAACTTACTGCCGCCCGAAAAGAAGGTATCGATTAAATGTCTCTAGCCGAAAAAATCAAAGTTCTGATCGTCGACGATCAGGTGACGAGCCGCCTGCTGTTGAGTGACGCCTTGACCCAGCTCGGCTTCAAGCAGATCACCGCCGCCGGTGATGGCGAGCAGGGGATGAAGATCATGGAGCAGCAGCCCCATCATCTGGTCATTTCCGACTTCAACATGCCGAAGATGGACGGTCTGGTCTTCCTGCAGCACGTCCGTACCAACCCGAACACCAAGAAGGCCGCCTTCATCATTCTGACGGCCCAGGGTGACCGGGCGCTGGTGCAGAAGGCAGCCCAGCTCGGCGCGAACAACGTTCTCGCCAAGCCGTTCACGATCGAAAAGATGAAGGCCGCCATCGAGGCGGTATTCGGAGCGCTGAAATGACAGAGGACAGTGCAGTCAGGCGCGTGCATATTATCCAGGGTGAGTTCAAGGTCCTCAGCGATCCGAACGCGGTGTTGTCCACCATCCTGGGCTCGTGCGTGGCTGCCTGTTTGCGGGACCCGATAGCGGGTGTCGGCGGGATGAACCACTTCCTGCTGCCCGGCTCGGCCAACCCTGGATCCGGGGGCGGGGATGCCACCCGCTACGGGGTCCATCTGATGGAACTCCTGATCAACGGTCTGCTCAAACAGGGTGCCCGGCGCGAACGGCTCGAGGCCAAAGTGTTCGGCGGCGCCAAGACGATCGCCACGTTCTCGAATGTGGGCGAACAGAATGCCGCCTTTGCCATGCAGTTCCTGCGCGACGAAGGCATCAAGGTGGTCGGCTCGTCGACGGGCGGAGAGCATGGCCGCAAACTGGAATTCTGGCCGGTCAGCGGTCGGGCAAGGCAATATCCGCTGACGGGTGCGGAGACCCAGAAGACCGTGGCGCTCGAACAGCGTCCCGTGCCGGTGTCGAAGCCCGTCGAGAGTTCAATCGAATTTTTCTAAGTATCGGAATCCGGATGCCAAAAGAGAACAAAGCGGAGAAGGCTATCGTGGAAGAGGCATTGCCGGAAATCATGATGCGGGTCGTGTCGGAATTGCACGATGTCGCCTATCTGATCGAGCGCATCGAGCCTCAACTCCTCGAGCTTGGTGGTACCAACGTTCTGGAGCATCCGGACAGCATCAAGGTGCTGCAAGGCATCGACCTTGCGGTGCAGAAGGCGCGCGGCCTGGCCGAATTCATCGACACCATCACCGGCTCGATCCCGTCGGACTGGATGGTCGACATGAGCACGGCCCTCAGCCTGGTGAAACTTGCCGAAATGCAGAAGGCGCTCGGCGCCGGTCTGCGCCACGGACACTCCCAGCCGCTCAGCAAGGCGGCGGGCGACTTCGACTTCTTCTGACCGCCGGGCGCCGGCGCCTACGATTCCCAGGGGTTCGGGACGATTTGCCGCAATGACGACGGCATTTCGCCCTCCACGAAACGTTCGCACAAGTTTCGATTTCTAATGTCTCGCCAAGGGCAAATGCCCCAAGACCCTTCTTGTTGATGGTGCGAGACAGAATGAATCTGTTAAATCAATTACTTCAAGTCTTTAAGAACTTGGCGTCGCTGGGCCAGACCCGGCTCCTGGCAATGGCCGGTGTCGCCGTCGTTTCTTTCGCGCTCGTCATCGCCGCTGCGATTTTCGTCAACAAGCCCGCCTACGAAACCCTCTATGTCGGTCTCGAGACGACCGATCTCAACCAGGTTAGCATCGCCCTTGCCGAGGCCGGCATCGATTTTGAGGTCGGCACCGACGGCAAGAGCGTCCAGGTTCCCGTCGGCATGACCGGCAAGGCCCGCCTGCTGCTCGCCGAGCGCGGCCTGCCGAACAGCGCCAATGCCGGCTACGAACTGTTCGACAATGTCGGTTCGCTGGGCCTCACCTCGTTCATGCAGGAAGTCACCCGGGTCCGCGCCCTCGAAGGCGAAGTCGCCCGCACCATCCAGCAGATCAGCGGCATTGCCGCCGCCCGCGTTCACATCGTCATGCCCGACGTCGGCAATTTCCGCCGCGGCGACCAGAAGCCGACCGCGTCCGTCATGGTCCGCGCCTCGACCGAAACCGGCCGCAAGGCGGCCGCGTCGATCCGCCACCTGGTTGCCTCCTCCGTCCCGGGCCTGGACGTCGAGGACGTGACGATTCTCGATTCGACCGGCCAGCTCCTCGCCTCGGGCGACGAAAGCGGTGGCGCCGCCAACCGTTCGCTCGGCGTGGTGCAGTCGGTGCAGCAGGAGATCGAATCCAATATCGACAAGGCGCTTGCGCCTTTCCTTGGCATGGACAACTTCCGCTCGTCGGTCACGGCCCAGTTGAACACCGACACGCAGCAGATCCAGGAAACCATCTACGATCCGGAATCGCGCGTCGAGCGCTCGGTGCGCGTCACCAAGGAAAACCAGAAGTCGCAGAGCAAGCAGGCCGATTCGGCGGCGACGGTCGAACAGAACATTCCGCAGGGCGACGTCCAGGGCGCGACCGGTGGTCCGCAGTCTTCCGACGAGCAGGACAAGAAGGAGGAGCAGACCAACTACGAGATCAACAGCAAGACGGTTGCGACTGTGAAGAACAGCTACACCGTCGAGAAGATCTCCGTCGCCGTCGTCGTCAACAAGGGCCGCATCGCCACCATGGTCGGCGAGCCGGCCGACCAGGCCAAGATCGACGCCTATCTGGCCGAGATGCAGAAGATCGTCTCGACCGCCGCCGGCCTCGATACCGCCCGCGGCGACCTGGTCACCCTGACCGCCATGGACTTCCTCGAGAACCAGCTGCTGCAGGAGTCGGCCTCCGGCCCCAGCCTGATGGAAACGCTGAACCGCAATCTCGGCGGCATCATCAACTCGCTCGCCTTCGTCGCCGTGTCCTTCCTGATCGTCTGGATGGGTATCCGTCCGATGGTCCGTGCCGCAGGTGGCGCGTCCGCAACGGCGATTGCCGGCGGCGTCGAAGAGGTTGCCGGCCTGGAACTGCCGGACTTCTCGCCGGCCCTCGGCGGCGCATCGGGCGGCAGCTCGCTGATGGAAGGTTTCGGCGCCGACTTCGGCTTCGACAGCACCGACGACCTGTTGACCATGGACGACGATGCCAATGGCGGCTTCAATCGCCGGGTCAAGGAAGGGCCGGAACGCCGGTTGTCGCGGATGGTGGAAATCTCGGAAGAGCGTGCCGCCAAGATCCTCCGCAAGTGGGCCATCGACAAGGCGGCCTGAGAAAGATCCGAGACATGAAAAGACCGCGTCGGTTCCCCCCGGCGCGGTTTTGCTTTGCGCGTCGCTCGACGCCCCGTCCGGCTAAGGCGATGGCGCGCATGGAGCGCCGGTTGGTCGGACTGATCGCGCTATCGCGGCCCTTTGCCATAAGACTGCCGAATTCGACAAGTTTGGGGTGCAACGATTCGAGGCTGTGATCTTTGGCTCTTTATCTTCTACTATGACTGTGATTCGTTAGCTGACAAGAACGAGCGAAGCGGCGTTCGGAGGACCGCGGTATTCCGGGTGTATGTCGCGAACCACGCGATCGAACGTTTCGTCCTTGAGGGGGCAACAGAATGGACGTGGAGCTATCCGAGGATAAGGTCGGGAGCAGAAAGGCGCCTGCGGTGGCGGCCGATGCTCCTCCTCGGCTTTCGTCGCGCGATCAGCTGATCCGCAAGCTGGCGATCGCTTCGCAGGCCGGCCATATGAGCGCCAGCCTCGCCGTCCTCAGCGACTATGTCGGCGCTTCCCACTTCCTGCTGGCACGATACGACCTGGTGCAGGAGCACGGGCTCGATTTCGTCGTATCGTCCAACTGGCCCTTCGACCTCGTCCGGCGGCTGGAAAGCGAGATCGCGGCGACCTATTCGCGCTCGACGGAACTCGACAAGTGTATTTCCGTGCTGCAGCCGAAGTTCGGCCTGCTGCCCGACGATGCCGCCGTGCCGGCGGGCATCAGCCGGCAGTACTGTTCGTTGACGGTCAGCGTCGGCCGAACCCGTCTGGCGCTGATGCTGCTGTTCGAGGAAAATTTCGTCCTGTCGCCGGAGCTGTTGCGCGAAGTCGGTCTCCTCACCGGCTACTGCATCAGCCTGTCGACCCGCAAGGCGCAGAAGAGTGATCGCGATTTCGAGCTGACCGAACGGGAACTCGAATGCCTGTTCTGGATCGCCGAGGGCAAGACCAGCGACGAGATCGCCACCATTCTCGGCATCTCGAAAAACACGATCAACAACTACATCACCAGCGTTATGCGCAAGACGGCGACCAAGACTCGTTCCGAGGCGATCGCCTACGCGGTCCGCAACAATCTCGTCTAGAATACAGGGGAACTGCAGGCATGGCGTATCCGGAAGGGCCGTTCGAAACCGTACGGGAGGATCTGAAGGCTTCGACCTCCCGCCAGGTGACGTCCCGCTCCGACATCTACCCGAAGCTTGTTTCGCTGCAGCGCGCTCTTCATGCGCGCGGCTTCGCAGTGCTGCGGATAACGGGCACAGGCATGCTGTCGAAGCGTCGCCTGACAGCCGAATACGAGAACTGGCCTGCCGCGCATGGAATGAGTGCGGAGCCTTTTGTCGCCGCCTATGGCGAAACACTGCTCAGCCACATCGAGAGCTCGCTCCTGCCGGTCCTGTGGAGCGCCGCGGAGAGCGACAGTTTCGCCGAGGCGTCCGACTTCGTGCCTTTCGTCGTGCATTTGGAGCCGCGCGTGCTGTCCTATTCGGGAATCGCCTTTCCGGTACGGCTCGGCGCGGTCGGCAATGGCTATGTGATGTTCCCGACAACCGGCACGGTCGACCTCCCGGGCGAAGTGATCCTCGACGTGCACGGGCGATGCTGCAAGCTCATGACGGAGATTCTGCAGCTCGACGAACGCCGGACCATGCCGTCGGAGGCCTTGAGCGAGCGGGAAATCGCCTGCCTGCAATTGGCGGGTGACGGCCGGGTCAGTGAAGAGATCGCCGCTCACCTCAAGCTTTCGGTGCACACGGTCAATGCGTATCTGGGATCGGCGACGATCAAGCTCGATTCGGTCAACCGCATCCAGGCGATCGCCAAGGCTATTCGCCTTGGCTACATCACGTAGGCACGGTCACCCAGTTCACGAATAGAGCGAATCGGATCGCGACTTGACGAAGCGCGCCTCGCGCAACCGGCGTTCCAGCATGCGGGTGTTCTCGTCGGGATCGCCCGACGGCTGCTGGAAAGCGATGTGGTTGATCTCGATGCCGGCATGCTCGTTGGCAAGCTTCAGCTGCGCGTAGATCGTCACGTCCTTCGGCTTGATCTCCAGGTCGAGAACGACCTCCGGCACGCCGCCCCATTCGAGACGGTATTCGCCGCCGGCGCCGAAATTGACGGTTCCCGGGTGGAAGTACAGCTCGGCCGCCGAGGAGACCAGATCCGCGATGTTCCCGTAGAGCTCGAAGCGCAGCAGGGAAATCAGGTCCGCCGCATCGAGCAGGCGCAATTCGGTGGCCACAGGGCTGATCGCTTCGGCGACGATGCGTTCACGCTGGGTGGTGTAGGGGCATTTTTTCATCGCAGTTACCGCACCCGTCTCTTCTGCGCCTTCGCGGCGTATACCCGATGAACGAGTTCCGCGACGGCTTTGTAAAATATCGACGGGATGACACTATCCACCGAGACTTGCGCAAACATGGAGCGCGCGAGGGGCGGGTCCTCAAAAATGGGGATATCGTTTTCGCGGGCAAGCTCGCGGATCTTCAGCGCAACGAGGTCCTGGCCCTTGGCGATGACCACCGGCGCCTCGTTCTCCTCCCGCACATAGCGCAGGGCCACGGCGTAGTGAGTCGGGTTGGTGATGACGAGCGTCGCGCGCGGCACGTTGTTGATCATGCGGCGGCGCGCGCGGTCGCGCGCGATGGAGCGCTGGCGGGCCTTGATGATCGGGTCGCCCTGCGACTGCTTGTGTTCGTCCTTGATCTCCTGCTTGGTCATGCGCAGCTGGGTGTACCAGTGGTGGCGCGTCCAGAAGAAGTCGACCACCGCCAGCACGAAGGTGGCCAGCAGGATGACGACCATGATCTTTTTCATGATCGTCGCGAACTTGACGAAGATGACCTGAGGGTCGGAGAACATCGCGTTGAGCGTGCCGAAATATTCCGATTTCAGGGCGAAGACCATGATGGTCGAGACGATGATGATCTTGAACAGCGATTTCCCGAATTCGACCAGCCCCGTGACGCTGAACAGGCGCTCCCAGCCCTTGGAGAGCGACACGCGAGAGAATTGCGGTCTGATCCGCTCGAGCACGAAACTCGGCATGTGCTGCAGGACGTTCGATCCCACCCCGAACATCATGATGAGGGCGATTGCCGGCAGGAGCAGGGCGCCCGCCTCCCAGGCGAGATGGGTGAACAGCGACACCACGTCGGTTGCCGAGTTGATTGTCCACTGATCGGGCTGCTCGAACAGATCGCGCAGGGTCTCGGCCATGCGCGCCATGCCGGACGGGAGGAAGAAGACGAGGTACAGATAGAAGGCGAGCGCGGAGGCGAAGATCGGGACCTCGCGGGATATAGGGGTATTCCCCTTCTCCGCCGCGTCCCGCATCTTCTTCTCTGTCGGGTCTTCTGTTTTACTGTCTTTGTCCTGATCGTCGGACACGCCTTTTCCCTCGTTTGCCAGGAATGGGGACAAAGGGCGGAAGCCGTCGTCCGCCCACGGCCTGGTCCGGCCGGTTTGATGCACGCTCCGTTTCGCCGGTGGCCGGCGATCGGAAACCGCGTCAATTGCTTCTCGACGCTAAACGCCCGCCGATTGGCATACAATCGGCGGGCGCTGCAAGTCTTCGGTTTTCAACAGTCGCTCGGGCCTCAGGCTGCCTGCTGGTCGCCTTCGGTCTCCTTGAGCAGGATCTGGCCGGCATTGGCCAGGCGAATGGCCTCCTGGGCGACCGCGCGGCGGGCAATCGCGATTTCGCGCGGATTGATGCCGGTGGCTCCCGCCTGCAGGTCCGATTCGATCATGCGGCGCGAGCGCGGGCTGATGGCCGAGAGCACGCATTCCTTGATCTCGGCGCTGGCACCACGCAGCGCCATGGTGAGGATGTCGCCGGAGATGTCGTTGAGCAGCATGACGCGGCTGCGCTGCGGCATGGCCAGCAGGTCTTCGAACAGGAAGATCTTCGGACGGACCTTGTTGACGGCTTCCTTGCTGATCGATTCGAGCGAATTGAGCAGCGTGTCGACGTCGGGCTTTTCCAGTTCGTTCATGAGCTCGGCGACCTTTGCCGAACCGGTCGAGTTGCGCTCGGCGTCGATCTCGGCGATCAGGTCGTGGACCCGGTTCTCGATGATCTGTGCCGCCTTCGGGCTGACGCCCTTCAGGTTGACGGTTCGGTTCATGATGTCGGCGCGCCGGCTTTCCGGAAGCTTGAGCAGCACCTTGGCGCCGAAGGACGACGGCAGCATCGAAAGGATGTAGGCAACCGTCTGCGGATGCTCGCGCATGAGGAACTTGGCGATGAAATCGGGGTCGGCGTCCTGCAGGCGGTCCCAGATGGACGATTCATAGGCCTGGAAGGCGGTGCGGCGACCGAGCAGGCCGTCGACTTCCTCCGGAGTGAGGCCTTCCTCGAGAATGCTCTCGATCGCCTTGGCATTGTCCATGAGGCCTGTGCCTTCGGTGAACAGGTCCTCGAATTCGTTGACGAGCCCCTGCAACTCATCCGGGGGGATGGTCCGCAGCGTCTGCGCAGACGCGATGATCGTCTGCAGTTCCGCCTGGGTGAAGTATTTCAGCAGCTTTCCGGCCACACCCTTGCCCATGGCCAGCAGCACGGCGGCTGCCTTGTCTGCCTGGGACAGAGGTTTGCCCGTCATTGGGCCGCCGAAATCGTCAAAGTCCATCATGGTCTTTCCTCTCTGGCCCTGGGAGGGGTCAGGACATCTTGCTACCCATCACTTCGATCAGTTTGACGCCGAAACGCGTATCGTCGTTCTCCAGAACGGTGATTTCGCCACGCGCGATGCGGCGGCCGTTCACCATGATCTCGACAGGTTCGCCGATCTTCTTGTCGAGCGCGATGATGGCGCCCTCTTCGAGATTCATCAAGCCGGAGACCTGCATGCGGCTCGACCCGAGCACGATCTGGACGTCGATCGGAATGTCCATGATGAGGTCGAGATTGGCGGTGAGCGCACTGCCGGGTTCGGCCTGGGCACCGGGTGCGGCGCCAAAGGACGTGTCGCCGAACGACGTCTCGCCGAAGGCGCTGCCGCCGAACGCATCGCCACCGCCGAAATCCGACGAGGGAGCGTTGAGCGCGCCGCCGCCGAAATCGCTCTCGAAGGCGGAAAGCGGGTCGGCCTTGCCGGCGCCCATGGCAAAGTCGTCACCGAGGCCGCCGCCGAAATCGGAGCCGATGTCGGGCAGTGTTCCCTCGGCATCGCTCTTCAGCACGCCGCGCAGGTCGTCGATCGCCTGGTCGAAATCGGTATCGCTGCCGGGCATTGCCAGCGCGTCGTCTTCGATAATAGGTGTCTTCTTCGTAGCCATGGATTGATTATTCCCGTTGAAACTTGCCTCAACCTGCCCTGTCGCCAGGGCGCGTCGAAATGGCTTAGCCCATCAAATGTTTCAATATCTCGTCTTCGCTGCTGATGTTGTCCTTGACCCGGACGGTATAGTGTTCCCCGGCGCGGCCGAATTCGCAGCGATACATATCCTTGCCGTTGGCACTGACGTCGACCGTGACGTCGCCCTTGTCACGGAAGGGGATGACGTCGCCGGCCGCAAGACGCGAAATGGTGTTGAGCGTCAGCTTCTGCAGGCGGATCTTCGCCTCCAGGGTAACCTGCGAACGGCGCACCTGCTCGGCGATCTGCTCGGCCCAGTCCTTCTTGTTGCGCGACATCTGGTTCTTCGACTTCGGCACCGTCACGACGGTCTTCAGCAGCGCCTTCTGCGGTACGACGAGATAGAATTCCGAGGACACCGTGCCGAGGTCGATGCGCATCTTGATGGTCGCGGCGAACTGGTCGACGTGATCGCTTTCCGGCTTCGGGCGATCTTCGGCATTGTGCGGCTTCTCGATCAGCGGTTCGAAGCCGCCGGCTGCGTTGACGCCCGAGCGCAGCACGTTGGCGATCTTGTCGAACACCATCGAGGAAAGATCGAGCTCGATGCGCGACAGCGGACGATGGATCGGCTCCTCGATCGTTTCGGGAAGCGCGCCCAGCAGGTTTTCCATCAGGGTGATGATGAAGCTGTTGCCGCAGGCGAGAACGAAATGCGGGCACCAGTTGCGCAATTGCGTATCGGCCAGGACGACGTTGTCGCCCAGGTCCGCGATGAGTTCGCTCATCAGTCCCGTTTCGTGGCCGGCATAGGCGACTTCCATCGTCAGGCCGGTCTCGCTGTGGAACATGTCAGGCAGGAACTCGGTGTAGAGATCGCCGAATTCCGAGCAGAGCTTCGCGAGCGTCGCTCGGTCGCCGAGCGCGCCGGTCAGGCGGGCCAGCAGGGCGTGGTCCATGGCCGGCGCGGGTTTGGTTTCGAGCTCGGTCATCGTCATGCCGCCTTGTTCTCGCCGCCCGGGTTCATCATTTCCTGCTCGACCGCGTCGATCGAAGGCCGTTCATAGGCCGAGATCGTCTTGCGGCCGTATTCGAGCGCCACCTGCGGAACGGAGCCGTTCATGTAGGCGAGCAGCGTCTGCTTGACGATGATGTAGAGGCGATGCTGCTTGGTGCGCACCACCTTGATCTGGGAGATGAGAGGGTTGCAGAGGCAGTAGGACAGGAAGATGCCGAGCATGGTGCCGACGAGTGCGGCCCCGATCAGGCCGCCGAGGATTTCCGGCGACTCGTTGATCTTGCTCATCGCCTTGATGACGCCGAGAACGGCCGCGACGATACCGATGGCCGGAAAGCTGTCACCCATGGCGGTGATCGCGTGGTACGGCTTCATCTTGTCGTAGAGGATGGTGTTGATTTCTTCGTCCATCAGGGCCTCGATCTCATGGCTGCGGGCATTGCCGATGATGATCAGGCGAACATAGTCGCAGATGAACGACGTCAGTTCCTTGTTCTTCAGGACCGACGGGGCGGCCTGGAAGATGGAGGATTCTTCCGGATTGTCGATGTGGGCTTCGATCTCGTTGCGCGACTTGGTGCGAAGGTCGCGCATCAGAGAATAGAGAACGCCGAGCACGTCGAGATAGGCACGTTCCTTGGGAACCGAGTGCTTGAAAGCTTCCGCCAGCGCCTTGCCCGAATCCTTCACCACCTTCATCGGGTTGGCCATGATGAAGCCGCCCACGCCGGCACCGCCGATGATCATCAGCTCGAACGGCTGTATGAGAACGTCGAGATGGCCGCCCATGGCCATGAAACCCCCGAGGACGCAGCCGACGGTTATGACAAATCCAATAATGATATTCATTTCGTGCCCGCATCTGAACGTTGCTTTTCAGGACAAGCGATACGGACCCTGCCTTGCGTGAGGCTGAACCCCGGGCGTTGACGGTTTGTGAACCTACAGACAGCTTCGCGCAAGCCTTTTGCCCCAAGAAGAGCGATAACGGACGCATTTTCCGATTGTCCATATCGAAAGGCGCAACGACCGTGACGACGACTTATACGAGCTACCAGCAGATTACGCAGAACATCGACAAATCGATCGAGCGCGTCGCCCAGGCACCGGACGTGGCGCGCGAGACCGAATACTATTTGTCGAACATCGGCGACATCAAGTCCGTCGACGAATTCATGGCCGATACCCGTCTCTACAATTACGCGCTCAAGGCGCACGGTCTGGAAGACATGGCCTATGCCAAGGCCTTCATCCGCAAGGTTCTGACGGAAGGTGTCACCAAGGACGATGCCTTCGCCAACCAGCTGACCGACAGCCGCTACGCCAACCTCGCCACCACGCTCAACTTCGAAGCGCACGGCACGGCCGCGACGTCGTTCGACAAGGCCCAGCAGGGCGTGGTCGACCTCTACATGCGTGAGACGCTGGAGCAGGAAGCGGGCAACGACAATACCGGCGTTCGCCTGGCGCTCTACTTCGAACGAAACGCCTCGAAGATCACCTCCGCCATGGACATCCTGGCGGACGACGCCCTGGCCCAGGTGGTGCGCACCACGCTGCAGCTGCCCGTCGAATTCGCCGCTGCGGACATCGACCAGCAGTCGGACTTTCTCGATCGCGTGCTCGACATCGAGGATTTCCAGGACCCGGAGAAGACCGGCAAGTTCCTGGAGCGCTTCACCGCGATGTGGGAAATGGAGAACCCTTCGGAAAGCTACGATCCGCTGGCGGTCTTCGGTTCCTCGTCCGGTTACGGCATTTCGCCGGACCTTCTCATATCCATCAATTCCCTGAAGCTCGGAGGCAGCTAAGTGCAATCCGGATTATACGTATCCCTTTCGTCGCAGATGGCGCTCGAACGCCGTCTGACGACGATCGCCGACAACATGGCCAACCTGAATACCGTTGGTTTCCGCTCCACCGAAGTCAAGTTCGACGAGGTGCTGAGCAACACGCAGAACGACATCAATGCCAAGGTCGCCTTCGTCAACCAGGGCAACGACTACCTGTCGACCAAGAACGGCGAACTGGCGCATACCGGCAATACGCTTGACTTTGCCGTCAAGGGCGACGCCTGGTTCGCCATCGATACGCCGGTCGGCCAGGTGCTGACGCGCGATGGCCGCTTCACCATGAAGGAAACCGGCGAACTGGTCTCGGTCCGCGGCTATCCGGTGCTCGACGCCGGCGGTGCGCCGATCCAGCTCAACCGCGCGGGCGGCCCGCCGACGGTCGGCGCCGACGGCAAGGTCATCCAGGACGACCGTCAGGTCGCGACCATCGGCCTCTTCACCGCCGACATCTCCAAGGGCTTCGTCCGCTACGAAAACAGTGGCGTCTCGATGGTGGACCAGCCGCAGCCGGTCGTGGACAATCCGGAAGTGTCCATCATGCAGGGCTATCTCGAGAATTCCAATGTCAACGGCATTGGCGAAATGACCCAGCTCATCCAGGTCAACCGCGCCTTCGAAAGCATCAGTTCGCTGATGCGCGACAGCGAGTCCTCGCTCAGCAACGCCATCAAGGTTCTCGGCGGATCGAGCTGAACCTGAAGTCTTCAATGTCTGGCGGAAGAGATGTCGCAGATGCCCGAGCTGTCCCCAAAACTCACCCAGATGGCCGGGCTCGCAGCCCGTTATGCCAATCCGGAATATTCCGTCACCCATGGCGGGCACGTCCGCACGATCGCTGCCGGCCATTACACGGTCTCGGGTCTGTCGCGCCACCTGCGGCTTGGCGAGTTCGTCGCCCACCGCAGCCGGACCGGCATCCATCTGGGCGAAGTCATCCGCGTCGAGCCGGACCTCGCCTATGTCTGCCCGATCGAGCCGGGGGAGCCGATCGGCATCCATGACGTGGTGATCCGCAAGGGCGCCTTCCGCATCGCTCCCGACGACAGCTGGTGCGGCCGCACCATCAACGCGCTCGGCGATCCGATCGACGGCGGTGCGCCGCTTTCGCCGGGCGCCGTTCGCCGCGCGATCTCCAACAGTGCCCCGCCGTCCATGACCCGCAGCCGCGTCGAGAAGGGCTTTCGCACCGGCGTCCGGGCGATCGATCTCTTCTCTCCGCTGTGCCTCGGCCAGCGTCTCGGCATCTTCGCCGGCTCCGGCGTCGGCAAGTCCACGCTTCTCTCGATGCTGGCGCGCGCCGATGCCTTCGACAAGGTGGTGATCTCGCTGGTCGGCGAACGTGGCCGTGAAGTGCGCGAATTCATCGAGGACACGCTCGGCCCGAACATGGCGAAATCCGTGGCCGTCGTCGCGACAAGCGACGAAAGCCCGATGCTGCGCAAGATGGCGCCGCTGACCGCGATCACCATTGCCGAGCATTTCCGCGACCAGGGCGAGAACGTGCTGTTCATCGTCGACAGCGTCACCCGTTTCGCCCACGCGATCCGCGAAGTGGCGACCGCCGCCGGCGAACCACCGATCGCGCGCGGCTATCCGGCCTCGGTCTTCACCGAGCTGCCGCGGCTTCTGGAGCGCGCCGGCCCCGGCGAGGAGGGGACCGGTACGATCACCGCGATCATCTCCATCCTGGTCGACGGCGACAATCACAACGATCCGATCGCCGACTCCACCCGCGGCATTCTCGACGGGCACATCGTGCTCGACCGCAGCCTGGCCGACGAGGGCCGCTATCCGCCGATCAATCCGCTCACCTCGATCTCGCGACTGGCGCGCAAGGCCTGGACGGGCGAGCAGGAAAAGCTCGTCTCGCGGCTGAAGGCGCTGATCCATCGCTTCGAGGAAACCCGCGACCTGCGCCTCATCGGTGGCTATCGCCCCGGCAGCGACGCCGACCTCGACATGGCGATCAAGCAGGTGCCGGTGATCTATGAAGTCCTGAAACAGACGCCCGGCGAAAGGCCGGCCGCCGATGCCTATGCCGATCTGGCAAATGCGTTGAAGGCCGCCCAGGGCGGCAACCAGCCCGCCGCGGCTGCAAGAACGAGAGGGTGACCGTGACCGATTTCGACGCCGACGAACCTATAGCGCCGCCGAAGCCTTCGGCACGCAACCGGACTTCGATGACCGATCGCGTGCTCGGCATAACCGGGGTGGCGCTCGCCTGCGCGGCGGCCTTTTTTCCCTGGTACGTGTTCTTCAACGAAGAGAAGTTCGGCATCCAGGTGGCCGACTGGAAGCACACCCGCGACCTTCCCGAAGGCCCCGGTCGCAACGTTTTCAGCGTTTCGCCGCTGGCGATGGTCGACAATGACGACGAGGGCGGCGGAGAGTCGACCGGCACGGCGGTCGATCCGCTGGTGACCGCCACGGTCTCGAAGCTCGGGGCGGAAAAGCTCGCGGGCGACGAAATGCCCGAAGCCCAGCCTTTCCCCGGCCGCAGCGGCTTCCGCCTGCTGCACGTCGCCAACGGGCGCGCGCTGATCGAGGACAATTCGGGCATGTACATGGTTCGCGTCGGCTCGATCCTGCCGGACAACAGCCGGGTGGCGACGCTCGAACAGCGTGACGGCAAGTGGGTGATCGTCACCTCGACCGGCGAAGTCTACCAGAACGACTGATCGGAAAGCCCGGCGAACATTCGCCGGTCAAGGCCTCTTTCGCGCCGTGTCCGCCTCGTTGAGCGCCGCGATCACGTCGGCATCGGTGAGTTGCGGAAAATCCTGGTAGCTGAACCCGATCGCACCGAGGGCGCTCAGGCCCTCGAGCACGACGACCTCGTCGACCTCGTCCCTCAGCATGTCCAGCGCCTCCTGCGAGGCGACCGGCACTGCGAGCACGATCCTGGCGGGGTTCCTGGCCTTCAGACCCTTGATGGCGGCCCTGACCGTCGCCCCCGTGGCAATGCCGTCATCGACGACGATCGCCACGCGTCCTTCAATGGGCACGGGATCCCGGCCACCGAAGTAGAGCTTGTTTCGCCGGTGGATCTCCATCAGTTCCCGGGCAGCAACCGCGTCGAACTCATCCTGACCGACGCCCGAAAAGCCGATCACGTTTTCGTTGCGGACGGTGACTGGTTTCTCGCCATCGACGATCGCTCCCATGGCGAGCTCCGGCTGTGCGGGCAGGCCGAGTTTGCGCACCAACAGCAGGGTCATCGGCGCCTTGAGGCGCCGGCAGATCGGTAGAGCCACCTCCACACCGCCCCTGGGCAGGGCGATGACCACCGTGTCTTCCTTGCGGAAGCGCTCCAGCGCGTTGGCGAGTTGCTCGCCGGCCTCTTTCCGGTTCGTGAACGACATGGGTTCCGCATGCCTCCTTGTCGGCCCGTGGCCGGAAATCCCCGATCTTCCCCTCCGTAAGTCCCACGCAAGTTTACCGCTCTAGGTTCGGGACAGAAAATGGCGGAGAACAGTCCATGCAACCCATCCAGCTTTTCGAACTGGCAGCCAGACAGGCCGACTGGCTATCTGTACGTCAGGAGGTTGTGGCGAGCAATATTGCCAACGCCAACACCCCGAAATACCTGGCCAAGGACATCACCCCCTTCAGCGCCGTCCTCGATACCACGACGACGGTGCAGATGGCGCGGACCAATCCCAATCACATGGCGCTGAGCGACCTCAGCGACGAAAATATCGAGGTCAAGGAGTCGGAGCTCAACGACGAGATCGGCATGCAGGAGTCCGGCAATTCGGTCTCGATCGCCGAGGAGCTCACCAAGACCGGCGAGATCAAGCGGCAGCACGAGCTCAATACGAACCTCGTCGCTTCCTTCCATCGCATGATGCTGATGACGGTGAAGAGATAAAATGACAGACCCTTTGAGTGCAGCCCTCAAGATCGCCGGCAGCGGACTGGAAGTCCAGTCCACCCGTCTGCGCATCGTTTCCGAAAACATCGCCAACGCCCGCTCGACCGGTGACACGCCCGGTGCCGATCCCTATCGCCGCAAGACGGTGACCTTCGGTACCGAACTCGACCGTGCAAGCGGCACCGACGTGGTGAAGGTCAAGACGATCGGCGTCGATGATTCCGACTACATCGAGGAATACGAGCCGGGCCATCCGGCCGCCGACGAGAACGGCGTCGTCAAGATGCCGAACGTCAACATCCTGATCGAGATGGGCGACATGCGGGAAGCCAACCGCACCTACGAAGCCAATCTCCAGACCATCAAGCAGACCCGTGAGCTGCTGTCCCAGACCATTTCCCTTCTGAAGGCCTCGCAATGATCGATCAAATCCAGAACGTCGGCTCGCTCTCCAAGGTCACAGGGCTCGACAGCATCGCCACCGACGCCGTCTCCTCGACGACCACCACCGTCGGTGCGACGCCCGGCAGCATGACCGGCGTCAGCTTCGCCAGCGTGCTTGGCGACATGGCGACCTCGGCCATGCACAACATCAAGCAGGCGGAAGTCACCTCCTTCGAGGGGCTCACCGGCAAGGCCGACACCCGCGAGGTCGTCGATGCCGTGCTGGCCGCGGAACAGTCCCTGCAGACGGCGATTGCGCTCCGCGACAAGATCGTCTCGGCCTATCTCGACATAACGAAAATGCAGATCTAGCGAATTTGAGGACGAAGACATGAGAGCTCTCGCCATCGCAGCCACGGGCATGGATGCCCAGCAGACCAATCTCGAGGTCATTGCGAACAACATCGCCAACATCAACACGACCGGTTACAAGCGTGCGCGCGCCGAGTTCGCCGATCTGCTGTACCAGACCGAGCGGGCCCAGGGCGTGCCGAACCGCGCCAACCAGGCGATCGTGCCGGAAGGCGCCAACATCGGTCTCGGCGTGCAGACTGCCGCGGTGCGCAACATCCACACGCAGGGCGAACTCGCCCAGACCTCGAACGAGCTCGACATGGCGCTTGTCGGCCGAGGCTGGTTCCAGATCGAATCTCCCGATGGCACGACGCTCTACAGCCGCTCCGGCGCCTTCAACACCAATGCCGACGGCCAGCTGGTGACGATCGACGGTTACGCCGTCGTTCCCGGCATCACCGTGCCGCAGGACGCCAGCGAGGTCGTCGTCTCGCGCACCGGCCAGGTTTCGGCCCGTATCGGCAACAGCGCCGACTTCACCGATCTCGGCCAGCTGACGATCGCCAATTTCGCCAACGAGGCAGGACTGAAGCCGCTCGGCGACAACCTGTTCGCGCAGACCGCAGCCTCCGGCGAAGCCATCGTCGCGGCGCCGGAAGATCCGGGCTTTGCCTACATCAAGCAGGGCTACCTGGAATCGTCGAACGTCGATTCCGTCAAGGAGATCACCGACATGATCTCCGCCCAGCGCGCCTACGAAATGAACTCCAAGGTCATCCAGACCGCCGACGAGATGGCTCAGATCGTCAGCAAAAATCTGAAGTAAGGACGGAGGCAGGCAAACATGACGTTTCGCCGGATCACGAGATACCTGGTGAGTGGGGCGGTCGCGACGACCGTCGCCGCTTCCCTGTGGGCAACACCGCAAGCCGCGCACGCTCAGGCCTTCGCGGTGGTGCCGACCCAGACGGTCTATCCCGGCGAAACCTTGACTGCGTCGCAGCTCGAGGAAGTCGCTGTCACCAATCCGAACATTGCCGGCGGCTATGCGCAGTCGATCTCCGAGGTCGAAGGCATGATCTCCAAGCGCACGCTGCTGCCGGGACGGACCATTCCCGTCGCCAGCCTGAGACCGCCCTATGCGATCAACCGCGGCGCCAACATCCGGCTGACCTTCACGCTCGGCAGCATGACGATCTCCGCCTCCGGCACGCCGCTCTCCGACGCGTCGGTGGGCGACGTCATCAAGGTCCGCAATCTCGATTCCGGCGTCATCGTCACCGGCACGGTGCTGGCGGACGGAACAGTACAGGTGATGGCGAAATGAAGACTTTCCGCTTGTCCAGGATCGCACTTGTCGTGCTTGCGACGGTGCTCTGGCCCGCCATCGGGGTCGAAGCCGCAGGTTCGCGCATCAAGGACATCGCCTCCCTGCAGTCGGGTCGCGACAACCAGCTGATCGGCTATGGTCTGATCGTCGGCCTGCAGGGCTCGGGCGACAGCCTGCGCTCCTCGCCGTTCACCGAGCAGTCGATGCGCGCCATGCTGCAGAACCTCGGCATCTCGACGCAGGGCGGCCAGTCCAACGCCAAGAACGTCGCCGCCGTCATGGTGACCGCGACGCTGCCGCCATTCTCGAGCCCCGGCAGCCGCATCGACGCGACCGTCAGCTCGCTGGGTGACGCCACGTCGCTGCGCGGCGGTACGCTGGTCATGACCTCGCTCACCGGCGCCGACGGCCAGATCTATGCGGTGGCGCAAGGCTCGGTCATCGTCTCGGGCTTCAATGCCCAGGGGCAGGCTGCCAATCTCCAGGAAGGCATCACGACCTCCGGCCGCGTGCCGAACGGCGCGATCATCGAGCGTGAGCTGCCGTCGAAGTTCAAGGATTCGGTCAATCTCGTCCTGCAACTGCGCAACCCCGACTTCACCACCTCCATCCGCATCGCCGATACGGTCAACGCGTTCGCGCGCGCCGCTTTCGGCGCGCCGATCGCCGAGGCACGCGACAGCCAGGAAGTGATCGTGCAGAAGCCCCGCGCCGCCGATCTCGCCCGCCTGATGGCGGACATCGAGAACCTGATGGTCGAAACCGATTCACCGGCGAAGGTCGTGATCAACGAGCGCACCGGCACGATCGTCATCGGCGCCGAGGTTCGCGTCTCGAAGGTCGCCGTCAGCTATGGAACGCTGACCGTCCAGGTCACCGAGACGCCGCAGATCATCCAGCCTGAGCCCTTCTCCCGCGGCCAGACCGCGGTGCAGGACCAGACCGACATCCTGGCCCAGAAGGAGGGCGGCAACGTCGCCATCGTCGACGGGCCCGATCTACGCACGCTCGTCAGCGGCCTCAACAATATCGGCGTGAAGCCAGACGGCATCATCGCCATCCTGCAGGGCATCAAGTCCGCCGGCGCCCTGCAAGCGGAGCTTGTCCTGCAATGACGTCCATGACCTCGACCATTTTCTCACTCCGCCCGCGCAACCTCTTGCTGGTCGCCGGCATGGCGCTTCTGCCGCTGGCCTCCGGCAGCGCCCAGGAGCAGAAGCCTGCCCCGGATACGGCGTCGCAGGCCGAGATCCAGCAGTTCTGCACCAGCATCGCCGACCCGGCGCGCGACCAGCGCTACCTGCTGCAGAAGCAGGAACTGGAAAAGCTCCAGGCCGACGTCGACAAGCGCATCGCCGTGCTCGAGCAGCGCCGCGCCGAATACGAAGACTGGCTGACCCGTCGCAACGCGTTCATGAAGCAGGCGGAAGGCAATCTCGTCGAGATCTACAAGAAGATGAAGCCTGATGCGGCGGCACCGCAGCTCGAGGAGATCGATCCGATCCTCGCCGCCGCCGTCATCATGAAACTTCCGGCCCGCCAGTCGAGCCTCATCCTCAGCGAAATGGAAGCCCAAAAGGCGGCCATGGTCGCGGCCATCATGTCGAGTGCCGCCGATCCGAATACTTCGAAGGACCCGTCATGATCAAGCGTTCCCCGGCAGTCCTGGCCGTCCTCTTCCTCGCCGGATGCCAGAGCCAGACCCTGAAGGAAATCGGCAACGCACCGTCGATGAGCCCGATCGGCAGCGGCCTGCGTTACAGCCAGACGCCGCAGATGGCGCTTTATCCGAAGCAGCCGCGCGCCATGGCGAGCGGCTATTCGCTGTGGAGCGACAGCCAGTCGGCGCTGTTCAAGGACGCTCGTGCGCTGAACGTGGGCGACATCCTGACGGTCAACATCCAGATCAACGACAAGGCGTCCTTCGAGAATGAGACCGACCGCAGCCGCACCAACAAGAGCGGCATGAACTGGTCGACGAGTGCGGATTTCTTCGGCTACAAGCCGCCGGAAACGACCGGCGAGCTCGGTTCAGGCTCCGACACCAGCACGCAGGGCAAGGGGTCGACCGAACGATCGGAGAAGCTGACGCTTCTGGTCGCGGCCGTCGTCACCGGCATCCTCGAGAACGGCAATCTCCTGATCAGCGGCTCGCAGGAAGTCCGCGTCAACCACGAGATTCGTATCCTGAACGTCGCCGGTATCGTCCGCCCGCAGGATGTCGATGCCGACAACACGATCTCCTACGAGCGGATCGCCGAAGCACGCATCTCCTATGGCGGCCGCGGTCGCCTGACGGAAGTCCAGCAGCCGCCGGTCGGCCAGCAGGTCGTCGACCTGTTCTCGCCGATCTGACGCGCGCAAACCGGCAAGCTGGAAGGAACGGCAGGGCAGATGGAACAGGCCGAAGGCACAGAGACCAAGAAGAGGTCGGCAACCGTGATGCTGATCGCGGCGATCGCCGTCCTGACCCTGGTCGGCGGGGGAGGGGGCTGGGTCATCGGCTCCATGCTCGCGCCGAAGATCAAGGCCGTCGAGGACGCCAACAAGGCGGCCGAGGCGGAGAAGGCTGCCAAGGCCGGCGGCCACGGCGAGGGCAAGGCGGAGGAGGGGCTTCCCCACGTCGCGACCGAAGCGAACGGCATCGTCCAGCTCGAGCCGATCACCACCAATCTTGCCTATCCTTCCGAGAACTGGATACGCCTCGAAGTGGCGCTGATGTTCAACGGCGCGACGGACGTGAAGATCGCCGAGGACATCCACCAGGATATCCTGGCCTATCTGCGCACCGTCTCGCTGCAGCAGATCGAGGGGCCGCGCGGCTTCCAGTATCTGAAGGATGACATCCAGGAGCGTGTTGACCTTCGCTCAGAAGGGCGCGTATCGAAGGTGATGTTCAGGACTTTTGTAATCGAATGATTCGGTTCCTCCTTCTTGCTGCCATCATGATGATGGTGCCGGAACTGGCCGTGGCGCAGCAATTGCCCACGGACCTCTTCAACACGCCGATCGACGGCTCGGTCGCCGCCTGGATCATCCGCACCTTCGGCCTGCTGACGGTCCTGTCCGTCGCGCCGGGCATCCTCATCATGGTCACGAGCTTCCCGCGCTTCGTGATCGCCTTTTCCATCCTGCGCTCCGGCATGGGCCTCGCCTCGACGCCATCCAACATGATCCTGACGAGCCTGGCGCTGTTCATGACCTTCTATGTCATGTCGCCGACCATGGACCGCGCCTGGACGGAGGGCGTCCAGCCGTTGCTGGAGAACCGCATGACCGAGGCCCAGGCGGTCCCGGCCATTGCCGAACCCTTCCGCACTTTCATGACGGCAAACACCCGCGACAAGGACCTGAAGCTGTTCGTAGACATCGCCAACGAGCGCGGCCAGACCCCGGTGGTCGGCGACAAGGTCGACTACCGCGTGCTCGTCCCGGCCTTCATGCTGTCGGAAATCCGCCGTGGTTTCGAGATCGGCTTTCTCATCGTGCTGCCCTTCCTGGTCATCGACATGATCGTCGCGACGATCACCATGGCCATGGGTATGATGATGCTGCCGCCGACCTCGATCTCCCTGCCGTTCAAGATCCTGTTCTTCGTCCTCATCGACGGCTGGAACCTGCTGGTCGGCAGCCTGGTGCGCTCCTTTTCCTGATCTGCGAGGCATGCCGCGGGAAGCCATGGAGCCCATGGCCCGTCCCGTTTCGGGATGGCGGAATTAACCATTCCGCTCGGCAAATCCTTCGATAATTCAGATAAAACCCATATATTTCAATAGATTGAAAATAGTTCGCATTTTTTTCACGGAAATGCGGCTGAAAACGATTTTTTAACCAGTTGGCTTCAGGCGACGTTAAAGTCCGTGCTGTCTTCTAGGGGTCAGAGGCGGATTAATTCACAGACCAATTAATTGACATGACGTCGACCCCCTCTGCCGGATCTAGAACCCGGCATGTCCCTCTCTCGTATTTTGTTTCCAAGGGGACACACCAATGACTAGCATCATGACCAACAACGCTGCTACCGCAGCGCTCGACACGCTCCGCTCGATCAACAAGGGCCTGAACGAGACCCAGAACCGTATTTCTTCCGGTTACCGCGTCGAATCGGCTTCCGACAACGCTGCCTACTGGTCGATCGCCACCACCATGCGTTCGGACAACAAGGCTCTCTCGGCTGTCTCCGACGCCCTCGGCCTCGGCGCTGCCAAGACCGACACGGCCTACACCGGTATGGAAGCCGCCATCGAAGTCGTCACCGAAATCAAGGCCAAGCTGGTTGCCGCTCGCGAACCGGGCGTTGACAAGGACAAGATCAACAAGGAACTGACCGAGCTCAAGTCGCAGCTGTCCTCGATCTCCGAATCGGCATCGTTCTCGGGCGAAAACTGGCTCTACAACGAATCGACGACCGCAGTCGGCACCAAGGAAATGGTCGGCTCGTTCGTCCGTGGCGCTGACGGTTCCGTCTCGCTGCAGACCCTCTCCTTCAACGCCGCTGATTCCGTCCTGATCGACACCAACACCGCAACCCGCGGCCTGCTGACCAAGGACTACTCGGTCGCCGTCGACGACGGCACCGCTTCCGGCACGACGATGACCTACTTCCTCGTCGACGCTGGCGGCACCGGCACGTCCGGTTCGGTCGTCTCACTGTCCTCGGCTACCACCGACGACCAGATCGAAGGCATGATCTCGGCTGTCGACGCCATGCTGTCGGACATGACCGACGTTGCTGCAACGCTCGGCGCCACCAACAGCCGCCTGGAAATGCAGGACGAATTCGTCGCCGACCTGATGGACGTGATCGACACCGGTGTCGGCCGTCTGGTCGATGCCGACATGAACGAGGAATCGACCCGCCTCAAGGCTCTGCAGACGCAGCAGCAGCTCGGCATCCAGGCGCTGTCGATCGCCAACTCCAACTCGGAAAACATCCTCTCGCTGTTCCGTTAATCGGAGCATCGACACCGGCCCTCTTGGGCCGGCTGGGATCAAGAGGGGCCGCGCCAGCCATGGCGCGGCCCCTTCTTTTCGTTAACGGCGGGATACCTTTGTTAACGGATTGATAAAAATCATGCGCCGCATTTAGGTTTTGTTAACTCTGGTGCGGTCAATTGCAGTCACTAACGGTGGATTAATTTCCAACTCAGACACGAATTAATTGGCATGAAGTCGCCCCACCGTGGCCGGAAGCACTAACCGGCATGTCCCTCCATCCTGGAACCCAAGGGGCATTCAATGACCAGCCTGATGACCAACACCGCAGCAATTGCGGCACTCGACACCCTGCGCTCGATCAGCGCCGGCCTGGCGGAAACCCAGAAACGCGTTTCCTCCGGCTACAAGGTCGAAACCGCTTCCGACAACGCCGCCTATTGGTCGATCGCCACCACGATGCGCTCCGACAACATGGCGTTGGCCGCCGTGGAAGACGCTCTGGGTTTTGGCGCGGCAAAGACCGACACCGCCTATACCGGTCTCGAGGCGACCGTCGACGTCGTCACGGAAATCAAGGCCAAGCTCGTGGCAGCCCGCGAACCCGGTGTCGACAAGGACAAGATCAACAAGGAGCTCTCCGAACTCAAGGCGCAACTGTCCTCGATCTCCGAATCGGCATCGTTCTCCGGCGAGAACTGGCTCTACAACGCGACCGCCGGCGCCGTCGGCACCAAGGAAATGTCCGGCTCCTTCGTCCGCTCCTCCGATGGTACCGTTTCGGTTTCGACGCTCACCTTCGACACGGCCGACTCGGTTCTCATCGACACCGTCGATGCGACCCGCGG
Organism: Allorhizobium sp. GW101-3B10; assembly: GCF_059424725.1. NCBI lineage: Bacteria > Pseudomonadati > Pseudomonadota > Alphaproteobacteria > Hyphomicrobiales > Rhizobiaceae > Allorhizobium > Allorhizobium sp. GW101-3B10. The sequence goes on along the minus strand of NZ_JBWKZR010000001.1, from coordinate 3,184,795 downwards.
CCTGCTGACCAAGGACTACTCGGTCGCGGTCGACGACGGCACGGCCTCCGGCACGACCATGACCTACTATCTGGTCAATGCCGGGGGTACCGGCACGTCCGGTTCTGTCGTCGAGCTCTCGAGCGCAACCACGGATGACGAGGTGGAAGGTATGATCAGTGCAGTCGAAGCCATGCTGATGGATATTACCGATGCGGCCGCCACCCTTGGTGCGATCAACATGCGCGTCGAGATGCAGGCCGACTTCGTCGCCGACCTGATGGACGTGATCGACACCGGCGTCGGCCGCCTGGTCGATGCCGACATGAACGAGGAATCGACCCGCCTCAAGGCTCTGCAGACGCAACAGCAGCTCGGTATCCAGGCGCTGTCGATCGCCAACACCAACTCCGAAAACGTGCTCTCGCTGTTCAAGTAAGGCGCGGCAAACCAAGGCTTTTCTCCACCCGCAGACAGATCGGGCCGTGCACCGCGAGGTGCGCGGCCCGATGCCTTTTGGGGCAGTTGAACAGATATTTTCAAATTCCGTCGGGCACTTCAGAACCTATTAACCTTAATCGGGTTCAATAGGATCATTAAAACGACGGATTAACCAACTGTAAACAAAGGTTAATTGCATGACGCAGACTGTCGTTGCCGGTAGTTAGACCCGGAATGTCCCTTTCCCATATCCTGTTCACAAGGGGCAGTATCTATGACGAGTATCATGACGAACACCGCTGCAATTGCAGCGCTCGACACCCTGCGTTCGATCAACGCAGGCCTGAACGAAACCCAGAACCGCGTCTCCTCCGGTTACCGCGTCGAATCGGCTTCCGACAACGCTGCCTACTGGTCGATCGCCACCACCATGCGTTCGGACAACAAGGCTCTCTCGGCTGTTGAAGATGCTCTCGGCCTCGGCGCTGCCAAGACCGACACGGCTTACACCGGCATGGAAGCCGCCATCGAAGTCGTCACCGAAATCAAGGCCAAGCTGGTTGCCGCTCGCGAACCGGGCGTTGACAAGGAAAAGATCAACAAGGAACTGACCGAACTCAAGTCGCAGCTGACTTCGATCTCCGAATCGGCATCGTTCTCGGGCGAAAACTGGCTCTACAACGAATCGACGACCGCAGTCGGCACCAAGGAAATGGTCGGCTCGTTCGTTCGCGCCGCCGACGGCACCGTCTCGGTCGAGCTTCTGTCCTTCGACGCCGCCAGCTCGGTCCTGATCGACACCAACACCGCAACCCGCGGCCTGCTGACCAAGGACTACTCGGTCGCCGTCGACGACGGCACCGCTTCCGGCACGACGATGACCTACTTCCTCGTCGACGCCGGCGGCACCGGCACGTCCGGTTCGGTCGTCTCGCTGTCCTCGGCTACCACCGACGACCAGATCGAAGGCATGATCTCGGCTGTCGACGCCATGCTGACCGACATGACTGACGCTGCTGCAACGCTCGGCGCCACCAACAGCCGCCTGGAAATGCAGACCGACTTCGTCGCCGACCTTCGCGACGTGATCGACACCGGTGTCGGCCGTCTGGTCGATGCCGACATGAACGAGGAATCGACCCGCCTCAAGGCTCTGCAGACGCAGCAGCAGCTCGGCATCCAGTCTCTGTCGATCGCCAACTCCAACTCGGAAAACATCCTCTCGCTGTTCCGTTAAGCGTGAGATCGGGAGCGGGTTCAGGCCTTCTCCTCCAGTTGCAAATCCGGCGCCGCGGTCTTCCAGACCGCGGCGTTTTCCGTTTCCCGCACCTAATTAACGTGTTTTCTCCGCCGTTTAGCATTCATTAACCTTAATAGTGTTTTCTGTGACCATTGAAACGGTTGCCCGACCGACGACTTGATGGACACGGGCTTGCATGACGCTGAATTCCGTTGCCGGTCGCAAACCCGGTATGCCTCCTAGTGATTTTCCTGCCGAAAAGGGGCTATATTAAATGACAAGCTTGATGACGAACACCGCTGCAATTGCAGCACTCGACACCCTGCGTTCGATCAACGCTGGCCTGAACGAAACCCAGAACCGCGTCTCCTCCGGCTACCGCGTCGAATCGGCTTCGGACAACGCTGCCTACTGGTCGATCGCCACCACCATGCGTTCGGACAACAAGGCTCTCTCGGCTGTTGAAGATGCTCTCGGCCTCGGCGCTGCCAAGACCGACACGGCTTACACCGGCATGGAAGCCGCCATCGAAGTCGTCACCGAAATCAAGGCCAAGCTGGTTGCGGCTCGCGAACCGGGCGTCGACAAGGACAAGATCAACAAGGAACTGACCGAGCTCAAGTCGCAGCTGTCCTCGATCTCCGAATCGGCATCGTTCTCGGGCGAAAACTGGCTCTACAACGAATCGACGACCGCAGTCGGCACCAAGGAAATGGTCGGCTCGTTCGTTCGCGCCGCCGACGGCACCGTCTCGGTCGAGCTTCTGTCCTTCGACGCCGCCACCTCGGTCCTGATCGACACCAACACCGCAACCCGCGGCCTGCTGACCAAGGACTACTCGGTCGCCGTCGACAACGGCTCGGGCACGGCCACCACCGCGACCTACTTCCTGATCGACGCCGGCGGCACCGGTACGTCCGGTTCGGTCGTCTCACTGTCCTCGGCCACCACCGACGACGAAGTCGAGGGCATGATCTCGGCCGTCGACGCCATGCTCGCTGACATGACTGACGCTGCGGCAACGCTCGGCGCCACCAACAGCCGCCTGGAAATGCAGACCGACTTCGTCGCCGACCTTCGCGACGTGATCGACACCGGTGTCGGCCGTCTGGTCGATGCCGACATGAACGAGGAATCGACCCGCCTCAAGGCTCTGCAGACGCAGCAGCAGCTCGGCATCCAGGCGCTGTCGATCGCCAACTCCAACTCGGAAAACATCCTCTCGCTGTTCAAGTAAGATCCGGCAGGGCCGGGAACCCGGCCCTCCATCTTCGACGCAGGCAAAAAGCCGCGGTCTCACGACCGCGGCTTTTCCGTTTTTGTCCCTGCCGGGCGGGCAGTGCGAAATCTAGCCCTTCTGTCTTGACGAATTGTTCATACAGCTTAACAAATCCATATTGCGTTAACCTTTTGTTAACTCTAATATCATTAAGAACTCGTTAATGAGCGTCGGGTCGGTCACCAGGGCAAACAGTTGACCGATGTGCATGAAGCAGTCCGTCGTCGCCGGTAGATTTTGACCAATCCGGCATGTCCCGTACTCAATTTGGGGCACCAGATGACCAGCATCATGACCAACACCGCCGCAATGGCGGCTCTGCAAACCCTCCGCAGCATCGATTCCAACATGCAGGAAACGCAGGCGCGGGTTTCTTCGGGCTACCGTGTCGCCACGGCTGCCGACAACGCCGCCTATTGGTCGATCGCGACCACCATGCGTTCCGACAATTCCGCTCTCTCCACCGTACAGGACGCCCTCGGCCTCGGCGCCGCGAAGACCGACACCGCCTACACGGGTCTCGAGTCCGCCGTCGAAGTGGTGACCGAGATCAAGTCCAAGCTCGTGGCCGCCCGCGAACCGGGTGTCGACAAGAGCAAGATCAACAAGGAGCTCTCCGAGCTCAAGAACCAGCTCGCCGCCATCGCCGAATCGGCATCCTTCTCCGGCGAGAACTGGCTGTACAACGAATCCACCGCCGCTCCGGGCACGAAGGAAATCGTCGCCTCGTTCAACCGCGCTTCCGATGGTGCGGTCTCGGTCACGACGCTCGCCTTCGACACCTCCGAGTCGGTGCTGATCGACACCAAGGACGCCAATAACGGCGTTCTGACCAAGGGGTTCCAGATCACCCAGCCCGCCGGCTCCACGACCACGATCGCCACCTACTTCCTGATCGATGCCGCTGCGACGACGGGTGCCACCGGCACGGAAATCATCCTGACCACGTCGATGAGTGATGACGATCTCGACGGCATGATCAGCGCGGTCGATGTCATGCTGCAGCGTCTGACGGACTCGGCATCCACCCTCGGCGCGATCACCAGCCGTATCGAGATGCAGGACGAATTCGTCTCCACGCTGATGGACGTGATCGACAAGGGCGTCGGTCGTCTGGTCGATGCCGACATGAACGAGGAATCGACCAGGCTCAAGGCGCTCCAGACCCAGCAGCAGCTCGGTATCCAGGCGCTGTCGATCGCCAATACCAACGCGGAAAACATCCTCACACTGTTCAAGTAATCTTCTGCAACGGACCGGAGTTGACCTTTTCCGTTTCTACCGTGCCGCCGGTCATCGGCATAAGGTGGAACCGTTGGACCGCGCAACTGCCCTGGCGCGGTCCAACACCTTCATCCTCGCACAAGTTTGGGCTCCTAGTCTCGGATGAGGCAAATGGCGCTTTCGCCAGGCGCAACGTGGTTCAACCTCGAAGACTGACGCCGGCACTGGATGGCATGATGACTATGCGCGTTCCGAATGTATTTATGAATTTCAGGATATTCTCATATCGCCGCGACCGGATGTCGGCAGTTCTCGTCACGGGAGATCGTCGTCGATGAGCATGCCGCTTGCCCATTACCTCAAGGATTTTTCCGCTCCCGCGAGCGCGCCCTCGAGCGCGATCGGCGGGGATTTCTCGGCCGTGGATGACGTCTCCTTCGACAGCGATTTCGGCAACCTGCCGGACGCGGAGCCGATCGATGTCGAGGCCGAGCGCCGCGCGGCCTATGCCGAGGGTTATGAAACCGCATCGGCCGAGCTTGGCGACAAGCATGCCGCCGAACTTGCCGCGCTCAAGGCGGCCCATGACGAGGCGATGGCGGCGCTCGAGGCGCGGCTGATGGGCGAAACCGCCAGGCGCCTTGCCGATGGTCTCGACCGGGTGGCCGCGGATATCGCCCTTGCCGTCAGCGAGCGCGCAGCCGATGCGCTGGCCCCGTTCCTCTCGCAGGAGGTCGCGGCGAAGGCGGTGACCGACCTTGCCGACCTGTTGAAGACCGCGATCGCCGAAGGTGAAGCGGGAACGATCACGCTGAAGGGGCCGCGCGCGCTCTTCGACCTGCTGCTCGCCCGCATGCCCGAGGCGACCGGCGTCCTGCGCCATGTCGAGGCTGACGATCTGGATCTTTCGGCCGAGCTCGACGGCACCGTGCTCGTGACCCGGATTTCGGCCTTCGCGGCTAGCCTGAAGAAAGTGCTGGGATGAGCGACAGCGAAAATCATCATCACGGAAAGAACGAGATCGTCATCATCAAGCGCCACAGCGGCAGCGATCATGATGGCGCCCATGGGGGTGCCTGGAAGATCGCCTATGCCGACTTCATGACGGCGATGATGGCGTTCTTCCTGGTGATGTGGCTCGTCAATGCGGCCAACGAGGAGACCAAGGCCTCGGTCGCCAGCTATTTCAACCCGATCAAGCTCTCCGACGAGAAGCCGACCGAAAAGGGCCTGAAGAAGCCCGTCGACCAGGCCGAAGGCGAGCAGAAGCAGGAACGTTCCCAGATCGAGGAACAGCAGCAGACCGTCGGTGCGTCGGCCGCGACCGGGGAAGACCAGACCGCGACCTCGGGCGACCAGACCAACTATTCCGAAGCCGACTTCTTCGAGAATCCCTATTCCGTCCTGGCCGAGATCGCCCAGGAAGTGGGCCAGCAGGCCAATGTCAGCGCCAAGGGCGAGGGCGGCGCCGCCGATTCCGGCCCCTCGACCGGCGCCGAGGGCGGCGAGGCCTATCGCGACCCGTTCGATCCGGATTTCTGGACGCAGCAGGTGCAGACCGCCCAGGGCAAGCCCGGCAAGCAGGACACGCCGCCGGCGACGGTCGAGAATCTGAAGCCGGACGATGCCGAGCAGCAGGTTGCCTTGGTCGTGCCGGGCGAAAAGCCGGAACAGCCGGCCGATCCCCTGGCCGAACCGGCGCAGGCAGGCAAGACTGGGCAGCCGGAAGACGGCAAGACCGACAAGACGATGAACGAAACCGGGGACGCCGCTTCGGCGAACACGGCGGAGGAGGCGTTCAAGGCCAAGGAGAAAGCCGCAGACACCCTCAAGGCCGAGATCGAGAAGGAGATCGGCGGCGTGGCGGGCAAGCTGGCCGAAGGCCTGATCGTCGCTCCTGCCGAGGGCGGTATCCTTGTCACGATTTCCGACCAGTCCGATGCCCCGATGTTCAATGTCGGTTCGGCCGTGCCGCGCAAGGATCTGGTCGTGGCAATGGAACGCATCGGCAAGCTGCTGCAAAAGCGCGATGGCCCGATCGTCATTCGCGGCCATACCGACGGCCGGCAGTTCAAGGGGACGGAAAACGACAACTGGCGCCTGTCGATGGCGCGTGCGCACAGCGCCTACTACATGCTTGTGCGTGGCGGGCTGCCGGAAGGCCGCGTGGAGCAGGTTTCCGGCTTTGCCGACCGCCGGCTCCAGGTGCCGGATGATCCGTTCGCCGACGCCAATCGCCGCATCGAGATCCTGATACAAGCAGATCAGGGGTAGGGGCATGGGGCGCATGAGACTGCACCTGCTCGTTCCTGCCCTGTCGCTGCTCGGCCTGGCCTGGACAGGTGCGGCGCGGGCCGAGGACATGAACGGAGTCGAGCCGTACAAGCTGCTGCGCTCGCTGCAATTCGTGCAGGATTCGGTTGTGCTGGGCGACCATTCGGCGGCGGAAATGCAGCGCTTCATGCTGGAGACGATCGACCAGCGGCTGCGAGAAGCCGACAGCGCCATCTTCGAAGAACCGCGCAACGTCGATGCGACCCTGATCTACGCGATGAGCGGCGGCAATCCGGCGACCCTGGAATTCCTCGTTGCACGCGACATCGACGGCAATTTCGACAGCCGCGTGACGGATTCGCTCCGCAAATACCTGTCCGGCAAGGGCACGCTGATCGCCAAGTCCCTCGGCGACATGGTCACCGAATACCGGGATACCAAGATCGCGCCCTATCTGGCGCTCATCGCCGGAAATGTCATGATCCCGCGCGATCCGGTGCAGGCGCTGAAGTTCTATGACTGGGCGCGGCTGACCGCACCGGGCACGATCGTCGAGGAGGCGGCGCTGCGGCGCTCCTTGGCCATCGCGGTCGAGGAAGGCATGGTCGACAAGGCCGGCGCCTATGCCAACCGCTATGCGCGCCGCTTTCTGCATTCGCCCTATGCCAGCCAGTTTGCCGATCTGTTCGTCCAGCTGGTGGTCGAGCACAGCGAAGCCTTCGATCAGGCGGCGATCGAGGGAACGCTTGTCTACATGGATGCCGACCGCCAGCATGAGGTCTATCTGCGCATCGCCCGGCAGGCGGCGATAAAGGGGCGCAACGAACTGGCGCGCCAGGCGGCAGAAAAGGCCAAGCTGCTGTCGGGTACGGGCGAGGGGGCCGATGCTCTCGCGAAACTCTACGGCGGGCTCGCCGGTATTCCGACCAACGAGGTCAGCGCCGCGATCGCGGCCATTGCGGCCATTCCTGACGAGATTCTCTCGCCCTCGGACCGCGCCCTGCGCGATGCCGCCGCGGCGATCGCCGAGGAGGTCGTGCGCAAGCCCGAGGCGAACAGCCAGGCACAAGCTCCCGAGCCGACTGTAGCCATTCAGAACGACGCATCCGTCGCCGACGTATCCAGCCCCGAAGCGCCCGCTTCGGACGAACAGCAGGATCCGACGGCGCCCGCTCCGGATATGCAAAGCGCTTCGCCGAAGACGGTCGCGGCGGATGCAGCGGGTAGCAGGGATCAGGACCCGGAGTTCCGCACCTTCGTCGATACCGGCCGCTCCAAGCTGGATGCAATCGACGACCTCTTGAAACAAGAAGGCACAGACTGATGATCGATCCGGCTATCGCCCCGAAAATCCCGAGCATGGACGCTTCGCTCGCGGGGAGCGCTGCGTCGCAGCGCAGCGACGCGAAGGCGGGTAACGGATTCCACGACGCGCTGTCGAACGCCGGCCACAGCCGCCGCAGCCGCCAGGATCGCGATGAAGCAACGACCGGCCAGGTCCCCGATGCGGACGCAGCCAACGGCGCGGAAACCCAGGTCTCGGAGCCGAAAGCCACAAAGCCGGCCCGGCCGCTGATCGATGTATCCCGGGCCGCCCTTTCCCGTCCCACCGCGACGAACACTGCCGGCGAAGCGCCGGCAGCCGATGCTGCCGCCGAGGTTGCAGCCGACGACGTACCGGAAAACGGAACGCTTCCCGGTCGCAAGGTGGCAAAGCCCGTTGCCGGGCAATCGGCAGTCACCGGCAAAGCGACGTCAGGCGAGACGTTGGACGCGGGCCAGGTGGCCGCGGTCGTCAAGCATGTGCAGGTGGCGAAAGGCGACAAGGCCGAGCAGACGGACAAGCCGGCCGCCGACGCCGACGCCGTGACCGAGGGCGAGGCCGAAGCCGAAGCTGCACCTGACGGTACTGCACCGGATCTCGGCGATGTTCTGACACTGCTCAGCAATGCCACGGCCTCTAGCGGGCCAGCTCCGCAGGCCGGGCAGGCGCCGTCGCGCGCCGATCACACGACGACCGGCCGAACGGCGGGCGACGATCTGGCCGCGGTCACCGCATCCTCCGGCGACGTGCGTGCCTCGGGCACTGCCGATGCCGGCGATCTTCCTGCGGTCGAGACCGCCGAGACGGACACCGCCGAGGCGGACCGTTCCTTCCGCTTCCTGCGCACCGACGGCAAGGGCCAGGCGCTCTCCATGCGGGTCGGTCCGTCGGACGGCGAGACGGTCAAGTATGACATCGGCTCACCGAAGGACAGCGGCCAGACGGTCGCGGTCCTCGATGCGCGCCGCTATATCGCTCCGGCATCCACCAATGCGGCGGGACTGACCGCGGCGATGATGGGCGACGGCGAATGGGCGACCGCCATGTTGCCGGGTTCCGAGCTGGCCAACGCCGCCAGCCAGTCGAGCTCCGGCAAGGTCGTCAATACCCTGAAGCTGCAGATGAGCCCGATCGAGCTCGGCAATGTCACCGCGACGCTTCGGCTGAGCGGCGAAGAGCTCTCGGTGCAGATTACGGTCGAAACGCATGCGGCCTACAAGCAGCTGAGCGGCGACCAGAACGACATGCTGAAGGCCCTGAGGGCGCACGGCTTCGCAGTCGACCAGATTCAGATCAGCGTGAATGTCGCGGCGGCGGATCGCGCCGACGCCGGCCAGAGCGGTGCGCAGGGGCAGCCGACGGGCCAGCAGGCGCAGGGTGGAGCCCAGGGCGGCAACGGCAGCAGCGGAGAGCGCCGTACGGCGCCGATGCCTGCCGAGAGCGGCATCGGCATGGGGAAGACGGCAGATGACACGAGCACGATACAGACGGCCTCTGGCGGGGCTGGTGCTTCTCGTCCTGGTCACGTCTACATCTGACGCGGCCGCATCCACCGGAGCCTGCGAGCGCGAGATCCAGGCGGCGGCGGCGAAATATTCGATCCCGGAAGGCATCCTCTACTCCGTCGGGCTGACGGAAACGGGGCGGAAGGGATCGCTTCAACCCTTTGCGATGAACGTCGAGGGAAAGCCGATGTTCTTCGACACTGAGGCCGATGCCTTGCATGCCTTCGTCACTGCGCGCAGGCAGGGGGCCAAACTGATCGACATCGGTTGCATGCAGATCAACCAGCACTTCCACGGGGAGCACTTTTCCTCCGTGCAGGCCATGTTCAATCCGCGGGCCAATGTCGAATACGCGGCTCGCTTTCTCAGCAACCTACGCGATCGTCATGAGACCTGGACGATGGCTGTGGCCCGCTACCATGCAGGGCCGAATAACGACCCTGCACAGAAGCGATATGTGTGTCGGGTGATCGCCAATCTGGTCGCGACGGGCTACGGAAAGTGGACATCGAACGCCCGGAAATTTTGCGGTGAATAGCCATATTTGGGGGTAGACAAGCCTCAATGTGCTGATTTGTCATTGTGTCGACAATGTGGACGGAATTGGGCCATGCAAACCGTCCGTTAACCATGCGTTAACTTTTCCGCTGAAAAATAGTGCCAGTCTGTCGATTGACATACTAGATATAGTTCAAATCGGCAGCCAAATCTTAATCAATTGTTAATACCTACCACTAACATCATCTAGTTGTCCGTGATTCGCCCGATTCGTACCGATAGTGCATCGAGGCACCACACTGATTCGGAGGCGGACGAATGATCGTAGTGGTAGACGAGCGAGAGCTCGTGAAAGACGGGTACACATCCTTATTTGGGCGTGAGGGCATTCCATCGACTGGATTTGATCCGGTCGAGTTCGGCGAATGGGTCAATACGGCGGCAGATTCTGACATCGCTGCCGTCGAGGCCTTTCTGCTCGGGCAGGGGGATTGCACGCATGAGTTGCCGCGTGCAATTCGTGACAGGACACAGGCACCGGTGATCGCGGTCAGCGACCAGCCGTCGCTCGAGGCGACGCTGGCATTGTTCGACTGTGGCGTCGACGATGTCGTCAGGAAACCGGTTCATCCGAGGGAGATCCTGGCGCGGGCGGCGGCAATTCGCCGCCGGTTGAAGGCGGTCGCGAACTTCACCGAGATCGGTCCGATCCGGGTCTTCTCCGACGGACGCGATCCGGAAATCGCGGGCGAGGTTTTCCCTCTTCCGCGGCGCGAGCGGCGCATTCTCGAGTATTTGGTCGTCAACCGCGGTCGTCGCGTTTCCAAGACCCAGATATTCAATGCGATCTACGGCATCTTCGACGAAGAGGTCGAGGAGAACGTGGTCGAAAGCCATATCTCCAAGCTGCGCAAGAAGCTGCGCAAGAAGCTCGGTTTCGACCCGGTCGATTCCAAGCGCTTCCTCGGCTACTGCATCGATTGGAGCTGATTTTTCAGCACCCGGCCGCGTGGTGCGGGCCTTGCGAGTGAATTCGAAAAGGCCCGCCATCTCCAGACAGCTTCACGCAAGGCCCACCTCCTATTCTCTGCAATGACTACGGAAACGAGGATTTTCAATGAGCCTTTACGGAACGATGCGGACCGGTGTGTCCGGTATGAATGCCCAGGCAAATCGTCTCGGCACAGTTGCTGAAAACATCGCCAACTCCAGCACGGTCGGCTACAAGAAGGCCTCTGTGCAGTTCTCCTCGATGATCCTGCCGACGACGTCCGGCGCCTACAATTCGGGTGGCGTCGAGACGGATGTGCGTTACTCGATTTCGAGCCAGAGCACGTTCAGCTACACGACGTCCTCGACGGACCTTGCGGTCAAAGGTGACGGCTTCTTCGTCGTCGAAGGCTCGGACGGCGTCGAATATCTGACGCGCGCCGGTTCCTTCGTCATCCAGGACGACGGCAGCCTGAAGAATTCGGCCGGCTTCACCCTGATGGGTTACGAATATTCCTCGACCGTCGACCCGACCATCGTCGTCAACGGCTTCGACGGCCTCGAACCGATCAATCTCTCTTCGGCTTCGATCTCGGCCACGGCTTCGACGGCAGGTGCGCTCAACGTCAACCTGCCGTCCGGCGCTGCCGTCGGCGACACCAAGTCGACCTCGCTCGTCGCCTATGACAGCCAGGGCAACAGCCGTCTGATCGAATTCACCTACACGAAAACCGGCGTCAACGCCTGGTCGGTCGCTGCCAATTATGCCGGCCCCCCGGTGACTGCAGTGGTCGCGCCGACGGCGCTCACCTTCGACGCCGATGGCCAGATCGTTTCGCCCACGTCGCTGACGACGACCGCCTTCACGGTCAACGGCGCCGACATGGAAGTCATGACCCTCGACATCAGCACGTCGAGCCAGCTGGCCGCCGAATTCTCGGTCGAAGAAGGCGAGATCAACGGCAACGCGGCCTCCGAAGTGGTCGGCTACGAAATCGACGACGCCGGCGTGGTCTCGGTCGTCTACGACAACGGCGACCTGACCCCGCGCTTCCGCGTGGCGCTGGCCAGCGTACAGAGCCCGGACAACCTGAACCCGGTTGCCGGCAACCTCTACACCCAGAGCAACTCGTCCGGCGTCGTCGTCATGGGCTATGCCGGCACCAGCGGCTTCGGCTCGATCATTTCGGGCGCCCTTGAAGACTCCAATGTCGACGTGGCGGAAGAACTGACCGCGATGATCGAATCCCAGCGGAATTACACCGCGAACTCCAAGGTATTCCAGACCGGCTCCGAATTGATGGAAGTCCTGGTCAACCTGAAGAGATAACCGGAAGGTTAAGGCAGCCACATGTCGCTTACTTCTGCACTTAATACGGCTCAAGCCATTTTCAGGAATACGGGGGAACAGACCTCCGTCATCTCCACGAATATTGCCAATGACGGAAATGCAAACTATGTGCGGCGTGCGCCTGTCGTAACCAACACCATCTATGGTGCCTCTACGGTCAATACCGAGCGGGCCCAACAGATGGCCCTGCTTCGTCAGCTGACCGGAGCAACCTCGGCCTCCAGCGCCCAGGATACCCTTCTGAACGGTTTGACGACGCTCTCCAACGCTCTGGGGGGGAATGACTACGAGCTTTCCCCCTCGACCTATCTCGCGGAACTCCAGAACAGCCTGGAAGCTTTCGCCGCCTCTCCGGGCGAGTATACGCTGGCCGCCACCGTGGTCACCGATGCCCAGGACGTGGCCAATTCGCTGAACGCGGCGGCCACCACCGTCCAGAAGCTCCGCACCGATGCGGATGCGGAAATCTTCAACCAGGTCAAGGAACTGAACCGGCTTCTCGGCGAATTCCAGGTCGTCAACGACGCCGTGGTCAAAGCAAACGCGGTCGGCGCGGATCCGAGCGATGCGCTCGATAGCCGGGACACGCTGCTCAAGGACATTTCGGAAATCGTCGGCATCGATGCCAGCACCCGTGCCAACGGCGACATGGTGATCTACACCTCCGATGGCACCACCCTGTTCGAAACCGTGCCGCGGTCTGTCACCTTCACCCGCACGCTCGCCTATGACGCGACCGTCACCGGCAATCAGATCTATGTCGACGGCGTGGCCATCGGCGCCGGCGACGGCGGCAATACGGACGCCGAGGGCTCGCTGAGCGCGCTGCTGCAGCTGCGCGACGAGATCGCTCCCACCTTCCAGACGCAGCTCGACGAGGTTGCGCGCGGCCTGATCGAAGCCTTCGCGGAAACGGATCCGCTTGGCGTCGCCGCCGACATGCCGGGCCTCTTCACCTGGTCCGGCGGCACGATGCTCACCTCCGGCACGGTCGAGCCGGGCCTGGCCGGCAGCATCACGGTCTCGTCGGCAGTCATCGCCTCTTCGGGCGGCGATCCCATGCTTCTGCGGGACGGTGGCATCAACGGCGCGACCTACAAGTGGAACACCGGCAACAATTCTGGCTACACCACGCTGCTGATGGGCTATACCGACGCGCTTGACGCCGACCGGGCATTCGACGCCACGGCCGACCTGAAGACGTCGATGAGCATCATGACCTTCGCCAGCGGCTCGATCGGCTGGCTGGAGGATCTGCGCTCCAACGCCACGACGGCCTCGGACAACAAGGTCGCGCTCTATGAGCGCTCCTTCCAGACCTATTCGTCGGAAACCGGGGTGAACCTCGACGAGGAGCTCTCGCTGCTGCTCGATGTCGAGCAGTCCTACAAGGCATCGGCCAAGCTCGTATCGACGATCGATGCGATGCTCCAGGCGGTCCTGGACATGGCGGGCTAAGATATGTCGACAGCAAACATCTCCAATCTCTCGATCCAGACTTCGATGCGCCTGACCATCCGTGAGGCCCAGAACGAACTGATCAAGGCGCAGCAGGAAGTCACGACCGGCATCTATGCCGACATCGGGGCCGAGATCGGCGGCGCCACCTCGGCGGTGGTCGACCTGACCCGCGACAGCCTGCGCCTGCAGTCGATCAAGAATACCAATGCGATCGCCACGCAGCGCCTTGAGGCCTCCCAGGAGGCACTCGACCAGATGGCCCAGGCCGGCGACGACATGAACGAGGCGCTGATCGCGCTCTCCGGAACCGCCAACACCAGCAATCTGGAAACGGCGATCCAGGCGATCGACAGCGCGCTGGATACCTTCACCAGCATGGCCAACACCTCGCTGGGTGGTGAGTATCTGTTCTCGGGCATCAATACCGACGTGGAGCCGCTTGAGGAGTATTCGGATACCTCGGCCGCCAAGCTGGCATTCGATGCCGAGTTCCTGTCCTATTTCGGCTTCCCGCAGTCGGATCCGCAGACGGCGACCATCGCCGCCTCCGGCGCCGCACCGAGCATGGAAGACTTCATCACCAACGTCGTCGAGCCGATGTATTCCGGCGCCGACTGGACCACCGACTGGTCGAGCGCGACCGACGAGGTGATGACCAGCCGGATCAGCCAGACGGAGACGGTCGAAACATCCGCCTCGGTCAACAGCAAGGGCATGCGCTACTTCGCGCTGGCCGCGGTGGTGGCCAAGGAACTGCTGGCCCTCGACCTTTCCGACGACAGCCGCGCCGTGGTGACCAAGAAGGCGATCGAATATACCGGCATCGCGACCACCGGCATCAACAGCGCGCGCACCATGCTCGGCCTGTCGGAAAACCGGATCGAGAAGGCCAACGAATCGCTCCAGGTGCAGATCGACATCATCGAAACGACGCTCTCCAGCAAGATCGAGGTCGATGCCTATGAGGCCTCGACCCGGGTGAACAATCTCCTGTCTCTGGTCGAGGCATCCTACACGCTGACGTCGAAGATTCAGGCTCTGAGCCTCGTCAACTACCTTTGATGACCAAAGGGAATGAATGGAAATGAAGGACAGATGAATGTACCAATTTTCATATGCCGAAATCATGGAAGATGGCGTCGCGGACGCCAAGGATCGTGAACGGCAGGCTCTGACGCGCTCCATCGAGCTTCTCACGCTGGCCCGTGACGAGCAGGGCTATACCCGTGAAGCGATCGAAGCGCTCTTTTACACCCGCCGGGTCTGGATTCGCCTCATCGAGGATCTGAAACAGCCGGAAAATCAGCTGGACGCCGAACTGCGCGCCAACCTGATCTCAATCGCCATCTGGATCTTGAAGGAATGCGACCGGATTCGGAAGCGCCAGTCCACCAACTTCCAGGGCATCATCGACGTGACAACCATCATCAGGGATGGACTGAAATGAAGAGCACTTTGCGCATCTCGCTCAAGTCGGGCGAACGGATTTTCATCAACGGAGCGGTTCTGCGCGTCGACCGCAAGGTTGCGCTGGAATTCCTCAACGACGTCACGTTCCTGCTGGAAAACCACGTCCTGCAGCCTGAACAGGCGACCACGCCGCTCCGCCAGCTCTACTTCATCGCCCAGATGATGCTGATCAACCCCGAAGGGCGCGAACAGTCGATGGCGATGTTCCGCAAGTCGATCATCATGCTGCTCACCTGCTTCGAGAACGAGGAAATCCTCGCCGAACTGAAACGGGTCGATGGCATGGTTTCGTCCGGCCGCGCCTTCGACGCGCTGAAGGCGATCCGCGGGCTGTACCCGATCGAGGACCAGATCCTCAACAGCCAGGAAATGACGCCGGCCACCGTTGAACAGATTCGCAAGGAGATTGCACCATGGCGGTAGACGGCGTTACCTCGGCCACCAACACGACGACGACGACGACCAACAACTCGTCCGCATCGAGCGCGTCGGCCGCCGCTTCGCTGGATTATGATTCTTTCCTGAAGCTGCTGATCGCCCAGATGCAGAACCAGGATCCGACGGATCCGATGGATGCCAGCGAGCAGATCGCCCAGCTGGCCACCTTCTCCCAGGTCGAGCAGACGATCCAGACCAATGCCAATCTCGAGACGCTGATTACCGGCAACGCGCTGACCAATGCGTCGAACTATATCGGCCAGACGATCACCAGCGCCGACGAAAAGCTCTCGGGCGTGATCGAGTCGGTGCGCGTCTACAACGACACCATGGTCGCCACGACCACGGAAGGCGACGAGATCCCGATCGTCGTTGGCGTTCGCGTCGGCGTGCCATCGACCCCGGATACCGATACTGATACGGATGCCTGATGCGCATGGGGGAGTGATTCCCCCGGCATAGCGCAGGGATTGAAATCCATGAATGAAGCAGACGCTCTAGATATCATGCAGGCAGCCGTCTGGACCGTGCTCGTCGCGTCCGGTCCGGCCGTGCTCGCCGCGATGATCGTCGGCGTCACCATCGCGCTCATCCAGGCGCTCACCCAGGTTCAGGAAATGACCCTGACCTTCGTGCCGAAGATCGTCGCCATCCTGGTGACCATCGGCATCAGCGCCCCCTTCGTCGGCGGGCAGATATCGCTCTTCGCCAATCTGGTGTTTTCCCGCGTGCAGACCGGGTTCTGACCGTCTGTCGCCGGCCGCGGCACGGGTGACACTGCCACCCTCGCGCAAGCTTCGCCCGCTATCGCTTCGTTGAACATGGCCGAATGCCCTTTGGCGTCGGCCGACCTCTCATGAAGAGACGGAACGATAAATGGCGCAACCAACAGCAATCATCATACCGAAGGTCAGCCCGAACGGCCGCGACATCGGCTTTGCCATGGGCATCGTCGGCATCCTGTGCATCCTGTTCCTGCCCATTCCGCCGTTCCTCATCGACATGGGTCTGGCATTCTCGATTGCCTTCTCCGTGCTGATCCTGATGGTCTCCCTGTGGATCCAGCGCCCGCTCGATTTCTCGTCCTTCCCGACCATCCTGCTGATCTCGACGATGATCCGCCTGGCGCTCAACATCGCCACGACGCGCGTCATCCTTTCGCACGGCCACGAGGGACACAATGCGGCGGGCGGCGTGATCGCCGGCTTCTCCAGCCTCGTCATGTCCGGCGACTTCGTCATCGGTCTGATCGTCTTCCTGATCCTGGTCACGGTGAACTTCATCGTCATCACCAAGGGCGCGACCCGCATCGCGGAAGTCGGCGCCCGCTTCACCCTCGATGCCATCCCCGGCAAACAGATGTCGATCGACGCCGACCTGTCGGCGGGCATGATCGACGACAAGGAAGCGCAGTTCCGCCGCCGCGAACTCGAGCAGGAAAGCTCCTTCTTCGGCGCCATGGACGGTGCCTCGAAGTTCGTGCGCGGCGATGCGATCGCCGGCCTGATCATCACAGCGATCAACATCTTCGGCGGCATCATCATCGGCTATTTCCGCCACGGCATGGAAATCGGCGAAGCGGCCGACGTCTTCGTCAAGCTGTCGGTCGGCGACGGCATCGTCTCGCAGATCCCGGCCCTCATCGTTTCGCTCGCCGCCGGCCTTCTGGTCTCGCGCGGCGGCAATCCGGGCTCCACCGACCAGGCCGTCGTCAACCAGCTGAGCGGCTATCCGCGCGCGCTGTCCGTCGCGGCATCGCTGATGGTCCTGCTGTCCATCGTTCCCGGCCTGCCGATGGTGCCCTTCCTGGCGCTCGGCGGCATCATGGCCTTCGGCAGCTGGTTCATCCCGCGCCAGATCGAGGCGGAGAACAAGGTCAAGCGCGAGCAGGAGGAAAAGAAGGTCATCCAGACCAAGGAAGCCGAGAAGGATTCGGTCAAGTCCGTTCTGAAGACGGCCGAGATCGAACTGGCGCTCGGCAAGCTGGTCTCGACCCGGCTGCTCGGCGCCCACCAGGAACTCGCTTTCCGCGTCGGCAAGATGCGCAAGAAGTTCGCCAGCCAGTACGGCTTCGTGGTGCCCGAGATCAAGGTCACCGACGACATCGCCATCCAGGAGAAATCCTACCAGATCCGCATCCACGGCACGACGGTCGCCTCCAACCAGTTGCGCGTCGGCGAAGTCCTGGTGGTCACCGGCTCCGGCCGCAAGCCCAAGGTTCCGGGCGACGAGATCCGCGAACCCGCCTTCGGCATGCCGGCGGTCTCGGTCCTCGAGACCTTCGCCGAGGACCTGAAGCGCGAGGGCTTCCACCCGATCGACAACGTCTCGGTCGTGCTCACCCATGTGAGCGAGGTCATCCGCAACAACCTGCCGCAGCTCCTTTCCTACAAGGACGTGAAGATCCTGATCGATCGGCTCGATCCGGAATACAAGAAGCTCGCCGACGAGATCTGCTCGTCGCACATGTCCTATTCCGGCCTGCAGGCGGTTCTCAAGCTTCTGCTCGCCGAACGCGTCTCGATCCGCAACCTGCATCTGATCCTCGAAGCGGTGGCGGAGCTGGCGCCGCACGTGCGCAAGACCGAGCAGATCGTCGAGCATGTGCGAGTACGCATGTCGCAGCAGCTGTGCGGCGACTTGACCGACAACGGCGTGCTGCGCGTCCTGCGCCTCGGCTCGAAGTGGGATCTCGTCTTCCACCAGGCGCTGAAACGCGATGCCAAGGGTGAAATCGTCGAGTTCGACATCGATCCCCGCAGCCTCGAGGAGTTTTCCGAGCAGGCCAGCAAGGTTATCCGTGAATTCATGGACCGTGGCCTGCCTTTCGTGCTTGTCACCTCGCCGGAAACGCGCTCCTATGTCCGCATGATCATCGAGCGGCTGTTCGCTACCCTGCCGGTCCTGTCGCATGTCGAACTGGCCAAGGGCATCGAGATAAAGATCCTGGGTTCCATTTCATGATCACCGACCCCGAGGGGACAGTTCTGGCCATGTTCGTGGCCTTCTGCCGGATCGGCGCCTGCTTCATGGTGCTTCCGGGTTTCTCCTCGGCGCGTATTCCCGTCATGGTGCGGCTGCTGATGGCGGCCGCCATTTCCATGGCCATCCTGCCGGTGCTGTGGGATACGATCTACCCCAAGGTGTCGGGCAGCGACTACGCCTATATCCACCTGGTCGTCGGCGAGACGCTGATCGGCACCATGTACGGCATGATCCCGCGGCTCTATGTCATCGGCCTGCAGTTCGCCGGCTCGGCGATTTCCATGTCGATCGGCTTCAACTCTCCGGGCGCGCCCGACGTCGTCGAGGACACCCCGGAAAACCAGCTGACCAACATGATCAGCTTCGGCGGCCTGCTGCTGCTGTTCATGCTGGACTTTCACCACGTCGTGCTGCGGGCGTTGATCGATTCCTACGGGCTGATGCCGCTCGGCGGCTTTCCCGACATGCAGAAGATGCTGATCACGCTGACCGACACGCTCGGCGCCACCTTCCTGCTGATGCTGCGTCTGGCCAGCCCGTTCATCATTTTCGGCCTGATGTTCAACTTCTCGATCGGTCTGATCAACAAGCTCGCGCCGCAGATCCCGATCTACTTCATCTCGACGCCCTACCTTCTGATGGGCGGCCTGTTTCTCGTGTATTTTTCCATCGCCGCGATCGTCCGGCAGTTCGCCGACAACTTCCCCAGGATCTTCCTCGGCTGAGGCGTGAGCGAACCCGTTGCCTAAGGAGCGCCCATGGGGCCGACGAAGAAGTCCGAAAAGCTGAAGCGGCTCGTTAACGTGCAGCGCCATATGGAGCGCATGGCCGAGAGCGAGCTTGCCGTCACGGCCAAGCGCCGCGAGGAGAATGCCGCCTCGATGGTTTCCGTGATGGAGGCGATCGGCTCGCTGGAGCCGGTCCATCGCCTGTTCGCCCAGAATTATGCCGACCGGTTCGACCGGCTGTCCAACGCCGACAAGCAGCTCGCCAGCCTCCAGCACGGCCAGGAGATCAAGATGCTGCGCGAACGTGCCAAGGGTGACCGGCTCGAAGAGAACATGAAGGATGCCCGCGTGCACGAGGATCGCGAGGCGGACGACAACGCCATCTACGATCTGGTCGACATGACTGTCGCCACGACAGCCTCCAGCAAGCTTCGCGAGTGATACTCGTCGCCTATTCGAAGCACCGGGGACCAGAAACGTGGCAATATCACCTCCGAGCGATCTCGTGCTGGACGTCGTCCGCGCTGCAGATCCGATGGTACTGGCGGCAGCCCAGGAAAAACTCAAAGCCAATCGTGCGGCGCAGGCCGCCACCAGCCTTGCCGAAAAGGGCACAGGATTCGGCGCCGCGGTCGAAGTGCTGAACAGCGCCGCCTACGACGCCGGTCTCGGCAACGTCAAGAAGACGGCTGCGGGCGAGACTCCGAAGGTCTATCGCGAATTCGAAGCGGTCATCCTGCAGAACTTCGTCAAGTCGATGATGCCGGACGACAGTGAATCGGTCTATGGCAAGGGCAATGCCGGCGAGATCTGGAAGAGCATGATGGCCGAGCAGATCGGCGGCGTCATCTCCGAAAGCGGCGGCGTCGGCATCGCCGACCAGATGTATTCGGAAGAGCTGGCACGTCACCGCGGCGGCAACGTCGCCAATGCCGCGACCGATGAAACGGATAAACGCGTCGCGTTCAACATGGTGACCGACCTGGAGCGTCGCACGCTCGGCGTCTCCGCCAATGACGCTACGACCGCATAACAACACTCATCCGGGGCAAGAACCATGGAAATCATCAATAGCGATTATCGGATCAAGACGGTGCTCGGCCGCCTCGAAATGATCATCGACAACGAAAACCAGCGCATCGGCAAGGACCCGGAATTCGACCTCAAGGTCTCCAATGCCCACAAGAGCCGTTGCCTCTACGAACTGACCATGCTGTTCCGCGACACCGATCCGCGCGAGCTGGCGGTCGGCTATGTCGAGCAGATGCACGCCCTGAAGAAGAAGCTCGCGATCAATGCCCGCCGCGTCGAGGCGCACATGAACGCGGTGCGCGCCGTCGCCGATCTCCTGAAGAATGCGGTGCGGGAAGCCGATGGTGACGGCACCTACTCCCAGGAACAGTTCCTGTACAGCGAGGTCTGATGGTCAAGATCCTGGCCGCCGGATTGTGGGTCTGCCTCGTCACGCTGGGCGCGGTCTATTTTTCTGTGCAGATGGCGACGGCGCCCGCCGAAGTCAGCGAAGAGGACGCCAGGAAGGCGAAGCTCGAACTGGTGCGCGGCGAAGCGATCACCATCCCGATGATCGCCGACGGCAGCGTGCGCGGCTATTTCCTCGGCCGCGTCTCCTTCATGATGGACAAGGAAAAGATCAAGGGCATCGAACTGCCGCTGACCGAATTGATGACCGACGAGCTGTTCACGCTTCTGATCGGCAACAAGATGGTCGACGTCTCGAACATGGCTTCGTTTGACATCGCCGCCTTCCGCGAGAAGATCAAGACCGACATCAATGCCCATCTCGGCGAGGGGTTTGTCGAGGAAGTGCTCGTCGAACAGCTCGACTACATGTCCAAGGATGACGTGCGGGCGACCAGCGACGGCGCCGCCAAACCGCCGGCCAAGCCGGTCAAGGTGATCGAGGGTGACAAGGTCGAGGACCCGGCGAAGTCGGGTCACTGATTCGCTCCGTCATCGAATACGTCGGACAAGATGGAAAAAGGCGGCGGCGTCGACCCGCCGCCTTTTCGCGTCTGGCACGCCCCGCGGCATCATGGTTGGCAAAACGTAAATCCGCCCGCGATAATCCGAGCATTTGACTTAATCCGGATTTGATCTCCTGCTGATACAAGGCGTCTGTCAAACCCTGTATTGCGTGGTGTCATGCGGTTCCTAGTCTCGTTCCTCTCCCTCCCGGCGTTTCGCGGGGCTCTGCTGGCAGGCATTGCCGGCCTCCAGGCGCATGGCCAGAGGCCCGATGAGCGCGACAGCCTGAAGTCCGTTCGTTTCGGGAGGGGCTCATGAACCCCGCGCCGAATCTCCCTATGCCGGAGCCGCGTCTGCCTCTCTTCGGCATGCCGGTCTACGACCTCACCTGGGAAGGTGCGCTGTCCTATGTGAACGAACTGGCCTCCTTGCCGCTCGGCCCGACCCATATGGCGTTTCTCAACGCCAACAATGCCAATCTGATGATGTCCGATCCGGACTACCGCAAGGCGCTCCGCCGCACGATCCTGCTGCCCGACGGTATCGGCGTCGACCTCGCGTCGCGCCTGCTCAACGGTGAACGCTTCATCGCCAACCTCAATGGCACCGACTTCATTCCGGCCATGCTGAGCTATATGGACGTGCCCCGGCGCATCGGCCTCATCGGCGGGCGGCCGGAGGTCCTGGCACGCGCCGCGGTGAATTTCCGCAGGCATGCGCCGTGGCACGAATTCGTCGAGATTTCCGACGGCTTCTTTGACAAGAACAACTGCGCCGGCTTGCTCGACGACCTCAAGGCCGCACGGATCGACATCCTGCTGGTCGCGCTTGGCACGCCGCTGCAGGAGATCTGGATCGACCGCAACATTCGTCCGGAGCACGCGCGTCTCGTGATCGGCGTCGGAGCGCTGTTCGACTTCGTCTCGGGCGAAGTCCCGCGTGCGCCGCTGTGGATGCGTCATATCCGCTGCGAGTGGGTCTATCGGCTTTGGCTGGAGCCGAAACGGCTCTGGTATCGCTATATCGTCGGCATTCCGGTGTTTCTCGGCCATGTCGCCCGTTTCAAGCTTTTTGGAGCGCCTCGCCATGCCGCGGGCGAAGACCCGCTTTCGCAGGGGCGCCGGCGAACCGACAATCGTTCCGCACCCAACAGCCGCCGCTCCGCGGCGCGCCAGGACCCGGCCTCCCGGCGCTATACCTGAGCCAAGGCCCTCGGACGCCCGCGCCCTGACGCCGGACCAGGGGAAGGTCGTCAAAGGCTGCGCTTTCCCCTTGCAAATCCCGCGCTTTTGACACCATACGGCGGAGAGAGGCAATTGCCGGCCCGGTGCGGCGGCTATGTTGCCGGAAAACGCGAGCGAGGGATGCGATCGTGACAACGGTGATTGATGGCAAGCAGACAGCCGCTTCGGTGATCGAAGCGGTAACAACGGCAGCAGCGGCGCTGGAGCGCGATGCGGGTCGCAGACCCGGCCTGGCGGTGGTGATCGTCGGCAATGATCCGGCCAGCCACGCCTATGTCAGTTCCAAGAGCCGGATGGCCAAGCAATGCGGCTTCAAGTCGGTGCAGCACACGCTGCCCGAGGAAACCAGCCAGGAAACGCTGATGGCGCTGGTCGCCGAACTCAACGCCGATCCCGAGATCGACGGCGTGCTCGTCCAGTTGCCCCTGCCGAAGCATCTTGATTCCGAAGCCGTGATCCAGTCGATCCGGCCGGACAAGGATGTCGACGGCCTGCATGTGGTCAATGCCGGCAAGCTCGCCACCGGCGATGCCGAGACCGGCCTCGTCTCCTGCACCCCGGCCGGCGCCATGATCCTGGTGCGCCAGATCCGCGGCCGCGATCTCTCCGGCCTCAACGCGCTGGTCATCGGTCGCTCCAACCTGTTCGGCAAGCCGATGGCGCAGCTGCTTCTCGCCGCCAACGCGACCGTGACGATCGGCCATTCGAGGAGCCGCGATCTCCCGGCGCTTGCCCGCAATGCCGATATTCTCGTGGCGGCCGTCGGCCGCGCCGAAATGGTGAAGGCCGATTGGGTGAAGCCCGGCGCAACCGTCATCGACGTCGGCATCAACCGCGTGCCGGCCCCGGAAAAGGGCGAGGGCAAGACCCGCCTCGTCGGCGACGTCGCCTTTGCCGAATGCGCACCGGTCGCCGGCGCGATCAGCCCGGTTCCGGGCGGCGTCGGTCCCATGACCATCGCCATGCTGATGGCCAATACGGTGATCGCCGCCTATCGCGCCGAGGGCAAGCCTGCGCCGAAATTCTGAAGCACCCTGATCAGCCCGCGTGAGGGAAGGGGCCTAGGCCTCTTTCGGCGCCGGCCCCGTCGAGGCGCGGATCACCAGATCCGTGGTCCACAACTCGTGCGCCGGCGGCTGCGGATCCGTCTGCTTGATGGCGGCGATCAGCCGCTGGGCGATGCGGATGCCGGCGGCGCGCAGCGACGATCGCGTGGTCGTCAGCGGGATGGTGAAATTCTCGGGCTTGAGCAGCGGCAGCACGTCGTCATGGGCGATCAGTGATATGTCTTCGCCGAGCTTCAGTCCCGCCTTGTTGATCGCCCGGACCGCGCCGAGCGCCAGGACCGTCGAGGCGCAAAGCACCGCCGTCGGCCGCTCCGGCCCCTCCAGCAGTTCCGACATGCCGCGAAACCCGGCCTCGTCGGTCATCGCCGTATGGCGCATCGCCGCGGGATCGAGCTCGATCCCGTTTTCCTTCAGGGCCGCCATCGTACCGATCCTGCGGCGGATGGCGAAGTCGAACTCGCCGGGACCGTTGAGCAGCGCAAACCGACGGTGGCCGAGTTGCAGCAACAGCCGCGCCGCATCGCGAAAGGCACCTTCATTGTCGACGTCGAGGAACGGATAATCGTCCGCCAGGCCGTGCGACCGGCCATGGACGATGAACGGCACCGGCAGGGTCTTCGCCATGGCGATGCGCGGGTCGTTCGCCCGCATGTAGGCGAGGTAGTAGCCGTCGACGCTGCCGCTCGCCACCAGCCAGCGGATGGCTTGCTCCTCGTCATGCGGCTGGGCCGGCATGATCACCAGATGAAAGTCGTGCCTGAGAGCTTCTTCCGCGAGCCCCCGCTGGAACTCGGCGAAATGAAGATCGGAATTGTCGTTCGGTTCGATCGGCATGACGAGGCCGATGGAACCGGCCTTTCCGGTCGCCAGGCGCTGTGCTGCGCGGTTTGGCCGGTAGCCGGTTTCCTTGGCAGCCTTGAGCACGCGCTGGCGCGTCTCTTCGCTCACCTCCGGATAGCCGTTGATCGCCCGGCTGATCGTCGTCTGGGACAAACCCAGCAATTGCGCCAGTTGCTTTAGGTTCACCGCGCATTCCTCCCCTGCCGCTCCGGTCACCCGGCACGAATGCCGCCTTCGATGGCGTTCAAAGCGCTTGGATTTGTCTATCAGCAGAGGGAGCGTGCACAAACAGGAAATTGGTCGAATGAATTGCATATGCCGATTTCTTCACCGCATTGTTGCAGGAATTTGCGGCAAATCCGGAATTATGCTTGACTCCATTTCCAACTCGATGTGAAGACTTGTTTGCCAAAGCGCTTTGAAAGACTGACTTTCAATGTACGAGACGGGGGTTTGCCCGTCAAAAATGTGATGGGAGGTAAATCACATGAAAAATATGTTCCTGATGACGGTCGCCGCAGTGGCGCTGATTGCCGGATCCGCCGGCGCCGCCGACCTGAAGTTCAAGCCGGGCGAGGACGCCAAATTCAACTGGGCGAGCTTCGAGGAGTTCAAGAAGGGCCATGGCGGCATGAGCGGCCAGTCGGTCACCATTTTCGGACCGTGGCGCGGCGAAGACCAGGCGCTGTTCGAAAGCATCCTGGCCTACTTCGAAGACGCGACCGGGATCGACGTCAAGTATTCTTCCTCCGAGAACTACGAACAGCAGATCGTCATCGACACGCAGGCCGGCAGCCCGCCGGACATCGCCATCCTGCCGCAGCCGGGCCTGATCGCCGACCTCGCCTCCAAGGGTCATCTCGTGCCGCTCGGTGACGACGTGAAGAACTGGCTGCTGGAGAACTATTCCGCCGGCCAGTCCTGGGTCGATCTCTCCACCTACAAGGGCAAGGACGGCACGGCGGCCGTCTACGGCTTCCCCTACAAGATCGACGTGAAGTCGCTCGTCTGGTACGTGCCCGAGAATTTCGAGGATGCCGGCTATGAAGTGCCGAAGACCATGGAAGAGCTCAAGGCGCTGACCGAGAAGATTGCTGCCGACGGCGGCACGCCGTGGTGCATCGGCCTCGGTTCTGGCGGTGCGACCGGCTGGCCGGCCACCGACTGGGTGGAAGACCTGATGCTGCGCACGCAAGCCCCCGACGTGTACGACAAGTGGGTCTCGAACGAGATCAAGTTCGACGATCCGGCCGTCCTCGGCGCGATCGACGAATTCGGCTGGTTCGCCAAGAACAACAAGTTCGTCGACGGCGGCGTCGCAGCCGTTTCCTCGACCGACTTCCGCGACAGCCCGAAGGGCCTCTTCGCCTCCCCGCCGAAGTGCTACCTGCATCACCAGGCTTCGTTCATCCCGTCCTTCTTCCCCGAAGGCACCGTGGTCGGCGAGGATGCGGACTTCTTCTACATGCCGCCCTACGAGTCCAAGAAGGATCTCGGCAATCCGGTGCTCGGCGCCGGCACGCTGGCCATCCTTACCAAGGACACCCCGGCGGCCCGTGTCTTCTTCGACTTCCTGAAGACCCCGATCGCCCATGAACTGTGGATGGCGCAGTCGAGCTTCCTCACGCCTTTCAAGGGTGCCAACAAGGAAGCCTATGCCAATGCGCCCATGGCCAAGCAGGGCGAGATCCTGCTCAACGCCACGACCTTCCGCTTCGACGGTTCCGACCTGATGCCCGGCAAGATCGGCGCCGGCGCTTTCTGGACCGGCATGGTGGACTACACCGGCGGCAAGTCGTCCGCCGACGTCGCGGCCGGCGTCCAGAAGGTCTGGGACTCGCTCAAGTAAGCTAGCGCAAGACGGTACCTTCGCCGGGCTCGAGCGCCCGGCGAAGGACAGACAGGCGCGGGAGCGTCCGCCGCTGAACGAGGCCGTGGCAAATCGGCCCGGGGGAGGGAACATTGGAACAGCTACTCTATGCCCTAGTGACCATCGTGATCGGCGTCGCGGGAGCGGTCGGCTATTTCTACGGCTCGAACCTGCTGCTCGACTGGATCTTTCCGTCGCGCATCGCCGATGCGGCCGAGGCCTCTCGCAACATCCACCGGGCCAACAGCATCCGCCCCTGGCTGTTTCTCGGACCGGCGCTGGTGTCGCTGACGATCTACCTCGTCTATCCCTTCTTCTCCTCGGTCGCCTATTCGCTCTACGACCGGTCCGGCACCACCTTCGTCGGCCTCGCGAACTATCGCTGGATGTTCTTCGATGGCGAGTTCCGCCAGTCGATCTACAACAACATGCTCTGGCTGATCGTCGTGCCCGCCGCCTCCACTCTGTTCGGGCTGATCATCGCGGCGCTCACCGACCGCATCTGGTGGGGCAATATCGCCAAGTCGCTGATCTTCATGCCGATGGCGATCTCCTTCGTCGGTGCCTCGGTCATCTGGAAGTTCGTCTATGACTATCGCGACATCGGCGCCGAACAGATCGGCATCCTGAACGCGATCGTCGTGGCGCTGGGCGGCGAGCCGCAGATCTGGATCACCCTGCCGTTCTGGAACAATTTCTTCCTCATGGTTATCCTCATCTGGATCCAGACCGGCTTTGCCATGGTGCTCCTGTCCGCGGCGCTGCGCGGCATTCCGGAAGAGACCATCGAGGCCGCCGTCATCGACGGCGCCAATCCCTGGCAGATATTCATGAAGATCAAGGTGCCGCAGATCTGGGGCACGATCGCGGTGGTGTGGACCACCATCACCATTCTCGTCCTCAAGGTGTTCGACATCGTGCTCGCCATGACCAACGGCCAGTGGCAGACGCAGGTGCTGGCCAACCTCATGTTCGACTGGATGTTCCGCGGTGGCGGCGATTTCGGCCGCGGCGCCTCGATCGCCGTGGTGATCATGGTCATGGTCGTGCCGATCATGATCTGGAACATCCGCAACGCCCGCCGGGAAATGGAAGGACGCTGACATGCACAAGGGCAGCATTCGCTCTCCGCTCACCTGGGCGGTTCATCTCTCCGTCCTCTTCCTCGTGGTCCTGTGGACGCTGCCGACCGCCGGCCTGTTCATCTCGGCGCTGCGCGACAAGAACCAGATCGTCGCCTCCGGCTGGTGGACGGGCCTGTCGACCTCGACGCAGAACGCCATGTACCGCGCCCCCGGCGCCGACAAGCAGGTCGAGGAAAACGGCACCTTCGTCATTTCCGGCAATGTCTTCGAAGGCGGCAAGGGCGTCGTCATGGCCTTCGGGTCGTCCAGCCAGGATCCCGCAGCCTATGAAGCCGGCACGACGGCCGAACTCAAGGACGGCGAGCAGCTCACCGTCGCCGAGAACGGCGATTTCCGCATCTCGTCGCCGAAGGCCTTCGAGGGTAGCCGCGGCCAGCGCATCTTCTACACCGCCGGCATCCCGCCGCGCTTCACGCTGGAAAACTACCGCACCGTGCTGACCGCCGAGGGCATCGGCAAGTCCTTCCTCAATTCGCTGACGGTCGCCGTTCCCTCGACCATCATCCCGATCCTGGTCGCCGCCTTTGCCGCCTACGCGCTCGCCTGGATGAAGTTCCCTGGCCGGGCGATCATTCTCGCGGTCATCGTCGGTCTGCTGGTCGTGCCGCTGCAGATGTCGCTCATCCCGCTTTTGCGCATGTACAACAGCGTCGGTGCCTTCTTCGGCGTGCCGTCGAAGACCTATCTCGGCATCTGGCTCGCCCATATGGGCTTCGGCCTGCCGCTCGCCATCTATCTCCTGCGCAACTACATCGCCGGACTGCCGCGCGAGATCATGGAATCGGCCCGCGTCGACGGCGCCTCCGACTTCACCATCTTCATGAAGATCGTGCTGCCGCTGTCCTATCCGGCGCTCGCCTCCTTCGCCATCTTCCAGTTCCTGTGGACCTGGAACGACCTGCTGGTGGCCATGGTCTTCCTCGGCACCGGCGACAACGAACTCGTGCTGACCGGACGCCTGGTCAACCTGCTCGGCTCGCGTGGCGGCAAGTGGGAAATCCTGACCGCCTCCGCCTTCATCACCATCATCGTTCCGCTTCTCGTCTTCTTCACACTGCAACGCTACCTCGTCCGCGGCCTGCTCGCGGGCTCGGTCAAGGGCGGTTGAGACGGCACGAATCTTACTGATTGCATCGACAAGGACTGACCATGACTGCAACGACCCAATCGATCCTCTCCGCCGACAAGGACTGGTGGCGTGGTGCGGTGATCTACCAGATCTACCCGCGCTCCTATCAGGACTCCAACGGCGACGGCATCGGTGACCTCAAGGGCATCACCGCCCGCCTGCCGCATATCGCGGCGCTTGGCGCCGACGCCATCTGGATCTCGCCGTTCTTCACCTCGCCGATGAAGGATTTCGGTTACGACGTGTCGAACTATGTCGACGTCGACCCGATGTTCGGTTCGCTGGCGGATTTCGACGGCATGATCGCCGAAGCGCATCGCCTCGGTATCCGGGTGATGATCGACCTGGTGATCTCCCACACGTCGGATCAGCATCCCTGGTTCGTCGAGAGCCGGTCGAGCCGCATCAATGAACGGTCCGACTGGTATGTCTGGTCCGATCCGAAGCCGGACGGCACGCCGCCGAACAACTGGCTGTCGATCTTCGGCGGGTCCGCATGGCATTGGGACCCGACCCGCATGCAGTATTACATGCACAACTTCCTGACCTCGCAGCCGGACCTCAACATGCACAATCCGCGGGTCCAGGATGCGGTGCTCGATGCCACGCGTTTCTGGCTGCAGCGCGGCGTCGACGGCTTCCGCCTCGACACCATCAACTTCTATTTCCACGACAAGGAACTGCGCGACAACCCGGCGCTGGCGCCGGAGCGCCGCAATGCCTCGACCGCGCCGGCGGTCAATCCCTACAATTTCCAGGAACACATCTACGACAAGAACCGTCCGGAAAATATCGCCTTCCTCAAGCGCTTCCGCGCTCTGCTCGACGAGTTCCCGGCGATCGCCGCGGTCGGCGAGGTGGGTGACAGCCAGCGCGGTCTCGAAATCGTCGGCGAATACACCTCCGGCAACGACAAGATGCAGATGTGCTACGCCTTCGAATTCCTGGCGCCCGATCCGCTGACGCCGGCCCGCGTCGCCGAGGTGCAGAAGGCCTTTGCCGAAGCCGCGCCCGAGGGCTGGGCCTGTTGGGCCTTTTCCAACCACGACGTGGTGCGCCATGTCAGCCGCTGGGGCGCCGATGTCGTCGACCGCGACGCCTTCGCCAAGATGCTGTGCGCCATCCTGATGACCCAGCGCGGCTCGGTCTGCATCTATCAGGGCGAGGAACTGGGGCTGACCGAAGCCGACATCGCCTTCGAGGATCTGCAGGACCCCTACGGCATCCAGTTCTGGCCGGAATTCAAGGGCCGCGACGGTTGCCGCACGCCGATGGTCTGGGACAGCAAGACGGCGCAGGCCGGCTTTTCCACGGCGCAGAAGACCTGGCTGCCGATCCCGGTGGAACACGTTCTGAAGGCGGTGGACACGCAGCAGGGCGACGAGGCGAGCGTGCTCGAGCACTATCGCCGTTTCCTTGCCTTCCGCCGGCAGCATCCGGCCTTCGCCAAGGGCGGCATCGTCTTCCATCCGGTGGAGGGCAATGTGCTGTCCTATACCCGCACGCTCGGCAACGAGACGCTGCTGTGCCTGTTCAACATGGGCGCCGAACCTGCGCATGCCGTCCTGCCGGATGGCCAGTGGAATACGCTCGAAGGCCATGGCTTTGCGAGTGAGACAAAGAACGACGGAGTGGAACTGCCGGCCTGGGGCGCTCATTTCGCGCGCCACGCCTGATTGGGAGGAATGAGATGACGGGCCTGGTTCTCAAGGATATCCGCAAGACCTACGGGCAGGTGAAGGTCCTGCACGGCATCGACCTGACGATCGAGGTGGGCGAGTTCGTCGTCTTCGTCGGCCCGTCCGGCTGCGGCAAGTCCACTTTGCTGCGCATGATCGCCGGGCTCGAGGACATCACCTCGGGCGAGATGATCATCGACGGCCAGGTGGTCAACAACGTGCCGCCGTCGAAGCGCGGCATCGCCATGGTGTTCCAGTCCTATGCGCTCTATCCGCATATGACGGTCTACGACAACATGGCGTTTGGCATGCGCATCGCCGGCGAGAGCAAGGAGGAGATCGACCGGCGCGTCAGGAACGCCGCCGACATCCTGCAGCTCACGCCCTATCTCGACCGCCTGCCCAAGGCGCTGTCCGGCGGCCAGCGGCAGCGCGTGGCGATCGGCCGGGCCATCTGCCGCGACCCCAAGGTCTTCCTGTTCGACGAGCCGCTTTCCAACCTCGACGCGGCGCTGCGTGTCGCAACCCGCATCGAGATCGCCAAGCTCAACGAGAGCATGCCCGACACGACGATGATCTACGTCACCCACGACCAGGTCGAGGCCATGACGCTCGCCGACCGCATCGTCGTGCTGTCTGCCGGCAAGATCGAGCAGGTCGGGCCGCCGCTCGAGCTCTACGAGCGCCCGGCCAATCTCTTCGTCGCGCAGTTCATCGGCTCGCCGGCGATGAACATCATGCCGACCACCATTGCCGCGGCCGGAAATCCGACCACGCTGACGCTCAAGGACGGAACCACCGTGCGCATCGACATCGAGACGCCGGCCGGCGATGTCGGCAAGGCGGCGAGCTTCGGCGTCCGTCCCGAGGACCTGTCGATCGCTACCGGCGACGACTTCCTGTTCGAGGGCACGGTCACCATCGTCGAGGCGCTCGGCGAAGTGACGCTGCTCTATGTCGAGGGACCCGTCGAGGAAGAGCCGATCGTCGTCAAGCTGCCCGGCATCGTCGATGTGAAGAAGGGCGAGAAACTGCGCTTCTCGGCCGACCGGACCAAATTGCACCTTTTCGATGCGACCGGCCACACCTACAGGAAATGACCGGTGGGAATTAAGGTCCTGTTTGCCTTGATGGCAAGCAGGACCCCATCATTGGCGGCTTGCTACCCCCGGTAAACACCATCTGTTAAATGCCCCGCTGCTAGTCTTTGCCCATAACAACTGGAAACCAGGGGCTGGGACGTCAATGAGACAGGCGGTGGGTGGCAACCATTATCTGAAACGGGAAGAATCCTTCATGTACGACCGCGAGGCGCGGTTTCCCATGGAGGATACGATGAATGCGGCGCGCATCGAATATACCGAGAAGGGCGTCATGCACATGGCGGCCCGCCGCTGCGATTTGATCAAGATCTCCATGAGCGGCGCGATCATCGGTCTGCTGACCCAGTACAACCTGCCGCAGCAGTTCTATCTCGATCTCCCCGATGCCCGCATCACCAAGGTCGGCTGCCTGCTGATGAAGACCTTTGCCAACAACACCGCCGAGGTCCGCTTCCTGCGTCTGCTGACCAAGAAGGAACTCGACCGGATCTTCGTCTTCTCGACCCATCCGGCCCATCGCGACCGCGTGCTGGACGTCCGTTCCTGGTAGGCCAGGCCCGGCAATCCTATCCCGTTCCGATGACATTCAAGGCCGGTGGCGCGCACGCTTCACCGGCCTTTCGATTTTCTGACTCGACTTTGGCCGCGAACAGCGAAAATCTCGCACACCGTGAAAGACCAAAGGAGAACGTCATGTCGGAACAGAGAGTTGCCATCATCGCCGCCGGTGGAAGCGGCATGGGAGCCGCTGCGGCAAAACGTCTCGCAGCCGACGGTTTCAAGGTCGCGATCCTGTCGTCCTCCGGCAAGGGCGAGGCGCTCGCCGCCGAACTCGGCGGCTATGGCGTGACCGGCTCCAACCAGTCGAACGACGATCTGAAGCGGCTGGTCGACGGCACGATGGAGCGCTTCGGCCGCATCGACGTGCTGGTCAACAGCGCCGGCCACGGACCGCGGGCGCAGATCCTCGAGATCACCGACGAGGACTGGCACAAGGGCTTCGACACCTATCTGCTGAACGTGATCCGCCCGACGCGCCTCGTCACGCCGATCATGCAGGCCCGCAAATCCGGGGTCATCATCAACATCTCGACCGCCTGGGCCTTCGAGCCGAGCGCGATGTTCCCGACCTCCACCGTGGCCCGGGCCGGGCTTGCCGCCTTCACCAAGATCTTCGCCGACACCTATGCGGCCGACAATGTCCGGATGAACAATGTTCTGCCCGGTTGGATCGATAGTCTGCCGGGAACGGAGGAACGCCGCGAAAGCGTGCCGATGCAGCGTTACGGCAAGAGCGAAGAGATTGCCGCGACGGTCGCATTCCTGGCCTCCGAAGGTGCCGGCTACATCACCGGTCAGAATATCCGCGTCGATGGCGGCCTTACGCGCTCTGTGTAACTGTCAGTTTCTGCCTTTTTCTTGCCATTTCTGCCAGGGATAAAAGAATCAACGCGGCGTAAACCTCTTGGTTACCAAGATTCTTCATTGTTTAGGACATCCGGAATAGCGGAGGTCCAGTGAAGCCTCCTTGCGGACCGGATGCGTAGGGCCGTGGCGATGAAACCCGCCCGGCCGCAAGGCCTCTGGTAGCGAGTGATAGTATGGCGTTCTCGACCGAGACAGTCACCAAGGACAAACCGTCCGCTGGTTCTCCATCCCGAACCGGGAAAGGCCGCAAGGCCTCCAAGACCCCCGTCGCCATCGGTGTCGGCCTGGCCGCCATCCTCTGGGTCACGGCGGGGATCGCCACCATCCATTCCCTGACATCCGCGCCGAAGCTCGACGCCCCGTCGCTGGCGCTGGTCGAGCGCCCGGCCGATCTCGGCAAGGCGCTGAAACGCACCGACCGGAGCAATCCGCTGCGGGAAGCGGAAGTGGCGCGACTTCGCATCGCCGCTGCCGTCGCCGCGACCGAGGAAGTGGGCCTGCTGATGCTGCCCGCCTCCATGGCGCTGGCAAGCGTCGAGAAGTCGGACCGTATGCTGGAGCGGCGCGAGCGCGCCTCGAGCGACCCGAAGGCGCGCGACATGCTGCGCCTGGCGCTGGCCGAGGCGGTCGCCGAGCGCAATGCCAAGGCGATTGCCGGGCTCGGGCCGGAAGACAAGAACCATATCGTCGGAACCGGTGCCGGCATCCAGACCGCTTCGATCGACCCCACGGCCCTGGCACCTGCCGCAAAACTGTCCGACGCCGGCGGCGAACTTCCCGCCGGTCCTGCCGCCCTTGCCTATGCCGCGCCCCTGCCGGCCAAGGACGTCGTGCAGATCGGCCCGGACCCGCGCGAGGAACCTTTCGTCGAGCTCCTGTCGGAGCCGACGGGAGAAGACCACAGCGCCGCGCCGGATGACGTGCCCCTGCCGTCGGCGCGCCCCAAGGCCCCGGCCAACACCGAACAGCCGGACAGCCGCGCCAACGACAAGGCGAAAGCCAAGGCAAAGGCGATGCCGTCCAACATGCTGGCCTATGCCAAGCCGGAAAACCCGCTGGCCAGCGACAGCGACGAGGAGCGGCCTTCCTTCTTCGGCCGCAAGCCCAAGCTGCCGGGCCGCGGCGTTGCCGTCTACGACATCTCCGCCGGCATCGTGCACATGCCGAATGGCGAGAAGCTCGAGGCCCATTCCGGCCGCGCCCACATGCGCGACAATCCCAAGTTCGTGCATATCAAGAACCGCGGCCCGACCCCGCCGAACGTCTACAATCTGCGCATGCGCGAAAGCCGCTTCCACGGTATCGAGGCGATCCGCATGACGCCGGTCGGCGACAGCAAGATGTACGGCCGCGACGGCTTCCTGACCCACACCTACCTGCTGCGCAAACGCGGCGACAGCTCCGGCTGCGTGGTGTTCGAGGACTACAACAGGTTCCTCAACGCCTTCAAACGCGGCCATGTGAAGACGCTGATCGTCGTGCCGCGCATGGCGGAACTGCCGAAATATGTCGCGATGATGTGACTGTCCAAACGGCCCCGAAAGGGGCCGTTTCTGCATTCGCCCCCTGACAGCGTTCAATCCCATGACGTTCAACCCCATGTCCGGCCCCTGTTGCGCCGGTCATGGCGCGGCAATCTCGGCTGGGGTCTTGCCTCGAGCGCGCGGGAGATCGCCTCCAGAACCTGCTGGCATCGCTGATGGGTATCGTCATCGGCATGGGCGACGCAGAGGGGAAGGCAGGCAACGGCCTTGCCCGAGAGCCCGATGGCCTTCTGGGCCTCCACGGCGCGGCGCTGGCGCTCGCTCGGCACCATGGGGCCGGAGCAGCCCAGATCCCGGCGGCATTTGCGGATCGGGCAGAAAATGAAGCCCATCGTTTTTTCGGCCGCAAGCCGCCATTTGCGCTCGTGCCAATCCATGCGCCGCTTCTCATAGGCATCGATGTCGATTCCGTCATTCTCCACCATCGTCTCCTTCCGGCGCGCAGGCGTCATCCCTCACGCGGGCGGTTCCGCCCCGTGGCATGGTTCATTCCGGTGTCCTCCCTTCTTGGGAGGGGCAGTCGGCCGGGACACGATCGCGTGCCGCGACTAAGGTAAATTACATGACACCCGATCGTGTCCCGTTCGGTGTCTTTTGCCGGGCAAACTCGGTCTCTCTGCGCGGATGACGGCACCTTTTCCAGGGTTGCGCTTGCGGGCGCTTGTTATCGTTCTTGCCCGCCGCGCCACGAAAGCCGGGGGAGACCCCCGCCAGTCGCCGGTCCAATCATGTGTGCCCCACAGGCACGCCCCGCCCTGTTTCAGGCGAGAGGGAGACCCTTCATGCCCGGCCCCGGGGAAGCGGTCCGCGTCTCGACCGCGCCCCCCGGGCACCGGTCCCGCCTCGCCGGCAACGCTAACCGGTGTAACCGATGGCGGAACGGGGGCAGTATCGGGCATGGCGCGGGGGCGGGGATGAATTCCGCTGCGGTCTGTTGTTCTTGCTGGGGAAACGGGCCGGAACTTCCCCGGTTTTTGCGGTGGTCGCACGCGGTCACCCCCCCTCTGTCGGCTACGCCGACATCTCCCCCTCAAGGGGGGAGATCGCCCGCCGGCCGCATTGCCGGCCTGACCGACGATGGGTGGGCTGACCGACGATTGGTGGGCGCCGGAGGATATGGTTGACGGGCCGGCGTCGGGTGGTCGGTGGCCGGGCTTTGGGTGGTTGACGGTGGGCAGGACGGCAACGCGGGGCTGATCTCCCCCCTCGAGGGGGAGATGCCCGGCAGGGCAGAGGGGGGAGGCCGGACGCTTCGAGGCCCTCGCCTTGCTCGGGCACCTCAGCATGAGGGTGGCGCGCAAATCCGCCGATCCTGATGGTGACGGCTCGGGCCGAAGGGCAGGGGTCGCCGGACTATTTTCGGCCCCCCGTCGACGGGCCGGGAGCGGCGTGCTCTAGATGGCCGACCATTGAGGAGCACCGCATGAAAGACCCCGTCATCGCCGCTATCGTTTCCCTATCCCTTCTGCTGTCGGTCTCGCCGGCGAGCGCCCAGACCGCCGGCGACCCGATCGAGAGCTATTGCGCCACGCTCGGCGAAAGCGATCATTTCGCCTCCGACGGTTACCCGCTCAAGGACGCCGCCGCCATCATCCGCCAGGACCGGGCCAACTTCCATGCCTTCGGCATCCGCGACGACAGCGACGAGAACGACTCGACCTTCAGCTCGAAGAAAAATCGGGCGCGGCTCGAGCAGATGCTGAAGAACGGCAGCATGGACCGCAGCACCCGCAACGCCATCGTCAACGGCACGCCGGACGTCTGCATCGACGTCTATGACGACTATATCGACGTGACGCTGCTGTAGGGTCGGGTAAGGCCTGACTCGGGGCGATGGCGCCGGGGGGATTGGCGGGTCGGTTTGCCCACCGCCACCTTCTTGCCGCTCACCCCGCTCTGTCGGCCGCCCGCTCTTGCCAGCCGCCCCCTCTTGCAGCCGTCCGGTTGTGTCGGGCGCCCCGTCTTGCCGGCCATCCACCTCCTGCCGGCCGTACCTTGCCGCCGACCCCCTCTGTCGGCTACGCCGACATCTCCCCTTCAAGGGGGGAGATGGGCCGCTGGCCGTACTGCCAGCCTGGCCGCGGTGGCCGGGTATGGGCAGACGACCGGGGCTGGGCATTGCAGCGATGAAGTCAGTTGGGACGGTGCCGCGGGCCGATCTCCCCCTTGAGGGGGAGATGCCCGGCAGGGCAGAGGGGGGTGGAGCGACCGGCTCGGCAGGCTGGTCTTGTCCCTATCGCGCAGCCAAGGGCGACCGCCTGACGCCGGGCGCCACAGGGCGCCTCGGGCCTGCCCGTGAGTCTGGAAGCTCGGCTTGAGGGCACGCGCCGGGGCCGATACAGGACCGTCGCTGCCTCAGGCCGCCCGCGGTGCCTGGCTCGGCGGATAGCCGGTGACGCGTTTGAAGGCGCGGCTGAAGGCGGCGTGGGAGCTGTAGCCCAGCCGGTGCGCGGCGGTCTCGATCGGCATGCCTTCCTTGGAAATCCATTGGGCCGCCAGCCGCATGCGCATCTCCGTCAGATAACGCAGCGGCGGCACGCCCGTGACCGCGAGAAAACGCTCGGCGAAGACGGAGCGCGAGGCGCCCATCAGCTTGGCCAGTTCGGCGAGCGTCCAGTCCCGGCCGGGATCGCGGTGGAGGGCGACGAGCACGCGCCCGAGGCGCGGGTCGCGCAGGGCGGCGATCCAGCCGGTCGCATCGCCGCAGCCGCATTCCACCCATGCCCGGACGATCGAGGCGGCAACGACATCGGCGAGGCGCGCCAGGATGCCGGCATAGCCGGCGCGACCCTGGTTGACCTCGCGGGCCATCGCCTCCAGCATCGGCAGGATTTCCGGATAGCGCGTCATGATCGTGCCGACCCGCATGACCTCGGGCATCAGCGCGACCAGCGGATGCATGCTGCCCAGGTCGAAATCCATGCAGGCGGAAAAGATCAGCACGCGCTCTTCCGCGCTGCAGGCCTTTTCGTCGCAATCCATGATGCCGCTCACCAGGGTGCAGAGAGGTTGCCTGGGCAGCGTGGCGAGATCGGCGCAGGGCTGAGGCGCCTCGGCCGACGAGCCGATCAGATGACGGCCGCCGCGCGGCAGGAGCGCGGCGTCGCCCGCCTTCATCCGATGCAGTTCGCCGCTCGGGGCGCGAAGCGTGATCGTTCCGCGCGCCAGGAACAGAAATTTCGCGCGGCTGTCGCCTTCGCCGAAGGCATAGGCGAAGGGCGGCGAAAGCTCCACACGGCGGTAGTCGACCCCCACGAGCCGCATGCCGAGCAGCAGTTCGCTGACGAGGTCGGGGCCGAGGGCGCCGGTTGAGAGTGAAGTGTCGGACGGTTGATCAAGCATAACGGATTTTCTGACATAGAAAGTCCGACGAGTCCAGCCTAGCCTTTCGCCGTGCCATTCCTCCCATCGAAAGGACATGACGATGACACCCTCCACCAAGAACCACGATCCCGCCACCGGCGGGGCACGGACCCCGGCCTGGTCGGCCGTCGCCTCCATGACGATCGGCGTCTTCAGCCTGGTGACCGCCGAATTCCTGCCAGCCAGTCTCTTGACCCCCATCGCCGCCGATCTGTCCATCAGCGAAGGCGCGGCTGGCCAGGCGGTGACGACCACCGCGCTGTTCGGCTTCGCCACCAGCCTGCTGATTACCGCGGCTGCGCGCGGCACCGACCGGCGCCACCTGCTGATGTTCTTCTCCGCGCTGCTGGTCGCCTCCAACCTGCTGGTCGCCTTTGCGCCGGGCCTTCCGCTCCTGCTCTTCGGCCGCGTGCTTCTCGGCGTGGCGCTTGGCGGGTTCTGGGCCATGTCAACCGCCGTCACCATGCGGCTGGTGCCGGCGGCGCTGGTGCCGAGGGCGCTCGCCATCCTGATGAGCGGCGTCTCGGTCGCCACCGTGCTCGCGGCGCCTGTCGGAAGCTATCTCGGCGATCTCTTCGGATGGCGCGACGTCTTCCTGCTCGCCGCGGCGCTCGGGCTGCTCGCCCTGGCGGCGCAATGGCTGAGCCTTCCGTCCATGAAGCCGACGGGGGCGACGCGGCTGCGGACCCTGCTCGACGTCCTGGTGCGCCCGGGCATCGGCGCCGGCATGCTGGCGGTGCTGCTGGTCTTCGGCGGGCACTTCGTCTTCTTCACCTATCTGCGCGCCTATCTCGAGAGCGGCAGCGGCTTTTCCATCGAGTCGATCTCCGTGATCCTGCTCGGCTTCGGGGCGGCGAACTTTCTCGGAACGCTGCTGGCCGGACGCCTCGTGCAGAAGAAGCTGCGGCTGACGCTGGTACTGGCGCCGCTCGCCATGGGCGCGATCGCCGCCGCCATGGTTCTGGAGGGCGCCGATCCTGTCGCCGATGTGGTGGCAGTCGTTCTCTGGGGCCTGTTCTTCGGCGGCGTGCCGGTCGCCTGGTCGAGCTGGATCGCCCGCACCGTGCCGGACGAGACCGAGAGCGCCGGGGGGCTCTTCGTCGCCTCCATCAATGTCGCCATCGCGCTCGGCGCGGGTCTCGGCGGCGTGGTCTTCGACTTCACCGGTGGAACCGCAACCATCGCCGCGAGCGGCACCGTGCTGACGCTTGCCGTGTTGAGCATCATGCTGGGCGTGAGGCTGCGTGCGCCGGCCGCCGTGGCGGTCTGAGCAACCTCTGCGAACCTAGATGGGCGGCGGCATCGTTTCCGCCGTCCACCATCGTCGATGTGGTCAATACAGCACGCTCGCACCCTGGTCGGCCGGGCCGGCAATGCGGCGGAGCGGCGCGAAGAGTTCGCGGCCCATGCCGAATTCGTTGGCGGAAAGATCGGCGACGACGGCCGGGCGGGCGGCGAATTCGGCGGCGTCGACCAGCACTTCCAGCGTTCCGGCGATCGCGTCGAGGCGGATCATGTCGCCGTCCTGGATGCGGGCGATGGCGCCGCCGTCGACGGCTTCGGGTGTGAGGTGGATTGCCGCCGGGATCTTGCCGGACGCGCCGGACATGCGGCCGTCGGTGACGAGCGCCACCTTGAAGCCGCGGTCCTGCAACACGCCGAGCGGCGGGGTCAGCCGGTGAAGCTCGGGCATGCCGTTCGACTTCGGGCCCTGGAAACGCACGACGGCGACGAAATCGCGGTCGAGCTTGCCGGCCTTGAAGGCGTCCTGCAGCGACTGCTGGTCGTGGAAGACGATGGCCGGGGCCTCGACCACATGGCGTTCCGGCTTGACGGCGGAGATCTTGATCACCGCCCTGCCGAGATTGCCGGTCAGCATCTTCAGCCCGCCATTGGACTGGAACGGCGCCTCGACGCGGGCGAGAACCTTGGGATCGGCGCTCTCCTCCGGCGAGGGCTGGCGGATCACGTTGCCGTCGGGACCGAGCCTCGGGTCGATCGTGTAGGCGGCAAGGCCCTGGCCGTAGACGGTGCGCACGTCGTCATGCAGGAAGCCGACCTTCAGCAGCTGCTTGATCAGGAAGCCCATGCCGCCGGCGGCGTGGAAATGGTTCACGTCGGCAAGCCCGTTCGGATAGACGCGGGCGATCAGCGGCACGATGTCGGAGAGGTCGGAAATGTCCTGCCAGCTGAGCTGGATGCCGGCGGCGCGCGCCATGGCGATCAGGTGCAGCGTGTGGTTGGTCGAGCCGCCGGTGGCATGCAGGCCGACCACGCCGTTGACGATCGAGCGTTCGTCGATCATCTCGCCGGCCGGCGTGAATTCATTGCCCTGGGCGGTGATGGCGAGCGCCCGCTTCGTCGCTTCCTTCGTCAGCGCGTCGCGCAGCGGCGTGTTCGGATTGATGAAGGAGGCGCCGGGCATGTGGAAGCCCATGATCTCCATCAGCATCTGGTTGGAATTGGCGGTGCCGTAGAAGGTGCAGGTGCCGGGGCCGTGATAGGACTTGGACTCGGCTTCCAGCAGTTCGGCGCGGCCGACCTTGCCCTCGGCATAGAGTTGGCGGATGCGCGACTTCTCGTCGTTCGGCAGCCCCGTGGTCATCGGACCGGCGGGAATGAAGACCGACGGCAGGTGGCCGAAGGTGAGCGAGGCGATGACGAGGCCGGGCACGATCTTGTCGCAAACGCCGAGGAAGACGGCCGCGTCGAACATGTTGTGGGAAAGGCCGATGGCGGCGGCCATGGCGATCACGTCGCGCGAGAACAGCGACAGTTCCA
This sequence comes from Allorhizobium sp. GW101-3B10, assembly GCF_059424725.1. Lineage (NCBI taxonomy): Bacteria > Pseudomonadati > Pseudomonadota > Alphaproteobacteria > Hyphomicrobiales > Rhizobiaceae > Allorhizobium > Allorhizobium sp. GW101-3B10. The sequence goes on along the minus strand of NZ_JBWKZR010000001.1, from coordinate 3,144,429 downwards.
TGCCCGGCTGGCCTTGGGTCACGCCGTCGCACATGGCCGGCACCCCGCCCGCCACCTGCGCCACGCCGCCGGCTTCCGCCGCCGCGGCGCGGATCAGCGCCGGATAGGTCTCGAACGGCTGATGGGCCGAGAGCATGTCGTTGTAGGAGGTGATGATGCCGAGATTGGGCACGACGTCGCCGGACAGCGTCGCCTTGTCCCCGACGGAACAGGCGGCAAAGCCATGGGCGAGGTTGCCGCAGGACAGCGTCGAGCGGTGCACGCCCTTGGTGATCTGGCCGCGCACGCGCTCCAGATAGACTTCACGGGTCGGCCTGGAACGCTCGACGATGCGGCGGGTGATGGCTTCGATACGGCTGTCTGCGGACATCGGATGTCACTCCTTGGAAAGGCGCGCGACGGTCAAGTCCGATCGGCGCACTCAGAAGCCCGCTCCCCGCGGGCGTGTCGGGAGCCGTCCCGCGGTCGGGGCGGCAGCGGCGGGGCGGCTCAGGGCGCCCAGTAGATGTCAGGTGCGGTCTTGGACCGTTCAAGCACGGCGCGGACCGGCATTTCGGCCTCGTCGGTGCCGGACAGGGCCTTGTCGAGAACCGCCTTCTTCTCGGCGCCCTCGATGTGCAGCACCAGCAGGCGCGAGTCGTAGAGGGCGGAGAAGGAGAGGGTGAGGCGCGTTTCGCCGGCCCCTTCGGCTTCCATCGTCATCACCCGGCGCGGGGCGCTGCGGTCGAGCGCCGCGGCCAGATGGTTGCCGCCGGGAAAGAACGAGGCGGTGTGGCCGTCATTGCCCATGCCGAGGATCGTCACGTCGAAGGGCTTGCCGAAGGTGACGATTTCCGCGGTTGCGAGTGCTGCCGCCTCTTCGGCGCTCTCCACCGGGTGGTAGAGCGGAACGAAACCCGCTTTGGCGGCGGCGTTCTGCAAGAGGTGGGTCTTGACCAGCAGATGGTTGGAGCGGGCATTGTCCGGCCCGACGAAGCGTTCGTCGACCAGGGTGACGACAACCCTGTCCCATGCGATTGGCCGGGTGGAGAGAACCTCGAAGAACTGCTTCGGGGTCGATCCGCCGGAGACCGCCAGCGAAGCGGAGCCGCGCGAGGCGATCGCCGCGTGAAGTTCGGCCGAGACGCGGTCGGCCAGCGCCGTGGCCAGGGCCGCCCGGTCTTCGAATGCGTGCATCGTGGGTGCCATGGCTGTCGTCCTAGTCGACTTCGTGCCAGGTGCGGCCGTCGCGCTCGATCAGCGCGATCGCCTGGCTCGGACCCCAGGTGCCGGCGGTATAGCCTTGAGTCTTCTGGCCGCTGTCTTCCCAGCTCTTGAGGATCGGGTCGACCCAGCGCCAGGCGGCCTCGACTTCGTCGCGGCGCATGAACAGCGTCTGGTTGGAGCGGATGACGTCCATCAGCAGGCGCTCGTAGGCGTCGGCATTGCGCACGTCGAAGGCCTGGGCAAAGCTCATGTCGAGCGAGACGTGGCGAAGCCGCATGCCGCCCGGACCCGGGTCCTTGATCATCAGCCACTGCTTGACGCCCTCGTCGGGCTGCAGCCGGATGACCAGCATATTGGCCTCGATCCGGCCGGCGGCCTCGTCGAAGATCGAGTGCGGGATCGGCTTGAAGGCGACGACGATTTCCGACATGCGGGAGGCGAGCCGCTTGCCGGTGCGCAGATAGAAGGGGACGCCGGCCCAGCGCCAGTTGGCGATCTCGGCCTTGATGGCGACGAAGGTCTCCGTGTCGGAGGCGTCTTCGAGTTCTTCGGTATAGCCCTTGACGGGGCCGCCCGCAGACGCGCCGGCCTTGTACTGGCCGCGCACGGTGAGCTTCTCGACATTGGCCGGGGTGATCGGCTTCAGCGAGCGCAGCACCTTGAGCTTCTCGTCGCGCACGCTTTCCGCGTCCATCGAATTGGGCGCTTCCATCGCCACCAGGCAGAGGAGCTGCAGGATGTGGTTCTGCACCATGTCCCGAAGCGCACCGGCCTTGTCGTAATAGCTGACGCGGCCCTCGAGCCCGACGGATTCGGCGACGGTGATCTGCACGTGGTCGATATGGGCGGAGTTCCACAAGGGCTCGTAGAGCGCGTTGGCAAAGCGCAGCGCCATCAGGTTCTGCACCGTCTCCTTGCCGAGATAGTGGTCGATGCGGAAGATCTGTTCTTCCTTGAAGACCTTGCCGATCGTGTCGTTGAGGATCTGCGCCGAGGCGAGGTCCCGGCCGATCGGCTTCTCGACGACGATGCGGGTCGACTTGGTGATGAGCTTGAAGTCGCGGATCTTGTCGGCGATGTCGCCGAACAGCGAAGGCGAGACGGCGAGGTAGAAGGCGCGCACCAGGTCCTTGCCTTCGTCGAGCAGGACCTTCAGCTTGTCCCAGCCATCCGGCGACTTGGCATCGACCGAAACATAGTGGATGCGGGCGCAGAACTTCGCCACGTCGTCCTCGGCCCATTCGCCGGGCTTCAGATGTTCCTTCAGCGCGTTCTTGGCAAACTGGCGATACTCGTCGTCGGTCATCGGCGTGCGCGACGCACCGATGATCCGGGTCGGCTCGGTCAACTGGCCGGCGAGCTGGCGATGGTAAAGGGCGGGAAGGAGCTTGCGCTCCGCAAGATCGCCGGTGCCGCCGAAGACGACATAGTCAAACGGCTCGACGGGGATGATCTGGCTGCTCATTCAGGCTTCTCTCAATCGAAAACACTGAAGCCACATGTAATCTAATCGATTTAAAAAAGCCAGTGGGCAGGCGCGAAAACCACACACGCACTGCAAAAAATCAGAGCTTGTCGCGCAGTGCATACCAGGTCAGCGCGAGGAACAGCAGGGGACTGCGGAATTTCGCGCCGCCGGGGAAGGGTGGGATTTTCAGGTCGAGCAGATGGTCGAGCTCGCGGCCCTTGCCCGTCACCATGTCGGCATAGAGCTTGCCGCAATAGTTGGACAGCATGACGCCGTGGCCGGAATAGCCGCCGATCGAGATCACGCCGGGCATGACTTCGCGGGCAAAGGGCTTGCGCGGCATGGTGATGCCGACCGAGCCGCCCCAGCCATGGGTGATCTCGATGTCCTTGAGCTCCGGATAGATTTCGGCGATCTGCCGGCGGATATGGGTGGAAATGTCGCGCGGCGTGTCCGAGGTATAGGCCTCGCGCCCGCCGAACAGCAGTCTTCCGTCGCGCGTGCGGCGCCAGTAGCGCACGACGAAGCGCGAGTCGGCGATCGATTCCTTGCCCGGGATGACGGAGGGGAACTTGTCGAGCGGTACGGTCGCGCCGATGAAGGAGCGGATCGGCATGACATGGGCGGCGGTCACCGGCTCGAGATTGCCGATATAGGCGTTGGTGGCGATCAGCACCTTGTCGGCGGTGATCGTGCCGGTCGGCGTCTCGATCAGGGTCTTGCCCCCGGACTGGCGGATCGACGAGGCCTTGGTCATCTCATGGATGGCCGCACCCGCGGCGCTCGCCGCCCTGGCGAGCCCGACGATCAGCTTCAGCGGATGGATATGGCCGGTGCCGCTGTCGCGCACGCCGCAATGGAAACGCTTCGAGCCGACACGTTCGGCGGTCTCCCTGCCGTCCATGTAGGCAAGATGCGGATAGCCATAGCGCGTTGCGGCGATTTCTACCGTCCGCTGGTATTCCTTGTCGTGCCCCGGCTTGTGGCTGACATTCATCTGACCGGGCATGAACTCCATGTCGATGCCGTGCGTCTCGGCAAAGGAGAGCACGTATTTCTTGGCATTCTCGGCCAGATCGAAGAGAGCCTTGGACCGCTCGTAGCCGAGTTCGGCCTCCAGTTCTTCCGGATACCAGCGCTGGCCCGTGCCCATCTGCCCGCCATTGCGGCCCGAGGCGCCGTCGCCGATGCGGCAGCCCTCGATCACGACGACCGACAGGCCGGCGGTCGCGAGGTTGTAGGCGGCCTGCAGGCCGGTGAAGCCGCCGCCGACAATGGCGACGTCGGCGGTCTTCGATCCGTCGAGGGCCGGATATTCCGGCCGCTCGGTCACGGTGGATTGATACCAGGAAATTCCCGGTGCGATGGGGCTTTGCCAAGCCATGGGAGACTCCTTCAGATCAAACGTTCAGCAGCAGGAATTCGCGTTCCCACGGACTGATGACCTGCATGAAGGTCTCGAACTCTCCCCTTTTGACCCCGGCATAGAGACCGATGAATTCCCTGCTCAGGACTTCGCCCAGCGCCGGATCGGATTCGAGCAGCGACACGGCCTCCAGCAGGCCGCGCGGCAGCTCGACCGAACCTTCATTGGCCGTTCCCTCGGACGCCGCCGTCGGCTCGATGCCCTTGATGATGCCGAGATAGCCGCAGGCGAGCGAGGCCGCGAGCGCGAGGTATGGATTGGCATCCGAGCTCGGCAGGCGGTTTTCCACGCGCCGCGCCCTGGCATCGGAGACGGGCACGCGGAAGGCCGTCGTGCGGTTGTCGTAACCCCAGGCATTGTTCACCGGGGCCGACATGTCGGGGGTGAGGCGGCGATAGGAGTTCACATAGGGCGCCATCATCACCAACGTCTTCGGCACGAAGGCCTGCATGCCGCCGATGAAGTGGAAGAACTCCTTGGACGGCGAGCCGTCGGCGTTGGAGAAGATGTTCTTGCCCGTTTCCGCATCGACCACCGACTGGTGGATATGCATGGCCGAGCCCGGTTGGCCCTGCATCGGCTTGGCCATGAAGGTGGCGTAGATGCCGTGCTTGAGGGCCGCCTCGCGGATCGTGCGCTTGAACAGGAAGACCTGGTCGGCAAGCTCGATCGGATTGCCGTGGCGCAGGTTGATCTCGAGCTGGGCCGGGCCTTCCTCGTGGATCAGCGTGTCGATCTCGAGGCCCTGCTTTTCCGAGAAATGATAGATGTCGTCGATCAGCTCGTCGAACTCGTTGATGCCGGCGATCGAATAGCCCTGGCCGCCGAGGATGGAGCGGCCGGAACGGCCCTTCGGCGGATGCAGCGGATAGTCCGGGTCGTCGTTCATGGCGACGAGATAGAATTCGATCTCGGGCGCCACGACCGGCCGCCAGCCCTTGGCGTCATAGAGCTTCAGCACGTTCTTCAACACGTTGCGCGGCGTGTAGGGCACGTCCTCGCCGTCCGTGGTGATGATGTCGCAGATGACCTGCGCGGTCGGGTCGGTTTCCCACGGCACGACGGAGAGCGTCGACAGGTCCGGCATCAGCTTGATGTCGCTGTCGCGGGAATCATAGCGGAACTGGCCGCTTTCCTCCGGATATTCGCCGGAAATCGTGTGGCGGTAGAGGGCCGAGGGAAGGGCGAGCGAGGTGTCGCCGGTGAACTTCGAGGTCGGCATCATCTTGCCGCGCGGAACGCCCGCGAGGTCGGGCGTGATGCACTCGATGTCCTCGATGCCGCGGGCTCTGAGCCAGGCTGCGGCTTCCTTCCAGGTCTTGACGCCACGGGTGGAGTTGATGTCCGGAGGAATGCTCGCCTTTTTCGACGCTGCGCCTTTGGGTCTGAGCATATTCTTCTTCGGAGGCATGTCTCACCGGTTTGGTTGTTGATGGCGGCATCATAACCCGAGTTCGGCGTTTGGCGAGGGGGCAAACGGCATTGACTTTGCCCGATCGATCGAAAAGACAGGTATTCTTTGTCGCAGGGACCCGGAATTGGCGCATATATTTGATGTTGCTATCATAGGAGCCGGTGCCGCAGGCATGATGGCGGCGCTCGTCGCCGGCCGCCGCGGACGCTCCGTCGTGCTCATCGACCATGCCCGGGCGCCGGGCGAGAAGATCCGCATTTCCGGCGGCGGGCGCTGCAATTTCACCAATATCCACGCCGGGCCGAAGAACTATATCTCGGTCAATCCGCATTTCATGAAGTCGGCGCTCGCCCGCTTCACGCCGGCCGATTTCATCGCCATGGTCGACAAGCACAGGATCGCCTGGCACGAGAAGACGCTCGGGCAATTGTTCTGCGACGACAGCGCCCGCGACATCATCCGCATGCTGCTCGACGAGATGCGCGCGGGCGGGGTGGACTTGAGGCTCGGCGTCGAGATTTCGGCCGTCGAGAAGGGCGAGGCCGGCTTTCGCCTGCAGACGACGGACGGCGAGATCCGCGCGGGCTCCGTGGTCATCGCCACTGGCGGCAAGTCGATCCCCAAGATGGGGGCGACGGGTTTTGCCTATAAGGTCGCGGAACAGTTCGGGCTTCGGCTGACGGAGACGCGGCCAGGCCTGGTGCCGCTGACGCTCGACCCCGCGCTGCTGGCCGAGCTTGCGCCGCTCGCCGGTGTCTCGGTCGATGCCGAGGTGCGCCACGGCAAGACGGCGTTTCGTGAAGCCCTGCTGTTTACCCATCGCGGCCTGTCCGGCCCGGCCATCCTGCAGATCTCCAGCTATTGGCGCGAGGGCGACGAAATCACGCTGTCGCTCGAACCGGATGTGGATTTTGCCGCCATGCTGAAGGCGGCGAAGAAGGAGAACGGCCGCCAGGCGGTGCAGACCGTGCTGGCGCAGCACCTGCCGAAGCGGCTCGCGCAATATGTCGCCGAACGGCACAAGATCGAGAAACCGCTCGCCGACCTGTCCGACAAGGCGCTGGAGGCGCTGGCCGCCTTCCTCCATGGCTGGACGGTGAAGCCGGCCGGCTCGGAAGGCTATCGCACGGCGGAAGTGACGCTTGGCGGCGTCGACGTCAGCGGGCTGGATTCCAGGACGATGATGGCGAAGGCCGTTCCGGGCCTCTACTTCATCGGCGAATGCGTCGACGTCACGGGCTGGCTCGGCGGCTATAACTTCCAGTGGGCCTGGGCATCCGGCCATGCGGCGGGCGAGAGCGTCTGAGCCCGTAACGTCGCCCGCTTTGGTGCAAAGCGACAAGATTGCGTGATCGTCCCCATTTTATGCAAGCTTTCCGCCGTAATTTAGCTATTGTTAACGTGCCGTGGTCATTCTGGTTCGATGCCGGCATCCGTCGCTGGATGTGACATGAAGTCGAACCGGATCGCCGCCATGAGACGGCATTGTTTTCCTCAACGGCAATCTGCAGGATAGCGCCGATGAACAGACAGAACAGCAACCCGCGGGCCATCGCCATCGCCAAGACCCGGGAAGTGGAAACCGCCCGCCTCTGGCATCTTGCCTGCCTCAGCCTCGGCGCTTGCAGCGCGCTTGCGCTCGTCGCAGTAGTAGCCCTGATCGGCTGAGCCGCCACCGCCTTACGCGGTCTTGCAGGCCATGGGCCTGGAGGGTACCGCTCGCGTCTCCGCCGCCGTCCCTTTGACGGCTGGCGACCGCGGTTCGGTGCAGGATGGCTCCGACTGACTTGCCCCTGAACGCTCCCTTGCCGACGGGTAGGTCCAGACGAGCCTCGCCAGCCGCCGGAGCGGCGTTTCGCTGAAGCGGGCATAATAGGCATCTTCGGCCTTTGCGCTCCGGTCCCGCGGTGCGCGCCCCTTGAGCGCCAAGAGAAACAACAATCCATATTGTCCGTCCATGATGGATCTCCTCTGTGTGAGCCATCAAAGGATCTATACCTCCAGATTCGACTGTTAAACCGGAAGAATTGCGCTATGTTTTTCAGCGATGAAAGACGTGGCCTGGGACAACTATCAGATCTTCCTGGCCGTCGCCCGCCATGGCGGACTGACGGGCGCCTCGAACGCGACGGCGCTGAGCCCGGCGACGCTCGGCCGGCGCATGGTCGAATTCGAACGGGAAATCGGCCGGGAACTCTTCGTCCGCAGCCAGACCGGCTATCGGCTGACCGGCGACGGCCGCCAGCTGCTCGAACATCTGGCCGAACTGGAGGCGGCGGCGCGCAAGGTCGAGACCTGGCGTCGCGGCGCGGCGGCGCGCGCTTTGGTGCGCATCGTCGCCGGCACCTGGAACGGCTGGCTGCTCACCGAAAATTTCGCCGCCATCTGCACGGAGCGCGACGATTTCCGCATCGACCTGCATATCGCCGAGCAGCGCGCCAGCCTGGCCCACCGCGAGACCGACATCGGCATCCGCGCCTTCGAGCCGGAGGAGGCGAACCTTGCGGCCGTGATGGCCGGCGAGGTGGCCTATGCCGCCTATCGCACGCGCAACAGCGAGGATGTCGGTCCGGGCCGGTGGCTGGCGGTCGACGGCGAAAACGCCATCTCGGCCTATCTGCGCTGGCCGCACGAGAACCAGGCGGAAAACCTGGTGGTCACCGTCAACCGGCCGCGCTCATTGCGCGACCTGGCGCTGGCCGGCGCGGGCATCGCCGTCCTGCCCTGCTTCGTCGGAGACCTGGAGCCAAGGCTGGAGCGAATGGGCGGCGAGATCGAGGCCCTGCGCCATCGCCAGTGGATCGTGATGAACAACGACGACCGGCACCGGCCGGAGATCCGCACCGTGGTCGAGCGGATGCGCAAGCTGATGAAGGCCCATGCCGACCTGTTTGCCGGCCGGCGGCCGAACCGCGGCGGGTGAGGGCGCACGGTCCGCAAAACAAAAGATCCCGCGCAGCGACCGCGTGAAGCTCCCCCCGAAGCCAGCGATCATTGCGCGGGAACCGACCCGGGGCTTTGACGCCCCGGATGGTACGTGAAATTCTTCTTACTTGCCCTGGGTCACGATGACCGGGATCAACAGGTCGCCCCAGTTGCCTTCGCCGCCGTGGTGGCGGGCCGAGCGGACGAGCTCGACGGATACGCCGGCATCAACCGCCTTCATGACGGACTGGTTGAGGCGGTGCAGGTCGTTGGCGACCATGCGGATCATGGCCTGCTGCTCTGCCGTCATGGCGGAAGCCTGCTCTTCGGCACGTTCCTTAACTCGGGTCTGCGGGGTCATGGCATTTCTCCTCTTATATGCGGGGTTCTTGAACTGTTGATCCAGGGTTGGCGGTGGTCTGCCCCTCATCCGGCTGCCGCCACCTTCTCCCCGCGAGCGGGGAGAAGGGACCTGCCGCGCCGGCGGCGGGGATAGTCCTGGACGAGCCCTGGGCCTTGCTCGGGGCACGTCCCCTCTCCCCGCGAGCGGGGAGAGGGCTAGGGTGAGGGGCAAGGCCCCAACCGGTGAGGGCAGAGCCCCGAAGGTTTACTCGGCAGCCGGCTTGAACTGGTCGGTTTCGGTCGATTCCTTCATCGCCGTGGTCGAGGACTGGCCGCCGGTGATCGCCATCGAGACGGCGTCGAAATAGCCGGTGCCGACTTCGCGCTGGTGCTTGGTGGCGGTGTAGCCGTTGACTTCCGCCGCGAATTCGGCCTGCTGCAGCTCGGAATAGGCTGCCATCTGGCGATCCTTGTAGCCGCGGGCCAGTTCGAACATGCCGTAGTTCAGCTGGTGGAAGCCGGCGAGCGTGATGAACTGGAACTTGTAGCCCATCGCGCCGAGTTCCTTCTGGTACTTGGCGATCGTCGCGTCATCGAGGTTCTTCTTCCAGTTGAACGACGGCGAGCAGTTATAGGCCAGCTTCTTGCCCGGATGGGCCTTGTGCACGGCTTCGGCGAACTTGCGGGCCTGTTCGAGGTCCGGCTTGGAGGTTTCCATCCAGATCATGTCGCAATGCGGCGCATAGGCGATCGCACGGGCGATGCAGGGCTCGATGCCGTTCTTGACCTGATAGAAGCCTTCCGCGGTGCGGCCGGCGTCATAGTCGACGAAGGGCTGGTCGCGCTCGTCGATGTCCGAGGTCAGAAGCTTGGCGGCCTCGGCGTCGGTGCGGGCGATGATGAGCGTCGGCGTGCCCATGACGTCGGCGGCGAGACGCGCGGCGTTGAGGTTGCGGATATGGGCCGCCGTCGGGATCAGAACCTTGCCGCCGAGATGGCCGCACTTCTTTTCCGAAGCCAGCTGGTCTTCGTAGTGAACGCCGGCAGCACCGGCCTCGATGAAGGCCTTCATGATCTCGAAGGCGTTCAGCGGACCACCGAAACCGGCTTCGGCGTCGGCGACGATCGGGGCGAACCAGGTGTCGACCGAAAGGCCCTTGCCTTCCGAGGTTTCGATCTGGTCGGCGCGCTGCAGCGTCTTGTTGATGCGCTTGGCAAGCTCAGGCGCGGCGTTGGCCGGGTAAAGCGACTGGTCCGGATACATGGCGGACGCGGTGTTGGCGTCGGCGGCGACCTGCCAGCCGGAGAGATAGATGGCCTTCAGGCCGGCGCGGACCATCTGCATGGCCTGGTTGCCGGAGAGCGCGCCGAGCGCGTTGACGAAGGGTTCCTCGTTGATCAGCTTCCACAGGCGGGTCGCACCCATTTCGGCGAGCGAATACTTGATTTCGACCGAGCCGCGCAGGCGCTTGACGTCAGCTGCCGTGTAGGGGCGTTCGATGCCGTCGAAGCGGCCCTTGGGTGCGGACGGAATGAGGTTGTAAAAATCAGTCATAGCAAACTCCCTATTGCTCGGTTTTGCGAAGCTGCTGTGCTTGGTTCAACAGAAGTTCCGCTTTCGATATGACTGAATTTACAGCGCACTGCACAAAACGTCCAGATAAATGGAGAAAATGGCGCCTTGAAAGAGGTTAGCATGTCTTGTCTTTGACGTAGGCTCGGTGTAAATTTGTAAAGATTGTAAATGTCCTTCGATGCCTTGCCGTCGACGAAAGTTGTAAAAGGTGTGTCACAATGGCAGAAAACAAGATCTTTGCCGGCCCCAGGGTCCGCCGTATCCGCAACGGCCTCGGCCTCACCCAGACGGCCATGGCGGAGGCGCTGGAGATCTCGCCGTCCTATCTCAACCTGATCGAGCGCAACCAGCGCCCGCTCACCGTCCAGCTGCTGCTCAAGCTCGCCACGGTCTACAAGGTCGATCTCGACGAGCTGCAGGGCGAGGCGGGCGGCACGGCCGGCCAGCTGCGCGAGGTGTTCGGCGATCCGCTGCTTTCCGGCGAGGTGCCGGGCGACCAGGAGCTGATCGAGGTGGCGGAAGCCGCCCCCAATGCCGCGGCGGGCGTCGTCAAGCTCTATCGCGCCTATCGCGAGCAGGCGGCACGGCTGAGCGACCTTGCCGAGCTTCTGGCGCGCGAGGGCCACGAGACCTCCATCTCCGGCACCCGCCTGCCGATCGACGAGGTGCGCGAGAAACTGGAGCGGCGGGCGAACTTCCATGCCCGCATCGAGGATGCGGCGGAGGCCTTCCATGCCTCGCTCGGCCTCTCGCCCGGCGAGGATCTGGCGCCGGCGCTGAAAGCCTGGCTTCGAACCAAGCACGGCATCGTCGTGCGCACGCTTCCGATCCACACCATGCCCAATCTTCGCCGCCGCTACGACCGCCATTCGATGCGGCTCTTCCTGTCGGAGCGGCTGTCGCCCTTCGACCAGTTGCGCGAGGTGGCGATGGAGGCCGCCCTTTTGGCGTTCGGCGAGGAGATCGCCGCCGAGCTGGAGGGGCTGGCCTTCTCGACCGGGGAGGCCAAGCGGCTCGGGCGCTTCGAGCTGGCGCGCTATGCGGCCCATGCGGTGATCATGCCTTACGGCGCCTTCCTTTCGGCGGCACAGCGGGCGCGCTATGACATCGACATCCTGCGCTCGCGCTTCAGCGTGTCCTACGAGCAGGCGGCCAACCGCCTGACCATGCTGCAGCGGCCGGGCGCCACGGGCGTGCCGTTCTTCATGCTCGAGGTCGACAATGCCGGCCACCGTTTCCGCAAGGCGGGCGCCCAGGGCTTCCCCCAGGCGAAGTTCGGCGGCAGCTGTCCGAAGCTCAACATCCACGCCGCCTTCGCCCAGCCGGGCCAGGTCCTGGTCGACGCGGTCGAGATGCCGGACGGCACCGGTTTCCTGACCGTGTCGCGCACGCTCGACGGTCCGCAGGCCGGGTTCAACGAGCGCGTCAGGCGCACCGCGCTGCTCGTCGCCTGCGACATCGCCCACCGCGACGAGGTGGTCTACGGCCAGGTGGTGGCGGGCGGCACGCTTGGTCCGGTGGCCGTCGGAACCGCCTGCCGGCTCTGTGAAAGACAGGGCTGTCTCGCCCGTGCCGAGCCGCCGGTGACCCGTCCGCTCGGCCTCGACGAGATGGTCACGGGGCTTTCCGCCTTCGATTTTCAATAGGGCGCAGTGCCGTTTGCGACTGCGAAGATTACCCCTTGTGGCTCGTCGATTTCCTTTCTAGTCTGTTAAAAAAATGAGGGAATAGCTGAACGGGCGACAGGCTCGAAGGCTGGAACAGGAGAGAAAATGAAGACCGATCTGATCCGTTTCTTGGCATCCGCCGCGATGGTCACGCTGGCAATGGCCTCGGCCGCCAAGGCAGAGGGCGTGGTGCACGTCTACAACTGGTCCGACTATATCGACGAATCCGTGCTCGAGGACTTCACCAAGGAAACCGGCATCAAGGTCGTCTACGACGTCTTCGATTCCAACGAGATCCTGGAGACCAAGCTGCTCGCCGGCGGCTCCGGCTATGATGTCGTCGTGCCGACCGGTCCCTTCCTTGCCCGCCAGATCCAGGCCGGCGTATTCCAGAAGCTCGACAAGTCCAAGCTGCCGAACCTCTCCAACATGTGGCCCGACATCATGGAGCGCCTGGCCAAGTACGACCCGGGCAACGAATACGCCGTCAACTACATGTGGGGCACGACCGGCATCGGCTACAATGTAGCCAAGGTGAAGGCGGCGCTCGGCGACGACTTCAAGGTCGACAGCTGGGATGCGATCTTCAAGCCCGAGAACGCCGAGAAGCTGAAATCCTGCGGCATCAACATCCTCGACGCGTCCGACGAGACCTTCGCCATTTCGATGAACTACATCGGCAAGGATCCGGACAGCAAGGAGACGGCCGATCTGGAAGCCGGCGGCGACGTCTACATGAAGATTCGCCCGTCGGTGAAGACCTTCAACTCCTCGTCCTACATCGACGATCTCGCCAATGGCGACATCTGCGTGACCATCGGCTGGTCGGGCGACATCCTGCAGGCCAAGGCCCGTGCCGAGGAAGCCAAGAACGGCGTCGAGATCAACTACGTGATCCCGAAGGAAGGCACGTATATGTGGTTCGACAACCTGGCGATCCCGGCCGATGCCAAGAATGTCGCGGAAGCCCATGCCTTCATCAACTACCTGATGAAGCCGGAGGTCATCGCCAAGGCCTCGAACTACGTGCAGTACGCCAACGGCAACCTGGCTTCGCAGCCCATGCTCGACGAGGCAGTGTTCAAGAACCCGTCCGTCTATCCCGATGCCGAAACGGTCAAGAAGCTCTTCACCATCTCGCCCTACGGACCGAAGGAACAGCGCGTATTGAACCGCGTCTGGACCCAGATCAAAACCGGCAACTGACCGGCTGAGTTGAAGCGGGCGCCATTGGCGCCCGTTTCTTTGAACTGCATTTCAATAGACATTTGGATCGGGCGATGGCGAAATCTCTGGGACCGGTAAAGCGCAAATTTTCTCCTTGGACTGATCCGGCATCGGTTCCCTTCATCCGGTTCGAGAACGTGACGAAGCGCTTCGGCGACTTCACCGCCGTCAAGGATCTCACCCTCGACATCTACGAGCGGGAGTTCTTCTCGCTGCTCGGGCCGTCGGGCTGCGGCAAGACCACGCTGATGCGCATGCTGGCCGGTTTCGAGGAGCCGACCGAAGGCCGAATCCTGCTGCAGGGCAAGGATATTTCCGGCGTGCCGCCCTATCGCCGGCCGACCAACATGATGTTCCAGTCCTATGCGCTCTTCCCGCATATGACGGTGGCCAAGAACATCGCCTTCGGCCTGGAACAGGACAACATGCCGAAGGCCGAGATCGAGGCGCGCGTCGCCGAGATGCTGAAGCTCGTCAAGCTCGAGGAATTCGCCAAGCGCAAGCCGAACCAGCTGTCCGGCGGCCAGCGCCAGCGCGTGGCGCTCGCCCGTTCGCTTGCCAAGCGGCCGAAGGTCCTCTTGCTCGACGAACCGCTCGGCGCACTCGACCGCAAGCTGCGCGAGGAAACCCAGTTCGAGCTGATGGACATCCAGCAGACGCTGGGCACCACCTTTCTCATCGTGACCCATGACCAGGAGGAGGCGATGACCGTCTCCGACCGCATCGCCGTCATGGACAAGGGCGTCATCATGCAGGTGGCGACGCCGGCGGAAATCTACGAGGCGCCGAACAGCCGCTACGTCGCCGACTTCATCGGCGACATCAACATCGTCGAGGGCAAGCTCGAGTCGGTCAGGAAGGTCGCCGAAGGCGATCTGGCAACCGTGATCTGCGACAGCGGCTTCAAGGTGGTCGTCGACCAGCCCTCGTGCAATGCCGAGCCCGGTTCGGCGGTCGCCTTCGCCATCCGCCCGGAGAAGGTGCGGATTTCGGCAGACGCCCCGGTTGACAGTTCGGTCAACGCGCTCACCGGCACGGTCTGGGACATCGGCTATCTCGGCGACTTCTCGGTCTTCATCGTCAAGCTCGCCGACGGCACGACCTTCCGCGCCGCCCAGGCCAATACCCATCGCCTGGTGGATCGTCCGATCACCGTGGACGACAAGGTATGGCTCACCTGGCCGGTCGATGCCGGCCTCGTTCTGACCCGCTGAGGAACGAGACGATGAGCGATACCACGCTAGCCGCAACACCGACATCGTCACCGGCCCGCTGGCTGGTGGTGCTCATACCCTATCTGTGGATGGTGCTGTTCTTCATGGCGCCGTTCTTCATCATCGTGAAGATCTCGCTGTCGGACACGGCCATCGCCATGCCGCCCTACGTGCCCGTGTTCGAGGGGCTGTCGGCGATCGGCGATTTCTTCTCGCAGCTCGACTTCGAGAACTATGTCTTCCTGACCGAAGACTCGCTCTACATGAACGCCTACCTGTCGTCGCTGAGGATCGCGGTATTCTCCACCTTCCTGCTGCTGCTGATCGGCTATCCGATCGCGCTGGCCATGGCGCGTGCCTCGGTCACCATCCGCCCGACGCTGCTGATGCTGGTGATCCTGCCGTTCTGGACCTCGTTCCTGATCCGCGTCTATGCCTGGATCGGCATCCTGAAGCCGGAAGGCCTCCTGACCCTGCTGCTGCAGACGGTCGGCCTCTACGGCCCCGACGAACAGGTGCAGGTCTTCCGCACCGACACCGCCGTCTTCATCGGCATCGTCTATTCCTACCTGCCGTTCATGGTGCTGCCGCTCTATTCGGCGCTGGAAAAGCTCGACGGCACATTGCTCGAGGCGGCCAGCGATCTCGGCTGCCCGCCGTGGAAGGCCTTCTGGCGGATCACTTTCCCGCTGTCGATCCCCGGCGTCATCGCCGGCTCGATGATCTGCTTCATCCCGATCACCGGCGAATTCGTCATTCCCGATCTGCTCGGCGGCGCCGAGACGCTGATGATCGGCAAGACGCTGTGGACCGAATTCTTCGGCAACCGCGACTGGCCGCTCGCCTCGGCGGTGGCCGTGCTGTTGCTGCTGCTGCTGGTCGTGCCGATCGCGATCTTCCAGAACCAGCAAGAAAAAGTCTGAGGGAGAGCGGCCGATGAAACCCGGAAAATTCGACGCGACCGTGCTCACCCTCGGCTTCGCCTTCCTCTACATCCCGATCATCATCCTGGTGATCTACTCCTTCAACGATTCCAAGCTGGTCACCGTCTGGGGCGGCTTCTCGCTGAAATGGTACGGCCAGATGTGGTCGAACGAGGGCCTGATGAGCGCCGCCTGGGTGACGGCCCGGGTCGGTCTGCTTAGCGCCTCCTTCGGCACCGTGCTCGGCACGCTCGCCGCCCTGGCGCTGGTGCGCTATGGCCGCTTCCCCGGACGCCTGCTGTTCTCCGGCATGGTCTACGCACCGCTCGTCATGCCTGAGGTCATCACCGGCCTGTCGCTGCTGCTGCTTTTCGTCGCGCTCGGCATCGATCGCAGCCTGATGACGGTCACCATCGCCCATACGACCTTCACCATGTGCTACGTGGCGATCGTCGTGCAGTCGCGGCTGCTCACCTTCGACACCAGCCTCGAGGAAGCGGCGCTCGATCTGGGATGCCCGCCGGTCAAGACCTTCTTCAAGATCACCCTGCCGCTGATCCTGCCCGCGGTCGTCTCCGGCTGGATGCTCGCCTTCACCCTGTCGCTCGACGACCTGGTGATCGCCTCCTTCACCACCGGTCCCGGCGCGACCACCCTGCCGATCAAGATCTACAGCCAGGTGCGGCTTGGCGTCACCCCCGAGATCAACGCGGTCTGCTCGATCCTGATCGGTCTCGTCACGCTCGGCGTCATCTTCGCCTCGATCACCACCAAGCGGCACGAGCTGCAGCGCCAGCGCGACGAGCACGTGGCGGCCCAGGCTCCGTAAGGGAGTTCCCTGTCCTCAGCCGTCGCGCGGCGGCGTCAGGATATAGGTGACGAGCCAGACGGGCAGCACGATGGTCGCGCCGAGCAGGATGCGCGGGCTTGCCCAGGCACCGGCAGCCTGGAGCCCTGTCCAGATCTGCTCCGGTGTCAGGCCGAGGAACAGGAGAATGCTGTCCACGGTGATGCCGAGCAAGCTGAGCAGGCTGCCGGCGAGCAGCGAGGCCAGCACGATCTTGATGAGACCCGTCAGAAATCGATGCACCGTACGCCCCCCAGCTTGGGCCTGAGGATCACGGATCCTCCGCCCCACGGTTGATTCGCGCTTATTTTAGGGGATTTGCAGACGGGAGATAGATGGGCGAAAGCACCGGATCGGGCCAGGCCCCGCCGATGAAGAAGCGCAGGCGCGGAAAGGCCGCTTCATTCGCCGGATCGGTGGCCGTCAGCTCGCCCGAAAGCGCCAGCGCATTGTCCGCATAGGGCACGATGCCGGTGACGGTCAGCGTCTCGTCCGGGCCGACGAGGCGGGCTTCGAGCACTTCGGCGGAGCCCTCGGCAAAGCGGGCGCTGTAGTCGAGGCGGTCATAGGCCATCGAGCCGTCGCCGCCGGCGCTCAGCTGGAAATAGGCGCTGGTCGTCGCCAGCTTGCGGATCGCCGGGGCGTTGATGCCGGTGAGCACGCCGCCCGGCGAGCTGAACTTGAAGGTGCCCGACATGTCGGAAAGCCCGGTTTCCCAGGCGGGCTGCGCGGTTCTCAAGATGAGGTCGACGGAGCCCTTGCCGCGCGCCACCGGCCCGGCGATCTGCAGGTGATCGGCGACAGCGGCAAAATCGGCATTGCGGATCGAAAGCGTCAGGTCCCCGCCGCGCGCAAAGCCGCTGCCGGCGCCGATGAAGCTCGCCGTCAGGTCGCCGCCTTCGAAGGCCGCGTCGGCGATGTCGAATTGCGCGGTCTTGCCGGTCGCCATGATGCTGGCGGCGACGTCGCCCAGTTCGAACGGCGGCAGGTCGGCGCGTGTCGCCGAGAGCGTCAGGTCGAAGTCCAGCCATTGCAGCAGGCGGGGCGGGCGCTCGGTCGCCTCGCTCTCCTCGTCCGCCGACGGAAGGTCGAGCGAAAAGGCGGATAGCAGCCGCGTGATGTTGAGGCGATCGAAGGCCAGCGTGCCGCTGACGCGCGGCTTGCCGTCCGCCGGGCGCGACAGCGACAGGATGCCGGTGCCGTGGGTGTCGTTGACGTCGAACTTCAGGCCGTCGAGGCGCAGTTCCTCCCCCACCCGTTCGAGGTCGGCGCTCAGCTGCGCCTGCCTGAGGTTGTCGAGGCCGGCGAGCCGGATGCCGCTCCAAGCCTTGAGTGCGGCAATGTCCTTGGCGCCGAGCGTAAGCGCGCCGGAGCGCAGAAGCCCGTCGGTGAGATTGGCGACACCGTCGAAACGCGCTACAAAGGCGGCCGCGTCCAGATTGGCGCTGACGCTCGCATCCTTGCCGCCGAACAGCAGCAGCGGCTGCGGCGAGGAGAAGTCCAGCTTGACGGCGAGCCCGCCGGCATCGAGCAGGGCGGTGGCCCTCAACGCCTGGGAGAGGCTGGGCCAGGCGATGTCGGCCGACAGGCCGTTGGCGACGAACGTGCGGCCGGAGGCCTGGTCGGCGAGTTCGAGCGAACCGTCCTCGATCGTGACGGCACCGACCGCCGCGTCGAACTCGGTCCCGAGCGTCTGTGTTCCGCCGGCACGCGGCTCGACCCTGCGCACCGCGGCGCTCAGCAGGCCCTCGCTTGCCCAGTCGAGCCGGCCGTTCAGGTCGCGGTCGACATGGAAACGCGGGCGCAGCAGGTGGAAGGTGTCGAATTGCGGCCGGCCGCGCATGGCCGAATAGAGACCGAAGGTGGCCGACAGCTTCTCGATCCGCCCGAGCACCTTCGGCCCGTCGGTGCCGGGTTTGCTGATGGTCACGCCGTTGAGCGTCACGCGGGGCTTTGGCCAGAAGGCGATCTCCGGCGCACCGGACATCGTCACGTTGTGGCCTGTCCATTCGGCGACGGCATGCTCCATGGCGGAGCGAACCAGGCCCGAGGAGACGAGATAGGGAGCAGCGGTGCGCGAGATGACGAAGACCGCCGAGAATACGGCAAGCGCGACGAGCGCACCGTGCAGGATACGCCGCGCGGCCGGTTGCCGCCGGCATTGCTCGCCTAGTCTGCGCTTGTCGGGCATGAACGACCCCGGGCTCCATCGGCCGGGCGCCTGCCCGGTTTCTTTGTTCCAGCCGGATATAGGAATTGGCGGCGCCATGCAAATCCGGCGCCCCTTCCGGCACTTTATATTGCGGCGCAAACTGCTATACAGACGTGACTTTCGAGGAGGAATGCATGCAACAGGAAATGCCGCTCTGGACTCCGTCCGACACTCAGGTCAAGCAGTCGCCGATGTACCGCTTCATGCAATGGTGCGGCACGCGCGCCGCTCGTGACTTCGCCGACTATGACGCCTTCCATCAATGGTCGATCGACGATCGCGCCGCCTTCTGGTCGGCCGTCTGGGACTATTGCGGCGTCAAGGGCGAGAAGGGCGAGCGGCTGCTGGAAAACGGCGACGTGATGCTGGAGGCACGGTTCTTCCCCGATGCCCGGCTGAACTTTGCCGAAAACCTGCTGAGCCTGAGCGGTGACGACCATGCGATGATCTTCCGCGGCGAGGACAAGGTCGAGGACCGTTGGTCATGGGACCGGTTGCGCCACGCCGTCTCCCGCCTGCAGCAGGCTCTCCGCGCCATGGGCATCGAGAAGGGAGACCGGATCGCCGCCATGGTGCCGAACATGCCCGAGACCGTGGCGCTGATGCTGGCCGCCGCCTCGATCGGCGCCATCTGGTCGTCCTGCTCGCCCGATTTCGGCGAACAGGGCGTGCTCGACCGCTTCGGCCAGATCGAGCCGAAACTCTTCCTCGCCGTCGACGGCTACTGGTACAACGGCAAGCGCCAGGACGTCGCCGACAAGGTGAAGGCGGTGTCCGAAAAGCTCGGCGTGCCGCTCGTCGTCATCGCCTATGCGGGCGACGCCCCGGCGATTGCGCAAGCCGTGCCGGGGGCAAGGACGCTCGCCGATTTCGTCGCCTCCTTTGAGGCTGGCGAGATCGCCTTCGAGCCACTGCCGTTCTCGCATCCGCTCTACATCCTGTTTTCGTCCGGCACGACGGGCGTGCCGAAGTGCATCGTCCATTCGGCCGGCGGCACGCTGCTCCAGCACCTCAAGGAACAGCGCTTCCATTGCGGGCTGGAGAAGGGCGAGCGGTTCTTCTATTTCACCACCTGCGGCTGGATGATGTGGAACTGGCTGGTCTCGGGGCTGGCCTCCGGCGCAACGCTCTGCCTCTATGACGGCTCGCCCTTCCATCCCGATGGCAATGTCCTGTTCGACTATGCGGCGGAGGAGCAGTTCGCCTTCTTCGGCACCTCGGCCAAGTATATCGACGCCGTGCGCAAGGGCGGCTTCACGCCGAAGACCACCCATGATCTCTCCTCGCTGCGGATGATGACGTCGACCGGTTCGCCGCTGTCGCCGGAGGGTTTCTCCTTCGTCTACGAGGGCATCAAGAGCGACATCCACCTCGCCTCGATCTCGGGCGGAACCGACATCGTGTCGTGCTTCGTGCTCGGCAATCCGCTGAAGCCCGTCTGGCGCGGCGAGATCCAGGGGCCGGGCCTGGGGCTCGCGATCGACGTGTGGGACGACGAGGGCCGGCCGGTGCGCGGAGAGAAGGGCGAACTGGTCTGCACCAAGGCCTTCCCCTCCATGCCGATCATGTTCTGGAACGATCCCGACGGCGCCAAGTATCGCGCCGCCTATTTCGAGCGATTCGACAATGTCTGGTGCCATGGCGACTTCGCCGAATGGACCGCCCATGACGGCATCGTCATCCACGGTCGCTCCGACGCCACGCTCAACCCGGGCGGCGTGCGCATCGGCACGGCCGAGATCTACAACCAGGTCGAACAGATGGAAGAGGTGCTCGAGGCGCTGTGCATCGGCCAGGACTGGGACGACGACGTGCGCGTCGTGCTGTTCGTCCGTCTCGTTGCCGAGCGCGCCCTCGACGACGATCTGGTCAAGGCGATCAAGACCCGCATCCGCACCGGCGCCTCGCCCCGCCATGTGCCGGCCAAGGTGATCCAGGTCGCCGACATACCGCGCACCAAGTCCGGCAAGATCGTCGAACTGGCGGTGCGCGATGTGGTGCACGGCCGGCAGGTCAAGAACAAGGAGGCGCTCGCCAATCCCGAAGCGCTCGATCTGTTCGCCGGGCTGGACGAACTGAAGTCCTGAGCAGCAAGGCAGCTTGCTGCCGAAGGGAAAGGCGTCGGCCGAAGAATGCGTCAGTCGGGGTGACATCCGTCGCCGACGGTAACCACTTGTTAAGTCGCCTTTGGCATACCTTAACCAACTTGGGGGCCCACCATGAACGTGCGGCTTAGAACCTTCGGTTCCGGACACATGATGTTGATCGACGCCTGACTCCAGTTGAACAGCGTGAATTCTCAGGGCGGCGCAAGCCGCCCTTTTTTTACGCGTATTTCCGGCTCAGCGAGGGCGGTCGAGCGACCGCGACACCAGGATCACCGGGATGAGGCCCGCGAGGATGATGATGATCGCCGCGACCGATGCGTCCTGCACCTTGGAGCGCGAGGCATCCTCGTAGACGAGTGTCGCCAGCGTGTTGAAGTTGAACGGCCTGAGCAGGATGGTCGCCGACAGTTCCTTCAGCGTCTCGATGAACACCAGCAGCGCCGCGGTCAAAACGGCGGGCCGCATGTTTGGCAAGAGCACCTGGGAAAGCGTCTGCAGGCCGTTGCGGCCGAGCGTGCGCGCTGCCATGTCGAGATGCGGCGAAAGCTTCTGGAACCCGGCGTCGATCGTGCCCTCGGCCATGGTCAGGAAGCGCACCGTGGCGGCATAGACGATGGCGAAACCGGTGCCGGAAAGAAGCAGGCCCGACGAAACCCCCAGGTTCTCACGCAGCATGCCGTCCAGGAAATTGTCGAAGCCGGCGAGCGGGATCAGGACGCCGATGCCGAGCACGGTGCCGGGAATGCCATAGCCGAGCGAGGCGAGCCGGCTGGCGCCCGCCGTCAGCCGCGACCGGTCCGTGCGGGCGGCATAGGCCAGCACGAAGGCGAGGATGACGGTCAGGAGCGCCGCGGCCGACGAGACGGCGACCGAATGGCCGAGCGCCTTGATCAGGCGCGGTTCGGCGAAATCGCCGAGGCGGCGCGCGGCAAAGCCCGCAAGCACCGCCACGGGCACGACAAAGCCGACGATGACGGGCAGGGCGCAGAGGAGCGTCGCACCCCAGCCGCGCCAGCCCGACAGCTTGAGCCGCACGGCGTCGATCGTGACGGCCGTCGTCTTCTGGCTGGCGAAACGCTGGCGACGCCGCGCCCGGCGCTCGACCCACAGGAGCAGCACGACGAAAACGAGCAGGACGGAGGCGATCTGGGCTGCGCCCGCGAGGCTGCCGCGATTGAGCCAGGTGTCGTAGATCGAGAAGGTGAGCGTGTTGACGCCGAGGTATTCGACGGCGCCGATGTCGTTCAGCGTTTCCATCATCACCAGCGTCAGCCCGACCATGATGGCGGGCCTCGCCATCGGGATCTGCACGCGGGCAAAGACCCGGAACGGTCCGGCGCCGAGCGTGCGGGCGACGTCGGCGGCGGCACGGCCCTGCATGAGGAACATCGAGCGGCAGGCGAGGTAGACGTAAGGGTAGAGGACCGCCGACATCACCAGGACCGCGCCGCCGAGCGACCGGATGTCCGGAAAGCTGTAGTCGCGTGCCGACTGGAAGCCGAACAGGCTACGGTAGAGGCCCTGCACCGGTCCGGTGAAATCGAGGAACTCGCCGAAGGCATAGGCGGCCAGATAGGACGGGATGGCGAGCGGCAGCACCAGCGCCACCGAGAGCAGGCGGCGAAAGGGGAAATCGCAGGACGCCACCAGCCAGGCGCTGACGATGCCGATGGAGGCGGTCAGCGCACCGGTGAGGCCGAGCAGCAGCAGCGTGCGGCTGGCGGCGCGCGGCACCACGTTGAACAGCATGTGCTGCCAGTTCTCGCCGTCGCCCGACAGGCCGATCAGGAAGATGGCGACGATCGGCATGGCGACGAAGGCGGACACGACAAGCGCGGCCAGCGTCGCGCCGGAAAGCCTGCGCCGCACCGGGCCGTAAACCGTTCTTTGCGCAACGCGCGCTTCCGCTGCCAAGGCTTCGTCTCCGTATTCTCTGCGTCGTCCGGGCGCCCGAGGCGCGGGGTCCGGTCCCGTCGGTCTAGCCGAAACCGGCGGGGAAGGGAACGGTCGGGCGCCGGGAGGCGGAAAATTGGGCCGCCGCGCGTGTCGGCCATCGGGGTCCAGAACTACCGATGATTGAATTCGCGGGTGCTTGAAGACTATTCTTGGCCGGTGTGACGTCCCGGCCGGGCCGGTTGACAGCGAAGCATTCCGACAAAATACATGACTGCACATCGTTTTTCGACAACCACTCGGGCAGAGAAGATCGCATGAATGAATTGGCGTGGGTCGCCGAAACGGCGGTGGAGAGCGAAGCGCAGGGCTTCGACCCAGAGGGCCGCATCACCTTCGACGATGGCCCGTTTGCGGGCTTCATCGAGCGCGTGCCCCTGCGGCCGGGTATGGCCCTCTACCGTGTCGAGGGGACGTCGAGCCATGCCTGGACGCTGAAGGCGCTGGGGGATGCGCCCGCCGGCAATCTGGTCTTCGGCACCATGCTCGGCGGCGCCGGCGCGATCGAGGCCGAAGGCAACGAGAGGCAGGTCTGGCATTCGCCAGGCCGCCCCTTCGTGGTCAGTCTGGCCGAGCGCGAAATCGCCTATTGCCTGGAACCGGGCGAGCCCTGGCGCGCCGTCACCCTGCTGCTGGAGGCAAAAGCGCTCGAGACGCTGGCCTTGCAGGACGGGCTTCCGCCTTTGGCCCGCGCGGTGCTGGAGGACGGCCGGCTGCCGGTTTCGCATGTGCTGGAGAGCGACCGGGCCGTCACGCGCGCGGCAAGCGACCTCATGCGTCCCGCCTACCGCGGCGCGATGGCGACGCTCTGGCGCGAGAGCAAGGCGCTGGAACTCCTGGCGCACCAGCTGGATCATCTCTCCGGCAGTCCGCCGCCGCCGGTCGCGCTGAGTCCGCGGGATCTCGCGCGGGTACGCGAAGCTCACCAGCTTCTGGTCGCGGACCTGCGCACACCGCCGAGCCTCGAGGCGCTGGCGGCCCAGGCGAAGCTTCCCTCGCGCCGGCTCAATCAGGGCTTCCGCCAGCTCTACGGCATGACGGTCTTCGAGGTGCTGCTCGAGGCGAGGATGAAGCTGGCCCACGCCCTGGTCCTGGAAAGGCCGGACATACCCCTCAAGCACCTGGCCTGGATGGTGGGCTACAGCCAGCTGTCCAATTTCATCAACGCCTACCGCCGCCGCTTCGGCGTACCGCCCGGCCGGCATCGCCGCGATGGTGGTTGGGACTAGAAGACGCTTTTCTTGAGGAGCCCGGCTGTAGCCTTGGCGGTCGCCACGCCATGGGCAGGTGCGCCATTGCGCCCATTTTCAAGCGAAGAATGAGTTATGCGCGACGGCGAATGCTTATGCGCGGCTGATCCCCGCGTTGATCGGTTCCACAACCTGCAGGCAATAGGAGCCTTGCGAATCCAGCCCGGTTCACCGCCTCCGCGAGGATCATCGAAATGAATGCATTCGTTCTCGTCTTCATCCTTCGCCTGTTGGCGCCGCGGATCGGCCGGCGCGATCGCAACCGATAAGCCGTCTGCGGTGGAGGCAGGCAAGGCGCGCGGCGGCGCCCTTGCGTGTTCTTGATGCCGCTTGGATGGCGAAGGTGGAGCGGCGGGGCCGAGGTATCCTCCCGACCCTGGCGGCAACCGGCCGCTCCACCACCCGATCGGTCGAGCCCCTGCCAGCGGAGAGGGGAGCCTGTGCCGCCCGCATTGCCGGCCAGCGCGTCACCACCCCTCTATCGCCTGCGCCTGCCTAGTCGGCCAGCACGCGCTGCGAGGGGAAGGTGATCTCGACCAGCGTGCCTTCGTTCGGCGCCGAGGAGATGGCGAAGGTGGCGCGGTTGGCATCGACCATGGCCTTGGTGAGCGGCAGGCCGAGCCCGGTGCCGTCGCCGCGGTTGCGCGTGCCCGTGTGCACCTGGCGGAACGGCTTCATCGCCTGCTCCAGCTCGGTGCGGGTCATGCCGACCCCGGTGTCGCGGATGCGCAGCGCCACGCTGCCGTTCGGCTCGTACGCGGTCGAGACGATGATCTGGCCACCGGATGGCGTGAAGCGGATGGCGTTCGCCAGGATGTTGAGCACGATCTGCTTGATCGAGCGCATATCGGCGACGACGCTCGGCACGGCCTGCGACAGCGCGGTGCGGATGATGACGCGCTGGCCGTTGGCCTGCGGCTGGACGATCGACACCGCCGCCTGCACCGTCTCGTTCAGCCCGACGGCGGTGAAGTCGAGATCCATCTCGCCGGCCTCGATCTTGGAAATGTCGAGCAGGTCGTTGACGATGTCGAGCACGTGCCGGCCGGAGCGGACGATGTCGTTGGCATATTCGGCATAGCGCGGATGGCCGACCGGGCCGAAGTGTTCGTTGGCCATCATGTCGGCAAAGCCGATGATGGCGTTGAGCGGCGTGCGGATCTCGTGGCTGACGCGGGCGAGGAAGTCGCTCTTGTGGGCATTGGCGGTCTCGGCGGCGCGCTTGGCGTTGCGCAGTTCCTCCTCGGTCCGCTTCCACTGGGTGATGTCGCGGATCACGGCGCAATAGCCGTTGGACGAGGTGAGCTTGCCGATGGTCATGAACAGCGGCAGGAAACCGCCCGAGGCCTCGCGGCCGATCACTTCGCGGCCGTCGTTGAGCACGCTCGCCACGCCATGGCCGGACAGGCCGCCGAGATAGTCGAGGATCGACTTCTGGCTTTCATGGGCGAACAGCATGACGAAGGGTTTTCCGCGCGTTTCGGCCTCGTCGAAGTTGAACAGCGCGCTCGCCGCCCGGTTCATCGAGCGGATGTCGCCGTCGGCGCCGAGGATGACGACGCCGTCGGTCGCGGTCTCGAGGATGGCGCGCAGTTCGTCGACCTCGACCTGCAGCCGGGCGAGCTGTTCGGCGCCCGCCTGACCTTGCGGTTCGGCAACCGGCTGTGCGGCGAGGGCATGGGGCGCTGCCGGCTTTTCCGGAGCTGCCTGGGCGGCAGCGCCGGCCGGGATCAGCGCCAGCATCAGCGCGGTGGCCCGCTCGAAGCGGATGGACTGCAGCCGCGCGGTGACGGGCACGAGCTGGTCGTCGGCCCGCACGATGACGACGCGGCCGGCCTCCTCGCTCGCCCCTTCGAGATCCTGGCGCTGGATCAGCACGTCGAGCCCGCCGGCGGTGTCGAGGTCTTCCACCGAGGCATAGCCGGTGAGCGCCAGGAATTCCGGATTGGCGTGGATCAGGCGGTCGCCGACATGGACCAGCAGCGCGACCGGCATCAGGTCGACGATCTCGGCGGTGAGCGTATTGTCGCGCTTCAGGCGCAGCGTGGCGAATTCCCCGACCGTTGAGTCTTCCGGCCCGGGGGCGTTGTCGGCGGCGACGTCCGGGGCAAGGGGCGCGGCGGCGGCGGTCTCGGGCACGGCCGGCGCTTCGGGGGCTTCCGCCGGCTCCCTGTCTGCTTCGGCCTGCTCGGTCGCAGCGGAACTGGCCGCTTCCTCAGCGGCGGCCTCGGCGGCCGCGGCCTCGTTACGGCGGATCTCGTTCAAAGCCTCGGCGGCCTTTTCGCGCAGGCCCTGCGGATCGAGCTTGCGGGCGATTTCCAGGAAGGCGGCCTGTTCGCCGGGGGTGAGACCGTCCCGGCCGCGGGCGCGGCGCTCCTCGAGCTGCACCACCTTGTCGGAATGGCGCCGGCCGGGGGTCTCGACGATCTGCAGCGCCGGCGGCTCGGCGACGGGGCTGCGGGGCGGCTCGGCCGGCGCTTCGAAGAATTCCGGCTCGCCGATGCGCGGCAGGCCGTCCTCGACTTCGGCTGCCGCGGTTTCGTCCTCGGCAGCCGTATCGGCAGCCGGCATGTCCCGATCGGAGACGGCTTCGCCTTCGGACGTGCCGGACGGAAGTTCGGCGGCGCTGTCGTCGCCCGGCGCGGCTTCGGCGCCCGGGAATTCGGCATGGTTTGTCTCGTCCGCCTCGTCGTCGAGCAGCGAGAAGCTGGGCACGGTCTCGGCGGCGGCTTCGCTGATCTCCGGCTCTGCCGGCTGGCGCGGCGCGGCCCCGCCCACGAAGGTCATGCCGGTGCGGTGCGGATCCTCGATGGCGTCGGCCAGGCGCACGATGCCGAAACCGCGGAAGCCGTCGAAATCGCGGCTGCGGGTATAGGTCGGAAGGGCGGCGAGATCGACCGGCACCATCAGGCTGGTGCCCTCGACCGGCCAGTGGATGGTCTTGCCCGACCAGGTGTCGCGCTTCATCAGCAGCTCGCCGATCTTGCCCTCGGGATCGAGGTTGAACAGCGCGGCGAGATCGGTGAAGGCGACGCCGTTGATATCGGCGGCATGCGGGCCGACGGCCTCGGCGAATTCGTGCGAGACGTCGCAGAACCGGCCGTCGGCGTCGATCTTCCAGACGAAGCGCGTGGCGCGGCGTTCCGGCGAAAAGACGAAGGCGCCGGCCGGGGGCTCGCCCGAGGGCGCGGATGCGGCGACGGCGACCTCGGCAGGTGCGGCTTCGGTAACGGGGGCGTCGTCGGGAGCGGTGGCCGATTCGGCGGCGACAACGGACGCAGGCGTCGGTAGCTCGGCATCAGCCAAGGGGCCTTCAGTCTGCGCAGGTTCGACGGGCGTGTCTGTCTGCGCATCGTCGGCGGGCGTGAGGTCCGCGGCAGTCTCCGGCACGGCTTCGGCTGCCAGCGGCAACTCGGCCTGAGGGGAAACGGCCTGCGGGGAGGCGGCCTCGACCGTTTCGTCGGCATCGGGAAACAGGTCGGCGGCCTCGGTGTCGGCAAGGGGGCCGACCTCGTTTTCCAGGGTCTCCACCACCTCGGCCGCGGCTTCGGCCAGCACGGCGTCGCCCGGCGCAGCGGGTTCGCTCGAAACGGCCTCGGCCGAAATGGCGTCTTCGCCCGTCTCGTCGGTGTAGGTCTCGTCCAGCGCCTCGACCTCGTCGGCCTCGAATTCCTCGATCTCGCCGATCGCATTCACGACCTCGGCAAAGCCGGCCTCGGCCTCGACCACGCCGGCGGTGACGATCGCCGCGGCTTCCGGGGAAACGGCCGGTTCGGCTACAGGCGCCACGGCGGCGGGCAGGGGGGCGGTGGGGCCCGTCGGTTCTTCGGTGTCGAAGCTGTCGGTCGGGTCCATGTGGCCGAGGATCGTCTCGACGGTGAACAAGAGGTGCAGCGCCGGATCGTCCGACAGCTTGCCGATGGCGGCGGGCAGATGGCCGCGTCCGGTCGGGATCGGCCGCTTGACCAGATGGTCGGCATCCGCGCCGGCCAGGGTGACCAGGCTGCGGGCGGTCTGCGGGGTGATGCCGAGGCCGGCGAATTTCGCCGAGGCGACGACCACCTGGCCCTCGCCGTCGAGCACAGCCATGTGGGTGTCGGGATCGTCGAAGCCGGTCAGCATGTCGGCCGCGCGCTCGGTCAGACTGCCGGCCTTGCCGATCGGCGGCACGGCGAGCAGCACGACGGGCTCGCCGGGGCGGATCTCGACCATTTCCGCCGAGGCGGTCACGGGAACGCGCTGGAAGCCCGAGGCGATGCGCAAAAGCAGCGAACGGCTGTCGCCGACCGCGCCGAGCTGGCGGGCCACGCCCTCGATCTGGCGGAAGGTGACGTCGCCACGGTTCGGGCCTTCCTCGAGGAAGTCGTAGATCGAGGCATTGCCGAAGAAGCGCGCGCCGGCGCCATTGGCCCACAACACCCGGTCGAGCGCGGGCGAAAACACGACGAGCGCCTCGCCCCGGGCAAAGCGCGGGCGGATGCTGTCGTGGACTGCGACATCGATGAACGGATAGGGAGCGGGCATCGTGGGACCTGTCTTAGCAAATGCCGTCAACCGCGGCAAATTAACAGATTTTTAATACCTAGCCACGGCTTTCGGGTCCAGCAAGGCGTGCCGGTTTCGCCCAACAGGGTTAATCCGCGGCAACGCGGATAAATTGCATATTGCACTGCACAAATATATTGCAATGCACAATGACCAGTGCTATATACAATTCATCGAACACAACCGGGCCCGCCGATCGCTGACCCGCTCAAACGAGGAGCACTCACATGGCTGCCAATACCACCAAGGACGCATTCTCCTTCTCCGCCACCGCATTCGACCCGGCAAAGGTCACCGAAACCTTCCGCGACTTCGCCGAAAAGGGCGCAGCCCAGTCGAAGGACGCCTATGCCAAGATGAAGACCGCGACCGAAGAAGCCACCAAGACCGTCGAAACGACGCTCCAGACCGCCCAGGCCGGCACCGTCGAACTCGGCCTCAAGGCCATCGACGCGCTGCGCACCAATGCCGAAATGTCGCTGTCGCACATGGAAGCCCTGCTCGGCGTCAAGTCGATCGCCGAACTGGTCGAACTGCAGACCTCCTTCATCCGCAAGCAGGCCGAAGTCACCATCGAGCAGGCCAAGGCCATGCAGGAAGCCGCCAAGAAGGTTGCCGAGACCGTGGTGAAGCCGGGCAAGGAAGCCGCTGAAAAGGTCATGTCGACCTTCAAGGCCGCCTGATCAAAAGACATCTGTCCTCCCAAGGACTTGAAGGCCGGGGCACTTGTCCCGGCCTTTTTTCGTTTGGTGCAAAAAAGGCTTGAAAAAGACGCCAACTGTCCGTATGTGACCCCTCAAGGCGTCTTGGACGCCCGATGTGCGGTTGTAGCTCAGTTGGTTAGAGCGCAGGTTTGTGGCACCTGAGGTCGGAGGTTCGAGACCCCCCAACCGTACCATTTTTTTCTCCCATTTAGTTGCGTCCCGGAAGTGACCGAGACCTTTGTATGGTCGCTGCACGTAGGCTGCGTGGACTTGCGGTAATTTGACCCCGCACGCAGAAATTTTCTCGTCCCGTTCCAAACTACAAAAGAGCTGTTATCCGGTCAGTGCCAGGCGTTGGCTGTTTGTGATTGCAGCGCGAAGTACATTTCGCTGCGGGAGTGGACCGCCACAAACCCCGATGACGCTTCGAAAGTGACCAGTGCCCTTCAGCCGAGCTTCGCGTGATCGATTGTGCGGTAGACTCGATGCTCGGTACGGTGGATTATTCCAGGCAACTAAGATTGCGGTGGAGAGGGAAATGTCAAACGTAAACAAACACGGGTTAAGCCGAGTGATTGGAAGTGAGATCCAGCGGACGATTCGGAGGAATTCGGGTTTCGGTTGTGTGATTTGCGGCAAGGCAATTGGCGAATACGAACACGTGGATCCACCGTTCTGGGACGCGGTCGAGCACGATCCGCGAAAGATGACGTTTCTATGCCTTGAGCATCACGGACGCGTTACCAAAGGGTGGACATCCAAACAGGAAGTTCTGGAGGCCATGAAGGCGCCGAAGGCTCTGCAGAAAGGATACTCCCGTGAGGCGTTCGGGGTTGGCGATGGCCCTTTGCAGATTAAGCTGGGCCCCACCACAGCAACAGACTGCCAGTGCCTGATCCGCGTCGACGAGCGGCCAGTTCTTTGGATCAACCCTCCGGAGGAATCTGGGGGACCGTACCGACTCAACGCAGAATTAAGAGACGAGGTAGGTCACCTGATTCTTCAGATAGTCGACAACGAATGGCGGAGCCCATCGGACAACTGGGACGTTACAGTTGTTGGGCAACGGATAACAATTAGAAACGCTCCCCGAGACATCGCTCTTCAAATTCGTACCGAGCCGCCGCATACGCTCGTGATCGAGCGACTGAACATGAGAGTGAATGGCGTTCACTTCTTGTGTGACGATCAGGAGTTCTATGTACGTACCCCTGCTGGCCAAAAGTTTTACGCTCAGGACCTAGAGGTGGACGGTCCATCGGTATTGTTCGACGTAATGAATGACGGTATGTCGGTGGGCGTTAATGCCAAGGGGGCGCGTTTCTCCGGAAGAATGGGTTTCGGTCCGGGTTTGCCAATCCGGAGGCGAGCCAATCAGAGCCGAAATTCCCGGTGCGAATGCGGCAGCGGTAAACGCTTTAAGCGATGCTGCGGTTCCTTCGGGCTATAAGCCTCGTGTTTGCTGCCGCTCTGCCGTGGTTCTCCAGAACCTGATCCCCCCGCCTTGACCCCGCCCACCTGCATCGATAGTCAGCCAGCATCCACTCCCGTTTCCCTCCACCGCCGCTAAGCGGAATTGTTTGGCCAGTCGATGAAGCCCAAGGATTTTGCCGCCTATCTGTTCCTGGCTCTGGCCTGGGGCCTGTCCTTTCTGCTGCTGTTGAAGGTGGTTTCCGCCTTCGGCTGGGTGGGCGCCGTCACCTTTCGCTGCTTCGTCGCCGGCCTGACGCTGTTTTTCATCGCCCGGGCCACGGGCCGCGGCCTGCATTTTAGCGCCGGCTGGCGGCCCTTTGCGGTGGTCGGGGCCACCACGGTTGCCGGCCAGCTGGTCGGGCTCTCCTATGCCACCCCGCTGATCGGCACGGCCATGGCGGCGATCCTGGTGGCGACAATCCCGATGTTTTCCATGCTGATCGGCCAGGTCTGGGGCTTGGAGCGCATCACGCCGCAACGGCTGCTCGGCCTCTTGATCGGTTTCGTCGGCGTGGTTCTGCTGGTCGGCTTCCCGGCCGCGCCGGTCAATGTCGCCTTCGTGCTCGGCTGCGCCGGAACGCTGTTTGCCTGCCTCTGCGCCGCCTTCGGCAGCAATTATGCGAGCCGCCGCCTCCAGGGCGTCGGCGCCTGGGAGGTGACGATCGGCGCCTTCCTGTTCGGCGGGCTGATGACCCTGCCGCTGCTTCTCGCCGTGCCGGTGCCGGGCGTGCCGCGGCTGATCGACTATGGCTATCTGCTGGTGCTCGCCGGGGTG
Organism: Allorhizobium sp. GW101-3B10; assembly: GCF_059424725.1. Taxonomy (NCBI): domain Bacteria; kingdom Pseudomonadati; phylum Pseudomonadota; class Alphaproteobacteria; order Hyphomicrobiales; family Rhizobiaceae; genus Allorhizobium; species Allorhizobium sp. GW101-3B10. Next base: position 3,113,174 of record NZ_JBWKZR010000001.1, on the reverse strand, counting down.
ATGAGCGCCATGACCTATGTTCTCTATTTCGGCCTGGTCGCCTCGATCGGCGCGACGCGGGCGATCAGCGTCGAATTCGCCGTGACGGCCGTTGCCGTGCTGGTCGGCGCGCTGTTCCTCGGCGAACCGCTGTCGCTCGTGCAGATGATCGGCGGCCTGATCATCATCGGCGGCTGCGCGATCGTGCTCGGCCTGGTGCCGGGCCGCAGGGCGGTCCGCGCCGAGGCGTGAGGCGGCGAAGGCCGCGCCGCGCCGGTCCGTTCAGGTGACGAGGAAATAGACGCCGCAGGCGCCGATGAACAGGCCGAGCGCCCGGACCACATAGCCCTCATAGAACCGTCCGAGACCGAAGCCGACGCCGATGCCGAGGATGTGGATGAGGCCGGTCGAGACGACGAAACCGACGGTGTAGGCCGCCGGATCGACGGCCCGCGGCGCCTCCTGCCCGTGCGGATAGCCGTGGAAGAAGGCGAAGACCGCGACGATTGCGAGCGCCGCCCATTCCGGGGCGATCCAGCGCGCCGCGATCGAACCGCCGAGCACGATCAGCGAGAGCGCGATGCCGGTTTCGATATAGGCGCCGGGACCGATGCCGAGCATGCCGAAAATGCCGCCGATGCACATGATCAGCGGGAAGGTCGCCGGCAGCGTCCAGACCGACCGCCCGCCCATCTGCGCGCCCCACAGGCCGACCGCCAGCATGGCGAGGAAATGGTCGAAGCCGGCGAGCGGATGGCCGAAACCGCTGCCGAAACCACCCATCACGCCGCCCAGCGCATGGGCGGAGGCCGGGCCGGCGGAGAGGATGATGCCGAGCGAGGAAGCGAATAGGAACGCGGCTCGCGTCCCGCTGCGTTTCGTTGCGTCTCTCATGTGTGCCATATCCGTCCTCTTCATCGCCGCGCCCGCTTTGGGGCTCGGGCTGTATAATCCGAACCGCGCGGAGCGGCAATTGCGCAGGCCAGGGCCGGCGTCTGCCGGCCCTGGCCGTGCCGCGGGCGGTGGTCCTCTCTCCGCGCCAAGGTCGAAGCCCGGTCCCGTTCAAAGGACAGCGGATGCAACTTATACGAAAGAGTGTTTGACGAGGGTTGCATCTCGGGACGATATTCCTCCTGCGGCAGTGGGGAGGGCGTCTTCACCCTCCACAGAGAAGGGGGAGAGCATGTCAGGAATTCCGGGGTGGCCATCGTTGACGCCCGTCGAGAGCCTTGGGAAGCCCAGTCCGTTTCCCGGCTCCGTCAGCGACTTCGACGACAGGATCAGCAAGTACGACAACGAACTGGCGGACGCCCGCTCGCAGATCCAGCGCAACCGCGATGCGGAGGCGATGGAGAAGCGGCATATCCGCGAGCACCAGCAATATATCGCCCGCCAGAACAGGATGATCGCCGAGTGCAGGCGCAAGGGCCACAAGGTGCCGCCGGAGACGGCCGGCAACATCGCCAATGCGCAGGAGCTGATTGCGGCTTGCCAGGAGGTCCTGTCCCTGCTGCCCGCCCACAAGGCGGAATGGATGGCGGAGCGGGAGAAGCGGCAGAAATGGGTCACATACCTGCGCCAGGAGCGGGCCAAAGGGATCGGCAAGACCGGTGAGGCGCGCAAATGCGGGTCGCGCAAGACCAGCGACGGTTCGCCCTGCCAGAACGAGAAGCACTACCGGGAAGGCTCCGGCTGGGGTCCGTGCACGATCCCCGGCCACTAGACCGGCGGCGGTTCCGGCTCACACGAAGATCCGCCGGTTCTCGTCGATCAGTTCCTGCAGGAACTGCACCACGGTGCGCACGCGGACCAGTTCGCGCGCGCTCTCGTGATAGGTCGTCCAGTAGGCCCGGCGGATGGTGACCTCGGGCAGGATGCGGACCAGTTCGGCATGCTGGCGGGCGATGTAGTCGTGCAGGATGCCGATGCCGGCGCCGGAGCGCACGGCCTCCGTCTGGCCGATGGCCGAGGAAATCTCGAAGGCGGCATCCCAGTTGCGCATGATCTCGCCGGTATAGTTGAGCGAGGGCGAGAAGATCAGGTCCTCGACATAGCCGATCCTGTGATGGGCCATGAGCACCTCCACGCTATCGGGCATACCGTGCCGTTCGAGATAGGTCCGCGAGCCGTAAAGCCCAAGCGTATAGTCGGTGAGCTTCGAGGAGATCAGCCGGCCCTGTTCCGGCCGCTCGATGGTGATGGCAATATCGGCCTCGCGCTGCGACAGCGAAAAGGCGCGCGGCACCGGCACCAGCTGGATCTTGAGGTCGGGAAAACGCTCCGTCAGCCGCCCCAGCCGCGAGGCGAGGAAGGCGACGCCGAAGCCGTCCGGCGCGCCGATCCTGACCGTGCCGGCCACCGCCCTGTCGATCCGGCCGATCCGCGACTGAGCCGAAAGCATCTCGGTCTCCATGCGCTCGGCCGCCGCCAGGAACACCTCGCCCTCTGGCGTCAGCGCGCAGCCGCTGGTGTGACGTCGAAGCAGTGCGCTGCCGAGCGATGCTTCAAGCGCCGCCACCCGCCGCGACAGGGTCGCGTGGTTCACGCCAAGCCTGCGGGCCGCCCCAAGAAACTGGCCCGCGCGGGCGACCGCGAGGAACATGCGCACATCATCCCAATTCATGGCTGGGTTCTTTTGTCATGAGATCGGTTGTTCCGGTCGGGGCTCATCGATCATCATGGCATGTTTCGTTTTTTACACAACCGGACAACAAAAACTTGGCGCCGCACTACATGGATTGATGTGGCTTATGCGCAAGTACGGACATGCGCTGCTCGAATTCGGTCGCGATATCGGAGAGCTTGATGGTGGAGAAACGCTTCAGCATCAGTGCTTCGGCTTCGCGGCGGGTGTCGTCCAGCGCCGTGTTGACGGCTTTTTCCACCAGGCATTCGGCGTGTTCGGCAGATGGAACGAGGCAGAACATCGGCGGGCGTTCCAGCGCCTCGTAGACATCGAGCAAGGTGATCGCATCCAGCGGCACCTTGAGGCTCCAGCCGCCACCATGGCCCTTTTCCGATTGCACATAGCCACGGTCGCGCAGGCCCGCCATGGTGCGGCGAACCACGACCGGATTGGTGCCCAGCATGTCCGCGATCGCTTCCGAGGTCATGACAGGACGGTGGTGGCCGAGATGGATCAGTACATGCAGCATCCGCGATAGCCTGGTATCTCCGCGCATCGGCAACTCCTTGGGTTCAGTGTCCTGATAGCCCGAAACGCATTTCGCAACAAGTGAAGTTGCGAGATGTTGACTCGGCTGTTTTATGTAACTTATAAAGATACGAGAATAGCAGGGAGCGAGATCATGGAATTCGACGTCATCATCATCGGCGGCAGCTTTGCCGGCCTTTCGGCAGCCATGCAGCTGGTGCGCGCCCGCCGCCGCGTCGCGGTGATCGATGCCGGCAAGCCACGCAACCGTTTTGCTCATGCGTCGCACGGTTTTCTGGGACAGGACGGCAAAGCGCCGACGCTGATCCGGCAGACCGCCGTGGAGCAACTCATGCCTTATCCGGATTTCCTGTTGCGACAGGACGAAGCGACGGCGATCAAGGCCGAGGGCAAGGGCTTTGCTGTCGCGCTAGCGTCCGGCGCGGCGATAACGGGTTCGCGCGTGATCCTGGCCGGCGGCGTTAGCGATACCTTGCCTGACGTGCCTGGCCTGGCGGAACGCTGGGGCCAGTCGGTGGCCCATTGCCCCTATTGCCACGGTTACGAATTCAGCGGCGGGCCGATCGGCATCCTCTTGACTAACAAGATCGGGCTGCATCAGGCACTAATGTTGCCCGATTGGGGGCCTACCACGCTGTTCCCGGCAGAGGGCATGGAGCTGGACGATGCCGAGCGTGGCCGTCTGGCGGTCCGCAACGTCGCTGTAGAGACAGCACACGTGGTGGAATTGCTGGGCGAGGGCGGGACGTTAAGCGCCGCGCGGCTGGCCGATGGCCGGCTAATGGGCATTGTCGGCCTGTTCGTTCAGCCGAAGACAAGCCTCGTCGGCTCGCTGGCCGACGATCTCGGTCTTGAACTGGAGGATGGCCCGACCGGCCAGTTCATCCGCATCGACCAGATGGGAGCCACCAGCTGGCCCGGCATATTCGCGGCGGGCGATGCGACCAGCGCCATGCACAACGCCACGCTGGCAAGCGCATCCGGCGTCCGCGCGGCCAGCGGCGCGCATTTTTCGCTGGTGCAGGCCGAGATCGAGGGTGAACCCAGGCTGTGCGCACGCGCATAGCCGGAAATCGCCAACTGCCATATCGTTAGTCGAAATATGCACAGCGGTTGCCTATTCCAGGACATTGCTTTGTCCTCGGGGCAGTGGGATGCTGCCTCATCAAACAAAATCTGAGGAGGCACATCCATGCGTGAAATCGGCCATTACATCGGCGGCAAGCACGTCGCCGGCACGAGCGGTCGCTCGAGCAACGTCTTCAACCCGGCAACCGGCGAGGTCCAGGCGACCGTGGCGCTCGCGAGCGTCGCCGAACTCGACGCTGCCGTGCAGAACGCCAAGGAAGCGCAGCCGGGCTGGGCCAACACCAATCCGCAGCGCCGCGCGCGCGTCTTCATGAAGTTCGTCCAGCTGCTGAACGACAACATGAACGAACTGGCCGAAATGCTCTCCAAGGAGCACGGCAAGACGATCGAGGACGCCAAGGGCGACATCATCCGCGGCCTCGAAGTCTGCGAGTTCGTCATCGGCATTCCGCATCTCTCCAAGAGCGAGTTCACCGAAGGTGCCGGCCCCGGCATCGACATGTACTCGATCCGCCAGCCGGTCGGCATCGGCGCCGGCATCACCCCGTTCAACTTCCCCGGCATGATCCCGATGTGGATGTTCGCCCCGGCGATCGCCTGCGGCAACGCCTTCATCCTCAAGCCCTCCGAGCGTGACCCGTCGCTGCCGATCCGCCTTGCCGAACTGATGATCGAAGCCGGTCTTCCGGCCGGCGTCTTGAACGTCGTCAATGGTGACAAGGGTGCGGTCGACGCGATCCTCAACCATCCCGACATCGGCGCCGTCTCCTTCGTCGGCTCGACCCCGATCGCCCGCTACGTCTATGCGACGGCAACCGCGAGCGGCAAGCGCGCCCAGTGCTTCGGCGGCGCCAAGAACCACATGATCATCATGCCGGACGCCGACCTCGACCAGGCCGCCAACGCCCTGATCGGCGCGGGCTATGGCTCGGCCGGCGAACGCTGCATGGCGATCTCGGTCGCCGTACCGGTCGGCCAGGAAACCGCCGATCGCCTGATCGCCAAGCTCGCCCCGATGGTCGAGAAGCTGCGCATCGGCCCCTACAATGACGAAAAGGCCGATTTCGGCCCGGTCGTCACCAAGGAAGCCCAGACCCGCATCCTCGGCCTGATCGATCGCGGCATCGAGGAAGGCGCCAAGCTCGTCGTCGACGGCCGCGGCTTCAAGCTGCAGGGCTATGAGAACGGCTATTTCGTCGGCGGCTGCCTGTTCGACGACGTCACCCCGGACATGGACATCTACAAGACCGAGATCTTCGGACCGGTTCTCTCGGTCGTCCGCGCCAAGAACTACGAGGAAGCCCTCTCGCTGCCGATGAAGCACGAATACGGCAACGGCGTCTCAATCTACACCCGTGACGGCGATGCCGCCCGCGACTTCACCAGCCGCATCAATATCGGCATGGTCGGCGTCAACGTTCCGATCCCGGTTCCGCTCGCCTATCACACCTTCGGCGGCTGGAAGGCCTCGTCCTTCGGCGACCTGAACCAGCACGGCACCGACTCGATCAAGTTCTGGACCCGCACCAAGACGGTCACCTCGCGCTGGCCGTCGGGCATCAAGGACGGCGCCGAGTTCTCCATCCCGACGATGAAGTGACGCCTGTCACAGGCCGGGCCTGGTCTCCCTGACCCTGGTTCGGAAATATCTGGATAGCCTTGAAGACGGGTCCCGAAAGGGGCCCGTTTTCCGTTGGGTCAACTTGCGATAGACGAAAAGCCGTGGCAGGTCTGTCGCGGTTGCGTGCGTCGGGGGATGCATGGGCAGATTCGCCGACGAAAGGGCTGGGGCATGACAGAGACAAGACCTGTGTCGCAGGTGACGCGGGGCGAATTCCGCGGGCAGGCCGGAGAGTATTTCGGCATCTGGATCGTCAATATCCTTTTGACGATCATAACCCTCGGCATCTATTCCGCCTGGGCCAAGGTGCGCCGCAACCGCTACTTCTACGGCAACAGCTTCGTCGACAACCATTCCTTCGACTATCATGCGCGCGGTTTGCAGATCCTGATCGGCCGCGCCATCGTCTTCGTCTTCTTCGTCGTGGTGCAGGTCGTCAGCGTGTTCTATCCGCTGGCGGGCCTCGTCCTGCCCTTCGTCGTGCTGCTCGCCCTGCCGTGGCTGCTGTCGCGGGGCCTGCGCTTTTCCGCCCGGGTGACGAGCTACCGCAACGTCCGCTTCGATTTCAAGGGAACGCCCTGGGGCGCCTTCGTCTCGGTGATCCTCGGCGGGCTGGTCGCGTTCTTCAGCCTCGGTTTCCTGGCGCCGCTTGCCAGCCGCTGGCTTTACCGCTACGTCTTCAACAACCTGCGCTACGGCGACCGTTCCTTCGCCACCGACCCACGGATCGGCAAGCTCTACCGTGCCTGGGTACCGGCGATCATCGTCACGCTGATCGGCGCGGCGATCGCGGTTGGTCTGGGCATCATGATCTATGCGGCAAGCGGCGCCATGGCCGGCGCAGCCGATGAGGAAGAGCCTGCCATTCAGATCATTGCGACCATCTACGGCACAATGATCCCGTTCCTGATCGTCTATGCGATCGCCGCCCTGCTCTACCGCGTGGGCGTGCGCAATGTGGTGATGAACGCAACGCTTCTCGATGGCCGTCACCGGCTGTTCAGCGACATGGGGCGCCTGCGCTATCTGTGGATCGTCGTCTCCAACCTGCTCGTCACCGTGCTGACGCTCGGCCTGATGCGCCCCTGGGCGGCCGTGCGCGAGCAACGTTATATGGTCGGGCATTCGGGCATGATCATCGACGGCGACATCGGCGACGTGATGGCCTCGATCGAGGCCAGCGGCTCGGCGGTCACCGCCGAATATCTCGACATGGAAGGTTTCGATTTTGGCTTCTGAGGGAGAAATCATCGCCGTCGGCCATTGGCATCCGCCGCGTTCCAGCCGCGCGCTTGCGGCGCGGCTCCTGTCGCACGGCAGGACGCTTTCGGTACGGCTCGACGGCGTGGCCGGCGATCCCGTCTCGGTCAACGACGTGGATGCCGTCACTATTTCCGCGCGGGTCGGCCGGATCCCGCGGCGCATCGGTTTCGTCGACGGTTCGCTGTTCGAGACCGAGGACAATGATGCGGTCGATGCCTGGCTCAGCGCGCGCCGGCTGCATCGGGGCGGGCTGGTCCATGAACTGGAGCGGTTCCATCCCCGGCTGCTCGGCCTGGTGGTTGTGGTCTTCCTGCTGGCCGGCGCCATCTATCGCTATGCGCTGCCGGTGCTGGTCGAGGTGGCGGTGCTGGTGACGCCACCGGCGGTGGCCGACATGATGGCGTCGGGCACGCTCGCCTCGCTCGATCAGGCGGTCTTCTCCGAGAGTGATTTGCCGCAACCGCGCCAGGGCGAGATCGAGGCGAAGTTCGAGGAGATCGCCGCGCTGTCGGATCGGGGTGCCGACGGCTACGCGCTGCATTTCCGAAAAGGCGGGCTGATCGGGCCGAACGCCTTTGCCCTGCCGGACGGAACCTTGGTGATCACCGACGAACTGGTCGAGCTTGCCGCGGGCGACACCGAAATGATCCTCGGCGTGCTGGCCCACGAGATCGGCCATGTGGAGCGGGACCATTCGCTGCGGCAGTTCTATCGGGCGGCGGGAACCGCAGCCCTGATCATGCTGATCGCCGGCGACATCGGCAGCGCCGGGGAGGAAATCCTGACCGACGGCGCAGCACTCCTGACGCTGTCCTATTCCCGTTCCGCCGAGAGCGAGGCGGACCGGATCTCGGTCGACCTGATGGCGAAGGCCGGCCATGACCCGGCGGCCATCGGCCGCTTCTTCGAGATCATCGAGACAAAGCTCGGCGACCGCAGCGACACGACGATCTTCTCCACCCATCCCGGCACGCCGGACCGCCGCCGGCAGATCGATCAATGGGCCGCGGAGGCCGCAACGAAAAAGGGCGGCCCATAGCCGCCCTTCGAATGGATGCCGTTGCGATCCGTTATTGCGTCGGGCCATCGTTGAGGCCGACCTTGTCGACCAGTTCCGAGGCCGTCTTGCGGTTGGCGGCGATGTCGGAAAGCGGCAGGGTGTCCGGCTTGATCTCGCCGAACGAGGCGACCACGTCCGACACCTTCGCGCCCGGCAGTACCGGATACTCGAACACCTGCTCGGCATAGATCTCCTGCGCCTTGCGCGAGGCGAGGAATTCCATCAGCTTGACGGCATTGTCCTTGTTCGGCGCATATTTGGCGAGCGCCATGCCGGAAATGTTCACATGCGTGCCGCGGTCGGCGGCATTGGGGAAGAGGATCTTGGTGGCGGCGGCCCATTCCTTCTCTTCCGGGTCCTTCTCGTTGGTCACCATCAGGCCGACGTAATAGGTGTTGCCGAGGGCGATGTCGCATTCTCCGGACATGATCGCCTTGGCCTGGCTGCGGTCGTTGCCGTCGGGCTTGCGCGCCAGGTTCTGCTTCAGCCCCGTCAGCCACTTCTCGGTGTATTCGGCGCCGTGATGGGCGACCATCGAGGCGAACAGGCCGATATTGTAGGAATGCTGGCCGTCGCGCATGCAGATCCGGCCCTTCCACTTCGGGTCGGCCAGTTCCTCATAGGTGATGGCCGTTTCCGATACGCGCTCCTTGGAGGCGTAGACGACGCGTCCGCGGGTCGTCAGACCGAACCATTCGCCGGCCGCATCGCGATACTGCGCCGGAATGTCCTTGTTGATGACCTCGTTCGACAGCGGCTGGGTGACGCCGCCGTCCTTGGCCTCGACGAGGCGGCCGATGTCGACGGTGAGGATGACGTCCGCCGGGGAGTTCGCGCCTTCGGCGGCGATGCGTTCGACCAGGCCCTTGTCGAGGAACAGCACGTTGGCCTCGATTCCGGTCTCCTTGGTGAATGCGTCGACCAGCGGCTGGATCAGCTCCGGCTGGCGGTAGGAATAGATGTTGACCTCGCCGTCAGCCATCGCCATGCCGGCCGTTGCGGCGAATGCGACAGAGCCGAGAAGCGCACTGCGGATAAATTTGACTGAAGGCATGGTATCTCCTTGCGCGAGTGACTACATTTGTTGAGCCTGATATTCAGGATTTTCCGAGCTGTCAATGCGACATTCGGGACTCACGGACACGTGAAGCGTGAACTTGAGTATTTTGGAATTGTTCAAAACTACGGAATCCGCTATAGGAACCGAAAGACGAGTCTAGGGAGCCACGCATGCGGTTGACAAAACAGACGAATTACGCGGTTCGCATGCTGATGTACTGTGCGGCCAACAAGGATCACCTGAGTCGTATCCCGGAAATCGCCAAGGCTTACGGTGTCTCCGAACTCTTCCTGTTCAAGATTCTCCAGCCTCTCAACAAGGCCGGACTGGTGGAAACCGTGCGGGGCCGCAATGGCGGCGTGCGCCTCGGGCGCCCGGCCGACAAGATCACCCTGTTCGATGTGGTCAAGGTCACCGAGGACAGCTTCGCCATGGCCGAATGCTTCGAGGACGACGGCGACGTCGACTGCCCGCTGATCGACAGCTGCGGCTTGAACTCGGCCTTGCGCAAGGCGCTCAACGCCTTCTTCAACGTGCTGAGCGAATACACGATCGACGATCTGGTCAAGGCGCGCCCGCAGATCAACTTCCTGCTCGGGATCAATGAATTCGGACGGCAGAACGTCATTCCGGTGCCGCCGGTCTCCGTCCCGGCCGCCTGACGATTGCCCGCTTCCCATCGAACCCCGTCGCTTTGCCAAGCGGCGGGGTTTTTCGTTGTGCCCTTCGTGGCGTCTCGCAGAAAAAGGTCGGCCGATCACGATCCACCTCTTGAGATGCGGCAAGGACCGAAATACGTTTACGTAAACGGAAGACGAAAGCTGTCTGTCCGAAGGCGGAAGGGCGTTGAGGAACGCCCCGCTGGTGGCTTTGGGAGGGGTGCCTGACATGTTCGACTATGTGATCGCCGGCGGTGGTTCGGCAGGTTCCGTGCTGGCGGCGCGGCTGAGCGAGGATCCGGCCCTCAAGGTCTGCCTGATCGAGGCGGGCGGTAACGGCCGCGACCTGCTGCTGCGGGTGCCGTCGGGCGCGGCGGCCATCGTACCCGGGCGGCTGCGCTCGGCCAACTGGTGCTTCGAAACCGAGCCGCAGGCCGAACTCAACGGCCGGCGTGCCTATCAGCCGCGCGGCCGCGGACTCGGTGGCTCGAGCCTGATCAACGCCATGCTCTACGTGCGCGGCCATGCCTCGGATTACGACGACTGGGCGGCTCGGGGCTGCACGGGCTGGTCCTTCGCCGACATGCTACCCCATTTCCTGAAATCCGAGGACAATGAGCGCGGCGCGTCCGTACTGCATGGCGCGGGCGGTCCCCTGCAGGTCTCCAACGCCGACTGGGTCCGGCCGATCAACAAGGCCTTCCTCGAAGCGGGCGTATCGCGCGGCTTTCGCGCCAATGACGACTTCAACAGCGAGGACCAGGAGGGGCTCGGCCTCTACCAGGCGACGCAGTTCTGGAAGGGGCCGAAAAAGGGCGAGCGTTGCTCGGCCGCGGCCGCCTATCTGCACGATCACCTCGACCGGCCGAACCTCACCGTCATCACCGGCGCCCGGGCGAGCCGCATCCTCACGACCAAGGGCCGCGCCACCGGCGTCGCCTATCGCATCGGGCGGCGCGAGGAGACCGCGCTGGCCGCCCGCGAAGTGCTGGTCTCGAGCGGCGCGCTGCAATCGCCGCAGCTGCTCATGCTGTCGGGCATCGGCCCGGCCGACGAACTGCGGCGCCACGGCATTTCCGTCGTCGCCGACCGTCCGGAGGTCGGCGCCAATCTGCAGGATCATCTCGACTACACCAGCGTCTACCGTTCCGCCGACACCGACCTGCTGGGCATCGGCTTCACCGGCCTCAAGGCCATGGGCAAGGCGGCGGGCGAATGGAAGCGCGAAGGGACCGGCCTGCTGCGCTCGACCTTTGCCGAATCCGGCGCCTTCCTCAAGACCGATCCGGCGCTCGATCGTCCCGACATCCAGCTGCATTTCGTCGTCGCCATGGTCGACGACCACGCGCGGCGCATGCACATGGGCTACGGCTATTCCTGCCATGTCTGCCTGCTCAGGCCCCATTCGCGCGGCCGCGTCGGGTTGAAGAGCGCCGATCCGACGGCGGCGCCGCTGATCGATCCCGCCTATCTTTCCGACCGGCGCGACCTCGACGGCATGGTCGCCGGCACGCGGCTGATGCGCGACATCATGGAGGCCGGTCCGCTGGCGCGTTATCGCGGCCGCGAACTCTACCCGACCGGAAGCTCCGATGCCGAGCTGGAGGCCGCCATCCGGGAGCGGGCCGAAACCATCTATCATCCGGCCGGCACCTGCCGCATGGGCGGCGACGAGGCCTCCGTGGTCGATCCCCATCTCAAGGTGCGCGGGGTCGAGGGCCTGCGCGTCGTCGACGCCTCGGTCATGCCCACCCTGATCGGCGGCAACACCAATGCGCCGGTGATCGCCATGGCGGAAAAGATCGCGGCGGAGATCCGGGCCGGCTGAGGCATGGTTCCCACGGCCAAACCCGAGCCCGAGCCCAAGCCTGTGGGCTGCATTCGAACCTTCCCCGTACGCGTCGTGGATGGCCGGCTGTCGCGGGTTGAAATCACGGCACCGCCCGGTAAGGTCGCGACCAGACGGCATGGCGCCGTATCGGGGAGCACGCGCACTTGCAGGGAATTTCGACCAGCCGCCCGGCGGCGATCATCGTCATGGGGGTGAGCGGCTGCGGCAAGTCCTCGGTCGGCGCGCTGCTCGCCGAACGGCTGGGCCTCGCCTTCATCGAGGGCGACGCGCTGCATCCGGCGGCCAATGTCGAGAAGATGGCCAAGGGCACGCCGCTTTCCGATGACGACCGCTGGCCATGGCTCGACATCATCGGCGCGGAAATGGCCGGCTCGCTCACGCGCGGCGAGGGCATCGTCGTCTCCTGTTCGGCGCTGAAGAGGATCTACCGTGACCGCCTGCGTGCCGCGACCGGCGGCGCACTGGCCTTCGTCTATCTGCACGGCTCCCGCGACCTGCTCACCGAACGCATGGGCGCCCGCACCGGCCATTTCATGCCGCTCTCCCTGCTCGACAGCCAGCTCGCAACGCTCGAGGTTCCGACCGGCGAGCCGGGTGTGGTGACGGTCGATATCGATCAGAGCGTCGAGGGGATTGTCGCGGATGCGATGAAGGGGCTGGGGTAGGGAGGGGCTGCCCCTCACCCTGACCCTCTCCCCGCAAGCGGGGAGAGGGGATGGCCGCCGCGGTGCCCCTTGTTCCTTCTCCCCGTTTACGGGGAGAAGGTGCCGGCAGGCGGATGAGGGGCAATGCGCAAAAGCGCGAAAAGCCTCGTCGACAATGTGCTGGCGGGCTGCAGGACACGGAAGCCTGGGCTTCCGCTGCTTTCCCCCTCACCAACAAAATCTACGACTTAGCTGCGCTAAGATCGTGATTTTGTAACCTCTCCCACAAGGGGAGAGGCAGAGTGTCGTGCAAGGCGGCAGGTCTCCTCTCCCCTTGTGGGAGAGGATAGAAAATCGCGATCTTGGCCCGAAGGGCTCAAGTCGCAGATTTTCTTGGTGAGGGGGCTATCCCAAGGTGGGGCTCAGCTTGAAGCTCGCCCTAGACCCGCCCGTCCATCGTCAAGAGCGGCGTATAGAGCTCCGGCCGGCGGTCGCGGAAGAGGCCCCAGTTGCTGCGCTGGCGGGCAATGCCGTCGAGGTCGAAGGTGGCGGTGAGGACGGCTTCGCTCGCCCGGTCCGCCTCGGCGACTTTTTCGCCGGTCTGGTCGGCGATGAAGGAGGAGCCGTAGAAGGTGAGTTCCGTGCCCTTGCGGCCCGGCTCCGTGCCGATGCGGTTCGACGCGATCACCGGCATGATGTTCGCCGCCGCATGGCCCTGCATGACGCGCTGCCAGTGGGCGGCGCTGTCGATGGTCGGGTCCTGCGGTTCCGAGCCGATCGCGGTCGGATAGAACAGCAGCTCGGCGCCCTGGAGCGCCATGGCGCGGGCGGCTTCCGGGAACCACTGGTCCCAGCAGATGCCGACGCCGATGCGGGCGTGCTTCGTCTGCCAGACCCGAAAACCGGTATCGCCGGGCGAGAAATAGTATTTCTCGGTATAGCCGGGGCCGTCGGGGATGTGGCTCTTGCGGTAGAGGCCCAGCACCGTGCCGTCCGCATCGACGATCGCCACGCTGTTGAAGTAGGTCTGGCCGGCCTTCTCGAAGAAGCTCACCGGCAGAACGACGTTCAGCTCGGCGGCGAGCCCGGAAAAATGCGCGATCAGCGGATTGTTCGCGAAGGGCTTGGCCATGTCGAAGAATTCGCCGATCTGGTCCTGGCAGAAATAGGGGGCCTCGAACAGCTCCTGGATCAGCACGATCTGGGCGCCCTTAGCGGCCGCCTTGCGGATCAGGTTTTCGGCGCGGGCGATATTGCCGGGGATATCCCAGGTGCAGGCCATCTGGGTTGCAGCGACTGTGACTGTACGCATGGGGTTCTCCTTAGACGCCGAGCTTGTCGCGCATGCCGTACCACCAGGCGCCGAGCACGGTGAGCGGCACGCGGAAGGTCTTGCCGCCGGGGAAGGGCAGGGCGGTCAGCGACGACCAGACGTCGTAGCGGCCGGAATGGCCTGCGACCGCCTCACCGAGGATCTTGCCGAGCAGGTGCGTCGTGGTCACGCCATGGCCGCTGTCGCCATGCGAGAAATAGACGTTGTCGGCGAGCTTGCCCATGTGCGGAATGCGGGTGAGGGTGAGCGCAAAATTGCCGCTCCAGGCGAACTCGATCTTCGTATTCGCAAGCTGCGGGAAGGTTTTGAGCATGTTGGGCCGGATGACGCCGGTGAGGTTGGCCGGGTCCTGGCCGCCATAGCCGATGCCGCCGCCGTAGAGCAGCCGGTTGTCGGCTGTGCGGCGGTAGTAGTCGAGCACGTAATTGGCATCCTCGACGCAGTAATTGGCCGGCAGCAGCTCCTCGATCAGCTTGGCATCGAGCGGTTCGGTCGCCATGACCTGCGAGGAGACCGGCATCATCTTGTCGGTGATCTTCGGCAAGAGGTTGCCGAGATAGGCATTGCCGCAGACCAGCACGTATTTCGCCGTGACCCTGCCCCTGGCGGTGCGCACCACCGGATTGGCGCCCATGTCGACGCCGGTGACGCGCGACTGTTCGAAGATCTTGCCGCCGAGGCTCTCGACCGCCGCCGCCTCGCCGAGCACCAGGTTGAGCGGATGGATATGGCCGCCGAGCTTGTCGATCATGCCGCCGACATAACGGTCGGACTTCACATATTTGCCGACCTCGGCTTTGGAGACCATTTCGAGGCCGGTATGGCCGTGCGTCTCCCAATGGGCTTTCACATGCGCCATCTCGCGCACCTGCTTGTCGGTGAAGGCGGCGAAGAAGCCGCCGTCGACCAGGTCGCAGGCGATGTTGTACCTGGCGGCGCGTTCGCGGATGATCCGGCCGCCCTCGAGCGACATTTCGCCGAGGCGCTTTGCCCTCTCCGGTCCGTAGCGCCGGGCGATGGTTTCGAGGTCGCGGCTGTAGCCGTTGACGATCTGCCCGCCATTGCGGCCCGAGGCGCCGAAGCCGACGCGCTCGCCTTCGACGACGATCACCTTGTAGCCGTTTTCCGCCAGCTGCAGTGCGGCGGAAATGCCGGTGAAGCCCGCACCGACGATGCAGACATCGGCCGTGTGCTCGCCTTCGAGGCTCGGGCGCACCGTCTTGTCATTGGCCGAATGGGCATACCAGGAAGGGGCATGGCCGGGATTGGTCTCGGAAGTCCTGTTCTTGTCGCTCATGTCACACCGTCCTGATGTAGGCGTCGTATTCGACATCGGTCACGCGCAGCGCGAATTCCGCCAGTTCCTGATGTTTGCAGGCCGCATAGAGCCCGCGATATTGCGGCCCGAGCGCCGCATAGGCGAAGCTCGACTTGGCGAAACGCTGGATCGCGTAGTCCCAGTTGGTCGGCAGCGGCTCGTGGCTGATGGCGTGCTCGTCGCCGGAGATCGCCCCGCCGGGCGGGGTCTTTTCCTTCATGCCGGCGAGCGCCGCCGACAGGATCATGGCGATGACCAGATAGGGATTGGTGTCGGCGCCGGCGACGCGGTGCTCGATGCGCGTCGCGGGCTTGGAGGCGGTGATGACGCGCACGGCCGCCGAGCGGTTGTCGAAACCCCAGGATGCATAGGTCGGCGCATGTTCCGAAGGGGTCAGCCGGCGATAGGAGTTCTGGTGCGGGGCGAAGATCGCCATGCTCTCGCCCATGGCTTCGAGCAGCCCGCCGACCGAGTGCATGAGGCGGTCCGAAGGCGCGTCTTCGCCCACGTAAATATTCTTGCCGTCCTCGTCGAGCACGGAGAAATGCACATGCATGCCGCTGCCGGCCTGCATGCCGTAGGGCTTGGCCATGAAGGTGGCGTCGAGATCGTTGCAGCGGGCCACGCCCTTGACGATGCGCTTCAGCAGAACGGCATAGTCGGCGGCGGCGAGCGCATCCGGCACATGGTTCAGGTTGATCTCGTACTGTCCGGGGCCGTTCTCGCGCAGCGTCGTGTCGGCCGGCACGTTCTGGGCGCCGGCGGCGGTCGAGATGCCGTAGAACACCTCCTCGAAATCCTGCAGTTCGGAGATCGACAGGACCTGGGTCTGGCCGGTGTGCCAGCGTCCGTCGCGGGTGTTCGGCGGGCGGACCGGGTCGAGCGCCGAGCGGACCGGGTCGATCAGGTAGAATTCCAGTTCGGTCGCGACCACCGGGGTGAGCTTGAGCTTCTTGTAGCGCTCCAGCACGGCGGCGAGCACCTGGCGCGGATCGGCGTAGAAGCCTGACCCGTCCGGATTGCGCATCTCGAGCAGCACCTGCGCGGTCGGCCGCGACAGCCAGGTGACGCGCGACAGCGTGCCGGACACGGGAAAGCAGAGGCCGTCCGGATCGCCGGTGCCTTCGGCCAGACCGGCGGCGTTGACGTCGCGACCCCAGACGTCGAGCGCATAGACCGAGCGCGGGATCGCCATGCCCTTGGTCAGAACGTCCAGCGCCCGTTCGCGCGGGATCCACTTGCCGCGGGGAACGCCGTTGACGTCGATGACGAAGGCTTCCAGCACTTCGATGTCGGGATTTTCGGCAAAAAAGTTTCGTGCGTAACTATCAATGTCCATGAGGCACCGTAAGAAAGGAACAGGTCGATTTGATCTTGGGGGCGTGCAAACACGCGCGCGCAAAGGTGCACCGCTAACGGTGGGCCGACTTCGCGTTGTAGATCAGAAAGCGTACCATAACCTTGCCAGTGCCTGCGAACCCCTCGACCGGTGACGCATCGGGTGCATCGTTTTTTGTCCGGTCTGCCGCCTGCAGAGGCGGCGAAATTGGTCGATCGACCGAAAAAGACCTTAGCACCGAATTTCCGGCATTTCCAGCCTGTCGCAGCAGACAAAGTCGCATGGGCGCTTTCGACGCGGGCGGGAGGTGGTTTCGCGCGGTCCGGACGAGCGGCTCGGAGCAGGGATAAGCGGCCTCAAAAAGCAGCTGCCCCCGGTCTTTTCCAGACCGGGGGCATGGGTTTCGTCTTCGTGTCGGCCCCAGGCTAGCCTCAGGGGTTGAAGCGCTCTGGGCGGTAGGCCGAGATGTCGAGGAAGGGTTTTTCACCCGTCATCGCCTCGGCGAGCAGGCGCCCGGTGACCGGACCCAGGGTGAGGCCGTGATGCGCATGGCCGAAGGCGAGCCAGACGCCCTGGTGGCGCGGCGCCTTGCCGAGGATCGGCATCATGTCGGGCGTGCAGGGGCGCGCCCCCATCCACGGCTCGGCGTCGAGCCGCTCGGCGAGCGGGAAGATGGTGCGGGCGACGCGTTCGGCACGATCGAGCTGGACCGGCGATTTCGGCGCGTCGCGATAGGCGAATTCGGCGCCGGTGGTGAGCCGGATGCCCTTGTTCATCGGCGCGAGGAAATAGCCGCGCTCCTTGTCCATCAGCCAGTTGTTGAGCTTGGCTTTGCCGGCGGGGGCGTAGTGCATGTGATAGCCGCGCTTGACGCCGAGCAGGAACTTGTAGCCGAGCTTGCGGGTCACTTCCTCCGACCACGGGCCGAGCGCGACGACCACGTCCTTGCCCTCGACCAGTCCTTCGTCGGTCTTCACCTGCCAGCCCGCACCGCTGGCGCGCGGGGTCAGCGTCGTCGCATCGCCGGTGACGAAGCGGCCGCCGAGGCTTTCGAAATATTTGAGGTAGGCCGCGGTCAGCCCGTGCGGGTCGAGCACCGACCAGGGGTCGTTCCACTTCAGGCCGCCGACGAAATCGCGGCTGAGATGCGGCTCGGCCTTGGCGAGGTCCGCCTTGTCGAGACGGGTATAGCTGATGCCGTATTCGCGCACGAGACGGTCGGCCTCGGCGAATTCGGTGTCGCGCGCCGCATTGCTGCGGAAGGCCTCGACCCAGCCGTCCTTGCGGATGAGGTGTCCCGCGCCGGCCGCTTCGATCAGGTCCCGGTGTTCGTTGATCGAGTTCTCGATCAGCGGCGCATAGGCACGCGCGATCGCCTCGTGACGCGACTTGTTCGAATTCCACCAGTAGCGCGACAGGAACGGCACCAGCTTCAGCATCGCCTGGATATGGTAGTGGGCGTCGATGCGGTTGTTGAGGCCGTAGCGCAGGATCAGACCAAGATCCTGCGGGAAACCGTAGGGCACGACGCCCTCGCGCTGGATCAGGCCGGCATTGCCGAAGGAGGTTTCCTCGCCGGCGGTGCGGCGATCGACCAGCACCACCGACCTTCCACGCCGCGCCAGGTGAATGGCAGTGGAAACGCCGATGATGCCGGCGCCGAGCACGATGGTATCTGCAGTCATGGTCCTTGAATTCCGTCTGGATGAAGAAACCCGGACCATGCAATCGTGCCCCTTGTTGTGCAAACGAAAAATTGCCGCAATCGGCGATTTTCGACCCGCGTTGCAGAAATGTGAGAAGGCGGATCACCATATTTGCAGGGCGATTGGCCGCCGCTGCGGCTTGCGGCTGCGGCGAATCGGACGCATGCTACCTAGGCGCGTCATGCGTGTCGCAGTCGGTGGAGATGTGCCGTCGCCATGGCGAAGTCGGATCGCCGCATCTTGCCGCGGTTCTGCCGCGCTGCGGTGCATTATGATCCGAATGCCTGTATCAGGCGTAGGACAAACAAGCGGCACCCGGGCCGCATTCCGGGGATGATGGAGAGAAGCAATGCGCGTCCTGTTGCTGGCGGGCGGTTGGCTGATGGTCGGGATCGGACTGGTCGGCGTCTTTCTGCCGGTGCTGCCGACGACGCCCTTCATGATCCTCGCCGCCGCGCTGTTCGCCCGATCCTCGCCGCGCTTCGAGCAATGGCTGCTCGACCATCCGCGCTATGGCCAGCCGCTCATCGACTGGCGCCGGCAGGGCGCGATCTCGCGCAATGCCAAGATCGCCTCGGTTTCGCTGATGTCGGCCAGCTATGTCATCGTCTGGTTCGCCGGGCCGCCGCAATTGTGGTTGAAGCTCTTGGTCGGGGCAATCCTCGTTGCCTGCGCCGTTTTCGTCCTGACCCGGCCGATACCGAGCAACTGAGGCGTCGGACGGAGCTATCTCCTACTCGCCGAGCGCACGCCGCAACCGCCGGATGATGACGGCTCGCGCCTTGTCGTCGCCCGCCTTCGCCAGTTCCTCCTGCAGGTCGAGCACCAGCGATTGCAGGTCGTTGTGCCAGTCCTTGTGGCCGGGGCGGGCCGGATCGATGCGCGGCGGCCTGGTTTCGGAGATGTCGATGGCTCCGCCGGCGGTGAGTTCGAAGGCGCCGTCGATGCGCGGCACGACGATGCGCTCGGGCGGCAGGAAGCCGGCCAGACGCTGGCTGAAGGCGGCAAGCGCGCCTTCTTCGCCATGGACGAGGAAGGTCCCCGCGCGGATCGGCTGGCGGTTCTTCACCCATTCGGTCAGCTCGCGGCCGTCGGCATGGCCGCTGTAGATGTCGAGTTCGCGGATGCGCGCCCGCACGGTGATCTCGTCGCCCTGGATGCGCACGGTGGAGGCGCCGTCCTGGAGAATCCGCCCGAGCGTGCCGGTCGCCTGGTAACCGACCAGAAGGACGGTTCCCTCCTCGCGCCACAGCCAGTTCTTCAGCCGGTGGCGAATGCGACCGGCCTCGCACATGCCCGACGCCGCGATGACGATGTGGAAGCCGCGCATGTTGTCGATCGCCTTCGACTGCTCGACCGTCTCGGTGAAGCGGACATTGTGCGCTTCCATCGCCTCGGCCAGCAGCTTGCCGTTTTCCAGTTCACGGGCGTGGCGGCGGAAGATCTCGCTGGCGCGGGTGGCCAGCGGCGAATCGATCAGGATCGGGCAGGTCTCGATCGCGCCGCTGCGCATCAGCTGGACGAGGTCGGCCAGCAGTTCCTGGGTGCGCTCGACGGCAAAGGACGGGATGAGCAGCGCGCCGTTCGGATTGGCTGCCATGCGCACTTCCGCTTCCAGCGCATGGCGCCTGGCCCGCTCGTCGACGATCTCGCGATCGGTGTCGCCATAGGTGCTCTCGCAGATCACATAGTCGAAGTCCTGCGGTGCCTCCGGATCATATTGGAGGAGTTTGTGGCTCGGGCCGATATCGCCGGAGAACATCAGCCGCAGCACCTTCTCGCGCGTTTCGATCTCCATTTCGACCGAGGCCGAGCCGAGCAGGTGGCCGGCATTCCAGAAGCGGAAGCGCAGGCCCGGCACCGCCTGCTGCCAGCTCTTGAACGGCACCGTGCGCATCATCGTCACCGCACGGGCGGCATCCGCCGCATCGTAGATCGGTTCGACGGTGTCGCGGCCGCGGCGCTGGTTGCGGCGGTTGAGCTGGTCGACTTCGCTTTCCTGGATATGCGCCGAATCCGGCAGCATCACCGAACACAGGTCGACGGTTCCCCGCGTGGCGAAGATCGGCCCGTCGAAACCGGCCTTGGCGAGCTTGGGCAACAGCCCGGAATGGTCGATATGCGCATGGGTCAGAATGACCGCATCAATGTCCGAAGCGATGAAGGGAAACTCCCGGTAGTTCAGTTCCTTCTCGCTTTTCGAGCCCTGGAACATGCCGCAATCGACCAGCACCTTCGCAGAGCCGAGATCGACGAGAAAACACGACCCCGTCACCGTACCGGCGGCGCCATGGAAACGGAGGACGGGATGGCTGGTCATGGGGCTGGTCCTGAACTGTCTGAGGCGGTCGGTATGCGAGGCGTTTTGAACCGCGCCGCGTTTGCCGGAGGCTGGTTGGACTAAGCTACGCGGCCATGGCTGGTTCGTCCAGCATGGCGTAGTACTGCTCCTCGGCTTCGGCTGGCGGGATGTTGCTGTTGGGCTTGAGGAGTCGTCGATGGTTGAACCAGTCGACCCATTTCGGTGTGGCAAATTCAACTACTGCGACGCTGCGCCGGGTCCGCGCCGATGAATGACCTCGGCCTTGTACAGACCGTTGATCGTTTCGGCGAGAGCGCTGTCGTAAGAGTCGCCGACGCTAACGAAACATTCTGATAACAGTTCAATGCGAGTTTTGAATCTTCCGTATATCCGGTAGTTCGTGAATTGACCCGGTCAAGTCCGAGGCGAACGCCTAGCGCGAGATCCACGGCGCTGTGACCAGGCGAAACTTGCGGAGTTTCCGTACAAGGAATTCACCAACCTTGCCGCGTTGCGTGTCCAAAATGGGGCGGGACTCCATTATCCTGTGAAGCGTTGCTTCGCAGGACGCGTAGGTCTTCAGGTCCCAGTCCCAATAGAGGGGATATTTCATCAGGGTTCCCGCAACAAGTTCGTCGAGCGTCAGTTGGCGTCCACGCCGTGCGAAGGCATCTGCTTCGGCGATGTCGTCGGTCAGGCCCCAACCGGCATAGAACGGCACGCCATAGACGACGACGCGCTTGTCGCGCAAGAGCGCGTCATATCCGGTCAGCGACGTCATCGTATGCACGACGTCGCAGGCCTCGATGCAGCCGATCACCGAGCGCACGGTTTCCACATGGTCCGCATAGGCTTCCAGCCGGCTCGGCGGGATATGCCCGGCGCGATTTCCGGACACAACGTCCGGATGTGGTTTGTAGACGATATAGGCATCGGGATGGGCGGCGCGCGCGGCGGCCAGAAGATCGGCATTGGTCCTGATGCCCGGACAGCCGTAACGGATCGAGGCGTCGTCCTCGACCTGTCCCGGAACGAGTACCACCTGGCGCGTGCCGCGTCCCCAATCCGGCCTGTCGGGAGCCCCGACATTGTCCTTGGTGATGCCTTTGTCGACGATCAGCCGTCTCAGCTTTGCAGCAAGCGCCAATTCGTCCGGCGTGAAGGCCGTGGTGTCCAGGATGTGTTCCAGATCGGAGGGGCGACCCGGATCGAAATAGATGCCGCGCGAATCAAGCACGATCGAATACGGCTTGATGAAATCGGAGCCGAGGCCGACCGAACGGATGAAGCCGTCCTCCATGTGCAGGATCTGTGCGCCGGTCTCGGCCGCGAGCGCTTCGAGGCCGGCGGGAAGGTCGCGGCCCCACACGACGAGGCAGTCCCCGGTGCGCGGACCGCATGCCCTTGCCGCCGCGACGTCGCCGACGAAGTGAACGCGCTCCGGGTGAACGGACAAGAGGGGCCGTAGCGTCGCCGCCTTCCAGCGCCGCAGGCCGAGGCAGATCATCCGCCCGGAAAAGCGCGCCGCCATGCGTTTCTGCAGGACGAGCCAGTCGATCACGTCGAAGATGGAGCCGCGCGTTCGGCGGACGGGATCGAGGTATGTGGTGTAGTGGAAATAGGCGGCGGCAAACAGCTCGTCGACGGTGCGCCGGCGCGTGCGGCGCGGACAGGGCTGCCGGTCGTCGGTCGCTCCCCATCCGGAATACCACGGCAGTCCGAACACCGACACCGGCTTTCCCGCCAGGAGTGCCTCGAAGCCCATCGTCGAGGTCACCGCATAGACGCGGTCCATCTTCTCGATGAGGCTGAGCGGATTGATCGCGTCGCGCAGCAGCACGGTGCGCTCGTCGTCCTGAATGTGGCTGAGATAGCCGCGCTTCTGGCCGGCGGTCACCTCCGGATGGGTCTTGACGTAGACCGTCGCATCGGGATTTTCGCAGCGTGCGGCGGCGAGCATCTCTTCGAACGTCAAGGCTGTGGCTCCGCCCATGGCCACGCTGTTGTCCCCCGCCGTCTGGTCGATGACCAGGACACGACGGACATCGCCCGGGCGCAAGACTCTCTCGTCGAGGTCCGGGGCATGGTTGTACTTGCTCAGCCGATGCTCGAGGATCAGGCGCCGCGCTCTTTCAACGTCCGTTTCCAGACCGGCGAGCAGGTCGGTCTCCGAATTCAGCAGGCTTTCCAGCGCCGACGGCCGGCGGCTGTCATAGTAGATGCCTTCGCTGTCGCGCACGATCGCGAGCGGCGGGTGGTTCTTGCCGGCAAAATAGGAGCGCAGAAAGCCGTCTTCGAGGAAGATCGCCGGGATAGCCAGGCGGGCGGCGAGCTCGGCCGCGCGCTGGCCGCTCGGCTTCGTCCCCCAGCCGGCGACCGCAACCAGATCGTCCTTTGACGACCGCGGCGAGATACGGCAGGTCCTGGCGCCGACAAACACGTCGATGAAGGGAATGTTCGCTATGCCGCCGGAGGTGACGCCGATCTTGCCTGTCGCGGACGAATTCATGATCTGCGTTCCACATCCCAATTGCGGCAAGCGCCGCTGCAGGCATCCCGAACATTGCCAGAACCGGAGCCATTTCTCGGACGACCACATAATACCTCGGAACCTGTGCGGCAAGCGGAAGGGTAGGCGAACCGGGAGAATGTGATGGCTGCCGCCGGCGGCAAGCGACGGGCGAGGAGATACGCGCGCTCCGCGCGCCGCCTGCAGGAGCCCTGCACCATCTGCCCCATGGTTGTTCCGCTAAAGGCCATCCTCCGTTAACGGCAGATTAGCAAGTCCAAATGAAAGTGGGAGTCTAGCTGTCGACAGAACGCAGCGGGGGGCGACTATGACGCGAAAAAGGGCATCCAATCTTGCGGACGACGATGTTCGGCGCGAAAGTCTGCCCGTCGAGCCCTTCCGGCGCGCGCTCGAACGGCTTCAGCTGATGCAGTCCGATGGCTCGAGCCCGTACTGGCTCGAGGCCATGATCAACCAGATCCCCGATTACATCTACGCAAAGGACCTCGCCGGACGGTTCCTCTTCGCCAACCGCGCCGTGGTCGTGGACAACGGGCTGGAGACCGTCGCCGACCTGATCGGCCGGACGGACTTCGACCTCCACCCCTTGGAAGCAGCCACTGCGATCGACGCGGTCGAGCGGATGGTCATGGAGACCGGCCAGTCCGACCTCGGTATCGAAGAAAAGGCCCTGAACGGCGACGGGGACCGTTGGCTGATGATGTCCCGCCTGCCTTTGCGCGACAAGCACGGCAAGACGATCGGTGTCGTCGGAATGTCCCGTGACATTACGGCGCGCAAGAAGGCCGAGAGGCTCATCCAGGCCCAGTTGCGCCTGCTGGAACTCGTGGCGACCGGCATGCCGCTGCGCGACTTCCTGGCGCAACTCGTGCTGATGATCGAGGCGCAGCACCCCGGTTCGCGCGGTTCGGTCATGCTGCGCTCGCCAGGCAGCGATCATCTGGAACTTGCGGCGGCGCCCTCGCTGCCCCCTGCGTTCCGCGATCTCATGCGCAGATTGAAGATCGGCCCGCGGAGCGGCATTTCCGGAACGGCCGCCTGGCGGAAGGAGCGGGTGATCATCGAGGACGTCCACACCGATCCGCTCGCCGACGGCCTTCGTTTCCTGGTCGACGGGATGGGACTGAGATCCTGTTCTTCGACGCCGATTCTCTCCTATCATGGTGAGCTGCTCGGAACCTTCGCTCTCTTCGTCGACCGGCCAGGCTCTCCGGACGCGCAGCACAACGAACTGACCGCAATCGCCGTGCACCTCGCAGGCATCGCCATCGAGCGGCACCAGGCCGAGGAGCGCATCCGCTACATGGCCCGCCATGATGCGTTGACCGGCTTGCCGAACCGGCTGCTGCTGGATGCGGAATTCCCCGCCATGCTGGCCGAAGCGAAGGCGGCGGGGCGCGATGTCGGTGTGGCGTTTCTCGATATCGACAACTTCAAGGTCATCAATGACAGCCTCGGTCACGCCGTGGGCGATGAACTGCTGAAGCTCGTCGCCTCCCGCGTCACCGACATCATCGACGGGCAGGGCATGGCCGTGCGCGTCGGCGGCGACGAATTCATCGTCCTTCTGATAGGTCACGGCGCCGACAATCTCGTCTCGCGCTTCGAAGCCGTCCGCCGCGCGGTCGCGATGCCGATCACCCTTGGCGGGCTGACCTTTCAGGTGACCTGCAGCATGGGCATCGCCTGCTTTCCGCAGCATGGCGAAAATCCCTCGGATCTCGTGGCCAATGCCGACGCCGCGATGTATCGCGCCAAGGAAACCGGCCGGGACAGCCTTGAAATCTTCTCCGTTGAGATGGCGGAGAAGGCGCGAAAGAAGCTCGTCTTGATCGAGGAAATGCGCCGTGCGCTGGAGGAGGGGCAGTTCGTCCTCCACTTCCAGCCGCAGAAGAACCTGTTGACCGGCAAGGTTTTCGGCGCCGAGGCGCTCGTTCGCTGGAACCACCCGGTACGGGGTCTGGTGCCGCCCGGCGACTTCATCCCCCTGGCCGAGGAAACCGGACTGATCGTGCCGCTCGGCGACTGGATCCTCCGGGAGGCCTGCCGCCAGTGCAAGGTCTGGCAGGATGGCGGCCTGGAACCGGTCGTGGTCAGCGTCAACGTCTCGGCGCGGCAGTTCAAGGAGAAGGCCTGGGCCGTCCACGTCGCCGCCGCGCTCGAACAATGTGGCCTCGACCCGAGCTATCTCGAACTCGAGGTCACGGAGAGCCTGATCATGCAGGACCTCGCCGGCGCGCTCCAGCGCATGCGCGAGCTCAAGGCACTGGGCGTGAAACTGTCGATCGACGATTTCGGCACCGGCTATTCGAGCCTCAGCGCCCTCAAGAGCTTTCCCGTCTCGCAGCTCAAGATCGACCGTTCGTTCCTCGCCGACATCCCGGGAGATGTCGACAACATGGCAATTACCTCGGCCATCGTCTCCCTGGCGCAGAAGCTCGGCCTCGAGGTGATCGCCGAGGGCGTGGAGACCGAGGAACAGGCGCGGTTCCTGCTGGAAAGCGGTTGCGTGAACATCCAGGGCTATCTCGTCGGAAGACCGGTTCCCCCCGCCGATTTCCTCGGCTTTCTTCAGGGCGCCTACCCGCCGCGGCTCAGCGACGAGCCTGCCGGTATGCGAACCGCTGCGAAGCAGGATCAGCTGACGATCAGCAACAGAACGTAGATCAGCACCGTGGTGATCAGGCCGCGAAAGGCGAAGCCGACGAATCGGTACTTCTGACGGGCGATCAGGGACAGCACGTCCGCATTGCGCATGTATTCGTTGAACAGGTAGTTGATGTCTGCCTTCTCAGCGGCCTGCTCCAGAAGCGGCCGATGAATGGGCCAGGTACCCCAGAACAGGGACGAGGAGGTCTTGATGTGACGGGGAAGCACGACCAGCAGGGCCGATAGAATCGAGAATGTCGAGGCGAGCGCGAGCAGCGCCGAGAGCCCGTTGATGACCATGTCGCGTTCGAAATAGCGCGCCACCGTGAAGACGTTGCGGACTTCGCTCGATGTCACAAGGAACGCCAGCATGAAGGTGAAGATGTAGGCCGCCTTCTGGTCCGATATCTTCACCTGATCGTAGAAGACGTCGTTTATCTTCTTGACGTGATTGAAGTATTCCAGATTGACGTCGCCGATCGTGATCGGCGTCTCGATCAGTTCCGTCGTTGATGTGTCAAAGTCGCTCACGATTGCCGGGCTCCAGTTGTGGCGTGTATTCCTGTTAATACACCCCCCCTGAAAAGCAAGCTGCCGAGATGAAGATGCTTGACTCAACTTTTCGAAGTGGCCACTTGTGTGGGTATGTCGGGGGATTTCATCAAGATCAATGTGGCAGCGGTGACGCTGCTCTTGGGCGCGGGCGGGGCATTTGCACCCGCATCGGCGGAACCTGTCGCGCGCGAAGCGGATGCCGTCGCATCCGTCATTGCGCGCAAGACCGGCGAGGAAGTACGCTTCATCGACGTGTCGAACTGGCGCTTCGTCGACCTGCAGCAGGACCTTTTGACCGGCGACGTCTTGCGCACTAATGCGACCGGCCAGCTGGCAATTCTGTTTGCCGACCGCACGCAGATCCGCCTCGGGCGCAATTCCTCCCTGCGGGTCCGCCAGATGAAGCCCGGCAGCGACGCCGTGCTCGAACTGGAAGCCGGCACGATCTGGGCGCGCGCCGAACGCGGCGGTCCGGGCGTGGAGGTGGTGACCCCGGCGGCGACCGCGGCCATCCGCGGCACCGACTGGACGATGACGGTCAAGGGTGCCGAGACGTCGCTGACCGTGCTCGAAGGCCTGGTCGAACTCAGCAATCCGCAAGGCAGCGTGCAGGTGGCGCAAGGCGAGGCGGCGGCCGCGACGATCGGCCAGGCGCCGCGCAAGATCGTCATCGTCGATTCCGACGACCGCGAGCAGATGCTGTTCTATCTGGCGCCCCGCAACGCCTTCAACTTCATGCCGGCCTCGCCGCTGCCGGTCGCCGACATGCGGCGCGAAGCCGATCGCATTGCCGACCTTCCCGCCGAAGAGAGGAGCACCGCGGACCTGCTGGTTCTGGCCGAAGTGCAGCTTTCGCTGGAGGGCCGCGAGGATGCCAAGCAGACGCTGGCAATGCTTCGTGCCCGGAAATTGTCGCCGGGCGAGCGGGCGCGTGCCGACCTGATCGAGGCGATCATCGCCGCCGCCGAGCTGCGTTATGAGGAGGCCGACAGGCTTTTCAGCGCTGCCGGTACCCATCTCGATGGGCGCCGCCGCGAAATCGCGACTTACGGCCGCTACTACGCCCGGTCGCTGGCCAATCCGAACCGGCTGGAGCCTTTGCCGCGCCGGACGTCGAGCCCCTATGGGGCGCTGCTGGAGGCTTATGCCGCCGGCTTCCTCAAGGATATCCGTGCGGCGATCGACGTCATAAAGGCGACCGAGCGGCGCTATCCGAACGATTCGGCACTTCCCGCCTATCGTGCCCAGCTGGCACTGCTGCTCAACGACCGGGAACAGGTCCGCGAGGCGATCGACAAGTCGCTCGCGCTCGATCCGTCGGAGCCGACCGCCCTGGAGGCGCGGGCGCACTATCGCGCCGGCGTCGAAAGTGATCTCGACGGCGCGCTTTCCGATCTGGAGGCCGCCCTGAAGGTCGCACCCGGTTCGACCAGCATCTGGAACTCGATCGGCAATGTCCATTCGGCGCGCGGCGACATGCGGGCCGCCGAGGCGGCGCTGAAGAAGGCGATCGCGCTCGATCCCATCGATCCGGTTTCGCATGGCAATCTCGCCATTCTCTATCTCGACCAGTCGCGCGTCGAAGAGGCGAAGCGCGAAATCGACCTGGCGCTCGCCGCCGACCCGACCTTCGACGTCGCGCTCGTGGCGCGCGGCCGCTATCACATGCAGACCGGCGAACTGGACAAGGCGGTCGACGACCTGCTGGCCGGCACCGTGTCCAACCCCTCCTATGCCCAGGGGCAGGTTCTGCTCGCCGCCGCGCATTACGAAAAGGGCGACCGCGTTCCGTCCGATCAGGCGCTCGACAATGCCGACCGGCTGGACGACAACGACCCGGTCATTTCGTCGTTCCGCACGGCGGTCGCCATCGACGACTATGATTCCGAAGGCGCAATCCGCAACGCGCAGGAGTTCCTGCGGCGCGCCAAGGCTCGCGGCGGCCATTTCGGCTCGCTGAGCGCCAACCAGGATGCCGGCTCGACCCTCAACAATGCCTTCCGGCTGCAGGGCCTGAACGCCTGGGGCGAGTATTACGGCGATGCGGTCTTCGACCCCTTCGCCGGCAGCGGTTATGTCGACCAGACGGTGCGCGGCAGCGTCAATCCCTTTGCCAACAGCTATGCCCATGGCGGCAATGTCGTCACGAACGGGCAGAACAGCCTGAGCTACTCGTCCTTCATCCAGGGCCTGCTGCTCGATCCGCACATGCTGTCCGGCCGGTCCCGCTCGGCAAACCTGATCCGTCGCCCCTTCTTCGAGGGATCGCTCGGCGGCGGTTTCACGCAGGCCAATGGCGACACCGGCTATGTGGCGGAAGGCGAGGTTCAGAGCTTCAGCAATCTGCCTTTCCCGATCAGCTTTTACGGCAATGTCGAGTGGGAGACGGATTTCGACCAGCGCCCGAGCACCTTGTTTGGCTTCCCCGCGGACCTCGATACCGAGGGGCGCCTGTTGCGGGGCAACGGCTATCTGACCGCCAGCCCCAGCCCCAATGACAGGTTCGTTGCCTACGCCAATCATTCTGGCTCGGATTCCGACCTCTATGCCTCCATCTTTGGTTTTCCGGTTGCGAGCGTGAAGGAAACCTCGGAGCAGACGAATGTCGGCGTGGGGTGGAGTCACACGATCGGCTTCGAGAACGTGATCAACGCTGCCGTGTTTTACAGCGCCCAGGACGCGGACAGTTTCAACACCTTCACCGGGATCACCGCGAAATCGTCCCAGGAGACTTATGTCGCCGCTGTCAGCCACTCGATCGGGATGGACGATCTCACATGGCGCTACGGCGTCGAGGGCGGCTGGATCGATACCCGCGCACAGGCTTGGAGCGGTGGAGCGCCGGCGGTACCCGATCCCGACGAGGAAGCCACCTACGGCCGCGTCTATGTCGATCTGCTGCACGAGATCACGCCGGACCTGAAGGCCGAGTATGCGCTGTTCGGCACCTTCCTCGACGGTGACGACGACGATGTGGCGCGGCTCGAGCCGCGCGTCGGCATCGCCTGGGCGCCGTCTGACCAGCACTGGCTGCGCGCCGCCTATTCCCGCCAGAGCCTTTCCGTCAACACCCCGACGCTCTCGCCGGTCGGCGTGCTCGGCCTGCAGCCGAACGAGATTTCCACCGGGCTCGACGGCTATGTCGACACGGTCGCCCTGCGCTGGGATGCGGAGTGGACACAGGACTTCTTCACCTCGGCCGAGTTCCAGCATCAGGACATCGAGGAGCCGCGGATCGCCATTCCGTTTTCGGCCGCACCGTTCTCGGCCTCCGAAGGTCGGATCGATCGCGGCAGCGTGACCGCGAACCTGCTCCTCGGCCACGGTTTCGGCCTGTCCTCGACGATCGCCTATGCCACGTCGGAGAACGAGGACCCGTCGTCGGCGACCTATGGCGGTCCGCTGCCCTTCGTGCCCGACTGGGCGGGGCAGGTGGCGCTGACCTGGGTCAACGAGGCCAATGTCTCGGCGACGCTCGCCGCCAACTATGTCGGCGAACGCGACAGCGACACGGGCGATGCACTCGACGACTATTGGACGCTCGACGCCAACCTCACCTGGGAGCCGTTCGACAAGCGTTTCGCGCTCGAACTCGCGGCCTTTAACCTTCTCGACCAGGACTTCGAGGTGAACACGAATACGCCGGGCTGGGGTCCGACCTTCACCGGCTCGGTGAAAGTCCGCTTCTGATGGCCACACCGCTGCCGTCGAGCCTGAGCTCAGCGCCGAAGCTGGCAAGCCGGCGGATGCGGCTGCTCCTGCTCGCCGTCGTGGTGTTCCTGGCGGCAACGGCTCTCGCCCGGCTGCCCGCCTGGTCGCTGATCGACTACCGCGCCTTCGACTACCTGTCGACGCTGTGGCACACGCCGCTGCCGGACGACGGGCCGGTGATCGTGGCGATCGACGAGCCGTCCTTTGCCGACATCAATCTGCAATGGCCCTGGCCGCGCAGCCTGCATGCCCGACTGGTGAATGCCCTGCGGGATGCCGGCGCCAGGGTGATCGCCCTCGACGTGATTTTTTCCGAGCCGACGACGGCCGAGGAGGACCAGGCCCTGGCGGCAGCGCTCGGACCCGACGTGGTGCTGGCCGGAGACGAGACCCTGATTTCCTCCGCCCAAGCCGACCAGTTCGTCCGCACGCTGCCGCTTGCCCAGTTCACCGACACCGGCGCACGCGCCGGCATCGCCTCGATCAGCCTCGGCGGCGACGGCACGATCCGCACCCTGCCGGAACTCGACGACAGCTTTGCCGCCCGGATCGCCGAGGCCGCAGGCTTGCCGGCGACCCTGCCGGCCGGCGGCACGCTGATGCAGACCTTTGGCGGGCCGAGAACCTATCCCACCGTGTCCTATTATCAGGCGCTCGATCCGACGAACCTTTTGCCTCCGGACACCTTTCGCAACCGCGTCGTGATCGTCGGTCTCAGCCTGCAGAATGCGCCGTCCGTCGCCGCCGGCGGGGCCGACGCCTTTGCCACGTCCTACACCGTGCGCACCGGCCGCCTCGTGGCGGGGGCGGAAATCCATGCGACGATCTTCGACAATCTGCGGACGGCAAACGGAGTTGCCGAAGCGACGCCGCTGCTCAAAGGCGCATTCGTCCTGCTCGCCGTTCTGCTGGGCGTCCTGCTCGTCTGGCGCGGCACCGGATGGCCGGCGGCCTTCGGCGGTGCGGTCTATATCCTCGCCATGGTTGCGGCCAGCTATGTGGCCTTGCGTTTCGGCCGGACATTCGCCTCCCCGATCGCGCCATCCGTGGCCTTCGCGGCGATCGGCATTGCGCAGGCGACGCTCGACTATGCCGCGGAGAGACGCGGTCGCCGCGAGATCATGCGGGCTTTCGGGCAGTACTTGTCGCCCGACCTGGTGACGCGGCTGGCGGAAGACCCCGGGCAGCTGAAGCTCGGCGGGGAGAAGCGCACCTTGTCCGTCCTGTTCTGCGACGTGCGCGGCTTCACCACGATCGCCGAGGGGCTGAAGGACGATCCCGAACACCTGACCCAGCTGATCAACCGGCTGCTGACGCCGCTGTCGGAGGTCGTCCTGTCGCACGGAGGCACGATCGACAAGTATATCGGCGACTGCATCATGGCCTTCTGGAACGCCCCTTTGGAAGACGCCGAACATGCGCCGCATGCCGTCTCCGCCGGTCTCGCCATGCTCGCCGCCATCGATGCGCTGAACCTCGAACTGGAAGCCGAAGCAAAGGCCGCGGGCGCGCCCTTCATGCCGCTGCGCATCGGCATCGGCATCAATACGGGCGACTGCGTCGTCGGCAATATGGGCTCGACGCGGCGCTTCGATTATTCGGCCCTCGGCGATGCGGTCAACCTCGCCTCGCGGCTGGAGGGGGCCTCGAAACAGTTCGGCGTCCCGTTGCTGCTCGGGGAGGCGACGGCCGGGCTGGTGGCTGACCGTTTCCCGGTCCTCGAACTCGACCGCATCACCGTCAAGGGCCGCAGCGCGGGAACCGCCGTCGCCACCGTCGTGCCGGGGGTCAGCGAGTCGGCACTCGCCCTGCACCGCCAGTTCGTCGCGGCCTTCTATGCCGGGAACAGGGAAGAATGCCGGCAGCTTGCCGAGGCTCTGACCGCCGAAATCCCGGCGCTCAAGGACTACTACCGGCAGAACGCCGGTCACTGAGCGAAGCCGAGCCGCGCCCCGCGACCGTTCAAACGACACCTCCTCACGAACAATCAGTGCTGGACTTAAACAGTCTGCGAGCGACTGCGGCCGCGCTTTCGCGCCGCCGTCGGACGCAGGACCCGCGCCGTGCCGCCCTTCCTGACGGATTGATGACGAAATTGGAAGAACGCTGAAAGACCGCTCAAGCGGCTGACACGCTCACCCCCTAAACACATCGCCGAGAGCGCCGGGCCTGCCCGCCATCCCGCGCCGATCCTGTGCTTAGAAGGTGCCAGCCCATGAAAATCGTCCAGATCAGCGACACGCATTTCAGTCCGTCCAAGCCGCACTTCAACGGCAACTGGGAGCCCATCCGCCGCTGGATCGAGGAGGTCAAGCCGGATCTCGTCGTGCATACCGGCGACCTCACCATCGACGGCGCCGACCAGGAGGACGACATCGTCTTCTCCATGGCGCTGCTCGGCGAACTTGACGTGCCGGTGCTCGTCGTTCCCGGCAACCACGATGTCGGCCACATGCCCGGCTCGCACCAGCCGATCGACGATGCCCGGCTCGAGCGCTGGCGCCGCCTTGCCGGTCCCGACCGTTTCGCCAAGGACATCGGCAACTGGCGGATGATCGGCCTCAACAGCCTGCTCGTCGGCTCGGGCCACGCGGAAGAACAGGCGCAGTTCGACTGGCTCGTCGAGACGCTGGAAGGCCGCGAGGGCCGCCGCGTGGCGATCTTCGCCCACAAGCCGCTGTTCGTCGACGATCCGGCCGAGGGCGATACCGGCTATTGGGGTGCCCGTCCCGCCGAACGCCAGCGCCTGTTCGACCTCATCGCCGCCCATGACGTGGCGCTCTATGCCAGCGGCCATCTGCACTGGAGCTGGCAGGGCGAGATGGGTGCCACCCAGCTGCTCTGGGCGCCGCCGACCTCCTTCATCATCGACAAGCTGGAGCGCGAAATGCCGGGCGAGCGCCTCGTCGGCGGCGTGATCCATCACTTGGAAGACGACGTGACGAGCGAGATCGTCGCGGTCTCCGGCATGATCGCCCATGTGCTCGACGAGGTGATCGACGAGGTCTATCCGCGCGCCAGCACTACCGCTGCTGCTCCGGTGGAGGCGGCCGAATGAGCGCGTTCAGCCTTCGCGACATCAACAAGTCCTATGGCGGCAACAGCATCCTGAAGGGTGTGAGCCTCGAGGCCGAGGCCGGCGAGTTCATCGCGCTGGTCGGGCCGTCCGGTTGCGGCAAGAGCACGCTTCTGCGCATCGTCGCCGGCCTCGACCACGCCGATCGCGGCGAGATCGTCATCGGCGGCGAGGACGTGTCGGCAAGGGCGGCGGGCGATCGCAACATTGCGATGGTGTTCCAGTCCTACGCGCTCTACCCGCATCTGACCGCCGGCCAGAACATCGCCGTTCCGCTCGCCATGCGGCGCCTGTCGACCGCCGGACGCCTGCCGCTGATCGGCACCATGCTGTCCGGCCAGCGGCAGATCCGCGCCGACATCCAGCGCCAGGTGCAGGACATGGCGGTTTCCCTGAAGATCGACCATCTGCTCGACCGCAAACCGGGGCAGATGTCGGGTGGCCAGCGCCAGCGCGTGGCGCTCGCCCGCGCCATGGTGCGCCATCCGAGCGTCTTCCTGATGGACGAGCCGCTGTCGAACCTCGATGCCAACCTGCGCGTCCACGCGCGCGGCGAGATCGTCGAACTGCACCGCAAGGCCGGCGTGCCGACGCTCTACGTGACCCATGACCAGTCGGAGGCGCTTTCCATGGCTGACCGCGTCGCGGTGATGATCGGCGGGCGCCTGCTGCAGCTCGACAGCCCGCGTATGATCTATGACGACCCGGCGCATATCGAGGTCGCCCGCTTCCTCGGCCAGCCGCGCATCAACATTCTTCCGACCGTTATCGACGGAAACGGCTTCGTCCAGGTCGGCGGCATCCGCCTGGCGACCCGCAGCGACCTCAAGCCTGGCTCGCCCGTGACGGTCGCCTTCCGTCCGGAATTCGTGCGCCTCGGACCCGCCGGCGAGGGCAACCTGCCGGCCCGTGTCGAGCGGTTGGAGTTCCTCGGTTCCGAAGTGGTGGTCTTCACCAAGCTCGCGGCGATGGACGGCATCGTGGTGGCCAAGATCCCACCCGCCGAGGCCATCGGTCTTGCCGCCGGCCAGCGCATCGATCTGAGGCTCGATCCCGACGCCATCCTGCTGTTCGACGACCACGGCGACCGGCTTCCCGCCAGCATCGCCATGGTCTCGGCCGAGCGTTCGGAGGTGCTGCATGGCTAGTCTTGCCCTCGATGCAGGCCGGCCGTCGCTCGTTCGCTCCGCCGCGGACGCCGCGAAGCGGCGCGAGGCCCGTATCGCCATCCTGCTCTCCGCTCCGGCCCTGCTGCTGCTTTTCCTCTTCATCATCCTGCCGACGATCGCCGTGATCTTTCTCGGCTTCACCGATTTCGAGCTTGGCTATGCCAGCTTCAATTTCGTCGGTTTCGAGAACTATGCCGAACTGCTGAACGACCGTACCTTCAAAAGATCGCTGTGGAACACCACGGTCTATGCGGCCATCGTCGCGCCGACCTCGATGGCGCTCGGGCTCGGCATCGCGCTGCTGATCGAATCCGAAGGCTGGGGCAAGAGCCTGTTCCGCACCGCCTATTTCCTGCCCGTCGCCTCGCTGCTCGTGGCCATGGCGACGGTGTGGCAATATCTCTTCCACCCGACCATCGGACCGATCAACGCCGCGCTCGGCCTGATCGGCATCGACGGCCCGAACTGGCTCGGCGCATCGAGCACGGTGATGACCAGCCTGTCGATCATCGGCATCTGGCAGGCGACCGGCTTCAACATGGTGCTCTTCCTCGCCGGCCTCTCGGCCATCCCCCGCGAGCTTTACCAGGCGGCGGAAGTCGACGGTGCGCGCTCGGCGCTCTCCCGCTTCCGCCTCGTCACCTGGCCCATGCTCGGACCCACCACGCTGTTCGTCACCACGATCAGCATCATCAATTCGGTCAAGGTGTTCGAGACCGTCAAGACGCTGACCGAAGGCGGTCCGAACAAGGCGTCGGAAGTGCTGCTCTTCACCATCTACCAGGAAGGCTTCGTCTTCCTGCGCGTCGGCTACGCCTCGGCGATGACCGTCATCTTCCTGGCGATCCTGGTGTCGCTGATGTTTCTCCAATACCGCGTCATGGACCGGAAGGTGCACTACGCATGATGATGACCGATCGTTTCACGCCCGGCCGCGCCCTGCGCCTTGCCCTCCTTACGCTCGGGGCCATCGTCTTCCTCGCGCCTTACATCTTCATGATCTCGACCGCCGGCAAGGCGCAGAGCGAGATCTTCTCCTCCTCGCTGAACCTCATCCCGCAGACCTGGTCCTATGCGGAGAACTTCGCCAAGGCCTTTGGCCGGGTGTCCATGGGCGGTCTGCTCTTGAACGGGGTGATCGTCTGCGGCCTGATCCTCGCCGTCCAGGTTCTGGTGGCGATCCCTTGCGCCTATGCCATGGCCAAGCTGTCCTTCGGTGCGGCCCGCCTGATGATGGCGCTGGTCATGCTCGGCCTGCTCGTGCCGATCCATGCGACGGCCCTGCCGCTCTACGTCGCCTTCGACCGGCTGTCGGTGCTCAACAGCTATTTCGCCCTGGTTGCGCCCTTCTCGATCTCGGTCTTTGCGATCTTCCTCTTCCTGCAGTTCTTCCGCGGCATTCCCGACGATCTCATCCATGCGGCCCGCCTCGACGGCATGTCCGAGGCCGGCATCGTCGCGCGGGTCGTGGTGCCGAATGCCTGGCCGGCGATCACCGCCTTTGCGATCTTCTCGGTCGTCGCCCACTGGAACGACCTGTTCTGGCCGCTGATCGTCGTCACCAACCAGGCCTATGCCACGCCGCCGCTCGGGCTCCTCTACTTCCGCGCAGCGGAAGCCGGCGACGACTACGGCGCGCTGATGGCGGCCACCCTCATCATCACCCTTCCCCTCGTGCTTGCCTTCCTGCTCGCGCAGAAGCGCTTCGTCGAGGGTATCACCATGACCGGTCTGAAAGGCTGATCGGTCGCAACCAAGGAGACCTGCGATGACCTATCTCAAGAAGGCGCTCGCCGCGGCAGCGGTGACGCTGTCCGTGAGCATGCCTGCCCATGCCGAGACCACGCTCAACGTGCATTATCCGATGCCGGGCTTCTTCAAGGACGTGATGGACACGATCTCGAAGAAGTTCATGGAAGAAAACCCGGACATCAAGATCACCTTCGCCAACCCCTCGGCGACCTATGAGGAAGGCATCCAGACCATCATGCGCCAGGCCGGCACGGCCGAAATGCCGGATGTCACCTTCATCGGCCTCAACCGCCTGCGCATGGTCAACGAGCGCGACATCCCCGTCGACCTCGCTCCCTTCATGGCCAAGGACGGCAACATGGCCGAGCAGGGCTTCTCGGAGAACATCCTGAAGCTCGCCCAGGTCAAGGGCAAGCAGGTCGGCCTCGCCTTCGCCACCTCCAACCCGATCATGTATTACAACGCCGATCTGGTGCGCAAAGCCGGCGGCGATCCGGACCAGCCGCCGAAGACCTGGGACGAGGTGATCGCGCTGTCGTCCAAGATCAAGGCGCTCGGCGACGGCAATGAAGGCATCGACTTCCGCTGGCAGGGCGACGACTGGATGTTCTCTGCGCTGCTGTTCGGCGCCGGCGGCCAGATGCTGAACGACGACGAGACTGGCGTGGCATTCAACGGTCCGGAAGGTCAGAAGGCCTTCGAACTGGTCGACCGCATGGTCAAGGAAGGCGGCCTTCCAGTGTTCACCAAGCAGGCCGGCGAACAGGCCTTCGTCGCCGGCAAGGTCGGCTTTGCCTTCATGACCACCGGGGCTCTGCGCAACACCATCAAGAATGTCGGCGACAAGTTCGACCTGCGCACCGGCCATATCCCGCTGATCGATCCGGCCAACGGCAAGCTGCCGACCGGCGGTAACGCCGCCGTCATGCTGACCCGTGACGCCGACAAGCAGGAAGCCGCCTGGAAGTTCATCAAGTTCGCCGCCGGCCCGTTCGGCGCTTCGGTCGTGGTTCCCGGCACCGGCTACGTGCCGAACAACGAACTCGCCGCCCAGTCGCCGGACTATCTCGGCAACTTCTACAAGGAGAACCCGCTGTTCCGCGCCGGCCTCGAGCAGATGCCGCTGATGCAGCCCTGGTACGCCTTCCCCGGCTCGAATGGCGTGAAGGTCACCCAGACGATCGTCGAGAACCTGTCGCGCGTGGTCGAACAGTCGGCCGAGCCGAAGGAAGCCCTCGACGACGCAGCCGCCGAAGTCGAAGCCCTGCTGCCGCGCAGCTGAGCCCGGCGCTTCGTCACGGACGACCCGAACAAGGACGCGCCGCCCGCCTGAGCGGCGCGTCACACCGCTCACAAGCGCATGCCGGCGTTTCACAATGCCACGGCGGAATTAACGGCGCAGGCCCCGGGATTCCCTCTTCTCCCCAGCGGGGCGATGAGGGGGGCGAAGCCACCACATTCGCCGCGCGAGCCCCCCTCATCCGGCGCTATGCGCCACCTTCTCCCCGCCGGGGAGAAGAGGAACGGCCATCGATCCGCCGCACGGTGCCTCCGGCGTTCAGCTTGTAGCCAAGCGTGAGATGGCGGGGCGTTGCCGAGTTTTCGGCGATGTCGAGCAGAAGCGAGGCTGCGGTTGCGCCCATGCTGGCATCGGCCATCTCGATCGTCGTCAGGGGCGGATGCACCAGCCGGCCGATGGCGATGCCGTCGAAGCCGGCGACCGACACGTCGCCGGGAACCGAAAGCCCCTCGCGGCGAAGGGCGCTGATGACGCCCAGGGCCAGTAGGTCGTTCGAGGCGATGATTGCGGTCGGGCGGTGAAGCGACATCGCCTGGGCCAGGTCGAGGTCGTCATAGCCGGTGGTAAAGGAGATCTGCAGGGCTTCGTTGATCGGCAGCCCGCCCGCCTCCATCGCCTCGCGATAACCCTCATAGCGCAGCCGGGCGCGGTCGGAACTCTCGAAGCGGCCCGAGACGAACAGGATCTGCCGATGGCCGTGTTCGACCAGATGCGTGGTGATCTCGCGCCCGGCAAGCCGGTTGTCGGTGGTCACTGCGGCGGGAAAGCGCGAGGTCGGCAGGTTGTTGAGCAGCACGGTCGGCGGCAGGAAGGCCGGCAGGGTCGACTGGCTCTTCAGCGGGTCGCAGACGGTGAGGATGAGGCCCGTCGGCTTCTCCGCCAGCAGGTAATCGACGGCATCGGCCTCGCGCGACGGGTCGTAGTCGGACTGGGCGATCAGAACGCCGTGCCCCGACACCCGCATGCGGTTCTGGATGCCGGACAGCGAAGCGGCGAAGACGGGATTGGTGATGCTGGGAATGAGCACGCCGATCACCGGCCGGCGGCGTCCCGGCGGGAGGCTTCGTTCGATCCGGTGATAGCCGAGATCGGAGGCCGCCTTGCGCACGCGCCGCACCATGCCCTCGCTGACCGGTCCGCTGCGGTTGAGCACGCGGCTGACCGTGGCCATCGAGCATCCCGCTCGCGATGCGATTTCCTCGAGTGTCGACATTCTTGCGCTCGCTAAGTCATTGCGAAAGTCAGGCGGGAAGGCGGTTCGTTCGTCACGGCAGGCGACAAAGGCTCAGTCGCATATCCCGAAACGCCACTGGCCGCCGCGGAGAACACGGCGGCCATGCATGTCTGGTCCGACCGGGCGATCACTCGGCGGCGATGGACTTCTGGCGATCGTTGAGCGCCAGGAGCTTGCGGGCACGCTCCAGGCTTTCCGGCTGTTCGGCGCGGTAGCGGGCGCCGATTTCCATCATTGCGACCGTGTCGGGCAGGAAGTCGAGTTCGCTGAAGATGTCTTCCCAGTCGATGTCGCCCCAGCCGAGCGGCATGTGCAGGTCGCCGATGCCCATCGCGGTGTTTTCCTGCGGATGGTAGCCCTTGTAGAAACCCTGCGGGCGGCCGAAGCTGTCATGCAGGTGCAGGTGGCCGGCAACCGGGGCCATGGCGGCGATCTGTTCGCGGAAGTTCAGTCCGCGATAGGTCGATTCGATGTAGGCATGGCTGAAGTCGATGAGCGCGACGACATTGGCGTGGTTGACGGCCTTGACGGTCTCGGCGACCTCGGCCGGCGTCTGGCGATACTGGCCGGGCTCGGTGGTGAAGATGTTTTCCAGCGCGATGCGCACGCCGTACGGCTTGGCGAATTCGGCGAGTTCCAGCAGCGCTTCGCGTTCGCGCAGGTCGGCGGCGGCCCGGTCGAAGATCTGCTCGGCGCGCAGGCAGCCGCCGTGCTGGACGAGGATGCGGGCATCGATGCGGTCGCAGATTTCAACCAGCGCCTTGGCCGCGTCGATCTGGTAGCGGCAGGTGGCCGGGTCCATGAAGTTGGACGAAACCAGGCCGTGGACGGTGTAGCGCAGGTCGAACTGCTTGGTGAGGGCGACGAGGCGCTCGGCGCGATCCTTGATGATGCGGCCGCCGGCGATCAGGTCGAGGGTGGTGACGCCCAGTTCGACCGTGTCGACGCCCATGTCGGCGAGCGCCCGAAGGTCCTCGCCGAGGCTCTGCATCTCGCCATTGTCCGAGGCGGCATTGAAGCCGGTTGCGATGATATTGCTCATGTATTCACTCCAGGCGTGTGGGTTGGGCAAGGGGTTCAGGCGGCAGCCGCGATCTTGTCGCGCAGTGTCAATGCCAGGTCCGGGCTGTCGGAGGTCAGGTGGCCGATGCCGCGCTCCAGCCATCTGGCGATCAGCGCCTCGTCGTTCAGCGTCCAGACGCAGAGGCGTTCAAGCGGCAGCAGGCTCGTGATCAGGTCCCATTCGGCCTCCATCAGCTCGTGATGGATGGCGACGATCTCGACGAGACCTTCGACCTGCTCGATGAAGCGCTTCAGGCCGCCCTGCCTTTCGGCCCAGGCAGCATTCACCGAGACGAGCCGGGCGATGTCCGGGGCGACGCGGCGGCATTCTTCGAGCACGGAGACGTCGAACGAGGTCAGGTAGCTGCGACTGGCAAGGCCCTTTGCGGCGAGTTCCGCAGCGACCTTTTCGACGATCCCCGGATAGGGCTTGCCGGTCTCGTCGCTCTTGATCTCGACGTGAAGGGACAGGCCGTCGGTCGCCGCCAGAACCGAAAGCACTTCGGACAGCGTCGGGATCGTCTCTTCGCTGTCCTTGAGCTGGACGTTCAGACGCGCCTCGGGCGTCAGCGCCCGGACCGGGCCTTGGCCCTCCGTCGCGCGCTCCAGCGTCGCGTCATGGATGACGAGGAGTTCGCCGGCATCGGTGAGGTGGACGTCGAATTCGACGGCGTCGACGCCAAGCTCCAGCACGTTGCGGAAGCCTTGAAGCGAGTTTTCGGGCCAGAGATTGCGGGCGCCGCGATGGCCGGTGATCAGTGTCATGGGTTTGGTCCTGGATTTTGGGGTGAGAAAGGTCAGCGCACGGTCGGGTCGAGCTTGTCGCGCAGCCAGTCGCCGACCACCGAGATCGACAGCGTCGTCAGCATGATGACGACGGCCGGTGCGAGCATGATCCACGGCGCACGCGTCAGGTATTCGCGGCCGAAGCCGACCATGTTGCCGAGGCTGGTCTCGGGCGGCTGCACGCCGAGCCCGAGGAAGGAGAGGCCGCTTTCCATCAGGATGATCTCGGGGAAGGTCAGCGTCATCGAGACGATCAGCGTCGAGGCGACATTGGGCAGGATGTGGCGGAAATAGACCCTGAAGGGCCTGGCGCCGAGCTGCACCACCGCCGAGGCATAGCCCTGGGCGCTCGCCGAAATCGCCAGACCCCGGGCGATGCGGGCATAGCGTTCCCAGCCGTAGAAGCCCATCAGGCAGACGATCAGAAGCATGGACGAACCGAAGAAGGCGAGAACGGCCAGCGACATGACGAGGAAGGGCAGGGCCGCCTGGAAGTCGGCGAGCACCAGCACCAGGTGTTCGACCCAGCCGCGGAACTTCGCTGCGGCAAAGCCGAGCACCGTGCCGAACACCGCCGAGAGGATCGTCGCGCTGAACGCGATCACCAGCGACACGCGGATCGACTGGATCAGGCGGGCGAGCACGTCGCGGCCGAGCTCGTCGGTGCCGAGCCAGTGCTTGGCATTGCCGGGCGCGGCCAGGCGGTTGGCAAGGTCCATCGCCGTGATGCCGTAGGGGCGCAGCAGATCGGCGAAGATCGCCACCAGCACCATGGCGACGAGCCACAAAATGCCGAGCCCGATCGAAAGGGGAACGTTGCGGCGAAGGGTGGAAAAGACGCCTGTGCCGTGGCCGCTTCGCGGTTGCGCCTGTGCCATGTCTGTCGAGCTCATGACGTCCTCCTCAATGGGCGGTTTGGGCGCGAAGGCGCGGGTCGAGCCAGCCGTAAAGCAGGTCGACGATGAGATTGGAGATCACCATGGTCGCGGCGATCATCAACAGGATGCACTGGACGACCGCGAGATCGCGGTTGGCGACGGAAACGACCAGGAGGCGGCCGATGCCGGGCCAGGAGAAGATCGATTCCACCACGACCGCGCCGGCGATCAGCGAGCCGACCATGAAGCCGACGATGGTGACGATCGGCACGGCGGCGTTCGGCAGCGCGTGTTGCCAGACGACGTCAGGCCATTTCAGCCCCTTGGCGGAGGCGGTGCGGATATAGGGCTGGCCCATCACCTCGATCATGGCGCTGCGCGAGAAGCGCGCGAGGATGCCGATCCCGCCAATGCTCATGGTGAGCGTCGGCAGCAGGCCGTGCATCCAGGTGTCCTGTCCGCCGGAGGGAAGGAGGCCGAGGCTCACGGAAAAGATCAGCACCAAAAGCAGGCCCATGACGAAGGACGGGATGGTGAAGCCGAGGATGGAGAGCATGATCACGCCGCGGTCGATGATGCTCTGGCGGTGAAGTGCGGCATAGACCCCGGCCGGGATGCCGATCAGCAGTTTCAGCACGAGCGCGGGAAGGGTGAGCTGCAGCGTCGCCGGAATGCGTTCCAGCACCAGCTGCAGCGCGGACGCCTTGTCGCGCATCGAAACGCCGAAATCGCCGCTGAAGATCGACCTGATGTAGGCGAGGTATTGGATCCACAAGGGCTGATCGAGGCCCCAGGCCTTGCGGAAGGCGTCGACCGCATCCTGCGGCACGTCGGGGCCGAGCATGACCTGGGCGGGATCGCCGGACATGCGCAGCACGACGAAGGCGAAGGTGACGACGGCCAGAATGGTGATGAAGGCGCGCAGCAGGCGAGTGAAGACGAAGCGGATCATGGTCGTCTCCTTATGCGGCGAGCGGCGCATCGGCGCCTTCGACGAGATGGCAGGCGGCGGTTCGCTGGACGCCGATGGTGCGCAGTGCCGGCACGGTGGTGCGGCAGATGTCGGCCGCCAGCGGACAGCGCGGATGGAAGGCGCAGCCGGACGGCCGGTTGGCCGGGTTCGGCGGCTCGCCCTGCAGGATCGTCCGGCCGATGAGCGGCTTGCCGGGAACCGGCACGCTGGAGACGAGCGCCTGGGTATAGGGATGCTTCGGCGCGGCGAAGATCACGTCGGAAGAGGCCTCCTCGACGATCCGGCCGAGATACATGACGGCGACGCGGTCGGCGATGTTGCGCACCACTTTGAGGTCATGGCTGATGAACACCATGGCAATGCCGTTGTCTTCCTGCAGGTCGCGCAGCATGTTGACCACCTGCGCCTGGATCGAGACGTCGAGCGCCGAGACCGGCTCGTCGCACACCAGCAGCTTGGGGCGGGTGGCGAGTGCCCGGGCGATGACGGCCCGCTGCCGCTGCCCGCCGGACAGTTCGTGCGGATAGCGGTCGGCCTGGTCGTGGCGCAGCCCGACGGCCGCCATCAGCGCCTCGACGCGGGCCGGGCGTTCGTCCTTCGGCAGAAGGTCGTGGATGTCCAGCGGTTCGCCGATCTGGGCGGCGATGGTGAGGCGGCGGTCGAGCGCCGCCAGCGGGTCCTGGTAGACGAGCTGCATCTTCGCCCTGAGCGCGCGCCATTCGGCGGTGCCGAATTCCGGCATGGACCTGCTCTCGAAGGTCACCCTTCCGGCCTGTGCCGGGTCGATGCCGAGCAGCATGCGCCCCAGCGTCGACTTGCCGGAGCCGGATTCGCCGACGATGCCGAGCGCCTCGCCCGGCATGACGTTCAGGGAAACGCCGTCGACGGCGCGGACAGGGGTCGGCTTGCCGAACAGGCCGCGCCGCAGCTGGTAGACGCGGGTCAGGCCCTCGGCCTTGATGAGGGGAGCAGTCACTTATGCGCCTTCCAGGATCTTCGTCTTGACGGGGTGTGGGCGGGCGGCCGGGACGGGGCTGAAGCAGGCCAGCCGGCGGCCGTCCTCCATCGGTTCCAGCATCGGCCGCTGGTCGGTGCAGCCGTCGGTGGCGCGCGCGCAGCGCGGCGCAAAGGCGCAGCCGGCCGACAGGTGCTTCGGGTTGGGCACCGTGCCGGGGATGGGGATCAGCCGGTTGCGCGGGCCGTCGATGCGCGGGATCGCGTCGAACAGGCCGCGGGTGTAGGGATGGCGCGGTTCGGAGAACAATTGCTCGATCGAACCCTGCTCGACGATCCGCCCGGCATACATGACGCAGACGCGCTCGCAGACCTGGGAAACGGCGCCGAGGTCATGGCTGATGAACACGGTCGCCATGCCGGTCTCGGCGCGAAGCGCGATCAGCAGGTCGAGGATCTGCGCCTGGATCGTTGCGTCGAGCGCCGTGGTCGGCTCGTCGGCGATCAGGAGATCCGGCTGTCCGGCAAGCGCCATGGCGATCATCAGTCGCTGGCACTGGCCGCCGGAGAATTCATGGGAATAGAGATCGAAGCGCCGCCGGGCATCGGGAATGCCGACGAGGTCCA
Organism: Allorhizobium sp. GW101-3B10; assembly: GCF_059424725.1. NCBI lineage: Bacteria > Pseudomonadati > Pseudomonadota > Alphaproteobacteria > Hyphomicrobiales > Rhizobiaceae > Allorhizobium > Allorhizobium sp. GW101-3B10. The sequence goes on along the minus strand of NZ_JBWKZR010000001.1, from coordinate 3,069,518 downwards.
TCAGCTGCAGCGCCTCGGCCTTGGCGGCGGCCCCATGGAGCCCGCGATGGAGCACGAGCGCCTCGGTGATCTGCCGGCCGATGCGCAGCACGGGATTGAGCGAACTCGACGGATCCTGGAAGATCATTGCGACGCGTCCGCCGCGCACGCCTTCCAGCGCCTGGCGCGGTGCCCCGCAGACCTCGCGCCCCTCGACGCGGACCGAACCGGTGACACGGGCCTTGCCCGGCAGCAGGCCGAGCGCCGCAAGCCAGGTCACCGACTTGCCGCAACCGGACTCGCCGACAAGGCCCAGCGCCTCGCCGGGCTTCACGTCGAGATCGATGCCGTGCAGGACCTGAACGCCGTCGAAGGCGACTTTCAGATTGCGAAGTTCCACGAGATTGGGGCTCATTGCGGTCACCTTCTTCAAAGCCTGATGCGGCAAGGCCCTTGGCCCGCCGCTGCGGTTGCTGGAAGGACAAATCCGGCGGCGCAGGCGCCGCCGGATCGAGCTGGAGCGATCACATCGTCCAGTTGTTGGAACGGAAGTCCATGGCGAAGGCGGGGGCCGACTTCCACTTGAGCGAGGACTTCATGCCGGTGAAGACGGCGTTCTGGTGCAGGACCTGGTAGGCCGGGTCTTCGCGCTCGCAGATTTCCAGCATGCGGGCATACGCCTTCTTGCGCAGCGCGCGGTCGGTCGAGGTTTCCAGCACGACCGACAGCTCGTTCATCTCGGCGTTCGACCAGTCCTTCTTCTGCTGCATCTCGCCGTTCGGCCCGAACTGCGTGACCATCGGGGTCACCGGGTCGTTGATGTTGGCCGAGGCCGACCAGTCGCGCACGCCCTTGACGCCTTCCGGATCGTGGATCTGCGCCCAGTTTTCCTTCATCTGGATCTCGACATTGAGGCCGACCTGCTTCCACATCTCGACCATGACCTGACCGTTGGCGGTCTGGTTGGTGTAGTAGTTGTTGAGCAGGCGGAAGGGGATGGCATCGCCCTTGTAACCGGCCTGCTTCAGCAGGTCCTGGGCGAGCTGCGGATTGTATTCCGGAACATTCCAGCCGTCGATATACATGTCCGAGGTCTTGAACGAGGCGAACTGCAGGCCTTCCGGTACAACGGTCTGGCCGCCCCACAGGGCATCGACGATCGCCTGGCGGTCGATCGCATGGGTCATGGCGCGGCGCACCAGCGGGTTGGCGAGGATCTCGTTCTGGGTGTTGAACACCGAGAGGCGATGGTTGAGGATGGTCGAGCCCTGGACTTCGAAACCCGGAGCCGAGCGGACGGTCTGGATCTGGTCCGGCGGCAGGTCGCAGGCGAAATCGTATTCGCCCGACAGCAGGCCGTTGACGCGCGAAGCGACTTCCGGAACCTCGACGAAGCGGATTTCTTCCAGCGGCGGGCGGCCACCCCAGTATTCGTCGAAGGCGACCAGCGTCAGCGACACGTCCGGCTTGTATTCGCCGACCATGTAGGGGCCGGTGGTGATCGGCTTGCGCGCCCAGTCGCTGTAGGACGGCGCTTCATCCCAGGCGCGGCGGTTGGCGATCTGCGAACCGAAGGCGTAGAGACGGCCTTCGAGCGTCACGTCCGGCGTCGCGTTGTGGAAACGCACGGTATGTTTGTCGACGGCTTCGACACCGGCGAGCGCCGGCCAGAGCCGACGGCCGATGCCCGGAACGGCAGCCGGGAGTTCCTTGACGGTGGTCGGCTTGTTGTCGGATTCGAAGATCGTCTTGCCGCCCTTCGGCTCGGTATTGCCGAACAGGCGCTCCTTGGAGAAGGAGAAGACGACGTCTTCGGCCGTCAGCTCGTCGCCATTGTGGAACTTGACGCCTTGGCGCAGCTTCAGCTCGAGCGTCTTGTCGTCGATGCGCTTCCATTCGGTGGCAAGCCCTGCGACCGGCCCCTGGTTGCCCATCCAGTCGCGCAGGATCAGGCCTTCCCAGAAGTTCGGGAAGAAGACGCGTTCGCCGACGTTCGACTGTTCGTTCCAGATGTCGAGCGTGTTGTTGTTGGTGATCTTCTGCACGGCGATCGTCACCGAGGGGCGCTTGCCCTGGGCGAAGCTCATGCGCGGCAGGATCAGGCTGCCGGTGGTTGCGCCGATCAGTGCCAGCGCGCCACGTCGATTGATGGAAAGCATCGAAATCCTCCTTTTGGGATGGGTTCACTCGAAAACAGAGGTCTTCCTCTTGCGCGTTCCGAGTGTCGCTTTGTTAATGGCCTCATGAATTTTGCATGAAGGAACGCGCCGCGGAGACCGCGGCGGGCATGGCTCAGACGAGCACGGTCAAATCCTGCCGATCCCGCGCCGGATGCGGATGCGGGCCTGCGGAAAGGACGGCATCGAAAGCGCGCGAAAGCTCGTCCGCGCCGGTCGCGACAAGCATCGCGCCGGCATCGGCGAGCACGGCGCGGCGCCCCTCGCGCGGATCGGCCGGATCGACGAAGCCGATGGCCCGCATTCCGGCGGCAACCGCGCCGATGATGCCGTGCGGACTGTCGTCGACGACCAGGCAACGGGCCGGGTCGATGCCGAGTGTTTCGGCGCAGAGCAGGAAGAGATCGGGCGCCGGCTTCGGCGCCGCGACCATCTCGGCGCTGAAGATGTTCGGATCGAACGCGTCCCACAGGTCGAACAGGCCGAGGCTGTTTCTCAACCGCTCCAGCGTGCTGTTGGACGCCACGCATTTGCGCTGCGGCAGGGAGCGGATGAGCGCGTCAATGCCCGGCATCGGCTGAAGCGAGCGGGAAAACGCGGCATAGAGATGCTCGCGGGATCGGGCGAAGACCCGATCCACATCGTCGACGCCCAGTTCATCGAGACAGATGCGCCGGGCGTCGCTCTCCGAATAGCCGGTGAAGCGCCGGTGGACCTCGGCATGGGAGATCGACACGCCGGCCGCCTGCAGGGACTGCCAGAACACGCGGCTCGCGACCGGCTCGCTGTCGACCAGCACGCCGTCGCAATCGAAGATGAGGAGGTCCGCCGTCATGAAATTCCGCTGCCTGTCTATGAGCGACGGCCGGTCCTTGTGGAAAATGCCGCGCCGCCGCCAAAACGATTGCCGACCGCAGGGCTTTCCGGGACATTGCCTTTGGCCCCGCGGTCATCTATGCGGAGTCTCTAGGTTACATATGTTACGTCAGTGTGACATTTGATCGAGGGTGCATATTGGATAATCAGGAACTCATGGTGCGGGCGTCGTGGCTCTACCACGTCGAGGGTTTGACCCAGGCGCAGATCGGCGAACGCATGAGCCTCACACGGCGCCGGGTGAACGAACTTTTGGGCGAGGCCCTGGAGAAGGGTGTCGTGCGCATCAGCTTCAGTTCGCCGCTGGCCGAAAACGTCGAGCTGGAGGCGCGCCTGTGCCGCCGCTTCGGTCTTGACGATGCGGTCGTTGCGCCGACCCCGTCGGATCCGGCCCATATGCACGCGGTCATCGGCCGGGCCGCTGCCTCCTTCCTTGACCGGCTGGTGCAGAACCGCAGGCCCCGCTCGATCGGCGTCGGCTGGGGCGCGACCCTGCACGAGACGGTGCAGCGCATGACCGGCGCGAACGAGCCGGACATGCGGATAAGGTCGCTGATGGGCGGGCTGACGCGCGGCTCGGAGATCAACACCTTCGAGATCGTCCGCAGCTTCGCCAAGGTGCTGAACGCCAAATGCCACTATTTCGCGGCACCCATCTATGCCGGCAGCGAGGAAGCCCATGACGTGATCATGGCCCAGCCGGTGTTTCAGGATTTCCTGCGCGACGGCTCGAACGTCGATCTGTCTTTCCTCAGCGTCGGCGACGTGACGGGCAAATCCTTGCAGGTCCGCTACGGCCTGCCGTCGCAGACGGACATCGGCGAACTGGTGGCGGTCGGTGCCGTCGGCGATCTGCTCGGGCGCTACCTCGATGCCGAAGGGCAACCGGTCGACCATCCGCTGAACCGCCAGGTGATCTCGCCCGCTCTCGACGCCTACCGCGGCATCCCGAGCCGCATCATCGCCTCGGGCGGACCGCACAAACACGCCATCCTGCGCGCCACGGCCAAGGCCGGCCTCGCCACCGCAATCGTCACCGACGCCGACTGCGCGCGCTGGCTGCTGGACGAGGGGGAATAGGACGGCGAAGAAGAAAGAAGTTTGGCTGGGGAGCCTGGATTCCTACATGATTTCAAAGGCGTGGCAAAATAACCTTTGAAGTTCCCGCTGGTTTCCAACCGCGAGCGACCGTGGATGCCACCTTTGTGCCCTGGCTTGGGCCTCGGTCAACCGGGGGGAGGGGCGGAAACAATTTCCGTTTCCGGGACCAGGATCGCCGTCGAACGACCACCAAGCTTACGGCGGATTTGCGCCGATACCGGTCCTGAGAAGGAGAGGAAAACACATACCGGGTCTGTCGCAAGGGTGCCTTCATTCGAGCATCGTCGATTTGCGATTTGACGCACTGACCAGCAAGGGGCAATCTGCATCGACGGGCTAAAACCGAGGAGAACCTGTCCTCTTGGGTTCGAGGGGGGATGACATGCTCACGCGGCGGAGCGCGATCATGATGGGGGCTGCTGTCTGTGCGGCACCCTTGGTGCGGGCGCAGACGGCCGAGCCGTTCCGCTTTGCGCTGACCCCGGTCTTTCTGGACAATGATGCCGCCGTGATTTCCGCCCTGCGTGGGGCGCTTGCTTCTGCGATGGGACAGGAGATCGAGCTTGTGCAAAGGCGCACCTATCAGGAGATCACGGGCGCGCTTCTGGATGGCTCGGTCGATGCGGCCTGGACTTGCGGTTATCCCTTCCTGCAACACCGGGAGGAACTGTCGCTTCTTGGGGTGCCAGTCTGGCGGGGCGAGCCGCTCTATCAGTCCTATCTGATTGTGGCTGAAGATGACCCCGCAACGAGCTTGGCCGATTTGCGGGGCGGCACGCATGCCTTTTCGGACCCCGACAGCAATTCGGGCTTTCTGGTCACGGCATCAGATATTGCCCGTATGGGTGAGGTGCCGGACAAGTTCTTTTCCCGGGCGATTTTCACCTATGGCCACCGCAATGTTGTCCGCGCGGTCGCGGGAGGTTTGACGCGGTCAGGCAGCGTCGATGGCTATGTCTGGGAGGTCTTGAACAATGTCGAGCCTGATCTCACGGCCCGTATCAAGATCATCGACCGGTCGGAGAAGCTTGGTTTTCCTCCCTTTGTCGCCCGCAGTGACCGCATGGCCGAGGCCGGGACCATAGCCTGCGCGGCGGCGCTCAAGAGCCTTGATCAGACGGATCGGGGCCAGACGGCCTTGAGGCTCCTGTATCTCGATGGTGTCACGGCGGCCGAGCAGTCGCTCTTCGACGGCATCGCCGCGCGCATGACGGTCATGGAGGGCGGATGAAGCCTCTGTCCCGCTTTGGGAACCTTCCCGTCACATTGCGTGTGCCCTTGATCGCATCCGCGCTGATGGTCCTGTTGGGTCTGGTGGCCAGCCAAAGCGTGCTTTCCGCCCTTGGCCGCGTGCAGGATGACCGGTTGTCCGAGACGGCGCGGCTGCATATCGAGGGCCTTTCTGTCGCCCTTGGCCCATCCGTCCTGCGGCAGGATGTCTGGGAGGTCTACGACATCCTCGACCGCGCGCGAGCGGGAAGCGAAGGGCAGCGTCTTCTGCTGACCGTGGTGGCGGATGAGCGTGCCCGCGTGCTGGCCGCGACCGATCCGCGCCGCGCACCGGTCGGCGGGGATGCAAGGGATTTCGAGAGCGGGGCGGTCGCTCCTGAAGTTGTACGGATGACCGGTGATCCGGTCCTGCGGGTGGCTGCGCCCCTGCAATTTCAGGGCCGCACCGTTGGCGGGATCGTCACGGAACTGGATGTGACCGACCTGTTGGCCGAACGCCGTGACGTGACCCTGTGGCTTCTGTTCGGCAACGCCTTGGCAACGGCGGTTTTGGCCTTTGGTGGCTGGTTTGCCGTGGCGCGCATCCTGCGCCCGGTTGGAGCATTGGTGCAGGCGATGGATGCGTCGGGCGGCGCACCACGCCCCATTCCCAAGGCCGAGATCCCCCATGGCGATCCGGGGTTGGCGAGGTTGATCGAGACCTATAACCGCATGACGACGGCCGTGGAGGAACGGGCTGAAGCCGAACGTCGGCTGGCCGACCGGGAACGCTTCGTCAGCCTGGGGCGACTCTCGTCGTCGTTGGCGCATGAGATCAACAATCCGCTGGGCGGCCTGCTGAATGCCGCCGACACCATCCGCAGCTATGCCGACCGGCCCGATGTGGTGCGCCAATCGGCAGAACTGATGCAGCGTGGCCTTGGTCATCTGCGCGACGTGACGCGGGCTATCCTGGACCAGAACCGACTTGACCGTGCCGGGCTACCCCTGCGCCCCGAAGACTTCGAGGACCTGCGTCTGCTGTTTGAACCCGAGGCCTACGGTCGCGGCCAGAAGCTGGACTGGCGGGTTGCGGCGGGGGCGGCGCTGCTGGCCGGCCAACCCGCAGCCCCGGTGCGGCAGGTGGCGCTGAACCTGCTTCTGAATGCCGGAGCGGCGGCGGGGGAGAATGGCCAGGTTGGCCTGAACGTGGAGAATGACGGAGATGGGCTGTCCATTTCGGTCAGCAACACCGGCGCCGCGATGAGCGAGGCCGATCTTGCGCGCCTTTTGGCCTCTGGGCCCTTGCCACCGGGGGGCGGGGTCGGTCTTCGGCTGGTGCATGACATCGTGGCGGGGCTTGGCGGCAGGCTGCACCACGACCGGATAGGGGATCAGACGGTTATTCGGGTCAATCTGCCAGTGCACGGGGGCGACCATGCTTGAGGGACGCCGGATCGTGCTGGTAGAGGATGACAAGATCATGGGCGCATCCCTGGTCCAGCGCCTGACGCTGGAGGGGGCCGAGGTGGACTGGCATCGAGGGGTCGCCCGTGCGCTGCCCGCCATCCGCACGCCGCGCAAGGTGCTGGACGCGGTGGTCTGCGACATTCGCCTGCCTGACGGCACGGGCGAGGAGCTTTACCATACCCTGACCAGCACCGGCCATCCGCCGCCGTTTCTGTTCATCACCGGGCAGGGCGGGGTTGATCAAGCCGTGCGGCTGATCCGCTCAGGCGCTGCGGATTACATCACCAAACCCTTCGAGATCAGCGCCTTCCTGAAACGCCTGGCCATGGTCATGCGGCCACGGGCGGATCAGGATATGCCCCCGGAGACGGGCATCAGCGCCGCGGCGCGCGCCGTCGACCGCCAGGTGGCCGAGGCGGCGTTGCGCGAAACAGCGCTTCTGATCCGGGGGGCCTCGGGTCTTGGCAAGATGCGGCTGGCAAGGCGCGTACATGATCTGTCGGACCGCAAGGTCGCACCGTTCGTGGTCTGCAATGCCCTGCGCGACACGGTCGGGGCCGAGGAGCTGCAAAGAGCGATAGAGCAAGTTCGCGATGGCTCGCTGGTCATCGTCGGGATCGCGCGACTGGCGCCTGCTGCGCAAGATGTTCTGATGACAGCCTTGGCGGCCCCGCCCTTTCGGCTGATCGCCACGGCTGGGCCGCAGGCCGCCGAGGATGCGCAAGCCCTCCGGCCCGACCTTGCCGCGCTGCTTCGATCGCATGAAGTCGTGGTGCCCCCTCTGGCGGACCGACCCGACGATGCGGTCTGGCTGGCGGCACGACTGTTCCCCGGCCTCAACGCCCGCCGGGCCGTCCCGTTGATGGGTATCACGGCGGCGGCCGAAGATGCCCTCCGGTCGCATGACTGGCCGGACAACGGACGCGAAGTGCGCGCCGGGCTGATGCGGGCGATCGAGGCGGCCGAAGGCGAGATGATCTTGACCTCGGACATTTTCCCCGAGCGCGCGGCGGACGCGACGCTGCGGTCTCTCGCCGAGGTGCGCGATGCCGCGGAACGGGCACAGATCATGGCGGCGCTGGATCGGACCAGCGGGCAGGTCGGTGAGGCGGCAAAGCTGCTCCGGGTGTCGCGCACGACGCTGTGGGAAAAGATGCAAAAGCTGGGCTTATAGGCGGCATTTCATGTTCGGAAATCCGAACGCCTGAAATTTGTGCGCAATTATAACGGCTTCCCGCAGCGCAGCGGGGCTCGTTGGGCCGTTGCCCCGCCTCCTGCCCCTCCTCTATCCTTGGGCCCATTGGGGTCTAGGGAGGAGAGATACCATGAAATGCAATCGGTTGGTCGATGCAGGCCGCCGTCAGTTCCTGCGCGGAGGTGTTCTCGGCGTGGCAGGGGCTGCGGCGGCAACTGTGATGCCTTCAGGGCAGGCACAGGCGCAGCAGGCGCGCGCGATGGTGGACTATCCCTCCACCAAGCTCGCCAATCTTGCGGACCTGAAGGTCAACGAGCCGATGGACATCGGCTATCCTGATGCCGACAGCCCCGGCATCCTGCTGAAACTTGGCAGTCCCGTCGTGGGCGGCGCGGGCCCCGACGGCGACATCGTCGCCTATTCGGTGCTTTGCCCGCACAAGGGTTTCTACTTGAGCTACCACGCCGGCGACAAAACCCTGAACTGTCCCGGCCACTACAGCCGGTTCGACTGCGAGAAGGGTGGCCAGCAGGTCTGGGGCCACGCCACGCAGAACCTGCCCCAGTTCGCCCTGCGGGTGGACGACCAGGGCGATATCTATGCCGAAGGCGCGGACGAGCTGATCTATGGCCGTCTGTCCAACGTGCTGCAAGGGTGAGGGGGCGATCATGGCTTACAAACGCAATATCGACCGTCTGCCGATCATTCCCGCAGGCGCCAAAGAACACAACGTCACGTGCCACTACTGCATCGTCGGCTGCGGCTACAAGGCCTACACCTGGCCGCTGAAGACCCAGGGCTCGACAGACAGCAACTGGATCGGCGAAGACCTGTCCAAGCAGCAGGCTGCCGAGACCGCAGCCTGGTATGCGCCGTCCATGTACAATGTCGTCAAGCAGAACGGCAAGGACGTGCATGTGGTCATCAAACCCGACGTGAACTGTCAGGTGAATTCAGGCCTCGGCTCGATCCGCGGCGCGCGGATGGCGGAGAACCGGCGGTCCGACGTCACCGGCACGCAGAAGCAGCGCCTGACGGAACCGATGGTCTGGCGCTACGGCACCTGGCAGCCGACCTCTTGGGACGATGCGCTGGATCTGGTCGCCCGCGTCACCGCCCGGGTGATCGACAAGGACAACGAGAACGATCTCTACGTCTCGATGTTCGACCACGGCGGATCGGCGGGTGGCTATGAAAACACCTGGGGCACCGGCAAGCTTTACTTCGAGTCGATGAAGGTCAAGCATTGCCGCATCCACAACCGCCCGGCCTATATGTCCGAGGTCCACTCCAGCCGCGACATGGGCGTGGACGAGTTGAACTACAACTACGCCGACTACGAGGCGACCGACACGATCTTCCTTGTCGGCACCAACCCGATGGAATGCCAGACCAATCTGTTCCTGAACCATATGGTCAAGGGCATGCAGAACGGGGCGAAGGTGGTCATCTCGGATCCGCGCCGGACGGTCACGGTGGACAGCTGTGAGCAAGTCGCCGGCGCCGAAAACGTGCTGCACCTGCCGATCACCACCGGGTCCGACGTGGCGCTGCACAACACGCTCTTCACCTATATTGCGGATCAGGGCTGGGTCGATGCCGACTTCATCGCCAAATCGACCTTTCAGGGCGATGTGGCTGTGGCGGCCGACAGCGCCTATCCGGCCTCGCTGGGGTCGTTCGAAGCCGCTCGCGTCGCCTGCAAGATGAGCCTTGCCGACGGGGCCGCCGCCACCGGCCTGACCGAGGCACAGATCATCCAGGCCGCCGAATGGATCGCCAAGCCCAAGGATGACGGCAGCCGCCGTAAATGCGTGACCGGCTATGAAAAGGGCATCATCTGGGGCAACGACAACTACCGGGCCATCGGCAGTCTGCTGAACATCGCGCTCGCCACGGGCAATGTGGGCCGCGAAGGCGGCGGTTGCTGTCGCCTCGGCGGGCACCAGGAGGGCTACTATCGCCCGTCGGATGCCCATGTCGGCCGCCCGGCCCCCTATATCGACCAGATGATCATCGCCGGCGGCGGAAAGGTGCATCACATCTGGGCCAACGACCACTACAAGACCACCCTGAACGCGGCCGAATTCAAACGCGTTTACAACCGTCGTTCCAACATGGTGAAGGAAGCCATGGACGCCCGGGCCGGGGCGACTCGCGAAGAGATGGTCGATGCCATCGTCGCCGCGATCAATGCGGGCGGGCTGTTCGTGGTCGATGTGGACATCATCCACAGCCAGATCGGGCAGGCCGCACATGTGATCCTGCCCGCGGTGGAATCGGGCGAGATGAACCTGACCTCGATGAACGGCGAACGCCGTTTGCGCCTGACGGAAAAGTATATGGACGCGCCGGGATCGGCCAAACCCGACTGCCTGATCGCGGCCGGACTGGCCCAAGCGCTGGAGCGCGTTCTGCGCGAAGAGGGGCGAACGGAATACGCCGATCAGTTCAAGGGCTATGACTGGGCCACCGAAGAAGACGCCTTCATGGACGGTTACAACAAGGGCAACCCGGAAGTCACCTATGATCGCCTGCGCGCCATGGGCAATGACGGGGTGCTGGAGCCAGTGACCGGTTTTGCCGATGGCAAACTTGTCGGGACCAACCGCCTTTACGAGGACGGTGCCTTTACCCGGCACGGACGCGAGGACAAGAAGGCCCTGTTCTGCATGGGCGAATGGCGCGGCTGGCAGGCGGCGGGCAAGGCCCAGCAACAGGCCAACCATCGCTTCCTGATCAACAACGGCCGTGCCAACATGAACTGGCAAAACTGGTTCCTCGATCAGGCCAACGAGTTCGTGATGGACCGCTTCCCTGTGCCCTTCATCCAGATCAATCCCGCGGACATGGCCGAACTGGGCATCAAGGCGGGCGATATGGTCGAGGTGCACAACGATGTGGGGGCCACGCAGGCGCTGGCCTACCCCGAGCCGACCGCGAAACGCAACGAGACCTTCATGATCTTCGGCGCGCCGAACGGGGCGCAGGGCAATATCGTGAATGCGGGCGTGAACGAACTGATCCTGCCGAACTACAAGCACACCTGGGCCAACATCCGCAAAATCTCGGATGCGACCCCGGCCTCGGCGACGGTGTCCTACAAGTCGTGGGAAGTCGAGCTCTGACCAGACCTTACGCCGCCCGGAACGGGTCCGGGCGGCGCCTTTGTCTCGGGGAAGCTTCATGAAACTCGCCTATGTCACCCTGCAGGGCCGCGGTCGCACCGATGCCCTGATCGCTGAAGTGGCGCACGTGCTGGCGACTGACGGGGTCCGGCTGGCCGGGACCGTGCAGTCAAACCACGAACGCCCAGACCGGCGCAAATGCGACATGGATCTGGCAGTCCTGCCCGATGGACCGATCGTCCGGATCAGCGAGGACCGTGGCGATCTGGCCAGAGGGTGCACGCTCGACTCCGGCGCGCTGGAGCAGACGGTGGTCGCAGTTCAACAGCGACTGCCGGGGGCAGAAGTGCTGATCGTCAACAAGTTCGGTAAGCGCGAGGCCGAGGGAAAGGGCTTGGTCCCCGTGATCGCCGAAGCACTTGAGATGGGTCTGCCGGTCCTGATCGGCGTGAATGGCCTCAACCTCGCGGCCTTCCTCGCCTTCGCCGGAGAAGACGTCTTAGCCCTGCCGTCCGATCCTGCCCTGATCGCCCAGTGGTGCAAAACCTTGGCTCAGGTGGACGTTGCCCGAGCGTGTTCGCCCGGTGCGGACGAGCCCCGAACCCGCGAACTTAGCCTCCTCTGTTGATCCTTGCCGACGACGATGGCCCAGAGCTGATCGAGATCAACACGAACGCGGGCGGCGCCTTCCTCAACGCGCTCCTTGCCCGCGCCCAACTCGCCTGCTGCGCCGAGATCGAAGGCGCGATCGAGGCTGCAAGGGTTGGTGATTTCGAGGTTGAGGTTGTGCGCATGTTCCGGGACGAGTGGCATCGCCAGCGCGGTGATACGCCCATTCCCCGCATCGCCATCGTCGACGACCACCCAGAGGAGCAGTATCTCTATCCCGAATTCGTGCTGGCCCGTCAGCTCTTCCTGAAGGCGGGCCTCGATGTGGTGATCGCCGACGCGAGCCAGCTCCGCTATCACCAGGGTATGCTTCTGGCCGGTGACCTGGAGATCGGCATGGTCTACAATCGCTTGGTCGATTTTGCGCTCGAGCGGGCCGAGCACGCGGCTTTGAACGCTGCCTATCGGGAGGGCGCCGTGGTGCTGACGCCGAACCCGCATAACCATGCGCTCTTTGCCGACAAGCGCAATCTGACACTTTTGTCCGATCCCGCTGCACTCGAGGCCCTCGGGGTGCCTGCGGAACTGCGTTCGAAACTGGCCGGCATACCGCAAACCGTTTTGGTCACGCCCGAGAATGCCGATCTGCTCTGGCAGTCGCGCAAGGATCTGTTTTTCAAGCCGGCCGGCGGCCATGGCAGCAAGGCGGTCTATCGCGGTGACAAGGTGACGCGGGGCGTCTGGACCGAGATCGCGCGCGGCGGATATGTCGCCCAGCGTTTTGCCTCGCCGGGCGAGCGTGCTGTGAGGCTCGACGGCGCGGCCGTGGCGCGCAAGATGGATGTCCGGCTCTACACCTATGGTGGACGCATTCTGCTGGCCGCCGCGCGACTCTATCAGGGGCAGACGACGAATTTCAGAACGCCGGGCGGTGGTTTCGCCTCGGTATTGGCCGTCTGACGACGTTGAGACCTATTGTGCCGGAACCTCCCGGCGCTTGTGATGCTCAGAGGACAAGCCTGACTGCTGCAAGTGCGAGACGGAAGATGCTGTTTCAGGGAACCGGGTCCCCAGCCAATTTTGCGCGATCGTAGATTGAGCCTCCGGTTGACCAGCAACGGTGAAACCATCGCTAGAAAAAGCGAAAACCATTGGAAAAATAAGGGAATCCGGGCTTTGTCGGAGATCCGGAAAGTCGGGCGCTAAAAGTCCAAGTTGCATTCGCCTGGGGACCTTTATGGAAGTGCTGCGGCGTATGACGAGATGGGACAAGTTCATTTCCTGCTGACAGCGCTCTTCCAAGTCGAGTGCGTGTAAAAGCGTTATTTGTCGACCCCGTTGCGATAGTGAAGCTTCCCGATCAGGATGGTTTCCTCAGCGTCGGCGACGTGACGGGCAAGTCGCTGCAGGTTCGCCACGGCCTGCCGTCGCACACCGACATCGGTGAACTGGTGGCGGCGGGTGCTGTCGGTGATCCACTCGGGCGCTACTTGGATGCCGAAGGGCGACCGGTCGACCATCCGCTGAACCGCCAGATGATTTCGCCCGATCTTCTGGCCTATCGCGGCATCTTCAGCCGCATCATCGCCTCCGGCGGACCGCACAAGCGCGCCATCCTGCGCGCCACGGCCAAGGCCGGCGCATGGCGCGAATGTACCTGTGCAAGAAGCTGCCCCGCATCAACTCGCCGAAAACAGCCTCTGCCAGAATGGGCCAACATGCACGATTGGCATCGCCCTCACGGCAACCTGGGCTCAAGAAGGCCCAATCAGTCACCTCGGTGAACCTGGGGGCACCTAGCCGGTCTCTCCAAGTGGCTGAATGCAGAGCACCGGTTCCCGCCTCAGGCCAAGGCGTCGCGAATGGCGTGCAGCGCCGCCAATGTGGTGCGCGAGCGTGTGACGTTCAGAAATTCCGGCCAACTGGAGAGAACCACGGCTGCGAATTCGGCTCCAGGATCCAGGTAGATCATCTGGCCGAAAACGCCGCGCGCCATATAGGTTTGCCGGCGAGGATCCTCGATCCAGAACTGGTTGCGATAGGCGCCGTGCGGCAGGACTTCACGGTAGACGCCGGCGAATGGACCGCCTCCGCCGCGGCGCGTCTTGTCGATCCAGTCGGCCGGCACGATGCGTCGTCCGTTGATTTCTCCACCACCAAGATGCAGCAAGGCGAAGCGGCCATAGTCCCGCAAGGTTGCGTTGAAGCCACCGCTGGCGAGCGCGTAGCCTGAGGGATCGACGGTGAAGCAGGCGTCCTCCTGCGCCCCCATCGGCGCCCACAATTCATGCGCGACCAGATCCGCAAGCGCCATGCCGGTGACACGCTGCAGAATGAAGGCCAGCACGTCCGTTTCAATCGAGCGGTAGCGGAAAGAAGTCCCATGAGCGCATTCGGCCTCTTTCAGCGTCAGGATCAGTTCCCAGACGGTCTTCGGCCACGACGGGTCACTGCCCGCTTTCCATCCGCAGGCGACATCCAGTTTGGCCATGTGGGAATCGAGTGCGCTATAGGTTTCGTCGAACGCCACGCCGCTCGTCATGTCCAGCACGTGCTGGACCGTCGCGCCGCGATAGGCCGTGTCTTCCAGTTCCGGAAGGTATCGGGTGACGAGCGCCTCGACATCGAGTTCGCCGCGACCGGCAAGTATGCCGGCGACCGTGCCCACAATCGACTTCGAGACCGATTGCGACAGATGCAGAGTGCGCTCGGTCATTCCGTTCAGATATCGCTCTGCGACGAGCTTGCCGTGGTGCAGCACGAGAAAGCCATCGGCATAGCTTGTCTCAATATGGCGACCGATCGTGTCGCGATGCCCGTCGATTTCGAAGGCGACGGCATCGATATTTCGCAGCGATGCCGGCAACGGGCTTGCCGGACCTTCGCCACGCCAAACCCGCGCGGTCGGGACGATCTCCCTCAGGTTCTGGAACGACCAGCGGTTCCAAGGTGCGCGGTCCCAATCTTCCCTGGGAATGAGGGCGTGCCCTGGCTCGGCCGGATCGCGGAACACAATATCACTGTCGGCTCTCATATTCGCTTGCTCTCGCTGCAATTTGTGCTTCTGGCGGCTCAATCCTTGCGCCGCAGATAGCTTCCACCCACGAACTCGCCAAACAACGTGCCGAGTTCGCTCATTTCCGCGAAGTTGCGTTTGGCTTTTGGTCCGAGCTTCACTGCAACCGAGTCGATCATGAGGTTGAGGATGACCCCGAGGCTCGCCGTCGAATCCCAGAATGTCTTCACATGCGTATGCGCTTCGAAGACGAGCCGGGTGAAGGTGAAACCCCAGTGGCTGTATTTGTCGGTGACGATGATCAGCGGCATCTCCAGAGTCTTCAGCTTTTCTGCCAGCTTCACCCCGCGCGTCGCATAGGCGGCCGTGTCGACCAAGACGACCAGGGTCTGCTTCGGATCGGCGAATATGATCTCGCCGAACGTGCCCGTGGCGTTGTCCGCGAAGATGACGTTCGGGCGTGCCCAGAGCAGGCGCGTCGCGAAATCCATGGCGAGCCCCTTGGATGCCTCGAAGCCCACGACGTAGATTGTTCTGGTCTTCGCCAGCAAGGTGGTTGCTTCATGCCAAAGGTCGGTTGACGCGAGCGCATACGCCTTCACGATCGCGTCCAGTTCGAGCCGAAGGCTCTCCTGCAGTTCCCGCTGTCGGTCGCTGCGGACCTGGAAGCGGCCCATGTAGTCGTCGACTTCGCCATCCTTGTCGGTGACCGATTCGCGCATGTGGTTCTTCATGTCCCGCAGGCTCTCGAACCCGAGACTCCGGACAAAGCGCGTGACGGTCATGTCGCTGACGCCGACCGCGCGTGCGATGCTGACGCCGGTTTCGAACGGCAGAAGCTGGATATTGTCGAGCATGTAAGCGCCAAGGCTCTGTTCCGACGGAGAAAACTGATCCATACGGGCGCGCAGCATGGTCTCGATATCCAGCTTTTCCCCGCCCTGTTCCTGCCCGTTGGCCGGCCTTCCGTCATTTGTCGTTGTCACGTTGAATGCTCCTGAAACTTGTCTGCATGCGCGATGGCCTTTGGCTGTCTGCGCATGGTTTCGCTCCACGGCTCAAGTTGGTTTGAGCCTGCCGCGTCATCACGGCAGTATTCATCGCACCGCATGGCCTGCTCCTTCTGATCGAGGAATCGGCGGCCAATGATGCGTCACCGAACCGACGAGTTCCTGCGTGTAGGGATGCTGCGGGTCGTTTAGAACCTGTTGTGTCGGCCCGCTCTCCACGATCCGCCCCCCTTTGAAGACATATACCCGCTCGCAGATGTTGTTCACCACCGCAAGGTCATGGGAGATATAGAGCAGCGTCAGCTTTTGCTCGCGCTGCAGGCGGGCGAGGAGTTCGAGGATCTGAGCCTGTGTCGTCACGTCCAGGGCGGACGTGATTTCGTCGGCGACCAGTAGTTGCGGTCTCAGGGCAAGGGCTCTGGCCAGACCGACGCGTTGGCACTGGCCGCCCGAGAGCTGGCGCGGCCTGCGATCGCGCAGTGCACGTGGCAGATCGACCATTTCAAGCAGTTCATCGACGCGAAGATACGCGCTGCGACGATCTGTAATTCCATGCCTCCAGAGCGGTTCGGCGACGGCTTCGCGCACGCTCATCCGCGGATTGAGCGAATCGTAGGGGTTCTGGAAAGCCATCTGGACGCGTTGCCTGAAGCGGGTCAGGTCCTTGCCGCGCAGGGCATGCACGTCCTGGCCATCGAGGCGAACGACCCCTGCGTTGGGTCTGTTCTGGCGCACGATCGCCCGGGCGAGCGTGCTCTTGCCGGACCCGCTTTCGCCCACGATACCGATCGTTTCTCCGGCGGCAATCTGCATGTCGATGCCGTCCAAGGCCAGGAAGGATCGCGCATCCTTCCTGCCGCGTCCTCCAATCAGGCCGTGTCTGACGGGAAAGGACACGGAGAGCCCCTCAATGCTGAGCAAGGGCGCAACTGATTGCGAGGGGCTGCCGACCGTACAACTCGCGCGTCCGGGCTGGGAGGCAACCAGAAGCTTGGTATAGGCATGTTTCGGTCGGCTGATGATCTCGTCCGCGGGTCCTTGCTCGACGATTTCGCCATTGCGCATCACGACAATACGCGAACAGATCGCCGCAATTGCTGCAAGATCGTGAGAAATCAGGATCACCGCAAGTCCGCGCTTCCGGTTCAATTCCTGCAAGAGCTTGAGGATGCGTGCCTGGACTGTGACGTCGAGCGCCGTCGTCGGTTCGTCGGCGATCAGCAGTTTCGGACCGCAACCGATTGCCGCGGCGATCATCGCGCGTTGTTTCATCCCGCCGGAGAACTCGTGGGGATAGGATCGGGCCCGCTTTTCAGGATCGCGTATACCGACATCATCAAGAAGGCTCACCGCCCGGCGCATGCCTTCCCGTCTGGAAAGCCCCAGATGCCGGATCATGGGCGCGGCGATCTGCTGGCCTATCCGGCGCAGCGGGTCGAGATGGGAAGCGGGATTCTGGAAGATCATCCCAATTTCGCTGCCACGCAAGGAGCACCACTCGTCCTCCCCCAGGCGGAGCAAGTCTCGGCCCCGGAATTGCACGCTTCCCGCCGCTGTGGCGAGCGCGGGCAGGAGGCCCATCAGGGCGCGGCACGTAATCGATTTCCCCGAACCGCTTTCCCCGACGATGCCGAGAATTTCCCCTTCCATGACCTGAAACGAAACCCCTTTCACGGCGGTGAGAGATCCGAAGGTGACCGTGAGGTTTTCCACTTGCATGAGGGGAGGCGTGTTGCTCGTCATGTTCAAAAGGCCACCTTGCCGCGTTGCATTTGTCCTATGCCGTCTCCGAGGAAGGCAAAGCCGAGCCCGAGCGAAATGGCGGCAAGGCCGGGAAACAGGCAGATCCACCAGGCCTGTTGCACGAAGGCTTGACCATCGGCGATGATCACGCCCCATTCCGCAAGTGGCGGCTGGGCGCCCATGCCGAGAAATCCGAAGCTCGCGCCAGCCAGCATCACGAGCACTGCATCGCTGACGGCATAGGCGATGACCGGTCCGAAGGCGTTCGGAAGGACATGACGAAAGAGAATGGCTCTCCGCGGATAGCCGAGGCATTCCGCTGCCCGGATGTATTCGCTTTCGCGGACCGTCAGCACTTCTGCCCTGACCAGCCGCGCATAGCTGACCCATCCGACGAGCGTCAGGGCGATGACGAAGTTGACGAGGCCCGGTCCCAGAACGCCAACGATTGCCAGGACGAGGACGAAGAACGGAAAGGCCACCGTCAGATCGTACAGCCGCATGAACAGGCTGTCGATCACCCCGCCGAAGTAGCCGCTCAGCAGGCCGACCACGGTGCCGATCAGGAGCGGTGGCAATACGCCGACGACGCAGAGAAACAGATCGACGCGCGCAGCGTGGATGACCCGCGAAAAGACGTCGCGACCGACCTGGTCGGTGCCGAACCAGTGCGTGCTGCTCGGCCCGGTCAGCATGTTGCTGATATCGATCGCGTCAGGATCGTAGGGCGCGATCAGCGGAGCCGTCAGCGCGACGAGCAACCATCCGCCCAGTATGGTGATCGCGATCATCATCAGCGGGCTGAGGTTGACCGCACGCGGCGCTGCCTCGGTGGAGGCCGGAACATTCGACATGATGGTTCTCCTCACAACCGGATACGCGGATCGATGAACGCCGAGATCAGATCGACTGCCAACGTCACGAGAACCGTCGAGCAGGCGAAGACGAGGGTTAGTCCCTGCACGACGTAGTAGTCCCGCCCGAGAAGCGAACTCACCATGAGGGAGCCGAGGCCGGGGACCGCATAGACGGTTTCGACGATGATGGCGCCGCCGATCATGAAGGCCACCAGGACGCCGAGCAGGTTCAGCGTTGGCAGAACCGCATTCGGCAGGATCGTGCCCCAGAATATCTCTCGCTCGCTCGCCCCTTGCGCACGTGCGGCCGTGACAAAATCGGCGGTGGTCTTCTCGATCAGGGCGGCGCGCAGGCTTTGTGTCAGCACCGGCACAAGCCAGATGGCCGTCGAAAGTGCGGGCAGGAACAGGTGGCGCAGATGGCCGGTGAAGCCGTCTCCGTAGCCCGAGACGGGAAACCAGCCGAGAGCCACTCCGAAAAAGCGCGACATCATGATGCCGAGCCAGAAGACGGGAATGGTAAGGCCGACGATGCCGATGATGCGGATAGCCTGGTCTGCGGCGCTACCCGGTTTGCGAGCGCTGGCGATCGCCAGCGCGACCGTCGTCGGCACCGCGAGCACCATCACATACCCCGTCAGAAACAGGGTCGGCCACATGAACTGCGAAATCAACTCGCTGACCGACCGCTGGAACCGCAGGGATTGACCGATACTGCCCCCGAGCAGGTTCACGAAGTAGGTCGCGTATTGCCGCCAGAGCGGCTGGTCCAGTCCATACTCCGAGCGGATGGCCGCGATCGTTTCGGGGGTTGCGCGGGCGCCCGCAAGCAGGCGGGCAGGATCGCCGGGCGCAAGATGCAGCAGCAGGAAGGTCACGACGCTGATCCCGATCAATACGCCGGAAAGCTGGAACAACCGCCTCATCATCAGAAACAAAAGGCTCAATCACATTCTCCACGGAACGAGGAACGGCGGTGCGTCTGCCGGATGGGGACACCGCCGCTTCGCTTTTGCCTACTTGGCGACGGTCGTCTCTTCGAGCGTCCACTGCAAAGACGGTGTCAGCTTGATCCCCTGGAGGCGCTTCGAATAGGCGACTGCATTCGGGGCGTAATAGAGGGGAATCTGCGCGACCTCCTCGGTGGTGATCCTCTGGATCTCCTTGTAGATTTCCGCGCGCTTGGCGCGATCGCCCTCCTTCGTCCCCTGTTCCACCAGTTCGTCGACCTTGGGATTGGAATAGAAGGTGTTGTAAGAATTCGAACCGCACGAGCCGCACACGGCCCAGCGAACGGCGAGATCCGGGTCCGGGGTTTCGTTGTACCACCAGTTGGCGGCCGCATCGTAGTCGCCCTTGCCGGTGGCGTCCCACCAGGCGCCGGAATCGACGTTCACGATCACCGGCTTCAGGCCGATCGCCTGCCACTGCGCCTGGAGGAGGAGTGCCATCTGCTGCTCGGTGGCACCGGAGGTCGCCAGGATCTTCACCTCGCGGCCCACCATGCCGGATTCGGCCAGCAACTGCTTCGCCTTCGCGACGTCGTAGGGAATGCCCGGATAGTCCTTGTCGTGGAAGTCGATGCTGCCCGGCAGGGTCGTATTGGCGGGCTGAGCATAGCCACGGGTTATCGCCGCCGCCATCGCCTTGTTGTCGATCGCGTAAGCGGCCGCTTGCCGAGCCATCATATTGGAGAAGGGTTCGCGCTTGCTGTTGAGCAAGGTGATATAGATCGTGGTCGATGGCTCGAGCCGCATGTCGATCTTTTCGGCTGTCTTCAGATCATCGATCTGCGCCCACTGGACCGCGCGCATGACGTCGGCTTCTCCGGCCTTCAGCATTGCGATCCGTGTCTCTGGCGAAGCGACTTCGCGAAGCTCTACGTTCGCGTCGGACTTCGGATAGCCCTGGCGCCAATAATGGGCGTTCGGCTGCAGCACCAGCACCTCGTTGGGTTTCCATTCCTTAACGGCGTAGGGACCAGACGTCACGGGCTCGGTGGAAAACGCCTTCTCAGGGCCCCGCTTTTCAATGTCGGCCTTGGACACGATGCCCATGTTCCAGATTTCGAGATTGCCGAGGAACGGCGCGAACGGGGACTTCAGCTTGACCACAACCGTCTTGGGATCGGTCGCCGACATGGATTCGACGGCGCCCAGGGGAGCGGGATATGCGGACTGCTTGTCGCCGCGGATGCGCTCGAGGCTGAACACCACGTCGGAAGCCGTAATCGGCGAACCGTCCGAAAAAAGGGCTTCGCGCAGATGGAAAGTATAGGTGAGCCCATCGGCTGAAATGTCCCAGCTTTGCGCCAGTCCGGGTTCGATCGCGCCGGTCGACGGATTGCGCAGCAAGAGGCGCGAATAGAGCTGGCCATAGGTCTCGATGTTGCCGGCCGCGGCGGAGCGCATCGGATCGAGCGTCGTCGTCTGGTAGGGCGAGACAATCCGGATGGCATCGGCCGAATAGGCCGGCAAGGTGCCAAGCCCGGTGATCGCGGCGACGACCCCTGCGGCAATCAAACTGATCTTTCTGAAGTTCCCCATTTTCCGTTCTCCTCGCTTTGTTCGGCATCAGTGCTCTGAGCCCTTGCCGGCGACTATGTTATTTTTTCCACATTTGTCAACATGCATGTTGATTTTACATCGCGCGCTGTCCCGTCGCGCGAGAGGCCAACATGCCCGACCTATCGGGACCCGGAGTGGTTGAGCTGATAGTGTGGATGCCCGCTTTGAACGGCATCGGCGGATGACGCCTGTCCGGCGCCATGGTGGCGCTCACGGGGTGAGTTGGTTGCTCTGGTCCGCAACGACCGGACCGTTCACAATGGGAGTCTTCCGTGATGGTTTTCGGGCTGGGAGATGGGGCGGATGCATGAAGGCATCGGAGTCCCGGACGCGCAAACGGCGTCTATTTTCGAGCCGGGCGATGAAGCGCATGGCCTGCCGCCGGTTTCGTGGACACCATCATATCGTGTAACGCGTCAAACCGGAGAGTACGTATGCAGCGAAGCAAGTTCGGCCGCGAGTACAAGCTTGCGGCGGTATGGTTCGTGCGAGAGCGCTGTGTCGCTGTAGCGCGGGTGGCATGCGCAGGGCGAAATGAATGCGCCCGGGGCTCCGGAAAATCCGTAATCCTCCCCGTTTTGACTGGGCTCAGCGGTAGAATTCACGCGGCCATTTTCAGTTTCTGAGCGGGTGTGATGCCGCCAATGCCCATGTTGGGCCGTTCGTGGTTATATGTCCAAAGCCATTCTGTGGCGATCTCCTGCACCTCCGTTATGCTGTCAAAGATATGCAGATCGAGCCATTCGTGCCGAACCGTTCGGTTGTAGCGCTCGACATAGGCGTTCTGCTGTGGCTTGCCTGGCTGGATGTAGTTCAATGCGATTCCTTGCTTCTCTGCCCATTCGACCAGTTTTGAACTGACGTATTCGGGGCCATTATCGACCCTGATCGCGCGCGGCTTGCCTCGCCATTCGATGATCTGGTTGAGGCTGCGCACGACCCGCTCGGCAGGCAGTGAGAAGTCGACCTCGATGCCCAGTCCCTCGCGGTTGAAGTCGTCCAACACGTTCAAGAGCCTGAACTGGCGACCGTCCGCCAAGCGATCCGCCATGAAGTCCATCGACCAGACCATGTTCGGCGCATCCGGCACCGCCAGTTCCTCTGGCTTCTCGCGCCTCAGCCGCCGCCTGGGCTTGATCCTGAGGTTCAGTTCAAGCTCCCGGTAGATGCGGTAGACGCGTTTGTGGTTCCAGCGATGTCCCTGGACATTGCGCAGATGCAGGAAGCAGAGGCCGAAACCCCAGGTCTTCTTCACCTTCACAAGCCCGAGCAACAGATCGGCAATCTCATCGTTATCGGCATTGCGTTGGGGGCTATACCGATAACAAGTCTCGCTGACACCAAATGTCCTGCATACCAGCGCGATACTCACACCGCGTTGCGCCACTGCTTTCTCGGCCAGCTCCCGGCGCTGAGATGGCCGCGTCATTTTTTTCCGAGAGCCTCCTTCAGCAGATCGGCTTGCATGCTCAAGTCGGCGTACATCCGCTTCAGGCGGCGTTCGGCGGGCAAATGATTCACTGGATCATTTGCTTTTCCGCCTCACCTTCCTCCAGAGCCTTCATCTGGCTCATCATCGAGGCGTCCATACCGCCATACTTCGACCGCCATTTGTAAAAACTGGCACTGCTGATGCCATGCTCCCGGCAAAGCTCAGGCACGGGCACGCCGCCTTCCGCCTGGCGCAACACGGCCATGATCTGGGCTTCGGTAAATCGGCTCTTCTTCATCAAAATCTCCTCGAGCATCTTGCCGAGAAAATTCTACTTTTGAAGCCCCTTATTCGCGGGGAGGATTACCGGACCTCTGCGGTCCCGTTCGCTGCCGGATGATTGTGGGTAGCGTCAGCCAACACGGCATTGTGATTGCCGACAAGAGAGCAAGTGCAAGGGCCGTGAGCAATAGAGTATGGTTCGTCATCAGGTGATCCTGAGGAAGAGTGCTTGATCAGACGCCATTGGAGGCCACCCCCGCTGTCTCATCCTTGTGTTATCGCAAATAGGAGCCCTGCTCGCGTCTTCGTGATCGCTTTGAGGAGCCCGTCGACGACTAAGGCTTCCGTGACACCGGGCCGAAATGCAAACAAGCGTCATCGGCCATCTTCCTTACACACCAATTGGCGTAGAACCCGCCGAGAAGGTGGCCCAGCAGCCTATCCGGCAGGCGATCAGGCAGGTCATAATCGATCCTGACGTTCAGGACGCATCCTGCCGGGGTGGGATCGATGCTGAATCCCATTCTGTACCGACCGATCACGAGAAGACGCACCTTTCCGCGCGTCTCCCACGTCTTTGACGTTGGAGGACGCCGTTCTATCACGACTTGCTCCAGGAAAAGCGAAAGGCCCAGGATCGCCCCCGTCATCCTGATGACAGAACCGATGGCGCGTCCTTTCGCTTCGTCCAGACCGTATTTCATGGACGTGCCCAGCATCATGAACGAGGGCCTTTGCATGTGGGCACCGAGGACCTCCGGATTATCCAGCAATTCGAAGACCTGTTCAGGTGATGCCAACACAACCGCCGCGCTTGATGCCGATCGCTGGTAGGTCACGGCCGGTGATCCTTGTGGTGGTGCCCCCCATGCCGATGAAAAAGGTGCATGAGCGGGCAGACCAGCAGGATCACATAAGGAGCAAGCCCCAGGGCATGGCCCCAATGTTCACGGAGGAAGTAGAAGACCGCGATAAGGAGGAGAGAAATGCCCATCAGCAGTAGAGTTCGGTTCGTGGTCATATCTTCAGACTCCTCAATCTGAGAGAATTCGCGATCACGCTGACCGAGGACAGCGCCATTGCCGCTGCCGCGATGATCGGCGACAGCAACAGTCCAAAGACGGGGTACAGTACACCCGCAGCCACGGGTACACCCGCCGCGTTGTCGATGAATGCGAAGAAGAGGTTCTGTCGGGTGTTGCTCATCGTCGCGCGGCTCATCTGGCGGGCGCGGACGATACCCTGCAGATCGCCCTTCAGGAGCGTGACGCCTGCGCTTTCAATGGCAACGTCGGTTCCCGTGCCCATGGCAACACCGACATCGGCTGCTGCAAGTGCCGGGACATCGTTCACACCATCATCGGCCATGGCGACGATTCTGCCTTCGCTGCGGAGGCGCGAAACGATCTTGCTCTTGTCCTCGGGCAGGACTTCCTCCTCCACCTCCGTAATCCCGAGGCGGCGTGCGACGGCATATGCAGTCGTCTTGTTGTCTCCCGTCGGCATGACGACCCTTACGCCGTCTTCCACAAGCGCTTTCATGGCATCCGGCGTCGTAGGCTTGATGGGATCGGCGATGGCGAATAGACCCGCCTGCTTCCCGTCTATGGCCGTGAAGATGACGGTAGCCCCTTCGTCGCGAAGCGACTCGGCTTTCCCGGTCATGGCAGTGACGTCCACGCCTTCTTCTTCCATGATTCGATGGCTGCCGAGGATCAATCGTTTGCCTTCGACTGTGCCAGTCACGCCCTTGCCGACAGGACTGTCGAAATCAGTGGCATCACCCAATGCGATGCCGCGCTCCGCGGCGGCGTTCATAATCGCAAGCGCCGGAGGATGCTCACTTGATCGTTCGACTGTGGCGGCCAGCCGAACCAACTCGGCTTCGGACATGTCCTCGGTTGGTGCGATGGCGGTAACCTTGGGCCGCCCCTCAGTCAGAGTTCCTGTCTTGTCGACAACGAGAGTATCAACCTTCTCGAACCGCTCCAGCGCTTCAGCGTTGTTGATCAGCACGCCGAGACTTGCCCCGCGTCCGACGCCGACCATGATCGACATTGGCGTCGCCAGTCCCAAGGCGCAGGGGCAGGCGATAATGAGAACGGCCACTGCCGCGGCCAACCCGTGGGCGAACCGAGGCTCGAGCCCGTAGATCATCCAAGTCGCGAACGCGACGAGTGCGACGAAGATAACCACAGGAACGAACCAGCCAGAGACCTCGTCCGCCAGTCGCTGGATCGGTGCGCGGGAGCGCTGGGCGTCGGCAACCATCCGCACGATCTGCGAAAGCATCGTGTCGCGGCCGACCTTGCCAGTCTCCATCACGAAAGCCCCGGTCTGGTTCATGGTGCCCCGGATCAGCCTTGAGCCGATCTCCTTCGTTACGGGCAGGGATTCGCCCGTGATCATGGACCCGTCTACCGAGCTACGGCCTTCGAGCAGGGTGCCGTCGACGGGAACCTTCTCGCCCGGTCGGACGCGGAACTGTCACCCACCGGTGCCATCGGGCCGGACGCGGCGGGCAGTCTTCGGTACCAGATCGAGAAGCGCCCGGATAGCGCCGCCCGTCTGTTCGCGCGCCCTCAACTCAAGAACCTGTCCGAGCAGAACCGGGACGGTAATGACGGCGTCGGAGTCGAAATAGACTGCCACCGACCCCTCGGCCTGTCAATCGGCGCATAAAACTGGCTCTGACTCACTTTTGATGAATTGCGGGCGTCGGCTGGCGTTGGTTTTGCAAAAGGAATCAGCGCCATGGTTCATTCGCTTCGCCCCTCCGCACTTGTGCCTCGTGGCTTTGTCATCGATGAGACAGCTTCTGCTGGCGACACGATAATACTCGCTGTCCGCTCGACGGATATGTCTAGCCGTTGTTCAAGCTGCGGAACAAGATCGGAGCGTATACACAGTCGTTATCATCGACGCCTGTCGGATCTTCCCATCGCGGGAAAGTCTGTGCGATTGGCTATTGCCGCACGCCGGTTTCACTGCGACGCAGTGCTGTGTGGCCGAAGGATCTTTGCCGAGCGGTTCGAGGCAGATGTCCTGGTGCCGTGGGCGCGGCTTGACCATATCGTCCATCATCTCGGGCTTGCTTTGGGTGGGCGATCGGCGGCGAGTATCGCCCGCAGACTGATGTTGCCGGTCAGCAACGACACCTTGCTGCGTGTCGTCCGACGGCGCGGCACACCGCGTTTCGTTCCGCCGACGGTGATCGGCATCGACGACTGGGCGTGGCGACGCAACCAGCGTTACGGAACGATCATCTGCGATCTCGAACGGCGCAAAACTATCGCACTTCTGCCGGACCGAGAGCCCGCAACCGCTCAGGCCTGGCTTTCGGATCAGCAACAGATCAATATTGTCGCCAGCTACCGCGGTGGCGCCTACGCCCTTGCTGCGGCCAAGGCGCTGCCGGAAGCAACCCAAGTGGCCGATCGATGGCACTTGATTGAAAATGCCAGTCGGGCATTCCTCGACGCCGTCCGCAAATCCATGCGCCTGATCGGAACAGCGATCGGGTCCGCAACAATCAATCCGGACCTGCTGACGGCCGCTGAGCGGATCCAATATCAGGGATATCTTCATCGAGAAGACACGAACGCCGCGATTCTGGACTTGGCCAAGTCCGGTGCTGCAATCAAAGAAATCCTTCGTCGCACCGGGCACAGTCGTGGCCTCGTCAGGCGGGTGCTACGCGGTCAGCGATCCGACGTGTTCCGCGTGCGGGAGAGTTCGCTTGAAGTTTATCTGCCATGGCTCGACGCCCAGTGGAGTACCGGTCACCGCAATGGCACACAGTTGTGGCAAGAGCTGACGCGCCAGGGATTCCATGGCTGCCTTCGCGTCGTAATCGAATGGGCGACGCGAAGGCGAAAGGCGGAACAGATGGATTGCGATGCTTCAAGCCGCGTACCATCGGCACGCACTGTTGCACGCCTCCTGACCATCGGTCGCGAAAATCTCTCCAAGTCTCAGACCGTGACGGTTGCAGCGATTGAGGACGGTGTTCCGCAACTCGTCGAAGCGCAGGAGATCATCGTCGCTTTCCAAGCCATGATCCGCAAGAAATCTGTCGCCGCTTTGGGGCCATGGCTGGAACGCGCCCAATCAAGCTTGGTCGCGGCCTTCTCCAATGGTGTCGCCAAAGACCGGGCAGCCGTAAGTGCCGCGATAAAATCGCCGTGGTCAAATGGACAGACAGAGGGGCAGACTACCAAGCTCAAGCTTGTAAAACGCCAGATGTACGGCCGAGGGAAAATCGACCTGCTTCAGGCATGAATCATCGGCGCTGAATGAGCCTCTGACCACCAAAATTGCCTCAGAGCCGATTTTGCACACCGAAACACACTGGCGGATCGCTCTCGTGGGCTCAGCGTAGGCTCTTATTCGCGCGCGCGGAATCGATTTGCTGCGTCGCGCAATATTTTCACACTTTACTAACATGAATAAATTTGTGAAGTAAGAAAGAAATAACCTTTGGGAATGTTGATGTTGACCGAGCCCCGTTTTGCCACCCGTCTGAACTCCTTCGCTTCCGCGGCACACATCGCGTGGTCGGGCATCAGGGGCAAGCCCACCGTATTGCAGATGGCCGAACGCGCGGCGCGCGTTCAGGGCCTAACCGACCTAGATCTCAACTATCCCGACCATCTCGGCGAAGATCCGCGTGAACTCGCAAAGAAACTGGGCGATCTCGGGCTGGCGATCAACGGTTTTGCCATGCGGTACTACACCAACCCGGCTTTCAAGCTCGGGGCATTTACACACCCGGACGCTGCTGTCCGGCGTGAGGCGATCGATCTCACCAAGAAGGGTATCGACGCCGCCCGCGAGGTGGGCTCCAGCCTGATGACGCTGTGGCTGGGCCAGGATGGCTTCGACTACGCGTTTCAGGCGGACTATGCTCGCATGTGGCAACACGAAATTGACGGAATTCGTGAAGTCTGTGAGCATGACCGCGACTGTATGATCAGCATCGAGTACAAGCCCAACGAGCCGCGTTCCTACAGCCTGATGCCTGACGCGGCAACGACGCTTCTGGCGATCCGGGATGTCGGGGCGGACAATCTTGGCGTCACGCTCGACTTTGCGCATGTTCTCTATGCGGACGAACAGCCCGCCTTTGCCGCGGCTCTGATCGCCCGCCACAGCAGGCTTCTCGGCGTCCACCTGAATGATGGTTACGCAAAGCGCGACGACGGCCTGATGGTCGGCGCCGTGCACACGGTCCAGACGATCGAGCTGCTCCGGCAGATCCGTCGCGACGGTTACGATGGTGCCATCTATTTTGACACATTCCCCGACATGACCGGATTGGATCCGGTCCACGAATGCGAGGTGAACATCGCGACAGTCAAGCGGATGCTGAATGTCGTTGATCGCCTCGAGCAGGACAATCGCCTCTCTGGCGCGATTGACCGTCAGGATGCCGTTGCCGCCCAGGCCATTCTGCAGGAGCTGATGCTTGGGGCCGCGACTTAACGCAATGATCATGAAACTCGGGAGGAACCGATGAATAAACTTTTGACCCTCGCCCTAGCAGCGAGCTTCTGGGCCGGCGCAGCCTTTGCCCAGGACCTGGCACCGCTCAATTCTGACTCCGAGCCGGACCGCATGGATTGGTCCGAGCTGGAGGCCAAGTTCGGCGCATTCCCGGCGATCCCGGCCGGCACGAAGGCTGGTGGCGTGTCCAAGACGCTGACGAACGAATACTGGCGTTCGCTCGGCGAGGGCTACAAGGCCTTTGCCGACAAGGTTGGTGTCGAGAGCGCCTATCAGGCCGCCCAGAGTGAAGGTGATCAGCTCGGTCAGCTGACGATTGCCGAGGGCATGGTCACGCAGGGCTACAAGGTTCTTCTTCTGTCGCCGCAGACCGACGCCAACCTGCAGCCAATCATGGAGCAGGCCAAGGCGGCGGGCGTTCCAGTCGTCAACGTCAATGACGCCGTCATTCCGCAGGCTGAGCATTATGTCGGCAACGTCCAGCGCGACAACGGCGTTCGCGTTGCGAAGTGGTTCATCGACAATCGTCCGGAAGGCGGCAAGGTTGCCATCGTCGAAGGACAGGCCGGTGTATATGCGGCTGTCCAGCGTACCGACGGCTTCAAGAAGACCATCGAGGAATCCGGCAAGTTCCAGGTCGTTGCCAGCGTGCCCGGCAATTGGGATCGCCAGATGTCCTATGATGCAGCGACCAACATCCTGCAGCAGCATCCTGATCTTGTCGGATTCTATGCCAACAATGACGGTATGGCGCTCGGCATCGTCGAAGCGGTCAAGGCTGCCGGCCTGCTCGGAAAGGTCGCGGTCTTCGGCACGGACGGTATTTCCGATGCGTATGCCTCGATCAAGGCGGGCGAGCTTACCGGCACAGTCGACAGCTTCCCGGTTTTGACCGGTGAAGTCGGCATGGAAGTCGCCCTGCGTCTTGTCGCCGGCCAGGACCTGCCGCGCGTCGTTGCTACACCGCAGGCGCTGATCACGAAGGACAACGTTGCCGAATTCCAGGGTGACGGTGTGGATCTGCGGGCAGTCCTGATGAAGGCTGCCGGCAAGTAAAGCCTCCCAAGGCTGGTGGTCGGTCCTTCGTGGACCGATCACCCATCCTCATGAAGGGCCAGCAAACGAATGACCACTGCCAGACTGACGTTCGAAGGCATGACGAAGGTGTTTCCGGGCGTGCGTGCCCTGTCCGACGTTTCCTTCCAGATAGCGCCCGGCGAGATCCACGCCCTACTCGGCGAAAACGGTGCGGGCAAGTCGACCCTTCTGCGGATACTGTCCGGCGTCTTCAAGCCGACGAGCGGACAGCTTTTGATCGACGGTGTCGCCCAGGCCTTCAAAACACCCGACAGCGCTCGCGCGGCCGGTGTTGCGATGATCCATCAGGAGCTGCAGCAGGTGCCGCATCTGACCGTTGCTCAGAACATGTTCCTCGGTCATCCCATCACCTGGGCAGGCGGTCTCCTGGTCAATCGGCGTGAGCAGGAAACGCGGGCCGCTGAAGCGCTGGCGATGATCGACCCCTCGATTGATCCTGCAGCGCCGATTTCGTCGCTTAAGGTGGCGCAGCGGCAGGTGGTCGAAATCGCACGGGCTTTGCTCGACAAGGCGAAGATCATCGCCATGGACGAGCCGACCTCAAGCCTGACGCCGAGCGAATTCGAGAGCCTTGCCGAGGTCATCAAGCGGTTGGCCGCGAGCGGCGTTGCAATTATCTATGTTTCTCACAAGATGGACGAGGTCTTCGGGATCTGCGAGCGCGCCAGCGTGATGCGGGACGGCCGGCTGGTCGGTGTCGTCGACCTAAAGCAGACTGAGCCCGCCGATGTCATCTCTATGATGGTTGGACGGGAGCTGCAGGCTGAAGAGCATGTCTCGCATGCGACCCGGGATGTCCGTATCGAAGCGCGCAACCTGTCTTCCGCCAAGGTTCAGGAGATTTCCTTCGACCTGCATAAGGGGGAAGTGCTAGGCATTGCCGGGCTTGTCGGCTCTGGTCGCACGGAGCTTCTCCGCTTGATCGCGGGTGCCGACAAGGCAACTAGCGGCAGCATCCGCATTGATGGCTCCGCGATGACGCTTTCCAATCCGCGTGCCGCCATTGCGGCCGGCATCGGACTTCTGCCTGAAGAACGCAAGCGCGAGGGCATCATTCCGGGGCGCTCGGTCACCAACAACGTCGCGCTGCCTTCGATGAAGCGTTTCGCGCCCGCCGGCATCATCCGGCATCGGGCCTTAAATCGCACTGCGGCCGACTTGCTGACGCGCGTCAACCTGCGCCCGTTTCTGCTCGACCGGCCGATCCGCCTGTTCAGTGGCGGCAACCAGCAGAAGGCGATCATTGCCCGCTGGCTGGCGGCTGGCTCCAAGGTCCTACTGTTCGACGAGCCGACGCGCGGCATCGACGTCGGGGCCAAATCCGAAATCTACAATCTCATCGAGGAACTCGCCTCCGAAGGTCATTCCGTCGTGGTCGTGTCGTCCGAACTCCCCGAAGTCATGCGTGTATCCGACAGGGTCCTCGTTATGCGCGAGGGGACGGTCGTGGCCGAACTGGCGCGCGAAGAGCTTTCAGAGGAAGCGATTGTTTCTCATGCAGTCGGCAAGGGGCATCGTACCCAGGCCGTGCAAAGCCAACAGGAATAATTGTCATGTCCGATTCAACGCTCACTGCCGCTGCATCAGGGTCGAAACTGCTGGGATCGCTGTCCTTGCGTGATGCAGGCACCTTGATCGGCCTGATCATCATCATCGCCATCTTCGGCCTGCTGGTGCCCGATTTCCTTTCGCAGAGGAATCTCGTCAACATCCTGCAGCAGTCGAGCATCAATGCCTGTCTGGCGCTAGGCATGACGCTGGTCATCATCTCCGGGGGCATTGATCTTTCCGTCGGGCCGACGGCCGCCATTGCCGCCGTCATTACGGCAGCCCTTCTGGTCGCCGGCACGCCGATCCCGTTCGCCATTCTGGCTGGTCTCGGTATTGGCGTGGTGTGTGGCCTGGTCAACGGAGTTCTCGTTGCCTATGTCGGACTTCAGCCCTTCATCGTGACGCTTGGAACGCTCAGCACCTATCGCGCCATCGCCCTGATCTATACCGGCGGCAACCCGGTCTTTGGTTTGCCGCCCGCATTCCGCTCGCTGTTCAACGGGTCTGTCGGGGGCATTCCCAATTCGGTCATCATGGTAGCCGTCGTTGCCATTCTTGCCTGGGTACTACTCAAGAAAACGCCGCTCGGCGAATATCTGCTGGCTGTCGGCGGCAATGAAGAGGCCGCTTATGTGGCCGGCGTGCCGATCGCGATTACCAAGCTCACGGCCTATGTAATTTCCGGTACGCTTGCAGCCCTTGCCTCCATGATCCTGATCGGTCGCCTGGGCGCTGCCGAGCCCATCCTCGGCAACCTCTGGGAACTCGATGCCATCGCGGCCGCTGCGATCGGCGGCGCCTCCCTCATGGGTGGCAAGGGCAGTGTCGTAGGCACGATCCTCGGGGCGATCATCCTTGGCAGCATGCGCAACGGTCTCACGTTGATGAACGTTCAGGCCTTCTATCAACTGCTGGCGACCGGCCTTATAATTCTCGTTGCGATGATGATCGATCGCGTAACGAGAGGTCGTGGATGAATTCCCTGAATGACTTGAAGGCGGTTGGTCCGCGCATTCGAATGATGATGCCTCTGCTCACACCACTGGAGGTGCGGGTCGTTGAAACGGTGTTCGCCTTGCGCAACTTCACCGACGAGACGGCGTTGAAGGAGATCGCGGCGGAAGCCGGGGTTTCTGAGGCGATGGTGGTGAAGATCGCCAAGAAGCTCGGCTTCTCCGGCTATCGCGACTTCAGGTCTGCCGTCTCGCAGTACAGCCAGCTGCCGACCGCTGAAATGCATCAGGAACTGTCGCTGGAGGATACATCGCGGGAGATCATCCAGAAGGTGTTTCGCACCTCGATCAATGCGCTCGAAGAGACGCTGGCGATCATCGACATGGACGCATTCGATCGCGCGGCTGATCTGGTTAATCGGTCCGGGCAGCGCGATTTCTATGGCGTCGGAGGATCGGCCCAAATCGCCCGCGACGTCGCCCACAAATTCCTGCGAATCGGCATTCGCGCGAGTGTTCAGGACGATTCGCACATGATGCTAATGTCGGCAGCGCTGCTAGGTCCTGATGACATCGCCATTGGCTTTTCCCATTCCGGCAACACGACGGCGGTGATCGAGGCAATCCAGCTGGCGCGCAAGAACGGCGCCCGCACGATCGCGATCACCAACTACAATTCATCCGCGCTGGCACAGATGGCCGATATCGTTCTGTGTTCAACGGCGCAGGGCTCGCCGCTGATGGGGGAAAACGCGGCCGCCCGCATTGCTCAGCTCAATATTCTCGACGCCTTATTCGTTGTCGTCGCGCAACGGAATTACGGGGTTGCGGAAAAGAACCTGCAAAAGACCATGGCTGCGGTCATGTCGAAGCGTAAAGACAAGATTGTGTAGGGAACCATGTCCCAAGTCATCGTTTTCGGAAGCCTTCACTACGACATTATTGTCCACGGTCCTGGACGCCCGCGCAAGGGCGAGACCGTGACAGGTGAGCGCTGGTTGCCGAAATGCGGTGGGAAGGGCGGCAACCAGGCGATCTCGGCGGCCAAGGCCGGCGTCAGCACCGCGATGATCGGCGCTGTGGCGGATGACGATTTCGGACACGTTCTGGTGGCGAACCAGGCAAGCGGGCACGTTGACATCCGGTTCATTCGTATTGTCGAGGGTCTCGGCAGCGGCATGAGCGTGGCAATTTTCGACCAAGACGGTGACTACGGCGCGGTTATCGTGTCCGGTAGCAATCTTGCCCTGGGGCAAGTCGATGTCGATGCGGCGGTCGAGCTTTTTTCGAGGGGAGGTGTTCTCGTCTTGCAGAACGAGATTCCGGATGCCGCGAATGTGGCGGCCGCGCGGGCGACGCGATCGGCTGGTGGCCGTGTCGTTCTCAATGCGGCCCCGGCGCGCGACCTTTCGGCCGAACTGATGGCGCTTGTCGATGTACTTGTCGTCAACCAGATCGAAGCCGAGCAACTCACCCGGGGTCCGGTCGTCGACACGCTCGACGGCGCGTTGGATGCTGCGCGCCGCCTGGCGCAAACCTATCCTGTTGCCGTGGTGACGGCCGGGGGTGAGGGGGTGGCCTGTGTCACCGGCGATGGCCGGGAACTGGCTGTGCCCGCGATCAAGGTGAAGCTTGTCAGCACGCATGGTGCAGGCGACGAATTTACCGGCGTGCTCGCTGCCGAACTTGCCAAAGGCAGTGAAATCGCCGTCGCCATCGATGCTGCCAACCGGGCTGCTGCGGCATTCGTCAGCGCGCCGCAAGCCCAGTAGGCGGTTGGTGAGGGCGAGCCCAACGTTGAGAAATCATGATTCCAGAATTCTGCTCACGCCGCACAGGTGCGTAGCAGCTTGCCAATCAGAGGCTTAGCCAAGGCACTTGGGAGCCGACGGTTCGATTCCGTTCAAGGCGTTCATTGTTGGCGAACAATTTTGACCCATCGCTTTGCGACTGGACTTCCGTTGGCAAGGAAGCAGTAGTGCATTGAGGCAAGCCACTGGTCGGCGGATGCCCGAGCCCGAGCGTCGGGCTTCACGCGGTGCAAGGCCCGATATCCGGGTCCAACCGCGTGGAGACCATGATGACATCATCGATAGACCAGACCACTTCTGAGGCCACCGTGGCAAAGTCACCGAAGTCGTTCGTAAAGCCAGAGACGACGAAGGCCGGTAGTCAGGCGCGCGCCGGCAAGAAATCCAAGAAAGATCAGCTCGCCGCGATGATATCAAAGCCTGATGGCGTGCGCATTACGATCCTGGTTGAGCGGCTTGGCTGGCAGCCGCATACGGTGCGGGCAGCATTGTCGGGATTGCGCAAGCAGGGCCATCAGATCCTGGCATCCAAATCGCCGAAAACGGGTGAAGCGGTCTATCGGCTGATGACGCCGATGCAAACCAGTGTGACTGCGCCGGAGGAGGTG
The DNA here is from genome assembly GCF_059424725.1 of Allorhizobium sp. GW101-3B10. Classification (NCBI taxonomy): domain Bacteria; kingdom Pseudomonadati; phylum Pseudomonadota; class Alphaproteobacteria; order Hyphomicrobiales; family Rhizobiaceae; genus Allorhizobium; species Allorhizobium sp. GW101-3B10. The sequence continues at coordinate 3,035,341 of NZ_JBWKZR010000001.1, read as the reverse complement.
GCGTCGTGAACATAGTCGCGACGGTGCCAGTCACGGCTGCTCCTCTTTCCAAGTTTGAGACTCTCGACCGTGAGGCCTGCCTCAAGCGCTGGCGCAAACAATTTGGTCACGAGCCTCCACGATACGTGTCGGTGGAATTCATGCGCCGCGTGTTGACCTTCGAGGCGCAGGTCAAGATCTATGGCGGCCATTCGAGAGCGGTTCGACATGTCCTCAGGTCGATTTTGAAGGAGGACGAAACGGGAAAGCCGCGGGAAGGTGCAACGGCGGTGCCGTCGCCCGTGACGCTGAGGCCCGGCACCTATCTTGTGCGCGAGTGGAACGGCCGACCCTACAGGGTCGAGGTGACGGAGAATGGTTTTGTGATGGACGGCAAGGCCGATGCGTCGCTCTCGGCGATCGCGCAAAAGATCACCGGCACCATCTGGTCTGGACCTCGGTTCTTTGGGTTGGCGAGGGCATGAAGACAGTCCGCTGCGCCATCTATACCCGAAAGTCCTCGGAGGAGGGATTAGGCCAGGAGTTCAACTCACTCGATGCGCAGCGGGAGGCCTGCGCATCCTATATCGCCAGCCAGAAGCATGAGGGTTGGGTGTACGAACCGGATGGCCGGTCGTTAACGATCGTCGAGGACGAGGCTGAGACGGTGAGGCGCATCTTCGCCCTCTACCTGCAACTCGGGTCGATCTATGAGGTGCGGCAGGCAGCCCGTGACCTTGGCTTGCGCACCAAAGGCCGTCCGAGATTGGGGGCGAAGAAGTATAGCAATGGCAGAAAAGGCAACGCCAAGGGAGGTCGAGGTCGGCCTGATGGCTCGGGTGTATCCCAAGACGGTGAAGACGGCGCCGCGCCGTCAGTCATCGGCCCGGCGCCATTCGGGGTCACCAATATCTATTACATCCTGACCAACCCGGTATATGCCGGGCGCATTCGTCACCGCGCTCTAACCCACGAAGGAAACCACCCGGCGATCATCGATTCTGCGACGTGGGATCTGGTGCAGGAACAGCTTGCAGCGTCGGCGGCCCGTCAACGCGGTGTCAGCAACTATACCAAAATCTCGCCCTTGGCCGGAAAGCTGATCGACGACACCGGCGACCGCTTCACACCGAGTCATTCCAACAAGAATGGCGCGCGTCTGCGCTATTACATCTCCAACCGTCTGATTAGCGGAAAGAAACAGGATGAAGCGACAATGGATCGGGGATGGCGGCTTCCGGCGCCGATGCTGGAAAGCCAGCTTGGCAATGCCATTGTGCGGCACCTCATCGATCGCCTTCCGATTGACCTGTCTGTTTCCCCGTCGGTGGGTGAGATGGAACAGGTGCAGCGTCGGCTTGAGACAATGGCATCCCACACCGAACACCATCTGCCAGCGCTGCTGAAATCTATCGATCGAGCGGCGATTACTCAGGGAAAGATCGATGTGGTGCTGATCGACCAGTGGATCGCTGAGATGCTTGAAGTGCATCTTGACTGGATCAACCCGGATGCTCTGACCTTCACCACAGGTTTCCAATACCGGAAGCGGGGTGTGGAAACAAAACTGATCATTGGTGCCGGCCCCGTCAAATCCCGCGACGAAGTTCTGATCCGCAACGTCGCCAAGGCGCAGCAATATTACGATGCGATCAAGCAGGGTCAAAGCTTCGAAGAGATCGCCAAAACCGAGAACCTTTCCACGCGCCGGGTGATGCAGATCATCGACCTGGCCTTCCTGGCGCCAACCATCGTGCAATCGATCGTGACTGGTGACCAGCCGATGGGCTTGACCACCAAGTGGTTGTCGAACAATCCGATGCCACCGGATTGGCTCGCCCAGCGGCAAATCATTACGACGCTGTGAGCCGCGCTGCTCCTCAGATTCGACGCTCTACAATCCGCGTCCGATGCGGCATTCTCAAACTGTAAATCTGGAAATGGCGAGGGCAGACTCAAGGCTCAAGATGGCAGCGTTCCGCGGCCTTTTGCGGTCTGCTCAAACTTGGCCGCAGCACAAGCGTTTGAATTATTGAGAGTTTTTCCGGTGTTCCGCTAGCTTGCAAGAAATTCTCCGGAGAATTGGCTGGGGAACCTGGATTCTCACATAGTTTCAAAGGCTTAGAGAAAAAAACCTTGAAGTTCCCTCTGTTTTCCTGCCGCGAGCGACCGTGGATGCCACCTTTGTGCCCTGGCTTTGGGCATCAGTCAACAGGAGGGATAAAGCGGCAATTATTTCCGCTGTCTGACTTCGAACTAGCCGTCTGGCGGCGATAAAGTGTCCTGCTGCTTCGCGCTCACTTGTAGGTCATGCAGGACGCCGTCGCGCTTGCTGCAACCAGACATCGCCTTGGGCACGGCCTCCTACACAGCGCGTCATAAAGCTGACGTCGCTGCGCGGGCGTCAGATGACCGACAAGAGGCCGCGTGCTGTCCGTCCGCTTTTTTAGCACAAGAAGGTGTCTGCCGCCGAACAGGGAACGGCCTCCTCCGAAGCTTTAGGCAGGCTGCGGAGGTCGATCGCATGACCCCTCGCACTTCCTAAAAACGCATCGGACAAAAAAGACAGCAGATGCACAAACATTGCGCAGAAAGAGCGTGGCGAGAAGCAATTATGCAATTTCCCTGCTCTGTCCCGTAATTAAGCTTCCAATCTGCAATTTTCGAGTTTAGATTGAAATAAATAGCCGGCACCTGAGCCCCGTTTCGATCGCGTTCCCAACGCGCATCGACGGGGTTTTTTGTATTGGAGTTTCGATGAAGCGGGTCGTAGACATAGGCGTACTTCTTTCACGCAGCGGCATGTATGCCGCGTTGTCCCGCGCAAGCCGCGGTGGCGTGCTTCGTGGTGTGGAGGAAGTGAATGCCGACCCGAACATTGACGTTTCCTTCCGGGTCACCGAGCGCGACCCGGATGGACGGCTCGACCGATATGCGCCGCTGTGCCGTGAAATCCTGCGTGGTTCCCAGGCACGCCATATCTTCGGCTGCATCACATCTGCAAGTCGCAAGGAGGTCATTCCGGAGCTTGAACGGTTTGACGGGGTTCTGTGGTACCCCGTGCCCTACGAGGGCTTCGAGGCATCCGAGCGGGTGGCCTACATGCACTCTTGTCCGAACCAGCACCTGCTGCCGCTTCTGGACTGGGCGCTGCCCGCGCTCGGCGGCTGCGCCTACCTCGTCGGCTCCAACTACATCTGGGGTTGGGAAATGGCGCAGATCGCGCGGGAGAAGATCTCGGCGGCAGGGGGCCAGATCCTCGGCGATCGGTATCTGCCGATCGGTGACACCGAACTCGACCACATCATCCATGACATCCGGACGCTGAAGCCGAGCTTCATACTGAACTCGCTGGTGGGCGACAGCTCCTATGCCTTCCTGGCGCGTCTGGCCGAACTGAAGCAGGAAGCGGAGTTTGCCGAGGGGCTGACGGTGCTGTCGTGCAATTTCACCGAATGCGAGATCGAAGCGGCGGGAAAGGCTGCCGAGGGTCTGGTCTCGGCAGGGCCCTGGTTCGAGCCCGACGGCGGTGCCGGCGGGTCGTTCCATGAAATGGCGCGTCAATCGGTGCACGAACTGGCAGGGCTCTTGCAAGGACGTCCCGGAGCGGAGGAACTGCCTTTGGCTGAGCTCCTGCATCTGGCCGTGCGCAGCGGCCGCACCACGAGGCTCGACCCCGTGCATCTCCACGCACGCCAACCGGCCATCATCGCAAGACTGACGAACGGCCACTTCGACGAGATCAAGCGTCTGCCGGCCATGCGTGCCGATCCCTACCTGACACAACGCTCGCAACCCGGAAAGACGGGCGTCCGGCTGAAGGTCGTGTCATGACGCGCATCAGGACGGAAAACCTGGGCGGCGCCACGGCCTGGATCCTGCACAGGCCACACCCGTCAGTACAGGGTCTCGTTCGCCAGCTTGGCGTCATCGGACTGGACGTGCGCGAGGCATGGCCGGAACTCCCCTCCGAGGCGATTGCAGCCGACTTCATCTTTTACGATGCCGACATGGGGCACGACGAGCAGTTTCCCTGGGCACCCGGCCAATCACCGATGCCGATGATCGCGTTGATCGGCTCGGAAGCGCCGGGCCGCTTGAGGTGGGCCATGGAAATGGGCGCTCACGCGCAGCTCCTCAAACCGATGAGCGACAAGGGCGTCTACGCGGCTCTCCTCGTCGCCCGCAGCAATTTCGACCGCGCCAATGCATCCGAGGCCCTGATTTCCGACCTGCAGAGCCGCCTCTCGGCGCGCCAAACGATCGTGCGCGCCGTGATGATCTTCGTGATGAAGGGCAAGACCGAGGCCGAGGCCTATGACCTTCTGCGTCAGACTGCGATGGCTTGGCGCGTGACGATCGAAATTGCCGCGGAGCGGCTCGTGGCAAATTACTCGAACGAGAAGGGCCTTGACGATGGCAGACGCATCGATCCCGCCTGAACCCCTGGTCGTGCCGGAGAGCGGGCCTTCCGTGCTGCGTCAACTGGCTCGGCGCAAGCTGGCGCTCCTGGGACTGCTGATCATTATCATCTGCGTCGGCGGCGCGATTTTTGCCAAATGGCTCGCGCCGTTCGATCCCTACGAACAATTCTTCGACGGCCTCACGATCGAGGGCGCGCCGCTGCCGCCCAATGCAGCATTCTGGTTCGGCACCGATCTTCTCGGTCGCGACTTGTTCTCGCGCATCCTGTACGGCGCGCAGACCTCGCTGGTGATCGGCCTCGTTGCCAATGGAGCCGCTTTGCTGATCGGCACGCTTGTGGGCGTCACCGCGGGTTATTTCCGTGGTGTGATCGGTGCGGTGCTCATGCGTTTCACCGATCTGATGATGGCGTTTCCGGCACTCCTGCTTGCGATCTGCCTTGCAGCGATATTCTCCCCATCGCTCTGGATCGTCGCGATGGTCATCGCATTCGTAAACTGGGTGCAGACGGCTCGGGTAATTTTCACGCAAACCTCGTCGCTGGCCGAGCGTGACTATATCGCTGCAGAAAAGACGCTGGGCGCTGGTCACAGCCGCATTCTCTTCAAGCACATCCTGCCCCATCTCATTCCGACACTGATCGTCTGGGGCACGCTCGGCATTTCGACCACTGTGCTGCTGGAGGCGACTTTGTCCTTCCTGGGCATCGGCGTTCAGCCGCCGATGCCATCCTGGGGCAACATCATTTTCGAGAACCAGACCTACTTCCAGTCGGCCCCATGGCTCGTCTTCATTCCCGGCGTAGCGATCCTGCTGCTTGCGCTCGCCTTCAACCTGGTGGGCGACGCGCTACGCGACATCCTCGATCCGACACAACAGGGGCGTGACTGATGGCTGCCTATATCGTGAGACGCCTCGTCCAGTCCGCGCTTATCCTGCTCGGCGTCTCGTTCATCACCTTCGTCCTGCTCTACGTCCTGCCGGCAGACCCGGTCCGTCAGATCGCCGGCCGTTCCGCAACGGCTGCGACGGTTGAAAGCATCCGCCAGCAGCTTGGTCTCGACCAGCCGTTCCTCGTCCAATACGGCAACTATCTGTGGAACCTTGTTCAGGGCGATTTCGGACGCTCGTATCTGCAGAAGACCGAAGTCGCCGAACTCCTGTTCTCGCGTCTGCCGGCAACCTTGCTGCTGCTGGTGGCGGCGATTGGCTGCGAACTTCTGATCGGCCTACCGCTCGGCATCATTGCGGCGCTCAACCGCGGCAAGGCGATCGACAACGGCCTGATGCTGACCAGCTTCCTCACGGTCTCCGCGCCGCAATTCGTTGTCGCCCTGCTGCTGCTCTTCGTCTTTGCGGTGAAGCTTGGCTGGTTTCCGATTGGCGGCTACGGCACGTTCGCCCACCTTGTGCTGCCGGCCGTGACACTCGGCATTCTCGGTTCGGGCTGGTACTCGCGCATCATGCGATCCTCGATGGTCGATGTGCTGCGTGCCGATTTCATCCGCACCGCGCGCGCCAAGGGCCTCGGTCGCAGCAAGGTCATCCTCGGCCACGCACTGCCCAACGCGATCCTGCCGATCATCGCCATGATCGGGATCGATATCGGCCTGTTCATGTCCGGCATTGTCGTTGTCGAGAGCGTCTTTGGCTGGCCAGGCATCGGCCAATTGGCCTGGCAAGCGATCCAACGCGTCGACATCCCGATCATCATGGGGGTCACGCTCGTCTCAGCCTGCGGCATCGTCATCGGCAACCTGATCGCCGACCTGATTTCGCCGCTCATCGATCCGCGCATCAAGCTGCGCTGAAACCGTCAACCAACAGGAGTAAGGCCTATGAAGAAGCTTATCCTTTCAACTGCGCTCGCAACCCTCATGGCCCTGCCGGCCTTTGCCCCGGCCCAGGCACAGGAGCCGAAGCAAGGCGGCAACATGGTCGTTACCTACAAGGACGACGTCGCAACGCTCGATCCTGCCATCGGCTATGACTGGCAGAACTGGTCGATGATCAAGTCGGTCTTCGACGGCCTGATGGACTACGAACCCGGCACGACCAATCTGCGTCCGGGCCTCGCCCAGAGCTATGAAATTTCCGAGGATGGCCTGACCTACACCTTCAAGTTGCGCCCGGGCGTCAAGTTCCACAACGGCCGCGAGCTTGTCGCCGACGACGTCATCTATTCGATCAACCGCGTCATCAATCCCGCCACCCAGTCGCCGGGCCAGGGCTTCTTCTCCATGATCGACGGCTATGACGCAGCCGCGGCAGGCAAGGCCGCGACCGTTGCGGGTGTCTCTGCCCCCGACGCGAGCACCGTCGTCTTCAAGCTTTCGCGTCCCGATGCAACGTTCCTCCACGTCATGGCGCTGAACTTCTCGTCTGTCGTGCCAAAGGAAGCGGTCGAGGAAGCTGGCGCAGACTTTGGCAAGAAGCCAGTCGGCACCGGTGCATTCAAGCTCACCGAATGGACGCTCGGTCAGCGCCTCGTGTTCGAGAAGAACGCCGATTACTGGATCCCGGGTGTTCCCTATCTCGACAGCTTCACGGTTGAAGTCGGCCAGGAACCGGTCGTCGCGCTACTGCGGGCCCAGAACGGCGAAGTCGACATTCCGGGCGACGGCATTCCGCCGGCCAAGTTTGTCGAAGTGATGAAGGACGAGGCGCAGAAGAGCCTCGTGGTCGAAGGTGGCCAGTTGCACACCGGCTATATCACCATGAACGTGACAAAGGCACCGTTCGACAAGGTCGAGGTGCGCCGTGCCGTCAACATGGCGATCAACAAGGATCGCATCGTTCAGGTCATCAACGGCCGCGCGGTTCCTGCCACCCAGCCGCTTCCGCCTTCCATGCCGGGCTATACCAAGGGTTATGACGGCTACAAGTTTGATCAGGAAGGCGCAAAGAAGCTGCTTGCCGACGCTGGTTACGCAGACGGCTTCGAGACCGAGCTGTTCGTCATGAATACCGACCCGAATCCGCGCATCGCCCAGGCGATCCAGCAGGACCTGAAGGCCGTCGGCATCAACGCATCGATCAAGTCGCTGGCCCAGGCCAACGTGATCGAGGCTGGCGGTGCCGGCAACGCTCCGATGATCTGGTCGGGTGGCATGGCATGGATCGCCGACTTCCCGGATCCGGCAAACTTTTATGGCCCGATCCTCGGCTGCGCCGGCACGGTCGAAGGCGGGTGGAACTGGTCGAAATACTGCAATGAAGATCTCGACAAGCTGGCGGCCGAGGCCGATTCCATCGTCGATCCGGCCAAGGTCGACGAGCGTCTCGCCAAGTGGTCCGAAATCAACATGAAGGTGATGGAAGACGCGCCATGGGCGCCGGTCTTCAACGAACAGCGCTACACGCTGAAGTCTGCCCGCATGGGCGGCGACAACGCCCTTTATGTCGATCCGGTATCCATCCCGGTCAACTACGACTACGTCTTCATCAAGGAGTGATGCAGCCATGTGCAAGCACTGCAACCACACGATCCACTCCCATCAGCACCATTTCGGCTGGGACAATTCCTTTGCCCCTGCGCTGACGGCTGCACCGGGCGAGACGATCCTGTTCCAGTGCCTTGACAGTTCTGGGGGCCAGCTTGGCCCCCAGTCCACCGTCGAGGACGTGATGGCGCTGGAATTTGCCAGGATCAACCCGGTTTCCGGTCCGATCTATGTCGATGGCGCAAAGCCGGGCGATGTGCTGAAGGTGACGATCGAGAGCTTCATGCCCCAGCTTCGCGACGGCGCCGGCTTTGGCTGGACGGCAAATATTCCCGGCTTCGGCCTGCTTGCCGATCAGTTCACCGAGCCGGCCCTCAATGTCTGGAAGTTCGACGGGACGAGCATGGAGCCGGCCCTGTTCGGCAAGAACGGCCGCGTGCCGCTCAAGCCCTTTGCCGGCACCATCGGCAATGCGCTGGCCGAAAAGGGTCACCATACGGTTGTCCCGCCGCGGCGCGTCGGTGGCAATCTCGACATCCGCGACCTGTCCGCCGGAACGACGCTCTATCTGCCGGTCGAGGTCGAAGGTGCGCTGTTCTCGGTTGGTGATACCCACGCCGCACAAGGCGATGGCGAGGTTTGCGGTACCGCGATCGAAAGCCCGTTCGATGTCGTGCTGACGCTCGACCTCATCAAGGACCAGCCGCTGAAGACCCCGCGCTTCACGACGCCAGGCCCGGTCACGCGTCATCTCGACGCCAAGGGCTATGAGGTCACGACAGGCATCGGCCCGGACCTTTGGGCCGCGGCCAGGGACGCCGTCGCCAACATGGTCGATCTTCTCGCAGCGACGCAGAAGATGGATCCGGTCGACGCCTACATGCTCGTCTCGACCTGCGGCGATCTTCGCATTTCCGAGATCGTCGACATGCCGAACGTCGTGGTCAGCTTCTACTTCCCGAGGGCCGTCTTCGAATGACCGCAGCCATGCTTTCTCCCGTGATCGATGCAACAGCCGACGTGGTCTTGTCGGTTCGCGACCTGCAAGTCTCTGCCCGCTCGCACCAGGGGCTCATTCCGCTGGTCGACGGACTGAGCTTCGATCTTCATCGTGGCGAGACGCTTGCGATTGCGGGAGAAAGCGGCTCGGGCAAGTCGATCACGTCGCTCGCCTGCATGGGCCTCCTGCCTGCACCCGCAGTTCGGGTGACGGGCGGCTCCATCCGCTTCGGCGAAACGGAACTGACCACCCTGCCCGAGAAGAAGATGCAGCAGATGCGCGGCGCGCGCATCGCCATGATCTTCCAGGAGCCGATGACTGCGCTCAATCCCGTCATGAGCATCGGCCGCCAATTGGTCGAGGCGATCCGCGCGCACGAGCCACTATCGGTTTCGCAGGCCAGAGCGCGAGCGCTCGAAGCGGTCAAGGCGGTGCGCCTGTCACAGCCCGAAAAGCGGCTCGAGCAATACCCGCACGAACTTTCAGGCGGCATGCGTCAGCGCGTGATGATCGCGATGGCGATTGCGCTGCGCCCCGCTGTTCTCATTGCCGACGAGCCGACGACGGCGCTGGACGTGACCGTCCAGCGCGAAGTGCTCGATCTGCTCAGAGACCTGCAGAAGGAACTCGGAACGGCCGTCATCCTGATTACCCATGACATGGGTGTGGTCGCCGAGATGGCCGATCGCGTCATCGTCATGCGCAAGGGCAAGATGGTGGAAACTGCATCGACGGTCGACCTGTTCGATGCCCCGAAAGAACAGTACACGCGCGACCTGCTCGCCGCCGTCCCCCGCATCGGCGCCGGGACCTTTCGGCCGGCGCCGGAAACCCGCGACGTGCTGGTCCGTTATGATGATGTGTCGGTGCGGTTCCCGATCCGCAAGGGCCTTCTCAGCCGCGTTGCTGCGCATGTCCATGCAGTCGAGCATGTCTCGCTCGAGATCTTCCGAGGCGAGACGTTGTCGCTTGTCGGCGAGTCCGGCTGCGGCAAATCGACCATGGCGAAGGCGCTGGTCGGGCTCGTGCCACATGCTGGCCGCATCGAGATCAACGGCCAGGCTATGCATGATCTCAACGCTGCGGGGCGCAAGGCGATCCGTCGCGATCTTCAGATCGTCTTCCAGGACCCCATGGCGGCGCTCGATGCACGCATGACCGTTGGCGAGCTGATCCGCGAGCCGCTGGTGATCCACGGGATCGGAACGCCGGCCGAACAAAAGGCCCGCGTGCGCGAGCTGCTGGAGCGCGTCGAGATGTCGCCCAGCGTCTACAATCGCTACCCACACCAGTTTTCCGGGGGCCAGCGCCAGCGCATCTGCATTGCCCGCGCACTGGCGCTGAAGCCGAAGCTGATCGTCTGCGACGAAAGCGTTGCTGCACTGGACGTTTCGATTCAGGCGAAGGTGCTGGATCTTTTGCGCGACCTGCAGAAGGAAAGCGGCGTCACCTACCTCTTCATCAGTCATGACATGGCGGTAGTTGAGAACATTTCCGACCGCGTCGCCGTGATGTATCTCGGCCAGATCGTTGAGATGGGAACGCGCGCGCAGCTATTCGGCAATCCTCAACATCCCTATACAAGGCGCCTGCTGGAAGCGGTCCCGGTCCCAGACCCTCGCCGCGAACGGGCGCCCAGTCTGCGCCTGGCGGGCGAGATCCCGAGCCCGGTGTGGAAAGTCGGCGAAGCCCCGGAACAGGCGCGTCTCATCGACATCGGCGACGGTCACCTCGTCGCGCAGTCAATTCTCAATGAGACGTGATTCATAGGAGGGCGTGTCCAGAGCATCTCCTATCTCAAGCGCAACGACGCCAAAATTGGAGGCCGGTGGGGCCTGCTTTCGGAATCTTGACCTTCTCCCCTGGACGGCAAGGATGAGGGCGCAAAGCTGTCGCGCGCATCATTCCACCTCAGCGTAAAGCTGGTGTAGTAGCGCGGAAATCATTGCCGCTCTCCCGCCATATTGACGTCAGCCCAAAGCCAGGGCACAAAGGTGGTATCCACGGTCGCTCGCGGCGGAAAAGCATAGGGAAATCAAAGGCAATCATTCTAAGTCTTTGAAATCATGTGAAAATCCATGTCTCCCAGGCAGGCCATTTTAGGTCAGTTTTCCGCTGAAAATCAGCGTCCGTTTCTCACAGAAAAAAGGGACGCCTTCTCAACAACTTGAGCAATTCTGGCTACTTATCTCCAGCCCGCCAGCATTGGCCTGGACTCCGTCCGACAGGCTTCGGCGGATACCGACGGATCCGCGAAGGTCGGCCTCGTGGTGCTGTGCGCCCATCTGACGGTGGGTTTTCGGGGAGCGGGCGCGGTCATCGACCTTTTGCAGGTTCCGATCGTCGAACCCCTGTCGGAAGACAGGCTTGCCATGCGCGGGCTCGACCTGATCATGGCAGAATTGCAGGAGCCGCGCCTGGGAAGCAGGGTGATGATAAAGACCCTGCTCCTCGAGATAGTCCTGAACCTGTTGCGTCTGCGGGTTGGGGCCAATGATCCGAGCACATCCTGGCTCGCGGCACTCGGCGACCAGAAGCTTTGGCCCGCTCTCAAGGCCATGCTGGAAAAACCCGGCGCGATGCACACGGTGGAAAGCCTTGCAGAGCTTGCGGGCATGAGTCGCTCTCGGTTCGCACACCGTTTTTCGACGAGCTTCAAAACCGGTCCGATGGAAATGCTACGCGGTCTTCGCCTGCAGTCTGCTGCGAGACAATTGATCGAAACCGATGCGGGCATGGCGCGTGTTGCCGAAAAGTGCGGCTTTCTAAGCCGGAGCTATTTCAGCATGCAGTTCGCTGCGGCCTTCGGCATGACACCAAGCGAGTTCAGGAGGAGCGCTCGGAGAAAGGAGAATTGAGCACGGCATAGCACGGCACGGAGACGTGGCTGGGGTGACCCGAACAGCCGCGACAAGCGGAATTTCCGCCTGACTTTGGCCCATATGCCGGAAACAGGAAAGACCACCGCGAAACGACCATGCCGCCTTCGTCCCGTCGTTCGTGGTCCGCTGGAGTAATCGCTCTCTGTCAAGGCGACTTGTCCCAACCACTCGCCATCTTTCGCCCGCTTGGCCACATAGGCCGTAAGCGACGCGGCCGCGCCAGCGGCGTGAACGTCACGGCTTCCTCCAGCGGAACGAAGCAGAGGTCACGTCCGTCTCAGGTGACGGAAATGACCTGTCTTGCCCGTTTGCGGCTCGGTCTCTCTCGGCATAGTCAAGAAAGTTGAGCAAGATTCTCCGTGCGACCGGAGTGTCCTTTAGTGCCTGCCTTACGGTGCGACCGACCGCCTCGTTCACCGCCACGCTTTCGGCGAGCGCATCGATATAGCTGTGCATGACCGCTTCCGACATCTCCGGGTGAAACTGCACACCCCAGGCGCAGTCACCGACACGAATGGCTTGGTAGGGTTCAAGCGGGGAATGTGCGAGGACGATGGCACGTTCCGGCAGTTCGACGACAGACTGCCAATGCACGACCTGGGCCGGAAAAGTCGGCGTCAAATTGCCAAACAGAGGATCGTCGATAGCGGCGCTGGTCAGGCTGACCTCTACGGTGCCCAGCTCGGCACCGCAGACTCGATCTTCGACCGATCCCGCCATCGCTTGCGCCAATATCTGATGCCCGAAACAAATCCCCAAGAGCGGGATACGCCGGCTCACCGCTTGCCGAAGCCAGGCCGCCAATGACCGCATCCAGCCTGTGTCATCGCTCAACATTGCGTGCGATCCACTGACGACAATTCCGGCCAAGACAGCGGGGTCCGGCATCGCGGCCTCATTTCGTGGATCCACAACGATAACGTCCACGTCCTTGGTCCCGAGGCCATCACGGATCCAGCGCTCGAAATCGCCGAAGCGGCGATTGATTTCGGGAAACGTTTCCCCGGTTTTGACGATCGCGATTGGGCAAGTCATCGAATGACCATTATCCATTTCCGCCCGCGACACCCTACGCTTCTCCACAACCGGCACCCTTCCGTGATGTTGAAACAGGCGAACCGGTTCCCGGTTCGCCTGTCTTCTCCCTTATCTACGGCGTTCCAACCGCGCTCAGGGTGCGGTCACCACAGGCTGCCATGGAAGTAGGCATTTGCTCCGAAGACGAGGGCAAGGCCGAGAGCGAGTGCGCCGAACGGAAGCCAGCCGGCCTTCGGAGCGGACAACAATCCGTCAGCGGTGTGCAAATCCTTCAGCATCTCGGCCGGGAACACGCCCTTGTCGACGATGTAATGCCGATACCAGAACACCGGAAGAATGAGCGCCAGTGCGATGCTCCCGGTCACCAGCGTTCCCGCGCCCCAGACATTTGCACCTGCTCCCAGCAGGAAGGCGTTGACGAAGCCGAGCGTGACGCCGATCGCCATGATCCAGCTCGGGCAGCGATACGGGCGCTTGATATGGGCGTTGTCGATCCGGTGAATCCAGCCGGACTGCAGGTTGAGGAAGATGAAGACGAGATAGCAGATATTCGAGACCGCGAGCACGAACAACGAATCCGACAGGGTCAACAGCACGACATTGAACCCCAGGTCTGTCCACATCGCCCGGGTGGGAGCACCGTGCTCGTTGACCTTGCTGAGGTATCGCGGCAGCCAACCGTCGATGCTGCCCTGATAGAGGGTGCGCGATGATCCGGCCATCGAGGTACTGACGCCGAGGAGCAGCGCGAGAACCAGCATGACGATGATGATGTTGCCGATCACGCCGCTTCCGCCGGCCATGGTGGCCATGACTGCCGCCACGCCGGAGCCATCGACGATTCCGGGCGCCGTCATCCCCTCCTGCCCGAGATAGCCCTGGAAGGCCAACGGAACAAACGTAAAGGCGACAAGGCAGAGCACGCCGGACCAGAAGATGGCCTTGAACGTGTCCGTCTCCGGATTGCGGAATTCACGCGTGTAGCATACCGCGGTCTCGAAAGCGTAGGACGACCAGGCCGCCAGATAGATGCCACCGAGAAAGAGGGTCCACCCTGCCTTATCCCATGCGCCGCTCAGCGGCACGAACGGCGTGAAATGCGACGACACCACGTCGCCGGTGATGAAGGGCACGACGCCGATCAGAAGAAGGGGCGTCAGAGCGACCAGCCCGATGACTGTCTGGACTTTTGCCGTTCCGAGGATACCGCGATGCTGGATCGCAAAGGTTCCGAGGAGAAGGATCGTGGCGACGACCGAAACGGCGTTGATGCGGACCTCGAGCCCTTCCTTGAGCATTCCCAGATCGAGAATGGTCAGCTTCGCCGTCATGATCGATGCGGTCGACGGGAACATATTGGCGAGAATGTAGCTCGCAGCAACGCTGGATCCCACGGTCAGCACCGGCGTCCAGGCGAGCCAGTTGGACCACAGGGACAGCGGAGCGATGATCTTCGAATAGCGCACCCAGGCGGCGGCACCATAAACCGAAGCACCGCCGGATTTTCCGGGAAACAATCCGGCGATCTCTGCATAGACGAACGCCTGGAAGAAACCAAAGATCACCGAAAGCGTCCAGCAGACCCATGACGGGCTGCCCACGAGCGCGGCGATGCCGCCGATCGAAAACAGCACCAGCGCCGGCACTCCACTGGCGACCCAGAAGGCATCTTTCCACGTTATCGAGCGTTTCAGCTCATAGTTTTGAAGGGCCAAGCCTTCGGACACATCGTTGATGACACTCATCGTCATTCCCCTTTTTTGTTGGTTTTGACTAGTTCTTCAATGTTCCCGTCGGCGCCCCAATCCGCCGACGGGTTTCCGCGTTGCCCCTCCCAAGGCCATCAGGTCGGAGCGGCCAAAGCCTCCGGCGCCGTCCTCAGGCGCCCCATCAGGTCTCCGAAGAAGAAGATGCCGGAGGCTACGATCAAGAGCCCGCCTCCGAGGCGTTGATCCGGCACGGCATCCAGCAATGGCAGCCAGTTCACAGGCGGCGTGATACAGCCCGGCATGGGGTAGAGCGGCGGGCTTACCATGAGATAGATGCCCGCCGCCGTCTGCGGCGCGGCGATGGCGATGTTGAAAGCCACACCGCGCAGGATATCCCTGCTCACGGCGTTGTTTTGGCCGGCGACGACGTTGCAAAGCAGGATTCCGCTGAGCGCCATGCCCCACTTCATGAGGCTGTAAAGACCCGCACTTTCCATCAGCGTCACATGCAGGTCGGGTGAAAGCCACAGCAACGTCATGCCCGTAAAGGAGAAGAGCACCAGGATCGTGGCTGGCGTGGAGCCGAAGACCCTGCTGGAGCCGGGCATGATACGACAGGGATTGATACCCGCAAAGAGCATGAGAAGAGGGCCGAGATGGTGGATCATCAGGCTTTGAAGGCTATGGAGCCACACCGAATGCCTGGCGACGGCGTCGAGGCCCGGATACATGCCCGCGAAGAAGAGTAGTCCGGCCGATGCAGTCAGAACCGGATGCTTCTGCCAGGCTTGGCGATCCGCCATGATCGAGGCGACCAGAGCGACGATCAAAAGCAGCTCCCAAGGCACGTCGACTGCCAGCCCCATCGCATCTGTTCCCTCTTGATGTTCGCTATGATTAGGCACGCTTCCCCCCCATATCCGTGCATGGGTGCCCCATGCACGGATCGCTTGACTAGGTTGGCCAGGAACGAAGGGAGCGAGCTTACTCGGCTGCGTGACAGCAGGCCGAACCGCTTCCAAGCACGCTCGCGTGGTCGCGCACGGCCGGGAGATCCATGGCCGGGTTGGCTTCGAAAAAGTTGTTCGGCTGAAGTCGGAAGCCGACATACATCACCGGCATGACCGGAAAATCCTCCGGCTTGCAGACATGCGTGTGGCCGAACGTATGCCAGACGACGAGATCGGTATTCTCGACCGGACGGTCCTGCTGCACCCAGACCGGCAGGCCATCGCCCTTGTTCTGGTTCGGATAGTCGCCGGAGCCGTAGCGTTCCTTTTCGTCGTAGGGCGTTACCCACAGATGATGCCGGGCAAATCCCGCCCGCTTGCCGATATGGCTTTCCGGATCGGCGAGGATGACCGGATTGTGCTCGGCGATCAGCTTGTAGCCCGGATTGTTGCCGACCGAGTTCCTGACGTTCGGATTGACGATCTTCCAGAAACGTCCGGTCGCGCCGTTGGCGTCGCGGCAAGCCTCCAGTTCCGTCTTCAACATGGTGGTCTCGATGTTGAAGACATTGCCCCATTTGTTGCCTTCGCCGATCGGACGCGGCGTTGCGTTGGTCTCGACCACCGAATTCTTCTCACCGTCGACCATCATGTGCAGGCGGGCGCTGAAGAAGTGCTGGTGCGACGGGCCGTAAATCTCCGGCGTCACCATGCCGCCGACCGGCTTCTGGCCCGGCGTTACCGCCGCCGTCTGGATGATGCCCGTGAGTTTTGCCTCGAGCTGGATGGTCCCGTCCTGGTAGAGATACCAGTAGAAGCCGTAGTCGTAATTCGCGACGGTGCAGAAGAAGCTGATGACGAGCCGGCGGGAACGGCGGATTTCGAAGACGCCGGTACGGAACTCGTAATGCTTCCAGAGCGTGCCGTAATCCTCCTCGTGCATGCAGACCGCGTTTTTCATCACGATCGGCTCGCCGAAGTCGTTGACCGATGGAATGTCAAAGTAGTGAATGGCGCCGAGGCAGTCGCAACCGAGTTCGAGCTGGTTGGCCAGACGACCGAGACCGTATTCCCCGCCATCGAACGCGCATTTCCAGTAGTGGTTGAGAGCTTCATCGGAATAGGGAACGCCCATGTCGGTGACGCTGGCGCGGTAGATGATGGGTCGCAGCTTGCCGTTGTCGCGATAACCGAGCTCATGCAGGACGAGGCCCTCGCGCGGCGTGAAGCCCACGCGGAACTCCCAATTCTGCCAGTTCACCCTCCAGCCGTCGACGGAGAAGCTGACACCCTCAGGCTGGACGATGTGGAGGGGCTTCAGGCCTTCGCGCGGCTCGCCGAGGGAGGGGGTGTCGTAGTTGCGGATATCCTGTGGGATCGGCGCGGCCGGGCCATCGTCAAGAAGCTCGATCACCTTGCCTTCGTTGAGGTCGATGATGGCCACCAGCCCCTCGATCGGATGGGCGTACCCGTTGTCCGTCCTCTTGTTGCGATGGAAAGCGACGCCGCGCATCAGCCGCTTGCCACGGTATTTCTCGTCATCGCCGAAATAGCCGAAGGACCACGGATCGATCTGGATGTTTTCGATGTCGGCTTCGGTGAGGCCTCTCTTCTTCACGGCTTCGCGCCAGGCCGCATCGTTCTGGACAATCTCGACGCAGGTATCGAATTCCTCGATCATGATCGGCGCCTGGCCCCGCGTCTCGATGTCGAGCTTCTCCCAGCTCGTCACCTTTCCGGCGTGAAGATCAACGATCGCCTCGAAAGTGTCGCCTGTGGCGCGGTCGAGCGCCAGCGCAAAGGCCTTTCGGCTGAACGGCTTGCCGGGTTCGAATGCAACGACCTCGGCCTTATCCGGTTCCTGCAATTGCAGATAGGGGAAACGCCAGGTGCCTCCCAGTCCCTTCTCCTGTCGCAGGATGCCGGTCGCCTTTGCCAGTTCCGTCGTGCTCAAAGGATCGAGAGGGTGGACGGCAGCTTCCGATTGCCCGGATTTTGCGCAGCGGTGATCGCTGCCGCTCTTGACGGCGTTTTCGATGTTCATGGCACTATTTCTCCTCTCCTAGCACGCATCGGCGCGCAGGATTACTTTGTTCCCAGGTCTTGTTTGTTTTGAGTGGCGATGACGAGCTTTCGCAAAGCCACATTTACTTCAAATTTCGCCCAGATCAGCTTTCTTCAACTTAAAGGCGCACGGCTTGGATCCGTTTAGTCTAAGTATTCTGAAGAGTTATGTCCGCATGAGCTAATTTGACACTTGACAAATGATACACTTGCATTTCGTCAAGAAAATTGCAAAATGCGACAAAACGGATGCAATACGTGCCAATTGCATTTCCTTTTATCGTGCGCAAATTTTGTGCGAATGCGTTCGAGTTTGACCTGTTTTTGGCCGTCTGTGATTGGCGATGACATGCTCGAAACGGCTGTATTCCTTGAACAAATCCTCCGCGAACCGATGTGCGCGGCAGATACCGCGTCGCAGCAGATAGTCCCGGGAATACGTCGATGCCTCCACGCCTGACGAAATCCTACGAGGCAGGTCTGCAACCGCTGGCGAGCATCCGCTCCTCGGTCCTCGGTGTCGTGGTCGATGCATTGGAAGCGAGGCAGTTTCCGACTGACGACGTC
This sequence comes from Allorhizobium sp. GW101-3B10, assembly GCF_059424725.1. Classification (NCBI taxonomy): domain Bacteria; kingdom Pseudomonadati; phylum Pseudomonadota; class Alphaproteobacteria; order Hyphomicrobiales; family Rhizobiaceae; genus Allorhizobium; species Allorhizobium sp. GW101-3B10. The sequence goes on along the minus strand of NZ_JBWKZR010000001.1, from coordinate 3,017,284 downwards.
TTGATGCGACACAATCTGTCGAGAGCTACCCTCGAAGACCCCTACGATCCGGTGTCGCTCAAGAGCTATGTTGCTTTCTTCGAGGATGCGGCACGCCTGAGCCGGCAGCCTCTGCTTGGGATGCGCCTTGGAGAGACCATCAAACCGGAGGACTTGGGCCCTGTCGGCGTTCTCTACACCATGATGCAGTCGCTGCGCGTCGCCATCGTCCGCTTCAGCCGGTTTTTCCCTGCGCTGCAAAGCAGCACCAGACTGGGACTTCGCATCGAAGGTGACGAAACATGGCTGGAATACCAGATCGAGGATCCGGCAATCTGGCCGCGGCGTCACGACTCTGAATTCACGCTTGCGCTGATTTGTGCGCTGACCCGTAGCCGCCTCGGGAAAGGCTGGGCGCCCGAGGAAGTGCACTTCGAGCATGCTGGTCCGCGCGACCATAGCGAGATGTCACAATTCTTTGGGGCGGTGGTTCGCTTCGAGCAGCCGATCAACCGAATGTTGATCCGTTCGGAAGATCTCGATCTTTCGTTCGCCTCGGCGAATGCAGCCGCAATCGCCATCATCGAACAGCATCTCACCGACCTTATTGGCGACTCGGTTCTACAAACCTTTGACGATGCCGTTTCCAATGCCATCATGCGGTGCATGAAACAGGGGAAAGTCACATTGGAGGCCGTCGCCTCCCGGCTCGGAATGGGACCTCGCACGCTCCAGCGCCGTCTTCATGATCAAGGGAAGACATTTCGCGACGTCGTGCAGGAGCAACGCCGCCGGACCGCTGAGACTCTGCTCAGGAACGAAAAGATATCGTTGGGAGCGGTCGCCGGGGGCCTTGGGTATGCGGATGCGGCATCGATGTCTCGTGCGTTTCGAGCCTGGACCGGGCAGTCTCCTCGCGCTTTCTCCAGAAGCCGTTGACCAATAGTCAGTCGATTTCATCGATCATTATCAATGCTAGGTTTATTTGCGAAACGTCGGAATAGCGCTGTGGCAAATGTGTTGATTTCCACTGAGAGCTGACCCGGCGCAGCCTGATATTTCCATTGAGAATTGGCTCTGACGCACTTTTGCTGGCGTCGGAGCTTACGCTGCACCGATCAATCGGGCCTGCAGCAGATCAAGTTTGGCTCGCCCATACATTTGGCGTTTGATAAGCTTCAATCGTGTGACCTGACCTTCCGTCTGTCCGTTCGACCAAGGTGAGAGAATTGCGTTTCGCACGGCGTCGAGATCTTTCGCAACGCCACCGGCAAACGATCCGACCAGGCTGTTCTTGGCAGCTTCAACCCATTCATCCAGCTTTCGCGCTGTTTTCGAACGGATCATGGATTGGAACTCGCCGATGGCCGCACGGGCGACTATCAGTTCCGGAACGTTCACTTCGATAGCCGCAACCAGGATCGCTTCAGGTTTCGCCAAGTCATCGCGCGCGGTTGTCATCAACCGGGCAATGACCCGGGCCGATGGCGTTCGCGCAAGCCCGCTCTGGTTGGCTTTCTCCGCAAGACGGCGCCGCTGAGCCCATTGGGAGACGACACCGCTCTGTCCCGGAAAGCCTTTCGCTTTCATCTCCCGCCAGAGCGCCAAGGCGTTCCGCACGCCTTCGTCCCAGCGGCCGTTGAGCCACGGCAGCCAGCTATCCAATGAGCTGGGCCGTGTCCGGAAGACATCGAGGCGCTGGCCCCTCAGAACGTCGCGGACAATCTTCCGACTATGGCCGGTTTGCCGGACTATTTGTCGAATTGAAGTTCCCTTCTTCGACATCTCCCGGATCGCCTCGTTTGTTTCCTGGCGGCGCAGATATCCCTCGTACTGCAGTTTTTCAGCGTAGGTTAAAAGCTTCGGGTCAACGACATTGCTGCCGACCGCCTGCCTGATCTGGCGCATCGACTTGCCGACTGCATCGAGGAAGGCCCGGCTGGAATTCTCCATCAGGTGCCAGCGATCGGCGACCTGCTCGGCATTGGGCAAGGCCTTCGCTATGGCCTCACCATAGCCACCGCCTCGATCGCGAGCGACGATCGATATCGACGGATGCTCGGCAAGCCATCTCCGAGACGTATCCAGCGCACGATCCGGCAACAGGGTGACAGGCCTCCGCCGCTCTAGATCACAAACGATCGTTCCATAGGTCTGGCCGCGCCTGAAGGCAAAGTCATCAATGCCTATGACGGTGAGTTCATCGTTCTGGTCAGCAATGCGGCGGCGAACCACCCGCAGCAGCGTGTCGTTGCTCACCGGAACCATCAAACGATTGGCAAAGCCGGCAGCAGGTCTTCCGCCCAGCGCCAAGCCGAGGTGGTGAACAATTGTCTCTAGCCGCTGGGTGCGCCGGCCATACCGAGCCAAGACGCCGCTATCAAACTGCTCGCAGAAGATGCGCCGTCCGCAAAGAACTGCATCGCACCAGAACCGACGCGCCACGATCGTCAATTCTACTCGCCGGCCGCAGAGGGGAAGATCAGCTGGCCGTCGCAGATATCTGCTTTGCACCCTCCGGCTTGGTCGTCCGCAGTCCGGACAAGACCCTGAGGGATAGCGTGATCGGAGCCGAACTTGAACGCATTCCCCAACAACCATCACTTCGTCTACTGCAAAGCCAGGCGGCGCGAGGCTCGTGCGCTGGAACCGATGTCGCATTGCTGATCCTCCGGTGAATCAGCGAAAGCGTCGCCCCAAACAGCAGCAAATGTGAGTCAGAGCCACTTCTCGGTGGAAACGCCGGGTCAGCTCTCAGTGGAAATCAACAGTCGTGGGCATCACCTTTGGGCATCAGTTCTGGGCATCAGGTCGCCAATGATGCCAAAACGATATCCGGCACGACTGGAAAATCAAGGAATTAAGGGGTTTTAGGGAGAATTGGCTGGGGAACCTGGATTCGAACCAAGATTAACGGAGTCAGAGTCCGTCGTTCTACCGTTGAACTATTCCCCAGCAGTGGGCCGCGCAAGCGTGCGACCCGTCGGTGAGGCGGGCTTATAAACAAAAGCCGGCGACTTGCAAATAGCTGTTTTGAAAAAAAATCGCGCCCGCGCGAGTGCATTCCGCCCGTGCGGGCAAAGGCGCGTTGCGAAGCGCGCCGGGGCGGGCGGCGGCAGGGGCCGGCAGCGCTTGAAACCACGGTTTTATGGCTGTGGAAAAACAGTTTGGCTAAAACGCCCGGCGCTGATATTATTTTCCCAACGAAAATCGAACATGGCGCCAGCGGCATGCCTCTATCGGGCCTTGCGCGGTGCAACGGAAAAGTTCAGTGACAGACCCCGATCGCGGCTCCAGGCCGCCAAGCGAGGGGACGTCGACGGGTAAACGCAAAGGCGGAGGTTCCCGCCGGCGCGGCAAGGCCAGAAAGGGCGCTCCGAAGACTTCGGGCGCCGCCGAACCGGCTTTGGAAGTGGTGGCGGCACAGCCACACGCGTCGCGACGTCCCGATATCGAGGAGGCCGAAGGTCCGGTCCGCAAGCGCAAGCGGCGGCGGCGCGGCCGGTCGGCCCAGGCTTCCGCAATATCCCCGGAACAGGTTTCGCCGGCCGTGCGGCCGCAGCCGGACGCGCTCGCCCCTGCCGCATCGCCGGCGGGCGAGGCCAAGCCCGGCAAGAAGCGTCGCCGCAGCCGCGGCGGACGTGGTCCGCAGGGCCGGCCGCTCGCCCCGGCCGCTCCGGCACAGACGGCGCGCTCCGCACCGGCACCCGTCCCAGCCCCCTCCGGCCACAACACCCATCATGCCCAGGGTCAGCGGCGCGGTCCGGCTTCGAACGAGCGTTTCCGCGCGTCGCCGGGCGCCGAGCCTTGGCCGGACGATCTCTATGCCGCGCTCGACCTTGGCACCAACAATTGCCGCCTGCTGATCGCCCAGCCGACCCGTCCCGGCCAGTTCCGCGTCGTCGATGCCTTCTCGCGCATCGTCAGGCTGGGCGAGGGGCTCGGCGCCCATGGCCGCCTTTCGGCCGAGGCGATGGACCGCGCCGTCGAGGCGCTCAAGGTCTGCGCCGCCAAGCTCGCGGGCCGCGACATCCGCCGCATGCGGCTGATCGCCACCGAGGCCTGCCGCGCCGCCGACAATGGCGAGGAGTTTCTCTCGCGCGTGCTGGTCGAGACCGGGCTGGAGCTGGAAATCATCAATCGCGAGACCGAGGCGCGGCTTGCCGTGTCCGGCTGCTCGTCGCTGGTCGGGCGCGAAGCGCGTTCCGTCGTGCTGTTCGACATCGGCGGCGGCTCGTCCGAGATCGCCGTGATCTCGATCGGCGAGAACCGCTCCAGCCGGCTCGCCAACCACATCACCCACTGGACCTCGCTGCCGGTCGGCGTCGTGACGCTGTCGGAGCGCCATGGCGGCCAGCATGTGACGCCGGAGATCTTCGAGGCGATGACGCAGGAGGTCGAGGGCATGCTCGCCCGTTTCGACTGCCCGCCGCTCACCGACCGGAGCGGCCGCCCGCCGGAGGATTTTCACCTGATTGGCACCTCGGGCACGGTGACGACGCTCGCCGGCGTGCATCTCGACCTGCCGCGCTATGACCGCCGCAAGGTGGACGGCCTGTGGCTGAGCGATTCGGAAGTCACTGCCATGCAGGCCAAGCTCCTGTCCTGGGATTATGCCGGCCGGGCCGCCAATCCCTGCATCGGGCCCGATCGCGCCGACCTCGTTCTCGCCGGCTGCGCCATCCTCGAGGCGATCCGCCGCCGCTGGCCGTCGAACCGCATGCGCGTCGCCGACCGGGGGCTGCGCGAGGGACTATTGACCGACATGATGGCCGACGACGGGGTCTGGCGGCGCGGCCGCCGCCGCCCGTCGCACGACAGGGAGCGCTGACCATGACCAAGCCACCGATCGGAGGCAACCGCACCGGGCGCAAGCTCGGCCAGAAGGTCAAGAAGGGCAAGCTCAAGGCCTCGTCGCGGCGCTGGCTCGAGCGCCATATCAACGACCCCTATGTCCAGCGGGCAAGGCTCGAGGGCTATCGTGCGCGCGCCGCCTTCAAGCTGCTGGAGATCGACGAGAAGCACCACATCCTGAAGGGCGCGAAACGCATCATCGACCTCGGCGCTGCCCCGGGCAGCTGGTCGCAGATCGCCGCCAATGTCACCGGCTCGACCGATGACGACATCCGCGTCGCGGCCATCGACTTCCTCGAGATGACGCAGCTGCCAGGGGTGAAGATCCTGCAGCTCGACTTCCTCGATCCGGAAGCCCCGCGTCTGCTGATCGAGGCGGTCGGCGGCACGCCGGACGTGGTGATCTCCGACATGGCGGCCCCCACCACCGGCCATCAGAAGACCGACCATATCCGCACCATGCATCTCTGCGAGGTGGCGGCCCATTTCGCCATCGAGGTTCTGGCCGAGGGCGGCCATTTCCTCGCCAAGACCTTCCAGGGCGGCACGGAGCGCGACCTGCTCAACCTGCTGAAGCAGAACTTCCGCCAGGTGGTGCACATCAAGCCCGGCTCGTCGCGCGCCGAATCGGTCGAAATGTTCCTGCTCGCCAAGGGCTTCAAGGGCCGCAAGCCGGGCGCCGCGGCGCCCGCCGACGAGACCGCCGATGCCGAGGTGGAGATGGACGAGATCGAGGCCGGCGACGAATAGGCCGGACTGAAGGGCTCAACCCAAATGCTGCTCTACGTGACGCTTGGCACCAATGACCTGTCGCGGTCCATCGCCTTCTACGACGCGGCGCTCTTGCCGCTGGGGCTGAAGCGCCAGCGCACGGAAGCCGTGGAAGCCGGCTATGGCGCGGACGGCGATGTCCGCTGCCGGCTCTGGGTGACGAAACCCTTCGATGGCAATGAAGCGACCTTCGGCAACGGATCGATGACGGCGATCGAGGCACCGAGCCGTGCCGCGGTCGACGCCTTCCACCAGGCCGCCCTTGCCCATGGCGGCTCGGACGAGGGTGCGCCGGGCCTCAGACCCTTTCATGCCCATTTCTACGCGGCCTATGCTCGCGATCCGGATGGCAACAAGCTGTCGGCGGTCTGCGAAAGGCCGGAATAGGCTATTTGACCGGGATGTCCTCGGGGATCTCGGCGCGCCGGCCATGTCCGGACACGGCCGAGCCTGCATCGCGCGCCAGGCCGAGGAAGGGAAGGACGGCAATCAGCGAGAGCCCTGCCACCACCGCGAAGGCGAGGTGGAAGTCTGCAAGCGACAGCGCGCGGCCGTGAAAGGCCGTGCTGCCCTCGAGAATGGCGGCCGCCACCGCGACCCCGAGCGCCAGGCTGATCTGCTGCAGGACCGAGCTCATCGAGGTCGCCTGACTCGCCTGGTTGTCGTCGATTTCCGAATAGCCGAGCGAGTTGATGCCGGTGAAGAAGAACGAGCGGCAGAAGCCGGCGGCGAGCAGGAAGCCCATGATGAGGATGACGGGTGTCGCGGGCGTGAAGAAGGCGTTGGCCGCCGTCGTCGCCGCGCCGCTGATCGCCGCGATGATGAGGACGCTGCGGAAGCCGGCAGCGGCGAACACCCGGCGGGCCAGCATTTTGGTGGTGATCGCGCCGATCGCCCCGATGAAGGTGATGAGGCCGGATTCGAACGGCGTCATGCCGAAACCGAGCTGCAGCATCAGCGGCATGAGGAAGGGAATGGCGCCGGCGGCGATACGGAAGATCGAGCCGCTGAGGGCCGAGGTGCGGAAGGCGACGTCGCGAAAGAGGGCGAGATCGAGCAGCGGTGCCGGATGGCGCCGCGCATGGAGCAGGTAGAGGATCGTCGCCAGCAGCCCGATGACGGTCGCGCCGATGCCGATCTCGATCGGCAGTGCCGGCAGGCTCATCACCGACAGGCCGAACACCACGCCGGAGGCGGCGATGGCGGTGTAGAAGAAACCCTTGAGATCGATGGGCGCGGTGGAAATCGGCGGCACGTCGGGCAGGTAGACGGTGGAGAGCCAGACGCCGATGAAACCGATCGGCACGTTGATCAGGAAGATCCAGTGCCAGGAGAAATAGGTGGTGATGAAGCCGCCGACCGGCGGTCCGGTGAGCGGCCCGACCAGCGCCGGTATGGTCAGGAGCGCCATCGCCGAGACGAGTTCGCTGCGCTTGGTGGTGCGCAGCAGCACCAGACGCCCGACCGGCGTCATCATCGCGCCGCCCATGCCCTGCAGGAAACGGGCCGTGACGAAGGCGACGAGCGAGCCGGAGATGGCGCACAGGATCGAGCCGGCGACGAACACCAGGATGGCGATGCGGAAGATCTTCTTGGCACCATACCGGTCCGCCATCCAGCCGCTCACCGGAATGAAGATGGCGAGCGCCACCATGTAGGAGGTAAGGGCCAGCTTCAGCGTGATCGGACCGACGCCGAGATCCGCGGCAATGGCCGGCAGCGCGGTGGCGATCACGGTCGAATCCATCTGCTCCATGAAGAGCGCGACGGCGAGGATGAGCGGAACGATGCGGTTCATCGGAAGGTTTGTTTCCGTGCGAAAAGGGACGGAGAGAATGCGCTCCTTCTAGCGGCGTGTTTTCGCGCTGCCAATGCGGATTTCGCTGATCGCGAAAATGTCATGCGGACGAGATGAAGCCGTCATCGGCAGCGCTGCAGGCGAACCGCAGGGAGCGCTGCCGATGATCACGGCTGCGTGAAGCGGCTTTCCATTCGCCTCCGGCCTTCTATCTGCAACGCATGTGGACTGGAAAAGTGCCGCTGGTTTTTTGCAGGAGGAAGAGATGATCACATTGAACAGAAGATTGCTGCTCGGCGGCGGTGTGGCGGCGCTGGCGGCGCCATCGCTGATGACCAGAGCCGCCTTCGCGCAGAGTGCCGACAAGGCGGCGGATATCGACCATGCCATGCCGCCGGAGACCCATCGTTTCAAGCTGGGGGGCTTCCAGGTCGTGGTGGTCAAGGACGGCGCGCGCGCCTCGGACAAGCCGCAGGAGACCTTCGGCACGAACCAGACGCCGGAAACCGTGGCCGAGCTGCTGCAGGCGAACTTCCTGCCGGCCGACCAGTTCGTCAACAGTTTCGCTCCCGTGCTGGTCGACACCGGCTCCGAGGTGATCCTGTTCGACACCGGTCTCGGCGAAGCGGGCCGCGTCAACGGCATGGGGCGCCTGGTCGAGGGTCTGACGGCCGCCGGCTACAAGCGCGAAGACGTGTCGATCGTCGTCATCACCCACATGCACGGTGACCACATCGGCGGCCTCATGGAAGGCGGCAAGCCGGCCTTCCCGAATGCGCGCTATGTGGCGGGACAGGCGGAATATGATTTCTGGGTCGACCCGGCGCGCGCCGGCACGCCGGCGGAAGGCGGCCAGAAGGGCGTTCTGGCCAATGTGAAGCCGCTGGCGGACAAGACGACCTTCATCGCCGACGGCGCCGACGTGGTGAGCGGTGTCACGGCCATGGCCGCCTTCGGTCACTCGCCGGGTCACATGATCTACCGGCTGGAATCGGAGGGACGCCAGCTGGTGCTCGCCGCCGACACGGCGAACCATTTCGTCCTGTCGCTCCAGCGCCCGGAATGGGAGGTGAAGTTCGACATGGACAAGGCGGCCGCCGCCGCGACTCGCAAGCGGGTGTTCGACATGATCGCCGCCGACAAGCTCGCCTTCCTCGGCTACCACATGCCGTTCCCGGCCGTCGGCTATGTCGAGAAGGTCGAGACCGGTTATCGCTACGTGCCGAAGAGCTATCAGTTCGACATCTGACCGGCCGGGGCTCCTCTCCAGAAAGGGCAGGAGCCCCGCCACCGGCGCCCGCATCCGACCATGGAATGGTGGACAGATGGTCTCAGGTCGTTTTTCTATTCCCTTCCCGTCATGAACGTGTTACCTGCCCTCGCCAACTTCCAAGCATTTCATGCAGGAGCGTCCGGGGAAAATTTTCCTTTTGCCGGCGGATTCTGCCTATTCAACCGAAGGAAATTGGCAATGGCACGGATCGTAATCTCGGCAACCGGCGCGGAAGCGCTCACCTTCGACGATGTTCTGCTTCAGCCGGGGCACTCGGAAATCATGCCGGGTCAGACCAATATCTCCACCCGCATCGCCAGGGACATCGACCTTTCGCTGCCGATCCTGTCGTCTGCCATGGACACGGTCACCGAAAGCCGCCTGGCCATCGCCATGGCACAGTCGGGCGGCATGGGCGTCATCCATCGCAACCTCACCCCGATCGAGCAGGCCGAGGAAGTCCGCCAGGTCAAGAAGTTCGAAAGCGGCATGGTCGTCAATCCGGTGACCATCGGGCCGGAAGCGACGCTCGCCGAGGCCAAGGCCCTGATGAGTGCCCATGGCATTTCCGGCATCCCGGTGGTCGAGGGCACCAGCCGCCCAGGCCGCCTCGTCGGCATTCTGACCAACCGCGACGTGCGCTTTGCCTCCGATCCGGCCCAGAAGATCTACGAACTGATGACCCGCGAAAACCTGATCACGGTCAGGGACGGCGTCGACCAGCAGGAGGCCAAGCGCCTGCTGCACTCGCACCGCATCGAGAAGCTTGTCGTCGTCGACAATGAAGGCCGCTGCGTCGGCCTGATCACCGTCAAGGACATCGAGAAGTCGCAGCTCAATCCGAATGCCGCCAAGGATGCCCAGGGCCGCCTGCGGGTCGCCGCCGCCATCTCGACCGGCGACGACGGTCGCGAGCGCGCCGAACGCCTGATCGAGGCCGGCGTCGACGTCATCGTCGTCGACACCGCCCACGGCCATAGCCAGAAGGTGCTCGACGCGGTGGCCGAGGTGAAGAAGATGTCGAACGCGGTTCGCATCATCGCCGGCAATGTCGCGACCGGCGAAGGCACCCGCGCCCTGATCGATGCCGGTGCGGATTGCGTCAAGGTCGGCATCGGCCCCGGCTCCATCTGCACCACCCGCATCGTCGCCGGCGTCGGCGTTCCGCAGCTCGCAGCCGTCATGGCGGCAGTCGAGGAAGCCAACAAGCACGGCATCCCGGTCATCGCCGACGGCGGGCTGAAGTTCTCCGGCGACGTGGCCAAGGCGATTGCCGCCGGCGCATCGGCGGTCATGGTTGGCTCGCTGCTGGCCGGCACCGACGAAAGCCCGGGCGAGGTCTATCTCTACCAGGGCCGCTCCTTCAAGGCCTATCGCGGCATGGGATCGGTCGGCGCCATGGCGCGCGGCTCCGCGGACCGCTACTTCCAGGCGGAAGTGCGCGACACGCTGAAGCTGGTGCCGGAAGGCATCGAGGGCCAGGTTCCCTACAAGGGTCCCGTCTCGGCCGTGCTGCACCAGCTCGCCGGCGGTCTCAAGGCCGCCATGGGTTATGTCGGCGGCAAGGACATCAAGGACTTCCAGGAAAAGGCGACCTTCGTGCGCATCTCCGGCGCGGGTCTGCGCGAAAGCCATCCGCATGGCGTGACGATCACCCGCGAGAGCCCGAACTATCCGGGCGGTGCATGAGATAGGCTGATGCAGGGGAGCGGCACATGGGAACGAACAAGGTGATCTTGCTGCTGCTCGCCCTCTCGGGCGCCCTTCTCGCCTGGATGTTCTTCGGGCTCGATCCGGAGTTCCAGCGCTTAAGCGGGGCAGGGAGCTTCCTCGACGCCCGGCTGTCCGGCTATGAGACCGATGCGGTGCTCGCCCTTCAGGCGGCGCTTGCCGATCCGGCGCGGGCCGATGCCCGCGACCTTTTGCAACTGATGTATCTCGGCCCGGACCTCGTCCTGCCCTTGGTCCTCACGCTTTCGCTCTGCCTGCTCTTTCGCGGCTATGCCCCCGGCGCCCTGCTCTATGGCCGGCGCATTGAGGTCCGCCATGTTCGGCTGCTCTGCCTCTTGCCGATCGCCTACGGCATCGTCGACTATGCCGAAAATGCGAGCTTTCTTCTCTATTTCCCCCCGGCGACGCCCGGACCGACGCTTTCGGCGCTCCTTCCCGATCTTCTTCCCTGGATGACGCGCGTGAAGCTCCTGTTCCTCGCCGTTTCCGTCATTCTCGTGCTCCGGCTTGCCCTGTTCAAACCGCTGGTCACGCGCGGATAACGGACTTTTGTTGTCGCGCGGACGGCAAGCTGCCCTATCCTTCCCGATGATTGCCCCCGCGTCCGCACGCGACGGGCGTCGTGTTGCGGAACGGAGGTCATCATGGAAACGCCGAAGATCACCCAGGCGATGATCAACGCCTATGACGAGTACACCCATCTGACGCTCGATCGGCGTCGCTTCATGGAAAAGCTCACTTTGCTGGCCGGCTCCGGCGCGGCTGCCGCAGCGATCGCGCCGATGCTGGCGGCCAGCGGTGCAAAGGCTGCCATGGTCGAGGAAATGGACGCGCGCCTGACGGCCGGGGACATCACCTATCCGGGCGCCGGCGGCGAGATGAAGGGCTATCTCGTCGTGCCGAAGGATGCGGCGGGAAAGCTGCCCGGCGTGATCGTCATCCACGAGAACCGCGGCCTCAATCCGCATATCCGCGACGTGGCACGGCGCTTGGCGCTGGAAGGCTTCGTGGCGCTCGCGCCCGACTTCCTGTCGCCGCAGGGCGGAACGCCCGAAAACGAGGACAAGGCGCGAGACATGTTCTCGACCCTCGACATGGGCGCGACGGTTGCCAACGGCGAGGCGACGCGGGCCTTCCTGGCAACGCATGAGAAGGTCAACGGCAAGGTCGGCGCGATCGGCTTCTGCTGGGGCGGCGGCATGGTGAACCGCATGGCGGTCGCCTCGCCGGAACTCGGCGCCGGCGTCGCCTACTACGGCTCCCAGGTGCCGGCCGAGGAGGTGCCGATGATCAAGGCGCCGCTGCTGCTGCACTATGCCGGCCTCGACGAGCGCATCAATGCCGGTATCGACGCCTACAGGGCGGCGCTGGAGAAGAACGGCAAGACCTTCGAGATCTTCGTCTATGACGGCGTCAACCACGCCTTCAACAACGATACCTCCGCCGCCCGCTACGACAAGGCGGCGGCCGATCTCGCCTGGTCGCGCACTGTCGAGTTCCTCAGGAAAAACCTCGGCTGAGTGCTGCGGCGCAGCATCTTCCTGTCCCGCGAGGTGTCGCATTATTGCGACGCCCGTCAATGCATAGCGTTTGTGTAATTGATGCGCGTCAAATTCGTATCGCCCTGCGCGTGTATTCTGCGCGCGAACCGGCGATCCAGGGTGTGCACCCATCGCCTCGCGTCTATGAGAACAGAGGAGGAGATCAGAATGGCTCAAATGATGAAAGCTGCCGTCGTCCGGGAATTCGGCAAGCCGCTCACCATCGAGGAATGGGCTATCCCGGAACCGGGCCCGGGCCAGATCCTCGTCAAGTATGAAGCCACGGGCGTTTGCCACACCGACCTGCATGCCGCCAATGGCGACTGGCCGGTCAAGCCCAGCCCGCCCCTCATTCCCGGCCATGAGGGCGTCGGCTACGTCGCCAAGCTCGGTGCCGGCGTTTCCCGCATCAAGGAGGGCGACCGTGTTGGCGTTCCGTGGCTGCACACCGCCTGCGGCTGCTGCTCGCCCTGCCGCACCGGCTGGGAAACGCTTTGCGGCAGCCAGCAGAACACCGGCTATTCGGTCAACGGCACCTTTGCCCAGTATGGCCTCGCCGATCCCGATTTCGTCGGCCGCCTGCCGGACAATCTCGAATTCGGTGCAGCAGCACCCGTGCTCTGCGCCGGCGTCACGGTCTACAAGGGCCTGAAGGAAACCGAAGTGCGCCCCGGCGAATGGGTGGTCATCTCCGGCATCGGCGGTCTCGGCCACATGGCCGTGCAATATGCCAAGGCCATGGGCATGCATGTGGTCGCCGCCGACATCTTCGATGACAAGCTGAAGCTCGCCACGGATCTCGGCGCCGACATGGTCGTCAACGGCACCGCCAAGGACGCCATCGAACAGGTGCAGAAGGCGACCGGCGGCGTGCATGGCGCGCTCGTCACCGCCGTCTCGCCGAAGGCGATGGAGCAGGCCTACGGCTTCCTGCGCTCCAAGGGCACGATGGCCTTGGTCGGCCTGCCGCCGGGCTTCATCTCGCTGCCGGTGTTCGAAACCGTGCTGAAGCGCATCACGGTGCGCGGCTCGATCGTCGGCACCCGCCAGGATCTCGAGGAATCGCTGGTCTTCGCCGGCGAAGGCAAGGTTGCAGCGCACTTCTCCTGGGACAAGATCGAGAACATCAACGCCATCTTCCATCGCATGGAAGAGGGCAAGATCGACGGCCGCATTGTGCTCGATCTCGCCTGATCGACAGGATCGTCACGCCAAGACGAAGGGCGGCGCGGGTTTCCGCACCGCCCTTTGATGTTTCAAAGGCTCAAGGCTGGTCCTCGGTTCGAGTGAGCGGATGAACGCTCGCTGTGGTTACAAGAAAACTACAAATTCCTTATAGCGAGTTTTGCCAGGTTTCTCGCTCTGAACGAGCTTTTGAAGGCGGCCCGGCGCGCCGAGGGCCTTCTTCCGGGGCTTTAGAGGCTGGATGCGGCTGTTCTTGCCAGCTGGTTTGCGGGCTGGCGCGCGCTCGCACTCTCGCGGCTTGCCATGATCGCCTCCGCCAGCGCCTCCATATCGGCCCGCCGCGGGCTCGAACGGCGCCAGACGAGGCCGATCTCGCGCGACGGCGCGGGGTCTGCGAAGGGCACGATGCGGATCGGCGTGCGCGCCGTTTCCGTCTCGATCGCCAGTTCGGGGATCAGCGTCATGCCCATGTCGTTCGACACCATCTGCAAAAGCGTGGTCATGGACGTGGCGCCGAAGTTGACCAGGCTTCGCTTGCTCGCCGCCTTGCAGACGGAAAGCGCCTGTTCGCGCAGGCAATGGCCCTCCTCCAGCAGCAGCAACCGGTCGGGGTCGACCTCGGTCTCCGTCATCGGTGAGAGGAGTACGTCGCTGTCATTGGCCGACATCGCCATATAGAAGTGGTCGACGAAAAGGCTCTTTGCCACGACGCTGTCCATTTCGATCGGGATGGCGGCGACGATGGCGTCAAGCCGCCCCTCGGCGAGGTCGCCGAGCAGCCGGTCGGTCACCGCCTCCTTCAGTTCGATCTCGATCAGCGGGTGCTCGCGTCTCAGATAGGGCACCATTCGCGGCACGAGATAGGGCGCAACGGTCGGAATGATGCCGAGCCTGAGCAGACCCTCCAGCGTGCCGGACGACCGCCGGGCCGCCTCTTCCAGGCGATCCACCGCGGCCAGAACCGTGCGTGCATGGTTCAGAACCTCCTGGCCCTTGTCGGTCAGCAGCGTGCTGGAGCGGGTTCGCTCGACCAGTTTCACGCCGAGATGCTTCTCCATTTCCATGATCTGGGCGGAGAGGGCGGGTTGGCTGATGTGAACCATTTCGGCCGCCTTGCCGAAGTGAAGCGTGGTGGCGAGCGCCTCGAAGTAGCGCAGTTGACGGATGCTAATCATGATAGGAATACCTTATCGCCAATCCAATTAAATACAATTGGAAATTATGGAACTTATGCCCGATGGTGGCCCCAGTTCACTCGTTTTTGCGAAAAACAGGAGGCCAAGATGAACGAGCACGTGAAATCCACCGGCAAATGTCCGGTCATGCACGGCGGCAATACCGCCATGGGCAAATCCGTCATGGATTGGTGGCCGAATGCACTGAACCTCGACATCCTGCACCAGCACGACACCAAGACGAACCCGCTGGGTCCGGACTTCAATTATCGCGAAGAGCTGAAGAAGCTCGACGTCGAGGCGCTGAAGGCCGATCTTCGCGCGCTGATGCTCGACAGCCAGGAATGGTGGCCGGCCGACTGGGGCTCCTATGTCGGCATGATGGCCCGCGTCACCTGGCATGCCGCCGGTTCCTACCGCGTGACCGACGGCCGTGGCGGCGCCAACGTCGGCAACCAGCGTTTCGCGCCGCTCAATTCCTGGCCGGACAATGTCAACACCGACAAGGGCCGCCGCCTGCTGTGGCCGATCAAGAAGAAGTACGGCAACAAGATCTCCTGGGCCGACCTGATCGCGCTCGCCGGCACGATCGCCTACGACGTCGCCGGCCTGAAGACCTTCGGCTTTGCCTTCGGCCGCGAGGACATCTGGCATCCGCAAAAGGACACCTACTGGGGTGACGAGAAGGAATGGCTGGCACCGAGCGACGGCCGCTATGGCGACGTCACCAAGCCGGGCACGCTGGAAAACCCGCTCGCCGCCGTCCAGATGGGTCTCATCTACGTCAATCCGGAAGGCGTCAACGGCAAGTCCGATCCGCTGGCGACCGCCGCGCAGATGCGCGAGACCTTCGCCCGCATGGGCATGAACGACGAGGAAACCGTGGCGCTCACCGCCGGCGGTCACACGATCGGCAAGTCCCACGGCAATGGTAGTGCCGCCAATCTCAGCCCCGATCCGGAAACCGCAGGACCGGAATTCCAGGGGCTCGGCTGGATGAACACCAAGGGTCGGGGCATCGGCCGCGATACCGTCGTCTCCGGCATCGAGGGCGCCTGGACCACGCAACCGACGAAGTGGGACAACGGCTACTTCGAGATGCTGTTCAAGCATGAATGGACGCTGACGCACAGCCCGGCGGGGGCGTCCCAGTGGGCGCCGATCACCATTGCCGAGGAGGACAAGCCGGCCGACGTCGAGGATCCCTCGATCCACGTCATGCCGATGATGACCGATGCGGACATGGCGTTGAAGGTCGACCCGATCTATCGCGAGATTTCACTGAGGTTCAAGGACGACTTCGCGGCTTTCTCGGACGCCTTCGCCCGCGCCTGGTTCAAGCTCACCCACCGCGACGTCGGCCCTAAGTCGCGCTATTTCGGCCCGGACGTTCCGGCCGAGGACCTGATCTGGCAGGATCCGATCCCGGCCGGCCGCACCGACTACGACGTCGTCGCGGTCAAGGCGAAGATCATCAACAGCGGCCTCACCATCGCCGAGATGGTCGCCACCGCCTGGGACAGTGCCCGCACCTTCCGTGGGTCCGACAAGCGCGGCGGCGCAAACGGCGCCCGCATTCGCCTGGCCCCGCAGAAGGACTGGGAAGGCAATGAGCCCGCCCGCCTCGCCAAGGTTCTGACGGTCCTCGAAGGCATTGCCGCAGAAACCGGCGCAAGTCTTGCCGACGTCATCGTTCTCGCCGGCAATGTCGGCGTCGAACTGGCGGCGAAGGCCGCGGGTTTCGATATCGCCGTGCCCTTCGCCCCGGGCCGTGGCGACGCCACCGCCGAGCAGACCGACGCGGACAGCTTTGCAGTGCTCGAGCCGCTCGCCGACGGCTTCCGCAACTGGCAGAAGAAGGACTATGTCGTCAGCCCCGAGGAAATGCTGCTCGACCGCGCTCAGTTGATGGGGCTCACCGCTCCGGAACTGACCGTCCTCATCGGCGGCATGCGCGTGCTGGGCACCAACTACGGCGGTACGGCGCACGGCGTGTTCACCGACCGTGTCGGGGCGCTGACCAACGACTTCTTCGCCACACTCACGGACATGGCCTATTCCTGGGTCCCGACCGGCAGCAACAGCTACGACATCCGCGACCGCAAGAGCGGTGCGACCAAGTATACGGCGACCCGCGTCGATCTTGTACTCGGTTCGAACTCGATCCTGCGCGCCTATGCGGAAGTCTACGCCCAGGACGACAGCAAGGAAAAGTTCGTGAAGGATTTCGTTGCCGCCTGGACAAAGGTGATGAACGCCGATCGCTTCGACATCGCCTGAGCAGGATCCGGCGATCCAAGTTGCCGGATTGCGAATGAACCATGGGACGGGAGGGGCCGGAACGATGCGAACGTTCCGGCCCCTCCCGGCTTTTTCAGGTGTCGTTAAAAGGCAATCTTTCCTTTTAAAACAAAGGGACTAAAACCACGTCTAGATGGACCGAGTCGGTGCACTGAAGGCTCTCTCCAGAGCCTGGGACGGGTGTTATGAGTACCAAGAAATCGGGCGGGCGCCTGCAATTGCGCAAGAAACCGCAGCAGGAACGGAGCATTCAGCGTCTGGACGCGATCATGGAAGCCGCTGTCCACCTCATTGCCGAGAACGGCGTCGGTAATCTCAAGATGACGGATCTTGCCGCGCGAGCGGGTGTGCCGATCGGCTCTCTCTATCAGTTCTTTCCCGAGCGCGCCGCCGTTGTCAGGGCGCTGCACGACCGACACACGGAACGCGTCGAAAGCGGCGCGCAGCGGGTGTTTTCGAAAGTCACCTCGCTTTCGGAGGTGGAGGCCCTGCTGGGCATGGCGGTCGACTCCTTCTATGCCACCTTCCGCAACGACCCAGTCTATCTGCCCGTGTGGCTGGCCGCGATCTCCGACCCGGACCTGCAGCGTCTCAACACCGATCATCAGACCAGACTGACATCGGTCCTGTGTGCGATCTTTCGCCCGCTGCTCCCCAAGGACACCACGATCGATCTCGAAGTCCGTGTGATGCTTTTTGTCTATCTCACCGGGGCTACGGTCCGCCGCGCCATGATCGAGGACGAAGCGACCGCGCGCCGCATTCTCGACGAATGGAAGAAGAACGTCCAGAAGACCATGTTCACGGACTGAACCGCGTCCGCGAAATCGCCGAAGCCTACCAGCCCGGCATCATGTTGCCGGCCCGCATGCGCGGATAATAGCGCGGCAGGGTCTTCACGTCGTTCTCCAGGTCGTCCTCGACGGTGTTCGGCGTGATGTTGTCGAGGCAGGCGGAGATGTGGTCGGTGATTGCGTTCATCAGCGAGGTCGAAAGGCCCGGACGCTTCATCAGACCGATCTGCACCGGCGGCAGTGGCGGGAAGCCGTCGTTCTGCGTCAGTACCTTCATGCCGGTCCTCAGCGCCGATTCCGGCAGGACCGAGACGGCCATGCCGGCAAGCACGGCGGCGGTGACGACCGTCGAGGACCAGCTTGTGAACAGGATCTGATAGTCGCGCCCGTCGGCGTCGAGTGCCGAGCAGGCCATCTGCCGCCATTGGCAGTCTCTGCGACCGACCGCGAGCGGCACCGGCGCGTCGTCCTTCAGCGGATGGTTGGCGGAGCCGACCCAGCAGAGCGGCTCGGTGCGCACCACGTCGGAGGTTCTGAGCTGCGGATTGTGCGTGACCAGCGCGATGTCGAGTTCGCCCTTCGCCATCTTCTCCGCCAGGTCCACCGAGGGTTCGCAGACGATGTAAAGCTCGACGTTCGGATGGGTCTTGGCGAAGCGGCCGATGATCTCCGGCATGTAGCGGTCGGCATAGTCGTCCGGCGTGCCGATCCGGAGCGTGCCTTCGAGGCGGTTGTCGTCGAAGGCGGCGATCGCCTCCGAATTCAAGCGAATGATGCGGCGCGCATAGTTGAGGAGCTTGTCGCCCTCGGCCGACAGGCGGTTGCCGCGGCCGTCCTTGATGAACAGCTGCTTGCCGATGCGTTCTTCCAGCCTTCGCATCTGCATCGATACGGCCGACTGGGTCTTGAACACCCGTCCGGCGGCTTTGGTGAAACTGCCTGTGTCGACAATGGCGACGAAGGTCTGGAGCTGATCGATATCGAGGGGCGCCGACATGAGATACATCCATAAGAACGATTGATACTAACTATTAGAAACATTCGTTGGACTGATCAATACCGTTTCCGCATTGTGAGGCTGCAAATCAGCAGACACCGACCGTGCCCTTGGGCACTGCCGGCCAGACCCGGTTGATCCCTTGCCGCCGTGCGGCAAGGGCAGCTCAGACTCGTGCCAATCGAAAGGACAAAGCCATGCGCACGACCGAACGGATGATCGAACTCGATATCGCCGAGCCGCGGCTGGGGCTTGTCACCCGCCTCGTTGCCGCGACCACGCGCGTGAAGTCCGTCTGGCGTGCCATCCGCAATCGACGTGCCGCGAACCGCCTTGCCGATCTCGACGACTTCCAGCTGAGGGACATCGGCCTTAGCCGTTCCGATGTCGAGCAGGCCCTGAAGTTGTCCGGCTTTGCGGACGATCCTTCGCTGCATCTGTCGCGCTCGGCCCGCAACCGTTCGCGGCGCGCATTGCGCGGACTGACGCTCGATTAGGCCGAACATTTTCCATCCCCGCAGGGTGATAGCCAATAAACCCTGCCGCTTGCCCGGTCATGGTCCTCCATGCCGGGCATTTTTTTGACTGAATCGGCCGGAAAGCGACAGCTATCCACAGGCTAGCTACGGCTCGGTAACGGCTTGCTAACGCTGTTCTGGAACCATGGCGAGCAAAGCAGCCATTCGGATTTTCCGCGGAGCCATTGACATGCGCATTTCCAGGAAGCTGCCGCTTGCGGCGGCCCTCTTCGCTTTCGTCTCCTTGAGCGCCTCCATGGCGATCAATTTCTACCTTGAGAGCCGGATCCTGACCGATCAGGTCTACCAGAAGCTGGAGGCGACGGCCGATGGCCGGCGCAACGAGGCGCGAGGCTATCTCGACAGCATCAGGCTCGACATGTCATCGCTCGCATCCAGCTTCACCACCCAGCAGGCGCTCTACGGCTTCACGGGTGCGATGAACTTCCTCGGCGACGACCCCGTCAAGGAACTGCACGCCCGCTACATCGACGGCAACCCGAATGCCGAAGGCGAGAAATACAAGCTCGATACGGCCAAGAAGGACGCCTACGACCGCGCCCACAAGCAATATCATGCCGCCTTCCTCAAGCATCTCCAGTCGCTCGGCTATTATGATCTTTTCCTGATCAATCCGGCCGGCACCATCGTCTATACGGTGATGAAGGAGCGGGACTACGGCACGAACCTGCTGACCGGCCCCCACAAGGACAGCGGCCTTGGCCAGGTCTTCCAGAAGGCGCTGAAGGCCGAAGGCGGCGTGGTGTCCATGTCGGACTTCGAGGCCTATGCGCCGTCCAAGGGGGCTGCGGCCTCCTTCGTCGCAACGCCGATCCTGCAGAATGGCCGAACCATCGGCGTGCTCGCCTACCAGCTGCCCAATGACCGTTTCAATGCGCTCTATGCCAATAAGACGGGCCTGGGCAAGACCGGAGAGACGATTCTCGTCAGCACGGCCGGCCAGGTCATCAACGACAGCGCCCATACCGCCGAGAACGACGCCCTTGCCGTCAAGATCGACTCTCCGCTGGTCGGCGAAGCCATCGCCGGCCGCGAGGCGCTGGGCGACATTTCAGGCTATCGTGACATGAAGAGCTTTGCCGCCTCCTCGCCACTGAGCTTCGGCGGCGCCCAGTTCGCCGTCATCGCGCTGATTGCCGAGGATGAGGTCAACGCGGACCTGATCGGAAATGCGTTGACGTCGGTCGGCTTCGGTCTGTTGCTGATCGTCATCGGCTCGGCGGTTGCCGTCGTCTATTCACGCACGCTGACCAGGCCGATCTCCAGGCTCGTCAACTCGATGGAAGAGCTCGCCGGCGGCAATACCGAGATTGTGCTGGAGGGCGAGACCCGCCAGGACGAGATCGGCGACATGGCGCGTTCGGTCGCGGTTTTCCGCCGCGCCGAGATCGACAAGCGCGAACTGGAAGCCGAGACCGAGCATCGCCGTTCGGCAAGCGAGGACGAGCGCCGCGAGCGCGACGCCGAGAAGGCCGCCGAACAGGCGCGTCTCACCGAAACGGTCGAGACGCTGGGCGCAGCCCTTCAGCGGCTGGCCAGCGGCGACCTCACGGCGACGATCGACAAGCCTTTCGCCAGCGGCCTCGACCGGCTGCGCATCGACTTCAACGCCTCGCTCGAGCGCCTGTCGCATACGATCGCGGCCGTGCACGGCAGTGTTTCCGACATCAACCACAAGAGCGGCAAGGTCAGTTCCTCGACGTCCGATCTTTCCAAGCGCACCGAACAGCAGGCTGCCGTGCTGGTCCAGACGTCGACGGCCGTTCGCCAGATCATGGACGCCATCCGTCACTCGACCGAGCGAGCGGAGACCGCATCGCAGCTGGCGCGCGAGGCGCGCATCAACTCCGACCGTTCCGGCGAGATCGTCGGCGGCGCCGTCAATGCGATGGAGCGGATCGAGAATGCCTCGAGCGAAATCTCGAAGATCATCAACGTGATCGACGAGATCGCCTTCCAGACGAACCTGCTGGCGCTCAATGCCGGTGTCGAGGCGGCGCGTGCCGGCGAGGCCGGCAAGGGCTTTGCCGTCGTTGCCCAGGAAGTGCGGGAACTTGCCCAGCGCTCGGCCAACGCCGCAAAGGACATCAAGTCGCTGATCACCAAGTCGGGCGAGGAAGTGGCGAACGGCGTCGGTCTCGTCAAGCAGACCGGCGATGTTCTCTCCTCGATCGCCGGCCAGGTGGTACAGATCGGCGACCACATCCACTCGATCGCCGGCGCCGCCCGCGAACAGTCGACCGGCCTCAAGGAGGTGACGGCCGCCGTCGCCCGCATGGAGGACGTCACCCAGCAGAACGCCCGTGCGGCCGAGCAGACCAATGCCGAAATGACGGCGCTCACCCATGATGCGGAGACCCTGGCCGGCCTCGTCGGACAGTTCACCGTCGAGAAGGGCATGGGTTCCGTCACGGAGCGTTTCGCCGACATGCGCGACAAGAGCTTCTCCATGGCCGATCGTACCTTCGCACCGGTCGCTCCGGCAAAGCCGGTCAAGCCGCTTGCGACCCGGGTTGCTCCGGCCGGACCGGGCAACCGGGCATTCTCCTCTCCGGCCAAGGCCCTGCTCGACAAGCTGTCGACCGGCTTTTCAAAGTCCGCGCCGCTGGCCAAGGCCAAGGGCGACGAAAACTGGGAAGAGTTCTGAGAAGCCACCGATAGAAATGAAAAAGGGCGGCCGTGGGCCGCCCTTTCTGTATTTGTTGAGCCTTGGCTCAGGCCTTAGGCTCTTCCGGCGCGGCATCCGGTGCCGGCTGTGTCTTTTTCTGCCCATTGGCGGACAGGTAGCTGTCGAAGATCTGTTCCATGCTCTTCTGGTAGTTCTTCTGAACCTCCAGCCCGCTGTCGAACATGACGTTCATCAGTTCGCTCATCTGGGCTGCCGGCGCAGCATCCCCCTCGGGTTTAGGGGCTTCCTTGGCCGCGGCAGGCGCACCGGCACCCTGGGTGCCATAGGTGCTGGTCATCATGTCCTGGAAGGCCTTGGCGAACGGATTGTCGAAGAACGGATTGCCCCCCTGAGGCGCCTGCGGCTTCTGGGCGGCGCCCATCATGTCCTGCAAGGCCTTGGTGAAGGGATTGTCGAAGATGTTCGGCTGCTTCGGTGCCGGTTTGGGCTGGATGCCGGTGCTTTCCAGCCATTGCTGCATCATCGCGCCCATCGGCGTTCCGGCAAAGGGATTGGCATCGGCCATCTGACCGGTGGTCTGCTTGAACAGGCCGCCCATGATCGCGTCGGCCATGACCGGCAGCATCTGCTTCAGCACTTCCTGGCCCACGCCGGTGAACTGTGCCGCCTGGGCGGCGATGGCGCGCGACACCTCCTTGGACCCGAACAGTTTCTCCAGGACCTGGTTGCCGTCGGCAATGCCCTGCGGGGTGAAGGCCTTGTTCATGTCCTCGAAATATTTGGCGTAACTGCCCGAGGCCATGGTGCCGATCAGGGAGGAAAAGTCGTAAGGGTTGGCGGAGTTGCGCTTGAACCCGGAGGAAAAGGCCGGCATCAGCGCGGCCATGGCCTTCGTCGCCTGTTCCTGCGCCAGGTTGAACTGGCTGGCCATCGCCTCCATGGCCGTTCCGTTCTGTGCCCGCAGCATCATGTCAAAAAGTGGCAACATCGGCGTCCTTTCCCCGAGCTCGCAACGCAGTTCGAGGCACTATAGCCGGAAAAGAGCAGGCGCAAACCGGTTTTTCCCGTGCAGCGACGCCAAGTTGCCACGGACGAGCAGGGGACGCGGCGCGACCGAAGCGGCGCCGCCGCCCGTCAGTACTGGTATTCGTCGAAGACCGGCTCGACCTTGCCGTTCCAACGGCCATGGTAGAGCGAGAGCAAATCGTCCGCCAGCGTCGTTCGCTTCGCTACCACCTCGTCGAGTGGGCCGAGGAATACGCTCTCGTCCTGGCCTTCGCCGTTGAGGCGGGCGCGGCTGACAAGCCCCTGGCGGGACAGGGAAACGACGTCCCGGGCCACGTCGAGCAGGCTTCGTCCGGCGATCTCGGCCTTCAGACCCTTGGCCGGCACGGCATCGCGAAGCGCATTGACCTCGGGGAAGCTCCAGCTTCGGGTCAGCTGATCGACGGCTTCAAGCGCTGCGTCGTCATAGAGCAGGCCGACCCAGAAGGCAGGCAGTGCGCAAATGCGCCGCCACGGTCCGCCGTCGGCGCCGCGCATTTCGAGGAAGCGCTTCAACCGGACGTCGGGGAACAGCGTCGAAAGATGATTGGTCCAGTCGCCGAGCGTGGGTTCCCAGGCGGCCACCTCACCCTTCAGTACACCCGCCATGAACTGGCGGAAGGTGACATGGGTACAGTCGTGATAGCGGCCGTCCCGCACGATGAAATACATCGGCACGTCGAGCGCCCATTCGACATAGTCGGCAAAGCCGAAATCGTCATCGAGCGTGAAGGGGAGAATGCCCGCGCGGGCATTGTCGGTGTCGCGCCAGATCTCGCCGCGCCAGGACAGGAGACCGTTCGGCTTGCCCTCGGTAAACGGCGAGGCGGCGAAGAGGGCGGTGGCGAGTGGCTGCAGCTTCATGCCCACCCGCATCTTGCGCCGCATGTCGGCCTCGGAGGAGAAGTCGAGATTCACCTGGATGGTGCAGGTGCGGTACATCATGTCGAGGCCGTGGCTGCCGACCTTCGGCATGTAACGCGTCATGATCTCGTAGCGCGACTTCGGCATGCGCGGCGTTTCGTCCAGCGTCCATTTCGGGCTGCCGCCGATGCCGAGGAAGCGTATGCCCATCGGCTCCGCGACTTCTCGCACCGCCGCCAGATGCTGGTTCGATTCCCGGCAGGTGTCGTGCAGCGTTTCGACCGGTGCGCCCGACAGCTCGAACTGCCCGCCCGGTTCGATCGAGATGGCGCCCATGCCGTGCGCTTCGGCAAGCCCGATGATGTTGTCGCCATCCATGATCGGATCCCAGCCGGTCTTGACCTGCATGCCGAGCAGCAGCGCCCGGATGCCGGCCTCGCCGAAATAGGGAACGGGGCTGTTGTCGGTGCGGAAGAAGGCGAATTTTTCGTGCTCGGTACCGATGCGGAACGCCTCTTTCGGCTTGCAACCACCTGCAAGGTAGTCCGCCATCTGAGCAACGGAAGCAAGGGGCGTATCGTCGGTGGTATCACGAGCCATGGATCAAACCTTGTTTGGCGTCGCCGGCACGCGCACCGGCCCATAAGGCAAGGTGATTGGACCGGATTTTGGGGCGGCGCAAGTGAAAATCTCTTAAAAGCCGGTCAAAAAAAATCCCGCCTGCACGAGTTTCCGACCAATGTCTCAATGGACGCGAAGGGGCGTCTAGTGCCAGTCGCCGATCGCCGCCTGGACCACGGCGAGCGCCGCCACGGCGGCCGTGTCGGCCCTGAGGATGCGGGGGCCGAGCGGGATGGCGGTGACGAAGGGAAGGGAGCGCAACAGAAGTCGCTCGTCGTCGGAAAAGCCGCCTTCGGGTCCGACCAGCAGGGCCAGCCGCCGCTCCTCGATGCGCGACAGGGCCGCAAGCGGGTTCTGCGTCTGGCTGTCCTCGTCGCAGAAGATGATGCGCCGGTCGGAGCGCCAGCCTTCGAGCAGGTCCTTGAGTTTCTGCGGGGCTGCGACCTTCGGGATCGCCAGCACGCCGCACTGCTCCGCCGCCTCGACCGCATTGGCCTGCAGCCGCTCCAGGCTGGTGATCTTGCCCTGCACGTGCTGGGTCATCACCGGCTGCAAGAGGCCCGCCCCCATCTCGACCGCCTTCTGCACCAGATAGTCCATCCGGCCGACCTTGAGCGGGGCGAACAGGAACTGCAGGTCGCAATCCTTCGGCTGCGGGCAGGTTTGTTCGATCGGCGTCAGCTGGATCTTCTTGCGGCTCGGAAAGGTAAGCGTCGCCTTCCACTCGCCGTCGCGGCCGTTGAAGAGCAGGATCTCCGCGCCATCCTGCAGACGCAGCACGTTGGCCAGGTAGTTGAACTGTTCGGGGCTGGCCTCGATACCCTTTTCCAGGCCGAGATCGGCCTCGACATAGAGCCTTTGCATCCGGTAGTTCGCGCGCATGTCCGTGTCCGCTTCAGAGGAAGAGCAGATACATAACCCAGTAGAGCAGGGCTGCAAGCCCTGCCGATGCCGGTACGGTGATGATCCAGGCCGCGACGATCGTCATGAAATGCGAACGGCGCACGAGATAGCGGCGGCGCAGCTCGTCGGGATTGCGCTCGCGCGGGTCTTCGATCTCCCAGTGATCGGCCTTCATGCGCATATACGCGATGCGTCGCTTCGAATTGCGCGTGTACCACTCTCGGAAGAAGCCGACGCCGAACACGGCGCCGACTGCGATGTGGGTCGAACTGACCGGGAGCCCGAACCAGGAGGCGATGATCACGGTCACGGCGGCGGAGAGCGCGACGCTGAAACCGCGCATCGGATTGAGCTTGGTGATCTGCGAGCCGACGAGGCGGATCAGCTTGGGGCCGAACAGCAGGAGGCCGGCAGAAATGCCGAGCGCGCCGATGATAGTCACCCAGTTCGGTGCTTCGACCATCGCACCGACGGTTTCTGCTCGAGCCGCCTGGACGATCGCGGCGAGCGGTCCGATCGCATTGGCGACGTCATTGGCGCCATGGGCAAAGGAGAGCAGGGCGGCCGAAAAGACCAGCGGAAGACGAAACAGCTTGCGCAGGGACTGGTTGCGGTTTTCCAGCCCTTCGGACTGCCGCCGGATCAGCGGGATGCACGCGAGCCAGGCGAAGAGCCCGATCGCAAGGCCGCTCAGCATGGCCGTCGGCATGCCGACATCGAACACCTGGCCGATGCCCTTCATGGTGAGGTAGCTGGCGAAGGAGCCGGCCATGACGGCGATCAGCACGGGAACCCAGCGCCGCGCGGCGGCGATCTTGTCGGCGCGATAGACGATGAAGTCCTTGATGAAATAAAGGATCAGGGCCGCGATGGCGCCGCCAAGGAGCGGCGACACCATCCAGCTGACCGTGATGCCCGCCATGATGCTCCAGTTCACTGACGAGAAGCCGGCGGCCGCAACGCCGGCCCCCATGACGGCGCCGACGATCGAGTGGGTCGTGGATACGGGCGCGTTGGTCCAGGTGGCGAAATTCACCCACAGGGCGGAGGCGAGCAGCGCCGCCATCATCGCCAGGGAGAACGCCTGCGGGTGGGTACCCATGCCGGGATCGAGGATGCCATCCGAAATGGTTTCGATCACGTCGCCGCCGGCGATCAGCGCCCCGGCGATCTCGAACACCGCGGCGATCACCAGCGCGCCGGACATCGAAATCGCCCGCGCGCCGACGGCCGCGCCGACATTGTTGGTCACGTCGTTGGCGCCGATGTTCATCGCCATGTAGGCGCCGACCGCCGCAGCCGTGATGATGACGATGGCGCCCGGCTGGTCGATCACATAGAAGCCGGCAAACAGGGTCGCCAGGATGAGAAAGGTCAGTCCGATTCCGACCGGAAGCGCTCCGCGCCAGACCTGCTGCGCCGCGGCCTCGGCATAGGCGATCTTGTCCAGGTCCTTGTCGAGCGTCGGCTTGACGAGGGTCGGTGGCGGTTTTGCCATGACGGCGGCGTCTCCTGCTGCGACAGGCGCGGCCGTCGAGCCAAGGGTTTCGTAAGCGGTGGGCGTTGAAGCCTCATCCGTTTAGGACCAATGGCCCCGGCATTCAAGAAGGAAGGATGTGAAGTTCCGCCGAACTAAGGCGATTTGGGCGATTGGCCGGCCGGGACCGCGTCATTCAGCATTTGCTGTTCGAAG
The DNA here is from genome assembly GCF_059424725.1 of Allorhizobium sp. GW101-3B10. Lineage (NCBI taxonomy): Bacteria > Pseudomonadati > Pseudomonadota > Alphaproteobacteria > Hyphomicrobiales > Rhizobiaceae > Allorhizobium > Allorhizobium sp. GW101-3B10. Next base: position 2,990,592 of record NZ_JBWKZR010000001.1, on the reverse strand, counting down.
GTGTGGAACAGCACCTTCAATTCCGGTTCCTGCACCCGGGCAGCAGCCTCCTCGCAATTGACCCATTCCAGCCGGCGGGTTCCCTTTTCCGGGAAATCCTTCAGCAGTTCCTTCACCTCGAGGGCGTGCACCTGGACCCGGCAGGTGAGCTTCAGGCCGTCGCTCATGCCTTTGTGGTAGGTGTAGTAACCGATCGGCTCGCGGGAGACATTGCCCTTGACGCCAGCCTCCTCGTAGGCCTCGCGCTCCGCGACGGCATGCGACTTCTTTCCCCGCATCGGCCAGCCCTTGGGAATGACCCAGCGACCGGTGTCGCGGCTGGTGACGAGCAGAACCTCGGGTGCGAGCTGCTTCTTGCGTTTCCGAAAGCACAGGGCCGCATATTGCTGGCGGGGCGGGCGCCGCAGCATCAATTGTACGTCGGACGCTATCCGGCTCATCATGCTCAAGGTTGGAAACACCCCATTCTTTAGAATACAAGCTTACGCTGATTCGCTGACAATCAATCGGTCTATGCACGACAGCGCTGCATTCCCGGCAATTTTGTGAGCCCATGCCATTCCGTCAAGCATTTCCGAAGAAATGCCTGATTTTGGTCAGGCGGGCGGCGGGGCGCCGCCGAGCCAGTGGCGCAGGCCTTCGATCACGCCGTCGGCCTCTTTTCCTCGGGCCTGGTAGATTCGGCCCTTGTCTGAAAAACGCTGCCTGAGTTCGTCTCGGGCGTTGGCGGGAATGATGCCGCGCACCCCGTCGAGCCGGAACATGTCCGCGTCGTTGCCCGTGTCACCCGCAACGACGACTTCGTCCAGCGCGACGCCGAGCTTGCCGCAGAGCCAGACGAGCGCATTGCCCTTGTCGGCATTGGCCGGGAGAATATCGAGATCGCGATCGCTCGAATAGACGATCTTGACCTGCATTTCCCCCTCGGCGATCCGTTGCTCCAGCGCAGAAAGCCGCTCCGCGGTGGCGCGGTACAGATACCAGCTCGACTTGTGATCGTGCTGGTAGCGGTCCGGTTGCGGTTGGAGGCCGGGAAAATCGCCGACGAGGTTTGCGATGCTCGCCGCGTCGTAGCCGCCGCCGATGAAGTCGGCATATTCCGCCTGCAATCCGTCCAGCGCATTGCCGGCCATCATCGTGCCGACCCCGCCGATCACCAGATCGGCGGGCGGCAGGCCTTCCTCGACGATGAAGGACAGAATATCGTCGACCAGTCGACCGCTGTTGTAGACGAGCAGCGGCCGTCTCTCCGGGGCGAGCCCTTGCCAGAACGCGGAGAACCGCCGCGAGGCGTCGCGATTGCCCGCGAGCGTCCCGTCGAGGTCGGAGGAGAACAGCCGTACCGGATTCAATCGCCGTCGTTCCATGGTTCCGCCCAATCGGCCTCCTCGAGCGCCTGTGCCAGCGGCCGGCCCTCGACCAGCGCCACCAGCTGCTGGGCGATGCCTGTCCAGGTGAAGAGGCTGCGTGCCTTGTGGGCGCCCATGCGCGACAGCCGGTCCCTCAGGCGCGGATGGCGGAAGGGCTTCATCATGGTGATGCCCAGATCCTCCTTGTCGAAGGGATCGGCATAGAGCGCGTGCCGGCCGTAGCTGACGGCGCGGAACAGCCCGCCATGGATGGTGACGATCGCCGGCGTGCCGCTCGCCATCGCCTCGATCGCCGTCATGCCGAAGGGTTCGTAGCGGCTCGACAGCACGAAGAGATCGGCGGCGCGATAATAGTCGGGCAGTTCCTCGTCCGGGATGAAGCCGGTGAAGTCGACGCGATCGGCAAGGCCGAGATCGGCAACCTGCTTCTTCAGCCCGTCGAGAATGCCCTGCTCCTGCGCGTCGAGGTTCTCCCCGCCGAGCGCGAGGCGCAGGCGGGCGTCGGGCACGCGGCTGGCCAGCACGGAAAAGCCGTCGATCAGGAGATCATAGCCCTTGTTGGTGGCAAGCCGGCCGAGCGCCAGGACCACCTTGCCCTCGAAGCCCAGCCGCTGGCGCACCATCTGGCGCGAGGCTTCCGAGACCGGATAGAAGCGGTTGTCGTCATAGCCGGGCGGGATCATGTGCACGCGATTGCGGCTGAGCCCATAGTCCTCGATCAGCATGTCGAGCTGGATCGGGGTCGTCGCGACCACCAGCTGGCAGCTGCGGTAGACGATCAGCTCGTGCTGGATGCGTTCCTTGAAGTTGAATTCCGCCTCGAACCTGTCGGCGCGCTCCGGATAGTCGGTCTCCATCTGCCGCTTCTTCCACAGGCCGAGCGAATGCGGCGCGTGGATATGCGGAATGTTGAGCGCCTCGGAGAGCCGCTGTCCGGCGACGCCGGCGTCCCAGTAATGGCTGTTGATGAAGAGATAGGACAGACCTTCGCGCTTGATGTAGCGGAGCGCCTTCTCGTTCCATTCGTTGAGATGGCGGTGAAGATATTCCTTCGGGATGAAGTCCGGGCCGCCGCAGGGAATACGGATGACCCGAACGTCTGCGTCGACCTCGTCGATCTCCGGCTGGTCCTCGAAGCGGCGCGTATAGATGTCGACCTTGTGACCGAGCTGGGCCAGCTTCTTCGCCAGTTCAATGACATAGACGACCTGGCCGCCGGTATCGGCAGCCCCCAGGGGCGGCTGGGCGGCGACATAGCCATGGGTGGAGACGAGCGCGATCCGTGGCGCCGCATTCACATCGATGTAGCTTGTCATAATCTCTCACAATACAAATTTCATTCCGGAAGTGTTCTGTCCAAACGAGCCGGAATTGGGATTGTTCCCCAAAAAGAGAACCCCATTGCTGATGTGAGAGCCGATCGGCGCCCGTGGGGGCGACGCCGGAAAGCCAGGATCAATGCGTCTGAGCCGCCCCGACGATGACGATGTGCAGCGCCCGCGGGCCATGCGCACCGAGCAGAAGGGTCTGCTCGATGTCGGCCGAGCGGGACGGTCCGGTGATGAAATTCACCGTGCGCGGCATGGCCGGACCCTGCATCGCGCGAAGCCGCGCCCAGATGGTCTCCATGTCGCCGGCGATCTCGTCGGCGCGGACGACGACGATGTGGTGCTCGGGCAGGAAATTGAGCGTCACCGGATTGTCGGGGCCGGAGAGCACCGCGAGCGTACCTGTCTCGGCCACGGCTCCGAAGGCATGGCTGACCGCGGCGAGATCGTCGCCATCGGATGCGCCATGGCGAATCTCCAGCGTCGCCTCCGCCGACCACGGCGCAATGGCCAGGCGGAGATCGGCGCCGAGACGGATCGCGGCCGGCAGGTTGCGGCCCATCAGATAGGCCGACACCGCGGCCGGTAGCGCATCCATCGTCTCGACCCGTTCGGTCGTCGCGTTGTACTTCTCCGCCATGAAGCGGAACAGCTGGAGGCGCTCTTCCGCCGGCAATTGGCCGCGTGCCGGGATGATGCCCTTGGGCGTCTGGGCAAGCCGCGCGGCAACGGCCGCGCGCCGTTCGTCGTCGGCGGTCGGAGCCTTCAGCGAGGCACGGATCTTCGAAAGAATGGCGGTTCTGCCGTCCATGGTCATGCTCCCTGCCGCTTCGCCTGGCGCGCCGCCCAGGCCTGGGTGAAGGTCTGGCCTTCGGGCGCCGGCAGGTCGCGATACTTCGTCCAGCCGCCGGCGAGCGGCAGCGCCGAGATCCGCTTGTTGGCCCCGCCGATCAGCGACAGCATCGAGGCGGCGAGCGAGGTAGCCATGCGGTAGAGCTTCGGCCGCTTGGCGAAGAAGGCCCAGACGGAGAGGCCGTATCGGGTGGAAGCCGGCGTCAGATGCCGCTCGAATTCCCGCTCGCGCCAGTGCCGCATCATCTTCGGCAGCGGAATGCGCATCGGGCAGACGCTTTCGCAGCGTCCGCAGAAGGTCGAGGCATTCGGCAGGTGTGCCGACTGCTCCACGCCGAACAGCGACGGCGTCAGCACCGCGCCCATCGGCCCGGGATAGACCGAGCCATAGGCGTGGCCGCCGACCGCATGATAGACCGGGCAGTGGTTCATGCAGGCGCCGCAGCGGATGCAGCGGAGCATTTCCTGAAACTCGGTGCCGAGCATCGAGGTGCGGCCGTTGTCGAGCAGGACCACATGATATTCGACCGGGCCGTCCGGATCCTCCGCCCGCTTCGGGCCGGTCGAAAACGTGGTGTAGACTGACATGTCCTGGCCGGTTGCCGAGCGGGCGAGCAGGCGCAGGATCTGCGAACAGTCCTCCAGCGTCGGCACGATCTTCTCGATCGAGGCGACCACGACATGCACCTTGCCGAGCGTCTGGGTAAGATCGCCATTGCCCTCGTTGGTGACGATCACCGAGGAACCGGTTTCGGCAATCAGGAAGTTGGCGCCGGTGATCCCGACATCGGCCTGGAAGTAACGCTTGCGCAGCACCTCGCGCGCCTCCGAAAGCAGCGATTCCGGTGCCGTCAGGTCGCGATCGACGTCGAGATGGGTGTGGACGCGGCGGAAATCCTCTTCCACCTGTTCCTTGTTGAGATGCACGGCGGGCGCGATGATATGGCTCGGATGCTCGCCGCGCAGCTGGATGATGTACTCGCCAAGGTCCGTCTCGACCGGCTCGACGCCCTGGGCTTCGAGGAATTCGTTGAGGTTGATCTCCTCGGTGATCATCGACTTGCCCTTGGTGACGGTCTTCGCCTTCACCCTGCGGCAGATGTCCATGACGATGCGGCGCGCGTCCTCGGCGCTTTCCGCCCAGTGCACATGCCCGCCGGAGGCCGTGACCTTCTGCTCATAGGCTTCCAGATAAAGGTCGAGATGCGCGAGCGTATGGTTCTTGATGTCGCGGGCATTGTCGCGCAGGGCATCGAATTCCGGTAGCGCCGCAGCCGCGGCGGCGCGCTTGGCGATGAAGCCCTTCTCGACATTCTGCAAGGCCTTCTGCAGCTGCGGGTTGTGCAGCGCGCGGGCGGCGTTGTCCTTGAACTGGGGGGAGGTGAACTGCATGGCTCTCAATCCCTCACTTGGCCGAGCCGGCGATCGGCTTGCCGTCGGTCATGCCGGCCAGCACCTCCGCCACATGGCGGACCTCGATGGTCGACCCCTCGCGCTTCAGCTTGCCCGCCATGTTCATCAGGCAGCCCATGTCGCCGGCGAGCAGCATGTCGGCGCCGGTCGCGGTGATGTTCGCCGTCTTCTTGGAAACGATCGTGCCTGAAATGTCGGAATACTTGACGCAGAAGGTGCCGCCGAAGCCGCAGCAGACGTCGCTGCCGGCCATTTCCTTGAGTTCCAGCCCCTCGACGGTCGCCAGCAGCTTGCGCGGCTGCTTCTCCACACCGAGTTCGCGAAGCCCCGAACAGCTGTCGTGATAGGTGACGCTGCCGTCGAAGACCGCATCGACCTTGGGCACGAACATCACGTCGGTGAGGAAGGAAACGAGCTCGAACACCTTGTCCGAGAAGCGCCGACAGCGTTCCTCCCATTTGACGTCGCCCTTGAAGACTTCCGGATAGTGGTGCTTCAGCATGGCGGCGCACGAGCCGGACGGCGCGACGACATAGTCATAGCCCTCGAACAGCTCGATCACCTGGATCGCCAGAGCGCGCGTATCCTTGCGGTCGCCGGAATTGTAGGCCGGCTGGCCGCAGCAGGTCTGTGCCATCGGCACATGCACCTCGCAGCCCGCATCCTCGATCAGCTTGGCTGCGGAAAATCCGACGCTCGGGCGGAAGAGATCGACCAGACAAGTGGCGAACAGGCCGACGCGCGGACGCGTTTGGGGTGCAGTCATCGGGATGTCTCCGTCTTGTCCGGGCCGCTGCCGCGGGAGGTTCGTGTGCCTTGGGGATTGTTGTCGCGGCGGATCAGCCGAAGCTTTGCCACCCGGCCCCATTCGTCGGCGCGGGCAGATTCCTCGACCGCCTGCATGACGAAATCGATATGCGCCTGGGCGGCGCGCTTGGCCGCCTCGCCGTCGCCGGAAAGGATCGCCGCATGGATGGCCAGATGCTGCTCCAGCAGGCGTTCGCGCGCATTGGCAAGCGCGAAGACGGCCTTGCGATTGAAGAAGATGCCCTCCGACAGAAGACGGTAGCAGGCGCGCATGGTGTGCAACAGGATGATGTTGTGGGCCGCTTCGCCGATCGCATTGTGGAACTCGACGTCGGCGGCGAGCTCCTCTTCCGGATTGCCGCTCTCGTGTGCCCGCTTCATGTCGTCGACGATGCGGGTCAGCAGCGCCCGGTCGGTGTCGGTGGCGCGCTTCGCGGCGAGTTCGGCGGTCAGCCCCTCGAGTTCGCGGCGATATTCGAGATAGTCGCGCGTGGCGCGGGCGTGGCGGGAAATCAGTTCGGTGATCGGCTTGGAAAACACCTGGCCGATGATGTCGGCGACATAGGTGCCGCCGCCGTGATGGGAAACCAGCAGGCCGCGGGCTTCCAGCTCCTTCAGGGCTTCGCGAAGGATCGGGCGCGACACGTCGAGATCCTGGGCGAGATCGCGTTCGCCGGGCAGCCGGTCTCCGTCGCGCAAGACGCCGTCGAGGATCAGCATTTCGATCTGCTGAACCACTTCGCTCGCGGTGCGGCTATGGCTGATCTGGGCGAAAAGCCCTTCGTCCTTGTCCGTCACGACATTCTCCCTCGGCGGCTTTTTAGCAAGCCGTCGAGGGATTGGTCAATTAATTTGTCCAGTTGCGTTTCGTCAGTCGCGAACCGGGCACTGTGCGCGGGACGAGCCGCCCCGGTTGCCGCGATCAGCCGAACTTGAGGAACAGCTTGGAATAGGGAGCCTTCAGCCCGCCGATGGCAGCCTTGATCGCTGCGGCATCGCCGCTCTTGGAGGCGTCTTCCAGCTTCGCAACACTTGCTTCGACGGCGCTGAGCAATTCCTTGTAGCTCGCATCGGCCTCCTTCGGCGGATGGGCGACGACGTCGCCGAGCAGGTATTTCAGCACGGCCGCCTCGGCATGCACGCCGGCGGCGTCCGCCGGGTCGAGCGCGATCACCTCCTCCATCCGGGCGTGATAGGCGTTCATCCGGTCGGAAAAGCGGTAGATGTCGTTGCGGATGTGCAGATCGCCGATCTGGTCGCGAATGCCTTCCAGCGTGTCGTGTGCCTTGGGAAGCTCCCCGGCCGCAACTTCGGCGGTCGCGGCTTCGGTGATCTTGCTCACGGCGGCCAGCGTTTCGGCGTATTTGGCATCGTCCGCATATTGCGGCGGCGCGGGCTCGGCGGCGATCGCGGACCAGGCCTTGGCGAATTTGCCGAGCGAGGCCGTCGATTCCGTGGCCTTGCCCATGTTGGTGGTGAACAGGGCCGTGCGGTAGTCGCCATAGGCGGCGCGCAGTTTCGTTTCGAAATCGCCGACCTCGCCGGCAAAGGCGGGCAGGCCGATCGCAAGGGCAAGCAGGGTTGCCGGAACAAGTCGCTTCATGGGGTCTCTCCATTGTTCGGCAGGCGGAAAGGTGCTGCCGCTATCGTGATGGGCATAGACGCGCCGTTCAGCCCAGGATGGGGATGCCGGTTGCGTGCTCCACATTCATTCTTGTCGAGTTCGTGTTCGCCAACAACAGATAAATATGTGAATCTCTATGTTTTAATGCATGACTTTCGCGCACTGGTTTTCCCGCGGTGGCGCGATCGCTTGCCCTCTTTGCGTCCTGCATCAACTGGCCCCCTGCCGCTGGCGCCGCGCATTTGCTAGAAGGCAGGAATGATCCAAGGGAGACGGGCTTGATGGGGAAGGGTAGTTTCGCATTTCCGGTGTCGCCGGAGCGGGCATTGGCGCTGGGCGAGATCCATGCGCGGCCCTATGCGTTGGTGAAATCGGAGCGCGTGATCGTGCAGTTGGCCTTCATGATGGACGGCGGATCGGCCGTGCATCACAGTGCACTTGCCGAGCTGTCGCGATCCCGCGGCGTGGCCGTGCCCGATCGCAATGCCCGCCACCACGCCATGCCCTGGGGCCAGGGAACGCTGCGCTGGGAGCGCCACACAGAGTTTTCCACCTGGTTCTGGGACGGTCCGCTGCCCGACGCCTTCGGCGGTGAAATTCTCGTCCACCCCTTCGGCGACGGCTTTTCCGCGCCGGGTCCGCTGATGTCGGGCATCCGGCTGGAGATCCGCCGTGACGGGCCCGAGATCGAGGCGGCGATGCAGCTCTTCGATCTGACAAGCCTCTGCTACAGTGACGTCAAGAACGGCCAGGCGACCGTGCTCACCGATTTTCGCCAGGACGGCGACGGGCTGACCCGCATTCTCGTCGTCGACCGCAGCCTCTCCGAGGCCGGACGCGGCGCGCTGGTGCAGCGCCTGCTCGACATCGAGACCTATCGCACGCTCGCCATGCTCGGCCTGCCGCTGGCGCAGACGCTCTCGCCGGACATTCGTCGCATCGAGGACGGGCTGACGGCCGTTACCCAGCGCATGAAGGCCCATGCGCGCGAAGAAGCGGATTCCATGCTGGCCGAACTGACCCGCCTTGCCGCCGAACTCGAGGCCAATGCGGCGCTCAGCCTCTACCGCTTCGGCGCGAGCCGTGCCTATGAGGGCATCGTGCGCGAGCGCGTGCGTGCGCTCGATGAGGCGCCCAAGCCCGGCTACGAAATGCTCGGATCCTTCCTCGAACGGCGCCTCGCGCCGGCCATGCGTACCTGTCAGTCGGTCGAGGAGCGGCTGGCCAACCTGTCGCGCAAGCTGTCGCGCGCCACCAGCCTCGTTCGAAGCTGGATCGACGTCGAACTGGAACGGCAGAATTCGGCCCTGCTCGCCACCATGAACCGCCGCGCCGAGATGCAACTGCGCCTGCAGCAGACGGTCGAAGGCCTCTCGGTCGCGGCGATCTCCTATTACATCGTCGGGCTGGTCGGCTATGGCGCAAAGGCCATCAGCCACGACCTCCTGCCGGTCGACCCGGCGGTGATCACGGGGCTATCCGTGCCGCTGGCCGTGCTGGGCGTCTGGTGGGTGGTGAGGCGGATCAGGAAGAGCCACGGCGAGGGGCATTGAAGTCCTGGCGGCTTGTCGCCGGATCGCGTGCGCCATCGACAACCCTGACGACTTGGACATTCCCATCGTCTGCGATGAGATAGAGAACGAGCCAGCGGTCGCAGACGAGCATCCGGGCGTTGTCCGCAATGTCCTTGCGGACCGGGCCGAGCATCGGATGGGTGGCCAGCACAGAGACCCGCTCCGCGATCCGGTCCAGTTTGTCATCGGCGATTGCTGGACTTGCGGTTTCGGCAAGCCATAGCCAGATGTCCGACACATCGCTCCGGGCTTTTGACGACCAGAGGATGCGCGTCATCGCCTAACTCTTGGACTGATGCTGTCTACGCGCTTCGGCTTTCAGCGCGGCCAGATCAAGCGGCCGGAAATCTCCGCTGGCAACGCCTTCCGTCCACGCACGCTTGAGCGTTTCCGCCGAAAGAGCGTCCAGACTGTCGCGCTCCTGAAGCAGTCCGAGAGCCGCTGCCAGGACGTCGCCCGGCGAGGCGAACTCACCAGAGGCCACCTTCTTTGCGACGAAGTCCTCCAGTTCAGCGCTCAGCGATACGGTGACGGTCATGGGCTTTCTCCTGCCGCGCAGATTAGGGCCAGATCATGCGGAGCGCAAATAGCATGACTGTCTTCTAGTGGCCGGCCGCTTCCTCGATGACGTCGGAGATCCATTCATTGAGGCTCTTCTGTTCGGCCCGCGCTGCCAGCACGGCGGCCTCGTGAAGCTTCGGATCGAGGCGGACGTTGAACTTGCCGGAGAACTGGCGATAGGGGGAAATGCCTTTCTCCGCGCACATCTCCAGGAAGACCTGAAGCGAGGTCGCGCCTTCCTGCCGAAGCTGGTCTATGCTGTCGGCATAGAAATCGGCCCCGCCGTTGAGGCCGAGAAATTCGCCCCGAAGCAGTCCGAGTTCCGGATCGAGCGATACGACCGCCTTCTGGCCTTCGATCTCGATGATGTTGTTCATGGCGCAATTCCGTTTTCTTCAAGCCACTTGCGGATACTGGCCACCGCGCCCTTGTCGGTATCGGGCGAGGGATGGGGCCGGTGGAACACCCGGATCTGGTCGAACAGGAAGACACCGACGCGGGAGCCTTCTCTTTCGGTGACTTCGCCGCCGAGCGCAACGAACAGTGCCTCGATGTCCGCCCAACGGATGGAACCGCTGACCGGACGGGAGAAGATCTGTTCGAGTGTGGCGCGGTGCTTCCGCTTCATGATTGAATTGATACCATAATATGGTACTGTTTTCAAGGTCGTGAAAAGCCGACGCGCCTCCACATGGGGGATCTGGTCACGGGTTGCGCGAAATCCCCTTGCCCGCCGTTGCCGTCCGCCTGATATAAGCGACCGAAGACAATGAACGGCACAAGCGGAATGGAATGACCCGGCAGAAGCGTGCGAAACTCGACAAGAAAGGCTTGAGCGGCCTTGGCCTCGACAAGCTGGTCGAGATCCTGCTGGAGGAAGCCTCGGCCAACAAGGCCCTGAAGGCCAGGCTCGAGGCGGCCCTGGCCGGCGAGGCAGGCCCGGCGGAGATGGCGCGGCTGATCGACCGCCGGCTGGACACGCACGAGGAGGCGAAGACGCGGATCAACAATGCTCGCGCCAAGGATCTCGCCATCGAGTTCGCCGGCCTGGTGCGCACCATTCTCTCAGAACTGGGCGGGGTCGATGCGGCGGGCGGTGCGGAGCGCATCCTGCGTTTCCTCGCGCTGCGCTTCCCCATCTCGGCGCGGCTGGTGTCGGACAATGCCCGCCTGTGGAAGGTGTTCGACGACGCGGAAGCGGCGGCGGCCGAACTCATCCGCTCTTTGAATGCGCAGGACCAGGTGCCGCTGGTGCCGCACTTCGAGACGCTGCGCCGGCGCGACCGTTACGGCGAACACACGGGCTTCCTGCATGAGCTGACCGGGGTGATCGCCGCGCCCGCCGCAACCGCGTGGAAGGCTTTGCTCGCCGAGGCCATGCCGAAGGAGCCGGGCAAGCTCGGTGCGCTCGATCTCCTCCAGGCGATCGCGCTTCGCCAGGGCGATGTGGACGCCTATATGACGCTCGAAGAGGGCAAGGCGGAGAACCGCCGCGATACGCTGACGGTCGCGGCCCTGCTCCAGGGCGCGGGTCGCCATGACGAGGCGCTGGAATGGGTGCGGCGCCGCCCGACCGGCATGCGGCTTTTGCCGGTCGGCGGCGAGTTGACCTCCGTCGGTCCGGAATATGGCGCCCGGGAGCGCCGCATGCTGGAAGCCGAAATCCTCGACAAGCTGAAGCGGCGCGGCGATGCCCAGGAGCTGCGCTGGCGGGAATTTGCCGAGACGCTCGATCCGGCGATCCTGAAGCTCTATCTGTCGAAGCTCGACGATTTCGCCGAATTCGACGAAATGGACCGGGCCTTCGCCCTGGTCGAGGAGGCCGAGGACATCTACGGCGCGCTCGATTTCTTCGTCACCTGGCCGAGGCTCGATCGCGCCGCGGGCCTCGTGCTGCGCCACGAAGACCGCTGGGAAGGGCGCTACTATGAGGATCTCGCGCCGGCGGCCGAGGCCCTGGCCGACCAGCAACCGCTGGCCGCGACCGTGCTCTATCGCGTGCTGATCAGCGACATCCTGCGCCGCGGCATCGGCGTCGCCTATCCGCATGCGGCACGCTACCTCGAGGAGCTGGTCCGCCTCGTTCCGCATCTGCCGCCCGACGCGCGCCTCCAGCACCATGACGACTTCGTCGCCGACCTGCGCCGCAATCATCCGAAAAAATTCGGCTTCTGGAGCAATGTGCCCGAAGCCCTGCGGTGATACGCGGGCTCAGCGCTCCCAGTAGGGAACGGGACCGTAGAGATCGGCCAGGTAATCGATGAACAGCCGCACCTTGGCGGGCAGGAACTGGCGGCTCGGATAGACCGCCGAGAGCGAGACATTGCGCGAGCCCTCATAGGCCGGTAGCACCTGCACCAGCTTGCCTGTCTTCAGTTCGGGGCCAATGTCCCAGGTCGAGCGCAGCGCGATGCCGAGGCCGGCGATCACCGCCTCGCGGATGACCTCGCTCGAATTGGTGATCAGCATGCCGTCCGGGCGAAGGCTGAGCGCGCCCTGCGGACCTTCGAGCTTCCAGGCATCGTAATTGTGCGCCGGAAGGCAGTGATGCCGTTTCAGGTCCTCGATCGTTTCCGGCGCGCCGTGGCTGGCGATATAGTCCGGCGAGGCGCAGAGGATGCGGCGCACCGGTGCGAGGCGCCGAGCCACCAGCGTCGAATCCATGAGTTCGGCAATGCGGATGGCAAGGTCGAAGCCACCGCCGACGATGTCGGTGAATTCGTCCGACAGGACCAGGTGGATGGTGAGATCCGGATGGGTCTCCATGAAGGTCTTCAGATGCGGCGCGATGTGCAGCCGGCCGAACGAGGTGGGCGCCGAGACCTTCAGCGTGCCCGCCACTTCCGACGAGCGCCCCGACGCATACGCTTCCGCCTCCTCCAGTCCGGCAAGCACGGCAATCACCCGCTCGTGAAACCCCTGTCCGGCCTCGGTCAGCGAGATCTGCCGCGTGGTGCGTTGCAGCAGACGGGTGCCGAGCCGGTCCTCCAACCGCTTGATGCGCTTCGACACGACGGCGGGAGACAGCCCGAGATCCCGCGCCGCCGTCGACATGCTGCCGACCGCGATCACCCGCACAAAGACTTCGAGGTCGCCGAGACTGGTCATGGCGCGAATCCATTCTCTCCGATTTCGTCATAAGTCCATAGCATTTGCGCGACTTTGGTTGAAGTGGTAAAGAAAAAATACCAATTGATGGCGAGGGCCGCGCGGTGTATGCCGAAGGGCCTGAGCCAGGGGAGGGATCCATGTCCGAAGCCATCCAGTTTCTGGAGCCGAATGCCGCCATCCTGTCGCGCCGCAAGGAGATCGTCGCCGACCTTGCGGAACTCGTGCCGCCCGAGCGGCTGGTGCACGAACCGATCGAACTCGTGCCCTTCGAAACCGACGGCTTCATCGCCTATCGCCGCCGTCCGCTCGCGGTCGTCCTGCCGGAAACCACGGCCCAGGTCGCCTCGGTGCTGAAATACTGCCACAAATACAATATCCCGGTCGTGCCGCGCGGCGCCGGCACCTCGCTGTCGGGCGGCGCCATCCCGCAGGAAGATGCGGTCGTGCTCGGCCTCTCGGCGATGACCAGGATCATCGACATCGACTATGCCAATCGTTGCGCCACGGTCCAGGCGGGTGTCACCAACCTTTCCATCTCCGATGCCGTGGGCGGCGACGGCTTCTTCTACGCGCCCGATCCGAGCTCGCAGCTCGCCTGCACCATCGGCGGCAATATCGGCATGAATTCCGGCGGCGCCCACTGTCTGAAATACGGCGTCACCACCAACAACCTGCTCGGCGTCAAGCTGGTGCTGGTCGACGGCACGGTGATCGAACTCGGCGGCAAGGCGCTGGACAGCGCCGGCTACGACCTGCTGGGCCTCGTCTGCGGCTCCGAAGGCCAGCTCGGCGTCATCACCGAAGCCACCGTGCGCCTGATCGCCAAGCCCGAGGGCGCACGCCCGGTGCTGTTCGGCTTCGACAGCGCGGAATCGGCCGGCTCCTGCGTCGCCGACGTCATCGGCGCCGGCATCGTGCCAGTCGCCATCGAATTCATGGACAAGCCGGCGATCGAGATCTGCGAGGCCTTTGCCCATGCGGGCTACCCGCTCGATGTCGAAGCCTTGCTGATCATCGAGGTCGAGGGCTCCGAGGCCGAAATGGACGCCATGCTCGCCTCGATCGTCGAGATCGCCAAGCGCCATGGGGTCAAGACCGTGCGCGAGAGCCAGTCGGCGATGGAATCGGCGCTGATCTGGAAGGGCCGCAAATCGGCCTTCGGCGCGACCGGCCGTATCGCCGACTATATCTGCATGGATGGCACGGTGCCGCTGAGCCAGCTCGCCTATGTGCTGAAGAAGACGTCGGAGATCACCGACCGCTACGGCCTGCGCGTCGCCAATGTCTTCCACGCCGGCGACGGCAACATGCACCCGCTGATCCTCTACAACATCAACGACCCGGAAGACGCCGCAAGGGCGGAAGCCGCGGGCATGGAGATCCTCAAGCTCTGCGTCGACGCCGGCGGCTGCCTGACTGGCGAGCACGGTGTCGGCATCGAGAAGCGCGACCTGATGCGCCATCAATATGCCGAGGCCGACCTCGCCCAGCAGATGGCGGTCCGCGCCGCCTTCGATCCGAAATGGACGCTCAATCCTTCCAAGGTGTTTCCGCTCGACGGGAGGACGGCCGCGTGACGGATTCTGCAAGCCTGCCAATGTTCTTCGTGACGACGGTTACCTACCCCCCTCTGCCCTGCCGGGCATCTCCCCCTCAAGGGGGGAGATCGAAAAGCGGTTATCGCCCGATCTCCGGCAAGCGCACGAGTGCCCCACAATCAGGGTCCGTCAGAAACGTGAAAATCAAGGCGAGAGGCCAAACGCACCCGATCTCCCCCCTTGAGGGGGAGATGCCCGGCAGGGCAGAGGGGGGTATCCAGGCACGCGACGCCGGACGTATCCGGACAGCAGCAGGTGGGTGCGCCAAACTCGCCCTTCGGATCGGGGGCGCCACATGCTGACCCCGGTAACCGAAACCGAAGCCGCAGATCTCATCCGCGATCATGCGGAACGTTCCGCGCCGCTGGCCATCTCCGGTGGCGGGACGCGCACCGGTTTCGGCAATGCCCTGACCGCCAATGCGACCGCGCTCAGCGCCTCCGGCCTTTTCGGCATCGTCGCCTATAATCCGGCCGAAATGGTGCTGACCGCCCGCGCCGGCACGCCGGTCGCCGAGATTGCCGCGGCCGTCGCCGTCAACGGCCAGTCGCTCGCCTTCGAGCCGCCGGATCATCGCGGCATGATGGGAACCGCGGGCGAGCCGACCATCGGCGGCCTGTTCGCCGTCAATGCCTCCGGTCCGCGCCGCTTCACCGCCGGTGCCGCGCGCGATCATTTGCTCGGCGTGCGCTTCGTCAACGGCCATGGCGAGATCGTCAAGGCCGGGGGGCGGGTGATGAAGAACGTCACCGGCCTCGATCTGGTCAAGGTATTGGCCGGCTCCTACGGCACGCTCGGCTTCCTGACCGAGGTGACCTTCAAGGTCCTGCCGGCGCCGAAGACGGCGGTCACCATCGTGCTCTCCGGGCTCGAGGACGAGCAGGCGGTCCGCGCCATGGCGGCGGCGATGGCGATGTCCGTCGAGGTCTCGGGCGCCGCCCACCTGCCGGAAAGCGTGCGCGGCCGCTTCCTCGGCGGCAGTCTGCCGGAGGGCGCGGCCACCGTGCTCCGCCTCGAGGGTCTGGAAGCTTCCGTTGCCGTGCGCGCCGAAACGCTGGCAACCACCATGGCAGTGTTCGGCCCGGTCTCCCGGCTGGAAAACGCCGAAACGCTGGCGCTCTGGCGCGAGATCCGTGATGTCCATCCTTACGCCGACGGCACGATGCGGCCGCTTTGGCGCGTCTCGGTCGCCCCGTCCGAGGGCTGGAAGCTGGTTGCCGCCCTTCGCCTGGAAGCCGGCATCGACGCCTTCTACGACTGGCAGGGCGGTCTGGTGTGGATGCGCCTCGAAGGCGATCCGGAAGCCGAACTGCTGCGACGCTACATCAAGGCTGCCGGCGGCGGACATGCCGCGCTGGTGCGGGCGACGGATGCGGTGCGAGCCCAGGTTCCGGCCTTCGAACCGCAATCGCCGGCCGTCGCCTTGCTTTCGCAGCGGGTGAAGGAGAAATTCGATCCGCGCGGCATCTTCAACCCGGGCCGCATGGCAAAAGGAGAGGCAGCATGAGTGATCCGATGATTTCGCCCGATCCGCGCCAGCCGGAGAGCTGGCTGGAGCCCGGCAAGCTGAACGTGCAACTGGTCTATGCGCTCTATCTCCTGAGCTTCCTGATCGGCATTTCCGGCATCATCGGCCTGGTCTTTGCCTATCTGAACCGGGGCAAGGCGGGCGGCTGGATCGACACGCACTACACCTACGCCATCCGAACCTTCTGGATCGGCCTGCTCTACGGCCTGGTCTCGGCCATCCTTTCACTGGCCGTGATCGGCGTTCTGCTCGCCATCGGCACGGCGGTCTGGATCGTCGTCCGCTGCATCATCGGCCTGCAGAAGGCGACCGCCGGCGAGCCGATCGCCAAGCCCGAGACGTGGTGGGTGTGAATTCCCTCGCCCCGCTTGCGGGGGAGGTCAGGGTGAGGGGCTGCGGGCCTCGCAAGGAGCTTATCGATGCAGACCAATTTCACCGCCGAACAGCTCGCCGATCCGCATGTCGCGGAGGCCGAGGGCATTCTGCGCAAATGCGTGCACTGCGGCTTCTGCACGGCCACCTGTCCGACCTATGTGACGCTCGGCAACGAGCTCGACAGCCCGCGCGGCCGTATCTATCTCATCAAGGACATGCTGGAGAACGGCCGTCCGGCGGACAAGCAGGTGGTGACCCATATCGACCGCTGCCTCTCCTGTCTCGCCTGCATGACGACCTGTCCGTCAGGCGTCGACTACATGCATCTGGTCGACCATGCGCGTATCCATATCGAGAAGACCTATAGGCGGCCGCTGATGAACCGGCTGACGCGCGGCATCCTGGCGATGACGCTGCCCTATCCGGCCCGCTTCCGCGCGGCGCTCGCTCTCGCCCGCCTGGGTCGTCCCTTCGCCGGCCTGTTCAAGCGCATTCCGGCCTTGCGGCCGATGGGTGCCATGCTCGATCTCGCGCCGCGCAGCATTCCGGCCGCCGGCGACAGCGCCCGTCCCGCCACCCACGCCCCGAGGGCCGAGAAGCGCGGCCGCGTGGCGATCCTCACCGGCTGTGCCCAGCCGGTGCTCGACCCGGGCATCAACGCTGCGACCATCCGGCTCTTGACCCGCCTCGGCGTCGAGGTCGTCGTGCCGGAGGGCGAGGGCTGCTGCGGCGCGCTGGTCCATCACATGGGCCGCGAGGGCCAAGCGCTCGACAGCGCGCGTCGCAATGTCGACGTCTGGATCCGCGAGATCGACAGGGCCGGGCTCGACGCGATCGTCATCACCGCCTCCGGCTGCGGCACGACCATCAAGGACTACGGCCACATGCTGCGGCTCGATCCGGCCTATGCCGAGAAGGCCAGGCGCGTCTCGACGCTTGCCAAGGACGTGACGGAATATCTGTCGACCCTCGACCTGCCGGTGCAGGAGAAGAAGAACCTGACCGTCACCTATCATTCCGCCTGTTCGATGCAGCATGGCCAGAAGATCACCATGGCGCCGAAGACGCTGCTCAAGAATGCCGGCTTTACTGTGCGTGATCCGGCGGAGGGCCATCTGTGCTGCGGTTCGGCCGGCACCTACAACATCATGCAGTCGGAGATTTCCGCCACGTTGAAGGCGCGCAAGGTCAAGAACCTCGAGGCGACCAAGCCCGATGTGATCGCCGCCGGCAATATCGGCTGCATGACGCAGATCGGATCGGGGACCGCCGTGCCGATCGTCCACACCATCGAGCTGCTCGACTGGGCCTATGGCGGTGAAAGGCCGGCAAAGCTTGGTGCCTGACGGTCAAGAAAATGTGAGGATGGCTCAATATGGAGCAAGGAACCTGTGCCGGCTCCGGTCAGCGGGTCGGAATCCATTAAGGCGATGCTGATAGAGTGTTTTCTGAAATGGGGCCGAAAGGTCCCCGGAGGAAAAGTTGATGTCCATGAAGGCAATCACAGCAGGCATGCTGCTGTTGGCAAGCGCCCTGCCGGCGGTCGGTGCGACGCGGATCTACTGCGCCGCGGCCGATGATGTGGTGAAGATGTCGATCGAAAGCGCATTCGCCGCCCGCGACGGCAAGAGGCTGGTGCATTTCCGCGGCATCACCGACATCAAGAGCCCCGAGGCGCCTGCCGCCTTTCGCAATCTCAAGCTCAATTCGGCCATGCTGAAG
Source organism: Allorhizobium sp. GW101-3B10 (assembly GCF_059424725.1). Lineage (NCBI taxonomy): Bacteria > Pseudomonadati > Pseudomonadota > Alphaproteobacteria > Hyphomicrobiales > Rhizobiaceae > Allorhizobium > Allorhizobium sp. GW101-3B10. Next base: position 2,972,729 of record NZ_JBWKZR010000001.1, on the reverse strand, counting down.
CAGGCGTGGATGGACGGCAACGACCTGCGCCTGCAGATCTACACCGACACTCGCGACGCCGATCCTTTCGAGACCTTCGAACTCTCGGTCGTGACGAAATCGACAGTCAAGGATCCCGATCGCTTCAGCGGTCGTTACATGCTGACCGTCAGCAGTGCCGACCAGAAGAAAGCGGCCCCGCGCAACGTTCCGGTGTCGCACGAGGCCGCAATATTCTGCGAGATCAAATAGGCGGGCCGCCGAAGCCCGCCGGTCTTACCAATGGAAGCTGATGCCGGCGTTGATGGCGTTGGTCATGATGTCGGTCTTGAGCGTCGCACCGCTGTCGATGTCGACGTCGACCCAGGAATAGTTGCCCTTGTATTCCAGGAAGGTCGACCAGTTGTCGTTGAACTGGTAGGCGATGCCCGCCTGTGCCTGCACGGTGGCGCCGCCGACCTGGTACTCGAAGGTGGTGCCCGAGGCGCGCGTCACTTCGACATGCGGCACGTTGATACCGGCGCCGATGCCGGCATAGGGCACGAACTTGGTGCCTTCGATCGGCATGCGGTAGAGCGCGTTCAACGTCAGAAGGTTGATGCCGTCGGAGAATTCGAAGTGGTCCCAGCCGGTCTCGGCGAGCGTGTCGTCGTCGGCATAGACCTTGGCATGGGTGAAATCGAGCGAAACGCCGAGGTTCGGCTGGCCGATCTCTTCCATCCACCAGGTGCCGCGCACGCCGTAATAGGGCGGCATTTCGAACGAGCGGCCTTCCCAGCCGGCGGTGAAGTCCGGTTCGTCGGAAACCTCGACGTCGCTGTGCGGCGCCGACTGGAAGCCCCCATAGACGGAGATCGCCATTTCGGCATTGGCCAGGGAGGCTGACAGGGCGAGGATGCTTGCCGCGACAGTGGCGCCGAGCAGGGTGCGAAGCTTCGTGTTCATGAGTGCGATCCGCGAATCTGATGATGTTCGATATGTTTGATAATCGATTTTCTGCGCGAAGTCTGTTCCCAATTTGCATCACCGTTTTCGGAACGACCGAAACTGGGCGCAATTTCCTGACCTTCGTCAATTCGGCCATTGCTTGGCGGCCCGGCATGTGCAGGCGCGCGGAAGAAACGGGACGGTTGGCAACAAAAAAGGTGCGGGAAGCTGCCGCCGCCCCGCACCTTGTGAAATACGGCAATCGGCTGTCAGCCGCCGAACATCGTCCGCAGGATGTCGATGCCCTTGTCCTCGAAGCTCACGTCGCCCTGACGGTTGCCGGGGCCGATGACGATGACCTTGCTGCCGACGCCGGCGCGCTCGTAGAGATGCTCGACGTCCTTGTTCATCATGCGGATGCAGCCGGACGACATGTTGAGGCCGATCGTCCAGGGCTGGTTGGTGCCGTGGATGCGGAAGATCGTGTCGCGGCCGCCCTTGTAGAGATACATGGCACGTGCGCCGAGCGGATTGTCGATGCCGCCTTCCTGCACCACCGGAAGCTTGTGACCCTTGGCGGCTTCGCGGCGGCGCATCTCAGCCGGCGGACGCCAGCTCGGCCATTCTTCCTTGCGGCCGATCTTGACCACGCCGGACCAGCCGAAGCCTTCGCGACCGACACCGACGCCGTAGCGGGTCGCGCGGTTGTTGCCCTCGATGTAGTAGAGGAACTTGTTGTTCGTATCGATGATGATCGTGCCGGGCTTTTCGTCGGTCAGCAGGCGCACCACGCGGCGCTTGAACTTTTCGGCCGGCTTCTTCTGCTGGACGACGAGCGTGACGTCGCCGGGGGCGGCCGGATGGTTGGCGCTCAAGGTGCCGGCGGAAGCCGGAACGGCGAAGCTGCCGATGGCGATCGATGCGGCCGCCAAGGCGACCAAGTACTTCTTCATGGTGGAATCCCCCAAATCATAAGGGCTGGGAGCCTAGCCGACTCTGATGCGGATGCAAGTCCCCGAGCATTGTCTCATCAAAAAATGATAGATGCCCGGGCAACACTTGCTGCGGCAAGAACAGGGAGATTCTCTACATGACGATCACGGTCGTGCCGACGCCGACGCGCTCGTAGAGATCGACGACGTCCTCGTTGCGCATGCGGATGCAGCCCGAGGATACGCCGCTGCCGATCGTCCACGGCGCATTGGTCCCGTGGATACGGTAGAGGGTGGAGCCGAGATACATGGCGCGGGCGCCGAGCGGATTTTCCGGGCCGCCGTCCATGCGGGCGGGCAGATAGTGTCCCTTGGCAGCTTCGCGGGAAATCATCTCGCTCGGCGGCGTCCAGTCCGGCCATTCCTTCTTGGCGGTGATCTTGTGCTTGCCGGCCCATTCGAAGCCCGGCTTTCCGACGCCGACGCCATAGCGACGGGCCTGGCCGTTGCCGGTCACCAGGTAGAGGAAGCGGTTGTTGGTGTCGATGACGATGGTGCCCGGCTTGTGCGGGCTGTCATAGGCCACCATTTGCGGCAGGAAGACCGGATCGATCTGCGTGCGGATCGGCTTGTTCGCCCGGGCGGCGACGGGCTGCATCAGGCTCGCCTGCGGCGCGCGCCGCTGAACCTGGCGCTGGTAGGTGCGCACCTGCGGCTGAACGGCACGCGGCGCATAGACCACGGGACGCGCCGCACCACCGAGCTGCATGACCCAGGGGGCCGAAAGGTCGGGGCTGACGATCACCGGCGGGCGCGACTGATAGCGTTCGCCGGCAAAGGCCGGTTGGGCGGCGGGAAGGGCGACGGAAAGGCCGACGAGGGCGGCCAGGAAGACGGATTTCACGAACATCGGACGACTCGCTACATGGGACCGAGGAGGCAAGCCTGGAATGGCTGTGGGTTCGATCGTGCCAGTGTCGTCGCGACAATTGGTAAATGCCCGTTCATGAAAATGCCGCAGGGCGCGTAAACCTTTCATCAGGGTTAGCGCTCCGTTTGGAAAAACAGTGAACAAATGGTAAACGAATCGCCGGGCAGAAAAGGGAATCGATGCGCATGGAACAGACCGGCCTGATCACCGGCGAAGATGGACTGGACCGCTGCTTCTGGCACGGGGGGCTCAAGGACTACCGCCGCTACCACGACGAGGAATGGGGCCGGCCGGTCACCGATGACGTCCGGCTCTTCGAGAAGATCTGTCTCGAAGGCTTCCAGTCCGGCCTGTCCTGGCTGACGATCCTGCGCAAGCGGGAGAATTTCCGCGCGGCCTTTGCCGGCTTCGATTTCCATCGGGTCGCCCGGTTCGACGATACCGATATCGCCCGCTGCCTCGCCGATACCGGCATCGTGCGCCACCGCGGCAAGATCGTCTCGACCATCAACAATGCCCGCCATGCGGTCGATCTGGAAGCCGAGTTCGGCTCGCTTTCGCGCTATTTCTGGAGCTTCGAGCCCAAGCCGGAGGAGCGGCCGGCGCGCATGGACTATGCGACGTTGCGGGCCAATCCGACCTCGCCGACCTCGGTGCGTCTGTCGAAGGACCTGAAGAAGCGCGGCTGGTCCTTCGTCGGGCCGACCACCATCTACGCCTTCATGCAGGCCATGGGGCTGGTCAATGATCACATCGAAGGCTGTTGCTGCCAGGGGCTGGTGGAGACGATGCGGGCGCAGTTCGTGCGGCCGGCCTGAGCGGGCGTCCTTCGGGGCTGGTCTGCAAGATCCGGGACGCATCGTCATTGCTCCTCACCCTGGCCCGACCGGGGTCGAGCCACGTGTCTCGACCCGTCCTTCGGACCCCCCGCAAGCGGGGAGAGGGAAGCGCTCGCCGTCCCGCCGCGTAAGAATGACAACTTTGGTGAAGAGCACGGTGCTTCCGCTTGCCCCTTCTCCCCGCTCGCGGGGAGAAGGTCCCGGCAGGGGGGTGAGGGGCAGGTTTGTATTCCCGCATTCGAAAGCGTGTGAAACGACGGCAATCAGTCGATGCTGATGCCCAGCACGCGACTGATTGCCGTCAGCGACCGGCCGGATTGCGCCCGCCAGGTGTTGAAGGCGGCTTGGACGGCAGCTTTCTCCTTGGCCGAGGAGGGCGCCTTGTCGACCACGCCCTCGGTGATCAGGCGGTTCACCACGCTTTGCGACAGGATGAAGCTGTCGATCCCGGCAAAGCGCAGGAAATACTGGCCGGTATTGCCGCCGAGCCGCGAACCGCGCTTTTTCAACAGGTCGAGGAGTGCCATGTAATTGTTGGCGGGCCAGTCGGCGAAGAAGCGCGCGGCGCTGCCGTGTTCGCGCGCAAGCTCTGAGAGAAAGACGGCGTTCTCCTGCACCGAGCGGATCTTCTGGCCGTGCCGAACGATGCGGGTATCGGAAACCAGCCGTTCGAAATCCTCGTCGTGCAGCATGGCGCAGCGGCCAATGTCGAAACCGTCGAAGGCCGCCTCGAACCCGGGCCACATGGCCTCGACGACCTTCCAGTTGAAGCCCGACTGGAAGATGCACCTGGTCATGGTGGCCAGGAAGCGATCGTCCGGCGTGGCGGCGATCTCGTCCCGGGTCTTCGGAAATTGCAGGGCCGCTTCCACCGCCGCATCCCCGCCCTTGCGATCGGCGGCGATTTTCCAGATCTCGTCAAATGAACGCATCGTCGATACTGCCCTTATCTGCCGATTTCGTGGATCAGCGGAAGCAGTTCGCCGAGATGGGCGATTTCGCGGAAGCGCGGCGCCTCGGTCGGCTTTTCCACCCGCTCCAGGATCCAGGTCAGTTCATGCGGCACGAACACGCCCCAGGCGCCGGTGGCGATCGCCGGGACGATGTCCGATTTCAGCGAATTGCCGATCATCATCGCCCGTTCCGGTCCGTCGGCGGTCTTGCCGAAGATGCGGCGATAGGTGGTCGCCGACTTGTCCGAGACGATCTCCACCGCATCGAAATAGTCGCCAAGCCCCGACTGGGCGAGCTTGCGTTCCTGGTCGAACAGGTCGCCCTTGGTGATGAGCACCAGATAATAATCGCCGGCCAGTGCTTCCAGCGTCTCGCGGGCATGCGGCATGGTTTCGGCCGGATGGCTGAGCAGGTCGCGGCCGATCGACAGGATCTCGCCGATGATCTGCGGCGGAACGCGGCCCTCGGTCACCTCCAGGGCCGTCTCGATCATCGACAGGGTGAAGCCCTTGATGCCGAAACCGTAATGCGAAAGGTTGCGCTTCTCCGCCTCGAGCAGGCGCTGAGAAATGTGCTCGCCTTCGGCGAAGTCAGCCAGCAGGCCGCGGAAATGCTCTTCCGTCAGCCGGTAGAACTGTTCGTTCTGCCAGAGCGTGTCGTCGGCGTCGAAGCCGATCACGGTGAGGGGGCGGGTGTTCATGCACGTCTCTCTGTTGTGACCAGACGCTGGCAAAATAGCGCCTTCGTTCGGCAATGGCGAGGCCTTGGGCGCAAGCCCGAAAGCCGCTGCTGCAGACTTGGCCTTGCCGGCGAAATCTCCATTTCGCGTCACACGAACGCCGCCCGAGGGGCGGCGTCCATGCTGGGTAATCGAACCGGGACGGGAGCCCGACAATGCGTCAGGCTCGGCCGTTCCCGCAGATCACTTGCCGTGCTTGGCCAGCCATTCCCGCATCATGGCGATCTCGCCTTCCTGGGCCTTGATCACCTCTTCGGCGAGTTTGCGGATTTCCGGATCCTTGCCGTATTGCAGCTGGATCCTGGCCATGTCGATCGCCCCCTGGTGGTGGGGGATCATGCCGCGGACGAAATCGACATCGGCATCGCCGGAATATTCGATCGCCATGTCGTTGTGCATCTTGCCGTTGGCCTGGGCGAAGGCGACGCTGGACGGACCCTGGTCGCCGACCGGCTGGCTCATGTCCATGGTTGCCGTGTGGCCTTCGTGGCTGGTGCTGTCCTGGGCGGACGCGGCAGTGGCGAGAAGAACGGCGGATGCGGTGAAGAGTGCTTTGATAAGCATGGTTGTTCCTTTGTCTTTGAGGCGGAATTCAGGTTTCGGCGACAGGCGCCGTTTGTTCGAAACCGGAGCCGTCAGACGCGGGGAGGGGGATCGAGCGGGGCGGCCGGCCGGGAGGAAAAGGCGACGGTGACCGACGGTGCTTCGGCCGCGCGGGGCGGACTGCCGGACGCCGCAATCCTGAGATCGGCCGGCAAGGTCAGGCAGGCGGCGCAATGCGGGATGCGATCCGTCTTGCCCGGATGCGGACAATCGGCTTCCGCCTGAGCGGCATCCGGGATCATCGTTGCCTCGGACTGCATCGCATGGCCATGCATGGCATGAGGGCTGGCGGCCGGTTCGACAACCGCGCTTGCGATGACCGCATCCGCTCCGGCCGGCATAGCCCCCGCCATGCCGGTGAGCGGCATGGCACCATAGGCCAGGGCGGCGAGGACAAGCAGCGTGCGGATCAGCAATCTCATGTCGCCGAAGGTAAGCGCGATTTCGTCGAAAGCAAGGCCGGTCCCGGTTTCGTGATGGGCCGGAGCATGAAGAGCGCTGCCTTGCTGGCGGGGGTCGTCGAGTGGGCTAATCCGCTGTCCGAGATAAGCAATAATGCGCGCAGCGGACGCCTTGCCGATCTTGGCAAGTTGCTTTCTCGCCTTGTCGTCGAGGTCAATCCTCCAAGCAAAGTTCGCGCTTCACTTCATCCAGAGAATAGGTGCAGCTCTCGCCGCGCGCCCGTGCTTCCAGAACCTCCTGAGCCTGACGCAGGAAATAGGCGTCCTCTAGCTGCTCCTCGATCATTTCCAGCAGATAGGCATCCGGTTCCGTTCCGGCTTCGGCTGCATATTTCAGCAACAGCCGGTGCATTTCTTCCGGCATCTCGAGTGTGACGCGCTTGTTCATAGGCCCAACCTCTGACGGGCCGCTGCAATATACCACTCCGGCCGACCACTTTCCAGCGTGCCGCCGCCGCTGCCGGCCTCTCGGCCCTTGCCGCCAAAACCCCGATCCTCTAAGACACCGACACATTTCAAAACGAAGAAATCCGGTGCCCGCATCATGAGCGAAAAGACCAAGAAGCCGCAGAAACTGAGAGCCCGCCTGCCGCGCGGCTTCGTCGATCGCGAGGCGGCCGACATTCGCGCGGTCAACGAGATGACGGCGAAGATCCGCGAAGTCTACGAGCGCTACGGCTTCGACCCGGTCGAGACGCCGCTGTTCGAATATACCGATGCGCTCGGAAAGTTCCTGCCCGATGCCGACCGGCCGAACGAGGGCGTCTTCTCGCTGATGGACGATGACGAGCAGTGGATGTCGTTGCGCTACGACTTGACCGCGCCGCTCGCCCGCCATGTGGCGGAGAAATTCAACGAGATCCAACTGCCCTACCGCACCTATCGCGCCGGCTATGTCTTCCGCAACGAAAAGCCCGGCCCCGGCCGCTTCCGCCAGTTCATGCAGTTCGACGCGGATTCCGTCGGCGCGCCGGGCGTCCAGTCGGATGCCGAAATGTGCATGATGATGGCCGACACCATGGAAGCGCTCGGCATCAAGCGCGGCGACTACGTGATCCGGGTGAACAACCGCAAGGTTCTCGACGGCGTGATGGAAGCGATCGGTGTCGGCGGCGAAGAGAACTTCAACCGTCGCCTCACCGTGCTGCGTGCCATCGACAAGCTCGACAAGTTCGGCACCGAAGGCGTGAGCCTCCTGCTCGGCGAAGGCCGGAAGGACGAGTCCGGCGACTTCACCAAGGGCGCAGGCCTCAATGCCGACCAGATCGAGAAGGTTCTGTTCTTCGTCGGCATCACCGACTATGCGGAAAGCGCCGTGCATCTTGCCGAGCTGGTTGCCGGCACAGAAAAGGGTGCGGAAGGCGTCGACGAGCTCAACACGATCGGTAGCCTCGTGCTTGGCGCTGGCTATGGCCCCGACCGCATCAAGATTGACCCCTCCGTTGTGCGCGGCCTCGAATACTACACCGGCCCGGTCTACGAAGCCGAGCTGACCTTCGACGTTACCAACGAGAAGGGCGAAAAGGTCGTCTTCGGCTCGGTCGGCGGCGGTGGTCGCTATGACGGTCTCGTCTCGCGCTTCATGGGCCAGCCGGTTCCGGCCACCGGCTTCTCCATCGGCGTCTCGCGCCTGATGACGGCGCTGAAGAACCTCGGCAAGCTCGGCGCCGACGAGGTGGTCGCGCCGGTCCTCGTCACCGTCATGGACGGCGATGTCGAGAGTATGGGCCGTTACCAGCGCTTCACCCAGGCGCTGCGCAACGAAGGAATCCGCGCCGAAATGTACCAGGGCAACTGGAAGAAGTTCGGCAACCAGCTGAAATATGCCGACCGCCGCGGCTCCCCCATCGCCATCATCCAGGGCGGCGACGAGCGCGCGCAAGGGGTGGTGCAGATCAAGGACCTGATCGAGGGCAAGCGGCTTTCCGGCGAGATTACCGACAATGCCGAATGGCGCGAGGCCCGCGTCGCGCAGGACGTCGTGCCGGAAGCGGACCTTGTCGCCAAGGTCAGGGAGATCCTCGCGGCCCAGGCGGAAGACCGACGCCGGGCGAAGCAGTAAGATGGTCGCCGTGTCAAAGTTGCCCCTCACCCTAACCCTCTCCCCGCAGGCGGGGAGAGGGGACGTGCCCCGAGCGATCTTGTCGCTTGGCCGAGGCTTCGCCGGATCGGCCTTCTCCCCGCTCGCGGGGAGAAGGTGCCGGCAGGCGGATGAGGGGCACATGACAACGCGTGCCGGAGCCGTCCCATGCCGCTGATCAACATGCCGGATTTCGCCGGCACCCTGCTCGACGAATTCGCCGCCCGCGGGACGGAGAGGGTCGACACGCCGGTGATCCAGCCGGCCGAGCCGTTTCTCGACATGGCCGGCGAGGATCTGCGCCGCCGCATCTTCATGACCGAGAACGAGCGGGGGACAAGCCTCTGCCTGCGTCCGGAGTTCACCATTCCCGTGTGCCTGCGCCACATCGAGACCGCGACCGGCACGCCGAAGCGCTATGCCTATCTCGGCGAGGTGTTCCGCCAGCGCCGCGACGGCGCCAATGAATTCTACCAGGCTGGCATCGAGGATCTCGGCGATACCGGCATTGCCGGTGCCGATGCCCGCGCCATCGGTGACGCCCACGCCATTCTCGGGCGGCTCTTGCCCGGCCGCAAGCTCGTCGTGACGCTCGGCGACCAGGCGGTGTTCGAGGCGGTGGTCAAGGCGCTCGGCCTGCCGGCTGGCTGGCAGAAGCGGCTGATCCAGGCCTTCGGCAATCCCGAACAGATCGACCAGCTGTTAAGGAAGCTCGGCAGTCCCAATCCGGTTCCGGGCCTCGATCCGGAGATCGTCGAGATGGTGTCGAGCGGCCGCGACTGGGCGCTGATCGCCCGGATCGACGAGACCATGCAGGCGACCGGCTATTCCACCAATGCCAGCCGCTCGCCCGCCGAGATTGCCAGGCGCCTGAAGGAAAAGCTGGAACTGGCCGAGACCCGGCTCGACGGCGCGGCCCTGCTGCTGTTGCGCGAGTTTCTCTCGCTCGAACTGCCGCTGTCGGAAGCCTCCGCCGCCCTTGCCGGCTTTGCCGATGCCGCCGGCCTGAAGCTCGGGCCGGCCCTGTCGCGCTTCGACGAGCGTGTCGCCGCCCTTGCCAATATCGGGCTCGATTTGGACCGCATCAACTACCGCGCCGCCTTCGGCCGTCCGCTCGATTATTACACCGGCCTCGTCTACGAGATCGGGATTGCCGGTGAGCCCGCAGTGCTGGCCGGCGGCGGTCGTTTCGACCGGTTGCTGACCCTGCTCGGTGCCGAAAACCATATTCCGGCCGTCGGCTTCTCGCTCTGGCTCGACCGCATCGAAAGCGCGAGGGCCGCACGATGACCATCACGATCGGACTGCCCTCCAAGGGCCGGATGAAGGACGATTGCCAGGCCATCTTCGAGCGCGCCGGCATGAAGATCGTCGCCGTCGGCAATGACCGTTCCTATCGCGGTCGCGTCGAAGGCGTGGACGACATCGAGATCGCCTTTCTCTCGGCGTCCGAAATCGCCCGCGAGATCGGCGCCGGCACGGTCGATTTCGGCGTGACCGGCGAAGACCTGATCCGCGAGGGTCTGGCGGAAGCGGACAAGCGCGTCGAGATCTGCGCCCGCCTGGGCTTTGGCCATGCCGACGTGGTCGTCGCCGTTCCGGAAATCTGGCTCGACGTCGACACCATGGCCGACCTTGGTGACGTCGCCGCCGATTTCCGCACCCGTCACGGGCGGCGGCTCACGATCGCGACGAAATACTGGCGTCTCACCCAGCAGTTCTTCTCCAGCCAGCATGGCATCCAGCTCTACCGCATCGTCGAAAGCCTCGGCGCGACGGAAGGGGCGCCTGCCGCCGGCCAGGCCGACATTATCGTCGACATCACCTCGACCGGCTCGACGCTCAAGGCCAATCACCTGAAGATCCTGTCCGATGGTGTCATCCTCAGGTCCGAGGCCTGCCTCGTGCGGGCCCGCAAGCCCGAGCATGACGGCAACCCCCGGGTGGCCGGGATCGTCGGGGCGGTTCGCGCGGCACTGTGAGGCGGCTATGAGCGACGCGGAGCGGGTGATCGGTCTCTACGAGCGCCACGCCCGCGCCTTCGACGGCATCCGCTCGAAGCACCTGTTTGAAAAACCCTGGCTCGACCGCTTTGCGGTAAACCTACCCAGAGGTGCTTCCGTGCTCGACATCGGCTGCGGATCCGGCGAGCCGATGGCGGCCGACCTGCTGGCCCGCGGGCTCCTGGTGACGGGCGTCGATTCTTCGGAGACGCTGATCGGCCTTTGCCGCGCGCGGTTTCCTGCCGCCGACTGGCGCGTGGCCGACATGCGGAGCCTCGCGCTCGGGCGGACCTTCGATGCCCTTCTCGCCTGGCACAGCTTTTTCCATCTGACGCCCGACGAGCAGCGGGCGATGTTTCCCGTCTTCGCCGCCCATGCGGCAAACGGCGCCATGCTGATGTTCACCTCGGGCCCGGCCGAGGGCGTGGCGATGGGCACCTTCGAGGGCGAGCCCCTCTATCACGCGAGCCTTGACCCTGAGGAATACCGGCGGCTTCTTCGGGAGAACGGTTTCGCCGTCGTCGACCACGTTGCCGACGATCCGGATTGCGGCGGCGCGACCATCTGGCTGGCCCGCAAGGACTGAGCGGGACGCCGGTCACCTGCAAATACGGAAAGAGCCCGTCGGATTGCTCCGGCGGGCTCTTCTTTGCCTTGTAGGGCAGGGATGTGGACGGCGATTGCCTCAGGCGGCGACGGCCACGCCGCGGCGGGCGTCGAGCGAATAGGCGCCCGGGCCGAAGGTGGCGAGCAGGATGTAGGCGCCGGCCAGGGTGATGTTCTTCATCATCATGATCTGGTTCAGCACGGTCAGCCAGCCGTTTGCGGCAGCCGGGAAGTCCGGAACGTTGATCGCCGAGCCGTGGAAGACGACGCCGGTGAACACGCAGAAGAGGGCGAGCAGCCAGCCGGTGATCTTGGTCTGGAAGCCGACGAGCACGAAGAGACCGGCGACCAGTTCGAACAGGCCGGCGAGGTAGGCGAGCGCGGTGGCCGCAGGCAGGCCGGCGCCGGTGATCATGCCGGCGGTGCCGGCCGGATCGATCAGCTTGCCGAAGCCGGAATAGATGAAGATGAAGGAGAGGAGGATGCGGGCGATAAGGATGATGGCGTTGTTGCTGCTGGACATGCGAGGCTCCTGGGCGCGGCCCGGCTATGGCCGGCGCTGCTGGTTGAATTTCCTGGAGCGGTTGTCTCACCTCTTCGCCATCGGCGATAGATAGACGATCCTTGACTAATCGTTCAATAAAAGGAAACGATCAGTCTTTGCAGCCGCCGGCCTCCCTGCACGAGGCGAGGGACGGCAGGCATTGTTGGATGACGTCAGGAAAGGGCGCGCAGGTGCGTTGAAGCGGCCAGCTTGAAGCGCGGAAAGACGAACATGCCGAGCATGCTGCCGGCGCTCGATTGCTCAAGCCCGTCGGATTCGCCGACGCAGAAGACCGGCTGGCGATGGCCGTTGGGCAGCCCGATGGTCGTCGAATAGCAAAAGTGCGAGGACGACGTCGCAGCCTGTTCGAACAGTTCGAGAATATGGGCGCGATCATTCGGGTCGTAGCAGCGCATCATGCTGAGCAATCCGCATTCAGGCGTGTTCAGCCCATGCAGCAAGGTTGCCCGCTCGCCGAGCCTGATGACCCCATTCGACAGGTCGCCGACCCAGCCCTCCGAAACGGTGAACCGGGCGAAGGCGCCGCCTTCTCCCTCCTCAGGCTCGGGAAATCCCGTGCCGAACGATACTGCAAGACTGGCTCTGGCAATCTTAAACAAGGCTGTCCCCAGGCATGTGCCGATTTACGCGCTATTGTTCTCGGATCAGTTTCAATTCCGGCCGCAGCAAGGCGCGCCCGTCGTCTTCATCTGCCTTCGCGCTTCTCTCGCTTTCAAGCCCGCGACAAGCGCGCCATCAGCAAAAGGACGTGAAGTATTATCAACTAATCATAAACGCATGCTGTAGATTAGGCGCTTCGCGCATAGGTTACAAGCACCCCATCCCCCGCCGATGTCCGGCCAGTCGACCATTTACCAATGGTGGTGCCACCCCCGTAGCGATCACCTTGGCATTTCAATCATCAGCCGAAGCGTTATAAATATTTCACGCAGTCCGCAATGCGATTTTTCGCGTTCGCGAGTATTTTTTAAATAACGCGAATATCGACGCGATGGTCGCATCCGCCCCTAGCGACCTAGGGGCATCTTTGCAGATAGCACGGTTCTCGAAATGCGAGAATGCTTCATTTTCATCTGTGGGTTCAGATTTTTGAGTGCGATATGCAGCCTATGCGGAAAATTTCGGTGACCGCGCACTCTGGCGGCCCCGCCGACGGAGACGGGCAAGAGGAAGATTCGAAGACGCCGGGATAAATCGGAGGTTTCATTATCACCTCCGAATGTGAATACCAACGCATAGCCGGAAGTGACGTGCAGTTGCATGAGGCGTCGCTTGTATTCGATGCCGCCTCGGGTCTCGGTGGGCTGATCGGCGATGCCCTGACCTTAAGACAGAAAAAAGGGCGATCCGAAGACCGCCCTTTCGTATGACTGAACCGGTTGGATCAGTGCGACAGGCTTTCGCCTATCACATCATGTCCATGCCGCCCATTCCGCCCATGCCGCCCGGCATGCCGCCGGCCGATTCCTTCTTCGGAAGTTCGGCGATCATGGCTTCGGTGGTGACCAGCAGGCCGGCAACCGAGGCTGCGTCCTGCAGGGCGGTGCGAACGACCTTGACCGGGTCGACGATACCCATGGCGATCATGTCGCCGTATTCGCCGGTCTGGGCGTTGTAACCCCAGTTGTCCTGATCCTTTTCGAGGATCTTGCCGACGACGATGGAAGCTTCGTCACCAGCGTTCTCGGCGATCTGGCGGCAAGGCGACTGGAGGGCGCGGCGAACGATGTTGATGCCGGCTTCCTGGTCCTGGTTGACGCCCTTGACGGTGATCTTGACCGACGAACGCAGCAGAGCCACGCCGCCGCCCGGTACGATGCCTTCCTGAACGGCCGCACGGGTCGCGTTGAGCGCGTCGTCGATGCGGTCCTTCTTTTCCTTGACTTCGATTTCCGTCGAACCGCCGACGCGGATCACGGCAACGCCGCCGGCGAGCTTGGCAAGACGTTCCTGCAGCTTTTCGCGGTCGTAGTCAGAGGTGGTTTCTTCGATCTGGGCCTTGATCTGGGAAACGCGGCCTTCGATGTCCGACTTCTGGCCGGCACCGTCGACGATCGTGGTGTTTTCCTTGGTGATCGAGACCTTCTTGGCGCGGCCGAGCATGTCGAGGGTGACATTTTCGAGCTTGATGCCGAGATCTTCGGAAATGACGGTACCGCCGGTGAGGATGGCGATGTCTTCCAGCATGGCCTTGCGGCGATCGCCGAAGCCCGGAGCCTTGACGGCAGCGATCTTCAGGCCGCCACGCAGCTTGTTGACGACGAGCGTTGCAAGAGCTTCGCCTTCGACGTCTTCAGCGATGATGACCAGCGGCTTGCCCGACTGAACGACGGCTTCGAGAACCGGCAGCATAGCCTGGAGGTTCGAGAGCTTCTTTTCGTGCAGGAGGATGTAGGCGTCGTCGAGATCGGCGACCATCTTTTCCGGGTTGGTGACGAAGTAGGGCGACAGGTAGCCGCGGTCGAACTGCATGCCTTCGACGACTTCGAGTTCGGTTTCGGCGGTCTTGGCTTCTTCGACTGTGATGACGCCTTCGTTGCCGACCTTCTGCATCGCTTCAGCGATCTGCAGGCCGATGGAGGTTTCGCCGTTGGCGGAAATCGTGCCGACCTGGGCAACTTCTTCCGAGGTGTTGATCTTCTTGGCCTTGGCCTGGAGATCCTTCACGACTTCGGAAACGGCCAGATCGATGCCGCGCTTCAGGTCCATCGGGTTCATGCCGGCTGCAACGGCCTTGGCGCCTTCGCGAACGATGGCCTGGGCCAGAACGGTCGCGGTCGTGGTGCCGTCGCCGGCGATGTCGTTGGTCTTCGAAGCAACTTCGCGGACCATCTGGGCGCCCATGTTCTCGAACTTGTCTTCGAGTTCGATTTCCTTGGCGACCGAAACGCCGTCCTTGGTGATGCGCGGAGCGCCGAAGGACTTGTCGATGATCACGTTGCGGCCCTTCGGACCGAGCGTTACCTTCACGGCGTCAGCGAGAATATCGACGCCGCGCAGCATCTTTTCGCGCGCAGTACGGCCGAACTTGATTTCTTTAGGTGCCATTTTCAAAACTCCCGGGCATCAGCCCATTGGTGAATTGGTGATTTGGGAAGAGGTGACCGGCTCAATCAGCCGATGACGCCCATGATGTCGGCTTCCTTCATGATCAGAAGGTCTACGCCGTCGAGCTTGACTTCGGTGCCCGACCACTTGCCGAACAGGACGCGGTCGCCGACCTTGACGTCGAGCGGAACGATCTTGCCGTGGTCGTCGCGGACGCCCGAACCGACAGCGATGATTTCGCCTTCAGCCGGCTTTTCCTTGGCGGTATCGGGAATGATGATGCCGCCCTTGGTCTTTTCTTCGGACTCGACGCGCTTGACTACAACGCGGTCGTGAAGCGGACGGAAATTGGTGCTTGCCATTGTCTAATCCCTCGATCAAATGACATGGGCAGGTCCTCAGGGGACCCGCGTGGATATTGTTAGCACTCCCCTCTGGCGAGTGCTAGCGAGCTGGAGATAAGGACGGCCCGTGATCGAGTCAAGCGCGGCCGCGAAAAAAGATCGCCATTCCTGACGGATGGCGATCATGTCGGCGAGGGTGCTGGCAGTCAGTGGATCAAAGGCTCTTTGTTGACCTCTCGACCGGAAGAAAAACGCCGAAAACGCCCGTTATGCCCCGCTCCGCCATGAATGCCGCCGGATCGAAACCCGACTTGGCATAGAAGGCGCCGACGGCGGATTTTGCCGCGTCCAGCGCCTGGCGGTCGCGCCACTCGACGATGGTGACGATCTTAACCATGTCGCCATTTTCACCCGCCGACAGTACCACGCGATTGTAGAGGCAGCCGGGCAGGGTGTCGAAATAGCCGTGAATGATGGCCAGCCGGTCCTCGAAGGCGGACTGGTGCACGCGGGGGCAGGCAAACGTGTCTATCCTGAAGATGCTGGAAGGGGATCGCGCCGCCATGGCCTGGTGGGCGGTCGTGTCGAACTGATGCTGCACTGTCGCGTTCATCCGGGAGTTCCTTTGCTGGTTGTCGATGGACGCCTGACAATGTAGAACCTCAACAATGGTTGAGATCAAGAGCAAGGATTTGGAAAATGCGGCTCGCAGGGGCGCGATCGCGTCGCTGAGTGTCGGCGAGGTGGCGGAACGCGCCGGCGTGGCGGTTTCGGCCCTGCATTTCTATGAGCGCGAGGGGCTGATCCGCAGCTGGCGCAGCGCCGGCAACCAGCGGCGTTATCCGCGCGGCGTGCTGCGCCGGGTTGCCCTGATCAAGACCGCGCAGCGCCTGGGTCTGCCGCTGGCGCGGATCGCCGAGGCGCTGGCGGAACTGCCCGTCGACCGTCCGCCGACCGCTGCCGACTGGAAGCGTCTGTCTGCCTCATGGCGCGAGGAGCTCAATGCGCGGATCGCGACGATGGAAGCGCTGCGCGACCAGCTCGACACCTGCATCGGCTGCGGCTGCCTGTCCCTCGGTGCCTGTCCCCTTCGCAATCCTGACGACGAGTTGCGCAGCACCGGCGGCGGGCCGCGTCTTTTGCCATAGGCGACCCCGCTCCTTGCCATCAACCGCGCACGGTGCGCCGCGACAATTGACAGCGATGATCAAATTTGCGAAATTTCCGGCCATGGAGTTCGCGAAAGCTCCATGAGGCGCCATGCCGCAGTTTCGCATCCGTCCAGAGCACAATTGCGGAGCAAAAACATGGCATCCTTTGGCGCAATTTCCGCCGACAAACTCTGTCGCCTTCTTGGTTCTTTTCAAACGCCGTTGATTGTCGACGTTCGCGACACTGACGACTTCGAGGCGCACCCCTATCTGATTCCTGGATCCTTTCACCGGAACTACCGCCACGTCGACGCATGGGCCGACGAAATACGTGCGGCTTCCGTGGTTGTCGTCTGCCAGAAGGGCAAGAAGCTGAGCGAAGGCGTCGCGGCCCATCTGCGGCTGCGCGCCATTTCGGCCGAAGTGCTGGAGGGGGGGATGGCCGCCTGGGCGGCAGCCGGAATGCCGCAGGTGCCGGCGGCGAGGCTCAATGGCGCGCAGGGCGGCTCTCTGTGGGTCACGCGGTCCCGTCCCAAGATCGACCGCATCGCCTGCCCCTGGTTGATAAGGCGCTTCGTCGATCCCTTTGCCCGCTTCCTGTTCGTGGCGTCGGCCGAAGTGGCGGCCGTTGCCGAACGTTTCGATGCCATTCCCTTCGACATCGAGGGGGTGTTCTGGAGCCATCGGGGAGAGCGCTGCACCTTCGACACCATGCTGGAGGAGTTTCGGCTGGAGACGCCGCCCCTTCTCGCCCTGGCGGAAATCATACGCGGCGCCGATACCAACAGGCTCGATCTCGCGCCCCAATCGGCCGGCTTGCTGGCGGCCTCGCTGGGCCTGTCCCGGCTCTATTCGTCGGATCTGCAGCAACTCGAGCAGGGGCTGCTGCTGTATGACGCCTACTACCGGTGGGCTCGCGACGCCATGGATGAAAAGCATGATTGGGTGGTACGCGGCGGAAGCAACGGCATATCATGACAGGCACCGTTGTCCAAGACCGTCCGGACGGGCAGACTGTTGCAGTGCCGACCTTCACCGAGTTCTTCATCGCATTCGCCCATATCGGCCTCCTGAGCTTTGGCGGCCCGGCGGCCCAGATCGCCCTGATGCACCGGATCTGCGTCGACGAGAAACGCTGGGTATCCGAGGACCGGTTCCTGCATGCATTGAATTTCTGCATGCTGCTGCCGGGCCCGGAAGCCCAGCAGCTCGCCACCTATATCGGTTGGCTGACGCACGGCGTGCGCGGCGGCATGGTCGCCGGCCTGCTCTTCGTCCTGCCGGGGCTCGCCGTCATCCTCGGCCTCTCGACGCTCTATGCCTATTATCACGACGTCGGCTGGGTCGCCGGTCTGTTCTTCGGACTGAAGGCAGCGATCCTGGCGATCGTCGTCGAGGCCGTGGTGCGCATCGGCCGCCGGGCGCTGAAGACGCGGTTCCATCGCCTCGTCGCGCTTTCCGCCTTCCTCGCTCTGTTCGTCTTCGCTCTGCCCTTTCCGCTCGTCGTGCTGATGGCCGGTTTCGCCGGCCTGGCCGAGGCGCGGATGGTTGCGCGGGACGGCTCAAGGCACGCCGCCGACCTTGTCGATCCGGCCCCTGCGGCGTCCCGACCGGTCGGGCGCTCGCTCGCCACGCTCGCCTTCTGGCTGGCGGTCTGGCAGGCGCCGCTGCTTCCGCTCTGGCTGTTCTCCGGCGAAAGCGGCCTCGGCGAGGTCTTCGCCTTCTTTTCCCGCATGGCGCTCGTCACCTTCGGCGGCGCCTATGCGGTTCTTGCCTATGTCGCGCAGGTGGCGGTCGACCAGTATCACTGGCTGAAACCCGGCGAGATGCTCGACGGCCTGGCGCTGGCCGAAACCACGCCCGGTCCGCTGGTGCTGGTGCTCTCCTATGTCGGCTTCCTCGCCGGCTTTCGCGATGCCGGCGGCCTGCCGCCTTTCCTCGGCGGTGTTCTGGGTGGCCTGCTCGCCGCCTGGGCGACCTTCGTGCCGAGCTTCGTCTGGATTTTTGCCGGCGCGCCCTATGTCGAGCGGTTGCGCGGCAATCGCATGATCACGGCAGCACTTTCCGCGATCACGGCGGCCGTCGTCGGCGTCATCCTTAACCTCGCCGTCTGGTTTGCCCTGCACGTGCTGTTCGCCGAGGTCGGGCGCTGGTCCATCTGGCCGGCAGCGGCGGAGGTCCCAGGTGGAGCAGCCCCCGCCTTCTCCGTCTCCCTGCCGTTGCCGGACCCGGCGACGCTCGATCCGGCGGCTCTGGTCCTGGCTCTCCTGTCGGCGGCGATGATCTTCGTTCTGAAGCAGGGCATGGGCCGCACCCTCATGGCCGCCGCCGCTCTCGGTCTCCTCTATCGCCTGGCGATCTGAGCGCGCGCATCTCCGGCAAATTTCCGCCCGTGCCGGCAAAGGCCCTTGCCTTCCGGGCATTCCTTTGCGATGTCAGCCCTTGCATTTTTGTAGTCAGGAACAGCGAATGGCCGAGCGCATTTCCACCTTGAGCGATGTCACCGAACGTTACGACGTCATCCTTTGCGACGTCTGGGGCGTGCTGCACAACGGCATCGACGCCTTTCCGGCGGCCTCCGAGGTGCTGACGGCGGCACGCGCTGCCGGTCTGACCGTGGTCCTGATCACCAATTCGCCGCGCCGAGCGCAGGACGTCATCAACCAGCTGCGGATGATCGGCGTCGCCGACACGGCCTATGACCGGATCGTCACCTCGGGCGACGTGACCCGCACGCTGATTGCTGCCGGTCCGAAGAAGATCTTCTTCCTCGGTCCCGATCGCGACCTCAACCTGCTCGACGGCCTCGACGTCGTTCGCGTGCCCGCCGAGGAAGCCGAGGCCATCGTCTGTACCGGCTTTTTCGACGACGAGACCGAGACGCCGGAAGACTATCGCGATGTCCTGACCGCCTTTGCCGCCCGCCACGTGCCGCTGATCTGCGCCAACCCCGACCTCATCGTCGAGCGCGGCCATCGCATGATCCCCTGCGCCGGCGCGGTTGCCGCCTATTACGAGCAGCTCGGCGGCGCGACCCGCATCGCCGGCAAGCCGCACAGCCCGATCTACGAAGCCTCGCTCGTGGCTGCCGCCGAAGCCCACAAGGACCCGGTCGACAAGCGCCGCGTCCTGGCGATCGGCGACGGCATGCCGACCGACGTGCGCGGTGCGCTGGATGCCGGCTTGGACCTTCTCTATATCTCGGGCGGCATCCATGCGGCCGAATACACCGTCAACGGCAAGCCGGACGAGGCGATCCTCAATGCCTGGCTGAAGCGCGAGAATGCCGCGCCGAGCTACTGGATGCAGAGGCTCGCCTGAGGCGAGGGCCGACATGATGAACTTGTCGCAAGCCACCCCCCTCTGC
The DNA here is from genome assembly GCF_059424725.1 of Allorhizobium sp. GW101-3B10. NCBI lineage: Bacteria > Pseudomonadati > Pseudomonadota > Alphaproteobacteria > Hyphomicrobiales > Rhizobiaceae > Allorhizobium > Allorhizobium sp. GW101-3B10. The sequence continues at coordinate 2,953,200 of NZ_JBWKZR010000001.1, read as the reverse complement.
CCTGCCGGGCATCTCCTCCTCAAGGGGGGAGATCGATCCGCGGTGGCGTCCCAAGCCCACCAGGCCGCGACCCGTTCGGCATTTCATGCAAGACGTCGGCAGCTCCAGCCGATCTCCCCCCTTGAGGAGGAGATGGCCGGCAGGCCAGAGGGGGGTAGCCGGACGTCTCTCGGTCCACTGTCTCGTGGAGGCAGATCATGACCGTCTTTCACCGCAACGAGAAGAAGAAGCCGCTGCCGGAAAAGCTCAAGGGCGGGGTGATCGCCATCGGCAATTTCGACGGCGTGCATCGCGGCCACCAGACCGTGCTCAACCGGGCGCTGGAACTGGCCAAGGGCCGCGGCGTTCCGGCCCTGGTGCTGACCTTCGAGCCGCATCCGCGCACCGTCTTCAATCCCGACAAGCCGGTGTTCCGGCTGTCCCCGGCGCCGGTTCGCGCCCAGGTGCTCGAGGCCATGGGTTTCCACTCGGTCATCGAATATCCCTTCGACCGTGAATTCGCCTCCCGCTCGGCCGAGGAATTCGTCCGCTCGATCCTGGTCGACTGGCTCGGCGCGACCGAGGTCGTGACCGGATTCGACTTCCATTTCGGCAAGGGCCGCGAGGGCGGTCCGGCCTTCCTGATGGAGGCCGGCAAGCGCAACGGTTTCGGCGTGACGCTGGTCGATGCCTTCCGCGACGAAGGTGCGGAGGTCGTTTCTTCAAGCCGCATCCGCCGCCTGCTCGCGGAGGGCAATGTGTCCGAGGCCGCCGGCCTGCTCGGCTATCGCTTCACTGTCGAGGCCGAGGTGATCAAGGGCAAGCAACTCGGCCGCACGCTGGGCTATCCGACGGCCAACATGGCGCTCGCCCCCGAGGCCGAGCTGAAGCCCGGCATCTACGCGGTGCGCCTGCGCCGCGCCGACGGCAGCCTGCACGACGGCGTCGCAAGCTTCGGCTATCGCCCGACGGTCATCGACAACGGCGCGCCGCTGCTGGAAACCTTCGTCTTCGATTTCTCGGGCGATCTCTATGGCGAGCACTGTCGTGTCTCCTTCTTCGGACACCTGCGCGATGAGCTGAAATTTGCCGGGCTGGAACCGCTGGTCGAACAGATCCGCAAGGACGAGGCAGAGGCGAGGGCGCTTCTCTCCGGCGTCAGGCCGCTTAGTGAACTGGACGCGAAGATCGCGTTTTGACGAGGCCCCGTTCCGCCGCCTTTGTTCGCCGCGCGGCTTCATCGCGCAAAAGCGTTTCCCTGCCGCATCGGGAAACATAACGCCATTGCTATATTTCCGGTGGTCGGCGCGGTAGATTGTGTCCCGCTCCCGCCTCCGCCAATGGCGGAGCATCCGCAGCCTTTCAGGAAGCCTTCATGACCGAATTCACCCCGCTTCTCTCCTTTTCCGGAGGCCTGCTCATCGGCCTTGCGGCTGTCCTGCTGATGGCGTTCTGGGGGCGGATTGCCGGCATGTCGGCCATCGTCATCGGCGTCTTTCCGCCGCTGGCCAGCGACTGGGCCTGGCGGGCGGCCTTTCTCGTCGGCGCTATCGGTGCCCCGGCGCTGCTGGCGCTCTCCGGTTACGAGGCGAGCTTTTCCGTGCCGATCCCGCTTTCGGCCCTGATCGTTGGCGGCCTGGTGACCGGCCTCGGCGTCACCTTCGGCTCGGGCTGCACCTCCGGCCACGGCGTGTGCGGCTTGGCGCGGCTCTCGCCGCGTTCGATCGCCGCCACGGCAAGCTTCATGGCCGGCGCCTTCGCCACCGTGTTCCTCGTCCGCCACGTCTTCTAGAAGGAGCCCCGACGATGAAATATCTGAGCGCAGTCGCCATCGGCGCGATCTTCGGCATCGGCATCGTGCTGGCCGGCATGGCCGATCCGGCCAAGGTGATGAACTTCTTCGACATCGCCGGCACCTGGGATCCGAGTCTCGCCTTCGTCATGGCGGGCGCGCTCTTGGTCACGGCGCCGGGCTATGTGCTGATCCAGCGCAGCCGCAAGCGGCCGGTGTTCGACGAGGCTTTTCATATCCCGGCGAAGGGCCGCATCGACGCGCGGCTGATCGGCGGCTCGGTCCTGTTCGGCATCGGCTGGGGCATTGCCGGCTTCTGCCCCGGCGGCTCCATTCCGGCCCTCGGTCTTGGCCACCGCGAAGCCTACATCTTTCTCGCGGCGCTGGTGACGGGCATGCTGGTCGCTCGCTGGTTCCTGAGAGCGAATGTCTTCGGCCTCACCCGGCGCACTGCCTGATCATTTGCCGCGCCGCACCTCTTCCTTTTCGCGGCAAAACCCCTTAAACAACGCCCACAATGACCAGGGTTCGGCTGACCATATCCCTTCGAATTATGGGCCCGGCCTTCCGCGCGCTGTGAAAGCTGCCGGAGGGTCCGGGTTTTTGGCGTTTCTCCAGACGCTCTCCGTCACCGCGACTTTCAAGACCAATGCGCGACCCTAATCGGGCGCCCCTCGATGGCAAGATCATGACCGATACCAATGACAAAGTAGACTATTCGTCCACCCTCTACCTGCCCCAGACCGAGTTCCCGATGCGCGCCGGACTGCCGCAGAAGGAGCCGGAAATGGCGGCCAAGTGGAAGTCGATGGAGCTCTACAAGAAGCTTCGCGCCTCTGCCGCCGGCCGCGAGAAATTCGTCCTGCACGACGGCCCGCCCTACGCCAACGGCAACATCCATATCGGCCATGCGCTGAACAAGGTGCTGAAGGACGTCATCACCCGCTCGTTCCAGATGCGCGGCTATGACGCCAACTATGTGCCCGGCTGGGATTGCCACGGCCTGCCGATCGAATGGAAGATCGAGGAAGCCTACCGCGCCAAGGGTAAGGACAAGAACGAGGTTCCGGTCAACGAATTCCGCAAGGAATGCCGCGAATTCGCCCAAGGCTGGATCGACATCCAGTCGGAGGAATTCCGCCGTCTCGGCATCGAGGGCGATTTCGACCGTCCCTACACCACGATGAACTTCCACGCCGAAAGCCGCATCGCCGGCGAACTCCTGAAGCTCGCCATGTCCGGCCAGCTCTACCGCGGCTCCAAGCCGATCATGTGGTCGGTCGTCGAGCGCACGGCGCTGGCCGAAGCCGAGGTGGAGTATCACGAGGTCGAAAGCGACACGATCTGGGTGAAGTTCCCGGTTCGTGACTTGGACCGCACGAAGTACGCCGAACAGGTCGTCAAGATCGCGGCCATCCTGAAATCGCAAGGTGAGCCGTCTGAACCCGCGCATGTTGAGGCGGATCTCGAAGAACTGCTTTCATCGTCGGTCGTCATCTGGACCACCACGCCGTGGACCATCCCGGGCAACCGGGCGATCTCGTTCTCTTCGCGGATCGAATACGGTCTCTATGAGGTCGCCGAGGCAACCAACGACTTCGGTCCGCAGCCGGGCGAGAAGCTGGTCTTTGCGAAGCGCTTGGCGGAAGACTGCGCGGCGAAGGCCAAACTGACATTGAAGCTCTTGCGCGATGTGCCGGGAGCCGAACTGGCTTCGATCACCTGCGTCCACCCGCTCGCCGCGCTCGGCTACGACTTCCCCGTCCCCCTGCTCGACGGCGACCATGTCACCGACGACGCCGGTACCGGCTTCGTGCACACCGCGCCCGGCCACGGCCGCGAGGACTTTGACATCTGGATGCACCATGCCCGCGAACTCGAGGCGCGCGGCATCTCGTCGAAGATCCCCTTCACCGTGGACGATGCCGGTTTCTACACCGAGGATGCGCCGGGCTTCGGTCCGTCCGCCGAGGGCGGTGCTGCCCGTGTCATCGACGACAACGGCAAGAAGGGCGATGCCAACAAGCGGGTCATGGATGCCCTGATCGCGGCGAACAACCTGTTTGCCCGCGGCCGCGTCAAGCATGACTATCCGCATTCCTGGCGCTCCAAGAAGCCGGTCATCTTCCGCAACACGCCGCAATGGTTCGTCTACATGGACAAGGACCTCGGCGACGGCACGACGCTGCGCTCGCGCGCGCTCTCGGCCATCGATGACACGCGCTTCGTGCCCGCCGCCGGCCAGAACCGATTGCGCGCCATGATCGAAGGCCGTCCGGACTGGGTGCTGTCGCGTCAGCGCGCCTGGGGCGTGCCGATCTGCGTCTTCGCCGATGCCGCCGGCAATGTCCTGCAGGACGAAGAGGTCAACAGGCGCATCCTCGAAGCCTTCGAGAAGGAAGGCGCCGATGCCTGGTTCGCCGAAGGCGCCAAGGAGCGCTTCCTCGGCAATGCCCATGATGCCGAAAAGTGGCTGATGGTCACCGACATTCTCGACGTCTGGTTCGACTCAGGCTCGACCCATACGTTTACGCTGGAGGATCGCCCGGACCTGAAATGGCCGGCGGACGTCTATCTCGAAGGCTCCGACCAGCATCGCGGCTGGTTCCATTCCTCGCTGCTGGAAAGCTGCGCCACGCGGGGCCGTGCACCGTATGACGCCGTCGTCACCCATGGTTTCATCATGGACGAGAAGGGCGAGAAGATGTCGAAGTCCAAGGGCAACGTGACCGCGCCCCAGGACATCATGAAGGATGCCGGCGCCGACATCCTGCGCCTCTGGGTCATGTCGTCGGACTATGCGGAAGACCTGCGCGTCGGCAAGACCATCATCCAGACCAATATCGACGCCTACCGCAAGATCCGCAACACGATCCGATGGATGCTCGGCACGCTGGCCCACGACACCGGCGAGGAGATCGCCTATGCCGAGCTGCCGGAGCTCGAAAAGCTCATGCTGCATCGCCTGGCCGAACTCGACCAGCTGGTACGCAAGGCCTATGACGATTTCGACTTCAAGCGCATCACCCGCGCTTTGAACGATTTCGCCAATGTCGAGCTCTCCGCCTTCTACTTCGACATCCGCAAGGACGCGCTCTACTGCGATGCGCCGTCGAGCCTGAAGCGCCGTTCCGCGCTGTTCGTCATCCGCAAGCTGTTCGATTGCCTCGTCCTGTGGTTCGCGCCGATGATGCCGTTCACCACCGAGGAAGCCTGGCTGTCGCGCGATCCGAGCGCCGAGTCGGTCCATCTCGAACAGTTCCCGGCAATCCCGGCCGAGTGGTCGAACGAAGCGCTGGCCGAGAAGTGGAAAAAGGTCCGCACGGTTCGCCGTGCAGTCACCGGCGCGCTCGAAATCGAGCGCAAGGACAAGCGCATCGGGTCGTCTCTGGAAGCAGCCCCCGTCGTGCATGTCGGCGATCCCGAGCTGCTGGCGGCGCTGGACGGTCTCGACTTCGCCGAGATCTGCATCACCTCGGACATCATGGTCGTGGGTGGAGAAGGCCCGGCCGAGGCCTTCCGCCTCGATGACGGCACCAGGGTCGCGGTCGAGCCGAAGCCGGCCGAGGGCACCAAATGCGCCCGCTCCTGGAAGATCACCCGGGATGTCGGTTCCGATCCGGACTATCCGGACGTCTCGGCCCGTGATGCGGCGGCCCTGCGTGAATTGGCCGCCCGCCATTAACGAAATGTTACCGGATGATTTGCGCTTTCGGCGGTCATCCGGTAAATGTGCCTGAAATTGGCCGAATTCTTCGCTCAGGCGAAGAGAGAAGACATTCGGCGAAAGCATAAACAGCGGCGAGGCTCGAAGGCATTCATGAAATCGGCAGATTTGTTCAGAGTTGGCGTCGGTATGGCCGGCCTTTTGCTCGCATGCTCCGCATTGACCGGCTGCGTCGGCAGCCCGACCTACGGCACCGACAAGACCGCGATGGAACAATTGGTGGACGACGTCGGCTCGGCCGTGTCGATCGGCACCGATCCGAACAAGAACAAGGGTACGAAGTACAATCCGCGCCCGGCTCTTGTCATGCCGCCGGAAACAGCCAAGGCAGATCTGGTCGCGCCGCAACAGTCTCTGGCCGGCAAGGAAAATCCCGAATGGCTGGAAAGCCCGGAAGAGGCGCGTGAGCGTCTCGTCGCCGAGGCTGACGCCAATGCCGACAATCCGCGCTATCGCTCGCCGCTGCTCGCCGGCTACGGCAAGAACGGCACGATGACCGAGACCCAGAAATGGCAGGCCTTCCGCGAAGCGCGCCAGCAGCAGAAGGGCGCCTATCTCGACCAGCGCCGCTTCCTGTCCGATCCGCCGGCCGAATATCGCAAGGCCGACGAAACGGCCCTGACGGATCTCGGCGAACCGGAATCCAAGAAGGAAAAGCGCCGCAAGAAGATGGCCAAGGCCGCCAACCAGAACAGCCAGTGGTGGATGCCTTTCCAGTAAGCCTCTTCCGGCTTTTGTGATTTCACTGCCAGGGCAGGCCGGAAACGACCTGCCCTTTTGCTTGTCCGCATAGTCGAGGAGAACCGATGAACTTCGCCATTCGCAACGCCACGCCGGACGATGTCGGCACCATTCTGCGCTTCATCACCGAACTGGCGGTGTTCGAGAAGGCCGGGCATGAGGTCGAGGCGACCGAGGAGAGCCTGGCCGCATCGCTGTTCGGCCCGGATGCCGTGACGGGCGCGGCAATCCTCGAGGCCGACGGCGTGCCGGCCGGCTTTGCCGTGTGGTTCTACAATTATTCCACCTGGCAGGCGAAGAACGGCCTCTATCTCGAAGATCTCTATGTCTCGCCCGACTATCGCGGTTCCGGTGCCGGCAAGCTGTTGCTGAAGCATCTCGCCAGGACCGCCGTCGAAAAGGGCTGCGGCCGTTTCGAATGGAGCGTGCTCGACTGGAACGAGCCCGCCATCCGCGTCTATGACGCGATCGGCGCCGAGCCGCAGAACGAGTGGATCCGCTACCGCCTGTCCGGCGACAAGCTGAAGGAATTCGCGGCGGGTTGACTTCGCCCAATTCCGTCGATCCGCGCTTCCCGCCTTACGCTACGTTAACTCCAGATCGGCTAGCGTGCCGCCATGTTCGGCGTCAGCAAAAATACATGGATCAAGTCCGCGGTCGCGACGGCGGCCTCGGTGGTCCTTTCCGTCTCCATCGTCTTGGCTCTGGTGCCCCTGCTGGGCGGTCATCCGGACGGGCCGGGCTTCTGGATGAGCGCGCTTTGCCCGCTGGTGATCGGCGGGCCGGCCAGCCTGTGGCAGTTCCACCAGAAGGACGTCATCCTGCGCCAGCGCGACGAACTCGCCCGCATGCATGTCGAACTCGAGGACATGCATAGCGAGTTGAGACGACTGCATGAGGACCTGCGCTTCAAGGCGCGCCGCGACGCGCTGACCGGAGGGCTCAACCGCGAGGCCCTGTTTGCCGCGCTTGCCTCGCAGGCTCCCGGCCATCATGGGGCCGCGGCCCTGCTGGTCGCCGATGCCGACCATTTCAAGCGCATCAACGACAGCTTCGGCCATCTCGTCGGCGACGAGGCGCTCCGCCGGATCGCGTCCTGCATCGCCGAGGCGACCACCGATGCCGATCTCTGGGGACGGATCGGCGGCGAGGAATTTGTCGTCTTCCTGCATCCGGCTGACGTGACACGGGCGCGCGCCGTCGCAGATGGCATCCGCCGCGCCGTGGCGGCTGTCGAACTCGTGGTCGCCGGCAGCCGGGTGCCGATCAGCGTCAGCATCGGCGCGGCGTCCGTCATCGATGCCTTTGACCCGGTCGACCTCTTCCGCCGCGCGGACGAATATCTCTACCGGGCGAAGGACGGCGGCCGCGATCGCATCGTCTTCGATGGCGCGGAGCTCGGCCCGCTCGCGGCTTGAGGCCCCTTCACCGCCTGTTCTGGAAGAAGTCTCGCAGCAATGTGGCGGATTCCGTTTCCCCGAGGCCGGAATAGACTTCCGGTGCATGATGGCAGGTCGGCTGGGTGTAGAAGCGCACGCCATTGTCCACCCCGCCGCCCTTCGGATCTTCCGCGCCGTAGTAGAGCCGGCGGATGCGGGCAAAGGAAATGGCGGCCGCGCACATGGTGCAGGGTTCGAGCGTGACATAGAGGTCGGCGCCCGAAAGCCGTTCGTCGCCGATGGCTTCGGCGGCGCGGCGGATCGCGAGAATCTCGGCATGGGCGGTGACGTCGTTCAGCGCCCGCGTCTCGTTTCCGGCGCTGGCGACGATCCGCCCATCCGCCACGACGACGGCGCCGATCGGCACCTCGCCGCGCTCGCCGGCCCTTTTCGCCTCCTCGAGCGCCGCAACCATGAATCCGTCCGTCTGCGCCACGTCCACAACTTTCCTCTTAACCAAGCCGCCCTGACCTGCTAGGACAGCCCAAACCACAGGCAAACAGCAAATGACATTCAAAGACAAGTCCAGGCGCCCCGGACCGAAAACGTCCGACCGCGGCGGCAAGCCGCTCACCCGTAAGCCGAGCACGGCAACCGACAAGCCTGCGCCCAAGGCAGCCAGGGCGCAGGCCTCGGTCGATGCCGAAGACGGCGTCAAGCCGGAGCGCATTTCCAAGCTGCTCGCACGCGCCGGCGTCGCTTCGCGGCGCGATATCGAGCGCATGGTCATGGAAGGCCGCGTAACCCTGAACGGCAAGGTCCTCGACACGCCGGTCGTCAACGCGACCTTTGCCGATGCGATCGAGGTCGACGGCCAGCCGATCCGCGGCATCGAGCGCACGCGCCTCTGGCTCTACCACAAGCCGGCCGGCCTGGTGACCACCAATGCCGATCCGGAAGGCCGCCCGACGGTCTTCGAAAACCTGCCGGAAGACCTGCCGCGCGTCATGTCCATCGGCCGCCTCGACATCAATACCGAAGGCCTGCTGCTGCTCACCAATGACGGCGGGCTCGCCCGTGTTCTGGAGCTGCCGACCACCGGCTGGCTGCGCCGCTACCGCGTGCGTGCCTATGGCGAGATCGACCAGCCGGCGCTCGACAAGCTGAAGGAAGGCATTGCCGTCGACGGCGTGCTCTACGGCGCGATCGACGCCACGCTCGACCGCAAGCAGGGCCACAATGTCTGGATCACCATGGGTCTTCGCGAAGGCAAGAACCGCGAGATCAAGAACGTGCTCGGCGCGCTCGGTCTCGAGGTCAACCGCCTGATCCGCATTTCCTACGGCCCGTTCCAGCTCGGCGACCTGCCCGAGGCCAAGGTGGTCGAGGTGCGCGGACGCATGCTGCGCGACCAGCTCGGCCCCCGCCTGATCGAGGAGGCCAAGGCCAATTTCGATGCGCCGATCTTCGATCACGGCGCAGGCGACGAGGAAGAGGAGGCCGCTCCCGCGAAGGCCCGGCCGGCGAAGTCCGAATGGGCACGCGAGGAAAAGCCGCGTGGCGAAGGCCGGCGTGAGGGCAAGCCCGAAGACCGCCGCGAACAGGCGCTCGGCCGTCTCGACACGCGCCGCGACGAACCGCGCGGCAAGCCGCAGGGCAAACGCGCCGGCGACGACCGCGGCAAGGGCGGCTTCGGCGAGAAGCGCGGCTTTGGCCCGCGTGCCGATCGTAGCGACAGCCGTGGTGATTTCGCCGACAAGCCGCGCCGCACGCCGGGTTCGTCGCGCACCGCCAATGTCTGGATGGCGCCCGGCGCCCGTCCTGTCTCGGAGAAGAAGGCCGGCGAGGCCGCCGCTGCGGAGAAGCGTCCGCCCCGTGCCCGACCCGACGGTTCCGTCGACAAGCGCTACGGCCGCAACAAGGACGGCAAGCCGACCAAGTCGCTCAACCGTTTCGATCCCGACCGCAAGGGCAAGTCCGACTACGGCCGTCCCGATCCGGGTCCGCGCGTGCTGGTCAGCCGCACCCGCGATGAAGAGGGCGAATGGATTCGCTCCGAGGAGCCCGTACGGGGCAAGGACGACGCGGGTTTTGGCGGAAAGCGCGATTTTGGCGGCCGTCCCGATCGTGGCGACCGTTCCGAGCGTCCGGCACGCACCGGCGACCGGCCCCGCAGCGACCGGCCCCGCAGCGACCGTCCGCGTGGCGATGGCCCGCGCGAGGGTCGTCCCTACGAGGCCCGTGCCCGTGACGACCGCCCGCGCGGCGACCGGCCCTTTGGCGACAAGCCGCGCGGCCCCCGCAGCGCTGACGACCGTCCCCGCGGCGATCGCCCGTTCGGTGACAAGCCGCGTGGCCCGCGCAGTACCGACAGCCGCCCGGCCGGTGACCGTCCGTATGGTGACAAGCCGCGCGCGCCTCGCAGCGCCGACAGCCGTCCGGCAGGCGACCGTCCGTTTGGCGACAAGCCGCGCGGACCCCGCAGCGACAGCCGCCCGGCAGGCGACCGTCCGTTCGGTGACAAGCCGAGGGGCAGCAAGCCCTTCGGTGGCAAGCCCGGCGGAAAGCCCGGTGGTCCGAAGCCGTTCTCCGGCAAGCCGCGGGGCGACCGTCCGGGCGGCGGCAAGCCCTCCGGTGGCCGTGGCCCGGCCAAGGGCAAGAGGTAAGGCGCGGTGCGGATCGTCGGCGGTGAATTTCGCGGCCGTGTCCTGGCCGCGCCGAAATCCAATGCGATCCGGCCCACCACGGACCGGACGCGCGAAAGCCTGTTCAACATCCTGGCGCACGCCCATCCGGGCGTGCTCGACGCCACCCGGGTCCTTGATCTCTTCGCCGGCACCGGCGCTGTCGGCATAGAGGCCCTGTCGCGCGGCGCCAAGTCTGCCCTGTTCGTCGAAAACAGCGTCGAAGGCCGCAGCCTGCTGTGGCAGAACATCGACGCCCTCGGCCTGCATGGCCGGGCCCGCATCCTGCGCCGCGACGCGACTGATCTCGGCCCTGCCTCCAACATCGAGCCGTTCCAGCTGGTGTTCGCCGACCCGCCCTATGGAAAGGGGCTGGGAGAAAAGGCGCTTTTCGCCGCCCATGCCGGCGGCTGGCTGGCGCCGGGGGCCATCGCCATTCTCGAGGAGCGGGCCGACGCCCAGGTCATCGTCGATCCCGTGTTCAAATTCATCGAGGAACGCAGCTTCGGCGACACGAAAATGTACTTCTTTTCCTATAGGCCTGCCTGACACGTCATTCAGGGAAAGTCCGCCATGCTAGATGAGAATGCTTTGACCGTCGCCGTGCCGCCCGTGCGGCCGGCAGGCGGGCCGTCGATCGGTCTGGCGCTCGGCGCCGGCGGGGCGCGGGGCTTCGCGCAGATCCCGGTGATCGAGGCATTCGACGAACTGGGCCTCAAGCCGGCAGTGATCGTCGGTTCTTCCATGGGCGCGATCCTGGGAGCGGGGATGGCGGCCGGCATGACCGGCAGGGAAATCCGCGACTACACGGTGGAAACCATCGGCCACCGCGGCTCGGTGGTCAGCCGGCTGTGGGGCCTGGGGCCGTCCACCATGCGCGATGCGCTGGGCGGCTTCAAGCTTGGCCAGTTCAACCTCGAGCGCATTCTCAAGGCGTTCCTTCCCAAGGAAATCCCGAGCGACTTTGCCGCGCTGAAGATCCCGTTCAAGGCGATCGCCACGGATTACTACGGCCAGTGCGAGGTGGTCTGCGACAGCGGCGATCTTTACGAAGCGCTGGCGGCTTCGGCGGCCATTCCGGCCCTCTTCATGCCGATCCACCGCGACGACCGGCTGATGGTCGATGGTGGCATCTTCAATCCAGTGCCCTATGATCACCTGAGCGGTCTGGCCGACATCATCGTCGGCGTCGACGTGATCGGCGGGCCGGACACGGCGGGCAGCTTCGTGCCGAACCGGATCGACAGCCTGCTCGGCGCAACCCAGCTGCTCATGCAGTCGAATGTCGCGCTGAAGATGAAACTCTGCCAGCCCGACATCTACCTGCGGCCCGAGGTGAACGCCTTTCGCGTTCTCGATCTGTTGAAGGCCCGCCAGATCATCGAGGTGAACGAGGTGATCAAGGACCAGTTCAAGCGCGACCTCGAGGCGAGGATGGAGGATTTCATCCGCCGCTGAGATCTTGGTCAGGCACCGTTGTCATCCGGCCCGACCGTCTCGGCTTCCAGCAGCCGCGCCGCACGCTTCGGCTTGACCAGCGGCTCGGGCCGGACGGGACGGTTGTGCAGCATGTGGCGACCGGCCTGCAGCCCCTCGGTGGCCTGGATCTTGAGTCGTTCCTCGTCGCGGCGGCGAATATCCTCGCCGATCGCATAGGCCTCGTCCTCGCTGACGCCGAGCGCCTCGATCGTGCGGCGCCCGAACAGCAGGCCGGATTCCAGCGTTTCGCGCAGTTCGTATTCGACATCGCGCTTTCTGAGCGAAATGCTGTGCACGCGGTCATAGGCGCGCACGAAAAGCCGGGTTTCGGGATATTCCGCCCGGATCATGTCGACGATCCGGTCGGTGATCTCACGCTTCTGGGTGCAGACGGCGACAATTTTCGCCCGTTCGATGCCGGCGGCGCGAAGCACGTCGAGCCGCGCGCCGTCGCCGAAATAGATGCGGAAGCCGAAGGCCGCAGCCTGTCGGATGCGGTCGGCCGAATCGTCGATGATCGTCACGTCGCGGCCGCTGGCGAGCAGGATCTGCGCGGATATCTGGGCGAAGCGGGAAAAGCCGATGATCAGCACGTCGGACCCGGCGCCCTCGAAGTCCTCCTCCATCTCCTCGCGTTCCGTTTCGCTGGTGAGGCGGCGGGTGATCAGCGAGCCGAAGGGCATCAGCGCCATGGAGAGCGTGACGATGGCGATCAGCAGCGACGAGGTGCTGGCACTGATCAGCCCCCCGACGGCGGCGGTGGTGAAGAGCACGAAGCCGAACTCGCCGCCCTGCGGCAGCAGCAGCGCGATGCGGATCGCATCGTCGTGGCCGGAGCCGGTCAACCGGCAGAGCCCGTAGAGGACGAGGGCCTTGATCGCCATCAGCGCGGGCACGGCAATCAGCACGACGGCCAGATTGTCCCAGATGACGTCGAGTTGCATCGAAAGCCCGACCGCCATGAAGAACAGCGCCAGCAGCAGGCCGCGGAACGGTTCGATGTCGGCCTCGAGTTCATGTCGATAGGACGATTCCGCCAGCATCACACCCGACAGGAAGGCGCCCATGGCCATCGACAGGCCGGCCGCCTGCATCAGCATGGCCGACCCCATGACGACGAAGAGGGCCGCGGCGATCATCACCTCGCGCGCTCCGGTGCGGGCGATGACCTGGAACATCGGGGTCAACAGGAAACGCCCGGCCATGATCGTCGCTATGATCGCGGCGACCGAGACCGCGATGTCGATGAGGGCGGATTGCTGGTCGCCCTCGGTGTTGCCGCCAAGGATCGACACCATGGCGAGCAGCGGCACGATGGCGATGTCCTGAAGAAGCAGGATCGAAAAGGCGCGCTGGCCGTGCCGGCTGTTCACGTCGCCGTTGTCGTTGAGGATCTGCAGCGCGAAGGCGGTCGAGGACAGGGCAAGGCCGAAGCCGGCCACCATCGCGCCGCGCCAGTCGGCAAGGCCGGCCATGAGGCAGGCTGAGGTCAGCACGAGGCCGGTCAGCACCACCTGCGCCGTGCCGAGGCCGAATATGTCGTGGCGCATGTGCCACAGGCGCGTGGGCTTGAGTTCGAGCCCGATGATGAACAGCAGGAAGACCACGCCGAGCTCCGCCACGGCGAGGATGTCCTCCGTGCCGGTGATGAGATGGGCGATCGGGCCGATCATGACGCCGGCGGCCAGATAGCCGAGCACCGTGCCCAGCCCGAGCTTGCGGAAGACCGGCGCCGCGACGATAGCGCCGCCCAGCAACAGCAGCGTTTCCGCGAAAAGCGCCTCGGCTCCTGTCGACAATCGCATGCTCTCCTGTGTTTGTGATCGCTCTCAGGCCGGTGAATCGCGGCGGACCCTTGATGCCTTTCGTAATGCACAATAAATGGAGCGGGAATGAAAGGCCAAATCATGTCCAGCCAGATCGATTCCGCCAGCCTCCTCTCCCGCGCCGAGGAACTCGTCGCGCTCGCCCTGAAAGCCGGCGCCGACAGCGCCGACGCCGTGGTCCTGCGCTCCCGCTCGACCTCGGTCAGCGTGCGTCTCGGCAAGGTCGAGCAGACCGACGCCTCCGAAGGCGACGATTTCTCGCTGAGGGTCTTCATCGGCAAGCAGGTCGCCAGCGTCTCGGCCAATCCGGGCTTCGACCTCAAGGTGCTGGCCGAGCGCGCCGTCGCCATGGCGAAGGTCTCGCCGGAAGATCCCTATGCGGGCCTTGCCGACGCGTCCGATCTCGCCCGCTCGATGATCGATCTCGACCTGTTCGACCCGACGGAAGTGTCGAGCGACATGCTGCGCGAGGCCGCCCTTTCGATGGAAGCGGCAGCCCTCGGCGTCGAAGGCGTCAGCAATTCGGCCGGGGCCGGTGCGTCCGCCGGCATGGGCGGCATGGTGCTCGTCACCTCGCACGGCTTTTCCGGCAGCTACATGGCCTCCCGCTTCAGCCGGTCCGTCGGCGTGATTGCCGGCGAAGGCACGCGCATGGAGCGCGACCACGATTTCGACAGCCGCCTCTATTTCGCCGAACTCGATGCGCCGGAAGCCATCGGCCGCCGCGCCGGCGAGCGCGTGGTCAAGCGGATCAACCCGCGCCAGGTGCCGACGGACAAGGACGTGACCGTCGTGTTCGACCCGCGCGTTGCGCGCGGTTTCGTCGGCCACATTGCCGGCGCCATCAACGGCGCCTCGGTGGCCCGCAAGACATCCTTCCTGCGCGACCGCATGGGCGAACAGGTGCTCAAGGCCGGGCTGAACATCACCGACGATCCGCTGAAAGTGCGGGGCTCCGCCTCGCGTCCGTTCGACGGCGAGGGCGTGCGCGGCGAGAAGCTGACGATGATCGAGGACGGCGTGCTCACGCACTGGTTCCTCTCGTCTTCGGCAGCCCGCGAACTCGGGCTGCACACCAACGGCCGCGGCGCGCGCGGGGGAACCTCGGTTTCTCCCACCTCCACCAACCTTGCGCTCGAGCCCGGAACGATCTCGCCCGAGGATCTGATCCGCCAGGTCGGCAACGGCTTCTACGTGACCGAACTGATCGGCCAGGGCGTCGACATGATCACCGGCGAATACAGCCGCGGCGCCACCGGCTTCTGGATCGAGAACGGCGAACTGACCTATCCGGTTTCCGAGGTGACGATCGCCTCGAACCTCAAGGACATATTCATGCGGGTCACGCCGGCAAGCGACATCGACCGCAAGTTCGGCGTCGCCGCCCCGACGATCGCCATCGAGGGCATGACGCTTGCAGGGCGCTGACGGGCGGACGAACGAGACGGCGGGCCGAAAGAGGCAGGAATGACAGGCAGGACGACCATGGACTGGCAGGCGGACATGACACTGATCGCCACGGCCGCGCGCGAAGCGGGCGCAGTGGCGCTCAGCTATTTCGGCCAGTCGCCGGAAGTGTGGTGGAAGAACGAGGGCCATTCGCCGGTCAGTGCCGCCGACTATGCGGCCAACCGCTGCCTTGAGGAGAAACTGCGCAAGGCCCGCCCGCGCTATGGCTGGCTGTCGGAGGAAACCGACGACGATCCGGCGCGGCTCGCCTGCGATACGCTCTTCGTCGTCGATCCGATCGACGGCACGCGCGCCTTCATCAACGGCCGCAAGACCTGGTGCGTCAGCGTCGCGGTCGTGCATCATGGCAGGCCGGTGGCCGGCGTGCTGGTCGCGCCGGCGCTCGACGAGGAATTCGCGGCCTGCCTCGGCGGCCCCGCTCTGAAGAACGGCCAGCCGATCACGGTTGCCGCGCACCGGCCGGACGAGCGTCTGCGCGTCGCCACCCCGCAGGATATCGTCTCGGCCTTCGATGCCGAGATCCGCACCCGCATCGAGCGGGTCGAGCATATCCCGTCGCTCGCCTATCGCCTGGCCATGGTCGCCGAAGGTCGGATCGACGCCACCCTGGTCAAGCGCAATTCGCATGACTGGGATCTCGCCGCCGCCGACCTCATCCTCGAGCGCGCCGGCGGGCGGCTCGTCGATCTTGCCGGCGAGCTGTTGTGCTACAATCGCGCCGACGTGAGCCATGGCGAGCTCTGCGCCGCGATCGACGCCGAACTGCCGGACCTTTTGAAACATCTCCTGCTCCTGCCGCGCGGTTGACCTTTTCTGCGAAATCGAGCAGAGGAGGGAGGGAGAAAATGCGAACGGAAAGAAACCGAGAATGACGGAATCCAGCGACAACAAGCAGCTTCTTCACCTCGTCTTCGGCGGCGAATTGTCGAGCCTGGAAGACGTTCAGTTCCGCGACCTGAACGCCCTCGACATTGTCGGCATGTTCCCCGATTATGCGAGCGCGCTCGTCGCCTGGAAGGCCAAGGCCCAGCAGACCGTCGACAACGCCCATATGCGCTATTTCATCGTGCATATGCATCGCCTGCTCACCCCCGGTGGCAAGACGATCGAGAGCTGAGGACTTTTTTCGGTAGCGGTCTGTGGAAGATGTCCCGGGCCGTTGCCGCGTGTCACTTTTAAAACGTAGTTTTGAAGCATCAGAAGTTTTTGCGTAGCCACCCCCGGAAAGGGCGAAATGGCGTTCATGGTGAACAGAAACGGTCCCGAACAATGGCGCTGAGCGACGGTCTGGCATCGTTGGCCATTGCCTCCTACGGCTGGGCGGGCATTGCTGCCTATCCGCTGACGGGGCCGCTCCTGGCCTTGCGCGCCGCCAAGGGCAAGGAAGACCGCACCCGCCGCCTGGAGCGCTTCGGTTACCCGGCGATCGACCGGCCGTCGGGTCCGCTCGTGTGGATGCATGCCGCGAGCGTCGGCGAGACGCTCGCCATCGTGCCGCTGATGCGGGAACTGCGCCGCCGCGACATCAATGTCCTTTTGACCACCGGTACCGTTACCTCGGCCGAACTCGCGCGCTTCCGGCTCGACGGCGAGATCCTGCACCAATACGTGCCGCTCGACGTGAAGCCGGCGGTGCGCCGCTTTCTCAGCTACTGGCAGCCGGATGTCGCCATCTCGGTGGAATCCGAGATCTGGCCGACCACGCTGATGGAGCTTCACAAGCGGCATATTCCGCAGATCCTGGTCAACGCCCGTATATCCGATCGCTCCTTTGCCCGCTGGCAGCGTCATTCTTCCATTGCCGAGGCGCTGTTCTCGCGCCTCGCGCTGGTGATCGCCCAGTCCGACCTGGATGCGGAGCGGTTCCGCGATCTCGGCGCCTGGCCGGTCAACGTCTCCGGAAACATCAAGGTCGACGGCGATGCACCGCCCTGCGACGACGCTGTTCTGGAGCGCTATCGCCAGCAGATCGGCGATCGCAAGACCTGGGCGGCCATCTCGACTTTCGATGGCGAAGAGAAGATCGCCACCATGGTGCACCGGGCGCTCAAGGCGCATACCGGTCTGCTGTCGATCGTCGTGCCGCGCCATCCGGAACGCGCCGACGAGATCGAGGCGATGATGGTGGAAAAAGGCATGAAGGTCGCGCGGCGCACCCGCGACGATGTGATCACGCCGGACGTCGACGTGCTGCTCGGCGACACGATCGGCGAAATGGGCCTCTATCTCCGCCTGACCGAGATCGCCTTCGTCGGCCGCTCGCTGACCGGCGAGGGTGGGCAGAACCCGCTGGAGCCGGCCATGCTCGGTTGCGCGGTGCTTGCCGGCCCCAAGGTCGGAAATTTCCGCGAAAGCTACCAGCGGCTGGTGCGCAGCGGCAGCGCCCGCATCGTGCGTGACGCCGAGATGCTGGCCAAGGCGGTGCATTTCCTGATGACCAACGATCTCGCCCGCCACAAGATGATCGACGCCGGCATGGAGAGCATGCAGGAAATGCGCGGTGCGCTGATGGCGACGGTCAAGGGCCTGGAGCCCTACATCAATCCGCTGACCGTCAAGGCCAAGCTCGAACCGCGCGCCGCGCGCCGCGGCTGAAAATCGTTTCCGGGGGGAGTGATCATGTCTGTGCCATCGCAGATCGCCGGCATTCTGTTCGACAAGGACGGAACCTTGCTCGATTTCGACGCGAGCTGGGAGCCGGTCAACCGCCAGGTGTCCCTGGTCGCCGCGGGTGGTGATGCGGAACTCGCCGACCGGCTGCTTGCCGCCTGCGGCATGGACCCGATTTCGGGGCATATCGTGCCGGACAGCCTGTTCGCCGCCGGCAACACCCGCGAAATTGCCGAGGGGCTGATTGGCGCCGGGGCGCCTTTTGATCCGGAGACGCTGGTACCCCTGATCGACGATCTCTTCGCCGGTGCGGCGGAGATGTCGGTGCCGGTGACCGAACTCCAGCCGCTCTTCGCGCGCCTGCGCCAGCGGGGCCTCAGACTGGGCATCGCTTCGAGCGACAACGAGAGGTCGATCCGCGTGACGGTGCGGCGCTTCGGCATCGACCACTATGTCGACTTCGTCGCCGGCTATGACAGCGGCCATGGCGCCAAGCCCGGTCCGGGCATGGTGCTGGGTTTCTGTGCCGAGACCGGGCTCGCGCCGCATCAGGTGGCGGTCGTCGGCGACAGCAATCATGACCTGCACATGGGCCGCAACGCCGGCGCCGGCCTCAAGGTCGCGGTCCTGTCGGGTACCGGCTCGCGCCAGTCGCTCGAAGAAGCCTGCGACATCATTCTCAACGACATCACCGAGCTCGAGGCCGTCCTGGGCTGAGCGACCGTCCCGAAACGGGACAGCCGACTTGACGAATGCCCGGCTCTTGGGCTCTGCTGTTCCGCACGCGAGGTTGCGGGGCAGGACCCGCGGGAATAGGGGAAGACTGCTCGATGGTTTCGGAAGCGCCGCCGTTCTGGTGGATGAAGGCCGACTGGCGCGCCTGGAGCCTCGCGCCCTTGTCCTTCCTTTACGGCAAGGTCGCCGGTTACCGCATGGGCCGCAAGCGGCGCCACGCGCCTCCCGTCCCGGTCATCTGCGTCGGCAATTTTACCGTCGGCGGCGCCGGGAAGACCCCCACCGCCCTGATGATCGCCCGTGCCGCCAAGGCCAAGGGTTTGACCCCCGGTTTTCTCAGCCGCGGTTATGGCGGTTCGCTGGATGTCACCACCGTCGTCGACCCCGCCCATCACCGTTCCGTCGATGTCGGCGATGAACCGCTGCTGCTCGCCCGCGAGGCGCTGACCGTGATCTCGCGCCGCCGCGTCGCCGGGGCCGAGCGCCTGGTCAAGGAGGGCGCCGACCTCATTATCATGGATGACGGCTTCCAGAGCGCGCGGCTGACCGTCGACTTCGCCCTCGTCGTCATCGACACCTATCGCGGAATCGGCAATGGCCATATCGTTCCCGGCGGTCCGGTGCGCGCGCCGATCGCCGTGCAGATGCGGCATCTCGATGCCATCCTCAAGGTCGGAGACGGCAACGCCGCCGACCGGCTGGTGCGCCAGGCGGCAAGGGCCGGCAAGCAGGTCCTGGTGGCCACGCTCAGGCCGCGCGGCGATTCCGGGCTGGCCGGGAGCCGCGTGCTGGGCTTTGCCGGTATCGCCGATCCGGGAAAGTTTTACCGCACGCTGGAGACGATCGGCGCGGAGGTCGTCGAGAGGCGCGACTTCCCCGATCACCATCACCTGAGCGACGACGAGATCGACGACCTGATTGCCCATGCCGACGCCGGCGGCCTGACGCTTGCGACCACCGCGAAGGACATGGTGCGGCTGATCGGCGGCCATGGCCGTTCGGAGGAACTGCTGCAGCGGGTCAGGGTCGTCGATGTGGAAATGGCGTTCGATGATCCCCGTGCTCCCGATCTCGTCATCGACCGGGCCGTGGAGGTCTGCCGGGCGCGGCGGCTGAGGAAGTCCGCGCCCTGAGGGCGGTCGTTTGGATCAGCGCTTCTGGTTGGGAAGCGCACCGGCCCGCTTTTCGGCTTCGAGCGAGGCCGCGGCATCGACATAGGGCTCTTGCCGCGCGACGCTCCAGTATTTCAACTCGTCGATCATGATCGGCTGGCCGGTGATCGCGCAGGTCACGTAGGAACCGGGCGACAGGATCTGGAAGTCCGCGTCGAGGTAACGGATCTTGGCTTCCCGGCTTCCACCTTCGAAACGGTTCATGCGGCTCGGTCTCCTGCGAGTAACAAAACTGCCATAACGCGCCATCGTCGAGATTTCCAGCCTTTTCAGTGGTGTCAGCTGCGACCGAACAGCCGCTCGATGTCGGAAAGCTTCAGCTCGACATAGGTGGGGCGACCGTGATTGCACTGGCCGGAGCCCGGCGTCTCCTCCATCTGGCGCAGCAGCGCGTTCATTTCCTCGACCCTCAGCTGGCGCCCTGAGCGCACCGATCCGTGGCACGCCATGGTGGCGGCGACGTGCTCCAGCTTCGCCGAGAGCCCCTGCGCCGTGTCCCATTCGGCGATCTCGTCGGCGAGTTCGCGCACCAGGCCCGGCACGTCCATCTCGCCCAGCATGGCCGGCGTCTCGCGCACAGCGATGGCGCCCGGGCCGAACCGCTCGATGGCGAGCCCCAGCTGCTCCAGCGCCTCCGCATGCACCATCAGGCGGTCGCAATCCTCCTCGGGCATGTCGACGATCTCCGGGATCAGCAGGCCCTGCGACGGCAGCCGCCGGCCGGAAAGCGCCTTGCGCATCTGCTCGAACACCAGCCGCTCATGGGCGGCATGCTGGTCGACGATGACGAGCCCGTCCCTGGTCTGCGAGACGATGTAATTGGCATGGACCTGCGCGCGCGCCGCCCCGAGCGGGAAGGAGGCCGGCTCCTGCACGGCGGTTTCGCGCGGCGTGAAGCTTTCCGCCCGCGCGGTCGGCATTTCGGTCTCGCCGAAAGCCGCCTGCGCCGTTTCGGCGAAACCTCTGGCCGGAGCGGCGGGTGCGGCAGGGCTTTCGAACGGCCGGTAGGGCGAGGACTGGAAGCTCCAGCTGCCGCCGGGAGCGGGAGAGGCCGTCGGGCGAAAGCCGGGCCTGAAGGCACGCAGCATGCCGCCCGCCCCGGTGGTCGAGGCGCGGTCGCCCTCGCGCTTCAGCGCCTCGCGGATGGCGCCGACGATCAGCCCGCGCACCAGACCCGGGTCGCGGAAGCGAACATCCGATTTTGCCGGGTGCACGTTGACGTCGACCAGCGCCGGATCGAGTGTCAGCGACAGCACGGCGACCGGATAACGGCCCTGCGGCATGGTCTCGGCATAGGCGCCGCGGATCGCCGAGAGGATCTGCTTGTCCTGCACCGGACGCCCGTTGACGAAGGCGTACTGGTGAGCGGAATTGCCGCGATGGAAGGTCGGCAGGCCGGCAAAGCCGCCGAGGTGCACGTCCTCGCGCTCGGCATCGAGCGCAATGGCATTGTCGCGGAAATCGGTGCCGAGCACCTGGGCGATGCGCGCTAGGTGGTCGTCGCCGGTCGCCGGCAGTTCCAGTGTCGAGCGGTCGCTGCCCGACAGCACGAAGCGGATCGCCGGGAAGGCGATCGCCATGCGCTTCACCACCTCGGTGATCGCTGCCGCTTCCGCCTTCTCGGTCTTGAGGAACTTCAGCCGGGCAGGGGTGGCGAAGAACAGGTCGCGCACCTCGACCGTCGTTCCCGGATTGGCCGCGGCCGGCCTGACGGGCGACACCTTGCCGCCGGCCACGACGATCTCCGCCCCTTCCGGGCTGCCGACCCTTCGGCTGGCAATACTGAGCCTTGCGACCGAGCCGATCGACGGCAGGGCCTCGCCGCGAAAGCCGAGCGTGCGGATGTCGAACAGCGTGTCGCTGATCTTCGAGGTACAGTGGCGGCGGATCGCCAGTTCGAGATCCTCCGCCTCCATGCCGGAGCCGTTGTCGGCGACCCGCAGCAGGCTCTTGCCGCCGCCGGCCGTGGCGATCTCGATGCGCGTGGCACCCGCGTCGATGGCGTTCTCGATCAATTCCTTGGCGGCGCTGGCCGGCCGTTCGATGACCTCGCCGGCGGCGATCTGGTTGACGAGCGTTTCGGAGAGCTGCTTGATGTTCATCTTTTCATTTTCGTGGATTCGTCGCTCCGAGGGAAGCAGGAACTGCGCCGGTTGAGCAAAAGCGGTACAACTTGCACTGGGTATTAAGCTCGCCTTAAGCTTAGCCCGATAGTTTCAATTCAGACTTGAAATGTTTTCCCGACAAAGCTGGCCTGCCAGCAGGGGGGAAAGACGGTGCCGAAGCGTCTTTCATTCCGCCCCTAATGTCGAATCAAGGTTTTTCCTTCGGCATGTTCGGTTGCGTTGAGAAATACGAGTGAATTTCGGCTGGTCGCCAACGCCCAGTGTTTCGAGACGCCAGCATGGATGAGTTTGCACCAGTTCCTGGTGGACAGGCCGAAGAGGAATGGCGGATGGTCAGCGAGGTATCGGATGCAACGATGCAGACGACCATGCTCGACGCCGTCTCCGAAGTGCTGTCGGTGGCATTCTTCGTCTATGACCGCAACGACGAGTTGATCTACGCCAGCCGTCTCATCCGTAGCTACTTTCCCGTCCCTCCCCAGTTCCTGACGCCGGGTACCCGCCTGCGCGACTATCTGGGCGCGCTCTACGACACCGGTTGGCGCGGGGTCGCCGCAGGCGGTAGCAGTGACACGACCCAGAGCCGGGAAGAATGGATCGCCGAGCATATTTCGGCCCATTGGCGCGAACGGTCCGACGTCCAGCAATGCGACGGACAGAGCCGCTGGACCCGGTTGACCAAGCGCCGGCTTCCCTCCGGTCACGGCATCTGCGTGATTACCGACATCACCGACCAGAAGAAGCGCGAAGAGCAGTGGCGCGCCGACATGGAGCGCGTACAGCTGACCGAGGAGATCCTCGACAATCTTCCGCAGCCGGTCTTCGTCCAGGACCGCAATCTCGGCATGGTGGCGGTCAATAAGGCCTTCTGCAGCTTCATGGACATTCAGCCCGAAAGCGTACTGGGTGGGGCGCTGGCCGGCGCATTTCCCGACCAGATTGCCGGGCAATTGATGGGCGTCACGCGGCATGTCCTGGAAACGGGAACGTCCTCGGCCATGGCGGTGGAGCTTCCGACCGCTCCCTCCGGCTCCCGTCGCGTCGTCCTGCGAAGCCAGCGGGTCGGCAAGCCGGGCCGCTATTTCGTCGTCACCAGTTTCGCCGATGCCCTGGGCACGGCATCCGAAGACGCCGCCGTCGCCACCGCGGCATACACGCCGCTGCTGCGGAAGAAAGATTCTGTCCTGGCAGAGGTCCGTGCGGTCCATCTCGGACGCAAGGCGCTGCTTGTCACCACGGATACGGAATTCGAGGCCAAGAGCCTGAAGACGCTGCACAAGCTCGGTTTTGACGCCTGCTGTGTGCGCAATGCCGTCGAGCAGGAGGCTTTCCTCAGCGTCGCCCGATCGGTCGGCGTGGTGATCGACCTGATCGCGGTCGACACCGAAATGGACGTCAGATGCCTGGAAGTCGCCGATGACTATGACATCGGTACCATCACGCTCGACGGCTTCCAGATCGACACCGAGCTTGCCTTCATGATCATGGAAAAGCTCGCCGGCCTCGAACCCCAGGCTATACCGGACGATTGGGAGATCAGCACCGGCGAGGCCGAGCCGGATGTCAGGCATCCCCACGCCCCGGCCCCCTTGGTGCTCGTCGCCGAGGACAACGACATCAACCAGATCGTCTTCTCGCAGATCCTGGAAGGTCTGGGCTACGACTACCGCATCGCGGCGGACGGCGAGGCGGTCGTGCGGTTCTGCCGGGAGCTTCGGCCCGACGTCGTCCTGATGGACGTCACGCTCCCGCTTCTCAACGGTTTCGAGGCCTGCCGCCGCATTCGCGAAGAGGAGCGCGGCACGGGACGCACCACGCCGGTGATTGGCGTGTTGGTTCAGGCCTTCGAGCGCGATCGTGACGAGTGTTTCGCCGCGGGGATGAACGACGTGATCCTGAAACCTCTGAGCCCGGACGCCGTCGAGGCCGTGCTGGAGCGCGTGGCGCCCCAGCTGAAGGGCGCTGCGGCCGGCTAATGGGGCTGTCAACCCCCTAAATAGTGGGTTACATTCCATAGCCAACGCTCCGAAATTTCTATTATTTTTTAATGTTTGGATCTCATCCTGTGGGTCTGTGAGAGGATTCTATCCAGGATGTGCCGATGGGCTCTGCCGGAACCACATTGCCCCAGGTAAGCCAGAATGAACTTCAGGCGATGGCCTATACCGACCAACTGACCGGGCTCGGCAACCGGTATCGGCTGCGCGACAAGGTCCGGCTGCTGGCGAGCGAACGGGCCGCCGACCCCGCACCTTTCACCGTCGGCATCGTCAATCTCGATGGCTTCAAGCCGATCAACGACCTGTTCGGCTCGGTTGCGGGTGACGAAATCCTCTGCCAGGTCGCCCACCGCCTGAAAGCTTGCGTGCCCGACGGCGCCACGGTGACGCGCCACGACGGCGACGAATTCGCCATCATCCTGCCGCTCGTCTTCGAACGGCTTGGCGCCGAGCGCACCGGGCAGATGATCAAGGACGTGCTGTCGGCACCCTATGACCTCGGCGACCGCAACGTCCGTCTCTCCGCCTCGCTCGGCTTTGCCGTCTATCCCTTTGCCGGCGCCGATTTCGAGGAGCTGATGAAGAGCGCCGAAACCGCGCTCTACCGTTCCAAGCGTCGCGGCCGGGGCCAGATCACCGTCTACTCGCGCGAGATCGCGCAGGAGATGAAGCGCGCCACGCAGCTCGAGCAGGCGCTGCGCCATGCCATCATCACCGACAATGTCGACGTGCACTTCCAGCCCATCGTCTCGCTCGCCGACAACCGCGTCGTCGGCTTTGAGGCCCTGGCCCGCTGGAACGACCCGGATCTCGGTTTCGTGTCCCCGGCCATCTTCGTGCCGCTGGCCGAGGAACGCGGCTTCATCGACATGCTGTCGGAGACCCTGCTGCGCAAGGCCGCGGAAGCGACCCTTGTCTGGCCGCACGAACTCTTTCTGTCGTTCAATCTGTCCTCCGCCCAGCTGATGGACCCGCGCACGACCTTCAATACGCTTTCGATCCTGTCGGCGGTCGGCTTCGACCCGCGCCGCCTCGAGCTCGAGATCACCGAGACCGCGGTCATGACCTCTGCCGACACGGCACGCCGGATCATCGGCGAGCTGCGCCAGGCGGGCATCAAGATCTCGCTCGACGACTTCGGCACCGGCCAGTCCAGTCTCGGGCGCCTGCGCGACTTCACCTTCGACAAGGTCAAGATCGACCGCGCCTTCGTCTCCGCGATCACCACCGACCGCACCTCCGAGCACATCATCAAGGCGATCGTCACGATGTGCGAGGGCCTGGATCTCGAGGTGGTGGCCGAGGGTATCGAGACCGCCTCCGAGGCCGAAAAGCTGCGCAGGCTCGGCTGCGGCATGGGGCAGGGCTACTACTTCGGCAAGCCCGCGGACGCGGCGGCCACGCTGCGCTATCTCGATGAACACCATCACGAATTTGCCCTGGTCGAACGAGCCAGCGCCTGAAACGTTTCAGGTTGTTCCTCAACCATAGCCAAAGCAAAAAGGGCGATGCCGAAGCATCGCCCTCCATGGTTTCAACACGTCCCGCGTTCCAGGTTACTTGGTAACCGTCGACGAGGTGGTGGTGCTGTCGGTCGGCGTCATGGTCGAGTTCGCGTCAGCGCGGACGTCCAGCTTCTTGAATTCCGGAGCGGCCTTGAGCGTTTCGGCCGTTTCCATGGTCGTCAGGCGAAGCTCGTTCGCATCGTCGGCGTCACGGGTCACGGTGATCTTGCTCATCGGAACCGCGACGTCCTTCTCGCCGATGCCGAGGAAGCCGCCGACACCGATCACGGCAGCGACGATGCCGCCCTTTTCTTCGATGATCAGGTCGTTGATCTCGCCGATCGAGTCATCGCTCGACGTGTAGACCGACTGGCCGATGAAGGTGTTGGCGCTGATCTGGGTAGCGCTCTGCTCGGTCAGATAGGTGTCGGTCGTGGCGGCCATGGTCGAATTGGCGGCAGCCGGATCGGTCGGGGTGGTCGCTGCGGCATTCGGCGCGGTGTCGGTCATCGGAGCGACGGCCGGAGCCTCGGTGCCGGCTGCAGGAGCGGTGGCGTCCTGTGCATAGGCAAACGGTGCGATTGCGGTGGAGCCGAGCAGTACAGCGGCGGCGAAAGCGTTGAGGGTCTTCTTCATGGTGGACCTACCTTTCCTCGAGATGGTCTTGCGAAAGACGCGATCGGCTTGGCCCGTCTTGGATTGGGCTGAGCCGATCACGTCGGTTCGAGAGGAAAATGCATGTCGCCGCTATTCGTTCCCGTGGCCTTGTCGGGTAAATTTTTGCCTTTGCAGGGAACAATTTTGCGTTTGCCGGTCTCGTGGCGGCATTGGCCGGCTGTTGGCGCCGGCCCTTTCCGTCAGAGTCTGAAGGCCGGCTCGATGCGGCCTTCGACCGCCACGCCGAGTTCGAAGGTGGCGCCGGCCAGCGAATCCGCAGCACGTCCGGCGGCATCGAGCCCCTCCCAGCAGGACGTCACCACCAGCCGGTCGGCATTGCGCCCGAAGAAGGCCGGGCAGGTCACGCGCTGTGCCGGCATGTCATAGCGGGCAAGGTGGCGGCCCTGCGCATCATATCGATCCACCCCGCCGCCGCCCCAGCGCGCATTCCAGATATCGCCCTTGGCGTCGCAGACCGAGCCGTCGAATACGCCCGGCTGGTCACGCCCGTCGATGAACAGGCTGGCCGCACCGGTCGGAAGACCCGTCGCAGGGTCCAGCGGTACGCGCATCAGCGTGTTGACCTTGGAATCGACGAAATAGCCGGTGGCACCGTCAGGCGAGAAGCAGATGGCATTGGGGATGCTGATTTTGTCGAAGAGCCGGGTCACGGTCTTGCCGGCCACATGGTAGATCGCGCCGGCGCCGGTTGCCGCTGCCTTGCCCATCGTGCCGATCCACAGCGCGCCGCAAGGATGCACCCGGCCGTCGTTGGAGCGATTGCCGCGGCTCTCCGGTTCCAGTTCGCAATGGTGGCTGAGTTCGCCCGAGGCGAGGTCGCGCAGGAACAGGCCCTGGTCGGAGGCGATGAGGTGACGGCCGCCGTCGGTGCGTGCGATCACGCTGCCTAGGAAGGGCAGGGCGTGGGCGCTCGCCGTACCGGTCGCAAGGTCGAGACGCCGCAGGCTCCGGCCGAGAATGTCGAACCACCAAAGGCAATCGAGGTCGGGATCGTAGGTAGGTCCCTCTCCGAGTTCCAGCCGGGTTTCATCGAGGATCAATCCAGCAAACGAATGGTGTGACGGCATGTGGTCTCCTTCCCCTTGATCTTGCCCGGGGGCAAGCCGGCATCCGCCCCCTTGTTGACAGGGGTTTACCGTAAAATAAAGTTAGTTGCTGGACTGCACCATGTTTCTGCGGTTATGGTCCGAAGCGTCGGCAGGCTGGATTCGCGGGCGATCCCGCATGTTGGTCTACCGCAATCGATATAACTCTTCCATTGTGTGTCAACAAAGATTGGTCGCGACGTTTCACGCGACATGCGGAAGAGTTGTCTGACGATTGTCATTTGTGGTTCGATTGTGTTTCAGGGGAAGCGGCCCAGCGGCGACGGACACGCCTTCGATTGCAGTCGAGGTCCGGGCCTGCTGTCGGTAGAAGTCGCCGCTTGCCGATTCTGGGGCTTTGCGAAGAAAAAACTATACGATGAGCGTGATTGAGACTGACGGCACCAACCGCATTGCGGACTACGTCGCCGACATTGGTGGATTCAAGACCCAGTTCGATGTCTTCCGTTTCATGAAGCGGCTGACCGAGCACTATGGCGCGCGTGCGTTCATGGTGTTGAACCTGCCGTCGGCGACATCGCTCGATCTGTCGAGCAACTCGATCATCACCAACTGGCCGGCCGACCTCATCGCCGAATATGACCAGGTCGCCCTCTTGGCCTCCAGCCCCATCCTCATCCGCCTGCGCACGGCGACGGCACCGTTCCTCTTCGACATCGAGCACGTCGCCAAGCAACGGGATGCCCGCACGACCGAGATCTCGAAATCGATGTTCGAGCGTTACCGAATGCCGCGCGGGGGCTACTTCCCGGTCCATGATGCCTCAGGCATGCGGGGCGCAGTGTCGTTTGCCGGCGACCGGGCGGCGTTTTCGCCGACCGAGATGATGGAGCTGATGTATCTGTCGATCCATGTCTACAATCGGCTGGCCGAGATCCGCGAGCTCGACAACCGCGCGACGGATATGCTGACGGAGCGGGAAATCGATTGCCTGAACTGGACGGCCGCCGGCAAGACCAGCGTCGAGATCGCCGAGATCCTCGGGCTCTCCGAGCACACCATCAACCACTATCTGAACCGCGCCACCAAGAAGCTCGATACCGTGAACCGCACGCAGGCGGTCGCGAAGGCGCTGAGGCTCGGACTGATCAAGTAGGGCCGGTTTCGGCCCTTTGCCCGGCGCGTCAGGTCTTTGCCTTTTTTCCTGCCGCACCGTCCGCGGCATGGCCTGCCTCAAATTTGCTCTTCCGGCCATGGCTGCGCCCAAAACGCGGGCGGGGGCTTCCCTGTATTCCGTAGGCGCCCACCCATGTGCGAAGCTATAGCATTGAAAACAGATCAAAATTTCCCGTGTGGTCGACCTGGCACGGTTTCTGCATTCATGGAAACAAGTCCAGAGGGGACGTTGCAAGCCACCTGAAAAAGGTGCGGCAAGGGAAGCCGTCGTCGAAAATGTCCGCCACTCTGGACATGATTAGGCGGCGGTTTTCTTTTTTTCGCCGAATGCCGATGGCGGCACGACCGCCGCCGGGGCCTTCCGCCGCGGGCCGGACTTCCTGTGCGCGCGCTTTTCCGGTTGGCGAACCCGTTCCCGTCCACTATCTAGGGCACAGCCGGCTCCCGGGCGGAGCGGAACGCTGAGAGGGTGGAATGAGCGCAGTCACGAGAGACCAGGTTCTGGAGACGCTGAGGACCGTTCGCGGTCCCGATTTCGAGGGCGACATCATCGCTCTCGGCATGGTCTCGGATGTCTTTATCTCCGACGGCAAGGTGTATTTCTCCATCACCGTTCCCGCCGAGCGCGCCAACGAACTCGAACCGCTGCGTCAGGCCGCCGAACGGGCGGTCAAGGCGATGCCGGGCGTCAAGGGCGCGCTGGTCAGCCTGACCGCCGAACGAAAGGCGGGCGCCGCGCCGGCGGCAAAGCCGCAGCCGGCGGCCCACGGCCATTCCCATTCCCATGCGCCGGCTCAGGCGCCGTCGGGCCAGCGTCCGGCCAAGCAGAACATTCCGGGCATCGGGGCGATCATTGCGGTCGCCTCCGGCAAGGGCGGCGTCGGCAAGTCGACGACGGCGGTGAACCTGGCACTCGCCATGAAGGCCAACGGCCTCAAGGTCGGCATTCTCGACGCCGACGTCTACGGCCCCTCCTTGCCGCGCCTGATGGGCATTTCCGGCCGGCCGCAGCAGATCGAGAACCGCATCATCGTGCCGATGGAGAACTACGGCATCAAGGTCATGTCGATGGGTTTCCTGGTCGACGAGGGCACGGCGATGATCTGGCGCGGTCCGATGGTCCAGTCGGCACTGATGCAGATGCTGCGCGAAGTCGCCTGGGGCGATCTCGATGTGCTGGTGGTCGACATGCCCCCGGGCACCGGCGATGCGCAACTCACCATGGCCCAGCAGGTGCCGCTGTCCGGTGCCGTCATCGTCTCGACGCCGCAGGATCTCGCCCTGATCGACGCGCGCAAGGGACTCAACATGTTCAACAAGGTCGAGGTGCCGGTCCTCGGCATCGTCGAGAACATGAGCTATTTCATCGCCCCCGACACCGGCAACCGCTACGACATCTTCGGTCATGGCGGGGCGAGGGCGGAGGCCGAACGGATCGGCGTGCCCTTCCTCGGCGAAGTGCCGCTGACCATTGCCATTCGCGAGACGTCGGATGCCGGAACGCCGGTCGTGGTGTCCGATCCGGAAGGCCCGCAGGCCAGGGTCTATCGCGAGATTGCCGAGAAGGTATGGGCGCAGGTGCAGGCCCGCTCCGGCCGGGCAGCTCCTTCGATCGTCTTCGAGTAAACGCGACGGCAAAAGGATCGACCGCCGCCCCCGGCGGACGGGGCGGCGGGATCGCGCGATCCTTTGTTATTTCTCGATCGCGATCTTACGTTCGGCCGGAGCAGTGCCCGGCTTCTTGGGCATGGTGATGGTCAGTACGCCCTTGTCGAACTTGGCGGTGACCGCCGCGTCGTCCACGCTGGACGGCAGGGTCATCGAGCGCTGGAAGCTGCCATAGCGCCGTTCGACGACATGGTAATTGTCTTTGTCGTCCTTCTTCTCCATCTTCTTCTCGCCCTTCAGGCTCAGCACGCCGTTCTGGATCGAGATGTCGATGTCGCTTTCGGCGATACCGGGAAGTTCTGCGGTCAGCACGATCTGGTCGTCCTTTTCGACGACGTCGATCGACGGTGCGAGAAAACCTTCGCCTTCGGATGCGGAGAGCAGCTTGTTCTTGCCGAAGAAGTTTTCGACGACCTGATCCATTTCCTTGCGCAAGTCGGCGAACGGGTTGCCGGACCAGAGGCTCGGAAGAATACTTGGTGACTTGTCTGCCATAATTTCCTCCACGACGTTGACGTTCCGATAGTCGGAACGGGCGGAATTGTAGGGCCGAGGGCCTGCCACGCCTTGATTCAAGTCAACTTTGGCGTTTGGCTCGAGCGCGCCACGCGCGTCCCGGCGAAGGGCAAAAGTGGAAGTCGTCGGTGCCCTGCCGGTCGCCGCAATAAGGCTCTTGCATTTTTCGGCGGCGAGGTGTTTGGTCGCCCGCTGTGACCAGCAGCGGCCGTGACACGGGGCGCCATGAGAGTGTTTCGAATTTGATCAGGGCCTACCGACCCGACGGAACGGCGGAAGTCATTCGCGCGAGTGATCCGCGCACCACGCTCGATTCCGCCATCCTGTGGATCGATCTCCTCGATCCGGACAGGGCCGAGGAAGCGCTGGCGGAACGGCTTCTCGGCGTTCCGCTGCCGACCCGCGACGACCTGAAGGACATCGAGCCTTCCAGCAGACTTTATGTCGAGGATTGTGTGGTATTCATGACCGGTTCTCTGGTCTATCACGTCGAGACCGACCTTCCGGAGCTGACCGATGTCGCCTTCATCCTCAGCGACAATCGCCTCATCACCATCCGCTATGCCGAACCACGGGCATTCGCTTTGTTCAGCGCGGCGCTTCTGCGCGTCCCCGGCAAGTATCAGACCGGCGCGGAAATGATGGCCCGCCTGCTCGAAACCGTCGTCGACCGAACGGCGGAAGTGCTGGAGATCGCCGTCGCCCGCCTCGACGCGCTGTCGGCCGAGGTCTTCGTCGACAGCAAGACGGCAAAGCGCCGGCCGCCCCGTTTCCTCGAGGACAAGCTGCTCGACATCGCCAGCCACCATCGCCTGGTGAGCAAGGCGCGCGACAGCCTGACGTCGCTGTCGCGTCTGGTCACGTTCCTGCGTTCGCTGCCGCTGATCCGCAAGGACCACGAGGCCGACGAACTGTGCCGGATCGTCGCCCATGACATCCAGTCGCTGTCCGAGCATGCCGGCTTCGTTTCGAACAACATCACCTTCCTGCTCGATGCCTCGCTGGGGCTGATCAACGTCGAGCAGAATGCCATCATCAAGATCTTCTCGATCGCTTCCGTCGTCTTCCTGCCGCCGACCCTGGTCGCCTCGATCTACGGTATGAACTTCGAGTTCATGCCGGAACTGCACTGGCAGTTCGGCTATGCCCTTGCCATTGGCGCTATGCTGCTGTCGGCGATCATTCCATTCCTCTTCTTTCGTTGGAAAGGCTGGCTCTGAGAAGCCAGATGTCCCATGGCCCAAGAAACCTCTGAAATTCCGGAAGCACCCAAGGATTTCCGCAGCCTCTTCTGGCTGAGCCTCGGCTCGGTCGGCGTCGTCTACGGCGACATCGGCACCAGCCCGCTCTACGCCTTCCGCGAGGCGCTGAAGCCGATCGCCGATGGCGGCATCGAGCGCGAGGAGATCATCGGTCTGATCTCGCTCATCATCTGGACGCTCACCATCATCGTGACGCTCAAA
The DNA here is from genome assembly GCF_059424725.1 of Allorhizobium sp. GW101-3B10. Lineage (NCBI taxonomy): Bacteria > Pseudomonadati > Pseudomonadota > Alphaproteobacteria > Hyphomicrobiales > Rhizobiaceae > Allorhizobium > Allorhizobium sp. GW101-3B10. The sequence continues at coordinate 2,921,428 of NZ_JBWKZR010000001.1, read as the reverse complement.
TATGTACTCTTCCTTCTCAGGGCCGACAACGACGGGGAGGGCGGCACGCTCTCGCTCCTGGCGCTCCTGTCGAAGAAGGCCGGCAGCCATGGCTCGGTGCTGATGATCCTCGGATTGATCGGCGCCGCGCTGTTCCTCGGGGATTCGATGATCACCCCGGCGCTCTCCGTTCTCTCGGCGGTCGAGGGTCTGAAGCTCGTGACGCCGGATCTGGAAAGCTTCATCGTGCCGATCTCCGTCGGCATCCTGATCGGGATCTTCGCCGTGCAGTCGCACGGAACGGGGGCTGTCGCGAAGTTCTTCGGCCCGATCACCGCCGTATGGTTCGTCGTCATGGCGCTTGGCGGCGTCGTGCATATCGCCGACGATTTTGGCATCCTCGCCGCCTTCAATCCCTGGCATGCCGTCAGCTTCCTGCTGCGCGAGGGCTTCCTCGGCATCATCGTGCTCGGCGCCGTCTTCCTGACGGTCACCGGTGCCGAGGCGCTTTATGCCGACCTTGGCCATTTCGGCCGCCGGCCGATCCAGTGGGCCTGGTTCGCCCTGGTGTTTCCCGCCCTGGTGCTGAACTATCTGGGGCAGGGCGCGCTGGTGATGCAACACCCCGAGGCCGCCTCTGATCCGTTCTTCCTGATGTTTCCGGAATGGGCGCTGCTGCCGGTCGTCGTCCTGGCGACGGCTGCCACCATCATTGCCAGCCAGGCGGTGATCACCGGCGCCTTCTCGCTGGTGCGCCAGGCGATCCATCTCGGCTTCCTGCCGCGCATGCAGATCCTCTTCACCTCGGAGACCCATACCGGGCAGATCTACCTGCCGACGGTGAATGCCCTTCTGCTGTTCGGCGTGCTCGCGCTCGTCCTGCTGTTCCAGAGCTCCGAGGCGCTGGCGACGGCCTATGGCATTTCCGTGACCGGGGCCATGGTGGTCACCACGATCATGGCCTTCAGCTTCGTGCGCACCCGCTGGAACTGGAGCGCCATGACGTCGATCGTCCTGCTGCTGCCGCTGTTCGTGCTCGAACTGGTGTTCCTCGGGGCGAACATGCTCAAGGTGCATGACGGCGGCTATGTGCCGGTCCTGTTTGCCGCCGGCTTCACCGTGGTGATGTGGACCTGGCGTCGCGGCACGGCCATCCTGTTCGCCAAGACCCGCCATGCCGACGTACCGCTTGCCTCCTTCATCGCCGCGATCGAGAAGAAAAGCGAGCACGCGCCCGTCAGCGTCGCCGGTACGGCGATCTTCCTGACCAGCGATCCGGAGACCGCCCCGGCCGCCCTGCTGCACAATCTCAAGCACAACCACGTCATCCACGAGCGCAACATCATCCTCACCATCAAGACGGTGAACCGGCCGCGGGCAACCGAGGCGGAGCGCTTCGTGGTGGAACAGCTGTCCGAACGCTTCTCGCGCGTCGAGATCCGCTTCGGCTTCATGGAGAACCAGAACGTCTCCAAGGCGCTGGCCAATCTGCGGCGCGGCGGCCTGAAGTTCGACATCATGTCGACCTCCTTCTATCTCGGCCGGCGCAAGCTGGTTCCGGATGCGAAATCGGGCATGCCCTATTGGCAGGATCGCCTCTACATCACGCTGGCCAACACGGCGACCGACCCGTCGGACTATTTCCGCCTGCCGGCCAATCGCGTCGTCGAACTGGGCTCCCACGTCATTATCTGAAGGGACAGTCCCGGATGCCTTCAAAGCCGCCGTCGCCCGGCGGCTTTTTTGTACCTGCGGTGACAGGGACGGCATGCGCATTAACCAAGCATCAAGGTTAATGACGGATATTTCTCTAATATAGCCGTTGTAACGTGTGGAGTACCGGTTTGCGCCCGAGAAGCCGTCTGCTGAAGCTGTCCGCCTTGCGTCTGGAGCGGTGGACTTCGCCCTTGCTCTTTGGCCTCGTTTCATGGCTTGCCTCCCCGTCGATCGCCGCCCAGGCCGATCTCGCTGGCCTGATCACCGGCAACGACCGGGGCAGCAGCAACTGGCGCATGGTGCTGACCGCATCGCCGGCGGGATCGATCCATCAGGCACAACTCGCCTTTGGCGACTCCGGGGTTTCGTCCTCGCTCAACAAGGACAGCGGCATCCTCCTCCCCGACGGCCGCAAGATCGCCTTTGACGGCGGCAAGGACGAAGCCGATCCGCTGCCCGACGAGGATCGCGTGACCCGCAGCCTGAAGAAGGGCAGGGTGATCGCGGTGGAGGCGATGCAGCCGCCCAAAGCCTTCACGGCAGGCTCGGTATTGAAGCGCACCTCCTCGCTGATGGATCCAAAGAAGACGCCGAACGAACTGACGGCCTTCGTCCGCTCCAAGGCCAAACCTGTAGAACTCGCAGCCTTCTATTTCAAGAAGCCGGAACCGGCCGCGGACATCGGCGTGCCGCCCATGCTCGCTTCGCTCGTCACCAACCGCCAGGCGGATGTGCTGGCGACGGCATATGCGCCGGCCGAGCCGGATTTCGCCAGCGTTTCACCATTCGATGCCCTGCTGACCAGGAAGCCCGAATCCGGCCGCTTCGTCCCGACCATCGGTCCGAACGATCATGCCTGGGCGGCCAGCGTGCTGCCGCCATCGGTCTTCTCCGCCCGCGAACAGCAGTGCCTCGCCTCGGGCATCTATTTCGAATCGCGCGGCGAATCGGTCAAGGGCCAGGCCGCCGTCGCGCAGGTCATCCTCAACCGCGTGCGCAATCCGGCCTATCCCGACACGATCTGCGGCGTCGTCTACCAGAACGAGGATTGGCGCAATCGCTGCCAGTTCTCCTTCGCCTGCGACAACATCAAGGATCGGGTGAACTCCCAGCACCACTGGAAAGTCGCCCGCGAAGTGGCGCTCGCCGTCACCGCCGGCAAGATCTGGCTGAAGGAAGTCGGCTCCTCGACGCATTATCATGCGATCTATGTCCGCCCGGGCTGGGCCCGCACGATGAAGAAGGTCGGTCGCATCGGCCTGCACGTCTTCTACCGCACCTATGGCGGCGGCTGGAGCTGATCCCCGACCAAATGGCGGCGCTCCTTGCGACCATTGGCGCGGTTTTCCCGCCAAGTGCTCCCCAAGATTCGGCGCTTTCAACTTAAGTCTATGATTTTCCCCGGTTAATTTGTGGTGAAACTTGCCCTTGGTATGCCTTGACTATGGGGGCTCTCAAAATTATGGTGCGCGCGACTTCAAGACGGGCTGGAAGGGTTCAAATCCTGCCGTATCTACATTGCTGTCGGGCCAAGCGCGGTCCGGAGAAACGCAGAACGGACGGAGGGGATCATGACCGATAACCGTGAAGAGGGTCTGGAAGAGCGTCGCAGGCGCCTGGCTGCCGAACTGGCGGTCAAGGGTGTCGAGACGAGTGGTGAAAAAGCCGCCGACGAGCGGGCCGAGCAGAACCGGAAAGGTTATGCCGAGGCCATGAAGCTCTCGAGCGAATTTATCTCCGCCGTCGTCGTTGGTGCAATCCTGGGCTATCTTTTCGACCGTTTTGTCGGTACTGCGCCCTGGGGCATGATCGTGCTCCTGTTACTCGGGTTCTGTGCCGGTGTTTTGAACGTGCTGAGGACTGCGGGCAAGGTGGCGTCGCCCCATCCGGCGGACCGCAGCACTGAGGCAGAGAATAAGCGCGACGCCGGCTGATCAGGGCCGCGAAGCGCTACACAGGCAGACCTCCGCTCGCGGGCGGACTAAAAGCGAAAGAGACCAGACGGTGTCAAACGATCCGACTCATCAGTTCCAGATCCAGAAGATTGTTCCGATCGAGATCGGCGGGATTGATTTTTCGTTCACCAATGCTTCGCTGTTCATGGTCGCAACGGTCGCCTGCGCTTCCGCCTTTCTCTACTTCTCGACCTCGAGCCGCGGCCTGATCCCGACCCGCGCGCAGTCGGTCGCCGAGATGTCCTACGAATTCATCGCCTCGATGCTGCGCGAAGGCGCCGGCAGCCACGGCATGAAGTTCTTCCCCATGGTCTTCTCGCTGTTCATGTTCGTGCTGACCGCGAACCTGCTCGGCATGATGCCCTACTTCTTCACCATCACCAGCCAGATCATCGTCACCTTCGCTCTGGCGATCTTCGTCATCGGCACCGTGCTGGTCTATGGTTTCATGAAGCACGGCTTCGGCTTCCTCAAGCTGTTCGTGCCCTCGGGCGTGCCGGCGGCGCTGCTGCTGCTCGTCGTGCCGATCGAAGTGATCTCGTTCCTGTCGCGTCCGATCTCGCTCTCCATTCGTCTGTTCGCCAACATGCTGGCCGGACACATTACGCTCAAGGTGTTCGCAGGCTTCGTCGCCTCGCTCGGAACCCTGGGTGCGCTGGGCATTGGCGGCGCCATTCTGCCCCTGATCATGACCGTCGCTCTGACGGGTCTCGAGTTCCTCGTCGCCTTCCTGCAGGCTTATGTCTTTGCGGTACTGACTTGCATGTACCTCAACGACGCAATTCACCCTGGCGGGCACTAAGGATCACCGACATTGACGTCTGAAGACGTCAGTCATTCGCCGCAACAACCATTCTAAGGAGATCAATCATGGAAGCGGAAGCAGCAAAGTACATCGGCGCAGGTCTGGCTTGCTTTGGTATGGCCGGCACGGCTCTCGGCCTCGGCAACATCTTCGGCAACTACCTGTCCGGCGCACTGCGCAATCCGTCTGCCGCTGACAGCCAGTTCGGCCGTCTGGTATTCGGCTTCGCCGTTACGGAAGCTCTGGGCATCTTCTCGCTGCTCATCGCTCTCCTCCTCCTGTTCGCCGTCTAATACCGGCCGGGTTCTGGGGTCACGGCTCGCCCTGAGGCGGCCGTGATCCTTCGCATTTGAGAATACACCTGGAGGTGAGCATGTTTGTGACCCCCGCCTTTGCCGAGGAAACTCCGGCGCAGGGCCAGACCCATACGGGAGAGGCTCCGGCACAGGGCCAGATCCACACGGAAGAGGCTCCGGCACAGGGCCAAGTCCACACGGAGACCGGCGTCGCCGAAGACGCAGGACATGGTGGCGGCGTTTTCCCGCCGTTCGACCAGTCTACCTATGCATCCCAGCTGCTCTGGCTGGTGATCACGTTCGGTCTTTTCTACGTGCTCATGCAGAAGGTCATCGTGCCGCGCGTCGGTGGCATCCTGGAAAACCGGCATGACCGGATCGCCCAGGACCTCGATGAGGCCGCCCGGCTGAAGTCCGAGGCCGATACCGCCATTGAAACATACGAGCGCGAGCTCGCTGCTGCCAGGGCAAAGGCCGGGCAGATCGCAGCGACCGCGCGCGACAGCGCCAAGGCCAAGGCCGACGCCGAACGGACCGCAGTCGAAGCGGAACTCACCGGCAAGGTCGCAGCCGCCGAGGCTCGCATCGCCGAGATCAAGGCAAAGGCTTTCGCTGAAGTCGACACCATCGCCGTCGACACGGTCGGTTCGATCGTCGAGCAGCTGATCGGCACCAAGGCAACCGCCGCCGACATCAAGGCCGCCGTCAGCGGCGTCGCCGGCAAGCAGGGGGCTTGAACATGCAATTCGACGCAACATTCTTCGCCTTCGTCGGCCTTCTCCTGTTCTTCGCCCTGATCGTCTATCTCAAGGTTCCGGGCATGGTGGCGAAGTCGCTCGACGCCCGCGCCGACAAGATCCGTGACGAACTGGCGGAAGCCAAGCGCCTGCGCGAGGAAGCCCAGCACGTTCTGGCTGAATACCAGCGCAAGCGTAAGGAAGCCGAAGCGGAAGCCGCTGGCATCGTCGCCGCCGCCGAACGCGAAGCGGCCATGCTGACGGCGGAAGCCAAGCAGAAGACCGAGGAGTTCGTGGCGCGCCGCAATGCGCTCTCCGAGCAGAAGATCAAGCAGGCCGAGACGGAAGCCGTCAACGCCGTGCGCTCGGCGGCCGTCGACCTGGCTATTGCCGCAGCCGAAGCGGTGCTTGCCAAGAAGACCGATGCGGCCGTGCAGAACAACCTGTTCAAGGGCTCGCTTGGCGAGGTCAAAGGCCGCCTCAACTGAGGTGCCGATCATCGTGAGTGTTTGAAGAGCCGGGCCGAAGCGCCCGGCTTTTCTTTGCCCGATGGAAGGAAGGTCGAGGCGCTGGTAGCATCGGGCGCCGCATGCCGGGCCAGACACATCATTGCAGCGATTGGCGGCGAGATATGCGTGCCGGCACGCGCAACGTCGTGCGTCAGGAAAGCGGCTCGTCGAGGATGTCCTCGCCATCGCTGCGCAGCGGTCTGAAGCTCATGCGGTGCAGGATGCAGGGGCCATGCACGGCGATGGCCGCGCGGTGGCGGTCGGTGCCATAGCCGGCGTGGCTGTCGAAGCCATAGGCGGGATAGACGAGGCCGGCGCGGGCCATCATGCGGTCGCGCGTGACCTTGGCGACGATCGAGGCGGCGGCGATCGACAGCGACCGCGAATCGCCCTTGACCACGGCCCGTCCCGAGCAGATCAGCCCGTCCGGCACGTCGCGCCCGTCGGCCAGCACATGCAGTGGCGGCAGGGCAAGGCCCGCCACGGCCCGGCGCATCGCGTCGAGGCTCGCCTTGCGGATGTCGCGCGCATCGATGTGGCGGGGCGAGGAGGAGGCGATGGAGACCGTGGCGGTGGCGAGGATCGCATCGAACAGGCGCCCGCGGTGCGCGGCGGTCAGCTTCTTCGAATCGTTCAGCCCTTCGGGGATGTCCGCTTCGTCGAGAATGACGGCCGCCGCAACGACGGGACCGGCGAGCGGCCCCCGCCCGGCCTCATCCGTGCCGGCGACGGGGAAGAAGCCGCGCTTGGCCGCCAGCCTCTCGAACTCGAAATCGGGGCTGGCCGGCAGGTCGGCGAAAAAACTCGGAGAATCGGGTGGCGTGCGAGATTTCATGCGGCAGAAATCGCACGCGCACCCGATCTCCTGCAAGTCCCCGGCATCGACAGCCGGCAGGGGAAGCGGCCGTCGGGGCGGCAGCCAGGGACTTATCTTCCGGCGCAAGGCGGCGGACCGCACCGGAAACGGCAGGGGAGGGCGAGCCGACCCCTAAGGAGGGCAGGCGAGAGACGGCTCGCCTGGGTATCTGATGCGTCTGGATGCGTCCTCCTGGGCGCATCCGCATGGTGTCAGAGCAGCGACAACTGCACGCCGCTGCCGTCCGGCGGCACGAAAAGATCGTCGCGCAGATGCACGCTGCGGCGAACCATGCCGAGCCGCTTGGTTGCCATCTCGAAGCGCCGGCTGATCTGCCAGGCGTAGGGACCGGCGCCCTTCATGCGCTTGCCGAACTCGGCGTCATAGTCCTTGCCGCCGCGCATGGAGCGCACCAGCGACATGACGTGGCGATAGCGGTCCGGATAGTGCTGCAGCAGCCAGTCCCGGAACAGCGGGCTCACTTCCAGCGGCAGGCGCAGCAACACGTAGCCCGCCTCCCGGGCACCGGCGGCCTTGGCCGAATCCAGAACCCGCTCGATCTCGTGGTCGTTGAGGGCAGGGATCACCGGCGCCATCATCACGCCCGTCGGCACGCCGGCCTCGGTCAGCGCCTTGATCGCCTCCAGCCGCTTGGTCGGCGTCGAGGCGCGCGGTTCCATGGTGCGGGCCAGCTTGCGGTCGAGCGTGGTAACCGAGATCGCCACCTTGGCCAGGCCACGTTCGGCCATCGAGGACAGGATGTCGAGATCGCGCAGCACGAGCGCCGACTTGGTGACCACGGTCACCGGATGATTGGCCCGGTCCAGCACTTCGAGGATCTGCCGCATGATGCGCCATTCCCGCTCGATCGGCTGGTAGGGATCGGTATTGGTGCCGATCGCGATGGTGCGCGGCTTGTAGCCGACCTTGGCAAGTTCCCGCTCCAGCAGTTTCGGCGCATCCGGCTTGGCGAACAGCTTGGCCTCGAAGTCGAGCCCGGCGGAAAGGCCCATGTAGCCATGGGTCGGGCGGGCGAAACAATAGATGCAGCCGTGCTCGCAGCCGCGATAGGGATTGATCGAGCGGTCGAACGGAATGTCGGGGGAATCATTGCGGGTGATGATGGTGCGCGGACGCTCGACCTGCACCTCGGTGCGGAAGGGCGGCATGTCCTCGAGGCTTTCCCAGCCATCATCGAAGGTGACGCGTTCATGCGGCTCGAAGCGGCCGGACGGGTTCATGCCGGCAGCGCGACCGCGGCGACGGTCCACCTCGATCCTGAGGCCCGAGGAGGCGACTAGTGCGTCGGCAATATCCGCCGTATTGGCGGGCTGGAAGGCAGCCCGCGCCACAAGAGACAGCTCGTTCATGTTTGCTCCTCGCGGGGCCATCACCCCGTCTCGATGATTAAATTCCTAGCGTGGAAAAGAGAACAATGCAAGAACAAAAATGCGAAAGTGGCGGTGGCAATCGTTTGTGCGATGCGATAAACATAGGCAATGTTGACAGTGATGATGGAATGCCGCGATCAGGAGCCGGAGCTCGCCCAGACGCTTTCCGTTCTTGTCGCGGGTGCAGTCGAGGGGCTGGTGAGCGACGTGATCGTGCTCGATCACGGTTCGTCGGACGGCTCGTCACGCGTCGCGGATGCCGCGGGTTGCCGCTTTTATGCGCAGTGGGACATCAAGGACGTGCTGCGCGCGGCGCGCGGCGAATGGCTGTTGCTGGTCGAGGCCGGCGCCCGTCCGCTGCATGGCTGGATCGACGAGATCGGCGAGTATGTCGCGCTCAACACCTCGCCGGCGCGCTTCTCGCAGTCACGCAATCATCGGCAGCCGTTCTTCCGGCGGATCGCCAGAAGCACCCCGCCGCTGGAACATGGTCTGCTGCTGCCCAAGGGCCAGGCGATCGCCGTCGCAAGGTCCGGCATGGCACTGGGGCACCTGGCGCTGGGACACAAGCCGCGCCGGCTATCGAGCGAACTCGTCCCGTCCTGGGTGGCACGCCAGGGCCGAGCCTGAGGCATCGGCCGCCGGCGTGATCTAGCCGATTGTGTTTCCGGTCGTTTCCGTCGCCTGAAAATACCAGTCCGGCCGCAGTCGAGACAATTGTCGCTCCGCAGCGCCGGCGGCGGTTCGATCGTCGAATATGCCGAAGCAGGTCGCCCCCGAACCGGACATGCGCACGAGGCGCGCGCCGGCATTGCGCAGCATGTCCGAGATCACGGCGATCTCGGGAAGGAGCGCGCGGGCAGGGGCTTCGAGATCGTTGCGCTGGCCGGCCAGAAAGCGGATCCATGCCCCGCGGTCGCCATTGGCTGGCGGTTCGTCGATCGGCGGATGGTCCTTATGGGTCAGGCGCCGGAAGATGTCCGGCGTCGAAACCGCTTGCAGCGGATTGGCAAGCACCAGGGCAAAGCCTGGCATGGCGTCCAGCATGTCGATCTGTTCGCCGATACCGCGCGCCCGGAGCGGTCGGCTTTCCAGGCACATCGGCACGTCGGCGCCGAGCTTCAGCGCGATCTCCGAAAGCCTGTCGGGAGAAAGCGAGGCCTGCCAGAACCGCAGGAGGCCTCTCAACGTCGCTGCGGCGTCCGCCGAGCCGCCACCGATCCCTGAGGCAACCGGCAGTTTTTTTTCCAGTTCGATGGCCACCGGTCGTGTCGTCCGCCCCTGTGCGGTCAGCGCATCCCGCAGCAGGTCACGCGCCTTGAGCACCAGATTGCCGTCCTTGCCCTCGGCCTTGTCCGACAGAAGCGGGCCGAAGCGGCCGTCAAGGCTGAACGAATCGCGCTCCGCCGACGAGAAGCTCAGCCGGTCGCCGTGGCTGGCGAAGGCCACAATGCTGTCGAGCAGGTGATAGCCGTCGGCCCGCTGGCCGGTGACGTGCAGCGCCAGATTGATCTTGGCCGGCGCTGCCTCGCGCGTCGCATGGGCGGGCATGACCTCAGTTGCCGTTCTTCGGCATCTTCAACTGCTGGCCGGGATAGATGCGATCCGGATTGCGCTTGAGATCCGGATTGGCGTTGATCAGGTCCATGAAGCGCTGGCCGTCGCCGTAGGTCTCCGTGGCGATCCCCCACAGGGAATCGCCGGCCTTGACCGTGTAGCCGTCTTCGCCGGCCGCAGCCTGGCTCTTCTCGGCGTCCGTCATGGCGCCGGTCTGTGCCGGCTCGCCAGTCTTGGCCGCGACTTCGGGAGCGGTCTCCGGCAGGCCGTCACGAAGCTTCGCCTCGATCTTCGGGATCTCCGCCAGGTCCGGCTTGGAAATCAGCGCCCGCTTCCACTGGTAGGTGGCTTCCAGCTTGCGGCCGACGCGCCAATAGGCGTCGCCCAGATGGTCGTTGATCGTCGCGTCTCCTGCCTTGAGCTCGATCGCGCGCTCCAGCTCCCGCACCGCCTCGTCGAAACGGCCGAGGCGGAAATAGGCCCAGCCGAGCGAGTCGACGATATAGCCGTCGTCCGGGCGAAGCTCGACCGCCTTGCGGATCATGTCGAGGCCTTCGTCCAGGTTGCGGTTCATGTCGACCCAGGAATAGCCGAGATAGTTGAGGACCTGCGGCTGCTCCGGATTGAGTTCAAGCGCCTTGCGGAAATTCGGCTCCGCTTGGTCCCACTTCTTCAGGCGCTCATAGGCGATGCCGCGCTGGAAGAAGATCGACCAATAGCCCTTGGCCGGGTTCGAGCCGATGATCTCGACGGCCTTGTCGTAGTTCGCCGCCATGGCGGGATAGTCCTTGGCGTCGGACAGCACGCTGCCATAGGCGAGATAGCTGCGGATGTCGGCCGGATCGGAATCGATCAGCGACTTGAGGTGGGCGCGGGCTTCATCGACCTTGCCGGTCTCGGCAAGCGTCAGGCCGAGCTGCAGTTCGGAAATGCGGCGCATCGGCGAGGTGGCAGGCACTTCGCTGTAGAGGCGGATGGCCCGTTCCGGCTGCTTGGCAGCCTCGGCGAGCCCGCCGAGCATGATCAGCGTATCGGCGCTCGTCGGGTCGAGAGCGCGGGCAAGCTGCAGATAGAGCATCACGGTATCTTCGGCGCCGTCGCGGTTGAGTGCACCGCCGATCGAGAACAACACGCCGGCCGCGCCCTGGGCGGCGGTCTTGGCGAGCGGTTCCGGCTTTTCACCGGCTTCGATGTGCTCGCGCAAGGCCTTGAACGGGGCGAAGTTCGAGATCAGCTCGTCGCCGGCCGAAATGGCATCCAGCGCCTTCTGCTTGTTGCCGAGCTGCGCTTCGAGTGTCGCCAGCGAAATGACCGTGCGGGTAAAGGTGTCGGGCGCAGTGGCGGCGCCGGACTTGTCGGTCAGCGCATCGACGAAGTTGCGGCGCGCCGCATCGGCATCGCCGGTAAGCGCAGCGATCGCCCCGGCATTGTAGTGCTGGAAGATGCCGTACCATTCGGGACCCTTCAGCCCCTCGACCAGGCTCAGCGCTTCCTTGCCCTGGCCGGCGCCGACCTTGGTCCAGGCGACGAGCAACTGGTTCATCAGCCGGTCGAGGTCGTTCGGTCCGCTGTAGGTGAGGATCTTTTCCGCGCCGGTGAAGTCGCCCTTGCGCACGGCTTCGAGCGCGCGCGCCACGGAGGTGACGCGTTCGACGGCATCGTCGCTCTTCAATTCTTCGGCAAGGACCACGCCCTCATCGAAATCGCCGTTCATGAACAGGGCGATCATCAGCCGTTCCTGAATGTCGAGTTCGTTCGGCGAGAACGACAGGGCCTTCTTGTAGAGCGCGATGGCGTTCTCGTAGTCCCTGTCGGCATCGGCCGTGCGGCCGGCGAGGAAGGCGCCGGAAAACGTGTCGACGCTCTCGAGGTCGAACGTCTGCGTCTCGGCAGGCTTCACCTCGTCGGCGGCCTGGGCATGCACGAGGCCGGAAGGGAACACGCCGACCAGAATGGCGAGCGCCGTACCGGCGAGCAGACGGATGGCAAGACTTTGCCGCATGAAAGAGCCTTTCAAGAATCGATGACCAGCCGACACGGGCTGTTGATACCCCAGAATGCGGGAATGATTCCTGCACAGAATGGCTTTTTTGAAGCAGCCCTGCAAGGCGACCCCCGGTGACCCGTCAGTTGACGCGGGCAATGCAGAAATCGATGACGTCCATCAGTGCAGACTTCCACTCGGTCTCGGGCAGCGGCGCCAGCGCGTCGCGGGCGATGGTGCCGTAGTGCAGGGCACGGGCAATCGTGTCGTTCAGCGCGCCGTATTTGGTGATGAGGCCGAGCGCCTTGTCCAGCCGGGCGTCGTCATTGCGCCCCTGTTCGATCGCTTCGCGCCAGAATTCGCGCTCTTCCTTGGTGCCGCGCCGATAGGCGAGGATGACCGGAAGCGTGATCTTGCCCTCGCGGAAATCGTCGCCGACATTCTTGCCGAGATCGGCCGCCTTGCCGCCGTAGTCGAGCGCATCGTCGACCAGCTGGAAGGCCAGCCCGAGATTCATGCCGTAGGATTTGAGCGCATTGCGGCCGGCCTTGTCGGCGCCGGCGATGATCGGGCCGACTTCGGCCGCTGCAGCAAAGAGCGCCGCCGTCTTGGCGCGGATGACCGACAGATAGTCGTCCTCGGTGGTCTCCATGTTCTTGGCGACGGAAAGCTGCAGCACCTCGCCCTCGGCGATCACCGATGCGGCGGCCGAGAGAACGTCGAGCGCTTCCAACGATCCGACCTCGACCATCATGCGGAAGGCCTGGCCGAGCAGGAAGTCGCCGACCAGCACGCTCGCCTGGTTGCCCCAGATCATGCGGGCGGTCGACTTGCCGCGGCGAAGATCGCTCTCGTCGACCACGTCGTCGTGCAGCAGGGTCGCGGTGTGCATGAATTCCACGCTGGTGGCGAGCTTCACGTCGCCATCGCCCTGGTAGCCGAACAGCGCTGCGGAGGCGAGCGTCAGCATCGGCCGCAGCCGCTTGCCGCCGGACGAGATCAGGTGGTTCGCCACTTCGGGAATCATCTGCACGTCGGATCCGGCCTTCGACAGAATGAGCTGGTTCACCCGTTCCATGCCCGGCTTGGCCAGGTCCACCAGAGGCTGGATGGAAGCCTGTTTGTTTTTGTTTTCCTCAAGCGGTATGACTACGCCCAACGCACCGGACTCCTATTGCATTCTCGGCGCGACAATAAAAAGCGGCCGCATGATGGGCAAGCCCGAATCGGCCGCCTAGGCCTTTTTAGGGAGGGTTTTGAGGCGCCATGCACGAGATAATCCGCAGCAACGACGTCGTTCTCCTGTCCTTTGCCGAGAGTCTGATGAAAGACGCGGGAATTTCCTGCATGATCGCCGATCAGTCCATGAGCATTCTCGAAGGTTCGCTCGGCATGTTGGCGCGTCGCCTGCTCGTGGAAAGTGATCGGGCCGACGAGGCGCGCGCCATTCTCACCGATGCCGGCCTCGGCGACGAGCTGCGTGATCCGGTGAACTGAGCCGTGCCCGCCTCCGAGCAGATCGCCGAGACCGTCGACGCTTTCCATCGCGGCCGCTTCCATCTGGTCCAGCCGAAGGGCCGGGGGCATCGGGCCGGCATGGATGCCATGCTGCTGGCATCTCTGGTCGATGCCGAGGGTGCCGTGTCTGTCGCCGATCTCGGCGCCGGCGCCGGTGCTGCCGGCCTCGCTGTCGCCGCCCGGCTCGCGCATGCCAGGGTGACCCTGGTCGAGCGCTCTCCCGAGATGATCGCCTATGCGGCAAGGAGCCTGGGGCTCGCCGAGAATGCCGCGCTGGCCGACCGCATCTCGCTCATCGAGGCGGACGTCACACTCACGGGCCGGGCGCGGGTCGCCGCCGGCCTTGTCGACGATGTGTTCGACCACGTCATCATGAACCCGCCCTTCAACGATGCGGGCGACCGCAAGACACCGGACGCGCTGAAGGCCGCGGCCCATGCGATGACCGAGGATCTCTTTGAAAGCTGGATCCGCACGGCGGGCGCCATCATGGTGCCGGGTGGTCAGTTGTCCCTGATCGCCCGGCCGCAATCGATTGCCGACATCATCGACGCCTGCGGCCGGCGTTTCGGCGGGCTCGAGGTGACGCCGGTCTATCCGCGGGCCGGCGAGAATGCCGTGCGCATCCTGGTGACGGCGATCAAGGGCTCGCGCGCAAGGCTCAACCTGCGCGCGCCGCTCCTCATGCACGACGATCCGGCAAGCCACAAGTTCTCCGCGCTTGTCGACGATCTCAACAACGGCCGCGCCTCCTATCCCCGCCGCGGGCGATGATTTTCCAAGGTCCGCCATTGTGTTTGTGGCCCCGCATCTTACATCTCGGTGCGACATGAACGACAATGCGAGGTAAGCGATCGATGGCGGGTTTGTTGAAGCGTCTGGTGCCGAAGCGGTTCCGCAATGACGGGCTGGTGATTCCGGTCGTGCGCCTGCATGGCGCAATCATGAGCGGGGGCGGCCGTTTCAAGCAGCAGCTCAATCTCGCAAACGTCGCGCCGGCCCTCGAAAAGGCCTTCTCGAAGAAGGAGAGCCCCGCCGTCGTGCTGTCGATCAATTCGCCCGGCGGCTCGCCGGTGCAGTCGCGCATGATCTTCGACCGCATCCGCGCGCTTGCCGAGGAAAAGAACAAGCGCGTCCTGGTCTTCGTCGAGGACGTGGCGGCTTCGGGCGGTTACATGATCGCGCTCGCCGGCGACGAGATCTTTGCCGATGCCACCTCGATCGTCGGCTCGATCGGCGTCGTCTCCGGCGGCTTCGGTTTCCCTGAACTGCTGAAGAAGATCGGTGTGGAACGCCGCGTCTACACGGCCGGCGAAAACAAGGTCATCCTCGATCCGTTCCAGCCGGAAAAGGAAAGCGACATCGACTACCTGAAGTCTCTTCAGCTCGAGATCCACGAGATATTCATCGACATGGTGAAATCCCGCCGGGGCAGCGCGCTGGCCGACGATCCGGATCTCTTCTCCGGCCTGTTCTGGACCGGGCGCCGCGGCCTGCAGCTGGGCCTCGTCGACAGCCTGGGCGACATGCGCGAGGAGATCAAAAAGCGCTACGGCCGCGATGCCAAGCTGGAACTGGTCTCCGGCTCCAGGGATTTCTTCGGCCGCAAACTCCCGGGCGTCGGTGCCAGCGGCGCCGGCATGGAGCAGATGGCCGCAGCCGCCGTGTCCGGGCTTGCCGACACGCTGGAAGAAAAGGCATTGTGGAGCCGTTACGGGCTCTGACAGCGCGAGGGGACATGTCGCGGATCATCTTTTTCGTCGTTCTGATCGGAGGAGCCTATTTCCTCTATCGCCGCTTCGTATCCGATGCCGAGAAGCTTCAAGCCAAGTCGAAGGCAGCCGAGAAGGAGCGCCAGACCGGCGCCATGGGCACGCTGGTCAAGGATGAGGTGACCGGCGAGTATAGGGTGAAGCGCGAGGAGGAGTGAGGACCTCATTGTCCATCAGGCTGCCATGATATACATTTCCATCGTGTATCCAGGAGGTGCTGATGCAGGTCGCAAAGTGGGGCAATAGCCTCGCCATCCGCATACCGGCGGCAGTCGCCGAGGCACTCGACCTGAAAGTCGGCGATGAGGTCGCTGTTCGTGTGAGCGAACACCGCACCTTTGACATCGAACGCGATGACAGCCGTGAGCAGGCCTTGGCGCGCATCCGCGCTTCGAAGATCAAACTCCCTGCCGACTGGAAGTTCGATCGGGAGGCGGCCAACGAGAGGCGCGAATGAAGCCGCCGTTCCTCGACACGAACATCCTGATCTACGCCTTCACCAACGACCCGCGCGCGGCGAAGGCGCAGGAGTGCATGACGAAGCCGTTCATCCTGTCGACCCAGGCACTGAACGAGTTCAGCAATGTCGCGCTTGGCAAGCTGGGCATGACGGTTGCCGATGTACGCTGTGCACTGCCCGATATCTGTCTCTTGGGAGAGGATGTGTTGTCCCTGGATCGGAACTTGCAGAGCCTTGCCCTCGATATCGTCGAGCGGCACCGGCTGTCATTCTATGACGGGCTCATGCTGGCGGCGGCCTGTCAGGCCGGTTGCGACATTTTCCTCAGCGAAGACATGCAGCATGGCTTGGCCATCGGTCGTGGTCCGCAGGTCGTCAATCCGTTCGTCTGAGAAGCGCAAGCCAGAAGTGAGCGCGGCTCCTAATCCCGCTGACCTTGTGGCGCACAGCTAACCTTTGGCGCGAAAGGCGATCGTGGTCTTGATGGTCATGGGGGCTCTCGCAGTGGGAACACAAATTGCATTCGTCCCTGCTCCAAACTATGTCGCGGCATGAGCGCATCCGTCACGCATGACTTGACCGTCCGTCCCCGCCGTGGCACCAGACGGACCACCCTCGAAGACAAGTTCCGGACGACAGATCCCATGACCGAGACCAGCCTCGCCCCGCATATGGACCCCAAGCGCTCGTTCCAGGCCCTGATCCTGACGCTGCACAACTATTGGGCCGACAAGGGCTGCGCGGTTCTCCAGCCCTACGACATGGAAGTGGGCGCCGGCACCTTCCATCCGGCAACCACGTTGCGCGCGCTCGGCCCCAAACCGTGGAAGGCCGCCTATGTGCAGCCCTCCCGCCGTCCCTCCGACGGCCGCTATGGCGAAAACCCGAACCGTCTTCAGCACTATTACCAGTACCAGGTCATCCTGAAGCCCAACCCGTCCAACCTGCAGGAGCTCTATCTCGGTTCGCTGGCCGCCATCGGCCTCGATCCGCTGCTGCACGATATCCGCTTCGTCGAGGACGACTGGGAGAGCCCGACGCTCGGCGCCTGGGGTCTTGGCTGGGAATGCTGGTGCGACGGCATGGAAGTCTCGCAGTTCACCTACTTCCAGCAGGTCTGCGGCATCGAATGCGCGCCCGTCTCCGGCGAACTGACCTACGGCCTCGAGCGCTTGGCCATGTATGTCCAGGGCGTCGACAACGTCTACGACCTCAACTTCAACGGCCGCGAAGGCGACGAGAAGATCTCCTATGGCGAAGTCTTCCTGCAGGCCGAGCAGGAATATTCGCGGCACAATTTCGAGTTCGCCAATACCGAGATGCTGCACCGGCATTTCGTCGACGCCGAGAAGGAATGCCAGGCGCTGCTCGCGGCCGGCGCTCCCGGCGAGAACGACAATCAGCGCCTGCACAAATGCGTCTTCCCGGCCTATGACCAGTGCATCAAGGCGTCCCATGTCTTCAACCTCTTGGACGCCCGCGGTGTGATTTCGGTGACCGAGCGGCAGAGCTACATCCTGCGTGTGCGCACGCTCGCCAAGGCCTGTGGCGAAGCCTTCCTGCTGACTGATGCCGGCGGGGTCAATCTCGGCAAGGCTGCATGACGGAACGCCGGATCACTCCGGCAAAATCCCTGGCTGGCGGTCTCACCTGGGCCCGCCGCGCCTGGGTCCTGGCGGCCTGCGTCAGCGGGGCGATGCTCACCTTGTCCGTCGGCTTCTATCTCTACCTCGCCTTCGTCAGCTATGTCGTCGAGAAGACCGGTTCGGCCTTTCGCACCGGTGCGGAGAGCCCGCTCTTCCAGGCGATGCTTGAGGTCACGGGGCCGTTCGATCTGTCTTTGGCGGTCCTTCAGGCCCTTACCATCCTGTTTTTCCTGCGCTGGATCTGGCTCTCGGTGCGTCTGGCCAATGCGGTGCGCCGGGACAGCGTCCGATACACTCCATGGACGGCGATTGTCGGCTTTTTCATCCCGGTCGCCAATCTATGGATGCCGCTCTATACCTTGATCGATATCGAGGACTTCGCAGCGGAAAGCGAGAGCAGGGCGGTGTCCTCCATCCCATGGTATCCCGCCGGCATTGTCCTGACAGCCATCCTTGCATTTGGCTTGATGCGGATCGTTGGCGATGCGCCGGTCGACGGCTTCTCCGATCCCGCAGCGAGCCAGCGGCTGATGCAGGTCGCCGCCGTCGGTGCCATCGCCCATCTCGTCCTCCTGATGCTGACCTATGCCTACATGCATGCGGTATCGCCGGGGCTGGAACTGGCGCTGCGCGAGCTTGCCGAAGCCGAAGGGCTGGTATCCACGGCATCGCCTCCGGATGACTCGGCACCCTCGCGATCGGCTGATGACTTTTCCGGAGCGAACCCCTAAGGTCCGCCTATCCTTGCATAAGCCGGAGCATTGCCATGTTTATCACGCTTGCTGTTCTCGTTATCGTCGCCCTCTATGCCGTTATGATCTACAACGGCCTGGTCAAATCCCGGCAGATGACCGAGGAAGCCTGGTCCGGCATCGATGTCCAGCTGAAGCGCCGCGCCGACCTCATCCCCAACCTGATCGAGACCGTGAAGGGCTATGCCGCGCACGAAAAATCGACCTTCGAGGAAGTGGTCGAACTGCGCAACCGTGCCCAGGCCGTGCCGGCCGGAGACGTTGCCGGCCGTGCCGCGGCCGAAGGGCTTCTTGGCCAGGCGCTCGGCAGGATCGTCGCGCTCGCCGAAGCCTATCCGGAACTCCAGGCCAACGAGAACTTCATGGAACTGCATCGTTCGCTCGATACGATCGAAGGCGAGATCCAGATGTCGCGCCGATACTATAACGGTGCCGCGCGCGACCTGAACGTCAAGGTCGACAGCTTCCCGTCCAACCTCGTCGCCAGCCAGTTCGGATTTTCCAAGGCCGGCTATTTCGAGATCGCCAACGACGCCGATCGTGCGGTCCCCACGGTGAAATTCTAAGCGCGGTCGATTTCCGGCCGCTTCGAGACACAGCATGAAAACCGAAAAACTGACCATCATTCCGCCCGGCCGTCCGCTTTCCGGGCGCGTCAACCCGCCCGGCTCGAAATCGATCACCAATCGCGCGCTTCTGCTGGCCGGTCTGGCCAAGGGCACGAGCCGGCTGACGGGGGCGTTGAAGAGCGACGACACGCGCTACATGGCGGACGCCCTGCGTGCCATGGGCGTGACCGTCGAGGAGCCGGATGGCACCACCTTCGTCGTCACCGGAACGGGCGAGCTTAAGCCCGCCGCCGCGCCGCTCTTCCTTGGAAATGCCGGAACCGCCACGCGCTTCCTCACGGCAGCGCTGGCGCTCGGCAAGGGCCGCTATGTGGTCGACGGCGACGAGCATATGCGCAAGCGGCCGATCAAGCCGCTGGTCGAGGCCCTGCAGTCGCTCGGCGTGTCGATCGACGCGCCGACCGGATGCCCGCCG
The DNA here is from genome assembly GCF_059424725.1 of Allorhizobium sp. GW101-3B10. Taxonomy (NCBI): domain Bacteria; kingdom Pseudomonadati; phylum Pseudomonadota; class Alphaproteobacteria; order Hyphomicrobiales; family Rhizobiaceae; genus Allorhizobium; species Allorhizobium sp. GW101-3B10. The sequence continues at coordinate 2,902,451 of NZ_JBWKZR010000001.1, read as the reverse complement.
GTGACCATCGACGCGACCGGCGCCTTTGCGCGCAACAAGGTGGTGATCGATGCGGGGTTGTCCAGCCAGTATGTCTCGGCCCTGCTGATGGCCGCCGCCTGCGCCGCCGAACCCTTCGAGATCGAGCTGGCCGGCGCCGATATCGGCGCGCGCGGCTATATCGACCTGACGCTGTCTGCCATGCGGGCCTTCGGTGCTGCGGTCACCCAGCCGACCCCGGCCTCCTGGCGCATCGAGCCGACGGGCTACACGGCGACCGACTTCCACATCGAACCCGACGCCTCCGCCGCCACCTATCTCTGGGGCGCAGAGGTCGTGACCGGCGGTTCGATCGACATCGGCACGCCGTCGGGCGATTTCACTCAGCCGGATGCGAGAGCCCATGAGGTGATCGCTGCCTTCCCGCGCATGCCCGCCGTCATCGACGGCTCGCAGATGCAGGACGCGATCCCGACGATCGCGGTGCTCGCCGCCTTCAACGAGACGCCGGTGCGCTTTGTCGGCATCGCCAATCTGCGGGTCAAGGAATGCGACCGCATCCGCGCCCTGTCGATCGGCCTCAACAATATTCGCGAAGGTCTGGCGGAGGAGCAGGGCGACGACCTGATCGTTCATTCTGATCCGACGCTCGCCGGCCAGAGCCTGCCGGCCGACATCGACACCTTCGCCGATCATCGCATCGCCATGAGCTTTGCGCTCGCCGGCCTGAAGATCCGCGACATCACCATTCTCGATCCCGGCTGCGTCGCCAAGACCTATCCCGGCTACTGGGATGCGCTGGCCTCGCTCGGCGTTCAGTTCAGCCAAGGATAGCGTTTATGAACAAGGTGCTCGGCCTCCTGACAGCAGTCCTCGTCCTTCTTGCTGCGGCCGGGCAGACTTCCGCCGCCGAGGTCATCCGCGACTATCACGCGGACATCGCGGTGGCTCCCGATGCGACGCTCAGCGTGACCGAGACGATCACGGTCCGCGCCGAGGGCCAGGACGTCAAGCGCGGCATCTTCCGCGACTTTCCGCTCTATGCCGAGGATGCCGACGGCCGGCGCATCAAGGTCGATTTCGACCTCGTCTCGGTCGAGCGCGACGGCGAGCCGGAGGATTACCACACCGAGAGCATTTCCGGCGGCATCCGCATCTATGCCGGTTCCGCCGACGTCTTCCTCGATCCGGGCGACTATACCTACACCGTCACCTACACGACCGGCCGGCAGATCCGCTACTTCGAGGATCACGACGAGCTCTACTGGAACGTCACCGGCAATGGCTGGAAGTTCCCGATCCTTAAAGCGTCGGCCAACGTGATCCTGCCGGATGGCGTGACGGCCACGCAGACGGCCTATTCCACCGGCCCTCTCGGTTCCACCGAGACCAATGCCCGCTACCAGCGCGCCGATGACGGGGCGTATTTCGAAACGACGGCGCCGCTCGGTATCGGCGAAGGGCTGACGATCGTCGTCGGCCTGCCCAAGGGGGCCGTGCTTGCGCCGTCGAGCGAGAAGAGCACCTGGTGGTGGCTGCGCGACAACATCAATGCGATCATCGGCTATGGCGGCCTCGGCCTCGTCTTCTTCTACTATCTGCGCTTGTGGATCGCGGTCGGCCGCGATCCGGAAGAGGGCGTCATGGTGCCGCGCTGGGATCCGCCGGAGGGCCTATCCCCCGCTCTGGTCAACTACATCGACAACAAGGGATTTTCCGGCGAAGGCTGGACGGCGCTGTCCGCCTCGCTGCTCGATCTCGCGGTCAAGGGCTATGTGGTGCTCGACGATCTCGAGAATTCGATCGTCGTCAACCGCACCGACAAGCCGGTCAGGGGAAAACTGCCGGCCGGCCAGGCAAGCCTGATTGACGCGCTCGGCGGGCCGGGGGCCAGCCTCACCATCGACAAGGCGAACGGCAAGCGGGTTCAGAGCGTCGGCAAGAAGTTCCGTGACGCGATCGAGAAGGAGCATCGCGGCAAATATTACCGCGGCAATGGCGGCTATATCTTCGGCGGCGTGGCGCTGAGCATTGCCGCGCTCGCAGCACTGCTGATCTTCGGTTCGCTGACCGAGGACACGATAGGGCTCCTCTTTGCGCCGATCGTCATGTCGGCCTTTCTCGGCGGCTTCGCCGTGCGGCTCGGCCGTGGCGTGCGGCGGGGGGCGCCGCTTGTCGTCAGGATCATTTCCATCGTCGGGCTGGCGATCCTCGGCTTCGTTGCAGTCGCCATGTCTCTGGTGTCGGTTCTGGCGATCTTCATCGACCTTTCGGAGGTCCATCAGATCTCCGTGCTGGTCGCGGTGGGCGGCATCGTGTTGCTCAACGCGCTGTTCTTCTTCCTCATGGGCGCCCCCACGCCGGTCGGGCGCAAGCTGATGGACGGCATCGAGGGCCTGCGCACCTATCTGACGCTCGCCGAAAAGGACCGGCTCAACATGCAAGGGGCGCCGAAAATGTCGCCGCAGCATTTCGAGACGCTTCTTCCCTATGCCGTCGCGCTCGGCGTCGAAAAACCGTGGACCGAGACCTTCGAAACCTGGCTCGCCTCGGCCGCCGCCGGTGCGGCTGCCGCCAGCTATCAGCCGGCCTGGTATCACGGCGCCCATCCCGGCGATTTCGGCGGCCGGATCGGCGGCTTCTCGTCCGCCATGGCCTCGACCATCGCCTCCACCATCCCGGCCCCGCCCAAGAGCTCATCCTCCGGCTTCTCCTCCGGCGGCGGCTCCTCGGGCGGCGGCGGCGGCGGTGGCGGCGGGGGAGGCTGGTAGGAGCCACACCTCCCCCTTGAGGGGGGGAGGTCGCCGCGAAGCGGCGGGTGGGGGTGACCTTTGCAGCGGGCAGACTTGCCACCAAAAGATCTCGCTACGGTTGTGGCTTTGTATCGTTCGGTTTAGGTTTTAGCGTAGGCCCGTCGACTGCCCCATGGTGAGCTTCATGGCAAAGCCTCCGTCTCCACTTGATCGCTTCAAGCGCGTCAATGCGCGCCGCCTGCGGGCAACCATGACCGATGCCGAACGCAGGCTTTGGCGGCATTTGTGGCGCATCCCGATCGCGGGAACCCATTTTCGCCGGCAGGTGCCGATTGGCCGTTTCTTTGCCGATTTTGCCTGCCATCAGGTCGGCCTGGTCATCGAACTGGATGGTAGTTGACCTGAGACCCTGAACTTCCTCCAGAATTTGGTAGAGTCCGTCACATCAAGGAGACGGACGAATGAAGCGTTCACGGTTCACGGAAGAACAGATCATCGGAATATTGAAGGAGCAGGAGGCGGGCGCGAAGACAGTCGATGTCTGCCGCAGGCACGGCATCTCGGATGCAACCTTCTACAAATACAAGGCGAAGTACGGCGGCATGGACGTGTCCGATGCCCGCAAGCTGAAGGCGCTCGAGGACGAGAACGCCAAGCTGAAGAAGCTGCTCGCCGAGGCCATGCTGGACAATGCGATCCTGAAGGATGTCGCTGCAAAAAAATGGTGACGCCCGATGTGAAGCGGAATGCGGTGGCTCACGTCTGTGCGCAGCACGGGGTGAGCCAGCGTCGGGCGTGCGAGGTTCTATCGGTGGATCGTTCGAGCATGCGATATCGGAGCGTGCGGCCGGACGATGCGTCCATCCGCGAGGCGATGAAGAAGGTGGCGTCCGAGCGTCGTCGCTTCGGCTATCGCCGTATCCACGTGATGCTCGACCGGCAGGGGATGGTCATGAACCTGAAGAAGCTTCGACGTCTCTATCGCGAGGAGAAGCTGACGGTGCGCAAGCGCGGCGGCCGAAAGCGGGCCTTGGGGACGAGACGTCCTTTGGCTCTGCCGTCGCGTCCGGGCGAGCGCTGGAGCCTGGACTTCGTCAGCGATGCCTTCACCGACGGTCGTCGCTTTCGGGTGCTGGCGGTGGTCGACGACTTCACCCGTGAATGCCTGTGCCTGGTCGCCGACACATCCCTGTCGGGGGCACGGCTTGCCCGCGAACTGGATAGTCTCATCGCCAGACGGGGAAAGCCGAGGACGATTGTCTCGGACAACGGCACGGAGATGACCAGTATGGCCATCCTCAAATGGTGCCAGGAAGCAAAGGTCGAATGGCACTACATCGCCCCAGGCAAGCCGATGCAGAACGGCTTCGTCGAAAGCTTCAACGGCAGCTTCCGTGACGAGTGCCTCAACGAGACCCTGTTCTCGTCGCTCACTCAGGCCCGAGCCGCCATCAACGCATGGAAGGAGGATTACAACAGGAGCAGACCCCACTCGTCGCTGGGCAATATCACCCCCAGCGAGTTCGCAATGAAAATGGCTATGGAAAAACAGGCCGCATGAGGCCAGATTAAAAACCCAAGACTCTCCCGAAAACTGGAGGGAAAGTGGGTCTCAGGTCATAGTCAACACGCCGACGATGCCGCCCGGCGGTATGATCTAGCGAGGACCCGTGTGCTCGAGGCTGCAGGTTACAAGGTCATCCGTTTCTGGAATCATGAAGTACTGAGCGAACTCGACGCTGTGCTCGACACGATCTTCGCGGTGGTGGAGGAGCGGCAGGCCGCGCTGGCCGGTTCAGCCGTCGCTCACCCCACCCCGGACCTGCGGCCCGACCCTCCCCCTCAAGGGGAGGGTGGTTGAGGCTGCATCCGCGGCGGGACACCCACCTCCCCCTAGAGGGGGGAGGTCGCCGCGAAGCGGCGGGTGGGGGGATGCGGCACCTCGCTCCCCTGTTCTCTCCCTTGCCATGCCAAATTCACGATTGTACGGACCGGGCAAATTTTGCTAGCAGGGTCTAGCTTTTTGTCACCCCACCCCGGACCTGCGGTCCGACCCTCCCCCTTAAGGGGAGGGTGAGGAAAGAGAACATGCCCGATCTTCTGCTCGAACTCCGCTCCGAAGAGATTCCCGCCCGCATGCAGCGCAAGGCGGCCGGCGATCTGAAGAAGCTCGTCACCGACGCGCTGGTGGAGGCCGGCCTCAATTACGGGGGTGCGCGGGAATACTGGACGCCGCGGCGCCTGACGCTGGACATTCGCGGCCTCTCGGCCCGGTCGGCCGATATCCGCGAGGAGAAGAAGGGCCCGAGCGTCAGCGCGCCTCAGGCCGCGATCGACGGCTTCCTGCGCGGAGCGGGGCTTTCCGCGATCGACCAGGCGATCGTCAAGACCGATCCGAAGAAGGGCGACTTTTATGTTGCCTATCTCGACAAGCCGGGCCGCGCGGCCCAGGACATCGTCGCCGACGTGATGCCCGGCATCATCCGCACCTTCCCCTGGCCGAAGCCGATGCGCTCGGGCGCCGCTTCCATGCCGAAGGGCATGACCTATGCCGGCGTCGAGGGCAGGGGGCCGGAAGTGCTGCGCTGGGTCCGCCCGCTGCAGTCGATCGTCTGCACCTTCGGCACCGATCACGACGAGACCGTCGTGATCCCCTTCGAGATCGACGGCATCATCGCCGGCAACGTCACCTACGGCCATCGCTTCCACGCGCCGGATGCCATCACCGTGCGCCGCTTCGACGACTATGTCGCGAGCCTGGAAAAGGCCAAGGTCATTCTCGACGCCGAGCGCCGCAAGCAGATCATCGCCCAGGACGCCGCCAATCTCGCCTTCGCCAACGGGCTTGATCTGGTCGAGGACGAGGGTCTGCTGGAGGAAGTCTCCGGCCTCGTCGAATATCCGCACGTCCTGCTCGGCACCTTCGAACAGGACTACCTGGCGATCCCGGCCGAAATCATCCGGCTGACGATCAAGACCAACCAGAAGTGCTTCGTCACCCGCCCGCATGGCGCAACCGAAGGCCTGTCGAACCATTTCGTCCTCGTCTCCAACATCGAGGCGAAGGACGGAGGCAAGGAAATCATGCACGGCAACGGCAAAGTCGTGCGCGCCCGCCTGTCGGACGCCAAGCATTTCTGGACCCGCGACCAGGGCGACCTGCCGGATCTCGACACGCTCAAGGTCTCGGCCGAAAAATTCGGCCTGGATCTGAAAAAGCCGCTCGACCAGCGCATGGCCAAGCTCGACGCGCTGAACGTCACCTTCCACGCCAAGCTCGGAACGCAGGGCGAGCGTGTCGCCCGCATCCGCGCGCTGGCGAAGGAACTGGCGCTGATCGTCGGTGCCGACGCGGCGCTCGTCGACCGCGCTGTGGTGCTGGCCAAGGCGGATCTCCGCACCGAAGCCGTCGGCGAGTTCCCCGAACTGCAGGGGCTGATGGGCCGCCGCTATGCGCTCCTGCAGGGCGAGGACGCCGCCGTCGCCGCCGCCATCGAGGACCACTGGAAGCCGAACGGCCCCTCCGACCGCCTGCCGGAAGACAAGGTCGGCCTGGCGGTCGCGCTTGCCGACAAGCTCGATACGCTCACCGGCTTCTGGGCGATCGACGAGAAGCCGACCGGTTCGAAGGACCCCTATGCGTTGCGCCGTGCGGCACTGGGTGTGGTGCGGATGATCTTGGAACGGGGAATTAAGCTACGGCTACTGAGGGCGACCATGCTGCCCTTGGTGGAAATCTACATCAGCAAAAGAGAGCAAGGACTGGCAGGCGCATTGGTTGCGGCGAACCAGCTCATTGAAGAAAAGCTGATGCCAACTGAAGTAGTCTCTGAAATCGAAACCAAGTTTCATGGAAGAGAGGCTGTTGAAGGGTTTGCGGAGGACATTTCAATTGTTGCTTGGGGTGTTTCATCCGACCTCCTCTCCTTCTTCCACGACCGCTTGAAGGTCTACCTGCGCGACCAGGGCGCTCGCCACGACATCATCGATGCGGTGCTCACCCCCGAGGCCGACGACCTGCTGATGGTCGCCCGCCGGGCCGAGGCGCTGACCGCCTTCATCACATCGGAAGACGGTATCAACCTGCTCGCCGGCACCAAGCGCGCGACCCAGCTGCTCGCGGCCGAAGAGAAGAAGGGCACGGTCGTCGCCGACGGCGTGTCGGAAGCGCTGTTGACGCTCGATGCGGAAAAGGCGCTCTATGCCGCGATCAAAACCGCCAGCGCCGAAGCCGCCGATGCTGTGGCCAGGGAAGACTTCCGCTCGGCCATGCAGGCGCTGTCGAAGTTGCGCGCCCCGGTCGACACCTTCTTCGACGACGTGCTGGTCAACGACGACGACGCAGCCATCCGCGCCAACCGCCTCGCTTTGCTGAAGGCCATCCGCGAAGCCACCGGAACCGTCGCCGATTTCTCCAAGATCACGGGGTGAGGCGTGGTCCCGCGCAAGCGGGACCAATCGATCCAGTGAATCGATTGGAGCGCCGAACGCCCTGAGCCTGAAGCGAAGGGCCGGGCAGGGCGCGGTCCCGCGTTAGCGGGACCAATCGATCCAGCGAATCGATTGGAGTGCCGAACGCCCTGAGCCTCAAGCGAAGGGCAAGGTAGTGCGGTCCCGCGTCAGCGCCAATCCTCGCCCGTAGGCCGGTCATCCTCGGCCTTGAGCCGAGGATCCCAATCTCGATGCCAACACCCGTCCGGCCGAAGCATGGCTTTGGCGTGGATGGACGGTGACCTTTTGTCTCGTTCGAGTGGCTGTGATAATCTGCAGATCTCAGCTTCCCCGTCCCAGGAGCAGTCCATGAACAAGCCAGTTCACGTCACGATCGGCGAGCCGTTCGACAGCTTCATTGACAGCCAGGTGGAGAGCGGCCGTTTCAGTTCGGCCGAGGCCGTCGTCGAGGCCGGATTGCGGCTGCTCGAAGAGGAGCAGGCGAAGATCGACAGATTGCGCGAGGCATTGATCGAGAGCGAAAATTGCGGGCCGGCGCGCGACTTTGATCGAGACGCTTTCATGGAGTCGATGCGCGAAGCCTGGCGATCCCGTGGTTAAGGTCCGGTTTCGCCAGACCGCGGAACGGGATCTTCGCGACATCGGGTTGTATACCGCAGATCATTGGTCCCAGGCGCAGGCGGAAGTCTATCTCGGTCAGTTGCTGGACGTCATCGAGCAAATCTCCGTGCATCCGTCCTCCGGCCACGATGTCGGGTGGTTGCGTCCCGGTTATCGGCGCCGTCGGGCCGGGTCGCATCTGATCTTCTATGTCTTGACCACCGATGGCGACATCGAGATCGCACGCGTGCTTCACGCGAGGGCGGACGCCGCCCGACAGTTGGACGACTAGCATGCCGACAAAGATCTTCATCAGCGCCTGCCTGCTCGGCCGCCCGGTCCGTTACGACGGCAAGGGCAAGCCGCTGCATCATCCGGCCATCGCCCGCTGGCAGGCCGAAGGCCGGATCGTCGGCTATTGCCCCGAACAGGCCGGTGGCCTGCCCACGCCGCGTCCGCCGGCCGAGATCGAGGGCGGCATGGGCGGGGAGGATGTGATCGAGGGGCTGGCGCGGGTGGTGGAGAACACCGGGCGCGATGTGTCAGCCGCCTTCGTCGAGGGTGGCCACAAAGCGGTCGAATTCGCCCGGACCAATGGCTGCGCCTTTGCCCTGCTGATCGACGGCAGCCCGTCCTGCGGCTCCGGTTTCATCTATGACGGCAGCTTTTCCGGTGGCCGCCATCCCGGCCATGGCGTGACGGCGGCGCTGATGCGCCGGGCCGGCATTGCGGTCTATTCCGACCGCGAGATCGACGCGCTTGTGGCGCGCCTGGACGGCGAGCCCGAAGTCGCGTCCTGAACCCATTCCCGAAAATGACGAAAGCCGCCGGAGTGTCCCCCGGCGGCTCGTATTGAAGGGCAGGACCGTCCGGCTCAGCCGGCCATGCGCATCGGCTGGGCCATGCTGCCGGGCTGGCTCGAACGGGCGCCGTTGGAAACCTTGAAGCCCCGGATCAGTTCCAAGAGGTCGCCGGTGTCATTGGCCAGGACCTCGGCCGAGGCCGTCGTCTCTTCGGCCATGGCGGCATTCTGCTGGGTGGCGGTGTCAAGCAGGTTGACGGCGCTGGAGATGCTGCGGAGCGTGGTGTCCTGTTCCTGGGCGCTGTGGGCGATCTTCGAGACGACGTCATTGGCGCGCTCGATCTGTCCGGAAATCCGTTTCAGCGCCTCGCCGGTCTGGGCGACGAGCTGAACGCCCTGGCTGACCTGCTCGGAGGAGCGGGAAATCTGCGTCTTGATCTCCTTGGCGGCTGCCGCTGAGCGCTGGGCCAGTTCGCGCACTTCCTGAGCGACGACGGCAAAACCCTTGCCGCTTTCGCCGGCGCGTGCCGCCTCGACGCCGGCATTGAGCGCCAGCAGGTTCGTCTGGAACGCGATCTCGTCGATCACGCCGATGATCTTGGTGATTTCGGCCGACGAGTTCTCGATGCCGCTCATCGCGGCAATGGCGTGTCCGACGATCACATCGCTCTGGCGCGCTTCGTCGCTCACCGACTTGACCTGGCCGGCCGCCTCGCGCGCACCGTCCGCGGTCTGGCGAACGGCAACGGTCAGCTCGTCGAGCGCCGCCGAGGTTTCCTCGAGGTTCGCGGCCTGGCGTTCGGTGCGCTGGGCGAGTTCGCCGGACGCGCGACGGATTTCTTCCTTGCTCACCGCGATGTCGTTGCCCTTGAGATTGACCCGACCCATCGCTTCTTCCAGCCGGCCCAGCGCTTCGTTGAAGTTGTCGCGCAGTTCGGCATATTTCGGTCCGAGATCGGCGCAGCGGACCGTCAGGTCGCCCTGCGCCAGCTGTTCCAGCGAGGCGCCGATCGTGGCGACGACGCGGGCCTGCTGGGCCGCCTCGGCCTGCTGCATCTCGACATTCTGCTGGCGCTCGGCGCCGATGGCCGCTTCCTGCAGGGCCTGACGTTCGGCCATGGCATGGCGTTCGCGGATCTTCTCCTGCAGGGCCTTGGTGGCCGTCGCCATCATGCCGACTTCGTTGCGCATGTCGGTATGCGGAATGGTGATCGTCACGTCCTCGTCGGCAACGGCTTCGAGCGCCTTGTGGATCGCGTTGAGCGGGCGGGAAATGCCACGGATGACGAAGAAGGCGGCACCAAGACCGAGGAGAAAGACACCCACGCCGACCGAGATCGCCTTGAAGATCGACGCATTCACCTGCGCATCGAGGTCGTCGATATAGAGACCAGTGACGATCACCACTTTCCAGGGTTCGAAAGCCTTTGCATAGGCGCTCTTGCGGAAGAAGACGTCCTTGGGTTCGCCCGGCTTGCTGGCGTAGAAGTCGGTACGGCCACCGCCCTCGCGACCCAGTTTGACGAGCTCCTCGCGATAGAGCTTGCCCATGGGGTCCGGCGAATTCTTCAGGTTCTTGCCGACTTTGCTCTCGTCATAATGGAACATCATGTTGATGTCGTAGTCGTAGCCGAAGAAATATCCGTCGGGATTGTACTTCATGCCGTTGAGAACCGTGAAAGCCTGGAGCTTGGCCTGTTCCTCGGTAAACTCGCCTGCCTGCTGACGCTTGTGGAACTGTTCCAGCACGGACACGGCGGATTCGACCTCCGTGCGCAGCATCTCGTAGCGCTCGTTGTAGATCGCCGTCGAAGCCGAGCGGATCTGGAAGAAGGTGGCGAGCGCGAAGGCTGCCATCAGCGCACTGACGAGCAGGATGAGCTGCATCGATATTCGAAGGTTTTTCATTTCGCCTCTCAGACATAGGGCCTTGGCTGGCGGCGCTCGATGCATGGGCGTGAGTGCGGTTGCAGCCGATATTGGTTTCCGCGCTTCCTGCGCGTCGATCTGTGCTGCATCGCACTCAGGCGATAGAGTTGCAGATCATAATAAATAAAATTCTAAAGAGCCGGGGCTCCGGACCGTAATCGTCGAATAGAAGGAGAAGCCGCCGGAGTTTCCTCCGGCGGCTTGAATATGTGCAGCCTTATTGGCGTGTCGACATGGCGCCTCAGCTGGCGCGACGCATCTGCTGGGTCATTCCGCCGAGCGAGGAGACGGACTGCGATGCGCCGGAGACGCGGAAGCTGCGGATCAGGTTCAGCAGTTCTTCGGTGTCGCTGGCGAGCGCCTCGGCCGAAGCCGTTGTTTCTTCGGCCATGGCGGCATTGTGCTGGGTTGCGGCGTCAAGCTGGTTCATCGACGACGAGATCGAGCGCAGGGTGGTGTCCTGTTCGGACGCCGAGTGGGCGATCTTGGTGACGATGTCGCTCGCTGCCTTGATCTGGTCGGAGATGCGCTTCAGCGCCTCGCCGGCCTCGCCGACCAGCTGCACGCCGTTCTGCACCTGCGACGACGACTTGGAAATCTGTTCCTTGATCTCCTTGGCGGCTGCGGCCGAACGCTGGGCGAGTTCGCGGACTTCCTGGGCGACGACGGCAAAGCCCTTGCCGCTTTCGCCGGCACGTGCTGCCTCGACGCCGGCGTTCAGCGCCAAAAGGTTGGTCTGGAAGGCGATCTCGTCGATCACGCCGATGATCTTGGTGATCTCGGCCGAGGACTGCTCGATGCCGCTCATGGCGCCGATCGCCTGGGCGACGACGGCGTCGGAACGCGAGGCTTCGGTGCTGACCGAAGTCACGCGCTTGGCGGCTTCATGGGCGCCTTCCGCCGTCTGGCGGACTGCGACGGTCAGCTCGTCGAGAGCCGCCGAGGTTTCCTCCAGGTTGGCCGCCTGACGCTCGGTGCGCTGCGACAGTTCGTTGGAGGCGCGGCGGATCTCTTCCTTCGAGCCGGAGATGTCGACGCCCTTGGCATTGACCTTGGCCATGGCGGCCTCGAGATGGGAAAGCGCATCGTTGAAGTTGTCGCGAAGCGCCGCATATTTCGGCCCGAGTTCGCCGCAACGCACGGTCAGGTCGCCACGAGCCAGTTCTTCGAGGGCGGCACCGATGGTGGTGACGACGCGCGCCTGCTGGGCAGCTTCGGCCTGCTGCATCTCGGCGTTCTGGTTGCGCTCGGAATCCAGCTCGCGGGACTGTTCTTCCTGGCGGCGTGCCATGGCATGGCGTTCACGCACCTTCTCCTGCAGCGCCTGGGTGGCCTTGGCCATCATGCCGACTTCGTTGCCCATGTCGGTGTGCGGAATGGCGATCGACACGTTCTCTTCGGCGACGGCCTCGAGGGCATCATGGATGGCGGTGAGCGGCTTGGTGATGCCGTTGATGATGACGTAGGCGGCGATCAGGCCGAGCACGACGACGGCGCCGCCGATCATCACGGCCTTCCAGATCATTGCATTGATCTTCAGCTGCAGGTCGTCGATGTAGACGCCGGTGCCGACGACGATCTTCCAGGGTTCATAGGCCTGGCTGTAGGCTGCCTTGAGGAAGACGTCGCCGCCCGGGTTGGCCGGCTTTTCCCAGTAATATTCGGTAATGCCGCCGCCCTTTTGCGCCTTCTCGATCATCTCTTCGCGGAAGAGGTTGCCCATCTTGTCGGGCTGGCCCTTCTGCGCGAGGCCGACCTGTTTCTGCACGGGGTGAAAGATCATGGTCACGTCATAGTCGAGACCGAACAGATAGCCATTCGGTTCATACTTGATCGAGGTGAGCGTCTTGAAGGCCTGGGTCTTGGCCTCCTCCTGGCTCATCTCGCCCGCCTTCACTCGTTCATCATAGCCCTTGATGATGGCGATGCCGGATTCCACCTGCGACCGCAGCATGTCGTAGCGCTCGGCATAGATGGAATCGGATGCAGTCTTGATCTGGAAATATGTGGCTACGCCGAACGCGACCATCAGGGCGCCGATCAGCAGGAAGAGTTGGTGGGAGATACGCAGATTCTTCATAGGTCCTCGCTCAATCGAATGATCCGGTCGGTGTCCTACCGATCCTGCGAGGTTGGTTTGCGCTCGCGAGCGTATGCATCATGCTGCTACCGGGTTATATCGGCAAAATCCGATGAAACCTGTAAAATTTAAATGATTGACCGACGACTACAAATGAACCCCAAGAATTTACAGTAAAATAGTATCAACTGGTACGAAGCAGTTGCCTTGTAAGAATGTGCGCACATGTGGACAAATCGCAGGGTTGCGGCGAACCGCCAAAGCAATCGATTGGCTGCCGCGGATCAAGGCTCTTGTCGTCCCTTAGGCGCCCATCTCTTCCGAAACATTGCCCTTTTCAAGCCAAACGCCCCGGCATGGCCGAGGCGTCTGTCCCGCTTCGCAGCGGAAGGCCCCGCAGCCCGGATCGTATGGCTGGGTTGGGGCAGGGAAGTCGCACGCGTTTCTCAGTCCAGGCGCAATTCGTAGGTCGTGACGTCGAGGCGTCTGGTCGCAGCGGGGCCGGTCATCATTGCTTTGGACGGCACGGCAGCCGCGCCGCCCGGGACGGCGGCGGTGGTCGCGTTGACGTCGATGCCGTCGGCCGGGATACTGGCCGCTGCGGCGATCACGCTGCCGTCGGTGCTCCAGCCCTCGGCCTTGCTGATGAAGACGACCGGCGAGCCGCCGAGCCAGGATTCAGTACGCCGCAGCTTGTTCTCCCCGTCGATCTCGACGATCTCGGCGGCCTGGGTTCCCGGGGGGATCTGCGGCACCTTGTAGGCCTTCTTGTCCTCGACCACCTTGAGAGGGGGGCAGGTGGTGCAGTTCACGACGAGGATGCTGGTGCCCTTGGCCGACGCGGGACCGACGATCTCGATCGACGAGGCAAGGGCCGGACCGGTGACGGCGAGGAATGCTGCAGTGACAAGAAGGTGGCGCATCGCGAACTCTCCGAATTGCTTTCACGCAGAGTTTTACCTGCGGAGTCTTGCAATCCGGTCAGATCGATCGATCAAATTTTACCGACCTCGGCCTTTTTTGTCGGTTTTCGGGGCGTTTTGGCCGTCAATCGCGGCCGATGGCGCGCCAGCCGATGTCGCGGCGGCAGAAGCCGTTGTCCCACTCGACCCCGTCGACCAGCCGATAGGCGGCTGCCTGGGCTTCCGCAACGCTTGAACCGAGCGCAGTTGCGTTGAGCACGCGCCCGCCGGTCGCAACCAGCTGATGATCCTTCAGCGCCGTGCCGGCATGGAAGACCTTTGCCTTGTCCGTCGCGTCCGGCAGCGAGCGGATCGGCGTGTTCTTCTCGTAAGCGCCGGGATAGCCCTTGGAGGCCAGCACCACGGTCAGCGCCGTCTCGCCGCGCCATTCCGCCGAAACCCGGTCCAGCGTGCCGGTCGCGGTCGCATGCAGCAGCGCCAGCAGGTCGCTTTCCAGCCGCATCATCAGCACCTGGCATTCCGGATCGCCGAAGCGGACATTGTATTCGATCAGTTCCGGACCCTTCTGCGTGATCATCAGACCGGCGAAGAACACGCCGGAAAAGGGTGTGCCCATCTCCGCCATGCCGCGCATGGTCGGCTCGATGATCTCCTTCATCGTGCGCTCGACCAGTTCCGGGGTCATCACCGGGGCCGGCGAATAGGCGCCCATGCCGCCGGTGTTCGGGCCCGTGTCGCCGTCGCCGACGCGCTTGTGGTCCTGGGCGGTCGCAAGCGGCACAAGCGTCTTGCCGTCGCACAGGCAGAAGAAGCTTGCTTCCTCGCCGTCGAGAAAGGCCTCGACCACGACCTCCGCGCCGGCTTCGCCAAACGCGCCCTCGAAGCAGTCGTCGATGGCGGCAAAGGCTTCATCCAGCGTCATCGCCACGGTCACGCCCTTGCCGGCGGCAAGTCCGTCGGCCTTGATGACGATCGGCGCGCCCTGGGCGCGCACATAGGCCTTTGCCTTCGGCGCATTGTTGAAACGCTGATAGGCGCCGGTTGGGATGTCGTAGCGGGCGCAGAGGTCCTTGGTGAAGCCCTTGGAACCCTCGAGCTGGGCCGCCGCCGCCGACGGACCGAACACGGCAAAGCCCTCGGCGCGCAGCTGGTCGGCGAGGCCGGCGACAAGCGGCGCTTCCGGCCCGACGACGATGAATTCTATGTCGTGGCCGCGGCAGAAGGCGAGGATCGCCTCGTGATCGTCGCCGCTGATCGGAACGAGTTCGGCATGCTCGGCAATGCCGGGATTGCCCGGCGCTGCGTAGAGGGTCGTCAGCCAGGGCGATTGGGCGATTTTCCAGGCCAGTGCGTGCTCGCGTCCGCCCGAACCGATCAACAGAACCTTCATAGCCCGACCTCCGAATGCCTTGGGGTTAGCTGCGCGGTTAAGGGCAGGGGCCGGAAAGGTCAAGAAAAAACCCGGAACCTCTGCATTCCTGTGGAGCGGTGGCACGATTTCTTGCCTTCGGCGCAGCCGCAGCTATGGTCGCCGCTCGCAAATCTGGAGAATACCCATGGCCGACGACATCAAATCCATCGCCGCGATCATCGCCTCCGAGGTCAATGCCCGCCATGAGCAGGTGATCGCCGCCGTGGAACTGCTGGACGGCGGTGCGACCGTGCCCTTCATCGCCCGTTACCGCAAGGAAGTGACCGGCGGCCTCGACGACACCCAACTGCGCAATCTGGCCGAACGGCTGACCTATCTGCGCGAACTCGGCGCCCGCCGCAAGGCGATCGTGGAATCGATCACCTCGCAGGGCAAGATGACCGATGAACTGATGGGCAAGATCTTCAAGGTCGCCACCAAGGCCGAGCTCGAAGACATCTACCTGCCGTTCAAGCCGAAGCGCCGCACCCGCGCCGAGATCGCCCGCGAAAAGGGATTGCAGCCGCTGGCCGATGCGATCTGGGCCGATCGCGCCGCCGACCCGGCCAAGCTTGCCGAAGCCTATCTCACGGCCGAGGTGCCGGACGTGAAGGCAGCGCTCGAAGGCGCCCGCGACATCGTCGCCGAGGCCATCTCGGAAAACGCCGACCTGATCGGCCGTCTGCGCAACGACATGAAGGACCGCGCCATCCTCTATTCCAAGGTGGTCGAGGGCAAGGAGCAGGCCGGCGAGAAGTTCGCCGACTATTTCGCCCATTCCGAACGCTGGGCGACCGTTCCCGGCCACCGGGCGCTCGCCATGCTGCGTGGCTGGAACGAGGAGATGCTGACGCTGTCGATCGAGGTCGACAAGGACGACCCGTTGCCGATCAAGCCGGCCCAGCGTACCATCGCGCTCGCATACGACATCTCCGGCAAGGGACCGGCCGACCAGTGGCTGATGGACGTCGCCGGCTGGACCTGGCGCGTCAAGCTTTCCGTCTCGCTGTCACTCGACCTGATGCGCGACCTGCGCGAACGGGCGGAAGAAGAGGCGATCCATGTCTTTGCCCGCAATCTGAAGGACCTGCTGCTCGCCGCCCCCGCCGGCTCGCGCCCGACCATGGGCCTCGATCCGGGCATCCGCACGGGCGTCAAGGTCGCCGTCGTCGACGGCACCGGCAAGGTGCTGGAGACGACGACCGTCTATCCCTTCCCGCCGAAGAACGATATTCGCGGCACCCAGGCCGAGCTTGCCGCGCTGATCCGCAAGCACAACATCGAGCTGATCTCCATCGGCAACGGCACCGGCAGCCGCGAGACCGAACGGCTGGTCGCCGACATGCTGGCCCAGTTGCCGGCCACCGCGCCGAAGCCGACCAAGGTCATCGTCTCGGAAGCCGGCGCCTCGGTCTATTCGGCCTCCGAAACGGCTGCCAAGGAGTTCCCCGGCCTCGACGTGTCGCTGCGCGGCGCCGTCTCGATCGCCCGCCGCCTGCAGGACCCGCTCGCCGAACTCGTCAAGATCGAGCCGAAGTCGATCGGCGTCGGCCAGTACCAGCACGACGTCGACCAGGGCAGGCTCGGCCGCTCGCTCGATGCCGTGGTCGAAGACGCGGTGAACGCCGTCGGCGTCGATCTCAACACGGCTTCGGTCCCGCTTCTCGCCCGCGTCTCCGGCCTTGGCAGCTCGATCGCCGAAGCCATCGTCACCCACCGCGACGAGACCGGCCCCTTCCAGAGCCGCAAGGATCTCCTCAAGGTTCCGCGGCTTGGCGCCCGCACCTTCGAACAGTGCGCCGGCTTCCTGCGCATCCCGAACGGCAAGGAACCGCTCGACGCCTCTTCGGTTCACCCCGAAGCCTATGGCGTGGCCAAGAAGATCGTCGCCGCCTGCGGTCGCGACCTGCGCACGCTGATGGGCGACAGCGCCACGCTCAAGGGCCTCGATCCGAAGAAGTTCATCGACGAGCAGTTCGGCCTTCCGACCGTCAAGGACATCATCGCCGAGCTGGAAAAGCCCGGCCGCGACCCGCGCCCGAGCTTCAAGACCGCCACCTTCGCCGACGGCGTCGATGAAATCACCGACCTGAAGCCCGGCATGCTGCTCGAAGGCACGGTCACCAACGTCGCCGCCTTCGGCGCCTTCGTCGATATCGGCGTGCATCAGGACGGCCTCGTTCACGTCTCCCAACTCGCCGATCGCTTCGTCAAGGATCCGCATGAAGTGGTGAAGGCCGGCGATGTGGTGAAGGTCCGCGTGGTCGAAGTCGACGTCAAGCGTAAGCGCATCGCGCTCACCATGCGCAAGGACGGCGGCGAGGCGCCCCAGCCGTCGATGCGCGACGCGCGCGGCTCGACGGGTGCCATGCGTCACGCCAATGCCAAGCCCCCGGCCAAGCCGGAAACCCCGGCCATGGGCGGCCTCGGAGCCGCATTGGCCGAGGCGATGCGCAAAAAATAGGATCGCTGGCGAGGGGCGATCGGTCCCTCCCCAGGCCCATGCCTCAGCAAATATGAAGCTTGTATAACAAACTGGCGCTTGTCTCCCGTCGATAACGCGTTAGATTTCGCTGCATTCGTGTAAGCTAGTCGTATTTCGGGGGTATGCATGACCTCTTCACTACGCAGTCTGCTCAACAGGATAGTCCGCAAAGGCACGCTCCAGATCACCGACGCGGATGGTCGAAGCGAGGTTTTCGGCGATGGCAGCGGTGAGATGATCGCCCTGCGGTTTACCGATGCGGAAGCCGAGCAGCAGCTCTATGCCGACCCCCAGCTCAAGCTCGCCGAGCTCTATATGGACGGCCGCATGGTGGTCGAGGCCGGCGACATCTACCAGCTACTGGCGCTGATCAAGTCGAACACCCTGTCCGAGGACCTGACCTTCGGCATGATCTGGCGCGGGCTTGCCCGCTGTGCGGCGTCCAAGCTGCGCAAGCTTCTGCCGATCAACCGCAATCGCCAGAACGTCGCCCATCACTACGATCTGTCGGCCAAGCTCTTCGATCTCTTCCTCGATGCCGACTGGCAATATTCCTGCGCCTATTTCTGTCCCGAAGGTATCTCGCTCGATGAGGCGCAGGTCGCCAAGAAGCGCCACATCGCCGCCAAGCTGCTGCTCAACGAGGGCCAGCGCGTGCTCGAAGTCGGCTCCGGATGGGGCGGCATGGCGATGTATCTGGCGGAATCCTCCAAGGTTACGGTCGACGGCATCACGCTTTCGACCGAGCAGTTGCGGGTCTCGCGCGGACGCGTCGACAAGCGCGGGCTCAACGATCGCGTCCGCTTCGAACTGCAGGACTACCGCACCATGAAGGCGGCGCCCTACGACCGGATCGTCTCGGTCGGCATGTTCGAGCATGTCGGTCGCGGCAACTACGCCGCCTTCTTCCGCAAGGCCGCCGAACTGCTGAAGGACGACGGCGTGATGGTGCTGCATTCGATCGGCCAGCCCTATCCCTCGCGCTTCAACAATCCCTTCATCGAACGTTACATCTTCCCCGGCGGTTACATCCCCTCGCTCGCCGAAGTGCTGCCGTCGGTGGAAAAGGCCGGCCTCCTGGTGCGCGACATCGAGATCCTGCCGCACCACTACGCCCGGACGCTGCGTCTCTGGCGCGAACGCTTCCTCGCCCGGCGGGCGGAGGCGGCGGCGCTCTACGACGAGCGGTTCGTGCGCATGTGGGAGTTCTATCTCGCCGGCTCGGAAATGGCCTTCACCCACGAGAATTTCTTCATCTTCCAGATGCAACTGTCGAAGAGCAACATGGCCGTACCCGACAACCGCGACTACATCGCGGAGCGGGAGAGGGCGCTCGCCGCCTTCGACGCCAACCGGCCGCCGCTGGAAAAGGTGATCTTCTGAAGGCCGCCGGCCGGCCTTTGCAGGGTGCCGGGCCAATCCCCCGGTTCCCTTGGTCGCGACTTTGTTCTATCAATCCGCCCATGAACACCGCCGCCGATCAGAACGGGCGCGTTGCCGACGCGCCATCCGACAACTGGGTCTATCGGGTCCTGCCGCCCGTCGCCTGGCCCTATGCGCAACTGGCCCGCTGGGACCGGCCGATCGGCTGGCAATTGCTGATGTGGCCGTGCTTCTGGTCGTCGGCGCTGGCGGCCAATGTGCTGGCGGAGCGGGGACAGCTGAGCGTCCCGCTGTTCCTCTTCCATCTGTTCCTCTTCTTCGCCGGCTCGGTCGCCATGCGCGGCGCGGGCTGCACCTATAATGATCTCGTCGACGAGGAGATCGACATGGCGGTGGCGCGCACGCGCTCGCGCCCGCTGCCCTCCGGTCGCGTGACGCGGCGTGACGCCAAGCTTTTCCTCGTGGCGCAGGCGCTGGTCGGCCTGGTGGTCCTTCTCTGCCTCAACCGCTTTGCCGTGGTTCTCGGCATCACCTCGCTGCTGATCGTCGCCATCTACCCCTTCGCCAAGCGCTTCACCGACTGGCCGCAATTCTTCCTCGGCCTTGCCTTTTCCTGGGGTGCGTTGATGGGCTGGGCGGCGCTGGCCGGCTGGCTGTCGGTCGCCAGCCTGTTCCTTTATGGGGCGGCGGTCGCCTGGACGATCGGCTACGACACGATCTACGCCCATCAGGACAAGGAGGACGACGCGCTTGTCGGCGTGCGTTCCACCGCCCGCCTGTTCGGCGAGGATACGCGCCGCTGGCTGGTCGGCCTCTACGGCCTGACGCTCTTCCTGCTGTTCGTCGCCTTTGCCTTTGCCGGCGTCGGTTTCCTCGCCTATGTCGGCCTGGCGATCGCCGGCGGCATGTTCGCCTACCAGATCCGCGTGCTCGACATCGACGATCCGGCGCAGTGCCTGGCGCTGTTCAAGTTCAACAACAAGGTCGGCGCCATCCTTTTCCTCGGCCTGCTGGCGGCACTGCCCTTCGCCTGATCCCTCTGTCCCGATGTGGCACAGGCAAACGGCCCGGATTCGCATCCGGGCCGTTCGTGCATCAGCTGAGATTAATGGGTGAGGCCGGGCCGTAGCCGGGCTTTCTCAATTGCGGGCGATGATTTCCTTGCCGGAAATCTTCATCGTCACGCCGAGCTTGCCGGTCGTGCGGCGCACCAGGAAGCGCGGGCGGCGCTCGGCGAAATAGGAATGGCGGCGGCGCGGTTGCGTTTCGCGGGCCCGGACGTCGCCGAGATGTTCTTCGAGCGGGCGGGCGACGCCGTCGGCCTCGACCATCAGCATGGGAATGCGGAAGGCATCCGCCCAGCCGCGCCAGTCGGCGGCGATGTCGCAGAGGTCATGGGCGACAAGAAGCGGGATGCAGAGCTCCGGATCTTCGTGATGTAGTTCCAGCGTAACGGTCACTTCCCCGTCTCCATGATCGATCGCCCGTGCAGCTACGCCCTTGAAGGCGCGCGCCGGCAGGGCGAATGAAAGGGGCAGGCCGCTCGAGGCCAGGATCTTGCGTAGCACGGCACCACGTTCGTCGATGGTTATCGTCACATCGCCGGAAGTACCCCGCGCTGCGTAGGTGACCTGTTGCGGAAACCGAGTCGGATCCAGCCGCAACGTTGCGCCTGCCCATGCGGGCTTCATAACCGTGTTCGTCATCTTCATGCTACCCTTGTTTTACCCGAGAGCGCTTCATGCGTTCATCTGACTGGGACTTTTCGTCCTCTATGGCGTGAAGGTAGCGGCTCCCCCTGAGAGACAGCTTAAAAATCGCGGTTAAAAAAACTTTGCCGGCTCAAATGGTTAGCGTTTTCGAAGGCGGCACGGTTTCGAAAATGTGAACAGGCCGGGCCCGTGTCAGGCCGGGACAAGCCTCGTTCGCCAGTATCTGCGAAAATTGCAATGCTTCGTTCGCAAGAGAGCCGATTTCATGGTTTCGACCTATCTGAGCTACGACCTCGTCGTGCGCGATATCAAATCCAGCCTCAATCGCACGGCCAGCGACGCGCAGGTTGCGCGTGAGTCGGCCTATTACGAAGAGAACATCGGCAAGGTGACCTCGGTCGACGAGTTCCTCGACGACTACCGTCTCTACTCCTTCGCCATGAAGGCGCACGGTCTCGAGGATATGACCTACGCCAAGGCGTTCATGCGCAAGGTTCTGGAAAGCGACCTGACCGACGACAACAGCTATGCCAACAAGTTGACCGACGACCGTTACCGCAACTTCGCCGCCGCCTTTTCGTTCTCGTCGTCGACCAAGATCCCGCAGACCGAAGCGCAGACGGACGAGGTGATCGGGCTCTACAACGCCACCATCGTCAACAGGGACGAGCAACTGGCCGAGGATACCCGCTACTACGAGATCATGGTCGATCGCACGACCAATGTGGATGTCTTCCTGCACGACGAACGGCTGCGGGACTATGTGCTGACCGCCTACGGCATCGACCGGAATAACTACAATTACGACATGGTCCGCGGCGCGATGTCGAGCAATGTCAGCGATCCGGCCAGCTACTACAATACGGTCATTCTTCCCCAGGCGAACGCGGCCTCCACCCAGATCGCCAACAACAACACCATTCTGACCGCCGTCAACGGTCGGGTGACGGCCATGACGCTGGCCGCGACCATGCAGAGCGTGATTGACCAGCAGCCCGTGATCCAGGGGCAGATCGACAATCTCGAACTGCAGAAGCTCGAACCGGCCGCCGACATTCCGGCGCTCGATGCGCAGATCGCCACGCTGCAGGCGCAGCTCCAGGCGATGTACACCGCCGTCGGCGTCACGGACGTCAGCGAAGTGCCGCCGCTTCTCTCGGCGCAGCAGACCATCATCGACAACTACAACGCCATCCTGCCGCCGATCGGCACCGAGACGACGGCGCTGGTCAACAAGCTCAAGGCAGACAACAAGCGGCTGCAGAGCCTGGTCTCGGGCTTCTCCGCCTATGAACAGCTGGCCAATGCCTTCGGCTTTGCCAGCGACGGAACCGTGGCCGCTGGCTCGGCCCAGACCGCCGAAAACAAGAAGGCGACGACCGATCTCTATGTCTTCGGCCAGGACCGGCTCACCAGAACCGGCGCCATGCTGAACGACGAATACTACAAGTCGAAGATCGGCAGCATGGCGACGGTCGACGACCTTCTGGCCGACAGCCGGCTGGTGTCCTACCTCCGGACCGCCTTTGGGCTGACCAGCGCCGCCATCGTCTCCTCCACGCTGAAGTTCGTCATCACCAGCGATCCGGACGATCCGGCGAGCTATCTCAATCAGCAGTACAAGACGAACAAGAACTACGACAATTTCGTCGCGCTGGCCCGGGCGACCAACTACCAGGCGGACGGCACGCTTGCCGCCGGTGATGTGCCGCAGACGCCGCAGCAGTTGTTGCAGACTTCGAGCCGTTATTTCTCGGGCTATGACGATACCTTCGAGGAAGCCGACGACCGCGCGATCAAGGCCTACAAGAATGCGCTGGCTGCGTTCAACACCGACAGCGGCAGCATCCGCTCGGTCGACGAGCTGGTGAACACCAAGGCCGTCTATACCTTCGCCATGCAGGCGGTCGGTCTCGATCCGGACGAGATCTCCAAGCGGACGATGAAGAAGGTCCTGATGAGCGACCTCGACGATCCGAAGAGCTTTGCCAATTCGCTGAAGGACGACCGCTACGTCAAGTTCTCACGCCTGTTCAACTTCGACGAAAAGGGCGAGCTGAGCTGGCCTGCGATGGCCCAGGACGAAGGTACGATCAAGAAATATGCCAAGAACTACATCGTCCAGAAGACCCGTTTCGCCGACGAGGATCAGAAGGAAAAGCTCAAGAAGGATGCCGAGACCGAGGCCGAGTATTACCAGGACAAGATTTCCAGCCTGAAGACGCTCGACGAATTCCTCGGCGACCGGCGGCTTGTCGATGTGGCGCTTGTCGCCAAGGGGATCGCGCCCGAAAACGTCACCGCCGACTTCATGAAGAAGGTCTTCGCCTCCGATCTCGGCGATCCGAAGAGCTTCGTTCACCAGCAGCCGGACAGCCGTTTTGCCGAACTATTGGCCTCGTTCAATTTCAACGAGAACGGCAAGGTCGCCAGCACGCCCAATGACGGTATCCAGACACCGGGCGAAGTGCGCGAGGAGCTCAACCTGTTCCTGCGCCAGACCCTGGAGACGGAGGAAGGCAACAACAATGCCGGCGTCCGGCTTGCGCTCTATTTCGAGCGCATGGCCGGGTCGATCACCTCGGCCTACGACATTCTCGGCGACACGGCGCTGCTCGAATTCTTCCGCACCACCTACAGCCTGCCGGCCGAGCTCTCCAGCATGGACATCGACCAGCAGGCACGGATCGTCGAGAAGAACCTGAAACTTGCCGATCTGGCCGACACGGAGAAGCTCTCCAAGCTGGTCCGGCGCTTCACCATCATGTACGACCTGGAAAACGGCGGGGGCTCGTCTCCCTCCCTGTCGATCCTGATGGGTGGGGGGAATGTCGGCATCAATGCCGACCTGCTGATGTCGATTTCACAGCTGCGCGCAGGGTGATGGCTGCCATTGGGGCCTCCCTGACCTCTGCCGGATACTGATAAGCCCGAAGCAGGTTTCGGGTCGCATATTGATTGTCATATTTCATTTCATTTTTCGGAAGGACCCCGCATGGTCTCGACCTACCTCAGCTACGACCTCGTCGCCCGTGACATGAAGGCCAGCCTCGACCGCACGGCATCCGACGCGCAGGTGGCGCGGGAGGCGGCCTACTACGAAGAGAACATCGGCAAGGTGACCTCGGTCGAAGAGTTCCTCGACGACTACCGGCTCTATTCCTATGCGATGAAGGCCTACGGCCTGGAAGACATGACCTATGCCACCGCCTTCATGAAGAAGGTGCTGGAAAGCGACCTGACCGACGAGGACAGCTACGCCAACAAGCTGACCGACGACCGCTACCGCAACTTCGCCACCGCCTTCCAGTTCACCGCCGCCACCAAGGACGCCCAGTCGGACGCGCAGGAGACGGCGGTCTTCGATCTCTATGCGCTGGCCCAGCTGGAGGAGACAGCGGACATCGAGGAGGCGACCGATTATTACGAATCGGTGATCGACAACATCTCCTCGGCCGAGGAGCTGGTCGGCACCAACAAGCTGTTCGGCTACATCCTCGACGCCTACGGCATCGACCGCACCTATTATACCGACGAGCATTTCATCAAGGTGCTGACCAGCGATCTCGACGACGAGAACAGCTATGTCAACCAGCTGGTCGCCACCGACGAGGCGTCCGACAACGACTACAATTCGGCCGCCTTCCTGGCACTCGCCCAGGCCTTCAGCTTCAACACCGACGGCTCGCTGTCGGGCGACAGCGCCCAGACGGATGCGCAGAAGGAAGCGACCATCTCGGCCTACGTTGCGGCCAATTCTACCTATGCCTCGGAATACACGCTGGAACGCGAGCAGGCCTATTACGAATCGAAGATCGCGACGATCACGACGGTCGACGAAATCACCGACGACGAGCGTCTGTTCGAATATGTCAAGGCGGCCTTCCAGCTCGATTCCGACCTCCTGAAGTCGGAGTTCTACAACATCGTCACCAGCGATCTTGAAGACGAGAACAACTATGCCGCCGTCAATGGCGGTTCGGCCTGGACCAGCGTCGCCGCCATGTTCAATTTCGGCGAGGACGGCAACGTCAAGGACGGCATGTCGGCCCAGGACGAGGACCAGCTGGCAACCACGCAGTCGGCCTACGAGAACCACTACGACGATGCCGACACGGAGGACCTGCAGACGCTCCTCGACTACTATTCCGACGCCATGGCCGACATCACCTCGGTCGACGACCTGTTGGACGACAGCTCGATCCGCGCCATCCTGTTCAAGGCCTTCGGCATCGAGGAGGGCGAATATACCGATGCGCAGCTGAAAAAGGCGCTGACCAGCGATCTCACCGATCCGAAGAGCTATGCGAACAAGACGCGCGACGAGCGCCTGATCAATCTGGCCAGCGCCTTCAACTTCGATTCCGATGGCGAGTCGGAAGCGCCCTTGCTGGCACAGAACGAGATCACCATCACGACGATGGCCAAGGCCTATATCATCAACCAGGTGCGTTATCTGGAGGATACTGAGCTCGAAACGGCGCAGGCGGATGCCGAGGCGGAGGCCGAATACTACCAGGAGACGATCCTCGGCATTACCAGCGCGTCGGAACTCCTGGCGGATCGCCGCCTGGTCGACGTGGTGCTGATCGCCAAGGGGTTCGATCCGGAGGAGGTGACGGACGACTTCCTCAAGCAGATCTTCCAGTCCGACCTCTCGGACGAGAAGAGCTTCGTCAATCAGCAGGAGGACGAATCCTGGGCCGAACTGCTCTCATCCTTCAATTTCGACAGTGATGGTCTCCTGACGCGCGATGCGGTGGGCACGGTCCAGCAGCGTGGTGCTGTGCTCGAAACGCAGAATCTCTACCTTCATCAGGTCCTCGAGGAGGATCAGGGCAACAGCAATGCCGGCGTGCGTCTGGCGCTCTATTTCGAGCGGGTCGCCCCGACGCTGACCGACGCCTACGACCTGCTCGGCGACGATGCCCTTCTGGAGACCTTCCGTGTCGCCTTCGGCTTCACCGAGGATTTCTCCAATATGGACATCGACATGCAGGCAGCGCTGGTCGACAAGAACCTCAATCTCGCCGACATGCAGGATCCGGAAAAGGTCAAGAAATTCCTGCAGCGCTTCACTGCCATGTACGACACGGAAAATGCCGACTATTCCTCCTCCGCGCTTTCCATCCTGACGGGCAGCACCGGCGGCATCAGCGCCGATCTCCTCCTGTCGATCGCCACCCTCAAGAGCTGAAGCGGGGCGCAAGGAGCGTCCCTTGTCGGGGGCCTTCCTTTCGGCTATCGATATATCCATTGAGATATATCGATTCCCTGGGAGGTTTTCATGCTTGCTTCATTCCACTCGCTTCGGGGTCTGGCAAAGGTCGCCATCGTGGCCGCGGCCTTTCTCGCCCAGCCCGTAACATCTGTCTTCGCCGAAGACCGAGTAACAGTCTTTGCCGCCGCCAGCCTGAAGGACGTTCTCGGCGAGATCTCCACGGCCTGGAAGGCCGAAACGGGCAAGGAGACGACACTGTCGTTCGCCGGCAGCTCGGCGCTGGCCAAGCAAATCGAGGAGGGTGCCCCGGCCGACCTCTTCATCTCCGCCGACCTGAAATGGATGGACCACCTGGAAAAGGCCGAGCTGCTCCGCGCCGAGAGCCGCGTCAATCTGCTCGGCAACCGCATTGTGCTCGTCGCGCCGAAGGATGCGGCGACCACGGCGACGATCGCCGACGGTTTCCCGCTCGCGGATCTGCTCGCCGGCGGCCATCTCGCCATGGCCAACACCGATTCCGTGCCGGCCGGTACCTATGGCAAGGCGGCGCTGCAAAAGCTCGGCGTCTGGGACAGCGTCAAGGAACATGTGGCCCAGGCGGAGAACGTGCGCGCCGCGCTGCTGCTCGTCTCGCGGGGCGAGGCGCCGCTCGGCATCGTCTACGAGACCGACGCCAAGGCGGATGCCGGCGTCAAGGTCGTGGACCGCTTCCCCGAATCGAGCCATCCTGCCATCGTCTATCCTGCTGCCGTGCTGAAGGAGGCGAAGAATGCCGATGACGCTGCCGCCTTCCTCGCTTATCTGCAGGGAGCAAAGGCGCACGCCATCTTCACCGCCGCCGGCTTCACCGTGCTGGCCAAGACCAACTAGGATCGATCCGGCGTGGCGTTGACCGCGGAAGAACTGACGGCCATGCTGCTCAGCCTGAAGGTCGCGGCAACCGCCGTGGCCTTCTCGCTGCCTTTCGGCATTGCCGTCGCTTGGGCTTTGTCCCGGCGCGATTTCTGGGGCAAGACGCTTCTCAACGGCATCGTGCATCTGCCCCTGATCATGCCGCCGGTGGTGACCGGTTATCTCCTGCTGCTGACCTTCGGCCGCCGCGGCGCCGTCGGCGCCTTCCTCGATCAATGGTTCGGCCTGGTCTTTTCCTTCCGCTGGACCGGTGCTGCGCTCGCCGCCGCCGTCATGGGCTTTCCCCTGCTGGTGCGCTCGATCCGCCTGTCGCTCGATGCGGTCGATCGCCGGCTGGAGACGGCGGCCTCCACGCTCGGCGCCAATCCGCCCTGGGTCTTTGCCACCGTCACCCTGCCGCTCATCCTGCCGGGCATCGCCGCCGGTTCGGTTCTGGCCTTCGCCAAGGCCATGGGCGAGTTCGGCGCGACGATCACCTTCGTCTCCAATATTCCGGGCGAGACCCAGACGCTCGCTTCCGCCATCTATACCTACACCCAGGTGCCGGGCGGCGATCTCGCGGCCATGCGGCTGACGCTGATCTCGATCGTCATCTCGCTTGCCGCGGTTATCGCCTCGGAGGTGCTGTCGCGCCGCATGGCGGCAAGGATGGGTGCGGCATGACGCTGACGATCAATGTCGTGCACAGGCAGGGCGCCTTCGACTTGACGGTCGACCTCACCATCGGCGGCGGTCTCACCGCGCTGTTCGGTCCCTCCGGCTCGGGCAAGACCACGCTGGTCAATCTGGTGGCGGGGCTCGTTCGCCCCGACAGCGGCAGCATCGCCTTCGACGGCGAGACCTGGGTGGATGGCTCGAGCCGGCGTTTCGTGCCTCCGCACCGCCGCCGCATCGGCTACGTCTTCCAGGAGGCGCGGCTCTTCCCGCACATGACGGTACGCGGCAATCTGCGCTACGGCGCCCGCTTTGCCCCGCGCGGTGAGCCCGGTGAGACACTGGACAGGGTCGTCGAACTGCTGCGCATCGGCCCCTTGCTCGACCGCCGGCCGGCGCTTCTCTCCGGCGGCGAAAAGCAGCGCGTTGCTCTCGGCCGCGCCCTGATGGCCAAGCCGCGCCTGCTGCTCATGGACGAGCCGCTGTCCGCCCTCGACAACGACCTCAAGGCGGCGATCCTGCCGGATATCGAGCGCATGCGCGACGAGGCCGGCATCCCGATCCTCTATGTCAGCCATTCCATCGAGGAAGTGACGCGGCTGGCGACGCGCGTGGTGGTCATGGCCGCCGGCAGGACGGTCGCCATCGGCCGGCCCGACGAGGTGCTCAACGTGGTGCCGACTGCCGCAGGCGCCATGAAGACCGGCAGTTTCCTGCACGCCGTGGTGACCGGTCACAGCCCCGACGAAGGCCTGACCTTTGCCGAGTCCCGTGCCGGGCCGCTCTTCCTGCGCGCCACCGACATTCCGGTCGGCGCCCATATCCGGGCCTTCGTGCCGACCAGCGAAGTCGTTCTCGCGACGTCTCTGCCGGACGGCATTTCGACGCTCAACCGGCTGAAGGGCAGGGTGGAAGAGATCGGCGACGCAGGCAGCGTGATCATGGTCTCGATCGACTGCAACGGCGACCGCGTGCTCGCCGAGATCACCCGGCGCTCCGCCGCCAATCTCGGGCTGGTGCAGGGCATGCCGATCAACCTGCTGTTCAAGACGGTCTCGATCGCCGCCGAGGGCATCTACCGCACGGCCTGAGCGAGACGTTTCCGACGCCGCCAGGTTCAATCGTCGGCTGCGGCTTTGGTCGTTGCGCCCTGAGCGATGAAATCGGCATCGATCATCGATTCCAGCCAGTGAATGTCCTTGGAAAGCGCGCGCCGCGCCTCCGCCTCCATGCGTTGGCAGCAGGCAAGCAGGTTCTCGCCAAACGGGGTCAATCCGGCACCGCCGCCGCTCTTTCCGCCGTGCCGGGTGAAAATGGACGGTTCCTTGAACATCCGGTTGATCTCGTCGGCGAGCAGCCAGGCGCGGCGATAGGACATGCCCATGGCGGCGCCGGCGGCCCGGATCGAACCGTGTTCGGCAATGCCCGACAGAAGGCCGACCTTGCCAGGCCCCAGCCGCACGCCGTTGGCGAGGTCGATGCGCAGCGTCAGCCGTGTCGCCGTGTCGCTCATCGGGTACCGATCATCTTGCCGGGGTTCATGATGCCGGCCGGGTCGAAGGCCTGCTTGATGCGGTTCATCAGCTCGGTTTCGATCGCCGGGCGGCTTGCGATCAGCTCGTCGCGTTTCAGCTGGCCGACCCCGTGTTCGGCGGAAATCGAGCCGCCATGGGCGTGCACGACAGCATGCACCACGGCATTGACCTCGCGCCAGCGGCCGATGAACGCCGCCTTGTCGGCGCCCACCGGCTGGCTGATATTGTAGTGGATATTGCCGTCGCCGAGATGGCCGAAGGCGAAGACCCGTGCATCCGGGATGCGCGCCAGGACCGCCGCATCGGCCTCGGCGAGGAAGCGCGGCACGCGCGACACGGGTACCGACACGTCGTGCTTGATCGACCCGCCCTCGGGCTTCTGCGCCTCCGACATGCTTTCCCGCAAGTGCCAGAAGGCCTTCTGCTGGGCAAGGGATGAGGCGATCGCCGCATCCTTCACCATGCCCGCCTCGAAGGCCTCTTGCAGCAGCGCATCGATCATCCTTTCCGCAGTCTCGGCCGAATCCGAGGTCGAGATGTCGATCAGCGCATACCACGGATGGGGCGAGGAGAGCGGATCGCGCACGCCGGGAATGTGCCTGGTCGTGAAGTCGATGCCGATGCGCGGCATCAGCTCGAAGCCGGTGAGCGCCGTGCCGCACAGCAGCGAAGCCCGCTCGAAGAGCGCGAGCGCGTCCTGCGGCGAACCGATCGCGGCAAAGGCCACCTGCCGGCCACGCGGCTGGGGATGGAGCTTCAGCACTGCGCCGGTGATGATGCCGAGCGTGCCTTCCGCGCCGATGAACAGGTCGCGCAGGTCATAGCCCGAATTGTCCTTCTTCAGCCGCCGCAAACCGTCCCAGATCTCGCCGGTCGGCAGCACCACTTCGAGGCCGAGGCAGAGCTGGCGGGCATTGCCATAGGCGAGCACGGCGGTGCCGCCGGCATTGGTCGACAGATTGCCGCCGATGCGGCACGAACCCTCGGAACCGAGCGACAGCGGGAAGAGCCGGCCGTTCTCCTCTGCCGCCTTCTGGATGTCGGCGAGGATCGCGCCGCCATCGGCGACGATGACGTCTGCACCCGTGTCGATCTCGCGGATGCGGTTCATCCGTTCGAGCGAGAGGACGACGTCCGAGCCGCTCTCGCGCGGCACATGGCCCCCGACATGGCCGGTGCGGCCGCCGGCCGGCACGATCGGCGTGCCGGTTTTGCTGGCAAGCGTCAGGATCGCGGAAACCTCCAGTGTCGAACCGGGTTTCAGCACCAGCGGCGAGGTGCCGTGATAGAGCCCCCGGCTCTCGACCAGATAGGGCGCGATGTCGGCGGCGGCCGTCAGCGCATTCGCCTCGCCGACGATCGCAACGAAGGCTTTCAACGTCTCGGGCAGGTTGTCGGTCACGGTCACCATGAACCTCCTATGCGTTCCTTGGGGCGGCGGCGCGCTTCAGCCGGTCGTTGATCGCCTCGCCCAGCCCGTGGTCGGGGATCGGCGTGACCGCGATACCGGCCGCGCCCGTCTGGTCCGCCTCCTTGAGCAGACCGAAGAGGTTGGCCGCCGCTTCGGCGAGATTTTCCGAGGCGCTGAGGTCGAAGACTGCTGCAGCCTGCGCCATTCCGTCGACCGGCTGGCTGCCGAAACGGATCAGCGCCTCGCCCGGGATGACGCTCGTGGCGTCGAGCCTCACATGGGTATTCGGCGCGTAGTGCGAGGCGAGCATGCCCGGCGCTTCGATGGCTGCCGTGCCGGCCGCCTTGGGACGCTCGACGGGAAGTCCCGTGGCTCCCTCGATCGCCTCGGCCGGCACACCGCCGGGCCGCAACAGCCGGATGCGATCGTCCTCGACCTTGACGATGGTGGATTCGACGCCGACCGGGCAGGGGCCTCCATCGATGACGAGGTCGATGCGGGTGCCGAGATCGGCCTCGACGTGATGCGCCGTGGTCGGGCTGATCTTGCCGGAGGCATTGGCGCTTGGCGCCGCAAGCGGCCGCCCGAAGGCACGGATCAGCTCGCCGGCAAAGCCCTTCGGCACGCGGATGCCGACCGTGTCGAGGCCGGCGGTTGCGAGCGGATGGATGGCGCTGTCGGGTCTGAGCGGCAGGACCAGCGTCAACGGACCAGGCCAGAAGTGCTCAGCAAGTCGGCGCGAGATCGGGTCGAAGATCGCGTAGCGTTCGGCCATTTCAAGGTCGGCCATGTGGCAGATCAGCGGATTGAAACGCGGCCGGCCCTTGGTTTCGTAGATGCTGGCGATGGCGGCCGGGTCGGTCGCGTCGGCGGCGAGCCCGTAGACCGTTTCGGTCGGGATCGCCACCGGACGCGCCTTCGACAGAACGTTGATCGCGGCATTGACGGCCGCGCGTCTATCGCCTTCGATCGGGATGATCCGCGCCATGGGTGAAAGCCTTCCTGCTCTTCTTATTCCGTCCATAGCGCGACAGCAGGGGGTCGATCAAATCCTCATTTGGCGGCGGCTCTGGCGTTTTAGTCCGGCCTCAAAAAGCCCCCTTGAATCTACGGATGCGGGGATCTCTAAAACTTTATCCATCAGCGTAACCGAAAGAAAGAAATCTCGCGTCTATAGTCCCGCCACATCGAGCCATTCGCCTTCTCTCATCGGGAACCGGACCATGCAGCAAGTCAAGAATCCAGCCTCGAGCATCGCACTCCGTGTCGCCACCGCCATGCACCAGATGGGAATCGACGGACTGCCGCGAAACTACGAACTGGTCTACGAGGCCTATGCCGGCAGCAATCCGGAACTGGTCCGCGAATTCATCGCGCTCGGCAAGAACAAGACCCAGGAAGCGCTTGACGCGCTCGGCCGCAAATATCTTCCGCACCACCACGAGGACGGCCTGCTCGGTCGGCAGAACGGCCAGGTGCGGGCCGAGATGAGCAATTTCATCAGCCTGCTCAATCAGGAAAAGGTCTCGCTCACCGACTATGGCCGCCTCATCGGCCACGCCTCCAAGGCGATCATGACCGAGGACATCGACCACGTCGAACTCGGACATTCGATCAAGGCGCTGAAGGTCGCCACCGAGCAGCGCGCCAGCCAGAACAGCAGTGTGGTGCGCGCCGTGGTCGACAAGACCGCGGCCCTGGCCGACCTGCAGCGCGAGGCGGAAGACGCGGAAGCCACGAAGTTCGTCGACCCGCTGACCGGTCTGGCCAGCCGCCGCGCCTTCAACAAGGCCCTTGCCAAGGTTTATGCCAATCCGGAAATGCCGGTGCTGTGCAGCATGGTGATCGGCGAGATCGACGAATTCTCCAGGCTTTCCGAACTTATGGGGCCAGCCGTCGCCGAACGTTTCCTCAAGCAGGTCGCCAAGGTGGTGGAAGCGGTCGCCGGCACCGAGGATCTGGCCTGCCGCTTCGACGGCGGACGCTTCGGCATTCTGCTCTACACGTCCGAACAGGACGAGGTGAGCCGCATCGTCGACTTGGTCCGCTCCAAGCTCAGCACGACGGTGGTCAATTTCGGCAACGGCCGCGCGCTTGGCCAGGTGCCGATGTCCTTCGGCATCTGCTTCTCGGAACAGGCGCCCAACGCTTTCGACTTCACCAATTTCACCGAAAAGGCGCTCGCCGCCTCCAAGGCCGCCGGCGGCAACACGGTCACCATCTACGGCGCCAACGACTATGCGCCGAAGGATTGGCTGATTTACAAGAAGCAGCCGGTCGGCGGCTTCTGAGGTGGGACAGGGCGAATCCGGGCGCGCTTTGTAGAGCCGGGGCGAGATCAGTCAGAGCTTGGCGATGATCTTGCGCAGTTCCGCGTCGCGGGCGCCCAGCATCAGCACGTTCTTCAGCGCTTCCTTGGGGTCGTGGGTACGGAACAGAAGGCCGTTCTCGCGGATCGAGCGATCGATCGACATCGACCGCGTTTCCTTGTCGGGATGGATTGCAACGGCAAAATACATGCGCGAATAGTTCGGCCGGATGTGCTTGAAGAACTGATCCGCGCCGCCCACCTCGGCAAAGAAGTTAGCGATGTAGAACGCCCATTTGACGTCGGCATATTTGGCGAAATTGGTCTTCGCCGCGGTGACGTGGCAATAGCCCAGATGCGGGCTGTTCTCGAGCGTCTTGTGGAAGATCAGCTTTGGAAACTGGATCGAGCGGTGAAAGCCGTTGATATGCTTGTGGGTGGTCTCACCGGCTGCTTCCAGTTTGCGCCCGGTGCGGTCCGCCACTTCCTCATAGGTGAGGTAGCGCTTCTCTTCCTGCAGCCAGTCCTCGCGGTGGCGCGAAATGCGGCCGGTGCGCAGGAATTCGGTGTGCACGGCCCTGGCCGGCAGGCCGGGCTTGGCCCCGGATTTGGGGGCGGCGAAATATCTCAGCTTCTGCATATCGTGGCTCTGATCCTAAGGCCGATGCGCCGATGATACGGCACCGAGATTAATGACAATTTGCCGCATCCTGACGAGCTTCGGTTTCGCGAGGCTTGCGTGGGCGATGTCGCAATCGGCGCAGGGGTGCCTGCTTGTCTCTTTGCGCCACCGGGGCCGTGGAGTTGGTCGGAGGCGAATATTATACTATTGAAAGTGCTCGTTATTTCTCGCAGAACGATTGATTGGCGTCAATTTCGCCCATGTCGCAAATTTCTGGGGCTGTGTCGTTCCGCAGTGCATCAACAAATCTGCGACTGTGGTTAGATGGGTCCGAACTCGAGGTGCCGCCCGGCTAGGGAAGGGTGGGAAATCGGGAAGCCGGTCGAATTCCGGCGCTGCCCCCGCAACGGTAGTGGAGAATGCGTGACGGCCAAAGACCACTGGGGCATCTGCCCTGGGAAGGTGCCGAACGCGGTCCGAAAGGATCATCTCCAGAGCCCGGAAACCAGCCTTTGAGAAGGAAGTGGATTGACGGTCGCGGCAGGCGGCCCGAGACGGCTTTGTCCGGCGTCATGCGACGCCGTGGCCTTGCATGGTCTCGATCTCCGTCACGGCAGAACGGATACGAGGACGACAATGGACTTGCAGAGCACGGTATTGCGGCAGTTGAAGAACCGCCGGGAAGGCTTCAGCCTCGAGCAGCCCTTCTACATCGACCAGGACTATTTCAAGCTCGACATGGAGACGATCTGGTATCGCGACTGGCTGTTCGTCGGCCATGACTGCGAGATCCCGCGCGCCGGCAATTATTTCACCGCCCAGATCGGCGACTATCCGGTGGTGATCGTGCGTGGCAAGGATCAGGTGATCCGCGCCTTCCACAACACCTGCCGCCATCGCGGCCACCGCGTCTGCACCCAGGATCGCGGCGCCTCGGCCAAGCTGGTCTGCCCCTACCACCAGTGGACCTATGATCTCGACGGCTCGCTGGTCTTTGCCCGCCAGATGGGCGAGACCTTCGACAAGTCCGAATTCGGCCTGAAGCCCGTCCATTGCGAGAGCGTCGCCGGCTCTATTTTCATCTGTCTCGCCAACGAGGCCGCCGATTTCGCCCCGGTGCGCGCGACGATCGAGCCCTTCATGGCGCCGCATCGCCTGTCGGAAGCCAAGGTTGCCCACCGCAACACCATCATCGAGAAGGGCAACTGGAAGCTCGTCTGGGAAAACAACCGCGAGTGCTACCATTGCGCCGGCAACCATCCGGAACTCTGCCGCACCTATCCCGAAGCGCCGTCGGCGACCGGCGTGCAGGGCGCCAAGGACGATCCGGTGATCGCCGAGCACTGGGCACGCTGCGAGGCCGCCGGCCTGCCGTCGGAATTCACCATGGATCCGTCGGGCCAGTTCCGCGTCGCCCGCATGCCTTTGATCCAGGATGCCGAGAGCTACACCCTGTCCGGCAAGCGCGCCGTGCGCCGTCCGCTGTCCGACGACATCAACATTTCGCATATCGGCACCATGCTGCTGTTCCACTATCCGACCACCTGGAACCACATTCTGGTCGACCACGCGATCTCCTTCCGCGTGCTGCCCATCTCGGCCGAGGAAACCGCGGTCACCACCACCTGGCTGGTCCACAAGGATGCGGTCGAAGGCGTCGACTACAATCTCGATGAACTCACCCATGTGTGGAACATGACCAACGACCAGGACCGCTCGATCGTCGAGGAAAACGCCTTCGGCATCCGCTCGCCGGCCTATGAGCCCGGACCCTATTCCGTCGACCACGAGGGCGGCGTCATGCAGTTCGTCGAATGGTATTCGAATTTCATGCTGAGCCGTCTCCAGGGCGACAAGGCCCGTCTCTCGGCGGTGGCGTGAGATGAACATCGCTCTCCCCAGCTACCGCCATGTCGATGAGATGCGCCCCTGGTCCGACCGGGAGCACAGGCTCGAATGCGTCGCCGTCACGCCCGAGGCGCCGGACGTGATGACCTTCACCTTCCGCCCGGATCGTCCGGGCCATTGGTTCCGCTATCAGCCGGGCCAGTTCGTCACGTTGGAGATCCCGGTCGGCCCGGAGCCGGTGATGCGCACCTACACGCTCTCGTCCAGCCCCTCGCGGCCCTATACGGTGGCCGTCACCGTCAAGGCGCAGAAGGATTCGATCGGCACCCGCTGGATGTTCGATCACCTGAAGCCCGGCATGCAGTTGAAGGCCAATGGCCCGCTCGGCGACTTCTCCTATGCCCGCCATCCGGGAAGCAAATATCTGTTCGTCTCGGCCGGTTCGGGCATCACGCCGATGGTGTCGATGACGCGCGATCTCTCCGACCGCCAGCCGGATTCGGACATCGCCTTCCTCCATTGCGCCCGCTCGCCCGACGACATCATCTTCCGCTGGGAGCTTGAGGCCAAGGCACGGGAAATGCCGAAGTTCACGCTCGGCTTCATCATCGAACAACTGGCGCACGGCCAGCTGTGGTCCGGCCTCAAGGGCCGGATCGACAAGGCGAAGATCGCGCTGCTGGCGCCCGATTTCCTCGATCGCACGGTGTTCTGCTGCGGGCCCGAGCCGTTCATGGCGACGGTGCGGGAATCGCTCGCCAGCGCCGGGTTCGACATGGCGAACTACCACGAGGAAACCTTCCAGCCCGCCAAGCCGCAGCCGCCGGTGGTCGTCGCCGATCACGGCGGCGAGGCCAAGGCGACCAGGGTCGTCTTCACCATGTCCGGCAAGGATGGCCCGTGCGAACCTGGCCATACGATCCTGCAGGCGGCCCGTGCCTCCGGCGTGCGCATCGGGGCTGCCTGCGAATCCGGCCTGTGCGGCACCTGCAAGGTGATGAAACTCTCCGGCGAGGTCGAGATGGACCACAATGGCGGCATCCTCGACGACGAGATCGACGAGGGCTACATTCTCGCCTGCTGTTCGCGGCCGAAGGGTGACGTCGAGATCGAGGCCTGACGCAAGCAAAGGGCAGCGCGCGCGGTGTTGCCATCATGCTGACAAACCCACCGCCGATTGTAGTGGGACGGGTCGTGGACCGGTCGAGAATTGGCGGGAGCATGTCATGAATACCATGTGGGCGCTCACATCCCTTTTGGCGATGACGCTTCTGTCTGAGCACGCGCAGGCTGCCATGCCCGCCATGGTCTCCGATCAACCGGCGGCGGCCGTCCGACTGGTCAGCGAGACCACGATGCCCAAGCCCGTCTATCGCAAGTCGGCGCCGCGCGGCGCCACCTTCCAGGGCTATCCCTGTTCGCAGACGCGCAAGACCGGCTACGTCCTTCATAACGGCTGTTGGTACCCGCGCGAAGTCATTCGCAACGGCCGCCTTGTCGTGCCGCAAGGTAACTGACGGCGAACGTTTCTGCTGCTCGCCTGACAATCGTCAAACGGTGGAAAAATGGAACCTTACGCGCGCTGGCGCGTTGTTCGCCGTGAAGTCGGCTCGGCGATGAAGAATGCCTGCGCCGGATCGCAATTCGACATCGTCGATGGCCGGTTCAGGCAGATTTATCTACTGAAGGTTTGAGCTTTGGCGTATCATGCGACCACTCGGCCGGCGGTCGCGAGGATGATGCGAAGCGCATTTCGGCAGAAGACTTGCACAGAAACGCAGGGAATGGAGAACTGAAATGACAACCATGATGAAGCGCTGGGCCGCGCTTGCCCTGGCCTCCGCAGTCGTCCTGACGAGCTTCGTGCCGTCGCAGGCGATGCCGCTGCCGACCACGGTGATGACCGCGCCGTCCGACGTGACCAATGTCGATCACCGCCGTCATCCGCCCTATTACTACCGTGGCTACCGTGGCCACGACCACCGCCGTCCGGGCTACCGCTACCACAACGGCTACTGGTTCCCGCTGGCTGCCTTCGCGGCCGGTGCGATCATTGGTGGCGCGATCATCTCATCGCCCCCGCCGCGCGCAGGTGGCATCAATCCGAGGCACTACCGGTGGTGCGCAAACCGCTACCGGTCCTACGACGCCTACAGCAACACGTTCCAGCCGTATCACGGCCCGCGCCAGCGTTGCTACTCGCCGTACTATTGATCGGCTGAGACCACCGACAGCGAAAAATGCCCGGTCCTCGACCGGGCATTTCT
Organism: Allorhizobium sp. GW101-3B10; assembly: GCF_059424725.1. NCBI lineage: Bacteria > Pseudomonadati > Pseudomonadota > Alphaproteobacteria > Hyphomicrobiales > Rhizobiaceae > Allorhizobium > Allorhizobium sp. GW101-3B10. The sequence goes on along the minus strand of NZ_JBWKZR010000001.1, from coordinate 2,865,164 downwards.
TGTTCGGGAAAGGCACGGAAAGGACGTACCTCCAGGTCGACTGATCCTCAGCCGATCATGGCGTTGTCGTCGCGCTTGACGGCAACGACCGTCGAGCGCGGCAGCTTGCCTTCGCCGTCAGGGAACGGCGCGTCGGGGTGCTGGATGCCGACGAAATGCGTACGCTTGTCGGCCGACCAGGTCTGGCCGGTGACTTCCGCGCCCTTCGGGGCGGTGAGGAAGCGTTCGATGCGGCCGGTGACCGGATCGCCTGCGAGCATCTGGTTGTTGCCCTGGCCGAGGAACTCGCCCTCATTGCTGTCTTCGCCGTCCGTCTGGATCCACAGGAGGCCGGTCGAGTCGAACATCATGCCGTCCGGCGAGTTGAACATGTTGCCGGAGTTGATGTTGGACGAGCCGGCATAGGCGTCGCCCTTGTGCACGTCCGGATTGCCGGCCATGACGAACAGGTCCCACTTGAACTTGCCGTCGGCATGGTCGTCGTTTTCCGGATACCAGCGCACGATCTGGCCGTACTCGTTCTTTTCGCGCGGGTTGACGGCGCTCACTTCCATCACGTCGCCGCCGGCATTGGTGCGCATCTTGCCGTCCTTCAGAACGCCGCGATTGCTGTTGTTCGTCAGTGCGCAATAGGCTTCGATGGCGACCGGGTTGATGGCGACCCATTCCGGGCGGTCCATGGTCGTGGCGCCGACCTTGGAGGCGGCCTGGCGGGTGAAGACGCAGATCTCGTCCATCTTCATGCCGGTCGATTCCGGCGTCAGCGCGACCCATTCGCCGGTGCCGTCGTCGGAGAACTTGGCGACGAAGAGCGTGCCTTCGTCGAGCAGCTTCGAGGTGTCGCCGCCCGGCACGTAGATGCCGTTGGAGACGTACTTATAGAGGAATTCGCCACGCTCGTCGTCGCCCATATAGACGACCACGCGGCCGTCGCGTGCGATGACGACGGCGGCGTTTTCATGCTTGATACGGCCGAGAGCGGTGCGCTTGACCGGGGTCGAGGACGCATCCGACGGGTCGATCTCGACGATATAGCCGGCGCGGCGCGGTTCGTTCGGGTTCTTCGCCACGTCGAACCGTTCATCGAACTTCTCGTAGGCGTAGCGGGTCTCGGCGACGATGCCGTAGCGCTTGTAGTCGTCCGGCAGCTTAAAGGCGGCGTCGGTCGTGCCGAAATAGCCGTTGAAGTTTTCTTCGCAGGTCAGATAGGTGCCCCACGGCGTGCGGCCGGCGCCGCAATTGTTGAAGGTCCCGAGACAGTCGGTGCCGTTCGGATCGGCGGCAGTCTTGATGAGATCCGAGCCGGCGGCCGGGCCCGAGAGCTTCATCGGCGTGTTGTGATGGATGCGGCGGTTGAACGGGCTGTCGAGAACGATCTCCCAGCCATTCTCCCCTTCGGCCACTTCCATGACGGTGACGCCCTGCATGTTCTGCAGGATCTTCACGTCGTCGGCGCTGGCCGGCACGCCCTTTTCGGTGTGCGGCAGGTTGATTTCCGGATTTACGTATTCATGGTTGATGGCGATGATCTGGTGGTCGCCGGCCACGAACAGCTCCATGCCGTCGGTGTTTTCGCCGAAGACCTTGTCGGAATGCTCGACGGAAACGCCTTTGGCGGGATCGACGTCCGGAACGTTCGAGAACAGCGGCTGGCCCCATTTGGCAAGCGGCTTCCAGCTGTAGCCTTCCGGAACATGCACCGTGGCATCGGTCTGGATGGCGATCGGCTTGAAGGCGAAGCGCGAGGCGGCTTCCTGCGCCTGTGCGGAGGTCGAGGACATCAGGTTGGCGGCGGTGCCGAGCGTGCCCATGGCGGCTGCAGCCGAACCGAGCGCCAGCACGCCACCGAGAAAGCCGCGTCGCGAAAGGGCGGTCTCGACGATGCGGTCGAAATCGGTTTCCGCCGGCGGCGGGTTCTGCAGTTCGTCCCATTCGTCCCAGGACAGTTTGCTCTTGTTCAGATCGGTCATGGATGTGCTCCGCGGTTGGTCAGGGGTGGACTTTCCAACTTGCGGTTAGCGGGCCTGCGTTACAGTCCTATGACAGAGGGAACGTTTGCGCAGGGGCTAATCAAGGCTCCGCTCAAAGGAGCGAGCGGGCCACCGAGCAGATGCAGATCAGTACGAAGCTGGTCGGCACGCTGTAGCGGATATTGTCGCGGATGGCAGTTTCGAGATGCGGGTAGCGATGCTTTCCCGGGAAGTTCGAGTACACCAGGATGATGTTCAACAGCAGCACGAAGACGAGATAGAAATAGCCGAGGGAAACCATGAAGGCGACGGGCGAATTCATCGAGATCGAACCCGGAAAGCTCGATTCATAGGTGAAGCTCAGGGCGGCGAGCGCCAAGAGCGCCGAATAGGTCATCGGCGCCTTGTCGCCGAGAAGCTTTTCCGGCGCCCACAGGATGAACAGCGACACCGAGAGCACGGCGACGAACGGAATGAAGATCGGCAGCAGATAATAGGGCCATTGCCGTTCGATCACGGTTGCGGCCTTGATGCGCACGAAGGGCTTGGCGTTCCAGCCATGGAAGCGTTCCATGACGAACTGCAGCGACCGCGCCGTCCAGTTGGTGGCAGACAACTCCCTGGCGACCGACGACAGTTCCCGGTCGATGTCGTTCATCACGAAGATCACCTCGTCGGCAGAATGACGCGGCGTCACGAAGGACAGCGTCAGCTTCTGCCGGTCGAAGGGGAAGGTCGTCATGTCGACGTCGACGCGAAAATCGGCGTCGAGCCGGCGAATGCGCGTCACGGTGCCGTCGGCGCGCAGCGACAGCGACACCGAGCTTGAGCGCGGTTCGCTGATCTGGTTCTCGATCTCGGTACCCGGCGTCCACATCGCCGCGAGCTTGGCCTCGGCATCGGCTCCCACATGGTCGAAGCGGCCGAAGCCCGTCACCTTCGGGTCGAAGGCCTGGCCGGGATCCGTCCAGCGTTCGGTGATCTCCACCATCATCGAGGCTTCTCCCGCGGTCTCGCTGAGCCTCGAGAGGCTGAGCACCCGCATGGAGAAATGCACGGGCAGGGGAAGATGGATGCCGGACGGCAGCGGCCGCGCGGTCTCCTCGGCGCAAGCGGATCCCGCGATCGCCAGCCATCCGGACAGGAGAAGCAGGCCGAGCGCTCGGACGAACCGCGCCGTCACGCGGCACCTCCGTCGGGTGTTTCGGTGGATGCTCGATCCGACAGCGTGCCGATGGCGCGGCGCAGGCGCCTGTAGTCGGCCAGCCCGTCCTCTCCAGGAGACACATCGACGCTTGTGCCCGCAGCCTGGGCCTCGGCATAGCCCGCAAGATCGGCAAGCGGCCGGATGACCATGGCGCGAATGGCGATCGTCACGACGGAGAAGGCGGCGATCATGCCGACGATCGTGACGATGGCGGCGGTGGCGACGGCGCGCCGAAAGCCGCTGTCGAGGTCGGTGAAGTCGCGCGCGATCAGGATGGTGCCGATCATCCGGCCGGAATAGTCGAGCAGCGGCTGGGCAAACGTGCCGAAACGCTTGCCCTCGACCTCCGCCATGCCCTGCACCGGCTCTCGCGACAGGCCGATCTCGCGCCGGTCGTAGAGCGTCTGGAACAAGGCGGTGTCGGTCGCGGCCTCGATCGCAAGGCCGGCGAGGTCCTTCGGCGGGGTGGCACCCTGGGGCGAAAGCCCGGTCATCGCCGGGCTCAGAAACAGCGCGAAATCGGCGCCGGATGCTGATTTCGCCAGTTCGATCAGGGATTTCAGCTCGACCCCGACTTCCACCGTGCCGATCAGGGTGTCGCCCTCGACGATCGGCGCGACGGCGCGCAGGCTGAGGCCCGCCAGCCCCACTTCCAGGCCCTTCTGCAGCACGCGGCTGCGATTGGCGGCGAGGATCATCGGGCGGATCGAGGAGAGGTCCTGGCCGAAATTCTTCGGATCCTGGACGCGCAGGAAGCTCTTGATGTCGGCGGTATGGAAATGCAGCATATTGACGCCGGCTTCGCTGGCAAGCGCCGCGTAGGCTGGCTGCAGCAGTCGGGTCAGGCCCTCCCGGTCCCCGGCCTTCATCAGAGAAATCACCAGCGGGTCCTTGGCCATGCGGTCGGCATGGGTGGCCGACAGGCTGGCGGCCTGCGCCATGGACGAGGTGAGGAGCAGCGCGGTGGCCTGCATCTCGTTCATCTTGCTGGTGGACAATTGCCGGTTGCCGCCGCCGACCACCACCAGGGCGCCCGCAGACAGGATGAGACCGAACAGCACAGCAATGACAAGGGCGAGCGATCTGTCGAGTGTCATGGATTTCCGTTTTTTGCTTCAGCTTCGCTGACGCCGTTCGTAGGCCAGTTGCGACGGTCAGGTAACGTCCAACTTTGGGCGTATCCCGGTTCGCCGGCCCTGTTGCGAACCGACGCGATGCGATAGCCTTGCGCCAGCGGCCCGAACGCTTGGGGAGCGCAAAACGGTTTGACGTTTACGTAAAAATCAATTAGCCAAATCGACACGTTTCCGCCGCCGCCGCAAGGCCGGACGCGCGGTAACCGCCAGTCGCAAGCAGGAGGAGCATGCCCATGTACAAGGCGCCGGTAGACGAAATCGCGTTCACCCTCAAGCATGTCGCCGGAATGGCCGAAGCGCTCGAACAGGGCCGGCTTGGCGATCTGAGCGACGATCTCGTCGATGCCATCCTGGCGGAAGCCGGCCGTTTCGCCTCCGATGAAGTGGCACCGCTCGCCGAGATCGGCGACAAGCAGGGCGCCCGCATGGTCGACGGCAAGGTTCTCGTGCCTGACGGCTGGGCAGACCTCTATCGCCACTGGGCCGAAGGCGGCTGGAACGCGCTGGTCGCGCCGGAAGAATTCGGCGGGCAGGCCCTGCCGCACATGCTCAACGTCGCGGCGCTGGAAATGTGGAATTCCGGCTCCATGGCCTTCGCGCTCGGCCCGACGCTCACCATGGGCGCCTCGGAAGCCCTGGCCACGCACGGCAGCGCCGCGCTCAAGGAAAAATTCCTGCACAAGATGGTGTCCGGCGAGTGGACCGCCTCGATGAACCTGACCGAGCCGCATGCCGGCTCCGACCTCGGCGTGATGAAGTCGCGCGCCGAGCGCCGCGACGACGGCAGCTACCGCATTTTCGGCCAGAAGATCTTCATCACCTGGGGCGAGCACGAGATCACCGAGAACATCGTCCACCTGGTTCTCGCCCGTCTGCCCGACGCGCCGGCCGGCACGCGCGGCATCTCGCTCTTCCTCGTGCCCAAGTTCCTGGTGAACGACGACGGCTCGATCGGGGCCCGCAACGACCTGCATTGCCATTCGCTCGAGCACAAGCTCGGCATCCACGGCTCGCCGACCTGCACGATGATCTATGGCGACGGCAAGTTCGGCGGCGAGCCGGGCGCCATCGGCTACCTGATCGGCGAGGAGAACAAGGGCCTCGCCTGCATGTTCACGATGATGAACAATGCCCGGCTTGCGGTCGGCATGCAGGGCGTGGCGATCTGCGAAGCCGCCACCCAGAAGGCGGTCGAATATGCCAGGGAACGCACCCAGGGCAAGGCGCCCGGCTGGACCGGATCCGGCATGAGCCCGATCATCGAGCATCCGGACGTTGCCCGCACGCTGATCACCATGAAGGCGCTGACCCAAGGCTCGCGCGCCATCTGCTATTCCTGCGCCCATGCCATCGACATGTCGCACCACACGGACGGCGCGGACGCAAAGAACTGGGCCGAGCGCGGCGCGCTTCTGACCCCGATCGCCAAGTCCTTTGCCACCGATGCCGGCGTCGACGTCGCGTCGATGGGCATCCAGGTGCATGGCGGCATGGGCTTCATCGAGGAGACGGGTGCGGCCCGCTACCTGCGCGACGCCCGCATCGCCCCGATCTATGAAGGCACCAACGGCATCCAGGCCGCCGACCTCGTCACCCGCAAGCTTCCCCTGTCGGACGGCGCCCAGGTGCGCGGCTTCATCGCCGAGCTGAAGGAGATCGCCCAGGCCGTGCGCGCCTCCAACCTCGAAGGCTTCGGCACCACCGCCGACCGCCTCGATGCGAGCCTCGCCGATCTCGAGGACGCCACGGAATGGCTGCTCGCCCGCCTGGCTGAAGGCAATGTGGCCGCGGCCCTCGCCGGCGCCACCCCTTACCAGCGGCTGTTTGGCCTCGCGCTGACCGGAACCTATCTCGCCAAGGGCGCGCTCGCCGACGAGGACCACGGCCGCGACAACCGCATCGCTCTGTGCCGCTTCGCCGCCGAGAACCTGATCGCCGAGACCGCGGCCCTCAAGGACCGCGTCGTCAACGGCGAGGCGAGCCTGACGGCGGCGCGTGCGCTTTTTGCCTAAACACTCTGGCCACGCGTCCTCTTCTCCCCGTCGGGGAGAAGGTGGCCGAAGGCCGGATGAGGGGGAGGCGAAGCCTCGCAAGAGCCCCCCTCATCGCCTCGCATTCGCTCGGCACTTCTCCCCGCTGGGGAGAAGAGACAAGGAAAGACACCCATGACCGACCATATCCTGATCGAACGCCCCGAAGCCCATCCCGGCGTGATGGTGATCCGCTTCAACCGCCCGGAGAAGAAGAACGCCATCACGCAAGGCATGTATGGACGCATGACCGAGGGTCTGCTGGAGGCCAAGGATGATGCGGGTATCCGCGCCGTCGCTTTCCTCGGCAGCGAGGGCTGTTTCTCGGCCGGCAACGACATGGCCGACTTCCTCGCCTTCGCCATGGCCGGCGCCGTCGGTGAGCCCGCCGCCTTCGGTTTCCTGAAGGCGCTTTGGAGCGTGTCGAAGCCCATCGTCTCCGGTGTCGACGGCCTTGCCATCGGCATCGGCACGACGATCCAGATGCACTGCGATCTGACGATCGCCTCCGACCGCAGTCTGTTCAGGACGCCCTTCGTCGATCTGGCACTGGTTCCGGAAGCCGGCTCCAGCCTGCTGGCACCGAGGATGATGGGCCATCAGCGCGCCTTTGCCATGCTGGCCGCCAGCGAAGGCTTCTCCGCCGAGCAGGCGAGGGAAGCCGGCCTGATCTGGAAGGTCGTCGTCCCGGCCGACGTCGAGGCCGAGACGCTGAAGCTTGCCGCCTCGCTCGCCGCCAAGCCGCCGGAAGCCATGCGCATCGCCCGCGATCTGATCCGCGGCGATCGCGGTGAACTGGCCGCCCGCATGGACGAGGAGCTGAAATTCTTCGTCGAACGGCTGAAAAGCACCGAGGCCCGCACAGCCTTCGAGGCCTTCATGACGAAGGGGCGTGGTTGACCTTGCCGCCTTGCCGGTCCAGGTGACAGGATCCGGACATAATTAACAGGCTTTTAAGTCTGGCTGCATATAACGGGATTGCGGTCCGTGGACCGCTGTCGCGCCATGATGGCCCTTGTCGTCTTTCCCAACGTGGATTGGCAATGCCCGGATCGGCCGCGATGCAAACGTGCCAGCGCCTTGATCGGGATTGCCGCTTGAATGAGGTATCCCCCCCGTGAGCACACGCTCGAACCTGATGACCAAGATTCTCGTGGCTGCGTCCCTCGTGGTCGTGGCTGCCTTGTCCGGCTTCTCCATCTACATCGACAGCCTGCAGCGCGCCGCAACCACGCGCGCCGTGCAGGACGAGATCAAGTCGACCGGCCTGCAGGCATCGCAGAGCATCGCCAACTGGCTGAATGCCCGGGTCATGCTGACGGAACTTGCCGCCAATGCCGCCGCCAAGACCACCACTGCGGAAGAGATCGTCGCCGCCTTCGACAACCCTGTGCTGATCCGCGAATTCATGTCGACCTATGTGGGCGACGAGCAGGGCGTGTTCACCAGCGTTCCGAACCAGCCGCTGCCGGCGGACTACGACCCGCGCAAGCGCCCATGGTACCAGGATGCGGTCAAGGCCGACAAGATGGTGCTGACCGACCCTTACGCCGACGCCTCGACCGGCAATCTGATCATCAGCGCCGCCACGCCGGTGAAGCGCGCCGGCAAGCTGTTCGGGGTTACGGCCAGCGACTTCTCGCTGAACTCGCTGGTGGAGATGATTGCGACGGTCGACATGGGGGGCAAGGGATCCGCCTTCCTGGTCAACAAGTCCGGCGTCATTCTGGTTCATCCGGACAACGCACTTGTGAGCAAGACGTTGGCCGACGCCTTCCCCTCTGAAACACCCGCGATCGGGGCTGAACTCTCCGAGACGGTCTTTGCCGGCAAGCCCGTGCTTGTCAGCTTCCTGCCGGTCAAGGGGCTTCCGACCAGTGACTGGTATCTCGGTGTCACCGTCGATCGCGACATGGCCTATGCCGGCATCAGTGCGTTCCGCACCGCGGCCGCCGTCGCCACGCTGATCGGCGTCGTTGCCATGATCGGCGTTCTGGCCGCACTGCTCTCGCGTCTCGTCGTGCGCCCCGTGGTCGACATGACCGGCGTCATGGGCCGGCTGGCGAGCGGCGATATCTCGGCCGAAATCCCCGGCTCGGACCGCAAGGACGAAATTGGCGAGATGGCGGCAGCCGTTGCCGTGTTCCGCGACAATGCCATCGAACGTAGCCGTCTCTCCAGGGAGGCGGAGGAGAACCGCAGCCTGAGCGAGCAGGAACGGCGCGATCGCGAGGCGTTGAAGGCGCGTGAAGCCGAGCAGGTTTCGTTTGCGGTCCAGGCTCTCGCCGACGGCCTCGGCAGTCTCGCCAACGGCGATCTCGTTCATCGCATCGACACGCCGTTTGCCGGCGATCTCGATCGCCTGCGCGTCGACTTCAACGCGTCGGTCGCCAAGCTGCACGATGCGCTCGCCAATGTCGGCCTGAATGCACGGGCGATCGACAATGGTGCCAACGAGATCCGCATGGCCGCCGACAATCTGGCGCGGCGCACGGAGCAGCAGGCCGCTTCGGTCGAGGAGACCGCCGCGGCGCTCGAGGAGATCACCACGACCGTCAAGGATTCCGCCCATCGGGCCGAGGAGGTCGGCCAACTCGTCAGCCGTGCCCGCAACGGTGCGGAGAAGTCGGGCGAGATCGTTCAGCGGGCCGTCGAAGCCATGAACGGGATCGAGAAGTCCTCCGGCGAGATTTCCAACATCATCGGCGTGATCGACGAAATCGCCTTCCAGACCAATCTTCTGGCGCTCAATGCCGGCGTCGAGGCCGCCCGTGCCGGTGAAGCCGGCAAGGGTTTTGCGGTCGTCGCCCAGGAAGTGCGCGAACTCGCCCAGAGGTCGGCAAACGCCGCCAAGGAGATCAAGCAGCTGATCGGCGCTTCCGGCCAGCAGGTTCAGTCCGGCGTCCAACTGGTCAACCAGACCGGCCAGGCGTTGGAGGTGATCGTGCGCGAGGTCCAGGAAATCAATCACCATGTAAACGCGATCGTCACGGCGACGCGCGAACAGTCGACCGGCCTCCAGGAGATCAACACCGCCGTCAACACCATGGACCAGGGAACGCAGCAGAACGCGGCCATGGTCGAGGAGCAGACGGCGGCGAGCCATGGCCTCGCGTCGGAAGCGGCGGCGCTGACCGCGCTGCTGGCCCAGTTCAAGATCCAGCAGGCCGGCGCGCACGCGCGATCGGATGCCTCGCGCCGCGCCGCCTGAACGGCGGATAGCAGAGTCTCAGCAGAGTTGGACGGCACCGCGGGTCTCGACCGGTGCCGTTTTGCTTTGCGGAGGGCCAGCTACGGCCACATTTGCGCCCCTTCGCGCTTCTTTAATGCTTTCGCGGTTTCTTGTTGGAAATCGAACGAGGAGAAGGAGCGGATGATGCGGAAAAGGGTGAAGGGCCTAGCCCTGGTGCTGGTGGCAATTCTCGCCGGAGCGGCGGAGCCTGTCCTCTTCGGCGCGGCGGTTGCGCTGGCCGACAGCGACGACGTGATCGTCGAAAGCCATTCGAACCGCAATCCGCCGCCGCCCGGTGTCAGGCCGCAGCGCTTCTTCTGCGTCATCCAGCCGCCCGACAGCGCAGAGACTTCGATGATGTATTCCTGCCCGGCCAATCCGGGACGGGTCGGCGGCCGTTGCCGTTGTTCGGGCATGGTCGGCAGCGGCACGCTCTACGCGCGCTGATCTCTGGGATCGGCGATGGATCTATCTCGGTAACATCACGAACCGGGTCCGCTAGGATGCGGCGACCGGGTATGACCGGTCACTTCGCCGTCAAACGGACAAGACCTGGGAGACGCTCCGAACCGTCCGCTCAGCGCAGGACGAAGTCGCGCAGCCCTCGGCCTCCGGACGGGTCGGTCTGATACCGGCAGATAATGTGGAGATGGGCATGGAAAATGTGCTGGCCGGCGGCCGCGCCAACGTTCCATCCAACTGTGAAACCTTCCGGCTGGAATTCGGCCAGATATCGCTTGGCTTCATCGAGCATCTCTCCGAAGTCTGCCCACTCCTCAGCGCTGAAGTCGAAGGGCGCTTCAACGTGCCGGAAGGGAATGATCATCGCCGAGGGATTTGGCGGATTGGGCTTCGCCACCACAAAGTGGGAGCGGTTCTTCGCTATCGGTTCGTCACCTGATGTCCCATCCGGTTTACACCATCGACAGTCCGGTTTGCTGGTCACCATTGCCTTCTATCCATGCCGAAATATCTGTGCATACATATCGGTCATGCGTGACGCTGCCAACATATCGACTGTCAGAAGCCGTCCGGCCGCGTTCGGCGCGGGAGCCCTCATTGGTGCCCTCGGAGGCTTGATCGGCCTTGGAGGCGCGGAGTTTCGCCTGCCGCTGCTGATCGGTGTCTTCAACTTCGCGGCTCTGGAAGCGGTCATCCTGAACAAGGCGATGAGCCTCGTGGTGGTCGCGACCGCCCTGCCATTTCGCGCGGGAACCGTGTCCTTCGGCACGATTGCCGACAATTGGGCAATCGTCGTCAACCTGCTTGCCGGCAGCCTGCTCGGTGCGTGGTTCGGAGCCGGCTGGGCGATACGTCTCAAGTCCGAGACACTCTACAAGGTCATCGCGGCCATGCTCGTTGCGATCGCTGTCGTGCTGGTTCTCGGGCATGACGCAACGGCCGGACATGCCGTGTTGACGGGGTTGGCGCAACTCGTCGCGGGCGTGGCGGCGGGCTTCATCATCGGGATCGTCGCCGCGCTGCTCGGCGTGGCGGGCGGCGAATTGCTGATCCCGACCCTGGTCTTGTTGTTTGGTGCGGATATCAAGCTCGCGGGAAGCCTGTCCCTTACCGTCAGCCTGCCGACGATGCTCGTCGGCTTCATGCGTTACAGCCGCGATCAGAGCTTTTCGGTGCTGGGTCGCAACAAGGCTTTTCTTCTCGTCATGGCGGCAGGGTCGATCGTCGGAACCTTTGTCGGCGGCTTGCTGCTGGGGCTTGTTCCGAACGCCGTCCTTCTGCCGGCGCTCGCCATGATCCTGCTGATCTCGGCCGTGAAAGTCTGGCGGCATAGCTGAGAACGACGGTTGCAGAACAGGCCGCAATCACGGGGAATGTCGGCCCCCTCAGCCCTTGACGAGTGTTGCCACCACTTCAACATGCGACGTCCAGAGGAACTGGTCGATCGGCGTCACGGAGGTGACACGGTAGCCGGCGCCGGTCAGGATCGACAGGTCGCGGGCCAGCGTCAGCGGATTGCAGCTGACCGCGACGATCTTCTTCACCGCCGAGCGGGCCAGTTCCTTGCATTGATCTTCGGCGCCTGCCCGCGGCGGGTCGAAGACGACGGCATCGAAGGTCTTCAGTTCCGATACCATCAGCGGACGGCGGAAGAGGTCCCGCCGCTCGATGGAGACGGGCTTCAGCCCCTGCGCATTGCGTGCGGCGTGGTCGAGCGCCTTGATCGCCTTTTCGTCACTCTCGACCGCGTGCACCTGGGCGATGCGTGCGAGCCTGAGTGCAAACGTACCGACCCCGGCGAACAGGTCGGCGGCACGCTTGACCTTGCCGATATGTTCGAGCGTCAGGCGGACCATGGCCTCTTCCGCGGCAACCGTTGCCTGGGCGAACGCTCCGGGCGGCGGTGCGAGATTGACGCCGGACATGTCGATCAGCGGCCGGCGCTGTTCGATGACGATCTCGCCGTTGACCGAGACGCGGGCAATGCTGCGCATGGCCAGCACGGTTTCGGTGACCGCGCGGCGTTCCTTGTCGGCCAGCGTCTTGATGCCGTCGATCGCCACGTCGAGGCCGGACAGCGTCTCCATCACCGTCATGCGGAACGGTTCCGCCGTGGTGGCCGCCGCGCCGCCGATCTTCTTCAGGGCATCGAGACCGGCCAGAATGCCCGGCGCGGCGATCGGACATTCCTCGATGGCGACGATGTGGTGGCTTTCGGCCTGGTTGTAGCCGATCAGCAGTTCCTTTTCGGTGCGCCGTGCGGCAAACACCACGCGCCGGCGCTCGCCGGGATGAGCCTCGATCAGCGTGCCGACGGGCACATCGATGCCCTTCGATTTCAGCGCCGCGACGACCAGCGACCGCTTGAAGGCGTTGTAGGCGGGTTTCGCCATGTGCTGCAGCGAACAGCCGCCGCAGCTGCCGCCCTTGCCGTCCGGGCCGAAATGCCGGCAGGCGGGGGCAATGCGGTCCGGCGAGGTCTCGCCATAGGACATGATCGTGCCGTGGTTCTTTACCCGCGCGATGGCGAGCGTTTCGCCGGGCAGGGAGAAGGGCACGTAGACCGGGCCGTTCGAGGCGTGGAAGATGCCGTCGCCCTGGGCGCCGAGCATGTCGATGGTGACGGTTTCCGTGCTCATTCGCTGTCCTCGGACTTCTTGCCGGCCAACAGGAATTCCTCGTTTCCGTCGCCGCCGGCAATCGGCGAGGGGATGAGCCCGAGGCTTTCCCAGCCCATATCCTCGACCAGCCAGCGTTCCAGTTCGGCGGCGACGAGGGGTGCGGTTTCCGGCTCCTTCAGCAGCCCCGCCTTGCTGATCGCATCGCGTCCCGCCTCGAACTGCGGCTTGACCAGCAGCAGGCAGTGGCTGCCCGGTTCCGCCATGTCGAGGGCAGGGGCCAGCGCCAGTTTCAGGGAGATGAAGGACACGTCGGAGACGATGAAATCGATCGGCCGGTCGCCGATGTCTTCGGGTTCGAGGTAGCGGGCGTTCAGCCCCTCGATATTGGTGACGCGCGGATCGTCGGCAAGCCGCGGATGGAACTGGCCATGGCCGACATCGATCGAGGTGACGTGCGCAGCGCCGCGCTTCAACAGCACTTCGGTGAAGCCGCCGGTCGACGCGCCGACGTCGAGACAGTCGTGGCCTTCGGGGTTAAGCCCGAAATGGTCGAGCCCCGCCACGAGCTTCAAGGCCGCGCGCGAGACATAGTCCTGCGCCGGATCGTCGATGGTGAACTCGTGTTCGGCGGAAAAGACGAGGCTCGGCTTGGTGACGACCTTGCCGTCGACCTTGACGGTGCCGCGCTGGATCGCGTCGCGCGCGCGCGAGCGGCTGGCGAAAAGGTCGAGGGCGACCAGGAGCTGGTCGAGACGCTGGGGTTCGGGATGTGATGACATCGCTTGTCAATGGCCGTCCCGGCGTGCAAGTGCAAGCCTTTTGTTGGCGAATGGCCGGGAGAGCCTGGCTGGTCGCCATTTCGGCGATTCCAATGCCCGTTGCGACATGGCGCCGAACCGGTCGCCGCGACGCGGCCGACCCGCCCAGATCAGGTCGTTTCTGCCGATTGACTTGCCGTGGCTTTGCCGCCTAACTGCGGCAAAGGCCGCTTCGGCCGTTCGTTACATCGGGGAGAGCGCGATGAAGAAAACGATGCTGGGGGGGCTTGCCGCCCTGACGATGACGGCGTCGGCGATGGCCAATGACACCTCCGCCGTGCTCGAGGCCGGCGGACTGGTCTACACCCGGCAGGATTCGGTCGACATGCTGAGCGAGGACCTGTTCATCTCCCAGGAGGAGATCACGGTCGACTACGTCTTCAAGAACCAGGCCGAAACCGATCTCGAGACCGTCGTCGCCTTTCCGATGCCGGCGATCGGCGGTTTCCTGGAGTTCAATGCGGCCCTCGACGACTACGAGCACGACAACTTCATGGGTTTCACCGTCTCGCAGGATGGCAGGGAGATCGAGCCCCAATTGCAGCAGCGGGTCACCGTCAACGGCATCGACATGACCGACGAGGTGAAGAGCAGGGGCGTCTCGCTCCTTCCGCTCAGCGAAACGACCCGCGCGGCGATCGCCAAGCTGCCGGAAGACGTGCTGAAGGACTGGGAAACGCGCGGCCTCATCCTCAACACCGCCTATGATCCGGAAAAGCCGGTGGCGCCGGACTATTACCCGCTGTGGAAGCTGGAAACCGTCTACTGGTGGCGCACCACTTTCCCGGCAGGCAAGGAAGTCAAGGTTCACCACAGCTACAAGCCGAGCGTCGGCGGAACGGTGGCGATGACCTTCGTGCGCGACGGCGCACCGACCCCGGAACTGGAGGAATACCGCGAGCGCTATTGCGTCGACGATGCCTTGCTCAAGACGGCGATCAAGCTCGAGAAGCAGCAGAACTACGATGCCGGCATCTATTTCTACGAAAAGTGGATGTCCTACATCCTGACCACCGGCGCCAACTGGGCCGGTCCGATCGGCAAGTTCAAGCTGACCGTCGACAAGGGCGACACCAAGAACTACGTCAGTTTCTGCGGCCAGAACGTCCGCAAGGTCGGGCCGACGTCCTTCGAAATGACTGCCACCGACTTCTATCCGGAGAAGGACCTTCACATCCTCCTGGTGGTTCCGAGCCAGTAAACGCCGGAATGTAAGATTTCGCGCTGCGGTATAACGGATTTCTAATAGGATTTGTGCACGTTCGGTACGATTGTACGAACTCCGCGACCAAGGGTGCACCATGACGGCGGCGCTGCGGAAGGACGCAATCATGCGTCAGTCCCCGCGTGCCCGCATGCTCGACCACGAGTCCGTCTGGACGAGCGTCCGCGAGAGAGTAATCCCGCATGTCCCTCAAGAACATTTCCCTGAACAAGAAGCTGATCCTCACCTTCCTCGGCATCATGGCCAGCTGCTTTCTCGCGACGGCGATTGTTTTCGTCGAGGCCTATCGCGCCAAGCTTGCTTCGGTTGAGCAGCAGCGCTCCGAAGAGATCCTCTCCCTCTCCGATCGCGCGCTGGAATCGATGCTCGAACAGGCGGTGAACCAGCGTGGTTTCCTGCTGTTCCGCAGCGAAAGCACCTACAAGGACGTCTTTGCCCACCGCGAAAAGATGCTCGGTTATATCGAGGAGGCCAAGAAGGCCGCCGCGGGCGATGCCGCGATCGTCGCCTCGCTCGACGCGATGAAGGCCGCCGCCGACGTCTTCCACACCCAGTTGACAGAGCCGCAGCTTGCCGCCCGCAAGAACACCGAGGCTCCGATTGCCGAGATCATCGAGATCGGCCGCAACGCTTCCAAGGGGCAGCTCGACGCCTTCCGCGAGGAAGCGACCAAGATCAAGGACCAACTCGCCGCCATGTCGGCCAAGAACCAGGCAGCGCTGGCCAGTGCCCATCTCACGCTTGAACTCGCCCTCCTGATCGGCGGCTCGATCGCCGGGCTGGTCGCGGTCGCTTTGATCTGGGTCCTGTCGCGCTCCATCGTCACGCCGATCGTCGGCATGACGGGCGCCATGGCACGGCTGGCCAACGGGGATCATAACGTCGACGTGCCTGCCCTCGACCGTGAGGACGAAGTCGGCCAGATGGCCAAGGCCGTTGTCGTGTTCAAGAATGCCGCTATCGAAAAGCAGCGGCTTGCCGGCGAGACGGAAGCCATGCGCACCAGCGCCGAGCAGGAGCGCCGCCGCGCCGAGGCCGACAAGGCCCGCGAGGCCGAAGAGATCGCCTTTGCCGTCAACCAGCTGGCGACCGGTCTGTCGGCGCTCGCCGACGGCAATGTCGCTTACCGCATCGACACGACCTTTGCCGAGCGCCTCGACGCGCTCAGGCTGAACTTCAACGCCTCGCTGGAGAAACTCCAGGACGCGCTTCGTTCGGTCGGCGCCAATGCCGCGGCGATCAATGCCGGAGCCTCTGAAATCCGCGCCTCGGCCGACGATCTCGCCCGCCGCACCGAACAGCAGGCAGCCTCCGTCGAGGAAACGGCTGCCGCGCTCGAACAGGTGACGACGACGGTCAAGGACACCGCGCGCCGCGCCGAGGATGTCGGCCAACTGGTCGCCAGCACCCGCACCGGCGCCGAGCGCTCCGGCCAGGTGGTCCGCAATGCCGTCACCGCCATGACCCAGATCGAGAAGTCGTCCGGCGAGATCGGCAATATCATCGGCGTCATCGAGGACATCGCCTTCCAGACCAATCTTCTGGCCTTGAATGCCGGTGTCGAGGCGGCCCGTGCCGGCGAGGCAGGCAAGGGCTTCGCCGTCGTCGCCCAGGAAGTGCGCGAACTGGCGCAACGCTCGGCCAATGCCGCGAAAGAGATCAAGGCGCTCATCTCGACCTCGTCGACCCAGGTCGGCAATGGCGTGGCGCTGGTCGGCGAGACCGGCTCGGAGCTGGAGAAGATCGTCTCTGCAGTTGAGGAAATCAGCGCCCATGTCTCGGCGATCGTCACCGCCAGCCGCGAGCAGTCGACCGGCCTGCAGGAGATCAATACCGCAGTCAACACCATGGACCAGGGCACGCAGCAGAACGCCGCCATGGTGGAAGAGCAGACGGCGGCCAGCCATGCGCTGGCAACCGAAGCCGCATCGCTGAACGCGCTTCTGGCCCAGTTCCAGCTCGGCCAGGCTCACGCAGCAGCGGCTCCTGTTCGCACGACCCGCGCCGCTCCGCTTTCCGCAGCCGATCGCAACGCCAAACCTGCCGCCTCGCCGGCCCGCGCGCTTGCCGGCCGCATCACCCAGGCTTTCGCCGGGGGCAACACGGCTGCCAAGCAGGAATGGTCTGAATTCTGACCGCCATCCGCGGATAAGGAACAACATGAAAACACCCGGCTCTCTTGCGAGGGCCGGGTGTTTTTTAACTTCGGAACCTGCGTCCCGAGGCTTAGAGCCAGCGGCGCGACGAATAGGTCGGCGCCTGCGACGAGGTCGCGAGGAAATAGCCGATCACGCCGCCGACGAGACCGGCCGTGAGCAGCGCGGTGGAGGTGCCCGTCGGGTGTTCGCGCGCCACCGAACCGATGCTGACGGCCTCGTCCTTGGCATAGCTCGCAACGTCCTGGACCTTGCGACCGGCGCCGTTCAGCAGTGTCGCAGCGCGGCCGCGCGCCTCACCGGCAACCTTTTCGCCTTCTTCCGAAAGCAGGTCCTTGAAGTGCATGACCTGGGCCTGGAGGCTGCGCAGTTCGTTCATCATGTCGCTGTTGTTGCTGGCCATGGGTGATCCTTTCCTGTTGAGGGCTTTGTTCCCAGGGGAAACGCGGCGCCGAGGGTAAGGTTCCTTTGCTCGGTGCGAAGGCGTATCGCGCCTCAGGCGGGTAGCGTCGCCACCCGCTCGACGGCGGTGAAGACCGGCGGCGCCAGCGCCCCGCCGGAGGCCATGGTCCCGGGAACCTCCGGATCGGCGCGGAAGGCGACAAAGGCCGCCTCGCTCGGCCAGTCGATCAGCACGAAGACACGACCGGGCTCGGCCGTGGCAAGCACGCTTGCACCCAGGCTGCCGTGTCTGGCACGCATTTTCGCGCCCGCGGTGGCGAAGACGGATATGAAACGGGCGAGATCCTCGATCGGTACCTCTGCGAGTGTGGTGTACATGTCGTTTCTCCTCACAGCGGCGCGCGGGTGATCGCCGAGAGGTCGGCATTGACGGCGAAGGACCGCGCGATGATGCCCCTCACGCCAAAGCCTTCCAGCCTTGCCTTGTGCTTGTCCGCATAGCGGGCGGCCGAGGCCGGATCGGCGAACAGGTAGATGCCGCCGGCGCGGCGCTCGGCCTCGTTCTCGGTCCAGATCTTCCAGATCAATCCGTCCTCGGCGGCTATGTCGTGAGCCAGACCCGAAAGGGCGGCGGTCATCTCGGCGCCGAAGGGCCCGTCGAAAGGAAAATCGAATTGCAGCAACGTCGTCATTCTGGTCATCCGCGAAAGAGTTTGATGGAATGGCGCGGTTGTATCGGAGCGCATCCTGCGGCAGAAGCGTGCGGCGGGTAAACGGACCCGTTACTGCCAGTGAACGGTGGAGGGAGCATGGACACACTGGAGAGCATGCGGGTCTTCGTGCGGGTCGTGGAGCTTGGCAGTTTTGCGGCGGCGGCGCGGGGCTTTGATCTGTCGCCCGCCATGGTCAGCAAGCATATCGGCCATCTGGAGAAGCGGACCGGCGCACGGCTGTTGAACCGCACGACGCGGCAGGTGCGGCCGACCGAGACCGGAGCCACGTACTTCGATCAATGCTGCGCCATCCTGCGCAGTGTCGATGCGGCCGAGGCAGAGGCGGGCGCCGACACGAGCACGCCGCGCGGCACGCTGAGGATCACTGCGCCGACCGAGTTCGGCAACCTGCATCTGCCGCCGGTGATCGCGGCCTTTCTCGATCGGCTCCCGGCGATCGACATCGCGCTCGATCTCACCAATCGCAGCGTCGACATCGTCCAGGAGGGCTATGATCTGGCGATCCGTATCGCCCGTGATCTCGACACCAGCCTCGTCGGTCGGCGCATCGCGCTGTCGCGCTTCCATGTCGTCGCGAGCCCGGCCTATCTTGCGCGGGAGGGGCGCCCGATGGAGCCGGCGGAACTGGCGCGCCGGCAATGCCTGACCTTTGCCGTTCCACAGCCCTTGACCACCTGGACCTTCAGTCATGGCGGCGAGACGCGGCAGGTGAAGATCACGCCGCGCATGTTGTCCACCAGCGCCGAGGCCCTGCTCCAGACTGCGCGCGCGGGCGTCGGCATCGGACTGCTGCCGACCTTCGTCTGCGGCGAGATGCTTACGCGCGGTGAACTCGTGTCGCTCTTCCCGGATTGCGAATGTGGGGTGCTGGGGATCTATATCCTGTTTCCCCATCGCACCCTGCTGCCGGCGCGCGTGCGCCTGTTCATCGATTTCCTCGTGGAGGCGATCGGTGGCGGTGCGGACCGGGATCCGTGGGAATTCAGGCCGGAGAACTGACAAGGAGAAGGCAGGGCGCGCCGGCAGGCACGCCTAGACGCTTCCTAAGCCGTCAATACCAGCGGCGGTGCGGATGATGTGGGGCCTGCGAGGCGCCGATGAGGTAGCCGACGAGGCCGCCGATCAGCCCGGCGGTCAAGAGGGCCGTCGAGGTCGCGGCCGGATGCTCCCGCACGATGCCGGCGACGCTTTCCGCTTCCGACCTGGCATAGTCGACGACCTCCTCGGCGGTGCGTGACGCATCGCGCATCGCGGCGGATGTGCGCTTGCGAAGTCGGGAAGCCGCAGCGTCCCCCTGTTCCGCCAGGCTTTCCGTCAGCGCGGCCACCTGTGCCTGAAGCTCGCGCAGTTGTGTCTGTAGGGAATTGTCGGCCATGGATGGCTCCTTCTGGTCTGGTGAAATCCGAACCGTTCTGCAACCCCGACTGTTTCACCCAACAGCCGCCCAAGCAAGGGGCTTCGTACCAAAGGAAAACCCGGCGCCTTTCGGCACCGGGTTTCTCGCATAGTCGAGATCGGACGAAGCTTACTTCGATGCGGCTTCGTACATTTCCAGGACGTAGTCCCAGTTGATCAGGCTGTCGACGAAGGCTTCGAGGTACTTCGGGCGGGCATTGCGGTAGTCGATGTAGTAGGAGTGTTCCCACACGTCGACGCCGAGGATCGGCGAGGCGCCGTGGACCAGCGGGTTTTCGCCGTTCGGGGTCTTGGAGATGGCGAGCTTGCCGTCCTTGACCGAGAGCCAGGCCCAGCCGGAGCCGAACTGGGTGGTGCCGGCCGCGATGAAGTCGGCCTTGAACTTGTCGTAGCCGCCGAGGTCCGAAGCGATCGCTGCTTCGAGCTTGCCCGGAAGCTTGGTACCGCCGCCGTCCTTCTTCATCCACTTCCAGAAATGGATGTGGTTGTAGTGCTGGGCGGCGTTGTTGAAGAGGCCCTGGTTGGTGCCGGAGGACTTCTTGACCACTTCCTCGACCGAGAGATCACCCATGCCGGCTTCAGCAGCGAGCTTGTTGCCATTGTCGACATAGGCCTTGTGGTGCTTGTCGTGGTGATACTCGAGAGTCTCCGCCGACATGAAGGGCTGGAGCGAGTCGTAGGCGTAGGGAAGTTCGGGCAATTCGAAAGCCATGGTGAAATCTCCTTTTGGCAACTGAATGCGGAAATCGGTGATCGGGAACATAGGAGCGGAACCCTACCGAGGCAACCTGCCAAAGGTCAAAATCGTTCCCTGCGGGGGAAGATTTATCTTCTCGGGTGAACTAGAAAGGGATCGGTTTTTCTGCTGCCGCGGACGCGGCCCCTCTCGTCGAAAGGATGTCTTCATGCCACGTCCCGCTTCCGCCCTTTTCCTGTTCCTCGCTGCCGCCGTCCCCGCTTCGGCCTCGTCCGACGACGCCTGGCAGGAATTTGCCAAGGAGGTCGGCGACAAATGCCTCGAAGCCGCGGCACCGATGCTCGAGGGCGCGCGCGTCGCCGTCGATCCGTTCGGCAGCGAGCGCTTCGGGCTTGCCGTGCTGTCGGGCAAGGCGAAGGGCGCGGAGGCGACCGTCTCCTATGTCTGCGTCATGGACAAGCAGACCCGGGCCGTCGAACTCGGCAGCGAACTGCCGGCCGAGACACTGGGCGTCACCATCCCCTGACGGGTCCTAGAGAAAGCGGTCCGGGTCGGGCAGCGCCTCGGTGCTGAAGCCGAATTCGGCGCGCGCCATCTTGCACTCTTCGTCGCCCGGCATGCAGGTCCGGCAGACTTGCGGCCGGTCGGCATAGACCGCGCAGCCGACATGCTTGCCCACTTCGCCGGTCAGCGCCGCGCAGCGCCCGGCCTCGAACTTCATGCCCGACAGGTCGGCGGCGATGAACGTGTCGGGGATCTTCGCGATCTCCTCGTCGGTCTCCAGCGAGAAACGCGGCCACTCCGCCGAATAGGCGCAGCAGGCGCCACAGGTCTGGCAATCGAAAATGTCGGGCGGCGAGGTTTCCAGCATGGGTCGGTCAAAGCAGATCGGGCCGGCAAAATCCAGCACGATCTGCCGGGTCGCTCAAGCGCGGGGCGCCCGGCGTCTCAGGCCGGTGGCGAAGATGGCGGCGAAGACCAGCATGATCGCGCCGACGGAAATGGGCCCGGCGCTCAACGACAGATCCATGATCACCCCGGTCGCGCCGGCGCCGGCCGCACTGCCGATCGCATAGGCCAGGCCATAGGCCGCGGCACCGGAGACCAGCAGCCCGCCGCGGAACTGGTCCCCCAGCAGGGTGAGCGCGCAGGTATAGAGCGAGAAGCTTGCCGCCCCGAGCAGCGAAACGGTGGCGAGCAGCGCGTATTCCGACGACAGGAAGGGCAGGAGCAGGAAGCTCGCGCCGCAGGCGACCGCCGAGCCGACCGCGATCAGCGGGCGTGACGCATGGTCGAGCAACCAGCCGACCAGCGGCTGGGCAAGCGCCGTCGGCAGCGCCACCATGGTGACCACCAGGGCGGCAAAATTCTCCGAATAGCCGCGTTCGACGAAATAGAGCGGGATCGTCGAGATCGCTGCGATGTCGGAAAAGCCGAAGGCGACCACCATCAGGGCGAGAACCGGCGCGGCGCGCACGAACTGCATCAGCCCGCCGGCGCTCGATGCCGCCGGCCGCGTGCGGGCAAAGCGCCCGAGCATGACCGAGGCAAAGGCGACGAAGGCGACATAGACGGCAATCAGCGCAAAGGCGAAACCGTCTTCCGTGCCGACGAAGGGAATGGCGAGCGGACCGGCGGCAAAACCGGCGCACATGCTGGCGCCATAGATGCCCGACACCCGCCCGCGCAGGCGGTCGGGGCAGGCGGTGTTGAGCCAGGCCTCGCTGACGGTGAAGATGATGCTGGTCGAAAAGCCGAGCAGGTAGCGGGCGACGAACCAGACGGCGAGATTGTCGAACAGGGCGAAGGCCGACAGCGACAGCGAGGCGCCGACCAGTCCCGCGACGATCAGCCGGTCGCCGCGCAGCAGCGCCGTCAGCCGGGTGATCATCAGCGTCGAAGTGGCAAGCCCGGCAGCAAAGACGGAGGCGTTCAGACCGGCAAGGCTCGACGAAACGCCCCGGCTGTCCATCACCAGCGCGATCAGCGGGTAGGTGAGCCCCTGGCCGACGGAAAAGGCCGTGACGCCCAGAATGACCACGGCGATCGCCGCCCAGTCGGGCGCGAAATCCTCGGCAATGGCATGCGACGACATAACGGCCTCCCTCAAGGCGCAATTGCCCTTGGGTTCGGGCTTTTGGTCCGGTCTATCCGGGGGAGGGGCGGAAGTCCAGCGGGGGCGAGGAGCCGATGCTTGTCAGGCGCTGTGCAATATGGCTGGATACAGTCAGGGGTGGTGCGTCGGGGCAGGATGGCGATCCATGAAGAAGTTCGAGTTCGTCAACGAGGCGGCGAAGCGTGCCTTTCTTGATCTACCGCGTGATGTCATGCGCCAGTTCGGTGCCGATTTGCAGGCCGTCCAGAACGACGAACGCCCCTTCTCCGATTACAAGCACCTCAAGGACAGCGTCGGTCCCGGCGCCATTGAGCTGATAGAAAACGGCAGTCCTGCTTACCGAGCGGTCTACTGTGCGAAATTTGCCGACACGGTTTTCATTCTCCATGCATTCACCAAGACCACCAACGGGGTGGATCGCAAGGCAATGAACACGGCGCGTGAGCGTTACAAGGAGATGCTGGAGCGCATCAAGCTTAGGAAGGCCAGTCCGTCGGCTTAAGCGGCATCGAGAACGTCGCAGACGACCTTTCCGTCTGGCCCCAGCGAGGGCTTCAGGCGGACATTCAGTCTGGCCAGAAGCCCGATCAGCTTGTCGGCGGAAAACAGGTCAATTTTGCCACGCATCAACTCGCTTACCCGGGGCTGCGAAATACCGAGCGTCGCCGCTATCTCGCTCTGCTTCCGGGCCTTGCTCTCGAGGATCTTTCGCAGCGTCAACAGCAGGTCGGCGCGAAACCGGAGGTCGGCCGCCTCGGCGCCGTCTTCGGTCATGACGTCGAAAATGTTGTCGTAGCTCAGCTTTGTCATCGTGCGCGCCCGGTTATACGAAATTTCGTATAATTTACTCCCGATGCCGTAAAGAGTCAAAGCGCAGCGGCACGGCCACTCAGTCGGCCGCTTTTCGCGTGCAGACATAGTCCTTCTTGATACAGGCCGTCGAAGGGGTCGAGCACATCGCCTTGCCGTCCGCCAATTTGCAGAAGCTGCACTGGTCGGTGAATTCCGCGCAATCGGGCGTATTGTGCAGGAAGTCCTGCATGCTCTGCATGGCCGTGGTTTCGTCGTCGGCCCATGCCGGCCCGGCCACGCAAAGGAGCGTGAAGGCGAAGAGGCAGGCCGTCGCTTTAGGGGACCTGTACGTCATGCGAGCCCTGTCCTCTTGGCGGAAAATCCGGTCGTCTCACCCGGCTGCATTCACTCCGACGCCGGGCTGGCCGAGTGCCTTGAACACGGTCTGGGTGATGCCGTGGCAGTCGAGGCCGGCCTTGGCATACATCGCCTCGGGCTTGGCCTGGTCCATCCAGAAATCCGGCAGCACCAGGGAGCGGAATTTCAGGCCGTTGTCGAGAAGCCCCTCGCTGGCGAGCAGCTGCACGACCTGGCTGCCGAAGCCGCCGACGGCGCCTTCCTCGACGGTCACCAGCACGGCGTGATGGCGGGCGAGCTGGCGGATGAGATCGTGATCGAGCGGCTTGGCGAAGCGCGCATCGACGACTGTGGTGGACAGGCCAGCGGCATCGAGGTCCTCGGCTGCCAGCAGGCAGTCGGCCAGCCGCGTGCCGAAGGACAAGAGCGCCACCTTGGTGCCCTGTTTCATCACCCGGCCCTTGCCGATCTCGAGGATTTCGCCGCGCTCCGGCAGCTGCACGCCCACACCCTCGCCGCGCGGATAGCGGAACGAGATCGGGCCGGCGTCATAGGCCGCCGCCGTGCGCACCATGTGCTTCAGTTCCGCCTCGTCGGCCGCCGCCATGACGACGAAGCCGGGCAGCGAGGCGAGGAAGCCGGTGTCGAACGAGCCGGCATGGGTCGGGCCGTCGGCACCGACGAAACCGGCGCGGTCGATCGGGAAGCGAACGGGCAGGCCCTGGATCGCCACGTCGTGGACCACCTGATCATAGCCGCGCTGCAGGAAGGTCGAATAGAGGGCGCAGAACGGCTTGAAGCCTTCGGCCGCGAGGCCGGCCGCGAAGGTCACGGCATGCTGTTCGGCAATGCCGACATCGAAGGTGCGCTTGGGGAAGATCTCCGCCAGCTTGTCGAGCCCGGTGCCGGACGGCATGGCGGCGGTAATGCCGACGATCTTCTCGTCGAGCGTCGCTTCCTGCACCAGCGCCTCGCCGAAGACGGCGGTATAGCTCGGCGCATTCGGCTTGGCCTTGGCCTGCGTGCCGGTGATGACGTCGAACTTGTTGACGCCGTGATACTTGTCGGCGGCAGCCTCGGCCGGGGCATAACCCTTGCCCTTCTGCGTCACCACATGGATCAGCACCGGCCCCTTGCCGTTGTCGCGCACATTGCGCAGCACCGGCAGAAGATGCTCGAACGAGTGCCCGTCGATCGGGCCGATATGGTAGAAGCCCATTTCCTCGAACATGGTGCCGCCGGTCACATAGCCGCGCGCATGCTCGACTGCCCGGGTGATGGCGCGGTCGATGTTCTTGCCGAGATAGGCCGTCAGCTTCTTGCCGAGGTCGCGGAAGCCCATATAGGTGCGGCCCGAGGCAAGGCGCGCCAGATAGGCGCTCATCGCGCCGGTCGGCGGGGCGATCGACATGTCGTTGTCGTTGAGGATGACGATCAGCCGCGCGTCGAGCGCGCCGGCATTGTTGAGCGCCTCATAGGCCATACCGGCCGACATCGCGCCATCGCCGATGACCGCGATCACCTTGCGGTCGGTGCCGGAGAGATCCGCCGCGACCGCCATGCCAAGGCCGGCCGAGATCGAGGTCGAGGAATGCGCCGCGCCGAAGGGGTCGTAGAGGCTCTCCGCCCGCTTGGTGAAGCCGGAAAGCCCGCCTTCCTGGCGCAGCGTGCGGATCCGGTCGCGCCGGCCGGTCAGGATCTTGTGCGGATAACACTGGTGCCCGACATCGAAGATCAGCCGGTCGTTCGGCGTGTCGAACACCTTGTGGATGGCGATGGTCAGTTCGACGACGCCAAGCCCCGCGCCCAGATGCCCGCCGGTCTTCGACACCGCGTCGATCATCTCGTCGCGCAGTTCGCGGGCGAGCTGCGGCAGATCGCGGTCTTCGAGCTCGCGCAGGTCTGCGGGATAGCGGACCTTGTCCAGCAAGGGCGTCAGGGGCTGGGATGTCACGGGGCTCGTGCCTCTTGTCGTTATCGTCTTTTCGGCGTGTCGCTCGCCTTATAGAGGATTTGCCGCTCAGGCAAAAGCTCGCGTGCAGTGCGGATGGCCAGCCTCCTATATAGAGTTCAAATGCCCTGCGGCAAAGGCACAAACTCTTCCTCGTCGCCCGGCACGATGTCGAAGCGGCCGGTTCTCCACTCTTCCTTGGCCTGTTCGATCCGCTCCTTCGAGGAGGAGACGAAGTTCCACCAGATGTGCCGCTTGGAGGCCATGGCCGCGCCGCCGAACAGCATGACATGCGCGCCCTCAGCGCCGCCGGTCAGCGTCAGCGGGTCTCCGGGGCGGAAGACCAGCAATTGGTCGGGGGCGAAGCGATCACCGGCGATCTCCAGTTCTCCGGAGAGCAGATAGGCCGCACGCTCCTCATGGTCGGCCTCGAAATGGAACCGGCCGCCCGGCTGCAACGTGACGTCGACATAGAGCGTGTCGGAAAACACCCTGACCGGGGAGCTAAGCCCGGCGGTCGAGCCGATCACCACCCGGCCGGACGCACCGTCCGCCTCGAACATCGGCATGGCGCTCTTCGAGGTATGGGCAAAG
Source organism: Allorhizobium sp. GW101-3B10 (assembly GCF_059424725.1). Classification (NCBI taxonomy): domain Bacteria; kingdom Pseudomonadati; phylum Pseudomonadota; class Alphaproteobacteria; order Hyphomicrobiales; family Rhizobiaceae; genus Allorhizobium; species Allorhizobium sp. GW101-3B10. The sequence goes on along the minus strand of NZ_JBWKZR010000001.1, from coordinate 2,839,248 downwards.
GCCGGGTCGATCTCTTCCCTGTCGTCGGGCAGCGCCAGCCAGGTCTGCAGGCCGGAAATCGACAGCGGCTGGCCGCGCAGCTTTTCCGGCGTGCGCTCGGAATGCACGATGCCGCGACCCGCCGTCATCAGGTTGATGTCGCCGGGCTCGATCACCAGCTCGGTGCCGAGGCTGTCACGATGCTTGATCTCGCCGTCGAACAGGTAGGTGACGGTGGAAAGGCCGATATGCGGATGCGGCTTGACGTCCAGCGCCTCGCCGGCCCGAAGCAGTGCCGGCCCCATGCGGTCGAAGAAGATGAACGGCCCTACCAGCCGCCGACGCATCGTCGGCAGGGCCCTTCGCACCGCGAAGCCGCCAATGTCGCTGGAACGCGGAATGATCAGCTGCTCGATGGCGTCGCTGGCGAAGGCGTCGCCGGGCAGGGGGTCTTGGCCGGGAAAGAACGACATGGGGCAGGCTCCTTTTGGCTTTGCAGTCCTGGTTCAGGCTACTCCGCGCTGTTCCTACGCGATAGCGGCAGGACATGAACAGTCCGTTCGCAGGAACAAGGGAGGGGGCTCCCGAACCTCCTGCCCGGCTCCGTCAAAAAAGGTCGACACCGCAGATCCGGAAAATGCGTTTCGTTAATGATTGAGGCCCAGTTTGATCCCGTGAAGCGCTAAAACAAAATCGAAGTGTGTGAATGTATTTCCTGGGTAAAATCTGCCAGTACAGAAAATATTGCGGGCTTATTGTCGTGGCTATGGCGGCGATAATTCCGATTAATTTCGCGTGCGCTGAAGATATATTGAAAAAGACAACGCATCTGATGGCGATCGGCATTTGTCCGCCTTGGAAGCCGCAGAATCCCGAGGCTTGCCGTCGCAGCGTGGATGCCATGGAGTCCGCCCTGACCGCGCGCCTGGGCATAGCCGACAAGAATGTCACCACCCTCCTGAACGCCGCCGCCACGACCGAAGGGCTGAAGGCGGCGTTTGCCGGTTTCAGCGGTCTCGGCCCCAAGGATCGTCTGATTATCTACGCCAACCTGCATGCCGGCGCGCTCGATCCCACGGCACAAGTCGGCCCCGACAATGATGTGTTCGTGCTGTGGACGAAGGACAAGCCCGCCGCCCTGCAATTTGCGGTGGCTGAAGGTGACTGGATCATGGCCAGCGATTTCGCCGCCTGGGTACATGCCCTGCCGGTCGGGGAGGTGATCCTGATCCTCGACGCCTGCGAATCCGGCGCCGTGACGCCCTTGTTCATCGATGCGCACCCTTCGGACGACGGGTCTCGCCCGGAAGCGGTCATCGTTTCCGCATCAGCCGATCAGATCGCCAATTTCAGCAGTGACCGGTCGGTTGCCCTCTACTCCCAGCAGTTGGCGCAGACGCTTGCCAGTACCGAAGGTACGTTTGGACATGCCGCCGACCTTGCCGCCGAACAGACCCATAACGCGGCGATCGCGATCTGCGATCTCCGGAAATCTTCGCTGGAGCAGGCGGGAGTTGATCCATCGTCGTGCCGTCAACAGCCGACGACCCGTGATCCCGACTCGCTGCTGACCCAGATCGTGCTGCGCGACTGACCAGCCGGCGATAGAGCCGAACCTCAAACCTAAGGAACAGACAAATGAAAAAGATCCTGATCGCATCGCTTTTCACCCTGTCGGCAACCTCTGCATTCGCGGGCGTCCCGGGCTGGATAACGGATGGCTGGGGCACGGATGACGTCAACACCAGCACCGTCTGCAAGATCAAGGACATCAATGTCCTGACCGCATCCGCCGAAGATTGCACGACAATCGGCGGCGAAGCGACCCATACGCTGACCCAGTCGGCCAAGCCGGTCACCAAGTAAGTTCGCTCGGCGCTCCACCGTCGCACAATGCCAGCCATCCGGCGTCAGGCCTACTGCCCAGAATCCGCCCCCACCTCCATTCACGGAAGCAATCCCATGAAGACGATCCTGATAGCATCGCTTTTTGCCCTGTCGGCAACCACCGCATTCGCTGGTCTTCCCATTCCGGGCTGGACCACGGATTCCTATGGCACGGAAGGCGTCGACGCCGGCACCGTTTGCAAGGTCAAGGACATCAATGTTCTGACCGCATCCGCCGAAGATTGCACGACAATCGGCGGCGAAGCGACCCACACGCTGACCCAGTCCGTCGAGCCGATCACCAAGTAGAGTTCCATCGGGGGGGCCTTTGGCCCCCACCAGTGCCGTCAGGGCCGGCATGGCCTGATCAGCACGTCATTGCCGGCCTCCGCACCCAGTTCGACGCACTCGCCGTCATGGCAGAACCTCCAGCCGCCGCCGGTCGTACCGGAGGCGGCCAGGCGCAGTTCGCCAACCGGCGGGTTCTTCGGCGACCATTCCCACCAGCCGTCCTTGAGCACGGCGCCGTCGCCCGGCTCCATGCCGGCGCCCGAGCCCTTGACTCGGGCCTGGGTCAGATGGAGGCCGGCCGGGGTGACTTCCCAGTCCTCCTGCCATTCCGTCTTCTGCACCGAATGGGTCCAGGCGAGCGAGAACAGCGACACGGCAATACTCATCGCCTTGGCGCCGGCGAGGATGCAGACGCTCATGGCGTTGCGGCCGCCGGTCCTGCCTTGCGGGCGCGCCACCGGTGGAAGGCGAGAAGCAGGCCGCCGACCACGAAGCCGAATTCGTCGGTCCAGGGCAGGGCGAGCACGACGCTGAAACCGGCGACGAAGGCAAGCAGGCGTTCAGGTAATGAGAGCCGCGCGAAGAGGTAGCCGACCACCGCTATGCCCCACAGCGCGATGCCGAAGCAGGCCTTGAAGAAGACGTAGGCGACCTCCACCGGATAGCCCCAGGCGGCTGCCATCGGGCCGGCATCCTGCAGCATCAGCGCCGGCGTATAAACCGCCATGAAGGGCACGACGAAGCCGGCCGTGGCCAACTTGGTCGCCTGCAGCGAGATCTTCAGGCCGGAGGTCTTGGCCATGGGGGCTGCGGCAAAGCAGGCGAGCGCCACCGGCGGCGTCAGGTCCGCCATGATGCCGAAGTAGAAGACGAACATGTGGCTGACGAGCAGCGGCACGCCGAGTTCCAGAAGCGCGGGGCCGGCCAGGGACGAGGTGATGATGTAGTTCGGGATGGTCGGGATGCCCATGCCGAGGATGAGGCAGGTGATCATGGTGAGGATGAGCGACAGGAACAGGTTGTCGCGGCCGATCTCGATCACCGCGCCGATGAAGGTGGAGGCGATGCCGGTCAGCGTCAGCGTGCCGATGACGATGCCGACGATGGCGCAGGCGATACCGACGGGAAGGGCGTTCTTCGCCCCTTCTGCGAGCGAATCCCGGCAGATGGCGAGCGTCTCCCGGCCACCCTTGAAGAGGGCGCAGGCGACGATCAGCGTGCCGATCACCAGGAGCAGAATGTTGACCCCGAACTTGAGGAAGGCGGCCGCGGCCAGGCCCAGCGCCAGCCAGAACACCAGGCGGAAGGCGAAGGGGCCGATCAGCGCGGCAAGCGGCGTGCCGAGGATCAGCACGACGACAAGCGCCAGTCCCATGGTGCCGGCGAAGATCGGCGTGAAACCGGCAAACAGCAGGTAGACGAGGGCCGCCAGCGGCAGGACCAGCGGCCAGTGTTCCTTCACCGCAGTCCAGGGATTGGGCAGTTCGGGCTTGGACATACCCTTGAGGCCCGCCTTGCCGGCTTCGAGATAGACCATCCAGAAACAGACGCCGAAATAGAGGATGGCCGGGATCAGCGCCGCCTTGACGATGTCGGCGTAAGGAACGTTGAGCGTCTCGGCCATGATGAAGGCGACGGCGCCCATGACCGGCGGCATGATCTGCCCGCCCATGGAGGAGGTCGCCTCGACCCCGCCGGCAAAGGCGGAGCGGAAGCCGAACTTCTTCATCAGCGGAATGGTGAACTGGCCGCTCGCCACCACATTGGCGACGCCCGAACCGGAGATCGTCCCCATCAGCGCGGAGGAGAGAATGCAGACCTGCGCCGGCCCGCCCCGCCAGGTCCCGACGAGACCCAGGGCAAAATCGTTGAACAGCGCCAGCATGCCAGCCCGTTCGAGGAAGGCGGCGAAGACGACGAAGATGAAGATATAGGCGGCCGAGACATAGATCGGCGTGCCGTAAATGCCCTCCGTGCCGAAGGCGAAATGCTCGACGATCAGCTCGAAGTCATAGCCGCGATGGGCCAGGGGCGAGGGCAGGTATTGCCCGAAGAAACAATAAGCGAGGAACAGCCCGGCGATGATGGTGAGAGGCAGGCCCATGAGGCGGCGCGCGCCCTCGAAGACGAGCATGACCATGATCGTGCCGACGGCAAGGTCGAGGGAGTTCAAGAAGCCGGAACGCTCGATCAGGCCCTCGTAGAAGACCCAGTTGTAGAGACCGGTGAGGAAGCCGAGAATGCCGAGCGTCCAGAACCAGATGCGCCCGGCGGTGCTGCGGGCGACCAGGTTGCCGAACAGCGAGAACCCCAGCAGCAGTAGGAAGCCGACATGCATGGCCCGCACCACCTGGCTCGGCAGCGTGCCGTAGGCAGCGGTCCACAGCTGGAACAGCGCGAAGGCAAAGGCAATCCAGAAGGCCGCCTTGCCGGGCAGACCGGCGCCGAACCCGGACGGCAGCCCCTCGATCGCTTCCTCGGCCGAGTGCGGTGCGGGGTGGCCTGGCGTGGTCGTATCGGTCATCATTCCTCCCGAAAAATGCCCCTCACCCTAGCCCTCTCCCCGCAGGCGGGGAGAGGGGACGCTGCGGCAATATGCTGCTCGCGTCCGGGTTCCTATCGTGCTGAACGTTTGCGAGAACCGCGAGGGCGCGGCATGTCCCTTCTCCCCGCCTGCGGGGAGAAGGTGGCGGCAGCCGGATGAGGGGCAATACTCCACGTCAGCCGGACGGCAGTGGACACGGTGCCCTTCGCAATCCGCCCTTACTTCAGGACACCGATTTCCTTGTAATACCGCTCCGCACCGGGATGCAGCGGGATCGGCATGCCGTCGAGCGCCTTCTTGACGTCGATCGCCTTGGCGGCGGCATGGGCGGCCGACAGTGCCGGCAGATTTTCGAACAGAAGCTTGGTCATCTGATAGGCGGTCTCGTCGGAGACGCCCTCATGGGTGATGAGGAAATTGCCGACGGCGGCCGTCGGCACGTCTTCGGTCTGGCCCTCATAGGTGCCGGCCGGAATGACGGCCGCCATGTAGGGCGCGCCGATCTTCTCGACATCGGCGGCCGGAACCGCGACGACGTTGATCTTCACCGAAGTGGCGAGGTCGCGGATCGAGGCGACGCCCATGCCGGCCGACTGTAGCGTGGCGTCGAGCTGGCGGTTCTTGATGAGCTCGACGGATTCGGCAAAGGGCAGGTACTCGGTCTTTCCGAGTGTGTCATAGCCCATGCCGGCAGCCTTGAGGATGGCGCGCGCATTGAGCTCGGTGCCGGACTTGGGCGCGCCGACCGACAGGCTCTTGCCCTTGAGTTCGGCCAGCGTCTTCACGCCGGAGTCCTGCGATGCGACGATCTGGATATAGTTCGGATAGATCGCGGCGATGCCGCGCAGCTTGTCGAGCTTGCCGGGGAAGCCGGCCTCCTTGTTGCCGTCCCAGGCCATCTGCACGGAATCGCCGAGCGAGAAACCGATCTCGCCACGTCCGGCCTGCAGCAGGTTGAGGTTTTCGACCGAAGCCTTGGTGGCCTGCACCTGGGTGCGGGCGCCGGCGATGTTGTCGCCGTAGATCTTCGACAAGGCCACGCCGAGCGGGTAGTAGACCCCCGAAGTGCCGCCCGTCAGAACGTTGATGAACTCCTCGGCCCTGGCCGAGTTGGCGGCGAGCGCGGTGGACAGCGCAAGTGCGCCGGCAAGCATTCTGGCGATTTTGGTGATCTTCATAATGGTCCTCCCAAACCGTTCTGATGAGGGGCCATCATGGGGAGGCGGTATGCCCCCGTCAATCGTTAGCATGCTCTTTTGCGGATCGGGCCTGGTTGGACCCGGCCCGTTGCGATCGAATTCAGGGTGTCGGTTCCCTGATCTGCCGGGCTATTGCGGGTCGAGAGGTTCGGTGCCGGCTGGCTTCCCGGCGCGGTCGAGGCGGATCTTCTCGATCCGGCTTTCGGCGGCGTTGAGCAGCGTTTCGCAATGCTTCTTCAGCAGTTCGCCGCGCTCGTAGATGGAAATCGACTCGTCGAGCGCCACGTCGCCGCGCTCCAGCCGCGCCACGATGCTTTCGAGTTCGGCCACGGCCTTCTCGAAGGAATAGCTGGAAATCTCGGCGGAAACGGCGTTCTCGGTCATAATCAACCCTTCATCAGTCGCAGGATGTGCAGGCCGGCCGATTCGGCCAGACCTTCCAGATCATAGCCGCCTTCGAGAATGCTGACGACCCGGTTATGGGCAAAACGGTCGGCCACCTCCATCAGCCGCCCCGTCGCCCAGTCGAAATCCTCGCCGACCAGGTTGATCTGCGCCAGCGGATCGCGGTGGTGCGCGTCGAAGCCGGCCGAGATCAGGATGATGTCGGGCGAGAAGTCGTTGAGCGCCGGCAGGACACGGCTCTTGAACGCTTCGCGGAAATGATCCGAACCGACATTGGGCGAGAGCGGCGCATTGACCACGTTGTTTTTCGTGCCCGTCTCGTCCTTCGCGCCGGTGCCGGGATAGAGCGGCATCTGGTGGGTCGAACAGAAAAGCACGGACGGATCGTCCCAGAAGATGTCCTGCGTGCCGTTGCCGTGATGTACGTCCCAGTCGATGATCGCTACCCGCTCGGCGCCGTACGTCTTCTGCGCATGGCGTGCCGCGACCGCCACCGTGTTGAATAGGCAAAAGCCCATGGCCTTGGATTTTTCCGCATGGTGGCCGGGCGGGCGCCCGGCGACGAAGGCATTGGCAATCTCGCCGGCCATCACCGCATCGACGGCGGCCATCGCTCCGCCGATTGCGGTCAGCGCCGCCTGCAGGCTCTTCGGCGATGCATAGGTGTCGGCTTCGATCTGGTTGATCTCGCCCTCTTCCTCGGGGGTCTGACGCATGACGGCGAAGAGATGCTCTTCCGGATGGGCGAGCAGCACCGCGTCCTCATTGGCGATCTTCGCCTCGACGCGCTGAAGGGGAGCGAAATTGGGGTGTTCCAGCGCAATGTTGAGCGAGCGCAGCCGGTCGGCCCGTTCCGGATGGCCGGCAGGGGTCTCGTGCTCGAGAAAGACGGCGTTCTCATAGAGGCGTGTGGTCATCGCTCATTCTCCTCGAAGGTCGAGGCCAACATAGTGCGCCCGGCCGTCATGTTCCACCGGCGCGCTCGAGACTTAGGCCTGTGACCTGTGGACAGAGCGGCGAAGGCGGGAGGTGTTGCGGCACCGGTCGGCACGGTCATTTTTCACCGCGCCTTGTGGTCGCCGGGAAAATGCCCTTGAATGCCAGGGCGATCGCAGAAGGGGAGAGGTTTCATGGACGACACAGAACGCGTCGAGGTGACGAACATCCGTGTGCCCTATCGCGACATCGACATGACCGGCCGGCTGCACAATGCCGCCTATCTCGCCTATGCCGAAACCGCGCTCTCCCATTTCTGGCGCTACCGTCCGCCGCTGGAAGACGAACCGTTTTTCCATGCCACCAAGATCGAACTGCGCCTGCACGAGGCGCTGCGGCTCGACGACGAGGCGCGGCTCACCGTGCGCATCGACAAGATCGGTGGCAAGTCGATCGGCTTCAACGTGGCGATCGAGAGGGACAAGACGCTCTGCGCCGAGGTCGAGATTATCTGGGTGGCCAACGACCGGGAGACCGCCGACCCGGTGGGGCTGCCGGAGGATATCCGCGACTGGCTGTATGGCTATCTGAAATAGGCATGGGGATTGGGCCATGGCAGCCCGAACGACCGGCGGACCGGATGCGTCCGGGGCGTCGTCCAAATGGGTGCGGCTATGGAAGTAATGCTTGCGGCCGCGGACAGCCAGGCTGCCGCGGACGCGGGGATCGATCAAAGGCTGATGCGACGGCCTTCCTTGTCGGACGACTTGCGGTCTGCGCCGTGCCTGTCGATGATGGCCTTGGCATCCTCGACGGAGATGCGATGCTTCTTGGCGAACTGAACGGGCTCGTAGGGCAGGTTCTTCGTCGAATCGTTGGTCTTGATCTCGGACATGAAATGTCTCCTGTTGTATGGGCCGCGGCGGGATACCGGGGCCATGGGATGCGATGAGGGTGAGAGGAAGGGATGCGCAGATCGTCTTGCGCTGCCCTGCGGGCCGTCATGCGGCCTGGTTGGCCGGTATCCGGTCTGGCAAGGGCCGGTCAGTATTTGTTGCGGCGCACGACCTTGTTGCCGCGTGGTCCGGTCTTGACCGGCGTTCGGCTGCGGCTTTCCTCGATCAGGTTGCGCCACCGTCCCAGCCGGTCGGCGTCGAGCTGGCCTGAGGCGACCGCAGCCTGCACCGCACAGCCCGGTTCGTGGACATGGGTGCAGTCGCGGAACCGGCATTGCTCCGCAAGGTCAGAAATGTCACCGAACAGCGTGTCGATGCCGTCGGTCACGTCGCTGACATAGAGCGTCCTGATCCCCGGCGTGTCGATCACCCAGCCCCCGCCGGCAATGGCATGCAGCGAGCGGGCCGTGGTCGTGTGTCGTCCCTGGGCGTCATGTTCGCGGATCGTGCCGGTCTTCTGGACCTCTCCGGCCTCTGACGCGGCCAGGGTGTTGACCAGCGTCGATTTGCCGACCCCGGAGGAGCCGACCAGCGCCACGGTCTGCCCGGCGCCGCACCACGGCTTCAGGATGTCGATCGCGTCCGCCGAGCGGGCGTTCAGGATGACCACCGGCAAATCCCGTTGCAGTGCTACGGCCTGGCGAAAATAGTCCTCCGCATCGGCGGTCGTGTCCGCCTTGGTGAGCACGATCACCGGCGAGGTTCCCGCCTGGTGGGCCATGATCAGATAGCGTTCCAGCCGGCCTGGGTTGAAGTCGGCATTGCAGGATGTCGTGATGAACAGCGTGTCGACATTGGCTGCCGCCAGCTGCTGTCCGTTGCGCGCTTCGGTGTGCCGTTGAAGCAGGGTCTTTCGATCGAGACGGCGCACCAGCATGTCGGTCTTGGGATCGGCCAGAACCCAGTCGCCGACGGCAAAGTCGGCGGTATTGGCATTGGCCGCAAGTTCGAGCCCGACCGGTCCGTTTGCATCGATCGCTTCGAGGCGGGCCCGGTGAACCGAGGCAATGCGCCGGGGTGCAAGACGGGCCTCGCCCGGCTCCACCTGAGCGGCAAAGAAATCCGACCAGCCGAGCTGCTCCAGCGATGAAGGCGTGTCCGACCCGCTCAAGGTTTGATCCGCGTTCTGGCAAGGTTGGTCATCGGTCAGCTTTCCGTCGGATGGAGAAGATGCGGTGGTCGCCTGGCGATCTTGGCGCGACCACCATGCAACTGCTGCCCGTCGAACATCCGGCATATTTGCCGCGCCGCAGAAGTCAGGCGCGGTCAAAGGTGAAGGACGTCAACAGGCTGGTCACGAAGTTGCTGGCTTTTTCCTTCACCAGAACCTCCGTCCACTCGTTTGTACCGCGAAGCATCAGGCCGGTATAGATGCTGTCGACGGCCGCCTCTTCAATTCGCTTGATATGCGCCTTGAACTCGGCCTCGCTGCCGGTCCTGTAGATGTCGCGCACGACGATCCGCAGGATTTCCTGGATGGCGATCTGCCAGGCGGTGGTGGTCGCCTGGAGTTCCTTTTCCGCTGCTGTCATGGATCGCTCCGATCGCGCGGCTCGGACCATGTCGGCCGGCGACAATCTTGCCCGGACAACCCTCAGACGAACCGAAAAGCATAAAAAAAGGCCAGGTAATTTGCCTGACCTCGCTTGGTAACTTGGCTTTCGACAGTGCCAGTACATCCGTGGTCAAAGGAAAGCCGTTACCGATTATACGGCCTGCAGGTTGCAGGCAGACATCTTGCCCGACTTGCTGTCGCGCTCCATGTCGTAGCCGATCTTCTGGCCTTCGACGATTTCGCGCATTCCGGCGCGTTCGACGGCCGAGATGTGAACGAAGGCGTCCTGGCCGCCGTCGTCAGGCTGAATGAAGCCGAAGCCCTTGGTGGAATTGAACCATTTAACTGTGCCAGTGGTCATGATGAACCCTTTCATAGCATATTGAATGACCACAGCGCTGATGCGCCGCGGATGGTGATAGCGATTTTTGAAAGGAAGGTTCGTTCAGGGCGCGGTGCCAGACGCGCGGTAACCAAAGCTCAGCAAGCAAATCTCGATAAGCTTCATATAGAGAGCCCCGCCCGGCTTGTCAACTTTTAGTTTATGAACCTTGTTGTATTCGAATTTTGGTTGTACCTCGCCCGGGATGCAATCGCGCTGAAACGCCCGGCCGGGCGACCCGCTTCAGAAGCTCCCCGGCGGGTTCTCGTCGCAGTCGTAGAGCACGCCTTCCGGCCTGGCTCCGCCCATGGTGCAGAAGATGCCGCCCCAGTGATAGCCGGTGCCGGAGGCGGTCTTGACCTTGAACCACTGGTAGTCGTCGGTCCAGATACCGGTCGCCTCGATCAGTTCGATCGGCTGGCCGAGCTTGATGCTGGCCTTCTTCTTCGAATCCATGCTTGGGCCCGAGCGCAGGATGCCGCCATAGGAAAGCGCCGAGAGATCCTCGATCGGGGTGGCGGCCTGCGCGTCGGCGGGGGCCGCACCCTCGGCCGCGGCGGAATCGTTTTCCGCCTCGAACATGCTCTGCACGTCGCCGTGGCAGCGCTCCGGAATCCTGCTCCATTGGGCGTCGTCGGAGAAGCACTGCATCACCGGCGTCTTGCCGCAGAGCTCTTCGACCGCCTGCATACAGGCCTCGTCATAGCCCTGCGCAAGAGACGGGGTGGACAGGCCGCCGCCGAGGAACAGGGGGACGAGGGCGAGGAGAAAAGTCGGTGTCTGACGCATGAAGGCCCCGGGACGCTGGATGCGGCAGGCATCGTGCCGGCCGCGATGGAGGCCCATGCTAACGGAGCGCGTATCAGAAGCACGGGCCATTTTGGGGAATTGTCGCACAGTGCTCCACGGGGGCCGACTGGATGGTCGCCATTGTGTAGTGCGTGATCTTGACGTTCGCGTTATCACCTCCCACCAATTGGAAAGCGAGAGCGGGGGAGGACCAGCGAATGGGCGGGAGACTACAGGGAGCTTTCTGTGTGTCGATCATGATGGCCGCGGGCGCCGCTGCAGCAGAATGGCGGCCCTACGAAAATCCTCGTTTTGGTACCTACGCCGAGGTGCCGGCGAGTTTCGCGTCCGAACCGCCCCCGGAAAACGGTGACGGCCAACGTTTCAGCACCCCGACCGGCGGAACGATCGCCGTTTACGGTTCATTCGACTTCAACGGCGGCGGGCTCGCGGTCTACCGGGCCTTCCTCATCGAGACCCTGAAGGGCGAAGGCTGGAGCCTGACCTATATGCCATCTGGCGCCGGCTGGTTTGTGCTTTCCGGGGTGCGCGGTGCCGAAATCCTTTACCATCGCGGCGAACAACCGCTCGGTTGTGGTGGCGATCTTTTTCATCATATCGAGTTTCGTTATCCGGCGCGCGACAAGGCGCTCTGGGCGCCATTCGTCGAGCACGGTGCGGCCTCGCTCGACGGGCCCTGTGGCTAGCCGTATTGACGGGCGGTCGCCGAAAAGAAGACGCCCGGTTCATCACCGGGCGTTCTGTTTCAATATTCAACTAGGCTCCGGCCCCGGTCACCCGCCAGATGACGTCGCCGACATCGTCCGCGACCAGCAGCGATCCGTCCGGGCCGATCGTGACGCCGACCGGGCGGCCGTAGGAATATTTCTCGTCCGGGGCGAGGAAGTCGGTGAGGATGTCGCGCGGCGGGCCGGACGGGCGGCCGTTCTCGAAGGGCACGAAGATGACCTTGTAGCCGGCGAGGTTGGAGCGGTTCCACGAGCCGTGCTGGCCGATGACCATGCCGTCGGGGAAGCCGGGCAGCGTGCCGGCGGGCAGCCAGCAGAGGCCGAGCGAAGCCGTGTGGCCGCCGAGCGCATAGTCGGGGCGGATGGCGGTCGCGACCTTGGCCGGGTCCTGCGGCACGCGGTCGTCAACCGTCTTGCCCCAGTAGCAGAACGGCCAGCCGTAGAACCCGCCGTCCTTGACCGAGGTGAGATAGTCGGGTGGCGTCTCGTCGCCGAGCCCGTCGCGCTCGTTGACCACGGTGAAGAGGTCGCCGGTCGTCGGCTCGAAGGCGAGGCCCACGGGATTGCGCAGGCCGCCGGCGAAGATTCGTTGCGTTTCGGTCTCGAGGTCCACCTCGTAGATGCAGGCGCGGCCTTCCTCCTGGTCCATGACGTCTTCGCCGATATTGCTGAGCGAGCCGACACCGACATAGAGCTTCTTCCCGTCGCGGCTCGGCAGGATGCTGCGCGTCCAGTGACCGGCCGGCTTGTAGTCGGCGATCTTGCGACCCTGTGCCTGGATCTTCGTTGCGCCCTCGGCATAGGGAAAGGCCATGATGCCGTCGGTATTGCCGACATAGAAGGTGCCGTCGAGCATCGCCATGCCGAAGGGATGGTTGAGCCCCTCCATGAAGGTGTGGCGCACTTCCGCCACCCCGTCGCCGTCGGCATCGCGCAGCAGCGTGATGCGGTTCGGGCTGTTGCCGACCGCCGCCGCGCGCTTCATCGTCGAATACATGGCGTAGTCGAACGGGGTCCTGATCCGCCCGCCGTCGACGCCGAGCGCCTCGGCCGTCAGCACGTCGCCGTTCGGCAGCACATGGATCCAGCGCGGATGCTTGAGGCCTTTGGCAAAGGCATTGACCTTGAGGCCGGGGGCGGCGGTCGGCGCGTGGCCGTCCTCCCAGCCCTTGGCGGTCGGCATTTTGAGCGTCGGGATGCGCTGCGGCTTTGCTTCCGGAATGATCGGTGCGCCGCCGAGAGCCGGCTTTTCCGGGCTCTTGCCCCAGCGCCGCATCAGGATCATCGCCGCGCCGATCATGGCGACAAGGCGAGCGAAAAGGGCGGTCATGTCAGTCTCCTTCAGAGTTTCGCCGGAACCATAGCCGAAGCCCGAAGCGCTTGGAACTGATGACCGGCAAAATCAGCGCAGATCCTCGATCAGCTCCGGATGCCGGTCGAGCAACCGCAGCAGCTGGCTGGTCGGCCCGCTCGGCTCGATCATACCGCGCTCATATTTGTCGAAGGCACTTTCACCGACCTTCAGCAGCGTCCCGGCCTCCCGTTGCGAAAGCCCGAGCTTTTTTCTCAGTCGACGGATCGTCTTCGGCGAAGGGATGCCGTCGATCTTTTCCTTCAGGCTGCGCAAGGCTTCGTCTGCGACGGCCATGTCGTCACCGACGTGCACGCAGTCACCCTCGCCCTCGGGATAATAGCCGGGAAGGTCGACAGTCAGGGTTTCACCCTTGTAGCGAAGCTCGAACGGGCGACTGTCGCGCCGCAGGATCGCTCCCGTCTCGGGCGAGGTCATCGTATCCGGCAGTGTCCGCGCGGTGGAGGTCATGGTCATTTCTCCTTAAACGACATCACGGTGAATTCGGTGACGACGTCGGCCTGGAATTTCACGTAAAGCAGAAGATCGGCCGCCGGCACGTGATAGACGTCCTGCCAGACCCTGTGGTCGGCGAATGTCGTCATCGACTTTTAGAACATGCGCCCTTCGATGGTTGAGATCGTCGCCACGATGCCGCTTCTGTCAAAGCCGAGCGCCATCGCGTCCCGCAGCGCCGACGAGGTGATCGCCAACGAGCTGACGGAGCCGAGCGCAGCCTTGATCGCCGCGAGATCATAGGTCGAGCGTAACTTTTCCACGGAGAAAGGATGCCACCATTAAGGTGTCATTTCAAGGGCGTGTATTGCCGTGATGTGATGCGGATCTCACCGTCCCCGATAGACGAACGGCCCGGGTTCGGTCTCGCCGTCCTCTTCGGCTGCGGCCGCAAGGCTCGCGTGGAGCGGCGAGCGGATGCAGACCGGGTCGGTGGCGGCAGCGTCGCCGGCAAGCGCCATGGCCTGGCAGCGGCAGCCGCCGAAGTCGATATGCTTTCGCTCGCAGCTGCGACAGGGCTCGGCCATCCAGTCGTCGCCGCGATAGGCGTTGAAGGCCGCCCCCTCGAGCCAGATCTCGGCAAGCGGCGTCGCGCGGACATTGTCGAAGGTAAGCCCCGGTATGGTCTCGGCCGCATGGCAGGGCAAGACGCGCCCCGCCGGATTGACGTTGAGCCCCGTGCGGCCCCAGCCGCCCATGCAGGCCTTCGGATAGCGCGAATGGTGGTCGGCCGGCACATAGTCGATCACCAGCGTTCCGGCGAGCCGCTTCCGCGCTTCCGCGACGAAGGCGGTGGTCGCTTCCACCTGCGCCCGCGTCGGCATGAGCGAGGCCCGGTTGCGCTCGGCCCAGCCGTGGAACTGCACGGTGGCGATCTCGATTCGCCGCGCACCGAGCTCGATGGCAAGCCCCACCATGTCCTCGATTTCGTCCATGTTCTGCTTGTGGCAGACCGCATTGACGGTAAGCGGAATGCCGGCCGCATGGGTCCAGCCGGCCACCGCGATCTTGCGGGCATAGCCGCCCGCATAGCCGCCGACCAGATCGGCCTTTTCCGGCGTGACCCCTTGGATCGACAATTGCAGATGGTCGAGCCCGGCCTCCGAAAGCTCCTGGATGCGTGCTTCGGTCAGCCCGACACCCGACGTGATGAGATTGGTGTAGAGGCCGAAGCCGGAGGCGGCCCTGGTCAGCGCCACCAGATCGCGGCGCGAGGCGGGTTCGCCGCCGGAGAGATGCAGGTGCAGCACGCCGAGATCGGCCGCCTGGCGGAAGACCTCGATCCATTCCTCGGTCGAAAGCTCTTCCGAGGCGCGGGAAAGCTCCAGCGGGTTCGAGCAATAGGGACAGGCGAGCGGACAGCGATGGGTGAGTTCCGCCAGCATGGCGATCGGCGGTGGCGGACGCTGGGCGGCGAAACGCACGGGCGAGGGGTGTTCGTTCATCGGACGATCTCCAGCAGGCGCCGGTCGGAAAACTCGCGGATGAAGGCGATGACGTCGGCGAGCACCTGATCCTGCGGCGCCTCGAACTGACGGGCAAAATCCTCAGCGATTGTATCGAGGTCGCGGGTGCCGTCCAGCGCCTTGACGATGGCAACCGCGATCTCGTCGAGTGCCAGTGCCCGTTCGGGTGCGAGCAGGACCGTCTGGCCGCGCACCGGGTCCTCGCGCAGCCGCACGCCGCGCGCCAGCCGGGCCACGGTTGCGCCGGTGACCGCGACGCCGGTGCCGCCGGCCTCGGCGGTTTGTACTGAGCTCTCGCCAGCGCTTGGGGCCGTCCCTTTGCCGCTCATTCCGCCGCCCCGCGCAAGGGGTTCTCGTCGAGCGCGCCGGTCACGCCCTCGCGCCCGTCCCAGCCGCCTGGCGGAAGGCGCGCCGGCGCCACATAGGCCGAATGCAGCGTATCGAGCTGCGACCACAGCACATCGGTCTTGAAGGTGAGCGCGGCGGCCGCCGCATCCTGCTTCTCCAGCGTATCGGCATGGTCGAGCACGAAGGCGAGGCCGAACTTGACGTCCTGCGGTGCCTCGTTCAGCCGCTGGCGGAAATAGGAGAGCGCGCTGTCGTCGGCGAAGGCATAGTGCTTGAGCAGCCCGGCAATGCGGTTCTCGTGGATCGCCGGGGCGAAGAGTTCGGTGAGCGACGAGGCGACCGCTTCAAGCAGCGGCTTTTCGCGGACGAAATGCACATAGGCATCGACGGCAAAGCGCGTGCCCGGCAGCACGCCGCGAGTCGAGGCGACGAAATCCGGATCGAGCCCGACCGCCTCGGCAAGCTTCAGCCAACGGCGGATGCCGCCGCCCTCGCTCACCCCGCCGTCATGATCCTCGATGCGGCTGCGCCAGATGCGACGCAAGTGCGGATCCTCGCAGCGCGACAGGAAGGCCGCGTCCTTCATCGGGATGCGGCTCTGATAGTAGTAGCGGTTGATCACCCAGGCGCGCACCTGGATCATCGAACAGCCGCCGCCATGCAGCATCTGGTGAAACGGATGCTTGTCGTGATAGCGCGACGCCCCGATCGCCCGCAGGCGTGCCTCGAATTGTTCTCTGTCAGGAGTGGGCAACAAGGATGACCTCCATTCCGTCATGGCCGATTTCGAAACCCTGCGCCTCGACCTGATCGCGCTCCGGCCCGGCGCGCCAGATCGGGTTCGTATTGTTGATGTGGACGAAGACCTTGCGGCCGATCGACAGGGGCGAAAGCGCCGCGAGGCTTCCGCCCTCGCCATTGATCGGCATGTGCCCCATGCGTCGTCCGGTCTTGCCGCCGACGCCGGCGACGATCATCTCGTCGTCCTCGAACACGGTGCCGTCGAAGAAGACGAGGTCGGCATTCTCGAGCCTCTGCGAAAGCGTTGCCGGCATCGAGCCGCAGCCGGGAATGTAATAGGCGCGCTTGTCGCCGATCCTGAATTCGACGCCGACGGTGTCGTCGGTTTCCTGTCCGAGCTTCAGGTCTGCCCCTTCGAGATAGAGCGGCACCTTGCCGGGCACGGCGAACAACCGGATATCGAGGCCGTCAAGCGGCGAAAACGACGTGTCGAGGCCGACGGTCCGCTGCTGCACGAGCGCGGGATCGAGCACCTGGAAGACCGGGTTCTGCCCGAGCGTCTCCATCAGCGCCGCTGTGGCAAAAAGCGTGAAGCTCTGCTTTTCCCGCAGCGTCAGGAGCCCGGTGATATGGTCGATGTCGCCATTGGTGACGACCACGCTTCTGATCGGGCTGTCGCGTAGTGCGTGCGGATGAAGGCAGGCATTGTGCTCGATCTGGGCGCGGATGTCGGGCGAGGCGTTGAACACGACCCACCGTTCGCCGTCCGGGCTGACCGCCAGCGACGATTGCGTCTGGGGTTTGAGGCCCGACGCCGGATCACGCGCCGCGCGACAGTTCGGGCAACCGCAGTTCCACTGGGGCAGGCCTCCGCCGGCCGCGGCACCGAGCACGAGGAAACGAACTTGCGCCATCGCCTCGTGCCCCGTCACCGTTCAATCAGAACAGCACAGGCTCGTCGCCGTCCGCAGGGGCGTAACGGTTGATTTCCATGCCGCAGCTGACCTCGACGAATTTAGGGGCATTCCATTTCATGGTACTTCCTCCCAAGGTTGAAGAGCGCGCTTGTCGTCCTTTGCAAGAGCAAAACGCCG
Source organism: Allorhizobium sp. GW101-3B10 (assembly GCF_059424725.1). Taxonomy (NCBI): domain Bacteria; kingdom Pseudomonadati; phylum Pseudomonadota; class Alphaproteobacteria; order Hyphomicrobiales; family Rhizobiaceae; genus Allorhizobium; species Allorhizobium sp. GW101-3B10. The sequence continues at coordinate 2,822,059 of NZ_JBWKZR010000001.1, read as the reverse complement.
ATTTTCCGACGGGTCGGAAGGCTGCCGGCTGGACACTCCTCCAAGCCTTGCGATCTTAGGGGCGCGGGTCCGACGCCCGCAATACAGCGAAACGTATCGGTTTTGGGCACGTGCCGGCCGCATGTCACCGGGTGGCGCCGACAGGCCAGATCCCGCTCGCGCCGTTCGCCGATTTCGCTATGATCCGGTGTCAGGCGCGCATCGGCTTTGCTGCCGCTGGTGATGGTGCACGGCAGGGGGCGGCCAAACGGCCGGGATCGCATGGCTTCGAGAATGCTGAAGACGGTATTGGTCGCGCTTGCGGCTCTGGTCGCGGGATATCTCGCGGCCCTCGGTGTCGGGCTGGTCGCCTTCGACGTTTTCGAGGTGTCGCAGCGGGAGGGGGCCGCCGCCATGGGGCTGGCCTTCGTCATCGGCCCCGCCGTGGCGATCGCCTGCGCCCTCGCGGGGGCAATCTGGTACTGGATCTTTCCGGAAGGCGGAACCCGCAGATACGGGCGCCGCGCGGATCGGCGGTTCGCCTGGCATGGGCCGCAGCCGCTGCTCTCGGCGGCTGGCTCGCCGGCCTCTTCCTGCAATGGATGCTGGAAGGCCGGTCCTACGAGACCTTTGTCGTCGCGCTCTCCGTTTCGCTGGCGCCGTGGCTCGGCGCGCTGGGCCTTGCCGCCGCAACATGGTTCCTGCTGCGGCGGCGAGAGAGCTGACTGTCGGACGTTGCCGGGACGCTATCCCTCAGGCGCGCTCGGGCAGCAGCGGATAGCCCACCATCACGGCGCGGCCGGCAAGGCTGGCGATCACGGCCTTCAACAGGTCGCCCGGGATGAAGGCCATCGAGCCGAGGAAGGCCTTCTGAAGGCCAAGGCCGGCGCCGAAGGCGAGATAGCCGATGCCGAAGACATAGAGAACGACGACGCCGCCAAGTGCTGCCGCGGCGAAGAAGCCGAGCGTCTGGCGGACGGCGGACAGACCCGGGCGGGCGAAGCGCTCGGCGATTAGGCCGGTGACGAAGGCCGCCGGCACCCAGCCGATCAGGAAGCCGACGGTCGGCCCGGCAAAGACGGCAAGGCCGCCGCGGCCGCCAGACAGCACCGGCAGGCCGATCGCCACAAGCAGGATGACCAGCACGGCGGCGAGCGCACCGCGCCTGGCGCCGAGAATGACGCCGGCCAGCATGACACCGAGCGACTGCGCGGTGATCGGCACGGGAATGAAGCCGAGCGTGATCGGCGGAACGAAGCCGAGTGCGACGATGATCGCGGCAAACAGCGAGATGAGTACGAGGTCACGAGTCTGCATGATGTCTCCCTTGGATCTGTCGGGCAAGGCCATCAAGCGGCCTTGTGAAAGCGACAGATGTGAAACCGGAATTCTCCCCAACGGAAAATGTCACTGCCCGCGAATGCCCCGGGCGTCAATGGCCTCGGCGATATTATCCGCATCCTTGAGGGTGGCGATGATCAGCGGCCCGAGCATGGTGGTGATCTTCGGGCGGATGCCGCGCGCCCGGTGCGCCTCGCGGATCGCTTCGTAGCGGGACAGGATTTCCGGCACGAACCGCACCACCAGCCCGACCGAGAGGCCGATGTCCGAGGCCTTGACGAGGCCGATCCGCTCGAGCGGCGCGGCGGCCCTGGTGATCGTCTCGATGAAGGCCGAGACCGTGGTCGTCGCGGTCACGGCCGCCCCCAGCAGCATCAGCGTCGAAAGGCGAAGCACGGTGACCATCGCCTCCTCGGCGCTGGTCAGCAGCAGATGGAACAGCCCGACGATGGCGATGGTGAGGAAGACGGGCTTCAGCGGCGACAGCGCCGCGCGCAGCGGCTGGCCGAGCGTGAAATAGAGCATAGCCGCGGCGACCAGCACCGGCACCAGCAGGCGCGGATCGCGCGTCAGGAAGATCAGCACGGCAATCAGCGCCAGCCCGGCGATCTTCACCGCCGGTTTCGTCCGGTGCATCAGGCTGTCGCCGGCGACATGCAGGCTTCTCATGAAAGCGCGACCTCCCGGTAGCGGGCGATGGCCTGGCCGGCCTCGCCGTCGAAGGCGAGATGCCCCTGATGGAAGACCAGCACGCGTTCGAAATCGGCGATCAGGTCGAGATCGTGGCTGATGACGAGCGCCTGCTGCGCGAGCCCCTCGATCGCGGCCTTCACCATGGCGCGGTTCTTGAGGTCCAGCTGGTTGGTCGGCTCGTCGAAGATCACCAGCTCCGGCTCGGTGACCACCACCGCGGCGAGCGCCGCCAGCTGCAATTCGCCGCCGGACAGCTCGTGCGGCCGCCGGCCGGCGAGCTGGGTTATGCCGAAGCGGTCCAGCACCGCATCGACCGCCCGGTCGAGCGCGCCGCCCTTCAGCCCCCGGCTCTTCGGTCCAAACGCGATGTCGTCGCGGATGATCGGCAGGATGATCTGGTTGGCCGGGTTCTGGAAGATGAAACCCGCCTTGGACAGCACCGCCCTGTCGTCCTTCACCGTGTCGAGCCCGTCGAGCGAAACCGTGCCGGCCGACGGCTTGATGAGCCCGTTGATCAGCCGCGCAAACGTCGTCTTGCCCGACCCGTTGAGCCCGATCACGCCGATGCGGCGCTCGCTAAGCGCGACGCTCAGCGGATGGAGCGCCACCGCGGTGCCATAACGCACCTCTGCCCGGTCGAATGTGATCTGCAAGTCTGAAAGTCCCCGCCGATGTTCTGGCGTCTCTATAGACCGGGGGAGGGGCGAGGGGAATACGGGTCGGCCTTGGCGCGGGCTTGCCCCTCATCCGCCTGCCGGCACCTTCTCCCCGCAGGCGGGGAGAAGGGACAAGCGGCACCGTCGGGCACGTCCCCTCTCCCCGCGTGCGGGGAGAGGGTTAGGGTGAGGGGCAGTTCTCCATCCGCCCCCGCCCTTCGAGGGTCGCTGACGCTCCCGCCTCAGGGTGAGGGCTACCGTTGTGCCGCTGGTTCCCTCGGACGGCGGCGCTCAAGGGTTGCCCCTCATCCGCCTGCCGGCACCTTCTCCCCGTTTTGACGGGGAGAAGGGACAAGCGGTACCGTCGAGCACGTCCCCTCTCCCCGCTTGCGGGGAGAGGGTTAGGGTGAGGGGCAATTCTCCGTGCGCGACGAGCAGGTCAAGGGTTTGAGGGCGATCCTCCATCCGCCCCCGCCCTTCGAGGGTCGCTGACGCTCCCGCCTCAGGGTGAGGGCTACCCTTGTGCCGCTGGCGCCACCAGGCAGCCGCCCCGTCTCATCTGTCGCCCATCTGCACCGCCACCCCGACCTGCCCGTCGCTCGTTGGCGCGGCCACCCCGATCGCCCCTCATGCTGAGGTGCCCGAGCACAGCGAGGGCCTCGAAGCATCCGGCCGCAGACTCAACCCGCATTCCACCCCATTGAACATAACATGAACATCCTTTACCCTCCCTCCCATGGCGATTCCTCTCTCCAACACTCAGGCGCGAAAAATCTTCCTCGAGCGGCAGGGGCTGTCCCGCCCGCCGCATCGGACGCTCGGCAAGGCCGGGCTCTACGACTTGATCCACGATCTCGGCTTCGTCCAGGTCGACAGCATCGCGACCGTCGAGCGCGCCCATCACCAGATCCTCTTTTCCCGCAACCAGACCTACCGGCCGGAACACCTGACCGCGCTTCTGGAAAAAGACCGCACGCTGTTCGAGCACTGGACGCACGACGCCTCGATCATCCCGTCCGCCTTCTTTCCCTACTGGAAGCACCGTTTCGTGCGGCGCGAGGCCCGCATCCTGGAAAACTGGGCGAAATGGCAGGGCGAGAGCTTCGACCAGGCCTTCGACGAGACCTATGAAAAGATCCGCGAGCGCGGCCCGATCATGGCGCGCGAGGTGAAAGCCGAGGACCACAAGTCGGGCGGCTGGTGGAACTGGCATCCGTCGAAGACCGCGCTCGAATTCCTCTGGCACACCGGCAAGCTGGCGATCGCCGGCCGCGACAATTTCCAGAAGGTCTACGACCTCAGTGAGCGCGTCATCCCGCCCGAACATTTTGCCGCCGAGGTCGATCCCGACGCCTTCATCGACTGGGCCTGCAGGCAGGCGTTGACGCGGCTCGGCTTCGCCACCCATGGCGAAATCGCCGCCTTCTTCGATCTGGTCACCCCGCAGGAGGCGAAGGCCTGGGTGGAGGACCACCGCGACGAGCTGGAGGACGTCTTGATCGAGACGGTCGACGGCAAGCCGCGCGCCTCCTTCGCACTTGCCGAAAGCCTGCCCGCGCTGCTCGACCCGCCCGAGCCGCCGGCCCGCATCCGCACTTTGAGCCCCTTCGACCCGCTGATCCGCGACCGCAACCGCACCGAACGCCTGTTCGGCTTCTTCTACCGCATCGAAATCTTCGTCCCCGAGCCGAAGCGCGAATACGGCTACTACGTCTTCCCGCTGCTCGAATCCGACCGCCTGATCGGCCGCATCGACATGAAGGCCGACCGCAAGGCGGGCATGCTCGACGTGAAACGGCTCTGGCTGGAAAAGGGTGTCAAACCGTCGGCCGGACGGCTGGAGCGGCTGGAGGCGGAGCTGGTCAGGCTGGCAAAATTCGCCGGCGTGGAGCGGGTGGAATATCGCGACGGCTGGCTGGGGTGAGAAGAGGAATGGAAATGTCGGAAAAAGACAACAGCGACTACCGCATCGAGGCTCAGGTGCCGGGCATCGAGGATTACTTGCGCCTGCGTCGGGTGGCGGGCCTCAGTCCCTTCTCCCGGCAAGCGGCCGAAAGGGGCTTGCCGAACTCGGTCTTCGGCGTCTGCCTGATGCGGGGCGAGGAGGTGGTCGGCATGGGCCGGATCATCGGCGACGGCGGCTGCTTCTTCCAGTTGACGGACATCGCCATCGAGCCCGCCCATCAGGGCAGGGGACTGGCAAAGTGGATCATGCAGGCGCTCACGGATTTCATCAAGACGCTGCCGAAGTCTGCCTATGTCAGCCTGATCGCCGACGTGCCGGCGAACCACCTCTATGCCCAGTTCGGTTTCGACGAGACCGCGCCCCGCTCCGTCGGCATGGCTCGCCAGGTGGTGTGAACCCACTGGCCGTCTTTATTGGAAGGTCACGGGGGGGTGGGGCATCAAACCGTCTGCCTGGCGGCTCGAAAAACTGTAAGCTGAACTCGCCCGCTTCGTGGTCGTGGAAACGGTGGGTGCTGAGGGGGGGCTGGCTGGGGCGAGTGAGGGTGCCCTGTGCTCGGCCGCTTTGCGCCAGAAGCGGTCATTGCTGATGTCACTCCTCGAACCCGCCACAGCTACAATAGAGCTGCCCGACCGGGAAAAGTCGTCACGCCGGAACACATAAACAGGACAAGTGGGATCAGCCATACCTTTGATTATGGGTGGCAAGGACGGATCGCAAGCTATGAAATCCGCTTCGGCCGAACCGCGCCCTGGCTCAGGAGCGCCAACGGGATACAGTTCAACTGGCTCGCTGACCGGAAAATCATGTCGACTTATTCCTTCATCAATTGCGCAATCGTCTTTCCCATGGCATCAGCGATCTGTGTGAAAGGGGTCAGTTCGGACATGTCCTTTTCCCGCCAGAGCATGATGACTGCCAACAGATCATCCCCGATTTTCATATACATACGACAATGCCCAAACTCTTGGTCAGGTGGGCAGCCGTAGGGATGTCCTTGGCTTTTCTGGAGAAGCGTGATCCGAGGTGATAATAATTCTCCTGATAACGTGACCGCCTCGCTTGCCTCTTTCAGATGAAGCATCTCCATCGCGAAGCCCAGATCAGAACGGTGGATGATTTGTATCCAGCTTACATGTGCGTTCTTCGCCGGCGAAGCCACGGCATATCGACAAAGAGGAACATCAACTCCCGACGCACACGCCTTGTCGATCGTCAACGCCAATTCGAATATCTGCAGGCCTGTCTCGGCGTTCGCCATGGAATGCAGGCGGCTACGATTTTCCGCGTCGAGATGGGCCTTTTCTGTCGATAAATGAAATTCGTTCTTATGATCGGCGGTTTGGACGCCCAGGCCGCGCACCAACGGCACTTGCAGGCGAGCGCCTCCGATGGCTGCGGAGACCCACTCTATCTTCTCTGGTTTGGAATGCTGATCTCCTGCAAGCCCGGAGATGGCCATCAGGAGCCACAACAAGAATCCCATGATACAGGCTGAAAATTTTTGCACCTATTGCTCCCTATCAACAGCAGATGCCCGGTTTACCACGAAATCCGTCCACGAGACGGCAAAAGTCGGGCCGCCGCCAACGTGTGCAGGAATGATACCCAATCGGGGTTCTAGATCGCGGATCGCCCATATATCCTCAATTGCAGACCGTAACTGTTGATTTGCGCTGAAAACTGGCTCTGACTCACATTTGCTGCTGTTTGGGGCGACGCTTTCGCTGATTCACCGGAGGATCAGCAATGCGACATCGGTTCCAGCGCACGAGCCTCGCGCCGCCTGGCTTTGCAGTAGACGAAGTGATGGTTGTTGGGGAATGCGTTCAAGTTCGGCTCCGATCACGCTATCCCTCAGGGTCTTGTCCGGACTGCGGACGACCAAGCCGGAGGGTGCAAAGCAGATATCTGCGACGGCCAGCTGATCTTCCCCTCTGCGGCCGGCGAGTAGAATTGACGATCGTGGCGCGTCGGTTCTGGTGCGATGCAGTTCTTTGCGGACGGCGCATCTTCTGCGAGCAGTTTGATAGCGGCGTCTTGGCTCGGTATGGCCGGCGCACCCAGCGGCTAGAGACAATTGTTCACCACCTCGGCTTGGCGCTGGGCGGAAGACCTGCTGCCGGCTTTGCCAATCGTTTGATGGTTCCGGTGAGCAACGACACGCTGCTGCGGGTGGTTCGCCGCCGCATTGCTGACCAGAACGATGAACTCACCGTCATAGGCATTGATGACTTTGCCTTCAGGCGCGGCCAGACCTATGGAACGATCGTTTGTGATCTAGAGCGGCGGAGGCCTGTCACCCTGTTGCCGGATCGTGCGCTGGATACGTCTCGGAGATGGCTTGCCGAGCATCCGTCGATATCGATCGTCGCTCGCGATCGAGGCGGTGGCTATGGTGAGGCCATAGCGAAGGCCTTGCCCAATGCCGAGCAGGTCGCCGATCGCTGGCACCTGATGGAGAATTCCAGCCGGGCCTTCCTCGATGCAGTCGGCAAGTCGATGCGCCAGATCAGGCAGGCGGTCGGCAGCAATGTCGTTGACCCGAAGCTTTTAACCTACGCTGAAAAACTGCAGTACGAGGGATATCTGCGCCGCCAGGAAACAAACGAGGCGATCCGGGAGATGTCGAAGAAGGGAACTTCAATTCGACAAATAGTCCGGCAAACCGGCCATAGTCGGAAGATTGTCCGCGACGTTCTGAGGGGCCAGCGCCTCGATGTCTTCCGGACACGGCCCAGCTCATTGGATAGCTGGCTGCCGTGGCTCAACGGCCGCTGGGACGAAGGCGTGCGGAACGCCTTGGCGCTCTGGCGGGAGATGAAAGCGAAAGGCTTTCCGGGACAGAGCGGTGTCGTCTCCCAATGGGCTCAGCGGCGCCGTCTTGCGGAGAAAGCCAACCAGAGCGGGCTTGCGCGAACGCCATCGGCCCGGGTCATTGCCCGGTTGATGACAACCGCGCGCGATGACTTGGCGAAACCTGAAGCGATCCTGGTTGCGGCTATCGAAGTGAACGTTCCGGAACTGATAGTCGCCCGTGCGGCCATCGGCGAGTTCCAATCCATGATCCGTTCGAAAACAGCGCGAAAGCTGGATGAATGGGTTGAAGCTGCCAAGAACAGCCTGGTCGGATCGTTTGCCGGTGGCGTTGCGAAAGATCTCGACGCCGTGCGAAACGCAATTCTCTCACCTTGGTCGAACGGACAGACGGAAGGTCAGGTCACACGATTGAAGCTTATCAAACGCCAAATGTATGGGCGAGCCAAACTTGATCTGCTGCAGGCCCGATTGATCGGTGCAGCGTAAGCTCCGACGCCAGCAAAAGTGCGTCAGAGCCGAAAACTGACCCGGGACCAGCTCAGTTCCGCGTGGAAACCAATATGCGCCAAAAGGAGACATTCGACCTGGAAGCTGAGTGCAGAATGCCCCCGTCCAGCTATTCTGGTGACCTTGACTGTCTGAACGTATAGAAATTACAAAGGCGAGTGTGCTTACGCGCGCAGCATATAGTTTATCTCTTTTTCCAGTGAGGCCCCGATGCGCCGAGTCCCTTCTCAAGAAACCCAGAACGGAAATTTTGAGAAGATGATTCGATATGCGTATTTTGAATCTGGGCATTCTCGCCCATGTGGATGCAGGAAAAACTAGCCTTACCGAGCGACTGCTTTTCGATACCGGCGCGATTGCGAAACTTGGCAGCGTCGACGGCGGCAATACCCAGACCGATAGCCTTGAGCTCGAGCGGCAGCGTGGCATCACGATTGCTGCGGCCGTCGTGGCGTTTCGGATCGGCGATCTCTCCGTCAATCTGATCGACACGCCTGGACATCCGGATTTCATTGCCGAAGTCGAGCGGGTGATGAGAATGCTCGACGCGGCGATCGTCGTCGTTTCGGCTGTCGAAGGCGTGCAGGCACAAACCCGCGTTTTGGTGCGGGCATTACAGCGGCTCGGCATCCCGTTCCTGTTTTTCGTCAATAAGATCGATCGGGCGGGTGCCCGTTATTACGAGCTGCTTACCGAACTCGAGAGCAAGCTCGGAAACCGGCCTCTTGCAATGTCCTCTGTGCGGGATGCCGGCGGCAAGCATGCGGTCGTTACACCGGTCGATCTCACTTGCGATCCCGGCCTTTCGGCTATCAGCGAGGCGCTGTCTGCCAATGATGAAGCCTTACTCTATGATTATGTTCTGGCTCCCGACAGGATCAGCGGCGACCGGCTTCGATCCGCGCTTGCGGCTCAGGTGGCTGGTGGCCTGCTGCACCCTGCCTATTGCGGGATCGCGATGACGGGCGAAGGCGTTACCGATCTGATCGGCGCCATAGAGCATCTGCTGCCGAGCCGAACGCCGGATGCGGCGGCGCCCCTTGCAGGCAACATATTCAAGATCGAGCGAGGATGGGGTGGCGAGAAGATCGCCTATCTCAACCTGACAGCCGGCTCGCTTCTGGAGCGTAGCCAGATCGAATTGCCGGGTGGTGTCGGCAAGGTCACGCGCATTCAGGTCTTTGACGACGGTGCGCTGAAGAAACAGGCCGAGGCTCGCGCAGGCCAGATCGTCAAGGTCAGCGGCCTCAGCGTAGCAAGAATCGGAGATCAGTTCGGCACGGCTGCCCTGCGTCTGCTCGCACCGCAGTTTGCCGCTCCAACGCTGGAAACGCGCATCCTCTCCGGCAAACCGTCGCAGAACGGAGAGCTTTGGACCGCTCTGCAGCAATTGTCCGAGCAAGACCCGCTGATCAACCTCCGAACCAATGCCAATGCAAGCGAGATATTTCTTTCGCTTTATGGCGAGGTGCAGAAGGAAGTGATCCAAGCAACGTTGCTGCATGATTTCGGTGTAGATGCGGTATTTGAGGAGAGCACCGTCATTCATGCCGAGCGGCCGATCGGTGTCGGAGAAGCAATCGAAGTCATCTTCAAGGAGCCAAATCCATTCCTGGCCACTGTCGGCCTGCGTATCGAGCCCAGTTCCGAAGGGTCAGGCAATACATTTGCTCTGGAAGTCGATGTCGGGCAGATGCCGGCGAGTTTTTACCGTGCCGTCGAGGCAGCGGTGTCAGAAACGCTGAAGGCAGGTCTCTACGGCTGGCCAGTGATCGATTGCCATGTGGCGGTCACCGCGCTGAAGCATAGTTCGCCTTCGAGCACGGCAGTCGATTTTCGATCCCTGACGCCGCTTGTTCTGGCTCGCGCTCTTGTCGCTGCAGACACGGTCGTCTGTGAACCGTTCGAGCGATTTCAGATCGAGGTTCCGCTTGCCGTGCTTCCGACACTGCATGTGCTTTTGTCGAAATCGGGTGGCGCGGTGCGGGCAACCGAGATCGATAGCGGTGTCGCTCGGCTGGAAGGAGTGATCCCTTCAACCAAGGTACAAAACATCCGCCAGCAACTGCCGGGGCTTTCCAGTGGTGCAGGCATCATGGAAACAGTCTTCGATCACCATGCTGCGCTGGCGGGAACGCCGCCGATGCGGCGCCGTATGAGTGCCAATCCGTTCGACCGTTCGGAATACCTGGCACGACTACGGTGAGGCGCGGCTGCTGGCTGGCAATCCGATGACCACAAATGAGGGAGGCATCGATAAACGGTGCCTTCTTTGTATCAACTGAACTCGGCTATCAGAGGCTTTCTCTCCGGTTAGGGCCGATAGCAGATCCGCGCAAAACTCAATTCATCGAAACGTCACACGCCCCCCATCACCCCCGCATCGCCCTCTCGACCGCCGCAAACACCCGCGGATCGCTCGACTGCGCCACATTGAACCGCAGAAACCGCGTCGCCGTCTGCGAGACGCTGAAGACATTGCCGGGGGCGAGCACGATCTTGTCGGCGAGCGCGCGGCGCGCGACGTCGGCGGCGTCGAGGCCGTCCGGCAGCTGGCACCAGAGGAACATGCCGCCGCGCGGTTCGAGCCAGGGTTTGAGGCCGAGCGCTTGAAGCTTCTTGTTGGTCTCGCCCGTGGCGCGCGACAGGCGGTCGCGTAAGGTCGCGATGTGCTTGCGATAGGTCCCGTCCTTCAGGATGTTCAGCACCAGTTCGGCGGAGACGGGATTGCCGCCGAAACTCGTGGCGATCTTCAGGTCGATCAGCCCTTCGATCCAGTCGGGACGGGCGGCGATGAAGCCGCAGCGCGCCGCCGCCGACAGCGTCTTGGAAAAGCTGCCGATATGGATCACCCGGTCCAGCCCGTCGAAGGCCGAAAGCCGCGGCGCCGGCTCGGGCTCGAAATCGGCAAAGATATCGTCCTCGATGATGGTGAGGCCGGATTGTTCGGCGAGCTTGAGCAGCCGGTGGGCGGTCGCCGGCGAAAGCGTAGCACCTGTCGGGTTGTGCAGCGCCGAATTGGTGATGTAAAGGCGCGGCCGGTGTTCGGCAAGCGCTGCGGCAAACAGCGTGATGTCCGGGCCGGTCGCCGTATAGGGCACGCCGACGACCTTGACGCGGTGGGCACGCAGCAGCGCCAGGAAGTTGAAATAGCACGGGTCGTCGACCAGCACGGTGTCGCCCGGCTCGATCAGGAAGCGGCAGAGCAGGTCGATCGCCTGCGTGCCCGATTCCGTCAGCATGATCTGGTCGGGCGCGGCCTGGATGCCGCGCTCGGCCATGCGCCGCGACAGGAGCTGGCGGAGCGGCGGCAGGCCGAGCGGCGAGCCGTAGTCGGCCAGCACCGTGTCGTCGGCCCGGGTCAGCTGGCGCAGCGACCGGCGCAGCTCGTCTTGCGGCATCCAGGCCGCCGGCAGCCAGCCGCAGCCGGGCGTCAGCGTGTCCGCGCCGGCTTCGAGCGACTGGCGCGACACCCAGAAGGGGTCGACGGCGCGATCGAGCCTGGGGCCGATCTCGGCCAGCACCAGCGGCGGCAGGTGGCCCGCGACATAGAAGCCGGAGCCCGGCCGCGACTGGATCAGCCCCTCGGCGGCCAGCCGGTCATAGGCCTCGACCACGGTCGAGGTGGAGACCGCCATGACCTTGGCAAAGCCGCGGATCGACGGCAGCCTTGCCCCCGGCGCCAGCGTGCGCCCGCCGATCCTCTGGCGGATGGCGCCCATGACGCGGCCGACGCGCGTGCCGTCCTCGCCGTCGATGGCAGTCTTGTCCAGCATCTGTACTGCTCTCGTGACCATTACAGTTCGGCAAAACTGTAATGCACTGTCTCTGAGAAATCCATCCGCGATTGCCTATCCTTGGGGCCAATCGACGAGGATGGATTTGATGGACAAGACGACAAGCGGCTGGATCAACGGTTTTCTCGGCGTGCTGATCTTCAGCGGCTCGCTCCCCGCGACGCGGGTGGCGGTGGCCGATTTCGATCCGGTGTTCCTGACCGTGGCGCGCGCCGCCATTGCCGGCGCGCTGGCGCTCGGCCTGCTGCTGCTGTTCCGGCAGAAATGGCCGAAGCCGGGCGAGATGGTGTCACTGGCCGTCGTCGCGCTGGGCGTCGTCGTCGGCTTTCCGCTCTTGACCGCGCTGGCGCTCAAGCACGTCACCTCGGCGCATTCGATCGTCTTCGTCGGGCTCCTGCCGCTCGCCACCGCCAGCTTCGCGGTCTTGCGCGGCGGCGAGCGGCCAAGGCCGGCCTTCTGGCTGTTTTCCGGCCTCGGCAGCCTGCTGGTCGCCGGATTCGCCCTGCTGCAGGGCGTGACGGCTTCCCCGGTCGGCGACCTGCTGATGCTCGGCGCCATCATCGTCTGCGGGCTGGGCTATGCCGAGGGTGCCAAGCTTTCCCGCACGCTCGGCGGCTGGCAGGTCATTTCCTGGGCGCTCGTGCTCTCCCTGCCGGTCATGGTGGTGCTGGCGCTCGCCACCATGCCTTCATCCTTTGCCGGAACCGGCCAGCCGGCCTGGCTCGGCCTTGCCTATGTCTCGGTGTTCAGCATGCTGATTGGCTTCGTCTTCTGGTATCGCGGCCTTGCCCAGGGCGGCATCGCCGCGGTCGGCCAGCTGCAGCTGCTGCAGCCCTTCTTCGGCCTGGTGCTGGCGGCCGGTCTGCTCGGCGAGGCGGTGAGCGGGTCGATGGTCGCGGTCACCGCCGCCGTGGTGGCCTGCGTCGCAGGGGCAAAGCGCTTCGCTCGATAAGCTTCCGCGGCGCGGCGACAGGGGACGTGCAGAACTGCCCCCGGCGAACCGGGGGCATCGTCAGTCGCTCAAGGTCTCCGGGTCAGACGATCTCGGTGGCGATGATGCGGATGCCAAAGCCTTCCAGCCCGACATAGTGGCGTTCGCGCGAGGCAAAGAGCCGGATCGAGGTGACGCCGAGGTCTTTCAGGATCTGCGCGCCGAGGCCGATTTCCAGCCATTCGTTCTCGCGCGCCTGCGCCTGTTCGTGCGCCTCGCGCTCGTGGTGGCCGGCGCGTGCGGTGGTCGAAACGCCGACGCCGACGGAGCCTTCGCGCAGGTAGACGATGACGCCGCGGCCCTTGGCGGCGATCTTCTTCATGATGTCGTCGATCTGGCGGCCCTTGCCGAACACGTCCTGGCCGACATGTTCGAGATGCAGGCGCACCGGAATGTCGACGCCGTCGCGGATGTCGCCGAAGACGACGGCGAGATGCTGCATCGGGTCCCAGGGCAGCGAATAGGCATGCGCCTTGGCCGGGCCGTAAGGGGTCTCGATGGCGAAGCTCGAGGCGAGCTGGATCAGCGTTTCCTTGCGCTGGCGATAGGCGATGAGGTCGGCGACGGAGAGCAGCTTCAGTCCGTGTTCGGCGGCGAAGCTTGCGACCTGCGGGCCGCGCTTCACCGTGCCGTCGTCGTTGACGAGCTCGGAGATCACGCCGATTTGCGGCAGGCCGGCGAGCTTGCAGAGGTCGACGGCGGCTTCCGTATGGCCCGAGCGCATCAGCACCCCGCCTTCGCGGGCGACCAGCGGGAAGATGTGGCCGGGGCGGACGAAATCGGCGGCGCCGACGTTCGGATTGGCGAGGTTGCGCACCGTCAGCGTGCGGTCATCGGCGGAAATGCCGGTGGTGGTGCCGTGCTTGAAGTCGACCGAGACGGTGAAGGCCGTCGTGTGCGCGCTGTCGTTTTCGGCGACCATGGCGCTGAGGTTGAGGCGCTTGGCCTCCTCGCGCGGCATCGGCGCGCAGACGATGCCGGAGGTGTGGCGCACGATGAAGGCCATCTTCTCCGGCGTGCAGTGGACGGCGGCGACGATCAGGTCGCCCTCGTTCTCGCGGTCGTCGTCGTCGACGACCACGACGATTTCGCCCGCCTCGAAGGCGCGGATGGCGTCGACGACGCGGCTCTGGTCATAGCTCATGGAAAACCCTCACTTCAGCCGGCCGGTCTGGCCGCGGTCTCGCAAATAATGATCGGCAATGGCGCAGGCGAGCATCGCCTCGCCGACAGGAACCGCCCGGATTCCGACGCAGGGGTCGTGCCGGCCCTTGGTGCGCACATCCACCTCGTTCAAGTCGGCATCGATCGAGCGCCGTTCGGTGAGGATCGACGAGGTCGGCTTGATGGCAAAGCGCGCGACGATTGGTTCGCCGGTCGAAATCCCGCCGAGAATGCCGCCGGCATGGTTGGAGAGGAACACCGGCTTGCCGTCCGGCCCGATGCGCATCTCGTCGGCATTCTCCTCGCCGGTGATCTCGGCGGCGCCAAAACCGTTGCCGATCTCGACGCCCTTGACCGCGTTGATCGACATCAGCAGGCTGGCAATGTCCTGGTCGAGCTTGCCGTAGACCGGCGCGCCGATGCCGGCGGGCACGCCTTCGACGACCACCTCGATCACCGCGCCGACCGAGGAGCCGGCCTTGCGGATCTCGTCGAGATAGGCCTCCCAGACCGGAACGATTTGCGGGTCGGGTGCAAAGAACGGGTTCTCGCTCACCTGCGCCCAGTCCCAGTTGGCGCGGTCGATCTTGTGTTTGCCGATCTGCACCAGCGCGCCGCGAATGGTGACGCCGGGAACGACGAGGCGGGCCAGGGCGCCGGCGGCGACCCGCGCCGCCGTTTCGCGCGCCGACGAGCGGCCGCCGCCGCGATAGTCGCGAATGCCGTATTTGACGTCATAGGTGTAGTCGGCATGGCCCGGCCGGTAGCGCTTGGCGATGTCGCCATAGTCCTTGGAGCGCTGGTCGGTGTTCTCGATCATCAGCGAGATCGGCGTGCCGGTCGAAATCATCGATCCGTCGTCCTGCGGCATCACGCCGGAGAGCACCTTGACGAGGTCTTCCTCGCGCCGCTGGGTGACGAAGCGCGACTGGCCGGGCTTGCGCTTGTCGAGGAAGGACTGCAGGTCGTCGAGGGTGAAACGGATGCCGGGCGGGCAGCCGTCGACCACCGCGCCGAGCGCCGGCCCGTGGCTTTCGCCCCAGGTGGTGACGCGGAACAGGTGACCGAAGGTATTGTGCGACATGGCTAAGCACCGGAACGTTCGGGCGGCACTGGGATCTCAGCATACCGCCGCGGCTTTTGTTGGGGCTCACTCATAGTGGAAAAGGCCCGAGCGCGACAAGCCTTTCTTGGAAACGCTGCGTTCGGGATTTGTCGTCGGTTCACGACGCCTTGCGCTGCGGAAAACCCTTGGTGAAACGGCTGAACTCGTCGAAGGGCAGGGGCTTGGCGAAGGCATAGCCCTGGAGGTAGTCGCAACCGAGATGGCGCAGGAGGTCCGCATGGTCGAGGCTTTCGACGCCCTCGGCCACCGTCTCCACGCCGAGCGAGCGGGCGATCTCGATGATCGAGCGCACCAGGGCGCGTTCCTGCGGCGAGTTGACGATCGGCATGACGAGCTGGCGGTCGATCTTCAGCCGCTTCGGCTTCAGCCGCAGCAGGCTGAGGATCGAGGTGTGACCGGTGCCGAAGTCGTCGATCTCGATGTCGATGCCGAGTGCCTTGATCTTGTCGATGTTCTCGGTGACCACGTCGTCGCTTTCGTCGAGGAAGATTGATTCCACCAGTTCGAAGCAGATGGCGCCCGGGTCGATGGCGAGACCGTGCAACTGTTCGACGAGCGTCGCGTCGTGCAGGCGCTTCGACGAGACGTTGACCGAAATGCGCGGCACCTTCACGCCGAGTGCCGTCCAGCGCATCTGGTCGCGCAGGGCCTTTTCGAGCACCATCTGGTCCATCCGCGCCATGACGTTCAGCTCTTCGGCAACCTTGATGAAATGGTTGGAAGCGATCACGCCCTTGTCCGGGTGGTTCCACCGAACCAGCGCCTCCGCGCCGGAGAGCTGCATCGTCGCGGTTTCGAACTGCGGCTGGTACCAGACGGTGAATTCGTCGCGCTCAAGGCCCGTCAGAATCTCGTCGGCCATGCGCTTCTTGGACACTATGTTGGCCTGCAGGTCGGGGGTGAAGAACTCGTAGCAATTCCGGCCCTTTTCCTTGGCCTGGTAGAGCGCGATGTCGGCATTGACGAGGATACGGCGCGCGTCGGGGGCGATGCCGGAGGCCTGGGCGATCCCGATCGAGATGCCGCAGCGGCAGGAAAAACCCTCGAAGTCGATCGGCTTGTTCATCTCGACGATGATGCGTTCGCACAGTTCCGAGATCTCGGCGGTCGGCACGGCCCTTCGGGCGAGGATGACGAATTCGTCGCCGCCGATGCGCGCCACCAGATCGCCGCGTGGCACGTTGCGGGAAAGCACCCTCGATGCATGCACCAGCATGGCGTCGCCCGCCGCATGGCCGAGCGTGTCGTTGATCTCCTTGAAGCGGTCGAGGTCGAGATGCAGGATGGTGAACCTGGTGCGGTGGCGCTGGCCCGACTGGCTGAGTTCATCGAGTTCGATGTCGAGCTTGCGGCGGTTGGCGAGCGACGTCAGCGGATCGTGCAGGGCATTGAACTCGATACGGTTCTTGGCCAGTTCCAGTTCCAGGTTGCGGCTGTCGGCGTCCGCCTTGGCGGCCCTGAGCTGCTCGGCCAGAAGGGCGTCCGCGGTGACGTCGAAGGCAATGCCGATGATCTTCTTCTTGCCGTCCTTGCCCATATGCACCTGGCCGACGGAACGGACATAGCGCAGCTCGTTGTTGGGCAGGAGAATGCGTTGGGTGGTGTTGACGGTCGTGCCCGAAGCGATGGCCCGGTTGGTGGCAAGCTGC
This sequence comes from Allorhizobium sp. GW101-3B10, assembly GCF_059424725.1. NCBI lineage: Bacteria > Pseudomonadati > Pseudomonadota > Alphaproteobacteria > Hyphomicrobiales > Rhizobiaceae > Allorhizobium > Allorhizobium sp. GW101-3B10. The sequence continues at coordinate 2,805,370 of NZ_JBWKZR010000001.1, read as the reverse complement.
ACGGACTGGCGGTCGTCCTGATGGAGGGCGGAAAGCCATTCGTGCCGGGTCACGGGCCGGTTCCTGTTCGGCACGTTGTAGAGCTGGTGCATCCGATCGTCCCAGTAGGCGGTGGTGGTCACCGGGTCGCCTTCCCAGATGCCGCAATTATAGGAGGCGAGCGCAACGTCGAGCTTGTGGGAGAGCTCCGAGAGCTCGTGCTCGCGGCTCGAAAGCTCGTCGAGCGCCAGTTCCAGTTCGGCATTTTTGATATCGCTGGTCGCCTTCGCCTCGCGAAGGGCCTGGTTGAACAATGTGTCGTTGGTGACGTCCCAGACGATGCCGGTCAGTCGCCTCGGGCCGTTCCCGCCGTTCGAGTGGGCGCCCACCGAACGCAGGTGGCGCGTCATGCCGTCGGGCAGCGTGATGCGGTAACTGATGTCCCAGCTTGCGGTCGAATCGCCATGAAGCCTCGCGGAAAAGGCGGCCTCGACGTCCTGGACATCGTCTGGATGAATGATCTTGTACCAATGGGTCATGCGATCACAGCCCTCGGTGGGGGCAAAGCCGTGCAGTGCGGCGGCACGCGCGTCCCAGGACAGCAGATCGTCGGCTTCGCCGACCTCCCAGATGCCGATATTGGCGGTTTCCATCGCAAGGTTGAAGCGGCGCGACAGGTCGAGCAGTTTCTCCTCGCGTGCCTTCAACTGAACAATGTTGCGGTTGCGTTCGTGCAGCAGGTGGAGGCTGAAGAGAACCGGCACGATCATGGCGAGACCGGCGACGATGCCGCCGCGCGTATCGAACACGAGACCGGCGATGACGATCGTCAGGCCGACCAGTGCGCCGCCCACGAGAAAGACGATCGCGCCGGCCCTATGGCCACCGTCGCGTTGCCGATATCGATTGAAGATTTTCAAGTCAGGATGTTCCCCAAGTCTGTCAGGTAATCCTAAAGGGCGCCGGTTAATATAGAATTGAATCGGCGATAGTATTGGCGCGCCAATACGTTCGCGCCGGAGATGGATGGGTGCGGCAGTGCCCCGCTCAGGCGCGAATCTCCGGAAAGATGCGGCAAAGCTTGCGATACCCGTCCCGGGTGCTTGAACCGCGTCGTAATTCCGTTCATCAATCGCACCGAAAATGTCATTGTTACGGGCGATTTTTGCCACATTCTGGAGGCCTATTTTGAGACACATCCTCAATCCGTCGAGACTGGCAAAGGTAACCCGCATGCGTATGATGATTTCAGTGCTTCTGGCGACTGCGAGCTTCCTCTCGCCGCTCAGCGTGCTGGCGGGAAGCGACGATGTAGAAGCGACCATTCAGGCGGTCAACGTCGACGGCCTGAGCCTGGTGCTGGACGACGGGAAGACCTATTCCCTTCCCGAGGAATTCAACTTCGACGGCCTCGAAAGCGGCGTGAAGGTGATCGTGTTCTTCACCGAGGTCGACGGCAAGCGCGTCGTCGACGACCTGGAAATCGTGCAGTAGGTTCCGCGAACGGTTCGTCGGCTCGTCAGAGCCAGCCGAGCAGGCCGCCGTCGCGGTCGATCTTGAGAATGCGGTCCTGCGGCACGTCCATGTCGCAGGCCTTGTCGCCGCTCCAGCCGCCGACGATGCGGAAAACGCTGCGCACGATCCCGCCATGGCTGACGCAGACGGTCGGCTGGTCAACCGCGGTGAGCCAGGCTCCCACCCTCCATGACAGAATCTCGTAGCTTTCGGCATCCTGGCCCGGCGGGATGAAATCCCATTTATGCTGCGCGCGCGCCTCGACCCTGTCGGGCATGACGCGCTGCAGTTCCGGAATGGTCGATCCCTCCCAGTCGCCGAAGGACAGTTCGATCAGCCGGGGATCTGTGCGATAGCCGTGCGGATCGAGCCCCATGGCGGCGCGCACCCGTTCCATGGTTTCGCGGGTGCGGCCAAGCGGGGAGGCGACATAGTCGAAGGCGGCGGCGCGTTCGCCGAGTTCCTCCGCCAGGCGTCTGCCGTTCTCGCTCGCCTGGCGTCGTCCGTTCTCGTTGAGGCCGATGTCCTTCTGCCCTTGCAGTCGGCCCTCGGCATTCCAGTCGGTCTGGCCGTGACGGATCAGATAGATGAGCACGGCATGCGACCTCGAACTGGAGACTATTCCTTGGCGACGGTGATGTCCGGCGCATCCACCGCCTTCATGCCGACGGTGTGATAGCCGGAATCCACATGGTGGACCTCGCCGGTCACGCCGGTCGACAGATCGGACAGGAGATACATGCCCGATTTGCCGACTTCGTCCGTCGTCACGTTGCGCTTCAGCGGCGAATTGTACTCGTTCCACTTCAGGATGTAACGGAAGTCGCCGATGCCGGATGCGGCCAGCGTCTTGATCGGACCGGCCGAGATGGCGTTGACACGGATGCCGCGGCCGCCCATGTCGACGGCGAGATAGCGCACGGAAGCCTCGAGCGCGGCCTTGGCGACGCCCATGACGTTATAGTGCGGCATGACCTTCTCGGCGCCGTAATAGGTGAGCGTCAGGATCGAGCCGCCGTCGTTCATGATCTTCTCGGCGCGAGCGGCAACCGCGGTGAACGAGTAGACGGAAATGTCCATCGTGCGGGCGAAGTTGTCGCGCGTCGTCTCGATGTAGCGGCCGGTCAGTTCGTCCTTGTCGGAAAACGCGATGGCGTGCACGACGAAGTCGATCTTGCCCCACTTCTCCTCGAGGTTCTTGAACACGGCGTCGATGCTGTCGAGATTGGTGACGTCGCAATCGCCGGCCATGAAGGCGTCGAGTTCCTGCGCCAGCGGCTCGACGCGCTTCTTCAGCGCTTCGCCCTGCCAGGTGAATGCGATTTCGGCTCCCTGTTCATGACAGGCCTTGGCGATGCCCCACGCGATCGAGCGATTGTTTGCGACGCCCATGATGATGCCGCGCTTGCCTGCCATAAGGCCGGAACCTTGAGCCATGTTTTGCTCCCTAAGACTTTCGATTGACCCTGCCTATGGCATAGCCGGCATCACGGTTCAAGATTGCACCGGATCATCAACTGTAAGGCAGCGTAACAAAGGGTGTGATCGTTACAAATACTTCATAAAAACAGGCCTTCGCGCATGACGCGCATCAAGTCCGTGACTTTGTCGTCCGGCTTTTCCCACAGCATGACGCGCAGTTCAACTGCCAGTGCGCCGCGGCCGCCCTCGTCGTTCGGCAGGCCGAGGTCGTCGAGGCGGATCACCTGGTCGGAGCTCGACCAAGCCGGAATGGTGATGGTGAGCGGCCCGTTGGGCGTCTCGACAGAGGCCTCGCAACCCAGCACGGCATCTTCGAGCGTGATCGGCAGAGCCGTCTTGAGATCGTAGCCGTCGACGGTGAATTTCTCATTCTTGGCCACGCGCACGGTGACCGCCACGTCGCCGCGGCTCATGCCCTGGAGCTTCAGGCCCTGGCCCTTGAGCCGCACCACATGGCCCTGCGTGACCCCGTTGTCGAGCGGAACGCGAAGCTCGCGGCCGTCGGACAGCGTGATCGGCACCGACTTCTGCGCCAGCAGGTCGTCGATCGTCACGGTTGCCTCGACCACCAGGTCGGGGGCCTTTTCCGGCGGCGGCTGGATGCCGCGGATGCGACGGACGAAGGAGCTCAGCAATTCGATCGGTGCAAGGATGGACACCGGCTTGGGCGCGCCGGACGGCTCGCTGTTTTCCACGCGTTCGGCTTCGGCCTCGGTTTCGCGCTTCAGCGTTTCGGCCGCGGCGGCCGCTTCGGGCGTGTCGCCGAAGATGCGCGAGACGACGGCTTCGGGGCTTTCGCCCGCACCGTCGGGCTTGGCCTGGCCCTGCGTATGGGCTTGTGCCTGTGGCTGAGCCTGTGCCTGGGCGCCGCCTGTCTGGGCCTTTTCCTGCTTTGCCTGAGCGGCATGGGCCGCCTGTGCAGGCTGAGCCTGCTTGTCCGCTTTCGCCTTCTCGGCTTCGGCGCGTGCCAGTTCGGCGAGGATCCGCTCGGCATTCGCCTTGGCGATCTTGGCCTTTTCGGCCGCCTCGCGGGCCGCCTGGCGCTGCTGCATGATCGTCTGCTCCCGCTCGAGAGCTTCAACCTTGTCGCGCTGCTGGTCGTAACGGCTGCGCTTGGCCGGGTCCTTCAGCACCTCGTAGGCGCGGCCGACCTCGGTAAAGCGTCGATTGGCGTCCGGGTCGTCGCGGTTCTGGTCGGGGTGCACGCTTTTCGCCTTCATCCGCCAGGCCGACTTGATCTCATCGGCTCCCGCATCGCGCTTTACGCCGAGCACTGAATAGAAATCGCGCATCTAGGCCACCAATTGACAAAAGACCGTGCATCGCCGTTCTTGGCCGATGCAACCGGCAAGAAACACCTCCCGATCCGCCGCCATCACGGCAGTCCGGTTTTACAATTCTGGGAGTATGGCAAGAAGATGCTAATCAGTGGTTACGCGGAAAACCCGGTCATCCGGGCCGCATCGCCGGCCTGGAGAGACTTCAGGGCTGCCGGCTGAAGCTCATCAGCTGCCACTGGCCGGAGCCCGCGGTGCAGGTCTTGCCGGAGAAGTTGGCGATGCCTTCATAGGAATGACGAGTCGTCGAGAAGTTTCGGCATACAACGCCGTTCGACTTCTGCTCCTCGATCGCCGTGACCACGCCGGCGCTGCCGGTCGTCGCATTGGCCCAGGGCAAAGGGCTGGCGGTTCGCGAGAGATCTGCGGAGGAGACGGCGTTCTGCACCGTCAACTCGTCGGAACGGCCTTCCGCCGTGTTCTTAGCCGCGACGGTGTTGGTGGAAATCGATCGATCCACATCCGAGCCGAAGAGGTCCATGCTGCCACCGAAGCAACCGCTGATCGGCAGCGTCGCGGCGAGAACGATGAGTAATCTGCTTTTACCCAGCGACCCGCCCTTTTTGCGCTCGTTCGACTTTGCTATGTCTCTCAATGGGCGTCCTGTCCAGTGTTAAGACCCTGGGCAATGATGATGAAGTTCGGGAGCATTTGAAGCAATATGTCAGAGACTGGGTTAACAAGCAGTGACTTCACCGAGGAAAACGAACCTTTCGCATTGTTCGGTGCGTGGCTCAAGGACGCAGAGGCCTCTGAGGTCAACGATCCCAACGCGGTAGCCGTTGCAACCGTGGACGAGAACGGCTTGCCGAATGTGCGCATGGTCCTGCTCAAGGAATTCGATTCCCGGGGTTTTGTGTTCTACACGAATTTCGAGAGCCAGAAGGGACAGGAAATTCTCGGCCAGAAAAAGGCGGCCATGTGCTTCCACTGGAAATCGCTGCGGCGTCAGGTGCGCCTGCGCGGCGAAGTCGAAGTGGTTTCCGACGAGGAAGCCGATGCCTATTTTCGCTCCCGGCCGCTCGGCAGTCGCATCGGTGCCTGGGCGTCGAAGCAGTCGCGCCCGCTGGAAGGTCGGTTCGCCCTGGAAAAGGCCGTGGCCGAATATACAGCCCGCTACGCCTTCGGTGAGGTTCCGCGGCCGGCCCACTGGTCCGGTTTCCGCATCAAGCCGATTTCGATCGAATTCTGGCACGACCGCAAGTTCCGCCTGCACGACCGCATCGAGTTTCGCCGCGACACGCCGGATGCGCCCTGGCACAAGGTCCGGATGTATCCCTGATCGCCATGGTCGGCCGGCGGGTTTCTCGCCGGCCTTGACCGTCCTTGCGGATCAGCCCGTCAGGCGGAAGGGGATGCCGGAGGCAAGCGCCGCGACATAGCGCGGCTTCTGATAGTATCCGTTGAGCGAGATGCGCGGCAGGAGCAACGGCGCGGCAAGCGCTGCCGCATCGATCGTCCCCGCCCGGGTCGTCACGGCAAGGGTGAAGCCGGCCCTGGCGGCGAGTGTCGCGATGCGGCTGGTGGCGCTGCGCGCGTCGCCATAGGGATAGGCGAAGCTCGTCGGCCGGCGCCCGGTCAGCGTCTCGACATAGTCGGCGCTGCCCGAAAGTTCGTCCAGCGCTTCCGCGTCGGTGAGAAAGTCCAGCGCCCGGTGACTGAGCGTGTGGGCACCGAGGCTGGCGAGCGGATGGCGTGCCAGCGTCTTCAGTTCCTCCGCCGTCATCACGAGCTGCGCGACGATCGCCGCAGGATCGATGCCGACGCTGCGCGCCGCCGCATCGAGCCGGGCGATTGCCAGGCTCTCCTTCGGCCCGCAGATCGCATCGCAGATGAGATCGGATACCGCCCCCTTCGCCGCGATCGAGGTGACGACGTGGGTCTTCGGGCCGCCGTCGGTTTCGATGGTGAAGCGGTCGGTGGCGTTGAGCAGGGCTTCCGCGGTCTCCCACCAGAGCGTGTGGCTGCGTTCGCTGAAACCCTTGGTGACGAAGACGGTGAAGGGCACGCCGTGCCGTTCGAAGACGGGCAGGGCATGCTCGGCATTGTCACGGTAGCCGTCGTCCAGGGTGAAGGTGGCGAAGGGCGGTCCGTCCGGCGCGGCAGCGAGCAGGTGCGGCACGTCGTCGAGGGCTGCGAATCGGTAGCCCTCGGCCTTCAGTCGCCGGATCGCCGCGTCCAGGAAGTCCGGCGTGATCTCCAGATGACCGTTCGCATCGAGCGGCGGGGGGCGGTGGGGCCGCACGTGATGCAGCGTGAAGATCGCGCCGCGGCCGCGCGCCGCGCGCATGGCGCCGAGCCGGCTCAGAAGCCGGGACGCTTCCAGTCCGCCGGTGATCGCGGCCTTGCGCACGAAGCCTTTCAGGTTGGCCTTCATTGTCCTTGCCTGGTTTTGCGTCGCAACATCTTGCACTCCAGACTATGCGGGCGGCGTTAAGCCTTGCTGAATAGTCTCTGCCTGTTTTTGGGGTGCTGGTTCGTCCGGCGCGACCAAAGGTAGTCACCGCATGAGCATCACCGCGCGGCGCGCCGCCAGCGAGGCGGGGATCGCCCAGACAAGCGCGACGGCGAAGGTGAGCGTCAGCACGCCGCGTATGGCATCGGCGGATTGCGCGGTGGCCAGCCCCGCTCCATTGGCGCTGATGCCCGCAAGTGCTGCGCCGAGCGCGAAGCCCGCCGATTGCAGTGTCGGCAACAGCGCCGAGGTCTTGTCGCGTTCATGGCTCGGCGTCGCCTCCATCAGCATCTGGCTGAGATAGCCCCAGCTCGAACCGAAGGCTGCACCGATGGCCACCTGCGCGACGGCAAGCATGGCGATGTTCACGGTCCCGATCGCGCCGGCGAGGGTGGCGAAGCCCAGGACCAGCAGCAGGGGCCCAAGCCAGATCGCCGTCTGCCGCGACCGCTCGGTCCGCAGATTGGCGACGCCGATCGCCGTGAGGCTCCAACTGATCGCCATCAATGCCCCGAGCGCACCGGCGAGCGTCGGGCGGTAGCCGAACAGATATTGCAGGGAGTAGACGAGATAGACGCTGCTCGTCGCCTGTGACAGCGGCATGAGCAGGATGACCCAGAGCCCGAGGCCGAGCGGGGAACGGGTGGAAAACGCACCATCCGGAAGGATCGAATCCTCCGCGCGTCCGTCGAGCCGGACGGCGCCGAGCACCAGCAGCATCGATCCGGCAATCACGGTTGCCGTGGCGAGTGCGGAGCCGGCAAGCCCCGCCACCAGCATGGCAATGAGGCCGGCCGAAAGCAGGCTCAGCCTGAGTGTGGGAAATTGCAGCCGCCGACCCGCTTCCGAACCTGACGGCACGAGGATGAGCGCGAGCAGCAGAAAGAGGGCGATGAGCGGCGCGTTGACGAGAAAGGCCACCCGCCAGGAAAAGGCCTCCGTCAGCGAGCCGGCCAGCACCGGCCCGCCGAAGGCGGCGATCGCCCAGACGCTCGCCTCCGCGCCGAACACCTTCGGCACCAGGGCGGGCGGGAACATTTCCGGGATCAACGCGTAGCAGATGGCAGCGATGATGCCTTCGCCGATGCCCTGGCAGATCCGTCCGAAGAGCACGGTGTTCATGTCCGAGGCGAGGGCGGCCGCCAGCGTTCCGGCGAGGAAGATCAGGGCGGCGGCGAAGAGAACGGTTCTCGCGCCGTAGCGCTGTTTGAGCAGGGCGGCACTGGCGCCTGCGACGATCGACGCCACCAGATAGAGCGTCATCGACCAGGACAGCAGTTCCGCACCGCCGATCTCGCCGACCGCCGTCGGCAGTACGGTGCTGACCAGGAAGCCGTTGAAGGCATAGAGCGCCACGCCCATGCACAGCATCGCCGTCGTCGCCAGATAGCGGGGGGCGAGTAGCTCGGCCCAGCGGCCACTCGCCTCGTTCTCCGGCGCAAGACCGGACCTGACGGCAATCGGTGACCCCGCGACGTTGGGCACTTTTATCTCTGGCTGCATGGGGCCTGTTTCCTTGTCCTGAATTGCGGTCGGACCGGAACCTACAATCTCAACTTAAGTTGAGGTAAAGAGGCAAATTGAAAAAAATGCAGGGGCTTGTCGACGGACAAGAGAACCAAGGGGCAGCGCTCCCGTTCAATGCACCCGCTTCCATAGCATGAGGATTGGGCCGCCACAGGATGGGCAACCATCCGCCACCATCCTATGTGTCCTCAACCACCTTCCGAGGCACACCGCCCGAAGATTACTGGACTCAGTCAAGTAAATATCTAGACTGCAGTGGCACACCATAGGAGGTCCGACAAGCATGACGTCTGCGCGCCGCATGGATGGAAAGATATGCCTGGTCACGGGCGGTGGAACGGGTATTGGCATGGCGGCCGCGCTGCAGATGGCGCGCGAAGGCGCCGCGGCGGTGGTGATCGCCGGCAGGCGCGAGCCGGAGGGCGAGGCCGTTGCTGCCGCCTGTCGGGCCTTCGGTGCGCAGGCCGTCTTCCTGAAGACCGACGTGACGCGTGAAGCGGATGTCGAGGCGATGGTGTCGGGCACGCTGGACCGTTTCGGCCGGCTGGACGTGGCCTTCGACAATGCCGGCTTTCAGGAGCGCCGCGCACCGATCGAAGACCAGGACGACGCAACCTATGCCGCCGTTTTCGACACAAATCTGCGCGGCGTTTTCCATTGCCTCAGGTATCAGATCCCGGCCATGCGCAAGACCGGTGGCGGCGCGATCGTCATCAATGCCTCGGTCAGCGGCATCCGCAATCCGAACCCCGGCTTCGCGCTCTACAATGCTTCGAAGGCCGCCGTCATCGCCATGATGCGCACGGCCGCCATCGAGAATGCCGCCCGCGGCCTGCGCATCAATGCCGTGGCGCCGGGGAGGGTGGTCACGGACATGATGCTGGCGGCCGGCGTCGGCGACGTGGCGACCGTGGCCGCCGGCCTGCCCTTGCGGCGTATGGGGCGACCCGAGGAAGTGGCGGAAACCGTCCTGTGGCTTGCCTCGGACGCAGCCTCCTATGTTGTCGGCCATGTTCTGGCCGCGGATGGTGGGTTTCTTGCCGCTTGAGGCTGCTTTTGTCGGCAGATCCAGCCTCGCGTCATTTACCTTTTGTTTACTCTCATCATGAAACTTTTAGTTAACTTTCGGACTGTGGGCGCTGCACTGCAAAAATCTCGCCCCAATTCTGCTTTAGTGAGGCCGTCGTCTACCGGGCGGCGAATCTCGTCGTCGAATTTCGACGTTCCGCCAAAATAAGCCTGCCCCTGGAGGATTCATGAACAAGCTGTTGATCGCGTTGACGTTCCTTGTTGCGATCGCTTCATCGTCAACCTCCGCGACAGCCGGAAGCGCCCAGCTTCTCCTCGATGCCCGCACCGGCGAAGTCCTGGCCTCGGAAAACCCCGACAGCCTCAATCACCCCGCCTCGCTGACGAAAATGATGACGCTTTACATGACGTTCGACGCGATTCGTCGTGGCGAACTGTCGTGGGACAGCAAGGTGCCGTTCTCCAAATATGCGGCCTCCCGCCCGCCGACCAAGCTTCGCGTGAAGGCGGGCGATGCCATCACTGTGAAGGAAGCAGTGATGGGCATGATCGTGCAGTCGGCCAATGATGCGGCAGCCGCCATGGCGGAAAAGCTCGGCGGCACCGAAAGCCAGTTCTCCGCGATGATGACGACGAAGGCCCGTTCCCTCGGCATGTCTAAAACCACCTTCGTCAATGCCTCCGGCCTTCCCGACGACCGGCAGATCACCACGGCCCGCGACATGTCCACCCTCGGCATCGCGCTGCTGCGCGACTTCCCTCAGGAATACAAGCTGTTCAACACCAAGAGCTTTGCCTTCCGTGGCCGCACGATCAACGGCCACAACAATCTGATGTACCGCTACAAGGGCATGGACGGCATCAAGACCGGCTATACTAACGCTTCCGGCTTCAACCTCGTCAGCGCCGTGAGAGACGGCGACCGCCGCGTCATCGGCGTCGTGATGGGCGGCCGCTCGGCGGCGAGCCGCGACAAGGTCATGGAAAAGCTGATCGCCGGCAACATCGCCAAGGCATCCCGCGGATCGCAGCTCATGGCCAGCAATTCGGCCCGGGTCGGCATGGACCTGGCGCGCCTGGGCTCCGATGTCCCGGTTCCGGCTCCCCGTCAGGATGCGGTGGCCGCTGTCATAGGCCTGGCAAACGCAAGTCCGGTTGCCGCCTCCATGCTTGGAACGGCCTATGCCAAGCCGGTGGAAATGGCCGCTGCCGACGTCTCGAGCGACGTCCCCGCCTTGACGCCCGAGGCGGAAATCCCGCTTGCGGCACCGAAGGCTGAGGCCCGGATGGCCGGCGGATGGCAGATCCAGATCGCCGCCGCCGCCAGCGCCAAGGCCGCGATGGAGCTTCTCGCCGACGCCAAGGCGAAGATCGGCGGTCCGTTGAACGATCGCGATACCTATACCGAAGCCGTGACCCGCGGCGGCGCGACCTTCTACCGCGCCCGCTTCACCGGTTTCGCCAGCAAGACCGAGGCCCGCTCGGCCTGCGACCAGCTGGTGAAGAACCGCTACGACTGCGTGCTGATGCCGGCGAGGGGCTGACTGTTACTTGATCGATGGATGCCTGAAGGCCCGCTGCCCGCATGGCGTGGTTGGGCGCCTGCGTGTCAATCGCAACGGTCCGGGCATTTCCGTGCCGTGTGGAGGATCGTGAGGATTTCGATGGTCGCCTGCACACGGTAGACGATGATGTACGGCGTGCCTGGGACAACGAGTTCGCGCGTCTTGGCGACCCGACCCAGCCGTCCGATTTCCGGGTGACAGGCAAGGAAGGCCGCAGCTTCCAGCAGTCTTCGCACGATTGTCTCGGCAGAGCGTGGGCTGTCCTCGGCGATATACGAGCCTATGTCGTCAAGATCCTGAACCGCAGTTTGCGTCCAGCGAATCTCGTCCATTCGAAACGAATTTGCGGATGACCGATTTTACCGTCTCGTGAGAAGCAAATCGTCCTTCGTCTGCATCCTTGAGACCGGCCTCGATCTTCTTGCGCTGCCAAACCTCACCCTCTGCGCTCGCGGTCTCTTCGACCGGAAACGCCAGTTCGTCAAAGGGAATGTGCGGCGGTACGTGGTTCATAATTTTTACTATGCCAGATCCCGGAAAAGTTGCAATCCGACGCGAAGGCCCCAAAGCAGAGTGCGACCCGCGGGCCCTTACGCCCGCGTTCCGCCCACCGTTACCTGGTCCATCCGCAGATGTGGCTGGCCGACGCCGACCGGCACCCATTGGCCGGCCTTGCCGCAATTGCCGATGCCCTTGTCGAGCGCCATGTCGTTGCCGACCATGGAAATGCGCTTCATCGCTTCCGGCCCGTTGCCGATCAGCATGGCGCCCTTGACCGGCGCGCCGATCTTGCCGTTCTCGATCATGTAGGCCTCGGTGCAGCCGAAGACGAACTTGCCCGACGTGATGTCGACCTGGCCGCCGCCGAAGGAGACGGCATAGATGCCGTTCTTGACGGACGAGATGATTTCTTCCGGGCTCTTGTCGCCGCCGAGCATGTAGGTGTTGGTCATGCGCGGCATGGGCTGGTGCGAATAGCCCTGGCGGCGCCCGTTGCCGGTCGCCTTCATGCCCATCAGCCGGGCGTTCTGGCGATCCTGCATGTAGCCGACCAGCCGGCCGTTCTCGATCAGCACGTTGTAGGCCGAGGGCGTGCCCTCGTCGTCGATGGTGATGGAGCCGCGCCGCGCGTCGATCGTCCCGTCGTCGACCACGGTCACGCCGGGCGCGGCAACCATCTCGCCCATCAGGCCGGCGAAGGCCGAGGTCTTCTTGCGGTTGAAGTCGCCCTCGAGCCCGTGGCCGACCGCCTCGTGCAGCATCACGCCCGGCCAGCCATTGCCGAGCACCACGTCCATGGTGCCGGCCGGCGCGTCGATCGCCTCGAGATTGACCAGCGCCTGGCGTAGCGCCTCGTCGGCGCCTTGCCGCCAGCTCTCTTCCGTCAGGAAGTCGGAAAACGCCATGCGTCCGCCGGTGCCATAGGAGCCGCTTTCCTGCCGGTCTCCCTTGCCGGCGATGACGGAAATGTTGATCCGCGTCATCGGCCGGATGTCGCGCACCCGGTGGCCGTCGGCGCGCAGGATCTCCACCACCTGCCAGCTCGCGGCGATCGAGGCGGTGACCTGGCGCACGGTATCGCCCTTGCCGCGCAGATAGGCGTCGATTTCGGCAAGCAGCTTGACCTTCTCCTCGAAGGAGGGCGCGCCGATCGGATTGCCTTCGCCATAGAGCTTGGCATTGGTGCGCTGGGGCGCGCTGGCATAGGAGCCGGAATAGCCATGGGTGACGGCGCCGACCGCATCGGCGGCACGCGACAGCGCAGCCAGCGAAAGTTCCCCCGCATGGGCGTAACCGACGGCTTCGCCGGCGACGGCGCGCAGGCCAAAGCCCTGGTCGGTGTTGAAGCTGCCGCCCTTCAGCCGCCCGTTGTCGAAGGTCAGTGATTCTGCCTGGGCATGTTCGACGAAAAGCTCCCCGTCATCGGCGCTGCCGAGTGCTTTTGACACATGCTGACGCAGCGTCATTTCGTCGCAGTCGAAGAGGCCGAGAAGGTCGGTGGTCATGGATGTCTCCTTGCAGTGCTTGCTCCGATGTAGGCGCATTGCGCCCTGCGGACAAGGTTCGACCGGAGCCATGGCCCCGGTCGCGTCACTTTATAGATCATAGGAAGGGTGCTCTCAGGGCAGCTTGTCGTAGCCTTCGCCGAAGCCGGCAAGCTCGATCGGAATGCCGACCCGGTCCTGGTCGGCCGACTCGCGCAGCGCGAACACCGCGTTCTTGCCGGCCCGCAGGATCTTCATCAGTTCCTCGTCGATCTCGACTTCGACATAGCAGCCTTCGGAGAAGCAGCGGGTGAAATAGGCGCGGCCGATATTGTTGCCGTCGACATAGAGCTCCATGCCGTCCTTCAGCAGGACGCCGAGCGGGGCGAGGATGCGCAGGATCTTCGCCTTGCGGTCCGCGGTCTTCAGCACCACCACGGACAGGCCGACTTCGGGGCGGTCCTCGGCGATGACGTTCTGCATCAGTGCGCATTGCTCGGTGGAGGCGCCGGCGGGCGTATCGCAGATCACCGACCACGCGCCATGATTGGAACGGATGGTTCCGGGCTGCTGTTGCTGGGCCTCGGCCGGAGCGACGAGCGCGGCAACGACGATGGCGCTTGCGATCAGGCCCGACCGGTAAAGTCTAGGAAGACCCATGGGTACCTCTGGAAATCGAATCATCCCTGACATTCATGGCGTCCGGGCGGGCAAAATGAAAGCCCCGGCCCGTGTTTTCCAAGGGAGTGAGGCTTAATTGCGACCGCTGTTGCAGCCGTGCCGGCCGCCGCAGGCGATGCAGGCTGGATTGTCGGTGGATGGCTCGCGAGCGGAATTGATGAACAGCAAAAATGCGGCCGTGGCATTTGCCCGGGCGTATTGCGAATGCGGCCAATCTGTGATTTTAAACGCTGATGATAGCATGAATTTTGCGTATTGATTTGATGTGGATCAAACGCTTGTGGGAGAGACATCGTGATGAAGAGAGCTTTTGCAGCTTTGGCCGCCCTGGCCTGTCTGCTTTTCGCCTCCGGCAGTTTTGCAGACCAGCCGACAGAGTGGCAGATGGACTTGCAACAGGCGGCGACGCCGATCATGGAGCAGATTCGCTGGTTTGAGAACTACACCTTGTGGTTCATCGTTCCGATCACCGTCTTCGTCCTCCTTCTCCTGGTCGTGGTCGTCGTGCGCTTCCGCGCATCCGCCAATCCCGTTCCCTCGAAGACCAGCCACAACACGGCGATCGAGATCGTCTGGACCGTCGGTCCGGTGCTGGTCCTGCTGTTCTTCGCGATCCCGTCCTTCAATCTGCTTTCCGCCCAGCTCACCCAGCCGGAAAACCCGGATGTGACGGTCAAGGCGACCGCCACCCAGTGGCAGTGGAACTACGAGTACCAGGGTGGCACGGAAGTGGCCTTCGACAGCTACATGCTGAAGGAAGAAGACCGCACCGCCGCCGGCAAGGAAGACAAGAGTGTCTATCCGCGCCTGCTGGCCGTCGACAATGAAATGGTCATTCCGGTCGGCAAGACCGTGCGCATGCTCGTCACCGCGGCGCCCACCGACGTCATTCATGCCTTCGCCATGCCGGCCTTCGGCGTGAAGATCGATGCCGTTCCGGGACGTCTGAACGAAACCTGGTTCCGCGCCGATCGCGAAGGCCTCTACTACGGCCAGTGTTCGGAACTCTGCGGCAAGGACCATGCCTTCATGCCGATCGCCATCCGTGTCGTGTCGGCTGACAAGTATGCCGCCTGGCTCGAGGCTGCTGCGTCGGATCTCGCCGGTGCCAACAAGGCGCTCATGGCTGCGGTGGACGGTGCGGACAAGTCCGTGCAGCTCGCCGACAACGTTTCGAACTAAGGAAGAGGAGTGCGGACAATGGCTGGACCTGTTGCCCACGAAGATCACGCCCACGGTTACGGCGCGCATCACGACAATCATGACCATAAGCCCGGTTTCTTCACCCGTTGGTTCTTTTCGACCAACCATAAGGACATCGGCACCCTCTACCTGATCTTCGCGATCTTCGCCGGCCTCGTCGGCGGTGCGCTCTCCGTCGCCATGCGCATGGAGCTGCAGGAGCCCGGCATCCAGATCTTCCATGGTCTGGCCTCGATCGTTTACGGCTTCGAGGGCGACGCTGCCATCGACGGTGGCAAGCACATGTTCAACGTGTTCACCACCGCCCACGCGCTGATCATGATCTTCTTCATGGTCATGCCGGCCCTCATCGGCGGTTTTGCCAACTGGATGATCCCGATCATGATCGGCGCTCCGGACATGGCCTTCCCGCGCCTCAACAACATTTCCTTCTGGCTGGTCATTCCCGCCTTCCTGCTGCTGGTGCTGTCGATGTTCGTCGAAGGCCCGGCTGGCGCCTACGGCGTCGGCGGCGGCTGGACGCTCTACCCGCCGCTTGCGACCTCCGGCCAGCCCGGACCGGCCGTCGACCTGGCGATCTTCGCGATCCACATCTCGGGTGCCTCGTCCATCCTCGGCGCGATCAACTTCATCACCACCATCCTCAACATGCGCGCCCCGGGCATGACGCTGCACAAGATGCCGCTGTTCGCCTGGTCGGTGCTCGTCACCGCGTTCCTGCTGCTGCTCTCGCTGCCGGTTCTGGCAGGCGGCATCACCATGCTTCTGACCGACCGCAACTTCGGCACGACCTTCTTCGCGCCGGAAGGCGGCGGTGACCCGATCCTGTTCCAGCACCTGTTCTGGTTCTTCGGTCACCCGGAAGTCTACATCCTGATCCTGCCCGGCTTCGGCATCATCAGCCACATCGTCTCGACCTTCTCGAAGAAGCCGGTCTTCGGTTACCTCGGCATGGCCTACGCCATGGTCGCGATCGGTGCCGTCGGCTTCATCGTTTGGGCCCACCACATGTACACGGTCGGCCTGTCGCTTGCCGCGCAGCGCTACTTCCTGTTCGCCACCATGGTCATCGCAGTGCCGACCGGCATCAAGATCTTCTCGTGGATTGCGACGATGTGGGGCGGTTCGCTGTCCTTCCGCACGCCCATGGTCTGGGCGATCGGCTTCATCTTCCTGTTCACCGTCGGTGGCGTCACCGGCGTACAGCTGGCCAATGCCGGTCTCGACCGTTCGCTGCACGACACCTACTACGTGGTCGCCCACTTCCACTACGTTCTGTCGCTCGGCGCCGTGTTCGCCATCTTCGCCGCCTGGTACTACTGGTTCCCGAAGATGACCGGCTACATGTACTCGGAATTCCTCGGCAAGCTGCACTTCTGGGTGATGTTCATCGGCGTCAACATGGTGTTCTTCCCGCAGCACTTCCTCGGCCTCGCCGGCATGCCGCGCCGCTACATCGACTATCCGGACGCATTCGCCGGCTGGAACTATGTCTCGTCGATCGGCTCCTACATCTCGGCCTTCGCTGTGCTGATCTTCCTGGTCTGCGTCTTCGAAGCTTTCGCCAAGAAGCGCATCGCCGGCAACAACCCGTGGGGCGAGGGTGCGACCACGCTCGAATGGCAGCTGTCTTCGCCGCCGCCGTTCCACCAGTGGGAGCAGCTGCCGCGCATCAAGTAAGCGCAGGCCTGGCCTCAAAGCATAGCGGGTGCCGCGCCCTTCGGTGGCGCGGCACCCGACAAGAACAGACAAGCATGGGACGGAGACAATGACGGTTATTGATAGTCGCGACCTCGCGGGGCTCGAAGGCGACGTCCGCCTTTCGGAAGCCACTGCGCGCGATTTCTTCGCGCTTCTGAAGCCGCGCGTCATGTCGCTCGTCGTATTCACCGCCTTTGCCGGCCTGGTGCTGGCGCCGGGCGACATCAATCCCTTTCTGGGCTTCATCGCCATCCTGTGCATCGCGGTCGGCGCCGGCGCATCCGGTGCGCTCAACATGTGGTACGATGCCGACATCGACGCCGTCATGACGCGGACCGCATCGCGTCCGATTCCGGCCGGTCGCATCGCGCCCACCGAAGCGCTCGCCTTCGGCCTGATCCTGTCGGTATTCTCGGTCTCGATCCTCGGCATCATCGTCAACTGGTTTTCGGCCGGCCTGCTTGCCTTCACCATCTTCTTCTATGCCGTCGTCTATACGATGTGGCTCAAGCGCTCGACGCCGCAGAACATCGTCATCGGCGGTGCTGCCGGCGCCTTCCCGCCCATGGTCGGCTGGGCCTGCGTGACCGGCGGCGTGTCGCTCGACAGCATCGTGCTGTTCATGATCATCTTCCTCTGGACGCCGGCCCATTTCTGGGCGCTGGCGCTGTTCAAGATGCGCGACTACGGCTCCGTCGGCGTGCCGATGCTGCCGAACGTATCGGGCGAGCGCGTCACCAAGCACCAGATCGCCCTTTACGCGGTGCTGACCGCGGTGACGGCCGTGATCCCGACCTTCACCGGCCTCGCATCGTTCTACTACGGCCTGTTTGCCGGGGCCCTCGGCCTCTATCTCGTCATCTGTTCCATCGCCGTCTGGCGCATGCCGGACGGCGACGAGAAGATGGTCCCGGCCAAGAAGCTGTTCGCCTATTCGATCGTCTATCTGTTCGCAGTCTTCTCGGCCCTATTGGTCGATCATTACGTCGCGACCCTCGCGACGCTTTTCGGAGGTGCCGCCTGATGGAAACCATCAAGCTGAATGATGCGCAGAAGAAGTCGCGCCGCGGACGCAATATCGCGCTCGGCGTCGTGCTCGCCGCGCTTGTCGCCATTTTCTACGTCGTGACGCTGATCAAGTTCGGCGCAGTCGGCAGTTGAGAGCAGGGGAGGTCCGCGTGGCGATGACAGGCAACGATACGACGGCGACACCGCGCGGCAATGCGCGGATCCTGCTCGCCTGCGTCGTTTTCGTCGGCTGCATGCTCGGCGTTTCCTTCGCATCGGTTCCGCTCTATCGGCTGTTCTGCCAGGTGACCGGCTACAACGGCACGACGCAGCGCGTCGAGCAGGTCTCCGACGTGGTGCTCGACAAGAGCATCAAGGTCACCTTCGACGCCAACGTGTCCTCGGGCCTCAACTGGGAATTCAAGCCGGTCGATCGTTCGATCACGCCGAAGATCGGCGAGACGGTGCAGATCAACTATACCGCGACCAACCGTTCGCCGGTGGCGACCACGGGCCAGGCGATCTTCAACGTGACGCCGATGGAAGCGGCGGCCTATTTCAACAAGGTCGAATGCTTCTGCTTCACCGAAACCGAGCTGAAGCCCGGCGAAAGCCTGGAAATGCCGGTGGTCTTCTTCATCGATCCGGCCATCGTCGAGGCCGCCGAGACGAAGGACATCGGAACGATTACGCTGTCCTACACCTTCTATCCGCATGAGGGGGAGAAGCCCGTGGCATTGCTGCCGCAGCAGGGTGACAAGGGACAGCCGAAACTGTGAGAGGAGGGGTCCGGTCCGCCGGGCTCTAAGGAAATTTGACATTCGGGGATTGCTGACATGGCCGAAGCGCATCAGAAGAATCACGACTACCACATCATCGATCCGAGCCCCTGGCCGGTCTTGGCCGCGATCGGGGCCTTCATCATCACCTTCGGTGGCGTGTCCTACATGCGCTATCTGTCGGGCGGATCGTTCAAGATGTTCGGTCTCGAACTGGCCAATCCGTGGCTGTTCTACATCGGCCTCGCCATCATCCTCTACACGATGATCGGCTGGTGGTCGGACACCATCAAGGAAGCCCACGAAGGCGCCCATACCCGCGTCGTGTCGCTGCACCTGCGCTATGGCATGATCATGTTCATCGCTTCCGAAGTGATGTTCTTCGTCGCTTGGTTCTGGGCCTTCTTCGATGCCAGCCTGTTCGCCAACGAAGCGATTCAGGCGAGCCGCGTCGAGTTCACCGGTGGCCAGTGGCCGCCGCAGGGCATCGAGGTTCTCGATCCCTGGCACCTGCCGCTCTACAACACCATCATCCTGCTGCTGTCGGGCACGACCCTCACCTGGGGCCATCACGCCATGCTGCACAACGACCGCAAGGGTCTGGTCAGCGGCCTCGTGCTGACGGTTGCGCTCGGCGTCCTGTTCTCCGCCGTTCAGGCCTACGAATATGCCCACGCCCCGTTCGGCTTCAAGGAAAGCATCTATGGTGCGACCTTCTTCATGGCGACCGGCTTCCACGGTTTCCACGTGCTCGTCGGCACGATCTTCCTGACCGTCTGCCTGCTGCGCGCGATGAAGGGCGATTTCACTCCGAAGCAGCATTTCGGCCTGGAAGCTGCCGCCTGGTACTGGCACTTCGTCGACGTGGTCTGGCTCTTCCTGTTCTTCACCATCTATGTCTGGGGTGGCTGGGGCGCGCCGCTCGCCCACGGTTGATCCGGGCGAGACGGCTAGGAACACGGGCGGCACCTGCGGGTGCCGCTTTTTTTTGTCGGCGGCTGCAGCCTCCGTCCAGATTGACCGAATGGCTGTGCGCATTTGCGGTTTGTGGATCGCGGCGTATAAGCCAAGGTATGAATAGCCGGGGCGGTGGCGGCTGGCCGGCCAATGCGCAGCTGAAAGGAAGATCATGAGCGAGGACAATGCCCATTTTGCACCCGTCGATCCGGTCAAGGCCGGACTGACCGCCTCGTGCCCGCGCTGCGGCCAGGGTCGCCTCTTCGACGGCTACTCCAAGGTCAAGCCGCGCTGCAGCAATTGCGGTCTCGACTATTCCTTCGCCGATTCCGGCGACGGCCCGGCGATCTTCGTCATCCTGCTGGCCGATTTCCTCGTGGTCGGTCTCGCGGTCTGGACCGAGCTGACCTACCAGCCGCCCGTCTGGCTGCATTTCGTCCTGTTCGGACCGCTGGCGATCATCGTCTCGCTCTGGCTGCTGCGCACCATCAAGGCGGTGCTGATCGCCCTGCAATACCGCAACAAGGCGTCCCAGGGGACGATCGATCGTGGCTGACGTGCCGCGCCGCGGCCCTTTCCGGCTCGTCTTCACCATCGCAGCGGTCGCCGTCGCGATGGCGATCCTGCTGTCGCTCGGCACCTGGCAGGTGAAGCGGCTCCACTGGAAGGAGGCGCTGATCGCCGACATCGAGGCACGCCGCAACGCAGCCCCCCTCGACCTGGCCGGCATCGAGGCGATCCTGGCGAAGGGCGGCGACGTGGACTACCGGGCCGCCGCTGCCGAGGGGACCTACCTCAACGACAAGGAGCGGCATTTCCTCGCCACCTTCCGCGGCCGCGCCGGTTTCTACGTCTACACGCCGCTCCAGCTCGCCGATGGCCGTTACCTGTTCGTCAACCGCGGCTTCGTGCCCTATGAACTGAAGGAGCCGGCAAAGCGTCCGGAAGGACTGCTGGTCGGTCCGCAATCCGTCGAGGGGCTGGCCCGCGCCCGACTGGGCGAAAAGCCGTCCTCGCTGGTGCCGGACAATGACGAGGGCAAGAACGTCTTCTACTGGAAGGACCTCGACCGCATGGCCGCAAGCACCGGCCTGCCGGCCGACAAGGTGCTGCCCTTCTTCCTCGATGCCGACGCAACTCCGGTGCCGGGCGGCATGCCGGAAGGCGGGGTGACCGAGATCGACCTGCCCAACAGCCACCTGCAATATGCGATCACCTGGTACGGACTGGCGCTGGCGCTTGCCGGTGTCGTCCTCTACGCGGTCTTTTGCCGCAAAACCTGAACCCGCAGGCGGGGCGGGGCACACAATGCCTCGCCGGCCTGTTCCGAAGTGCAACGCGCCCGGTGCGCCCAAGGAGAGACTGATGAAACTCGTTGCCGATCTGCTGGTCGCCCTGGTGGCGCTGGAACATGTCTATATCCTGGTGCTGGAAATGTTCCTGTGGACCAAGCCCGCCGGCCTGAAAGCCTTTGCCATGAAGCCTCAGCAGGCCGAGGCGACCAAGGTGCTCGCGGCCAATCAGGGCCTCTACAACGGCTTCCTGGCGCTCGGCATGTTCTGGGCAATTGCCCAGCCGAACCCCGATTTCGCCTTCCAGCTGAAGCTGTTTTTCCTTGGCTGCGTCTTCGTCGCCGGCCTATATGGAAGCGTGACGGCGTCGCGGAATATCCTTTACATCCAGGCGCTTCCCGCCGTGCTCACGCTGATCCTTGTCCTGCTGGCTGCTTGATGATGAATGAGACCGTGTCCCGACCGCCCCTGACGATCCGCCTGTGCGGCCCGCGCGGCTTCTGTGCTGGTGTCGACCGCGCGATCCAGATTGTGGTGCTCGCGCTGAAGGGCTATGGCGCACCGGTCTACGTACGCCACGAGATCGTCCACAACCGCTATGTGGTCGAGGGGCTGGAGGCCAAGGGCGCGGTCTTCGTCGAGGAACTGGACGAGATCCCTGCCGAGCACCGCGAGAAGCCGGTCGTCTTCTCCGCCCATGGCGTGCCTAAATCCGTGCCGGCGGATGCCCAGGCCCGCAATCTCTTCTATCTCGACGCGACCTGCCCGCTGGTCTCCAAGGTCCACAAGCAGGCCATGCGCCACCAGCGCCTCGGCCGCCATGTCGTGCTGATCGGCCATGCGGGCCATCCTGAGGTGATCGGCACCATGGGGCAATTGCCGGACGGCTCGGTGTCGCTGATCGAGACGATCGAGGACGCCGACCGCTACGAGCCGGTCGATGCCGACAATCTCGGCTACGTCACCCAGACGACGCTCTCGGTCGACGACACCGCCGGCGTCATCAAGCGGCTGCAGGAGCGCTTCCCCAACCTGACGGCACCTTCCGCCGACAGCATCTGCTACGCCACCACCAACCGCCAGGAAGCGGTCAAGCAGGCGGCGCCCGGCTGCGACCTGTTCATCATCGTCGGCGCCCCCAATTCGTCCAACTCCAAGCGTCTCGTCGAAGTGGCGCTGAAGGCGGGCGCCAAACGCTCGCTGCTGGTGCAGCGCGCCGCCGAGATCGACTGGGACGACATCGGCCCGATCGGCACGCTCGGCCTGTCTGCCGGCGCGTCCGCCCCGGAAGTGATCGTCAACGAGATCATCGAGGCCTTCAAGGCCCGCTACGCCGCGACGATCGAGCTTGCCGAATTCTCGATCGAAAACGAACACTTCCTCGTTAACCGCGAACTGCGCGACATCGAACTCACCCACGACGACATGGCCTGGGTGAATGGGTGAGACGCGGCCGAGCGCGCCAAGCGCGCTCGGAGAAACGATCCGGCGAATCGTTTCTAGCGTCGAACGCCCGGAGCCTAAAGCGAAGGGCCGGGATACGTTTCTGCATGTTCCCATTCGGCAAAGCCCGGGCAATCGATCCGGTCAATCGTTTTTGGCAACGAACGTGCTGAGCCTTAGCGATGCGCCGGCAGAATGGTCGGGCGTCTACAAATGCTTCTCGGACAACATTCGTTCGTGAAGAAGCCGGACGACGAATATGTCGATGTCGCGCTTGCGATAGTAGATAACGTGACTTCCATGGCGGTATCGACGGTAGATCCGTCCCGATCGTTCGTGAGCAAACTGCGCACCCATGTCGGGATGCGCGGCAAGCAGATTGAGGGCTTCCTCGATCCCCGCCATATAGGCGGTCGTCTGCGCATCGCCGAACTGGGCCATGCTGTGCCTTACGATTGAGACGATGTCTTTCTCCGCCGACCGTGAGAAGACAAAGCTACCCGCCATGCCGGGATGCTTTCGCTTTCGCGACAATGTCACTGAGCGAATGGGGGCTTTCCCCGCTTTCCTCTCCTTCGTCCAGAGCGTCCAGAAGGGCCTCGTGCTTCGCTTCTTCCTGTTCCAGGAGTCGAAGCCCGGCCTGCACCGCTTCACTCGTCGAACCGTATCGGCCGCTCGCGGTCAGCTTCGATAGGAAAGCGGTAAAATGCTCGCCAAGCTTGAGGCTCGTCGTATTGCTCATCGGCCACACGTCTCCAACCCTGATACTCAATATTACTGCGTATTGGTGACTACAACAACCGGACTGTGTCCGGCTGGTGGCTCCGGTGTCTCCCGCATTTTCTGTGCCGCATGTCCCCGCAGGGCTGGTGCGCACCGCCTGCCCGTTATATGCCTTGCCGAACATCGAAGCGGCTCGGAACCTCAATCGTGGCAGTCTACACCGACATCAACGAAATCGACCTCAAGGCCTTTCTCCAGCAGTACGACGCCGGTGAGCTCCTGTCCTACAAGGGCATTGCCGAAGGGGTCGAGAACTCCAACTTCCTGCTGCACACGTCGAAGGCGCCGCTGATCCTGACGCTGTACGAGAAGCGCGTCGAGAAGAACGACCTGCCGTTCTTCCTCGGGCTCATGCACCATCTCGCCGATCGCGGCCTGTCCTGCCCGCTGCCGCTGCCGCGCAAGGACGGCGCGCTGCTGGGCGAGCTGTCCGGCCGCCCGGCGGCGCTGATCTCCTTCCTGGAAGGCATGTGGCTGCGCAAGCCCGAGGCGAAGCACTGCCGAGAAGTCGGAAAGGCGCTGGCCGCCATGCATGTGGCCGGCGAGGGTTTTGACCTCAAGCGCCCCAATGCGCTGTCGCTCGAAGGCTGGAAGACGCTTTGGGCGAAGTCGAAGGACCGCGCCGACGAGGTCGAGACCGGGCTCGAGGCCGAGATCGGCGACGAGCTGGCCTTTCTGGCGAGCCATTGGCCGGCGGACCTGCCTGAGGGCGTCATCCATGCCGACCTCTTCCCCGACAATGTCTTCTTCCTCGGCGAAGAACTGTCCGGGCTGATCGATTTCTATTTCGCCTGCAACGACTTCCTGGCCTACGACCTGTCTATCTGCCTCAATGCCTGGTGCTTCGAGAAGGACGGCGCCTACAACATCACCAAAGGCATGGCGATGATCGAGGGCTACCAGTCGGTGCGACCGCTTTCCGCCGCCGAGATCGACGCCCTGCCCATCCTGTCGCGCGGCTCGGCCCTGCGTTTCTTCCTGACCCGGCTCTACGACTGGCTGACCACGCCGGCCGGCGCCCTGGTGGTCAAGAAGGATCCGCTCGAATATCTGAAGAAATTGCGCTTCCACCAGAAGGTGACGACCAGCGCCGAATACGGGCTCAAACCATGAAGCATGTCGATATCTTCACCGATGGCGCCTGTTCGGGAAATCCCGGCCCGGGCGGCTGGGGCGCCGTGCTGCGCTATGGAGAGACGGAAAAGGAACTCTTCGGCGGCGAGGCCGACACGACCAACAACCGCATGGAGCTGATGGCGGCGATCTCCGCGCTTTCCGCCCTCAAGACCCCGTGCGAGATCGACCTCTACACCGACAGCAAATATGTGATGGACGGCATCTCGAAGTGGATCTTCGGCTGGAAGAAGAACGGCTGGAGGACGGCCGACAAGAAGCCCGTCAAGAACGGCGAACTCTGGCAACAGCTCGACGTCGCAAACCAGAGCCATAAGGTCAAATGGCACTGGGTCAAGGGCCATGCCGGCCATCCGGAGAACGAGCGCGCCGACGAACTCGCCCGCAAGGGCATGGAACCCTTCAAGAAACCCAATCTCGGGCGCGCCCTGATGCAGGGCCGGTGAGGGCAGGCGTCGTCGCCTGGTCTTGAGGGACGAGCGGTCTCCTGGATCGGCGTCTGTCCGTCTTCTGACATGGCCTCGCTTTCCCGCCTTGCCATCTCGCCCGTTGGCCCTATCCTGCCTTGGCAAAAGACCACACAGGGAGAGACACACCATGATCCAGCACTGCGTGTTCCTGCGCTTCAAGGCGGCGACGCAAGAGGCAGAGAAGCAGGCGATCTATGAGGGCATTGCGGCGCTGAAAGACGTCGTACCGGGCATGCTGGACGTCAGGTTCGGCCCGAATGTCTCGCCGGAGGGCCTGAACGGCGGCTATCTCGACGGCTTCATCATCACCTTCGAGGACGCTATGGTGCGGGACTATTATCTCAAGCACCCCGACCACGTCGTCGTCGGCGACCGCATCGTCAAGGCGACCGACGGCGGACTGTCCGGCGTTCTGGTCTTCGACATGGAAATCTAGCCGGGATCACCGTCCAAATCGACGCGTGGCCTGGCGTGCCCCGGATCTTTTCGCAGCCTATCCATGAACAGGTCGAGCGAACGCACCATCTGCTCTTCCGGCGGTCGTCGCACCTGCCATTCGGGATAGTGGCCGTCGATCCACAGCCGGGCAAGGCCGTAGGCCAAGCCGCGCAATGTCACCATCAGGTCGTCGGCGTCGATGTCGGCGGAGAGCTCGCCGCAAGCGCGGGCCCGGTCGATCAGGTCGACCATCAGCAGGCGGATGGCCTCGTTTTCGTCGACCAGCCGCGCCGACGACTGAAAGTCGATCAGTGTCCGTGAACTGACGATCTGGAAATGCGTTGGGTTTTCCGTCGCCCAGCGCAGATAGCCGCGCCCGATCGCACGCAATTCTTCCAACGGGGAGCGCTCACCCGCCTCGGCCAAAGCATCCGCTACGGCTGCGGTCAGTCGCGAGATGGCCTGCTCGGCGACGGCCGTCAGGAGCGCGGTCTTGCTGGCAAAATGTCGGAACGGCGCACCGGACGAAACACCAGCCTTTCGGGCCACATCGCGCACGGAGATGTTTTCGACGCCTTTTTCCTCGATCAGCGCAATCGTCGCGGCAATCAGCGCCTCGACCAAATTGCCGTGGTGATAGCGCCCGGATACTCCGGCCTCGCGTGGAGAAGCATTGCGATTCGTCATGAATTCACCCTAGCACGTGATCACGATTTCGTAAGCAGTGCTTACATCCCTTGATGAAGGAGAATTCGCATGTAATCATTGCTTACATTCAATGAGCCAAGGAGCGCGGAAAACATGCCGTATCTGTTCGAAGGAGGGCGTCTGACCCTCACTGTCACCATCATTCTTCTCACCGCGGTGCTGGTGCCGTATCTTCTTCTGGATGACGTAGTGGAGTCCGCGCGCATGATCATCCGTGGAACCGCCCGCACCTCGCTGCTGCTGTTCCTGATGGCATTCGTGGCCTCGTCCATGGCCCGGGTCTTTCCGGGCTGGCTGACCAGCTGGCAAAGGCGAAACCGCCGCTATCTCGGACTGGCTTTTGCCGTGTCGCACGCCCTGCACCTTGTGGCGATCGTCACCTTCGCGCGGCTGGATCCGGTTGCCTTCTGGCAGGTGACGAACACGTCCATGGTGGTGACCGGCGGTCTCGCCTATCTGTTCATCGCCGCCATGGCGGCCACCTCATTCGACCGCGCCTCGGCCTTGATCGGTCCGCGTGCCTGGTCGCTGCTGCATCGAGTGGGCGCATGGTACATCTGGCTTTCCTTTGCCGTCGCCTTCGGCCGGCGGGCGGCAATTGATCCGGCCTATTGGCCGGCCATACTGCTGATCGCGGCTGCCCTTGTCATTCGCATCCTGGCCTGGGTTCGGATGCGGCGGCAGGTTCTCCGGGCGTGACGCCCCGCAGTTGCGGCGGGGCGTTTGCAGCTTCGTCTGCCTCAGCCGTTCAGTTGTTCCAGCATCGCTGCGGCGGCCGAGACGGTCGCCTGGCCGGGAGTTTCCTCGACGTTCAAAGACTTCACCACGCCGTCCTCGACCAGCATGGAATAGCGCTTCGAGCGCACGCCGAGGCCGCCGCCGGACAGGTCGGCATCGAGGCCGAGCGCCTTGGTGAAGGCCGCGTTCCAGTCGGCGAGGAAGTGGATCTTGCCCATGCCGCCGCTCTGCTGCGCCCAGACGCCCATGACGTGCCAGTCGTTGACCGAAATGACCGCGATGTCGTCGACGCCGCGCGCGAGGATCGCGTCGCGGTTTTCCAGGTAGCCCGGAAGGTGGTTGAGCGTGCACGTCGGGGTGAAGGCGCCCGGCACGGCGAACAGCACGACCCGCTTGCCCTTGAACAGATCGTCGGTCGAAAGCTCGACGGCGCCGTCCGCTGTCTTCTCCTTGAAGGTGGCCTGGGGCAGGCGGTCGCCGACTGCGATGGTCATGGAATTCTCCTCGCTGGTTTCGGGCGGGCCGGGTTCGGCACGCCGTTCGCCGCGAAATATAGATTGACGCTAGTCAAAGGCAAGGGTGGTTTCCATGGCCCGCCCGCCGGCCTTGACCAGCAGACCCCAGCGCTTGCCGTGGATGTCGTACTTGCGCGGCAGCCCGCTGATCGGCAGGACGACGGTCAGCGCATTGCCTTCCAGCCGGTGCTCGTCGTTGCCGAAAAAGACATGGCCGCTCGGCCCCGTGACGAAGATCTCGGCCTCATCCGGCGCGGCCCCTTCGGGCACGGTCAGCGTCAGCGACAGCTGTTTGCCGTCGGTCGACAGTGCATGCGACTGGACGGAAAAGTCCGGGGAGGGCGCCTCGGGCAGGGTCTTAAGTGCCGCGGCCACGATCTCCGCCTCCTCGGCCTTTGCCGTTTCGCTGAGCGTCAGCGACAGCTGGAATTCGGCCTGGAAAGGAATGCAGATGTTGCGGCAGATGCCGATGAACACGGAGGCCTTCAGTTCGCCGGAGGACGAACTGCCGGCAGATCCGGAAAGCACCAGCGGCAGGGTCACGGGGCCGTCATAGCCGATGTCGCGCAGGTCGCCGTTGTCGATCCGCTTGGGCACGGGATAGCCGATGTCGCTCAGCGTATAGCCGCTGTCCGGGGCAAGGGTGATGGAGGGCGGTATGCCGGCATCGCCGGGCTCGCGCCAATAGGTGATCCAGCCGGGCGAGGGTTCGATCTGCAGCGCGGCAGCGCGCTTGCCATCCGCATCCGCCGGCAGCACGACGAGGCGCATGCGTCCCCCCTCGTTCAACGCCCAATCGCTGCTCTCCGCCCGGGCGTCGGCAACGAAGCCAAGCATGGCGCCGGTCAGTGCAATCAATGCGAGGAAAGGTCGGCGCATTTTCGCAGGTTCGAGACACATCATGGATCAGCCGTTTAGACCAAGCATTGCCGCTTCACCAGTAACGCTTGCGGTACCGGGATCATTTTTAGTTGATTGATGAGCGATCCTGCCCCATCTTCTCCTAATAGACGGGATCCGCGCTGGACCATCCGGTCTCGAACCAGCGCCCCGGCAGGGGCCAGTGGAGGGTGGAAAATGGCTTTCTCGACGCTGAAGAAGGATCGCGAACGGGGCTTCCTCGACGGTCAGCTGCTGATCGCCATGCCCGGCATAGCCGATGGCAATTTCGCCCGTTCCGTCGTCTACATCTGCGCCCATTCGCCGGCCGGCGCCATGGGCTTCATCATCAACCGGCCACAGCCGGTAACGTTTGCCGACGTGCTTCTGCATCTCGGCCTGATCGACAAGACCGATGCGATCATGCTGCCCGCGCATGCCCGCGATTTCCCCATCCAGGACGGCGGCCCGGTCGAGACCGGCCGCGGTTTCGTCCTGCACAGCGACGATTATACCAGCGACAGCAGCATTCCGGTCAGCGACGACATCTCACTGACCGCGACGCTCGACATCGTCCGGGCGATCTCCGAGGGCCGCAGCCCGCGCCGCGCCACCATGCTGCTCGGCTATGCCGGTTGGGGGCCGGGCCAGCTCGAATTCGAACTGGCCAACAATGGCTGGCTGAATTGCGGGGCAACCGAGGACCTGATCTTCGACCGCTCGCTCGACAACAAATATGACCGCGCGCTCGCCCTGATGGGCGTCAGCCCCGCCATGCTGTCGATGGAAGCCGGCCACGCCTGAGGGTAGAGACCGATAGGCTGTAATCATTCGCGCTTGCACGCGTTGGCTCAAGCGGCCATTGTCGGTGATCGGACCGTCCTGGTCCGACGCTCCCCCGAGATTTATCCCATGCCCTCCATCGACATCCTCATTGTCTTCTTCGTCACCACCGCCGCCTTCGCCTTCATTCCGGGGCCGGCCATGCTCTATGTCGCCGCCCGCAC
The DNA here is from genome assembly GCF_059424725.1 of Allorhizobium sp. GW101-3B10. Lineage (NCBI taxonomy): Bacteria > Pseudomonadati > Pseudomonadota > Alphaproteobacteria > Hyphomicrobiales > Rhizobiaceae > Allorhizobium > Allorhizobium sp. GW101-3B10. Next base: position 2,776,760 of record NZ_JBWKZR010000001.1, on the reverse strand, counting down.
GCTGGCGGCGGATCGCCGTGCGGGGCTAATGGCGACGCTCGGCATCCATGTCGGCTGCTATGTGCATGTGGTCGCCGCCGCCGCGGGACTGTCAATCCTCTTCCACCTTGTGCCGACGCTCTATCTGGGGGTGAAGCTCGCAGGTGCGGCCTACTTGATCTATCTTGGCTTTCGCATGTTTCTCGCTGCCCGAACGGCCACCGGCGCGAGCGAGGTTGTGCAGGCGCGGAAATCGGCCCGCCGCGCCCTTGTCGAAAGCATGATGGTCGAAGTGCTCAATCCGAAGACCGCGATTTTCTTCCTGGCCTTCCTGCCGCAATTCATCGATGCAGCGGCAGGCTTTCCCGTTTGGCTGCAGTTCCTGATTCTCGGCACGGTGGTCAATGCGATGTTCACGGTTGCCGACATCGCCTGCGTCATGGCCGCCGGTACGATCACCAAGAGCCTGTCACGGGTCTCCTCATTGCAGCGCAATCTGCAAAGGGCAGGCGGCGCGGTCCTGATGGGCCTTGGCCTGCATGTCGCCTTCCAGCGCACCTGAAGGGCAGCGCACATGAAGGGGCCAGCGCAGGTGAGCGCTTTTCCCCTCAGGCCCGCTTGGTCAGCGGGAACCGTTCCTTGAGCAGCCGCTGCACCGATTCCGCGCCGAGCGGCGCCCCGAACAGGTAGCTCTGGCCGAAATCGCAGCCGAGCTTGCCGAGTTCCTCGGCATCGGCATCGCTCTCGATGCCTTCCGCCACCACCTGCATCTCCAGGCCGCAGGCCATGGCGATGACGGATTTCAATAGCACGGCGCGCTTGTCGGAGCGGTCGTTGACCAGCGCCTTGTCGAGCTTGATGGTGTCGAAGGGGAAGCGGGTCAGGTAGGCGAGCGAGGAATAGCCGGTGCCGAAGTCGTCGAGCGCCAGCGAGATGCCGGTCTCCTTGAGCTTGGCGAGCACCAGGCGGGCCTGTTCCGGGTTCTCCATCACCACGCTCTCGGTCAGTTCCAGCTTGATGCGGCGCGGGTCGCACTGCGTCTTGGTCAGCATGGCGCGCACATCGGTGTAGAGTTCGCTCGACAGAAGCTGGGCGCTCGACAGGTTGACCGAGACGAAGACCGGGATCTCGCCCGTGTGCCGTTCCCATTCCATAAGGTCGCTGGTCGCCTTTTCCAGCGCGAACATGCCGAGCGGCTCGATCAGATCCGACATTTCCGCAATGGGGATGAACTCCGACGGGGGCACGTTGCCGCGCTTGGGATGGTCCCAGCGCATCAGCGCCTCGAACCCGGCCACCTCGCCGTCGGCGAGACGCACGATGGGCTGGTAGACCATGGACAGTTCCTTGCGCTCGATGGCGCGGCGAAGGTCGGTCTCGAGCTGCAGCCGGTCGGTGCCGGCGCCGCGGAAGGCGGGGCGGAAGGGCTCGACCCGGTTTCCGCCCGACCGCTTGGCGCGGTACATGGCGAGTTCGGCGTCGGAGAGAAGGCCGGCAGCGTTCTCCTGTTGGTCGACCCAGGAAACCAGGCCGATCGAGGCGGTCAGGATGATCTCGCGATTGGCGAAGTTGATCGGCACCATGATCGCCTTCGACACGGCGTCGGCAAAGTCGGCGATCTTGGCCGGATCGCGTTCCGAAACGAGGATCAGGCCGAACTCGTCGCCGGAAAGCCGCGCCAGCGTGTCCTGCGGCTTCATCAGGCGGCGCAGGCGCCGCGTCAGCGCGATCAGGATGTTGTCTCCGGCGGCGATGCCGAGGCTGTCGTTCACCTGCTTGTAGCGGTCGATGTCGATCGCCATGACGGTCGGACGCACGGTCTCCGCGCCGCTCGTCAGCGTCAGCACCGACTGCAGCCGGTCAAGGAAGACCTCGCGGTTGGGCAGGCCGGTCAGGTTGTCGTGCATGGCATCGACCAGAAGCCGGTCGATCGAGTTCTTCTGCTCGGTCACGTCGATGATCGTGCCGACGCAGCGGATGACCTCGCCGTTCGAGCCGAGCACCGGCCGGGCGCGGATCTTCAGCCAGTGGTAATGGCCGTCTTCGGCGCGGATGCGGAATTCGTGGTTGAGGCGGCCCTTGCGGTGTTCGAGCAGCACGTCGAGCGTGGCGCGGAAGCGGTCGCGGTCGTCCGGATGCAGCCGCGGCAGCCAGTTGCGCGCCGGGCCGTGCATCGTGCCCGGCTGCAGGCCGAGACGGAAGGAGATGTCGGGGCTGGTGACGACCCGGTCGCGGGCCACGTCCCAGTCCCAGACCGTGTCGCCTGAACCGGTGAGCGCCAGCGACTGGCGTTCGAGGTCGGAGAACAGGCCCTGCTGGTAGGCGCCGCCGGCAAAGGCGTGCTGCATGACGGTGAAGCCGATCAGAAGTACGATCAGCACCAGGCCGCCGCCGAGCGCCGGCTGGATGATGTCGTTGTCGAGCCGGCCGGTGACGGTCAGCCAGCCACCGAACAGCCAGACGAGGATCAACGCCCAGGTGGGGATCAGCAGGATGGCGCGGTCGTATCGGTTGAAGCCGAGATAGAAGATCAGCGCGATGCCGGCCGTCGCGGTCAGCGCGAAGGAAAGGCGGGCGATGCCGGCGGCGATCGACGGATCGTAGATCGCCACGCCGAACAGCAGGACAAGGCCGAGGACCCAGGCGAAGGTCGCATAGCCGAGATGGACGTGCCAGCGGTTGAGGTTGAGATAGGTGAAGAGGAAGATGACGAGGCTCGAGGCGAGCGCCACTTCCGCGCCCGCGCGCCACATGCGCTGGTCGCTCGAGGTGATGCTGATCAGCTTTTCGAGGAAGCCGAAGTCGACACAGATATAGGCGAGTACGGCCCAGGCAAGGGCCGCCGCCGCCGGCAGCATGGAGGTGCCCTTGACGACGAACAGGATGGTCAGGAACACCGCCAGCAGGCCGGCAATGCCGAGCACGATGCCGCGATAGAGGGTAAAGGCGTTGACCGTGTCCTTGTAGGCGTCCGGCTCCCACAGATAGATCTGCGGCAGATTGGGGGTCGCGAGTTCGGCGACGAAGGTGATGACGGAGCCCGGGTTGAGCGTGATGCGGAAGACGTCGGCGTCCGGGCTCGGTACGCGGTCGAGGGCAAAACCTTCCGACGGCGTGATGGAGATGATGCGCTGCGAGCCGAGGTCGGGCCAGAACATGCGCGAGCCGGCGAGGCGGAAATGCGGTGCGACGATGACGCGCTCCAGCTGCTCTTCCGAGACGTTGGCCAACGCGAACACCGCCCAGTCGCCCTGGTGCTCGGGCGAGGAGGCGCGCACCTCGATGCGGCGGCGGATGCCGTCGGTGCCGGCGGCCGTCGAAACCTGGAAGGCATTGCCCTGGTTGGCGTAGATTTCGGTCGTGGCGGTCAGGTCGAGCGCCGTATCGTCGCGGGCGATCTTCACCGGCTCGGCGGCAAGCGCCAGCGACGAAAAGAGACCGACGAACGCAAGCATCGCCGTGGCCAATACGGCCACCAGCCACTGGCCGGCCGCCGCTTGCCTGTTCCGGTCGGACGTCATGAGTTCTCTTTGTTCCCGTTCCCCGAGGCACGGTCGCTCAAGCGCGAAAACATCGCGTGGTCGCGCCACTGCCCGTTGATTTTCAGATATTCCCGCAAGAGACCTTCCCGCTCAAAGCCGGCCTTCTCGAGGAGCCGGATACTTTTCTCGTTGTCTGGAATACAGGCTGCTTCGATCCGGTGCAACTCAAGCCCCCTGAAGATGTAGGGAATAGCCAATTGAAGTGCGGCAAACATATGACCTTTCCCGGCATGCCGCTCGCCCATCCAGTATCCGATCATGCAGCTCTGCGACGCGCCCCGGCGGATCAGCCCGATGGTCAGGCCGCCGAGCAGGGCGTGGTCGGCCTGGGAAAACAGGAAGAAGGGGACGGCGAGACCGGAATGGTATTCCTGGCTGTTGCGTACGACCCGGGCGCGAAAGGCGCGCTCGGTCAGTTCGTCCGGCCGCCAGGTCGGTTCCCAAGGCTGCAGGAAAGCCCGGCTGTCGCGGCGCAGCGCGTGCCATTGCTCGAAATCGTCGTAGCGCGGCAGGCGCAGGCGATGCGATGCACTGTTGAGGTCCGGTGTTTCCGGCTGCCGCGACAGAAACCGAAAGACCGAACGTGTCATCGAACCTCCTGAGGCCTCAGCCGGCGGGATCGCGCCCGCTGGCGACAATTCTAGTGCAATCCCGGCCGGGCGTCAGCCGGCGACCTTGAACGACGAGGTGCGGCCGGCCGAAAGCGCGCCGGAGATCTCGTGCATCGGGGCCAGGTGCTCCAGCGGACCGATGGCCGAAATCGTCGGCGCCGTCTCGAAGAACAGCCGGCCGGCAAGGTCGGTCAGCCGCTGCGGGGTGATGCCGGCAAGCCGTTCCATCATCTCCGGATTGGAGATCGGGCGGCCGTAGAGCATCATCTGGCGGGCGATCTGGCCGGCACGTGCCGCCGGGCTTTCCTGGCCCATCAGCAGCTGGGCGCGCACCTGGGCACGCGACCGGTCGATCTCCTGCATGTCGATCGACTGCGACGCCTTGCGCAGCTCCTCGATGATCACCGGCACGAGCTCGGGAAGGTTTTCCCCGCCGGTCGCGGCATGGATGCCGAAGATGCCGCTGTCGGAAAAGCCCCAGTGGAAGGCATAGATCGAATAGCACAGGCCGCGGATCTCGCGCACTTCCTGGAACAGCCGCGAAGACATGCCGCCGCCGAGGATGTTGGCCAGGATCTGCGAGGCGTAGAAGTCGCGCGCATGATAGGCGCGGCCCTCGAAGCCGATCAGCACCTGCGCGTCCATCAGGTCGCGTTCCTCGCGGGCTTCGCCGCCGGTATAGCGGGCCGCCTGCGTGACGGGGCTCACCTCCGGCTGGGTGCGGAGCGACGAGAAGCGCTCTTCGACCTGTTTGACGAAAGAGTCGTGGTCTACGGCACCGGCCGCGACGACGAACATGCGGTCGGTCGTGTAGTTGCGGTCGAGATAGGCGCGGATCTCCGCGCTGGTGAAGGACTGAACCGTGTCCGGCGTGCCGAGGATCGGCCGGCCGAGCGGCTGGCCGGCATAGGCCAGTTCGGAAAAACGATCGAAGACGACGTCGTCCGGCGTGTCGTTCGCCGCGCCGATTTCCTGCAGGATGACATGTTTCTCGCGCGTCAGTTCCTCTTCGTCGAAAACGGAATCGGTCAGGATGTCGGCGAGGATGTCGACGGCGAGCGGAACGTCGTCCTTGAGAATGCGGGCGTAGTAGGAGGTCGTCTCGGTCGAGGTGGCGGCATTGAGTTCGCCGCCCACATTCTCGATTTCTTCGGCGATCTGGCGCGCGCTGCGGCGGGTGGTGCCTTTGAAAGCCATGTGCTCGAGCAGGTGGGCGATGCCATGCTCGCCCTCCGTCTCGTCTCGGGCTCCGGACTTGATCCAGGTCCCGAGCGCCACGCTCTCGAGGTGCGGCATGGTCTCGGTTACGACCGTCAACCCGGAGGGCAGCCGGGTACACTCAACATTCATAGATCTGTCTTTCTGCACTTCTTAATTTTCCCGTCGGGCATGCTCGCCGACAAAGGTTTCGACGGCTTTAAGCTCGGCGTCCAGGATATCGAAGTGCTCCTCCCTGTCCATCAGGTCAGCAAGCCACGCCGGAAGCGCGGGGTCAATACCGCTCGCAGATTTTACCGCAGCGGGGAATTTCGCCGGATGGGCGGTGGCGAGCGTCACCATGGGGGTGGACGGCTTCTCGAACTTCTGCGCGACGAACACGCCGACGGCGGTGTGCGGATCGAGCAGATAGCCGGTCTCAGCCAGCGTGTCGCGGATGGTCGAGGCGACCTGCTTCTCGCTGGCGCGGCCGGCGCGGAACTCCTTGCGGATCGCCTTCAGCGCATCGGGCTTGATCTCGAAGCCGCCGGACTGCTTGAGGCTTTCCATCGCCGCGCGGATGGCGCTGTCGTCGCGGTCATAGGCTTCGAACAGCAGGCGTTCGAAGTTGGACGAGATCTGGATGTCCATCGATGGCGAGGTGGTCGCCGACACGCCCTTCATCTCGTAACGGCCGGTCTTCAGCGTGCGGGCGAGAATGTCGTTCTCGTTGGTGGCGATCACCAGCTTGTCGATCGGCAGGCCCATCTTCTTGGCGACGTAGCCGGCGAAGATGTCGCCGAAATTGCCGGTCGGCACGGTGAACGACACCTTGCGGTCCGGACTGCCGAGCGAGATCGCGGCGGTGAAATAATAGACCACCTGCGCCATGATGCGCGCCCAGTTGATCGAATTGACGCCGGAAATCTTCAGCCGGTCGCGGAAGTCGATGTCGTTGAACATCGCCTTCACCAGGTTCTGGCAGTCGTCGAAATTGCCCTTGATGGCCAGCGCGTGCACGTTCTCGGCCGTGGACGTGGTCATCTGCCGCTGCTGGACGGGCGAGACCTTTTCGTGCGGGAAGAGGATGAACACGTCGGTGCGGGCCCGGCCGGCAAAGGCGTCGATCGCCGCCCCGCCGGTATCGCCCGAGGTGGCGCCGACGATCGTCGCCCGTTCGCCGCGCTGGGCGAGCGCATGGTCCATCAGCCGCGCCAGCAGCTGCATGGCGACGTCCTTGAAGGCGAGCGTCGTGCCGTGGAACAGTTCCAGGATGAAAGAATTCGGCCCGGTCTGCACCAGCGGTGCCACGGCCGGATGCCGGAAGGTGGCATAGGCCTCGTCGATCATGGCGCGGAACAGGTCGGCCTCGATCTCGCCGCCGGTGAACCGGTAGAGCACCTCGAAGGCGATGTCCTGGTAGCTCTTGCCGCGCAGCGCCCGAATTTCCTTCTTGCTCATATGCGGCCACTTGCGCGGCACGTATAGGCCGCCGTCGCGGGCGAGCCCGGCGAGAAGAGCGTCACAGAAACCGAGGCCTTTTGCCTCTCCGCGGGTCGAGATATAGTCCACGATGCTTGTCCTTGGTCTTGAAGAGGGGAGGGCCTGTTTCAGGCCCAAGACTACGCCGTTTTGGGCGCCGTCGGTCGTCTTTTCCTGCCGGTCGTGGCGGGCTCGTCCTGTCTGCGCGCCGCTGAAGGATCGGTGCCGACCCGCAAGGCTGGGGCACTGCCACCCCGGAGGCGTTGAAAATTAAACCAAAACACCGGCGACCCAATCGATTTTTCGCTGCGCCGCTGGTATAGACCATCGGCAAGGGGCATGAAAAGCCTCAATTCGAATGGCTTTTGGCTTCCTCGAAGCCAGCAATGCGGAAGGTGTGAGTATCGTGTCTGTAATGGTATCGCGCGGGGTCTTGGCCGCATCCTTGTTGATGGTTCTTTCCGGCTGCAATGCCGGCAATCCTGGTGGAGTGCTCGGCTCGGCCGCGGACAAGCCCGCCGCCACCCCCGCCGCCGACCCTGCGGCCAACGTGGCGGCAGCCGTTCAGGGCTTCTGCCCGCCGATCACGCTGAGAGACGGAACGGCCTATCATCGCGTCTATGCCAAGGGCGCCAAGGACGATGCGACGAAGATCGTCTACCAGGCATCGCTCGCCGACACGACCCGCTCCTGCACGCGCTCCGAAACCGGCATGACGATCACCGCCATGGTCCAGGGCCGGCTGGTTGCCGGTCCCGAAGGCAAGGCCGGCCAGGTCATGCTGCCGATCCGCGTCGCGGTGACGGACGGCGACAAGGTCATCTATTCCGAACTGACGCAATTCCCCGTCACGCTGGCCGACGTGGCCCAGGCAAGCCAGTTCGTCTTCACCAAGGATGTGCCGGTTCCGCAGGATGTCGGCGGCCTCACCAAGGTCCATGTCGGTTTCGACGAGGGCCCGGTCAAGAAGAAGAAGTAACCAGCCGGATCGGCACAAATCAGCAAAGGGGGGCGACGGCCGGGCGCCGCGTTCCGCAAAGACTTTTCAGGAACGTTGCCACTCGGTCGTTGATCTCACCGGATGCCGGGGGGCATGGGTGAAAATCGGAATCGTCAGAAATCCCGTCTCGGGTGGCCGGTCAGGCCACGCGCGGTGGCGGGACATCAGCAAAGCACTGCGCGAACGCTTTCCCGGCTGCGAGGTTCGCGAAACCGCGCGCGCCGGCGATGCGGGGCCGCTGACGCTCGAGCTGATCGCTTCGGGCTGCGACCTGATCATCGCCGTCGGCGGCGACGGCACGATCGGCGAGGTGGTCGACGCGATCATGCGCTCGGCCCGGCCGCAGACGGCCTTCTCCTTCATGCCGACCGGCACCGGCTGCGACTTCGCCCGCAACTTCACCCTTCCCAACGAACCGGAAGCGCTGGTGCGCCGGATCGCCGAGGCGCCCGTGCGGCAGATCGACATCGCCCGCTTGAGCGGCCTGTCGGCCGACGGCACGGTGCTCGAACGCCACTTCGCCAATATCGCCAGCGTCGGCGTTTCGGGCCGCATCGTGCAGGCGGTGAACGGCCGCGGCCGGCGCGTGGCGAGTGGTTCGCTGCGCTTCCTGCTGTGCTCGGTGCGCGAGATCCTGCGCTACAGGCCGGAGGGCGTGCGGGTGTCGGTCGATGGCAACGAGATATTCAAAGGCCCGGTCACCGTCGCGGCCGTGGCAAACGGCGCCTGGTTCGGCGGCGGCATGCATGTCGTGCCCTTCGCCGATCTGGCCGACGGCCTGCTCGACATCGGCGTCCTGCGCGGTGCGAGCAAGACCGGCGTGCTCGGCATCCTGGCGCGGCTCTATTCCGCCGCGCATGTCGGTCATCCGCTGATCAGCTTCCATCGCGGACGTGTCGTCGACGTGGAGCCGTATGGCGTCGCCACGCTCTCGATCGAGGCGGACGGGGAGACGTTGCCCTTCGAGCGACTGCACGTCGAGGTGATGCCTTCGGCGCTCAGCCTGAAGATCTGAGCTTTGCTCTCGCAATAGGGGCTGTAGACGGTCGGCTTTCGCCCGACGACCGGCTCAGAATGCGCCGGCCCATTCTTCCATGGCGGCGATCACCGCCGGCAGGTCGACCATGCGGGAAATCACCGTCTCGGCGCCGGCATCGGTCAGCCGGTCGGCATGCGACGGATAGGTGTGCGAGGCGCCGGTAAAGCCGATCACCCGCATGCCGGCGGCGCGCGCCGCATGCACGCCGTGCACGCTGTCCTCGATCACCACGACCTTGTCGGGCGAAACGCCGAACTGGGCGGCGCCATGCAGGAAGATGTCCGGCTTCGGCTTGACGCGGTCGGCGCCGAGATCCTTGGCCGAATAGATATGCGGCGCGAAGAATTCCTTGAGGCCGACCTTGGCCAGCATCATGTCGAGCCGTGCCGGCGAGGAATTGGAGCAGATGCAGCGCGGTCCCTTGAGACGCGCCAGCGCGAACTGCACGCCCTCGATGATCTTGACCTCCCGGGCGAGCCGCTGGTCGAGCAGTTTTTCCGACTTGTCGAGAAGGCTGGCCGAAAGCGGGATGTCGACTTCCTGTTCGACGGCGAACAGGATGTTCTTCCACGTCATGCCGGCGAAACGTTCGCCCATTTCCTCGACCGAGATCGGATAACCGGCCTCGGCGAGCAGCTTGGATTCGACCTTGGCCGCAATGATTTCGGAATCGACGAGCACGCCGTCGCAATCGAAGATGGTGAGGTCGAAGCCGCTCATGGGGGAGATCCGTCTTGTCGTCTTGGGAAGGCGCCTCACCTACACGATGATCCGGCAAAGGACAATCCGCGAGTTGATTGCGGCCCGCTTCAGCCGGCCGCCGCGGGCGAGGCAAGGGCCAGCAATTGCGGCTCGAGAGCCGACAGGTCGCGGAGATTTGCGCGGTCCTGCCCCATCAAGTCGGCCATCCACACGCCGTCGGCGGCGAGCCGGACGATCTCCATCTGGGCCGTGCCGTCTGTCTCCCGATGCGCCTCCAGCCGGTCGTCGAGCCAGTCCGACCACAGCCGGCGCATGGCAGGATCGGCGACCATCGTCACCGAAAGCGCGGCCCAGGGGCTCCTGATGCCGAGCTTGTGGTCGGCGAAGGCGGCCCGCACATAGGCGCGGGTGAAACGTCCGACCGGTTGTTGATCCTTGGCCATGTAGCGGTCGATCTCGTCGCCCAGCTGCTGCAGGAGATCGGCGAACACCGCCTCGATCAGCGCCTGCTTGCTGGCAAAGTGATGCAGCAACCCACCCTTGGTCACGCCGGCCGCCTCGGCGACCGCCTGGATGGTGATCGCCGACGGACCCTGATCGACGGCGAGCCTGGCGGTGCGGTCGAGCAGCGAACGGCGGACCTTGTCCGGCTCCTTCTTGCGCATATGGGCGTTGGTCATCAGCCGTGCGAAACCGAGTTGGAGAAGACATTCATGACGATGACGCCGGCGACGATCATGCCGATTCCGGCCATGGCGGGCAGGTCAAGCGACTGCTTGAGCAGCAGCACCGAGATCATCGCGGTGAGCACGATGCCCAGCCCGCCCCATACCGCATAGGCGATGCCGAGCGGCACGCCCTTCAGCGCCTGCGAGAGCAGGTAGAACGACACGAGGTAGAACAGCACCATCGCCGCCGTCGGCAGCGGCTTCGAAAACTGCTCCGATTTCTGCAACAGGGTGGTGGCGATCACTTCGCAGACAATGGCGCCGCCCAGCGAACCATAGGCAAGAAACAGAGGGGTCATCGAAAATCTCACAACGGGGATGGTCAGAGCACAAACATACCGTCTGGACGGTTTCTTTGCAAGCGGGACGAATCGTGTCGATGACGAGCGTCGCGAAGGAGGTAGCGGGGGGGGCAAGCTCCGGGACGGTGGCCCGATGGATGGCGATCCGTCGCTGTCGGGCGCCGCCGGTTCAGGCGCTAAGCGGGAACATCGCCGCGAAGCGCCGTTCGCCCTCGGGCGAAAAGACGATGGCCCGGCTGCCGGGCGCGCGCCGCGCATGGCCGTGGGTGAGGACGTGGTCGAGCAGCGCCTTGCCGAGCGCACCGGACAGGTGGATGCGGCGCTCGCTCCAGTCGAGGCAGGCGCGGCAGAGCGGACGGCGCTGCGCCTTCAATTCGGCAAGGTCGATGCCGTTGTCGCAGACCAGCGCTTCGCCGGCGGGCGTCAGCTGCGGATGCTCCTCCTCGCCGACGATGGCACCCAGGCTCCGCAGGCTGTCGAGCATCCTGACACCGTAATCCCCGGCCAGATGGTCGTAGCAGATACGCGCCTTGCGCAGCGCCGGCTCCTTCGGCCCCGCCTTGTGGCGCACATGGCCGCGGGCGGCGGCAAAGCCCATCAGGCCCTCGATCATGCGGCCGACCGCCGGGTCGGCCAGCGTGAAATAGCGGTGCCGGCCCTGCTTGCGCTGGGCCAGAAGTCCGCCTTCCTCGAGCTTGGCGAGGTGCGAGCTGGCCGTCGGCAGGCCGATGCCGGCCGCGCCGGCAAGCTCGGTGGCGGTCAGTGCGCGCCCGTCCATCAGCGCCAGAAGCATGTTGGCGCGGGCGGGATCGCCGATCAGGGCGGCGAGGCGGGCAATGTCGGGTCCTTCTGCCACGTTAGCGAAAGCCTCTTGACTTTTCCACTAGAATGTGATAAGGAACTGGTCACCAATCTCCGGGAAAATCCCGGAGATTGGTGACCGGAGGCCAAAAAAGAAACGAAAAATTCTACACGCCTGCTCGTTTCGAGGCAAGCTTAAATGGGCTTTTTTTGCCTTTGCTGCTTTTCTAATTTTGGTCATAAAGGAAGTTCTCCTAGGGCTGATCGAAGATTTCATTCTACATCAGATTGGCGTATAAGTATATGTTACAAAAGCATAAAACACTAATTTTGCTGTCTTTTAAGTTAGTTGTAGTGCAGCTTTGAACTCCGATGCTTCGGTCTGCGTCGAAGCATCGAGTATCTCGATCATGGCAAGGCTAGGCTCTCATTTCACTGAGCCATGGAGTTTTGTAATGATCACCTGCGTCATCCGCTACGAGATCGACCCCTTCGCCCGGGACGCCTTCACCACCTATGCCCGCAACTGGGGCGAGGCGATCCCGCGCTGCGGCGCCGATCTGGTCGGCTATTTCGCCCCGCACGAAGGCTCTGCCACCACGGCCTACGGCATCTACCACGTCAAGGACCTCGCGGCCTACGAAGCCTATCGCGCCCGGCTCGCCGCAGACCCGCTCGGCAAGGCCAATTACGAATTCGCCCGCAATGCCCGCTTCATCCTCAAGGAGGACCGGCTCTTCCTAAAATGCGTCTCCGAACTGCCCGCGCTCATGGTGCAGCCATGATCGCCGTCATCTTCGAGGTGACGCCCTTTCTCGGCGAGCGCCACCGCTATCTCGACCTGGCCGGAGACCTGCGGGCGAAACTGGAGGCGATGGACGGCTTCATTTCCGTCGAACGCTTCGAAAGCCTCACCGTGCGCGGCAAGCTTCTGTCGCTGTCCTTCTGGCGCGACGAAGACGCGGTGCGCCGCTGGCGCGAGACCGAGGAGCATCGGGCGGCGCAACAGGCGGGACGCGGCGGCGTGTTCGCCGATTATCGCCTGCGCGTCGCTCATGTGCTGCGCGACTACGGACTTCATGAACGGGAGGAGGCGCCGCCCGACAGCCGGGCCGTCCATGGATGACCTCCCGCCGGCGGTTGATGGGGGTGCTCGTCTCGACAATTCGCCGGCTGCTGACTATGCAGGTGGCATGGAGAAAGAACACGACGACACCATCGCCAGCCGCATCAGCCGTGCCCTCGCCGAGCGCATTATCCATGGGGAGCTGACGCCCGGCGCGCGCCTTGCCCAGGACCATATCGCCGAGGAATTCGGGGCGAGCCACGTGCCGGTCCGCGAAGCCTTCCGGCGGCTCGAAGCGCAGGGTCTCGTCGTCAGCATTCCCCGCCGCGGCGTGCGCGTCGCCTCGTTCGACCTCCGGCAGGTGCGGGAGGTCGCCGAAATGCGCGCCGCACTCGAGGTGCTGGCGCTGCGCCATGCCGCGCCCCATCTGACCGGCGCGGTGCTTGACGCGGCCGAGCAGGCGGCGACCGATGCCGACGACGCCAAGGACGTCCGCGCCTGGGAGGAGGCCAACCGTCGCTTCCATCGCCTGATCGTCTCGACCTGCGGCATGCCGCGCCTGCTCTCCGTCATCGACGACCTGCATGCCGTCAGCGCCCGCTTTCTCTTCGTCGCCTGGCGCGCCACCTGGGAGGCGCGCACCGACCACGACCATCGCGCCATCCTCACCGCGCTGAGGCAGGGGGATGTCGGCGAGGCCTGCTGCATCCTCGAGCGGCACGTCCAGTGGATCGGTCGTGCGCCGGTGCCGCTTCCTGGCCGCCCCGAGACTGAAGGTTTTGCCATCGTCGGCTGAATTTCCCCAATTTATAGATTAAATCACTCTCCTGCGAAAAAGCCTGCCAGGTATGGATTCTTGCATCCATCGCTTGAGATCGCTTCCGCGGGTCCGCGGATTTCCGCTCCGACCTCGGTTCACTTGTCTTGGCAACACTCAAAATAATAGATAAAAGATTCGGCGTGCATCAAACTATCTATAAAATGGAGATTGCAATGATGTCTGTCCTCGCTCCCGCCGCTCGCGGCTTCGATCCGCTCGGCATCGGCCGCCGCTCGCTGGCCACCCAGTCCGTGCTCCTGGTCTTCGGCACGGCCGTGCTGGCGCTCGCCTCGCAGGTGAGCGTACCCATGGTGCCGGTGCCGATCACCCTGCAGACCTTCGCGCTGACCATGATCGGCGTGCTCTACGGCTGGCGTCTTGGCGCCCTGACGGTTCTCGCCTGGCTCGGCGAGGCGATGGTGGGGCTGCCCGTTCTCGCCAACGGCAGCGGTGGCCTGGCGCCCTTCGTCGGCCCGACCGCCGGCTATCTCGTCTCCTTCCCGATCATCGCGGCCCTGGCCGGCCTCCTCGCGGAAAAGGGCTGGACCGGCGAGCGGGTGGTGCTGAGCTTCTCGGCGCATCTCCTCTCCAACCTGTTGTGCCTGGCCATCGGCGGCGCATGGCTTGCCTATCTGCTGGGCGTGGAGAAAGGTCTTGCCCTCGGCGTCATGCCGTTCATCCTGGGCGCCGTCATCAAGTCCGCGCTCGCCGCCGCCCTGCTGATGGCGCTCGACCGTCGGACGAGCAAGCCGATCGAGCTCTGAGGCAGGAACCGGCGAACCCGTGACCGTCCGGCTCCGTGCCCACCATCTGCTCTGCATGCTGACCTATGTCGGCAAGGGCTATTCCCCCGCCTTCGTCGAGAACTACGAGGCGATTGCCGCCCGTCTTTCGGCCGGTGAGGAGATCGAAATGGTGGCGGGGCCGGACGACATTTGCGGGCCGCTCACCGCAGACCCCGATGCCCATTGCCATGGCGAAAGCGTCGTGGAGCGGGATCGGGCGGCGACGGAGGCCGTCGCCCGCCTGCTCGGCAGCCCCCTTCGCCCTGGCGCCCGCATCACGCCGGGCGCCAGCCTCCTCGCCCGCCTGCGGAAAACCTTCGCGACCGGCGAGATCCGTACTGCCTGTTCCGGCTGTGAGTGGTCCGACCTCTGCGACGGTGTCGCGGACGGCGGCTATGTCGGCGCCCGGGTCGCGCCCTAGGCCGGCGGTCGCCCGTCTCCCCGCCTGCGGGGAGACGGTGGCGCGATAGCGCCGGATGAGGGGCAGAGCCCGAGGCAGATGACACGTCCCACGACCTCTGGCAGATTGCTGCAAGGAGGCGCCACCATGATTACGCTCGACACCCTGCGCGACATCATTCTCGCCCTGCCGGGCACCGAGGAGACCACCTCCTGGGGTTCGCCCTCCTTCAAGGTCAACGGAAAGGCCATGGTCTTCTGGAACCCGACGCATGACTGCCCGGTGTTCAAGGTGCCCTTCGAGGAGCGCGACCATCTGATCGAAGTGGAGCCCGACACTTTCTTCACCACCGACCACCACCGCCCCCATCCGCTGGTGCTGGCCCGCCCGGACCGCGTCGACATCGAATGGGTCCGCGCCAACCTTACCCGCGTCTGGCGCGCGCAGGCCCGGCGCGCCACCGTTCGCGCCTTTGACGAGGGCCGGGACTGACGGGCCCCGGCTCGCGCGGATTCACCATGTCGTGCTCCGTTTCGAAGCGAAGCGCTTGAGTTCTCCGGAATTTCATCTGTTTCATTCAGCCTTTGGTAACCAAGATCAGTAACCATAAGCCTCGTTATCCCGTGCTGCGTCAGCGTAAGAGTGAGTAACCGATGGCTTCCGTATTCCCGCTCGCCGATCTCCGCCGTTCCACTGATCCCTTCTCCTGGGTCAATTCGATCATCAAGGGCGACTGCGTCGCTGCACTCGAGGCGCTGCCCGACAAGTCCGTCGATGCGATCTTCGCCGATCCGCCGTACAACCTGCAGCTCGGCGGCGCGCTGCACCGTCCCGATCAGAGCCTCGTCGATGCCTGCGACGACGAATGGGACCAGTTCGCCTCCTTCGAGGCCTATGACGCCTTCACCCGCGCCTGGCTCTTGGCCTGCCGTCGCGTGCTCAAGCCCACCGGCACGATCTGGGTCATCGGCTCCTATCACAACATCTTCCGCGTCGGCGCCACACTGCAGGATCTCAACTTCTGGATCCTCAACGACATCGTCTGGCGCAAGACCAACCCGATGCCGAACTTCAAGGGCCGCCGGTTCCAGAACGCCCACGAGACGATGATCTGGGCCTCGCCCGACGCCAAGTCCAAGGGCTACACCTTCAATTACGATGCGCTGAAGGCCTCGAACGACGACGTGCAGATGCGCTCCGACTGGCTCTTCCCGATCTGCTCGGGCGGCGAGCGCCTGAAAGGCGACGACGGCAAAAAGGTCCATCCGACCCAGAAGCCGGAAGCGCTGCTCGCCCGCATCATCATGGCCTCCACCAAGCCCGGTGACATCGTGCTCGACCCGTTCTTCGGCTCCGGCACCACCGGTGCGGTGGCCAAGCGTCTCGGTCGCAATTTCGTCGGCATCGAGCGCGAGCAGGACTACATCGACGCGGCCTCGGCCCGCATCGCGGCCGTGACCCCGCTCGGCAAGACCGAACTGACCGTGCTGACCGGCAAGAAGGCCGAACCGCGCGTCGCCTTCAACACTCTGGTCGAGAGCGGCATGGTCAAGCCGGGACAGGTTCTCACCTGCGCCAGGCGCCGCCATTCGGCGGTCGTGCGCGCCGACGGCACGCTCGCTTCCGGCGGCGATGCCGGCTCCATTCACCGTCTGGGCGCCAAGGTGCAGGGCGTTGATGCATGTAACGGATGGACCTTCTGGCACATCGATGACGGGCAGTCCCTGCGTCCGATCGATGAACTCCGGACGATCATCCGCAGTGGGCTGGCAAAGCTGGACTGACGATCCGCCCAGCTTTGCCAGTCCGGAGTTTCTCCGGCCGGTCTTGTACCTCTAGTCCCGGCAGGAGAGCCTTGACGCCCGGTGCGAAAGCGCCGGGCGTCATCCGTTTCAGGCGTGCCGGATCCTAGACCTTGTAGTCGGTGACCTCGACGGAGACGATCTTGCCGTCGGCATTGAAGGTGATGGTCTCCTCGCCGAAGCGGATGAGCGGCTCGCCGGTCTCGGCATTCGTCGCCTTCAGCCGCCAGACGGCGCGGGCGGCAAGCGGCGAGACCGCCTCGATCAGTTCGTCGACCGCCTGCTGGTCGGGATAGGTTTTGAAATACTGACGGAATGCCGTCAGGATCGCGTCGCGGCCCTTAAGACCTCCGACCTTCACCGAGCCATAGACCGCGTCCTCCGCGTAGAAATCCTCGATGACGGCGAAGTCGAGATCGTTGACGGCGTCGAGATAGCGCTTGGCGGCGGCGACGGGATCGAAGGTCATGAAGGCTCCAGGAGGCGCGGGGAGAGTGTGAAAGGCTGCCAGCGGATCGGGACGGCCGGACGCCACCTTCGCCCGGCCGACAGTTTCGGACAAGTCGGTCCGCCTAACCATGGCGGCGAAACATGGGGATGACGAAGACGTGACGGCATTGCTGGATCAGGCGAAGCAGCAGTTCAACGAGGGCGATCTCAAATCCGCCCTGGCGACGCTCTATTCGCTGTTCGAGACCGAGCGCGGTGATGCGCAGCCGATGATTCTGGCCGCCACGATTCACGAGCGGCTGGGCGACCGGGCCATGGCCGCGACCTTCTATGCCGGCGCCATCGATCTGACCCCGAACCTCAAGCGCGAGGTCGCCTTCCGCGCCGCCTCCCACTATCTGGCCGTCGGCGACGGCGATGCGGCGCTCTCCGCCATGCTGATGCTGGAAAAGCATCTGCCGGACGATCTCGATCTCGTCCATTCGATCTGCAGCCTTCATCGCGAGGCCGGCCGCTATGCCGATGCGCTGCCCTATGCGCGCAACCTGGCAGTGAAGGGCCAGAACTTCGGCAATTTCCTCAATGCCGGCATCGTGCTCTCCGGGCTCGGCCTCTACGAGGAAGCCTATCCGCCGCTGCTTCAGGCCTATGCGGCGAACCCTCAGGAGCGGCTGGCGCTGTCGGAACTCTTCTGGTGCGCCGGAAACCTTTGCGATTTCCCGCTGGCCGATCGTCTTCAGGCCGAGCTTCAGGCAGCCTATGCCCGGGAAGGCGTGACCGCCGACATTCGCGAAAACGCCTTCCGCGCGCTGGTCTGGTCCGGCGACGAGGAATACCACGCCCGCTGCGCCCGCCGCACGGCCGAAGCGGTCTTTCCCTCTGTCGCACCGAAATGGTCGCGCAGCGAGCGTGCGCCCGGCCCGATCCGCATCGGCTACCTCTCGTCCGATTTCTGCGACCACGCCACCATGGCCCTGTTCGCCGGCGTGCTGGAAGCCCATGACCGCGAACGCTTCGCCGTCTACGGCATCTGCCACACGGCGGAGGACCAGCGCAAAGGCCCGGTGCGCGAACGTTTCCTCGAGGCGATCGATTTCTATATCGACATCCTCGCCCTCGACGACGATGCCGCCGCCGATCTGGTGCGCTCGCTGGACCTCGACATTCTCGTCGACCTCAAGGGCTTCACCCAGGGTAACCGGCTCGGCATCTTCTGCCGCCGTCCGGCACCGGTGCAGGTCACCTATCTCGGCTTTCCGGGCTCGGTCCCCGGCGTCGGCATCGACTATGCCGTCACCGACCGCATCGTCACGCCCGATCGCTCGATCCCCTTCTACCAGGAAAAGCTGCTCCGCCTCGACGGCAGCTACCAGGCGAACGACCGCAGCCGCGAAGCTGTCGAGCGCGCCCCCAACCGCGCCGCCGCACGCCAGGCGCATGGCTTGCCGGTGAATGGCGCCGTATTCTGCTCGTTCAACCAGCCGCAGAAGATCCGCGGCACTGTCTTTGCCGCCTGGATGCAGGTTCTGGCCGCAGTCGACGGTTCGGTTCTGTGGCTCTCGGACCAGTCGCCACTGATCCGGGCAAACCTGCAGAAGGCGGCGAGAGCCCATGGCATCGACCCGGCCCGCCTGGTCTTTGCGCCGAAAAAGCCGCTGGCCGAGCATCTGCGCCGCCTCACCGAGGCCGACATCGCCCTCGATGCCGCGCCCTATAATGGCCACACCACGACTTCGGACGCGCTGTGGTGCGGCGTGCCGGTGGTGACCGTCAAGGGCACGAGCTTTGCCAGCCGCGTGTCGGAAAGCCTGCTTTCCGCCGTCGGACAGCCGCAGCTCGTTGCCGGCGACCTTTCAGAATTCGTCCGCCTGGCGGTCGAACTGGCGCAGGACGGGGACCGCCATCTCCGCCTGCGCCAGAACTTGATCGAGGCGCGCACCACCGCGCCGCTGTTCGATACCGCCCTTTTCACCCGCCGGCTCGAGGAGAAGTTCCTCGAGATTGCCGCGAGCTGATCATTCCTATCGGTTGCCCGCTCGTTTGGGCTTGTCCTCGCCGCCGTCTTCGGAAGCAAAGATGCTCGTGAGAACGGCGGGTTTCCTGTCCGGAAAGCGTGCGATGATCTCGAGGTCGCCTCCCATCGCCGTGATGTAGTCGCGCAGGGTCGACAGGAGCAGATCGCTGCGACGCTCCATGCGCGAAACGTTTTCCTGATTGACGCCGAGAATTTCGGCCACCTTTTCCTGCGTCAGGTCGCGTGCCTTGCGCAGGTCCTGCAAGGTCCTGTATTCATCGAGCCGTTCCTGGCCGCGCTTTTCCAGTTCCTTGCGCTTTTCTTCCGGCAGGGCGGCCAGAGCCTCATCAAGCGTTCTTGCCATCGTTTTTTCCTTCCAGATCCTTCAGATGCTCCGTGAAGCGCCGGTCCGCCTTGTCGATCAGCTGTCTATAGAAGCGCTTTTCGCTTCCGCCGGACTTGTCCGCAGCGACAAGCAGCACGGCTTGCCGCTTCGGATCGAACGCATAGGCGACGCGCCAGACGCCGTCATCGGCCTTGAAACGCAGTTCCTTCATGTTCGGGTGGCGAGAGCCCTTTAGTGTGTCTGCCCATGGGCGCCCGAGCTGCGGGCCATAGGTCTTGAGTAGCGGCAGGCTCGCAAAGATTTCGTCCCTGACCAGCTCGGGTAGGGCCTCGAATTCCGGATCGAAGGCTTCATGCAGCAATACGCTCCAAGTCATGGGGAAACATGACATAGAGCGCATATGATTTCAAGGGCATTTTGCCGCGGTGCCCCGCGCCGATCTTAGACCTCGACGCCCAGATCCTTCAGGTCGGCCCGCAGCTGGTCGGCGCCGAGGAACTGAACCGCCTGCCAGCCGGCGGCGCGGGCGCCTTCGACGTTGACGGTCACGTCGTCGATGAACAGGCAGGTCGCCGGATCGAGGCCGAAATCGCCGGCATGACGCTGGTAGATCGCCACATCCGGCTTCAGCAGGCCGACCTCGCCGGACACGGTCACGCCGCGCGGCAGGTCGAGGAAGGGATACATTTCCCTCGCCTCCCGGAACGTGTCGGCGGCGAAATTGGTCAGCATGGTGACGTCGCGCTCTGCGTCGATCAGGCCGGTCATCAGCGTCACGCTGTCCTCATAGGCATGCGGCACCATCTCGCGCCAGTTCAGCCGGAAGGCGCGGATCTGCTCCTCGCGCTCGGGATAGCGGGCGATGACCTCCGCTTCGGCCTCGGCCCAGCCGCGTCCGCGGTCCTGCTCCATGTTCCAGTCGTGGGTGCAGACATTGTCGAAGAACCAGCGACGCTCCGCCTCGTCGGGAATGATGCGGGAATAGGGCAGGTTGGGATCGTAATGGATCAGTACCTTGCCAATGTCGAAGACGATATGGCGGATGGGCGCGGGCATGTCTTATCCTTTGCTGGTCGAAAACGCGGTCGGAATAGCAGCGGCAATCGCTTTTTTCATGACGGTCGGCAGCGCCTCGCCGTCAAGATTTGTCACCGGCGCCCAGAAGCCGTGAACCGGACCGGTCTCCGCGCGGGATACCTGCACGCGGTAGACGCCGAGCCGAAGCTCGAAATGGGTGAACACATGGGTGACGGTGCCGCAGGCCTGCCAGCCGGCGGCAAAGGGCGCCGCTTCAATCCCCGTCTCGCCGTCCACCCGCGACGTCCAGGCGGTGGTCGGCACCTCGGTCATGCCGCCGAGCAGGCCGCTGTCCGGTCGGCGCCTTAAGAGCAGGTGCCCGTCGGTATCCACCGCGACGAAGGCCGCCCCGAGCCGCACCGGCTTTTCCTTCTTCGCTGCCTTGACGGGAAACCGCTCCGGATCGTCGGTGGCCAGGGCGATGCAGAGATCGTTGAACGGACAGAGCGCGCAGGCGGGCCGCTTTGGCGTGCAGATCGTCGCGCCGAGGTCCATCATCGCCTGGGCGAAATCGCCCGGCCGGTCCTGCGGCGTCATCGCCGAGACGCGGGTACTCATCTGCGGTTTGGAGCCGGGCAGGGGTGCGTCGATGGCAAAGAGCCGCGAGATCACCCGCTCGACATTGCCGTCCATCACCGCCGCGGGGCGGTTGAAGGCGATCGCCGCGACGGCGGCTGCCGTATAATCACCGATGCCGGGAAGCGCCTTCAAGCCTTCTTCCGTGTCGGGAAAGCGTCCGCCATGCGCAGCCGCCACCGCCTCGGCGCATTTCTTCAGGTTGCGGGCCCGCGCGTAATAGCCAAGCCCCGCCCAAGCGACCATCACGTCCTCGGAGGGAGCGGCGGCCAGATCGGCGACTGTCGGCCAGAGGTCGACGAACTTGGCGAAATAGGCCTTCACCGCCGCAACCGTAGTCTGCTGCAGCATGACCTCCGACAGCCAGATGTGATAGGGATCGGGCGTCACGCCACGCGCGGCCATGGCCGGCGATATGCGCCAGGGCAGGTCGCGGTGGTGGCGATCATACCAGGCGAGCAGGGGCGCGGCCGCGGGTTTCTTCTGGATTGTCACGCTCGTCATTTGCTGCTCATGGGGGAAGTGCCCTATATCTGGCCAAATCACCCGGCCGTTCAAGGGGTGATGTGAAAGGCTCAGTCGGTTTCCATGCGTGCTCCCAGAAAAGGCGTGATCCAGATCTCCGAGGTGGCGAATGGCATCATCGATCCGATGCTCGCCCGCCGCGCCGGCATCAACACGGCGCTGCTCGGCTCCTGGGACGAGATCGCCGGCGAGAATTTCGCCGATTGCACAAGACCCGAAAAGATCGCCTGGCCGCGCCATGGCGATCCGGGCGACGAGGGCGGCCACAGGCCCGGCGTGCTGACCATCGCCTGCGAGGGCGCCCGCGCGCTCTTTCTCTCCCATGCCCAGGGCGAACTGATTGCCCGCATCAACGGCTTCTTCGGCTATCCGGCGATCGGCCAGATCCGCATCGTCCAGAAGCCCGTCTCCACCGCGACGCTGAAACGTCCGCGGCCGCGCAAGCTGGAGGGCGAAAAGGCGAAGAAGCTCGCCGGCATGATGGAAGGCATCACCGACGACAAGCTTCGCCTGGCGATCGAGCGTCTCGGCACGGGCGTCATGTCGCCGCGGCGCAAATAACCGCCCAGCCGCGAACATGAAGAAGATTTAATGCGTTAGCCTCCTGAAGTCACGATTCTTTGATGCATCGGGCCGGTGCCCGCCTTGTTTGCTGCCGATTGCCGCGATAACGGTTGGCAACGTCAAAAACAGTCATCAGGGTGCATTGATGCCGAAACTCGATCCGATCCTCACCAAGAGCCGCCTGCTCGGTGGCGCAGCCGTCATCGCCATGGCCGCCGTGCTCGCGTCCTGCAGCGACGACACCGAAAAGAAGGCTGCCGACGCGGCGCCGAAGCCGGCTGAAACCAGCACGGCGGCGCCCGCCGCTCCGGCAACGCCCGCAGCCCCGGCCGAGACCGCAACGGCGCCTGCGGCCACGCCCGCGCCTGCCGCCGCACCGGCTCCGGCCGCCACGGAAACCGCCCAGGCACCGGCGCCTGCGGCCGAACCGGCTGCTCCGGCCGCCAAGGTCGAACTGCCGACCTCCGACCGTGACATCGACATGGCCGAGGCGCTGAAGCCCGGCCCGATGAAGGAAATGGCTCTCGGCGATCCGAACGCACCGGTCAAGATCATCGAATACATGTCGATGACCTGCTCGCACTGCGCCAACTTCCACACCAAGACCTTCGACGCGATCAAGGCCAAGTATGTCGACAGCGGCAAGGCCTACTTCATCATTCGCGAATTTCCCTTCCCGGGCGACACCGCGTCGCTCGCCGCCTTCATGCTGGCGCGCTGCACGCCGGAGGAGCGCTTCTTCCCCTTCGTCTCCATGTTCATGAAGCAGCAGATGACCTGGGCCGCCCCGGCGGACAACGATGTGCGCGGCGCCATGCTGCAATTGTCGAAACTCGGTGGTTTTACACAGGAGAGCTTCGACGCCTGCTTGACGAACCAGAAACTTGCCGGTGATGTGACGGCAGTCCGCGATCGCGGGGCCAAGGATTTCGGCATTCAGTCGACGCCGACCTTCCTGATCAACGGCAAGAGCTATTCGGGGGACATGTCGGTTGATACCATGTCGGCGCTCATCGACAGCATGCTCTGATCGGCGCCCCCGCATTCCGGCGGGTGGCGGGGAAGCCCGCGCGCCCGTTTTGCTGGCTGCAACCATGGTGAAGGCGAGCACTTGCCCCTCTCCCCGCAAGCGGGGCGAGGGGGTGCCGACGTCGCGGCATTCGTCCTTCTCCCCGTTTGGACGGGGAGAAGGTGCCGGCAGGCGGATGAGGGGCAGCGACAGCGACCTCTCGGTCCGTACTCATTCGGCGAGCTTGGGGTCACCCCCCTCTGTCCTGCCGGACATCTCCCCCTCAAGGGGGGAGATTGGCCGCACGCGACCCGCACGACCATTTCCTTTTCTGCGGGGCTCCTCCGAGTTCACGCCCATACCGTGTCGCTTGGCCTCGTTCGCAGCCGCAGGAGTCGGCATCAAGGCGCCGGCCACACGCCGATCTCCCCCCTTGAGGGGGAGATGCCCGGCAGGGCAAAGGGGGGCAGACTTGCTCGGCTTCCGCGGCCCGTCTCGCAACTGGGCGGGGGCGGCATGAAGTTCAACCGCCTGCGCCTGCTCGGCTTCAAGTCCTTTGTCGAACCGACCGAATTCATCATCGAACGGGGCCTGACCGGCGTCGTCGGGCCGAACGGCTGCGGCAAGTCGAACCTTGTCGAGGCGCTGCGGTGGGTGATGGGCGAAAACTCCTACAAGAACATGCGCGCGTCCGGCATGGACGACGTGATCTTCTCCGGCTCCGGCAACCGGCCCGCCCGCAACACCGCCGAAGTCGGCCTCTATCTCGACAATTCCGACCGCACCGCGCCCGCCGCCTTCAACGATGCCGACGAGATCCAGGTGACGCGCCGCATCGAGCGCGGCGAGGGCTCGGTCTATCGCATCAACGGCAAGGAAGCGCGCGCCAAGGACGTGCAGCTCCTGTTCGCCGATGCCTCGACCGGCGCCCGTTCGCCGTCCATGGTCGGCCAGGGCCGCATCGGCGAGTTGATCCAGGCCAAGCCCCAGGCGCGCCGCCAGTTGCTCGAAGAGGCGGCCGGCATTTCCGGCCTGCATTCGCGCCGCCATGAGGCGGAGCTGAGATTGCGCGCCGCCGAGACCAATCTCGAGCGGCTGGAGGACATCACCGCCCAGCTCGAGACGCAGATCGAGAGCCTCAAGCGCCAGGCCCGCCAGGCCAACCGCTTCAAGATGCTCTCCGCCGATATCCGGGCGCATGAGGCCATGCTGTTGCACATCCGCTGGAGCCAGGCCAAGCAGGCCGAGGGCGAGGCGGAAAGCGCGCTGAACCAGGCGACCTCGATCGTCGCCGAGAAGGCGCAGGCGCAGATGGAGGCGGCCAAGGCGCAAGGCATCGCCAGCCTCAAGATGCCGGAACTGCGCGAGGAGGAGGCCCGCTGCGCCGCGGCGCTTCAGCGCCTGCAGATCGCCCGCACCCAGCTCGACGAGGAGGCCGGCCGACTGCTGCGCCGCCGCGACGAACTCACCCGCCGGCTTGCGCAATTGGGCGAGGACATCCGCCGCGAGGAAACTCTGGTCGCCGAGAATGCGGAAGTGCTGGAGCGGCTGACGGCGGAAGAGGTGGAACTCGAGGACATCCTCGCCGATTCCGGCCGCACCGGCGAAGAAGCCCGTATCGCCTTCGAGGCGGCCGCGGCGACCCTTTCCGACAGCGAGAAGCGCTTTGCCGCGCTGACCGCCGAGCGCGCCGAGGCCGCGGCCGGCCGCAACCAGCTGGAACGCCTGGTCCGCGATCTGGCCGACCGCCGCCAGCGCCTGGAGCGCCAGGTGGCGGAGGCCAATGGCGAGCTGGAGCAGATCGCCGCCCGCATCGCATCCCTTCCCGATCCGGACGAAAAGCGCGAAATGGTCGAGGCCGCCGAACAGGCGCTGGCCGACAGCGAAGCCGCAACCGCCGAGATCGAGGACCGCCTGGCCGAAGCCCGCCGCGCCGAGAGCCTGACGCGCGCGCCGCTCGAAGCCGCCCGTTCGAAACTCAATGCGCTGGAAACCGAGGCGCGCACGATCTCCCGCATGCTGGCCTCGGCCGTTTCGGGCGATTTCACCCCCGTGGCGGAAGAACTGACCGTCACCCGCGGCTACGAGACGGCGCTCGGTGCCGCCCTCGGCGACGATCTCGACAGCCCGCTCGATGCGGCGGCGCCCGCCCACTGGATGCTGAACGGCGACGGTGCCGGCGATCCGGCCCTGCCGGCGGGCATTGCCTCGCTGGTCGATCATGTGCGCGCGCCGCCGGCTCTGACGCGTCGCCTGCGCCAGATCGGCATCGTCGACGAGGCGACGGCGCTTCGCCTGATGCCGCAGCTTCGCCCCGGCCAGCGCCTCGTCACCCGCGAAGGCGCCGTCTATCGCTGGGACGGCCATGTGGCGGGCTCCGAAGCCCCGAGTGCGGCCGCCCTTCGCCTGGCCCAGAAGAACCGCCTGACCGAGATCGAGACGGAGGTCGAAGAGGCGCAATATGCGCTGAACGAGGCCGAGGAGCGTCTCGCCGAGGCGCTCGACGCGATCCGCAGCGAGGAGTCCCGGCTGGCCGAGGCGCGCGACAGGCAGCGCCTGTCGATCCGCCATCTCGCCGAAGCGCGCGAGGCGCTGACCCAGGCGGAACGCGCCTCGGGCGATCTCATCCGCCGGCGTGTCGTCATCGAGGAGGCGGTGAACGGCCTGAAGGCGCAGATCGAGGAAGCGCTGGAACAGGAGGAAAACGCCCGCATCGAGATCGAGGAAACGCCGGACCTCTCCGCCCTCGACGTCAGGCTGCGCGAGGCCGAGGCCGAGGTCGCGACCGACCGCGGCCGGCTTGCCGAGGCGCGCGCCCGTTTTGAGGGGCTCGCCCGCGAGGACGAGAGCCGTCGGCGCCGTATCCTCGCCATCCGCCAGGAGCGCTCGACCTGGCAGGCGCGGGCGAGAAACGCCGAGGAGCATATCGCCACGCTGCGCGACCGCGTGGCCGAGGCGGAAGATGAGATGATCGGGCTTGAAATGGCGCCCGACGAGGTCGAGGAAAAGCGCCGCGCCCTGATGAACGAGCTGGAAAAGGCCGAAGCCGCACGCCGCGCCGCCGCCGACCGGCTGGTCGAGGCCGAGACGCGCCAGCGTGACGCCGACCAGAAGGCCGCCGCAGCACTGGCCGAACTCGCCGAAAGCCGCGAGAAACGCGGCCGCGCCGAAGAACGCCTGGTCTCCGCCCGCGACTGGCGCAAGGAAGCCGAAACCCGCATCCACGAAGCGCTGGCCGTTCCGCCGCACGAAGCGTTCCGGCTGACGGGGCTCAAGGATCCGTCGGAGATCCCGGATCTGCGCGAGGTCGAACGCGATCTCGACCGCCTGCGCATCGAGCGCGAGCGCCTCGGTGCGGTCAACCTTAGGGCCGACGAGGAACAGAAGGAGCTGTCGGAGCGGCTGGCCGCGCTCATCAAGGAGCGCGACGACATCATCGACGCGATCAAGAAGCTGCGCGGCGCGATCCAGAGCCTCAACCGCGAGGGCCGCGAGCGCCTGCTGGCCGCCTTTGACGTGGTCAACGCCCAGTTCCAGCGCCTGTTCACCCACCTGTTCAACGGCGGCACGGCCGAGCTTCAGCTGATCGAAAGCGACGACCCGCTCGAAGCCGGCCTCGAAATCCTCGCCCGTCCGCCCGGCAAGAAGCCGCAGACCATGACGCTTTTGTCGGGCGGCGAGCAGGCCTTGACGGCCATGGCGCTGATCTTTGCGGTCTTCCTCACCAACCCGGCGCCGATCTGCGTGCTGGACGAAGTGGACGCGCCGCTCGACGACCACAATGTCGAGCGCTATTGCAACCTGATGGACGAAATGGCCGCCTCGACCGAGACGCGCTTCGTCATCATCACCCACAATCCAATCACCATGGCCCGCATGAACCGCCTGTTCGGCGTCACCATGGCCGAGCAGGGCGTCTCCCAGCTGGTGTCGGTCGACCTGGAGACGGCGGAGGCGCTGCGTGAGCGCGACGCGGTCTAGGTCGGGGTATCCGTCTTCCACGTTTTCGATGAAACAGGGTTTCACGCCGCCAGCATCAGGCGGTCGCGGCCTTCGTGCTTGGCCTGGTAGAGCGCCTGGTCGGCGCGCGAGTAGACGGTCTGGGGCGTGTCGTCGGCTCTGATCTCGGAAAGGCCTGCGGAGAACGTATAGGTGAAATCCTTGGCGTTCTGCAGCGGCCGGCGCTCGTGGATCGCGGCAAAGATCCGATCGACGATCTTCTTCGCATGGAAGATCGACGTGCCGGGCATGAGCAGCATGAATTCCTCGCCGCCGATGCGGCCGAAGCCGTCCTGCAGCCGAATGTTGCTCTGAACCGTGCGGGCGAAGTCGACTAGCACCATGTCGCCGGCCTGGTGGCCGAAGCGATCGTTGATCTGCTTGAAGAGGTCTAGGTCGAACAGGCACAGGCAGCCCTGCCGCGTGCCGGATGGATGCGTGCCGCTGAGGAGATCTTCCAGCAGAACCCACATATGGCGACGATTGGAAATGTCGGTGAGTTCATCGGTCTGCGCGGCGCGCGTGGCGAAGTCGCGCAATTGCCGCAGTTCGCGCTCTTCTGTCCTCAATTCGGTTATGTCGGTTGCGACATAAAGCATCCAGCCATCCGGCTGCACGGTCTCGACGATCCACAGCCAGCGTCCGTCCAGGAGATCGCTCTCAAAGGCGCGGCGCGGCACCTTGCCCCTGCGTGAGATGGTCGAGGCGAGCCAGGCATCCATGTCGGGATGGGCGATGATCGCACCGCGGCCCGCCTCCCAGTTTCGGCGCATCAGGTCCGGCCACAGCGGTGTCTCGTCGGGTTCGACAAAGTAGGCTTTGCGGAAAGCGGCATTGGCGTAACGCAGGCGGTCATCCGGATCGAAGACGGCAATCAGGGCCGCCGATTCCTCGTGGAGTGAGGCCAGTTTTTCCGAAACCTGCTTTGTAGACACCTGCTATCAGTTCCCATCGTTCTAGATACTGCGAGGGTCAGTATGAGCCGGAACTATGAAATATGAATAAATAGTAGAATTCGAACATATGCGATTTTGGGCTTGTTAGACGAGTACAGGGCGCCGCCGGCCCTGAGTTCGGTCTGCCCCGGTCCCCTCACCCCTTCTTGACCGCCGAGATCGCGTAGCGGTGCTGCGTTGCCCGCTCCAGCCCCTTCAGCAGCGAGAAATTCTTACGCTGCTGGCGATGGATGGCCTTCAGGTCGAAATCGACCCGGATGTCGGTGAAACCGGCTTCGCTCAACAGGTGCACGACCTCGTCCGCCCGCGCGCCGTTGGAGAAGTAGACGCGCGACAGGATGCTGCGATGGGTTTCGCCAAGCGCGCCGGGACCGTGCCGCTTGTCCGGCGCCATCAGGCCGATTTTCTGGACAAGGCCGGAGAGCCTGGAGAACAGGCGCGACAGCGGACCGGGATTGACGAAGTCGCCGTCGATGATCAGCAGCTTGCCGCCGGGCTTGAGGATGCGGTGCCATTCGCGAAAGGCCGCGGCCGGATCGACCAGCGTCCACACCAGGTGGCGATTGGTCACCACGTCGGCGGAATTGTCCGGCTCCATCGTCACTTCCGCATCGCCGAGCAGGAATTCGATCGGCCGCTTGCGGGCCGCGGCCTTGCGCCTCGCGCGCTCCAGCATGGGTTCCGCCCAGTCGATGCCGGTGACCCGAAAGCCGATATCGTCGAGCAGGTGGGAGACGACCGCCGTGCCGCACGCGAGGTCGACGGCGCGCCGTCCTTCACCGCGACCCAGATGTTTGAGGAACAGAGCCTGCCATGCGGCGCGTTCGCCCTCGGAAAAGATCTCGTGACCCGGCTGCTCGTCGAAGGTCGCCGCCCGTTCCGACCAGTAGGCCTTGATCTCGTCCTTCAGGCTGTAATTGCTCGCCAGGTTCATTCTCTCTGCTCCGACACGTCTCGAGTTTGGAAGCGTTATAAAAGATAATTCTTGACTGTAAAGATCATGAAATCTATTCCAGCGATAAATTATCGCTGGAGAGAAAAATGAATATCTTCAATCAGGTGGCGTCAGCCGCCCTGGGTCTTGCTGTGCTTTTTTCAGGGGCTGCGATGGCCCAGGACAAGGTCAAGCTGACCGATATTACCGGCCGCGAGGTCGAAGTCGCCGTGCCGGTCGAGCACGTGATCCTCGGTGAAGGCCGGCAGATGTATTTCGTCGCCGCGCTCGATACGGAAGAGCCCTTCAAGCGTGTCGTCGGCTGGCGCGACGACTTCAAGAAGGCCGACCTCGACGGCTACAACGCCTATCTGGAAAAATTCCCGGAAATGGAAAAGCTGCCGACCTTCGGCGGCATGAAGGACGGAACCTTCGACATTGAGCAGGCGGTGGCGCTGAAGCCCGACGTCATCATCATGAACATCGACGCCAAGACCGCGACCGAGGAGGCCGGCTATATCGAAAGGCTCGGCAAGGTCGGCATTCCGCTGGTCTATGTCGATTTCCGTGAAAAGCCGATGCTCCACACCGAGCCGTCAATGCGCCTGATGGGCGAACTGTTCGGCAAGCAGGCCCGCGCCGAGGAGTTCATCGCCTTCCGCGCCGCCGAGATCGCCAGGGTCACCGACGTGCTCGCCAAGGTCGCCGATCTCAAGCGCCCGAGCGTCTTCATGGAACGCGCCGGCGGTTATTCCGATGATTGCTGCATGTCCTTCGGCAACGAGAACTTCGGCCAGATGGTCGCGCTCGCCGGCGGCACCAACATGGCCTCGGACTTCATCCCCGGCACCTTCGGCACGGTCAATCCCGAGCAGATCATCGCCTCCAACCCGGATCAGGTCATCATCACCGGCGCCAACTGGGAACTCTATGTCCCCGGCGGTGCATGGGTCGGCGTCGGCCCGGGTGCGGATGCCGCAAAGAGCGCCGAAAAGCTTGCCAAGCTGATGGAGCGCCCGGCCTTCACCGGCATCAAGGCGGTCAAGGACGGCAATGTCCATGCCATCTGGCACCAGTTCTACAACAATCCCTATCAGTTCGTCGCCGTGCAGCAGATCGCCAAGTGGCTGCATCCGGACCTGTTCAAGGATCTCGATCCGGACCAGACCTTCCGCACCCTGCATGAGCGCTTCCTGCCCGTCGACTACCGGCCCGGTTACTGGGTCTCGCTGAACGCCGGCAACTGATATGGCCGCGGCTGTCGAAACCGTCACGATCAAGGAGGGGCGCGGTCTTTACCGCGCCCTGACCTTCAGGCGCATCCTGCTGATCGCTTTCCTGTGCTGTCTGCTGTTCCTGTCGGTCGCCGCCGACATGGCGCTCGGGCCGGCCAACTACACCATCGCGGAAGTGCTGAAGGCGCTCTTTTACAAGGACAGCGTCGACATCCAGCGCCAGGTGGTGATCTGGGACATCCGCATGCCGATCGCGCTGATGGCGGTCACCGTCGGCGCCTCGCTGTCGCTCGCCGGCGCGCAGATGCAGACCATCCTCGCCAATCCGCTCGCGAGCCCGTTTACGCTCGGCATTTCTGCCGCCGCGAGCTTCGGCGCCGCCCTCGGCCTCGTCGCCGGCGTCTCGCTCGTGCCGATCGCCGTGCACCTCATGGTGCCGATCAACGCCTTCATCATGGCCATGCTCGCGGCCCTCTTCATTCATTTCGCCTCGACGCTACGCGGCGTGACCGTCGAGACCATCGTGCTGCTCGGCATCGCCCTGGTCTTCACCTTCAATGCGGCGCTGTCGCTGCTCGAATATCTCGCCTCCGAACAGGCGCTGGCTGCCGTCGTCTTCTGGACCATGGGCAGCCTCACCAAAGCGACCTGGGTCAAGGTCGCGGTCACCGGCGTCATGCTCGTCATCGCAGTCCCGCTCTTTGCCCGCAATGCTTGGCAGCTGACCGCGCTCCGGATGGGCGACGAGAAGGCCGCAAGCCTCGGCGTCAACGTCCGAAGGCTTCGGCTCACCACGCTGATGGTGGTCGCGCTGCTCGCCGCCATTCCGGTCTCCTTCGTCGGCACGATCGGCTTCGTCGGTCTGGTCGGGCCGCATATCGCCCGCATGCTGGTGGGGGAGGACCAACGCTTCTTCCTGCCGGCCTCGGTGGTCTGCGGCGCGCTGCTGCTCTCGGCCACCTCGGTGGTCAGCAAGTCGATCATCCCGGGCGCCATCCTGCCGATCGGGGTGATCACCGCGCTGGTCGGCGTGCCGTTCTTCTTCGTCCTGATTTTCACCCAGCGGAGGCGCGCATGGTAGGCCTGGCAATGCAGGATCTCTCCGTCCGCTACGGACGCACCGAGATCGTCTCCGGCATCACCGCCGAAATTCCCTCTCCGGGCGGCCTCACCGCGGTCATCGGTCCGAACGCCGCCGGCAAGTCGAGCTTCCTGAAACGCATCGCCGGGCTTGCCAAGGGGGCGGGCACCGTCGTCGTCGTGGACGGCATGAAGGGCGATTCAGGCATTTCCTACATGCCGCAGGACACCGCCTGCAATGCCGTTCTCTCGGTCTACGAATCGGTGCTGATGGCGGCCAAGCAGGGCTCCGGCTGGCAGGTCGAGGACCACGAGCTGGCCGACATCGACCGGGTGCTCGCCTCGCTGAAGATCACCCCCTGGGCCTTCCGCAATCTCGGCGAACTGTCGGGCGGCCAGCGCCAGTTGGTGGCGATCGCCCAGGCGCTGATCCGCAAGCCGGAAATCCTGCTGATGGACGAGCCGACCTCGGCGCTCGACCTCTACCGCCAGATCGAGGTGCTGACCTATATGTCGGCGCTCGCCAGACGCACCGGCATGGCGGTGGTGATCGCGCTGCACGATCTCAACCACGCCCTGCGCTACTGCGAACGCACGCTGGTGATCGCCGAGGGCAAGCTGGTCGCCAGCGGCCCGTCGGAAGAGGTGATCACCCGCGACATGCTGCGCGACATCTACCGGGTCGATGCGCGCGTCGAGCACTGCTCGATGAGCCGGCCCATGGTCATCGTCGACAGTTCGATCATCTGAAGTCGGGTCGCGCTTCGGTGCGGTCGGTAAGGCTGCATCCGATGCGGCGCGCGCCGGTCCGCAATTCCGCTCTTCCCATCGGCCGCGCATCGCGGAAGGATGCGGGCGCGCCGTGACGCCCGAGTCGGGGCGGGAGGATCGAGAATCATGAGAGGAAGAGAACGCAAGACAGTCGCTTCGGCTCTGCTGCTGGGTTTGAGCCTCGTGCTCTCCGGCCGGTCGGCGGCGACCGCCGACCAACCGTCCCTGTCCGGCAATTTCCTCCCCGTCGTCATCGCCGCCTCCGAGCCGCATCGCACCGCCTTGGTCGACCTGATCCGAGGCAAGCCTGGCCTGCCGGCCTGGGTGCGTAACATGGTGAGCCGCGACCGGTATGTGGCGCTGGCATCCAGCCGGGTGGAGGTCGGGGGCAGGGCGATGCAGCTCTTTGCCGCCTGTCAGCCGGGCAACTGTGCCGAAAGCGCGATCCGCTTGCTCTATTCCGAAGACGGCAAGCGGGCGGTGATGCGCGTCGCCGACCTGAAACTGGGGACTGTCGTGCTCGGCGATCCGACGCCGGCCGAGATGGGGGTTCTGGCTGCGGAGTAAGCGTCCGCCGGCGGCGCCCGTGGCTCTTCCGCCTTAACTGTCTGCCGCAATTATGATGCAATGCAACATAATCATGTGCCACCGGCGTTTTCATTCCGTCACATATGCTGTAAACCGTCGGGAAAAGCCTGTTCGGGTGGAGATGAGGCATGAGGAAATGGGTTTACACCTTCGGCAACGGAGCCGCCGAGGGTAGTGCTGCCGATCGGAACCATCTGGGCGGCAAGGGCGCCAACCTGGCCGAGATGGCGAGTCTTGGCCTGCCGGTTCCTCCCGGCCTCACCATCGTCACCGATGCCTGCGCCTTTTACTACGAGAACGGTCGCAGCCTGCCCGACGACCTGAAGACTCAGGTGCTGGAAGGCATCAAGGGCATGGAGGCGGCGACCGGCCGCGGTTTCGGCGATACCTCCCTGCCGCTGCTGCTGTCCGTCCGCTCCGGCGCCCGCACCTCGATGCCGGGCATGATGGACACCGTCCTCAATCTCGGCCTCAACGACCGCACCGTCGAGGCGCTCGGCCACAATTCCGGCGATGCCCGCTTCGCCTGGGACAGCTATCGCCGCTTCATCCAGATGTATGGCGACGTCGTCATGGGCATCGACCACGAAGTCTTCGAGGAGATCCTGGAGGATGAAAAGGCCCGCTTCGGCCACGAGCTCGACACCGATCTCTCGGCCGTCGAGTGGCAGCATGTCACCGGACTCTATAAGGACATGATCGAGGAATCACTCGGCGAGCCTTTCCCGCAGGACCCGCATGTCCAGCTTTGGGGGGCGATCGGCGCCGTCTTCGCCAGCTGGATGAACCCGCGCGCCGTCACCTACCGCATGCTGCATGCCATTCCCGCCGAATGGGGCACGGCTGTCACGGTCCAGGCCATGGTCTTCGGCAATCTCGGCTCGTCGTCGGCGACTGGCGTCGCCTTCACCCGCAATCCGTCCACCGGCGAAAAATCGCTCTACGGCGAGTTCCTCGTCAATGCGCAAGGCGAGGACGTCGTCGCCGGCATCCGCACGCCGCAGTCGATCACCGAGGCCGCCCGCATCGAGAGTGGCTCCGACAAGCCGTCGCTGGAAAAGGTCATGCCCGAGGCCTTCGCCGAATTCGGCCGCATCTGTGACCGGCTGGAAGCGCATTATCGCGACATGCAGGACCTCGAATTCACCATCGAGCGCGGCAAGCTGTGGATGCTGCAGGCCCGCTCCGGCAAGCGCACCACCAAGGCGGCGATGAAGATCGCCGTCGACATGGTCGCCGAGGGTCTGATCACCGAAGAGGAGGCCGTGCTGCGCATCGAGCCGTCCTCGCTCGACCAGCTGCTGCATCCGACCATCGACCCCAAAGTCCAGCGCCACGTGATCGGCTCCGGCCTGCCGGCATCGCCCGGGGCGGCGACCGGTGCCGTCGTCTTCACCGCCGAAGAGGCGGTGATCGCGGACGAAGAGGGCCGCAAGGTCATCCTCGTGCGCGTCGAAACCAGCCCGGAAGACATTCACGGCATGCATGCGGCCCAGGGCATCCTGACCACCCGCGGCGGCATGACCAGCCATGCCGCCGTCGTCGCGCGCGGCATGGGTATCCCTTGTGTTTCCGGAGCCGGCACCATGCGTGTCGATCTCAGGAACGAACTGCTGATCGGCACGGGCGTCACGCTGAAGAAGGGCGACGTCATCACCATCGACGGCTCGACCGGCCAGGTGCTGAAGGGCGAGGTGCCGATGCTCCAGCCCGAGCTTTCCGGCGATTTCGCCCAGTTGATGGTGTGGGCCGACAAGGCGCGCCGCATGACCGTGCGCACCAATGCCGACACGCCGGTCGATGCGCGCGCCGCGCGTTCCTTCGGCGCCGAGGGCATCGGCCTTTGCCGCACCGAGCACATGTTCTTC
The DNA here is from genome assembly GCF_059424725.1 of Allorhizobium sp. GW101-3B10. Taxonomy (NCBI): domain Bacteria; kingdom Pseudomonadati; phylum Pseudomonadota; class Alphaproteobacteria; order Hyphomicrobiales; family Rhizobiaceae; genus Allorhizobium; species Allorhizobium sp. GW101-3B10. The sequence goes on along the minus strand of NZ_JBWKZR010000001.1, from coordinate 2,742,512 downwards.
GAGGGCGAGCGCATCCAGGTGATGCGCGAGATGATCCTCGCCGAGGACGAGACCGGCCGCCGCCTGGCCCTCGGCAAGCTCCTGCCGATGCAGCGTTCCGACTTCACCGAACTCTTTTCCATCATGCACGGCCTGCCGGTGACCATCCGCCTGCTCGATCCGCCGCTGCACGAATTCCTGCCGAAGACGGAGGAGGAGATCGCCGAAGTGGCTGCCGCCATGGGCATGGATGCACAACTGCTCAGCCAGCGGGTCGACGCCCTGCACGAGTTCAACCCCATGCTCGGCCATCGCGGCTGCCGTCTCGCCATCTCCTATCCCGAGATCGCCGAGATGCAGGCCCGCGCCATCTTCGAGGCGGCCGTCGCCGCCGCCCGCGAGACGGGCGCTGCGGTCGTTCCGGAAATCATGGTGCCGCTGGTCGGCCTGAAAGCCGAGCTCGACTACGTCAAGGCGCTGATCGACAAGGTGGCGAAGGACGTCATGACCGAGGCGGGACTGGATATCTCCTACCTCGTCGGCACGATGATCGAGCTGCCACGCGCGGCCCTGCGCGCCCATGTCATTGCCGAGGCCGCCGAGTTCTTTTCCTTCGGCACCAACGACCTGACGCAGACCACCTTCGGCATTTCGCGCGACGATGCGTCGGCCTTCATTCCGACCTACCAGCGCAAGGGCATCATCGAGCACGATCCCTTCATCTCGCTCGATTTCGACGGGGTGGGCGAGCTGATCCGCATCGCCGCCGAGCGTGGCCGCAAGACCCGGCCCGACATGAAACTCGGTATCTGCGGCGAACATGGCGGCGACCCGGCCTCGATCCACTTCTGCGAAAGCGCTGGCCTCGACTACGTCTCCTGCTCGCCCTTCCGCGTGCCGATCGCGAGGCTGTCGGCCGCGCAGGCGGCGATCGGCAGTGCCGCGAAGGTCGATCCCTGAGGCAGTCTGCCCATCGCTAACCCGGCACAGCCGGCACGTCACGCCGCATGTCCGGCTCGTCGTGGATGAAGGTGATCTGCAGCGTCGCCATGCGCTCGGCCGCCGGATCGTTGCCGGCAAGGTCTGTCCCGGGCTCGTCGACCGCGATGCCGCCCTCGCGCAGTGCGGCGACCAGGGCAGGGTAGGTGCCGGCGGACAGCGTCAGGCGGATCGTGTTCATCAGGTTGGAATACATCTGCACGTCGTCGATCCAGCCGCCGAGGTCGTTGACGGTGTCGAAGACGAAGCTGGTGGCGTCCTTGCGCTCGCGCCGCGTCACTGCGTTCAGCATCAGAATCCGCATCATGTCGGCCATTCCCGCCGGTGGTTGCCTGAGGACGATTCTCGTCACGGCGGATGACAAAGCAAGCCGTTTGTGGAATAGGCGAGGCCTAGCCTTTCAATCGAGACAGCAGAAAGACCGGACGACCGATGAGCAAGCGCCGCCAGAGCCAGAGATCCCGTCCGAAGGCAAGGGTAAGGGCCGACGGCAGCACGGCGAACGGCCAGCGTCCGCGCCCCGAGGCGGCGTCGTCCGCGGCGAAAGGGCAGGCCGAAGCCAAGACCAAGGCCACCGCCAAAGCCACCGCCACCGTAAGCGCCGGCGGAAAATCCGCTGCCAGTGCCGCCGCGGCCTCCGCCCGGGCCGCCGGGTCGGCAGCAACCCCGCTTCCCGCCGGCAACCGTCCCGATTTCGCCCAGATCTTCGCAAACCCGTCGTTTCGCCGCTCGCTCTGGCTGCTCAATGCCGGCGTCATCGGCCTGCTTCTGTCGCAGGGCATTCCGCACGACTACGGCTTCCTCGAACTCGGTGCGCTGTTCACGCTGTCGGTCTATGATCTGGCTCTGGCCATGCTGGGCCTGGCGCTCGGCGCCGCCATGGCCGAGACCCGCCGCGACTTCGCCGCCGTCGTCGGCGCCTTCCTCGGCGTGCTGGTCGTCATGCTGACCTTCTTCGATCCGATCTTTCGCGTCATCCTCTCGTCGCCGCTGGGCGAGGTGCTCTACCTGATCGCGCCGACGGCCGTCATGCTGACCGGCGCCTCGCTCTGGCTGACGGGGCGCTACCGGCAATGGGCCGTCATGCTCGCCGCGGCCGTCGTTGCCTTTGCCTTCTCGCTGTTCGTCGGCCTCGACGACATCGGCGTGGGCCTGCTCGACTTCGCCTTCGGCACGGTCATGAGCGCGCTCTGGCTGGTGCTGGCCCCCGCCCTCATGCTGCGCCATTTCCGCGGCCCGTGGCTCGTGATCCCCTCGCGCATCGTCGGCAGCTGGCTGGTCGTCATCGGCGTCATCGTGCTGGTGTCGCTCTATGTGCCCATGCCGCTGAAGGCGCCGGCGCTGTCCGACCCTTCGCAGCCGGACGGCGGCGCGATCGAGCTGCAGATCCCCGACGACGGCTCAGCCCCGACGCTGAACGGCGAGGTGCTGGATCTGGAGGACGCAGAGCCGCGGGCGCCGGTGGCAGATCCCGCTTCCCCCGAGCCGCCGGCGGCAGCCGAACCGGCCCCGGCTGAGACCACGTCGCCCAAACCTTGAACGCGCTCCGGCCACGGAGAGGTCGTGCGGTGCGGCGTTGCTCGATTGCGGACGGCACGCTCTCGGTGCCGGACATCCAGGCGAGGAATGCACCTGACGATTTCCCCCACTTGAGGGGCAAGCCGCCCGCGCTTCGGTGATGCAGGAGGGCAGGGGGTGTCCGATACGGACGGCTTGCGCCCGTATGGCCGCGACAATCTCCCCGCCCGCTTGTCGCCCCTGCGGCCAGACGATAAACAGGAAAGGACTGCTTCGCTTGTCCCTCCGCCTGACCCGGTGCCGCCCCCGATGACCATCCGCTACGACAGACCCGTTTCGCGCTCGGCCTTCCTCGCCCGGCGGCTCGGGTTCTTCGCCGCCGGCATGCTGGCGATCGTCATCCTCGCCCACCGCTTCGGCCCGCTGACCACGCCCGACTTCGTCGCGCTGGCGGCGATCTCCACCGTTCCGGCGGCGCTTGCCGTGCCGCTCGCCCTGATCGGCCTTGCCCGGCTCTGGCAGGTCGGCGCGCTCGGCGGCGTGGCCGCGGCCTGGGCATTGTTCTATGCCACGCTGCCGCTCGGGCTCACCGGCTGGGCCGCCGTGCGCTATCTCGACCGTCCGCCGATCTACGATGTCTTGAGCGACCCCGTCGATCCGCCGCAATGGCTGCGCGCGCCGGCCGCCAGACAGCAATGGATGGAGCGCCCGCCCGTCACGCCGGTCACCCGCGAGGCGCAATACAGCGCCTATCCCGGACTGACCGGGCGGCGCTACGAAGGCGCGCTCGACCGCGTCTACGAGGCGGTCCGCAAGGTCGCCGACGCTAACGGGCTCACCATCATCGCCGAGCGCGGTCAGGAATTTGCCGTGCCGGAGTTCCAGCCGCTGGCGCCCGCCGCGCCGGCCGGTGCCGTCGACCCCAATGCGGAACCGCTCAGCGTGCCCGTGCCGTCGCCGCGCCCCGAGCCCCAGCTTGCGGCACCGTCGCTGCCGCCCGAACCGGTCGGCACGGTGCGCCTCCAGGCGGTTACCCGCACCTTCGCGCTCGGGCTCCCCTTCGACGTCGTCATCCGGCTGCGCGAGGAGGTCGAGACGACGCTGGTCGACCTGCGCGTCGCCAGCCGCTACGGCCCGCATGATCTCGGCATCGGCGCGGAGATCGCCGAGCACTACATGCATGCGCTCGACGCCGAGCTTTTGGGGATTGCCGGGGACTGACCGTTCAGGCTGGCCGGTAGACGCCGGCCAGCCGGGCCGGGCCGTCGGTCGTCACCTGGCCCTTCTCGACCAGGTCTTCCAGATGTGCGAGCACGGAGAGCGCGGCTGCGCCATGCAGGCGCGGGTCGGTGCTGGCATAGATCACCCTGACCATGTCGGGGATCAGCCGGTCGCCGGCGCGGATGCGCTCCAGCACGGCCCGCTCGCGCATGCGGCGGTGGGTCCGAAGCCCGCGCAGGAAGGCCGCCGGCTCCTTCACCGGTCCGCCATGGCCGGGAAAATAGATCCGGTCGTCGCGGGCGAGCAACCGCTCCAGCGAGGCCATGTAGTCGCCCATGGCGCCATCCGGCGGCGCGACGATCGAGGTCGCCCAGGCCATGACATGGTCTGCGGAAAAGACGATGCCGTCTTCGTCGAGCGCGAAGGCGGCATGGTTGGCCGTGTGTCCCGGGGTCAGGATGGTGGTGAGCCGCCAGCCGTCGCCTTCCACCACGTCGCCGTCGGCCAGCGCGATGTCGGGCACGAAGTCGAGATCCGAGCTTTCGGCGAAGGGATTGGCCTCGCCCTCGTGCAGCGGCCGGGCCGGGCGATAGGGGCCTTCGGCGACGATCAAGGCACCCGTTTCGGCCTTCAGCCGGCGGGCGAGCGGCGAGTGGTCCTTGTGGGTGTGGCTGACGGCGATATGCGTCACCTCACGACCGGCGAGCGCTGTCATCAGTGCCGCGAAATGGGCTTCGTCCTCCGGCCCCGGATCGATCACGCAGACGGAGGCACCGCCGACGATGTAGCTGTTGGTGCCGTGAAAGGTGAAGGGGCCGGGATTGTTGACCGTGATGCGCTGGACATGCTCGGCCACCGACACGGCCTCGCCATGGGCGGGCTGGAAGACCAGGTCGAAATCCGGGCTCTCCGGCGCGTCGCGGGGTTCGCTCATTTGTACTCGATCTCGATGAAGGACATCGGCTTCTTGCCGCCGTTGACGACATTGTGCTCGACGCCCGCGTCGCGGCGATAGGCCTCGCCCGCCGGCCGCGTCAGCCGATGTTCGCCGGTCGCATCCTCGACGAGGAAGTCGCATTCCGTCATGGTGACGACGACATAGCCCATGCCGTGTACGTGATGCCCGGTCGCGGCCCCCGGCTCGAAATCCCAGCGCGTGATGCGCACCACCTGATCGTCGACCAGGACGGTGGGAATGGCGGGCGGGCGGGCGGAATATCCGGGCATGGTGGCTCCTGTTGGCGTGCGACACTCGGCCAGAGGTATCGCACCGCAAAAGGGTCGGCGTAAAGGGCGAAGGCGATTTGCGGCGGCCGCGACCGCGCATTGATGTTGGCGGTCTGCGGGCTGGGGCGTGGATACTCGGGTCAAGCCCGAGGATGACGGAGTTTCAAAGGACGCAAGGCCGCTGGCCCAGGCACTCTGCAATTCAATGTGGAAGACGAGAAATCTCCAGACAACCCTTACGACGTCGTCATCCTCTGGCTTGACCCGAGGATCCTCGCCCAAGGCTTAGAGCCCGAGGGTTCATCCGCCGCGGCACCCTCAGCCGGCACGCCACGCGCGCCTCGGCCGAGACGCCAGGGGCAAAGAAGAACCCGGCCCGGTTCAGGGGCCGGGGCAATGTCGTCGTTCGATCAGGCCGCGCGGCGCTCGTGTCGGCCTTCCTCGACCTCCTCGACGATTTTCTTGACGAAGGCATCGAGGTCGTTGGGGCTGCGCGAGGTGATGATGCCCTGGTCGTTGACCACCGCCTCGTCGCGCCAGGCGGCGCCGGCGTTCATAAGGTCGGTCTTGATCGAGGCATAGGACGTCGCCTTGCGGCCCTGGAGCGCGCCGGCTTCGACCAGAAGCCACGGGCCGTGGCAGATCGCGGCGACCGGCTTGCCGGACTGGACGAAGCGCTTGACCAGATCGACGGCGCGCGCGTCGGCGCGCAACAGGTCCGGATTGATCTGGCCGCCGGGGATGACCAGCGCGTCATAATTGTCGACCGAGACGTCGCCGACGACGAGATCGACGTCGACGGTGTCGCCCCAGTTCTTGTCGTCCCAGCTCTTGATCGGCGCCTTTGCGAGCGAAGCGATCTCGACCTTGGCGCCATGGGCCTTCAGCTTGTCGAGCGGGAACCTGAGTTCCGAGCGCTCATAGCCGTCGGTGGCGAGGATGAGGATGCGTGCCGAGTTGATGGAGGGCATGGGGATCTCCTTGTCTTTGCTTGGTTTCGCTTGGGGTGGATGCAACATAAAACCCGCGAGAGCTGCGATCGTTCCCCGCAAGCCCCGTTTCCGGGGAAAAGAACGGCGAGGCGCCTCCCTGCGTTGCTGGATCGCATGATCTGCGGCCCGATCAACGCGAAAAAATCCGTCACAAGGTCATTGCCGCTCGGGCCGGCCTTTGCTAATCAGGCGGCCATCGGCGAGCGGCTTCTTCCGCTCTGTTGGGGCGTCGCCAAGCGGTAAGGCACCGGTTTTTGGTACCGGCATTCCCAGGTTCGAATCCTGGCGCCCCAGCCAAGCTCTCCTTTTCACGCCGAAAGTCAGCATTTCCGGCACATTCCGTCAGCTGGGAATCGATTTGGGGACATTGGCGTAAGCGATTGTCGTCATGGACCGAACCACACCGGGTTCGCCGGAGCCGCCAACTCGTGAGAAGCAGGGTCGATGGCAAGCAAGACGATGAACAGAGCGAGACCCCTTCTTTCAGCGCCCGGCGAACGCGTGTCGCGCGTCAGACCCTTGCCGCCATCAGGCGACCGTTCAAGGGCTGTAATTTATAGTCATCGCTGTTCTCCATAACTTGCGTTCTCGACACAGTTCTCGCGGTGATTTCAAATGGAACTCGACGGGTGCGCATTGCTGCTCAGTCAGGTCGAAGCTCGCGGCAGGGCGCCAACTATCTCGTGAGCCGGCATGGGACCGTCGTCCACGCTGACGATCACATGGTGACGATCCAGCTCGACAAGAGCCGTTAGCCTCGCCGAGCTGTCTCGATGGCGGCCACGTCGATTTTCTTCATATCCAGCATCGCCTCGAATGCGCGTTTTGCCTCTTGGCCTCCGGCAGCCATCGCCTCGGTCATTACGCGCGGCGTGATCTGCCAGGAGATCCCCCATCTGTCCTTGCACCAGCCGCATACGCTTTCCTCGCCGCCATTGCCGACGATGGCGTTCCAGTACCGATCCGTCTCTTCCTGGTTGTCCGTGGCGATCTGGAAGGAAAAGGCTTCATTGTGCTTGAACAGAGGTCCGCCATTCAGGCCGATGCAGGGAATGCCGGCGACGGTGAATTCGACCGTCAGCACGTCGCCGGCTTTGCCGGATGGATAGTCGGCGGGAGCGCGCAGGACCGCGCCCACCGAGCTGTCGGGAAATGTCTCGGCGTAAAAGCCGGCCGCGACCTCGGCGTCCCTGTCGAACCAGAGGCAGATGGTGTTCCTTGCAATCGTCATTGGTGATCCTTTCTGTACCCAGGAGAGTTTAGGTCGGTCCCCACGGGATTGCCCGTCGCTATCCTGCGCGTATCCGTTGTTGCAGAAGAACCGCGAGCGGGCCGGGCCTACGGGTTGATCTCCGGCTCGACGAGTCTCTTGAGCTTGTGCAGGGAATCCTGCCAGCCGAGATAGCAGGCCTCCGCGGGGATGATATCCGGCACGCCTTCCTGCTCGATGTGCATCTCGGTGCCGACCGACACGGCCTTCAGGTCCACCGTGACCGTCATCTCGCCCGGCAGGTTCGGGTCGTCGAACCGGTCGGTGTAGACGAGGCGCTCGCCCGGAATGAGCTCGAGATAGGTCCCGCCGAAAGAGTGGCCGTGGCCGGTCGTGAAGTTGCGGAACGACATCCTGTGATGGCCACCAACTTTCGCATCCAGTTCATGCACGGTGCAGGTGAACCCATGGGGCGGAAGCCAGCTGGCCACCGCATCCGGTTCGAGGAAGGCGCGATAGAGCTTGTCGGGTTTGGCGGCGAAGACGCGGTGCAGACGGATTGTGCTGGGCATGGTTTTCTCCTTGTGGTTCGGACGCTATGTTCATGACGAACGGAGCCAGCAGGAATCGACATGGCGTCGGAAAAAAAATCTGGCGTCGCCCCGATTTCCGTCAACGGCCCGCGGTTTCCCGCGGATATTCGAGCTGCATGGCGACCACATCGGCGGTGCCGGTGCCGAAGCGCGCAGCGATCGCGTCAAGCGCAGCGAGCGCACCTTCCACGGCAAATTCGTTGCCGCGACCGGAGAGACGGCGGCGCACTTCGTCGAGACCGCCCGGCTCGACACCGCGCGAATGCTTCTCTCGCGCGGTGTCGTTGAAATCGGTCGCGGCGCAGGTCGGCCTCTTCCCGCCCGCGCGCCTCACGGAAGCATTCGAGCGGCCGCTTCGACACAAAACCGCGCCTCTTCCGCGACAAGCACGCCGCACTGTGAACGCTGAAGGCGGCCTCGCACAAGTGCTGTGACCGGCATGGCTTGCACCTAGCGCCCGCCTCCTGCGGTCTGCCAATTCTGCCATCGGTCACGGCTGTTCCGGTTGACTGATCCTCTTGGGAGATGAACTCCAGCAGGTCCTCGAAACCGCCTCATCCCGACATGTTCTGGGAGGTGTGCCATCGCCAGGCGGACCGGGCGATCTCCTCGAGGGAAAATTGCGGCTGCCAGCCGAGCACTTCCTGCGCCATCTCGTTGTTCGCCACCAGCACGGGCGAATCCCCTGGTCGCCGGGCGCTGAAGCTGACCGGAAAACTCTGGCCGGAGACCGCGCTGATCGTCTCGAGGAGTTCGTTCACCGTCGTTCCGGTGCCGGTGCCGAGATTGAGTGCAAGCGATGTGCCGCCGTCGAGCAGATACTCGACCGAGCGCACATGGGCGTCCGCCAGATCGATGACATGGACGTAGTCTCGGACGCAGGTTCCGTCGCGGGTGTCGTAGTCCGATCCGAACACTTCGAATTTCGCCCGGCGGCCGAGTGCGGCCTCGATCGCGAGCGGAATGGCATGGGTCTCGGGCGTATGCCATTCGCCGATGCGCCCTTCGAAATCGGCGCCGGCGGCATTGAAATAGCGCAGCGTCACGGAGCGCAGCTCCGTGTAGCTGTCATAGTCCTTCAGGGCTTGTTCGACGACCCATTTCGTCCGCCCATAGGGATTGATCGGTGCCTGCGGGTGGCTCTCGTCCATCGGCACCAGTTCCGGCAGGCCGTAGGTGGCGCAGGTCGAGGAAAAGACGATCGCGTCGATGCCGGCCGCCTGGGCCGCCGAAAGCAGCGTCAGCGATCCGATCACGTTGTTCTCGTAGAAGGACACCGGGTCCCTGACGCTCTCGCCGACTTCGATGAGCGCGGCGAAATGGATGATGGCGACGGGCGCATAGTGCTGGAGCACCTCGTCGAGCCGCGCCCGGTCGCGGATGTCGCCGACGACCAGGGGACCCCATCGGACGAACTCGTCGTGACCGTTGGACAGGTTGTCGTAGACCACGGGCAGGAAGCCCGATTGCGAGAGCTTGAGGCAGGTGTGGGAACCGATATAGCCGGCGCCGCCGACCACGAGAACAGGTATATCCGTCATCGATGGGATTCCTTGCTGTTGATGTTCCATGACTGTCCGTTCCGGAGGTCCGCGCTGCGCACCGCCGGTTGATGATGAGCAGACGGCATTCGCCGGCTCAGGCCTGGGAAGAGGACGCCGCGGCTCCTTGTCCCTCTGCAGCCGGAGGCGCCGCAGGACGCGGTCTTGCGGCCTTTGGCATGGGCGACTGGTAGTAGGCCTCGTACTGGCTGCGGAATTTCTCCTGTCCGCCGAACTCGCTGTATCTCGGCAACTGCGTCATGTCGGTCTTGTTGAGCAGCACGCCGAGGATCTTCGAGGTGATCAGCGGTTCGGAGTCCAGGAGGTCGGAGACGAGGCGTGTCGGCGTCTTGCCCCATTCGACGACGAAGACGAAGCCGTCGACCTGGGCCGAGAACGCCTTGGCATCGACCACGGGGCCGAGCGGCGCGAGATCGACGATGATGTAGTCGAAATGCTGCCGGGCGCTCTCCATCAGGCTAGCCATGCGGGGCGAAGCCAGCAGTTCGTTGGTGTGCGGCAGCTGTTCGCCATGGGATCGGGGCTGGATCGGCAGGATGGCGAGCTTCGACTGCGGGTCGACCCGAATGAGGCTCGTCCAGGCGACGTCGCCGATCACGGCCTCGACCAGGCCGGCCTTGGGCGCGGGCTTCAGCATGCGGCTCAGTCTCGGGTTGCGAAGGTCGGCGTCGATCAACAATGTGCGCTTGCCGCTGGCGGCCAGCAGCATGGCGAAATTGGCGGCCACCGTGGTCTTGCCTTCGCCCGGCAGCGAGGAGACGACGCCGATGACGCGGCTCGGGCGTCCCTGCAGGACGATGTCGCTTGCCAGCTTCACGTTGCGCAGGGTTTCGGCAAAGGCCGAACGCGGGGCTTCGAGCACCAGCCGTGTCATCCGCTCCAGCGGCAGTTCCGGCGGCGGTTCGGCGGAAGGTTTGCCTCCGCGCCGGAAGAAGCCGTTGACGCGGTCGATCGGCCGATTGGCGGTTGCGCCGACAAGCGGGAGATAGCCGAGCGAGGTCAGCCCGAGAACAGAACGAACCTCGCTTCCGAGGCGGAAGTAGCGCTCCTGCATTTCCTGCGCGAAGGCGAGCGCGCCGCCCGCCATCAGGCCGAGAACGGCCGAGAGGGCCAGCACCATGGTCTTCTTCGGGCTGGACGGCGAGACGGGAACACCGGCATCCGAGATCACGCGCGCCTGGGCAATCGGGAAGGTCTGCTTCTGGTTCGCCTGCTCGTAGCGGTCGAGATAGGACTGGTAGAGCGTCTTGAGCGCGGTCGCCTTCTGCTCCAGCTCGCGCAGGTGGACGAGCGATTTCGTCGCCTGCGAATTCTTGCCGGTGACCCCCGCTATGCTTTCGCGCAGCGACGTTTCGCGCGACCGCGTCACTTCGTATTCGTTGCGATAGCTGTCGGTCAGCCGCTGCAGTTCCTGGAAGATCTGCTGGGAGATCTCGCCCTTTTCGCCCTTCAGGGCGACCGCCTGCGGGTGATCGGCGCCGAAGCTTTCGGTCACCTCGCGCTCGCGTTGCTCGATCGCCAGATAGCGGCCGCGCAGCTGCTGGATGACCGAATTCTCGCTGCCGCCGGCACCGATCATCGCATTCTTGACCGCATTGTCGGGGCCCTGGTCGACGATCGACTTGAACTGGTCAAAGCGGGCCGAGGCCTTGGCCACGTCCGCCTGGGCGATGATCAGCTGGCTGTTGAGGTCGGTGAGCTGCTGTTCCGTCATCAGTTCGCCGCGCGTCGAGGTCAGGCCGTTCTCGGTCTTGTAGCGCTCTGCCTCGAGCGAGGCGGCCTGGGCGCGCTGTCTCAGATCGTCCAGGCGTTCCTGCAGCCAGACGGACGCCCGCTCCGCCGCATCGAAATTGGCGTTCAGCTGGTCGGCGAGATAGGCATCGGCATAGGCGTCGGCGACCTTGGCGGCCAGCTGCGGATCCGGCGAGCGATAGGACAGCGCCACGACGGCGCTTCGCCCGACCCGCTCCACGGCGATGCCCTGCTGCAGCATCGCGGCCGCCTTTTGCCGTTGGCCTTCGAGCACGGCCTCGTCTGAGACCGCATCGGCGAAGAGGCTGAGCGTGCCGCGCAGCCAGGACTTGGCGGTCGAGACGAGCGATTTCGGCGGGTTGAGGATCGTATCATTGTCGGCGAGCCCCGCCTCGTCGACGACCCTCAGGGCCATCTTGTTCGATTTCAGGATCTCGACGGCGCTCGAAATCTGGGTGTCGGCCTGCTGCTTGCTCTGCGGCGAGGCGAGCTCCTCCTCGGCGTAGCGCGCAAGGTTCTCGTCGAGCAGGATCTGCGTCATCGAGGTGTAGACCGGGGTCGTGAAGACGAGATAGGCAACGCCGAGCATCACGAAGAGAGCGGTCGCAAGGCCGATGGTCATTGCGCGCCGGAGGACCGAGGCGAAGAGGCGGTCGAGGTCGATGAAGGAATCGCCATCGTCCTTTTCCGGACGCAAGACGCCGTTCAGGGGCAGGGCTCTGTGGTTCATGGACGCGTTCCGTTTCCAAAGGGGGCCCGGGCGAGGCGATCGGGGGCCGTCGAGCGTTCTTTGTTCGTGTGGGGGGTCATCGCGGGGGCGGTCCGCTCGGCTGAATATTCCGAAGGCCGGACCGTCGAGGGCCGTTCCTTCAGGCGCCGCAGCCGGGCGGCGATCGGCATGGAAAGGTGGCGGAGCGCGGCCGGGTCGCGAAGGGCGGTGGCAAGCGCGCCGGCCAGCGACCGGCGCTTCAGGTGCCCGATCAGCGTCAGGAAGGAGTGCGCCTGCGTGAGGCTCCGGCGGCGGCGGCGCTGGGCGGCAAGCGCCGCGGCGTCGAGCCGGTAACGCCGCAGGAATCCGGCATCGGCGGTCAGCATCGCCTCGACGTGTTCGAGCTTCAGCACGCGAGAAATCGATCCCTCGGTGATGTGGTAGAGATAGCCGACCGTCGGATCGACCACGCATTTCGCGCCCGCCGCCAGCGCGGAAGCCAGCAGCAGATAGTCCTCGCCGATCCTCAGGCCCTCGTCGAAGCGCAGGTCGTGCTCCGTCAGGAACTGCCGCTCGAAGACCGGTTTCATGTAGCCGAGATTGTGTTGCGAGCGGAAAAGCATGTTGGATTCGATGAAGGCGGGCAGCATGAGTTCCGGGCGGGCTGCGAGTTCGTGTGCGTCGAACATGATCTGCGTACTGCCGTCGGCCGACACGATCGCGAGATTGTCGACGACGATCTGGGCGCCTTCGGCTTCGGCCTTTGCGATCATGCGCTTCAGGCGATCCGGATGCAGCGTGTCGTCGGCATCGAGCACGGCGATCCAGCGCCCGCGTGCGGCGTCGATACCGGCATTCCGCGCGCCGCCCGGGCCGCGGTTTTGTGGCAGGGCGACGAGCCGTAGGCGCGGATCGGCGATCGCGGCGACGACCTCGCGCGTGGCGTCGGTGGAGCAATCGTCGGCGACGATCAGCTCCAGCACGACACCTTGCTGCGCCAGGGCGCCGGCCACTGCGCGGCCGATCGTGTCCGCGGCGTTGAAGGCGGCGATGACGATACTGACGTCGGGGGTCGGCTGCATCATGGTGAGGTGGCCCCCAGCTCGCCGTATTGACGGATTTCGCGTACACCGATCAGGCCGCTGACGACGCCGATGTGCAGGGCGGCGCGAAGCCCGTAGCGGTTGCGCTGGATGGCGAAGGGCGCACAGGCCAGGCCTGCCAGGAGACAAAAACCCGCCTTCATCGCTGCAAGAGCCAGCTGTGCCGGCCGCTTCGCCATGGGCGCTGGCCCGGCCAGCAGCCGGCCATGCGTCTGCCCCATGCGAAAGCGCCGCCTGGCGAGCCAGGATAGCCGCGCGCGTGCCGGCGGCACCGGTTCTTCGACGAAGGCATCGGCAGCATAGGCGATCTTGCCGCCGGACCGATGCAGGTGGGTGAAATAATCGGTGTCCTCGCCGCCGCTCTTGCCGAGCGCAAGGTTGAAGCGGCGCCCCGTGACCGCCGGAGAGGCGCGGCGCAGCAGGACATTGCAGGTGTAGCCGGTGCGGATCTCGTCCCCGACCCAGACCGGTGCCGTCGAATGAAAATCGCCGTGGCGCATCCAGCCCGGCGCACCCGCTCCGTAGCGTGCCCTGACCGGCCCCAACACAGCATCCGCGCCTGTTGCCTCGGCGATCATGTGCAACAGCAGCAGCCACTCGGTGGAGGCCACTTCGTCGTCGTCGATGAAGGCGAGGAAATCGCCGTCGCTGTTCTGAAGGCAGGCATTGCGGGCGATCGATATGTTGGCGACTGGGCAGTGGACATAGAGAAGGTCGAAGGGCAGGGACGGGCGCAAGCGGTCGACCAGGGGACGGGCCGAAGGCGACGCGTCGTTGTCGGCGACGATGACGCGGACCGAAACCCCGTCCGGCAGGGCAAGGCCGGCGAGCGAGCGCAATGTCTGTTCCAGTTCCGGGCGACGGAAGGTGCAGACACCGATGTCGATGCGGGTTGAGGGGAGGCTGAGGCGCGCGCTCATAGCGAAGGCTCCCGGCGCGGCACTGAGATGGGGTCCCGCCAGTCCCTGGCAAGCACTTCACGCCAGAAACCGGCTGACCAGGCGAAGTGCATCACCATGGCCGAAACGGCGGCGAGCGGCCCGTGTGGGTTGCGCTGCTTCACCGCGAGCCACACGCCATAGCCGATGCAGGCCCCGGCCCATACGACAAAGGGGATCGCCGCCGCCCAGTTGAGGATCGCAAGCAGCGTGCCGACCGTCACAGGGGCGACCGCAAGCGGGATCATCTGGCGCAGGCTGGGCAGGGCACGATGCTTGAGGAAGTTGCGCGCCCGACCGCGCCCATAGCCGAAATACTGACGAAACAGCGGCTTCACGCTGGCGCGCGGATAGTAGACCATGCTGGTCTTGTCGGTCATCCAGATGCGATGACCGGCCTTGACCAGCCGATAGTCCAGTTCGGCATCTTCGTTGTGCTGGAAGCTCTCGTCATAGCCGCCCATCTGGCTGAAGGCGGCGATGCGCATCAGGGCGTGATGGCCGTGGTCCGTCCAGTGGCTGGCCGCACCGATGCGGTGTCGCGATCCGCCATTGCCGAGTTTCGAGTTCTGCGCGAGCGCGGTCGCCTTCTGGAACGGGCCGAAGCCGACCGTCTGCATTCCGACCACGACGGAATCGGCTCCGGTTTCGAGCGCCTCGTCCACCAGGTTCTGGCAGTAGTCGAGCGGATAGTCGCCATGGGCGTCGATGCGGATCAGGTATTCGCAATTGCCGCCATGGGTGGCGACGGCCAGATTGACGGCGGCGCTCTGGATCCGCTTCGGATTGTCGAGGAGCGCAACCTTCGGGTTCTCGCCTGCGATCCGTTTGACAATGGCGCGCGTGCCGTCGGTGCTGCCCCCGTCGGACACCACGATCCGCGCGTCCAGGTCGGAAAGCGCCCCTTCAAGATTGGCAATCACCGCCTCGATGTGCGTCGCCTCGTTGAGGCAGGGAATGACGATCAGGCATCGGACGGACTCGCGTCTTTCATTCGTCATGGGAGGTCTCCTTGGCGGCAAGAGGCTGGGCAAGCGGACGGGCGGAACGCACCGCCGGCTGGCCGGCGGCCAGCGTCGACAGGCGCTTCACCAGCCGCTGGCAATCGGCACGGTTGAAGGTCCATGGCCCCGGTCCGAGCATGCGGATACGCTCGGAAGCCTCGCGGTAGGTCCGGTCGGTCATGGTCTCGAACAGTTCGGTCAGCCGTTCCGGCGCGGCATTGGGCAGGATGACGCCGAGGCCCCGCTCCTTGAGGAAGCGGGCGGTCTCGGTACCCGCGAGGGCGATCGGGACCGTGCCGTGGCGGCAGCTTTCGTAGAGCCGGTTCGGCAGCAGCCAGGACGAATTCTGGCCTTCTTCGAAGAAGTCGATCGCCCAGGAAAAATGGACGCCGGAATAGATGCGGGCCAGATCCTCCGGGTTGCGGTAGGAGCCGTGGAAGGACATGAAGGGCTCGTTGCGCACGAGACCGTCGAAATCGTCGAACTCCGAATAGGCGGGCCGCCCGCGCAGCACGATCTCGGCGCGGCCGGCCATGGCATGGGAGAACGCCTTCAGCAGGTCGAGCGATTTGGCGCAGCGGAGCGCGCCGAACCAGCCGATGCGCCAGGGCTGTGCCGGTGCCGGTGGGGCCGTCGCGGCCGCCTCGGTCCCGTCGTCATCGTCGAGGTCGAGAACCTGGTTCTGCAGCAGCAGGGACGGCAGGTCGAGGCCCGAGAGCGGGCGGAAATAGTGTTCGATGAAGGCGGGAGAGCTGGTGATCAGCAGCCCCGCCTTGCGGCCGAGCCTCGCTTCGGCCCCGCGCAGCGCCTTGCCGACGATGTCGTCGCGCAGCAGCAGGCGATGGATGTCCAGGCACTCATAGGCGATCGGCACGTCACCGCCGAGGACAGACGTGGCCCGATTGGCGAGGGCCAGCATTTCGAGGTTGCGCGCCACGATGACATCCGGCCTTGCCACGCCGCGGAGCCTGGCGCCGATCGCCAGGCATGCCTTCGAGACCGCGCCGATGCGCTGGGCGAAGCGCCCGTCGGCCGTCACGCCGAGCTCGATCGGCGCCACGCCCTCGATGACTGCCAAGGCGTTGTCGCCACGGCGAAAACCGGCGAGCGTCACCTCAGCGCCGCCGGCCTGGAGCATCAGCACGCGGCGACGGACGGCGGGATCGGCGAGGTCGTGGACCAGATACAGTATCTTCAGCATAGGGACATCCGTTCTCGGGGGGCGGAAGGCGACGTCATTTCAGCTTGCAGACCAGCGACTGCTCGAACTGGCAGGCGTCGCCGGAGGCGGTGAAAGCGAGGCGTTCGACCTGCATTTTCGACGGAGAGGCGTAGGAGAAGGCGCCCATCCAGTCCTTGAGGGTGTCGGTGCCCCAGAGGCTCAGGAAGATCTTCTGGGCGTTGGTCGGGATCTTGGCCGGGTCGGTCACCTCGTGGACCATCTGGCCATTGACGAAATAGCGCAGCCGGTTCTTTTCCCAGACGAAGGCGAAGTCGTTGAAGGCCGCACCGGCCCCGCCCGGCACATCGGCGAGCGCTTCGTTGCCGCCCTTGCCGGCGATATACTGGTTGAGCTGGACTTTGGAGATATCCTTGCCCAGGACCTCGAAGTCGATCTCGTCATGCGGCTTCTTGTCGGTCGGGCCGATATAGGTGAAGAAGGCGGAGTTCAGGCCCGGGGGCTCGGCGCTCTTCATCCGCACCTCATAGGTGCCGTAGCCGAAGCGGCTGCGGGTCTGGATCTCCCCGCAGACATAGTCGCGTTCGCCCATCTGCCGCTTGTCGAAGGTGAGCTCGAGCGCGCCGTTGGCAACACCGACTTGGGTCTTCGACCAGGTGCAGTTCTGGTGCGGCCCGTTGTTCCAGCCGTCCGAAATGTACCACACAGCGGTGTCGAGCTTGTCGAAACTCTCGACGAAGGACTTGCCGGTCACGCCTTCCTGGGCGCTGGCGGATGTACCGAGGGCGAGGGCAAGGCCGGTCAAAAGGAGCAGACGCTGGGTTCGTATCATGGGGCGCGCATTCATGGGCGGTCACCTTTTATGGGAGGAAAATTCGGGAGACGTCCCGGCGCCGGTGCCCAGCGGCCGCCTGCGGGCGGAACCGATGCGATCGCCGGTGAGGAGGGCGAGCAGGCCGGGCGCCAAGAGCTTCATGAGGCCATGCGAAACCACGAGTGCGGCGATCGTCAGGACCGGGGCCACGAAGTAGAAGAGGGGGTAGTGCCAGGCGCCGGCGCGGTTCCAGGCCATCCACAGGACGATCAGCAGCGGATAGTGGGCACAGAAGATCCAGAAGCTGAGGCCGCTGCCGGCGCCAAGCCTGGCGCCCAAACGCGTGCGGATCAAAAGGCTTGAGAGAGCCCAGGCGCCGAAGATGCCCGATATCGCGACGATCCCCCGCAGCACGTCCATCCACTGCGGATATTGTGGGCCGGTGGCATAGAGGCCGGCGGCAAGCAGGAGCGACACCAGTGCGACCGCCAGGACGACCGGTCGGGCATGGGCGTCGAGGCGCTTCACGTCGACCTGATGCAGTGCGGCATAGACGCCGACGCTGAAGCCGAAGAGGATGGATTTCTTCAGGAATATGCCGTTCGGAACGGGCAGGACCGCATAGGCGAGGAAAAGCAGCAGCGTGGCGCGCGGGTAGCGCATCACCAGATGCCCGATCAGCGGCGACAGGACGAGGCACAGCAAAAGGTCGCGCAGGAAATAGAGCGGCAAGTTGATCGGCCATGCCTCGAGCGCCAGAGCGTGACTTACCAGCTCGCGCGGCGTGGCGCCGGCCGCGTCAGGCAGATAGCCCTGGCCCATGTCGAGCTTCTGCGCGATCAGGACCGCCAGCAGGAAGGTCGAGTTCCACAGCAGGAAGGGCAGCAGCACGGTCTTCGCCTTCGTGCGCATCACCTTGGGATAGTCGAAACCCGAGAGACCCCGGTGGAAGAGCAGGTAGCCGGAAATGGCGCTGAGGCACGGCACGCCGATGCGAAACAGGCTGTCGCCGAGATAGACCCGGATCCAGTCCACGACGCCATAGGCGCCGAGATAGGGGCTTCTTGGCGGATCGTAGGGGATGTGTACAAACACGATCCCGGCGATGAGCAGAATGCGCATCAGGTTGATCCGCGATGATACGTTCGCGTCCACGTTCACGATGTCAGTCACTCCTATTGTGGACGCGACAAATCGCGGCCGTTCAAACCAGAGCAGACTTCAGCCCGCACCCTTAGGCTAGGTTCGGGAGGGGCGTAAAATGTGGCGCCGCAGCGAAAAACAGGCTGCGGTCTGCTGCGCCGCAGCAAATGGGCTGCGGGAATGCGGGCTGTGGTCCGGCTCGATCCGTGCCGGCGGCGAGCGAAAAGCGCCACGCTTCCGGTGCCTTATGAAAAATTGCGATGCGTCAATTCACGACTGCAGGCGGCACCCGATTTTTCTGCAGTTTTTTTCTCGTAAAAGTAGCCGAGAGCGCGAACTACATGCTCTGGGAGGCGCATTGTGGTCGAAATGAGGCGGTTTTTCCGGCCGTTTCGGGATTTATTGGCGACGACCGATCGTCACGATTCTCCCGCCAGGATCGGGGCGGGGGTCCGCTTGCGCACCAGATCCTTCAGTGTCTGCAGCAGCCGGCGTTCGAACAACAGGGTCAATGCACCGTAGATGACACCGCCGATGCCGATGCCGGCGACCAGCTGGAGAGCGGGATTGGGAAGGAGATGCCCGTAGGCATCGAGCAGATAGCGCACGACAAGCGCCATGGCGATCGCGGAGACCATGGGGCGGGCGGTGAGGAGGAAGGCGGTGAGCGGGGCGCGGTCCGCCTGATGGACCACCCAGGAATAGCCGACCAGGACGACGGCATTGACGAGGCAAAGGGCGATCATCGCGTCGGTCAGGCCGCCATGCATGGCCGCATAGGCCACGGCGCCCGTCGTGGCGACGGCGCGAAACAGGGCCCAGGCGAACAGTATGCCGCCACGGCCAATGCCCTTCAGATAGGGGATGTAGGTGCTGCAGGGGGTGAGTATCCCCTTCGACAGTGACAGCAGGGCCAGCACCGGCCAGGCATGGGCCCATTGCTGGCCGAAGAGAACGCGCATCCCGGGTTCGGCCAGCGCCCACAGCCCGAACATCATCGGCGCCAGCAGCACGGTCGTGACCTGAGTGCTGAGCGTCAGTGCCTGCAGGCGGCGCTGGCGATCATGCATCATGCTGCTGAAGGCGGGGAAGAGCACGCCCATGACGGCGGACAGGACCACCTGGTTGGGGATGCTGGAAAAGCGGTTCGCCGCCGAATAGGCGCCGGCGTCGGAGAGGCCGAGATAGCGGGAGATCACCACCATGGGGGACTGGAAGGTGATGAAATTGGCGATCTCCGAGCCCATCATGCCCATACTGAAGCGCCCGAGCGACAGCACCAGGCGTGGGCGAAAGACGAAGCGTGGGCTGTAGCGCGACACCGCGTAGAGCCCGGCCAGTCGAATGAGCGCCGAGGAAAAAAGCTGGGCGATGAGCGCCCAGACGCCAAAGCCGAGAAGGGCCAAGGCGACCGCGATCAGCGCCCCGGCCGATTCCGAGATCATGCTCCACAGCGCGTCGCGGGAAAACTGCATGCGCCGGGCCAGCAGCGCATAGGCCACGTCGCCGGTCAGTTGGAGCGGGATCAGCAGGCTCATGATCCGCAGCAGATCGCCGGCTTCGGGCGCGCCGAACAGGGCTGCCAGATGATCCGCACCCAAAAACACGCCGAGGGTCATGGCCGTCGAAATCGCCAGATTGGTCCAGAAAACCGAGTGGATGGTCTCCATGTCCTCTTCCGGCTGGATGACCAGACCGGAGGCAAAACCGGCCCCGCCGATCATCGCCAGAAACTGCACGAGAGCCAACGCGACGGCCACTGCGCCGAATTCCTCAGGCGAGAGGATGCGGGCCAAAATCGGCACGGTGACAAATTTAAGCCCGAATGTCCCTGTCTTGGATAGGACGCTCCAGCCGACGTTTCGGGTCACCGACTTCGCGTTCACTGCTGGCGGCATGGCGACATCCTGACGATTGTGGAGGGGAAAGGGCAATAAAAACAACGCGCCTTGCAAGGGCGGCAACCAGATGGGCGGAGACCGCGTAACCTCTTTTAGATAAACCGCAGGGGCGAAAAGATGGCGAAGCTGACAGTTATCATTCCGTATTACCAGAAGGAGCCGGGTATCCTCGGGCGCGCATTGACCTCCGTCTTTGCCCAGACCTTCTCCGATTTCGACGTGATCGTCGTCGACGATCAGTCACCCTATCCGATCGACGAGGAGCTTGCGCTGCTGCCCGAGCACCAGGCCGAACGCATCACGGTGATCCGCCAGCCGAATGCCGGTCCGGGCGGCGCGCGCAATACCGGGCTCGACGCCGTGAAGCCGCAAACCGAATTCGTCGCCTTTCTCGATTCCGACGATGTCTGGACAACCGACCACCTCGCCAACGCCTATCTCGGCATGACGCGCTTCGGTGCGGACTGCTACTGGGCATCCATCAGCGGCGGCGAGGCATTCTACTATCATTTCGGCATTGCCGAGCTGGAGAAGACCGAACAGGTCATCCGGCTGCAGGACGATCCGCTGATCGTCGAACTGCCGGAAATGACCAGTGTGATGCTGAAGAACTGGAGCTTCCTGCACCTCTCCTGCATGGTGATCGGCCGGCGGTTGTTCCGGTCGATCCGGTTCGAGGCGGAGCTCAGGCTCGCGGCGGAAGACGTGCTGTTCTTCTGCGACTGCGTGCTGGCGGCCGATAGGGTCATCCTGTGCGATGTGCCGGGCGCCGAGCGCGGGGAGGGCGTCAACATCTTCCACGGCATCGACAGCGACTCGCCGCAGTTCCTCAAGCAGCAGTTCAACACCTGGATGGCGCTCGATACGCTGGAGGGGCGCTTCTACGGGCGCGGGCAGGAAGTGGCGTCCATCCGCAGCTACAAACAGACGGCGCGCCGTCAGGCGCTGTGGAGTCAGGCGCGGCTGGTCAAGCGGCGCAAGCTGCCGCAGGTCGAGCTTCTGGTGCGCTGGCTGTGGCGCGATCCGCGCCTGCTGGGCAGTGCGGTCGGACTGGCGGCCGGCAAAATCTCGCGCCAGGCCTGACGCCGCAGCCTTTCGCAATCATCTATGGCCGAGGCCCGTCCGATCGATCGGTCGCGGCCGCAACCAGGAGCAAGCCATGAAACCGTATTACTGGGAATCGCAGTACGGCAATTTCGGCGACGACCTCAATCTCTGGCTCTGGGATTTCCTGCTTCCCGGCTTCCGCGAGACCCATCCCGAGACCCTTCTCGTCGGCGTCGGCACCGTGCTCAACACGGCGCTGCTTCCGGCGGACGGCCACAAGCTGGTTCTCGGCAGCGGCTACGGCTATGGCGCGCTGCCCGATATGTCGGACCGTTCGCAATGGGATGTGCGCTGCGTGCGCGGGCCGCTGACGGCCGAGCGGGCGGGACTTTCCGCGGACATGGGCATCGTTGATCCGGCGGTGATGGTCGCCGACATGCCCGAGTTCAAGGATCTGCCGAAGACCCACCGCAAGAGCTTCGTTCCGCATTGGGAAACGGCGATCGCTGGAATCTGGCCGGCGATCTGCGAGACGGTCGGCCTGCACTATATCGATCCACGCGGGGAGGCGAAGGACGTCATCCGGGCGATCGCCCAGTCGGAGACGATCGTCGCGGAATCCATGCACGGCGCGATCCTCGCCGATGCCTTCCGCGTGCCATGGGTCGCGGTCACGACCTCGCAGAGCATCAACAGCTTCAAGTGGAACGACTGGGCGAGAACGGTCGGCGTTTCCTATGCGCCGCGCAAGGTGCCGGTCTCGACCCGTGCGGAGGCGATGATCAAGGGCGCGCGGTTCTGGGGCGTCGATTTCAAGGATGAAGGGGCGGAGGTCGCGGCCGATCCGAACAGCCGGGTGATCGACGGTGGAATGCTGGTTGCGACCCGCGAACCGCGTCAGACGAAGCTGCGCGTCGCCGCCAAGCAGGCGCTCGCCATGCCCTCGACCTTCGCGCTCTGGCAGGCGAGCCGCGCGGAGCCGCAGCTCAGCGCCGGCGCGGTGCTGGCCGAGCGCAAGGCGCGCCTGCTGGCGGTGATGGACGGCGTTCGCCGGGACTATTTCTGAACCGGAACCGGTGTCGCGGGCAGCAGGTAGCGGAGCGCCGGCACGCCGCCGGGGCGGGTCGGAACTTGCGGAGACGCACGTCGGAAACGCTCGGTCTTGTCGGCGAGGATGCCGCCGGCAATGGCGGGCAGCGCCACCGGATGCGAGAGCGCGTAGCGCAGGGCCGCGCCCGGCCCCTGGCCGTTCTTCAGGTCGAGGAAATGGCGAAGCTCGTAGCGGCCGCGAATGTGGCGTTCATGCCGGCGGATCAGCCGTGCCGCCCCGGGTGCGAGGTCGCCCGCCTGCAGGATGGCGCGGTCGGCCTCGTAGAGCCGTTTCAGGTCCTCGGTGCGATGCTGGCCGCTCAGCGAATTCTGCCGGACCACGGCGCCATAGCCGCAGGCATGGCTGACCCGGTAGCGGGCGCCCTTGGCCAGCGCCCGGACATAGAGGTCATAGTCCTCGCCCAGCCTCAGCTCCTCCCGGTAGCTCAGGCCGTTCGCCTTAAGGAAGTCCCGCCGCATCACCGGCTTCAGGAATCCCGTCTCGCCCCGGCTCTTGCCGCGCCTGGAGATGTTTCCCGCGATGAAATGTTCGAGATCGATCAGTCCGGAGGTGGGCTGAAACGCCGCCACGTCGAGACGGGTCATGTCCGCATGGCGCTCGTCAACGAAGACGATGTTGTCGGCAGCGAAGTCCCAGTCGGGAAGGCCAAGCAGGTTGCGAAAACGTCCCGGCAGGAAGAAATCGTCGGCGTCGAGCACGGCAATCAGCGGGGAGGATGACAGGGTGATTGCATGGTTGCGCGCCGCTGCCGGGCCACGATTGTCATCGAAGCGCACGATCTGCAGCCGTCCGCTGCCGTCGTCCGCGCCCAGGGCCGCGGAGCCCGTGGCGTCGGTCGATCCGTCGTCGATGACGATCACTTCGGCGACCTCCGGCTCGGCCAGGGCCGAGGTTACGGAGCGTACGATCGTGGCGGACGCGTCCTTGGCGGCAATGATGACGCAGATCGATGTGGGGTTGGTCACGCCTCACTCCTTTGTCCGGCCGGGAAATCAGTTCCCGGCCCGTGGGGGGTCGGTGGATCAGGCCAGCATGGAGGTCGATCGTGACGCAAACGGGGCAGGCGCGACGATTTGCGTCGCTGCGGGTACCCGGTGCTAGAGGTTGGGATGTTCGGGAGCGTTCAGACGCGAGACGGGAACGGCACCGGACTTGGCGGCGTTCTGGTCGGGTTTGACGGTCTCGCCGGCAGAGGCGCCCTGGCTTTTCTGGCGCGCGGAGCGGCTTACCAGGATCAGCACGCCGACGAAATAGCCAACCTGGAGCAGAACGGCGGCGACGGCGGTCTGCCATAGCGTCGTGCCGATCGAACCGGTCAGGACATAGGTCACGATCGCAAAGACGATCAATGCGCCCAGCATGCTGGCAAAGACCCGAGGTGCATACATCATGCGACCCCACATCCGCTGTTCTTTTTCATGGCGGTTCGCCTTCTCCTCCAAGGCATTTGCATAGGTATATTGGTCGGCGAGGCTAACTTCAACGCCTTAAGTTCATCGCAAGCCCTGCGCTTCCGGTTATGACAGCAGAGCCTTTCGTATCCGTTAGCGCGTCTTGAAGGACCGTCATGAGGCCCGCTGCATCGCATGGTGCCGGTCCCTCGCGGGTCAAGTTGGGCGAATCAGGTCGATCGAGGGTGGTTTTGCCGCGTTCTGTTCGCGTCAGGATTGCCATCCATGGGATGGGGCCGGATGAGGGGGCGGGATCGATCACTTATTGTTACAATTTTAGAATATTCGCAACGCAAAATGTGCGGCGCAATATAATGTTGCAACGCAAAAGGTTTCCGCAGGCGCGTGTATTTCCGTGGATCGGGCAACGGCCAGCCGCCTGTGCCAAGAAGATTTGTGTATAGGTGGCAGGCTGTCTTGGCTCGGTTCCAGTAAAATGGCGTGAGCCGGCAAGTCCGGTTCGTCGCATCGCCGGCATCGTCACTTGGCAAAGATCAGGAAATGCGCGGGGCGAACTGCACCTGAACTATGATCGCGAGGCCGATCAAGGGCCGGCGGAACCGCGTTCAGGCCTTGCCTTAAAGTTTGGGCGGATCGGACAAATTGTCACCACACAGTCAACCTTGGATAGGGCATTGCGTCCCGAGGGACCCGACCAATCGCAAAACGTAAATGGAGTTACCTCTATGAAGTCCGCGACTCGATCGGCCAGTTCGCCGTTTCTCCATACGCATACCGCCGCAATGTCGCCGGTCGGCGGAATCCCAAAACGTGGATTCGATATCTTCATGGCCTTGTCGGCCCTCCTGTTCCTCAGTCCCATCTTCCTGATGCTGATGGCGCTGGTGAAATTCTCCGACGGGGGCCGGATCTTCTACGGACATAGCCGCGTCGGCCATGGCGGCCGGCCGTTTCGCTGCCTGAAATTCCGCACCATGCGCGAAGACGGCGACCGGATTCTCAAGGAATACCTGGAGAACAACCCGTCCGCCTACGAAGAATGGCGCGCCGCCCGCAAGCTGCAGAACGACCCGCGGGTGACCACGGTGGGCGGGGTGTTGCGCAAGCTCAGCCTCGACGAGCTGCCGCAGCTCATCAATATCGTCCGCGGCGAAATGAGCGTGGTCGGGCCGCGCCCGGTCGTCGAGGACGAGCTCGAACTCTACGACGCCGCCGCCCAGTACTACCTGCGCAGCCGTCCCGGCCTGACGGGTCTCTGGCAGGTCAGCGGCCGCAACGACGTCTCCTACGAATCCCGGGTCGCCCTGGATTCGCACTACGTCCAGAACTGGTCGCTGATGACCGACATCAAGATCATCGGCTTGACCGTTCCCGCGGTCTGCCTCTCGCGCGGCAGCTATTGAACGCCCGCCCTGTCCGCCTGCGGGCGGACGCGACTGTCCTGAAAACAGCCAAACGGGGATACGCATGTCCATCATCGCCAGCATCGGGGCGCAGCCGCGCTCCCGTTTCGTTTTCCATTTCGCGTCGGCCCTCTTGGGTCTGCTCATTCTCGCTGTGCCACTGGCATCGGCGCGGGCGGACGACTACCGGCTGGACGTGATGGACAAGCTGCGCATCCGCGTTGCCGAATGGCGTACCGCCGAAGGCGCGGTCAGGGACTGGTCCACGGTCAGCGGCGACTACACGGTCGGCGCGTCCGGCACGGTTTCCTTGCCCTTCCTCGGAGAGCTCACTGCCTCAGGCAAGACGACGGCGGAGGTCGCCGAGGAGGTGGGCACGAAGATGCAGCTGCTCTTCGGCCTCAGGGACCGGCCGTCGGCTTCTGTGGAACTGGCGCAATACCGCCCGATCTATCTCGCCGGGGAAGTGCAGACGCCCGGAGAGTATCCTTATGCGCCGAACATGACGGTGCTGAAGGCAATCAGCCTCGGCGGGGGGCTGAGGCGCGGCGAGACCGGACAGCGCTTCGCCCGCGACTTCATCCGCGCTGAGGGCGATTCCTCCGTGCTGGTTGCCGAACGCAATCGTCTTCTGGTGCGCCGGGCCCGCCTGCAGGCCGAGATCGCCGGCAGTGCCGCGATCGCCATGCCGGGCGAGATCAAGGACATGCCGGAAGCCGCCGACCTCCTGGCGAGCGAAACCGCGCTGATGCAGACGCGCGACAAGCGTCTGAAGCTGCAGCTCACCGCGCTGGCCGACCTCAAGACACTGCTGCGAAGCGAGATCGAATCGCTGGCGAAGAAGTCCGAGACCCAGTCGCGCCAGTTGAAGCTGGTCGAGAGCGACCGGGAGAAGGTCTACAACCTCACCGAAAAGGGCCTGACCGTCAGCTCGCGGCGGCTCGCCATCGAACAGCAGGTCGCCGACCTTCAGGCGGGGCTTCTCGATATCGATACGGCCACGCTGAAGGCGAAGCAGGATGTCAGCAAGGCAACCCAGGACGAAACCGATCTGAAGAACGACCGGGATGCGCAGCTGGCGCAGGAACTGCAGAATACCGAACGGGAACTCGACACGATCGCTCTCAAGCTCGGCACGAGTCGCGACCTGATGGCGGAAGCCATGATGCAATCGGCCGAGGCGGCCACGGTCGCCAAGCAGGCGGTTGCCAGCGTCAGCTATGCCATCGTGCGCGAGAAGGACGGCAAGGCGAGCGAGATCCCCGCCGACGAGAATACCAGGATCCTTCCGGGCGACGTGGTTAAGGTGGCCGCGGGCCTGGCGATGCGGTGAGGTCGGGATGCGGATCGCCAAGTCGAGCCTGATCGATCAGGGACGAAACGGAGCCTATGGCACGGTCGCGATCGCGCTGTCGCTCTTCGTCTTTGCCTATTCGGCGCGGTTCGGCCAGGTCTCGATCCTTGCCTACTATGCCCTGTGGCTGCCGCTGGTCCTCATCGACTATCGCCGAGTGCTCGGAAACTATGCCCGCTATTCCTGGATATTCGCCTTTGCCGTCTTCGCCTGCCTGTCGGTGTTCTGGTCGGCCGCTCCTTCGCTCACGGCACGAACCGCCGTGCAGTATCTCTCCCATGTCGTCTGCGCACTGATCGCCATGCGCATCATCGACGTACGCACGCTTTCGCGCGGCGCGGTGCTCGGGACGGGGCTGGTTCTTGTCTATTCGCTGCTGTTCGGGGTCTACCATCTCGATCCGCTGGATGGCGGCTACAGTTTCGTCGGGGCCTTCGCCTCGAAGAACCAGCTCGGCTTCTACGCCTCGCTCGGCGTCTATTTCGCTTTTGCCGCAGTCTTCCTGCTGGGCGAGCGGCGGCACTGGCTGGTGCTGAGCGGCGGCGTTGCCCTGCTCGCCGCCTATGCGCTCGTGGCGTCCCAGTCGGCCACCTCGGTGCTCACCACCGCAGCGATCGTGGCGGTGGCACTCGGGGTGCGTCTCCTGCAGGCGCTGAGGCCGGCGAGCCGCCGCAACCTGTTCCTTGCCGGTCTGATCCTGGCAATCGCCGGCGCCTTTGCTTTCCTCAATGCCGGCGGAGCCGATCTCGTGCTGGGCGCCTTCGGCAAGGATTCGACGCTCACCGGGCGCACCTATCTCTGGCAGCAGGGCTTCGAAGCGGCGCGGGCCAATCTCTTCTTCGGCATCGGCTACCAGGCCTATTGGGTCCAGGGCTTTTCGGAGGCGGAGCGCCTGTGGGAGGAGTTCTTCATTGGCTCGCGGTCGGGCTTCCACTTCCACAACACCTTCATCGAGACCGTGGTCGAAACCGGTGTGGTCGGCCTTGCCCTGCTTTGCCTCGTTCTCCTGGCGACGATCTTCGGGCATCTCCGACGGGTCCTGACCCGCACCGTCGATGCTGACTCGGCCGTTCTCTTCGGCGTGGCCGCGCTGCTGGCGATGCGCGCCTTCGTCGAGATCGACATCCTGACGCCCTACCATGTCGGATCGTTCCTGCTCTACTTCTCCGCCGGCAAGCTGACGGAACTGCGCCGGGCATTGCATTTCCGGTTGCCGGACCTTCCCGCCACGGCTTACCAGCGCACCGGCGCAAGCCCAGTTGCGGGTACGCCGTCATGATCTCGCTCCCGCAGCAAACGCTGAGCGGCATCCAGTATCTGCGCGCGGCGGCGGCGATCGCCGTGGTCCTGTTTCACGCAGCGGAGAAGACGGGCTATCATTTCGCCATCGGTGCGGCCGGCGTCGACGTGTTCTTCGTCATCAGTGGCTTCATCATGTGGGTGGTGAGCGCCCGCCGCGAGCCGACGCCCCTGCAATTCCTGCGCGCCCGCATCCGCCGCATCGTGCCGGTCTACTGGCTGGCGACCGCCGTCATGGTTGCGGGCGCCCTGGGCGGGCTCTTTCCCAATCTTGTCCTCTCGCTCGAGCATGTGCTCGCATCGCTGTTCTTCATTCCGGCCCGCTCGCCCAGCAAGGGCGGAATATGGCCGGTGCTGGTCCAGGGCTGGACTCTGAACTTCGAGATGTTCTTCTACGTGGTCTTCGCCGGCACCTTGCTTCTTCCCCGCGCCTGGCGCCTGCCGGCGATAGGCGCCCTGTTCGGCCTGCTGGTGATCGCTGGTACATTATTCGTCCCCGACAATGCGGTGCTCTTGAGCTTTACGCGGCCGATCATCCTGGAATTCGTCGCCGGCATGGTGATCGGCGAGCTGTGGCTGAAGGGCAAGGTGCCTTCTCCGGCCATGGGTCTCGCCCTGATCGCGCTTGCGCTCTCCGGTTTCGCCACGATCCAGGTTGCCGGCCTGCCCTTCGATGCGCTGGTCTGTGGACCGCTGGCCGCGGCGTTGGTCGTCGGCGTGCTCGCCCTCGAAGCCGGACGCCGCATTCGATTTGTCCCGGTCGCGGTTGTCCTGGGCGACGCCTCCTACGCCATCTATCTCTGGCACACCTTTGCGATTTCGGTCATTGCCAAGGTCGGCGCATCGATGGGCGTACCTGCGCCGGCAGTCTTCGCCGCCGCCGTGCTGGCAGGGATTTGTGCCGGCGCGCTCGGTTATTACCTGCTGGAAAAACGGGGTCTGGTCACCGCATGGCGAGCATTGCGCGAATGGTTCGCCCGTCCAGTCTCGCGAAGCTATGAGAAGTAGCCCGGTCCAGCCGGGCATGTCGCAAAGCCATCTTTAGGGCACGACTAGCCGAGGCTCGCCCTGATTTGGCGCTCCGGCCATTTTCGCCGAATTTCTTCCGGAACGGAGCGGCCGCCAATCGCCCTCCCGTCCGTGGCATCGACGCCCGTCCGCCGCGCCCTCCTTACCGGCTGATACAAAACTCTACAATTCGCAACGAGCGGGAAAGACGCCAGCCAAGTCCGGCCCGCACTCTCGAGCCATTCCCGCTGCCCCGGCGGGATTGGACTTAGGAGAGAAAGATGCTGAACAGACTTCTACTGGCGCTTGCCGTCCTGGCCGGCGCTTCGACGGTTGCCGCAGCGGCGACCGTCGCCGTGGCGACCGGAAACGTCAATCTGCGGGCGGGTCCGTCCACGGCCTATCCCGTCGTCACCGTGGTGCCGGTCGGCGCCCGCATCGTCACCCGTGGCTGCGTGGCCGGATATAGCTGGTGCGACATTGCCTATGGATCCTATCGCGGCTGGGTCGCGGCCAGCTATGTCCAGGTCGTCTACCAGGGCGCCCCGGTGGTGCTGACGCCGGCCGTTGCCCCGGTCGTCGGCGTCACCGTCGTGACCTATAACCGGGTCTACTGGGACACCTATTATGCCGCCTATCCGTGGTACCGGAACTGGAGCGTCTATGCCCGCTATCCGGCCGGCCGGGTGAACGCCTACGACCGCTCGGTCGACTGCGCCGACGGCAGTTGCACGGCGAACCGCTCGGCGACCGGTGTCTATGGTGGAACGGCAGACCACACCCGCACCTGCTCCGGCGGCGAGTGCACGGCGACCCGCAATGTGGTCGGTTCTTCCGGCAACAGCGCGTCCCGGGTGCGCAATTGCAGCGCCAACGATCGCACCTGCACGGTGACGAGGACCGGCCCGCGCGGCGGCACGGGGACCGGCACCCGCGTCTTCAGGCCCTGAGGGAAGGAGGCGAAACGATCATGCGATTGACCGCACTCGTCACCCTGATGGCGTTTTACGTCGCGCTGGTCCTGCCCGTGTCCGCGCAAGCGCAGATGCCGGTGGCGCCGGACACCGGCGACAGCGACGACTACCCGATGGCGGAGATCTGCCTCCTGCCGGACGGAATGCGAGGCAACACCTGCGCGGCCTTCTTCCTCGACGAGGACGGCTACGAGATCTGCCTGCGCGACGAGACACGCGGCCGGATGCGCTGCTCGAGCAGCCACGGCACGAAGGACGACCAGCCGCAAGCGCCCGAGGCCCGCCCCTCGGGGATGTTCGGCATCTGAGGGCCCTCGACAGCCGCAACCGCCCGCAGGACGGTCAGGTCAGGCGCAGGGCAGGCAGTCGGGTGATCGGGTACACCGGCGGTGGCAGGCCGAAATCACGTGTGGGGGCGTGGCGCACTTCGTCGTCTCGCCTCGCAGGTCCCTTACTCGCACTTGCCCGGAACGTCGAGCTTGTAGGTCGTCTTGCCCGGGCCGTCCGGCAAAACGGGAATCAGGTAGACCAGGAGATCGCATTCCTGGGTTCTGACCTGCCATTCGCTGGCTCCGTCCTTGCGCGTGCCGGTGTTGGAGATCGAGCCAATTGGCGCTTGGCGCACGGCATCCGCGACAGCGCTGCTGGAAAGGATGGTGGTGATCTTTTCCGCGCTGTCGTAATAGCCCGAAAGGGCGGCGGCGGCCGGCGTGGCAAGAGCGGCGCAGGCGAGTGTGGTGGCGATGAGATGCTTCATGCGTTCTTCCCTTGAGAGCGCGCCAGCCTCCCACGGGTTTGCCGAATTCGCAAGACGAGCCGATGCCGTCCGGCGCCGGACTTGACTTTCTACCAGTCTGCGTCCAAGCAGCGCCTGCCGAAAAAATTTGAGACCGGTCTGGTTATTCCGGTCCCCGCCTTGCGGGATATGGTCGCGCTTCGCGAACCCACGGCACCAACCCCAATCCAGGGTGGTGCCGTGTCAGTTTTTGGCTCCTGTCACGCCCGACCCTTAGACAGTGAGACCGCTATGTACGACAAGAAAACCCTGCTGCTTGCCCAAGTCCTCATCACCTTCATGATGGCCACCTCCATGTCGGGCATCATGTCCGTGCTGGCCCTCGGCCCCACCCTCGAGTGGCTGCAGGCCTGGCCCCGGCTGATTGCCACGGCCTGGCCGATCGCCTTCGTCCTGACGATGTTCGTCAGCAAGATCGGCTTTGGTCTCGCCGTCAGGATCTGCGGAAGAAAGCCGGTCGCGGGCGAATAAGCCGCTGTTCCGACGGTCTGCCGCCGTGCGCGCGGACGACACCCGGATGTTCAGCGGCAGATCCAGTCGCAACAAAGCCCGGGGGCCGGGCATTGCCGGCCGGACCGGTGGCGCCGCCGTCACCGCGGACCGGCGCCGGCTTCGGTCAGATCACCGTGAAGTCGGCTGCGGTGAGGTTGAGCCAGTGATCGAGATGGGCTATCGCCACGCGGCCTCCGGCTGCGCTGCCATTGCTGTCAAGGCCCGCCGGTTTCCCCCGGCGGGCACAAGGGCAGCGGCGAGGCGTGCCGCTTATTCCTGGATCGTGTATTCGCCCATCTCGCACAGGTTCTGCGTATCGGTCGTGGTTTCGAGATCGTCGCCCTGGAATTCGAAGCGCATGTCGTAGTCGCACTTGTCGCGACCGTCGGCGATCGTGATCTGCATGCTCTCGCCCGGCTCCAGAACGTCCTGGCCGAAGATGTCGTCTTCCCACTTGTCGACGCCGACCGGCGAGGTGTGGAAATTGTTCAGCACCGACTTCGTGCCGTTCTTCAGCGTGAAGACGAGATCTTCCGCTTGCGAGGCGCCGGCCGACAGAACCAGCGTCGAAGCAATCAGGGCGAGTTTCAGTTTATGCATGTGAGACAATCCTTTGACACCCAATATCGGGCGAGGGGGATCTATCGCGATCGCCGCTGAACCCCGAGTGAATGGGCCGTTATCTTTTCATTCACCATGCGGGGGAGGGGCGCCGTCGGCCGACGTTCACCCGCGAATCTTCACCGGCCGCCAGACGATTGTCTCCGGCGTGCGGTCGAAGGGCGGCTCCATCAGGGTCACCCGGCAGTCGCGCACATCGCACACGCTGCAGCGGAAGGGCAGGCTGCGCAGGTCGCGCCCGTGGCCGTAGAAACCGCCAAGGTCGCTGGCGAGAAAGCGCGCCTGGCGCCCGCAACGCCGACAGGTCGCCACCACGAACATGTGGTGCCGGATTGCCTTGCCGAGGGTGTCGATGCTGACGGCCATCAAAATCAAATGAAACAAAACGAGAACGTCGTCAAGACCGCGCGAAATCCGGCACGAGGCTGTCGCGTCCGGCGCCTGCGCCGGGGAGGACCGGCATTTCCACCGCCCGACAGTCACACCATGTAATATACTGAATATTAACCATAAAATCCAAAGCGCGTAAGGCAAGTGTTAACCCTAACGCATGTATAACCGGCTTGCTTCCAGTCGGTAGTGCGTTCGTGAGGCGTGTTGGTTTTGAGTGTCTTCTGGGAGGGCGTCATCCACGGCGCCCTCCGCAAGAGACCAGGTATTGCGTAGGTGTTGTATGTTGAGTTTTAACACGAATAACGGCGCTATTCTTGCGCTGGACGTCCTCAGATCGACGACGGGCAATCGCGACGACACTCTGTCCCGGGTCTCTTCCGGCCAGCGCGTCGCCACCGCGGCCGACAATGCGGCCTACTGGTCGATCGCCACGACCATGCGCTCGGACAACAAGATGCTGTCTGCCGTCGAGGATGCCCTCGGCCTTGCGGGCGGGATCGTCGACAGCGCCACCAGCGGCTACTCGGCCGCCACCGACGTGCTGGTCGAGTTCAAGAAGCTGCTGGTCCTGTCGCGCGAGGCGGGGATCGACCGGGACAAGATCAATACCGATCTCGACCAGTTGAAGGATCAACTGAAAAACATCGCCAATTCGTCCAGCTTCGCCGAACAGAACTGGCTGAGGCGCACCGATGTCACCGACGATGCCGATCGCCAGCTGGTCGGTTCCTTCCGGCGCGATGCCGACGGCGGCGTGACGGTGACGAACATCACCTACGAGATCGCCGGAACGGCCGGCACCTCAGACGTCAATTTCCTGGTCGACGACCTGTCGGGCGACAGCGGCATCCTGACGGGTTCCGGCTTTGCCGCCGAGCTCGGCACCTCCAAGGACTGGGTGCTGTTCAACGGTGAGAACGGCGGCGCCTATGACGAGATCACCCTGACCGACACGACGACCGGCGCCGAGATCGAGGAAATGATCAGCGTCGTCGACGCCATGGCTGAGCGCACCATCGAGGTCGCGACCGTGCTGGGCGCCATCGGCACCCGCATCGAGCTGCAGTCGGAATTCACCCGGGACCTGCAGGATTCGATCGAGTTCGGCGTGGGCAAGATGGTCGATGCCGACCTCAATGCCGAATCCACCCGGCTGAGGGCCTTGCAGACCCAGGAACAGCTCGGCATCCAGGCTTTGCAGATCGCAAACTCGGGAACCGAACGCTTCCTCGATCTGCTGCTCTGACGGTCCCCCCCCGGACCATACCGATACAAGAAAGCGCTCCGGTCCCCGCCCGGAGCGCTTTCTCCTTGTCGCGTGCGGATGCGTCGCCGGCGGTCACTCGCCGGCGAGGAATTCCTCGCAATAGCTCTTGCCGCCGGTACGCTTGTCCACGACCGTGCGAATGCCGCGGATCACATAGTCCGGCGAGACCGTCAGTTGCACTTCGCAACGCAGGTATTCGGTGCGGGCGGGCGTCAGGATCTTGCCCTTCTTGCCATTGCCGAGGTCTTCGTAGACGGCCGCGACGGTGCGGTTCTTGTAGCCGCCGCGCCAGGTGTAGAGTGTCGTGCCGCCGGTCTCGGTATCGGTGGTGGGCGGGCCGAACTTGGCGAAGAAGGCGCCGGCCTGCTGGCCGTTCCAGCGCGCTTCGATCGGGTTCTTGGCGGCACCCGTTGTGGTGCATCCGGCAAGCGCCAGCGCAAGGCCGGCCATGGTGATCACGCGGAAATTCATTTCTCTGTCCCTTGAGCTCATGTCGGCGAGAGCGCCCGCCCGGAGACCCCAGATTCTCCGCCCGTCGGCGACGCTTCGCGTTTCAGGCTTTATCGTCAAACCGGCGGGGAGGAAATCATATCAGCATGATCGAACGCATGTTTTTTGTCCGTGATGCCGACCTGCCACGTTTCGCCTTGCATTGCGGGCTCTTCCGGATGCCTGCGGCGGCTGGCGAAGGCGCGCCTGTCACGAAATTTTTGTCTTTCGGCGGAATTCTTCAAATCACCGCTTGTGCAACAAAAAACGCTGGTCTATAGAGGCGCCGCTGGCACGGAGTGTAGCGCAGTCTGGTAGCGCACCACGTTCGGGACGTGGGGGTCGAGTGTTCGAATCACTCCACTCCGACCAGCCGAAAACCCCGCTTTCGCGGGCTTTTTTCTTGCCTTGTTGGCAAGCCCCGGTTTTCGCTCGGCAATGAATACGGCAACGAATGGTCAAGTTCTTCTTCCTGCCCTCCCTGACGTGAATGCCGCACCAACGCCGGCTTGATGATCCGGATGATGATGGCCGTACGTCTTTTCCAGCGTCTCCAGGGTCATGCCGAGATAGCCGGACGCTTCCCATTTATCGGTAGCTGCCTGCATCAGCCAAGTCGCCGCAGTGTGCCGCAGTGTATGTCTTACAACCCCCTCGGCATCCGCCCCCAGAACGTCGTCAACGAGGTTCCGAAAAGCACGCTTGGGGTCGGCGGGCTTGCCGTTGTACTCAACGACATATCGTGCGCCAAGACGGTGCCACCGCCGCATATGAGCGAGCAGACGACCTGGCAGGCGGATCGGTGGGGCGCGCTTGTTCACCGCAATGATCTCCCCCTCCCATGCGCGGTAGAATACGCCAGCGTCGAGGTCTATGAACGGGCGACCTTCCTCCTTGACGAACGATGCCTGCCAGATGCGTGAAGAGCGGCTTCCAGTATAGACGGCGGCGAGGGTGAAGCGTGCGATATGGACGGTCGGGCGCCATTTATTCGGCGTGCCGCGGTACGTGCTCCGCTTCCTGTATGCCGCCCAGATCAGCTTCGCCAGCATCGAGCGGTCCAGATGCTTGACGCGACCCTTTGCCTTTGGAGGTAGCGTGACTGTGACCGCCTGCCGGGTGACATTGTCGGCGATAGCCTGCCTGCATGCGGCTCGCAAATCCTCGAGCTCGCGCCTGGCGCCGTTTGGCGTGCCTCTACGCCTCGCATAGTCTGCGCACGTCGCACTGGTGATGTCGTCGAGGGTCTTGTCGCCCCAATATGCCAGTAGGTTTTCCGCCCTTGCGGCAAGCTCCTTCGGTCTAGTGGCCGTTTCGCTCTTCAAGGTCAGGTAGTGCGCCAACACCTCCGCTATGCTGACTTCTGACGCGTCTCGTCCCCTCTTGGGCGGCGTGGCGATGAACTGCCGCGCGATGTGTTCGGAGAGTGCCCTTTCAGCCCCTTCACGATCAGACGCGCCGCAGCCAGTGCCATGCTGCTTTCCGCCGTCGAGAATGATCCACGTGGCGGCTCTGTCCTTGCTCGCTGGTCGGAGCCATAGCCTGGCTGGTTTGCGGGCACGCGACATGCTTGCTTCATCTCCTCTATCGATCGAAGCGTGGTGAAGTCCTTTCCGGCAATCCGCATGACGATCAATCGTCCCCTGCAGGCCTCACGACGCAAGCCGCTTACGGTCATCCCGCCTTGAGGAAATGCCACGCGAACAATGTCCGCCAGCCGGACAGGATCGTCAGGCTGGATGTTATCGTTGGCGGGGGAGGGGATCATCAGTGCATCGAACCGGATGACTGTGTCGTCGCCGACGCGATCATCTGCGCAACGACCTGCCGCTGGCGGATATCCCGCTGCTCGACGGCGCGTTTCTCCTCGGCTTTAGCTCGGCGCCTATCCTGCGCTGCGATTGCCTTCTGGCGCTTGTGACGTTCATGGAGCCGGTGCAGTTCGAGAACAGCCTTGTCGTTGAACGCCTCATGAAGTGCCTTCAGGCCGGACCGCTCCGCCCACTGGGGAGGATCGATATCGCAGTCCTCCGTCCAGCCGCTGTCATCTGGGTATTGGTGGTGCTCTTTCTCCCGGAAGATGTCGGGCCCGTGGTAGAAGTCGCGGTTTTCCTTCATCACCTGCGGCGTCTGCTGGATCCAGATGGCGACGCAGATCGATGCGAGTTCCGCCATATCAGGAACCAGCGTCAGGATGTGGGCCGCGAGCCGGCGAGCTGCGTCGCGATCCTCTGCGGACCGCTGCTCATCATATTTCCGGTTCGGTGGATCGTCCATTGCCGTGAGGCCCAGGACGAGAGCGGAGGCGATTTCAGTATTCGACAATCCAGTCATGGTTTCTCCTTCTTCAGATTCATTTGCGTTTTGCACAATAAGCAAATGAGGTCGCTTGTCAATCTCTTTTCCGTTTTGCGCATTTAAGATTTATGGTAGTGGCTAATCTGCATCAACATCGAGGACGTAATGGCCACTCCGAAACAGCTTGTTGCGAAAGTCGCAGAAATCACTGGCGTTCCTGAAGGGACTGTAGTCCAGCACGACCGGAACCTGTCAGTAGCCGAACTGCGGACGACAGGCGGGCGAGGACTCGCGGTTGCCAAGGTTACATTCGAGGACGCAGCTAATTTGCTGATCGCCGTCGCAGGAAGCCGGAACGTGAAGGACAGCGCCAGGACGGTGCTCGCATATCGAGATCTTGTCGCTTCGCAGCCGCTTGAGTTCGGTGATGTTGAGCGAGGGCATACTTTTGGGGATGCGTTAGCCGCTCTACTTGAAGCAGCCCCGAAAGATCGTGACGCGTTCGCCGGCCCCTATGGCGGCACGATCGATGTATCCATGTTCGGTCCGTCGCCGGCCGCCAGGATAGAATGGAACCTGCCAACTAGTCACGGGACGGTCGAGTACAGTGGAGAGCACAGCCGCGCCTTCGCCGATCTACAGTTCGTGTCCAGGTTCACTCAGGTCACAATCGGTCATATCGGAGACCTTGTTTCCGATTGAATAAGGTGGCGCGATGGTGGCGGCGCGTAACGCCTTTCGCAGTTCTGCCGCAACATTGGCTCGAGCTCGCCTGTCTGACGCCGTGTTGGCCATCACCTGGCGGACCGCACGGTCGCCGAAGCGGAACTCGATCAACAGGTGGCGACATTCCCTGACCAGCGTCCAGCCGTCAGCGCCGACTGTATCGGCGATGACGTTCACATCGCGGACCGCCCTCGCCTTCATGCTGCGGCAACGGCCTGTGCGGGCTCGCCGAAGGAATCGCCATCCAAGAACGTCGGAGCGAACCATTCGAGTCGATAGTTCTCACGGCTGATGCCAGCGGTTCGTTCGATGAAATGAATCAGAGAGATCGCGAGGCGATGCATCCGATCAAGCCGCACCAAATCCGTCTCCTCGCCCTCGCTTATGCCTTCGATGTCGCCTGCCAGCACGGCGGCAAACATCAGGGCGGCCTCAGGCGAGCCGGCGGGATGCCATGACGCCTCTTCTACCAGTGTTCCAACGCGTCCGGCCAAGATCCTGCAGGCGCGCTGTCGCGCCACGTTGGTCGCGTCGTGCTTCTTGATCGTGCGGTGGACCTGGCGCACCAGTTGGGTGGCGACGTGATAGGTATTGGTTTCGTTAACCATGATCTTAGTTCTCCGTTGCTCAACATTTGATGCCTCAGGTATTATTTGATTCCTGAAGCGTCGTCAATACCTGAGGTATCAAATGTTGAGCAGTGAGCAGGTGCGCGCCGCGCGTGCGCTATTGCGTTGGGAGCAGAAGGAGCTGGCAGATGCGAGCGGAGTCTCGCTTCCATCCATTAAAAGGCTGGAAACGCAGCATGGAGAATTGGCGGCACAGCCACGAACTGTAAGCGCCATTCGTCGCGCCTTCGAAACCTTCGGCATCACCTTCATCGACGATCATGCAAACTCGGCCGGCGGAGGGCCTGGCGTACGCCTTTCCGCGTCTCCGGACACGCCCAAGAGCGACGATGAGACAATCCAATACAAGGAATACTTGAATCCGGACGCCAGTTTCGGCAGTGGCGGGTGACATGAAGCAGACCGTTGATCTGCTCGCCGCAGTGAGCCGCATGCGTGACCAATACCGCGGCGGCAAGGTCGACCGAGACATTCTTCGAAAATGGATTACCGGACTCGGTTCATATCCGGCGCCGCATGGTCCTCCCGTCGATGCCGCCAAGGCATGGTTCGCGCAGCCGCTTGCCGAAGTCACGGAAGCGGTCAGGGACTTGGATATAGAGCACTTATCGGCCATCGTCTTGACGCCGCCCACCAACGAGCGCTAGCTTCTCATTGGCGGCTTCACCACCCGTCAACCACCACACGAGATCTAAAAAGCTTTCGGCATACGTGCCGGCGGCAGATTTTACCTTGGTGGAGAGGCGAATGCCCTACGATATCCCGAAACTTCGAAAACACCTTCTGATGGCGGCCGAACTCGTTGACCGCTATCCAGACCTGATGCCTCTGCTGGAGCGAGTGGAGCGCGAGTACGATCTGGCCGTCGCCCATGGCACCACGCTGTCGCGGGTTCAGGCCAAGCTCGAGCTCGCCAATGACGATTGAACCCCGCCTGCTAACGAGGGCAGAGGCGGCGGCTTTGTGTCGGATATCCCCGTCGACGTTCAGTCTATGGGTGGCTAAGGGCACCATGCCGCCCGCCCTCCCTGGGACGCGACGGTGGGACATGCGCGCGATTGAGGCCAAGTTGGCCGAGTTGAGCGGCCTGGCCGTCGTCGTCGTCGAAGATGCCTTTGATAAATGGGAACGCGAAAACCGGCAGAGCGATAATCGGCAAGTCGAGTCTCTGAGTGAATGGCGCGAGAAGAAGGAAAGGCGCCGCGCGAAGCACCAGCCGCGCATGGGTCTCGACGCCAAGCACGAGCGAGTTCTTTTATTCATGGCTGATAGGCCAGACTGCGACGTGATCGAGATGATTCCGGGTGCCGGGCCGGTGATCATGCGGCGCCTCGTTGCTGTCGGCGCGTTGAAACAGACGTCCGGCGACCGATACGAACTGACGGATGAAGGCCGCGAGGAGGTGGTTCGGATCCGGAAGTGGCGCAATTTGGCGCCATGAGCGCCTCAAGGTGATTACGTCAGCGACGACGCTCAAGCGTGCCGATTTTCGGGAGGCTTATTGTCCAGGCCGTGAGATCCTGGTGCATTGCACCTCCCGAAAATTCCGCTTATGCTTTTTGGCAATATGGATGATGCTGCATAAAGCCCTGTTTCAACTTTTTGGGACGAAAACCTATTTTCCCTCCAACTCTTTGACCTTCGCCGATAGTTCCTGAACCGCTCTAATCAGCGGGGCAATGAATTGCTCATAGCGAAGGGAAAGAAAGCTGTCGGGGGCAGTCAGGTCGTCGATGACGAAGCCGCCGAAGTCCAGGCCTTCAGGCAACGAATCCCTCACCTCTTGAGCGACAAGCCCAAAGTGCTGACGTTGGCCCACCCGTTCAACTTCAATAGGCCTCCTTTCGACCTTCTTGACCCGCTTCATTTTAGGAACTGCCCTCATGACGGGTTCGCGGACGGTATCCGTAAGGGGGATAATTCGAGGCGGTCGCGGTACCTCTACAACCGTTCCGTCCAGGTCACGCACTACCACCGGCTCTTGCGGGGTGATTTCAACCAGTGGCAGCCCGTCTTCGCCAAGGCGAGGCTTCTTAACGTCCCTGAAAACAAGCTCTCCCGTTCTCGGATCTGTAGCCTGTACCGGATCATCATAGACCGGTATTTTACCGATCTCTTTGTGATCGATGACAACTTCCTTTTCGCCATCGAAGTACCGTTCCTGTCGGATTATTTCTCCCTCTGCGGTTTCAGGTTCTTCAACCCATACCTCTTTCTCGGTCCATTCGATGTCCCTTCCGCCCTCTTTTAGCCGATAGGCAACAGGTCGCTGCTTGAGGATGAAGTCGAGCCCGAGGGGGCTGTCAATGACATCCTTCTTAAGACGAGAATCTGACCCAATGGTCGGTGAGTTGACGAAGTAAGCGTTGGCAAATCGGCCAGTCGTCGCAGCTCCTATCGAATAAGTATTGTCAGCGCCTGGAATGAGGCCACCCGAACTCATATAAAGACGAACCGAACCACCAGCGCTGAAGCCAAGCTGGTCAGATCCAAGGCGGTACATGCCTGTGTCGGGATCTGAAATGAATGAATAGGACGGGAACAAAGCACCCCCGTTACCTACATAGCTCCTTCCGACACCATCGACTTTGTAGAACATGGTCGCCGCGTTCCGGTCCTCGCAGGCAGTGATAATATTCTGCCAAAGCGCACCAGTCGCAAGTTTGGCCTGATCAATGTGGACTGCGGAGTATGGAGCGCCGACCTGAGCCTCCAGATAGACCCCGTAACCTGTCCCCGACGATACGCCTCCAGGGCTCTCCGCAAAATTGAAGAGCCCTTGGACGCGCTGTGTGGGGGTTCCGACAGTATCGATTCGCTTTACGGCACTTTCCAGCGCCATCACTCCACCGGAGCCTCCGCCAACCTTTTCTACGTCGACCAGGATGCCGCCCGCGTCGCCCAGAGAACTTTGGCCGATGAAGATATCAAGCCCGTCTATTTCACCCTGATCAGGGTTCGTGAAATAGTTCTTCTTCGATACTGAGAAATATGCGGCCACATCCGCTAGATCCGGGCCATTCCCGCCACTCCCCTGGACCTTGCGGTCCACTGCTAGTGTGCCTCGGGACCCCCCTGTCTGTGCATCGTCATCGCTTGACAAGCGATGCGATGCAAGGAACGCTCCGCCGTATCGACCATTGTCCCACGCCTGCGTTGTGCTGGTGGAATGCATGGTGAAGCCCAGGTCAACGTTCCGCTGCTGGACGTTGATATCAGACGCAACCTGACTTGGGGTACGAGCCTCATAGCCCGACAAATCGGACTTTTGCCTTAAGTAATTCAAGGCGACGGGCGTAGGAAGATTGTTGCTAGCGGCAGATGCAGCTGCAGCCGCAGCTGCCGCCTCAGCAGCCGCCTGTGCAGCCTCGGCCGCGGCCTGGATCGCCGCGGCCGATTGATCGCTCACCATCCGGAACGTCGAGCCAGTGATCTTGCCAAGAAGTGCCATGCCGGCGACAAGCCCGCCGATCGCGACGTCGTTGCCGGCCGCGGTCTTGATCGTGAGTGCCGAACCGCCGTTGAACGCGACAGTAACCGGCGATGCCGTGTTGGCTTCGAAGACGTTCAGGAGAATGAGCGCCGATTCCGAAACCGGAAGCGAGCTCGTGGCAACGATCGCGTTCGCTGTGCCTGCGCCAGCATCGGTGGCGATGATCACGTCGTAAGGCAGGTCA
This sequence comes from Allorhizobium sp. GW101-3B10, assembly GCF_059424725.1. Taxonomy (NCBI): domain Bacteria; kingdom Pseudomonadati; phylum Pseudomonadota; class Alphaproteobacteria; order Hyphomicrobiales; family Rhizobiaceae; genus Allorhizobium; species Allorhizobium sp. GW101-3B10. The sequence continues at coordinate 2,701,671 of NZ_JBWKZR010000001.1, read as the reverse complement.
AGGATGCGCGTCCAAGAGCCGGTGCCAGTGCCGCCGACCTTGACGTATATGCCGTTGTAGGCTGCCGTGCTGTCCGCGTAGACCCATGCCGTGACGTCGGCGACGTGCGCCAGGTCTGCATAGAGCAGAGCACGGGTAGATTTGGCGATCGAACCGGCGCCAGACGAGTAGGCGTCAATTGCCGTCTCGACATCCGTGCCCCAGGTGCGAACATCCGACTTGCTGATGTTGTGATTGCCAGAAGACGGGATTCCATCCGTCTCGTAATTGCGCCAGACAGTGCGGGCGCTAGGGGAAATTGTCATGGATTCTCCATACGGAAAACCCCGCTCAAGGCGGGGCTTGTGTAGGTTGATTTTTGTGGCGGCGTTAGGCGCTAAGCGGCCTTGCGGAGTGGGTCGATTTTCTCACCGACCACGTCGGGCCAGGTGTGCAGTGTGCGCTGGTCGTAGCCGTCAGCCCGAACGATCGTCAGGTCGATGTGTCCGCCGACGCTGTAAAATGGTTCGCGATCCGGATCTGACGGATTGGTCATCTTCTGCCTGCGCATGCTCTCAAGGAAAAATATCGCATCACGCTCGAGCCCGTCTCTGATCGAAACCGGCCTGTATTTCTCCAGGTCTTCGCCAGTCGGCGCGGCGCCCTGCGCAAAGCACCTCCGCATTTCTTGAAGCGTGAAGGCTGGCACGCTGCTAGCGTGGTCACTAAACGTGCTGAATACGTAGCAGACAGGCCCTCGTGTTTCGGAAATGGCGCCGATTGCCATCCGCATGCCAACGTCGCCCATGGCCTCGTCGCGGACCGCATCAAGCGAGCCGGCAAGGATGGCGAGCACGTCATCAACCGAATTCGTTGATTCCGCAGCCATCAGGATCATGGCGGCTAGCGACGATGTTTCGGAAATCGTGCCGCTACCAACGATAGCCAATGGCACGACGTCAGACGTCATCACCTTGCAGTGTGAACCAAGGAAGACGCCATCCGGCGAGTAGGCCGCCCCATCGCTCAAGATCTCGACACGGTCCGTGTACGGGCAAAGAATAAACGCTGTCATTGGGCAGCCTCCGACATGATGAAAATCGTTCCGCAGACGGACTTTTGAGCGTCGGTCTCCGCCTGAAGCGCCGCGGTGCGCTCGCGGATCTGCTCGACCTCGCGCGCGTATTCGGATTGCTTTGACTTGCCGCCGCCCTTTGAGCCGGTGCCTGATCCTGATGGCGGTGCAAAATCCTTGATGGATACGGGATTGACGGCAGGTGTTGGCGCTGCAGCGGGTAGTCGTCCGGTCTTCGGTGACGCGGCCGTGCTAAACGCTTGGTCAATCCTGCCTTGAATCGCGCTGTTGTCCTGCGTCTCAAGACCGAGATACTGGAGCGTCTTGTCGACTTTCCCTAGCGCCCCATAGATATTCGGAACGCCGACGCCAAGCTCCTGCAGCATGCTGATGGCGCTGGCGATCTTGCCGACAAAGTATGCAATATCGCTGTCCGCGACCTGCACCAGAATATCGCCAATGCGCGTCACAATGGCGCCTAGCTGCTCGATCGCGCCGCCAAGCGCGGTACTTGCGCCGGTTGCCACGTCTAGCTTTCCGGCAACGTCAATTAGAGTGTTCTGGAGTCGCTCAAACTGCTGAGACGTCGTCAAAGTCGAGTTGGCGACTTTCTGCTCAAGAATGACCGAGCCGGCCTCGAAAGCGCGGAAGAACGCTTCCGATGATACCTTGCCATCAACGATCAATCCGCGGAGTTTTGCGACCGATCCGCCCGCCTCTTCCAGGCCGGCAGCGGCCGCTTGCGCAATCGGAAGCGCACCATCCAAGACCGCATTGAATTCCTCGGCGCGAACGGTCCCGGAACCAAGCGCCTGGCTAAGCTGCAGAAGGGCGCCACTTGCCGTCTGTGCGTCAGTGCCGGCAACTCGAAGAGCCACGGCAACGTTGTTGGTAAAGCCGAGCAGTTCTTCGGTTGATACGCCAAGTTCTTTCTGCACGATCGACGCGCGACCGTAGAGCGTTACCAGGCTTTCAAGCGGCGCCGCGTTCTTCTGAGCAGACGCAAAAAGAGACTGGTAAACCCTATCTAGCTCGACGCCAGACAAGCCCGCGACCTTAAGCGCGTTCTGGATTCGCGTTGCCGCGTCAATCAATTCCTGCGCGCCGGCTAGAGATGCCTGCGCGGCGAAAGCTCCAGCTATCTGTGCGCCAGCACGCGCGAACGCGGCGCCGATGGCGTTGCCAGACGCTGCGGCCTTCCTCTGTATGGCTCCAAGCTGTTTGTTGGTAATTCCTTGTGCGCGGGCCATGCCGCGCTCATACTTCGTCAGATCAGCAGAAAGAGAGACAACGAGCTTTTCAAGATCTGTCGCTGCCATCAGTTTGCACCCACGCGTTTAGGCGCGGCCGCGGAAGCGTCCGTGAAAGTGTCCATGGTAGTCCTTTGGGTTAGCGGCGTCGGCGCCGGGGGGGGGCGTGGAGCTACCGCAGCGACTGCAGCGCCTTCACGACGCGCTCGGCGCGGGCTGCGGCGTTCGCGACCGCCTTGGCCATGCCGAACGACGTAGACCTGGCGGCCGTCCACAGGTCCGGCTCGTCGACTAGATCCACGATTGACGCAAACGTCTCTGGCACCGCTCCTTCCTCGACGAGGCTTGATTCGTCGAGCCTCGCTTTGGAGATTACCTCCACGTCATGCCCGTTTACGCGTTTCACCACGCTGGCGTCGATGTTGATCCCCACCGAAACGCAGGCGCGCTTTCCGTCGGTAACGTTTTGATAGATCGTCTCACCGTCGTCACCAGCAAGGGGATAGCGGAAAGCTAGGCCGCGAGTTGTGTTCGCAAACTCGAGCCCGCTGGCCGTAGATCCAACCTCGCGCTTGGGATCGTGGTTTAGCAGCAGCGCCTTCTCTCGCCCGTCGTAGAGCGTATCGATGAAGGCGCCCGCCTCGAAGTAGACAATGCGTCCGCCGTGAACGAATGCGGTTTCGTATAGACAGGCGAAGCCTTGTATGGCGGGTTGCTTCATTTCCTTTCCAGCGGAGTCAAGGAAACGCGGCTTGGCCTTGGCCTTAGCCAACGGCTCTCCCTCGACGCGCCGCCGCATCGAGCTAACCGCCCTTGGAAGGGCAACATTGATGGATTCCGGGCGCCTCATTTGTGCACCAGACCACGGGGGATTTCGCCAGCCTTGATGACGCCAGCCGCCGCAGCTTCGCGAAGCCAGTAAGCCAACTGACTGTGAGAGTCGTGCGGAGAACCAAGCCAGGCAGGCGGCTGCGGCTGCATGGCGCTTGACGCGGCCCCCGCCTCATCCATGGCGGTTGCCAGGTCGACGAGGGACTCGTTGGCATCGTGAACAGCAAGCAATGCTGCGCAGACCGCGCGAAGTCGGCGCTGCCATTCCGGCGCCATAACCTCGCGAACGATCGCGGCGGCCCTTGTGCGCTCCACAAGAATTCGGTTGTCCAGCAAGGACAGCGCGCCCTTAAGGTCGAATGCTTCCTTCGCCAGGCGCGCCAGTATTTCCCGCCGTTCAGGGACGATCTTCGGCGGCGGCTCTCCCATCAACTCAGCCACACGGGCGGCCGCAGGGTCTGTCGGGGGTGCGTCCGGTGAGTTGTTGCGAGCTACGGCAAGTTGCTCCGCAACCTTTGCCGAATACAATGCGCCGACTTCGTCGCGGCTCCGCTCGAGTTCAGCAAGGGTGGCGGAATGGTCCGTCAGTTTCGGGATCTGGATCGGCTTCATTTTGAATTCTCTCTTATCGATTCCGCCAATTTGCGGACCGTTGAAATTGGGATGCTCGTGCTTGTCGTGATGGCGTCCGCAGGTGCGTCACCGTAGCGAACTGCAGCGCGTTTTCCGGTCAGGGAAAGGCAGTCGAGCACAATGCTAGATGGCCCGATGTGTAGCGATCCGCCGTCAATGTCGAACTCGTCGAGCACTGGACTGGATGAAATTGTATCGACCAAGCGAGCCACCATGGCCTCCGCAGTCGACGGCAAACCGCAGGCAGTGCGCAGCGGCAACATGCGCAGCGCATTGACTCGCTCCGGTGCGCCGCGGGCAGTGTCTGAGGACAGGGCAAGCACGATGCGCGCAATATTCGCTGAAGTAGGCTTGATGCCATTGCCGGGCACAAGGCCGGATTCGCGTAGCGCTCGCAGCACCTGGCGGGCTGCCGAAACCGGCATGCCTACCGAACTCGCCACGAAAAATTGATACTGTCTTTCCATAGGGGTCTCCGGATGTGTGCCCGCGACGGAGCCGAAAGAGGCTCGACGCCGCGGGCCGGCGCGGCAGGACTCGCGCCGTTTCTGTGAAAGTGGTGGTGCGCGTTGCGGCGCGTCGCATTGGTTTGGGAAAAGAAAAACCGCCCCGGAGGGCGGCTGAATTGGGTTCTGCGAGAACCGTCATTGTTATAGGGTCACGGTTCTGCGGAAACCGGCGTCACGCCGCGATTTTCTCGATTCCTGCGCGCAAGTTGTCGTTTGCAGCCTCCAACGCGAGCCGCCCAGCGCGCTCTGCGTAACCCTCTGACGCGTGCACGGCGGTGCGTCCGATTTCCGCGAGCGAGCGCGCTTCCATCGCGGCCTCCAGAACGGCCTTATCTATCGCGGGCAGGCCATCGATCACGCTTTGCCACGCCTCACTGTATTCCTTCAATGACGCAAAATCCTGCCATTCGCTCGCACCAGACTTGGCACTTGCGCGCTTGACTATGCTCATGAAGATGCAAGCCAAGTCATCCGTCGCCATCGGCATGCCGTCGGGACATTTCTTGATGGTTGGCGCCGATGGTCCGTTGAGTGCGTCAAGAATGATGTGACGCGCATCCGCCTTGGAAATGCGCTTGCCCGTTCGCTTGCGCCGTCCCGACGGCAAGGGCTCAAAGACCTCGTCGATTCCAAACAGGCCTGCGATGCGGAGATTTGAGGCGAGAAGTTCATCAGCTTCTTGCGCGCTTCTGCGTTCGCGCGTCTGCTTTTCCGCAGTGAACATCATGGCGCCAACAGGCAAGCGAGCTTCGAAGTCTTCCACTCCATCTGGGGTTCGGCGCTGAGCTCGTTCCGTGTGCGTTCCATTGCTGAAGTGAAGACGGCCGAGCCGGCGAATTTTGCCCCCCAATATCTCGAAGTCGCCGGAAATTGGCCAGCTTAGCCGGTCGCGTTGCGCGTGCTCATACTTGCCTCCGCTCAAACGTGCTTCGCGGGTTTCCGTGAACTCAACAACCATCAAGCCATCGCGGTCGGTAGTGGCGCGCAGTATTTCCTCTACGCTCGGCGTCACCTCATGGCGACGCTCAGTAAAGAAGTCGATCGGTTTCCCATTGTCGTTAGCGGGCAGCGTTCGCCAGTTCGTTTGTAACGACTCGTCCCCAGGTGGATCTCGGAACGCAAGCAGCGGCCGCAGCCTTAATGCCTTTGCGGCGTGCCGTGGTTTCGATTGGCGCACATTGGTAAAGATGGCCGAGTCGCGTTGCGGCGCGGTTGATCGCCAAGCCTCTAGCGCGCACCGGTAGTCGGTCGGAGTCCAGCCGTCAGTTTTTAGCATTCAAGGTCTCGCAGAAAAGGTAAGCGGCGCCCGTTCCGGGTCTCCGCGTTTGCCTGGCACATGGCCGGCGGGCTCGACCGCTATGGCGGCTTGCATGCGCTTTGCGCGAATCGTCTTATAGTGGGTGCAAAAGAAATTGTCAAGAGCTATCTTGTATTCGTTCCGGACGTAGTTTATAATCTCCGCCCCGCGAATACAGGCCTCCTGACGGCGTTGCAGCTTGGAACGGGTGAATGGCAGCGGAAGCCGGGAGAAACGCGCCCTTGGCCATCTCTGTGGCGCTGCAGGGCTAATGGTCTGCGACGTTTGATTAAAAAATCAAAAATGGAAATTTTAGTTGCGCATGAGGTTGACGCGGGTTTGCCGGTCTTGGCGATTGCTAGACAACTCGACGCCCCCGGCCTGGTTCCGCTCAAAGGTGCCAGCAAGCGCCGGCATGGCTGCTATGCCCCAGTATCAGCATGGAGCGAAAACTTGAAAACCTGCGGCGTTTAACGCGTGCCTCCCAAGCCGGTCCGCGGTGTGCGCATTCCCCAAGGAACCATCCGCCCCGGGCCATGCAGAGCCTACCGTGGGCTTCCCAAGGAATTGCGAATTTTGCGGATGTGAGAAATTGCTTATGGCGCCGGTCTAGGTGGCGACGAGCAGAGAGACCTTCTTGCCCCTACCTGGTCGCTGCCTGCCTCGACAATCGGTTGTTGACGTGGTCTATTGACACGCTGTGGTAATTCGCCGGAGGGGCAGCATGCGCAGTCACCTTGCATTGTTGGGGCTGGCCAGCCTGATCGCGATAGCCAATTCGATTGATGCGGCGGCTCAGAACAGCGCAACCAGTGGACATGCCCTCTGTAAGCAGATCGACGCCACCGGTCTCGCGAGCGCGCCGTGCGCGGTGTCAGCTTGGAATTCGTCTGTGACCGCCACTATCGACATGAACAGCGACGAAGCTCGTAAGCTATGCGCTCAAATTTCTGGCCTGATGAGGCAGAGCGGCACGCGCTTCGATCCGGGATGGACGCTTCAAATACGTTCCCCATACAGCGGCGAAAACTCGATCGCGTATTGCGCCCTGTAACGTCCGAGCAGCCTCAGAAGCCAAAAAACTCAACGATTTCTCGCGCACGCGCGTTGCGCGCACGGGGAGGCAAATTCCTGAGTTAGCGTTAGTGCTGTGGGGGACGGCCGATACGCGGCCGCGACGCGGTGGACTTTGAGGCCCCCTGGGGTTGGGGGGGGCATTGACTTGATTGCAAACCTTGTCACTATTCCCGCAAAAGGGGAGGTGGCGATGGATGAGCGGTTTCTGTACCAGGTCTCGAATGATAGAATTGATAGTCGTCAGATAGACGAGCTCATAGGGTTGGCGCGCGGCCTTGTCGCAGACGGAATGATCAACCAGGCCGAAGTCGAATTCCTCCAGAAGTGGCTTTTAGCGAACATTGCTGCGAGCAATCACCCGATGCTTCGAACTCTTTACCAACGGGTGGCCGAAATACTGTCAGATGGCCAGGTCGACGATGATGAGAAGGAAGAGCTCTTGGATACGCTCAACCGCTTTTCAAATCGGGACTTCGAGCTCGGCGAGACGCTCAAGGCATCCACACTTCCATTGTGCGACCCGTCTCCCACACTCTCGTTCATGGGGAAGAACTTCTGTTTCACGGGGACGTTTAACTTTGGGCAGAGGAAGCACTGCGAGGACGCAGTTTTCAAACTCGGAGCGCTTTCTGGAAGTCTGAACAGGAAGACCGACTACCTCGTGATCGGCGTCTATGCCACGGAATCGTGGAAGCACTCTTCGTTCGGGAACAAGATTATCAAAGCCGTCGAGATGCGCGAAGCAGGGATACCAATACACATCATCTCGGAAGATTATTGGCGCTCATATCTTTGACGGATTGGTGTTGGCCGCACCCATTATCATTCGCAGCCTTCGGTGGCTCGCGACCTGTTAGCCCGTGGAACTCTGCCCAGGTCAACCGCCTGCCGCGATACGGTTTGTCGACGTCGGAAGTCTGCGGTGCGGTCATGGCTTTCCTTTCTTTGGGTTAGTGTGGTGCGCGTTTATGCTCCGCTCCCATGGTCAACGTAGTCGACGACTTCCGCGAAAATGCCGTCCGGTCCGCGACTGATAACAACGAGCCGCGGAATGGCGGACGAGGCGTCAACGCCGACGACAGTGACGGGCTTGCCTGTCTTCGGGTGCAGGCCCTTCAGTTGTTCGATTAGTGGTATCACTTCTGTCACTTACCGTTCTCTCCTCATTGTTGTTGTGGTGAATATGGCCGTACCGTACCGTGCGCCCTATAGAGAATTGGTACGTACGTACGGTAGAGTGTTCTCCCATTGGCGGGGTGGTGACTAAGTCCCCACACCCGCCAAGAGTTGGTTTTTTGGTCGTGCAGTCATTGCATTCGGTACGGAGTAAACGTTTGTTTTATAATGCGTATTTCGATCTCCGTACCGCTTCGCCGTGGTCGGTACGCTCACGCGGTACGCTTTCGTCGTGCGCCGGCAATGATACCCTCCGCCGCTTTCGCTGCCGTACGGTCAGCGTGTTCGGCCTGAGCCGCCTGCGTAGCGGCAGCTTCGCCTTTTTTGGTGAGCTTCCAAACACCCAGTTCCCACACAATCATGTCCAGCCGCTTCAGCCGGTCCGTGACTGTTTGGGCCTTCCGCTTTGCTACCTCTTCAACACCTAGCCCGATTGCCTCACCCAATTCCTTGAGCGAGCGGTTGCCATCAGCGCGTATAGCCATAAGCATCAGCCTGTCATCACGATTAGCTGCGTTTGCGCGAGCGGCGATTTCTGTCTCACCGACCGCCACGGCGCGGACAGTGGGAATCTCACGGCCTCGGCTATCAACAAGCGTGGGAACGCGCACCTCCGGCAAGTCGAACATGATTGACTTGAACTCCGGCCCGCGGAATTTTCCTTGCCAATGCAACTCTGAGGAACGGTCGCCCTTCTTCGCGAGCGATAGGTTTCCGTCAACCTCATTGAGAAAAGCGCCCCCGCCGCGAGGAAGAAGGTTGTCGCCCGAAGCGTTCTTGATGGGATGGCTTGCCGCGAGAACGGCAGGGCGCCCCTCGTTGCGAGTCAAAGAGCGGAGCAGGCGCGCATATTGTCCCATCTCCACGTTCGAATTCTCGTCCGTGCCAGGAAAGAACGCGGCCGTTGTGTCGACGAATATCGCGGCGCACCCACCCAATGCGGCCACGTCCTTTTCAATGCGCTCGGCAAAGTCCGTGATGGAAAAAACGCCCTCGATAAAATGCACGTCGATATCTTCAGGGGAGACGCCTAGCTCGTGGCACAATCCAATCCAGCGCATTCTCACGTCGTCCGGGTTCTCTCCAGCGAAGTACAGTACGCGGCCCGCCTTCACCTCATGGCCCGCGAAGGATTCGCCCATATCAATACAAGCGGCCAGCAGCAGCGCTACTGCGGTCTTGCCGCTGCCTGTTTGACCAGTGATTGAGTACAGAAAGCCGGACTGGACGATGCCGTCGACGAGATAGTCCGGAGGCGCGAATCCGCCTACGAAGGCGCCAGAAGACAGGATTCCTGGAAAAGGGTCGTTGTCGTTGGCTGGCTCGGTGAAGCGCAGTCGATAAGCAACCCGCTTGTCGACGTGGGCTTGAACGCCAGCCTCCATCCGTGTGGCCGCTGCGGTCAGTGCTTCCGCGTAATCGCGTGGATTGCCACGTCCAAGCTCCAAATCGATTATCGCGTTCTGGAACTCCAGAACAAGGTCGGACACCTCGAGGCGTTTAGGGGTCTTAGTCTTCAAAGAGACCATTTACGCGGCCTCCCTGTTGCCAGCGAAGACGACGGGCAGCAAACGAGGCTTGCTGTATTTGCGGCTGATGCTGTCGGCTACCGGCATGTCGAGCACGCCGCCGTCAAAGCTATACACTAACCAATTCGTAGCCGTCGGTACTATGCGGCCCGCTTCCAGCAGGTTCTTCATCGCAGCTATGGCTGCTTGCGACATATCTCCCCAAAGCACGACATTCTGGTCTTCACGGCCCCATGTGGCGTCGCCAGTGAACCCTGGTATGTCGCGGGACAACTCAACTAATGTGACGCCAGAGCGGCGCTCTAAGTATTTGCCTATGCGCGTTTCCAAGACCGACACTTGCCGCTCCTTCGAGGAAAGCCGCGACGCTAAATCAATTGCTGTATTCATGGCGGGCGATTTCCCCTTCGGCGATGACTGCGAGTTGTGCGGCGACTTCAGGCGCAAATGTCACGGCCGGTCCTCCGCTGATGGACGGTCCGTAAACGCGAAGACCTGTCTTGGCTTGCACAAGCTTCAGCCCGTAGGCTTTCACGCCGGGCGCCAACTCGGCGTCAAATCGTGCAAGCGTATTGCCGCCAGGCGGTGCCGGACGGATTGCTAAGATCTTCATGAAGTTCCTTTCTGTAGTGGTGGCTAGGCCCTGTAGGCCGCACGGTTCTCATGGCGGGACTACGGGGTCGACGGTTCGAATCTACGGCAATGATTGGCAACGTTTGAACGGAACAAAGGGTGTTTCAATGGACCAAACGGCACCATGGAATGCCCGCAAATGCGCACTTCTGCCGCCATTCCTGTTGTTCGGGACGTGGGGGTCGAGTGTTCGAATCACTCCACTCCGACCAGCTAGAAAAGCCCGCTTTCGCGGGCTTTTTTCGTTTTCTGCCGATGCTTTGCGCGATTCGCCGCATCGGGGATGCGACTGCCCGGTGTCATCCCGCAGGCATGTTGATGACGATGCCCGCAATGACACCAAGGCCGATCAGCGCCAGATGCGTGATCTGCATGCCTTCCTGCCGGATGTAATAGGCAAACCACGCACCGCCGACGAGCATGATCAGTCCCATCGCGACTAAGCCGGAGAGCGCCAAATTCGCGCGCGCCACGGCGAAGCTCGCATTTGCATATCCGAGGAATGCTCCAAGCGATGCTATAGCGGCATAGACGAGCAGCAGCGCAACGACGACTTCCAAAACGACGATAAAGCCATAGATCAACCGGTGCCAACCTTCGGCCGTGACGCGGCGGGAAAGAAGCGGTGAGCGGATCGGCGGAGCTTCGTCGAAAAGTTGCATCGCCATCATCGAGCCGACGGCGAAGACGCCGCCGCGAAAGGCGGTCAGATTGTTGAGAACCACCACGCAAAGCCAGAGCGCAAGCCCGGACAGAAGGACGGTCTTCAGGAGAAGGAGAGAGGAGAGCTGGGTCATTTCGAAATCTCCGCGTTGAGGGATTGGGCAACGGTGGGGCTTGCGGGCATGGCTTCGCCCACGCCTTGTCGAGGCATTTAGAATCTCGGCTTGGGTGTCGTGTGCTTCGGCCTGCCTGAAGGGCGGGCCGTCTTTCTCAGTGGAGCGCACTGGTGGCGAGACCGGCGAGCTTGTCCGGATTACGCATGATGAAGATGTCGGTCACCCGTCCATCCGTGTCATAGCCGAAGGTGACGGCGGCGACGGTCGCATCGTTCTTCGTCAGGATCAGGCCGCGTGAACCGCTGATATCGGCCCGCATCCAGCCATAGTCCGCCCACCATGCGTGCAGGCGGTCCACTAAGAAGGCAAGCACCTCCTGCCTGCCCGAAAGCGTCCGGCCAATCGTCACAACCTTGCCGCCGCCGTCGGCGCTGAGCCGGATGTCGTCGGACAGCAGTGCGGTCAGTTGCGATGGCGTCCCACTGGTGATGGCGCCGTGGAAGGCGGCGACAAGCGCATCTTGCCGTTCGAGCGGCGTCACATGCCGAACCTTGGCCAGCACGATATTGGCCTTGGCGCGGGAGACGAGTTTGCGAGCCGCGCTTTCCTGCATGTCCAGTGTCTCGGCGATTTCGGCATAGGGAAGCTCGAAGATGTCGTGCAGCAAATAGGCCGCCCGCTCCTTGGGCGTCAGTCGTTCCAGCATCAGCAGAAACGCCGTCGTCAGCGTCGAGGCGAGTTCGAGGTGGTTTTCCGCCTCGTTGTCGATTGGCGTGTGGATCGGCTCCGGCAGCCACGCGCCGACATAGGAAACCCGGCTGCGATGGGCGGCCCGCAGGAGGTCGAGGCAGCGTCGTGTGCAGGCGGTAGTGAGCCAGGCGGCTGGGTTGCCGATCTCGCCTCGGTCGGCGGCCTGCCACTTGAGAAATGTGTCCTGTACGGCATCCTCGGCGTCGGCCCGCGAGCCGAGGATGCGATAAGCAAGGCCCAGCAGCCTTTGCCGGGCCTCTTCGAAGGCGATGTAAGTCGGCTGACCGGTCATGTCAGTGCCTCGAGACTTGGATGCGGTTCCACATGTTGATCATGCCGATCGTCGCCGTCAGGATACCGATTTCCCGCTCGGAAAAATACCGGCGGAGCCGCACCCTCAGCATGCCGAGATCCGTGCGGTTGTCGAGAACGGTCAGCGCTTCGGTCCAGGCAAGGGCGGCCTTTTCCCGGTCGGTGAAATCGTTCACATGGTCCCAGACGATCAGTCGGTCGAGGCGGTCGCTGGTCTCGCCGTCAGTGCGGGCTTCCTTGGTGTGCATCTTCACGCAGTGACCGCAGCGATTGATCTGCGATGCGCGGAGCACCACGAGATGGTGAAGGCTTGGCTCGAGACCGTTCTCGTCCATCGCGGCATGCACGCCCTGAAGCGCCTTGAACACCTCGGGAATTTCAACTTCGTATCGGATTGCCTTGCTTTCGGGCATGGGAGGCTCCTTGATCCTTGTTGGGAGTTACGTCCCTATGACGATCGAACCTGGCTGGCTGTGACGCCGGCAGGCGAAATTTCGTTTCGGACAGGGCCGGGACAAAGCGGCGCCGCGCCGCAGGTGGCTGTCTCGCACACGCCTTGCTCTTGACCAACGGCAAAACGCATGCCGATGTGGCGGTTGAAGACCTGCGGTCATCGAGAGGCGCGCGCCGAACTGATGCGTGCCTCCGAGCGAAGAGCGCCGGCAGGGAAACGGAGCATGTCATGCAGATCGAACGCGACGGCAATGGCGACTTCATCCTCGATCCGGCCGAGATCGCGCAGCGCTTCGGCCTGGCGCCGAAGGATTTCCGCCGCCAGCAGGAGCAGGGTCTGGTCAAGAGCACCGTCGAAGTGGGCGAGGGAGAGGATGCCGGCACGAGCCGCTTGAGCCTGCGCATCGGCAATCGCATCTGGCGCGCCGTCCTCGACGAGAACGGGCAAGTGGTGCGCGAGGAACTGAACATCGCCCGCGGCGCTCCGGTCCGCCGCGACGGCAAGGCCTGATCCAATCCGTCGGAAACGAAAAAAGCCCGCTCCGGGTGAGGGAGCGGGCATGCGGGACGCTCGGCGTCCGGGGAGAATTTCGTCTCAGCCGTCGATGCCGTCGAACAGGTCGCGGGCGGCGGCATTGGTGATGCGGCGGGATTCCACCTCGTCGCGGCGGCTGGCGAGCAGTTCAGTCGCCAGGATCTGCTCGGCGAGATCGGCCGGCAGCGACAGGATCACCCGGCCGTCATTGGCGTTCAGCCCGCCGAGATCGGCCCGCTTGGCCGTGATCATGCCGCCGGCCACCGTATTGTTGGTGTCCGGATCGATCAGGATGAAGGCGCCGGTCGAGCGGTTCTGCTCGTAGGGGTCGAAGATCGCCGCCTCGTCGAAGGCGAGGTGCACCTTGCCGATGGCGTTCATGGCGAGCGCCTCGGCCGGGTTCCACTTGCCCGACTTGAGGTCGAGCTGGGAGACCGGATTGACCTGCACGCGCTGACGACGCGAGCCCGACTTCAGCCAGTAGCGCTTGCCGGGCTGGATGCCGTCCGGCTGCAGCGCCACGAGATGCGCGTCGAAGGACAGGCCCGACTGCGGCTGGCTGTCGAGCGAGACGATCATGTCGCCGCGCGACACGTCCACCTGGCGGTCGAGCACCAGCGTGATGGCGTCGCCGGCGACCGCCGCATTGCGCACCAGATCGAAGGTGACGATCTGTTTGACATTGGCGATCTGGCCCGATGGCAGGATCACCACGCCGTCGCCCGGCTTGACCGCGCCGCCGGCAACCGTGCCCTGATAGCCGCGGAAGCTTTCGCCCGGGCGGCAGACGCGCTGCACCGGCAGGCGGAAGCCGGTAGTCTGGGCCGAACGCAGCGTGGCGAGTTCGAGCGCCTCGACCAGTGTCGGGCCGTCGTACCAGGGCATGACGTCCGCGCCGGAATAGACGACGTTTTCGCCCTTCAGCGCCGACATCGGGATGGCGGTCACCTGCCGCACGCCGAGCGTCAGCGCCAGTTCCTTGAAATCATGGGAAATCCGGTCGAAGACGGCGCGGTCGTAGCCCACGAGGTCGAACTTGTTGACCGCCAGCACGAACTGCTTGATGCCCATCAGCGAGGCGATGGTGGCGTGGCGGCGGGTCTGTTCCAGCAAGCCGGCGCGTGCATCGACCAGCAGGATGGCGAGATCGGCGGTCGAGGCGCCGGTCGCCATGTTGCGGGTATACTGCTCGTGGCCGGGCGTGTCGGCGACGATGAAGGAGCGCTTGTCCGAGGCGAAGTAGCGATAGGCGACGTCGATGGTGATGCCCTGTTCGCGTTCGGCCTGCAGGCCGTCGAGCAGCAGCGCGAAGTCGGGCAGGCCGAGGTCGTTCTGCTTGCCCGAATCGCGGTGGAGCGTCGCGGCCTGGTCTTCCTTGACCGCCTTGGTGTCCCACAGCAGGCGTCCGATCAGCGTCGACTTGCCGTCGTCGACCGAGCCGCAGGTGATGAGGCGCAGCGGACGCGAATCGCGGGTCACGAAGGCCGGATGGACGTCCGGAAGCTCGGCGGCGAGGGCGGTAATGGCGGCGGTCATCTCAGAAATATCCTTCGCGTTTCTTCTTCTCCATCGATCCCGACTGGTCGCGGTCGATGGCCCGGCCCTGGCGTTCGGACACGGTGGCGATTTCAAGCTCGGCGATCACCTCGTCCAGCGTCGTGGCGGTCGAACGGATGGCGCCGGTGAGCGGGAAGCAGCCGAGCGTGCGGAAGCGGATCATGCCTTCCTGCTTGACCTCTCCGGGCAGCAATTCGAGGCGCGGATCCTCGGCGAGGATCATCATGCCGTCACGCTCCACGTAAGGCCGCTTCTTGGCGTAGTAGAGTGGTACCAGCGGAATGTCCTCGGCCTGGATGTAGCGCCAGATGTCGACCTCGGTCCAGTTCGACAGCGGGAAGGCGCGCACGCTCTCGCCGCGGCGGATCTGGCCGTTGTAGATGTTCCACAGTTCGGGCCGTTGGTTACGCGGGTCCCAGCGATGGTCGGGGGTGCGGAAGGAATAGATGCGTTCCTTGGCGCGGCTCGCCTCCTCGTCGCGGCGCGCACCACCGAAGGCGGCGTCGAACTGGCCGGCGTCGAGCGCCTGGCGCAGCCCTTCCGTCTTCATGATGTCGGTGTAGAGCGCCGAACCGTGGCTGAACGGGGTGACGCCTTCGGCCGCGCCGCGCGGATTGATGTGCTCGATCAGGTCGAGGTCGTAGCGTTCGACGATCTCGTCGCGAAAGGCGATCATCTCGGCGAACTTCCAGCCGGTATTCACGTGCAGCAGCGGAAAGGGCACGCGGCCGGGATAGAAGGCCTTGCGCGCTAAGTGCAGCAGCACGGACGAATCCTTGCCGATCGAATAGAGCATGACCGGCTTGTCGAACTCGGCGGCCACTTCGCGGAAGATGTGGATCGCCTCGTTCTCCAGCGCCTTCAGATGCGGATCGAGCGGCGGCTTGGCCGGCTGGTCCTTGGAATGGGGGTCGAATTCCGAATGATGCATTGTCTCTTGTCCTTGGCGCCCGGTGATGCCGGGTATCATTTGGTCGGGCCTTGCCCCTCATCCGGCTGCCGCCACCTTCTCCCCGCAGGCGGGGAGAAGGGACTTGCTGCGGCGTTTCCGTCCCCTCTCCCCGTTTGCGGGGAGAGGGTCAGGGAGAGGGGCAAAAGCCGCTAAAATCAGGCCGGCGTGCGTTCCAGCGGCGTCGCCGCCGCTTCCGGCACATGCAGGCCGCATTCGCGCTTCTCATCGTTCTCCCACCACCAGCGGCCGGCGCGCTCCGGCTCGCCGGGCTTGATGGCCCGGGTGCACGGCTCGCAGCCGATCGAGGGATAGCCGCGCTTGTGCAGCGGATTGGTCGGCACCGCCTCGGCCTCGACATAGGCATTGATGTCTTCGAGCGACCAGTCGGCCAGCGGGTTCACCTTGATGAGATCGCGCTCCGCATCGTATTCGGCAAACGGCGTCGCCGCGCGGTTGCCTGACTGGCCGCGGCGAAGGCCGGTGACCCAGATCGCGGCGCCGGAAAGGGCCTTGGCGAGCGGCACCAGCTTGCGCACATGACAGCAGGCGTGGCGTGCCTCGACGCTTTCATAGAAGCCGTTCAGGCCGTATTTCGCCGCATAGGCGTCGATGTCGTCCTGTTCCGGATGGAAGCGCCTGATCTCGATGCCGAAGCGCTCTTCGGTCTCGCCGATCAGGTCGACCGTTTCCTTGAACAGGCGGCCGGTCTCGAGCGTCGAGACGTCGATCGGCAGTCGTGCAAGGCCGATCGCGGCGGTGATCACCTGATCCTCGATGCCGAGGCTGGTGGTGAAGACGGCGCGGCCGCCGAACGCGGCGACCAGGGCCAGCCGGCCGGGAAGGTCGAGGCTGGTCAGTTCGGCATCGAGCCGTGCCGCGCGCGTCTGCTGGTCTTGGGAGGTCATGTGTCGATCCTGCTAGCTGAGCTGTATGAAAGTATCGCAACAAAATGCCGGCAGGACGAGAAACAGCCATTCCCAAACTACCGGACCGGCGAGCAAATATCTCTCTTGCGGGCGCTTTCGGAAGAAAAGCCGCCGCCGCGCCCGCTTCCTCGTCCGTCCGCCAGAATAGCCGGAGCCAATTTGTTTTTCCATGCGAATTGGGCTAAACGCTGCGAAACAGGCGGTCGCGGGACCGCATCGGCCAGCAATCGGTTCTTCGATGATTTCGCAGAAAGCCAAATACGCCTTGCGAGCGCTTTCGGCCCTGGCGCGCGCCGAGGCCGGCGAACCCTTGCAGATTTCCGACATCGCCGATCGCCAGAACATCCCGAAGAAGTTCCTCGAACAGATCCTGCTGGACCTGAAGCGCAACGGCATGGTCGCCAGCCGCCGCGGCAAGCAGGGCGGTTATCTTCTCCTGAGACCCGCGGACGAGATCACCTATGGCGAGGTGCTTCGGCTGATCGACGGGCCGATCGCGCCGTTGCCCTGCCTGTCGCTGACCGCCTATCGCCGCTGCGAGGACTGCAACGGCGAAAGCGATTGCGAGGTCCGCCATGTCTTTGCCCGCGTCGCCGACGAGACGCGCGCCGTGCTGTTTTCCACGACGATCGCCGATGCGCTCAACGGACACGAAGCCCGGACCGCGGCCGAGGAAACGGTCTGAGCCTGCCGCCGGGGCCGGAAAATAATTCGCGCCGGTGCCCGCGGTCGTCGGTTTTCGCCAACGTGACTTTTCTGTGACATCGCTGTTTCGCGAACGAAATTACCTGCGTTCTTGCATCGAGGGCGGTCCGGCGTTTTCCCTCGCCCTGCGGCTCAGGGTACTGTTTTGCTATTTTTTGGCTCGCGTTGACTAACACGACCTGTCCAGTAGTCTTAACCTCAGGAAATGAGGAAAGGAGAGGTTGCGATGAACAGCTTTACGAAACAGTTGGGCAGGTTCCTTGTCGGGCTATCGCTGTCTACAGGTCTCGTCGTTTCAGCCCATGCCGAGACGAGCCTGCTGAATGTCTCCTATGACCCCACCCGGGAGCTCTACAAGGAGTACAACGCCGCCTTCGCCAAACACTGGCAGGCCGAGACCGGCGAGCAGGTTTCCATCCAGCAGTCCCATGGCGGTTCCGGCAAGCAGGCCCGTTCGGTGATCGACGGACTGGACGCCGATGTCGTGACGCTGGCGCTCGAAGGCGACATCGACGCCATCGCCGAAAAGACCGGCAAGATCGCCAAGGACTGGCGCGGCCGTCTGGAAAACAACTCGTCGCCCTACACGTCGACCATCGTCTTCCTGGTGCGCAAGGGCAATCCCAAGGCGATCCACGACTGGGGCGACCTGGTGAAGGGCGACGTGCAGATCGTCACCCCCAATCCGAAGACCTCCGGCGGTGCCCGCTGGAACTACCTGGCCGCCTGGGCCTGGGCCCACAAGCAGTACGGCGGCGACGAAGCGAAGATCCGCGAATACATCGCCGAGCTCTTCAAGCGCGCCCCTGTGCTCGATACCGGCGCGCGGGGCGCCCTGACGACATTTGCCCAGCGCCAGATCGGCGACGTGCTGCTCGCCTGGGAAAACGAGGCTTACCTGGCCGGTGCCGAATTCGGCGCGGACACTTTCGAGATCGTCACGCCGCCGCAGTCGATCCTCGCCGAGCCTCCGGTTGCCGTCGTAGACGGTAATGTCGATGCCAAGGGCACGCGCAAGATCGCCGAGGCCTATCTTCAGTACCTCTATTCGGAAGAGGGCCAGAAGATTGCGGTCAAGCACTTCTACCGTCCGTCCAAGCCGGAACTCGTGGCGGCGGAAGACCTGGCAAAATTCGCCAAGATCGATCTCGTCACGATCGATGATCCGATCTTCGGCGGCTGGGCCAAGGCGCAGCCTGCCCACTTCGCCGACGGCGGCATCTTCGACCAGATCTACACGCCGGCCCGGTAGGCGATCGTCCATCCGCCTGCGACAAGCCCCGACCTCTCGAAGAGGCCGGGGCTTGTCGCAGGCGCAATTCGGGGCATTATGGACGACGGGACACGGGAATGACGACAGGACGAACCATGAAGAACTGGCGCCAGCCGAGCATCCTGCCGGGCTTCGGGCTGACGCTCGGCTACACGATTTTCTACCTCACGGTGATCATCCTGATCCCGCTGGTGGGCTTGGTCTGGCGCTCCGCCTCGCTCGGCTGGGTGGAGTTCTTTGCCATCGCCACCGACGAGCGCACCATGCTCGCCCTGAAGGTGAGCTTCGGCTCGGCTCTGGTGGCCGGCGCCATCAATGCCGTGTTCGGCGTCATCGTCGCCTGGGTGCTGGTGCGCTATGATTTTCCCGGCCGCCGCCTGCTCGACGCGGTGGTCGATCTGCCCTTCGCCCTGCCGACCGCCGTCGCCGGCATCTCGCTTGCCGCGCTCTATGCGCCGAACGGCTGGATCGGGTCGCTCCTGGCGCCGCTCGGCATCAAGATCGCTTTCACCCCGGTCGGCATCGTCGTGGCACTCGTCTTCGTCGGCCTGCCCTTCGTTGTGCGCACGGTCCAGCCGGTGATGGAGGAGCTCGACCGCGAGGTCGAGGAGGCCTCGGCCACGCTCGGCGCCACCCGGTTCCAGACGCTGCGGCTCGTCGTCCTTCCGGCGCTCACACCGGCGATCCTCACCGGTTTCGCGCTGGCTTTTGCCCGCGGCGTCGGCGAATACGGCTCGGTCATCTTCATCGCCGGCAACATTCCTTATGTCTCCGAGATCGCGCCGCTTTTGATCGTCATCCGGCTGGAGGAGTTCAACTATGCCGGCGCCACCG
The DNA here is from genome assembly GCF_059424725.1 of Allorhizobium sp. GW101-3B10. Taxonomy (NCBI): domain Bacteria; kingdom Pseudomonadati; phylum Pseudomonadota; class Alphaproteobacteria; order Hyphomicrobiales; family Rhizobiaceae; genus Allorhizobium; species Allorhizobium sp. GW101-3B10. The sequence goes on along the minus strand of NZ_JBWKZR010000001.1, from coordinate 2,682,606 downwards.
CGATCGCCTGCATCATGCTGGTGATCTCGTTCGCCATGCTGCTGTTCATCAACCTGCTGCAGATGTGGAGCCGGAGGAGATATGCCAATGTCCGCTAAGTCCGCCTCCATGGCCAAGCCCCGTTTCCGCGACGCCTCGACCGAAAGCCCGCTCGCGCGCTTCTCGCTGATGGCCGTGGCGCTGGCCTTCATGGCCTTCGTGCTGCTCTTGCCGCTCCTCCTGGTGTTCATCGAGGCCTTCCGCGAGGGCGTTCCCGCCTTCTTCGAGGCGCTCGGCGATCCCGACACCAAGTCGGCGATCCGGCTGACCCTGACGGTCGCGGCGATCGCCGTGCCGCTCAACCTGGTCTTCGGCGTGGCTGCCGCCTGGGCGATCGCCAAGTTCGAGTTCAAGGGCAAGACCTTCCTGATCACGTTGATCGACCTGCCGTTCTCCATCTCGCCGGTCATTTCCGGCCTGGTCTATGTGCTGCTGTTCGGCTCGCAGAGTCTGATTGGCCCGTTCCTCAAGAGCTACGGCATCGAGATCCTGTTTGCCGTGCCCGGCATCGTGCTCGCCACCGTCTTCGTCACCTTCCCCTTCGTCGCCCGCGAACTGATCCCGCTGATGCAGGAACAGGGCACCGGCGACGAGGAGGCGGCGCTGTCGCTCGGGGCCGGCGGCTGGCAGACCTTCTGGTACGTGACGCTGCCCAACATCAAATGGGGCCTGCTCTACGGCGTGCTGCTCTGCAACGCCCGCGCCATGGGCGAGTTCGGCGCCGTCTCGGTGGTGTCCGGCCATGTGCGGGGGCTCACCGAAACCATGCCGCTGCATGTCGAGGTCCTCTACAACGAATACAATTTCGTCGCGGCCTTCGCCGTCTCGACGCTTCTTGCTCTCCTTGCCCTCGTGACGCTGGCGCTGAAGACCGTTCTGGAACTTCGCTACGGCCATGCGATCGCCGGCAGCCGCAAACACTGAAAGGTCCTCCCGATGGATGTCACGATCACCAATATCCGCAAGGAGTTCGGCCAGTTTCCGGCACTCTACGACCTGTCGCTGTCGATCCGCTCCGGCGAGCTGATCGCGCTGCTCGGCCCCTCGGGCTCCGGCAAGACGACGCTTCTGCGCCTGATCGCCGGGCTCGAACAGCCGACCGCCGGCAAGATCTTCTTCGGCGAGGAGGATGCCTCGGAAAAGAGCGTGCAGGAGCGCCATATCGGCTTCGTCTTCCAGCACTACGCGCTGTTCCGCCACATGACGGTCGCGGAAAACATCGCCTTCGGCCTGAAGGTGCGCCCCAAAGCCAACCGCCCGCCGGCCCACGAGATCAGGAAGCGCGTCTCGGACCTGCTCGACATGGTGCATCTGTCGGGTCTGGAGAAGCGCTATCCGGCGCAGCTCTCCGGCGGCCAGCGCCAGCGCGTGGCGCTCGCCCGCGCCATGGCGATCGAGCCGACCGTGCTGCTTCTCGACGAGCCCTTCGGCGCGCTCGACGCCAAGGTGCGCAAGGAACTGCGCCGCTGGCTGAAAGAATTCCACGACCGCACCGGCCACACGACCTTCTTCGTCACCCACGACCAGGAAGAGGCACTGGAGCTCGCCGACCGGGTCGTGGTGATGAGCCAGGGCCGGGTCGAGCAGGTCGGCACCGCCGACGACGTCTACGACACGCCCAATTCGCCCTTCGTCTTCTCCTTCATCGGCGAGTCCTCGCATGTGCCCGTCACGGTCCGCGACAAGACCGTGCTGTTCCAGGGCGAGCCGATCGGCACGACCGAGAACGGCCAAGGACCGGGCGAACTGTTCTTCCGCCCGCAGGACGTCGTCGTCACCACCGACAGCCACTCGCTCTACGGCAAGGTCACCGCCTGCCGCCGCCTCGCCGGCACCCGCATCGCCGAAATCGACGTCGCCAATGACGGCCACGAGCCCTACCATCTCGAGATCGAAGTGCCCCTCGACGCCCCCGTCGCCGTCGGCGCCGACATCCGTTTCCGCCCGACACGGTGGAAGCTGTTCGGGCAGTGAAGGTGGCGGATTGACGTTTCTCCCTTTGCTTCGCAGAATGCATCGCATTTGCAACGCAGGAGGCTTCCATGAAGACCGCAACGCTTCCCTCACTCCGCGTCGACCCTGAATTGCGGGCTGCCGCCGAAAGCGTGCTCGAGGAGGGGGAAAGCCTCTCCGCCTTCGTCGAGAGCTCGGTGAAGGCGCAGATCCATTTTCGCAAGACCCAGGCCGAGTTTATTGCCCGCGGGCTGGCGTCGCTGGCGGAATCGGAACGGACGGGGATCTATTTCACGTCGGAAGAGGTGTTGAGCGAACTGAAGGGTATGCTTGATGCCAAGCGCGCGGAAAGCGCCGTGAAATGATCTACGCGGTCAAGTGGTCGGTAAAGGGGCGCGAAGATGTGCGGCGGCTCTATTCCTATCTGCTTGATCGAGATGAAGAGACGGCGGTACACGCTTATGAGGCGATTGCAAAAGCCGTGATGTTCTTGGAACGGTTTCCCTTCAGTTGTCGAAAGGCTCGCGGAGGAGATCCGTTCTTGCGTGAACTCGTCGTTCCTTTCGGCTCAAGCGGCTATGTGGTGCTTTTTCGGGTGGACGACGGCGGAACGGTGACGATCGCCGCCGTCCGCCACCAGCGCGAGGACGATTACCACTGAGCCTTACCGGTCGCTCGTCTGCCAGCGCGGATTGATCCACGGCTCCTGGTTGGAGCGGGGCAGGGGCTGTTTGCCGAGGATGTGGTCGGAGGCCTTTTCTCCGGTCATGATAGATGGGCCGTTGAGGTTGCCGTAGGTGATGTCCGGGAAGATGGACGAATCTCCGACGCGAAGACCGTCGATGCCGATGACGCGGCATTCCGGATCGACCACCGCCATGGGATCGTCCTTCGAGCCCATCTTGCAGGTGCCGCAGGGGTGATAGGCGCTTTCCAGATGCTCGCGCAGGAAGTCGTCGATCTGATCGTCCGTCTGCACATGCTCGCCCGGCTGGATTTCCGAGCCGCGATAATCGTCGAACGCCCGCTGCCCGAAGATCTCGCGGGTGAGGCGCACGCAGTGGCGGAACTTCACCCAGTCTTCCTCGGTGCTCATGTAGTTGAAGCGGATCACCGGATCGGCCATCGGATCGGAAGACCTAAGCGTCACGCTGCCGCGCGACTTCGAGTGGTTGTAGCCGACATGCACCTGGAAACCGTGGCTGTCGGCCGCCGCCTTGCCGTCATAGGAGATCGCCACCGGCAGGAAGTGATACTGGATGTCGGGCTGTTTGACGCCCGGCGCAGAGCGCACGAAGGCACAGCTTTCGAACTGGTTGGAAGCGCCAAGCCCGGTGCCGGAGAACAGCCATTGCGCGCCGGCCACCCCCTGCCAGAACCACGGAAGCCAGGAATAGAGCGAGACCGGCTTGGTCGAGACCTGCTGGAAATAGAATTCCATGTGGTCCATCAGATTGGCGCCGACGCCGGGCCGGTCGAGCTTCACCTCGATGCCCATGTCCTTCAGATGCGCGGCCGGCCCGATGCCGGAGAGCAGCAGCAGCTTCGGCGAGTTGAACGACGAGGCGGCGACGATCACCTCGCGGTTCGCCTTGACCACTTCGATCTTGCCATTGCGCTCGATCTCAACGCCGACAGCGCGGCCGTTTTCGATCACGATCTTGCGGGCGAAGCAGCGCACCAGTTCGACATTCGGTCGCTTCAGCGCCGGCTTCAGATAGGCGTTGGCGGCGGACCAGCGGCGCGACTTCCAGATGGTCTGCTCCATCAGGCCGAAGCCTTCCTGCTTCTCGCCGTTATAGTCGTCCGTGGTTTCGAAGCCGGCCTGCTTGCCCGCCTCGACGAAGGCCTTGAACAGCGGGTTCTTCACCGGCCCGCGCTGGACGTGCAGCGGCCCGCCGGTGCCGCGCCAGCCATCCTGTCCGCCATGCGAGTTTTCCATGCGCTTGAAGTAGGGCAGCACGTCGGCATAGCCCCAGCCCTTGGCGCCGGCCTCCTCCCAGCGGGTATAGTCTTCCGCCGACCCGCGCACATAGACCATACCGTTGATCGAGGACGAGCCACCGATCACCTTGCCGCGCGGCGCGGTGATGCGCCGGTTGTTGAGGTTCGGCTCGGGCTCGGAGAGATAGCCCCAGTTATAGCGCTTCATGCTCATCGGCCAGGCCAGTGCCGCCGGCATCTGGATGAACGGCCCGACATCCGACCCGCCATATTCCAGCACCAGCACGGTGTGCTTGCCGTCCTCCGACAGGCGATAGGCGATGGCGGACCCCGCCGAGCCGGAACCGATGATGATGTAGTCTGCGCTGTTCATGTCCTAGCCCCCTGCGCCGCCTCTCTCCTTGTGGGAGAGGAAGCGATTTCAGCATCTTAGCGTCAGCTAAGTGCTAGAAATCGCAGGTGAGGGTGCCCCCTCACTTGCAAAATCTAACATTTAGCTTCGCTAAACTGTTGATTTTGCTTTCTCCCCCCACCAAGGGGGAGAAGGATCTCAATACGGCGCCGGCCGTTGTCCCTCTTCTCCCCAACGGGGAGAAGGTGGCGGCAGCCGGATGAGGGGGAGGCAAAGCCTCTATGGCCCCCTCATCTGCCCTTCGGGCATCTTCTCCCCGATGGGGAGAAGAGGAAAATCAATACGGCGCCTCGCATTTGCCCATGCCGACATAGACCGTCTTCAACTCGGTATAATGCTCCAGCGCCGCCGCCGAGTTTTCCCGTCCGAAGCCGGATTGCTTCGATCCGCCGAACGGGATTTCCACCGGGCAGAGATTGTAGGTGTTGATCCAGAGCGTCCCGGCTTCGAGTTCGTCGACCACGCGATGGGCGCGGGAGAAGTCCGCCGTGAAGACGCCGCCGGCCAGCCCGAATTCGGTGGCGTTGGCGCGTGCGATCACGTCCGCCTCGTCGTCGAAGTCGAGCACGCACATCACCGGCCCGAAGATCTCTTCCCTGGCGATCGTCATCGTGTCGGTCACGTCGGCAAACACGGTCGGCTGGACGAAATAGCCTTCGCCCGAGACGTTGTTCGGAATGCCGCCGCCGGTGACGAGGGTAGCGCCCTCGGCCTTGCCCTTGGCGATGTAGCCCAGAACCTTCTCGCGCTGCGCCCAGGAGACGAGCGGCCCCATCTGGGTGGCCTCGTCCTGCGGATCGCCGATCGCGATCGCTTCGGTCCGTTCCTTGAGGCGCACGAGGAACCTCTCCTTGATCGCCTTGTGCACGAAGACGCGGGTGCCGTTCGAGCAGACCTGGCCGGTCGAATAGAAATTGGCGAGCATGGCTCCCGAGATCGCGCTCTCGACATCGGCGTCGTCGAAGATGATCAGCGGCGACTTGCCGCCGAGTTCCATGGTGACGTGCTTGAGCTGGCTGGCGGCGGCGCCCGCCACCTTGCGGCCGGTCGGCACCGAGCCGGTCAGCGACACCTTGGCCACATCGGGATGAGAAACCAGCAGCGGGCCGGTGTCGCGGTCGCCCTGGATGACGTTGTAGACGCCCTTCGGCAGGCCCGCCTCGATGAGGATCTCGGCGATCTTCAGCGCGCCGAGCGGAGTCACTTCCGACGGCTTGAACACCATGGCGTTCCCGGCGGCAAGGGCCGGCGCGCCCTTCCAGCAGGCGATCTGCTGCGGGTAGTTCCACGCGCCGATGCCGACCACGACGCCGAGCGGCACGCGCTTGGTATAGGCCCAGTCGCCGCCCAGCGGGATCTGGCTGCCGTTGAGCGCGGTCGGCGCGATGCCGCCGAAGAATTCGAAGCCATCGGCGCCCGAGGTCGGGTCGGCGACGATTGTCTCCTGGATCGGCTTGCCGGTGTCGAGTGTTTCCAGCTCCGAAAGCACGCGGTTGCGCGTCCGCATGATCTCGGCGGCGCGCTTGAGGATGCGGCCGCGCGCCATGGGGCTCATGGCCGCCCATTCCTTCTGCGCCCGCTTGGCAGAGGCGATCGCCCGTTCGACGATGGCCGGGGTCGCGGCATGCAGCTTGGCGATCACCTCGCCGGTGGCGGGATAGATGCTCTCGATGACGGTGCCGTCGGTATCCTCGACATACTCCCCGTCGATGAAGTGAGAGGCTTTCGGCTGTGCGCGCATGATCGACCCCGGTCTGGCAATGGCTCGGTAATTCTTCGGTGAGCCAAGCATATAAGCGGGCCTTGGACCAGAGTCCCCTTTTACCGGGGTCACATTCCGTTCCGTTTGCGACACATCCCGGTCACTTGCAAACGCCGGCCGTCGGCGCGTGACGATTTAAACATAGATTGACAATCTATCTTTTGTAGCGCAGGTTCGAAATCTCATTCTTAGGGAAGACAGGCGGGCAGGCGGTTGATCGAAGAAAGCCGGATCGACAGGACCATCGTTATTGACGGCATTCCCTTGCCCGAACTCCTGGACGAGTCGATGGTGCGCGCCGTGGTCCACGGTTTCTACGACGAGATCCTGCGCGACGATCTGCTGGGTCCGGTCTTCTCAGAAGCGATTGCCGCCGAGGCCTGGCCGCGGCATCTCGAAAAGATGTGCGATTTCTGGTCGGCGACACTTCTGCGCACGTCGCGCTATGACGGCCGGCCACTGCCGCCGCATCTGGTGATCCCCGGTCTCGACGAGCGGCATTTCCGCCGCTGGCTTTCGCTGTTTCGCGCCACCGTGCGGCGGCTCTGCCCGTCCGAGGTGGCGCAGTTGTTCATGAGCAGGGCCTTGCGCATCGCCCACAGCTTTCGCCTGGCGATCGCCTTCCATCGCGGCGAGAACGCGCTCAACATTCAGCCGATTGCCGAGGATGCGCTGTGACCGGGGCGGGAGGCGGGGCAGCAGAGCCGCACGGGAGAGCCCGGCCATGCGCCTGACGAGTTTTTCCGACTATGCCCTGCGCATGCTGATGTTCGCGGCCTCGAGCGGCGAGAAGCCGTTCACGATCGAGGCGGCGTCGCGTTCCTTCGGTGTATCGCGGACCCATCTCAACAAGGTCGCCAACACGCTGACGCGCGGCGGTTTCCTCACCGCCATGCGCGGACGATCGGGAGGTCTGGTCCTCGCCCGGTCCGCCGAGACGATCCGCATCGGTGATGTCGTGCGGCTGACGGAGCCGGATTTTGCCGTCGTCGAGTGCTTTGCCACCGGCAACCAGTGTATATTGACGCGGACCTGCAAGCTTTCGGGCATGCTGGGCGAAGCGATCGGCGCCTTCCTGTCGACGCTGGATCGCTACACGCTCGCCGACATCGTCCTCGCCCCCACGGCCTTCGCTGCCTTCCTGCCCGACGCGCCGCCAAGGCCGCGCCGATCCTATCGCCGCAAGACGGCGGCGGTCACTGCGGCCGGTGACGCCGCGCGCCTTTCACCGGATACCATGCCCGACCCATCCACGCCCTGACCCAAGGAGAAAACTCATGGTCGAGACCCCGAAGAGCGACGCCCCGAAAACCCTGACGGCCCAGCCGATCGACGGCGGCAGCTCCCTGCTGCCAATGCTGGTGGTCGGCCTGGTGATGGTCACCGTCGGCTACGCCGTACTGATGATGTTCGTCTGATCGCACGTCAGCCGTTCGACCGCCCGCCCGACACAGTCGGCCGGGCGTGCCGCGGCGGTCATGGCACACCGGTGTGCGCTCCCTCGGCACATGACACGTAACCTTCATCAAACCTTCACACTGCGGAAAGGTTTTCTTGACGATTTGCAGGGCAACCTCGCCGGCATAAAAAACAATTGGATTTTGGAGAAAGATCATGGTTCCGGGCGCCGCGGTGGAGACAGGCATCTTGCGCCGTTTCGCCAATGACCAGTTGCTGACCCTTGCCAAGCTCGTCGTCGAGAATGCCCTGCAGCCGATCGTCGAGGTCGGCACCGGCGCGGTGTTCGGTTACGAGAGCCTGATGCGCGGCCACGACCGGATCGGCTTCGACAGCCCCTTGGACCTGCTCGACCAGGCCGCCGCCGCCGGTCATCTGGTGGCGCTCGAGCAGATGGTGGCAAGCCGCGCGCTCGCAAAGTTCGCGACCCTGCCGCACTTTTCCGACACCACGCTCTTTCTCAACCTTGACGTCCGGCTGATCGCCCGCGGCGACGAACTGATCGACAGCGTGCTGCAGCACCTGCGCCAGGCCAATATTCCGCCGTCGTCGATCTGCTTCGAACTGTCGGAGCGCTTCGACAATACCAGCGTGCCGGAATTCGCCGGCCTTGTGGCGCGGCTGCGGAAATCCGGCTTCAAGCTGGCGATCGACGATTTCGGCGTCGGCCACGGCGAGATGAAGCTGCTGTGCGACTATCCGCTCGATTATGTGAAGATCGACCGCCATTTCATCGCCGGCCTCGACGGCAATCCACGCAAGCGCCACCTGGTCAAGAACATCGTCAACTTCTGCCATGTGCTCGGCGTTCGGGTGATTGCCGAGGGCATCGAGACCGAGGCCGAATTCATCGCCTGCCGCGAATTTGGCGTCGACCTGGTGCAGGGCTGGTTCATCGCCCGTCCGACCACGCTGATGAGCGAGCTGAAGCCCTCCTTTCCCCATCTCCAGGAGGTCGGCAAGGTGCGCCGCAGCGCCCAGTCGCTCGACGAGATCCTCATCCGCCGGCAGATCGAGCACATGCCGACCGTGTTCGAGCACGAGAGCATCGACAGCGTCTTCGATCTCTTCCGCCGCAATCCGCGCCAGTCCTTCTTCCCCGTGCTCAACGCCAATGGCGAGCCGCGCGGCATCATCAACGAGTTCCATCTGAAGGAATTCATCTACCAGCCCTTCGGTCGCGACCTGTTGAAGAACAAGGTCTACGAGCGGTCGATCTCGCATTTCGTCGAGCGTGCGCCGATCGTCGGGCTGGACGCCGATGCCGAGCGACTGATGTCGATCTTCGCCAACATGGACGGCTCGGACTGCGTGATCCTCACCGAGAACATGCGCTATGCCGGCGTCGTCTCGGCCGCCTCGCTGATCCGCATCATCAACGAAAAGCAGCTGAAGACCGCGCAGGACCAGAACCCGCTGACCGGACTGCCCGGCAACCGCGCCATCCGCGACCTGATGCAGGATTTCGCCCGCGACGGCGACGACTGCCGCTTCTTCTGCTATTGCGACTTCGACCACTTCAAGCCGTTCAACGACCATTACGGCTTCCAGAGCGGCGACCACGCCATCTCGCTGTTCGCTGCTCTGCTCAGGCGCTATTTCTTCGCCGAGGGCGATTTCCTCGGCCATGTCGGTGGTGACGATTTCTTCATCGGCCTGCGCGACTGGACGCGCGATGAACTGACCGAAATCCTCGACCGCCTTCTGTCCGATTTCCACGACGACGTGGTCGAGCTCTATTCCGAGGACGACCGCGCGGCGGGGCGCATCCAGGGCCAGGACCGCCACGGGCGCGACCGCGAATTCCCGCTGATGCGATGCTCGATCGGCGTGCTCGAACTGCCGCAGGGCCTGGTGATCGACGATGTCAATCGGGTGTCGTCGGAGATCGCCGAGCTGAAGAAGAAGGCGAAGAGCAGCGACAGCGGCCTGGTGATCGACCTCTATTCCGGGCGCTGAGAGCACGACTGGCATGGGCCTCGACCGCCCGCCGCGTCATGAGCCTCCTTTCCAGATCGCGGGCCATGCCCTATGTCGGAAGCCTCCGACGCGAGTGATAGGAGTTCCGCCATGCCGCTTCCCGCCTCCATGCGTTTCGTCGACCTGCCGTCCTTCGGCGCGGCCGAGGTCATGACCCTTGCCACCGGTCCGCTGCCGGCGCCGAGGCCCGGCGAGATCCTGGTCCGGGTCGAAGCCGCCGGCGTCAACCGCCCGGATGTCGCCCAGCGCCAGGGCACCTATCCGGCGCCGAAGGATGCAAGCCCCGTGCTCGGGCTGGAGATCGCCGGCGAGGTGGTGGCGCTCGGCGAAGGCGTCACCGAATTCGCCATCGGTGACAAGGTCTGCGCGCTCGCCAATGGCGGCGGCTATGCCGAATACTGCGCGGTTCCCACCGGCCAGGCGCTGCCCTGGCCGAAGGGTTTTGACGCCGTGAAGGCCGCGGCCCTGCCGGAGACCTTCTTCACCGTCTGGGCCAATCTCTTCCAGATGGCGGGGCTGACCGAAGGCGAGACCGTGCTAATTCACGGCGGCACGTCGGGCATCGGCACCACCGCGATCCAACTGGCCAAGGCCTTCGGCGCCGAGGTCTTCGCCACGGCCGGCTCGGACGATAAGTGCAAGGCCTGCGTCGATCTCGGCGCCAGGCGCGCGATCAACTACAGAAACGAGGATTTCGTCGACGTGATCAAGGCCGAGACGGATCGGCGTGGCGTCGATGCCGTGCTCGACATGATCGGCGCCGCCTATTTCCAGAAGAACCTCGCCTGTCTCGCCAAGGATGGCTGCCTGTCGATCATCGCCTTCCTCGGCGGCGCCGTCGCCGACAAGGTCGACCTCAGCCCGATCATGGTCAAGCGCCTGACCGTCACCGGCTCCACCATGCGCCCGCGTACCGCCGAGGAGAAACGCGGCATCCGCGACGAACTCGTCGCCGAGGTCTGGCCGCTGCTCGAAGCCGGCACCGTCGCCCCCGTCATCCACACCGTCCTGCCCTTCGACGACGTCGTCGAGGCGCACCGGCTGATGGAAAGCTCGCAGCATATCGGCAAGATCGTGCTCAGGCTGGGGTGAGGGCGGGGGCGTCGCCATGGTAGCGGCGTTGCCCAATAGCGCCGATGGAGCAAGGCAGCTGACCGTATACGATCATTGCTGCGGCTCAGCAATCGGCCCCGAAGCGGCTTCCGTGTTGAATATTCAGACGCAGTCAATATTGTCGGGGTTCACGCCGGGGAGCATGATGTCGACGCGCTACATTCCAATTGACGTCTTCCAAAATTTCTCGTGCACTGGCATGGAGCTTTATGATCTTCGTCATAGTTACTTTGGCGAGGGCAAGGTTCTCACCGCATACTTCTCTCTGCCATTTGGTGACGATCTGCTGAAAGTTCACTTCAGTGACGCAGACATTGTGCGAGTCCAGGACGAACTTCTGCTTTCCATCGAAGAGTATGGCATCGAAGTCAGCGGCCTCAAGCCACGCCATTTTGCCTATCGCGTCGAAAATAGCCGCCTATTTCTCTCGCAATCTGAATTCTACCGAGATCTAAACAGTGATGCGGTGCACTACCGATTTGTTACGGGCGGTGCCTGCCTGGATGTTCTCACCAGGTTTGAACCCGTTTTTGCGCTGGTTCGGTGCTTTGCCCGTGATTCCGAGCCAGGCGAATCTTGACCGTTGCACCTGCGGCGGGGTGACCGCTCCTGGCGCCCAACTACCAACGCTGCGCCGTCGCCGATACGGTGGACCGAACCTCACGGTCAAGCGCCTCGCTTAAAGGAAGGATGAGAGCGATGTCTGAGTTCCTGCAGTTCGCGATAGACCAAAGCCCGCGACGCCTCACACGCGCGGACATCATGCGATGGGCGGGAGAGTGCAATGATTGGGACTTCTACAATAGTGCGGCACTGGAGATTGCGAAGGGGTACCATAGGGGCGAATTAAGCTACACCTTCTGCGACGGCGTGATGAATGATCTTTGGTCCGGAGTGCAGGAAGGGTTCGGATCTGGTAAGAACGAGGTGCCGGAGCCGTTCTTCGAAATCTACGAAGCTTTCGACGCGGGGGAATACCATCGCAAACACGACAAGACCGATGATCCCGTTGTTGAGTTCACCAACCCTGCGATTGCCGAACTGGCCATTCGCTTTAGCTTTTGACGCTTTGGGAGCGATGCGCCGGGACAGTCTCTAGCGGACAGCTTGTTCTAAGCCAGTCTGAGAGGATTCCGGGCATTCACATTGAGAGGCTTGGCGCACCACGGGCAAAAGGCAATCACAATTCCTTCGGTCCGCTTTTCATTGGAGCCCATTGCGAACACGCCATGCGATTGGCCAATTAGAAAACCTGCCTTTGCACTCGCTGCATAGGCGATATGCAGGCATGGGAAGTCATCAAGCCTCACTTCGTTCCTGATATCGACATACCACCAGATATCGGTCCAGATATCATCGGGATTACCTGCAAGCGCTTGTCGCACGCCGGCTGGCAAATGGACCAGGCCCGAAAAATCTTCAGCGACGATGGCGTTTCTAATTTCGTCATCGGAGTGCTGATCCAGGAATTCGCGCAGTTCGTCTATCTCCAATTTCACAATTATACCTTCTGGGCTTGTAGGTAAGGGGATAGCCGAAGTTTAAACCACGGGCTCGATGAAATCTGGCCGCTCCTGGAAGCCGGCCTAGTCTCCGCATCATCCACACCGTGCTACTGTTCGGCTAGGTTGTCGAGGCGCATCGTCTGATGAAAAGCTCGCAGCATATCGGCAAGATCGTGCTCAGGCTGGGGTAAGGGCAGGAGGCGTTTCCGACGGCCCCATCCGTGTGCCGCTTCTCCGGGATTATGAAGCGACGCCAGTAACAGTCATTTTCGGCCCGATGTGGTCATACGTGGCAAAGCAAGTCTATAGGACTGTCAGGCGTCTGCTGGGGAGCGATAGCTCACTCCCGTTCGCTGGCTTCAACACGGGCAGTGGCCAGCATATACTCATTCCTGCACCGATAAGGATATTGGAGTATGAGCAATAGAATTACATTTGAAATACATAGCCATGAGGGATCTGGGCCAATTAGATTCGGAATGACCCCAAGTGAAGTTCGTTCCGTTCTTGGAGCGGAATTTGATAGTTTCAAACGAAACGTGCAGGATGCATATCCTTGTGACTATTTTACAGAAATTCAGTGTTTTGTTTATTTCGGCGAAAATCAACGGGTAGATTCTGTAGAGTTCGCCGAACCGGCTGAGCCTGTCCTGAATGGTATTAATCTTCTTGGCTTAGGATTCGCAGACTTAATCAAGCAGATAGCGAAGCTAGACCCAGAAGTGTCTATTGAGAGTGACGGGTTTACGTCACGGAATTTGGGAGTTGGTGGATGGGCTCCATCAGCTGAGGATGAGCCGGATTCCCCTCCTGAGAGCATTATCGTTTTTGTTCGTGGCTACTATGATTGACAGTAGCTACACCTGATCCAGTTTTGTCCACGCGGGAGCCCACCCCATTCCCCCGAGCGCCAGTTTCGTGCAACCGTCGATCCGTAAGCCTGCCGGCGACGGATGGAGGCGAAGGCCATGAAGAAGAGCTTTGAGCAGGCGCTGAAGGAATATCAGGCCGGGCGGCTGCCCGCGGCGCTGAAATTCGCCGAGAGGGCCGTGGCTGAAGGCGGCGCCAGCCATCCCGGCCTGCTGGCGCTGATCGGCAATATCCAGTTCAAGTCCGGCAATCGCTCGGCCGCCGCCGAGGCCTTTGCCCGCGCGGCGGAGAAGGCCGACGACAAGGCGGCCGCCGGTTACCTGAAGCTTGCCGTGACGCTCGCCCAGGCGGCCGGCCTGACCGATCTGCTGCTTGCCGTCGGCGTCCGGGCCGTGAAGCTGAACCCCGCGGAACCGGAACTGGCCTTCACGGTCGCCAGCGCCTTCTTCACCCGCGGCCGCTGGGGCGACATGGACCCGATGCTGGAACGGCTCGATCGCGGCAACGACCGGCACATGGCGCTGATCGTCAATCATCATCGGCTGATGAGCCGGTTCGATGCCCTCTATGCCGAACTCGACCGGGCGCTCTTGACCCGCCCCGACGACCTGTTCCTCAATGTCTCGAAATTCGCCGTCGCCCGCGAGGTGCTCGATTTCCCCACCATCGAGCGCCACGAGGCACTGATGCGCCGGCCGGACGCGCCCTTTGCCGCCGGCCTGATGGCGCGCGAGCCGGCGCTTGGTCGCATCCTCTGGTGCGACGACGAGGCGCTCAATGCCCGCCCGAGCCAGGAAGCGTCGAGCTATGCCGCGACCCTGCCGTCGGCGACCGGCCGCACCCGCCGGGCCTTCTCCGCTGCCGGCGAGAAGATCCGCATCGGCTACCTGTCCAACGATTTCCACGGCCATGCGACGATGACGCTGTTCCTCGAGGCCATGGCCGCCCACGATCTCGAGCGGTTCGACGTCACCCTGTTCTGCTATACCGAGCGCCATTCCGCCGCCCAGCAGGCCGCCTGGCCGGAGCACCTGCGCGCCCGGATCGTTCCGGTCGGTCACCTCTCCGACGAGGCGGCGGCGGCCCTGATCTCCGAGCGCCGGACCGACATCCTGGTCGACCTCAAGGGCCACACGATGGGGGCCCGTCTCGGCATCGTCAATCTCTCCGACGCGCCGGTCAAGGTCACCTATCTCGGCTTCCCCGGCTCCGTCACCGGTGTCGATCTCGACTATGCGATCACCGATCCGATCATAACCCCCGACAGCAGCAAACCCTTCTACGCCGAAAAGCTCTGCCGCCTGCCCGAGACCTACCAGGCCAACAACTGGCGCACCCGCCCGCGGCCGCAGCCGATGGAGCGCAGCGACGCCGGCCTGCCGGAGGACGCCTTCGTCTTCGCCTCGTTCAACGCCAGCTACAAGATCACGCCCGGCACGCTGTCGCTCTGGGTCGCGGTGCTGTCCGCCGTGCCGGACTCGCTTTTATGGATCCTCTGCCGCTCGCCCGAGGCGCGGCGCAACTTCACCGCCGCCATGCAGGCGCGCGGCATCGATCCGGCGCGCCTGATCTTTGCCGAGAACCGGCCCTATGCCGAGCATATCAGCCGCATCCCGCTCGCCGACCTCGCGCTCGACACCCGGCCGTGGAACGGCCATACGACCACCTCCGACATGTTGTGGGCCGGCCTGCCGGTGCTGGCGACAAGGGGCAGGACCTTCGCCAGCCGGGTATCGGCCAGCCTTCTGACCGCGATCGGCGTGCCGGAGCTGATTGCCGAGACGGACCGCGACTTCGTCGACAAGGCGGTGATGCTGGCCCGCGACCCTTACGCGCTGACCGCCCTCACGTCACGCCTCGACGCGGCCCGCTTCACCGCGCCGCTGTTCGACAACGAGCGCTTCTGCCGCCATCTGGAGCGCGCATACGACGCCATGGCCGCGCGGGCGAGGGCGGGTCTGGCGCCCGACCATATCGACGTCGAGGCGCTGCCGCCGCGCACCGCCCCTTTCTCCAGCGAAGCGTTCTGATCGACACCCCTTGAAACCATGGTCCCCGACGCCCATCTCCCGTTCAGTGTTAACGAACGAAAGGGAGGTGATCGAATGTCTAGTGAGATTTCGGTTTGCATGACGGGCTTGGCGAAGACGATGGTCTCGACGGGGCAGCCCTCGGCCTGACCTCGCCTTGCTACGGATCAGCCGCGTGATCCGGGTCCGTTATGGGACCAGACTCATGGAAGGGCCGCCTCGCGCGGCCCTTTTTTGTTGCTGATCCCTTTGCGATCCCTTGCCGATCGCGCCCCGGTTTGGTCTATGGACGGGAACGAAACGTAACCTGTCGAGACCAGCCATGGAAAATCCCGTCACCGTCGAAGTCACCCGCGGCAAGCTCGTCGAAAGCCGCCATCGCGGCATGGCCGTGGTGGTGGATGGCGACGGCGCCATCGTCTATTCCGCCGGCGAAATCAACGCGCCGACCTTTCCCCGCTCGGCCTGCAAGGCGATGCAGGCCCTGCCGCTCGTCGAAAGCGGCGCGGCCGATGCCTATGGCTTCGGAACTAAGGAACTGGCGCTGTCCTGCTCCTCGCATTCCGGCGAAGACGAGCATGTGGCGCTCGCCGCCTCGATGCTGAAGGCCGCCGGACGCGATGAAAGCGTGCTCGAATGCGGCGCCCACTGGTCCTTCGAACAGCCGGTGCTGATCCATCAGGCCCGCACGCTGGAAAAGCCGACCGCGCTTCACAACAACTGCTCGGGCAAGCATTCCGGCTTCGTCTGCGCCTGCTGCCATTCGGGTGAGGACCCGCGCGGCTATGCCGGCTACGACCACCCGCTGCAGGCGGAAATCCGCGGCATCATGGAAAACCTGACCGGTAGTCCGCTCAGCCGCGACAATTGCGGCACCGACGGCTGCTCGATCCCGACCTATGCCGTGCCGCTCGTGGCCCTTGCCCGCGGCTTCGGCAAGATGGCGACCGGCAAGGGGCTGGAGCCGGTGCGGGCCGCCGCGTCCAGGCGCCTGATCGAGGCCTGCATGGCCGAGCCCTTCTACGTCGCCGGCACGAAACGCTTCTGCACCCGGCTGATGCAGGTGGCCCCGGGCAAGATCTTCGCCAAGACCGGCGCCGAGGGCGTGTTCTGCGCCCTCCTGCCGGAAAAGGGCCTGTCCTTTGCCGTCAAATGCGAGGACGGCTCCAGCCGCGCCGCCGAAAGCATGATCGCCGCCCTTCTCGCCCGCCATTTCGACAAGGACACCGCCGAGCACGCCGCCCTGATGGCCATGGCCAACCACTCCATGCGCAACTGGAACGGCCTGCATGTCGGCGACGTGCGGGTGACGGACGTGTTGTTTGGGTGAGGGGGTTGGGGCGCGGTGGACTCGTCCCCGCAACGGACGGAATGCGCCAATTGCGAACGTCGCCACATTTTTCCCTAAGCAATAAGTTGATCCGCCGACTGCATTGCTGCTGAGGATGAGGACAAGCATGCGTTTCCCGGAAGAGTTGCTTTGGGACCATATCAATGATGGCTGGATCCGTATGTCTTTCAGACAGCGTAAACTGTGGGACGTTATCAAACGGATGCCGGAAGAATGGGAGCTGAGTGGCTACGGCCCTTGCTGGGTCGTGGCACTGGTTGGCGAAGTTGTAATCTATTACAATCACTTCGAGAATGGGTTCAATCGATCACGATGGTCGCAATTCGGTGTTATCGAACGATATCAGTCCTTGCTGGATGGACTGGAGGATGCCGTTCAGAGGCAGCTCAACGAGATTGATGCGGGTTGCGGCCTTGGTCCTTGGACGAGCGGGCCAATCGCTGGCGAGTACGTCGTGAAATACAGCCGATAACCGCAAAGGGCTGAAAGTCGCCAAGCGACACGCGGGTGACGGACGCGCTGTTCGACTGAGGCTGGTTGGAGGGCCGCCCGTTCGGCCCCGCAACCGACAGCGGGCGGAATGGGCCGATCGTTTTTGCTGCGCGTATTAACCGGCAATGGTCACAACGGGCTGCAAGGGTGGACTGCTTTCGGGATGAGGTCAGCTGACGCCGCCGCAGTCCATGACTTGAATGTCCGGCGTACTGCAGGAAAGCTCGAGACCCTTGCGCTTCTCGCGGGTGTAGAGTAAAAACTGAACTACATGGTTCAGTATCTAAGCCCCACCCTCGATCTCTCCTTTGCGGCTCTGTCCGATGCGACCCGTCGCGGGATCATCGACCAGCTTGGGCGCGGGGACGCGTCGATCACCAGTCTCGCGGACAGGTTCCAGATGACGCTGACCGGCATGAAGAAGCACGTTCAGGTCCTCGAGCGGGCGGGGCTCGTCATCACGCAGAAGGTGGGACGGGTGAGAATCTGCAGGCTTGGGAAACGCGGCCTCAAGGCCGAGGCCGAGTGGATCGAGGCGCATCGCAGGCTCTTCGAGGCCCGCTTCGAAGCCTTGGACGAGATCATCAGCGAAATGAAACGGGAGGCAAGCGATGAATGAGCAGATTGAGAATGCCGGTGGTGCGCCGAACCGCGCCTCAGTCGAGCGCAGAGGCGATCGCGAACTCGTGATTACGCGGATCTTCGATGCGCCGCCGAGCATGGTCTACAGGGCATGGAGCCAGCCAGAACTGTTCCAGCGCTGGTGGCTGCCGAAATCGGTATCCGGCATTTCGCTCGTATCCTGTGAAATGGACGTCCGTACCGGCGGCAAATATCGGCTGGAATTCGGCACCGGCGGTTCGGACACCATGGCCTTCTACGGCAAATATCTCGAAGTGGTGCCAAACGAACGCATCGTCTGGACCAACGACGAGGGCGAAGAAGGCGCGGTCACGACCGTGACCTTCGAGGAACAGGATGGGAAGACGCTGCTGCATTTCCACGAAGTCTATCCGTCCAGGGAGGCGCTCGAGGACGCCATAGAAGGTTCGGCCGTCGCATTGCCGGAACAGCTGGACCAGCTGGACGAATTGCTTGCCAGCATGGGCGGATAGTACGGGTCGGAAAGGCGACCCGGGCAGCGACTGCTCTACTGCTCTTAGGAAGTGGCTGTGCCTGCCTGTTGGGCCGGGATGGGCGCAAAGCCGTCACGCACGTCGTGATCGCTACCGGCTCCCTTCGAGCCAAAAATCTGCCGCTGCCAACCTCCGCCCCAAAATCCCCTCTACGCCCGAGAAAAGCCCCCTCTGGCCTTCCGTCTCCCCACAAGGGGGAGACGGAAGGCTGAGCCGGCCGATACGCGGGCAGACTACGCAGGCGGCAAATCGAGGCTGTTTGGCAGCGAGATCCAGATGACGGTCTGTGCCTCTGGGGAATGGCGTGACAGGTGGCCCTTGCCGTGCGTGTCTTCGACGAGCACGAAGCTGCCCGCCTGAACGTGGCGCACCTCTCCGTCGCTCGTCTCGTATTCCACCGAGCCATCCAGCCTGATCGTAAGGACCGACTCGGGAACCGTATGCCAGGCAACCTCGCGCATGCCCGCCGGGATATGGGTGAAGCGGACGCGCGACGCCGGATAGCTGGCCGTAACGTTGAACGACACGGCGTCGGGGTGCACCGAAATCTTGGTCGTCGGCAATTCAACTTCGTCGAAATGCGATTCGCCATCCGGGCTGGCATAGATGCGCAGGCACTTCATTACGGCTGACTCCTTCTGCTTTGCGATGCTGAAACGAGGCATGCCTACCACGAACAAGCGGGGGCAACACCACTCGTCTCGCGCGAGAGCCCGGCGTGACCAAAAATCTGCTGCCGGCCTCCGCCCCATCACCCCCCAGTACGCCGAACCAAACCCCCTCTGGCCTGCCGGCTATCTCCCCCACAAGGGGGGAGAGGAATCGCGGTGGGCGCCGCGGCTACGGTGTTTAGTCCCTCCCCCTTGTGGAGAGGGGTTGGGGAGGGGAGGCCAGAGTAGGAGGGCAGGCCGAAAGCAGGACGTCGGTGACGATGGCGGGAAACTTGGCGCGCTCCTCAAGCCAATCCTCCGCCGCCCCGCCACGCGACAGGCATGTCACGCGCGCCCAACTCCCCCTTGCACCCGTCAATAGGCGGTCCAGCCGCCGTCGGTGGCGTAGATGCCGCCGGTGAAGTTGGAGGCTTCGTCGGAGAGCAGGAAGAGCATCATGCCGACCTGCTCGGCAACGGTCGCCGGTCGGTGCTTCTTGTCGGTATAGGCAAGGATGCTGTCGATCTTCAGGCGTCCCATGGCCGGCCCCGAGGTCGCCTGGGCCGACAGCGCCACGAGTTCGCCGGCCCGGGCGACCATCGGCGTATCCGTCGCCGCCATGTTGACGGAGTTCACCCGGATCCCATAGGGCGCGTAGTCGATCGCCGCGTTGCGGGTCAGCCCCGTGACGGCATGCTTGCTGGCGACATAGGCGGGATTTCCGGCAAGGCCGGTCATGCCGGCGATCGAGCCGACATTGACGATCGCCCCGCCGCTGCCCTGGCTGACCAGTTGCCGCAATTGCGCGCGCATGCAGTAGAACATGCCCGTGGCATTCGTCTTGAACACGTTTTCCCAATAGGCGTCGCTCGCCTCGTGGATGCGGGCGAAGATCAGGTCGCGCTGCTTGTCGAAGTCGATGGGGTCGCCCGAATAGACGCCGTCCATGACGCCGGCATTGTTCAAGGCGCCGTCGAGCCTGCCGAACTGCGAGACCGCGGCCGCCACCGCCTGGTCGGCGACGGCAGGGTCGCCGACATCGCCGTAGACGAAGGCCGCCTTGCCGCCGCCGGCGAGGATGGCGGCGTTGGTCTCCTCGCCGAGATCCTTGATCCAGTCGACGCCGACGACATTGGCGCCCTCCCGCGCCAGGCGGATCGCCGCCGCCTTGCCCATGCCCCGCGCCGAGCCGGTCACGATGAAGGTCCTGCCGGCGAAACGGTCGGAGATGAAGAATGCGCTGTCCACCGGCTTGATGTCGACGACCGCATTGCCCTCGGGCCGCCCCGCCGCCTGTTGCGCATTGGCAGCCGTCTCGGCGACGCCGTCGATGGCGGTGCTCGCGGCGACCGCGCCTGCCGCAAGCGTCATTCCCTTCAGCAGATCCCGTCTATCCATGTCACTTCCTCCTCGCAGAACCAGGTTGAAATCAGAATGCGACGCGCAGGAACGCCATGGCGCTCCACCACGGATCGAGATCGCCGGAGGCGGCGTCCCGCGCGGCCTCGCCGGGAAAGGTCGCCGCCACATGCCCCTGCAGCATCACTTGCGGCGAAATGAACCACTTGGCCGTCAGGTTGGCCTCGTAGCCGAGCTCCTCGGACCCCAGGAAGGAGAGCGCCGGGTTGCCGCCGAGATTCGTCGCGCTGTCGGCCGTGAAGATCCAGAATTGCGGGACCAGTTCGACCTTAGGGTTTGGCCGCAGACGCATCTGGATCCGATGCGTCACGAGGTTGCTGTCCTGAAACAGCTTGAAATGGTTGATGCCCTGCACCCACTGTTCCCCGTTGCCGCCCGAAAGCAGGGGATCCCACCGCTCGAAGCGCGCGGTCGCGGGGTCGTCTCCGGAAAATTGCGCGTAGCGGTAGCTGATCACCGGCGTCCAGGGCAGTTCCTGGAACTGGTATCCGACCTCGCCCGCCAGCGCCGTTGCGAACATGTCGAAATCGTCGTTGCGCTGCACGGCGAATTCCGCGCTGGCGAAGAATTGCCCGTTCGGCTGTTTCCACCGCAGCCGCGCGTCGTAGACCTGCAGACCTTCGCGGCCAAGCGTCGCGGAGGCCGGGTCCGGTGCGGTGAGGGCATAATAGGCATAGTCGGATTCGAGAACCTTGATGAACGAGCCGCCGAGACTGAAACCTGCGCCGATGTCGGTCTCGAGGTTGATCCCCGCCATCCGCGTGCGGGAATCGACCTCCGGCAATTCGTCCGGATCGAGGTAGAACAGTTCCGCCAGGCTGGTGTTGTAGCGCAGCTGACCGAGCACCAGCATGTCGGCGGCCCAGCGCGGATTGGACTGCAGGGCTGCCCGCTCGTCGCCGTTCGAGGCGGTGTTGCCGATGATCATGCTGTCGCCGATCGCGTAGCGCTTGCGCCCTGCCGACACGTTCCACACCAGGCGATCGCCGGTCTCGAACGTCTCGCCGCCGACCAGGCCGAGATAGGCATCCTCGATCGCCAGATGGTACCGGCTTTCGTCGGTGAAGAGCTCGGTGCCGGCCGAGGCGCTGAGAATGGTGCTCAGCCCGCCATAGGCATAGACATCCTCGCCAAGCGGGGTCAGCCCGTAGAGGCCGGTGTGAACGAAGCCTTCGGCCCATCCGCTGGCGCCCTTCCCGGCCGTTTCCCCGGAGACGAGCGGGTTACCCGCCAGGAACAGGTCAGGCCGTCCGTACCAGGCGTCGACATTGCCATAGAGCATGGTCAGGGCTTCGAGCTTGCCGACGATGATGGTCCCGTCCCGGTCGAACAGCACGGGCAGGTCGCCGGTTTCGCCCGTGAGAAGGTAGCCGCGATCCTCGCGCGAGACCTTGTCTCCCAGCTGCGCCCTGATCGTGACGATCACGCCGCCGGCAGAGCCCGGCGTCACTTCCAGTTGTGCGTCGGCGATGGCGGCCTGGCGGGTGCTTCTGGAGAGGGCCAGCTGAACTTCCGTCCGGTTGAACGTCATGCCGGGAAACAGGTTGAGGCTCCTGCGGATCAGGTCCGAAACCCGCTGATTGACGGTTGCATCCGGCGATGGATTGAGCAGGACGACTTCAATCTTCTCAACGATCTGACTGTCATCGGATCGCGCCGATTGCGCGAGGGCCGGGGCAGGTGAGCCGATGAGCACGCAGGCCAGGGTGAGAATGGCGGCCAAGAGCAATGGGAGGCGGGGCAGGGCCCGGATGCCGACCGGGTGCTGCGGGAAGAACGATACGCCTGCTGATTCCCGAGCCTGCCGCATCCCCTGTCCTCGTCAAAAATGCGCGTCTCATGGTTGGTCAGGCGTCGACCCCTGTCAATAAGCCGATATGCTAAATCTCGCAGAGGTTGTTTTTTGCGGCCCGTGGATAGGCGCGGAGCGGAAAGGGTCGCGACGGCGGAAAAGGTGCCAACCGGCTCCGGTGACACTCAATCGGTCACTACCGCCACCCCGGCCTCGCGATAGGGCGCCAGTCTCTCCGCCTCGATTCCGGCCGGCACGATCAGCCCGGTGATGGCGCCGAGCGGTGCGATGCGGCAGGGGGAGACGGCGTCGAGCTTTTCCTCCGTCACCGCCACATAGGTTTTCGCGCTGGCATCGAGGATGTGCCGCTTGATCGCCGCCTCCTCGAAATCGCCGGTCGACAGCCCGTGGCGTGGATGCGCGGCGGTGACGCCGAGGAAGAAGATGTCGGGGCGGATCGCGTCGATCGCCGCCATCGCCCGGGCACCGACCGCAACCATCGAATGCTTGTAGAGCCGCCCGCCGATCAGGATCACCTCGACCTTGGCATGGTGCTCGAAATCGGCGGCGATCGTCGGCGAATGGGTGGCGATGACGAGCGGCATGTCGCGCGGCAGATGCCGGGCGATCTCCGCCGTCGTCGTTCCACCGTCGAGGAACACCATCTGCCCCGGCGCGATGAGGGCGGCCGCCCGCGCGCCAAGCGCCGCCTTTTCCGCATTCGCCACGCTGCGCCGGGCGGTGAGGTCCGGCAGATCGGGGGCAACAGGCAGCGCCCCGCCATGCACCCGCTTCAGCAGTCCCTGCGCCGCCATCTCGTTCATGTCGCGGCGGATCGTGTCTTCAGACACGTTGAGTTCCCGCGCCAGCGCGCCCGCCAGCGCCTGGCCCTCGGTTCTCAGGGTTTCGAGGATATGCGTCCTGCGCTGGCTGCCGAGCATAACGTGTTCCTGCGTGTTCGTTCCGGAATATTCACGATAATACGCGAATGGATTCGACAATCCAGCAGGATCACGCAAGATCGTGCAGGCCTGCAGGATGCAGGTCGGACAAACCATGGGAGATGAACGCATGCTGATTTTGATTGCCGGCCCCTATCGCTCCGGCACCGGCGACGACCCGGTGAAGATGGCGGAGAACCTGAAACGGCTGGAGGCGCCGTCGCACGCGCTGTTTAAGGCGGGGCACGTGCCGATGATCGGCGAATGGGTGGCGCTGCCGGTCTGGCACGCCGCGGGCGGCAAGACGATCGGCGACGATCTCTACGAAGAGATTTTTCACCCGGTGGCGGGGCGCCTGCTGCAATTGTGCGAAGGCGTGCTGCGCCTGCCCGGCGCCTCGAAGGGGGCGGACAACGATGTGCGCATCGCCACGGAACGCGGCATTCCCGTCTGGTACCGGCTGGAGGACGTGCCCGGCTGCGCCTGAAACGGGTGGGCCGTGATCACCACCATCGGGCGGGCCCCTCCGCGTCAGGGGAGGGGCCACCGTTCCCGGGATCGCCGAACCGCGCTGCGGCCCGGCGGGCAGGAGACGTCAGACGGCAAAGATCGCCGCGTCGTCGTTGAAGGCCTTGAACTCCAGCGCATTGCCGGAGGGATCGAAGATGAACAGGGTGCGCTGCTCGCCGGCCTGCCCCTCGAAGCGCAGTTTTGGCTTCAGACCCCAGCGCGTGTCCGGGTCGGCCTCCAGCCGCCCGACCAGCGCCAGGAAATCGCCCATGGCGAGGATCACGCCGAAATGCGGGATCGGCACCACGTCGCCGTCGACCGCGCCGCTGGCCGTGTCCTTCGGCATCTCCGGCCTCAGATGCGCCGACATCTGGTGCCCGAACAGGTCGAAATCGATCCACTTGCCGGGGCTTTCCCGGCCGATGCGACAGCCGAGCACCGTGCCGTAGAAATGCCGCGTCGCCTCGATGTCGGTGATGGGAAAGGCCAGATGGAACGGGCGCATGGGGTCTCCTCGATCTTGTTCTTCGTCCAGCCTAGCGCGATCAGGTCCGCGCGCAAGCCGCAAACCGGCCTCCCGGTTGTCGCTTTGCAATTGACAATTGAATGCTGCGATGCACAATTGAGGGCATCGACTGCAAGGACGAACACCGCAAGACCGTTCCGGATGTGCATGAGGTGCGTGTATGAGCAGGATTACGCTTTCGTCGCGCGAAATCGCCGCGGTGGACTATGATCCGGAAGCGTTGCGGCTCGAAGTGGAGCTGCGCAAGGGCGGCGTCTACGAGATCGACGGCGTTCCGGAGACCATCTACCAGACCCTGATCACCTCAGAATCGCCCGGCACCTATTACCACCTGCATATCCGCAAGGGCGACTACAAGATGACCCGGCTGCGCTGAGGCGACCGCCCGGTCACGGGAGACGGCCGCGGGCGTGAGCCCGCGACGCGCCAGCGCCTGCTTATTCCTGTTCGTCGAGACGCGTCTGCCACATCGCCTTGAAGGCGGGGCGCTCCTGGCAGCGCTTCAGCCAGGCGGCGGTGTGCGGATGCTCGTCCATCAGCGGCTGGTAGGGCTGGCCGTAGCGCACCACCTCGGCGAGGTTGAGGTCGGCGACGGTGAAGCGTCCGCCCACCGCATAATCATTGGCGGCGAAATGCTTTTCCAGCACGCCGAACGGTCGCTTCAGCAGGCGCGACACGACCTCCGCCTCGGCCTGTCCGGCCTCGGTGGCAAGCCGCCCCTGCGCATTGGCCATGGAGATCTTCAGCGCATTGGTCTCGATTTCGGTCACGGCGAAGAACGACCACTGGGTGATCAGCGCGTCCTCGGCGAGATCCTTCGGCGCCAGCGGGCCGCCGTGCTTCTTGGCGAGGTAGAGGTTGATCGCCATGCTCTCATAGAGCCTCAGCCCGTCGTCGTCGATCGCCGGGATCGCCCCCATCGGATTGACGGCGAGGTATTCCGGCGAGCGGGTATTGGTTCTCACCCCCGGCGCCATCGGGTCGGCGAGCTTGTAGGCCTGGATGATCGGCACATGCTCGAATGTCAGCCCGAGTTCGCCGGCGAGCCAGAAGGTGCGCGTCGCCCGCGACTTGTAGACGCCATAGATCTTCAGCATGAAAGGGATCCTCCGATTGATTTGCCGGAAGGCTATCGGTCGCGAGCACCGATGAAAAGCCGGGGATCGGTGATCCGGCCATGAATTTCGATGATGACCGCCGGCGCCAATGTTGACTTCGCGGCGGCGAAATCTTATCGCATGGGGCATGGGTCCGCAGTTCACCCAGGCGTCACCGCCCCGCAAGGGGAGCTAAACCTGACTTTCTCTGAAGAAAACCGACAGCCACTTTTCCCGTGCCTGGTCGGAAGACGGTGACCACCGGCTTTTCTGGTTCGCCAGGGCACGATATCGAGGAAGTGACGATGTCGCGTATAATCCATACCTATGAGGCGCCCGATCTGTCGGCGCTTGCCAGGACCATCAAGCGGGAACTCGAAGCGCGGAGCGAAACGCCCGGCCATGTCGAGATCCTCAACATCCTGTCGCGCGCGGCGGGCTTTCGCAACTACCAGCACCTGAAGGCCTCGCGCACCGCCGAAACCCGTCTCGCCACGGCCCCGGAGCCGCAGCCGGAAGTCGACTTCCGGCGCGTCGAGACCGCGGCGCGCTGCTTCGACGTGGCTGACGTCCTGCTGCGCTGGCCGGGCAAGACCAATCTTCAGGCGCTCTGCCTGTGGAAGCTGTGGTCCTTCTTCCCCGCCGAAGTGGAGATGACCGAGCGCCAGGTCAACGACCTGTTGAAGCGCCATCATGCCTTCGGCGACCACGCGCTCGTTCGCCGCGAGATGGTCAATATGAGGCTGCTGTCGCGCACGGCCGACTGCCGCAGCTACCGCCGGGTCGAACGCCGCCCGCCGCCCGATGCGCTGGCGCTGATCCGGGGGAGCGGGGCACCGGCAACGGTGGCGGCGGCCGCCGTCGATCGTTCCGTCCCGTCTTCGGTCGAGGGGTAAGCGCATGCCGCACAATCCACTGTCCGCCTTACCGGTTCAGGCACGGCTCGATGCGGTGCGCCCCGAGGTCTGCCACCTGCCGGCCGGTCCGCTCGAATATGTCGATACGGGAGAGGGCGATGCCTTGCTTTGCCTGCATGGCGCCATGGGCGGTTACGACCAGGCGCTGCTGCTCGCCATGGCCGGTCTTTCCGACTGGGCAGGACGGCGCATCCTTGCCCCGTCGCGCCCCGGCTATCTCGGCACGCCGCTCGAAACGGCGAAGACGCCGGAGGCCTAGGCCGACCTCTTTGCCGCGCTGCTCGACCGGCTGGGCATCGCGGCCGCCGATGTCATCGCCGTGTCCGGCGGCGGCCCTTCGGCCATTCATTTCGCCGCGCGCCATCCGCAGAAATGCCGTTCGCTGATCCTCGTTTCGGCCTGCAGCGGAACGCTGACCATCCCGCCGGAATACCAGGACAGGTTCGAGGCCATGGTGAAGATGACGCGCCTTGCCCCGGTTCGCTGGATCATGGCGGCGATGGGCCGTTTCGCGCCGGAACGGGCGATCCGCCAGTCGATTCTCGACGCCGACCTGCGCCGCCGCACGCTTGCCGATCCTGAGGCCGGACCACTGGTCCGCGCCCTGCAGCGCTCGACCATGACCCGGCTGAACCATCGCATGCCCGGCCTGCTGAACGACACTGCCAGTTGCGCGGCGATTGATGCGCTGCCGATCGGGGCCGTCAGGGCGCCGGTCCTGGTGATCCACGGCAAGGCCGACCGCGTCGTGCCCTTTGCCCATGCGGAAAGGATAGGCCAAGTCCTGGCCGAGGCGCATCTGCTGGCGATCCCGGAAGGGGAACACGTCGCGCTCTTCACCCACCTCGGCGATGTCCGGGCGGCAACGGCGAAACTGCTGGCGAGCCGCTGATCGGGGGGCGTCGACCAGGCAGACGTGTTCAGTCCGTTCCCCGGCTGGTCAGCCGGCCACGCTGAGGGGGGCTTCGGCTATCCCGAGCGGGGTGCCGATGATGCGGCGCTCCTTGATGAGCGTGGAAATGTCCGAGCGGTCGATCGCCCGCGAATAGAGATAGCCCTGGGCGTTGGCGCAGCCGAGCCGGTAGAGCGATTCGGCCTGTTCCGCCGTCTCCACGCCCTCGGCGACGACGCCGATGCCGAGGCCCTTGGCGATGTCGATCAGCCCCTTGATGATGACGGCGCCGGCCCGGTCGTTGACCATGCGCTGCACGAAGCACTTGTCGATCTTGATGACGTCGACGGGCACGGTGAGCAGATGGGTCAGCGAGGCGAAACCGGTGCCGAAGTCGTCGAGCGCAACGCTCATCCCGGCGGTCCTCAGGTCCTGGATCTGCTCGGCGACGATCTGGTCGCGCTGGTCGAGATAGACGCTTTCGGTCACTTCGACGGTGACCTTCTTCAACGGCACGCCCGCTTCGGCGAAACTGGAGGCGACCCGGTCGGCGAGGCCCGCGCGGTAGAAGTCGGCGGCGGACAGGTTGACGCTGACCCGGCCGAAGTCGATCCCGGCATCCAGCCAGCGCCGCGTATCGGCGGCGACCCGGCCGAGCATGCGCCGCGTCAGTTCGAAGGCGATGTTGGCGTCCTTGGTCGCTTCGTGGAAATGCGCCGCCGAGATCATCTCTCCCTTGTGGGTCTTCATCCGGCAGAGCGCCTCGAGGCTGACGATCCGGCCGGTCGCCAGTTCGACGATCGGCTGGTAATAGGCCTCGATGCGGTCTTCGCGCAGCGCCTCGGTCACGTCCTGGATCGCCCGGAAACGCTTGACGATCGCGGTGCCGAGGCCCGGCACGTATTCGATATAGTTGCCGCGCGCCCGTTCCTTGGCATGATAGAGGGCATAGTCGGCGTTCTGGCGCACCTGTTCGGCGCTGTCGCCGGCCATCGCCACGGCGCCGCCGAGCGTGACCGAGGGATAGATCACATGGTCGGAGCAGGTGCAGGGCAGCCTGATCGCCTCCAGCACCCGGGCGGCGACCGCGGAGAGATTCTTGCTTTCGTCACCGGTGACGATGACGGCAAATTCGTCGCCGCCGAGGCGAAAGCTCATGCCGGCCTCGCCGACGGAGGCGATGCGGGCCGCCACGTAGCGGATCAGGTCGTCGCCCGCCCGGTGGCCGAAGGTGTCGTTGATCAGCTTGAGATTGTCGACGTCGGCCAGCAGCACGCCCCAGGGACAATCACTCTGGTCCTGCGAGGCCACCACGTCGTTGAACCGGCCGCGATTGGGCAGTTGCGTCAGCGCATCGGTTTCGGCAAGCCGGCGCCGTTCGGTGATGCGTTGGTCCCGCTCGATGGCGATGGCGCAGAGATGCACGCAGGCTTCGACGATCTTCTGCTCGATCTCGGATGGGCCACGCGGCGTGCGAAAATAGAAGGCGAAGGTTCCGAGCACCTTTCCCGTGCCGATGATCGGCGTCGACCAGCAGGCGGCGAGCCCGAGCGGCAGGGCGAGATGCTTGAAGTCGGCCCAGAAGGGGTGGGTGGCGATGTCGGTGACCGTCACCGGCCTGCCGGTGAAGGCCGCCGCGCCGCACGATCCGACGCCGGGGCCGATCTGCACGCCGTCGATCGCTGCGGCGTAGTGGGCGGGAAGCGAGGGGCCGGCAAGGTGGCGCAGCCGGTTCTGCTGATCGAGCACCAGCACCGAACAGACGATGTCGGGGACGATCTCTTCGACGGTGCGGCACAGGAGGTCGACCGTCTCCCCGAGCGGAACGCCCGTGGCAATCATCTCGAGAATCTTGTTCTGCAGCTTTGTCAGCATGGCCGTGTGTGAGGTTGTGTTTCCGCGAATACAATCACGTCGGCCTTAAGCAGTTGTTACGAGGACTCTAAAATAGCAATGTAACGATGTTTTCGTGCGTTCGCTTCGACGTTGCCGGTCAGGTGGCGCCCCGGCGGCCGCGGCCTCACCCTCAGCCGCGCCGGTTTCCCTCGATCGTCAGGTGCCCGTAGTTTCCGCCACCGTCGATCAGTTCGCCGCCTGCCTTGTCGTTCCAGCGATAGCCGAGGATGGCGCCGTCGCTCGCCCCGCCGATCACATTGCCGGAAACCACCGTCGTGCCGCTGCCTTCGACCACGGAAACCGCAATGCCGACCGGGCAGTTGCGGATGATGTTGGCGCTGGCCACCACGTCGCGCAGATAGGGCCCCCAGCCGAGCATCAGCCCCCATTTCGGCGCGTTCTCGATGACGTTGCCGCTCACCACCGTGTCCGCCTCCACCGCAATGCCGAAACCGAAACCGGCGCCGTCATGGCTGTAGGGGCCCTCGAGCTTCATGTTGCGCACGATATTGCCGGAAACGGTCGACAGGCGGCCGCCCTGGTCGAGGTTGACGACGAGAATGCCGTTGGCCGCGCCATCGACCAGGTTGTCGGCGATCAGCGCGCCTTCGAAAGAGAACTCGGCATAGATCGCCGTTTCGCCCGAGCGCAGGCACTGGTTGGTGGCGATCGTGACGTTCGACGCCGAATTGGCCCGGATCGCCGAGAAGGCGCAGTCGGAAACATGATTGCCCGAAACCAGCACATTGTCGGCGCGGAACAGGTTGATACCGTTGCCGTTCTGCCCGGTGCCGCCGGCGCGGGCGCCGATCCGGGCGATACGGTTGCCGCTCACCATGGCGCCGTCCTCGCCCTTGGTCCAGCGATGCACCAGAATGCCGCCATTGCCGCAGTCGGAGACGTCGTTGTCCTTGATCGTCAGCGCCTTCGTCTCGATCGCCAGGAGCCCGGCATCGGCAGCACCGGTGATGCGGCAGTCGCTGATCCGGCCGCCGCAGCGCTCCAGTTGCAGGCCATGCTTGCGGCTGCCGACGATCTCGCAGTCGACGACCTGCACCGCGTCGACGGCGCGAAAGGAGACGAGCGCATCGGCATAGTCGGCGAGCCAGCGATTGGCGCCGTCGAGCGTGATGCCCGACAGCGCGACATGGCGAACGTCGCGCGCGGTCACCAGATGGCCGTCGCCACTGTAGGAGAGGCGGGTGGCGCCCGGCACGCCGATCAGCCTTGTGCCGTCGGGCAGTTCGAGATTGGAGACTTCGTAGGCGCCGGCCGGCAGGAAGACCGGCTGGCCGCTGGCCGCTGCGGCATTGAGCAGCGCCTGCAGCTTGCGGCTCTGGTTGTCGGCGGCGCCCGGCACGATCCCGGCTTCTGCCGCATCCAGCGCCCCGCGCAGGTCGGCGGCGATCGGCTGCGCCTGGGCGGACGCAGTCCTGGCGGGAAAGGCCAGCGGCAAGGCCGGCAGGCTTGCCAGACCACCCAGAATGACACGCCTTTTCAGCATCATCGCTCCCTGTTGAAGACCGGCCCCACGGGCCAGCGACGGTTGCCCGGGCATCCGATCGGCGAAACCTTGGCCGAAAGCGCCGGACGCGGCAAGCCGGGTTGCGACAAATCATCCATCGTCCGTCCGGCCGGAACCGTTTGCGCCAGATCAATGCCATGGCCTCTGCAAGGTCTAGTCTTCACTCCAGAAAGTAAATCGATGGAGGGCTTGATGCTTCGTCTTTCTGCAGTGCTTTATATTCTCGTCGCAACGGTACTGGCCGGCGGGGCAGTGACGGCCGTGCTCGCCATGAAGATGATGGAACCGTGGCAGATTGCCGGTGCGTTCGCAGCAGGCTGCATCGCCGCCCTGCCGATCGCCGCCATCCTCGGCCGCAAGATGTACAATGCAATGAATTCCCCTTCGACGCCGGCCTGACGGCGGCGTTTGACCGCGCGCTGCGCCTGCCGGCGTCCCTTGGGGCGGACTGACGCCGGCGGATCGTGGCTGCATGCGCGCACGGCACGACCGGCTCCGTCCTTTCAATGGACGGGCCGGTCGGATCGTTTTGGGCGGTCGGCAATACTTTCGATTCTTCTTCGCGGCGGCTTGGCCTAGTCTTCACCGCCGCCTGTCGCGTCCTGCGATTCCATCTCGAACAGCTGCCGGCGCCGGTCGAAACCGGAAATGAAGCGGTCGTAGAGTTCGGCGAAGCGCGCGATGTCCTCCTCGGGCCAGTCCGAAACGACGTCGCGGATCGTGTCCCGCTTCACCTCGTCTACCTTTTTCAACAGGTCCTGGCCGACCGGCGTGACCACGACGATGGTCCGTCGCGCGTCCTCCTGCGAAACTTCCCTTTTCAGCAATCCCTGGCGGACCAGATCGGCGACGATGCGGCTCGATCGCGACGGATCGACCCGCAGCTCCTCGGCGATCGCCCCGACGGTCGCCTCCTGTGTCGCTTGAAGCCGCCGCACCGTGCCCACCACGTCGAGATGCGAAAGCTCCATGCCGCCGCCGACGCGGCTGATCACCAGGTTGCCGAGGAAACGCCGGCCGATCATCAGCCGCAGGCGCCCCATCGAGCTTCCGATGCTGGCAATGGCGTCGGCAGCGTGCTGCGTGCCGGGCGAGGGGGGAGGTGTGTGATCGTCGGTCATGGCTCCTGATAGCAGATGTTCGCTCGCGATCCAACAAATTTCATGCCTGCATCATGTAAGTGCGATTGACAAATATATGCTAAAAGCACATAAATTGACGAACTGTAAACCTGGACCCCCGCCATGGACATGAAATCCAACCCGCCGACGGTCACGACGGCCTCGGCATCCGCCGAGCCGCTTGCCTCGCCCTTCGTCTCTCTCGTCCCCGACCCCCGCCGTCGCGTCATCGTCTTCGTGCTGCTGCTGACGGCGCTGTTCATGGCGACTCTCGACAACCAGATCGTCTCCACCGCGCTGCCGACCATTGTCGGCGAATTCGGCGAACTCGAGCGCTTCGGCTGGGTCGGCTCGGCCTACCTGCTCACGTCGAGCGCGGTCATGCCGCTCTACGGCAAGCTCGGCGACCTGTTCGGCCGCAAATATGTGATCATGGCGGCGGTCGCGATCTTCACCCTCGGTTCGCTGGTCTGTGGCCTGGCGGTGTCGATGGACACGCTGATCGCCGCCCGCGTGCTGCAGGCACTCGGCGGCGGCGGCATCATGGTGTCGATCTTCTCGATCAATGCGGACCTGTTCGAGGCCCGCGAGCGGGCGCGCTACCAGAGCTATTCCAGCCTCGCGCTGATGGCCTCGGGCGCGGTCGGCCCGGTGCTGGGCGGCACGCTCAGCGACCTGTTCGGCTGGCGCTCCATCTTCCTGGTCAATCTGCCGATCGGCATCCTGGTGCTGGCCGGTCTCGCCGTCCTGCTGCCCTACCGCAAGCCGCACCGCCGGCCGAAGATCGACTATGCCGGCGCGATCCTGCTGGCGGGTGCGGTCGCCAGCGTCGTGCTGTGGGCCGACAGCGCCCAGATCTTCGGCTCGCTGGTCGCCACGGAAAGCCTGGTTGTCGTCGCCTTTGGCCTCTTGTGCGCGCTCGGCTGGATCGCCGTCGAACGGCGCGTCGCCGAACCCGTCGTGCCGCTGTCGCTGTTTTCCCACCGCACCATCAATCTCATGCTGGTCATCTCGCTGGTCTCCGGCGCGATCGGCATCGGCTCGGTCAACTACGTCGCGCTGTTCCTGCAGACCACGACGGGGCTGACTCCGACCTTTGCCGGGCTGCTGTTCATCGCCATGACCGGCGGTATAGCCGCAGGTTCGCTCTGGGCCGGGCGGCGGATCTCGAAGAGCGGGCTTTACAAGCCCTATTCGATCGCCTCCACCGCCGTGGGCGTCGTCAGCCTGGCGATCTTCAGCCAGATACAGGCCGGAACGCCCGTGGCCGTCATCGCGGCCGTCATGCTGCTGCACGGCATCGGAATCGGCATCGGCCAGCAGGTGCCGGTGCTCGGCGTGCAGAACGCGGCCGCACGTGACGACGTCGGTGCCGCCACCGGCACGGTGACGCTCGCCCGCATGTCGGGCGCGGCGATCGCCATCTCGATCTACGGCGCGATCATCGGCTCGGGCCTGTCGCATCTGACCAACCAGATCCCGGGTGTCGCCGATTTCCAGCAGTTGACCCCGCAAATGCTGGGCGCCCTGCCGGAGGCGAGCCGGGCTGCGGTCGCCGAAGCCTATGCGGGAGCCTTCTTCCCGCTCTTCCTCACGGCCTCCGGCATCGTCGCCATCGGCCTTGTCGCCGCGCTGATGCTGAAGAACGTGCGCCTGCCGGTCGCGGGCAAGGGGAAGTAGGGCAGGGGGAGACGGTCGGGCCGGCGCGAATGCTTCAGGACAGCTTCGCGCCAGCCGCGTTTGCCAGACTGCCGGCAATATCTCGGCATGAAGCGGTGAACGATGTTGTCCAAGCGATCCTCCAAGCAGTTCCTTTCGGCCGGCACCGGCGCGCGTGCGCGCCGCTTGCTCGCTCTCGCCTCCGGCACGGCCCTGCTGTCTGTGCTGTCCGGCTGCCTCTTCGTCACCGACACCAGCCGCATGAACATCGACGTCTTCCAGGACGAGGTGGCGCCGGTCTACTATGATCCGGCCCGTGTCCAGCCTGCCGATCCGCAGCCGGTGCCGCAGAAGCGCGAACTCTATACGACCCAGTTCCATCAGACCTACGGCCTGCCGGTCAGCAATCCGCTGCACCGGGTGATGTACGACATGATTCGCGACGACGGCCATACCCTGCCGGCCATCCCGCTCGACCGCGTCGACCGCTCCTATCTGCGCCAGGAGATTGACTATTCGACCAACGAGGCCCCCGGCACGATCGTCGTCGATACCAAGGCGCGCTATCTCTATCTCGTGAAGGCGGGCGGCAAGGCGATCCGCTACGGCGTCGGCATCGGCCGCGACGGCTTTGCCTGGTCGGGCCGCGGCACGATCCAGATGAAGCAGAAATGGCCGCACTGGACCCCGTCGAACGAGATGGTGGCGCGCCAGCCCGATCTGCGCAGCGTCTCGGCGGCGGAGGGCGGGCTCGAGGCCGGCCTCAACAATCCGCTGGGTGCCCGCGCCCTCTATATCTACCAGGACGGCAAGGACACGCTCTACCGCGTCCACGGCACGCCCGACTGGCAGTCGGTCGGCAAGGCGACCTCGTCGGGTTGCGTGCGCATGTTCAACCAGGACGTCATCGACCTCTACGACCGGGTGGGCGCCAAGGCGCCGATCGTGGTGATCTGAGCGGATTGTAGATCGCCCGCCACGCGCGGCCGCAAAACGAAGGCCTCCCGAAGAGTTGACCGGCAATAGCGGTTGCAACTCTGCCGCTTTCCTGTTGCATTGCGTCATGATCGGAACAAAGCTGACGCTCGCGTCTTTAGCTGCGTTCCTCCGCCTTGTCGTTCACAGGAAGCTTCTTTGTCCATGCGTTCTTCGGATCCCCTTTCGCGCCGCGCCTTTCTCTCCCTGTCCAGCGTCGGCGCCGCAAGCCTGCTTGCCAGTTGCGCCTCCACCGGTCCGTCCGGCCGCGGCGTGGCCACCACCATCACCTACCGCGACGGCCGCAGCGTCATCGATCGGCCCCTGGCCGGCGGTTCCGCCGAGCTGGATGCCATGTATGGCGAGATCTATGACGGCGGCTATGTCATTCCGGCCGTGCCCTATCAGAAGATCGATGCGCGCTTCTATCGCCAGCGCGTCGTCGATCCGACCGGCCAGCCGCCCGGCACCATCGTCGTCGATACGCCGTCCCGTTTCCTCTATCTCGTCGAATCGGGCGGCACGGCCATGCGCTACGGCGTCGGCATCGGCCGCGAGGGCTTTGCCTGGCAGGGCACCGGCGTCATCCAGTGGCGGCAGAAATGGCCGAAATGGACCCCGCCGGACGAGATGATCGCCCGCAAGCCGGAGCTTGCCGAATACTCGGCGGACAATGGCGGCATGCCGCCGGGGCTTGAAAACCCGCTCGGTGCGCGCGCCCTCTACATCTTCCAGAATGGCGAGGACACGCTTTATCGCCTGCACGGCTCGCCGGAATGGAACTCGATCGGCAAGGCCGTCTCGTCGGGCTGCGTGCGCCTGCTCAACCAGGACATCATCGACCTCTACGAGCGCGTGCCGAACAAGGCGCGGGTTCTCGTCTGGCAGTGAGATTGCCGTCTGTTCTTTGATTTGTCGGCGCCCCGGCCTCGGCCGCGGGCGCCGATTGCGTTGTGGAAGCGGCGCATGTCGCCGTCGCCGGCAAAATTCGCGCTGCGGTCCGGACCCGCCTGGCTACTTCACGACGGAAGAGGGCCGGCCGGCCCCGTCTATTCCAGCGCGCTCAATCGCTTCTTCAACGTGTTGAGGCTGTCGCGCAGCGTGGCGATTTCGCCCATGGTGCAGCCCGTATGTTCGCCGATCGCCAGCATGATCTTGGCCGCATGGCACTTCATCGCCCGTCCGGGTTCGGTCAGCGTGATGAACACCTGGCGTTCGTCGATCGTGTCGCGCCGGCGCTCGACATAGCCGGCCTGTTCGAGGCGTTTCAGCAGCGGCGATAGCGTGCCGGAATCGAGTCCGAGCTTCTCGCCGAGCGCCTTGACCTGCAGCCCGTCCTCTTCCCACAGCGCCATCATTACCAGATATTGCGGATAGGTGAGGCCGAGCGGCTCCAGGAGCGGCTTGTAAGCCCGATTGAAGGCATGTGCCGCGCCGTAGAGCGCAAAGCACAGCTGGCGATCGAGCGTCAGTTCCTTTTCCAGATCCGCATCATTCATGTCCGTCGACGAAGCCCCTTTCAAGATCCCCGGGAGAACTGTCGTCAATTCTCGGCCCGGGGGCAATGTGCAAAAAATAAGTTGCGCACGATTGAATTGCGCAATATATAGCACGCATACCAACGCGAAACAAGGAGCATCTCCATGGCAATCCTCTACACCGCCCAGGCATCCGCAACCGGTGGCCGCGCCGGCCGCGCCGTTTCCGACAATGGCGTCCTCGACGTGACGCTGACCGTTCCGAAGGAACTCGGCGGTGATGGCGCCACCGGCACCAATCCCGAGCAGATGTTCGCCGCCGGCTATTCCGCCTGCTTCCTCGGCGCGCTGAAATTCGTCGCCGGCAAGGAAAAGGTGAAGATCCCGGACGACGCCAAGATCACCACTCGCGTCGGCATCGGCCCGCGCGAAGACGGCACCGGTTTCGGCATCGAAGTGGCGATCACCGCCGACCTTCCGGGCATCGAACGCGCCCTGGCCGAAAAGCTGGTCGCCGCCGCCCACATCGTCTGCCCCTACAGCCACGCCATGCGCACCTCGACCGAGGTTCCGGTCTCGGTTGCCTGAGGTGGGTAGGCAGTAGGCAGTAGGATTGCCGCCCGGCTTCATCGCCTCCTTGCATTTCCAAACCGATCCACCGCCAGAAGGCCGGCCTCACGCCGGCCTTTTTTCTTATGTCGGCTCGTGTTCAGGCAAATGGTGAGTCCTCACCCTGGGGCGGGAGCGTCAGCGACCCTCGAAGGGCGAGGGCGGGCGGACCTGTCGCTCACCATCATCCGCTCGCGTTCCGCCGACCTTTGCCCCTCACCCTGACCCTCTCCCCGCCTGCGGGGGTGAGGAATGGTCGGCGCAGCCGACGAAACGTTCCAGTGAATCGTTTCGAACGACGAACGCCCTGAGCCCAAGCGAAGGGCCGGCCGAGGTGCCGGCAGGCGGATGAGGGGCAGACCCCCATCGATTCGCCACCCCAGTTTTCTATCTTCTCCTGCAGACAAAAATGCACTATATTCTTTCCGAGGAAAGGATCGCGCCATGCTGCATCAACCGCTCGAATATGCAAAACCGCCCGTCTCGGAAGCCGCGACCGTCACCAAGGCGGTGATCGCCGCCGCCGATCGGCTGGGGCTGTCGGCGCGCCAGCTGTCGACCGTGATCGGCGTGTCGGAGGCCAGCATATCGCGCATGAAGCGGCTGGATTTCCGTCTCGAACGCGGCACCAAGCCGTTTGAACTGTCGCTGCTGTTCATCCGCCTGTTCCGCTCGCTGGATGCCATCACCGGCGGCGACGAGGCCGTCGCGCGCGCCTGGCTGAAGGCCGAGAACACCGTGCTCGGCGGCGCGCCCCTCACCAAGATCGCAACCGTTTCGGGCCTCGTCGATGTCCTTGCCTACCTGGACGCCCGCCGCGCTCTCGTCTGAGGCTGCCGTCATCGCAGGCGCCTTCTGGCGGCTGGTCGAGGCGCAGCATCAGGTCTCGACCATGAAACTGGTCGACAGCGTCGAGGAGCAGACCCTGCTCGAAAGCCTGCTGGAAGAGACCAAGCCGGCCTTTCCGCCCGAATGCGCCGGGCTCGACTATCTGCTGGCGACGCCGTTCCGCTATGGCGGCGTCTATCCGCACGGTTCGCGCTTCCGCCGCGCCGGGCGCACGCTCGGCGTCTATTACGCGGCGGAAAAGGTCGACACGGCGCTCGCCGAAATGGCCTTCTACCGCCTGCTGTTCTACGCCGAATCGCCCGCCACGCCGCTGCCCGCCAATGCCAGCGACTACACCGCCTTTTCCGCCCGGATCGCCACCGAGCGTGCCATCGACCTGACCGTGCCGCCCCTGGTGAAAGACGAGCCGGCCTGGACCGATCCGCTCGACTATACCGCCTGCCAGGCGCTCGCCGACACGGCGCGGGCCGGCGGGATCGAGGCGATCCTCTATCGTTCGGTCCGTGATCCGAAAGGCGGCAGGAACATCGCGCTCCTGACCGCAAACGCCTTCGCCGCCCGCGAGCCCGTCGAACGCCAGACCTGGCGCATCCGGCTCTCGTCCTCCGGCGTCCAGGCGCTCTGCGACTTCCCCCGCCGGCTTGTCGGCTTTGCGATCGCCGATTTTGCCGGAGATGCGAGGTTGAAGGGAAGGTTCGGGTAAGGATCTTGCGTCCTTCTCCCCGCCTGCGGGGAGAAGGTGCCGGCAGGCGGATGAGGGGGGATTGCCATGTTTCCGTTTCCGGCGGAGCACAGCGCTCAAGCGCCGCAATAGCAGGATCGGTGTAGGCGATCTTATCGCCTGCCCCTCACCCTAACCCTCTCTCCGCAGGCGGGGAGAGGGGATGGTCGCAGCGTTACCGCGCGATCTCCAGCAGATCCCGCCGCAATCCGTCGGCGTCGCCCGACGAAAGTTCGGCCTCGACGGCGGCATGGGTCTCGCGCCAGATCGGCACGGCGGCCGAGAGTACGGCGGCGCCGTCGGCGGTGAGGCGCAGCCGCTTGCCGCGCCGGTCCTTCGGATCGGTCTCGATCGACACCCAGCCGCGCCGCTGGAGCGGCTTCAGCGCTGCCGTCAGCGTCGTGCGGTCCATGGCGAGCAACTGCGCCACCGGCCCCATCGGCGGCGGCTCGGGGCGGTTCAGCGCCATCATCAGCGAGAACTGGCCGTTGGTCAGCCCGAGCGCCTTCAGCGCGGTGTCGAAGCGGCGCGCCAGCGCCCGCGCGGCCCGCTGGGCATGCAGGCACAGGCACGTATCGCGCACATGGATGGTCGTGGAATACGGAATCAGGGGCTCGGTTGACATGTATCAAATATGTTGATACCAACCTATTTGTCAAGATGAAACCGGTCCTGGAGGAGGGAAGAATGGAACATTCTGTCGTATCCCGCGATGAATGGCTGGAAGCGCGCCGCACACTTCTCATGAAGGAAAAGGAAATGACCCGGATGCGCGACCGGATCAATGCCGATCGCCTGGCGCTGCCCTGGGTCAAGGTCGACAAGGACTATGTCTTCACCACGCCCACCGGCCGCAAGACGCTGGCCGAGCTGTTCGACGGACGCAGCCAGCTGGTGGTCTACCATTTCATGTTCGGCCCGGACTGGGAGGCCGGTTGCCCCGGCTGCTCCTTCCTCGCCGATCATCTTGACGGCGCCATCGTCCACCTCAACAACCACGACGTTTCATTCGTCTGCGTGTCGCGCGCCCCGCTCGACAAGATCGAGGCCTACAAGCGCCGCATGGACTGGCATTTCCCCTGGGTGTCGTCCTTCGGCTCCGACTTCAATTTCGACTACCACGTCTCCTTCACCAAGGAGGAGCTTGCCGCCGGGCCGGTCACCTACAATTTTCGCGAGACGCCGGCCGAGCAGGCCCATGACGAACTTCCGGGTCTCTCGTCCTTCTACCGTGATACAGACGGTACGGTTTACCACACCTATTCCAACTATGCCCGCGGCGGCGAGGAAATGCTCGGCACGATGATGATCCTCGACTGCGCCCCGCTCGGCCGCAACGAGGGGTCGACCATGGACTTCGTCAAGCGCCACGACGAATACGAGACGCGCCCGAAGGCGGCGACCTGCTGCCATTGAAGGCTGCCCCAACCGAGGAGGAGAAGTCATGGAATTTTCCAAGCCCCGCGAGGAGCACCGCTTTCTTGAAAAGCTCGTCGGCGACTGGGTCGTCACCTCAAGCTCCGGCCATGAAAACTACGATCCGAACGATCCGGCAAAGGTCTGGACGGAGACGGTCCGCTCGGTCGGCGGGCTGTGGTTCGTGGCCGAGGGCAGGGGCGCCATGCCCGACGGCAATCCCGGCCAGATGGTCATGACGCTCGGCTACGACCCTAGGCTCGGCCAATATGTCGGCACCTGGATCGGTTCCATGATGGACAAGCTCTGGATCTACAAGGGTTGGATCGAGCCGGACGGCAAGACGCTGACGCTGGAGGCGGAAGGCCCGAGCTTCGAGGACCCGCAGAAGACCGACGTTTATCATGATGTCATAAGCTTCATCGATGATGGCCGCCGCACCTTCTCCGGCAGCGTGCGCCTGCCGGACGGCACGTTCAAGACGTTCATGACCAGCGAAATGCAGCGCCGGGCATGAGCCTCGACCCGACACCGGACTGCTGCCGTGGTCGTCCGTCCATATTCGCCCGGACTTGTACATCCCATCGAAAGCCCCGCGGGGCCGATCGGCAGCAAAGGAGAGCAAGATGAAGGTCACCCAACATCTCTGGTTCGAGAAAGACATGGAAAAGGCGGTCAGCTTCTACACCTCGCTGATTCCCGGCTCCTCGATCGAATGGATTTCTGCCATCCCCGCCGAGACGCCGAGCGGCCCGGCCGGCAGCGTCAAGCTCGCCGGCTTCACCCTTGGCGACCAGCGCTACATGGCCATCGAGGCCGGGCCGCTCGATCCGTTCAACCACAGCTTCTCGATCATCGTCGGCTGCGACAGCCAGGAGGAGATCGACCATCTGTGGAACGCGCTGAGCGAGGGCGGCTCGACCGAGCAGTGCGGTTGGCTGCGCGACCGCTGGGGGCTCTGCTGGCAGATCACGCCGACCAGGCTCGGCGAACTGATGTCGGATCCGGATCCGGCCAGGGCCAAGCGCGTCACCGAGGCGATGCTGAAGATGGTGAAATTCGACATCGCCGGTCTCGAGGCCGCGGCCCGGGGCTGACCGTCCCACCGGCGCGTGCTCAACGGCGTGCAACTGAACTCTATTCCGCCACAGAAAAGAAAGGAACGGGCCATGCAAGGCACATTCATCTGGTACGAACTGATGCCCACCGACACGGCGTCCGCCGCCGAATTCTACACCAAGGTCGTCGGCTGGACGGCCAAGGACAGCGGCATGCCCGGCGTCGACTACACGATCCTCGGCGTTCCCGGCTACGACATGGGTGTCGCCGGCATGATGCAGCTCACCGAGGACATGAAGGCCAGGGGCATTCCGCCCCACTGGACGGGCTACGTCGCGGTCGACGACGTCGATGCCATGGCGAAGAAGTTCGCCGACAATGGCGGCGCGGTCTGTCACGCGCCGGAGGACATTCCCGGCGTCGGGCGCTTCGCCGTCGTTGCCGATCCGCAGGGCGCCGTGATCAGCCTCCTCAAGGTGATCATGCCGGAAGGTCCGATGCCGCCGGAACCCGCCGCCGGCACGCCGGGCACGTTCGGCTGGGCCGAACTGATGGCCGGCAATGGCGAGGAGGCCTTCGCCTTCTATCAGAACATGTTCGGCTGGGAAAAGGACATGGCCGTCGACATGGGCGCGATGGGGATCTACCAGTGCTTCGCCAAGGGCGGCAAGGCGATCGGCGGCATGATGACCAAGCCGCCCATGGTGACCGCGCCCTTCTGGGGCTATTACATCACGGTCGATGCCATCGATGCAGCGGTCGAGCGCGTGAAGCAGGCCGGAGGCAAGATCCTTTTCGGACCCGAATCCGTCCCCGGCGGCAGCTTCATCCTGCAATGCGAGGACCCGCAGGGCACCTATTTCGCGCTCACCGCGTCGAAGCGCTGACGGTCCGCCGCGAACCCGCCCTGACGTGATCCGATTTCGCCCGATCCAACCAGAATTGGACCGGGCGAGATCCATATCGCCCTTGCCCGATTTTCATCAGAATTCTGTAATGTCTCCGGCGCCGGAACCGACGAGGCCCTTGCCGTGTCCCGGATAGCGCTGTTTCAACCACGGATATGCTCATGAAATCGACCCTCATCGCCGCCTTCTTCGCCTTCGCCCTGCCGGTCGCAGCACTCGCGGCCGAAATCCGGCTCCCCGCCGATGCACCGGTCGCCAGCGTCACCATTCCCGACAGCTGGAACCCGACCGAAATCGACCACGGCGTCGAAGCCGTCTCCGGCGACGATGCCGTCTATCTTTCGATCGAAGTGGCGGAGGAACAGACCAGCGACAAGATCATCGAGGACATCTTCGCCTTCCTCGAGGAGAACGGCGTGAAGGTCGACCAGGCGACGCAGGGCGAGACCGACAACAAGCTGAACGGCATGGACGTCTCGACCATCGAATGGGAAGGCGAGGACGAGGACGGCCCGGTTTCGGTCGGCGTGACCATGATGTCGCCCAGGCCGGGCAAGCTCCTGCTGATGACCTATTGGGGATCGAAGGGCGACCAGGAAAAGCATCTCAAGGACTTCGTCGGCATCATCGCCTCGATCAAGCCGGTGAAGTAAGGCATCCGGGCGGTCGCCGGCCCCTGGCCGCGACCGCCCG
Organism: Allorhizobium sp. GW101-3B10; assembly: GCF_059424725.1. Taxonomy (NCBI): domain Bacteria; kingdom Pseudomonadati; phylum Pseudomonadota; class Alphaproteobacteria; order Hyphomicrobiales; family Rhizobiaceae; genus Allorhizobium; species Allorhizobium sp. GW101-3B10. The sequence continues at coordinate 2,640,908 of NZ_JBWKZR010000001.1, read as the reverse complement.
CTACGCCCTGGCTGCGGAGCGCTGCCGGTAGAGATGCGCGAGCATTGCGCAGGCAAGCGCCCAGCCGGCGCCGATCGACCATCCGGCGAGCACGTCGGTCGGATAGTGCACCCCGAGATAGACGCGGCTGAGCCCCACCATCACGGTGAGCAGCACCGCCGATCCGAGATAGAGGATCTTCTGGCCGCGGCTCTCGGCCATTTCCGAAAGCAAAGCGCCGAGCGTCAGGTAGACGACGGCCGAAACGGTCGCGTGGCCGCTCGGGAAGCTGGTGGTGAAGACGCGCGCGACGCCCGTGAGATCTGGGCGAGGGCGGTCGAACAGGGATTTGAGCCCGCTGCTCAAGAGTGTGCCGCCGATCACCGATACCGTGAGGAACCAGGCCGTGCGTGTCCGCCCGATGAGGAAGAGATGAATGACGACCACGGTGATCAAGATGAACAGCACCGAGAAGCTGCCGAGCGCGGTGATGTCGCGGGCGGCCTCCTCCACCCAGGCCGGGCCGATCGGATCGGCCGGGTCGCCGGGCGTGCGCAGCGCCAGAAGCACGGCCTGATCGATCGTCATCGTCTCGCCTTCGCTCACCTCGTCGGCGATCAGGCCGAAGCCGCCCAAAAGGGCCGCCAACGCGGCGCCGCCGGCATAGGAGGAAATCGAACCGCCGCTTTTGTGCCAGATCATCTGTCGTGCTTTTCCGTTTCTACCGTCGAACACTCGCTCACCCGAACGGGCGGAGGGCGCCTGGCTGATCTTTTAGAACGCGGCCGACCGCATCCGCAACGCCTGCGCGGCGTCGGTGAGGAATTGGGGCCTGTCGGGCAATGTCGGGGAAACGGTGCTGCCACCGAAAGAAGGGGCCGGCGCGGTAAGCCGTCAGCCGGCCTTCGGCGCGGCCTTCTTGGTCGCCCGCTTGGCCGGCTTTGCCGGCACGTCCGGGCTTGCCTCGGCTTCGCGCAGCATGCGCATGGCCTTCAGCTTCTCGGTCTTCTTGTCACGCGCGGTCGATTCCGCTGCGATGATGGCGCGCGCGGTATGGTCCGTCGTTGCCGCCTTGTCGCGGGCATCGACTTTACCGGGCTTGAAGAATTTGTCTTTGGTCGCGGTCATGGGATCAGCCTTCCGAAAGGGGACGGAGGACGGCTTGCGCCCAAGCGAGGGCGCAGGCCGCGGGTGAGGCCATTAGCGAGCGGGGCGAATAGCAGCCTTTTTCGGCATCGGCAGAAGGCCTTCGCGCTGCATCTTCTTGCGAGCCAGCTTGCGCAGGCGGCGAACGGCTTCGGCCTTTTCGCGCACGCGCTTTTCAGAAGGCTTTTCGAAGGCGCTGCGGGCCTTCATTTCGCGGAAGAGACCTTCGCGCTGCATCTTCTTCTTCAGTACCCGGAGTGCCTGGTCGACATTGTTGTCTCGAACGAGAACCTGCAAGGGATTTCCTTTCCATCGGCGCCCGAGCGCCGTTTAGTGTTAGAGGGTTGAAAGACTAGCGCCCGACGCGGATCGAAGAGGGCTTCAGCCAGGGTTCGGCCTTGACCGTCGCCTGCTGCTGCTTCTCCACTGTTCCCGACGACGTTTCAATGCCGTCGATGTCGGACAGGGTGACGCGGCGTTCGAAATTCTCCGCGTCGAAACGGACGCGGTATTCCGGCTCGCCATGTTCGGCGGGCAAAACCGTAACGATGCGACAGGCCAGCCTGTTCCGGCTGGTGCCGGAAATGCCGTCCCGAAGCAAGACCCGATCGCCCACGCGGGGATACGATTTACGCATGATAGGGTCCTTTCACGACCTGTCCCGCGGAACACGAGAACCTGGGACAAATCAAAAAGGCCGGGCGTTACCCCGACCTCTTCCTGTCACTCAAAGCCTTGACTGCCAGTACATCCGTGGTCAGCCTTGGCGAATGACAATTACGCAGCCCGGAGGTTGTCCGCCGAGTTCTTGCCCGACTTCTTGTCGCGCACGATGTCGTAGGAGACCTTCTGGCCTTCGACGAGTTCGCGCATACCCGACCGTTCAACGGCGGAGATGTGAACGAATACGTCGGTCGAGCCTTCGTCAGGCTGAATGAAGCCGAAGCCCTTGGTGCTGTTGAACCACTTTACGGTGCCAGTATTCATAACGATATCCTTTCAATCGTTGGGTTCGCCGGTGAGATATTCGTCCGGCTTGATCGACGTTGAGAGGAGATCTGACGGTGCGCCGAGGCGCGTAGACAAACACACTAGCAATCTTCGATGCCTGCAATATAGGCCATTTGCCACGGATTGCAATGAAGGAATGAAGATTCTTCGGCATTTCGATTTCTGCGGGTATCGCAGAATCGCCCGAATACCGGCCTTTGGCAAGGGAAATGCCGACCCCGCCGCAGAATTCTTTCACACGCCAAGCCGCAGGGCCTCAGGTGCCATCCTGCAGCGGCGATTTCCCAGGCGCGAGGGAATGGCGTATGATTCTTTGCCTGAGGGCGACGGGCGTGGCCGGGGAGGGCGCAATGGTTTGGACGGTGGTGAGGGCATTGATTTTTGGACTGGTCGGACTGATCGGCCTGCCGATCGTCACGACGCTTCTGGTGCTGACGCTTTTCCATCTGTTCGATCCGCGCTGCGGCACGCCGGGCGATTCGGGCGGCTGCGAAATGGGCGCCGTCTCGATCGGCGTGCTGGCCGCCCTTCCGGGATTTGCCCTCGGCGTGGCGCTCACGTTCTTCCAGGCGTGGCGCAGGCAGCGGCGCGGTCAGGATCCGGGTGCGTGATACCGCAGCGCCTCGACCAGCAGCGAAAAGGCGGGCGAGGCGTGGCGGCGGCTCGGATAGTAGAGGTGATAGCCGGCAAAGGGCGGCGTCCAGTCGTCGAGCAATTGAACCAGCCGGCCTTCCGCCAGATGGTCCCGCACCATGTCCTCGAACAGGAAGGCCAGCCCATAGCCCTCCAGCGCCGCCGACAGCACCTGCCCGACGTCGTTGAACACCAGCTGGCCGTCCACCCGGACGCGGATCTCCTGGCCGTCCTTTTCGAACTCCCAGGCATAGAAGCCGCCATAGGTCGGCAGGCGGGTGTTGATGCAGTCGTGCTGGGTCAGGTCGCGCGGGCTGAGCGGCGTCGGGCGGTTGGCCAGATAGTCCGGCGCGCCGACCACGACAAGGCGGGCATCGGGGGCGATGCGCACTGCCACCATGTCCTTCTCCACCTGTTCGCCGAACCGTACGCCGGCGTCGAAGCGCTCCGCCACGATGTCGGTCAGCGCGAGGTCGGAGAACAGTTCCACTTTGATGTCGGGATAGCGCCTGAGTATCTTCGACAGCGCCGGCCACAGCACGGTGTCGATCGCATGCTGGGTGGCGGTGATCCTGAAATTGCCGGCCGGTCTTTCGCGGTACTGGCCAAGCGCCTCCAGTTCCTGTTCGATGCTGCCGAAGGCGGGGGCCAGCGCCGCCAGCAAGCGCTCCCCGGCTTCGGTTGGCGCCAGGCTGCGGGTCGTGCGGGTCAGGAGGCGCACGCCCAGCCGCTCCTCGAGGCGGCGCACGATCAGGCTGAGTGAGGATTGCGACGTGCCGAGCCGTGCCGCCGCCCGGGTGAAGCTGCGCTCCTCCGCCACGCTCTGGAAGGCCATCAGGTCGCCTAGGTCTTCGCGCCTCATTCATTGATCCTCGATATAAGTGCAATCTTTTTATATGGTCTAATTGAAATAAATCTTGTCGGCTATAGTCGATCAGTGGGGCGTGGCGACACGCCCTCGATCACACGGCCCGCGGGAGCACATCATGGACATCAAGAGAGTTGGATCGCGGCCCTCCGGCAAGGGACCGTCGGACTGGTTTACCGGCACCGTACGCATCGACCCGCTGTTTGAGGCGCCGTCTCCGGCCCGTGCGGCCGGCGCCGCCGTCACCTTCGAACCCGGCGCCCGCACGGCCTGGCATACCCACCCGCTCGGCCAGACCCTGATCGTCACGGCAGGCCTCGGCCTCGTCCAGCGCGAGGGCGGCCCGATCGAGGAAATCCGCCCCGGCGACGTGATCTGGTTCGCGCCGGGCGAAAAACACTGGCACGGTGCATCGGCGACCGTCGCCATGACCCATATCGCCATCCACGAGTCCCTCGACGGCAAAACCGTCGACTGGCTCGAACAGGTCACCGACGACCAGTATTCCGACCGCTGATCCTCCCCGCGGCCGGCTTCGCCCCGGATCTTCCGGGGTCCTTCATCCCTCAACATCATTGGAGACTGCCATGCTGACCAAGGCCTTCGGCGCCTATGCCGCCGACAAATCGCTTGAACCGATGGAAATTCCCCGCCGCGACGTGGGGCCGAACGACGTGCAGATCGCCATCGCCTATTGCGGCGTCTGCCATTCCGACTTGCACACCGTGCGCTCCGAATGGGCCGGCACGCAGTACCCCTGCGTGCCCGGCCATGAGATCGTCGGGCATGTCAGCGCCGTCGGCTCGGCCGTCACCGGCTTTGCGGTCGGCGATACGGTCGGCGTCGGCTGCATGGTCGACAGCTGCCAGAGCTGCTATGCTTGCGACGACGGCCTGGAACAGTATTGCGAACACGGCTTCACCGGCACCTATAACGGCGCGACGGCGGACAAGCCGGGCCACACGCTCGGCGGCTATTCGCAGTCGATCACGGTCAAGGACAAGTTCGTCGTCAAGGTCCGCCACCCGGCCGAAAACCTCGCCGCCGTGGCGCCGCTGCTCTGCGCCGGCATCACGCTGTGGTCGCCCCTGCGCCACTGGAAGGCCGGACCGGACAAGAAGGTCGGCATCGTCGGCATCGGCGGTCTGGGCCACATGGGCGTGAAGCTCGCCCGCGCCCTCGGCGCCCATGTCGTCGCCTTCACCACGTCGGAGAACAAGCGTCAGGCTGCTCTCGATCTCGGCGCCCACGAGGTCGTCGTGTCGCGCAATGCCGACGAGATGAAGGCGCACGCCAACTCGTTCGACCTGATCGTCGATACGGTGGCCGCAAGCCATAATCTGGATGCCTTTGTCAATCTGCTGAAGCGCGACGGCACGCTGACGCTGGTCGGTGCGCCGGAGCATCCGCATCCGTCGCCGGCCGTCTTCCCGCTGATCATGAAGCGTCGTTCGATCGCCGGTTCGACGATCGGCGGCATTGCCGAGACCCAGGAGATGATGGATTTCTGTGCCGAGCACGGCATCGTCGCCGACATCGAGATGATCGCGGCAACGGAGATCGAAGAGGCCTATGCCCGCATGCTGACGAGCGACGTGAAATACCGCTTCGTCATCGACAGCGCGACGCTCTGAAGGGGAATTCCCTCTTCTCCCCAGCGGGGAGAAGTGCCGAGCGTGAGCCAGGTGATGAGGGGGGCAAGTGCGCAGCCATCCCGTGGCTTCGCCTCGCCGAGGCGCTCTTGCCCTTCACCCCAGCCCTCTCCCCGCAGGCGGGGAGAGGGAATGGCCACGGCGGTGCCGCTTGTCCCTTCTCCCCGCTTGCGGGGAGAAGGTGCCGGCAGGCGGATGAGGGGCAACAGGCTGATTGGGACGCTGCCGACGGGACGTTAGTCCTTCAAGGCCCTCCGAAAAGGACCCTCCGCCTGCTCACTTGTTCCGCAGCAGCCACATCTTGCCGGCCATGGTGATGCCATGGGCGGATTCCTCGACGTCGACGTCGGGGTTGAGGGTCTGCAGAAGGCCGAAGTCGCGCAGTTCGTTGAGCGTCCCGGTCTTCAGGAACTTGATCTTCTGCGGGCGCTCCTTGAAGCGGTCGCTGCGGGCATAGGTGATCTCGGCGTTGAGATGCGTCCATTTCTTGCCCTCGGCGGGGAAGAGGTCCCCGTCCTTGGCAAGCTTCAGGCCGCGGATCTGGGTGGGGGTGAGTTCGTGCATGGTCGTTCCTTGAAAAGGTAGGGTCGTGTCGGGGTGGCGCGGCGGCCGGCCTGATGCCGGCCACGGGCAGCAATCAGGCGGTGGCGCCGGCGCCTTCGGCTTCGCGGAAGGAGAGGAGCTTGCCGCTCTTCTCGTCCCACAGGGCGAGCCTTACGCATTGTAGGCTCTGCCACAGGGTGATGCGGCCGATGCCGGCGAGTTCCGGATGGTCGCGCAGGACTTCCGGCAGGCGGTAATAGGGAATGCGGCTGGCCAGGTGATGCACATGGTGGATGCCGATATTGCCGGTCATCCAGCGCAGTGCGAGCGGCAGGTCGTAGTGCGAGGCGCCGTGCAGGGCGGCCTGGGGGAACTTCCACTCGTCGCCCTTCGACCAGTGCGTCTCCTCGAACTGGTGCTGGACGTAGAACAGCCAGATGCCGGTGGCGCCTGCGATCAGCACGACCGGCAGGTGGATGACGAGGAAGGGAACGAGGCCGACAGCCCAGATCATCAACGCCGAAAAGACGAGAATGCCGAGATTGGTGCCCAGGGTCGAGATCCACGGCAGCTTGCCGTCCTTCATCATGCCGAAGGGCAGGCGCTGCTTGAACAGGAAGAGCCAGGCCGGGCCGATGCCGAACATCACCGCCGGATGGCGGTAGAGGCGATAGGCGAGGCGGCCGCGCGGCGAAAGGGCATGGTATTCGTCGACCGTCAGCGTGGTGATGTCGCCGACGCCGCGTTCGTCGAGATTGCCGGCCGTGGCATGGTGGGCGGCATGCGCCTGGCGCCAGTAGTCGTAAGGCGTGAGCGTCAATATGCCGATCAGACGGCCGGTCCAGTCGTCGAGCCGGCGGCGGGCGAAGAACGAGCCGTGGCCGCAATCGTGCTGGATCATGAACAGCCGCAGCAGGAAGGCGCCGGCCGGAAGGATGGCGAGGAGGCCGATCCACACGCCGTTGATGAACGAGACATAGGCGATGGCCCAGAACAGGGCGAGCGGCACCAGGGTGATGACCAGTTCGAAGGCGCTGCGCGCCAGGCTCGGCTGTCGGTAGCGCGCCAGGATCTTCAACCACGCTCCGACATTGTCGTCGGCAGGTGCAGCAGGTGCGTGGGCGTTGATATTGGCGTTCATGTAGTCCGATCCGTTTCTGTCGGCACGGCAAGCCGTCGCTCGGCTTGACCCGCCGCCGTGCGCTTCATCGCGCAGCTTGAGGTATGCAATCTTGTCGTGTATTTAATTCCGTTTGCATCCCTAGCGTTCAAGGTTCTGCAAACGCAAAAAGGCCAGACATCCGCCTGGCCTTCTCAACTTCTTATGCCTGCCACGCCAGTACATCCGTGGTCGCGGCTAGCTGAAGATTAGGCGGCCTGCAGCTGGCCGGCGGACATCTTGCCCGACTTGTTGTCGCGTTCCAGCTCGAAGGAGATCTTCTGGCCTTCGACGAGATCGCGCATACCGGCGCGTTCGACGGCCGAGATGTGGACGAAGACGTCCGCGCCGCCGTTGTCAGGCTGAATGAAGCCGAAGCCCTTGGTGGAATTGAACCATTTTACTGTGCCGGTGGTCATGACGAACCCTTTCATAGCAACATTGTGTTCCGTCGAACGACGCCCGACGGTTGTTTCGACTTTTGAGAGGGGGAAGTTCGTCCAGAGGCGCGAGGCGCCATAAACAAATATCGGCAAACAAAGTATCGATGAGCCTTGATACACGCCCGGCCGTCTCGCGTCAACTTTTTGTTTGTGTTCTTTTTGTGTGCGTCCTTTGGTTGTGTTTGTCGGCGGGGCACTTCTACGGCGAGGTTTTGGCCGTCCGGCGTGCCCGGCAGGGCGCGCGCGTCTCTGCGGAGATTGAGGCGGCCGGGAATGCCGCGGATGCACGGTCATGTGCCGTAGGCCGATAGCCTCTCATCCGCCTGCCGGCACCTTCTCCCCGTGAACGGGGAGAAGGGACAAGCGGCACCGCCGCGGCCATCCCCTCTCCCCGTTTACGGGGAGAGGGTCAGGGTGAGGGGCAAGGGCGTGCTCCGTATGCGGAAGAGAACCCTCTTGTTTCCTGTTTCATGAAAGGTGCGAACGGCAAGAAGGCCAGGAAGCCTTACCGCTTCAGGCTTCCCAAAATCCCCCGCACGATGGCGCGGCCGACCGAGGTGGCGACCGAGCGGGCGGCACTCTTCATCGCCGCCTCGATCACCGTTTCGCGCTGATAGCCCGAAGTCCGGCGCGTCGTGGGCTTCGCCGTGCGGTCGTCCTCTTCCTTGTCGCCGAAGCCCGGCAGCGACCAGCGGCCGGCGGCCGAATCCTTTTCCTCGCCGCGGGCCTCGCGTTCCTCTTCGGCGCGCCTTGCGGCCTCGGCCTCGGCCGCCTTCTGCTCGCGGGCCGCCAGGATCTCATAGGCCGATTCCCGGTCGAGATCCTTGTCATACACCCCGGCGACCGGGCTCACATTGATCACCGCGCGGCGCTCGGCCTCGCTGATCGGCCCGGGGCGGCTGGCCGGCGGGCGCACCAGCGTGCGCTCGACGATCGAGGGAATGCCCTTGGCCTGCAGCGTCGAGACCAGCGCCTCGCCGGTGCCGAGCATGGTGATCGCGGTCTCGCAGTCGAAGGCCGGGTTGGGGCGAAACGTGGTCGCCGCCGTCTTCACCGCCTTCTGCTCGCGCGGCGTATAGGCGCGGAGCGCATGCTGGATGCGGTTGCCCATCTGCGCCAGCACGGTGTCGGGCACGTCGAGCGGGTTCTGCGTGACGAAATAGACGCCGACGCCCTTGGAACGGATGAGGCGCACGACCTGCTCGATGCGCTCGATCAGCACTTTTGGCGCGTCGTTGAACAAAAGATGCGCTTCGTCGAAGAAGAAGACCAGCTTCGGCTTGTCCGGATCGCCCACCTCCGGCAGTTCCTCGAACAGCTCCGACAGCAGCCACAGAAGGAAGGTCGAATAGAGCCGCGGGTTCATCATCAGCTTGTCGGCGGCCAGCACCGAGATCGCCCCGCGCCCGTCATTGGTGGTGCGCATGATGTCGGTGACGGCGAGCGCCGGTTCGCCGAAGAAATGTTCCGCGCCCTGCTGTTCCAGCACCAGAAGCCCGCGCTGCAGCGAGCCGACCGAGGACTTGGAGATGAGGCCGAACTGGTTGGACAGCTCGCCCGCATGCTCGCCCATGTAGTTCAGCAGCGCCTGCAGGTCTTTCAGGTCGAGCAGCGGCAGGCCGCCCTGGTCGGCGATCTTGAAGGCGATGTTCAGGACACCCTCCTGCGCCTCCGAAGCATCCATCAGCCGCGACAGCAAAAGCGGGCCCATCTCGGCGACGGTGGTGCGCACGCGGTGGCCCTGCTCGCCGTAGAGATCCCAGAAGATCACCGGGAATTCCTGGTAGGCGAAATCGTCAAAACCGATCTGCTTGGCGCGCTGGTCGACCCAGTCCTTCGGCTGTCCCATCGCGGCGATGCCGGAGAGATCGCCCTTGATGTCGGCGCAGAACACCGGCACGCCGGCATTGGAAAAGCTCTCGGCGAGCACCTGCAGCGTCACCGTCTTGCCGGTGCCGGTGGCGCCGGTGACGATGCCGTGGCGGTTGCCGTATTTGAGGTCGAGATATTCGCCCTTGTTGAGGCTGTCGTCGGGATTGCGGCTGGTACCGATATAGAGCTTTCCGTCTTCGAGCATGCGCCTCGTTCCCGTCCCATGTTTCGGCGACCGGGCCGATCGGCAAATTGCGCGCGCCCCGTCATTCCCTGAATCGTCACCTTGCTGTTATAAGGATAGTGTGAAACATCGACAACAGCCTGCGGGCCGCGCGACCCGCGTCGGGCTTGGGCCATTCGGCCGCGGACAAATTCGGCCGGCGGCGGCCTTGGCCGCTTGAGTTCAGCGAAAACTTGAATTACGTTGACGTTAACGTCAATTTCACGCCAGGAGGCTCATCATGAACGAACTCGTAACCCGCATCGCCGACAAGGTCGGCATCGAACCGGCCCTCGCTGAAAAGTCCGTCGGTATGATGCTGGGCTTCCTGCAGCGCGAAGCGGCCGACGGCCCGGTCGCCAGGATGATCGAATCCGTGCCCGGCGCGCTCGACCTCGTCGCCAAGTACAATGGCGAAGGCGAAGGCAAGGGCCTGCTCGGCGGCCTGATGAGCGCGCTCGGCGGCGGCGGCATCATGGGTCTCGGCCAGCAGCTGATGGCCCAGGGCCTCGGCATGGGCGAAATCTCCAAGCTCGCCAAGGAAACCATGGCCGCTGCCCGCGAATATGCCGGCGACGAAGTCGTCGACGAAGTCGTCGCCTCGGTCCCGGGGTTGTCGCAGTTCGTCTGAGACGGGCGGAAGGATTGGATTTGAAGAAGCCGCCGGAGTGATCCGGCGGTTTTTTTGTGCGTGGGGGGGAGTGGACGCCGCAATGGCGTCGTTCAATGAATATGGCTTGTCTGATTGGCGCCCTTGGCTCGATCATCAAACATGATGTAGATGGATTCCGGAAAATGATGGATTTCGACAAGCGTCTCACTTCAGTTCCGCCGGGCTGGAACGACCGTCTGCATTTTTTCAAGTACATGAGCGCGGCTACCGCTAAAATCGTCCTTGAAAATCGCACATTGAGGTGGTCCGCGCCGAAAAAATTGAACGATCCATTCGATATTCAGTTCAACATGGAGATAAGGGCCGCCCCACACGAAGTGAAGGAAAAGGCCCTTGATCTTCTCTGGCAGGTTCACGATGGGAGGCTTGAACCTAGCCTTGATAATCCTTTGGGGGCCGTTTTTGGCCTTCTTCGCCAATACAACATTCCTTTGTCTAAGGAAGACATTGTAAAAGAGTTTGGGGCGGCGTTTGATGAAGGTTTCGATCGAATGCTGGCAAAGCTTCCAGAAGTCCATGAGGAGGCCGCACGCATTGTCGAAGACAACAAGATACTTTGCCTTACAACCCGTCCACATAACCACCTTATGTGGTCGCATTACGCAGACGCACATCAAGGCGTAGTCCTGAGATTTAGATCCATACCCGCTCTCAACGCGCCGTATGGAATGGCTAAGCCGGTTCAATACGTTGACGAAATTCCGCCTTTGCTGGATGAAGAGCAATTGGCAAAGTTGTTTGCGGGGGTCTTTTCACTTCAGGATGCAGGAATACTAGACCGAACGATCTATACAAAGTCACGGCACTGGGAGTACGAGGAGGAATGGAGGATCAGCGCCGGTGCAGGAAGAAACCCTGGAGCGCAATTTGAAGATTGTCCATTTGGCAAAAACGAGCTTGACGGCGTTATTTTCGGACTGAGAACGAGCGCGGAGGATCGCGCGCAGATACTTGCGTTGGCCGCCGAATACCCAAATGTTGAGATGATGCAGATCCAACGGGAGGCATCGAGTTTCAAATTGCAGGTTTCGCAATTGGCCTAATCTGTATTCGTCAGGCGTTCGCTGTGACGGATTTTGCCTGCAAGAAAGTGGCGACGGTGGACTGGTTCACAAGCTGAGGAGGGTGCGGAAAGTGGCAAACGATTGCCAAGGAATAACGTGTTTTTTTGACAGCGCGAGTATCGGTGCATTTTCTTCAGTAGTGACAGCATTTGCTACAATTGCGCTGCTCTATGTGACTCGGGTCCTCGCACAAGAAACGAAAGTCCTTTCACGAGCAACGTCGCAAGCACATGTCACAGCTACCATCGAGCCAAATGCTTGGGGCGTGACATATGTTGATATCTTCGTGACGAACTCGGGAAATGCCGTCGCATACGACATCCAACTCCAATTTGACCCGCCTTTGCCTCATTCCCAGGGCCATCGGCGGGACCTATCGGCACCGTTGCATCGCATCAGCATCCTTAAGCCAGGACAGACCCTGCAAAGTAACCTCGCCGCCTTCTCGGACGTGAGCAAGCAAGAGTACTTAGTCAGTATCAGTTGGAAGGGAAATCCTAAAGATACCAAACGAGAAACCTTTTCGTACCAGCTGTCAATGCGTGACTATGAAGGCGTCTCATATCTGGGGGCAAGAAGCCCTGCCGTTATGATGGCGGAGCAGATTAAGAAAATTCGAGAGGACTGGAAAGGCGTCCCATCGGGTCATAGCAGGATAAAGGTCGATGCATTTTCACGCCAGGAGCGCGATGAGGAAGCACGAGCACAAGCAGAGTGGATCGAGCAGGTTAGACGAGAGAGCGAGGGAACAGACGGATCCGATGGCCCTTAACGCCAAAGCTTCAGGTTTACGCGTAAGGTAAGGGGGTCTCGTACGGTGGGAGGTTCATCTGGCTTCCAAAGAACATAAGCCACAAAGGCTTTCACTACCGCCGTCGGCCGGTGCAAGAACTGTTCGGCGTGCTGCTCCAAACCGCCACCCTTCAAGCCCTCCGGTCCGCACCTTTCGGCCGCCCAACCCGCACCGCCGCCGCGTCCAGCTTTTCGCGCCACGGGGCTACGCTGACGTCAGGCGCGTCGTCCTGATCCTGCCACGCGTTCGGTTGAGGTTTGCTCTTCTCGGTCATCGGCGTCTCCCACTCCCAACACCAGAATGACAACCTTCGCCGTCGCAATCAAGGCCCTCAATCCCCCTCCGGCGCAGACGCCCCACACCCCTCCAGCCTCCCGCTCCCTCTCGCCGCTCAGCGCGGGCGGGGCAGGCAAGTGGCGAGGAAGCCTGCGACGTCGGTGACCGCGCGGTTGTTGCGCAGGTCGGCGTGATAGGTGACGAAGGCGTCGCGGTCGATGTGCTGGGCCGCGTCGCCGAGCGGGCAGAGTCCGTAGAGTTCGCCGAGGAATTCCGGCAGGGCGGCGATCCCGAGGCCGGCGGCCGCGGCCGCGCATTGCACGCCGAGATCATTGGTCGTGAGCACGATCTCCCGCGCGCCGGCAATGCCCTTCATCCAGTGCTGTTGCGGCGTGTCTCTCAGCGTCTCGTCGAAGGCGATGAAGCCATGGTCTTCCGGCGCGCGGCCTTCGGCATAGGATCGCGCCGCATAGAGCCGGTAACGCATCGTGCCCGCCTTGCGGATCACCAGCGTCGGATCGGTGGGCCGGCTGAGCCTGAGTGCCACGTCCGCCTCGCGCCGGACCAGAGAGACATGGCGCGCCTCGGCCAGCAGCCTAAAGCGGATCTGCGGATGCTCGGCCTGGAAGGCCGGTATGCGGGGCGTGACGAGCGTGAGCGCGATCATCGGCGGGGCGCTGACGGATACCTCGACCATCCGCGCCGCATCGGCCGGTATCGTGCCGCGTTCGAGGGCGAACACTTCCGCCTCCATGCGCCGGGCGTGGTCGGCGATGCGTGTGCCCTCGGCCGTCAGCAGGTAGCGGCGTGGCCGGCGATCAACCAGCCGTGCGTTGACGCGCGCCTCGAGCGCCGCGATCCGCCGCGCCACGGTCGCATGGTCGACCTTCAGCCGCCGCGCCGCCGCCGAAAGCGAGCCCTCGTCGGCCAGGGCCACGAAGAAGCGCAGGTCGTCCCAATCCAGCATCGTGCATTTCCGCGCAATTGATGTGCTCTATTGGGGAATAGCGCGCATCTGGCCCGTCAGGCAAGAGATCGTCATCGACAGGAGACAGACAGGAGCCTGACACAATGACCGATCGACCATCATCGCCCGCCCGCCTGCGGCGCATCGTTCGCCTGACCATGGCCGAAGGCCGGGGCGGCGAGGCACGCCTGGCCCTGCTTGAACTGCGCAAGGCCACCCTCCCGGAGCCGGGCTGCGCGGAGTTCGAATTCTTTCAATCCCTGGCGGACGAGCGCGCCTTCGTGTTGATCGAGGACTTCGCCGACGAGGCGGCGCTGGCGCTGCATATGGAACAGCCCCATACCCGCGCCTTTTTCGCCCTCGGCCTGCTCCAGAGCGCAGAGCCGGTTGCGAAGGAGTGGCTCGCATGACGCACATTTCCCCCGCAGCTCCCGGCGCTCGCAAGGCGCGTCCGTTCAGGCTTTCCAGGCTCCCGGCGAAAAGCCGTTTCGTCGTCACGCCGATGATCCTATCGTTCCTGATGTCCGGCGTCGTCGCCTCGATCGCCACCATCCGCGCGCTGGGGCTCGCGCCGGATCTCGCATCCAGCATCCTGAAGGCCTGGGCCATGTCCTATGTGGTGGCTTTCCCCTCCGCCCTGGTGGTCATGCCGATCGTCCGCTGGATCGTCGATCGCCTGGTCGAGGCGCCGCAGGCAAAGGGCTGACCGGCACGTTCATCGAGGGAGCCGCCGCAGAGAGCCGGCGGCTCGCTTGTGCGGCGGCCCCCTCAATCCCACGCCGGCGCCAGATGCCCCGGGTTGACGATCCGCCCGTCCGGCCTCGCGAGCGCCGAAATGGCGTCCATTTCCTCGGCGTCGAGCGAGAAGTCGAAGACGGCGAAATTTTCCGCGAGCCGGCTTTCGGTCGCGGTCTTGGTCAGCGCCGCCACGCTCTGCTGCTGGATGAGCCAGCGTAAGCCCACCTGGGCCGCCGTCTTGCCGTGGCGCGCGCCGATGTCCTGCAGCAGTTCGTCCTTCGGCACGCGGCCGTCGGCCATGGCGTAATAGGCCGTCACCGACAGGCCGTAGGAGCGGGCGGCGATCAGCACCGCGGTCTGGTCGAGATAGGGATGATATTCGATCTGGTTGGTGACGATCGGCGCCTTCGACAGGCGCACGGCCTCGCCCATCAGCGCGCAATTATAGTTGGACACGCCGATATGGCGCACCTTGCCGGCATCGACCAGCGCGTTCAAGCCCTCGATCTGTTCCTCGAGCGGCACCGGGCTTTTCGGCCAGTGCAGGAGCAGCAGGTCGACGTGGTCGGTCTCCAGCTTCTTCAGGCTCTCGTCGACCGAGGGTCCCATGGCGCCTCGGGAAAACTTGTCGACCCACACCTTGGTGGTGAGGAAGATGTCGCCGCGCGCGAGCCCTGAGCGGGCGATCGCCTCGCCGACCGCGGCCTCGTTGCCGTAGATCTGCGCGGTGTCGATATGGCGAAAGCCGGTCTTCAGGGCGAGCGGCAGGATCCTGAGCACGTCGGCGGCGGGCATGCGGAAGGTGCCGAAGCCGAGCGCCGGGATATGCGCGCCGTTGGCGGTGACATATTTCATGGGAGAACTCCTTTTCTGCGCTGGCGCGGCGGCGGGGCCCGGGGCCGCGGCTCGATCGATACCCCTCTAACATGACCCTTTTGCCGCCCGCTGCAAGCCGGCGGATCGTCACGCCGGTCGATTGCCGCCGCCGGCCTTGGCTGCTAGCGTGGCCTCGCAAAAACGAGGCACCCATGCGCAGCACCAAGGTCATCCACGTCGTCAATTGCCATGCCGAAGGGGAGGTGGGCGACGTCATCGTCGGCGGCGTCGCGCCCCCGCCGGGCGAAACCCTGTGGGAGCAGTCGCGCTTCATCGCCAGCGACCAGACCTTGCGCAATTTCGTGCTGAACGAGCCGCGCGGCGGCGTCTTTCGCCATGTGAACCTGCTGGTGCCGGCCAGGGATCCGCGCGCCCAGATGGGTTGGATCATCATGGAGCCGGAAGACACGCCGCCCATGTCCGGCTCCAATTCCATCTGCGTCGCCACCGTGCTGCTGGACTCAGGCATCCTGCCGATGACCGAGCCGGTGACGAAACTGGTGCTCGAGGCGCCGGGCGGCGTGGTGGAAGTGACCGCCCAGTGCCGCAACGGCAAGGCCGAGCGCATCACGGTGCGCAACCTGCCGTCCTTTGCCGATCGGCTCGGCGCCGTGATCGAGGTGGAAGGGGTGGGCACGCTCACCGTCGACACCGCCTTCGGCGGCGACAGTTTCGTCATTGCCGACGGACGCGCCCTTGGCTTCTCGATCGCCCCCGACGAGGCGCGCGACATCGCCGTCATGGGCATGAAGATCACCGACGCCGCCAACCGGCAGCTCGGCTTTTCCCATCCCGATCCCGATCGCAACTGGAACCACATCTCGTTCTGTCAGATCACCGCGCCAGTGGTGATGGAAAACGGGGTGGCGACCGGGGCCAATGCGGTGGCCATCAAGCCCGGCAAGATCGACCGCTCGCCGACCGGCACCGGCTGTTCGGCCCGCATGGCCGTGCTCCATGCCCGGGGCGAACTGAAGGTCGGCGACCGCTTCGTCGGCCGCTCGATCATGGGCTCCGAATTCCATTGCGCCATCGAGGCGGACACCGAGATCGGCGGCCGGCCGGCGATCGTGCCGACCATTTCCGGCCGCGCCTGGATCACCGGCACCCAGCAGCTGATGCTCGATCCGGACGATCCGTGGCCGGCCGGCTACCGCCTGTCGGACACCTGGCCGAAGCTTTGAAAGTTGAACCCGAAACGGGAGGCATGGACATGACGAAGCAAGAACGGCCGGCCTGCATTGCCCATTGGCGTGAGGTCGAGGGGCCGGACGATGGGCACTACGACGGTGACGACGAACTGATGGCGATCGGCGCGCCGCTGGCCCGCCGCTTTGGCCTGACCCGGCTCGGCATCCATCACGAGCGCCTGCCGCCCGGCCGCCGCACCTCCTATCCCCATGCCGAAAGCGCCGAGGAGGAGTTCGTCTATGTGCTGACCGGCACGCCGGATGTCTGGCTCGACGGCGCGCTGCACCGGCTGAAACCCGGCGATGCCGTCGGCTTCCCGGCCGGCACCGGCCAGTGCCACAGCTTTCTCAACAATACCGACGAAGAGGTGACGCTGCTGGTGGTCGGCGAAACGGCCAAGCCGGAAAACCGCATCTACTATCCGAAGAACCGCGACCTCGAGACGAAGCGCCGCGACTGGTGGCACGACTGGCCGGAGCGACAGATCGGCGACCATGACGGGCTGTCCGATGCGCGAAGGGCCGAGCGGGCGAAGCAAAAGGACGACTGACGGGCCGCGGGCCCTGCCGGACCGTTCGAGGTGCGCGGGTTCGGGCGTCCACCCTCAGTCGCGGATGACGATCCCGGCCTCGATCGCCGCGGCGATGAAAGCCTTGCGCGCATCCTCGTCCTTCTTCTTGCCGGCGACTACGTCCATGCAGACGAGCAGCGCCTTGTCGAGCGCCGGGCCGTCCTCGGTCGGCCAGTCCTCGATCATCGCCCAGGAGGCGGCTTCGGTGCTGTCGATCGTCACGTCCTCGCCCTCTTCGCCGAGCGCGAGGGTGACGGGCTGTGTCCAGGGCTTGCTCATCGGCGGAAGCTTTCAAAAATTCGGTTGGCGTCGGCGCGCCGTCATGGGTCGGGATTGCCTTCTAGCGAAGTTACGCCTTCACCGCCACGACAAACAGACGGGGAAACCGAAGCAGCACCCGCCCGTCGGCCATCGGCGGATAGGCTTTTTTGAGGCGGGCGGTGTAGTCGGCGAGGAAGGCCGGCGCATGCTCATCGCCCGCGCCGTCGAGATAGGGGCGAAGGCCGGTGCCCTTCACCCATTCGACGATCGCCTCGGCATCGGCCATCGGATGGTAGTAGACCGTGTGCCAGACATCGACGCGCGCGGCCTTCGGCGACAGCCGTTCGAGATAGGCGGCGGGCGAGGAGAGGCGCGCGCGTCGCAGCCTGCCGCCGGCAAAGGCCGGCGCCCAGGGACCGGCGGCCCCGGTCTCCTCCATCAGGAGATGCGTCGGCTCGTCGAGATTGTCGGGCATCTGCACGGCCAGCACCCCGCCCGGCGCCAGATGGTCGATCAGGCTCTCCATCAGCGACAGATGATCCGGCAGCCATTGCAGCACCGCATTGGCATAGAGCAGATCGGCCGGCGCCTCGGGCCGCCAGGTGGAAAGGTCGGCCTTCACGAAAGGCGTGCCCGGCAGGCGCGCCCGCGCCTTGTCCAGCATGTCGACATCGCTGTCGAGGCCGGTGACCGCCCCCGTGCCGAAGCGCGCGATCAGCAGTTCGGTCGAATTGCCCGGCCCGCAACCGAGATCGTAGACACGCTCTGCGGTTTGAAGCGGCACCTGCGCCAGGAGGTCGCGCGCCGGCCGTGTCCGCTCTTCCTCGAATTTCAGATATTGCGTCGCCGACCAGGCCATGGCGCGGTCCTTCGTCAGAGGCTTTCGAGACTCCGCAGGATCAGGTCTGGACCGTGATCGGCATATTCGTCGGGCAGGTCGAGACGGTTGATCCACACCGTGCGGAAGCCGAATTTCTGCGCGCCGGCCACGTCCCAGCGGTTCGACGACTGGAAGGACACCGCATCCGGATAGAGCCGATAGGCGGTCGTCACCATGTCGTAGACTTGCGGCGCGGTCTTGTAGGCGCGGATGTCGTCGACGGAGAACACGTCGTCGAGGATCACGTCGAGCGCCGCATTCTTCACCGCCGCCTTCAGCATGTCCGGCGAGCCGTTGGAGAGGATGGCCAGTTTCGCGCCGCGGCTCTTCAGATCCTTCAGCACGGCCGGCACTTCCGGATAGCAGTCGAGCGTCCAGTAGGCGGAAAGCAAATCGGCGCGCAGGCTCCGCTCGACGCTGGGGAAGCGCGCGAGCGTGTAGTCCAGCGCCTCTTCGGTCAGCTGCCAGAAGTCGCGATAGCTGCCCATCAGCGTGCGCACCCAGGAGTATTCCAGCTGCTTGGCGCGCCACATCTCGGAAAAGCGCTGATGCTCGGCCCCCGCCCGCTCGGCATGGCGGCGCACCGCCGCATGCACGTCGAACAGCGTGCCATAGGCATCAAAGACATAAGCTGCGGTGGACATCGCGCCTCCCTTAATCGCATTCCCCGCAGTGATAGGACGCGGGCGGCGGCGCGGCAAGGGCGCCCTTCGGCTCGGTTCAGCGCGCCTGCGCCTCTTCGGCCCTGAGCCCCGCCACGTCGTGGTCGATCTCGGTCAGCGCCCGGTCGAGATGGCCCTCGAACACCAGCGTCGCCTCTTCCGGCACGATGGTGATCTGAGGCTGGCCGTAGATGCGCACATGCAGCGATTGCGACAGCCCTTCGTCGAGGCCGCGGCGTAAGAGGTCGATGTAACGCGTGCCGTGGCCGGTGATGACGATCGGCATGTTCTCGTAGAGGCTCAGGACCCGCGAAAGCCCCTGGCCGAGCGCCAGGCCCGCCTGGCGGAAGGCATATTCCGACATCCTGTGTCCCTGCCGCGCGCGGGCGGCGATCTTGTCCATTTCGGCCAGCGGCACGAACTTCGCCGGGATCGTGTCGGGCGGCACTTCGAAGGCGGTCCGGAGGATGCCGTAGAAGCCGGCCGAGGCCTCGACGCAGCCGATCGAGCCGCAGCGACAGAGCTTGCCATCGGAGGCGTTGAGCATATGGCCGAAGTTCGGGGCGCTGACCTCCAACTCGCCCGAATGCCCGCGCCGGGCGATGCCGAGCCCGATCGAATGGCCGAGCGACAGGGTGGCGAGCGCATGGAACGGCCGGTCCTCATCCTTGTCGGCGCGAAGACCCAGCGCATGGGCGACCAGCAGCGTCTCGTTGTTGAGGCGGATGCGGGTCTGCGGCGAAACCGCAAGCGCGGTGGAAAAATCGATCTCCTCGCGGCCGAACACCGGCGACCAGAGGAGGCGCGATCCGCCGGCATCGACCATGCCCTTGGAACTGATCGACACCGCGGCGATACGCTCGGGCGAAAGCCGCGAGCGGCTCGCCATGCGCGTCAGCGCGTCGCGGAAGCCGGCGATGAAACCCTGGCCCGAAGCGGCGACATGGTCGCGTGGCTCCTCGAACCGGTCGATCAGCGTGCCGGTATAATCGGCCAGCGAATATTGAACGCTGTCGGACGAGATGCGTGCGGCGATCAGATAGCTGAAATCGCGCCTGCGCCCGAACAGTACGCGCGGCCGTCCGCGCCCGCCGGTGGCCGGCTGCTCGTGCCGTTCCAGCGCGCCGATTCGCTCCAGATCGGCGGTGATCGCCGAGACGGTGGCCGAGGCAAGTCCGGTGGCGGCAGCGATGTCGGTATGGGCAAGGGACCCCTGGCGGCGAAGGGCGGACAGCACCAGCGCGCTGTTTTGCTGACGCACCATTTCGGTGCTCGATTTCGTCAGCATGGCAGGCGTCCGTTCATCGTGGTCCTTCTCGATATGCCCTTCACAAAGATCACCGGATTGGCAGCTTTGCAAGCCGCGAGGAGCCATGTTGACAGCCCCGGATTCTTCTGACATTTATTTTCTCGACTGTCGAGAAAAACCATCGGCCACTCGGTCGGGGCAAGGCAGTATTCTTCGACGGGCCGCTTTAGGGGGTGAACGGGAGGTTCGCCGGCGTGCCGCGTCTTTCAAAGGGAGGCTTTTATGAAATCCGTCTTGAAGCTGATGGCGTGCGCCGCCGTCATCACCAGCCTGCATACCGTCGCCAACGCCAAGGACCTCGTGGTCGGCGTGTCCTGGTCGAACTTCCAGGAAGAGCGCTGGAAGACCGACGAAGCCGCCATCAAGGCAGCGCTCGAGGCCTCCGGCGACAAGTATATTTCCGCCGACGCCCAGTCCTCCGCCGCCAAGCAGCTGACCGACGTCGAGAGCCTGATCGCTCAGGGCGCCAATGCCATCATCGTTCTGGCCCAGGACAGCGAAGCCATCGGCCCGGCGATCGAAAAGGCTGCCGCCGAAGGCATCCCGGTCGTCGGCTATGACCGCCTGATCGAAAACCCGGCCGCCTTCTACATCACCTTCGACAACAAGGAAGTCGGCCGCATGCAGGCCCGCGAAGTGTTTAAGGCCAAGCCGGAAGGCAATTATGTCTTCATCAAGGGCTCGTCCTCCGACCCGAACGCGGACTTCCTGTTCGCGGGCCAGATGGAAGTGCTGAAGGAAGCGGTCGACGCCGGCAAGATCAAGAATGTCGGCGAAGCCTATACCGACGGCTGGAAGCCGGAAAATGCCCAGAAGAACATGGAGCAGTTCCTGACCGCCAACGACAACAAAGTCGACGCGGTCGTCGCCTCGAACGACGGCACCGCCGGCGGCGTGGTCGCGGCGCTCACCGCGCAGGGCCTTGCCGGCTCCGTTCCGGTCTCTGGCCAGGATGCGGACTTTGCGGCGCTGAACCGCGTTGCGCTCGGCACCCAGACCGTATCCGTCTGGAAGGACAGCCGTGAACTCGGCAAGCGTGCAGCCGAAATCGCCGTCGAACTCGCCGGCGGCAAGAAGCTGAACGAGATCGAAGGCGTGACCACCTTTGCCGGCGGTCCGAAGGGCGTCGAAATGCAGTCGGTCTTCCTCGCACCGCTGCCGATCACCAAGGACAACCTGAACGTCGTCATCGATGCCGGCTGGATCACCAAGGAAGCCGCCTGCCAGGGCGTCCCCGCGGGTTCCGTCGCAGCCTGCAATTGACACAGGCCTGACCTGACGGCCTCATGAACCTTGATGCGTCGCGACCCGGACAGGGTCGCGGCGTCTCTTCGGATCGGAGGGAGGCCCGGCCGCCATTGCCGCACATGCTGCGGCGGCGCGCCATCGCAAGGGATTACGAAAAGTGGGAGAACGGCACGGCATGGCCGATATCACGAATACCACGCAGGCCGCGCGCGCCGGCGCGGGCGAAAACCCGGTAAAGCGCTTTTTCCGCGCCACCGAGATCGACACCCGCCTGCTCGGCATGATCGGCGCCATGCTGATCATCTGGATCGGCTTCAACATCATTTCCGGCGGTCTGTTCCTGACCCCGCGCAACCTGTGGAACCTGTCGGTGCAGACCGCTTCCGTCGCCGTCATGGCGACCGGCATGGTGCTCGTCATCGTCACCCGCAACATCGACCTCTCGGTCGGTTCGGTGCTCGGTTTCGTCGGCATGTTCATGGGCGTGCTGCAGGCCGAACTCCTGCCGCAGATCCTCGGCTTCGACCATCCGCTGACCTGGGTCATCGCGCTTGCCGCCGGCCTCGTCCTCGGCGCGTCGATCGGCGCGCTGCACGGCGTCATCATCGCCTTCCTCAACGTTCCGTCCTTCATCGTCACGCTCGGCGGCCTGCTGGTCTGGCGCGGCGCCACATGGTTCGTCACCTCGGGCCGCACGGTCGCCCCGATGGATGCCACCTTCCGCCTGATGGGCGGCGGCACCGACGGCTCGATCGGCGCGACCGCCAGCTGGATCGTCGGCGTCATCGCCTGCCTCGCCATCGTCGCGACGCTCGTCAATTCGCGCAAGCAGCGCCGCCGCTTCGGCTTTCCGCTGCGCCCGCTCTGGGCCGAATATTTCCTCACCGGCGTCAGCTGCTTCCTGGTCCTGGCGACCGTCTATGTCTTCAACAACTACCCCTGGCCGGTGGCGATCGCCCGCAAGTTCGCCGATGCCAACGGCATTGCCTGGCCCGATGGTGGCCTGTTTATCTCGCACGGCATCGCCATTCCGGTGCTGATCGCCATTGGCGTCGGCATCGTCATGACCTTCATCTCGACCCGCCTGCGCTTCGGCCGCTACGTCTTCGCCATCGGCGGCAATCCGGAGGCCGCCGAACTCGCCGGCATCAAGACCCGCTGGGTCACCGTCAAGATCTTCGCGCTGATGGGCATGCTCTGCGCCATCGCCGCCGCGATCTCCACCGCCCGCCTCAACGCCGCGACCAATGCGCAGGGCGAACTCGACGAACTCTACACCATCGCCGCGGCCGTCATCGGCGGCACCTCGCTCTCGGGCGGCATGGGCACGGTCGCCGGCGCCATGCTCGGCGCGCTCGTCATGCAGTCGCTGCAGTCGGGCATGGTGCTCGTCGGCATCGACACGCCGTTCCAGCGCATCGTCGTCGGCGTCGTTCTCGTCGTCGCCGTCTGGCTCGACACGATCTACCGCGCGCGGGCGAGATAAGAGGATTTCATCATGACTGACAAACGCACTCCGCTCGTGGAAATGAACAATGTTTCCATCTCGTTCGGCGGCATTCACGCGGTCGAGAACGCCTCGGTCGATCTCTATCCCGGCGAGGTCGTCGCCCTGCTCGGCCACAACGGCGCCGGCAAGTCGACGCTGATCAAGATCCTGTCGGGCGCCTATCGCCGCGACGCCGGCGAGATCCTGATCGACGGCGAACCGGCCGACATCAACAATCCGCGCGACGCCAAGAAATACGGCATCGAGACGATCTACCAGACGCTCGCCGTCGCCGACAATGTCGACGCCGCCGCCAATCTCTATCTCGGCCGGGAACTCCGCACCGCCTGGGGCACGCTCGACGATGTGGCGATGGAGGCGAAGGCCCGCGAGGTGATGGGACGGCTCAACCCCAACTTCCGCCGCTTCAAGGAGCCGGTGAAGGCCCTGTCCGGCGGCCAGCGCCAGTCGGTGGCGATCGCCCGCGCCATCCTGTTCGATGCCCGCATCCTGATCATGGACGAGCCGACGGCAGCGCTAGGCCCCCAGGAAACCGCCCAGGTCGGCGAACTGATCCAGCAGCTGAAGCGCGAAGGCATCGGCATCTTCCTGATCAGCCACGACATCCACGACGTCTTCGACCTCGCCGACCGCGTCTTCGTCATGAAGAACGGCAAGGTGGTCGGCCAGGCGCGGACGCAGGATGTCACCAAGGACGAAGTGCTCGGCATGATCATCCTCGGCAAATGCCCCCCGGGCGCGATCCCGGGTCCGGGGGCGATGCAGGTGGCGTGAGGTCTCCTCTCCCCTTGCGGGAGAGGAAGCAATTTCAGCATCTTAGCGTCAGCTAAGTGCTAGAAATTGCAGGTGAGGGGGTGTGTCTGCACCACTATGCCTTCCCCCTCACCAACAAAATCTACGACTTGGCTCCGCCAAGATCGTGTTTTTGTAACCTCTCCCACAAGGGGAGAGGTGGGGCGTGTGACTGGCTCGGCCCCCTCAGAACCGCGTGATCACGCTGATGCCGAGGTCAGTCGCCCGGTCCATGGCGACGAGTGCGGGCACGGCCTCTTCCAGTGAGATTTCCCGGCCGATCAGCCGTTTCGGGTCGAGCTTGCCGGCAGCCGTCATGCCGAGCATCGCGTCGTAGCGCCAGGCCTGCATGCCGTGGCTGCCGTAGATCTCCAGCTCGTGGCCGATCACCTGCGCCATCGGGATCTGCGGCGTCGCATGCGCGCCGAGCATCAGGCCGACCTGCACGTGGCGGCCGCGGCGGCGCAGATTCTGGATCGAGTTGAAGCAGGTGACGGGCGAGCCGAGCGCATCGATCGAGACATGGGCGCCGCCATTCGTGATCTCGCGCACCGCGCCGGCGACATCGTCGGTCTCGCGCGCGTTGATCGCGGCGACCGCCCCGAGCTTTCGGGCGAAGGCGAGCTTCTCCGCCGATATGTCGATCGCGATCGGATGGGCGCCAAGCGCTGCGGCGATCATGATCGCCGAGAGCCCGACGCCGCCGCAGCCGTGCACCGCCACCCATTCGCCGCCCTTGACCCGCGCCTGGTCGGCGACCGCGCGGAAGGAGGTGGCAAAGCGGCAGCCGAGGCTGGCGGCGGTGGCGAAATCCATCTCGTCCGGCAGGTGGACGAGGTTCTGGTCGGCATAGTCGATCGCCACGTATTCGGCGAACGAGCCCCAATGGGTGAAGCCCGGCTGGAACTGCGCCTCGCAGACCTGCTGGTTGCCGGAGCGGCATTCGCCGCAGCGGCCGCAGCCGGAGACGAAGGGCACGGTCACCCGGTCGCCGACCTTGTAGCGCATCACCCCGCGGCCGGTCGCAGCGATCACGCCGGCGAGCTCGTGCCCCGGCACATGCGGCAGGCGGATGTCGGGGTCGTGGCCCATCCAGCCGTGCCAGTCGCTGCGGCAGAGCCCGGACGCCTCGACCTTGATGACGACTCCGTTCTCCGTCGGCGTCGGGTCGGGTACGACCCGGATCTCCGGCGTCTTCTCGAAGGCCTCGTAGTACATGGCTCTCATCGGTCGTCTCCCACGCAGATTTGGCCGCAACCTACCGCAGGGTACGGCGATTGGGGTATGAGAATTTTTGATCGACTTATTCACCCCAGTGCTGCTTTTTCCGGATAAAGCGGAGGGAGCGAAATACAGGAAACGAGGAGAAGCCGATGGCTGTCGATACTTCCGCCCGCACCACCACCTGGACCTATGTCGATGGAGAATGGATCTCGGGCAATCCGCCGCTGATCGGCCCCGTCTCGCATGCCATGTGGCTGGGCTCGACCGTGTTCGACGGTGCGCGCTGGTTCGACGGCATCGCGCCGGATCTCGACGCCCACTGCCGCCGCGTCAACCGCTCGGCGGCCAATATGGGCATGAAGGCGACCGTTTCGGCCGAGGAGATCGAGCGGCTGACCTGGGAAGGCATCAAGAAGTTCGACGGCAGGACGGCAATCTACATCAAGCCGATGTACTGGGCCGAACACGGCCAGGCGGGCTCGGTCGTCGCCCCCGATCCGGCCTCGACCCGCTTTGCGCTCTGCCTGTTCGAGGCGCCGATGCACACCGCAAAACCGCATTCGCTGACGCTCTCGCCCTATCGCCGGCCAACCCCGGAATGCGCCATGACCGACGCCAAGACCGGCAGCCTCTACCCGAATTCCGGCCGCATGATCGTCGAGGCGCGTGCCCGCGGCTTCGACAACGCGCTGGTGCGCGACATGAACGGCAATATCGCCGAGACTGCCTCCTCGAACGTCTTCATGGTGAAGGACGGCGTGGTCTTCACGCCGGCCGCCAACCGCACCTTCCTCGCCGGCATCACCCGCGCCCGGGTGATCGGGCTTCTGCGCGAGGCGGGCTACGAGGTGCGCGAAGTCACGCTGTCGATCGAGGACTTCATGGACGCCGACGAGATCTTCACCTCGGGCAACTATTCCAAAGTCGCGCCGGTCAACAGGCTCGACAGCCGCGAACTGCAGGAGGGCCCGGTCGCCCGCAAGGCGCTGGAACTCTACATGGACTGGGCACGCAGCACCCGGGTCGGCTGACGCTCCGTCTGCCGACGTTCCCTTACAATACGATTGCCGGGTGTCGCGGCCTCTGTCGCGCACCTCTTCTCCCCAGCGGGGAGAAGTGCCGAGCGAATGCGAGGCGATGAGGGGGCCGAGTGCGCGGCCATCAAGTGGCTTCGCCCCCCTCATCCGGCGCTACGCGCCACCTTCTCCCCGACGGGGAGAAGAGTTCCCGCCACCTGCGCCTTCCCATCTCCCCACCTGCGGCGAAGCGCCTCTTTCCATAATAGTGAAATATTCATACATATGAAGGAACGTTGTTTCGCTGGAGGCCGCCATGGCCCTTATCACCGTTCTCGGCTCCGGTTTCGGGGCGCTCACCACCATCCGTGAACTGCGCCGCAACGGCGTCGAGGATGAAATCACGGTGATCTCGCCACGCGACGAGCTGCATTACCTGCCGAGCTCGATCTGGCTGCCGGCCGGCCTGCGCAAGGGCGCCGAGCTGAAGATCCCGCTGGCCAATTTCTTCGCGGAACATCGCGTGCGCCACGTCAAGGCCTCGGTCACCGGGCTTTCCGCCGATGGCCGGGTGGTGAAGACCGAGACCGCCGAGTTTCGCAACGACCAGCTGGTGATCGCCACCGGCGCACGCTTTATCCGCAAGCTGCCCGGCATCGAACATGCGCTGATCCCCTGCGAGGGGATCGCCGTCGGCGAGGAGATCGCCCGCCGGCTTGAGGCCATGACGGGCGGCACGATCGCCGTCGGTTTTGCCACCAACCCCAACGAACAGGGCGCCGTGCGCGGCGGGCCGATGTTCGAATTTCTCTTCATCATCGACAGCCTCTTGCGCCGCCAGGCAAGGCGCGAGCGCTTCAAGCTGATCTTCTTCAATCCGTCGCCGAGGCCCGGCCAGCGGCTCGGCGACAAGGCGGTCGACGGCCTGTTGCAGGAAATGGCCAGGCGCGGCATCGAGACGAGGCTTGGCCACAAGATGGTCCGGCTCGACGCCGACAAGGTGGTGACCGAGGGCGGCGAATTTGCCGCCGATCTGATCCTCTTCATGCCGGGCCTCACCGGCCCCGCATGGCTCGCCAATGCCGACCTGCCGCTGTCGCCGGGCGGCATGATCGCGGCCGATGAAAAATGCAGGGTCAAGGATCGTGACGGCGTCTGGGTGGTCGGCGACAGCGGCAGCTTTCCCGGCCCCGACTGGCTGCCGAAACAGGCGCACCAGGCCGACCTCCAGGCCAAGGCCGCGGCAAGGAACATCGCCGCGGTGCTGAAGGGCAGGGCGCCGGACACCGATTTCAAGGCGGAACTGATCTGCATCGTCGACATGCTCGACACGGCCATGCTGGTCTATCGCAGCGAGACGCGCAGCTTCCTCGGGCCGAAGATGAAGATCTTCCACTGGCTGAAGCGCTATTTCGAGCGCCATTACCTGCGCGTCTATCGTTAGTATCCTCAACGCGATTGCGGCTTGATCGGATGCCGCAGCCTCTCTATCTCTCGAAGGATCGTTTCCGATTTCCTCGAAGAAGGAAGGCCTCCCCTTGTCCGTTTTCGCCAATTTGCCGAAGCCCGCCGTCGCGCCGAAAAAGCCCGTCTCCGATACCCGCCACGGCATCACCCGCACCGACGACTATGCCTGGATGCGCGCCGAAAACTGGCAGGCCATGTTCAAGGACCCGACCCTGCTCGACGCGGAGCTGCGCCGCCATCTCGAGGCCGAGAACGCCTATATGGAAGCGGCCATGGCCGACACGAAAGAGCTGCGGAAACAGCTCTTCGCCGAGATGAAGGGCCGCATCAAGGAAGACGACAGTTCGATCCCGATGAAGGACGGCCCCTTCGCCTATGGCACCGCCTTCGTCACCGGCGGCGAGCAGCCGCGCTATTTCCGCATTCCCCGCGATGCCGACCACAAGGACGAGAGCCAGCGCCATCTGCTGCTCGACGGCGACAAGGAAGCCACCGGCAAGGACTATTTCCGCCTCGCCGGCATCGACCACACGACCGACCATGCCTTGGGTCTCTGGGGCTATGACGACAAGGGCTCTGAATACTTCACCCTGCGCATCCGCGATCTCTCGACCGGCGAGGATCTTCCCGACGTGATCGAGAACACCGGCGGCGGCGGCGCCTGGGCGCCGGACGGCAAGAGCTTCTTCTATACGCTGCAGGACGAGAACCACCGCCCCTCCAAGGTCTTCCACCACGTGGTCGGCCAGCCGCAATCGGAAGACCGGCTGGTCTACGAGGAGAAGGATCCGGGCTATTTCATGGGCGTCGGCGGTTCGCTGCTCGACGATTTCATCTATCTCGACATCCACGACCACGAGACCTCGGAATACCGCATCCTCTCGACCAAGGATTTGACCGCCGAGCCCATGCTGGTTGCCGAGCGGGTCGAGGGCATCGAATATTCGCTGACCGAGGGCGGCGACGTCTTCTACATCCTCACCAATGACGGCGACGCCAAGGACTTCAAGATCGTCGAAACCCCGGTGACGGCACCTGGCAAGGAAAACTGGAAGGAAGTGGTCGCCCACGTTCCGGGCCGCCTGATCCTCAACCACATGGCCTTCGCCCGCCATCTCATCTGGCTGCAGCGCCGCAACGGCCTGCCGGAAATCATGATCCGCGACCGGGTGAGCGGCGAGGAGCATTCGATCGCCTTTGCCGAGGAAGCCTATGCACTCGGCCTCCAGGGCGCTGCCGAATACGACACCGACGTCATCCGCTTCTCCTATTCGTCGATGACGACGCCCACCCAGCTCTTCGATTACAACATGGCGACCCGCGAGCGCGTTCTGCTGAAGACCCAGGAAGTGCCCTCGGGCCATAATCCCGACGACTATGTCACCCGCCGCGTCTTTGCGCCGTCCCATGACGGAGTGGACGTGCCCGTCACGCTGCTCTACCGCAAGGACACGCCCCTCGACGGCTCGGCCCCCTGCCTGCTTTATGGCTACGGCGCCTATGGCATCTCGATCGCCGCCGGCTTCAACACCAATTGCCTGTCGCTCGCCGACCGCGGCTTCGTCTATGCCATCGCCCATATCCGCGGCGGCAAGGACAAGGGTTTTGCATGGTACGAAGACGGCAAGATGGAAAAGAAGGAAAACACCTTCAAGGACTTCATCGCTGCCGCCGACCATCTGGTGAAGCAAGGCTTCACGTCTCACGACCGCATCATCGCCGAAGGCGGCTCGGCCGGCGGCATGCTGATGGGCGCGGTCGCCAACATGGCGCCGGAAAAATTCGCCGGCATCATCGCCGCCGTGCCCTTCGTCGATGTGCTGAACACCATGCTCGACGACACGCTGCCGCTCACCCCGCCGGAATGGGGCGAGTGGGGCAATCCGATCGAGTCGCTCGAGGAATACAACTGGATCGCCGCCTACAGCCCTTACGACAATGTCGGGCAAAAGCCCTATCCGCCGATCCTCGCACTCTCCGGCCTCACCGACCCGCGCGTGACCTATTGGGAACCGACCAAGTGGATCGCCAGGCTGCGCGAAAAGGCCCCCGACGCCGGCCCCTATCTGCTCAAGACCAACATGGCCGCCGGCCACGGCGGCAAGTCCGGCCGCTTCCAGCGCCTGGAGGAGATCGCCTTCGAATATGCGTTTGCGGTGAAGGTGGCGGGCAAGATGTGAGGGGGCGTTCGTTTCTCTGAGCCATTGCCCCTCCACCGTCTCGCGCTAAGTCTGTAACGGCGGCGGCGCGCCGCCTTCCGCCCGGAGAGGAGAGACGATGCCCGCCTATGTCGCCCTGATCCGCGCCGTCAATGTCGGCGGCACCGGGAAACTGCCGATGGCGGAGCTGAAGGCGCTCGCCGAAGGCCTCGGCTTCGCCGAGGTCTCCACCTATATCCAGTCCGGCAACCTGATCTTCCGCGACGGCGACGACCCGGCGGTGATCGCCGCGCGGCTCGACGCGGCGCTCGGCGCCCGCCTCGGCAAGGCCCCCGGCGTCTTCGTCCGCACGCCGGCGGAACTCAGGGCCGTCCTCGACGGCAATCCCTTCGCGGCAATGGCGCCGGAGCGCGTGCTCGTCAGCTTCTTCGGCGAGCCGCCCGGCGACGACGCCCTGCACGGTTTCCTCGCCCCCGACGGCGAGGAGGCGGTGGTGCGCGGCCGGGAAATCTACGTGTACTACCCGATCGGCTCCGGCCGCTCGAAGATCAAGCTCCCGGCGCTGAAGGCCGGCACCTCGCGCAACATCAACACCGTCGCCCGGCTCGCCGAAACTGCAGGCGGGATCGAGGGGAGGTGAGCGTCTTTGCCCGCATGGTGGTTCCAGCGGCTCGAAGAGATTGCGTCTGGATTTGCGTTGCGGTGAAGGTTGCGGACAAGATGTGAAAGGGGCGGAATGACATTCGCTGGAGAACGAGACTATCCGTACAGACGGCGGACGAAGGCGCACTACCGTCTCTGTAGACACGGGGGTGCAGCGAGAACGCTCTGAACGCACCGGAAATCTTGTTCCGTCATTTTTCTTGCACGCTATGGTGCTAAATAATATGTGCGTACAATCGAAAATTCGACGGGATACCCAATGGAAAGCAATCAGAGTTTCGTCATGGAATGTGATCGCGCCCCTCGCCTGAATGAGATGGCAGATTTCTTTTCTACGACAGCGGGCGGCAGATCAGGGGCCCCCTTGAAGATGCCGGACGTCGATCGCCGCCTTTTCCAAGGTGATCGATCCCTAGCAGAATTTATAGACGCGCATCGTCTCCTTTGGGGGAACTTTGATCCCCACTATTTCAGCAGCATCCCCTACCGCTTGGAGGAGGAGGCAAGGCTCGGCGATGCCATGTTCCGGTATGGAATGAACATCGCGCGACCCGATCAGCCGGCGAATTTCTATGTGTTGGGTTCAGCGGAAGGTACATTTGCCCGAACGCTCGCTCAGGCTGGCGGAGGCTGCATTCGAACACTCTCATGCAGTCCAAACAAAGAAAATGAAGAGAGTTTCTATTCCTATGGCGTGCCCCCATTTGCGGAGTTCTTTCTTGGCCCATTTCACCACCTGACCAAACAGGTCATTCGCGCGAGTGATCGTTTGCGACACTTTGACTCCGGATTTGACATCATTCTGGAAGACACCACCTTCCAGATGTACTCACCCAATCGATCCGCTCAGATTCAATTCGTCAAAGGGCACCTCAAGGACGATGGAATTATGATCTTCGTTGAGAAATTCCGCCAGGACGATGAGAACGAATATCTGCGGCGAGAGTTGCAGAAAGATTACGGCTATAAATCACGTTTTTTCACTTCGTCTGAAATCGAGAGCAAGAACGCCGCAATTCTCAAACGCATGAATCAGAACGAGAACACGATATCCGCGATGAGCGTCGCGCTGGCTGAGCATTTCAAGTATTCGTACATCACGTGGAATAGCGGAAATTTTTGCACAATTGCGGCGGGCAATAGCGCTCAAAACCTCTCCCGCTACATATCCTCTATGCTTCCCCCCTGTATTCCGAATGAGTATGTATATACGAGCACGCCTCTGTCACTTCTCCGTTCTGCTATCCCTGATCTGCAATTTCGAACCTACCAGACAAATGCCGCATGACATTCTCGGTTTGGATTTCGTTCGCACTATTGACAGCACTTCAGACCGCCAGCCCTGGGCCGGCGGTCTCACTGCTGATATCGACAGGTTTGCGAAGCGGTATTGCTGCCACCTTGGCGTTGATCCCCGGCATTTTCCTGGGGGATCTGGCTCTAATCGCCGTAGCATTTGCGTTGACCACCACGCTCTTCTCCGTTTCCGAAGCAGTCTTCGATGGAATTAGAATAATTGGGGGAGCTTACCTTCTATTCCTGGGTATCAAGACCATAGTCGGTGTTCGTTCTGCGTTGACGGAAAATGAGAAAGCAGAGGAATCGAGAAAGACTTTCAATCAGGGTTTTTTCACGTCCATCCTCAATCCTAAAGGTCTCTTGTATTTTTCAACATTTTTGCCGCAATTTATCTCACCTGAAGGATCGTATGATATTCAATTCGCCGTTCTCGGGGCGACCTTTTTGGTGGTCGGGCTGATCACCGATACATTTTACGCAGTTACTTCGTCATACGGGAGACGATATTTGACTCTTCCGATACGAGGAGGCCTGATCGTCGTTGCGGGCACTTCGCTGCTCCTGACCGGTGCTTACGTCTTTTTGAAATACTTTGAAATACTATGAGGGTAACATCCGGAGGCGTCGACCTGCGCTCCTGATGGTCCGAGTTAGAAACTAGTGTTGTCCATGTTCTGTCCCTGCCTGGGCC
This sequence comes from Allorhizobium sp. GW101-3B10, assembly GCF_059424725.1. NCBI lineage: Bacteria > Pseudomonadati > Pseudomonadota > Alphaproteobacteria > Hyphomicrobiales > Rhizobiaceae > Allorhizobium > Allorhizobium sp. GW101-3B10. The sequence continues at coordinate 2,609,049 of NZ_JBWKZR010000001.1, read as the reverse complement.
GGATTGCAGAATCATATGGGGTCGCTCGGTTGAGGCTGTTCACAGATGCGAGATCTACGTGTACTCCCCGATCGGCTCCGGCCGCTCGAAGATCAAGCTTCCGGCGCTGAAGGCCGGCACCTCGCGCAACATCAACACCGTCGCCCGGCTCGCCGAAACTGCAGGCGGGATCGAGGGGAGGTGAGGGTGGAGCGTGCGGTCGGCTTTGCCGGAACGGCGCCCCCTCAAGGACGGCCGTGCTGTATTGGACGACATATTCTCGAGCATGTCCGCAGATTTTCAAGAATACAGCCGGTTTTCAGGGCTTACTCTCTTCACCAGATGGCACTACCAGTATCTGCATATTGTCGTTCCTTTCGCCTTCTCGTGGATAGAGCTTTATGCGTACAAAGAACCGGGTACTCCTTCTGGGCTCCCTCGCGTCGGTCGTCATTTACCTGATCTGGCTCACGTTCTTTGCCTTTCCCGATGTCACGGTACGCTATCGCATCGATGCCGATTTCGAGGTCGATGGCAGTCCTGCCCGGGCATCTGCCGTCTGGGAGGTCATCTACAAGTCGCACCCGACCATGAAAGGCAGTTGGAAAGGCATCACAACTGACGTGCGGGCTGATGCCGCCATGGCCAGCTTGGCGAACGACCATCTTCTGCTCGTTAGCGTCGACAGCGATGACCTCAATTACTATCGTTATCAGATTAAAGACTGGAACTATGCCAACCTCATTCCGCTCAAGCTCCTCCATCTCGAACGGGCGGGCGATCGGGAGACCATCGACGCGCTGAGGAAGGCCGCCTCCGAGCGCCGGACAATGTCGTTCGGGCTGGAACTCTTGCCGAGACTCTGGATCCTGCCTGACCCCAAAGACCCTACGACGCTCTATGAACCAGAGGTCTGCGATCAACAGGCTCAGTGCCCAGTCAGAATTGTAGGAGGCACAATCACGTTCGTCAGAGACCGCCAATACACCGACATAACCTCAACCTTTCCATGGCTTGCAGTTCAGCAAGCCCTTTGGACCAAGGCGCAAATCGAAAAGGCCCCGGCAGGAACGAGGCATCCCGCAACGAACATGTTCACCAGGAGACTTTGATGATTTCTGTACAGGACGCCGCGCGCTCTGTACACGCGGCAGGGCGCTGAAGCCAAAGAACCGAGGAATCTCCCGGTGCGAGGTACCTGTCGGTTTCGCGACCCTCACCGATCTTGCATAATCCAGCATCAAGAACCAGCCGAGGGGAGAGGCCGGGCATGTCGACGATCATTCCACTTCTGGCGCTCGGCGCGGTCGTCGTGGTGCTCGTTGCCGCGATCCAGTCGATGCGCCGGCCGAAGGGGGCGTGGCGGTCGCCCTATCCGCTGATCGACGCCTCCGAGGAAGAGATGGCGCGCCGTGCGGCGGAGTTGCGTGACCGGCTCTCTCGCGCCCCTTTCGGCGAGGCGCGCGCAACGGCGCTGTGGCGCAAGCTAGCCTCGGGCGGCGAGGGCGAGGGGCTGATCGTCGAATTCCACCGCGACTTCTGCGGCCAGGGGCTGATCCGCCGCGCCGGCGGCGTCGTGCTCTGCGACGTCTTCGACGGCGGTGGACATACCGGCGATCCCATCGCCGGCTGGGATGACCAAACGGGCTTCGTCGCCTTCTTCGCGCGCCAGTCCGACTTCTCCTGCAGCGGTTGGGACGAGAGCCAACCGGTCTTCCACTCGGGCGATCCCTGGTATCGCAACAATCAGCGGATCACCGCGGCCGTCATCGATTCCTTTGTCGCCCGTGGCAGGCCGCCGGGCACCCCTTCTGCGCGCAAAATGTGATTTCCGTCACGAAGCAGCGTCACGGGCGGCGTGAATTGTCAAGCAGGCGAGGGGCGCAATTGCCCGGATGCTGCAGCGCGGCGCAAGCTTCGCGCAAGTTTCGATGGTTAATGAATGGTTAACGATTGGAACGAGAGTGTCTGCCATGCGGATCGATAGCGGCCTTAGCGGCTATTCATACCAGAGCCGGTACATACCGAGCGCGACGGAAAACGAAGACGCTTCGGCTGATGCCGCAACGGTCGCCAAGCCGCGCGGCAGCGGGAACAGCGCCTTCAGCAGCACGCTCCTGTCGTCCAACCTGGCAACGGCGCTGTGGATCGTCGAAGGCGGCCGCAAGGCGTCCGCAAGCCTCCAACCCGATCTCACCTCGGTTGCCGATGATGCAGCCGTTCCCTCGGTCGCCGAGAAGGTCGAAGCTCTCTACCGCGAATACGAACTGACAGGCGACGACGGCTGAGCGGCGAAGGCAGGTTTCGTCGGCATGAACAAGGGCGCCATGGGCGCCCTTTCTCGTTGTCGTCGCCAGGCTGGCGCGGCCGAAACCTCGTCTGTCAATGGGCGTGATCGTGATGATGGCTGCCGGCCGTGCGGTGGGCGTCGGCGCTGCACGACGTGCAGCCTTCCTCGGCCTTCCTGGCCAGAGCCTCCGCGCCGCCCGCCTTCCACTCGTGCCAGGACTGCCAGAGGATCTGGCCTGAGGAATTGAGGAACAGGCCGGCCATGATGAACGCGACGGCAAGGTCGGGCCAGGCGGTCGCCGTTCCCCAGACGCCGATGGCGGCGATCATGACGATGACATTGCCGATCGCGTCGTTGCGCGAGCACAGCCAGACCGAGCGCACATTGGCGTCGCCGTCCTTGTAGTTCATCAGGAGAAGGACGCTGGTGACATTGGCGGCCAGCGCCATGAAGCCGATCACGCCCATCACCGGCGCCTCAGGCATGCCGTCGTAGAATACCCGCCAGACGGTCGAGCCGAACACCCAGAGCCCCATCAGGAACAGGCTGATGCCCTTGGCGGCGGCGGCCGTGCTGCGCACCTTCAGCGACGCGCCGATCACGGCAAAGGAAATGCCGTAGGTCACGGCGTCGGCGAAGAAGTCGAGCGCGTCGGCCTGCAGCGCCTGTGAGCGGGCGAGCTGGCCCGCCGTCATCTCGACGAGGAACATGGCCGCGTTGATGGCGATCACCAGCCAGAGCCGGCGCTTGTAGGTGTCGGACATGCCGTCGAAGGGGGCGTGCTCGTGGCCGTGGCTGGCGCTCATTTGGTCTTTTCCTTTTCGTCTTGCTCTCGTTCGACGTCTTACCTAATCTCTATAGCGACTAGAGGTTCAAGGGGGTATTTCAGAAAATGTACGCGATCGGCGAACTTTCCCGCCGCGCCGGCGTCAAGGTGCCGACCATCCGTTATTACGAACAGATGGGGCTGATCGCCGCGCCGGACAGGTCGGAGGGCAACCAGCGGCGCTACGAGCGCGCCGATCTGGAGCGCCTGACCTTCATCCGCCATGCCCGCGATCTCGGCTTCCCGATCGAGGCGATCCGTGAGCTTCTGGCGCTGAGCCGCCATCCCGACGAACCCTGCGAACGCGCCGACCACATCGCCCGCGAGCAGCTGGTGGAGGTACGCGAGAAGATCGCCCGGCTGCAGAAGCTGGAGCACGAGCTGGACCGCATCGTGTCCCATTGCGGCAACCACACCGTCGGCGACTGCTATGTCATCCGGGCGCTGTCCGACCACGGCCTGTGCGACCACGAGCATTGAGGGGGGGAGAACCGATGCCGGTCATCAGGCAGCAGGACACGCCGCTGGAAGAAGGCAAGGCTCAAGGGATCAATGCCGAGCTCGGCGCCTATACGGCACGGCTCCTGTCTGACGCCGGCGGCCTCACCCAGTTCGGCGCCTTCGTCGAGACCCTGCCGCCCGGCTCCTTCTCCGCGCACAAACACTGGCACGAGCGGGAGGACGAATTCGTCTATGTTCTCTCCGGCACCGTCACGCTGAACGAGGGCGACAGGCTGACCGAGATGCGGCCCGGCGATGCCGCGACCTTCAAGGCCGGCGTTCCGGTCGGCCACCGGCTGGAAAATTGCTCCGACGCCGATGCCACCTATCTCGTGGTCGGCACCCGCTCGCCGGACGACGTGGTGCATTACACCGACAGGGATATTCTGCTCACCAAGGTGAACTTCGAAAAGACCCTGACTGACCGGGCCGGCAATCCGGTCAGCCGTTAGGCCAGCGGAAAACGGTCCTACAGCGTGTCCTTCTCCAGCAGTGTGAGACAGTCCTCGGCTCGGTTCAGCAGAGCCGTCTTCTTGCCCTCGTCCATCCGCCGCCAGCCGGCGAGGATATTGGCCATGCGATGATTGCCGCGGAGCTTGTCCTCGTTGACGGCGATGAAGCGCCAATAAAGCGAGTTGAACGGGCAGGCGTTTTCGCCGGTGCTGTCCTTCACGTCATAGGAACAGCCGCCGCAGAAATTGCTCATGCGGTCGATATATTTGCCGCTCGCCGCATAGGGTTTGCTGGCCATCAGCCCGCCGTCGGCGTAGAGCGCCATGCCCAGCGTATTGGGCAGCTCCACCCATTCATAGGCATCGGCATAGACGGCGAGATACCATTCGCAGACCGCCTCGACCGACAGCCCGGCGATGAGGGCGAAATTGCCGGTCACCATCAGCCGCTGGATATGATGGGAATAGGCATGCTCGATCGTGTCTTGAACGGCCGACGCCATGCAGCGCATCTTGGTCCCGCCGCTCCAGTAGAGGGCCGGCAAGAGACGATGCGCATCAAGCGCGTTGCGGCCGGCATAGTCGGGCATGAAGCGCCAGTAGATGCCGCGCACATATTCCCGCCAGCCGAGGATCTGGCGGATGAAGCCTTCGACTGCGTTGAGCGGCGCCGCGCCCTCGTGATAGGCGCGCTCGGCCCGGCGGATCACGTCGATCGGCAGGAGCAGGCCGGCATTGAGATAGGCGGCGATCATCGAGTGGAAGAGATACGGCTCGCCCACCACCATGGCGTCCTGCCAGTCGCCGAAGGACGGCAGGATCTCGGTGACGAACTGCTCGAACTCAGCCTCGGCCTCTCTCGCCGTCACCGCGAAATGAAAGGGCCGCAACCGGCCGATGTGATCGGAAAATCGCGCCTCGACCAGGTCCAGGACCTCGCTGGTGATCGCATCATGCCGCCATGAAAGGCGTCGCGGGCCTTTCAGCCCCTTGGGCGGCGACTTGCGGTTTTCCTTGTCGAAGTTCCACTGCCCGCCCTCAGGCTGGTCGCCTCGCATCAGCACGCCGAAATGCCGGCGCATGTCGCGGTAGAAATATTCCATGCGCAGTTCCCGGCGGCGATCGGCCCAGCGCCCGAAGCCGGCGCGCGTGATGAGGAAACGGTCGTCCTCGCGAATCTCGACCGGCACGCCGAGCTTCCCCTGCCACCCGCGCATCTCCTCCATCAGCCGGTATTCGCCGGGCTCGGTGACCACCAGACCCTCCGCGCCGGTTTCGGCCAGCGCCTGTTCCACTTCGCCCAGCAGCGACTGTCCGTTGTCCGGGTCGTCCAGCCTGACGTAGCGCACGGCAAATCCGCGCTCCCGCAATTCCTCGGCGAAGTGCCGCATCGCGGAAAACAGGAAGGCGATCTTCTTCTGATGGTGGCGCACATAGCTCGCCTCCGCCATGACCTCGGCCATCAGCACGATCGAGCCCTGCGGGCTGGCGTCCCGCAGGGCGGAGAGGGAATCGGAAAGCTGGTCGCCGAGAACGAGGTGAAGCAGGGTCATGAACGGGAAACGTCATGCGCGTTCAGCCGGATCACTCCGCCTTGACAATCGATTGAAATCGGCGCATTGAAGCCGCCATGATCATCGCACGCGCACCCATCTCCTGCACGTATTTTTGGGCCTACCGGTAACCGGCGGCTCGACAGATCATCATGTCAACAGGCCGCCGTCAGGCGGCCTTGTTGTTTTCCAGGACAAAAGCTCTCCCTGACGGCGCAAACGAAAAAGGGAAGCGAATATGACCGAAGATACCGATATCACCCTGCCGCGACCGCCCGTCGTGGTCATCCGCGCTGCCAAACCCCATGACCTGCCCGAACTGAACGGCATGATCGCGGCGCTCGCCCTGCACCATGGCGACGCCTCGGCGATGACGCCGGAAAAGCTCGAGCGCGATCTGTTCGGCCCGCTGCCGTGGATCACCGCGCTGGTCGCCGACGGTGGCGAGGGCCTGATCGGCTACGCCATCCTCGTGCCGCTCTACAGGGCCGAGGAAGGCAAGCGCGGCATGGACCTGCATCATCTCTACGTGCGCGACGGCCAGCGCGGCAACGGCATCGGCCAGCACCTCGTCGCCCGCGCGCGGGAGCTTGCCCGCCAGTCGGGTTGCGACTACCTTTCGGTCAGTGCCGCGACCGGCAATTTCGCCGCCCATCGCTTCTACGAACACATGGATTTCGTGCCGCGTCCGGTCACCGGCATGCGCTACATGCAGGCACTGTCCTGAGCGCGACCGCGCTTGGCTTTTTCGTTTCCAAGGAGAATTGCCCATGCCCCGCATCGCCGTCGCCCTGCAATCCGATTTCGCCGACTGGGAGCCCGCGCTCCTGATGGCCGCCGCCCGCTATTATCTCGGCTGTGAGGTACTGACCGCCTCGCCGGACGGCCAGCCCGTCGTCTCGATGGGCGGCCTCAAGGTCACGCCGGACATCGGCTTTGCCGAGATCGACCCTCAGCGCTTCGATGCCCTGGTGATCCCCGGCGGCTATGCCTGGGAAAAGGGCCAGGCCTTCGATTTCACCGAACTGGCAAGGGGTTTCCGGGCCGAGAACAAGGTCGTCGCCGGCATCTGCGCTGCGGCGAGCGCCCTTGCCGCCACCGGTGTGCTCGACGATGTCGCCCATACCGGCAATTCACTCGCCTCGCACGGCAAGTATCCCGGCTATCACGGGGCGGACCACTATCGCGACCAGCCGCAGGCCGTCTCCGACAGGGGCATCGTCACCGCACCCGGATCGGCGCCCGATACCTTTGCGACCGAGGTGCTGAAGGCGCTCGACCTGTGGACGCCGGAGGCCGAAACCGAACTCTCGGCCTTTGCCGCCGAGCACCGCTGATCTCGGGTCTCAAGGCTTCAGCGCCCGGCGGATGTCGCGGCTGTTGAGATTGAAGGCCTGGCCGGCGGCCGGACCGCGCGCCGCTTTTGCGGCAGCGGCCGCGTCAAAGGCGGCGTGATGGCTGGAAAACCACGCGAGGCAGTCTTCGACGCTCGGCGTGGGATTTTCGGTCAGGCTGCGAAAGGCGAGCCGGTGGACGAAGCATCGGCTGCCGGACGGCCGATGGAAAAAGACCAGCGCATCGAGATCGATGCGCCAGTCGAATTCGGGGCAGGGGGTGCCTGCCATGGGGCCTCAGGCTTCGAAACGGCGGCGCAGGTGGCCGCTGAGCGAACCGAGCAGCGCCCAGAACAGAAGGCTGGTCAGCGTGGCGATGACGACGAAGCGGTGCGACATCGCCTCCGGTGCCAGAGCCTGTTCGCCCTCCGCCGGAACCGGTGCGCCGATGACGTGCGGGAAGGCGATCAGCACGATGGCCAAGGCCGCAGCCCAGGGCTTGCGCTGGAAGAACAGCAGCGCCAGACCGGCCGCCGTCGACAGCGCCGTTCCCACCCACCAGACCTGACGCTCGAAGAGCGGTGCGGCGGGCGTTCCCGGAAGTTCCGGATGCAGGCCGAAGCCCGGTGCGAGCATCACCACGACGAAGCCGCACAGGCCCCAGATGAGGCCGCTCCGCCAGTCGCTGTGGCGGCCGGAGATCTGCATCAGCCCGTTCAGCACCAGCGCGAAGCCGATGGCCGTCAGGATGTTGGCGGCGAGCGTATAGGCGGTGCGTTCGATGCCGTCGGCGGGTGCCCAGGCATCGGCGCTGTGATGGTCGTGCGCTTCGGTGGCGGCTGCGTCATGGTCGTGGGCAATACCCGCGTCATGATCATGGGCCGCGCCGGGCCCGGGGCTCACGGCCGTTTCCCCGGTTTCATAGACTTCGGCCGCCAGGATGAGCGGCGTCGTTCCAAGAAATTGCGCGAGTGTCACCACCGTCCCGACGATCAGCCCGACCAGCACCGAAGTGAAGACGAGCGAGCGAAAGAGAGACATGGGTGCTCCCCTCAATGGCAGGGGAAGGCGTTGGCGTGGCGCGCGTCGTGGGCGGCGTTGTGCACCACTTCCATCGGCGAAAAACCGACGAAGCCGACGACGAAGAGGCCGAAGAAGACGCTGAGCAGCGCCGGCGCGATGCGGCCGGCGACGGACGAGGTGGATGCGGTGATGGTGTTGACGGACATGGTTCCCTCCGAACAAGTGGCGATGGATATCGACGGCCGGAGGAGGAGAAAACGGGGACAAAGGGACGGCTGCGGATCGACGATCCAGGCCGCGCAATCTCCCTGTCTTCCGGACAACCCCGCCCGGCAGGCGACGACAGATGATGGCAGGTCTCCTGGCTTGCGGGTCATGACACCTTGGACAGCCTTCCCGGATCGTCTCCAGTGGCCATGTCGTCCAGGCGTTCGCCGCTCACAGTTGCGGGGGCAGCCACGAATCGAGCCCCGTCAGGGTCGTCCCTATCGTGTTCCCTATTAATCCCCGAAGCGCCGCTTCTGGGGAACCATCGCGGACACTATCGCGGCGGCGGACGGCCATGTCAATAACGGCGGACGGATCGCGGCGGGAGAATTCGTCGTCCTGGCCGCTGCCGGCTCAGTGCCGGACCGGCGGATGCTGCGACCATTGCTGCAGCGTCGTCTTGATCAGCACCAGGGCGGCCTGCTGCGCATGATCGCGCTCGCGCGGATCGACGATATTGGAAAGCCGCTTCTCGAAGGCCTGCACCGTCTCGTCCACCCAGCGATGCAGGGCGGGATCCGGATAACTGTCGAGCAGCGAGCGGAGCGCGCTTTCCATTCGCCGGCGTTCGATGCTCATGCTGCAGTCCTTGACTGTTGTGACGAAACGCACTCTGGCGGGGCAGGCTTGCGCGATGCTGGAGGGGGCGGGGGGAGCTACAGTTCTGCCGGCCACAATCTGGCCAGGAAACGCCTAAGCGGTTTCCTCTGCCGCCTTGGAGAGCGCTTCCTCGGCCCATTGATTGAGGCTCTTGCCGGAGAGTTCGGCTGCCTTTGCGGCGCGCGCATGCACGTCGGGATCAACGCGAAACATCATCTTACCGGAATAGGACTTGTGAGGCTCGCGTCCGAGCGTGCGGCACGTCTCGACATAGTCGTCCACGGCCTCGTGGAAGGCCCGCTTGAGTTCGTCGACGCTCTCGCCGTGAAATCCGACGACATCGGCGATGCCGGCGATGTTGCCGAAGAAGATCTCATCCTCTGCGTCGAAGGCGATGCGAGCCGAGAAACCCTTGTAGGTCATCACATTCATGGTCTCACTCCAAGGTCTTCGAGGAAGCGTCGTGCATCGCGTATCTGGTAGCGCTTCGCTTCTTTTTCCGGGTGTGGCCGATGGAAGAAGGCCAGGCGTCCGTCCTTTTCGAACCGAACGCGGGACCCGTTGCCTTCGATCACCACACATCCCAGCGCGATCAACAGGCTTTCGACGTCCGCCCAGGCGATGGAGCCTGACACCGGATCGTTGAAGATCGAATGCAGCGTCTTCCTCTGCCGACTGTTCATCAACAAACCTTAAATCATGCTAGCGCTTTCTGCAATCACATCGCGAGCAGATCGGCCTTTAGATTGGCGACCCCCGCCCCTCATCCGCCTGCCGGCACCTTCTGCCCGTTTTGATGGGGAGAAGGTCAGGGTGAGGGGCAAAGCCCCACAGTTTGGCCCCACTAGGCTCGCCGTGAAGGGCGCAACCTGTATGCCCAACGCTCACTTCACCGCCGGCACGGCCTTCAGATAGGCGGCGATCGCCTCGCGGTCGGTGGCGGAAAGCTCGGCCAGGTTCTTCTGCACCTCGACCATCGCGCCGCCGACGCTGTCGAAGTCGGGGGTGAAGCCGGTCTCGAGATAGGAGGCGATGTCGCCTCGCGACCAGGCGCCGATGCTCTTCGAGCCGGGGGTGATGTTGGGGATGGTGCCCTGACCTTCCGGGTTCGGCCCGCCGGCCAGCCACTGGCCGGCCTTGAAACCGCCGAGCATGTCGCGCGGCGTATGGCATTCGCCGCAATGGCCGGGGCCCTCGACCAGATACTGGCCGAGCTTGACCTGGTCGTCGGCATTGGCGAGTTCGACGCGCGGTGCATCGGTGAAATAGAGGAATTTCCAGCCACCGAGCGAAAGCCGGATGTTGAACGGGAAGGGCAGTTCGTGTGCGGGCGCTACCGCCTCGCTCGCCGGCAGCGTCTTCATGAAGCCGTAAAGGTCGTTGATGTCCTTCGGCGCCATGCGGGCATAGGAGCCGTAGGGGAAGGACGGATAGAGATGCTCGCCGTCGCGGCCGACCCCGCGCGTCATCGCATCACCGAATTCAGCCAGCGTCCAGGCGCCGATGCCGGCGGTCGGAGAGGAAGAGATGTTCGGCGCATGGAACGTGCCGAACGGGCTCTTGAGCGGCGCGCCGCCGGACAGCACGAGCCGGGCATCGCCCTCGGACTTTGCCGCCGCATGGCAACTGGTGCAACCGCCGGCAAAGAAGATGCGCCGGCCGTTTTCGAGGTCCGGCTGGCCGAGATCGGCCCAGACGGAAGCGTCCTGGCGCTCAGGTGCGGTGACAATGAGGAAGCCCGCGCCGCCGACCATGCCGAGCGCCACCAGCGCGCCCAGTCGTTTCAGCCATTTCGATGCCATGGCGGCCTCCAACCTCGATGTCTTCTGCTTGCGGATACGCGGCGCCGGCTGTCCTCACGGCAAATGCGAGGGGCCGGCGCCGGTGGATCGTCCCGTCGGTCTTACTTCTTCAGGCGGTAGGTCTCGTGACAGCTCGAGCAGGCCGCGCCGACGGCCTTCATCACGGCGCCGGTGCTGGCCTCGTCGGTCGGCATGGCGGCGAGCTGGGCTTCGGCCACCTTGGTCAGTTCCGCGGCCTTGGCCTTGAAGTCATCCATGTTTTCCCAGATCTTCGGGCTCGCTTCGGAGTCCATGCCGACTTCCGAGCCGGCCGGGAAATGGTTGGGGAAGTCCTTGCCGGCTTCGGCCATGGTGGTGAGCGAAGCCTTGACGACCTCCGCGTCGAAGGGCTTTTCGCCCTTGACGATCGCGCCGATGGCGCCCATCGCGCCGCCGACCTTCTTCATCATCTCCTGGCGCACGACCTGCGGCTCGTCGGCGGCGATCGCGGCGGTCAGGCCCAGTCCGGTGACGATGGCGGCAGCCAGGACAAGTTTGAGCTTCATCGGGTATCTCCATTATGGCGTGCCGGGCGGACCGGCGGTTGGATGGCAAGAATGCGCCCGAGGATGTTTGCAAAATTGTGCGACAGGAATGAAGTCACATTCAGGTGAAGTTGCGGCCTTCGTCCAATTATTTGATAAACATCACGAATTGCCGGGTTTGTCGGGTTCAGGCTTTGGCCAGCCCGTGCCACAGCGTGAGCGCGGCTGCGGCGATCAGGAGCCCGCCCGCCGCCCGTCCGACCCAGATCGTCGCCGTCGGATTGCCGGTGAGCGTCGCCCGCGCCCGGTCGGCGGCGAGCGCCACGCCGCCATAGACGAGCGCCTGCGTGACGATGGTCATCAATCCCAGAACCAGCCCCTGCAGCCAGATCGGCCCGTAAACGGGCTTCAGGAACTGCGGATAGACGGCAATGACGAACAGATAGGCCTTGGGGTTCAACAGGCAGGTGGCGACGGCGCGGCGGAAGGTCTGCCACAGCGCGCCCTTGTCCATCCGCTCGACCGTATCGACGGTGATCGCGCTTCTGACCAGCGTCCAGCCGATCCAGATCATGTAGAGCGCGCCGGCGATCAGGATCGGGGTGAAGAGTTTTGGCGCAAGCGCCAGCAAAAGCCCGGTGCCGAGCGTGCCGTAGAGCGTGTGCACCACGCCGCCCGTCATCATGCCGGAGGTGGCGACCAGCCCGGCGCGCCGTCCGCCCGAAAGCGAGCTCACCAGGACATAGAGCATGTCCATGCCGGGAACGATGATGATGCCGGCGATCAGCACCACGAAAAGCCAGAGATTGTCGGCATAGCTCATGTCAGTATCCTTCGTCGTCGTGAAAGGTGGTGGCGCATTTTCTCGCGGAAAATCAGCCGGTATGATCTTTCCTTAAGCAAGGCCAACTGACATGCTTGTGTCAGTAGCGTTTCCGGCGGGAGGCAAATATGCGCAAGGCGTCGCGGCTCTTCGAGATCATCCAGATCCTCCGGCTGTCGCGCCGCGTCGTTACCGCTGCCGAGATCGCCGAGCAGCTTGAGGTGACGCCGCGCTCGATCTATCGCGACATCGCGGCCCTCCAGGCCATGCGCGTGCCGATCGAGGGCGAGCGCGGGCTGGGCTACATCCTGCGGCCCGGCTTCGACCTGCCGCCGCTGATGTTTTCGGTGGAGGAGACCGAGGCGATCGTGCTCGGTCTGGCACTTCTGGAGCGCACCGCCGATACCGGGCTGAAACAGGCGGCCCGGCGGGTCAATGCCAAGATCGCCGCGGCCGTGCCGGAGCCGCTGCGCCAGGTGCTGCAAGGCAATGCGCTGCAGGCCTGGGGCTCGGTCGCGCCGGCGCCGGAAGGGGTTGATCTCGCCATGGTGCGCGCCGCCATCCGCGACGAGCGCAAGCTGCTGATCGACTATCGCGATGAACTGGCCAATGCGACGGAGCGCACGGTGCGGCCGCTGGCGCTGGTCTATTATTCGGCTACCGCCGTCATCGTCGCCTGGTGCGAGCTGCGTAAGGCGATCCGCAACTTCCGCGCCGACCGGGTCGAGGACTGCCAGCCGCTCGAGGATTTCTTCCTGGGCGAAGGCAATGCCTTGCGCGAACTCTGGACCGCCGGCTGGACGGGCAGCACCGTCGCCGCGCCCGCCCAATAAGCATGGTGCCTGCAGTGGTCGGTGCGCAAACACGGGATCGTTGTGATGTCGCGCGGTCGGGCGTGCTGAGCGCGCCGGGATCGCGCGTCCTAGAGGGCGAGAACCCGGCTCTCCTCGCGGCCGAAGCCGGTGATCTCCATGCGGTCAGCATGGACCGCGACCATGGCGAAGGCGTTCTCCTCGGCGGTGTCGACCATGCCCTTGATGTTGACGAAGTGCGTGCCGTTCAGCCGGCCGTAATTGCCGGCATGGTTATGGCCGCAGAAATAGCCGATGGCGGCGGGCGAGTCGGCGATCAGCGCCGAAACCTCTTCCGCGCCCCACAGATTGTGGTCGCTTTCCGGATAGAGCGGATAGTGCCCGAACACGATCGCTCGCTCGCCGGCTTCTTCTGCGAGGTTCAGCCGTTCGCCCAGCCACCCGACCTGCGTAGCACTCATGCCGGCGTTCCAAGCCTGCGCATTGGCCGCACCTGTTGCGGTGAGCAAGGTCAGCCGCTCGGCCGCCTCGACCCGGCGTGGATCGTCGAGCGGCGGGGCAAACAGCGAGACCTCGTTGCCATCGGTGATGATCAGCCTGACCCCGTTGACGGCAAAGTCATGGTAGGGCGCCGGCATGCCGAGCCGGGCGTGCACGTCCGCCAGCCGGTCGGCGGCGACGGCAAAATCGTGATTGCCGGGCAGGAAATGATGCGGATGGCGCAGCGTCTCGTAGAGCGCCAGCACGCGGTCGAAATTCTCCCAGTCCCGGTCGATCACGTCGCCGAGCGTCACGACGAAATCGAGATCCTCGCCATTGAACCGCGCGATCGCCGCCTCGAGCTTGCCGAGGCTTTGCCCATAGTGGCGGTCGAGCCGCGTGTTCGGCGCGATCGGCGCATATTGCGGATCGGCGATCAGGCCGAAGCGGAGAAGGGGGGAGGACTGCTGGGAGGGCATTGTCGACACGTCGTGAAAGGGATGGCCGGACATAGGTGCTGGCCGTGACAGTCGTGTGACAGCGGATGGAACGCTCTTCTCCCTTGGTGGGAGAAGAAGCGAAATCGAGGGCTTAGCCGCAGGCTAAACCTCAGATTTCGCAGATGAGGGGGAAGGGCGGCGCGCTCGGATCATCTGGCTCCGTCATCCTCGGGCTTGACCCGAGGATCCATGACGCGCCGAGCGTCGGCACACAATAAGGGATCGGGTGCTGCTCTTGCAGCCCTGACGCAACCGGGCTGGATTTATACGCGCTCCGTGTCAGGTCCTATCGGAAAAGCTCTGAATGCGTGCCGGCTCGCGTGAAGACGACAAGATTCTGTTTTTCGTCGAGCGTGTAGATCAAGAGGAAATCGCCGCCAATGTGACACTTATGGTGATCTGCCCACTCCCCGGTCAGCGCGTGGTCTTTCCATTCCGCTGGCAGGGGTGCGTCGTTCGCAACCAGAAGGCCCATGACCTCCTTCAATTTGACCATGTCGTAGCGCCCGGAATCGTTAAGACTTTTCCAGTCTCTGACGAATTGCTTCGTGTGGTCCGAGCAGCGAGGAAGCGAAGCCCGCTTCGATGAAGCCGGCTTGCTTTTGCCTTGCTTAGGACGCACGGTTTCCAGCCTCGATTGAACCGATCAGTTCTTCGGCGGTGCCGAAACGATTCCGGCGCGCGGCTTTGATGGCGCGCGCTTCCTCGATCGCGGCGACAGTCTCCGCATTCGGTCGGGTCAGTTCAATCGGGAGAGCCTTTTCGCGGGCGATCCTCGTCAGCATCATGCGCATCACATCGGAGACAGTCAGCCCGAGGCTGTCGAGCACTTCGGTCGCATCATCCTTCAATGCGGCATCAATCCGTGCCCGGACATAAGCATTTGCTGCCATTATGGACATCCTTCTTTTCTTGAGAAAGATGTAGCTCAATTGGGCATCAATTTCAAGGCAGTCCCGGAGCGAAGGGCTTCTCCGCCGCGAGCGGGCCGCGGAGCAATTCTCGTCAGATCACCCTAACCGCATAGACTTCGCCACCCGCGAGCGGCAGCAGGCGGTTGGCCATTTCGGCCTTCAGCTCCTCGTGGCGGGCGATTTCCTCAGGCGTCTTGTCGGCCTTGGCGCCGAGCATGACGAATTCCTCGCGCACATGGCCCGGCTTGATCACCGCCTCGACCGTCCTGCCGCGATAGCTGAAGCGGAAGACGTAAGGGCCCGGCGGATCGTTGATCACGTGCGTGCCGCCGATCGACTTGTCGACGACAAGCCGCCCCTCGGTCAGCGCGCGGGTGACCATTTCCAGCGCATCGCGGCCGCCGGGGCCGGAAAAGGCGGTGAGGATGGTCACCTCGCGCCGCTCCAGCGGCGTATCCGACAGCAGCGGAAAGGCCGCCTGCATGGCTTTGAGCCCATGCGCGACGCCGCCGGGGAAACCGCCGCCGTGATAGGCGTTGATGCTGTCGAAGGTGAAGCTGATGGGGTGTCCGTTGTCGAGGACGGTGATCTCGTTAGACATGGGCATAGGCCTTCAGATTGGGAACGAATCGGTCGAGGAAGCGCGTCGTCGCCGGCATGAAATGCGAGCCGTGATGGAACATCGGATCGAGCGAGGAGAGGATCATGGTGCCCGGCGTCGAGACCCTGTCCTCGTAGAGGATCGGCCGGCCTTCGCCATCGCGGGCGAGAACGGTGGCGCCATCCGGCGGCACGAACCAGCCGTGCAGGTGCCAGGTGACCTCTCTGTCGCCGATGCCCTGCATCAACGGATGCTTTGCCGCCGCTTCCGCGACCCTGACGCCGAGATCGGCCGACGGATCGAGCCACCACCACCAGTTCGTCTCCGTCTCGGTGAAGTCCACAGCCGGCAGCCAGAGGTCCGACCGGCTCTCGCCGAGCGCGACGACGGTGCCGCCGGCGTCGAGATGGCGGGCGACGACGTCCTTCTGCGCGATCATGCGCCGCGCCGGCGTGCGGCACGGCACCCAGAGAATGTCGTCCGGGCGCAGCACCTGGCCCAACTGTTCCGGTCTGCAGATCACGTCGAACGCCTGCGTATAGCGCGGGCCTTCGAGGCTGCGGATATGGTAATAGGTGCCCGACGAGGGGGCGACGATGCGGCGGCCGGAGCGGGTCGAGGTGCGATGGCCGCCATAGGTCTCTGGCTGCGAAAGGGGCAGAACCTCCGCCGGCTTGGCCTGGCTTGCCGGCCAGGGGTCGAAGCACAGCGCGCCATTAGCCCAGGCGAGGATGCGGGCGGAAAGCTCCGGCGCCAGCCCCCATTCCAGCCCCATGCCGGCGAGATCGTTGCCGGAATGAGAAAAGATCCGCCCGCCCTTAGGCCGCGCCCAGACCCAGTCGACCGGGACCCTGGCAGCGCCGAGACCGTTGACGGCGACGGCACCCTCGGGCAGCGGGTTGCAGCCGCGGCCGTAAAAGCCGGCGACACCCTTGTTGGTCTCCAGCTTGTTGAGATCGATGCCGTCGTAGATCGGGTGTGGATTGACCGCGGACAGGTCGAAGTCCGGGCGCTTCGGCTCGGCGATCGGCCGGTACTGCCCCATGCCGTCGATCAGCGGCCGTACCATGTGGCCGTTGAAGAACCAGCGCCCGCCGCGGTCGAGAAAGGCTTCGAGTGCCGGCTTGAGCGCGAGCATGGCGTCCTGGTCGAGCTGCTGGCCGGTGATCAGGCCGCCATGCGCGCCCAGGATCTCCGCCGTGAGGTCGCACTGCTTGACCATCACGGCCTCGCCGCGCGCGGCGGCCTCGACGATGCCCGGCGAAGCTTTGCCATAGGCGGATTTCACATAGATCGTGCTCATGCCGCCTCTGTTCCGGAAAAAGCGGGCAGGATCGCCCGGCGCGTGCCACCCGTGGGTCCCTTGACCTCGACCCAGCGCATCGGCACGCCGTAGAGTTCGGAGAGGCTGTCGGGCTCGATCATCTGCGAGACCGGGCCATGGATCTCGCGGCCGCCCGGCATCATCAGCAGCACGTCGTCGGCGGCCGCCAGCGCGTGGTTGGGGTCGTGGGTGGTGAAGATGATGGCGAAGTCACGGCGAAGCCTCAGCGTATCCAGCAGTTCCAACGTTTTCGCCTGGTTGCCGAGGTCGAGCGCCGAGGTCGGCTCGTCGAACACCAGCACCGGCGATCCGGTGGCGAGCGCCCGGGCGATCAGCACCATCTGCCGCTGGCCGCCCGACATGCGGTCGTAGCGGAGGTTGGCGAGCCCGCAGGCGCCGACCTGCACGAGGGCTGCTTCGGCCGCCTCGCGGTCGGCGGCCGACGGCTGGCCGAACAGGCCGAGCCGCACCGCGCGCCCCATGACGACGACATCGAGGCCGGAGAGCTTGGCCTGCGAGGCGCCGTGCTGCGGCACATAGCCGGCGACCTTCGGCGCGTGCCGCGTGCCCGAAGCGAGCGGCTGGAAGCCGAGGAGCGCCCGCAACAGCGTGGTCTTGCCGCGGCCGTTCGGGCCGAGGATCGCCATGGAGCGGCCGACCGGCACGGAAAAGCTGATATCCTTGAACAGCGTGCGGGATCCGAAGGCGACGGATGCCCTGTCGAGGCCGATCATGGGCGGTTCGCCTCCTTGAAATGCTTGCGCAAGAGCACGGCAAAGACCGGCGCGCCGATCAGCGCGGTCAGCACGCCGAGCGGGATTTCGGCCGCCGTCAGCGTGCGCGCCAGCGTGTC
The DNA here is from genome assembly GCF_059424725.1 of Allorhizobium sp. GW101-3B10. NCBI lineage: Bacteria > Pseudomonadati > Pseudomonadota > Alphaproteobacteria > Hyphomicrobiales > Rhizobiaceae > Allorhizobium > Allorhizobium sp. GW101-3B10. The sequence continues at coordinate 2,591,591 of NZ_JBWKZR010000001.1, read as the reverse complement.
GATGAAGGTGAGATAGGCGGCGCCAATGATCGCCGAGGCGGGGATCAGCGCGCGGTGGTCCTCGCCGACGAGAATGCGCGCGGCATGCGGCACGACAAGCCCGATCCAGCCGACGATGCCGGCGACCGCGACCGAGGTTCCGGTCATCAGCGAAATGGCGATGAAGACGTACCAGCGTTCGCGGTCGGGATTGACGCCCAGCGACCGCGCCTCGCTGTCTTCGAGCGCCAGAAGGTTCAGCCGGTAGCGCAGGGCAAAGACGATGACGAGGCCGATCGCCATGCCCGGAACGGCAAGCCAGAGCCTGGCCCAGGTGGCGGTGGCAAACGAGCCCATCAGCCAGTAGACGATGGCCGGCAGCGAGGTGTTCGGATCGGCGATGAACTGGATGATCGACACCAGCGCCCCGAACAGCGCGCCGATCACCATGCCCGACAGGATGACGGTGATGACTTCCGTGCGGCCGTTGATGCGGGCAAGCGCGCCGACGAGGATCAGCGCCGACAGGCCGAAGACGAAGGCGAGCCCCAGAAGCACCACGCCGGAATAGCCGAACAGCAGCGCCATCGCGCCCCCGAAGGCCGCGCCCTGACTGATGCCGAGCACCTGCGGCGAGACCAGCGGATTGCGGAACACGCCCTGAAGGGCCGCCCCGCCGACGGCGAGTGCTGCGCCTGAAAGCGCGGCGAGCAGCACGCGCGGCAGGCGCACCAGAAGCACGATGCGCTCGTCCATCTGCGCCGGCGCGAGGCCGGGGTTCATCGCCCCGGCCATCAGGATGTCGATGATGCGCGGCACGCTGACGGAATAGCGGCCGGCGCCGATGGCAAACAGCATGGCGGCCACCAGCGCGATGAGGAGGGCGCCGAACACGCCGATCCGCATCACCGAGACGTCGCGCCGAACCGGCTCCGCCACCACCGCGCTCATCACTTGGCCTTGAACTGGGCGTAGTTCGTGGCGTCGCCCTGCATCTGCGTCCACAGGATGCCGTCGATGTCGTCTTCGCCGAGGTCGTAATTGTAGAGCGCCTTGTAGGCCTTCTTCATCTCGGCCCGCAGGTCATAGGCGAAGACGTCCGGATGCAGCAGATTGGCGAGCCACATCCAGGTCAGCGGACTTTCCTGGCTCGGCGGGTCCCAGCGATAGCCGCCGAGCGGCATCTTGTAGACTCGTCTGTCCTGCGCGGCCTTGGTCAGCGACAGGATCGGATCATTGTAGATCCGGTCGATGCCGAGCTTGGCTTCGAAGCTGTTCAGCAGGATGACGTCCGGGTTCCATTCGGCGATCTGCTCGGGGCTGATCGTCGTGCCGTTGCCCTCGACGGAGGCCGAGGCATTCACCCCGCCGACCAGTTCGATGTACCAGGCATTGTAGTTGCCCTTGTTGCCCGAGGCGGTCAGGTTCTCCATGGCGCGGCCGAGATAGAGCACCTTCGGGCGCTTGTCGGCCGCAATGGCCTTGGCCTTCTCCGCCATCTCCTTGGCGACCGTGTCGCGCCAGCCGTTGATCGCCGCGGCCCGTTCCGGCTTGCCCATCGCGGTTGCGACCATCTCGTGGTAATAGCGGGTCTTCTCTTCCGTGCCGTAGGAAATGAGCGCGACGTTGAGCCCGGCATTGCTGATCGGGTCGACGAGATCGGCGCCATAATCGGCCCACTGGATCACCAGTTCCGGATTGGTCGCCGCCAGTTCCTCGACATTCGGGATGAAGTTCGGCGCGGTGACGTCGGAGGGAATGTCCTTGGCTTCCGGGAAGATCTTGCCGAGCACCCCTTCGACGATCGCCGACTTGGCGGTCGGGTTCATGCCGACCAGCTTGCCGGTGCCACCGTCCATGGCGATGATGGTCGAGGCCATCGGGATCGGGATCGAGGCGATGCGCTCGGCCGCCTTCGGCAGCGTGACGGTGCGGCCGGCCTGGTCGGTGAGGGTGATCGGATCGGCGAGTGCTGCGCCGGCAAGGCCGAGAACGGCTGCCAGGCTGAGGGGAAGACGATGAAGCATCATCGGGCCTTTCGCAAAGTGGAGTAAAAATGTCCTAATTCGATGCGCTCAGATCGCAAACATGAGCATTGTTGTCAAGATACAGCCGGGATGAAGAGCCCTGTGAATTTGTGGGTATCGGCGTCACGGCCTTTCGGCCCGCCCGGTCCGGGCTTCTGTCGTTTGACGATGGACGGGGCGGAAAAATCGCCTATGAAGGCGCTCTCACAAATTGACTTTTCGCAACAGGTCTTCCGCCATGATCGTCCGCGACCGCCCGAGCCTTCTCGTCCTGTTCTTCATCCTGCGCGGATCCGTCCTGCCGATGATCTTCCCGCAGGTGCTGTTCGTGCTGATCCTGTCGGCCTTCGTCGTGTGGGGGCACAATTTCTGGCCGGTGCTGGTGCCCGGCTTCAACAGCGCGCCGCTGGCGCTGGTCGGCATCGCGCTGTCGATCTTCCTCGGCTTCCGCAACAATGCCTGTTACGACCGCTGGTGGGAGGCGCGCAAGGATTGGGGCCTGCTGATCGTCGCCTCGCGCTGCCTGGCGCGCCAGTCGATGATCCTCGAGGGCAGGGGAGATACGGACGAGCCGGCGCCGCGCCGCCGGCTGGTCGAGCTGACGATCGCCTATGCCTATGCGCTGCTCATGCACCTGCGCTCGGGCGGCGACCAGGCCCGCATCCTCGCCCGGCTCGCGCCGGACCGGCACGAGGCATTCATCGAAAGCCGCAACCGGCCGGATTTCGTCCTGCGCGAAATGGGGGCGCTGCTCGCCGGACTGAAGGGCCGCGGTCGCCTCAGCGACATCGAGTTTAGCCTGCTGGATGCCACCATCGGGCAGATGTCGGGCGTGCTGTCAGCCTGCGAACGCATCCGGCTGACCCCCGTACCCTTCGGCTATACGCTGCTGCTGCATCGCACGGCCTATATCTTCTGCTTCCTTCTGCCCTTCGGCTTTGCCGACATGCTGGGCTGGCTCACTCCGTTCGCCACCGCGCTCGTCGCCTACACCTTCTTCGGCTTGGATGCGCTCGGCAACGAACTGGAGGAGCCCTTCGGCGACCTGCCCAACGACCTGCCGATCGGGGCGCTCGCCGAGACCATCGAGATCAACATGCGCGAGGCGCTCGGCGAGCGCGACCTGCCGCCGCTGCCGGAAGCCAGGGACTACATCCTGATGTGACGCCGCGCCGGGCGCCATTCGTTTGAAAGCGTTAATACAGGTTTTCCTGATGCGTTTATGATTGCTAAACGCATCACTGCTACATCTGGCGGGGTCTGAATGGATCCGGTTGCGATCCCGCGTGGCATGAGGGCTGGTTCAGGACACGGTGCTTTCGATTGTCCGTCACCCTGTGGAACGCCCATGACCCTCGTGCCTCATCACGGCCGCCAGGCAGTAGCAGCGATCTTCGCATCGGACGCCGACACCGTCGAGCTTGCGCCGGAGGCGATCCGCGACGCGACCGCGCGCACCTTCGCGCCGATCATCCGCGGCTTCCTCGTCCCGGTCTTCATCTTCTATCTGTTCATCAGCGTTGCGCATGTCGTGCTTCGCGCCCCTGCGGACGGCGCCCTGCTGTTTTCCCTGTCGGCATCGACGGCGGCGGTCGCCTTTTTCTTCCGCAAGTCGCTGCGGCTCAAGGATGTGAGTTTCTTTCGGCTGGAACTGATCGGCGCGGTCGTGCTGATGCTGATCTACCTGAACACCTGCGCCGTGCTCTACGTCGATTTCCACCCGGCGAACCTGCTCTATTTCCTGCTGTTGATGATGCTGGCCTCCACGGTCGGGATCAGCATCCGCGTGGTCGCGGGGGTGAGTGCGATCACCCTGGCCACGATGTTGGCGCTCGCCTATGCGCTGGGCCGCGAGACCTTCTTCTACTATTCCTTCGTCAGCATCGCCGGGGCCTTCAGCGCGGTCGGCCTGGCCATACTGATGCGCGGCGCGATCCTGAAGGCGGTGCGTTCGCGCCTGCTCGCGGAGCAACTGCGGGAACGCGCCGAACGGCAGGCCGATTTCGACGCCCTGAGCGGCCTGCCCAACCGCCGCAGCTACTTCGCCAATCTGGAACAGATGATAGCGGCGCCGGGCGCGAGCGTTTACGTCGGCATCATCGACCTCGACGGCTTCAAGCCCGTCAACGATCTCTACGGCCACGCGGTTGGCGACGACCTGCTGGTCGAGGTGGCCGCCCGCATTCGCAACACCTGTCCGCCCGCCTATCTTGTCGCGCGCCTCGGCGGCGACGAGTTCGCGCTGGGCATCGATCGGCCGCTTTCGCACGACAGCTTGACCCATCTCGGCGCCGCCCTCTGCGAGGCGCTGCGCCGGCCCTTCACCATTTCCGGCATTTCGATCGCCATTTCCGGATCGATCGGCTTTGCCCATTTTCCTTCGAACGGCACCACGGCGCGCGAGATCTATGAGCGGGCCGACCACGCCCTTTATTGCGCCAAGCGCGCGACCCGGGGCGACGTGGTGATCTTCACCGATCGCCACGAGGCCGAGATGACCGATTACGGCCTGATCGAGCAGACGCTGCGCAATGCCGACCTGGTGAAGGAACTCTACCTCGATTTCCAGCCGCAGTTCGACATCCTCGCGCAGCGCACCTCCGGCTTCGAAGCGCTGGCCCGCTGGGCCAGCCCGGCGCTCGGCACGGTCAATCCGGGCCTGTTCATCGCCGCCGCCGAGCGCACCGGCATGATCGAGCGCGTCACCGGCATCCTCCTGCAGAAGGCGCTCGCCGCCGCGGTCACGTGGCCGTCCGACATCTCGCTCTCGTTCAATCTCTCGCCGGTCGATCTCGTCTCGCCCCGCTCGATCGCCAATGTCACGCGCATCGTGCGCGAAAGCGGCATCTCTCCCGAACGCCTGACTTTCGAGATCACCGAAACCATGGTGATGAGCGACTTCGAATGCGCACGCGAATCGCTGGTGGCGCTGGCGGACATGGGCTGCCGCATCGCGCTCGACGACTTCGGCTCCGGCTATTCGAGCTTTGCCTACATCCACCGCTTCCCGCTGCACCGGATCAAGGCCGACCGCTGCTTCGTCACGCAATTGGCGGACGACAGCGCGTCGGGCTTCGGCATCCTGCTCGCCATTGCCGAACTCTGCGCCAATCTCGGGCTGGAATGCCTGGCCGAGGGGGTGGAGACGGAGGAGGAGATGCGCCTGGTCCGGCAGGCCGGGGTCCGCTTCGTCCAGGGCTATCTCTACGGTCGGCCGGTGAATGCCGCGGCCGCCGCCGCCCACGCCGCGGCCCAGCATGACCAGACTGCCCTGTCGGCCACCGGCTGAGCAGGAGCCGGGCGCGCGCCAAACCGTTGCCGATGCCGGCTATGGCCGGCGACGCCGCTTCACTTCGTCGCGAAGCAAGCGGGCCTTTTCACTGCCCGCCTCGAACAGGAAGGGTCTTGCGCAGGGTGCCTGCAGCAAGGTCAATGTGCCGGGTTCAGGCGCCGGACCGACCACGGCGGATGGGCCGCGCAGCGGAGGCGTACCCGACTGCGGGTTTCTGAGAGCGATGACATAGGGGCCAGGCGCCAGGCTGTCGGGCTCTGCGAAGGTGGAATTGTCCCAGGTCGCGACAAGCGTATCCGGCGCCTCGCCGTACAGCACTTCCTCGACCTCGATCCGGAAGCGGGCATAGTCGGAGAGGAAGCGCGTTTGATCCCCGGACCTCTTCCAGAATTCCGGGTCCCGGGCGATATCAGCCTTGCGGCGCGCACGGACCACGGGATCGAGCACGAGGCGGTAGTCCGTAATCCTCCCGACGACCACGACGTCGGCATGACGCACGTCCTCGATATGCAGCGGAACGGAAACGATGCAGGCCTCCACCGCTGTGCCCGAACCGGAGAACAGCAAGGCGATCGCGGAGAGGAACAGGGGAAACCGCACGAGACACTCCGTTGCTGCAAGGCCTGCAGTCAGCCTAGGGTCCTGATCGCGCCATGGCAATGGTCCGGGCGAGCGTACACCGCAGGGTTGCGGCTTTGTCTCGCGCCGGGCAGGCGACGGCCGGCGCACCGAGGCGGCGCGCCGGATGTCTTTCGGGCCGGTCAGTCGTCGAACTTGACGGCCTTCAGCTTGTCGATGCCGAGCACCTGCAGCGCCAGCTTCTCGTAGAAGGGTTCAGCCATGCCGCTCTTGATCTTGTGCAGGAAGTATTTCTCGAAGCCGATCTTGGCGGCATGCACCCACTTGCCCTGCGACGACCAGTTGACGTTGCGCGGCGGGATCTGCGGCTGGGCCACGAAGGCGATGCCCCCGTCGCCGAAATCGGCGAGGCACACCGCGTTCCAGGTGCCCTCGGCATTCGGCTTTTCGCCGCGCACCAGCTTGGCGATGTTCTTGGCGGTCGCCGTCACCATGCTCTCGATCATGAAGCCGGTCTTCGGCACGCCGACGGGAACCGGCGTCTTGCCGGTGGGTGCGATCGCCACGCAGACGCCGACGGCGAACACGTTCGGATACTTGCCGTTCTGCTGGTGCCGGTCGACCAGGATGAAGCCGCGCGGATTGGTCAGCCCCTCGATGTCGCGCACCGCCTCGACCCCGCGAAACGCCGGCAGCATCATCGTATAGGTGGATGCAACCTCGTGGATGGTCTTGGTCGAGCCGTCCTCGTTGACCTCCTCGACCGTCACCTTGTCGGCCTCGAATTTCTGGACCTTGGAATTGCAGATCCACTTGATGTGCTTGGAGCGCATCGCGCTTTCCAAGAGGCCCTTGGTGTCGCCGACCCCGTCGAGGCCGAGATGGCCGATATAGGGTTCGGAGGTGACGAAGGTCATCGGCACCTTGTCGCGCACCTTGGCGTCGCGCAGCGCCTTTTCCAGGATGAAGGCGAATTCATAGGCCGGGCCGTAGCACGACGCGCCCTGCACCGCGCCGATCACCACCGGACCCGGCTTGGCGACCAGCTTGTCGAAGGCGCCCTTGGCCGACAGCGCATGGTCGATATGGCAGACCGACTGGGTATTGGCCTCAGGGCCGAAGCCGGGGATCTCGTCGAAGGCGAGCTCCGGGCCGGTGGCGATGACCAGATAGTCATAGTCGACGAACGTGCCGTCCGTGAGCTCGATGCGGTTGTCGGCGGCATGCAGGCGCTTGGCGCCCTGCGGATAAAGGCCGATGTCGCGCTTCTTGCAGGCCGGCTCGAGATCGACCTCGATGCTGGCGCGGTCGCGCCAGCCGACGGCCACCCACGGGTTGGACGGGACGAAGGAATATTTCGAGCCTTTATTGATGATGCTGATCCGGTCGCCTTGCGACAGATTGTCTCTCAATTCGTAGGCCATGATGGTGCCGCCAAGACCGGCACCGAGAACGACGACATGCGCCATGAAGCAACCTCCCATTTGCTGCAGAAAAATATATATTAAACAGTATATACGAAGCTTCGTAGATGTAATTTGATCTTGGTCAATTCCGGCGAAAAAAATATGCCCCGCGGTGGGGTGGGGCCAGTGGGTTCGAAACGGGCTTCTAAAGGGGAGTGGCGGGGCGTCGCGCCTAGCCGGGAAGCTTCGGCTGGATACGGCTCTGCGGCAGCATCTCGCTGGCAATCGTCATGGCGATCAGCGACAGCGGCACGGCGAGCACTGCGCCGACCGCGCCCCACATCCAGGTCCAGAAAACAATGGCGACGAAGACCATGAACGGGTTGATCTCCAGCCGGCGCCCCATGACCGCCGGCGTCACCAGGTTCTCCATGATCGCGTGCACGGTAAAGAAGGCGAGGGCGGGCGCCAGCGCCACCAGCAGCCCGTCATGGGTCAGCAGGCCCGAGACCGCCAGCGCCAGGGTCATCAGCGCGATGCCGAGATAGGGCACGAAGCTCGAGAGAAAAGCGAACAGGCCCCAGAGCCCCGGCATCGGCAGCCCGCCGGCCCAGGCGATCACCGTCATCACCACGCCGGCTGCGGCATAGAGCAGGGTTGCTGTGGCGAAGTAGAAGCCGAGCGCCTGTTCGATCGAATTGAGGATGCGGATCGCCGAAAGGCGCCGGGCGCGGTCGTTGAAGGCGATGATCAGGGCGCGGCGCAGCGCCAGCCGGCTGCCGAGGAAGAACACCAGCGCGCCGAAGAAGATCAGGCCCTGCACCAGCGCCGGCGTGACGCGGGTCGCAAGCGTCGAAAGCACGGTGCCCATGTTCTCGATCAGCGCTTCGGGGGTCAGCGGGCCGGAGCGGAAGGTCGCGGCGGTGACGTTCAGCCACTCGAAGCGCTCCAGATAGGGCAGCATGCGCTCGATCGCGCGCTCGAGCGTCGCCGGTGCCTCGGCCGCCAGTCCGGCGAGCGGCGTCGCCAGCGTGTTGATGATGAAGAACAGGAGAAAGGCGAAGAGCGAGGTGAGGATCACGGCGGTCGCCATGGGCGGAATCCCGAGCTTGCCCAGCCGGTCGGCCGCGACCCCGAGGATCAGCCCGACGACGATGGCGAGCGTGATCGGCATCAGCACGCTGGCCGTCAGATAGACGGCGGCGACGGCGAGGATGAGGAAGATCCCGATCACCGCCCAGATCAATACCAGGTCGAGCGCTGTCTTGCGCACCTTGATCCGGTGGGGCGTCTTGCGGCGCGCGCGCTCGGCGGCCCAGGCGGCGTTCTCCATCGCCTCTCGGCCGTTTCCCGGTCCGTGCGCCCTGTCGTTCATTTCGAAAATCCCCGATACATCTGCGCCACAACGCGGCACGCGGCGGAGTGTTCCATCGGGGAGGAGGGCTGTGGTCTGCGAAGCGCCCGCCGTGCCCCGGCCGGCCGCTCCGCGCGGCCCTCCACGGCGACCGGGGATGCGGCCGAAGCCGGCATCCCCGGCGGTCCTCAATCCACGTCGATCACCAGCTTACCTTCCGAGCCGCGGGTCTCGATCAGGTCGTGTGCCTCGGCGGCGGTCGACAGGTCGAAGATCCTCGGATCGAGCTTCGGAATCAGCTGGCCGGCCTCGGCGAGCCTGGTCGCCTCGCGCAGGATCGCGCCGTGATGCGCGCGGCCTTCGCCAGTCAACAGCGGCAGGAGCGTGAAGACGCCGGAATAGGTCGCCGCCTTGAAGGACAGCGGTGCCAGCGCATGCGTACCCCAGCCGAGGCTGCTGACCACATGGCCGAAGCGCTTCACCGCCCTGAACGCCGCATCGAGCGAGGCGCCGCCGACCGTGTCGTAGACGACGTCGAAACCCCGTCCGCCGGTATGTTTCGCCACATAGGCCTCGACCTCCTGGGAGGCATAGTCGATCGGCACGGCGCCGAGGCTTCTGAGATAGTCGGCCTTGCCGGCGGCATCGACGCCGTAGACGGTCGCGCCGAAGGCCCGGGCGATCCGCACGGCGATGTGTCCCACCCCGCCGCCCGCCCCGAGCACGAGTACCGTCTGGCCGGCCTTGACGCCGACGCGGTCGACGAGGCCTTCCCAGGCAGTGATGAAGATCAGCGGCAGGGCGGCCGCCTCGCGCAGGCTGAGCGTTGCGGGCTTCACGGCCAGAAGCCGGGCGTCGACGGCGGCATACTGGGCCAGCGATCCCTGGTGGCCGCCGACCCCGCCGGTCATGCCATAGACCTCTTCGCCGCGGCGAAAGCCGGTGACGCCCGGCCCGGTCTCCTCCACCGTGCCGGCCAGGTCGATGCCGAGGATCGTGGGCAGCGGCTGGCGGGCATGCGCCGCCTGGCCGGCGCGGATCTTCGTGTCGAGCGGGTTCACGCCGCTCGCCCGGATGCGCACGAGCACCTGGCCCGGGCCCGCCACCGGCCGGGCGACTTCGGTCAGGCGGAAGGGGCCGCCATGGGTTTCGAGAACAAGCGCCGTCATATGGGTCATTGCCATCACTCCTTTGGATTTGCGATGGGCAAAGAGTGCGGCCGAACACATTGAATGGAAATCATAGAGATGGCATGATCTTCATGCAGTTTTGTATGGGGATCCCATGACGCCGGAATGGAGCGATTTTCGTATCTTCCTCGCCATCGCCCGGGAGGGCACGCTCGGCGCCGGCGCCCGCCGGCTCGGGCTGACGCAGCCGACCATGGGCCGGCGGCTGAAGGCGCTGGAAGGCGCGCTCGGCACGGTGCTGTTCCAGAGAACCGCCGACGGTTTCGTCCTGACCGACGAGGGCCGGCTGCTTCTCTCCCATGCCGAACGCATGGAGGAGGAGGCGATCGCCGTCGAGCGGGGCCTCGCCGGGACTGCGAAGGAGCTTGACGGGCTGGTCCGGATCTCGAGTTCGGACTGGTTCGGGGTCCATGTCCTTTCGCCGCTCTTGGCCGGCTTCTCGCAGCGGCATCCGAAGGTGGTGGTCGAACTGCTGACGGATTCGCGCCTGCTGAACCTCTCGCGGCGCGAGGCCGATCTCGTCTTCCGCATCCGCCCGTTCACCGAGCCGGACGTCGTCTCCCGCAAGTTCATGCATGTCGACTATGCACTCTACGTGCCGGCGCATTGTTCCGATCCGGCAATCGGCGATGGCGCGGGCCTGAGCCTTGTGACGATGGACGAGGCCTTCGGCGGCATGCCGGACGTCGCCTGGCTCAGCGAAACCTTCCCCAATGCCGTCGTTGCCCTGCGCAGCAACAGCCGCGACGTGCAGGCAAGACTCTGCGCCGGCGGGGCCGGCATGGCGGTCCTGCCGGTGCCGCTCGGCGACAGCACGCCCGGCATCCGCCGCGTCGCCCTGCCGTCGCCCCCGCCCGGCCGCGACACCTGGCTCGGCTACCACCGCGACATGCGCCGGCTGCCGAGGCTGCGCGCCCTCATCGACCACCTGATCGCTGCGGGCTGAATGCGGGAGGGGGTCTGCCCCTTACGCCGCCCTGAGCGTCAGCCCGATCCCCCAGGGGTCCTTCAGCGCATGGCCTTCCGCCGTGCGCTCGACCGGGATCTCCAGGCTCTCCAGCGTGACAAGCGCCGTGTCGAGCGCCGTCTGGTCGTTGAAGGTCAGCGAATAGTCGGAGAGGCCCGACATCGCCCCTTCGCGGGCCGTGGCGCCGCGGCTGTTCCAGATATTGGCGGCGATGTGGTGGTGATAGGTGCCGGCGCCGAAGAAGCTGGCGCCCGGATACGTCGCCATCTTCTTGAGGCCGAGCACGCCTTCGTAGAAGCGGTCTGCCTCCGGGATGTTGCCCACCTGCAGATGCATGTGGCCGATCGCCGCCCTGTCGCTCATGCCGCCCCAGGCGGTCTTCGGCGCGCTGTCGTAGAGCCCCTGCAGGTCGAGGCCAAGCGTCGCCATCTCCACCGTGCCGTCGGCGCGGAAATCCCACTCTTCCGGCGCACGGTCGCGATAGACCTCGATGCCGTTGCCCTCCGGGTCGCTCAGGTAGATCGCCTCGGAGACCAGATGGTCGGAGGCGCCGTCGAGCCGCACGCCGCGCGCCACGGCATGGGCCAGCCAGTGGCCGAGCTCGGTGCGGTCGGGCATGAGGAAGGCGGTGTGGAACAGGCCGGCGGCATTGCGCGGCGCCGGCCGCACGTCGGCGCGGGTCGTCAGCGTCAGGAGCGGGCGGTCGCCGGCCCCCAGCACCACACCGCTCATGCCCTGCTCGATCACGCTGAGGCCGAGCATGGTCTCGTAGAACTGCCGCACCCGTTCGATGTCGGAGACCACCAGATGGGCGGTGCCGACATGGATCGGCCGGGTCAGCGCGAAGCTCTGCGCCGTATCTGTCTTGCCGTTGGAATTCGTCATCGTGGCTCCTGTGGCCGGGCGGGCCGGTGTCGCGCCGGCAGCGAGGCTGGCGCCGAGCGCGAGCATGGTGCGGCGGCTGATCCGGGTCATCGTCGGTCCTTGTGGTTTTCTGTCTTCGAGACCAGAATATGGGCCGTTCGCATCGTTCACGAAAGATCGTATCCTGGAGATGTATCGTTCGCTGATCGTTGACGGTCGGTGCCGCAAAAATTGATCCTGATCAATGCGGCGCGCTCGCCGAGGATCAATTGTGAGGCCATGGATCAGGGAGGCGGGTCCGCAGAGACCGCGTCACAAGGAGAGCAAGATGTACAAGAAAATCGTGGTTCCGGTCGATTGCGGCGCGCTCGACAAGGGCGAGAAGATCCTGCGCAAGGCCGCCCAGCTGCTCGATGCCGGCGGCGAGATCATCCTGATGACGGTGATCGAGGACATGCCGGGCTATATCACCATCGAACTGCCGGTGAACGCCGTCGAGGACGCCATCAAGGACGGCAAGGCCAGGCTGGTCGAGTTGAAGGAAAAGACCGGGATTGCCGCCCGCGTCGAGCTGCGTACCGGCGCACCGGCCCGCGAGATTCTTGCCGCCGCCAACGAGCACGGCGCCGACCTCATCCTGGTCGCCTCGCATATCCCGGACCTCGGCAATTACCTGATCGGCGCCACCGCCGACCGCGTCGTGCGCCATGCCAAGTGCTCGGTTCTCGTTGACCGCTGAGCCGGCGTGGACCACACTGCAGGGTCAGACAGAAGAAACAACGAGGATACACCCCGGATGAACACTGAAAAATACGAGCAGATCCTCAGGGATCGCCAGCGCGAGCTTTTCGCCCGTCTGCACAAGATCAATGCCGACATCGCCACCGGCCGCGACGCAGACAGCGAAGAGCAGGCGACCGAGGCGGAGAACGACGAGGTGCTCGACGAACTCGGCGAAGTCGGCGAGAAGGAGCTGAAGGCGATCGACGCGGCCCTCGACCGCATCACCAAGGGCACCTATGGCACCTGCGCCAAATGCGGCCAGCCGATCTCCGAGGCGCGGCTGGCGGCCGTGCCCTACGCCCCGCTCTGCCAGGAATGCGCCACCGGTCTCTGACCGCCCGACACACAGGTCTTGGCCCCCTTTCCGGATGCGGAGAGGGGGCTTTTTGCTGCTCGGACTTCGGCTTGCTGCATCAATAGGTGACCCTATTGACACGTGACAAAAGAGTCACCTATTCTCCGGTTCATGGACGACATCTTCGATGCCCTGGCGCATCCCATTCGACGCGGAATCCTGGACCGTCTGCGGCAACGCGACGGCCAGACGCTGAGCGAGCTTGAGCGCGATCAGCCGGTGACCCGCTTCGGCGTGATGAAGCATCTCGGCGTGCTGGAAGGCGCCCATCTCATCGTGACCCGCAAGGTCGGACGGGAAAAGCTGCATTATCTCAATCCGCTGCCCCTGCAGGACGTGGCGGACCGCTGGATCTCGCGCTTTGCCGCCCCCTTCGCCCGCACGCTGAGCGATCTTGCAAGCGTCGCCGAAGGAAGGAACGATAAGATGAGCAATGCCGCGCCGAAACATGTCTGGGAAACCTATATCCGCGCCACGCCCGACGCGGTCTGGGCGATCCTCACCGACGACGAGAAGACGCCGCTCTGGCAGCATTTCAACATGACGTCGCGCACCGAATGGCGAAAGGACGGGGCGATCACCTTCTTCGTCGGCGACACGCCGATGATCGTCGGCAAGGTGCTGGAGATCGAGCCTCCGCATCGTTTCGTCCATTCCTTCAGTGCGCAGTGGTCGCCCGATGTCGCCGTCGATCCGGCCTCGCGCGTCACCTGGAGCCTCGAGCCGGTCGGCGAGGGCGCCTGCAAGCTGATCCTCACCCACGACGATTTCGGCGGCGACACGGCGACCAGCCGCGCGGTCGGCGGCGGCTGGCCGGAGGCGCTGTCGCGTCTGAAGACGCTCGCCGAGACCGGCGAACCCTTCTACATCGCCGCACCCGGCCGCTGAGCCTTTGCCAAGGGAGCAAGACGCATGGTTCTACCTGTCCACACGATGCAGTATGCTGCAATCCTCGCCCTGATCTTCGTCGCCCTGTCGCTCTGGGTCTCCATGGGGCGGGCGAAGATGCGGGTGCACCACGGCGATGGCGGTCACGTCGCGCTCAATCGCCGCATCCGCACCCACGCCAACTTCGCCGAATACGTGCCCTTCGCGCTGCTGCTGATCGGCCTTGGCGAAATGGCGGGCGTGGGCGGCACGACCGTTCAGGCCCTGCTGGCCGTGCTGGTCGCCGCCCGTCTCGCCCATCCCCTCGGCATGACCGCGCCGGAAGGATCGGTCCGGCAATATGCGCTGCGGGCTCCGGCCATGCTCGCCACCTGGGCCGTCATCGCGGTGGCGGCCGTCCTGCTAATGGTCCGCTGATGGGCCTTCGGACGGCGGGTTATTGTTCCGCCCGATTGCCCCGCCGCGGGGAATTGGATAAACATCGTCCCTTACGGATCGCGCTGCAGCATTGCGGCGGTTGAAGGCGGAGTGCGACACATGGCGATTGCAGATGCGGCCGGCCAGACGGCACGGTGGAAGGATGCAGCCCCCGGTTCCGACGATGAGGACATCATTCCCCGCGACATCCGATTCGGCATCCTGGAAAACCCCACCCGCCACTGGCTCGGCGGCGATTTCCATAAGACGGCCCTGATCGACGGCCTTTCCATCTTCCTGCCGGAAGGCGAGCGCTACTTCATCCGCTCGCTGAAATATTACGCGCCGAAGCTCAAGGACAAGCATCTCGCCGACGAGATCAACGGCTATTCGGTGCAGGAGGCTTTTCACACCCGCGAGCACGAGGACTACAACCGCGCGCTGGCCAAGCTCGGTTATGACGTCGAGGCGATGGAAGCGCCGGTGATCAAGACGCTGCGCTCCGACAAGATCCCGATCTTCCGCCTCGCCGTCACCTGCGCCATTGAGCACCTGACCGCGACGCTGTCGTCGGTGACGCTGCGCAATCCGCAATTCCTCGACGATGCCTCGCCCGCCTATCGCCGCCTGTGGATGTGGCATGCGCTGGAGGAACTGGAACACAAGGCGGTGGCGCTCGACGTCTTCGACGCGGCGACGACGAAATATTCCCCCTTCAAGCGCTACATGCTGCGCACCATGGCCTTCAACGCGGTGGCCTGGACCTTCCTCAAGATCGTGCTGGCCAATCTGGTGCGCTTTGCCCGGACCGACGGCGTCAAGACCGGCCCGCGCTTCTGGGCGCGCCTTGTCTGGGTGCTGTTCGGCAATCCCGGCTACTGGCGCAAATGCGCGCCGCTGGTGCTGAAATATTACCTGCCGGGCTTCAACCCGGTGAACAAGGACGACCACGACCTGATCCGCAAGGGCCGCGCCTGGCTCTATGATGAATTCATGGCGCTGGAGGCCGCCCAATCCGCCCCCACGGCCGCCCCGGCCGCCGAGTGAAAGAGCCCCGATGAGCAGCCGCCTGTTTTCCAACGTCCTCGACGTTGCCACCCTCGGCAAGTTTCCGCGCACCCAGAAATGGGTCTGGCGGCGCATCTACAACATGCTGTCGCGCTTCTGGGGCGACAAGGACTGGCGCTTCATGAACTACGGCTACGTGCCGAGCGGCGCGCCGTTTGCGCTGAAAGCCGAGGACGAGGCCGAGCGCGCCTTCATCGGTCTCTACCAGCAGGCGGTCGAGGGCCTTCCCGTCGAGGGCGCCCGCGTGCTGGAAGTGGGCTCCGGCCGCGGCGGCGGCTCGCGCTACATCGCCCGCTATTACGCGCCTGCGGCCGTCACCGGCCTCGACTATTCGCCGGAAACCGTGCGCCGGGCGCAGAAGCTCAATGCCGACACGCCGGCGCTGTCCTTCGTCCAGGGCGACGCCGAAAACCTGCCTTTTCCCGAGGCCTCCTTCGACATCGTCGTCAACATCGAATCCTCGCACTGCTACGGCGACGTGCCGGCCTTTGCCCGCGAGGTCGCCCGCGTGCTGAAACCCGGCGGCATCTTCACCTTCGCCGACATGCGCCCGAAGAGCCAGCTTGCGACCCTCGACGACCAGCTCGGCGCGCCCGGCCTGGAACTCATCGACAAGCGCAACATCTCTGAAAACGTCGTCGCCGCCTTGAACGCGGCCGAAGCCCGCAAGCAGGCCCGCATCGGCAAGGCCTTCCTGCTGCGCCGCTTCATGACCGAATTCTCCGGCTCCAAGGGCTCGGTGCTCTACAAGGCACTGACGGGCGGCAGCGTGGTCTATCAGGCGAGACGGTATCGGAAGACGGGGTGAGGGGACCGGCTTGCGCCAGGAGCGGACGTTCGCGTCGGCTTGAATGAAGTGCTGATTTGAGGCCGTGGAACGAACCCGCTGCGCGGGAGGGCGTCTACGGCTGAGGTAGAGGGCGCTGGCTGGAGATTGCGCCTGGATTGAACGTCTTCCGGCAAGGGCAGAGCATGACGGGCTTCTTTAACAAAGGAGCCTGATCATGCAGTACCCCCAACCCGACACACCCATCAGCCCGCTGCGCCAGCGGTTGATCGACGACATGAACATGCGACGTTTCTCACGCGAAACGCAGCGCAACTATCTTCGCGACATCGGACGCCTGGCGACCTTCCTCGGGCGGTCACCAGACACGGCGACCGCCGACGATCTGCGCCGGTTCCAGATCGAGCAGCAGAACGATGGCGTTCCCGTTCCGACGATGAACAGCATCGTGTCGGCGTTACGCTTCCTCTTCACCCAGACCCTCGACCGCCCGGACCTGGCGCGCAGGCTCGTCCGGCTGGCGCATCCTCGGAATCTGCCTGTGGTGCTGAGCCGCGACGAGGTTGCCCGGTTGCTCAATGCCACCACCTGCCTCAAGCACCAGGCAGCATTGTCGGTCGCCTATGGCGCCGGCCTCCGTGTTGCGGAGGTGTCGATGCTGAAGGTCGCCGACGTCGACAGCGAGCGGATGCTGCTGCGCGTCGAGCGTGGCAAGGGCGGGCGCTATCGCAATGCCATGCTTTCGGAGGACCTGCTCACCCTGCTGCGCCAGTGGTGGAAGGTGGGGCGGCAGCAGGGTGTGATGCATCGCGACGGCTGGTTATTCCCCGGCCAAAACGCAATGAAGCCGATCAGCACGCGGCAGCTCTATCGCATCGTCGTTGAGGCGGCCCAGGCCGCCGACATCGCCAAGCGGGTCGGGCCGCATACGTTGCGCCATAGCTTCGCCACCCACCTGCTGGAGGACGGCACGGACATTCGGATCATCCAGGTCCTTCTCGGACACGCAAAACTCAACAACACCGCCCTCTACGCAAAGGTGGCGACCAGGACGGTCCGCACAGTTACGAGTCCGCTCGACACGCTCGGTCTGTTCAAGCCGGAAGAGGCCTTCCCCGACGGTTGAGCCTTGCGTGCCTCGATCGAGGTCGCCGACATCTTCCGTGCTGCCGGGGCGGCGTACCGGCGCGCCCATGCAGGGCACCTGAGCCTGCAGCAACTGAAGGTGATGTCGGCGGTTGAGAACTGCCGCACTGCAGCGCTGGGCGGTCACGTCGAGGCCTGCGAGGACTGCGGCCAGTGGCGGATCGCCTACAACTCCTGCCGCAATCGGCACTGCCCAAAGTGCCAGGGCGCGGCGGCACGGACATGGCTTGCCGAACGCGAGGCCGATCTGCTTCCAGTCGGCTACTTCCACGTCGTGTTCACGCTGCCGGCCGAGGTCGCCGACATAGCGTTCCAGAACAAAGCGCTCGTCTACGACCTGCTGTTCAAGGCGGCGTCGGAGACGATGCTGACCATCGCGGCCGATCGCAAGCATCTCGGCGCGCGCATCGGCATCACCGCCGTGCTCCACACCTGGGGATCGGCGATGACGCACCATCCGCATGTGCACATGATCGTGCCTGGCGGTGGCATCGCGCCGGACGGTAGCCGATGGATATCATCGCGCCCGGCTTTCCTGCTTCCTGTACGCGTACTCGGCAAACTGTTTCGACGGCTGTTCCTTGCCCGGCTGGTCGCTCTGCACGATGCCGGGCGGCTCTGCTTCTTTGGCGCACTTGCTCATCTCGCCGAGCGGCAGACATTCTTGCGGCATCTATCGCCGGTCCGAAAGAAACGCTGGGTGGTCTATGCCAAAGCGCCGTTCGCAGGGCCGGAGGCAGTGCTCGCCTACCTGTCCCGCTACACCCACCGGGTCGCAATCTCGAACCGCCGCCTGATCACCTTCGACGAGACTGGCGTCACCTTCCGCTACAAGGACTACCGCCGCGACGTCTGCGACCGACAGCAGATCATGACGCTCGCGGTCGATGAGTTCATCCGCCGCTTCCTGCTCCATGTCTTGCCGCGCGGCTTCCATCGTATCCGGCATTACGGCCTGCTCGCCGGCTCAGCCCGCAAGACCAGCCTCGTGCTCGCTCGCGAACTGCTGCACGTCGCCGTACCGGCCGATGACGACACACCAGGCGAACCGGATGACTTCCGCCCGCCATGCCTCTGCTGCGGCGGACGAATGATCGTCATCGAGGTGTTTGAACGCTGGAGGCAGCCGCGAGGACCACCGGATGCGACGGCGACGAACCGGGAGACAGCTTCATGACCCGGCATGGCATGGTCCAGGCTTCAGCCGCAGGCGCCTCGCCTCCGGCAACCGACCCACGCGCATTCATGGTGATTATCGCCGCCGACAGGGTCGCGACGAGCCGGGCGCCGGGCCGGCTATACCGCGCGGATGCGCAACGAAGCGGCCTGTCCGCATCCATCACCCCACTCTCTGGCTGCGGTCGCGCCACCGCAGACATCAGCCGTAGATCGAAATCTCCATAGCCTCCGACTGTGGTCCGCGGGTTCCTTCCTCGGGGACTTTCGTACGCCTGCCGGCGCCCGAAACTCTTCACGGGAGCAGACTGGTGGGTTTGCAGCACCATCGTCTTAAAAGCTGACATCCGCCGGCGTCGAGCTTGGCCGCCAAGGAGCGCCCGGAGACGGCGCTTGCCTCACAATAGCGTCAAGATCGGTTACACAGTCACCACGATCTTTCCGAACTGCTCGTTGGATTCCAGAAAGCGATGCGCCTCCACTATTTGGTCAAATCGAAAGGTCCTGGCGATGATTGGCCGAAGGGAACCGGCGGTCAGACCTTCGAGAATGAATTGCTTGGCCGCCGCCAGACGTAAGGGATGATTTACAATCTCATGAACGAGATACCCGCGAACCGTCAGTGTTTTGCTGAGAACAGTAAAGAGCGGGAGTGGCGATGGCTCATTACTTAGGCCACCATACGTTATTAGGATGCCTCCCTTGGACATGGCGGAGGTTAACGGCTCCAGGATAGGACCACCAACCGAGTCGAACACCACCCGGACTCCCGCCGACCCAACGATATCGGTTAACCGGGAGGCCAGATCCTCTTCGGCGGAAGCAATGACATACGCGGCGCCGACTTCGATCAAGGCGGCCTTCTTTTTGGATGTCCGTGTAACAGCAATTGCAGTCGCCCCGACCATGTTGGCTAACTGGATTGCGGCAATGCCGACGCTGCTTGATGCCGCGGTAATGACGGCGAAGTCTCCAGCACAAAGCTTGGAGATGTCGATTAGGGCGCCGTAGGCGGTGAGGTACTGCATCCAAACGGATGCCGCAGTCTCCCAGTCGAGCGAGGGTGGGTGCTTGACGATATGTCCCGCCGGGAATGTCGCGAGCTCACCATAGGCGGGCCAACGAACCATTGAGATGGGCGGTATGACGCTGACCACATCGCCAGGTTCAAAGCCTTCCGTGCCGAGGCCCACGGCTTCGACCATCCCCGCTGCCTCAAGGCCGAGACCAGAAGGAAGCGGTGGGTTCTCGATGTAAGTGCCCGAACGAAGCAATGCTTCAGCACGATTAAGGCCAAGGGCTTTGACCCGAATCTGAACCTCGCCCGGTCCGGGCTGCGCTATATCCGCGGTCTCAATGCGCAAGACCTCGGGACCACCATGTTCATAAAAGCGAACTACACGTGCCATCAGCTGACTCCTAAGCAGTTGAACGGAATAAGCTATGACGGTCATTCGACATCTGATAAATGGCAGATAAAGAAGATCAATCCAAACCAATAGTTTCGAATGATGGATCGCCTGACCAGCATGGCAGTGTTCGTAAAAGCTGTTGAATTGGGTTCGTTCATCGCGGCGGCAGCAGCGCTCGATCTTTCAGGGCCGATGGTCGGCAAACATGTTCAATGCCTCGAAGACCGCCTTGGAACCAGGCTTCTTAACCGAACCACCCGCCGACAGAGCCTCACAGAGTTCGGCAAGACCTACTACGAACACTGCCGCGCAGTTCTGATGGAAGTTGAGGCCGTCGATGCACTTGCAGCAGATCAAGTATCAGAGCCACGTGGAAGCTTGCGAGTGACCATGCCAGTGCATTTTGGCAGGCGTTGCGTGGCTCCGATCCTGTTGAATCTTGCTCGGCGGTATTCTGCTCTGAACCTGGACCTGTCCTTTAACGATCGCTTTGTCGATCT
Source organism: Allorhizobium sp. GW101-3B10 (assembly GCF_059424725.1). NCBI lineage: Bacteria > Pseudomonadati > Pseudomonadota > Alphaproteobacteria > Hyphomicrobiales > Rhizobiaceae > Allorhizobium > Allorhizobium sp. GW101-3B10. Next base: position 2,571,401 of record NZ_JBWKZR010000001.1, on the reverse strand, counting down.
TGCTGAGGGCAATTACGATCTAGCAATACGAACCGGCGAACTCGAAGATAGGGCTGGAATCATTTCTCGCCTTGTTGCGCGCCAGCAAATGGTGGTTTGTGCGTCACCTTCGTATCTTGATGCCTACGGAAAGCCAAAGCAGACCGAGGACCTGAACTATCACCAAGCGCTCGTATATCACCGCTCAGGTGGCGTTGCGCCTTGGCTTTTTCCGCGCAGTGATCTACCCGCCATACGTATTGCACCGCCCCACCGACTGCGGTTCGACGATCTTGATGCGATCGCCGATGCAGCAGTTGCCGCCATGGGAATTGCTTGGCTACCCTATTGGCTGGTACGAGATCGAATCGACGCTGGCGCCTTGAAGTTGTTGTTGCCGCGTGAACAGAGCTTCCTTTACGATTGTTCTGTGCTGTGGTTGCACACGCCACATATGCCGCGAAAAGTCCGCGTAGCGATCGACGTGCTCGCTGCTACGCTCCCTCAGCTCATGTCAGCCCCATCGCCGTAATGACCGATCAAGACCTCGGATTTGCCGAACGCGTTCATGCCGCTCAGTGGGCGTTCGACTGGATCATGACGAATGACGGCAACGAGGGTCTGACCAATGGTCTTTGGGCGACAACAATGAGGGCGCAAAGCAGATCGAATTCTGGGAGAGGCTCTCGCAGCGAAAAGGCGCGGCCCCACAAGGCGCAGGGCCGTTCCCCTTCAGATTTCAGTCCGCTCGGCCAGTTCCAGTGCATCCTCAATGTCGACGCCGAGATACCTGACTGTGTTCTCAATCTTGGTATGGCCAAGAAGGATCTGGATCGCTCGAAGGTTACCAGTGGCCTTGTAGATCATGGCAGCCTTCGTTCGCCGGAGGGAATGCGTGCCGTAATCCTCCCGACGCAGCCCAATCGCAGTAACCCACTCATCGACCAGTCGGGCGTATTGCCGAGTGCTGAGATGATCGGTGTGGTCTACTCGACTGGGAAAGGCATAGTCATCGACTGTTCCTCCCCTTCGCTGAAGCCAAGCAAGCAGACTAGCCCTGACCTCGGTCGTAATCTCGAACTGCACAGGGCGTCCAGTCTTCTGCTGGACGACCATCGCGCGAGTTCGAATTTCGTGGCCCGTGACGAGGGTCCCGATTTTGATTTTTACCAAATCGCAGCCGCGGAGCTTGCTGTCGATGGCAAGATCGAACAGCGCACGATCTCGCATCCTTCCCTCTCGGTCGAGAAAGAAGCGCACGGCCCAAATCTGGCGCTGCTTCAGGGGCTTCTTGACGCCGACTTGTTTGCCGGCGTTCCAAGCCGGTCGACTTAGTGCGGCAGGATCATAGCGTGAAATACCCATTTCTAGTTCTCCTCTGGCCACCATTGGCCAGATGGAGAACGCGCAGCTCTAGGTTCTATGGAGGGGCCGACTACGTCCCGTCCATGCCGTTTCCACCCAGATCGTCGGGTCATCGCCGCCTGCTGCGACTCACCACGGCAAGTCTCTGTCCGCGCCAAAATACCCGCCGGTTGGACCGTTGTCATCAATCAGCGCTAGTTTGACGGGCGCAACAGCGCCCTGCTCGACTGCCTGAAAACCCTGATGCCCATTGAGATCAGTCGCAGTGAAACCCGGATCGGCGGAGTTGACCAGAATGCCCAGCGGCTTGAGTTCTGCAGCAAGCTGCGCAGTCAACATGTTGAGCGCCGCCTTGGAAGCGTTGTAACCGATCAGTTTATGTCCGGCAAAAGGCCATTCGGGGTCCCTGTTATAGGTTATCGATCCCAGCTCGCTGGAAACGTTGACAATGCGCCCGGATTTGGACTTCTTGAGAAGTGGCAGAAAGGCTTGCGTGACGGCAAGTGTGCCAAAGAAGTTCGTCTCGAACGTCTGTCGCACAGCCTCAACGCTTGCCGTTTCCGGTGGTCCATCCTCCTGGCGGGCGATGCCGGCATTATTGACCAGAATATCGAGGCAACCGAACTTCTGTTCGAATATGGCGGCAGCTTCAGCGATGTTGGCGAGATCATCGAGGTCGATGCAAAGGGTGTCCGCCTCAAGCCCTTCCCAACGCAGGGAGCGGGCTGCATCCTCACCCTTCTCTCGATCGCGGGCACCTAATACGACCTGAAGACCTGCTTTGGCGAGTTGTCGGGAGATGGCGAAACCGATCCCTTTGTTGGCGCCGGTGACGAGTGCGACCCGCCGGCGAGAGGTGAGTGCTTGAGGATTGAGAGTCATGATCTTTCCTTCCGTTGCATGATCAAGTAGCCTGAAAATATGAGGGATCATTCAGGTTTGGAATTCGCATATGCCCTGCACGGTGAGGGTCCCGGAAGACCGCGCAAAATACCGGTTCAGTCCCGTTCAGAGGCCACTGTGGACGCGATTTGCGAAGGAGCCATTCAGATTCTGGTCGAGGCTGGGCCGCGGTACCTGACGACGACCCGAGTAGCCGAATGCGCCGGCGTGTCGGTGGGCACTCTTTACCAGTACTTCGCCAATATCGATGGCTTGATGGTCGCCATTCTGGAGCGCCACCTGGGCAAGGTCATCGAAGCGGTCGTGCGGATCTGCGCAAGACAGCGAGGTCAGCCACTTCTGACAATGGCTCAGGCGCTGGTCGATGGCTTTGTCGATGCCAAATTTGAACGGCTCGACGTAACGCAGGCCCTTTATGCCGTCGCCTATGACCTGAAAGGCCTCGAACTGATCGACCAGATGTCTGAGAGGTCCGTCGGCGCCATTCGGGACATGCTGAAGACCGCGTCTGATGTTGTCGTTGATGCGCCCGATCGGATCGCGGCCGTTCTCCACGCGACGCTGGCGGGAACAGTGCAGATCGTGTTGAACAAAGGCCCTCACTCACCGGACATCAATGAATTGCGTCATCACATGCGCCATCTTGTGACGGGCTATTTTGGCTCGCTTTTCCCGCAGGTGAAAACCGGGCCAACCTGACCCGCGACGGCTCAAGCGCTTGGCATCCGCGTGCGGGCACGTCCCGGTCACCGGCGGTAGAGGATCATCCCTCCGTGATGCAAAACGCCGTTGATGAAGTCTCCGTCCGCAGTGAAACCGGTGTCGTCCCAGTATTCGATGTGCGTTCCTGTCACCAGGTAGCGGCCTTCATAGGCCCGCTCTCTTGTGCCACGCGCTTCGACATATCTGTTGTTCGGCAGCAATTCGTGTCGGACCCGGCCGTCCTGCGTGACCCATAAGCCGACATAGGGATGTGAATTCTGCACGTTTGGCTCCACTTCTAATGGGGATTGAGTCACAAGGGCTGCGGCGACCAAGGCCGAAAGCAAATTCTGCATGACTTGTTTCCTGGTTTGGGTGCATCAGGACATGACGGTCGAGGGCGTATGGCTTCTCGGGGCCGCCTTAGTTGCTCGATGCAGTTGGCCTGATGGTGATCTCTGTCGTGTCGACATTCGTAGGCGCTTCGATGAGTTGTCGGACTGCGCGGGCGATGTCTGCGGGCTGAAGGGAGACTGCGCGGTAGGCGTCCATTGCTGCCATCGTCTGCTCATGTGTTATGGTCGACGCCAGTTCACTCTCAACGACTCCAGGGTTGACGCAGGTCACCCGAACGCACTTGCTTTCCTGACGCAAGCCGTCGGAAATGGCTCGAACCGCAAATTTCGTGGCACAATAAACAGCAGCCGTCGGCACGACCGAAAGAGCGCCGATGGACCCGATGTTGATGATCTGCCCTTCCCCTTGCGCCTCCATGACCGGCAATACAGCGCCGATACCCCAAAGCACGCCCTTGATATTTACGTCGACCATACGCTCCCACTCGTCCTGCATGCCGGCAGCAAGCGGAGACAAAGGCATGATCCCGGCATTGTTCACGAGGACATCGATGCGGCCCCACAAGGAGAGTGCAGCCGCAGCGAAGGCAGCGACGGACAGGCGGTCGGTAACATCGAGGGCTCTGGTCTCGGCCACGCCACCGGAGCTGCGTATTTCAGCGGCAATTTTCTCGATCCGCTCGCATCGGCGCGCGCCCAAGAGGACCTTCGCGCCGCTTGCACCGAGTTCCCTTGCTATCCCTTCACCGATCCCACTGGAAGCTCCGGTTATCAAAACTGTCTTTCCCATCTGCCGCTCCTTTTCAGGACTGAATGGCTCGTTTGCATGGCTAATGTGGACTCTTCTAACCTGCTCGTGTAGCCACTCAATCATGAACTGGATGATTAGCAGAGCTGAACAATCATGACCGACCTTAACCTTCTGCCTCTGTTCCTCGCCGTTGCTGAAGAACATAACTTTCGCGCGGCAGCAGACCGCCTCGGGGTGACCCGATCCGCCGTCAGCCAAGGGATTCGCCGCTTGGAAGACATTCACGGTACGGCCCTGGTGATGCGAACTACGCGATCCGTTCGATTGACAGAAGCGGGCGAGCGGCTGCGAGAAGCGCTGTCTTCCCCACTGTCGGAAATTGCAACTGCGCTTGAAGCGATAGGCGCTGAGAGCAGGCCCAGTGGGACCCTGAGGATTGCAGTGACCTCGATCGCCGAAGCATTCCTTTCCGGACCACTCCTTGCCACATTCGCCGCGGAAAACCCTGGGGTGACTGTCGACATCACCGTGACGGACGAAGAGGGCGACATCATCTCGGCCGGTTATGATGCTGGCGTCAGACTGGGAGAGGTGATCGAGCAGGACATGATCACTGTCGCGATCGGCGGCGAGCAACGCGAGGCTATCACTGCTGCTCCCTCTTACCTCGAACTCCACGGGACTCCGCTGCATCCAAGGGAACTGATCCACCACCGCTGCATTGGATGGCGTCCGGCACCCAATGTTGCGCCCTACCGATGGGAATTTGTGGACGGTGGCGTTCCGTTCAGCCTCGCAATCGAACCCCGGATCACCACAAACGATCTGCGTCTAATGCTGCGGACCGCCATTGCGGGCGGCGGGATAACCCTCGCTTTGGAAGAGAATATACAGCCATACGTAAAGACAGGAGTGCTTGTGCCGCTACTGGGCGACTTTCTTCCCGCGTTTCCAGGCTTTTACCTTTACTTCCCACAGCGAAGGAACATGGCACCAAAACTGAGGGCGCTCATCGATCACGTCAAACGCTGGAAGTGACGTGCGAGCTCTTTTGCCTTCCATGGCGTCAGTTTATGCGGGATTTGAAACGCAAGAGAAGCGGGGCGGCATCGAAACCACCCCGCTGTGCAGGCCTGAATGTCTGGGTTTGTCTGGTGGCACATCCTGCTTAGAGACTGCCAGATGCACAGTATTTCGGCCGCAGGCTTAGTGCTGCAAGCGTTTTCCAAGGATCGGCTCGATCGTTTCCGGTTCAACGATCCAGGCGTAGTTCAGCTCGTGCTTGATCTTCCAGGTGCCCTCGACACAGGACCAGCCCAGTTGAGAGCGCGTATCGAAGGCGACCACCTTGCCTTCCAGCGGCTCAATGCGACCGACAAAACCGATAGCGGACGATGCGGTATCCCGGCCAACCACGGCGTGGTTTGCGTCCGTCATACCATGGCGGATTGATCGAGACGCGTTCACGTGACCTTCCCAGTTGGCTCCATAAACGGAGGCATCAGTGAAGAGTTGAGTGTCGCCAGGGGCGAAGTTGTCCCAGAACACGCCCTGGGGATTTTCCAGATCGTAGAATTTTGACATCTCCTTGGAGAACACGAAAGCCGGGTCACCTTCGTGCCGCTCCCATCCTTGCATGATCCACTCCTCGTGCAGAGCCAGCGGTGCATCTGGACCTTCCTGAGGGCAAGCGGCATCAACCTGCGCCAGCACCGGAGTTGCAAATGCTCCGGCGGCGAACGCTGCGATCAGACACTTGGTGATTTTCATCTCAGTTTCCTTTCCTGTTTGAATGAACAGTCAGGAAGATACGCCCCTGCATTGGCTCTCGGTAGCCGATCAATTCTCGCCACCCCGGTTAGCTGGGCTGGACAATGGGAGGCTGTCGCGGCTGAGATTGCGTTGCCAGACGAAGAAGGCCTGCGGCTTGCCGGCGGCCGCTCAGCCAAAGCCGGCAATCGGTGGCTGTTCAGCGGTATCTTCTGTCCGGGCTAAGCTGAGGCCTCGCAACACGGATCGTTAAGGACATCAATGACCGCTTTTGGGAAGGTCCGAAAACTGTCCGACGTCCGAGATGAGGGCGCAAGCCTGCCACACATCCGTAAATTGCGGCACGTCCGCTTCTGCTGGCAACCGGAAGTCGCCACGTTCCCGCTTGCCCCCCATCACCCCATCTTCAACAACGCCCCGATCGTGCCGCCCACCAGCAGCACGATGCCGATGAGAAACGTCAGCGCGGCTCCCGGCCCGCGTTTCTTGGCGTCGGCATAATATTCCGAGGCGTAGAGCACGCGCGACGCCGTCCAGCACAGGCCGAGCAGGCCGGCGATCGCGTCGGAGACATAGTAGCCGAACAGCCAGAGCGAGGGCAGGAACAGCACCAGCTGTTCGACGGTATTCTGCTGCACGCGAAAGATCCGCTCGAAATCGGCATTGCCGGTGGTCTTCGGCGCCTCGACGCCGAACAGCTGGCGGGCGCGGGCGACCTTCAGCAGGAACCAGACATAGGCGATCAGCGCCGAAAAGGTGGCAAGGACGGTAAAGCGCATCGGAGAATTCCTTGAGGGCAAACAGCAATGGCCGGCAATGGCGCGATGCTAGGTGAAGGCCGCCCGACGTGCAAGACGACCGCGCAAGGCAAGCGGGCGGGCCGCCACCGCCGCCCTATATTCGCCACGCCGGCCCTTGAAGATGACGGCAAATTTGCACATGATATGCAGGATCGCCGAGACGATCTCTTCCAAGGGTTTTCGACCGACATGACCGACCAGTTCCGCTTCGGGCGGCCCTACGATTTCCATGAACTGGTGGCCGATGGCATCGTCCACGGCATCGGCGTGGTCTTCGCGCTGATCGGTGCCACCGCGCTGATCTTCTATGCGACGGTCTGGACGAGCTATGCGGAAATGGCCGCCGCCTGGATCTACGGCCTCGGCCTCGTCATCGCGCTGGCCGTATCGTTCACCTACAATATGTGGCCGCATTCGCGCACCAAATGGATTTTGCGCCGGTTCGACCATTCGGCGATCTTCGTGCTGATCGCCGCCACCTACACGCCCTTCCTGGTCAAGGGCGCGCAGGACTGGACGATCTTCGCCCTTCTGATCGGCATCTGGCTGACCGCCTTTGTCGGCATCACGCTCAAATGCCGCTATCCCGGCCGCTACGACCGGCTGGCCATCCTGCTTTATCTCGCCATGGGCTGGAGCGGCGCGCTGGCGCTGGGGCCGATCTCGCAGACCCTGCCGAGCATCACCCTGCTTCTGATCATCATCGGCGGCTGCATCTATTCGGCCGGCGTGGTCTTTCATGTCTGGGAACGCCTGCGCTTCCAGAACGCCATCTGGCACGGTTTCGTCGTCACCGCCGCCGCCGTCCATTATTCGGCCGTCGTCACCGCCATCGGCCACTGAACGGCGCCTTTCCCGGGACGCGGCCTCAGCCGGCCTTTGCGAGCACCACCGCATAGCGGCAGGGCCTGTCGCTCTCGTTCCTGAAGCAGCAGTCGGTCGGCGGCCCGAGCGCCAGGCAGTCGCCGTCGTTGAGTCGATGGATCGTCTCGCCCTCGACGAAGGTGAGGGCGCCCTCGATCACCCAGACCAGCTGGCGCAGAAAGGCGAAGGCGGCCGCGCCATAGGGCACCTCCGCCCCCGGCGGCAGCTCGACCTCGACGATCTCGAGCGGCAGGTCGATGATGGGCGAGACATGGCGTCGTCGGTAGCCGGTCGCCGGATCGGTCCAGACCGGCTGCTCGCCGCGCCGCAGCAGGCGCTGTCCGGAGGCTTCCGCCCGCGCGACGAGCGTCGAAACGCTGAGCGACAGCGCGCCGGCAAGCTTGCCGAGGAGGGCGGCCGTCGGACTGCTCTCGCCGCGCTCCACCTTGTGGATCATCGCCCGGGAGACGCCGGCGCGTTCGGCGAGTTCCGAGAGTGACCAGCCGCGCGAAAGCCGTTCCGCACGGATTCTCTCCCCTAGACAGTGATCGAGCGTGTCTGATATCTTAGACATGAAATTCAATATATTGGATAGATGACCATGACGCAACCGATTCTGATCCGCGACGCGACCGAGGCCGACCTCGCCGCGATCCGCGACATCTACAACCACGCCGTCGAACATACGACGGCGATCTGGAACGAGGTGCTGATCGACGTCGACAACCGCCGCGCCTGGCTGGAGCTGCGCCGCGCCAAGGGCTTTCCGGTGCTGGTGGCCGAGCGGGCCGGCCAGGTGGCGGGCTATGCTTCCTATGGCGACTGGCGGGCCTTCGACGGCTATCGCCACACGGTCGAGCACTCCGTCTATGTCGACAAGGACTGCCGCGGGGCGGGCATAGGCAAGCGCCTGATGCAGGCCCTGATCGACCATGCGCGCGGCAACGACAAGCATGTGATGATCGCCGCCATCGAGGCTGAGAACCAGCCTTCGATCGCGCTGCACGAGCGCCTCGGCTTCCGTCTGGTCGGCATCCACCGGGAGGTAGGCATCAAGTTCGGGCGCTGGCTCGATCTGGCGATGATGGAATTGATGCTCTGAGGCCGTCGAGGCGGTCGAAGCCGGCGGTCTCGGGCGGCTCGTCATGGCGGCGCAGCGCCGGCGGCTTTCCCTTGTTCTTGCGGTAGTGAATCTGCGCCAGCACCAGCAGCGCCGGCAGCGTCGCCGGCCACAGCAGGCAGGCGACCAGGCCGACAATCCGCCCGCCGTCCCAGCGGTTGCCGTTGGCCATGCCCTCCACGAAGGTCACCCCCATGAAGAGCGAAGCCGGCAAAAGCCAGAGCGCAAGCGTCAAAAGGACCATATGAAAAGACCGGTCAAAGGAATCAAATCGTTTCAACTGTAACTCAAGGGGAAGGTTCTTCATAACCCCGGGTTTTAACTGGTCCGGGTGCCGGACGTCTCCGGCAAAGCGCCCCGCGTGCGGCGGTACCGACGCGGCGATCGAGCCGGCCATCGGCGCCGGGCTCAGCTCTCCCAATCCTCCAGCCTGAGATCCGGCACGCGCCGGAATTCGCGCCGATTGCGCGTCACCAGCGCGGCTGCTCCGCGCGTTCCTCCCGTACCGCCGCGACGAAATCCGCGTCCAGCGGGCCGGAAACCTCCCTCGACCAGTCCCATACCACGGCCCGTTGTCTCCCCTCAGATTGCCGCGACGGCCTTCCGGAGCATGTCGCGCACCTCGCCCGCCACCAATTTCAGTCGGTCGTTCGGGATCGCTTCCATCGAGGCTTGCGGGTCGATGGCACTGACCATGACGGAATTCCCGCCGGTCCGGCGCACGATGACGTTGCAGGGCAGCATGGCGCCCACCTTCGGCTCCATGCCGATCGCCTGATGCGCCATTTTCGGATTGCAGGCGCCCAGGATCAGGTAGTCTTCGATATCCTGGTCGATCTTCTTCTTCAGCGTCGCCTTGACGTCGATCTCGGTCAAGACGCCGAAACCGTTGGCGGCGAGCGCTGCGCGGGTCCTTTCGACGACGTTGTCGAAATCCGTGCCCTCGAACGTCCTGTCGATCGTGTAGCTCATGTGCCGTTCTCCTCTTTTCGCGGCCATCTTGCGTTCGGTCCGCGCCTTGCCGCAAGGCTGTGCGGTCCGTCCCTCCAGTGGACACGCCAAACCCGGCTTCCGTGTGGCGCGGTCCGGATCGTCGCGATCCGGGAGGGACAAGATGCGCGCAGCCGCGGCGGGACCTGCGGCAGACCGGCCCCTCGACGGCCTGTCCCACGCGGTTTGCGTCCACGTCTCACTCGATCCGCGTGCGCACCATCTCGCCGCGAATGGTGATCGCCGGTTTGGCGCCCGGCGTGTTGGGCAGCGCGCTGTCGACATAGGAGGCGACCGCCTCGACCAGATAGCTGACCGGCGTCGGCACCAGGAATTTCACCGAGGCGTCCAGCATCCGCCCGGCGATGGCGATGGTTTCGTCCTGCATCACCCGGTCATAGGTGAGCCGGGCGCGGAGCGCCGCACCCGAGATCGAGACGTCCGTAGCATGGCCCTCGAAGGAGAGGTCGCCGGCATCGCTGCGGATATCGATCGCCGAGAAGTCGCCGGCAAGCCGGGCGCGCGCGGCCTTCTGGTCGATCACCACGGCGGCCTCGGGCTTCAGATTGGCGGAAAGCTCCATGGTGCAGTCCGACCAGTCGAAGAAGCGTGCGGGCCGGCCGACGTCGACGATCAGCGTATCGCCGTCGATGCGCATGCTGCCCTGGGCCGGGCAGCCACCGGAGAACCATCCGGAATGCCACACGGCGCCCCAGCCGCGCCGCTCGCCCTTCATCTCCGCGACCAGAGGAGCGTCCGCCCGGGCGGTGATGACGATGTCGCTCGCCGACCCTTCGACCCGAATCCGGGCAACATGGCTGAGGTCGATCGGCCCCGCCACGCTGTCGCGGGTGGCGATGAAGGCGACGGCGGCGTCGAGCACGCCGAGCGTCAGAATGGTACCGGCGATGGAAAGAAGGATAGTGCGGGTCTTCATGGGGGTGCTCCGGGTGTTGGATGACGATGGCGCAATCCGACACCGGCACACGGTTACCCGCGACCTTGAACGCGTTTCAGGTCGACCTCGAACGCGCTTGCGGTCATGGTGGCGCAAAGTCCTCAACCGTCCCCGGCCGAACCTCGCCCATGATCTTCATTCCGCTGTCCTTCGCCGTATCGCTGTTTCTCGTCGCCTTCCTGCTGCGGCTGTCGCTCCAGGGGCGCGAGAGCCTGGTGCGCAATCACCTGTTCGTCCTGCTGATCGCGCTCTATGCGGCGCAGACCACGCTGGTCGGCCTGCGCTGGGGCTATGGCATGACGGCGGTCCTTCCGCTTCTGTCGCTGCTGGCGACCGCCATCCCGCCGCTCACCTATCTCGCCTTTCGCGACCTCGCCCGCGAAGAGGGCGCCGGACTGTCGCTGGCCGACTGGCCGCATCTTCTGCCGACCGCCGCCCTCGTCGTCCTGCATTTCGTCTGGCGCGACCCAATCGACCTTCTGATCATCGCCGAGTTCCTGGCCTATGGATTGCGGCTGCTCTGGCTGGCCCGGCTGGGGCCGGACGGTCTCGTCGCCGCGCGCCTCGACGGCACGCTGCGGTCCCACCGCTCGCTGCTGCTTTCGGCCTTCACGCTGGTCGCCTCGGCCTTCACCGATATCGCCATCAGCCTCGATCTCCTGTGGGGCGAGGGGCGCCATTCGGCCCTGATGGTCTCGGCCGCCACCACCTTGATCCTGCTGCTGCTCGGCATTGCCGCCGTGGTGGCCGGCGCGGAGGAGGGGGACGGGGAAGGAGAGGGCAGCGGGGATGGCGGTGCCGAAGCGGACCAGCGCGCATCGCCCGCCGCGTCGGTCTCGCCCGCGCTTGCGTCTGAGCCCATGTCCGGCGAGCACGAGGCGGTCGCGGCAAGCCTCGACCGGCTGATGACCGAGCGCCGGCTCTATGGCGATACCGGCCTCAATCTCGGCAAGCTGGCGCGGCGCCTCGGCCTGCCGGCGCGGGCCGTCTCGCAGGCGGTCAACCGCGTCTACGGCATGAGCGTTTCGCAATATGTCAACAATTTCCGGGTGGCCGAGGCCTGCCGGCTTCTGACGCAGACCGACATGCCGGTGACCCGCATCGTCTTCGAGGCGGGCTTCATGACCAAGTCCAATTTCAACCGGGAATTCCTGCGGGTGACGGGGGCGAGCCCGACCGCCTTCCGGGCGGCGCACCACGCGGCCGCGTCAGTGCCCGCGCCCGCAGGCTGAATGCCCGAGGGGCCTTTGGAGCCTCACGGGGGGCGTGGCCCTCAGGCCGTCGGGATCTCTTCCGTCACCACATCGAACCGGGCCAGCAGCGCCGGGCCGAACGCGGTCGACAGCGCCACGTCGGTGGCGTCGCGGCCCGTCGCCATCAGGATGCGGCCGATGCGCGGCCTGTTGTGGCGGGCATCGACCGTGTGCCAGTGGCCGCCGAGATAGACCTCCATCCATGCGCTGAAATCCATCGGATTGCCGTCGGGCGGCACGCCTATGTCGCCGAGGTAGCCGGTGCAGTAGCGTGCCGGGATGTTCATGCAGCGGCAGAGCGTGATGGCGAGATGGGCAAAGTCGCGGCAGACCCCGGTGCGGGCGATGAAGCCGTCATGGGCCGAGCGCTTCGAATCCGCCTTCATGTAGTCGAACTTGATGTGGTTGTGGACGAAGGTAAGGATCGCCTGCACCCGCGGCCAGCCGAGCGGGGTGTCGGAGAAGGTCGCCCAGGCGAAATCGGCGAGGCGATCGGTGTCGCAATAACGGCTGCCGAGCAGGAAGACCAGGACGTCGTTCGGCAGGTCCTTGATGTCGTGCTGGAAGGCGCCCTCCGGCAGCACGTCGGGCTGGCCGTTGTCGTAGATCTCGAACTGCGTGGAAATGGTGGTGAGCCCGGCCGGCGCAGTGATCCGGCTGCAGGCATTGCCGAAGCCGTCGATATAGTCGCGCGCCTCGATCGGCCGGTCGAAGCTCAGCACCTGCTCGGTCAGGAGGTCGGGCCGGCGCGACGGGTGGATGTTGAGAACGAGCAGCATCGCGGTATCGCGCTCGCACTGATAGCCAATCTGGAAGCCGGCACGTATCTTCATCGCTAATCCTTCGGGGCAAAGCCTGTTCGCCGGGGCGCCGGCATCGGGTGAACGCGCTGGGGCAGTCAGTGTTCCGGGCCGTCCGCTCAGGACGGCTTTTCCCGGGCGTCGTCGGATGTGACGTTGACCTGCACGGTCAGCGACTTGAAATCGGAGGCGCGGCCGTCATAGCTGCCCGACAGCGGAACGGCCTGGCGCGGATCGCGCGCCACGCCCACGCGGATCAGGTCGCGATTGCCGACGATGCCGTTGGTCGGGTCGAACTCCACCCAGCCGGCGCCCGGCACATAGATCTGGCACCAGGCATGGGTCGAGCCGCCGCCGAGCGTGGTCGAGCCGTCCCGGGTGGGCACGTAGATGTAGCCGGTGACGAAGCGGGCCGCGAGGCCGAGCGACCGGGCCGCCTCCATCATCAGCAGGGCGAAATCGCGGCAGGTTCCGCTCTTCAGCTCGAGCGTCTCGAGCGGCGTCTGCACCCCGTGTTCGGAGCGGCGCACATAGGCGAAGCTGTCGTGGATCATGTAGCACAGGCTCATCAGCAGGCTGGTGGTGCGTGTCGGCCGGCCGCTGTGCAGGGACTGCCGGGCAAACGCGCCGACCAGGTCACCCGGATCGGGATAGTGGCGGGCGATGGTCGGCGAAAGATCGGGCAGTTCTTCGGGATCGTAGGCAAACGGATAATCGACGGCGGTCTCGTCGATGGGAAAATCGAGCGCCGCGTGCGGCGTGTGGTCGAGCCGGATATTGCTTTCGAAGCGAAGCGTGCGGGTCGGCGTGGAAAAGCTCAAGAGCGCGACGCAGTTGCCGAAGGGGTCGTGGATCCAGCGGATCTGCTCGTGCGGCGGCTCCACCACGAGGCTGACACTGAGCAGCGTCTGGTCGAAACTGTCGCGCGGACGGAACATCATCCGGTGCTCGCCGAGCTTCACAGGCCGCTTGTACTGATAGTCCGTGATGTGGCGAACCGAGAATATGGTCACGATGTTTCCCGCCCCCGGCAAGCCGGGGGAATGTATCCTGCGCTCGAACCATGCCTCACCGGAGGGATCGGCTGGCCGAGCGCAGCATTGGGTTGGGATCAGAGCCGGCCGGTAAGAACCAGGATCAGAAGGATGATCAGCACGACGCCGAGCACGCCGACGCCGCCGTGGCCGAAGCCGTAGCCATAGCCGCCGAAGCGACCGCTAAAGCCACCGAGCAGGGCAATGATGAGGATGATGATGAGAATTGTTCCGAGCGACATGCACTTGATCTCCGTTGCTATTCGCGAAGGCCTGCGCATTTGCGCATCAGGCCAAGAGTTTGATCGATGACGGCACGGCGTGGAAGCCAAGATCAGCCTCCAGCCCTATTAAGTACAGGGGCAGGAGCCACTTGTACAGTTGTTGAAACGATTCCGCGTGCAACGAAGAGGCGAAAGGCTCGGGCCTTGACGCTGCTGCAAGATCGTCGCCGGAAGGCCGAACCGACCGGCGCGCATTGCAGGTCAGGTCGATTCTTTCTAGTCTAGGCCCTTGTTCCGGAGGAGCCCATCATGGCGCAATCGCACACCCATCTCTGGCCCGGCGTTCCGCTGGCGCTCGGATCGGCCATACTCTTCGGGCTTTCCGCGCCGCTGTCGAAACTGCTGGTCGGCGCGATCGATCCCTGGCTGCTGGCCGGCATCCTCTATCTGGGGGCAGGGGCGGGGCTCGGACTGCTCCATGCGGGCCGCGCCGTGCTTGGCCTGCCCAATGCGGAAGCGCCGCTGAAGCGGGCTGATCTGCCCTGGCTTGCCGCCGTCGTTGCCTTCGGCGGCGTGCTCGGCCCGCTCTTCCTCATGCTCGGCCTGTCGCTCACCTCCGCCTCGTCCGCCTCGCTGCTGCTCAATCTCGAGGGGCTGGCCACCATGGCGATCGCCTGGCTGGTCTTTCGCGAAAACGTCGACCGGCGCCTGCTGCTCGGCGCCGCCGCGATCCTCGCCGGCGCCGTATTGCTGTCATGGAACGGTTCGGGCCTCAGTCTCGATGCGGGCGGCCTCTTCGTCGCCGCCGCCTGCCTCTGCTGGGGCATCGACAACAACCTGACCCGCAAGCTCTCCTCTGCCGATCCGGTGCAGATCGCCATGATCAAGGGTTTGGTCGCCGGCTGCACCAATCTGGCGCTGGCGCTCGCCTTCGGCGCCGCCTGGCCGGGCGTCGCCCTTTTGGGCTCCGGCGCCGTCGTCGGCTTCCTCGGCATCGGCGTCAGCCTGGTCATGTTCATGCTGGGGCTTCGCCATCTCGGCACGGCCCGCACGGGCGCCTACTTCTCGCTCGCCCCGTTCATCGGCGCCGTGCTGGCCGTGGTGATCTTCCGCGAGGCGGTGACGCTGCAACTGGTTCTCTCCGGCCTGCTGATGGCGCTCGGCCTCTGGCTGCATCTGAGCGAACGCCACGAGCACGAGCACAGCCACGACATGCTGGAACACGACCATGTCCATGTGCATGATGAGCACCATCGCCACGGCCACGACGGCCCGGTCACCGAGCCGCACTCCCACTGGCACCGCCACGAACCCTTAAGCCACAAGCACCCGCACTATCCCGACCTGCACCACGGCCACAGCCACGGGTGACAGGTCGCGAAAGACGGATGAGTCAGGCCTCCGGCTCTTCCCCATGCTGGGCAAAGGGCAGGTCGCGCATCCGCCCGAGGGCGAAGACGACAGCGGTCATGCCTGCGGCGACAAGCCCCAGATCCTGCGGCACGCCGAGCAAGAAGGCGGCCGTCCCACCGATGGCGGACCAGAGCAAGGGGATGGGCAGAAGCCAGCGCACCACCGCCCATCGCCCGAGCAGCAGGAGGCCGATGGTGAAGATCGTCGTCGGGCAGGGGGCGGTGCCGAGCAGCGGCATGGCCGGATAGCGATGCCCGGCAATCATTCCCCAGAGCGGGTACAGGACAATCGCAAAGACGATGAGCAGCAGGCCCGCGGCCGTCCGGCCGTCTCGTCGCATGGCGAAATTGACCTCCGTACCCCGCACCGCGAAGACCGCCAGGCAGACCGCCTGCGCCACGAAAAAGGCGGCAAACAGGTAGGCTGCAGGGTTGATCGCCGAAAAGAACAGCCCGTGATAGCCGATGCCGTTGACCGCCCACATGGCGGCAAGGACCACGAGTATGACCCGATCGGTGATCGGGCTGCGCCGCACGAGGAGGTAGAGGCACAGCAGCGCCGCCGCGCAGGCGATCACCTGCGCCGGCCAGAGCGCCGCATTGTATTGCACGAAGACGGCGAAGAAGTCTGCGCGACTGAAGGGCATGAGGATCTCCCGCGACCATGCGCCCGCAGTCTATATCAGGATCCCCCTTGCGCCATCGGACCCTTGGCGGAAAGGCCTGATCAGCCGCCGATGAACTGGAAATAGACCCAGGCGAGGCCGAAGGCGGCGATCACGCCGAGCACGATCAACGCGGTGCGCAGCCCCGGATTCGGCTTCTTCGGCTCGGGCGCCTTCGGCGGCTTCTTGAATTCGACGACATTGCTCATGCAAAACTCCTGATCCGTCTTTGCCCGGACTTTAGCCGCAAGGAGATTGAGAAAGTCCTGATGGGGGAGCATGCGGCCGGCGCGGACAAACCCCGTACCTCCTTTGCCCTCGGGCCGGGACTTGCCCCTCACCCTGACCCTCTCCCCGTGAACGGGGAGAGGGGACGGTCCCGGCGGTACCTCCTGGTCCCTTCTCCCCGTTCACGGGGAGAAGGTGCCGGCAGGCGGATGAGGGGCAGTGATGTCGACCTGCCGGTCAGAATGCACCCGCCGAGCCTGGAGTTACCCCCCTCTGCCCAGCTGGGCATCTCCCCCTCAAGGGGGGAGATCGGACTGCGGACCGATCTTCGCCACTCTCAGGTTTGGATCTGGCGTGTCGGCTCTGGTGCCCCACGCAGCCCCACCATTCAACGATACAAGAGCCTCGCGGAGCCTTGGCGATGCCGATCGGCCGAGCGGGCGCGTCTCGCCGATCTCCCCCCTTGAGGGGGAGATGCCCGGCAGGGCAGAGGGGGTATCTCCGACCCGGAACCTTAAGCCTTTTCCGGGCCAATACGCCCCGCTCACTCCACCCGTTCGAACACCATCGAATGCCCGTTGATGCAGTAGCGCAGGCCGGTCGGCTTCGGGCCGTCGGGGAAGACGTGGCCGAGGTGGCCGCCGCAGGTGGCGCAGCGGATTTCGGTGCGGACCATGCCGAGCGAGGCGTCGCGGTGCTCGGTCACGGCGCCGGGCATCACCGGCTCGAAATAGCTCGGCCAGCCGCAGCCGGCGTCGAACTTGGTGTCGGAATAGAACAGCGGCGTCTCGCAGGCGGCGCAGCGATAGAGGCCCTTTTCGAAATTGTCCCAATAGGGGCCGGTGAACGGCCGCTCGGTGCCGTGCTCGCGCAGGATGCGGTATTGCTCCGCCGTCAGCTGCTCGCGCCACTCGGCATCGGTCTTCTCGATCTTCGCTCCGGCGGTCCCGGACATGGTCGTATCGGTCATCAAAATCACTCCGATTGTCTCAGCGCCATAGATAGGGTGGCTGGGGCCGCACGGCAATTGCCGGCATGCGGGCGGCCTGTTGCGTATCCCGCGACCTATCGCCTGTGGCCGATGCCGCCCGGGCTCGAAACGGGCGCCGCGCACATGCGGGCGAGGCAAGGTGCGGGAAGGGCGCCAGACCGGTGCGCGTTCATCGGAAAACGTTGACAAACGCCGATGTGAACTGGCTTTTTTCCGTTTTTCCTTGAGAGGCGGCGCGCTTTGTCCTAACACCATGCCCACTTTCGGCCTCGTTTCGACGCGGGGTGGAACACTGCGCTCACAAGGATACGGAATGTTGGAAGACGCCGCCGCTGTGACATTGATGGCCATGCTCCTGCCCTTTGCCGGCGCGCTTCTTGCTCCCTTCCTGACCGCCCGTCTCGGCCACAACGCCGCCTGGCTTCTGGCGCTGGTCCCGGCCTTCGCCTTCGTCCATTTCGCCGGCTTCCTGCCGGAGATTGCTGCCGGCGAGGTCGTCACCGGCGGTTATGTCTGGGTGCCGAGCCTCAACCTTTCCTTCTCCTGGTTCCTCGACGGCCTGTCGCTCACCTTCGCGCTTTTGATCACCGGCATCGGCACGCTGATCGTGCTCTATTCCGGCGGCTACATGAAGGGCCATGCCCAGCAGGGCCGGTTCTTCTCCTTCATCCTGATGTTCATGGGCTCGATGCTCGGCGTCGTGGTGTCCGACAGCTTCCTGATGCTCTTCGTCTTCTGGGAACTGACCTCGATCACCTCCTTCCTGCTGATCGGCTTCGACCACTCGCGCGAAGCCTCGCGCCGCGCCGCGCTCCAGGCCCTGGTCGTCACCGGCGGGGGAGGGCTGCTGCTGCTCGCCGGCCTGATCTTCATCTGGAACATGACGGGCCTGACCCAGCTGTCGCTGCTTTTGCATTCCGGCGAACTGCTGCGCGAAAGCCCCTTCTATGCGGCCGCGCTCTTCCTCGTGCTCGGCGGCGCCTTCACCAAGTCGGCGCAGTTCCCGTTCCATTTCTGGCTGCCCAACGCCATGGAGGCGCCGACGCCGGTCTCGGCCTATCTGCACTCGGCGACCATGGTGAAGGCCGGCGTCTATCTGCTGATGCGGCTCAATCCGGTGATGGGCGACACGCCCGCCTGGGAAATCCTGCTGCCCTTCTTCGGCGGCATCACGCTTCTGGTCGGCGCCGTGCTCGCCATCCGCCAGAGCGATCTGAAGCTGATGCTCGCCTATACGACGGTCGCCTCGCTCGGGCTTCTGGTCATGCTGACCGGCTTCGGCTCGCCCTATGCCATCGAGGCGGCGGTTCTCTACCTCGTCGCCCATTCGCTGTTCAAGGGCGCGCTGTTCATGGTCGCCGGCATCATCGACCACGAGGCCGGCACCCGCGACGTCACCAAGCTCGGCGGCCTCAGATCCGCCATGCCGATCACCTTCGTCGCCGCGCTCTTCGCCGCGATCTCCATGGCCGGCCTGCCGCCCTTCTTCGGTTTCCTCGCCAAGGAGGAGATCTATGCAGCGCTCGCCGGCCCCGATCCGCGTTCGGTCGTCTTCACCATCGTCGCCATTATCGGCAATGCGCTGATGTTCGTCATCGCCTTTGCCGTGGCGCTCAAACCCTTCCTCGGGGCCAAGGTCGAGACGCCGAAGCACGCCCATGAAGGCCCGGTCCTGCTCTGGCTCGGGCCGCTGGTGCTGTCGCTGCTCGGCCTTGCCGCGGCCCTGTTCTCTGCGGTCGCCCATGCCTATGTCACCTCGCCGATGGCGAGCGCCGTAGCGGGCGAGGCCGCGACCGTGACGATCAGCCTCGTGCCGCATATCGGCCTGCCGCTCGCACTTTCGCTGCTGACCGTGGTGCTCGGCATCCTCGTCTTCCTCGGCCTCGACCGCGCCCGCTCAGCCGTGACCCGCCTGCTCGACGTGCTGGGCCCCGGCCCCGATCGCGGCTTCGACCATTTCATCGCCGGGCTGGTGCGTCTTTCCTGGCGCGTGACGAAGGTGATCCAGAACGGCCGGCTCGAGGTCTATGTGACGGTCACCTTCCTGCTGCTCGCCTTCGTGCTGCTGGTGCCGCCGGTGCTGAACGGCGAACTGCCCGAAATGCCGGCCTGGCCCTCCGACGTGCGTTTCCATGAACTGGCCTTCTTCGTCATCGCCGTGGTCGGGCTGATCGCCGTGCTCGCCGCCCGGGACCGCCTGACGGCCATCGTCTCGCTCGGCATCCAGGGCTTTGCCGTCGCCGTCATCTTCCTGCTCTTCGGCGCGCCGGACCTGTCCTTCACCCAGTTCATGGTCGAGACGCTGTCGGTCGTCATCCTGGCGCTGGTCATGACCCGGCTCCGCCTCTCGCCGAGTGACCACCGCACCTTCGGCGAGTTCCTGCTCGACGCGGCGATCGCCATCGCCGGCGGCCTCGGCTTCGCGCTGTTGCTGCTCAAGTCCACCCAGGCGCCGTTCAGCACCACGCTGACCGATTTCTTCAACGCCTATTCCAAGGTCATCGCCCACGGCGCCAATGTGGTGAACGTCATCATCGTCGACTTCCGCGGCACGGATACGCTGGGTGAAATCTCGGTGGTGATGATCACCGGCCTCGCCATCCTGGCGCTGATCCGCATTCGGGTGGTTTCGGTCGCCGCAGCCCAGACCCCGGTCGCGAGACTCGAGGGCCGCAATGCCGAGAAGGAGCTGCGCAAATGAACACGCTGATCTTCCGCACGGTCGCGCCCTTCCTCACCGCGCTGATGCTGCTGTTTTCGATCTTCGTCCTGCTGCGCGGCCATAACGAGCCGGGCGGCGGCTTCATCGGCGGGCTGATCGCCGCCTCCGCCTTCGCCATCTACGGTATCGCCTTCGGCGTGCAGGCCGTGCGCCGGGCGCTGTGGTTCCATCCGATGTCGATCGCCGGCGCCGGCCTCCTGCTCGCCACCCTGTCCGGCCTGCTCTCGGCGATCTTCGGCCTGCCCTTCATGACCGGGCTCTGGGTCTATCCCGAGTTCTTCGGCGTCGAGGTGCCGCTCGCCACCGTCATGTCCTTCGACCTCGGCGTCTATCTCGTCGTGGTGGGCGCCATCACCTCGATCGCGCTGGCGCTCGAAGAAAGGGAGAGCGACTGATGGAAGCGCTGTTTTCCGGCCTCGTCGGCATCTTCTTCGCCGCCGCCCTCTATCTGATGATGTCGAAGCACATCGTCCGCGTGCTGCTCGGCATCGTCATCCTCGGCAATGCCGTCAACCTGCTGCTCTTCACCACCGGCCGCCTGACGCGCGAGGTCCCGCCGATCATCGCCGCGGGCTCCGACACGCTGTCGGCCGGCGCCGCCAATCCGCTGCCGCAGGCCCTCATCCTGACCGCCATCGTCATTTCCTTCTCCTTCTTCTGCTTCCTGCTGGTGCTTACCTACCGCGCCTACCAGGACCTCGGGACCGACGACACCGGCGAGATGCGCGTCGCCGAACCGAAGGGCGAGCCCCTGCCGCCGATGGGATATTGAGCGCATGATGATGTCGTCGACGATTGCCCCTCACCCTAACCCTCTCCCCGCAGGCGGGGAGAGGGAACGTGCCCCCTTGCCGCCCGTTGCTCGCCGCATCCTCCTTCGCGGACCGCTCAGCCTTTTTCACACGCGACGTGACCGGGGGCAGGGCCTTCGCCGCTCGTCCCTTCTCCCCGTCAGAACGGGGAGAAGGTGCCGGCAGGCGGATGAGGGGCAGCGACACAGGCCGCAACAAGAGGCCTCTTCCTAATGGCCACCTCTTCCCCCCTCGACCTCTCTCTTGCCCTAGTCATGGGAGCGTCCTCGGCCGGCCAGTGGCTGACCAGCCTGCCGGTGGCGATCGGGCTTGGCGGCGGCGCCGTGCTGATGATGCTGCGCCATTCGACGCGCGCCCATCCGTTCATCGCCATTCCAGGCCTCGCCCTCATGGTGCTTGTCGACATGCTGCTGCTCGGCCGCGTCGTGCTCTACGGTCCGGTGACGATGATGATGGGCCGCTGGCTGCCGCCCTTCGGCATCGCCTTTACCGTCGACCTCACCGGCGCGCTGCTGGCGCTCGCCGCCGCCATCGTGGCCCTGGCCGGCAGCATCTATGCGCTCGGCGACATCAGCCAGAGCGGCCGGCGCTACGGCTTCTATCCCTTCCTCATGGTGCTGATGGCCGGCGTCTCGGGCGCCTTCCTGACCGGCGACATCTTCAACCTCTATGTCTGGTTCGAAGTGCTGCTGATCTCGTCCTTCGGCCTGCTGATCCTCGGCTCCGAGCGCGAGCAGATCGACGGGGCGCTGAAATATGCCGTGCTGAACCTGATCGGCACGACGCTCTTCCTCGTCGCCGTCGGCTATCTCTATGCCATCTTCGGCACGCTCAACATGGCCGACATCGCCAAGAAGGCCGGGGAACTGCGCGAGACCGCGCCGCTGATGACGCTGGGCGCGCTCTTCGTCTTCGCCTTCGGCATGAAGGCCGCCGCCTTCCCGGTCAATTTCTGGCTGCCGGCCTCCTACCACACGCCGCGCATCGTCGTCTCGGCGCTGTTTGCCGGCCTGCTCACCAAGGTCGGCGTCTATGCCCTGCTGCGCACCATGGTCATGCTGCTGCCGGTCGAGCGCGAGGCCCTGAGCCTCGTCATCGCCATTGCCGCGGCGCTCACCATGGTGCTCGGCGCCATGGGCGCGCTTGCCCAGTCCGACATCCGCCGCTTCCTCGGCTTCGTCGTCGTCTCCGGCATCGGCTACATGCTGGCGGGCGCGGCGATCGCCGGAACGGCGGGGCTGTCGGCGGCAATCTTCTATGCCCTGCATTCGATCGTGCTGATGACCGCGCTCTATCTTCTGGCGGGCGAGGCGGCGCGGCGCGGCGGCTCCTATCGTCTCGAAAGCCTGTCCGGCCTCTGGGCCGCCGCGCCCGCCTTTGCCGGCCTGTCGCTCGCCCTATTCTTCGCCGGCTCCGGCCTGCCACCGTTCTCCGGCTTCTGGCCCAAGGCCATGCTGGTCAAGGCCTCGCTCGACATCGGCGCCTGGTGGCTGGCCGGCGCCATCCTGGTCTCCGGCTTCCTCACCACCATCGCCTTTGGCCGCCTCTTCCTGCTCGCCTACTGGCGTCCCGCGCCGATGGTTATTGGTAAAGGTGGAGAAGCGGCAATCCAAACCGCCGCGCCCCGCGCCAGCCGTTCCGCCATGCTGCCGATCCTGGCGCTGACCGCGCTGGTCGTCTGGTTCGGCCTCTTTCCCGAGCCGCTGATCGACCTCAGCCAGCGGGCGGCGATCGGGCTTGCCGATCCCGCCGCCTATCTCCAGTCCGTCTTTCCGGTGGGAGGCCAGCCATGATCCTCTATGCCATCAACCTGCTCATGGCGATCGTCTGGGCGGCGATCACCGGCAGCGCCTCGCTGCACAACCTGATCTTCGGCTTCGTGCTGTCGACGCTCACGCTCGGCCTGATCCGCGAACAGATCAACGGCACAGGCTATATCCGCCGCGTGGTGAAGATCGCCGCGCTTGCCTGGCTGTTCTTCGTCGAACTGGCAAAATCGGCCTGGAAGGTCGCGGTCATGGTGGTGAGCCCGAGGCTCGACATCGAGCCGGGCATCTTCGCCTTTCCGCTGACGGTGACGCGCGACTTCGAGATCACCCTTCTCGCCAATCTCATCACGCTCACCCCCGGCACGCTGTCGGTCGACGTCTCCGACGACAAGAAGACGCTCTACGTGCACGCCATCGACTGCGCCGACCCGGAAGGGGCGCGCCGCGACATCGCCGAAGGCTTCGAGCGCAAGATCCGGGAGGCCTTCGCATGATCGCGCCGGAAAGCATCATCCAGGCCGCCTGCAACTTCGCCCTCGTCGTGCTCGGCATCGCCTTCTTCCTCACCGTCTACCGGGTGGTGAGGGGGCCGACGCTGCCCGACCGGGTGCTGTCGCTCGACATGCTGGTCGGCATCGCCATCGGCTTCATCGCCGTCATCGCCATCCGCACCGGCTATACGCTCTATATCGACATCGCCATCTCGCTCGGCCTGGTCGGCTTCCTCGCGACCGTCGCCTTTGCCCGCTTCATCCTGGCGCGCGGCCTGGTGGGTGAGCGGCCGCTGGAAGACGGTCCGGTGCTGCGCACCGAAAAGAGCAAGGGGAAGGGCGGCAAGAAGGCGAAGGCCGCGACTGCAGCGGCCGCCAAGGGCAAGACCGGCGGTTCGGCCGGGGGAGGGCGAAAGAAATGATCGCTTACGGCATTGCCCTCTTCACCGCACTTTTGATCGTCGTCGGCGCACTCTTCGCGCTGGTCGCCGCCATCGGCATCAACCGTCTGCCGGACCTCTACACTCGCATGCATGCGGCCTCCAAGGCGGGCACGGTCGGCTCCGGCCTCATGCTGCTCGCCGTTGGCCTGCATGCCGGCGACCTTGCCACCTTCAGCCGGGCGATCGCCGGCTTCTTTTTCTTCATCCTGACCGCGCCCGTCTCGGCCCACCTGCTCGCCAAGGCGGCGCATCAGGTGGGTTACAGGCTCTCGCCTGTCTCGGTTCTCGACGAATTGAAGGGCAAGGACGGTTCGGTGCCCTGAGTCGCCCCGGCAAGTACATCTGAGCTGGAACCCCTGATTTCCCGGCATTCTGCGGGCATTTCGCAGTTGCAGCAAGTCATGTCCGTGTCTTCGCCGAACTAAAGAAGGACGCGGCACCCCATATTTGGGGAAAAATATTACGTGGATTTTTGACGGATTGATGATAACGAGTTGATTGAGCACTGATGCTGGAGACTTGGTTTCTCTCGCGCCCAGATCCCGATCGAAAGTTGTATTTGCAACTGGTTCAATGTCTCGGGGTTCGGTCGGGAGGAGGTGGGAATACAGCATCTGCCGGAACAAATTCCAGAGCGTACTGCCGGGATCTAGGGGTGGATCCCAAGTCGGCGACGACAAGGCTGGCGCAATGGCCTTTGTTCCTTGGCTTTTTCGATTGGTGCCGGCCGTTCAGCCGGTGCCTGGCAAGCACATTGGAACAGGAGTCTCGAAATGACAGAAATCGTCAACGGCGCCGGCCATGACCTGCTGGTCGAACTGACCGCAGACATCGTCGCAGCCTATGTCAGCCATCATGTAGTACCGGTCGGCGACCTCGCCGGCCTTATCTCCGATGTACATTCGGCCTTGAGCAACACCTCTTCGCCGGCCCCGGTCGTCTCCGTGGTGGAAAAGCAGAAGCCGGCCGTCGCCGTGCGCAAGTCCGTGCAGGACGACCACATCGTCTGTCTCGAATGCGGCGGTGCCTTCAAGTCGCTGAAGCGTCACCTGATGACCCACCACAATCTCGGCCCGGAAGAATACCGCGACAAGTGGGACCTGCCGATGGATTACCCGATGGTCGCGCCGGCCTATGCCGAAGCGCGCTCGCGCCTCGCCAAGGAAATGGGTCTCGGCCAGCGCCGCAAGCGCACCAAGTGAACAACACCTGACGCCGCGCGATCCATGGCGCGGTCGATGTCAGTCACGCAGAACCGGGCCTTGCGCCCGGTTTTTTGTTGGGGAGAAGCCCGTCGGCCCGTTCCGCACCGATGGCACGGCCACGCGGAACCACTCCGTCTCGCCTCTGAGGCATGAGGAAATAAATCCCAATTATATACTTGACGTACCAAGGTGCAAAATGGATACTGATTCGCGAGAGGCCGGCATTGACAATGCCATCCGCACCGTAGCGAGGATGCTTTCGGAGTGGGTGGACGGTGATGGTGAGCTAACTACTGATTTTGCTTCTAGAATTGTTGTTGCTGTTTCTGAGCGTATCCGTGAGCCGAACGGCTCCAACCCAACAATTGAGAAGCGAGTTCAGCAGCTTCGTCGTTTTGGCGCAAGATCGCGTCAACCGTGACGGTTACTGGCTTTTGTTCGAAGTCACCGGATGAGTGGATTAGGCGGATAAGAGAGGCTTCTCCTGTGCCAGCCGCATGATTCACGACCGCGCCGTGGATGATATCGTGCCGGAACTCGGAAGCCTTTAGGACCCTATCGAGCAAGGTTTGATAGTACCCTTTTGCTTCGTCGCTCATCGGAAGTGAGCGGAAGTGGTTGCGCAAGTATTTGACTTTGACCTTGAGCATCCTTGGGCGTTCTGGCTCATTGACCAAGTGCTGTAGATTGACGTGGATGAAATCGACCATAGTATCGATGCCTAGTTCCAGAAGGCCCCACGTCACTACCAAGCGGCCGATGGACGCGAACAACGCTTCATCACGCAGATTGGAATGTTCATCCATGCCAGACACCGAAAAGCAGGTTGATGAAAACAAGGGCGACGACGTTTTGAAGCGTATGCTCAAGACGCCGCCGGACCCGAAAACCACTCCCAAGCCTAAGCCTGGGAAGGGTAAGGAGGAACATAGTAACGATTGACCGGTTACGGTTACTGATCGTTGCAGGGAGTTTTCGTATGTCTTCTGAGGTCAGTTTCGATACCTTCACGCAAGGACAAGTGCCCGGGGACGTGGAGGGTGCAGAAGTGAGTGGCCCCGGCGGCTCGAATGCGCTCCCACTTATGGTGAAGCACCAAGCGCGCGGTGAGACGGTCGTGGAAGCTTTCTGTTTCACCGATATATACCGCATCCCAGTTCCAATTCGCGGCGAGCTTGCACGCGATGTAGACGCCGGGCCTGTGGAGATAGACAGTGCCGATGGGGTGGAGTTGAAACGCATAGGTAGCGCTACTTTGGCCTCTCCAATGAACAATGGTTGGGGATGCCTGGTCCGCTACAAAGCGTTTCGGTAGTTCCGGAAGTCTAGCCATATAAAAAAGTCCTTATGTGTTGCCAAAGGACGACTTGACCACTCTTCCGGGAGGATTACAGTCTGAATTGCGTTCATATCGAGCCGTCCAATGGCTTGGTTACGTTGACGGCGGCGAACTTCCGATTCGCCGCCGTCACCATTGGAACGTCTTTAAGTTGAAAAGCGCAAGTGTGCTTGCGTGCTACACCCGCTATTCACAGGCGCTTCTTGTTCTTTCTTCGCACACGCTGGAGCTTTCGAGCCTTCTGTTTAAGCGTAAGCGGCTTCGTCAAACCGCCGATAGGTGAGGCGCTTGCCACGGGCTCCAGCAATAAGCTGTTCGGCGCGTTCTGCATCTGAGATTTTCAGAGCGGTGCGGCGGCTATAACGGAAGTCAAATTCGGCAAGGTAACGGTGAAGGGGAGCTTCGCCGCAATGCTGGAATACGCCAACCATACCGCGCTTGAAGACAGAGAAAACGCCTTCAATCGTATTGGAGTGGATGACCACATCGCCCTCACGGCGGGCATATTCCTTCGCTGAATGCTTTGTCGTCTTGTGGGCTGCGTATTCCTTGCCAACAGCCGTGTAGAGCTTGCTTTCGTCCGTATAGAGGTTGGTATCGCGGGACACGTTGGTAACGAGAACTTCGCGCACGCTGTCCTTCGTCGCATTGTTCATGTGGAACATGCGGGATTTGCCGCCGCGCTCGACCAGACCGACAACGGTACGCTTTGCAGCCGGTCCACCCTTGCCGCGCTTCGTTGCCTTGGGGTTGGGCTTCCAGTCGTCTTTCTTGCCAATATAGGTTTCGTCGGCTTCAACGGTCTTTCCTTCGCCGCCAAGCGGGCCGGAGGACTTCACGTCTTCCTTCATGGCCTCACGAATGCGATGCGCCATGAACCAAGCGGTCTTGTAGGTGACGCCAAGCATACGGTGGAGCTGGTGGGCTGAAATGCCCTTCTTCGATGCTGCCATAAGGTGAGCGGCCAGAACCCACTTGTTCAGGGCGATCTTGGAACGCTCGAACACGGTACCAACGGTCACGGTGAAGGGATCGCGGCAAGCGTTACACTTGTAGACGCCTGGGCGAGTGGACTTGCCGGTGAGCTTGGTAATGGTCGTGGTGTCACAGTTGCCGCAATGGGGGCAAATGGGACCGTTCGGCCAGTGGATGGCCTCCAGATGCTCGCGGGCCTTGTTGGCATCGGTGTAGATTTCGTTGGTGATGTCAAACATGGCTGAGCCCCTTCGTTGGATTGTTTGTACAAAATCCATCGTGGTACGTCATATATATATAGTGGGAAATAAATCCCATAAATATCTAGTGCTCAGAACAGATAACAAAACAAAAACAATCAAACATCGAAAACTTGCGCTTTCCAACATCCCCGTCTCCTCGTTAGGGTGTATGAATTAATTCCTATCTATCGGGAGTGATCATATGCCATTCGAGACAGCCAATTCCCCCGTTCCGGACCCGGCGAGCGCAGCGCCCGGCCCCGCCGTCGTCCGTTCTTCGGCCGCGTCCTCCGGGCTCAGCGAACGCCGCATCGTCTGCATGGTGGTGCGCCAGCTGACCGCCGAGCTCCTCGGCGTCGTCGGCGATCGGGCCGAGGTGCGCCGGGCGCGGCGCCGCGCCAGCTGCCATGTCCGCCAGATCTCCATGTATGTCTGCCATGTCGCGCTCTCCATGCCCTATGGCGAGATCGCCGAGGCCTTCGGGGTCGATCGCACCACGGTCAGCCATGCCTGCCACGTCGTCGAGGATCGCCGCGACGATGCCGCCTTCGACACCTTCGTCAGCACCGTCGAGCGGCTGGCCGAGGCAGTCTGCATGATCGCCGGGAGGCCGGCATGAGGGCAAGGCGGACAGCGCCCGCCGAGCGACGGCTGCTCCTGCGGCTGTTGCGGCTCGCCCTGCGCGGCCCGCTCGAGGTTTCGGCCGGCGCGGGTGGCGGGTTCTGCCTCAAGGGTGCCGACACCGCGATCGCCGACGTGCCGGCGGGCCTGCTGCGCGAGGCGGTGGCGCGCGGCCTGATCGTGCGCGACGGCCTGAAGATCCGGGCGGGCGAGGGCACGGTCACCTATCTGCGCCGCGCCATGGCCGAGCCGGGGGATGAAGCCTTTCTCGAGCAGCACCGCGACATGGCGGTGGAGACGCTGGTGGAGGAGGGTAAGCGCCGCCCGGTGCGGCGAAACCTCGCCGAATCGCCGCTTTCCGGCCTTGCCCGGCTGAAGGACCGTTCGGGCGCCGCCTACTACGGTGCCGACGCGATCGCCGCCGGCGAGCGGCTGGCCGCAGACTTCGAGCGAGCCGGCTTGCAGCCGCGCATCACCGCCGCCTGGGAGCCGCGCCTCGCCAGCCGGGTCAGGGGCACAGCCCCCGCCGCAGTCGAGATCGCCGATTCGGCGCTCACTGCCCGCGCCCGGGTCAATGCGGCGGTCGAGGCGATGGGGCCGGAACTGTCCGGCGTGGCGCTCGACGTCTGCTGCTTCATGAAGGGACTGGAAACGGTCGAGCGCGAGCGGCAGTGGCCGGCCCGCTCCGCCAAGCTGATGCTGCGCACCGCGCTGATGGCGCTCGCCCGCCACTATGCTCCCCCGCCGCCGCCGGATCACGGCCGTCGCCGGCATCATTGGGGAGCCGAAGGTTTCCGCCCGGAAATCGGCTGACGGGACCGGGCCGGTCCACGGGGAGGGCCGGCCGCATCGACATAAGGTGCGGATGTCTCGCCGGTATCGCAAAAGCGGGGCCGTGATCCGGCATCAATGGATGTGTTTCAATCTCATTATATGCTAAAGAAACTATAGGTGCTGCCGGGCGAGCGAATCGTGCCTGCGGTCGCAAGTTGCGGTGCGCCGACGCCCATTCACTCCGCACACTGCCGAAAGATTTCCATGCGGTTTAGAACTCGATCCAACGCCCCAGGCCCGTCGCTGGAGTTCCTGATGATGGGTTTCGTCGTGGTCAGCGCGTTCATCGGGCTTGTCATGGCCTATGTGCTGATCAATGAGCGCGGCAGCGCCTATGAGAGGGCGCGGCTGACGAATGCTGTCGAGACGCGCATGCACGGTGTCCAGACGGCGGTGGCGCAGTCCCTCAACCGCGAGTGGCGAAATCTCCTGGCGGTCCGCGACCAGTTGGCTGTGCGCCGCCCCGAGGACCTGCAATTGCAGCTGGACGCGCTCGTCGGCCAGGGCGAGGTGGTCTCCTGGGCCGGCTATGCGCAGAGCGACGGCACGGTCGTGGCCGCGTCGAACGGACTCCTTGTCGGGGCGAGCGTCGAGGCGCGTCCGTGGTTCCAGGGCGGTTTGAAGGGCATGTTCGCCGGGGATGCGCATGATGCTCTCCTGCTCGCACAGAAGCTGCCGCAGCCGGCGGACGGCACGTCGCTGCGATTCCTCGATTTCGCGGCCCCTGTCCGGGATGCCGACGGGTCGACGATCGGCGTGCTGGCGCTGCATCTCAATCTCGCCTGGGCCCAGCGCCTGCTCGACGAATTGGCCCGGTCGATGGATCTGGATATCTTCGTCGTCGGCGCCCACGGTTCCGTCGTCGCCACCTCCACCGGCGCGCAGCCGGAGACCCTCGATCTTCCCAGCTTCCGCATGGCCCGTTCCGGTGCCTCCGGCTCCGGGGTCGAAACCTGGCCGGATGGCCACACCTATTTCACCACCACCGTTCCGGAGCTCGCCTATGCCGACCTGCCGCGGTTCGGCTGGAACATGGTGGGCCGGATCGACGGCGAATCCGCCGCCTTGCCCGCGCGGGCCGTGTCGAGGGACCTGCTCCTGCGCCTTCTCGGCTTTGCATTGATCCTGCTTCTGCTCACCCTGCTGTTCATCATCGCCTTCATCCGGCCGTTCGCCGCGCTTGCCCGCAATGCGGTGGAGATCGCCGAGGGCAAGGACGTCTATCCCCTGGAAAGCCACAGGACCCGGGAACTCGGCATGATCGGCGCGGCGCTGGCGCATCTGCAGTCCGCCGCGCATCACCACGACCACCTCGAACACGGGGACCATGGGAACCATGGCGCGCACGGGGATCGCCGGATCACCGATGTCCCAGACGAGACAGCGCCGCTGCCAACACGGCGGACAGGCGGGTGGAGGTGACGCTCGGCACCGAGCCTTGCGTATAGAGCCGCCGCAGCAGCGCCTCGTACTGATGGGTGTCGAGCTCCAGCGACAGCACGGCGCCGTCATTGGTGGCCTGTAGCACGAAGGCCTTCATCTCTCCCATATCGCGCAGCTTCAGTTCGATTTCTTCGCCCGGCTTGAGCCGGACGCCGCGAATGCGCGCCGTCCCTTCGGTCAGGTCCGTCAGCCAGACGCGCTTCAGCCGGCCGTGGGCGAGAATGACGCAGCGCTCCGGATGATCGGCCAGATGCTGCTCGACCCTCGGCAGTTCGACGCAGACCACCAGCGTCACGCTGAGGATCAGAAGGTTGTAGAGGGTCCAGGACAGAATGATGAACTTGCCCTCGCCGGCATCGTTGAAGGCGAAGTCGTCGAAGGCGATGCCGATGACCAGGCCGAGGATCGTCAGGACAAGCAAAGCGAGAAAGGGCGCCATCATGCGCCACTGGATGACGACCTTCGTCCGGTCGCCGCCCTTGGCGGTGACGCTGAAGGGATGTCCCCTCGGGCGGAAGAGACCGACGATCGCGGCGCGGGTGATCGGGATCGCGCCCAGCAATTGGCTGACGTCGTTGACGACGGGGACGATCAGGCCGGAGGAGACGAAATTCAGGGCGAAGAGCACCCATAGATAATAGGGCGCGAAGTGGATGATGACATCCGGCACGCTCGCGTCGATGACGATCACGTTGAAGAACCAGTAGAGCAGGGGAAAGGTAATGCTCACGATGCGGAACGAAAAGGTCGTCCACCAGAACAGCACCGAATCGATGACGCTCCAGCGATCGCGCAGCCTCAGGCGGTTTCCGGCGAGGGGGCCGACGCGGCTGCGGGCGATCTGCATCAGGCCGAGGCACCACCGCGCGCGCTGCGTGACATATTCCTTCAAGCCCTCCGGCGCCAGGCCTTCGGTCAGTGCCTCGTTCAGGTAGACCGTCCTGTATCCCGCTTCCTGGAGGACGAGGGTCAGCATGAAGTCCTCGGTCACGCTTTCGGTGGGAAAACCCCCGACCGTCTCGATCGCCTGCCAGCGGACGATGGAGGAGGTGCCGCAGCAGAACGCGATGCCCCAGGCGTCGCGACTCGGTTGCAGGTGATCGAAGAAGAAGCGCTGCTCGTCGGGATAGGACCGGCTGAGACCGAGATTGTGCTGGATCGGATCGGGATTGAAGAAATGCTGCGGCGTCTGGACGAGGCCGACGCCGGGATCGTGAAAGAGCGCCAGCGCCCGGGAGATGAAATCGGCATGGGGCACGAAATCGGCATCGAGCACCGCGATGAAATCCGGGGGGCGGGGATCGGCCGCGAGAACGCCGAGCGCGTGATTGATGTTGCCCGCCTTGGAGCCCTTGTTGTCCGGCCGCCGCAGGTAGCGGACCTGCTGGGACCGGCAAAAGTCGCGCAGCCAGTCGCGCCGCCCGTCGTCGAGCACCAGGACCTCGCAGTTCGGGTGATGGCTTGCCTTGGCGCCGACGATGGTCCGCTCGAGCACGTCCCGCTCCTCGTTATAGGTGGCGATCAGGATCGCCACTTTCGGCGGATGCGGATCCCACCAGGCAAGATTGCGGTCCGCCTCCTGTGAGCGCGACCTTGTGCGGCTGAGAATGGCGAAGGCGCTGAGCGAGGAGAGCCCGGCGGCGGCCTCGGAGGCGAAGAAGGACCAACTGAAGAGACAGTGCCAGGTCAGGCCGAACGGGGCGAGCGTCTCCGTCGCGCGCCACCACAGATAACGGAGCGTGAGCAGGCCCGCGAGCGCGAACAGCCCGATCCTGTGCCATCTGTTGGCAGGGTCCAGCACTTCGTCGAGCACGAGGGCCATGCCGAGGAACAGCAGCGCCAGCATCACCGCGGACTGCAGCTCGCTGCCGTAGAGCAGTCTCTCCATGGTCAAGTCCAGAGCCGCCGGAGCCAGTCCAGCGGCCGGTTCTCGAGGAACACCCGCCCGGTGCGGCCGATCAGGCAGCGCAGGCTCTCGTCGTCGCGCAGGGCCGGCACGTCCAGGGTCACGTCGAAACGTCCGAGGTGCCGTTCGCTCGGGGCGATCGCCAGATTCTCGTAGACCGAGGCCGCCCCGGAGCCGGCGAGGCGGGTGACGGTCCCCTGCAGCAGGCGGCTGCTGCCGTTCATCCGGAAGGAGGCGGAACTGCCGAGCCGGATGCCGTTGAACACCCGTTCCGTCACCGACAGGGTGACGACGGCGGAATCGCAGTCGACCAGCCGCAGCAGGTTCTGTCCGCGCTGGACCGTCTCGCCCGAGATCGCCAGATAGTCCCAGACAAGACCGGAGACATTGGCTTCGAGGGTCGCGGAGGTCAGGAGATTGACGCGCAGCCGCTCGGTGCGGATGCGGGCCTCCAAGGCATTGAAGATTGCCGATTGCGCCTCGGCATTCGCTTCGATCTCGGCCTTGCGCGCCTGAAGCTCCGAGATCCTCTGCCCGGAGGCGGGGGTGTCGTTATAGCCGTCGCCGAGAAGGATGCCGCGCTCGGCGGCCGCCAGATTGATGCGGGCGACGCGACTGGTTTCCTCGGCGTTTCGCAGGTCGAGCGCCGCCACCTCTTCGGCCGACTGCGCCTCGTCGAGTGATTCGCCTGTCCTTATCCCCTGCTTGCTCAGCCGTCTGGAACGCTCGAGGCCGAGCCGGGCATAGCGCAGCCGGGCTTCGGCGGCGGCGCTGCTGGCTTCCGCGCTCTGCACCAGGGCGCGCAATTGCGCGATCCTCTCCTTGCGATGGGCGCTGGCCTGCGCGCGCAGGTCTTCGATCGCATCCTGGAGCGACCTTCGGGTCTGGGCCAACCTGTCGATCTCCGCCAGGACCTTGGCTCTCTCCTGGATGAGATCCGAAAGCCCGATATTGTCGACGAGCGGATCCGAGAGTGCCCCGAGCGCGTCGCCCTTGCTGATGCGCGCCCCCACCGGGCGGGCCACGAGACGGACGGTGCCGGCGATCGGTGCGCGGATGGAGGAGAGCCTCGCATTGACGAAGGCGTCCGCACTGACACCCGCCGTCTGCTCCCGGAAGATGACGAACACGGCGAGGATGATGAAGCCAAGCCCGGCGAAGATCTTGATCGCCTTCATCTCGAGCCCGGCTCCGCGGGCTGCCCGGATGTCGGACGGGACACGGCGGAAGGGCGTTGATGCGTATGCGCATCGCCCATGCCCCTGACGGCCAAGACATGGCCTTCGAGATTTCGGCCCATCATGGACTCCTGTGTTGTGGCGAGGAGAATCCTACCACGACACATCCGAGCGTCAGAGATACGCTGCAACTGAGGGTTAATATGGGCTTAACGGTTTCGATCGAACAGGCGGCCGTTTCCGTCGATCGACGAGGGTCGTCGGCGTTCGGCGACACCGGCGTCTGCGCCGCCGCAACCACCCGTTTTCAGGGCTTTCGGCGGGTAGGGGCGTGGCGGCGCATTGCGCCGCCTGTACCGTCACACCAGGTGGCGCGCGGCTTCCTCGCGGATGCGCTGGATCATCGAGCGCAGGCCGTTGGCGCGCTGGGCCGAAAGATGCTCGATCAGTCCGAGCCGGGAAAAGAGCTCGATGGCGTCGAAGGCGACGATCTCCGAAGCGCGCTTGCCGGAATAGGCGGCGAGCACGATGGCGACGAGCCCGCGCACGATATGGGCGTCCGAATCGCCGGTGAAGTCGATCACCGGATCGGGGCCCTGATGCGGATGGGTGGAAAGCCAGACCTGGCTGGCGCAGCCCTTGACCTTGTTCTCGGCCGTTCTCTCCGCCTCCGGCAGGTCCGGCAGCGCCTTGCCGAGCTCCATCACGTAACGCATCCGGTCTTCCCAGTCGTCCAGGAAGGCAAAATCCTCGGTCATCTGCGCAAGCGTCGTCATGGGGCGTCATATCCGGTTTCTGCAATCGTTTCCGGTATAGGCGATCCCGTTGGCCATTTGAACCTTTGCCGGCGGCGAAAAGTGCCGGGAAAAAGAAAAGCCGCGAGGACAAGGGGTTCCTCGCGGCTCGGCAGTAGGCCGAAGTTTCCTGTGGGACAGGCAGACAGGCAACCGAGCACCAGGCCGCCGAGGCGGACAGAGGGTGCTCCGATGCAAGCGGTGTTCCAGGGCCGGCGCGCGGCCCTGCGGAATTTCATGGGGCGCCGCGCCGTGCCTTGCGGCTTGAGAGGGCGGTGCCGGCCTCGGTCTCCTTAGGGCTTCGGCGGCGTATAGGGTTTCGGGCCGTTGCCGGTCTTCGGCTTGGGCTGCGGCACGACCGTGCCGGTGGTGACGACGTCGGTTGCGGGCTCTGCCTTTACAGGCGCGGCATCCGCCGTCAGTGACGGGCGGGCGGGCTTGTTCTCGGCCGACGCCTCGTCGCCGTCGTCGGAAAACTGGCTGTCGAGGATCTGGTAGGCGACGAGCGCCCCTTCGCGGGCCCGCTCTCCCAGCGCCTGAAAAGTCTCGGCGCCCTTTTCGCAGACGTCCGGCTTTTCGGTGCAGATGGCGGAGAGATACTGATAGGCATCCGTTGCCGCCGCGATCGCGTCGCCCATTTCAAGGCGCGGTCCGCCGGCGGTGTCTTCCTGAGGCTGGCTGCTGAAGAACGACAGCACCACCAGCGTCATCGAGCACCAGAAAGCTCCTTTGATCAGAAACCACATCGTCTTCACCAATCCCGTTTTGCCCGTCCCAATCCCGTTCTTCCGGTCATTGTCGGGTCGTGCCGGGTTGTCTCCCGGACTTGTGAGGGCAAGCTACCGGCGGGGTGCAAAGATCGCTTTGCAAAACCCGCTCGGATTTGTCTCAAATTTGAACGAACGGCGCGTCAGCGGCCGCTCGTTTGGCATTTCCTTCAAACTTTAGGGACTGGCGTTAAGCATAATTGTGGCGGCGGCCCGGCAATCCACCGCTTCTTGGCCCGGGGCTTCGACACAAATCTTAACGCAATCGGGAAAACACAGACAAATCCGCCGCTTACGCCCCATTAACCACGTTCGACAAAGCCCGGCGGAAGTGTCCCAAACTGGGCCCTCGGCGGCCTTTCCGGGGCTCCGGAAGGCCTTGCCTTATCTTTTCCTTAAGCGCATCGGCCCTAAGGTCGGGCTCTCGAAATCGAACCGTTTCGCGGATTTTGGCGTGCAAGTATTGCGTAACATGGCTGACAGGGCGAAAGCGATTCTCGATCGCGCGGCCGACCGCTGCCTGGCGTCGAATGGCGGCAGAGAACCGGCCGATCCGCGCGAGATCGCGGTGCTGCGCCACCTCGCCGCCGGCTTTGCCGTGATGCTGTTGGCCGTTCCACTGGCGCTCTCCTTCTATTATGGCCCGGCCGTGGCACTGCCGCTCGGCTTTGCCGCCGTCGTCTCGCTCTTTCTTCTCTGCGCCGTCGCGCTGATCGCCCTTCGCCGCGCCACCTATCCGGCCGCCGCGAATGATGGCGCCGACGCTGAAATCCGCTCGCCCTTCGATGTCTGCCCGGGCCTCCTGCTCGGTCTCGACACCGCCGGCAATGTGCGCGAGGCCGGCGGCCGCGACCGCGAGATGTTCCTGTCCTTCCTGCGCGATCCCTTCGGCCGTCCGTTCGCCGAACAGGTCCATGTCTCCGACCGCATCGCCTTCGTCCAGGCGCTCGACGAACTGCGCCAGGGTGCCGATGCCGTGGTCATCGACCTGCGCCTCGACCGCCCGGTGATCGGCATCGACCAGGCCCAGTTCATGAACGTGCGCATGGACATGACCGCCACGCGCCACCCCGACGGCGAGCTGGCCTTCGTCCATGCCCAGTTGCTCGACATCGCCGGCGAAATGTCGATCCGCAACGTCGTACTGGAAAAGGAAGACGAGGCCGTCGCCGCCCACGAGGCGAAGTCGCGCTTCCTCGCCGCCGTCAGCCACGAGCTGCGCACGCCGCTCAATGCCATTCTCGGCTTCTCCGACATCCTCGCCGGCGAATATTTCGGCAAGCTCGAAAACGACCGCCAGCGCGAATATGTCCAGCTCATCCGCCAGTCCGGCGCCCATCTGCTCTCGGTCGTCAACGCCATGCTCGACATGTCGAAGATCGAGGCCGGCCGCTACGAGCTGATGCTCGAGCATTTCGTCATCGGCGAGGCCGTGTCCGAATGCGAGCAGATGCTGTCGCTGCAGGCCGCCAGCAAGGGCGTCACGCTGACCAGCCGCATCGCCCGCGGGCTCGGCGAGGTGGTCGCCGACGAACGCGCCGTGCGCCAGGTCTTGATCAATCTCGTCGGCAATGCCATCAAGTTCACCGAAGCGGGCGGCTCGGTCATCATCGATGCCAGCCGCGACGGGCGCGACCTGAAGATCGTTGTCTCCGACACCGGCATCGGCATCGCGCCGGAAAAGATGGCCCTGATCGGCCGGCCCTTCACCCAGGTCCACAGCGACCTGAACCGCGCCTACGAAGGCTCCGGCCTCGGCCTGTCGCTGGTCAAGGGCTTGACGGCGCTGCATGGCGGGACTTTCCTGATGGAAAGCATGCCGGGCGTGGGCACCGTCGTGACCGTCCGCCTGCCGGCCGATGGCTCGGGCGCCGGCGCGGAGGCCGCAGACGAGCACAATACGGTCGAGTTTCCGCCGCGGTTGAAAGCCATGGACAGGCCGGTCGCGATGGAGAGCGAAAGAAAGACTGGGTATGACGAAGCCAAAGCGAAAATCGCCTGAGAAGAAGAAGGCCCCCCCGCGGGTGGCCGGCCTTCTGCTCGCCGGCGCCGGCGCGCTGGCACGCCTCGTCGGCCGTCATCCGCGGCCGGTGGGCGGCCTTGCGGCCTTTTCCGTCGCCTTCGGTTTCATCGCCGCCAATGCCCTGTGGTACCAGCCGGGCCAGCATCCCTCGCCGATCTTCTCGACCCGCGACACCAGCGATTTCAACGCGCTCGCCGGCGTCACCCGCAATGCCAGGCTCGAGCAGGACCCGGCCACCGTCACCACCTTCAAGATCGAGCGCGAGGATGCCGGCGCTCCGGCTTCCGTTTCGCCGGCCGGCGAGCAGGCCGCGACCGCCCCACCCGCGACCGATGTGGCGACCACGACGGCCGCCACAGACACCGTCGCCGTGCCCGACAATGCCGCCCTCGTGGTGTCCGTGCAGAGCGAGCTTGCCAGGCTCGGCCTCTATGACGGCGTCGCCGACGGCGTGATCGGCCCGCGCACCGAGGCCGCCATCGCCGTCTTCCAGCGCTCGATCGGGGTGGAGGCGAACGGCCTCGTCAGCCCGGAACTGCTCTCCGCCCTCAAGGTCGACAGCCGCGTCACCGCCGCCGTGCCGAAGAGCCGCCCGGCCGAGGATCTGAGCGCCCCCGCCGCGGTCGCCGACCCGGTCGCCGCCGCCATCCGCAATGCCTCCAAGGTCGTCGTCACCGCGCCGACCAAGCCGCAGGGCACGCGCAATGCCCTCCGCCCCGCCGTCGCACCGCCGGCCGCCCTTCCGGTCTCGCTGCGCGGCACGGCGCAAGATGCGGCGCTGATCATGGAAATCCAGCGCGGCCTTGCCAACATCGCCTATACCGATGTCAGCGTCGACGGCGTCGCCGGCGAACAGACCCGCGCCGCCATCCGCCGCTTCGAGCGCCACTACCGCCTGCCGGAAACCGGCGAGCCGAGCGAGACCGTGCTGAAGAAACTCCGCGACATCGGGGCGCTGTGAGGCCCCGGACGCGGCCCGCCGCGCGCCGGCCTTATCGTTAATCCGCAATAGACTACATTTGCGATTCCTTAACCGTGTTGCGTCACAATCGCGCATTCCCGGGAGAGGAACTGCAATGAGTGCACAGACCAGCCTGGCATCGCCAGAGGAATTCATCGAAGAGCCGCCCGCCGAAGAGCCGGCCGAGGCGCAGGCGCGTGGCGCCGACGCCGAAACCCTGCGCCGGATCGTCAGCAAGCTCGCCGACGAGGCCTCGACACTCGGCATCGACCTCGTCGACATCGCCGGCGCCATCCAGGACGTCGCCGCCATGTCGAAGCGCCACGCCTCGACCTTCGACCAGGTGACCCGCACCGCGCTCTCCATCGCCGAAACCAACAAGACCGTCGCCTCGTCGCTGCGCGCCACCGACGAGACCGCCGTCGAGGCCCGCCGCATGCTGGGCGAATCCTCCGCGCGGCTCTCCGGCGCGGTCGGCAAGATCGACCTGATGGTCGCCGCCTCCCAGGAAATCTCGACCGAGATCGGCTCCTTCTCGATCTCGCTTGGCAATGTCGACAAGGTCGCCGAGGAGATCGGCTCGATCGCCCGCCAGACCAATCTTCTGGCGCTGAACGCCGCGATCGAGGCCGCCCGCGCCGGCGAGGCGGGCAAGGGCTTCGCCGTGGTCGCCGCCGAAATCCGCGCGCTCTCGCTGCAGACCTCGCAGGCCACCGGCTCGATCCAGCAGACGCTGAACGAGATCCGCGGCAAGATCGGCCGCCTGTCGGAGGCCGGCCGCGGCGCCAGCGAAAGCGCGCTCGACGTGCGCGAGACCTCGCAGGCGATGAACAGCTCGTTCGGCTCGATGGAACAGGTCATCACCCGCATCCTCGACGGCTCCTCCGTCATGGCCCGCACCACCGACACCGTCGACCAGCAATGCGCCGAATTCGTCGGCACGCTCAACGTCATGGCCGGCGAGGTGCTGGAGTCCGACACCGCCCTGCAGAATGCCGCAACCCGCGTCGACCGCGTCGTCGCGCTCTCCGAAACGCTGATCCAGCTCACCGCCTCGGCCGGCATCGAGACCGCCGACAGCCCGTGGATCAACGCCGCCCGCGATGTCGCGGCGCAGATCTCCGCCACCTTCCAGCGCGCCGTCGACGGCGGCCGCATCGGTTTGAACGCCCTGTTCGACCGCAATTACCGGCCGATCCCCGGCACCGACCCGGTGCAGATGATGGCGGCGTTTACCGAATTCACCGACCAGGCCCTGCCGGGCATTCTCGAGCCGGTGCTGACGCTCTCCGACCGCATCGGCTTCTGCGCCGCGGTCGACACCAACGGCTACCTGCCGACCCACAACAAGAAATTCTCCGCCCCCCAGCGCCCCGGCGATTCGGTGTGGAACACCGCCAACTGCCGCAACCGCCGCATCTTCGCCGATCGCGTCGGGCTGGCCGCCGGGCGCTCCACCGCGCCCTTCCTCGTCCAGACCTATAGGCGCGACATGGGCGGCGGCAATTTCGTCGTGATGAAGGACATTTCCGCCCCGATCACCGTCGGCGGCCGCCACTGGGGCGGCCTGCGCCTGGCGATCCGCGTCTGACATCGCCCGCCATCGGCGCCCGGCGCTTCGCCGTCCGCCGATCCTCACCATGCCCTTGGCCGACGCCGCGCGAATAGGCCCGGCGCCGGCCGTCTGCCGCATGGCAGGGCAGTGGGGCAGGGGACCAGCGCCGCGCAACCGCCTTGGTCCGGCCACGATCTGTAAAGATTGCATTCAGCTTTTTCCGGTAAGTTTCCGTTAGCAATTCGCGCGCCCGCCCAAAGCGGCGCGCAGACTGCCGTCCCTGTTGTCTTGCGTTTCGGGTTCAAAATGCGTTTTTCGGCTGCACCAGCACTTCTCCTTGCCTGCCTGACCGTGGCCGGCTGCGTCTCCGGTTCTGAGCCGGAAAGCGTCCTGGACGGCATATCGCCGCAGCAGACGAGTTCGGTCACGCCGACGCCCTCCGGCCCCGTGCCCTCGGCCGCGATCGGCAAGAGCGGCCGGCTCGCTCCCATGGCAGCCCAGCAATCCGCCCCCGACGCCCTGCTGCAGGCGGCAGCCACCCCATCAGCGCCGCTTGCCGCGCCGTCCGCCCCGCTCGCCGCCGCAGCCCCGCACGAGCTCGCCTGGGCCGGCCAGGTGCCTGAGCCCGCGGTCTTCGCGCCGGCGCAGGAAACGCTCGGCATGGCCGTGCCGAACGAGCGCCCGGTCGCAGCCCTGATGACACCCGAGCCGCCGCTCGCCGCCGCTCCGTCGCAAAAGACGTCGCGCGTCTACAGCCGCCAGTTCCGCGACGCCAAGCCGATCAATTTCGGCAAGCAGTCGCCGAAGAAGCTCGCCGTGCACGGCGTCGACGTGTCGCGCTGGCAGGGCGACATCGACTGGGCGAAGCTCCGCACCCAAGGCGCCAACTTCGCCTATATCAAGGCGACCGACGGCGGCGACCATCTCGACCCGATGTTCAAGAAGAACTGGCGGCGCGCCAGGGAAGCCGGCATCAAGCGCGGCGCCTACCACTTCTTCTACTGGTGCCGCACGGCGGGCGAACAGGCCGACTGGTTCATCCGCAACGTGCCGCGCGAGGCGGGCGCCCTGCCGCCGGTCATCGACGTCGAATACAATGGCGAATCCAGCTGCAAGCGCCGCCTGTCGCGCGCCAAGGTGCTGGAAAAGATGCGGGTCTTCATGGACAAGCTGGAGCGCCACTACGGCCAGCGCCCGATCATCTACACCGCGCCCGATTTCTACCGCGACAACCTCAAGGGCGAGTTCTTGGACTACCCCTTCTGGCTCCGCTCCGTCGCCGCCCACCCCTCCAAGGTCTATCCCGGCCGCAAATGGCTCTTCTGGCAATATTCCGGCTCCGGCCTGTCGCACGGCGTCAACGAGAAGATCGATTTGAACGTCTTCCACGGCTCGGAAGGTGAGTGGCACAACTGGGTGCAGGCGCGGCCGAGCTGAGTTGGGGGAGGGAGAATCGTTTCTTTGCACGATGTGAATGGTGGCAGGGTGAGGCTCACCAGCTTCCATAGTTGACTTTTGTGGCAAGAAACGGCCACTCTCCGCGCCGGGTCGG
This sequence comes from Allorhizobium sp. GW101-3B10, assembly GCF_059424725.1. Lineage (NCBI taxonomy): Bacteria > Pseudomonadati > Pseudomonadota > Alphaproteobacteria > Hyphomicrobiales > Rhizobiaceae > Allorhizobium > Allorhizobium sp. GW101-3B10. The sequence continues at coordinate 2,530,604 of NZ_JBWKZR010000001.1, read as the reverse complement.
GCCTTTAAGAAAGCATTGGATCCAAAGCCGCAAAGTCAATCGGGATGCATGCCGGGAGATCCTAAGTCGCTTGCTCGTTGTTGATGAAATCTCCGCGTGCGGCTTTCTCGTTGATGTCGCTAAATAGGTGGTCCCGAAAATCTTCGACACCCAAATGTTGCTTTGTGAAAAGCTTGTATGCTTCAAGCGCTAGGTCTTTGTTTAGCCGCTTGGCTCCGTCCACTCCCGCTTTAATTTCTCTTTGAAATACTCCTGCGTGGGTGGATATCGGATCTAGACCAGCCTTGTATCTGCGTGGGACAATTTGATCGTATATGCAGAATGACTGGTGGTCGCTCGCGTCCTTAATGCTCCGGATTTCTTTCGCCAGTGCGCTGCACAAGGCTCTGACCCGTCGAAAAGGCGAGTCGGGCTTTGATCCCAAGTTTTCCTCAGCCATACCAACGAAGTCATCGTTTGAACCAATGGATCGCATCACGCTCAAGCCCGTGGCGAACAGTTTCTCAAACGGCTGCTTAGATATGAGGTCTGTAGTCGGGTCGTAGTCGCGAGGAGAAACTAGCAGACGAAACAAGGTCTCCTCGTTGGCCACCGGCCCGGGGGAGTTGAAGCCCATCGAATAGACTTCACACTGGCAATTGGGGCAGATACCCTCCAGTTTCTTGGCGAGACTTTCGTCTAAGTATTCCTCAGCTAGGAGGCGCCTGCATTCTTCGCAGTCCACGAAGTTAGCTCACAGCAAAACGAGCGAGAAATTCCACCACAACTGGATCATCTGGCTTTCCAGCACACATTTGCGACGGCAGATTATCCGCTTTCCAGTAGCATTCGATCTGATTATCTGGGCTGAAAGTTATTTCCGCAAACACATCCTTTTGCGTTCCGTGGAACTCAATGACTGCCAATCCTTCATCATTGAGGGTAGCTAGAGCAGGAAGTTCAAAGGTGTGGCGCCCAATAAACGCAATTGCGTAATCAACGCTCATCTGCTGCGCTGCACGCGCACCTTCTCCGTCATGGTTATCACGCAAACGCCGGAGCATTCGAAATCTTGCCTTGATATGTTCGCGGCGCGCACCCAGACGAACTACGCGACGCTCGGAAAAGGCATCACTTAATGTGGCGGTGTCATCACTACTTGAAGTGCCGCTTTCGTCAGTCGCATTTCTGTGTGCGATTCCGTACGCAGATCGGATATCTGACACACTCTCAGGTGCAACGCTTCCATAGGGAATACACCAGGCAGAATCTGTTACCAATCGCCCCGTCGCGAACATGGTCAATCCTTCAAATAAATCTGCTTTGCCGCGTCGTCGCTGAGAATGTCAGCGAGGGCATTTTTCAACTCAAGGTGTTCTTCTTCAATGTCGGAAGAAAGCAACTGCAAGTCAAGTGCTACAGCGTTTTCTGCGCCTCCTGGATAACGATTCTCGCGTGCGGTCATAATGTTCACCCAGCGCTTGACCTCTCCGGTGTCGTTCTCCTCATCCACGGCGTCCACGTTGATTTGAAGCAGACGGTTCGCTGCGGTCAACCTTGGAAAGAACATACCTGTGTGTGAGTGCCACAGCTCACTCTTGTCCATTATGTGGGGAGAGAGAAACTCACTTCCATTTCTTAGCAGGCTTCTAGGTACGGCCTCGGCCGCCGGGCCGTCAAAATAAAAACGGTCCTGGTATTCGATACGAATAGAGCTGACTGCAATAATTCCGCTAAGAGCGTCAATGCAGCCTCCAATTATGTCAATTATTCTATCTTTTTGCCAGGTCCAGGAGATGTAATCCCAAGTCCGGTAAACAATAGAGTTTTCTTCGATCTGTACTTGTTCGCTTGGCATGCGACCTAAGACGTTTCCATTCTCGCTCTCAACATATGCCGAGAACAGCACCCCGCCAGATGTAATCTGCTTAGGAGGTAGAGGAATGCCTCTCTCGATTTTAAACTCATATGCTGTATTGGTTTGTTGACGATCCAGAAAGCCGTGCCGCTCCGCTTGCCCGCCGACTATGCCCAGAGCCTTTCGAAAAAGCGGCGCGGGAATTGGTTCGACAAATTTGATTGCCAATGCCATCACATTTATCGCGTGGTTTTCATGCAGTGGAAACCAACGGCCTACCATTTTCACCTCGCCCTTACCGATCTTGCCATCTTGTGCTTATTCAAAGCATTTGCAGATGCGAATTCCTGTGTCCTTGCTCGTCCTTCAAGAGCTTATCAATTAAGCATACAACACCGCGTCAACAAGGGCATGCAGGTTCACCAATTTTTTCTTCAGCGCGCCTAAGGATGTCGTCCGGAGCATGAAAAGTCCAGCGGCCATCACCCCACACCCGTCTTCCCCCCGTCATACCCCATCCCCATATAGAACCCCATCGTCCGTTTTCGCGGGCCGCGCCCTTGACGGCGGGGCCTCGTGGAAACATTGGTGGTGGCGGATCCGGTTGCGCTAAAAAGTGCTGCCGGGCCGGTGCAGCAAGGGGAGTGTCGGGGTGCAGTCTTTGAAGGGCAAGGGAAGTGACGGCGTGAGCAGGGCGGAGCCGTCCGGTCCGCCGGAGGACGAGCGCGCCTCGCTGGTCGGCCCGATGGCCGCGGCGCGCTGGCTGCTGGTCTTCGTGCTCTTGGCCGGCGTCTATTTCTTCCACGGCTTTCTCGTGCCGGGGCTGGCGGCGCTGGTCATCGGCTTTGCCTCCTGGCCGATTTACCGGCGGCTTCTCGCCGCCGTCAACGGCAACCGCACGCTCGGCGCCACGCTCGCCATCCTGCTCGTCATCTCCTTCATCGTCGTGCCGATCTCGCTGGCCGCCGCCTATGCCGTGCAGGAGGTGAAGATCTGGGCCGTCTGGGCGATCGAGGCCAATGCCGCCGGCGCGCCCGTGCCCTCGTGGCTCGCCGGCATCCCGATCATCGGCCAGTCGCTCGCCGAACAGTGGACGCGCTATTTGAGCCATCCCGGCGGGCTCGGCGAAGTGGTCCAGCTCACCAGCGGCTCGAATATCGGCAGCATCTATCGCGGCCTGCTGGTCGTCGGCGCCTCGGCCTTCCAGTGGTTCCTGACGCTGCTGTTCATGCTGATCTCGCTGTTCTTCGTCTATCGCGACGGCGAGCAGCTGGTCGCCCAGCTCGATCGGCTGGGCGAGCGCATCCTGCCGAAACGCTGGGAGCGCGTGTCGCGCATCGTGCCGCTCACCATTTCGTCGACCGTCACCGGCATGACCATCATCGCGATCGGCGAGGGCATCGTGCTCGGCACCGCCTACTGGCTGGCCGGCGTGCCCTCGGCCGTCACGCTCGGCCTCATTTCCGGCGTCATGGCGCTCATCCCCGGCGGCGCGCCGCTCGCCTTTTCGCTGGTCTCCTTCTACCTCATGGCCAGCGGCTCGCTGGTCGCCGGCATCGCGCTCTTGGCCTGGGGCACGATCGAGCTGTTCATCGTCGACAAGACGCTGCGGCCCCGCCTCGTCGGCGGGCCGATCAAGCTGCCCTTCCTGCCGACCTTCTTCGGGCTGATCGGCGGGGTGAAGACCATGGGCTTCCTCGGCCTCTTCGTCGGGCCGGTGCTGATGGCGCTGCTCGTCGCCATCTGGCGCGAATGGATGCGCGAGGTGAGCGCCGAGGAGGTGAGCCCCGAGGGGCTGGCGACCGAAACCCTCGAGCTTGCCGTGGCCGCTGAACCCGTCGAGCCCGCCGGCATCGCCGCGCAGCCGGCCCCCGCCGCCCGCCTCGCCGGCAAGCGCGAAAGCGTCTGAGCGGGCAGGCTTGCAAAGCACGACAAGGGCCGTCCGGACCAGCGCGGCCGACCGGGCCGTGGCGCGTCCGCCCGGCAAGGGGGCAGGGCATGGGCACGGCCGGCGATGGCACATGGCCGGCTCGGCGGGCCAGGCCCGGGCCTGGCCGTGCGGTCCAAGGGGGCGGTGTCAGGGGCCTGGCCATTCCCATGCCCGCCCGGTTCGGCTAAGACACGCCCCATGCGTGTCCGTTCCGATCTTTTCGTCTCCGCCCTTGTCCGCCGCGTCTTTTCCGCCGGCGGCTTTGCCGCGGTCACCAAGAAGGGCATCGAGGAGGCGGGCGCCATCTATGTGCGCCAGCGTTTTCGCGACGGCAGCGAAACCCTCTACGGCCCGGCTCCCCAGGCCCTGGTGATCGACGAGGACCGCGACAGCCGCCTCTTCGAGATCCGCCTTGCCCGCGGCGAACCGCAGGCCATCGACACCCTGCTCGAGCGCGAACGCCGCTTCGATTCCGATTTCTGGGTGCTGGAAATCGAACTCGACGACCTCGGCCCGCTGCTGCCCATGGCGGCCGGGTGAGCGGCATTCTCCTCTCCCCCAGTGGGAGAGGATACAATTTCAGCATCTTAGCGTCAGCTAAGTGCTAGAAATTGTTGGTGAGGGGGGCTCTCTCGCCATGCCCCGCCCAACCCCCTCATCTGCGAAATCTGAGGTTTAGCCTTCGGCTAAGCCCTCGATTTCGCTTCTTCTCCCACAAGGGGAGAAGAAGTCGTCCATCACCGCATGCGATGCCGCAGGACCGGGCGGCTGCGGGTGTCGCTGGAAGGGACGAGGGTCGGGGCGGGGCGGGGGGTCGGCGTGTTGGCCGGCGCAAGGGCGGGGACGTCCTGGTCGGGCTGGAAGGTATAGCTGTCGGCGCGCCGCCAGGTCTCGATGCGTTCCTCGCAGTCGAGGGCGACGAGCCCGTTCCACAGCTGCTCGGCGCGGGTTGCGCCCGGCGCCGGCTTGGCGAGATGCGGATAGAGCTTCTCCAGCACGAACACCGCCTCGGCCGCTTCCATGCCGACGCCCAGAAGCGTGGTCGCCAGCTGCCGGCCGGACAGGTCGAGCAGGATGCGCTCGGCCAGCCACCGGCTGGAGGACAGGATGTCGGCGAGCGTCGTGGCGAAATGCGCGCCTTCGCGGTTGCGGGCGAAGCGCACCAGAAGCGCCGCCTGCATGGCGGTGATGGTGCGAAGCCCCAGCCGGTCGCTGCTCGGGCGGTTGACATGGGCGGCGAGCCTACGGATCTGGTCGCGCAATTGCTCCTCGCGCTCGGCGGCGCTGATGGCGACGGCGCCTGCGGCCGTATCGGCCTCGGCCGAAGAAGCGGCAGGTGCCGCGGACTTTCCCGTCTTGGCAGACCTGGCCGTCTTGCCGCGCTTGGATGTTGCGGCGGGAGCGACGGCGGTCTCCGCTGCTGCACCTGCGGCGGAAAGGTCCGGCGTTGCTCCGGCGGTCGAACCCGCCTCTGCCGTCGCGGCCCGGTCGGATGCGGCGGTTCTGGCCGTCGTCCGGGCCATGGCTTCGGCCTTCGGCTCTGCCTCGGCGGCGGGTGCTGCGGTCCGGGTGGGCTCGCTGTGGCGCAGGCCGACCAGCGTGTCGATCACGGTGGGCGACAGCTGCTCGCGCCGGACGATGGCGCGGGCGTGGTCGGCCCCTTGGGTGCGGGCGATCATGATCAGCAGGTCGTCGGAGAGACAGGGCGAGGAGACGAGGAAGGGCGCGGCGATCGAGATCGGCTGCGAGGCGATGAAGAGCGCGACGGCGCCCGGAACGTTGGGGCATTGCGACAGCGCCGCCACGGCCTGGCGGCGGGCTTCCTCGGTCGAGGCGTGGAACAGCGGCGTGAACAGTTCGGCGAATTGCCTGAGTTCGGATTTGGACGGGAAGGTAAGGGCTTCGAAACTCGTGACGGTCGCCATCAACACAACGTCCCTTTTCCTCACGCTCACCGGCTTTTCCAGCTCTCGAAACTGATCGATCACGACAAGACCCACACCTACGCAATACCTGATTGGCACACTGTAGAGGCAATTTGTTAGCAACCTGTTAACTAAGCTATGGCTCAATCGACAGGTAGCGAGGTGGCGCGGCGGTGATTCGCGTCGACCCCGCAAGAACCGCAGTTTGCGTGCCCTCGGAGGGCAGGACCCGACCCCCTCTTTGAGCGCGCAAGAGAAAGGCGCAGAATGGCTTCGGCCGGCGCCGGCCGCATTATGTCGCGCGGTCCGGCGGTCGGAGACTGCGCTGGCTCTTCCAGGCGAAGGGCAGGGTGAGATCGCTCGAACTTCATCCGTCTCGATTTTCAATCATGGAGACGAGAATGGCGGACATTATCAGGATTACGGACAGGCTTTCGTTCGGTGCGCGCGCCGTGCGCAGCGATGGTGCGGCGGCGAAGGTGCTGCTGTTCACCGGCATCCGCTACGAGCGGCGCGAGCCGCCGGCGAAGGCCGAGCCGCGGCTTCCGGCGCTGCCGCGCCCGCAGGGCGGCAAGGGCCAGGACAGCCTCGGCCGCTGAGGCGGGCCGAAGCATTGCCGACAGCCGGCGCGGGCCTTCCTGGCCTCAGTCGCCGGAAAGCGGCGCGCACACGGCCTCGTCGAGGAAGGCGGAGGCCTGGGCGGCAAAGCTCGGCGCCGGCACCATGGTGCGCAGCACGATATAACCCGTCGTGCCCCTGTGCTCGACGATGATCGACTGGGTCAGCGCCGCCCCCGGCGCCTTGCGGATCTGCGCCACCTGCACCGGGCTTGCCACCAGCGCATCCAGATCGCCGCCGACCGAGGTGCGGTCGTTCATCGAGAACACCTCGTTGGAATCCTGGTCGTAGACCGCCATCGACCAGAAGCTCGGCCCGGCAGGCGCCAGAAGCCGGATCGGCGCCAGCGTCAGGTCGAAATGGCAGACCGCCACCTTCAGGAACGGATCGACATTGGAAAGCCCGCCCGCATCGGCCCGCGTGTCGGCCCGGGCGTCCGAGAGGTCGGGCAGGCTGATGAAGCGATGCGACGGCCCGGTCATCTTGACGCGGGTGAAGGCGTCCTTGCCGGTGAAATTTGGCAGCGACAGGATGATGATGATGTGCAGCAGGGCCGCGCCGATCAGGCCGGTCAGCACCGCATAGGTCAGCCGGTTCATTGGCCGCATCCGAGGCTCTCCACCTTCGGCATTTCCAGCCCGATCAGCCCCGAACTGCCGGCCGCCGGCGTGTCGAGCAATGTCAGCACCAGCGAAAACGCCCCGGCATCGGGCAGCGCCAGCCAGTTCATCGGCTTGGCCGTCGGCGAAACCGTGATCTCGAACGAGCCGTCGCGATTGCGCAATATGCCTTGGGAATTGTGCGCGAAGGGCAGTTCGGCCCGCGTCTCGAGCGGTCGTCCGTCCGGACTGGCGGCATAGAGCGTCCAGAGTCTCGCCGTCGGCGTGCGCCCGACGATCTTATAGGTGCAGTTGGCGGTCAGTTGCCGTCCGCTCTCGTCGGTCGAGGCGGTGAATGTCAGCCCCTCGGCCGAACCATAGAGCAGCCGCCCGGCCTTGGCCCGGTGCGACTTGGCATAAGGATCGGCCCCGGCCGTCTGCACGTCGGGAAAGGCGCTCCACACGCCGAGCCGAATGGCGCCGAAGCCGGCCGACGCATTGAGCGCCGAAAGCGTCGTCAATATCCCCCCGCCAAAGGCGATGAAAAGCGAAACGGCGATGAGAAGGGGAACCCGAAACACGTGATGCCTTGAACCAGATTGCACGGTCAAACGGGTAGCACTGATTCCGGGGAAGGTGAAGGGTGAGGAATGGTCGGCGCAGCCGACGAAACGATCCAGCGAATCGTTTCGAACGACGAACGCCCGGAGCCCAAGCGAAGGGCCGGGGGCGGCGGCAGGCAGGCGGACGAGGAGCGGGGGAGACCGAACCTGGAGTTCGCGAATGACGCAAGAACCGCAAACATCGGCGGCCACGAGTTCGCCGCCGGTCGAAAGCCACCCCCGTCACCGGCCGTCGAGTCTCCGGCCTTGCCCCTCACCCTGACCCGACCGGGGTCGAGCCACGTGTCTCGACCCGTCCTTCGGACCCCCGTAGAAGGGGGAGAGGGGATGGCCCCGGCGGGGGCCGCATGTCCCTTCTCCCCGCGTGCGGGGAGAAGGTGCCGGCAGGCGGATGAAGGGCAGCGGAGACGCAACCCTTGACGCGCACCAGCCTTGATCGCAATGCTATCATTGACTACATTGCGATCATTGATGACAGAGGCAGAAATGGCGAGCATTACCATTCGCAATCTCGATGACGGGCTGAAGCAGCGGCTGCGGCTGCGCGCCGCGAGCCATGGACGGTCCATGGAGGACGAGGCGCGCGACATTCTGCGTTCGACGCTCTCGGCGGAAGGCCCGCGGCCCGGCAATCTGGCCGAGACGATCCGGCAAAGGGTCGCCGCGCTGGGCGGCGTCGAGCTCGAGATCGCCCCCCGCGAACCGATCCGGGAAGCGCCGGTCCTGGGCGAATGATCGTACTCGACACCAATGTCCTGTCGGAGCTTCTGGCGCCGAGCCCTTCGCCGGCGGTTGTCGCCTGGCTTGCCGCACAGCCTGCCGCAGCGGTTTTCACCACGGCCGTGACCGAGGCGGAAATCCTCTACGGATTGGCGCTCCTGCCCGATGGCCGCAGGCGTCAGGCGCTCGAGACGGCCGTGAGACCGATCTTCTCCGAGGACCTCGCGGGCCGTGTGCTCGCCTTCGATCGCGAGGCGGCAGGAAGCTATGCGGTGATTGCCGCCCGTCGCCGTTCCATCGGTCGGCCGATCAGCCAGTTCGACGCGCAGATCGCCGCCATCGCCGTCTCGCGCGGTGCTTCGATTGCCACCCGCAATGTCGCCGATTTCGCCGAGACCGGTGCGCTCGTCATCAATCCCTGGGAATTTCGCGCATTCGATTAGCGCTTTTTAGCCGGCGAGGTGGGCGCATCGACGAGCGTCGGCCACGAGGCTGCATCCGCCGGGCGAATGGACCCCGGCCTTGGGGCGCTGCGGATGCAACATCTGGGCGCGAGCGAACCGGCGGCGCGCCGGCGCACCGTATGGCTCCCCATCACCCAGCGCCACGATTTCGGCTCCTGCATCGCCAATGCCGCCAGATCACCGTCGGTCTTCCCGAACAGCAGCCGGTTTACCAGGTGACGTGGACATTCCCCCGCCCACAACACCGCGCCCCTCATTACTCCCCACCGAAGTCCACCGGCCTGACGTCCTGGGCGCCATGCAGCACGCGCAGGATCACGATGCGGTCAGGATAGGTGCGGAAATAGATGCAGCGGTCGCGGTATGGCAGGCCCCGCAGGCCCTCGAGAATGTGGTCGCGGGGCGAGCCGGAGAAGTCGACCTCTGCGATCCATGCGATCTTGGCGGTCAGGTCCGCCAGGAACGCGCGGGCATAGTGCGGGCTGGTCCGGGCGATGTAGCGCCGAATGCCCCGCAGATCTTCAATCGCCAGCGGCGCGATGATCAGGCGTTTCGGTTCGATGGCTCCGGCTCTCCTCCATCACCTCGTCCAGGATTTCGGCACTCGAAGAATATGTCTTGCCGCGCCCTGCCGCAATCTCCGCATCGGCGGCGCCGACGTCCTGCCGCAGCGAGCGCATCTTGACCTCGTAATCCGCGAGCATGCGGATTCCGGCCCGGACCACTTCGGTTTCCGTGCCGAACCGGCCGCTTCGCACCAGATCGGCCAGAATGCCGTCATAGGCGTCACCGAGGGAAAAGGTCTTTGCGCGTGCCATGGGCTGGGCTCCTTCGTTGCCCACAATATATGGAAAAACACAATAGTTTTGCAATATGAATTGCGCGTGCCTTCCTCCAGGCACCCCATCACCCCACCGCGACGATCTCCAGTTCCTGCTCGCCCATCGAGACCACGTCGCCGACTTCCTTGCCGAGCAGAAGCCGGGCGACCGGGGAGACGTAGGAGATCGAGCCGGTCTTCGGGTCGGCCTCGTCCTCGCCGACAATGCGGTAGGTCTGCACCCGGCCGTCGCTGCGCGAGAAGGTGACGGAGCCGCCGAAGGCGACGCGGTCGCTGGCCTCCGGCGCAGGCACGAGCTGGGCGGAGTGGACGCGTTCGGCATAGTAGCGCAGGTCGCGCAAGGGGCCGGCCGCCTGGCGCCGGCGTTCGTTCACGTCCTCGATGGCCGTCGTCGCCTCATAGGCCGCGCGCGCCGCCTCGAGCTGCTGCTCGAGCGCCTTCAGGCCCGCCTCGGTGACGAGATTGGGATGGGGCGAGACCGGGCGGTCGGGCAGCAGGGTTTCCGCCGCCGCTTCGGCACTCTCTTCCTTGACGAAGGCAACGCTCACTCTGCAACTCCTCTTGCCATGCTGATGCGCCTGCCGGCATCGGGCGAAAACCCTTGGCCGCCGGAGCGCATCGAGAGACCATAGACCAACCGCCCGCCTTGATCCATCGCCGGCATCTGTCGCTGCAATCCATGATGGGCAGGCTTTGCCCGGATCGGGGCGCGGGGTGCGGGGCGCGGGGGCAATTGACGTCCGCCCGCCGCCGGACGCACGAGCCGGATCGTCCGACCCTCGGGGGCAAGCCCGCCATCCTCGAAAACGTGATTTAGAAATCGCTCAATAAAGCGCTATCCTCTGCTCTGTGAACCAACGGAGGAATGAGCCATGAAGACTCTTGCCTTGAGTGCCGCCGTGCTGGCGATGTCGGCGGGCTGGGCCCTGGCCGATTGCAGCACGCACACCACCAGTGCCGCCGTGAATCTCGACGGTCGGATGACGACGGCCAGCATCGTGCCGGATGCGCCGGCGGCGACCGAGGATGTCGTTCTGCTCAAGCAGTCGCGCCTGCCGGCGGAAGAGAAGGCCGCCACCGAGTAGCACCGGCCGCCGGCCGGGTGGCGGCGTCAGGCCGCGTTGGTCCTTGCCGGTTCGGGCGCCGGAGCGGCCAGCTGCCAGCCGTTGCGGCCCGATGCCTTGACGGCGTAGAGCGCCTCGTCGGCGGCTTGAAGCAGCTGCGCCAGCGCGGAGTCGGTGGCGATCGAGCCGCAGGCGACGCCGAGGCTGATGGTGACGCGGCGGTTGCGGTCGCCGGTATTGTCGTGGCGGATGGAAAGCGCGCTGACGGCCCGGCGCAGCCGCTCGGCCAGCATTTCCGCGCGCGCCGGCACGGCCTGCGGCAGCACGACGAGAAATTCCTCGCCGCCCAGCCGGGCGATGTGCACCGCGTCGGGCAGTTCGCGCCGCATGACCTGGGCCACCCGTTTCAGGCATTCGTCGCCGGCGCCGTGGCCATAGGTGTCGTTGAACGCCTTGAAATGGTCGATGTCGATAATCAGCACGGCGCTGTCGGCGAGCCCCGCCGGCGTCAGCAGCCGGCGCAGCCGGGCGATCTCGGCCTCGGTGCCGCGCCGGTTGGGCAGCTGTGTCAGCGGATCGGTCGAGGACAGCCGCTCCAGCTCGTCGTTCTGCCGCGACAGCTCGCGCTTCAGCGCCTCGTTCTCGTGCAGTTGCAGGAAGGCGCGCTGCCGCTCGACCTCCAGCTGGTGGCTGGCGACCAGCGTCAGCACCAGGATCGGCACATAGACCGCCAGGTGATAGAAGAGGTAGACGGGCGTCACGCCTTCGAGCAGGCCGATCATGGCGTAATTGATCGCCGTCGTGCCGAGGCTTGCCCACACGGCGAGGCCGAAGGTCGGGCGGATCGCGATCGTCACCACCATCTGGAAGATCGCCGCGGCATAGAAATAGTGCAGCACCGCCGGATTGTGGCTCGAAGCGAGCACGAAGCACCAGACGAGATTCGCCGCCATGCTGACGCAAAGCGTGGCGATCTCCCGGGCGCGCATCGAGCGCGCCATGCCCGACTGATACCAGCCGAGCAAGAACGCCAGCGGCAGGATGAGGCCGAAGCGCAGCGACAGCGACAGCCAGACGATGTCGCCGAGGATCAGCGTATCGACCAGCGCATAGGACAGGTAGAAGGCGGCGATCGTCACGGTCATGCGCGACAGGGCATGGCCGCGGGCTTTCGCGCGCGATATCTCGTAGGCCGCCATCTGCTCGTCCGTCAGACGCGGAAGCGCGGCAAGGCCGAGCCAGTGGTTCATGCTTGGTCCTGTGATCAAAATCGGGTCAAACCTGACCGCCGGGTGATGCGGCACGCCCGAATCGGGCGGCTGGCCCCCTAGCAATAGACGGGTTTGGCGCCGCTGCCCATGCAGACCGGCGGACGCGGTTAACCGCGCGTAAACAAGCCGGTGCAAGATCTGCCATGGCATCAGTCGATGCTCGCCACCTTCTGCGGGTCGAGCTTGAGGGGCTTGGCTTCCTTGAGGCGGCGGGCGATGTCGCGGATCATCCGGGTCGTTTCGGACGACAGCGAGCGGGCCCGGATCATCGGCGCGACAGTGTCGGTGCCGGCCGCGGGCTTTGCCGTCTTGGCCGCGGCGATCGCCTTCTCCGCCTCCGGCGTCGGCGTCTCGACGCCGGGAATGGCGCGCAGGTCGATGCCCTGGTGGGCATAGTCCATCAGCGTCTTGAAGGTCATCGCCGGCAGCGAACCGCCGGTCATGTTGTTGGTCGAGGTATAGTCGTCATTGCCGAACCAGACGGCCGTGGTGTAGTTGCCGGTATAGCCACAGAACCAGGCGTCGCGATAGGCCTGGGTCGTGCCGGTCTTGCCGCCGGTGAGCACGCCGTCGACGGCGGAACGCCTGGCCGTGCCGACATAGGGAACGCGGGTCAGCATCTGGTTCATGTAGGCGGCGGCCGTTTCCGACAGGACGCGGGTCGCTGGCGGCGCGTCGCGCTCGAAGTCATAGAGCACGTCGCCATTGTAGTTCATGATCTGCGCGATCCCGTGGCGGCGCGACTGGTAGCCGCCGGCGGGAAAGACGGCATAGGCGGTCGCCTGGTCGAGCACGGTCACTTCCGACGTGCCGATCGGGATGGTCACGTCCTTGCGGATCGGCGTCTCGACCCCGAACTTCTTCGCCTCCGCCATGATCTGGTCGATGGCGTTGGGGCCGAGCTTTTCCTTGGCCAGCCGCACCGGGATGGTGTTGATCGATTTCGCCAGCGCCGTCTTGATGTCGATGCGGCCGGCATAGGAATTGCCGTAATTGTGCGGGCTCCAGTTGCCCCAGGAGATCGGCGCGTCGGTGATCGGCGAGTCCGGCGTCAGCCCCTTCTCCATCGCCAGCGAATAGGTGTAGATCTTGAACGAGGAGCCCGGCTGGCGCAGCGCCCGCGAGGCGCGGTTGAACTGGCTTTCGCCGTAGTCGCGGCCGCCGACCATGGCGCGCACCGCCCCGCCATTCTCGATCATCACCAGGGCGGCCTGCTTGACGTGATAGCTCTCGCCATATTCGCGCAGGCTCGCCGCCACCGCCTCTTCCGCCGCCTTCTGCAGGCCGGTGTCGATCGTGGTGCGCACCACCAGCGTATGGTCCTTGAACTTCGCGGCGATCTTCTGCACCTCCTCGAAGGCCCAGTCGAGGAAGAAGTCGGGCGCCTCGGCCTCGTCGCGGTCGATGATCGTGGCCGGATTGCGCCGGGCGGCGATCACCTGGCCCTCGGTCATCATGTCGCCCTGCACCATGTTGGACAAGACGACGTTGGCGCGGGCGCGCGCGGCGGGCAGGTTGACGTGCGGCGCATATTTCGCCGGCGCCTTGAACAGGCCGGCCAGCATGGCGGATTCGGCGAGATTGACCTCGGTCAGCGGCTTGCCGAAATAGAATTGCGAGGCCGCCGCCGCCCCGAACGTGCCGCCGCCCATATAGGCGCGGTCGAGATAGAGCGACAGGATCTCCTTCTTCGTCAGGTTGGCCTCCAGCCACAGCGCCAGATAGGCTTCCTTGATCTTGCGCTCGATCGAGCGCTCGTTGGTGAGGAAGAGGTTCTTGGCCAGCTGCTGGGTCAGCGTCGAGCCGCCCTGCACCACGGTACCGGCCTTGGCATTTTCCGTCATGGCGCGGATCAGGCCGAGGAAGTCGATGCCGAAATGCTCGAAGAAGCGCCGGTCCTCGGTCGCCAGCACCGCCTTGATCAGATGGTCGGGCAATTCGTCGATCGGCACGGAATTCTCGTGGATGATGCCGCGATGACCGATCAGGTTGCCGTAGCGGTCGAGAAAGGTGACGGCGAAGTCGCCATGGTTGCGCCAGTCCTTCTTGGTTTCCTCGAAGGCCGGCTGGGCGAGCGCCAGCATCAGCACGGCGCCGGCCGTGCCGAGCGTCATGCCCTCGCCAAGCACTTCGAAGAACAGCTTTTTCCAGCCGCGCACGCGAAAGCGGCGGAAGAAGATGGTGATCTCCTCCCAGATCTCCGACAGGCGGAAACCGGCATTCCACATCGACGAATCGATCCAGCTGTCGATCTTCAGCAGGATATGGCGCTTGAGGCGCGGCTTGTTCTCGGCTGGCGGGCGTTCGTCGGCCACTTCACTAGATCCCTGAACGAGACGGACCTTTCGGCCCTTGACGCGCGTGCCGGCAGGGCTCAAGAGCAAGCCTTGGCGCCGGCAAATCGGCATACTCCACGATATGCTGATAGATTGTCGATTTGCCGGCAAAGAACAAGAAAAAAGCGAGGCGCGGTCGGATGCGGCCGGCCTTCGCCATGGCCCGGCGCTTGGCCGGTGACGACGGATGACCGATTTACCCTACTGGAAGACCAGGACGCTTGCCGAGATGAGCCTTTCCGAATGGGAAGGGCTTTGCGACGGCTGCGGCCTGTGCTGTCTCAACAAGCTCGAGGACTGGGACACCGGCGACGTGGTGTTCACCTCGGTCGCCTGCCGCCTGCTCGACGGGGAGAGCTGTCGCTGCAAGGATTATGACAACCGCCAGGCGACCGTGCCCGACTGCATCCAGTTGACCGTCGAGGGCGTCGACGAGATCGCCTGGCTGCCGCCGACCTGCGCCTACCGCCTGGTCGCCGAGGGCCGCGACCTCTACTGGTGGCACTACCTCGTCTCCGGCGACCGCGAAACCGTACACCAGGCCGGCATCTCCGCCCGCGGCCGGACCGTGAGCGAAGACGACGTGCCGGTCGAGGATTTCGAGGACTATGTGGTCGACTGGCCGCTGACCGTCGGGGGCAAGGCGGAGTAGGGGGACGAGGCGGACTGCCTCGCGTCCTCAGGCTCTTGCGTCTCCACCCCGGTTCCGGCGGTCGCCGTCGGCAATGCCTGTTCAATCTGCCGACGTGGCCTGCCCCTCACCCTGACCCGACCGGGGTCGAGCCGCGTATCCCGTCCCGTCCTTCAGCCCCCCGTAAACGGGGAGCGGGAATCGTGCCCCACGCCCGCCCCCGTAAACGGGGAGAGGGAATCGTGCTCCACGCCCGCCCCTCATCCTGAGGTGCCCCAAAGGGGCCTCGAAGGATCGAGGCCCCCGGCGCTGCCGCTTGTCCCTTCTCCCCGTGTCTAGGAGCGCCCATTGTGCGGGGTTCCTGACCGAGCTGACTTGCGAAGCGCGCGGATGAGGGGCGATCTCCGTTTACCGTCGGCGTTCTCGGGCCCCCCTCTGTCCTGCCGGACATCTCCCCCTCAAGGGGGGAGATCGAACCGGGGCCGGCCCGCCGCTTCGGATTTGATGTCGAGTCTTTGGTGGTGATGATCCGCTATCCGGGTCCGCCAATCCGGCGCGGCCCGTCTTCCGAAACCGATACGAAATGCCGGGCGCCGGCGGCACGCCGGTCTCCCTCCTTGAGGGCGAGATGCCGGGCAGGGCAGAGGGCGGCGGGCTTGCGCTGAGGCAGGCGGCCTCGCTCCGGGTCAAGCGAAGTGAGCAAAGGTCGCTTGCCGGAAGCACCGCCGTTGCGGGACTAGGGCCACAGGTGCAGGGGCTTGGCGTTTGCAGGCGGCGCTGCAAGGCCTCAAAACGCCTCGGACCCTCAGAACTCCTCCCAGCCGGGACCTGCACCACCGCCACCACCCCCGCCACCACTCGGGCCGTTGGCGGAGAACAGTTCTTCCAGGTTGAGGAAGCAGATCATCTGGTCCTGATGGGCGAGGATGCCGTCGATGAACTGGGTCGCCTGTCCGGCATTCTGCGGCACGGGCTGGAGGCTTTCGGCGGGCACGGTGAGGATGTCAGAGACGCCCTCGACCAAAAGGCCCATGGTCATGTTGTTGACGTCGGTGACGATGATGGCGCTGCGTTCGGAGGCTTCCGTGCCCTGCATGCCGAGCTTGGCGGCGAGGTCGATGATCGGGATCACCATGCCGCGCAGGTTGATGACGCCGAGCACCTCATAGGGCGCATGCGGCATCGGCGTGACGGGCACCCAGCCGCGGATTTCGCGGATCGATCGCGTCCTGACGCAGAAGGACTGGTCGTTCAGCCGGAAGGCGATGATTTCCAGGGACGCATTGGTCAGGGCATTGATGTTCACGCAAGTCTCCTCGCGACAGTGGGAATTCGGAAACCCTTCCTATCCGTCAAAGCTGGCGCCGGGCTGGCGAGGCGCAGGTGCCGCCATTCCCCGACAGCCCCTTCAGCGCCGCCCGAAAAGCCCGGCGAGCCAATGGTCGAGCGAGGCGCGGCCGGGGCCGCGGGCGAGGATGAGAAGCAGGCAGGCGGCCCAGGTGCCGTGCGTCGGCCAGGCGCCGGGATAGACGAAGACCTCGATGACCAGCGTCATCGCCAGAAGGGCCGCTGCCGAAAGCCGGCTGGCAAGGCCGACCACCAGCAAAACCGGGAAGAGGTGCTCCGCGAACGTCGCCATATGCGCGGCAAGCCAGGGTGAGATCAGCGGCAGGCGGAACTCGTTCTCGAACAGGTAGAGCGCGCTGTCGGAAACCTTCCAGCCGTCGAGCTTGGTCTGGCCGGACTGAAAGAACACCCCGGCAATCGAGAGACGCGCGACGAGCGCGATCAGGTCGTGTGGGATGCGGTTGGCAAGGCCGATCGCGCCGGCGATCGCCCGCAGGGCCGGGTGCCTCGTGGAGGACAGTGCCATTGGCGTAGCTCCGGTCGCCGGTGCCGGCCTCGTGCGTGCCGTCGTGTCGGCAGGCGTCATCGCGGGTGACACAGCAGGGCTCAAAGCCGGTCCTGGCGTGGAATTTGGGGCGAGATCCTGGGGCATCATGCTTCCTCCCGGAAAGCGAGTTGAATGAATGCGCCGGTGGTGATCAGCCCGGCGAGATTGGCGGCAAGGTCGAAGGCCGGCGCATCTGCGACGGCGGCCTGCACCGCCTCGGCAAGCGTCTGCCCGGTCGAAAGGGCGGCGAAGAAGGCAGCCCCACCGGGCGGCAGGCGGTGCACCTCGACCGTCATTCGCGGTCGCACGGTCAGCGCATCCTCGCCCGTCCAGTCCTTGATCGGCGCAAGCGGCAACTCGCCGGCATTCATCGCCCAGATGGTGACGACCGGATGGGGCGAGCGCAGGAGCGCGAGCGAGGGATGCGGTTCGAGCACGAGATCGCCCAGCCGCTCCGCCGGGACGGCGGCGAGATCGGCGGCTGCGAGCGGTTCGGCATCGGCGGCATGATAGGCGCGGCTGCGCGCCGCCTCGAGGCGGATCACGCCGGGCAGATAGGCAAGCCCGGCCGCCGGTTCGAAGCCTTGGACGAAATCGGCAAAATCCTCGCCGTAAGCCAGAAGCAGCGGCGAGCGCGGCGGATGGGCGGCTACGAATGCCTGCGCCAGGGCGGCGAAGAAGTCCTGCCCGACGATCGCCTCCGTCGCGGGAAAGCGTGCCGCGAGCGCGCCGGTCAGGCCGACCCGCACATTGTTGCGGTAGACGCCGAAGCGGCGCGCAGGGCGGTTCCCGGTCCAGGCGGAGAGCCCTTCCGGCACGGGGTGGTCAGGATCGGTGAGCGCGGCGGAGAAACCGGACTGGAAGCTCTTTGTCATGGCGAACTCACGCGGCGTGGCGGCGGGCGCGGTCGGCCAGCAGCGCGTCGGCTGCCTGCGCTTCGACAAGCAGCACCGGCCAGTCCGGCACGTCATTGTCCCATTCGATCAGGGTGGCGACCGGGCCGGTGCGCTCCAGCACCTCTTCAAAAAGCACCCAGACCGGGTCCTTGACGGGCGTGTCGTGGCTGTCGATCAGAAGTGCCGCACCCGCATCGTCGACCGTCTCCGAATGGCCGCTCAGGTGGATTTCCCGCACGGCGGCGAAGGGGAAGCGGGCGAGATAGGCGCGCGGGTCGAGATTGTGATTGGTGGCGGCGACGAAGACATTGTTGACGTCGAGCAGCAGGCCGCAGCCGGTCAGGCGCACCAGTTCGGCGAGGAAATCGGTCTCCTCGATCGTGCTCTCCG
Source organism: Allorhizobium sp. GW101-3B10 (assembly GCF_059424725.1). Lineage (NCBI taxonomy): Bacteria > Pseudomonadati > Pseudomonadota > Alphaproteobacteria > Hyphomicrobiales > Rhizobiaceae > Allorhizobium > Allorhizobium sp. GW101-3B10. The sequence continues at coordinate 2,512,565 of NZ_JBWKZR010000001.1, read as the reverse complement.
TGAATGTCAGGTAGGTCGCGGGGTTTTCCAAGAGCATCTGCCGCTTGAGCAGATCCTGCACCGTGTCGATGTGCTCGGCGACCCGGGCAAGCGTCGCTGCGGTATAGGGCAGCGGCAACAGGTCGTTGAGAAAGACCTCGCCATGGCTCGACCAGGCGAGATGTTCGGAAAAGCTCTCCGGCTCGTAGCGGTCGCATAGGCTTTTCAACCGGGCGAGGTGGTCACGGTCCAGCGGCTGCATGGCGCCGATCGACAGTCCGACGCCGTGGATCGAGAGGGCGTAGTCCTGCCTGAGGCGCGACAGCTTCGCATGGGGCGGGCCGCCGGCGCCCATGTAGTTCTCCGCATGCACCTCGAAGAAGCCGAGCGGCTGCGGGGCAGCGTCGATGGCCACGAAATGCTCGGGCTTGAAGCCGACGCCGGCGCGGGGCGGGAGGCTTGCGGGTTTCATGGGGCTTCTCCGATTGCATGAGGGGAGGGAGGGGCGGCGCGAAGCTGCGCGCCGCCGCTTTGGGGTGGGCCTCGCTCAGACCGGCGCGGGGCCCTGTTCCAGCGTGCCGTGGCCGCCGTCGGGTGTCGTCATCGTCATGCAGCTGCCGGCCGGCACGAGCTTCCAGGCATTCTTCTGGTAGTCGATCTTGGAGGTTCCGGCGCAGGTCGTGCCGGGGCCGGCGGCGCAGTCGTTCTGGCCTTTCAGCGCCACGCCGTAGCATTTCTCCTTGGTGGCATCCTGGGCGGCAGCCGCGCCCGGCAGGGCGGCGGCAAGGGTGAGTGCCGTGGCGAGCGAGGCGGCGAGCGCATGGGTGGTTCTGGTCATGTCTTGTCCTTAGATGAGAATGGAGACGGTTCGCGGCCGGGCTCAGGCTGGGGTCAGCATGCCGTGGCTGCCGTCGGGCGCCATCATCGTGGCGCAGGTGCCGGCGGGCACGAGCTTGAAGGACTGCTTGTCATAGTCCATGGTCGCCTTGCCGGCGCAGTCATGCGCGCCGGCGGCGCAGTCATTCTGGCCCTTCATTGCGACGCCGTAGCACTTTTCCTTGGCGGCATCCTGGGCAGCAGTGGGCATGGCGACGGAGGCGAGCGCGGATGCGAGCGAGCCGGCGAGCGCCAGAGTGACGAGGCTGTTTTTCATGATCGGTTCTCCCTTGGAGTGGCAGGCCGGAATTGGCCTGGACATCGGGAGCTACGGGCCGGGGTGAGGAAACGTTACGCGGCCCTTTGTAGGTTTTTTCGCGCCTCGGGTCCGGCGCCGGTCGAGGGATGAATAAAAGCCAAAGCAATTTCAGTGGCTTGGCTTAAAATTCAGGAACGGCGCCCGGTGCCGGTAACAAAAACGTGTGTGGCGACGTAGAGGATGGTGTGAGGCAGGCGAAACGGGAAAGCGAGTGGGCAGACTGGATGCGCGGCGCGCTTGACGGCGACGCGCAGGCCTATGAGCGTTTTCTCTCCGCCGTCACGCCGCACCTGCGCACCATGGCGAGGCGCCGCTGCGAACAGTTCGGCGCGCCCGCCGGCGAGGCCGAGGACATCGTGCAGGAAGCGCTGATCGCCGTGCATCTGAAGCGCGGCACCTGGGATACGGCCCGCCCGATTGGCCCCTGGCTCTCGACCATCGTCCGCCACAAGCTGATCGACAGCCTGAGGCGCCGGGGTCGCCATGTCAGCGTGCCGATCGAGGACGTGATGGAAACGCTGGCCGCCGCCGAGCGCACGGACGCGACCGACCGGATGGACGTCGAGACCCTGCTCGCGCGGCTGAAGGACCCGCAGCGCGACATCGTCCGCTCCATTTCGCTGAACGGGGCGGGTGTCGGCGAGACTGCGGCGCGGTTGAAGATGAGCGAAGGTGCGGTGCGGGTGGCGCTGCACCGGGCATTGAAATCCCTGGCCGCCCTGTATCGGAGCGAGACGTGAAGACGGACGAGTTGATCAGGCTGCTGTCGCAGGACGCGCCGGTGCGCATGCGCCTCGGGCGCGCGCTGGCACTGGCGGTCGCCGCCGGCATTGTCGCATCGGCCGTGTTGCTGCTGGCAACCGTCGGGCTGCGCGACGATCTGGCAATCGCCATCGGGACCGTGCGCGTCGCCTTCAAGATCGGCATGACGCTCGTGCTTGCCATTGCCGCCTTCGGCCTCGTTTCGCGGATCGGCAAGCCGGGTGTTCCGCTCAGGCCCTGGGCGCTGGCGCTTCTCCTGCCGCTTGCGCTCATGGTGGTGGCGGTCGGGGTCGAGCTCTTGGTTGTGCCGCAGGACGCGTGGGCGGCAAGGCTCATCGGCCGGAACGCCGCCTTCTGCCTGTTCTTCATTCCGGTTCTGTCGCTTGCACCGCTTGCCGGCTTCCTTGCTGCCCTGCGCAATGGCGCGCCGGAGAATCCGGGTTTGGCGGGGGCCGCCGCGGGCCTTGCCGCGGGCGCGATCGGGGCGGCGCTCTACGCCTGGCATTGCCCGGACGACAGCCCGCTTTTCGGCGCCGCCTGGTATACGCTCGCCGTCACGTTCGTCATTGCCGTCGGCTACGCCACCGGCCGCCGCTTTCTCCGCTGGTGACGGCTGGCGGAGCGATCCGACCGATTGACAGATCATAATAAGAAGCATACTTATTAAATTCTTCGAGCCGCCGGGAGGGCGGGTCGGCGCGACGGTGCCAACGGCCGTGAAGGCCGGGAGCCGGCAGTTCCTGACGCCTGGGGAGGAGAGACAGCATGCAATTCCATCAGAACGGATTCCGCGCCGGCGATCCGGCGATCGCCGAGCCGCTTTCGACCGCCAGGAACGCCGCATCCGCCGGTGAGGTCGACGTGCTGATCGTCGGCACCGGTCCGGCCGGGCTGACGCTCGGCGCCCAGCTTTGCGCCTTTCCCGGCATCAGCATTCGCATTGTCGAGCAGCGCGCCGGCCCGATCACGCTTGGCCAGGCCGACGGCATAGCCTGCCGGACGATGGAAATGTTCAATGCCTTCGGCTTTGCCGACCGGGTGTTGAGGGAAGCCTATTTCGTCAACGAGACGACCTTCTGGAAACCGGACGACCTGGACCGGAAGACCATCGTCCGTCACGGCCGCATCCAGGACACCGAGGACGGGCTTTCCGAATTCCCGCATGTGATCCTCAACCAGGCCCGCGTGCACGATTTCTACCTCGACGTGATGCGCAACGCGCCGCACCGGCTGGAGCCGGACTATGCGCGCCGGCTTGTGGATCTTGCGGTCGATCCTTCGACCTCCTCCGACCATCCGGTGACGGTCCGGCTCGAACGGCTGGACGCCGGCCACGAGGGCGAGGTGGAGACGGTGAGGGCGCGCTATGTGGTCGGCTGCGATGGCGCCCGCAGCGCGGTGCGCAAGGCGATCGGCCGGGAGCTTGTTGGCGATTCCGCCAACCAGGCCTGGGGCGTGATGGACGTTCTCGCCGTCACCGACTTCCCCGACATCAGGCTGAAGGCCGCGATCCATTCGGCCAATGAGGGCAATATCCTCATCATCCCGCGCGAGGGCGGCTATCTGGTGCGGCTCTATATCGAGCTCGACAAGCTGAAGGCCGACGAACGTGTCGCCAACCGCGCCATCACCGCCGACCAGCTGGTGGCGGCGGCCAAGCGCATTCTCCACCCCTATACGCTCGACGTGAAGGAGATCGCCTGGTGGTCGGTCTACGAGATCGGCCAGCGGCTGACCGACCGCTTCGACGACGTGGCCGAGGCTGAGGTGGGCCGCCGCCAGCCGCGCGTCTTCATCGCCGGCGACGCCTGCCATACCCACAGCCCCAAGGCCGGGCAGGGCATGAATGTTTCCATGCAGGACACCTTCAATCTCGGCTGGAAACTGGCGGCGGTGCTGGAAGGCCGGAGCACCCCGGCGCTGCTGGACACCTATTCGGCCGAGCGCCAGGCGATCGCCAGGGAACTGATCGATTTCGACCGCGAATTCGCCAAGATGTTCTCTGCGCCGCCGAAGGGCACGGAAGGGGCCGGCGCCGACGCCGTCGATCCGGCCGAATTCCAGCGCTATTTCGTCAAGCAGGGCCGCTTTACCGCCGGCACCGCGACGCGCTACCGGCCCTCGATGATCCAGGGCGAGGCGACCCACCAGCATCTGGCCGAAGGTTTTGCCATCGGCACGCGCTTCCATTCCGCCCCGGTCATCCGGCTCGCCGATGCGAGGCCCGTCCATCTCGGCCATGTCGGGCCAGCCGACGGCCGCTTCCGCCTCTATGCCTTTGCCGACCGGCTGGACCCGGCAGCGTCCAGCTCGGCCATCCGCGCGCTCTGCGAATTTCTCGAGCATTCGGACCGTTCGCCGATCCGCCGCTTCACCCCCGCCGGTGCCGACATCGATTCCGTCATCGATTTGAGGGCGATCTTCCAGCAGGCCCACCGCGACCTGTCGCTTGACGCCATGCCGGCGCTCCTGAAGCCCGCCAGGGGACGCTACGGCCTCACCGACTATGAAAAGATCTTCTGCCCCGACCCGAAGGCCGGCCCCGACATCTTCGACCTGCGCGGCATCGATCGGGAGAAGGGCTGCTTGGTCGTGGTTAGGCCGGACCAGTATGTGGCCCATGTCCTGCCTCTCGACGCTCATGAGGCGCTTGGCGGCTATTTCGATGGGTTCATGGTGGAGCAGGGGTGAGCAGGGCGTCAGGCAATCCCGAGAAAGACGGCGAGCGCCCGTGTAACGGTCAGCATGGTCTCATCGTCGAGACGGCCGATCGGGACGCCGATGCGTTCGCGCCGGACCGACATCGCCTTGTCGATCATCACCTGGGAAGGCCTCGTCAGACCATTCGCGGCGCTGGGCTCGATAGGGGGCCTGATCAGCGGAGCCTCGGTCAGGGTGCCGGTCAGGAGCAGGACGGTGACCGTTCCGGTGGCGTCGAAGGCGTCGGCCTGAATGATGACGGCGGGGCGCGGCTTGCCGAAATCACCGGAGATCGCCACGGTGACGACGTCACCGCGCTTCAATCTTCATGCTCCCCGAGATCGGAAAGCGCGGCATCGAGGAAGCTTTCGATCGTGCGGTCGTCTGCGTCGGCCGCTGCGGCCAGCAGCGACTGCCGCCGGCATTCCTCGGCAAAGCCCGGCCGGCGGGTGTCGGGCACCCAGATCTGCACAGGGCGAAGACCGGCGGCCCTCAGCGCCTCACGCCGCTTCTCGACACGCTTGCTGACAGGTATTGCCATCGCCGTACTCCACGAAAGCGTTACATGTAACACGAAGAGCGGATTGGGGCAAGGGAGGATAGGGTTGGCGATCTAGCCTTACGCGGTAGCCGTAAAGCGACAATCCATCGCATCACTTCGCGGCTTCTCTAGACTCCTTGCCGTGCAAATGCTTCGAGCATCTGAAGTCCTGGTCAAGAACTTCTCGCGCAGTTCGATGTTTCGCTTGTGAACATCTTCCCTTCCAGTATTGATTTTGTTGATATTTTCTTCGCTAAAAATGCGGTCATCGCACTCGTATTCCTCCTCCCGTAGTGCTCACTTCAGCACGCGCGCTGGCTGTCTATGGCAGATATGAGGCCAATCTGGCGTCCCTGGAGTGGACGCCGTATGACCGGAAATGCCAACTTATCTGGGCCAGAAATAGAACACATTGACCTGTCGCCTTAAAATAAGTTTCTCCGCCTCCCCTTGACCCTCCCATGATGGGAAGGTGCATCTAGGGTCAAGTCGCCGGGGCCGGATGGTCGCGAGGCGAGAAGGAAACTGGTTTTCCGTGCCTTGGCGGTTCTTGCGACCTATATTCGGGGCAAGGCCCGGCACGGGCGAGAGGTGATGAGATGAACGAACTGCCGAAGATCAATCCGCACGAAGTGTCTGGCGCTGCGCCGGGTGTTGCGACAGCTGCGGCCCGGGCTCACGCACCGCTGAAGGCGCCGGCGCTCCAGCCGATCATCCTGCCGGTCGAGGGCATGACCTGTGCCTCCTGCGTCAAGCGTGTGGAGAAGGCCGCGGCCAAGGTGCCGGGCGTCGAGGCGAGCGCGGTGAATTTCGCCACCGAGACGCTGTCGGTGACGCCGGGGCCGGGCTTTTCCGCCGAGGCGCTGGTCAAGGCCGTCAAGGATGCCGGCTACGAGGCGAGGGCCGAGACGGTGATCCTCGACATCGAGGAGATGACCTGCGCGTCCTGCGTGTCGCGGGTGGAAAAGGCGCTGAAAAGCGTAGCCGCGGTGGAGACGGCTTCGGTCAATCTCGCGACCGCCAAGGCGGTGGTCACGGTGCTCGGCGGCAAGGCGGCCGTGCCGGCCATGGTCAAGGCGGTCGAGAAGGCCGGCTACAAGGCGAAGCTTGAAGCGGAAGCCGGCGAGACGGATGTGCATGAGGAGGCCAAGGAACGCGAGATCGGCCGGCTGACGCGCGATTTCTGGATCGCACTGGTTCTGACTCTGCCGCTCTTCGTCATGGAAATGGGCAGCCATCTCTATCCGCCTCTGCATCATACGCTGATGGATCTCTTCCCCGGCAACCTGTTGAATTACATCCAGTTCGCGCTGGCGACCGCAGTGCTTGCCGGCCCCGGCAGGCGCTTCTTCGTCAAGGGCGTACCGGCGCTCTTGCGCGGCGGGCCGGACATGAATTCGCTGGTGGCGATCGGCACTGGCGCCGCCTATCTCTATTCGCTGGTGACGACCTTTGCGCCGGCCGCGCTGCCGGCCGAGGCGCGCTATGTCTATTACGAAGCCGCGACCGTCATCGTCACGCTGATCCTGCTCGGCCGGCTCTTGGAAGCCCGCGCCAAGGGGCGCACCGGCGCGGCGATCAAGAAGCTCGCCGGGCTGCAGGCCAAGACCGCCCGCGTCGAACGCGACGGGCGGACGCTGGACATTGCCGCCGCCGACGTGGTGGTCGGCGATGTGGTGGTGATCCGCCCGGGCGAGCGCATTCCGGTCGACGGAACGGTGATCGACGGCGCCTCGCATGTCGACGAGGCGATGATTTCCGGCGAGCCGCTGCCGGTCGAGAAGGGGGAAGGGGCGATCGTCATCGGCGGCACGATCAACGGCAAGGGTTCGTTCCGTTTTAGGGCCGACAAGGTCGGCGCCGACATGATGCTCTCGCAGATCATCCGCATGGTCGGCGAGGCGCAAGGCGCCAAGCTGCCGATCCAGATGATGGTCGACAGGGTGACGGCCTGGTTCGTGCCGGCGGTCATGGCGATCGCCGCCGTGACTTTCCTCGTCTGGCTCTACGTCGGGCCGGAGCCGGCCTATACCTATGGCCTGGTCGCGGCGGTGGCCGTGCTGATCATCGCCTGCCCCTGCGCCATGGGGCTCGCCACGCCGACCTCCATCATGGTCGGCACGGGCCGGGCGGCCGAACTCGGCGTGCTGTTCCGCAAGGGCGAGGCGCTGCAGACGCTGCGCGACGTCGATACCGTGGTGATGGACAAGACCGGTACGATCACCAGGGGCCGGCCGGAACTGACCGATGTCGCGGTGGCCGACGGCTTTGTCGAGGCCGAGGTGCTGGCGCTGGCGGCAGGGCTGGAGGCGCGCTCCGAGCACCCGGTCGGCGAGGCGATCGTCCGGCATGCCGAGAAGCGCGGATTGGCCATAGCCGCGGCCGAAGGCGTCGAGGCGGTGGCCGGCTACGGGATCACCGGCACGGTTTCGGGCCGGACGGTTGCGGCCGGCGCCGACCGCTACATGGTCAAGCTCGGGCTCGACGTTGCGCCCTTTGCCACGGTTGCCGGGCGGCTGGCGGGCGAGGGCAAGACGCCGCTCTACGTGGCGATCGACGGCAAGCTTGCCGCGGCTCTCGCCGTTTCCGACCCGCTGAAGCAGACCAGCATCGCGGCGATCGAGGCCTTGAAGGATCTGGGTCTTTCCGTCGTGATGGTGACGGGCGACAACCGCGCGACGGCCGAAGCGATCGGCCGGGCGACCGGGATCGACGAGGTGGAGGCCGAGGTTTTGCCGGACGGCAAGGTCGCGGTGATCAACGCGCTGAAGGAGAAGGGCCGCAGGGTCGCCTTTATCGGCGACGGTATCAACGACGCGCCGGCGCTCGCCACCGCCGACACCGGCATTGCCATCGGCACCGGCACGGACGTGGCGATCGAAAGCGCCGACGTGGTGCTGGTTGGCGGCGATCTCGGTTCGGCGCTGCACGCCATCGAGCTCAGTCGCGCGGTGATCCGCAATATCGGCCAGAACCTTTTTTGGGCATTCGGCTACAACGTCTTGCTGATCCCGGTTGCTGCGGGCATCCTTTACCCGAGTTTCGGCATACTGCTGTCGCCCATGGTCGGCGCGGGTGCCATGGGCCTCTCGAGCGTCTTCGTGCTGACCAATGCGCTCCGCCTGAGACGGGCTCGGGTGACCGAGCTTGGCGGGCAGGGCAGAAGCGCCGGGGCCGCGCAATGAGGCCAGGTGAAGAGGCCAGAGCATGAAGACTGACGGCATGAATATCGGCGAGGCCTCGGAGGCCTCGGGCGTTTCGTCGAAGATGATCCGCTATTATGAGGAGATCGGTCTGGTGCGCCCGGCGCATCGCACTGCGAGCAACTACCGCGTCTATGGCGAGGACGAGGTGCACCGGCTGCGCTTCGTGCGCCGCGCCCGTTCGCTCGGCTTCTCGCTCGAGGAGACCGAGCAGCTGCTGACGCTGTGGGCCGACAAGGCGCGCACCAGCGCCGAGGTGAAGAAGCTGGCGCTCGACCATGTGGCCGAGCTGGAGGAGAAGATCGCCGGCCTGCAGGCCATGGTGGCGACGCTGAAGCAACTGGCGGACTGCTGCCATGGCGACGAGCGGCCGAACTGCCCGATCCTTGCCGATCTGTCCGGCGGCAAGACCGCGCGGGAACCGCAGCCTACGCCGCGCCGGCCGCTGCCGCGGGTGGCGGGCCGGGCTTGAGCAGGGGCGTGCGTTTTACCTCTTGACCTTCCCACCGTGGAAAGGTGCATGAAGGGGAAGACGCAAACGTCTGCCAGGAAAGGAATTGGAATGAGCGTGACCCATCTGTTTCAGGTCGAGGACATGACCTGCGGCCACTGCGAGAAGGCGATCACCAGGGCGCTCGACGAGGCGCTGCCGGGAGCGGCGGTGAAGATCGACCTCAAGGCGCATGAAGTGGCGGTCGAGGGCGATGCGGCGAAAGCCGAGGAAGCGATACGCGAGGCCGGCTATACGCCGGTCCGGAAAAGCGCCTGACGGCGTGGGGCCCCGGGGGGTAAGGGGCCGGCGGCCGGGAGGAAACTCCCGGCCGCCGTTCTTTTGTTCGCAAGGTCGGGGCCGGGAGGAAACTCCCGGCCTTTTCTGTTCTGGAGGGCAGGCGCTGTCCGTCCCGCGTCTCCCCGACGGGGAGAAGGTGGCGCGGAGCGCCGGATGAGGGAGGGTTCGCGGCGAGTAGAGTGGCTTCGCCCCCCTCATCGCCTCGCATGCGCTCGGCACTTCTCCCCGCGGGGGAGAAGAGGGTGTCCCCCACCCGCGCCGCATGGTCGGCAGCCGGATTGTCGAGCGATTGCAGTGGTTTGTCGGGATCCGCAGGTGAGCGGCAACTCCGAGCTTCTTTTCCGGAGGGCAGGCGGTATCCGGTCCTCTTCTCCCCGGCGGGGAGAAGGTGGCGCGTAGCGCCGGATGAGGGGGGGCGAAGCCGAAGGTGTCGTAGCACTTGGCCCCCTCATCGCCTCACCGCGTTCGGCACTTCTCCCCGCTGGGGAGAAGAGGGTGTCCCCCATCGGCGCCGCAGGGGGATTGGCCGCGCCTTCGATTTTCACCGCCATGGCTCTTGCGTATCTACGGAGTGTCGTACATATAGGAGGATATATGTATGCTTGAACCGCGAAAGGTTTCCCCATGTCCAAGAACTATCACGACATCACCAAGCAGATCTCGAGCGGCATCAGGACCTTGCGCAAGGACATTCCCGACGTGATGGCCGGGTTCTCGGCCATGGCGCAGGCGGCCGGCAAGGACGGGGCGCTGGACAAGAAGACCAAGGAACTGGTGGCGCTCGGCATTGCCATTTCCACCCGTTGCGACGGATGCATCGGCTTTCACACCGAAGCGCTGGTCAAGCTCGGCTGCACCCGCGCCGAGTTCGAGGAAACGCTCGGCATGGCGGTCTACATGGGCGGCGGTCCGTCGCTGATGTATGCCGGCGACGCCATGACCGCCTGGGAACAGTATGGAGGGGCAGCCGAGTAAGCCGTCTCTTTTCCGTCATCCGCGGCAAGCCCTTTTTCCTCGCCGGCGGGCCGGCGAGGGCGGCCGCGGCAGCTCTCCGGGATCGGTCCGGATTTGGCGGTTTCGCCAAGCGCCCGCGGAGGCTAGACTGGGGACCGACGAATCCCCTGGAGTTGCTCCGATGCGCCGCATGATCCTGATTTCGCTTGGTGTTCTTGCCCTGCCGGGGCTGGCGCTCGCCGGCGAGCCGACCTTCTTCCAGAAGGCGGCAAGCTCGCTCGCCGAATGCGAGAAGGCCTTTTCCGACACCACGCCGAACTTCAAGCGCCGCCGCGACTTCTTCATCCGCCGCACCACCGACGGCCGCGAACGGGTGATCCACTGCCTGCCCGACGGGGTGGTCGAACTGTTCTGCGACCCGGAGGCCAACCGCTCGATCGTCGCGGTGCTGGAGGGCGAGACGCTGCCGATTTGCGCCAAGCTGTCCATGGGCCTGAAGGTACGCAAGGAGCAGACGCTGATTGCGCAGTGAGGGGCTGCGGGTGGTTGCGGACGTTGCAGTGGACAGAGGAAAAAAATCAGAACGATAGGAAAATAATCCTTGACGGCGTGACGGTCGTTTGATAGGGTTCAAGCATAGTCGGAAAACTGCGGCCGGATCCTTCGAGGCCCGGTTGCGCCGGGCACCTCAGGATGAGGGGGCTTCGGCGGGTGGGCCGGCACAGGGATTTTGGTCAAGGCTCGGGAAACCGGGCCTTTTTTTGTTGGGCGCGGGGGTGGGCCCTTCGAGGCCCGGCTTTGCCGGGCACCTCAGGGTGAGGGGCGTGTCAAGCGGCTCCGGTCGGCTGCCGCCAGACGTCTGGCCGCTGCGACGGACTTACCCCCCTCTGTCCCTTCGGGACATCTCCCCCTCAAGGGGGGAGATCGGGCGGGCGAGTGCCCGGCTTCGTGCGGTCCTTGCTTGCGCTGGCGGGCAGGGCGGACACGCGACGGGCCTCGAGGCGAGGAGATTGTCATGGATCACGAACAGGATTTCGACCTTGCGCTGCTGGGCCTTGCGCCCGACGCGGACGGGTGGCGTGGGCTGGAAAGCGGGCGGGCGGCGGATGCGGCGGGGCTCGAGGTGAAATCGGCCGACGCGCTGTCGCCGCTCGACCGGCTGGCGGCGCTGCTCGACGACCTGACGACCGAGATGCGCCAGCAGTTCGAGCTGTTTCGCAAGCTGCGCGCCACGGCCGAAACGCTGATCGACGGCGCCGACGAGGCGGCCGCCAAGGCGGCGCGCGCCGATGCCAAGGCGGCGACCGACGCGATCGCGCTGATCGTGCGCACGCTGGAAAAGATCGACAGCCTGCAGCGCCAGCTGGCGCGCGACCGCGAGGACGCGGCCTTGGCAAGCGGCGAGGGCGAGGATGAAGAGGCGATCACGGCAGAACTGCTCCGCATCATCGAAACCCAGGCCGAAGCCCGGGCGAAAGCCCGCCTCGCCGCCTGGCAAAACGGCACCGAAGGGGCCGCCGCCGCGGGGATCGGTGGGGCAATCGAGCCGGCATCGACGCCTGATGCGGGAAGCGGTTGAGGCAAAGATCGTCGTGCGCCGGGGCAGACAGGCCCGCCGGGCTTTCGGTGAACACGGGGACGGCATGCAGACCCTGCTCGCCGATGCCGCGGGTCATGCGCTTGGCTGCGGGAGCGCGTTGATCGGCACGATCAGTGCCCGCCTCCCTGAGACCGAGACGGCGGTTGCCGATCCGGTCAGGGAGGGGGCGGATGGCACCAGAGCCAACGGCCCGGGGGAACCGGTGGCCGGAGAATGCGTCGCCCCGCCGATGGCCGCAGCCATAGCCCCGCTCACGACCGATGGAGCCGCACCGTTTCGGCTACCCACACTCGCCGTCCATGGGTGCGAAGACGGGATGCGAAGCACGGCGCCATGCCGGCCAGGCAGCGAAGCGTCCGCTCGCCACGGGGAGATGCAAGTCGCGCCGATGAGTGGTGCGCTGACCGGATCGCTGGACGAGACGGTCTGCGGCGTCGATGCCGAAGCGGATGACAAACGTTGTGAAGTCACCGCGGGCGACAATGGGCTTGCAGGAATTTCGACGGAGGCCGGGGCCGGTGGTGCGGGGCGGCAGATTGCACAGGCTGATGCCGAGCGTGGGGTCGCGGTCGAAGATGCGGGACCGCCGGTTGCTGCGGCTGATTCCGAAGCTCAGTTCAGCGAGGCGACGGACACAGCCGATCCGGCTGATGCCGAATCGCAGGTCATCGAGGCACCAGAAACGGCCGATCCTACTTCCGCGGCACTGGAGCAAGACCTGGCCGCCCTGGTCGCCGAACGGGGTCTGCTCGCCAGCCGGCGAAGCGGGCACAGCTGGGCGGTCACCGGCCGCGAGGAACAGAGGCCTCCCGCGGGCGACTGGTCGACCTGGCTGGTCATGGGCGGGCGCGGATCGGGCAAGACGCGGGCCGGGGCCGAATGGGTGCACGGGCTGGCGCTTGCCGCCGGCGCGCGCACCGATCTGCGGATCGCGCTCATTGCCGAAACGCTGGGCGATGCCCGCGAGGTGATGATCGACGGGGCCTCGGGCATTGCCCGGATCGCCCGGCGCCTGCGGCCGGAGGTGGAAATTTCCCGGCGCCGGATCGTCTGGCCGAACGGGGCGATCGCCCAGATCTTCTCCTCGGAGGACCCGGAAAGCCTGCGCGGGCCGCAGTTTCACTATGCCTGGTGCGACGAGCTGGCCAAATGGAAACATGCCGAGGAGACCTTCGACATGCTGCAGTTCGGGCTTCGGCTCGGCGAGCGGCCGCGCCAGCTGGTGACCACCACGCCGCGCGCCGTGCCGCTGCTGAAGCGGCTGATCGGGGACACGGAGACGGTGGTGACGCGGCTGTCGACCGCCGACAATGCCGCCCATCTGGCGCCCGGTTTCATCACTGCGCTGGAGCGGCGCTATGGCGGCACGCGGCTGGGGCGCCAGGAACTCGGCGGCGAGCTGATCGAGGACCGCGAGGACGCGCTGTGGAGACGCGACCGGCTGGAGGCGCTGACGGTGAGGCTGATCGAGCCGCTGCGGCGCATCGTCGTCGCGGTCGACCCGCCGGCTGGCAGCGGCCCGGCCTCGGTCTGCGGCATCGTCGTGGCCGGCCTGATGGAAAACGGCCGCGCCGCGGTGCTGGCCGACTGTTCGGTCGAGGGCCGCAGCCCAGCGGACTGGGCACGCGCCGTGGTCAACGCCTATCGCCGCTTCGAGGCGGACCGCGTGGTGGCCGAGGTCAACCAGGGCGGCGACATGGTGGCGGCCATGCTGAAGAGCGTGGAGGCCAACCTGCCGGTGACCATGGTGCGGGCGACGCGCGGCAAATACCTGCGTGCCGAACCGGTGGCGGCCCTCTACGAGCAGGGCCGGGTGGTGCATGCCGCCCGCTTCGTCGCGCTGGAGGACCAGATGTGCGATTTCGGCCCGGACGGACTGTCGGGCGGCCGCTCGCCGGACCGGCTGGACGCGCTCGTCTGGGCGCTGACGGCGCTGATGCTGGAGGGGACGGGCGAGCCGCGGATTCGCGGGATGTGAGGCCTCGATCCTTCGAGGCCCCTGCGGGGCACCTCAGGATGAGGGGCGAGGTGGGGGCTTGGCACCGACGCTAGCGTCCGCCGTGAGATGCGTGCCGACGATAGCCCTCACCCTGAGGTGGGAGCGTGAGCGACCCTCGAAGGGCGGGGGCGGGTGGTGTTTGCTGGCGGGTGGCGGTGAGTGGGTGGCCTCGATCCTTCGAGGCCCCTGCGGGGCGCCTCAGGATGAGGGGTAGCGTTGTGGGTGGATTGGCTTCGATGCGCGGGCGGGGGTCCCCCTCACTTGGAATTTCTAGCACTTGGCTGAAGCCAAGATGCTGAAATTCCTTTCTCTCCCACAAGGGGAGAGAAGGGGCCGCCACTCCAGCGGCAGCTCCTCACCGTGCGGGAGCGCGCCAACGGTAGCCCTCACCCTGAGGTGGGAGCGTAGCGACCCTCGAAGGGCGGGGGCGGGTGGTATGCGCGGCGATTGATGGAGAGTGGGTGGCCTTGATCCTTCGAGGCCCCTTTGGGGCACCTCAGGATGAGGGGTAGCGTTGTGCGTGCTTGGCACCGACGCTAGCGCCCACCGTGAGATGCCCGCCGCCGGTAGCCCTCACCCTGAGGTGGGAGCGTCAGCGACCCTCGAAGGGCGGGGGCGGGTGGTGTTTGCTGGCGGGTGTCGGTGAGCGGGTGGCCTTGATCCTTCGAGGCCGCTGCGGGGCACCTCGGGATGAGGGGGGAGCAGCGCAAAACAAAACCGGCGCCAGGGGCGCCGGTCGGAAGGGTGGGCAGAGAAGTTTACTTGGAGGCGGAGGCCGGCTGGGGGGATGCCTGTCGCATCTGCCGCCATTCGTTTTCCAGGCGCTCCAGCACATGGGCCGGGATGGTGGCGGCGGGAGCCTTGGACTGGGTCGTGCTGTTGATCTGCATCGCGCTACTCCTCACGGGGTTCATCTCGGTACTCAAACTCGGAATGCGGCGGAAGGTTCCACAGTGTTAAATCTTTGTAAATACGACCTTCTGCCCCTCTAAACGATTGAAATTCCTTCAAACGATTTAATCGCCCAAGAAAATTCGGTGGTGGTTAACCGCCGCGCCGGGCAAGGGGCTCAAGACCGGGCGCAAGCACGGCCAGGCGGGCCAAACGCCGTTTCGACAGGAGACCTTCATGACCTTCGACGAGCAGCGATTCTTCAAGACGGCGCGGCGCGACCTGTTTTCCGGGCGGCTGACGACCGCCCAGGTCTCGGGCATGACGGCGCTGATCGCCGGCTGGCGGGCGTTGACCGACATCGACGATCCGCGGCGCCTGGCCTATTGCCTGGCGACCGCCTTTCACGAGACCGGCGGGCGCATGCAGCCGGTGCGCGAGACCTTTGCCCCGAGCGACCGGGCGGCGATGCTCAGACTTGAGCGTGCCCATGCGGCGGGGCGGCTGCGCCAAGTGCGCACGCCCTATTGGCGGCTCGATGCCGAGGGCAAGAGCTGGTTCGGCCGCGGGCTGGTGCAGATCACCCACAGGCGCAATTACGAGAGGCTGTCGGCGGCGACCGGCATCGACCTGGTCGGGGATCCCGGTCGGGCGATGGAGATCGACGCGGCGGTGAGGATCCTGGTGATCGGCATGCGCGACGGGCTGTTCGGCGGGGTGACGCTGGCCGACGCCTTCGGCCGCGGCACGGCCGACTGGATTGGCGCCCGGCGCATCGTCAACGGCCGCGACCGGGCAGCCCTGGTGGCGGGCTACGGACAGGCCTTTCTCGCGGCGATCACCGGGGAGGGGCCGGGCGGATGACCGGGGAGAGCTCCGCCGACGCATTGAGCGCTGCGGCCGGGCATGCTATCGCCGCTCGCCGGCGCGTGTGCGCCGCACCTGAACGTCCAACCGGAACGCAAGGCCCGTGATCCGCCACATCGTCTTCTTCACCGTGCCCGAACGGGACAATCTCGAAGCCGTTCTCGAGGGCCTGTCGTTGCTGACCGGCATTCCGCATGCGCGGCGGCTGGAGATCGGCACCAATATCCGCGCCGACCGTTTCGACGGGCGGATCGACGTGGTGGTGCATGGCGAATTCGACGACGAGACGGCGCTCGCCGCCTACCACGCCCATCCGCTCTACCAGCAGTCGATCGATCGGGTGAAGCCGCTGCGCGGCGAGCGCTATGCGGCGGATTACGTGGTGGAGGATGCGGTGGGGGGTGGCGTCGTCCCCCTCACCAACAAAATCTGAGGTTTGGCTTCGGCCAAGCCCTCGATTTTGTCTCCTCTCTCTCGCCGGGGAGAGGAGGGGCGCGGCTGGCTCGGGATCCTCTTCTCCCCAACGAGGGAGAAGACGCGAAATCGGTATCTTAGCTTTAGCTAAGTGCCAGATTTCGCAGATGAGGGGGCTGGAAGAGCGTCAGGCTCGACCCTCCAGAACCTCGACGACATGGGCGAGGGCCTGACCGACATCCGCGTAGATCTCTTGGTTCCAGAAGCGGAGAATGCGGTAACCGAGCGAGGACAGATAGCGGTCGCGGTATTCGTCGCGCGGGTCTTCGGCATGCTGAAAGCCGTCGAGTTCGACGATGAGTTTCCTGTCCGCACAGACAAAATCGACAATATAGGGACCAATCGGGACCTGACGTCGAAACTTGTGGCCGTTCAAAAGCCGGTTGCGGACCTGCGACCAGAAGATCGCCTCGGGATCGGTCGCATCGATCCGCATTTGCCTGGCCCGCTTTCGGGCCAATTCGGGAAACTCTCTGGCCATCTCGGCTCTCCGGAGAAGACCAAATCATGCAGTTTCACCGCAGACGACGCAAGGCAGGTCCCCGCCTCCTCTCCCCAGCGAGGGAGAGGATACAAAATCACGATCTTAGCGACGGCTAAGTCGTAGATTTTGTTGGTGAGGGGGACGAATTGATACGATGGCCCTTCCCGGAGAACCGGGGATGCGACCGGTGCAAGGGACGTTGCAGATTGCTCGCGGCGGTCCAGCCCCCTCATCTGCGAAATCTGGCACTTAGCTTTCGCTAAGATACCGATTTCGCTTCTTCTCCCTCAAGGGGAGAAGAGGGGCGCGGCCTGCATCCAACCACCCAACAACAGGACGAATCCGATGAGATTGCCGTTTCGTCTGCCGTGGGCTTTCCCGGCGGAGCAGAGAGCCGTGTCCGATGCCAAGGCGGCGGGCGGGGGGGTGTCGCTGGTGGCGGCGGAAGGCGAGGCGCGGTGGACCGGGCGGTCCTATGCCGCGCTTTCGCGCGAGGGCTTCATGAAAAACCCGGTGGCCCACCGCACCGTCAGGCTGGTGGCCGAAGCCGCGGCCGCCATTCCCTGGCTCGCCTATCGCGACGCGCAGGAGCTCGACCGGCATCCGGCGCTCTCGCTGATCGGCCAGCCGAATGCCCGCATGGGCGGGGCGGATTTCTTCGAGGCGCTCTACGGGCACCTGCTGCTCTCCGGCAACGCCTATGTCGAGGCGCTGGCGATCGGCCCGCGGCCGGCCGAACTGCATCTTCTCAGGCCCGACCGGGTGTCGGTGGTCGCCGGCGCCGACGGCTGGCCGGAGGCCTATGACTATCGCGCCGGATCGCAAAGGCGGCGGATTCCGGCGGGCGGCGGCGCGGCAGGGGGCGCAGGCGTCGGTGGTGGCACAGGGCGGGGCGGCGGGCTGCTGCATGTGAAGCTCTTCCACCCGCTTGACGACCATCTCGGCTTTCCGCCGCTGGCGGCCGCCCAGGTGGCGCTCGACCTGCACAATGCGGCGGCGCGCTGGAACAAGGCGCTGCTCGACAATTCGGCAAGGCCCTCGGGCGCGCTGGTCTACCAGCCGAAGGAGGGCGGCAATCTCTCGGCCGACCAGTACGAGCGGCTGAAGGTAGAACTCGACGAGGGCTATTCCGGGCCGATGCGGGCCGGCCGGCCGCTGCTGCTGGAAGGCGGGCTCGACTGGAAGTCGATGGGGTTGTCGCCGAAGGACATGGATTTCGTCGAGGCGCGCAACGGCGCGGCGCGCGACGTGGCGCTCGCCTTCGGCGTGCCGCCCATGCTGCTCGGCATCCCCGGCGACAACACCTATGCCAACTACCAGGAGGCGAACCGGGCCTTTTACCGGCTGACCGTCTTGCCGCTCGCTGCGCGCACCGCGGCGAGCTTTTCCGGCTTCCTTTCGGGGCTCTATGGCGAGCCGTTGCGGCTGGTGCCGGACCTCGACCAGGTGGCCGGATTGGCCGCCGAGCGCGACGCGCTCTGGGCAAGGCTGGGCGCGGCGGATTTCCTCACCGAGGAGGAGAAGCGGCAGGCGGTGGGGTATTGAGGGCGTGCGGATTGCGCGTCGTCCTGAGGGGGGAGCGCAGCGACCCTCGAAGGGGTCCTGGCGGTGGCGTGGCCTCGATCCTTCGAGGCCCCTGCGGGGCACCTCAGGATGAGGCGAGGCGTTGGTGGGCGCGCGGGTGTCAGCTGACGTCGATGCCGGCGTTCCCTCTCCCCGCTTGCGGGGAGAGGGTTAGGGTGAGGGGCAATCATGGGCGTCGACTATCCGGTTGCCGGGCAAAGGGTGGCACAGCCGCCGGCCTAGGGCCTTGGCTCCTGCCCCTCATCCGGCTGCCGCCACCTTCTCCCCGTAAACGGGGAGAAGGGACGTGCCGCACCGCCGTGGCTATTCCCTCTCCCCGGTTGCAGGGGGGTCCGAAGGACCCGTGGAGACAGGCGGCTCTGTGCCGGTAGGTCAGGGTGAGGGGCAAGTTAACGGTGGTCGGCAGGCGGCGTGGGGCGGCGCGCGGTATTGGCTTGCGATCTCCCGCCTCGAGGGGGAGATGCCCGGCGGGGCAGAGGGGGTATCGCTCCTCGCGCGGTGGCGGATCACCCCCCTCTGTCACTGCGTGACATCTCCCCGTCAAGGGGGGAGATCGGCGGGGAGGCGAGCGCCCGGCGACTTCAAGCTGAATCGGAAGATGAGGCCGTTGAAGCGGCACATGCAGGGCTTGAATCAGGCTGTGAGCAACGGGCCGCAAGCGATTCAATCGACTCGGGAAAACGCAGCCACTTGAAGTGCTGCGTAAAGCGGGTTGCGCAGGGGAAACCGCCCTGATTGCGGGCCGGACCGTGCGTCCGACTGCGAAGGTCGAGACGGCCTCGAACGGATCGAGGCGTCAGGGCCGGCGCGTGGCGCGGACTCTCGACTGATCCGTATAATAGCGATGGGGGATTAACAAATGACTGACTTCAGCCATGACGGCGGTCTGTGGAGCGCGCGCGTGATCGGGGCGGTGGCGGGGTCGGCGATCTCGCTCGTCTACCTTTTGCCGAAAGGCCGGCGCGAGGCGGCGATCCGGTTTCTGACCGGGGTCTGCTGCGGCATGATCTTCGGCGGGCCGGCGGGGCTGTGGATCGTGCGCAAGCTCGACGTGGCGGCCGGACTGTCGCCGCCGGAGACCATGCTCGCCGGCGCGACGGCGGCAAGCCTCACCGCCTGGTGGGGGCTCGGACTGCTGGTTCGGCTCTTCGCCCGCTACGGCCAGCGGCCGGGCGGTTGAGGGGGCTGTGAGACCTCACCCTCAGGCGGGAGCGCAGCGACCCTCGAAGGGGCCTGGCTGCAGACACGATTGCCATTGGTGATCCTTGCTCCTCATCCGCCTGCCGGCACCTTTGCCGGCCCTTCGCTTTGGCTCAGGGCGTTCGTCATTCGAAACGATTCACTGGATCGTTTCGTCGGCTTCGCCGACCATTCCTCACCCCGTTCTGACGGTGAGAAGGGACGAGTGGCACCGCCGGGGCCGTCCCGATCCTTCGAGGCCCCTTCGGGGCACCTCAGGATGAGGGCGGAGCGTGGCCCAGACAACCATCATTCATCACGAGGAGAATGCCATGCGCGCGCATCGCGGGCCTGTTTCGCTGACGGAAAAATTCGTCAACCTGACATTGAAGGGGGTGGAGGGCGACGGGTCGTTCTCGGGTTATGCCAGCCTGTTCGGCGAGGTCGATCTCGGGCGCGATGCGATCGAGCCGGGGGCCTTCGAGAAGTCGCTGGCAAAGCGCGGCGCCAAGGGGGTGCGCATGCTGTTCCAGCACGACCCGGCCGAGCCGATCGGCGCCTGGCGCGTGATCCGCGAGGATGCCCGCGGGCTCTATGTCGAGGGGCAGCTGTCATTTGGCGTGGCGCGGGCCCGCGAGGTGCATGCGCTGATGAAGTCGGGCGCGCTCGACGGGCTGTCGATCGGCTTTCGCACCGTGCGCTCGCGGTCCGACCGCAAGAGCGGCGTGCGCCGGATCATCGAGGCGGATCTCTGGGAGATCTCGGTGGTGACCTTCCCGATGCTGCCGGCGGCGCGGGTTTCGAACGTCAAGCATGCGCGGTTCTTCCGCGACAAGGAAACCGAGCTCGTCCGCGCCATGCGCCGGGCGGCGCGGACAATGGCCATGGATGTCTTCAGGAAAGGATGACAGATGAGCGATGCAGTGATGGACGAACAGACGGCCGGCGCCCCGCGCAAGCGGACGGCACCGGAGGTCAAGGCCGTGCCCGACAGCGTGACGGCGGCGTTCGAGGACTTCATGGGCGCCTTCGAGGCGTTCAAGGACGTCAACGATCGGCGGCTTGCCGAGATCGAGCAGAAGCTTTCCGCCGACGTGGTGACCCGCGACAAGATGGAGCGGATCAACAAGGCGATGGACGAGCAGGGCCGGATGCTCGACGAACTGGTGCTGAAGAAGATGCGGCCGCCGCTTGGCCGCGGCGGGGAGGCCGACGGGCCGGAGGCGGCCGAGCACAAGGCGGCCTTCGAGGCCTATATCCGCCGCGGCGACGAGGCGGGCCTGCGCGAGCTGGAGGCGAAGGCGATGAGCGCCGGCACGCCCGCCGACGGCGGCTATCTCGTGCCGCCGGAGACCGACACCGAGATCGGCCGCAGGCTCTCCGTCGTCTCGCCGATCCGGGCGCTGTCGACGGTCCGGCAGGTCTCGGGCTCGGTGCTGAAGAAGCCGTTCTCCCCGGGTGGCATGACCGCCGGCTGGGTGGCCGAGACCGCGGCGCGGCCGCAGACGGCGAGCGCCCAGCTTGCCGAACTCTCTTTCCCGACCATGGAACTCTATGCCATGCCGGCGGCAAGCCAGGCGCTGCTCGACGATGCGGCGGTCGATATCGAGGCCTGGATCGCCTCGGAAGTGGACATCGCCTTTGCCGAGCAGGAAGGCACGGCCTTCGTCTCCGGCGACGGGGTGAACAAGCCGAAGGGCTTTCTCGCCTATGACCAGGTGGCGGACGGCGCGTGGGAATGGGGCAAGATCGGCTATCTTGCGACCGGCGTGGCGGGCGGCTTTGCCGCCTCGGGGCCGTCGGACGTGCTGGTCGACCTGGTCTATGCGCTGAAAGCCGGGCACCGGCAGAATGCCAGCTTCGTCATGAGCCGCAAGACGCAAGGCGAGATCCGCAAGTTCAAGGATGCCGACGGCAACTATCTCTGGCAGCCGCCGGCCCGGCCGGGGGAGGCCGCCTCGCTGATCGGCTTTCCCGTGGCGGAGGCGGAAGACATGCCGGCGATCGCCGCCAATGCCACGGCGATCGCGTTTGGCGACTTCCGCTCGGGCTATCTGGTGGTCGACCGGGTCGGCGTGCGGGTGTTGCGCGATCCCTATTCGGCCAAGCCCTATGTGCTGTTCTACACCACCAAACGGGTGGGCGGCGGGGTGCAGAACTTCGAGGCGATCAAGCTGGTGAAGTTTGCGGCGAGCTGAGCTGCTGGGCCGGTTTGAGGCGTGCGGGGCGGGAGGCACCGTGCGGGGCGGTGCCCCTCACCCTGAGGTGGTCGAGCGTCAGCGAGACCCTCGAAGGGTCGAGGCCTGCCCCTCATCCGCCTGCCGGCACGTTTGCCGGCCCTTCGCTTAAGCTCAGGGCGTTCGTCATTCGAAACGATTCACTGGATCGTTTCGTCGGCTTCGCCACCATTCCTCACCGTCGGGACGGGGAGAAGGGACGTGGGCCACCGCCGTGGCCGCCCCGGATCCTTCGAGGCCCCTGCGGGGCACCTCAGGATGAGGGGTGGTACGGCCAAAGCTCCTCTTCTCCCCAGCGGGGAGAAGGTGGCGCGTAGCGCCGGATGAGGGGGGCGAAGCCACCTGATGTTGCGCACCAAGCCCCCTCATCGCCTCACTGCGTTCGGCACTTCTCCCCGCTGGGGAGAAGAGGGCTTCCACGAAGCGCCGGGGCCGCCCCGGATCCTTCGAGGCCCCTGCGGGGCACCTCAGGATGAGGGGGGGGAAGCGTGGTGCGGGCGCGCTCCCTCACGATGACAATCTGCGACTTGCCCCTTGTCAGCCTGCCTTTGCCCCTCATCCGCCTGCCGGCACCTTCTCCCCGTAAACGGGGAGAAGGGACCAAGAGGCACCGCCGTAGCCGTTCTCTCTCCCCGCCTGCGGGGAGAGGGTCAGGGTGAGGGGCAATTGTCGAGCGGCCGAGGCTCCTCTTCTCCCCAGCGGGGAGAAGGTGGCGCGCAGCGCCGGATGAGGGGGGGCGGAGCCACTTTATGTCGTCGCACTTGGCCCCCTCATCGCCTCATTGCATTCGGCACTTCTCCCCGCTGGGGAGAAGAGGGTTTCACGACGTGCCGGGCGCCATCGGACCCACCCGGGTAAGAGGCCCTGTTCCGGTCGCACCCCCCTCTGTCGGCTGCGCCGACATCTCCCCTCAAGGGGAGATCGCCCGAACTGTTCCGCTCTTTTCCAGTTCAATCCCGGGAGAAACTCATGACCCTATTTCCGACGGCGCCGCCGGTGGCCGAGGCGGTGACGCTGGCTGAGGCCAAGGCACATCTGCGCGTGGACGGCAATGACGAGGATGCGCTGATCGCACAGTTGATCACGGTGGCGCGCGAGCATATCGAGCGCGAGACGGGGCTGGTGCTGATCGCCGGCCCCTTTCGCCTCTGCCTCGACGACTGGCCGGCGGACGGCGTGATCCGCATCGGCCGCGGGCCGGTGCGCGAAGTGACCGGCGTGACCGTCTATGACGGCGAGGGCAGTCCTGCCGCCGTGTCGCTGGCCGACCATCTGCTGGACGGCGAGGCCCGGCCGGCGCGGCTGTGGCTGCGCGATCCGCCCGCACCGGGGCGGGCACTGAACGGCATCGAGATCGATTTCGTCGCCGGCTTCGGGCCGAGCGGCGCGGATGTGCCCGACACGCTGAAGCGGGCGATGCTGCTGCATGTGGCGGCGATGTTCTCGCTCCGCGGGGCGATCCCGGTCGCGGCGCAGCCGGCGGCGGTGCCGCCCGGCTATGAGCGGCTGATCGGACCCTTTTGCCGAAGGGGGCTCTGACCATGGGGCTCGTCGATTTCGACCCGGGGGCGCTGACGGCCAGGCTGAGGCTGGAGCGGCCGGTGGAAAGCCCGGACGGGCAGGGCGGCGCAACCGTCGGCTTCGAGACCGTCGCCGATCTCTGGGCGCGGATCGAGCCGCTCACGGCCGATGTCGAGGAGGTGGCAGCTGCGGGGCGGGTGATCGTCACGCACCATGCCTGGCTGCGTTTCCGCGCCGATGTGGCGACGGGCATGCGGCTGGTGAAAGGCACGCGGCGCTTCGCCATCGAGAGCGTGCGCGATCCCGACGAAACCGGGCGCTATCTCGTCTGTCGCTGCCGCGAGGACGGGCGATGAGGGCGGGGGTCCGGGCGTCGATGGCACGGACTGGCGAGGATCTGGGGGTGGCGTTGCGACGTGCGCTGACCAATGGGCTGGCGCGGCAGGTTGCTCGGCAGCTTGAGCAGGGCACGGCCGGGCAGACGCCGGACGTGCTCGTGCCGGGCGACGGGCTGGCATCCTCGGACGACGGCAGGTCCGTCGGGCGGGGCAAAGCCGGGTCCGTCGGCAAGGCCCGCAGCGGCATCAAGAAGAGCGAGGGCAGGCCATGAGCGGTGCCGTGAACGAGGTTCTGGCCGCCATCCAGGCGCGGCTGACCGCCGATGCGGGGCTTTCCGCCCTGATCGGCGCGTGCGGCATGCGCGACCGCAGGGCCGACCGGCTCGACCTGCCGGCGCTGGTGCTTTCGGCGGTCGAGTCCCGCGACTATTCGACGGCCAGCGAGGCAGGTCTCGAGATCCTGCTGACGCTCGAGGCCTGGTCGGCCGAGGGGCGGCGCGAGGTCGAGGCCATCGGCGAGACCGTGCGCGGCTTGCTGGACGACGCGGCGCCGGCATTGGCGGGCCACGCGCTGGTGAGCCTTCGCCATCGTCGGACGATCAGCCGGCGTGAGGCGAAGACGGGATTCTTCGTCGCCGAGATGGTCTTTCGGGCGGTGGTGGAGTGAAGCGTTGCCGGTATCCCATCTCTGATGTATGGTCAATGTCATTACAGTTGATGAGGCCTGCCGATGGTTGCACTGAAGAAGACGGAAACGGTGAACATCCGCATCGACGCCTCGACGCGCGACCTGATCGCGCGCGCGGCGGAGGTTTCCGGAAAGTCGGTGACGGCCTTCATGACGGAGGCGGCCCAGGCAGCGGCCGAGCGCGAATTGCTGGAGCAACGTTTCTTCCGCGTCGATGCCGAAATATTCGGTGCGATCGATGACATGCTCGGGCAGGAGGGCAAGGTGAATGAGGGGCTGCGCGGGCTGTTGCACGCGCGCCCCGCCTGGCTCGACTGAAGCATGTATCGGCGCCCGGCACCCTTGGCCGACAGGCATATCCTGGATGGCTTCGACAGTGGCCGGCCCTCGCTCGATGCGTTTCTCGTCGACATGGCCCGCTTCAACCATCAGCAGGGCTATGCGCGAACCACCGTGATCGCCGACGGGGATTTGCGGGTTGTCGCCTACCATGCCCTGTGTGCCGGCGTGATTTCGCGGGACGCCGCACCGCGCGGGGTGAAGGCCCATGGTGCGCCGGCGGATATACCGGTGGCCTTGCTGGCGCGGCTCGCTGTCGATCGGCGTCACCAAGGCAAGGGACTGGGCGCGGCGCTGCTGCAGAATGTGCTTCTCTCCGTCATCGCGGCATCGGAAAGGGTGGCCTTCCGCGCCGTCATGGTGCACGCGCTGGACGATGCGGCGATCGGCTTTTACAGCCGCTACGGCTTCCGCCCCGCAAGGGGCCTTGAGCGCACCTTGCTCCTGCCGGTGCAGGATATTGTCGCCTCCTTTAGCGGCGTCGACCCCGCCGGCTGACGATTCCATACCAATCTGCACATGCTTCCAGGCGTCCTTCGGGGCGCCTTTTCGTTTTGGTTCTGAAAGGATTTCGACATGGTGGCACAGAAGGGCAAGGACCTGCTTTTGAAGGTCCAGGACGGGGCGGGTTTCGGGACGGTGGCGGGGCTGCGGTCCAAGCGGCTTTCCTTCAACGCCCAGACCGTCGACGTGACCGATGCGGAGAGCGTCGGGCGCTGGCGCGAGCTTCTGGGCGGGGCCGGCGTGCAGCGCGCCGCACTCTCGGGCGCCGGCCTGTTCAAGGACCAGGCCTCGGATGCGCGGGTGCGCAGCGCCTTCTTTGCCGGCGACATTCTCACCTGGCAGGTGGTGATCCCGGATTTCGGCACGGTGAACGGGCCGTTCCAGGTCACCGCGCTCGAATATGCCGGCGCGCATGACGGCGAACTGACCTTCGAGATCGCGCTGGAATCGGCCGGCGCGCTTTCCTTCGCGGCGCTGTGATGCGCGGCGGGGGCGAGGGGTTTGGTGCGCTGGGCCGGGCCAACCGGCGGCGCGGCGAGGTCGAGGCGGTGATCGGCGGGGAACGCCGGATCCTTTGCCTGACGCTGGGCGCGCTCGCCGAACTGGAGACGGCCTTCGGGGCGGAAAGCCTGGCCGATCTCGGCCAGCGCTTTGCCGCAGGTCGGCTGAAGGCGGCCGATCTGATGCGCATCCTCGGGGCGGGCCTGCGCGGCGGCGGCAACCGGCTGCGCGACGAGGACCTGGCGGAGATGACGGTCGAGGGCGGGATCGCCGGGGCGGCGGCGGTGGTGCGCGACCTGCTGGTCGTGACCTTTGCGCCGGACCAGATGGCCGGCGCGGGGGCGGTGACGGCGGACCCTTGAGGGCCGCAGGCTGCGAGGCGGCGACGGCGCGGGCCTTCCCCTGGGAGGCGGTGCTCGATGCCGGGCTTTGCCGTCTGCGGCTCCATCCGCATGTGTTCTGGGGTTTGAGCCTCGTCGAGTTTGCCGCCATGGCCGGGGCATTCGCACCGCGGACGGCACGGCTTTCGCGGGCCGGGCTCGAGGGCTTGATGCGGGACTATCCGGACGTGGCGGATGGAGGCTCACCCCCCTCTGTCACTGCGTGACATCTCCCCCTCAAGGGGGAGATCGGGCTGCGGCGTGCCGCGCCGGCCCCTCACCCTGAGGTGGGAGCGCAGCGACCCTCGAAGGGTCCAGGCCTGCCCCCTCATCCGTCTGCCGGCACCTTCTCCCCGCTTGCGGGGAGAAGGGACGTGCGGCGGCGTGTGGGCGGCCTCGATCCTTCGAGGCCCCTGCGGGGAGAGGGTCAGGGTGAGGGGCAATTCGTTCCCCATCTGCGAGGGCGAAGCGTGGGCAGACACGCGTCTGTACCCGAACGACATGCCGATCAGCGTAGCGGACGCCAGTCGCTAGAGACTGCCGGGGGCGAAGTGCGGGCTCTGCTGGCCAAAGTGCCGCTGACGCAGGGACCTTCTCCCCACCCATCCATTCCCATCAAACATCCACAAAAGGGAGAGCGAGATGCTCGAGGCGAAGCAGTGGTACCAGTCGAAGACGGTGTGGGGCGCGGTGATTGCGATGGCGGCGCCGCTTCTGAAGCATGTGGGTGTCGAAATGGGGCTTGCCGAACAGGCCGACCTCGCCGATGCTCTGGCGACGCTCGCCGGTGCGTTGGGCGGGGTGCTGGCGATCTATGGGCGGGTCAAGGCGACGCGGTCCATCGGTCCCGGCGCCGGGCGCAATTGAAGCGAGCATTCATTTGCCATTCAGAAGGCATGCGATAGATAGTCAGCAAGAGTTCAAGTTGTGCGGAAGAAAAAGCAATGGCATCGATCATGATCATCGCGGGCCTGGCGGCCGGAATGGCGGCTTCGCCTGTACCGGACAGCCTCGGCATCGGTGCCATGACGGGGCCGATCGTGCTGGCGCAGGCGCAGAGCGGCGACAATGGCGGCTCGGACGGCGGCGTCGACTGCCGCAGCGCGGCCTACCGGGCTGTCGAGGAAGTCGGCGGCCAGTTGCTCTCCGTGCGCCAATCCGGCAATGAATGTGTCATCACGGTCCTGATTCCGGGCAGTGGAAACGAACGCCCGCGCAAGGTCACGATGCGGGTTTCCAGCTGATTGCCGCCGCGGCCCTGGCTGCGGCGTACGGCATTTCGAAGAGGGGCGTGAAAGATGCGCATTCTGGTCGTCGAGGACGATGTCAACCTCAACCGGCAGCTCGTCGAAGCGCTGCAGGAGGCCGGCTACGTCGTCGACAAGGCTTTCGACGGCGAGGAAGGCCATTTTCTCGGCGATACCGAGCCCTATGACGCCGTCATCCTCGACATCGGCCTGCCGGAAATGGACGGCATCACGGTGCTGGAAAAGTGGCGCACCGCCGGCCGCGTCATGCCGGTCCTGCTGCTGACCGCCCGCGACCGCTGGAGCGACAAGGTCGCCGGCATCGACGCCGGCGCCGACGACTATGTCGCCAAACCCTTCCATCTCGAGGAAGTGCTGGCCCGCATAAGGGCACTGATCCGCCGCGCGGCCGGACACGCATCCTCCGAGATCACCTGCGGCCCGGTCCGGCTCGACACCAAGAGCTCCAAGGCGAGCGTCGACGGCAAGGCCTTGAAGCTCACCTCGCACGAATACCGCCTCCTGTCTTACCTCATGCATCACATGGGCGAGGTGGTGTCGCGCACCGAACTGGTCGAGCATCTCTACGATCAGGATTTCGACCGTGATTCCAACACGATCGAAGTCTTCGTCGGCCGGTTGCGCAAGAAGATCGGCATCGACATGATCGAGACCGTGCGCGGCCTCGGTTATCGCATCCAAGCCCCGCAAGAGGCCAAATGATTCCCGTCTCCCGGTCGCTGACCGTCCGCGTGCTGCTTCTGGCCACGCTGTGGTCGGCGGCCTCGCTCGTCACCATCGCGCTGGTGATCTCGGCCTTCTATCGCCAGGGGGTGGAGCGCGGCTTCAACAATCTCCTGCGCGCCCAGCTCTACAACGTCATCAATTCCGTCTCGATCGGCGACGGCGACAGCCTGTCCGGCAGCCCGGAACTCGGCGACCTGCGCTTTTCCCAGCCGGAGACCGGCTGGTACTGGCTGGTCGAGCCGCTCGGTGACTTCGCCGCCGCCCCCCTTGCCTCGACCTCGCTCGGCATGGCCGAACTCGCCGTTCCGAGCCTCGAACAGGTGCCGTTTGACGAGCATTACGAGCGCTTCTATCCGATGGTCGACGCGGTCGGGAACAAGCTGCTGGTCGCCGAAACCGAAGTCGTGCTTGACGGCGGCGACCGGGCGGCGCGGTTTCGCGTGTCCGGCAATCTCGACGTGGTCGAGGAGGAGATCGGCTTTTTCTCCACCCGGCTCTATGCCGGGCTCGCGCTGTTCGGCTTCGGCGGCCTGGTGGTCAACGGCCTTGCCATTCTCTACGGCCTGAAGCCGCTCGACCGGGCGCGCCGGGCGCTGGAGAAGATCCGCGGCGGCGAGGCCGAGCGGATCGAGGGCGACTATCCGCGCGAAATCCAGCCGCTGGCCACCGAGATCAATGCGCTGATCGAAAGCAACCGGCGCATCGTCGAGCGCGCCCGCATGCAGGTCGGCAATCTCGCCCATTCGCTGAAGACGCCGATCGCCGTTCTGCTCAACGAGGCGCGCGGGCTCGACAAGGCGCAGGCCGAGGTAGTCCGCAGCCAGGCGGAGGCCATGCAGGCGCAGGTGGCGAGCTATCTCAACCGCGCGCGCATCGCCGCCCAGCGCGATTCGGTGCTGGCGCGCTGCGAGGCGGAGCCGGTTCTGGAGAGGCTGGTGCGGGTGATGCGAAGGCTCAACCCGCAGATCGATTTCACGCTCGACGTGGCCCAGGGCCTGGCCTTTGCCATGGAACAGCAGGACGTCGAGGAAACGGTCGGCAACCTCCTGGAAAACGCGGCGCGGTTTGCCAGGGCCCGCGTCGCGGTCATGGTCACGCCTGCGGCCCACGAACCGGAGTCGGCGGGCGAGGGCGCGCGCCGCGGATGGATCGAGGTGACGGTGGAGGACGACGGTCCGGGCCTGGCGCCAGAGCAGATCGGCGAGGCGCTGAAGCGCGGCAAGCGGCTCGACGAGAGCAAGCCCGGCACCGGGCTCGGCCTGTCGATCGTCAAGGAAATTTCCAGCGAATATCAGGGGGCTTTCGGCCTTTCGCGCGCGCCGATCGGCGGCCTCAAGGCGGCTCTTGTGTTGCCGGCTGTGACGCGGGACACTGTATAATCAATTTTGTTGTGAAAAAACAATGGCGGCCATAAAGATGCCATGTGGGTGCCGCAGCAGGGTAAGGACAGACGTGATGATCTATCGTTCCGATGACGGGACTGGGGCTGTTCCTATGGGTGTTTCCCGCTTTCGGGGCGCGGCAGTGATCGCGCTGGCCGCATTCGCACTTTCCGCCTGCACGACGAGCGGCGGGTCGAAGGGCGGGCTTTTGTCCTCGGGCAAGCCCAATCCCTCGGCGCTCTACATCTCGGCCCTGCAGGGCGGCATCGTCGCGCGCACCGGCGTGAAGCTGTCGGACAGCGAATTGCAGCGCGCG
The DNA here is from genome assembly GCF_059424725.1 of Allorhizobium sp. GW101-3B10. Classification (NCBI taxonomy): domain Bacteria; kingdom Pseudomonadati; phylum Pseudomonadota; class Alphaproteobacteria; order Hyphomicrobiales; family Rhizobiaceae; genus Allorhizobium; species Allorhizobium sp. GW101-3B10. The sequence continues at coordinate 2,483,163 of NZ_JBWKZR010000001.1, read as the reverse complement.
CTCGAAGCCGAATATCGGGCGCTCGAGGCGGCACCGGGCTTCCAGCCGGTCGCCTGGGCGGGCCAGAATGTCAGCGGCCAGGTGGTTGCCGCCGCTCCCTACCAGGTCGGCCAGCAGAACTGCCGCCAGTATGTCCACAAGCTGAACGACAAGGGCCGGCAGATCGAGGCACGCGGTGCGGCCTGCCGCAATTCGAACGGCACCTGGACGCCCTTGACGTAAGTCAAGGCTGAGGGTCGCCTGCTCACCTACGGATCGGCTTGCGGCCAAACGCCTCAACTTTGCGTCATCCGCCGTTTGTTTGTGGCGTCGAGCCTCGGCTTGCAGTAATTGGGCATCATGTTGTTCTGGATCGTATCTGCCTTGTTGACGGTGGCGGTTGCCGTCGCCCTCCTGTTGCCGCTCCTCAAAGGGGCGGCGCCCGCGCCTGTCGACGATGTCGGCGAAGCCGCCGTCTACCGCGACCAGCTCAAGGAACTCGAGCGCGACAAGGCCGCCGGCCTGATCTCCACCGAAGATGCCGGCTATGCCCGCGCCGAAATCGGCCGCCGCCTGCTGGCGATGTCGGGCGAGGGGACGAAGACCGTCGACGCGGCGAGGGCCAAGGGCCTGAACGCCCTGTCGCAGGCCTTCATCATTCTCTGTCTGCCCGCCATCGCGCTTGGGCTCTACCTGAAGACGGGCAGCCCCGACATGCCGGCGGCGCCGCTCGCCGCGCGGCTGGAGAACCCCGGCAACAATATCGAGCTGCTGGTCGCCAAGGTCGAGCGCCATCTGGCGGAAAACCCCAATGACGGCTCCGGCTGGGACGTTCTGGCGCCGATCTACTTCAAGATGCAGCGTCTCGGCGACGCCGAACTGGCCTTTCGCAACGCGATCCGCCTGCAGGGCACCAACCCGGCGCGGATGAACGGGCTCGGCGAAGTGCTGATGGCCGGAAACGACGGCATCGTCACCGACGACGCGCGCGCCGCCTTCGAAGAGGCGCTGCGCCTCGATGCCAAGGACCCGCGGGCGCGCTTCTACCTGGCGCTGTCGCTCGAACAGGGCGGCAAGAGGCAGGAGGCGCTCGCCGACTTCCAGGCGCTCGCCAAGGATTCCCCGGCCGATGCGCCGTGGCTGCCGCTGGTGCAGGAGCATATCGCCGCCAATTCCGGCGGTGCGCCGGTCGCAGGCTTGCCGGCCCAGTCCAAGGCTCCGGGTGGCCCGACCGCCGGTGACGTGGAGGCCGCCGCCGGCATGTCGGCGACCGATCGCAACGCGATGATCCGCGGCATGGTCGAGGGGCTGGATGCCAAGCTGAAACAGGACCCGAACAATTTCGAAGGCTGGATGCGCCTCGTTCGCTCCTATGCGATGCTGAACGAGCCGGACAAGGCGATCGCCGCGCTGAAGTCGGCGCTGGTCGCCTTTCCGCCCGAAGAGGTTCAGGGCAAGCAATTGATCGGCGTCGGCCGCGAACTCGGCCTGCCGGTGGAGGAGGCGTTGAAATGACCCGCAAGCAGAAACGACTGGCCGTGATCGCCGGCGGCATGAGCTTCATCATCGCCGCGGTTCTCCTGGTGATGTTCGCCTTCGGCCAGTCCGTCGCCTATTTCTACATGCCCGCCGATCTGGAAAAGACGGCGGTCGGCCCCGGCACCCGCATCCGCCTCGGCGGCCTCGTCGAGGAGGGGTCGGTTGTGCGCGGCGAGGGCTCGACGGTCAAGTTCTCCGTGACCGACGGCACCGCGACCGTTCCCGTCACCTATGTCGGCATCCTGCCGGACCTGTTCCGGGAGGGGCAGGGCGTGGTGACCGAGGGCAAGTTCGATGCCGGCAGCACCATCTTTTCCGCCGACAGCGTGCTGGCCAAGCATGACGAGAACTACATGCCGAAGGAAGTCGCCGACCGTCTGAAGAAGGACGGCGTCTGGCAGGAGGAAAAGACCCAATGATCATCGAACTCGGCCACTATGCCCTGGTGCTGGCGCTGGCCGCATCGATCATCATCGCCATCCTGCCGGTGATCGGCGCCAAGCGCGGCGACGCCGCCCTGATGGCGGTCGCCGTGACCGGGACCATGGCGCAGTTCCTGCTGGTCGCCTTCTCCTTCTCCGCGCTGACCTGGGCCTATGTGGTCTCCGACTTCTCGGTGCAGAACGTCTGGGAGAACTCCCATTCGATGATGCCGACGATCTATCGCTACTCAGCGGTCTGGGGCAATCACGAAGGTTCGATGATGCTCTGGCTGTTGATCCTGACCCTGTTTTCCGCGCTTGTCGCCTTCTTCGGCGCCAACCTGCCGGACCGGCTGAAGGCCAATGTGCTGGCCGTGCAGGCGTGGATCTCCTCGGCCTTCCTGCTGTTCATCCTGCTGACCTCCAACCCCTTCATCCGTCTGTCGCCGATCCCGGCCGAGGGCAAGGACCTGAACCCGATCCTGCAGGACGTCGGCCTCGCCATCCATCCGCCGCTGCTCTATCTCGGCTATGTCGGCTTCTCCGTCTGCTTCTCCTTTGCCATCGCCGCCCTGATCGACGGCCGCATCGACGCCGCCTGGGCGCGCTGGGTGCGGCCCTGGACGCTCGCTGCCTGGACCTTCCTCACCGCCGGCATCGCCATGGGCTCCTACTGGGCCTATTACGAACTCGGCTGGGGCGGCTGGTGGTTCTGGGATCCGGTCGAGAACGCCTCCTTCATGCCCTGGCTTGCCGGCACGGCGCTCCTGCATTCCGCACTCGTCATGGAAAAGCGCGATGCGCTGAAGATCTGGACGGTGCTGCTCGCCATCCTCACTTTCTCGCTATCGCTGCTCGGCACCTTCCTAGTGCGCTCGGGCGTGCTGACCTCGGTCCATGCCTTCGCCACCGATCCGAGCCGCGGCATCTTCATCCTCGGCATCCTGACCTTCTTCATCGGCGGCGCCTTCGCGCTGTTCGCCTTCCGCGCGCCGCTGCTGAAGTCGGGCGGTCTCTTCCATCCGATCTCGCGCGAAGGCGCGCTCGTCCTCAACAACCTGATCCTGACGGTATCGACGGCGACCGTGCTGATCGGCACGCTCTATCCGCTGCTGCTGGAAACCCTGACGGGCGAGAAGATCTCGGTCGGCGCGCCGTTCTTCAACCTGACCTTCGGCCTGTTGATGGCGCCGCTTCTCGTCGCCGTGCCCTTCGGGCCGATGCTCGCCTGGAAACGCGGAGATCTCTACGCGGCGATGCAGCGGCTCTATGTGGCGGCCGGGATCGCCTTCGTGCTCGCCGTGGCGCTCTACTATGTCGAGAATGGCGGACCGGTGCTGGCCGTCTTCGGGCTTGCCGCCGGTTTCTTCCTGGTCTTCGGCGCGCTCTCCGACCTCTGGTACCGCGCCGGCTTCGGCAAGATGGCGACCGGCGTGGCGCTGCGCCGCCTGAACGGTCTGCCGCGCTCGGCGATCGGCACGGCGCTCGCCCATTTCGGCCTCGGCGTGACCGTGCTCGGCATCGTCGCGGTGACCACCTTCGAGACCGAGACCGTCGTCGAGATGAAGCCCGGCATGACGGTCGAGGCAGGTGGCTACACCGTCACCTTCGACGGCATGAAGTCGGCCGTCGGCCCGAACTTCACCGAGGATCGCGGTCACTTCACCATTCGCGAGGCCGGTGTCGACAAGGGCGACGTCTGGTCGTCGAAGCGGCTTTACACGGCGCGGCGCATGCCGACGACCGAGGCCGGCATCCGCACCTTCGGCGTCAGCCAGCTCTATGTCTCGCTCGGCGACATGATGGACGACGGCGGCATCGTCGTGCGCATCTGGTGGAAGCCTTACATCCTGTGCATCTGGTACGGCGCGCTGATCATGATGGTCGCCGGCTTCGTCTCGCTCTCCGACCGCAGGCTGCGCGTCGGCGTGCCGAAGCGGCATGCCAAGACGGCGGCACCTGGGGCGCTGGAGGCGGCGGAATGAGGTCGGCTGTTCTCAAAGGAAAAAAAACCTCCCCAACCCCTCCCCACAAGGGGGAGGGGCTTTTCCGTCTCAGCCGGCTGTCAACGGGGGCGCGAAGCCTTGCCGCGCGTCTTCTCCCCCCTTGTGGGGGAGATGGCCGGCAGGCCAGAGGGGGTTTTGGTTCGTTCCTCCTGATTCTTTTCCTCCTCGCCCCCCTTCCGGCTCTCGCCGTCGATCCGAGCGAGAGGCTGGCCGATCCGAAGCTGGAGCAGCGGGCGCGGGATCTCTCGGCCAATCTGCGCTGCATGGTCTGCCAGAACCAGTCGATCGACGATTCGAATGCCGATCTGGCGCGTGACCTGCGCGTTCTGGTGCGTGAGCGCATCATGTCCGGAGACAGCGACGAGCAGGTCATCAACTACGTCGTGTCGCGCTACGGCGAGTTCGTGCTGTTGAAACCGCGGCTGTCGGCCAAGACGCTGATCCTGTGGGGCGCACCGGCATTCCTGCTGGTGATCGGGCTGGGCGTCGCCATCGTCTATGCCCGCGGGCGCAGCCGGCCGGAGCCGAAGAGGCTGTCCGACGAGGAAGAGGCCCGTCTCGGCAAGCTGCTCGACGAGTGATCCGGCACCCGCGCGAAAACACCCCTAAAGATTACCAATATTTCATCTGCCGTACAGTTCGCAGTAAGGTGACACGCCCTATATCTTCATCATCCACCGCCTCCGCCGGACGTTCCGGCTCCAGTCAGTAAACAGATGAAGGTAGAACTCATGTCCGCACAAATCGGCCGTTCCAAGCTGAAGACGATCCTGAAGAACTCGACCGCCGCGGGTCTTGCAGCGGTCATGCTGGCCGGCGCATTTCCGCTCGCCGCAGCCCCCGCCTATGCCGAACCCGTCAAGGTCGAGGCGGCCCAGGTGCCGAGCTTCGCCGACGTGGTCGAAGCCGTGTCGCCGGCCGTCGTCTCGGTCCGCGTCCAGTCCAATGTCGAGCAGACCTCCGACCAGAGCAATTTTTCCTTCGGCTTCGGCGGCCAGGGCTTCGAAGACCTGCCGGACGATCATCCGCTGAAGCGCTTCTTCAAGGAGTTCGGCGGCCCGGACGGCGAGCAGTTCGGCCAGCGTGGGCCTGATCGCATGCCGCATGGCCGCGGCGACGGCAAGGGCCGCCTGCGCCCGACCTCGCAGGGCTCCGGCTTCTTCATCTCCGAGGACGGCTATATCGTCACCAACAACCATGTCGTCGACGACGGCGCCGCCTTCACCGTCGTGATGAACGACGGCAAGGAACTCGACGCCAAGCTGGTCGGCAAGGACAGCCGCACCGACCTCGCGCTCTTGAAGGTCGAGAACCCGAAGCAGAAGTTCACCTATGTCGATTTCGCCGAGGACGAGAACATGCGCGTCGGCGACTGGGTCGTGGCCGTCGGCAATCCGTTCGGCCTGGGCGGCACGGTGACCGCCGGCATCATCTCGGCCCGCGGCCGTGACATCGGCTCCGGTCCCTATGACGACTACATCCAGATCGACGCCGCCGTGAACCGCGGCAATTCCGGTGGCCCGGACTTCAACCTGGCCGGCGAAGTGGTCGGCATCAACACCGCGATCTTCTCGCCCTCGGGCGGCAATGTCGGCATCGCCTTCGCCATCCCGGCCTCGGTCGCCAAGGACGTCATCGCCAAGCTCAAGGACGGCGGCACCGTCGAACGCGGCTGGCTCGGCGTGCAGATCCAGCCCGTGACCCAGGACATCGCCGACTCGCTCGGCCTGTCGGAAGCGAGCGGCGCGCTGGTCGTCGCCCCGCAGGAAGGTTCGCCGGGCGGCAAGGCCGGCATCAAGCAGGGTGACGTCGTCACCGCCGTCAACGGCGAGCCGGTCAAGGATCCGCGCGATCTCGCCAAGCGCATCGCCGCGTTCAAGCCGGGCACCACAGTCGACGTGTCGCTGTGGCGCGAAGGCAAGGCGACGAGCGTCAAGGTCGAACTCGGCGAACTGCCGAGCGAGCAGGCGATGGCCGGTCCCGAAAGCCAGAACGGCGACACGCCCCAGGCTCCGGCAACCGAACAGGCGCTGGCCGGAATGGGCCTCTCGGTCACTCCGGCCGAAGACGGCAAGGGCCTGACCATCGTCGACGTCGATCCGGACTCGGATGCCGCCGACAAGGGCATGAAGGCCGGCGAGAAGATCACCTCGGTCAACAACCAGGCGGTGGTGAGCGCCGCCGACGTGCTGAAGGTGCTCGAACAGGCGAAGAAGGACGGCCGCACCAAGGCGCTGTTCCAGATCGAATCCGAGAACGGCAGCCGCTTCGTGGCACTGCCGATCGTCCAGGGCTAAAGGCGAAAGCCTGACCCGATCGGGGCGCCGCGGTCCTTGGCGACGCGGCGCCCCTTTCTCTTTTGAACGAAAGGGCTCCAACATGAACACCGGGCAGGGCGATGCGCCGCAGCCGGGCGATTCCGGTTGTGCGCAGGGCATGGCCGGCGGTAATGTCCCGCACATGAAGATACTTGTTATTGAAGACGATCTCGAAGCCGCCGCCTACATCACCAAGGCCTTCCGCGAGGCCGGAATTGTCGCCGATCACGCCAGCGACGGCGAGAGCGGTCTCTTCATGGGCTCAGAGAACGGCTATGACGTCATGGTCGTCGACCGCATGCTGCCACGCCGCGACGGCCTCTCCGTCATCAGCGAACTGCGCAAGCGCGGCGTCGACACCCCGGTGCTGATTCTCTCCGCCCTGGGTCAGGTGGACGACCGCGTCACGGGCCTTCGCGCCGGCGGCGACGACTATCTGCCGAAACCCTATGCCTTTTCCGAACTCCTGGCGCGTGTCGAGGTGCTGGGGCGCCGCAAGGGCAAGCCCGAGCAGGACATGGCCTACCGGGTCGGCGATCTCGAGCTCGACCGGCTGTCGCACGAGGTGCGCCGCGCCGGCAAGGAGATCCTGCTACAGCCGCGCGAATACCGTCTGCTCGAATATCTGATGAAGAATGCCGGCCAGGTGGTGACCCGCACCATGCTGCTCGAAAACGTCTGGGACTATCATTTCGACCCGCAGACCAACGTCATCGACGTGCATGTTTCGCGGCTGCGCTCGAAGATCGAGAAGGATTTCGACAAGCCGCTGCTGAAGACGGTGCGCGGCGCGGGCTACATGATCAAGGACGAGGCCTGAGCCCGCCATGAATGCCCGCGCCAAGCTCCTTTTCAAGTCGACCGCGGTCCGGCTGTCGGCACTCTATATCGCCTTGTTCGCCCTCTGCGCGGCACTTCTGGTCATCTATGTGACGGCCATGTCCGAGCGCATCCTCTACGTCCAGACGCGCGAGACGCTGAAGGAGGAAGTCGAGGAGATCGAGACCGCCTTCGAGCGCGGCGGCATCAACCGCCTGCTCGGGCTGATGGAGCGCCGCGCCCGCCAGCCCGGCGCCAACCTCTACGTCATCGCCGGCCCGAACGGCGAGATCCTCGCCGGCAACGTCGCTTCCGTGGAGCCGGGCCTGTTCGACCAGGAGGGCTGGACCGACCACCCGTTCCGCTACGAGCGCTACAACGAGAGCGGCGACGTGCAGCGGCATGTGGCGGCGGGCCATGTCTTCTTCCTCGACAACAAGCTCAGGGTGCTGGTCGGCCGCGACCTCGGCGAGCCGAGCAAGCTGCGGCTCCTGGTGCGCCAGGCGCTGATGGTGGCGCTTGCCATCATGGGGTTAGGCGCCGTCATCATCTGGTTTGCCATCGGCCGCAATGCCTTGAGGCGCATCGACCGGGTCTCGGCGGCGAGCAAGAAGATCATGGCGGGCGATCTCTCGCAGCGTCTTCCGGTGTCCGGATCGGGCGACGAATTCGACCGGCTGTCCTCCTCGCTCAACGAGATGCTCGGCCGGATCGAGAAGCTGAACGAGGGCCTGCGCCAGGTTTCCGACAATATCGCCCACGACCTGAAAACGCCGCTGACACGCCTGCGCAACAAGGCTTCCGATGCGCTGGCCGAGGACGACGAGACGGCGCGGCGCGCGGCGCTCGAAGGCATCATCACCGAGTCCGACCAGCTGATCCGCACCTTCAACGCGCTGCTGATGATCAGCCGCGTCGAGGCCGGCTCGATCGCCGCCGAGCTGTCCGACATCGATCTCTCGGCGATTGCGGCCGACAGTGCCGAACTCTACGAGCCGGTGGCCGAGGAGGCGGGGCTGGAACTGGAAACGCGGATCGCGCCGGGCCTGTCGGTCAGGGGCAACCGCGAGCTGGTGGGCCAGGCGCTGTCCAACCTGATCGACAACGCCATCAAGTATGGTGCGACGGCCGAGGGCGAGCAGAAGATCGTCGTGACGGTCGCCAAGGTCGGAGGGGCGTTGCAGCTGTCCGTCGCCGATAACGGCCCGGGCATCGACGCCGACAAGCGCGAGGCCGTGGTGAAGCGCTTCGCCCGTCTCGACGCCAGCCGCAGCAAGCCCGGCACCGGGCTTGGCCTGTCCCTGGTCGAGGCGATCATGGCGCTGCATGGCGGGCGGCTGGAGCTTTCCGACACGAACCCGGAAGGCGGCGCCTCGCGCGGCCTGATCGCCAGCATGGTCTTTCCCGGCCAGAAGGCCTGAGGCAGGCCGTCCCTTCCGCCAAGTCGCCCACCCATTCGAAGAAGACCTGCGCCGGCGAACAGCCGCACCCGGACGGCGAGCATGGCCTTTGCCGGCCATAGCGCCTAACTTCCCAAGGGACGGCGAGATTCGCTAAGAATGATCTTGCGAACGGCGCGCGCGGAGGCTGGCGATGAACGAGACGACGACGAAAAGGCTGGCCGAGGTCGCGGACGGGGTGATCCGCCCGCTCAACCTGACGGAACAGAAGTCGGTCGTCTCGTTGCTCAAGGATGCCGCCAAGCACCAACCGGCGATTGCCGATCTGCTGGCAACCGAAGGCCCGCTCAAAGCCTTCGTCACGGCAGCGCTCTCCCTTTCGCCCTATCTGCGCGACATGGCCATGCTCGATCCGGCGACGCTGGCGCTGGCGCTGGAGGAGCCGATCGAACCGCTGCTGGACGGGCTCGTTGCGGATGCGCGCAATGCCTGGCGCGGCGAGGACGACGGACCGCTGGCCGGCGAAGCCCAGGTGATGACACGACTGAGGGTCGCCAAGCGCAAGCTCTCCTTCATCACGGCGCTCGCCGATCTCGCCCGCATCTTCGACGCCCGCGATACGACCCGCTGGCTGTCCGCCATGGCCGACGCCTGCGTCGCCGCCGCCATCGACCATCTGCTGCTCGCCGGAGAAGACACGGGCAAGCTCAAGCTCGCCGACCGGCAGGCGCCCTCGCTCGGCAGCGGGCTGATCGTGCTCGGCATGGGCAAGCTCGGCGCCTGCGAACTCAACTATTCCTCCGACATCGACCTCGTCGTCTTCTTCGAGGCGGAAGCCGGCATCCTCGTTTCCCCCGAGGATGCGACCGAGACCTATGGCCGCATGATGCGCCGTCTCGTGCGCATCCTGCAGGACCGCACCGGCGACGGCTATGTCTTCCGCACCGACCTGAGGCTCCGTCCCGATCCGGGCTCGACGCCGCTCGCCGTGCCGGTCGAGGCGGCGCTGCTCTATTACGAGGGCAGGGGGCAGAACTGGGAGCGCGCCGCCTATATCAAGGCGCGGCCGGTGGGCGGCGATCTGAAGGCCGGGCAGAACTTCCTGCGCGAACTCGTGCCCTTCGTCTTCCGCAAATATCTCGACTATGCGGCGATCGCCGACATCCATTCGATCAAGCGGCAGATCCATGTGCACAAGGGGCACGGTGCGATCGCGGTGAAGGGCCACAATGTCAAGCTCGGCCGCGGCGGCATCCGCGAGATCGAGTTCTTCGCCCAGACCCAGCAGCTGATCGCCGGCGGGCGCATGCCGGAACTGAGGCTGCGTCCGACCGAGGCGGCCTTGCACGCCCTGACCGTCGCCCGGTGGATCGACGCGGCGACCCGCGACGAACTGATCGAAGCCTACTGGTTCCTGCGCGATGTCGAGCACCGCATCCAGATGGTGCATGACGAGCAGACCCATCTCCTGCCGGAGACCGAACCAGAACTGCGCCGTATCGCCTACATGGCGGGCTTTGGCGACACGACGGGCTTTTCCACCCGACTGGAAAGCGTGCTGAAGACCGTCGAGCGCCGCTATGCGCGGCTGTTCGAGCAGGAGGAGGTCCTGTCCTCGGCCTCGGGCAATCTCGTCTTCACCGGCCAGAAGGATGATCCCGACACGCTGAAGACGCTGAAGGGGCTCGGCTTCGAGCGGCCGGAGGATATTTCCCGCGTCATCCGCACCTGGCACTATGGCCGCTACCGCGCCACGCAATCGGTCGAGGCGCGCGAGCGGCTGACGGAACTGACGCCGCAGCTTTTGAAGACCTTCGGCGAGAGCCGGCGGGCCGACGAGGCACTGCTGCGCTTCGACAGCTTCATTTCCGGCCTGCCGGCCGGTATCCAGCTCTTTTCCCTGCTCACCAGCAATCCGGCCCTGCTTGACCTGATCGTCAACATCATGTCGTCGGCGCCGCGGCTGGCCGAGATCATCGCCCGGCGCCCGCATGTGTTCGACGGCATGCTCGATCCCGGGCTGATGGTCGAACTGCCGACGCGCGACTATCTGGCAAAGCGGCTCTCGTCCTTCCTCGGCGGCAGCCGGCACTATGAGGAAATCCTCGACCGGCTGCGCATCTTCGCCGCCGAGCAGCGCTTCCTGATCGGCATCCGGCTCTTGACCGGCACGATCGGCGGCGCCCAGGCCGGCCATGCCTTCACCGACCTCGGCGGCCTCGTCATCGACGAAGCGCTGAAGGCGGTGATTGCGGAAATGGAGGCGGCCCATGGCCGTATCCCCGGTGGCCGCGTGGCGCTCGCCGGCATGGGCAAGCTTGGCTCCTTCGAGCTGACGGCAGGCTCCGACGTCGACCTGATCCTGCTTTACGAGCATGACGACGACGCGGTGGAATCGAATGGCGGCAAACCGCTCGATCCGGTGCGCTATTTCACGAGGCTCACCCAGCGGCTGATTGCGGCATTGTCAGCGCCGACTGCGGAAGGCGTGCTCTACGAGGTCGATATGCGGCTTCGGCCCTCCGGCAACAAGGGGCCTGTCGCCACACGGCTCCGTGCCTTCGCCCGCTACCAGCGCGAGGAGGCCTGGACCTGGGAGCATATGGCGCTGTCCCGGGCGCGCATGATCTCCGGCGATCAGAGCCTGATCGCCGAAGCGGAGACGATCATCAAGGAGGTGCTGGCGGCACCTGGTGATCAGGCGAAGATCGTCAAGGACGTCCTGGAGATGCGCTCGCTGATCGAACAGGAGAAGCCGCCGAGGGACATATGGGACGTCAAGCTCATTCCCGGCGGCCTGATCGATATCGAATTCATCGCGCAATATCTGGCCCTGGTGGCCCCTTCGAAGGGTCACCGCATTCGCACCAACGAGCTGTCCACGGCGGACGCGCTGAAGGCGCTCGGCGAACTGATCGACCCGAATGACCTCGACACCTGCCTGACGGCGCTGAAGCTCTACACCGATCTCTCGCAGGTTATCCGCCTTTGCATTGATGGCGCGTTCGAACCGCAGTCCGTTCCGGCAGGCCTCGTCGACCTCGTTGCCCGTGCCGGCGAGAGCCCCGACCTGAAGGCGGTAGAGGCCGAGCTGAAGCGCCTGTCGAAGGCGGTGAGGAGAGTGTTTTCCAAGGTTGTAGTGGGGTCAGGATGACCTAGAAGTGGAGAAGACCCTCCACATGTTGAATTTAATATCAAGAATCCATGATTTAGTAATTAATGATTAAGCATCATTGCGGATGTTACCTCCATCGACCAACCATCAAACAGTCTATCGGTTCTGGATCTCGGAGGAGCGGATGAAAAATATTCCGATCGTGGGAAAGTTTCTCACAATCATGGCAGCGTTCGGTATATTTGCGCTCGGTGTAGCTTTCTACACCAGTGCGCAGTTGAAGAGTATCGACGATAGTTATAGCAGCCTTCTCGAAGGCGAGGCAAATTCGGCATTGCTTCTGGCTCGCTCCAACCGATCGATGCAGAACATGCGGGCCGCGATTGGCGATCTTGTTCTGTCCAGGACATCCGAACTGAACGAAGCGGCGACCAAGGACTTTACGACGGCGCGGGAGAGCTTCATCAAGTTCATCGATGGAGCAGCAAAATCCATGCCGTCGAATACGGACATTCCAGGGCTGAAAGCGGCGGTCCTGCAGGCCGTTGACACCGCATGCGCGGCGACGCGTGCCGCCGGCACGTCAGCGGTCGAAGAACAGGCCGTCGTCGCCAGCCAGGCCTTGTTCCTGAAGGAATGCCAGCCGGAATTTGCCAAGATCGCGCCGCAGTTCACGGCTGTGACCACGCAGATGACCGAGGCATCGGCGGCTCGCAGCATCGAGCTGACGGACGAGACCAATGCCATATCCCGAAACAGCACGATCGGCGTCATCGCCGGCATCGTCCTGGTACTGCTCGGTGGCTTTTTTGCCATCCGCGCCTGGATGGTGGCGCCCATCCGGTCTCTCTCCAGCACGATGGAGACGCTTGCCGGTGGTGATCTGACAACAAGCGTAGAGGGCACGGAGCGTCGCGATGAAATCGGTCTGATGGCGCGCTCGGTGCAGGTATTCAAGGATACGGGCCTCAAGGCGAGGGAACTGGCCGGCGAAGCCGATGCCGCCCGCAACCAGACTGAAGCCGAGCGCATGCGCGCAGCCGAAGCCGACCGCAAACGTGCGGCTGACATGGCCCAGGCGACGGAAGGCCTGGCCGCTGGCTTGCAGCGTCTCGCCGACGGCGATCTGGGTTACGAGTTGGCACAACCCTTCGCCGCCGATTTCGAAAACCTGCGCGCCGACTTCAACTCGGCGGTTTCCAAGTTGCGCGCCACGCTGGGTGCGGTCGCGCATGCCACCAGTACCATTGACGGTGGTTCCCGCGAACTGAGCCAGAGCGCGTCCGATCTGTCGAGACGCACCGAACAGCAGGCGGCATCGCTTGAAGAAACGGCGGCAGCGCTGGACCAGATCACGGCCAATGTGCAGAACTCCTCCAAGCGCACCGAGGAAGCCCGCAGCATGGCGGTGCAGGCGAACGGTTCGGCGAAAAAGTCGGGTGAAATCGTGGCCAGTGCCGTCGATGCGATGCAGCGGATCGAGAGCTCGTCGAGCCAGATCTCCAATATCATCGGTGTCATCGACGAAATCGCCTTCCAGACCAACCTCTTGGCGCTGAACGCCGGCGTAGAGGCGGCCCGTGCCGGCGAAGCGGGCAAGGGCTTTGCCGTCGTCGCGCAGGAAGTGCGCGAACTGGCCCAGCGCTCCGCCCAGGCGGCGAAGGAGATCAAGGGGCTGATCAGCAAGTCCGCCGAAGAGGTCGAAAGCGGCGTCAAGCTGGTGACCGCGACCGGCGAGGCCCTGAAGGTGATCGGCGACCATGTGGTGGCCATCAACGGCCAGCTCGACGCGATCGCCACCTCCGCCCGCGAACAGTCGGTCGGCCTCTCCGAGGTGAATACGGCGGTCAACCAGATGGACCAGACGACACAGCAGAACGCTGCCATGGTGGAAGAGGCGACAGCCGCCTCTGCCTCGCTGGCGACGGAAGCCGATCGCCTGCGCCAGTTGATCTCGCAGTTCCAGCTCGGCCAGGCTTCCAATAGCACGGCCACCCGCCGGGCCGCGTGATCCGGGAACCAGGCGGTTCAGCATTTCCGCAGGTCAGCGGGTCTGATCGCGGAGAATGATCCAAACCTGGAAAGCTCCAGCGCAAACACAAATGCCGCCCTTTTCTCTCAAGGGCGGCATTTTTTATGCGGGCTAAAAGGGGCTACGCCTCACCCCACCCGACGCATCGGGGCGAGGGCGAGGGCGAGGGAATGCGCAGCGAAACCACGGTGCCCTGACCTTCGCGCGACCGGATCCGGAGTGATCCGCCATGCAGCGCGACCAGCGAGCGGGAAATGGCGAGCCCCAGGCCCGAGCCGCCCTTCGATTTTGCATATTGGCTCTGCACCCGCTCGACGGTCTGCCAGAAGTGCGCGGCCCGGTTCGACGCGCTGCGGGCGATGATCGACAAGGAAAGGCCGCCGACGGACATGCGGGACCTGAAGCGCATCCCCGGCGGGTTCGACCCTGCAACCGTTCCGGCCGGCCTCGTCGATCTCGTCTGCCGCGCCGGCGACAGCCCGGACCTGATGACGCTCGAGGCGGAGATCAAAAGGCTGTCGAAAGCGGTCAGGAAGGTGTTCCAGACGGTCGTGAAGGGATGAACGTGTGGGCCTGCATCCGTCCGTGGCTCCCGCTCCTAGCCGCCCTCATGGCCTGAATCGATGCTGTCGGCCAACTCGCTGTCGTCTGGAACAGGCTTCGGGATGAGTGGGGCGGAGGGCTTCGTGCTGTCCGGCAGACCTTCGGTCGCCTCCGTCTCGAGAACGGTCCGGGGGTCGGCCTCGTCCTCGCAACGAGCCGAAGAGGCAGTTGTCGCCCACAGGGCCAGAACGAGGGTGGCGGTACGCATCAGCATGGCGAACTCTCTTTTCCCGATCTTTACGAGCGGCGGCCTAAGGCGCGGTTAAGGCCGGCGGCGATGCTCGCGATCATCGGCGATCCGGCGGCTCGGGCTCGTCCGGAGCTGAAACGAGACGGATCCGCAGCAGGATGCCGGCCTTTGTCGCCGGGATTCTCTCTAATTTAACCGACCCTGAAGTAGAAAGGCAAAATGGAGTGGTCGGGAAGGGCTGCGGCGGTTGAAGAGACGCCGGACATCGGGACAATGATGCACAAGATCAGATGGATCCTGGAGACCCTGAGGGTCCCCAATGACAACCCCGAACTCACGCTTTCGCAGTTCGAAGCCTTTTCGAAACAGGTTCCGCTGCTCTACTTCATCCTGACCACCAACATGCTCTCTCTGGCCTGGACCCATCGGGACATCGCGCCGGCCTATCTGGTGATCTACCTGCCTGCGGTTCTTTCCGTCGTCTTCATCCTGCGGGCCGTCGGCTGGCTCGTCGCGCGCAATCGCAAGGTGGATGCTGCCCAGGCGTATCATCGGTTGCGGGCTACCAACCGGCTCGCCGCGCCCATTGCCATATTCTGCACGGCCTGGTCGCTCGCCCTCCTGCCTTATGGCAACGGTTACGAGCAAGCCCATGTGGCCTTCTTCATGGCGATCACCGTGATCGGCTGCATCTTCTGCCTGATGCACCTGCGCTCGGCGGCAATGGTCGTCACCGTCCTCGTCAACATCCCCTTCTTCTTCGCCATGGTTCTGAGCGGCGAGCCGACGTTTATCGCCACCGGCGTCAATGTCATTCTCGTCAGCATGGCGATGATCGCCATTCTGCTCACCCACTATCGTGACTTCCGCCAGCTTGCCGAACAGCGGCATGTGCTTCAGGCGCAGAACAAAACGATGCAGGCCCTGTCGGACGAAAACCTGCGTCTCGCCAATCTCGACAGCCTGACGCTGATCGCCAATCGCCGCAGCTTCTTTCACACCCTCGAGCGCCGCCATGCGCAGGCCAAGGCGGAAAGGGGCACCCTTGCCGTCGGCGTCATCGACCTCGACGGTTTCAAGCCGATCAACGACATGTATGGCCACTCGGCCGGAGACAGGGTCCTGGTCGAGATCGCCGAGCGGCTCCAGCGTTTCGAGAGCGAGACGGTCTCCGTCTACCGCCTCGGCGGCGACGAATTCGCGCTGATCCTGGAATCGTTCGATGATGCGAACGCCATGGCGCTTGGAACCAGCATCTGCGACGCCATCGCCCAGCGCATCAATCTCGGCAGTGGCATCGTCCACGTGACCGCCTCGCTCGGCATCGCCCTCTACCCCGATGTCGGCGAGAACGGCCACGACCTCTACGAGCGCGCCGACTATGCACTCTACACGGCCAAGCGCCACCACCGCGCCGGTGTCGTGGTGTTCAACGCGGTGCAGGCGCGCGAACTGTCGCGCCAGAAGGTGGTCGAGGAGACGCTTCAGGTCGCCGACCTGGAAAAGGAACTCTCGCTCGTCTATCAGCCGATCATGGACGTCCCCTCGCGGCGTTGCGTCGGCTTCGAAGCGCTGGCGCGCTGGGACTGCCCGACCATCGGTCCGGTTTCGCCGGTCGAATTCATCCCGATCGCCGAATATAACGGCCGCATCGGCCTGATCACCCGGCTCCTGCTGGAGCGGGCGCTTTCCGTTGCGGCCGCCTGGCCGGACGATGTCTTCCTGTCCTTCAATCTCTCGCCGCACGACCTCGTCACCATAGAGGGCGTCATGCGCCTCATCGGCATCGTCGAGGACAGCGGCTTCGATCCCAGGCGCATCACCTTCGAGATCACCGAGACGGCGGTGATGAGCGATTTCGAACAGGCCAGCACGGCGATCCATCTGCTGCGCCAGCTCGGCTGCGGCATCGCGCTCGACGACTTCGGCACCGGCTATGCAAGCCTGAGCTACGTGCACCGCCTGCCGCTGTCGAAGATCAAGGTCGACGGCAGCTTCGTCAGCGAGATCCATCGCCGGGGCACCAGCTTCAAGATCGTCAAGTCGGTCCTGGCCCTGTGCTCGGAAATGGGGCTGGAAGCGATCGTCGAGGGTGTCGAGACCGAGGAGGAACTGGTGATCCTGGAGGAACTGGGCGTGCGCTCGGTGCAGGGGTATCACTTCGCCCGCCCGATGGCGGAGGAACTGACCCATACCCTCTTCGCCCAGCCCGAAGACCGGGTCGCGGCCAGGCTCCGCAGCTATTCCTGAACGACAGGGCTGGCTTCAGGCCCGCTTGCGCATGGTCTCGATGACCAGGGTTTCCGGGATGCGCACCGACACGATCGTTCCCTTGCCCTCGACAGAGCGGATCCTCAGGCTTCCGCCGTGCATGTTGACCAGCGAGCGGGAAATGGCGAGACCAAGGCCTGAGCCGCCATTGCTCTTGGCATACTGGCTTTGCACCTGCTCGAAGGGCTGTCCGATCTTGCCGAGTGCCGCCCTGGGAATGCCGATGCCGGTGTCGGCGATGGTGATGGTCACGGCGTCGCCGATCTTGCGGGCACGAAGCGCGATGCGGCCGCCCGATTCCGTGAACTTGACGGCATTCGACAGGATGTTGAGCAGGATCTGCTTCATCGAGCGGCGATCGGCCGTCATCGTCAGGCCGGACGAAACGCGCTGTTCGATGTGAACATTCTTTTCTTCCGCCGGGATCGAGGTGAGACGCAGGCTCTCCTCGATCAGCGCATCGAGATCGACCGTCTCGCAGCGGATCTTCATCTGGCCCGCCTCGATCTTCGACATGTCGAGAATGTCGTTGATGACGTGCAGCAGGTGCTTGCCGCTCTCGTGGATGTCGCGGGCATATTCCGAATATTTCGGCGAGCCGATCGGGCCGAACATCCCGGCGAGCAGGATTTCCGAGAAGCCGAGAATGGCGTTGAGCGGGGTCCGGAGCTCGTGGCTCATATTGGCGAGGAACTCCGACTTCGCCTTGTTGGCGGCCTCGGCGCGCTCCTTCTCCGCCTGGTAATTCGCATTGGCGACCGACAGTTCGGCCTTCTGCCGCTCCAGCTTGCGCTGCGACGACGACAGGTCTCCGATGGTCGCCATCAGCCGGCGCTCCTGGTCGCGCAGGCGCTCCTGGTGGCGTTTCAGCAGCGTGATGTCGGTGCCGACCGACACGAGACCGCCGTCGCGCGTGCGCCGTTCGTTGATCTGCAGCCAGCGCTCGTCGGCGAGCTGCACCTCGGTGGTGCGCGACGAACCGCTCTGGTCGGGGTCGGCGACGCGGCGCTGGATGATCGGGCGCTGGGCGGCGGCCTGCACCACGGCCCGTTCCGTGCCGGGCACGAGAATGCTGTCCGGCAGGCCGTAGACGTGCTGGAAGTGGCCGTTGCACATGACCAGCCGGTCGTTCTTGTCCCACAGCACGAAGGCTTCCGACGTGCATTCGATGGCGTCGGCGAGGCGCTGGTCGGCTTCGGCGTAGCGCTGGGCGAGGCGGTGCTGTTCGGTGACGTCCATGGCGATGCCGATGACGTGCATGCAGCCGGTGTTGGAGCAGATCACCTGGGCGCGGGCCCGCATCCAGACATAGTGGCCGTGGGCATGGCGCATGCGGAAGATCTGGTCGATCTGCTTGGACTTGCCGCGGCCGACGGCGCGGGCGAGCGCAAAGAGATTGCCGTCGTCGGGATGCATCAGCCGCGCCGCGTTGGCAAAGGCCATCACGTCGCCGGATGGTGGCAGCCCCAGCATTTCGTACATCGAGCGCGACCAGAACAGCTTGCGGTTGGCGAGGTCGAAATCCCAAAGGCCGCAACGGCCGCGCGACAGGGCCGCCTCGACCCGCATATTGCTCTCGAGGAAGATGTCGTCGGCATCGCGGGCGCGCTTCACCTGCTGGAAATAGGCGTAGAGGATGACGCTGAGGATCAGCGAAATGCCGGCGAACAGCGTGACGTTGAGCGCGACCTCGCTGCGCCAGAAAGCCATGCTCTGCTGCAGCGAATGGGCGGTCAGGACCAGAGCTCCATCGGCACCGACCGGGGTCAGCACGGCGAAATGACGCTCCCCGCCGATATCCGTCTCGATGCCGCCGCCCTGGTCGGCGAAGCGGCGGATGGCGGCGACCTGCGGGAGCAGGTTGGCGAGCGGCAGGCCGACATAACCGGCGCCGGCGGACGACGAGGCGAAGATCCGGCCCGATGGCTCCACCATCAGCACGAAAGAACCGTCGCCGAGACGCTCGGCCGGCAGCAGGGTCGAGAGCGCGGCCTCGGCGGCGGCGCGGTCGGCTGAGACGAACAGCGCTTCGCGCCCAGCAAGGGCGGCATTGGCGGTGGTGGCGACGAGCACCGTGGTCTGGCGCACGCTGCTTTCCATGCGGGCATGTTCGCCCAGGATGCCGGCGATACGCGCGATGGCCACGACCGACAGGAAGGCGAGGATGAGGACGGGAATCGAGCGGCGCAACACGGTCTCGATCCATCGCGACGGCCCGTTGTCGGGATTGTTCGCGCCCGCGATGCGCTCGCGCAGGCGGTTGAAAAACGCCACAATGACTGCAAAATTGAGTCGCAACCGCTCATCGGCTGCGGTTGCCCGCCGCACGTTCGACATTGTCCCTGCCTCGATCCCTCGCGTGATCCGAAGCGCCGCTCGCCCGAATCTGACTCAATGAATCACCGGTGATTCGCCTTGTCCAGACGGGGCGGGTAAACAAAATCTTAAGCCCTTCATCGGAATCGGCTTTTTTTGTGCAACGGCGGCCAAAGGCTTGAATCTGATTGAAAACAGGGGCCGGTCTCGCCTATCGATGGGATGTTCACATCCATTCCGGCAGAGCCGAAAGGAACTTTTCCATGCGTTCGAGATCGCCCCGCCGGTCATCATTCTGGGCAGCGTCGGCGGCTGCCACGCTCGCTTCCCTCATGACAACGGCCCCGGCACGGGCCGTGGAGCCCGCACCGCCCGAGCTCTATGACGAACTCACGGAAGAACAGGCCACCGAGGCCGACCAGTTCGCGCTCAACAACGCCATCGCCACGGTCTTTCATGAGGCCGGCCACATGCTGGTCTCCGAGTTTTCGCTCCCCGTGCTGGGCAAGGAGGAGGACGCGGTCGACGGGCTTGCCGTGCTGCTCCTGCTCGAAGCCGAGGACGAGGACTTCAACAGTGCCGTCGAGGACTGGGCCAATATCTGGTTCCTGTCCGCCGGCGCGAAAGAGGATCAAGCGGACGACATCGCGTTCTGGGACAGCCACGGGCTGGACGAGCAGCGCGCCTATGCGACCGTCTGCCTGATGGTCGGCAAGGACAAGGAGCGTTTCCAGGATTTCGCCCAGTCCATCGACTATCCCGAATACCGTGCGGAGGAATGCCTCGGCGAATACCAGAGCCAGCTGCAAAGCTGGGAGAAGGTGTTGAAGCCGCACGAGGCAAGCAAGAGCGACAAGACGGCGTTCACGATCACCTATGCGCCGACCAAGAACCCGCAGCTCGCCTATTTCCGTGAGATCATCAAGACGGCGGGCGTCATGGAAATGGTCGCTGCCGCCTTCTCCGGCAGCTACAAGCTCAAGGACGGGATCAAGCTGACGGCGACTGAGTGCGGGGTCGCCAACGCCTTCTGGAGCGCCGACGATCGCGAGATGACGCTGTGCTACGAGGACCTGCTCAACAGCGCCGAGCTTGACGCGCAGTGGTACATCGACAATCCGGATGGCGAAGAGCAACAGGCCGAAGACGAGGACGCCGTCGAGGCGGAGGACACGGACGAGGCCAGCCCGCCGCGCCAGCGCCAACCGATCGTGCCGCAGGCCGGGACGTCCCGTTCGGGCTGACGTCCGGTGCGATCCGCAATCTCCGTACCTGGCGGATCAGTTCGACCCCAGGGTGCCTGCCTCCCGAACCGGTGACCACCGTTTCCGGGAGGCAAATCCTCGATAATCAGCCTTTCAGCATCCGCTCGACGATGTCGGCGACGTCGGACGACAGCGAAGGCGCCCGTTCGATGGTCATCAGAGCCTCGCGGGCCTGATCGGCGCGAACCGGCTCGAGCAGGCGCCAGGAGCGCAGCGCCGTCAGCAGGCGGGCGGCGAGCTGCGGATTGCGCTTGTCGATCGACAGGATTTCTTCCGCGAAGAAGTGATAGGCCTTGCCGTCCGGCCGGTTGAAACCGGTCGCGTTGGCAAAGGCGAAGGTGCCGATCAGCGCACGCACCCGGTTCGGGTTCGATGCGGTGAAATGTGGGTTCTGCATCAGGCGCATGACGCGCTCCAGCGCGCTTTCGCCCGGGATGGTCGCCTGGATCGAGAACCACTTGTCGAGCACCAGCGCATTTTCGGCGAAGCGGCTTTCGAAGGCGGCGAGCGCCCCATGGGTCTCGGCCGCGTCCGGGAAGCGGTGCGCCAGCACGGTCAGGGCCTGCGACAGGTCTGTCATGTTGTCGGCCTTGGCAAAGGCTTCCGCCGCACCGGCCGGGCTGTTCTCGCTCAGCGCCAGGAAGCCGAGAGCGGCATTGCGCAGCGCCCGGCGACCGGCGCCGGCGGCGTCCGGGCTGAACGGCGTCGATGCGGCGAGCCCGTCATAGAGGCTGCGGAAGGTTGCGGCCCCTGCCTTGGCGATGGCGGACAGGATTGCCTGGCGGCCCTGGTGGATCGCGTCGGGATCGTTGTTGGCGCCCAGTTCACGGGCGATGTCGGATTCGCTCGGCAGCGCCAGGGCCTGGGCGCGGAAGGCCGGCTCAAGGCCGTCGTCGGCGGCGATCGCCAGCAGGGCGTCGCAAAGGGCGGCGTCGCATTCGACCGGCTTGCCGGCGCCGGCTGCCTTGGCCGCCGCCGTCAGGTTCGGAAGGGCCAGATCGGTGATGGCCTGCCAGCGGGCGAAGAGGTCGCTGTCGTGGCGGGCGATATGGGCGAGGTCTTCCTTGGTCTGGGCGAAGTGCAGGTTCACCGGTGCGGAGAAGCCACGATTGAGCGACACGACCGGCCGCGCCCCGATCCCGTTGAATACGAAGGTCTGGCTGCGCTCGGTGAGGTGCAGCACGTCGCCGGTCACTTCGCCGCCGCTGACTGCGCTCGGCAGAGCCTCCGCGCCGTTCTCGCCGATCAACGTGAATTTCAGCGGAATGTGCATCGGCTCCTTGGCGGTCTGGCCGGGCGTTGCCGCGACCATCTGCTCAAGCGACAGGGTCAATGTCTTGGCACTCGCATCGTAGGACGACGAGACGGTGATCTGCGGCGTGCCGGCCTGGTGATACCAGAGCGAGAACTGGGTGAGGTCGCGGCCATTGGCGTCCTCGAAGCACTTGACGAAGTCCTCGACGGTGGCGGCATCGCCGTCATGGCGCTCGAAATAGAGGTCCATGCCCTTCTTGAACCCTTCGCGGCCGAGAATGGTCGCGATCATCCGGGTGACCTCGGAGCCCTTCTCGTAGACGGTGGTCGTGTAGAAGTTGTTGATCTCGCGGTATTTGGTCGGGCGCACCGGATGGGCGAGCGGGCCGGTATCCTCGGGAAACTGCTCCGAGCGCAGATGGCGGACCTCGGCGATGCGCTTGACGGCGCGCGAGCGCTGGTCGGCGGAAAATTCGTGGTCGCGATAGACGGTCAGGCCTTCCTTGAGGCACAGCTGGAACCAGTCGCGGCAGGTGATGCGGTTGCCGGTCCAGTTGTGGAAGTATTCGTGGGCGATGATCGCCTCGATATTGGCATAGTCCTGGTCGGTCGCGGTCTCCGGGTCGGCGAGCACGTACTTGTCGTTGAAGACATTGAGCCCCTTGTTCTCCATGGCGCCCATGTTGAAGTCGGAGACGGCGACGATCATGAAGATGTCGAGATCGTATTCGCGGCCGAACTTCTCCTCGTCCCACTTCATCGACCGCTTCAGCGCATCCATGGCATAGGCCGCGCGGGCCTCCTTGCCGTGCTCGACATAGATCTTCAGCGCCACTTCGCGTTCCGACATGGTGACGAAGGTGTCCTCGACGACGGCGAGATCGCCGGCGACCAGGGCAAACAGATAGCTCGGCTTCGGATGCGGGTCGAACCAGGCGGCGAAATGCTTGCCTTCGCCGTAACCGGCGCCGCCGAGGAAGTTGCCGTTGGACAGCAGCAGGGGGTTGGCGGCCTTGTCGGCGATGATGTTGACCGTGTAGACGGCGAGAACGTCCGGCCGGTCGGGGAAATAGGTGATGCGGCGGAAGCCCTCGGCCTCGCACTGGGTGCAATAAATGCCGTTCGAGCGGTAGAGACCCATCAACTGGGTATTGGCCTCCGGATTGATGATCGTCGTGACGGTAATCTCGAAGGGTACGGTTTCCGGCAGATCGCGGATCGTCAGGCTGTCGGCGGTTTCGGTATAGCGCTCGGGCGCCATTTCGATCTGGTCGAACAGCAGGCTGGTCATCTTCAGCTCGTCGCCGTCGAGCACCAGCGGAGCCTGCGGGTCGGCGCCCTCGCGCCGGTGGAAGATGAGCCGGGCTTCAACCTTGGTCTCGGTCGGATCGAGTTCGAAGGTAAGGTCTACACGTTCCAGGATGAAGTCGGTGGGGCGGTAGTCTGCCAGATTGATGATCCGGCCGGTGTCTGTTCGCATTGTCTATCCTGATCTCGTCCGTGAGCCGCCTTGCGTAATCGCGATACCCGAACCTGCGCATGCAAGGATGTGATTTCGCCGGAGAGACTGACACAGATTTCTGAACGATTGTTAAAAAGCCAGGAAATAAAACGTCCTGCGATGTCGAACGGGCGTTGTTTACCGACGAATATTTGCGCTCTTGTTGCGATTGATTGCGCGCGAGCGCTCAGGTTCGACGGCGCCAGCCAACGGCTTTCCGATTGGGTCAGGCTGCGGCGGCGGTTTCAGCGGATGCCGAGCGCGGCGCGAATGGCGTCCTCGTCTTCGGTCTGCTGGATGATGACGCCATACCAGCCGAGCCCGTCATAGTCCTCGTAACCGAGCGTCTTGGCGAAGGCGACGATCGAGCCGGAATTGTCGTGGTAGCTGCCGCGCATCGCCTGGCCGGGATTGTTCAGCGCGAAATGCGTATAGCGCCGCGCCGGATTGCTGGAGGCGATGACCCGGAGCGCGCCGTCCAGCAGCAGGACTTCGGTCTTCTCCGCCACCTGCGGCGGCAGATTGGCTTCCTTCTCGACGATCGCCTGGCCCTGCGCCTGCCAGTCGAAATAGACGCCGAGCGTTCCGACCAGCCGACCCTTGCTTTGGCCCTCCTCGCGAATGCCGGTGGCATAGACCAGCACGTCGCGATCCTCGTGCAGGGGACTCGGCTTGACCTGGTCGACGACATAGGCGTCCCCGTCGGCGCAATGTCTTGCCGCCTCGAACCAGGGGTCGCCGGCGAGGTTGCGGTCCTTCAGCCCCCGCTGGAAGCGCGGATTGGCCGAGGCGACGACGCGGCCGGCCGCATCGGTCATGACGAGGTCGAGATAGACGGTATAGAAGCGGTTGATGACCCCGAGCCGCTCGGCGGCATAGGCGAAACGCGCGGGCGAGGGGTCGCCGAGCGCCTGCCACAGAGCCGGATCGGTTGCCCACCACCGCACGTCGGCGGTGCGCTCGAAGAGGTTGCGGACGATGAACTGCACCAGCGTCTGGGCGAGGTCGGTCAGCCGCGCGCCTTCCATTTCGCTGACCAGCGTGTCCGCCATGGCCCGGCTGAGGCCGATGCGGCCCAGCACGTTCTCCTGGAACCGCCCGGCGATTTCGGCGGCGGCCTGGGCGAGGCGCTGGACCTCGTGGGCGACGACCGCAAACCCCTTTCCGGCTTCGCCGGCCCTGGCTGCCTCGATCAGCGCATTGATGGCCAGCAGCCGGATCTGCCGGACGATATGGGTGTTGTCGGCGCTGAAACGCTCGAGATCGGCACCGATCCCTTCGGTAACGACGCGCATGGACCGCGGCGTGGCCTGGTCGGCGGTGACGACACTCTGTTTCGGCGCAATATCGGTCATCGCAAAGAACACCGGATAGTCGTTGATCGCGCAGCTGTGGGCAACCTGGCCTCGACGCGACCGAGAAGAATGCAGGGTTTGGACTATGATGTATTATTGGTGATATTGGTTAATGGTGCATAAAACAGGACGTGCAAGAAGATGTTATTTCAATGATTTAGGGTGCTTATATTTAATTCATCTGCCTATATTGTAAGCAATTGAAGGAGATCGTCGGGCCTGATCTTGCCCTTGTCCGCGCGCGCCGGAAGTGCCAGTCTTCGGGACTGGGATTCTGTCGATCGCCAAGGCGGTCGCACCTTTCCTTGCCCTTCGCTTGCGGTGCCGCCGCTCCCCCATCTCCGCTGCCCAGATACGAGTCCCGCCTATGGCCGCCGCCGCCTCCAGTCCGCTTCGTGGCATCGTCATGAAGATCGCTTCCGTCGCCGTCTTCGTCGGCATGCAAGCCTGCATCAAGCTGGCAGGCCATGGCATGCCGTCCGGCCAGATCACTTTCTATCGCTCCGCCTTCGCCATCGTGCCGATCCTCGTCTATCTTGCCATTCGCGGCGATCTGCGCTCCGCCTTCCAGACGAACAATCCCTTCGGTCACCTCAAGAGGGCGCTGATCGGAGTGACCTCGATGATGGTCGGCTTCTACGGTCTCGTACTTCTGCCGCTGCCGGATGCCATCGCCATCGGCTATGCCATGCCGCTGCTCGCCGTCGTCTTTGCCGCCGTGTTCCTGCGTGAGACCGTGCGCCTCTATCGCTGGACGGCGGTCTTCGTCGGGCTGATCGGCGTGATGATCATTTCCTGGCCGAAGCTGACATTGTTCAGCGAACAGGGTTTCGGTTCGGCTGCGGCAACCGGTGCCGTCGCCGTCCTGCTTTCGGCCGGCCTCGGCGCTGCCGCCATGCTGCAGGTCCGCCAACTGGTCAAGGAGGAGAAGACCGCGACGATCGTGCTGTTCTTCTCGCTGACCGCCTCGGTGCTTTCTGCCTTTACCTGGTTCTTCGGTTGGCAGGTGCTGAGCTGGCAGGCGCTGGGGCTGATGGCGCTTGCCGGCTTCTTCGGCGGGCTGGGGCAGATCCTGCTGACCGAGAGCTATCGCCACGCCGATGTCTCGACGGTCGCCCCCTTCGAATATACCTCGATCATCCTCGGATCGATCATCGCCTATCTGCTGTTCGGCGAGGTGCCCACCGCGACCACGCTCACTGGTGCGGCGATCGTCGTCGGCGCCGGAATCTTCATCATCTATCGCGAGCACCAGCTGGGTCTCGAGCGCCGCGCGGCGCGCAAGGCCTCGACGCCGCAGGGCTGATCCCGGCGCAAAGATCGATCGCCACCACCGGCTTCCGTTTTTCTTTTGTTACGGCCGAGCGATAAAGGTTGAAACAGAGGGAAGGTTGGGGCACGGTGACGGTCCACACCGATACCGCCACATCAACGGAAACGGCCTGATCGACGTGAATTGCATGAGCATGGACCGCGAAATCCTCCCGACCGACCCACGGCCCGATGGCCGCTACACCGCCGTTCCCCTATCGCATCCGCATACGTCCGATGTCGTTTCGCCGCCGTGGGGAGGGTGACCTTGGCTTTCTCCATCGACGAACTTCGCAACAGTCCGGCCTTCTGCGAGGCCCTGCGTGTCTATTCGGTCGAGCTGCAGGGCGAGTATGACAGCAATCCGCGGCTGGCGCGGCTCCTGTCGTCGCACCAGCGCTGGCTGCTCAGCCAGTGCGCCTTCGCGCTCAATCTCGAACATGATCCCGCGGTGCCGGGCTCCGGGCTGACGGCTTCGCGTCTGCGCGACATGATCACCTCCTACAACGCCGCAAGCCGCAACACGGTGTTGAACTTCCTCGACCAGCTTCTGTCCTATCGTTTCGTCCGCATTGCCGGCGATGCCGGACGCCGGCCCCGCCGTTTCGAGGCGACCGATGTGAGCTACAATGCGATGGTGCGCTGGACGCTCGCCAACCTCACCCTGCTCGACCGGCTGGACGGCGGTTCGCGCGCGGCGACGATGATGGCCAATCCCGAACTTTTCCGGCTGATCCAGCCGTATACGGCCCGCCGCTCGTTCGAGCATGACGGCTGGCGCGAGCCGCCGCCGCGCGTGGCGATGTTCCTGTGGACGGAAGCGGGCGGGCTGGTGATGGACGAGCTCGTTCGGCGCATCGAGGCTGCCGACCCTTCGGCCGACCGCTACGACATCGGCCGTGTCGACGCCCGTGCGATGGCCGAGCATTTCATGATGTCGCGCACCCATCTGCAACGCCTGCTGCGCCGCGCCGTCGAGGCCGGGGGGCTGCCAATGGCAGGACGAGGGCAAGAAGACCCACCTGTGGTTCATGGCCGATCTGCTGCGCGAATACTGCAGCTGGCAGGCGATCAAGTTCTCGATCGTCGACCAGGCCTTCGAACATGCCTGCAGCCGAATGCTTCCGGTGCAGAGGCCGGCTGAGCCGGTCGTGGTCGCCATGGAGAAGTGATCGCCCCGGCGGTCGGCGCCGACCCGGCTTACAGCGGGATGTGGCCGACGAGGGCGTTTTCGGCGCGCGCGCCGCGCTTCGAGCGGCCCGAGGCGGCCCGGCTGTAGGCTTCCGACGCATCGATGGCGCTGCCGATCTGCGTGACGGCGGCCTTCAGGCTGCGGAGCGGATGAAACATCGTGGTCATGGTCTATTCCTTTGCGTTGGCCGCATGGCCGAATCTTGAGGACGTCTTTGACGGGGCGTTCGGAGCGGGCGTTGCTGACGAGGCTATTGTGCGTCGCACAATCAGTTCTGCACCGCCGGCCTCACGCCTCGCGGAAATCGGCGAACAGGGCGATCGGGCGGCTGATCCGGCCGAACACGCGCGCCGTCAGCTGTTCGTTCGTGGCGAGGCCGCAACGGTGATAAGGCTGTCCGTTGCGCATCGGCTCGGCGGCGAGGCGGAGCGTCTCGAATTTGCAGTGCATGGGGCGGGCGCGAACGGTCATGGCCTTCAATCCTTGTCTTCCGACTCCCCCCGTGAGTGCCAGTATATATCGCAGTGCAGCATGAATGAGGCAGGGGCGCAGACGCGACCCAGCCATGCGCACTGCGCATGGCGCGCATCACAACACTGTCACATGTGCCGAAATTTTGGACGATTAGTCCTGGGCGAGGCGGGCGGCGAAGGCCTGCAGGTCGCGCCAGGCGAGCGCCTTGCTGGCCGGCGCGGTCAGCAGTTCCTGCGGATGCAGGGTGGCGATGGCCGGGACGGCATGATTGCCGCAGGCGATGTTGCGCCACTGTCCGCGCAACGCGTGGATCGTGCCCGTCTCACCGAAGAAGAAGCGCGCGGTGAAATTGCCGAACAGCAGCACGGCCTTCGGCTCGGCGAGTTCCACCTGCCGTTCGATGAACGGACGGCAGATGGCCGCCTCCGGCACGGACGGCGCGCGGTCGCCCGGCGGACGCCAGGGGATCACCGTGGTGATCAGGACAGCCTCGCGCTTGAGGCCGATGGCGCCGAGCATGCGGTCGAGCAGCAGGCCGGCGCGGCCGGAAAAGGCCACGCCCTCACGGTCGTCGTCGGCGCTCGGCATCGGCCCGATGACCATGATGCGGCTTGACGGATCGCCGGCAGCAAAGATGGTCGAGCGGGCGCTGGTCTTCAGGTTGCAGCCGCCGAAGGCCTCGACGGCGGTCTTGAGTTCGGCCAGCGAGCGGGCGCTTTCGGCGGCAAAGCGCGCCTCGGTGATGGCATGTTCGTCGGGAATGGCCGGCAGCGCCGACGGGGAGGCGGGCCGCGGCGGTGGCGGCGCTTCGGGCCTGGTCCGCCCGGGAGACGTCTGCACGGTCGTCGCCTGCGCCATTGCGATGGCCGCCGGGGCACGCACCTCGCGGGCGGTGCGCTGGTCGGCGAACTCGGCGACCCGGTCGACCGGCTGGTCCTCCACCAGCCATTCGACGCCGGCTTCCGCATGGAAATGCAGAAGGGCTGCCAGTTCGGCGGGCGTCATGTCGCGGGCGGAGATCATGGACCCGTTCTAATGCAGCGGTTGTCAGAAGGAAACTGATTCCTGCGGGCGGCCGGAAACGTCGCGGCGGATACCCTCTTCTCCCCACCGGAGAGCAGGTGGCCCCAAGGGCCGGATGAGCAAGGGGGCAAAGCGCGCGTCGATTAATCCGTCTCCTCTCCCTTGGTGGGAAAGGACGCGATTTTCGGCATCTCTGGCCGAAGGCGTAAGTGCCAGAAATCGCAGGTGAGGGGAACGAGGCGACCGACCCCCTCTCTCGGGATTTCTAACACTTAGCTTCCAGCTAAGATGTTGAAATTCCATTCTCCCCCGCCAAAGGGGAGGGAACAAGACCTCAATCCCCTCACGCCACCCATTGCGCGATGTCGTCGCGTTCGCCGATCAGCGCCAGGCCGTGGGCGATGGAGACGAGTTCGCCGCCGGTCTCGATGCGTGAGGCGTCGAAGCGGTCGGTGAAGATCTTGCGCACGGCCGGAACGAAGGACGTGCCACCGGTGAGGAAGACCTTGTCGATCGAGCCCGGCGCCGTGTTGGTCGTGGTCAGGACCTCGTCCAGGGCGCCCTCGATGCGGGCGAGGTCGTCGGCAATCCAGCTTTCGAATTCGGCACGTTTGACCGTCTTCTCGCCAGCCCGCCCAAGCGGCGAGAAGCGGAATTCCGCTTCCTCGGTGGATGACAGCGCCATCTTGGTGGCCGAGACCGCCTGGTAGAGCGGATAGCCCTCGTCATGCTCGACGAGGTCGATGAACAGTTCCAGCTTGTCCGGCTCGAGGCTCTGGCGCACCAGCGATTTCAGGTCGGCATATTCGCGCGAGGTCTTGAACACCGACAGCTGGTTCCAGCGCGAGAAGCTGGTGTAGTAGTTGCTCGGCACGTCGAGCACCTTGTCGAAGCTCTTGAACTGGCTGCCCTTGCCGATTTCCGGCGCGACCAGATGCTCGATGATGCGGGCGTCGAACTGGTCGCCGGCGATGCCGACGCCGGAATGGCCGACGGGCACGGCGGAAAGCCTGCCGCCGCTCGTCTCGAAGCGGATCAGCGAGTAGTCGGTCGTGCCGCCGCCGAAATCGGCGACCAGTACGGTCGCATCCTCCTTCAAGTGCTGGGCGAAGTAGAAGGCGGCCGCCACCGGCTCGTAGACATAGTGGATCTCGGGAAAGCCGAAGCGCGTCAGCGCCGCATTGTAGCGGGTGATGGCCAGCTCCGGATCGGGGTTTGCGCCGGCGAAATGCACCGGCCGGCCGGCGACGATGCGTTTCGCGCCCGACGGCCAGCCGTCGCCGGCATAGGCTTCCAGGCGCTTGAGGAAGACCTCCATCAGGTCCTCGAACTGGAAGCGCCGGGCATGGATCAGCGTGCCCTGGAACAGGGCCGAGGCAGCGAAGGTCTTGATCGACTGCAGGAAGCGGCAATCGCCGGGATTGTCGATGAAGGCACGGATCGCCGCCTGTCCGGCCTCGACCTTCAGCGCGCCCGCGCCGAGATTGCGGTCCTTCATGAAGGAAAGCGCCGTGCGCATGCTGTCGCTTTCCCCGGCCGGCGAGGAAAAGCGCACCGAATGGGTGGCCCGCTCGCTGTCGGCCAGCGCCATCACCGTGTTGGTCGTGCCGAAATCAAGCCCCAGCGCCTCAGCCATCGCCGCGCTCCTTCGTCGTCTTGTCGGTTGTTGAAGCCGGGCAGCGCCCGAAGATGAAAAAGGGCGCCGTGAGCGCCCGCAGTGGAGAGGGCGCCTATTGCCACGAAGGGGAGGGGTAAGGCAAGGGGCGAGCGGTATCCGTTCCTCTTCTCTCCAGCGGGGAGAAGGTGGGGCGTAGCGCCGGATGAGGGGGAGAATCGGATATGAGCAAAATGGCTTCGCCCCCCTCATCGCCTCGCATGCGCTCGGCACGTCTCCCCGATGGGGAGAAGAGGGCATTCCAAGACCGGCGCCGCACGCCTCAACAATCGTATCGTGAAGGAAGGCCGGTAGGGGTTGCCACCCGTCCGAGCCGGTATGTGCCGACCTACCGCCGCGAGCGCCGGCCGAGGGCGATCAGCACGATGCCGACGAGGGCGAGGCCGGCGCCATAGGCGATCCACGGGCTCTGGTCGATCATGAAACTGGAGGCCGGATAGGGGAAAGTGCCGCTGCCCTGGCCCATCCAGACCAAGCCCATCAGCACGGCAAGCGCGCCGATAAGGGTGAGTATGCGTCGCATGGACATGGCATTCGTTCCCAAAGAGGCGACAGACCGCGCGCCAGGCGCGGCCGTCGGATGCATCAAGGCGTCAGATCCGGCCTTCAGTTGGCCGAATGGTGCTCCCGGCGCAGGAACCAGCGCGCGCCGATGAAGACGATCAGGCCGAAGACGGCGACGAGTGTGCCGTTGATCGTCCAAACGCTTTCATTGGGCATGAAGTCGGTGCCGGGCAGGCGAAGCATGCCGGTGCCGTGGGCAACCCAGGCGATGCCGACCAGCAGCGTCAAGGCGCCGACGACGGTGAAAAGTTGGCGAATCTGCCCCAATAGTTTCTCCTCCCATGGAACAATTTGTCGCACCCACTATAGTCGAGTCTGAGCCGGACACCAGCGAAATCCTGTTCCGCTTGCGCCATGGCCAAAATAGCGAAAACCCCGAGGGCGCAGCGCCTTGAGGGGGCTTTCCCAAGGTGCAGCCGGGCAGGGCCGCGGCCGATCGATGGTGCGATCTACGCGCCGGCGCGCGTCTGCTCCGCCATCTCGCGCATCCACTCGGAAAACAGATTCATCGCCGGCGTCGGCGTGCGGGATTTGAGCCGGGTCAGCCAGTAGCTGCCCTTGGAGACATAGACCGGGAAGGGCTGTTCCAGCGCGCCCGAGGCGAGGTGGCGGGAAAACATCAGCGGCGGTGCAAGCGCGATGCCCGCGCCCTGCAGGGCCGTCTCGACCATTAGCACGGAGGAATCGAAGACCGGACCGGTGATCGGCGGGGCGGCGATGGCGGCCGCCTCGAACCAGCCCGGCCATTCGTCGGCCCGGTAGGAGCGCAGCAGCGTCTCGCGCCCGACACCCTCGGGGCTCCTCAGCCGCGCGGCGATCGCCGGCACGCAGAGCGCCGACAGTGGTGCCGCAAACAGCGCCTCTGCCTCCGTATCGTGCCAGGCGCCGTTGCCGAAGCGGATGGCGAAGTCGAGACCCTCGGCGGCGATGTCGACGCGGTTGTTGTTGGTGGAGAGACGCAGGTCAATGAAGGGGTGGCGGGCATGGAAATCGGCAAGGCGCGGGAGAAGCCAGCCGACGGCAAAGGTTCCGACGGCGCCGAGCGTCAGCACCTCGCGCATGTGCCCGCCCTCGAAGCGCTCCAGCATGTCGGCCATGCGGTCGAAGCTGTCCCTCAGCGTCGGCAGCAGCGCCAGCCCCTCCTCGGTGATCAAAAGGCCACGCGGCAGGCGGCGGAAGAGCGTGACGCCCAGCCGCTGTTCGAGCAGCTTCACCTGGTGGCTGATGGCCGCCTGGGTGACGCAGAGTTCGATCGCAGCGCGGGTGAAGGAAAGATGGCGCGCGGCGGCCTCGAAGGCGCGCAGCGCGTTCAGCGGAAGATGCGGCCGGACCATCGCATGCCCTAATTCTGTTTATGGCTCCCGCCAGTTATCATCGTTTGTCGCGCACCGGCAATGGCGCCTAGAACAGGCCGATCCAAACCAAGGGAGCCATACCATGATCCTTGAAAGACGCTGCCTTCTGGCTGCCGCTGTCGGCCTTTTTGCCGTATTCTCTGCCGCAGGCCCGGCATCTGCGGTCGATCCGATCCGCTGCACGGTCGTTCTCGACGCGCAAAACGGAGAGGCGATCCACCGCGAAGGGACCTGCGACAAACGCGTCTATCCCATGTCGACCTTCAAGCTGCCTTTGGCCATGATGGGCTATGATGCGGGCATTCTGAAGGACGAGACGACGCCGCGCTGGGACTATCAGGCGAAGTTCGGCGGCCCGGCGCGGGTGAAGAAGGCCTTCGATCCGACCGGCTGGGAGAAGGAATCGATCGTCTGGTATTCGCAGGAGACCGCCCGCCGCCTCGGCGCGGAACGCTTTGGCGATTACGTCCGCCGCTTTGGCTACGGCAACCAGGACGTTTCGGGCGGACCCGGCGGTTCCGACGGCCTGACCGAATCCTGGCTGATGTCGTCGCTCACCATTTCGCCCGACGAGCAGGTGGGATTCCTGCGCCGCTTCCTCGACGGAAAGCTGCCGGTCTCGGACCATGCAAGGACCATGACCCAGGCGATCACGCCGCGCTTCGAGGCGGCGGACGGCTGGGTGATCCATGGCAAGACGGGCAGCGGCTGGATGCGGGACGCGAAGGGCGCGCGCGACAGCAATCGCCCGATCGGCTGGTTCGTCGGCTGGGCCGAGCGGCAAGGACGCAAGGTGGTCTTCGCGCGGCTGCACGTGGCCAACCGTCCCTATGAGGAGCCGATCAGCTTCGAGACGCGGGACGGGCTGATTGCTGACCTGCCGGGGATCCTGGCGGACCTTTAGACGGAGCAGACCGGCGCGGCGTTCAGCGTCGCCGCGCGGTCCGGTATGTCGGTGATGCTTGGCGCCGGTCCGGCATCGGCCAAGATGACGAAAACCCCGCACGCAGGACGCGTCGCGGGGTTTTGTTTCGGGGGTCGCCGGGCCGACGATCGGGTCAGATCGACCGGGCCGCTCCACCGTCGACGCGCAGCATCGTGCCGGTGACATAGGAGGCGGGCGCCGAGCAGAGGAAGGCGGCGGCGGCGCCGAATTCCTCGACCGTGCCGAGTCGGCCGGCGGGGATCGACTTCAGCGAGGCGGCGCGCACCTCGTCCACCGTCTTGCCGGCCTTCTTGGCATTGGCGGCATCGAGCTCGTCGATCCGGTCGGTGTGGATGCGGCCGGGCAGCAGCATGTTGGCGGTCACCCCATAGGAGGCGACCTCGGTCGCAAGCGTCTTGTTCCAGCCGACCAGCGCCGCGCGCAGCGTGTTGGACAGCGCCAGATTGGGGATCGGCTCGAACACGCCGGACGAGGCGACGGTGAGGATGCGGCCAAAACCTTGCGTCTGCATCAGCGGCAGCAGCGCATTGGTCAGCGTGATGACGCGCACCACCATCGACTGGAAGAAACTATAGAGCTTTTCCGCCGTCATCTCCTCCGCCGTGCCCGGGGTGGGGCCGCCGGTATTGTTGACCAGGATGTCGATGCCGCCGAGCTTGTGGTGGACGGCGGCGAGCATCGTGTCGACGAAGTCGCTGTCGGAAAGATCGGCCTCGACCCAGTCGGCCTTGCCCCGACCCTCGGCATTGATGGCGTCGGCATTGGCCTTCAGCTTGTCGGCGCTGCGGCCGCACAGGAGCACATGGACTCCCTCATCCGCCAGCGCCCTGGCGATGCCGAGGCCAAGGCCGCGCGACGAGGCGAGCACAAGCGCCCGCTTGACCGAAATTCCGAGATCCATGTCTGTCTCCTTCCCTGGTTCCTGTGTCCGCCGCAAGCGGTTCAGGGACGAAGGTTATAGGGTGGCCGGCGGCTTTGGGAAGGGGGAAGGGAAGGGATAGTCCTGAGGACGTGGGAGGCCGACATGCGGTCGACGCCGGGACCTGTCAGGGCTTCACGAACCGATAGGCGAAGCGATCGGTCTCGCCTTTGATCGAGGGATCGAACACCTTCACCGAGTGCGGATCGGCCCTGTTCGAGAGCAGGGTGCTTTCCGCGTCCAGCTCGAAGCCGGCCGCCTCCACCTCCTCGCGAACGGACGCAGGGTCAATCCGATGCAGCGACTGGGCCTC
Organism: Allorhizobium sp. GW101-3B10; assembly: GCF_059424725.1. Lineage (NCBI taxonomy): Bacteria > Pseudomonadati > Pseudomonadota > Alphaproteobacteria > Hyphomicrobiales > Rhizobiaceae > Allorhizobium > Allorhizobium sp. GW101-3B10. The sequence goes on along the minus strand of NZ_JBWKZR010000001.1, from coordinate 2,449,006 downwards.
GCTCGTGCCCGCCCCGGCGGCGACGTGGTCGACGATGACGTAGGTCCCACCGGGCTTCAGCCGCTCATAGACGGCCCGATTGAAGCCGGCCGCCGTCGCGCCACTGGCCTGGATCAGCCCGGTGTGGAGATCGTGATAAAACAGGTGCAGCCACACGACATCCGCTGGTTGCGTTACCTCCGGCATCGCCAAGAGGTCCGCCGAGACGGCTTCGACGTTCTTCCGACCCGGCTGCTTCGCAAGCGTCAACATGCGGCCGAACTGATCGTTCTTTACGTCGGCGATTTCCGTCGGCACGAAGCTGAAGACTCGTCCTTCGGGTCCCACGGCGTCGGAGAACAGGCGCGTCCAGTCACCGTCGCCCGGGTATACGTCGATGACAGTTGCGCCCGCATCGATGCGTGCGAACCGGATCAATTCGGATAGCTTGGATTGGTCGTACATTGGGATCTCCTTTGGAAATTTCTCCATTTGCACGGATCGGATCACGCTCGACCCGATCCGTGCATCTCGGCGCACCCGGTGGGCACGTCGCGTTCGTCAGTCGAACTTGACCAGGTCCTTGAAGATCAGCCGACCCCAGCTATTGCCGTGCGCCTGCACCAGCAGTCCGCCTTCAGAAAGCCCGCCAAGCTCGATGGGCGCGAAACCGAGATCTTTCGCCAGCGCACCGATCTCCGCTGCGGCGGCGTCATCGTCGCTCGCCAGGAACACAACGCGCCTGCCGCCCCGCGTGGGCGGATCTTGCTCGAGGACGCCGGCGACCAGATGGTTGAAGCCTTTGACCAGCTTGCCGCCGGTGAACGCCTGCTCGACGATCTTGGCGGAAGGCTGACCTCCAAGGTCCACGCCATAGGCATTGGTCACATCGACGATGGTCTTGCCCTGCCAGGTGGGAAGCGCCCTTGCGACATCCGGATGCGACTCGAAACGGACAGCCAGAAAGATGATGTCCGCCTTGACGGCTTCCGCCAGAGTTTTGGGAATGATCGTAGGCCCGATCGCGGCCGCTTCGGATGCAAAGCTCTCCGGGTCGCGCGTGGTTGCGACCGATACTTCGATGCCCTTGCGGGCAAATGCCTTTGCCAGGGTCTTGCCGATAGTGCCGAAGCCGATAATTGCGTAGCTCATATGTGTTCTCCTTGAGTTTGCCGCGTGCGTCAGAGCTGGGCCAGGCCGCCGTCGACGGCGACTTCGCTGGCGGTCATGAAGCTGCTGTCGGACGATGCGAGAAAGGCGGCCACCGCCGCGATCTCCGCCGGATCGGCCATGCGCTGCAGCGGAGTCATCGCGCCGTAGGCCTTCTGGCCTTCCTCGCCGAGTGCTTCCTTCGCGAGTTCGGTCGCTGTCGCCCCGGGCGACAGCACGTTGATCCGGATGCCGGTGCCCTTCAGGTCCTCTGCCCAGGTCCGCGCGAGGTTGCGCACGGCTGCCTTGCTTGCGCTGTAGGCCGTAAATCCCGGGGCTCCGGTGGTGCCGGCACTCGATCCGGTCAGGATGATCGAACCGCCCGGGCCCATCAGCGGCAACGCCTTCTGGACCGTGAAGATCGTGCCCTTCACATTGGTGCCGAAGGTCTCATCAATGTGCTCGGCGGTGATCTGGCCGAGCGCAAGCGGACTTCCCGCACCGGCATTGGCGAAGACGATATCGAGGCTTCCGCGCTCGGCCGTCACCGCGGCGTAGAGTTGCTCAAGGTCGGCCTCATTCGAGACAGAGCCCTTCACCGCCCGCGCGTTGGGCCCGAGGTCCGCCACAGCGGCGTCGAGCGCTTCCTGCCGGCGGCCGAAGATGAAGACGAAGGCGCCCTCTTCGATGAATCGCTTTGCCGCCGCCCGGCCGATGCCGGTGGCGCCGCCGGTGATCACGGCGGTCTTTCCGTTCAATCTGGTCATGTCTTAGATCCTTCGTTTCGCCAACTCGGTCTTGGCCGTGCGGAGAGGTCGTCCGAGAACCTCAAAATGGGGTCGCGATAGTCAGGTGATGAGTGCGGAAATGCGCACATCAGTGGTGCGAAAACGATCCAGGCAGACGAATGAACACCACGTCGTTGGCGTACATACTGTATATGGGTGTTAGACGATGCTTCGGAGGCCGCGCCGCGCGGCGCAGGAATGCACCATGATCGACTGGGATGACGTTCGTTACTTTCTCGCCGCGGCGCGCGGAGGCTCAGTGCGTGCCGCCGCCAAACGTCTCGGAGTGAATCACGCAACCGTGCTGCGACGCATCGCGCAGCTCGAGGAGCGCCTTGGCGCCCGGATGTTCGAGAAGCTTCCTACGGGCTACCGCCTGACGCCTGCAGGCGAGGAGGTCCTCGATCTGGCGGAACAGATGGAAGCGTCGTCCCACCAGCTCGAAACGCGCGTCTTCGGGCGCGATCAGAGCGTGCGCGGGCTCCTGCGCGTGACGCTGCCGCCGCCCCTCGCGACACATCTGCTCATGCCGGACTTCGCCGATTTTGCGCGTCTGCATCCGGAGATCGAAATGGAAATCCTGTCATCCGGCGAACTGGCAAACCTGACCAATCGGGAGGCGGACGTGGCAATCCGCGTCGTCTATGATCGCGAGGCCCTGCCACTCAATCTTCACGGGCTCAAGGGGCCAGAACTGTTCGGCGGCTTCTATATGTCTCGCGATCGGCTCACCGAGTGGCAGGCGGGCCCACCGAATCCCAGGTGGATCGCCATAAGGGGTCATGGAGTACCGGGCTGGACCCGCGAAGGAGAGGCCCGCACAACTGGAACCCAATTCAGGACCATGGATTTCGAAACCCAGATCGCGGCGGTACGGCAAGGCATCGGAATCACGGCGCTGCCATGCTTCGTCGGAGATGCCGATCCCCTGTTGGAGAGGGTACCGGACACCGGCCTGCACCTCTACGGCCCGGTCTGGCTTCTCACTCAGGGGGAGACACGCAAGACCAAGCGGGTGCGGCTCTTCACCGAATTCGTATCCCGCAGACTGGCCGAATACGCTCCGCTTCTTGCGGGGCTGTCCATATCGCGCGACTGACTTCCGGTTCAATTGGCTATGTGTGGCTCGGGAAGGCAGACGGTCCGCATCCGGCCCCAAGCCCGCCCTGAATCGCAACCGTTACATCCCGCCCCTCAAAACGGCACCTTGCCCGGATTGAACAAGGCCTTCGGATCCACCGCCTGCTTGATCGTGCGGGCGAGTGCCTGCTTTTCCGGCGATGCGAAGGTCTCGTAGGCGTGGCGCTTTTCGGTGCCGACGCCGTGTTCGGCGGAAAACGAGCCTCCGGCCTCGACGATGCCGGCATAGACCGCATTCTCGACGGCCAGAAGCTCGTCCTGCGGCAGCGGGCCGGGCTTGATCAGGGTGAGATGCAGATTGCCGTCGGCGACATGGCCGTAGACATAGGCCTCAAAGGTCGGATCGATCGCCTTCAGCCGCGCGTCGAGGCCGGCGACATAGGCGTCGAGATAGGTCGGCGGGACCGAGATGTCGAAGGACGGGGCGTGCGGGATCGCCGGATAGTAGAAGCCGGAATCCTCGCGTATGTCCCAGAACCGGCGCGCCTGATCGAGCGACTGGGCGATCACGCCGCCCTTGAGGCCGACCGGCTCCCAGAGCGTTTCAAGTCCTTCTTCCAGGGCTGCCGTCGCCGCCTCGACCGTTTCCGCCGAGACCTCGATCAGCAGGGCCGCGGCGCCGTCTTCCAGCCAGGAGAGATCGAAACCCTTGAGCGCCGCGCCGTCGCGGATGTAGCGCGGCCACATCATTTCCGCGCCTTCGAGCGTCACCGAGGAGAGGCCGCGGAAATGCCGGATGACGGCAAGCGCCGAGGCCGCATCGGCCACGCCGAGGAAGGCGGTGGCGCGGGCGGGGCGCTGCGGCTCCAGTTTCAGCACCACCTGGGTGACGAAGCCGAAGGCGCCTTCGCCACCGATGAACAGGTGCTTGAGATCCGGCCCGGCCGAAACCTTGACCACGCGGGTGAGGTCGGAAAAGACGTCCCCGGACGGCAGCACCGCCTCGAGGCCGAGAACCTGGTGGCGCATCACGCCGTTGCGGAAGGCGAGAATGCCGCCGGCATTGGTCGAGACCATGCCGCCGATCGTCGCCGAGCCGCGCGAGCCGAGGTCGATGCCGGTCGTCAGGCCATGCGCGGCGATCGCCTGCTGCAGGGTCTCGAGCGGTACCCCGGCTTCGACCGTTACCGTCATTTCCTCCGGATAGAGGGCGACGATGCGGTTGAGCCGGGCGGACGACAGGATCACCTCGCCGGCATGGCTGACATTGCCGCCGACGAGCCCGGTGAGCCCGCCCTGCGGCACGATGGCCACGTCATGCGCCGCACACCACGACACCAGCGCCGCCGCTGCCGCGGTCGAGCCGGGCTGCGCCATCACGCCGCCGGCGAAGTTGTCGGCATGTTCGCCGGGATGCCGGCCTTTCAGGTCCGTCGGACCCAGGATGACGAGGTCGGGATGTAGGCCGGAGAGCCGTTCCAGCAGTTCCGTCGCGGTGAACCGGGTGCCTGGTTCGTGGGTCATTCGTGCTTGTCCTGTCTGGTCGGGCGTTGCGCGGTTCAAGCCCTTTCGGGCGATGTTTAGTGCGCGGCGGCGTCCGGGACAATCGCCCAGCATGGGACGGATCCAATTGGTCGCGGCAAATCGGCTCAGGGCGCTCCGCCCCGGACGAAAGATTGACGTTAACGTAAGCGTTAGATATTCTGTTCAGGAATATCGCCCAGCCTTAATTTCGGGCCACTGCGTGTCGCATTGCGGCTCGACAGGGCGCTTGTGTTTTGACAAGGAAGAAGCCGAAGACTGGGATCGGCCGAGCGGAGAGAGACGATGAGCGAGCAACTGGAACTGCCCGAACGCGAGAGCATGGAATTCGACGTGGTGATCGTCGGGGCCGGTCCTGCCGGTCTGTCGGCGGCGATCCGCCTGAAACAGGTCAATCCGGAGCTCACTGTCGTCGTGCTGGAGAAGGGTTCGGAAGTCGGAGCGCACATCCTGTCGGGCGCCGTGGTCGATCCGATCGGCGTGGACAAGCTGCTGCCCGGCTGGCGCGAAGAGGCCGACCATCCGTTCAAGACCGAGGTCAAGGACGACCAGTTCCTGTTCTTAGGACCCGCCGGCTCGATCCGCCTGCCGAACGCCTTCATGCCGCCGCTGATGAACAATCACGGCAATTACATCGTCTCGCTCGGCAATGTCTGTCGCTGGCTCGCCACCCATGCCGAGGCGCTGGGTGTCGAGATCTATCCGGGCTTTGCCGCGACCGAACTGCTCTATAACGGCGAAGGTGCCGTGATCGGCGTCGCCACCGGCGACATGGGCATCGAAAAGAATGGCGAACCGGGCCCGAACTACACCCGCGGCATGGAACTGCTCGGCAAATATGTGCTGATCGGCGAGGGCGTGCGTGGTTCGCTCGCCAAGCAGCTGATCGCCAGGTTCGACCTGTCGAAGGATCGCGAGCCGCAGAAGTTCGGCATCGGCCTGAAGGAACTCTGGCAGGTGAAGCCCGAGCACCACAAGCCGGGCCTGGTGCAGCACTCGTTCGGCTGGCCGCTCGACATGAAGACCGGCGGCGGGTCCTTCCTCTACCACCTGGAAGACAATCTCGTGGCGGTCGGCTTCGTCGTCCACCTGAACTACAAGAACCCCTATCTCTTCCCCTTCGAAGAGTTCCAGCGCTTCAAGACCCATCCGCGCATCGCCCCGACCTTCGATGGCGCCAAGCGCCTGTCCTACGGCGCCCGCGCCATCACCGAAGGCGGCTACCAGTCGGTGCCGAAGCTCTCCTTCCCCGGTGGCGCGCTGATCGGCTGTTCCGCCGGCTTCGTCAACGTGCCGCGCATCAAGGGCAGCCACAATGCCGTGCTGTCCGGCATGCTGGCGGCCGACAAGATCGCCGAAGCCATCGCGAGCGGCCGCGCCAATGACGAGCCGGTCGAGATCGAGAACGAATGGCGCTCGACCGATATCGGCACGGACCTGAGGCGCGTGCGCAACGTCAAGCCGCTGTGGTCTAAGCTCGGCACGGCGCTCGGCGTGGGCCTGGGCGGTCTCGACATGTGGACCAACCAGCTGTTCGGCCTTTCCATCTTCGGCACGCTGAAGCACGGCAAGACCGATGCGGCCTCGCTGGAGCCAGCGGCCAAGCACAAGCCGATCGCCTATCCGAAGCCGGACGGCGTCTTGACCTTCGACCGCCTGTCGTCGGTGTTCCTGTCCAACACCAACCATGAAGAGGACCAGCCGGTCCATCTGCAGGTCAAGGACATGGACCTGCAGAAGCGTTCGGAGCTCGGCGTCTTCGCCGGCCCCTCGACCCGCTACTGCCCGGCCGGTGTCTATGAATGGGTGGAGAAGGATGGCGAGCAGGTCTACGTGATCAACGCGCAGAACTGCGTGCACTGCAAGACCTGCGACATCAAGGACCCGAACCAGAACATCAATTGGGTCCCGCCCCAGGGTGCCGAAGGTCCGGTTTATCCGAACATGTAAGAGCGTCCGCCCCTGGCGGTCGTTCAGAAAACGAGACGCCTCCTGTCCTTGCTGGACAGGAGGCGTTTTTGCGTTGACGCTTTCGCGTGCGTCCTTCTAGGCGCGCTTGTGCAGGCTGTCGCGGATGGCGTCGATTACGGTCCGGATCGTCTTGACCGTGTCGACATCGAGGCCGACGGCCTCGCCGACGCAGCGCGCCACCGGGGCGGCCTCCTGCTGCAGCTCGCGGCCCTTTTCGCTGACATGAAGCAATACCTGCCGCTCGTCCTGCGGATTGCGTGTGCGGGTCAGCAGGCCGGCCGCCTCCAGCCGCTTCAGGAGCGGCGTCAGCGTGCTGGAATCGAGGAACAGCGTTTCGCCCAGCTCCTTGACCGTGCGGCCGTCGCGGCTCCACAGCGCCACCATCACCAGATATTGCGGATAGGTGAGGCCGATCGCATCCAGCAGCGGGCGATAGAGCTGATTGAAGGCGTGACCCGCGGAATAGATGGAAAAGCACAGCATTTCGTCGACGTCCGGGGGGCTGGGCATGTCTGGTTCGGACTTCTGGCGCATGAGGGTCTCCTGTCTCCGTCAATTTAATTTGCGCGCGATTTGTTTGCAAGCTATTGACTCGCGCTTTTCCTTTGCGTATTTAGATCGTGCACAAAGTAATCGAGCACAAGTTAAATTGGCAAAAGGAGATCTGACATGAGCTATTTCATCACCACCGACGGGACGCGCCTCTTCTACAAGGATTGGGGAACGGGCCAACCGATCCTGTTTTCGCATGGCTGGCCGCTGTCCTCCGATGCCTGGGACCAGCAGATGCTGTTCTTCGGCCAGCAGGGCTTTCGCGTCATCGCCCATGATCGCCGCAGCCATGGCCGCTCCGACCAGACCTGGGACGGCAACAACATGGACCGCTATGCCGACGATCTGGCGGAGCTGATCGAGGCGCTGGACCTGAAGGATATCGTCATGATCGGCCATTCGACCGGCGGCGGCGAGGTGGCCCACTATCTCGGCCGCCATGGCACGGCTCGTGTCGCCAAGGTCGTGCTGGTCGGCGCCGTCCCGCCGCTCATGCTCAAGACCGAAGTCAACCCGGACGGCACGCCGATTGAGGCCTTCGACGGCATTCGCGAAGCAACGGCCGGGAACCGCTCGCAGTTCTATTACGACCTGACCATGCCCTTCTACGGCTTCAACCGCGACGGCGCCGCGGTCAACGACGGCCTGCGGGAAAGCTTCCGGCAGATCGGCCTGCAGGGCGGCATCAAGGGGCAGTATGACTGCATCCGCGAGTTCTCCGAGGTCGACTACACGCAGGACCTGCGCCGCATCGATCGCCCGACGCTGATCGTCCATGGCGACGACGACCAGATCGTGCCGATCAAGGCCGCCGCCCACCGCGCCGCCGAGATCGTGCCGAATGCGACCCTCACGGTCTACGAAGGCGGCTCGCATGGCCTCGCCCAGACTGAGGCGGACCGCTTCAACGCCGACGTCCTGGCCTTCATCCGGGCCTGATTGCTCGATCCATTCCAACGCGAAACCAGAAAAGGAATTCATCATGTCCAAGTCCGCTCTCGTCGGCGCCGTCGTCGGTGCCCTTCTTTCCGGAACCGCCGCGGCCGAGCCGGCCAAGCCGACCGTCGTTCTCGTCCATGGCGCATTCGCCGACTCCTCCAGCTGGAACGGCGTCATCGAAATCCTGCAGCAGGACGGCTATCCGGTCGTCGCCGCCGCCAATCCGCTGCGCAGCGTGGCGGCTGATGCCGCCTATGTCTCCAGCCTCGTCGGCAGCATCGAAGGCCCGGTCGTCCTCGTCGGCCATTCCTATGGTGGTCAGGTGATCTCCACCGCCGCCAGGGGCCGCGACAACGTCAAGTCGCTGGTCTATGTCGCAGCCTTCGCGCCGGAGGCCGGAGAAGCGGCTGCCGACCTCGCCGGCAAGTTCCCCGGCGGCACGCTCGGGGAGGCGCTGGCCGCGCCGGTAAAACTGCCGGAGGGCGGCGTCGATCTCTTTATCGACCAGGCCAAGTTCCACCAGCAGTTCGCCCATGACGTTCCCGCCGCCGAGGCGGCGCTGATGGCGGCCGGCCAGCGGCCGATCACCGAGGCGGCCCTGACCGAGAGGTCGGGCGAGCCGGCCTGGAAGACGCTGCCGTCCTTCTTCGTCTATGGCGACGGCGACAAGAACATCCCGGCCGCGGCGCTCGGCTTCATGGCCGAACGCGCGGGTTCCAAGCGCACCGTCGTCGTCGAAGGCGCATCCCACGTCGTCATGGTGTCAAAGCCGCGGGTGGTCGCCGAGCTGATCGAGGAAGCTGCGCACTAAGTCATCTGGCGGCAGACATGAAAGCCAGGCCGGCGCGTGACCGCGCGTCGGCCCGGTTCGCGTTGCGGCAGCGGTCGAAGGCGCCGCGGTCGATTTCAGGCATCGTTGATGCATGTCAATTTTCATATGTGATCATGAGGTAGAATGGCGCCATTCGACGAAGCCGCGGCGCGGCCGCTTTCGTCGTCTTGCCGCAAAGGCATACAACAGGAGGAACTTTCAGATGACACGCAATGTGAAGTCCCTGGTCGCCTTGACCCTCACGGCAGCCTTGCTGGCAGGCATCGCTGAAGCGCAGCAGTTCGGCATGGGCGCCGGCCCCGGCTGGGGCCGTGGCGGAATGATGATGATGAATGGACCCGGGCGGGGTCGTTTCCCGATTGTCGATGCCGACGACAACGGTGTCATCAGCGCCGAGGAAGCGGCCTCGGCCGCTGAAGAAGTGTTCGCCGCCATGGACGTCGACGACAATGCCGAACTGACCATGGAAGAATACTTGACCGTCCGCATGGGGCCGCAGGACGGCTGGAACAAGGCGCGCCAGGCCGCGCGCGAAGAGGCAAAAACCGCGCGTTTCAGTGAGATGGACAGCGACAAGAACAAGGCCGTGTCGCAGGCCGAGTTCATCGCCGGCGCCAAGGCGCGCTTCGAGGCGGCCGACGGCGACAAGGATGGCAAGGTCACGCCGTGGGAATGGCGCAGCCAGCAGTGGAACTAATCTCTGTGATGCAATGGGAACCCGGCCGGTCGCCAGGAGGCTGGCCGGGTTTCCGATCAGAGCAATCATCGACTGCAAAGCCCTGATGAAAGTGGAGACCCGTCGCAGCGTGCTGCGGATTGCGTGGTGACGTCTTGGCTTGCAGCGACCGGATCCTCCCGACGGGTAGGACGCGCGGATCGCGATCGGCATGCGGCGTACCGATCTCCAATAATATCGGCTTGAAAATTGGCGGCTAAAGCGGCAGTTTGCGCCCACCCTAGAGATCCGCCGAAAGATCACCGCGATGCAAGCTGAAACAACCCGCCTTACGTTCGACATGAAGCCGAGTGCCAACTGCTTGCCCGAGCAGGATCGCCTGAAGGCGTTCGAGAGTCTCGGTTTCGGCACGCTTTTCTCCGACCACATGGCTGTCATACGCTGGAGCGAGGGCAAGGGCTGGCACTCGGCGGAAGTGACCGCACGGGCACCGTTCCAGATCGACCCGGCGTCGAGCGTGCTGCACTATGCCCAGGAGATCTTCGAAGGCATGAAAGCCTATCGCACGGCGGATGGCCGCGCTGTGCTGTTCCGTCCGGAGGAAAACGCCCGCCGCTTCAATGAGTCGGCACGCCGCATGGCGATGCCGGAACTGCCGGAGGCCGATTTCCTCGCGGCCGTCGAAAAGCTGGTCGAGATCGATGCCAAATGGATCCCCAAGGCCGAAGGCAGCAGCCTCTATCTGCGTCCCTTCATGTTCGCCAGCGAGACCTTCCTCGGCGTGCGTCCGTCGAAGGAATATATCTTCTGCGTCATCGCATCCCCGGTCGGACCCTATTTCAAGGGCGGCGCCAAGCCGGTCAGCATCTGGGTGTCGCAGGACTATACCCGCGCCGCACCCGGCGGCACCGGCGCTGCCAAGTGCGGCGGCAATTATGCGGCAAGCCTCGTCGCCCAGGCCGAAGCCTATGCCAAGGGCTGCGACCAGGTCGTCTTTCTCGACGCTGCCGAGCATAAATGGGTCGAGGAACTGGGCGGCATGAACGTTTTCTTCGTCATGGCGGACGGCTCGATCGTCACCCCGCCGCTCGGCGGCACGATCCTGCCGGGCATTACCCGCAAGTCGCTGATCGCGCTCGCCCGCGAAGAGGGCATTACCGTCGACGAGAAGCCCTATTCCTTCGACGAGTGGAAGGCGGATGCGGCAAGCGGCAGGCTGAAGGAGGCCTTTGCCTGCGGCACTGCCGCCGTGGTCGCCGCCATCGGCACGGTCAAGTATCCGCAAGGCGAATTCCAGATCGGCGGCGGCGAGACCGGCCCGGTCACGACGCGGTTGCGCGACGCGCTGGTCGGCATCCAGCGCGGCCAGAGCAATGATCGTCACGGCTGGATCCACGTCATCGAAGGCGTTTGATCCGCAGGGCGTCGAGCCGCTTGAAGACATGAGGCCCGTTCGTAGCGCGAACGGGCCTCATGTCGTTTCGGGTCTCGGCAGGGACCGCTCCCAGCGCTATCGCCCGGCCTTCCAGGCCACGACCATCAGGGCGCCGACGATCGAGATGTGCTCCATCACCACATAGAATTCGATGGTCTTGAAGGGTTCTTCCATCGTCCAGAAATTATGGGCGATCGGGATGGTGAGGAGGGTGAAGATGCCGAGCGCGCCCGCGCCGAGCCATGTCCAGCGGTTGAGGATGATGAGAGCCGAGCCGGCGAGCTGGACGATGATCGTAGCGATGGCAAAGGCCACCGGAGGGTTGAGACCGAAATGGGCCATCTCGCCGACCGCCGCCTGAAAATCGACGAGCTTTGCGATGCCGCTTGCCCAGAACATATAGGTAAGCAGGATGCGAGCGACATAGCCGAACCATGCCGTCGAGGTGAGCGTAGTAACAAAACTGTGCATGAGAATTTTCCCCCTGATGAATGGGTCGGCAGTCTGCCCGTCGATTGGCTATTGGCAATGGTCAATTTTAGCCTTTTCCCGTCAATTCCGCGCAGTTTTCCTCTCCCGCGAAAGCGCTTCGCTTCTTGCGCGAGCCTGTTCGTCATCCGCAGCGGACCGGCCATGCGGCCATGCGGCCCAATCATGGTTAACCGAGCCTTCACCGGCTTAACCCGCCATTAACCATAAATTCCTTACCCTGCGCCAGTATTTGCACTTCTCCTGGGGGCCAGACATGACGATTTCCCGCCGCAGCCTGCTGATCGGCCTGCCGCTCTTGCTTGCCGGTTGCCAGACCGGTCCGAGCCAGCAGTCGATGTACGACGCGCGCCCGGGTGAACCTCATCCGCTGAAGAAGGTGCCGATCGACAAGATCAAGCCGGAACTGCGCCGACAGGAAATCGCCTACGAAACGAGCCAGCCGGCCGGCACGATCGTCGTCGATACCCCGGCGCGCCGGCTCTACTACGTTCTGGGCGGGGGCCGGGCGATCCGCTACGGTGTGGGCGTCGGCCGCAACGGCTATGCGCTGGCCGGCGTCGCCTATATCGGCCGCAAGGCCGAATGGCCGAGCTGGACGCCGTCGCCCAACATGCTGCGCACCAATCCGGAAAGAAACATGAAATATGCCGGCGGCGTGCCGGGCGGCATCAACAATCCGCTCGGCGCCCGGGCGCTCTATCTCTATCGCGGCGGCAATGACACCATGTTCCGCATCCACGGCACCAACCAGCCTCAGTCGATCGGCCAGGCCATGTCGTCCGGCTGCATCCGCATGATGAACCACGACGTCATCGACCTCTACGAGCGCGCCAAGGTCGGCGGCCGGGTCGTGGTGCTGCAGGCCTGAGGCCAGCCTGGGTTCAAGCTAAGCTGAGCGGTCCTGCCGTGCCGAGAGCAGTCCGGTCGACAACAGCACGCCGGCACCCGTCACCAGCGTCGCGACGATCGTCAAGACACCCAGAGGCTCGCCGAGCAGAAGCGCCCCGCCGATGGCGGCCGCAACCGGCGTGACCGCGGTATAGGCGGCGGCCTGCGTGCCACCGAGGCTGCGCACCGCCGTGCCGTAGAGCACGGTGGCCAGGAGGCCGGATAGCAACCCCTGCGTCACGAACGGCACCGCGATCTCCGCGATCGGCACGCTCAGCAGATGCGTGCCGAGGAATGGGATGAGCGCAAGGTTGATGATCGTCGACCAGATGCAGATCAGCGCGCCGCCCTCGAAGGCGGAAAGCCCCGACTTGCGGAAGGCGTGGGTATAGATCGCCCAGAGCGTCGCCCCGGCCGGCAGGATCACGTAGCTGACCCAGGTCAGCCGTCCGGACGACAGGTTGTCGGCCAGCAGCAGGAGGCCTCCGCCAAGGATCGCCAGCATACCGAGCTTGCGCATGCGGTCGGGTCGCTCGCCGAGAAGCAGGATGCCGATCAGCGCTGCCGCGAGCGGCATGACCCCTGGCAGCAGCACGCCGGCGGCGGAGGCGGGCGTCGCCTTCATGCCGAAGCCGACGAGCTGGAAGAACGGCGCGCCCGAACCGAGCACCATCAGCACCAGCGTCCACTTCGGCGTGCCCTTCGGCCAGAGCCCGGTACGCAGCCAGTAGGGCGACAGAAGGAGGGCGGGCACGCCATAGCGCAGCAGGCTGAGGTCCAGCGGTGACAGCAAGGTGCCGACGCTGTGGCGCGTCGAGATCAGCCAGGCCGCCCAGATCAGCACGACCGACAGGGCCGATGCGGCGCCGAGGCCGGTGGAAAGCGGAGGTCGGGTGGCGGTGCTGGCGGCAGTCATGGAACGCTCCTCGAAAGACGGCGCCAGATTAGCCCAGGTGCCCGTGGTGTGTCCTTGCCATTTGCGCTTGTCTGATCGCCCGGATTGGCAGAAACTTGCGTAGATTGGGAGCAGGGGTCGGAAAAATGCCAAAACTCGACAAATTCGATCTGGCGATACTTGCGGCGCTGCAGGACGATGCGCGGGCGACCAATGTCGAGATCGCCGAACGGGTGAACCTATCGCCGTCGCCTTGCCTGAGGCGCATCCGCATGCTGGAGCAGGCGGGCATCATCCGCGGCTATCGCGCCGACATCGACCGGCGCGCGCTGGGCCTTGAACTGACGGTCTTCGTCGCCTTCAAGGTGGCGCATCACACCCGCGAACATGCCCAGGCCTTCCAGCAGGCGCTGCAGGATCTGCCGGAAGTGGTCGGTTGCTACATGATTTCCGGCCACTCGGACTTCATGGCCGAAGTCGTGGTGGAAAACCTGGCGGCCTATGAGGCGCTTCTGACCGACAAGCTGCTGGTACTGCCGCATGTCACCGACATACAGTCCAACTTCGCCATCCGCAGCGTCAAGACCGGCGGCCCGCTGAAGCTGCCGGCGGTCAAGGGGTGAGCTATTCCGTCTTACCGAAATAGGCGTCGATGTCGCGGTGTCCCTCCAGAACATTGATCACCTGGAAGTCGTCGCCCACATAGCGGAAGAAGATCACGTAGGAACCGGAGGCAATGCTGCGAACATCGGGTCGCAGTTCAGGCCGTGGTCGACCCATATGGCCCGGCAGGCTTGCCAAGTGCCGGCATTGCCCGCGCAGCCTTTCGACGAATTGCCTTGCCAGAGCGATGTCCCCGCTCTCGCGATAGACATACTCGAGTATCGAAACGAAATCGGCCCTTGCGCTGTCGAGATAGCGGAGCCGGGGCAAGTCAGTCGCCCTTGGCGGTCAGTTCAGCGGTCTTCTTCTCAAGCGCCGCGTCCAAAGCGTCGTCGCCGAGCTCGCCGCCGGCGGCAATCGAGCGATCCAGTGTGTCGCGCAATGCCGACAGCTTGGCCTCGCGTTCCTCGACCAGTCTCAGGCCTTCGCGCACGACCTCGCTGGCCGAACCGTAGCGGCCCGATTGCACGGTATTCTCGACGAATTTTTCCCAGCGTTCGCCCAGCGAGACGTTCATGGCAAGCTCTCCAACTGCCACAGAGTCTAGATGAATAACAGAAATAGCACAATATATGACATTGTCGGACGGACAGCGAGGCGGACGACCCGCCTCGCTCCGCTCGTCAGAAGCCTTCGAGCACGATCTTGCCCTTGGTGCGGCCCGATTCGATCAGCGCATGCGCCTTCTTCAGGTTGGCGGCGTTGATCGTGCCGAGCGTTTCGGTCAGCGTGGTGCGGATCTGGCCGGTGTCCACCAGTTCGGCGACATGCGTGAGCAGCTTGTGCTGCTCGATCATGTCGGCGGTCTGGAAGACGGCGCGGGTGAACATCGATTCCCAGTGGATCGAAACCGCCTTGCCCTTGAATGGCATGACGTCGAAGCCGCCCTTGATGTCGTCGATGATACCGAAGCGGCCCTGCGGCGCGATGATCGCCTGGAGGTCTGTCACGTGCAGGTCGCTGCGGGTGACCGAGAAGACGAAGGCCGGCGCGCCGATGTCGAGTGCCGCATATTGCGGCGCCAGCGCATTGCTGTGATCCAGCACGTGATGGGCGCCGAGATCCTTGACCCACTGGCTGGTTTCCGGCCGCGACGTCGTGGTGATGATGGTGAGATTGGTCAGCGACCGGGCGAGCTGGATCGCCATCGAGCCGACGCCGCCGGCGCCGCCGGTGACCAGCAGGGCGTTGTTGGCGCCGGCCACCTTGTCATGCACCTTGAGGCGGTGAAACAGCGTTTCGTAGGCCGTGATGGCGGTCAGCGGGATGGCCGCCGCTTCGGCGAAGCTGAGTGTCTTCGGCTTCAGGCCGACGATGCGCTCGTCCACCAGGTGGAATTCGCTGTTGGTGCCCGGACGGTTGATCACGCCGGCATAGAACACTTCGTCGCCCGGCTTGAACAGGGTGACCTTCTCGCCGACCGCCTTGACCACGCCCGCGGCGTCATAGCCGAGAATGCGATGCTGGCCGGGTTCGGGCTGGGCGGCGGAACGGACCTTGGTGTCGACCGGATTGACCGAAACGGCCTTCACCTCGACCAGCAGGTCATGGCCCATGGCTTCCGGAACGGGGAGGTCGATATCGACTAGGGAAGTCTCGGCGGCGATGGGTTGGGGTGTCAGATAGCCGACTGCGCGCATGGAAGGTCTCCTTGAGGGGTTTGCACGCCCTTCAATTGATACGTATATTCGCTCGACGCAAGAATGCACATTTTATGTCTATAGCGACAGAAATTGTATGTAGTATCAAGAAGGATACTGTCCATGTCCCGGCCGCGCGCCAAACTCACCAACAATTTCCCCGGCTGTCCTGTCGAGTCCACCCTGAGCCTGCTCGATGGCAAGTGGAAGGGCGTGATCCTCTATCATCTGCTGAACGACGGCACGCTGCGCTTCAACGAACTGAGGCGCAGGCTCTCGGCCGTCACGCAGCGGATGCTGACCAAACAGCTGCGCGAGCTCGAAGAAGCCGGCATCGTTTCGCGCAAGGTCTTTCCCGTCGTGCCGCCGCGCGTCGACTACGCGCTGACGCCGCTCGGCCTCAGCCTTGAGCCGGTGATCCTGGCGCTCGACGCCTGGGGCCAGGCGCATGTCGCCTGCCGGAACGGGGTGAAGACGGTGTCCTTGCAGGCCAAGCAGGCGGATGATGCCGATACGGATGCGCGCTCAGCGGCCTGAGCTGCGATTTTCGATCAGGACCGAGACCAGGAAGACCGCGAGGCCCAGCGCCGAGAGCGCGGCGCCGACGAAACCGGTCGCGCCGTAGCCATAGCCCCAGGTGATCACCAGGCCGCCGAGCCAGGCGCCCAGCGCATTGGCGATGTTGAAGGCCGAGTGGTTGGAGGCGGCGGCGAGCGTCTGGGCATCGGCTGCGACATCCATCAGCCGGGTCTGCACGGCAGGGCAGGCGGCAAAGCCGCAGCCGGTGAGGAAGACGCAGATGCACAGCATCACCGGATCATGCGCCGTCAGCGAAAACACGCTCATCAGCACCACATTGAAGGCGAGCATGCCGCCGATCGTGCCCTTCAGCGAATAGTCGGCCATGCGGCTGCCCACGACATTGCCGACATTCATGCCGATGCCGAACAGCGCCAGAACGATCGCCACCATGCTGGCCGGAAGGCCCGCCGTATCGGTCGTCGTCTTGGCGATATAGCTGAAGATCGAGAACATGCCGCCAAAGCCGACGGCCGCGACAGCGAGCGAAAGCCAGACCTGCAACCGGCCGAACGCGCCGAGTTCGCGGCGGATGCTGGCGCCTTCCGCCACCTTGTCCCTGGGCAGGTAGAGGGCGATCAGAATCATGGTCAGGGCGCCGATCGCGCCCACCATCAGGAAGGCCGCCCGCCAGCTCATCATCTGGCCGAGGACGGTGGCGATCGGCGTGCCGATCAGGGTGGCGATGGTGAGGCCGAGCATGACACGCCCGACGGCCCGGGCGCGCCTGTGCGGCGGCACCATCGAGGCGGCGACCAGCGCGGCAACGCCGAAATAGGCGCCGTGCGGCAGGCCGGTGATGAAGCGCAGGGCGGTGAAGGAAAGGAAGCCGGGGGCCAGCGCGCTGGTCACGTTGCCGATGGCAAAGACGCCCATCAGCAGCAGAAGCAGGGTGCGGCGCGACAGTTTTGCCGCGAGCACGGCGATGATCGGCGCGCCGATCACGACGCCGAGCGCATAGGCGCTGATCACCCGGCCGGCTTCGGGAACGCTGACGCCATAGGTCGTGGCCACCTCCGGCAAGAGGCCCATGATGACGAATTCCCCGGTGCCGATGCCAAAACCGCCGGCGGCGAGTGCGATCTCGATCAGGATCATCATCAACGGCGTCAGAGCCGGCGCGGCGGCGGCCGTTTCGGCGCCGGTCCCGAGCTCGGGGCAAAGGGCAGTGCAGTCGGTCATGCGATCACCTTGGGTCGACTGCGTCGTCGCAGTCGAGAAAGGACAGGGGAGGAACGGTCTGGTGAGAGGCATCCGGGCGTGCCGGCTGCGTGAAACGCTGCGGAAGTGATTTGACGACTATCATGTTTTTGTGCGGTGCCGCAAAGGCTGCGTGCCCTCCCGCTTGATTTTCGCCCGCCGGAATCCGATTTTCACGATGGACGACGAAACCATTCAGGGCGCGCCGCGTTGACCTGCGCTGCCCAAACGCGGACTCCCCGCCGGCTGGCGGGGCGGAAAAGGATTCATGAAACTCAAAGCGGTTTTCAACCGGGACGGCGGTACGTTCAAGACCACCGACATGGAGGCCTATTGCGCTCGGGCGGAAGAGATTTTCCGTGCCGCCGGCCATGACATCTCCTTCTCCGTCGTCGCCGGGCGCGACGTCGTCGAGCAGCTGGAGGCCGCGGCGCGTGAGGAGGGCATTGATGCGCTGATCGCCGGGGGCGGCGACGGCACGGTCTCCGCTGCCGCCGGCATCGCCTGGAAGGCGGGCATACCGCTGGGTGTCGTCCCGGCGGGAACGATGAACCTCTTCGCCCGCTCGCTGAAGCTGCCGCTCGACATCTACGCCGTTCTCGAAACGCTGGCCGCGGGCAGGGTGCAGGCGGTCGACATCGCCACCGTCAACGATCGCCCCTTCATTCACCAGTTTTCCGCCGGTCTGCATGCCCGCCTGGTGCGGATGCGCAATGCGATGAACTTCGCCTCGAGGCTCGGCAAGATGCGGGCAAGCACCCGTGCCGCCTTCGGTGTGATGCTCCGTCCGTCGCGCTTCGAGGTGATCTTCGACATCGACCATGACGGTCGCAACGAGCACCGGGTGGTGTCGGCGATCTCGGTGTCCAACAATCCTTTCGGTGAGAATCCGCTGTTCTTCGCCGACAACCTGACCACCGGCAAGCTCGGCGTCTATCTGGCGGATTCGCTGAAGCCGATCGGCGTTGCCAAGCTCGCGTTCGATATCCTGCGCGGCAGGCTGAAGGACAATGAGGCGGTGAGCGCCACCACCGCGGAAGTCGTCCGGCTACACTTCCCCAAGCGCCGCCACGGCGCGCTCTGCGTCATCGACGGCGAGCTCGTCCGCATGCCGCGCAACGTCGAAATCCGCCTGCATCCGGGAGAGCTCAAGGTGCTGGCGCCCGCGGACACCTGAGCGCCCGCGCCATGGCCGGCGCGCTGTCATTTCGCCGGATAGATCACGCCTTTGCGCAGGATCATGTTGGCATAGAGCGCCGGTTCGCCCGTCTGGACGACGGCATGGGCCGCCTTCACCCTTCCATAGAAGTCCTGGCCGACCAGCGGCACGACCCGACGCTCGGGCTCGTGGCGGGCGCAGCAGGCGATGAGCTGCTGATGGATCGGGTCGAGCCGTTCGGCGTCAGTGCCGACCGTCGAGCGAAAAATCGCCTCGGGGACGAAATCGTCGATCGGCAGGAGGGTGAGGATGGCGTTGACCACAGCGACGATGCCGTGGCCGTCAAGGCGGATCAGCCGCCGGCCGTGTTCGAGCGCCGGATAGTTGCCGTCGACGATGGCGATTTCGTCTCCGTGCCCCATGGCGCGTAGCGTCGCCAGAAGCTCGGGACTCAGGATTGGGTCAATTCCCTTCAGCATTTTCGATTTCCTTAAACAAGACGGTCTGGTCGATGAGGTAGCGGGCGAAGATCGGCAGACTGGCGCCGCCGATGGCGCGCGCCTGGGCGCCCACCGCGCCCTCGATGATGTCGGGGAACACGATGCCCTGCAGGTCGAGCTTGCCGATCTCCTCGATCGTGGCGCTGACCAGCCGGGCCCGGACCCATTCGGGAAAACCGCCGTCGATGATGGCGGCGGAAAAGTCGATGATCGAGCTGGCGGCGATGATCGCCTGGGCAAGCGCTGCGGCACAGTCGCGGATCCAGATGTCCAGCGGCTCGCCGAAATCGATCCAGTCCTTGGAATCATACCAGAGCGGCTGCGGGTCGATGCCGCGCTCGCGCAGCAGGCGTTCGAGCACGAAGATCGAGGCGATCTCCAGCAGCTGCCGGGTCTCGCCATGCTTGTTGCGCACCGGCAGCGGGCCGATTGCGCCCGCGGTTCCGGTGCGGCCGACGAACACCGAGGAATTGAGCACGATACCGCCGCCGATGAAGGAGCCGATGTAGAAATAGACGAAATCCGGATAACGCGGTCCCACGCCGAAGACCAGTTCGGCCCCGCAGGCGCTGGTGGCGTCGTTCTGCAGGTAGACGGGGTACGATACGCGGGCAGCGACTTCCGCCTGCAGGTCGAAACCACGCCAGGCCTCCATCGCCCCTTCCGGCGCACCGACCTCGCGTGCCCAGTTCCACAGCTCGAAGGGGGCGGCGATGCCGACGCCGGCGATCGCGTTGCGCTGCGACGGCGAAAGCTGCTGTTCCAGCTCTGCGATCTTGTCCAGCAGGAAGGCAAGGATCTCCGTCGGGTTGGGGTAGGGATAGGTGAGATGGCGGTTGAGGCGGATCTTGCCGACGAAGTCCATCAGGACGAGGTCGGCGCTGCGGCGGCCGATCTTGACGCCGAAGGAAAGCACGGCGTCGGGATTGAGGTGCATCGGTACCGAAGGCTGGCCCACCCGGCCGCGCACCGGCTTGCCGCGGATCAGCAGACCGTCCTTTTCCAGGGCCCGCATGATGACCGAGACGGTCTGAGCCGATAACCCCGTCAGCCTGGCGATCTCGGCCTTGGACACGCCGCTGTTGCGGCGGACGTGCGACAGCACCAGCCGTTCGTTATAGGCGCGCACGCGCACCTGGTTGGCCCCGCCGGCAGCAGTGGTCGACGGCGATTGCTCGCTCGACGTGCTCGCGTTTTCCGACAGTGCCATGGTCGCCCCTCCCTTCGGTCGCTCCCGGCAATCTTATAGATCGTGGCTGGCAGCATGTCACAGCGAATTAATAATTCAACTGGATTTATTTATTGACAAGGCAAATCTGCTGATGTTCTAAATGGGGCGTGGAGAAAAGGCGGCCTCGATGAGGATCGCCGGCCCGGCGTGGGAGCGCTTGGGACCACGTTCACGGTCCGGAGGGTCCGGATCTGTCGTTTTTCGGGAGGAATCACATGAAGAAGTCTCTATTCGCCGCCTCGCTTGCTGCCCTGGCACTCGGCACCGTCTTTGCTGCTCCGGCCAGCGCCGCCGACGTTTCGGCCTGCCTGATCACCAAGACCGACACCAACCCCTTCTTCGTCAAGATGAAGGAAGGCGCGACCGCCAAGGCCACGGAACTCGGCGTGACGCTCAAGGCCTATGCCGGCAAGGTTGACGGCGACAGCGAAAGCCAGGTCGCAGCCATTGAAACCTGCATCGCCGACGGCGCCAAGGGTATCCTGCTGACGGCGTCCGATACCAAGGGCATCGTCCCGGCCGTCCAGAAGGCCCGCGACGCCGGCCTGCTGGTCATCGCCCTTGACACGCCGCTCGAGCCGATCGACGCCGCCGACCAGACCTTTGCCACCGACAACCTGCTGGCCGGCGAACTGATCGGCAAATGGGCGGCCGCAACGCTTGGCGACGCCGCCAAGGACGCCAAGATCGCCTTCCTCAACCTCACCCCGTCGCAGCCGTCGGTCGACGTCCTGCGCAACCAGGGCTTCATGAAGGGCTTCGGCATCGACGTCGCCGACATCAACAAGATCGGCGACGAGAGCGATCCGCGCATCGTCGGTCATGACGTCACCAACGGCAACGAGGAAGGCGGTCGCACCGCCATGGAAAACCTCCTGCAGAAGGATCCGACGATCAACGTCGTGCACACCATCAACGAACCGGCCGCTGCCGGCGCCTATGAAGCGCTGAAGGCCGTCGGTCGCGAGAAGGACGTGCTGATCGTTTCGGTCGACGGCGGTTGCCCGGGCGTGCAGAATGTTGCCGAGGGTGTGATCGGCGCGACCTCGCAGCAGTATCCGCTGCTGATGGCCTCCATGGGCATCGAGGCGATCAAGAAGTTTGCCGACACCGGTGAAAAGCCGGCTGCCACCGAAGGCAAGAACTTCTTCGACACCGGCGTGGCGCTGGTCACCGACAAGCCGGCCGCCGGCGTCGAGTCGATCGACACCAAGGCCGGCAAGGACAAGTGCTGGGGCTAAGCCCTGACTTAACCGTGGTCGTGTCGGCAAAGCGGCGCGGGGGAACGTCAGGTCCTCCCGTAAAGCGCGACCACGGTTCATGCGACCGGCTCACCTGGGCGGAGGGCCGGTCGCTCAAATCCAGCAGAGATCCGCGCGGGACAGCCAGGGAGGACGAAGCGATGCAGTCTGCAAATCCGGTTTCGCAGCCGAGCCAGGAATTCGAGAAGGTATTGGCCGACAGTTCGACACAGGTCGCCTCCTTCGACACCCATGACAAGACACCCTTGCAGAAGTTCCAGCACTTCCTGCATTCGAGCCCGGCGGCCGTGCCGCTGATCGTGTTGGTGCTATCTCTCGCCGTCTTCGGCGTGGTGCTCCAGGGGAAATTCTTCTCCGCCTTCACGCTCACCCTCATTCTTCAGCAGGTGGCGATCGTCGGCATTGTCGGCGCAGCCCAGACACTGGTCATCCTGACCGCCGGCATCGACCTCTCGGTCGGCGCCATCATGGTCCTGTCGTCGGTGGTCATGGGCCAGTTCACCTTCCGCTACGGCCTGCCGCCGGCCGTTGCCGTGCTCTGCGGTCTGGCCGTCGGTGCGGCCTGTGGCTGGATCAATGGCCAATTGGTGGCCCGCATGAAGCTGCCCCCCTTCATCGTCACGCTTGGCATGTGGCAGATCGTGCTCGCCTCCAATTTCCTCTATTCGGCCAATGAGACGATCCGCAGCCAGGACATCGCCGCGAGCGCGCCGATCCTGCAGTTCTTCGGCCAGAACCTGCGCATCGGCGGCGCCGTCTTCACCTATGGCGTCATCTTCATGGTGCTGCTCGTCGCGCTGCTCTGGTACGTGCTCAACCGGACCGCCTGGGGCCGCCACGTCTATGCGGTCGGCGACGATCCGGATGCAGCCGAGCTTGCCGGCGTCAACGTCAAGCGCATGCTGGTCTCGGTCTATACGTTGTCGGGGCTGATCTGCGCGCTCGCCGGCTGGGCCCTCATCGGCCGTATCGGCTCGGTCTCTCCGACCGCCGGCCAGTTCGCCAATATCGAAAGCATCACGGCCGTGGTGATCGGCGGCATCTCGCTCTTCGGCGGCCGCGGCTCTATTCTTGGCATGCTGTTCGGCGCCTTGATCGTCGGTGTCTTCTCGCTCGGTCTTCGTCTCATAGGCACCGATCCGCAGTGGACCTATCTCTTGATCGGCGTCCTCATCATCACCGCCGTGGCAATCGACCAGTGGATCAGAAAGGTAGCAGGCTGATGGCTCAGGAACCCATTCTCACCGCGCGCGGCCTCGTCAAGCGCTATGGTCGCGTCACCGCCCTCGACAATGCCGACTTCGACCTCTATCCGGGCGAGATCCTCGCCGTCATCGGCGACAACGGTGCCGGCAAGTCCTCGATGATCAAGGCGATCTCCGGCGCCATTACGCCGGACGAGGGCGAGATCCGGCTGGAGGGCCAGACCGTGCAGTTCCGCTCGCCGATCGAGGCGCGCAAGGCCGGCATCGAGACCGTCTACCAGAACCTCGCGCTGTCGCCGGCGCTGTCGATCGCCGACAACATGTTCCTCGGCCGCGAACTGCGCAAGCCGGGCATCATGGGCAGCGTCTTCCGCTCGCTCGATCGCCCGGCGATGGAGAAGTTCTCGCGCGACAAGCTCTCCGAGCTCGGCCTGATGACCATCCAGAACATCAACCAGGCGGTGGAAACGCTGTCGGGCGGCCAGCGCCAGGGCGTGGCGGTGGCCCGTGCCGCCGCCTTCGGCTCCAAGGTCATCATCCTCGACGAGCCGACGGCGGCGCTCGGCGTCAAGGAAAGCCGCCGCGTTTTGGAACTGATCCAGGACGTGCGCTCGCGCGGCATCCCGATCGTGCTGATCAGCCATAACATGCCGCATGTCTTCGAGGTCGCCGACCGCATCCACATCCACCGGCTCGGCCGACGCCTCTGCGTCGTCAATCCGAAGGACTACACCATGTCGGATGCGGTGGCCTTCATGACCGGCGCCAAGGAAGCTCCGAGCGAGGCACTGGCCGCATGAGCCTGACGGCAGACGAGATTGCCGCAACCATCATACGGCGCGCCGAAGGGGCGCGCCGTTTTCTCGTCGCCATTGCCGGTCCGCCGGGGGCTGGCAAGTCGACGCTCGCCGAACGACTCGCCGAGATCCTCAATGCTCATGGAGAACGGGCGGTCGTCCTGCCGATGGACGGCTTCCACATGGACAACGGCATCCTCGAGCAACGCGGACTCCTGCCGCGCAAGGGCGCGCCGGAAACCTTCGACGTGCGCGGCTTTGCCGACATCGTGCGGGCGGTGAGGGCAGGGAATGAGGAGGTGCTTGTGCCGGTCTTCGACCGTGATCGCGAGATCGCCATCGCCGCAGCCCGCAGCATCGCCCCGCAGGACCGCATCGTACTGGTCGAGGGCAACTATCTGCTGCTGGACCGGGCGCCATGGTCTGGCCTCGCGCCGCTCTTCGATTTCTCGGTCTTCGTCGCGCCCTCGATCGAAGAGCTGGAGCGCCGGCTGACGGCCCGCTGGCAGGGCTACAATCTCGACGCCGCCGGCATCGAATGGAAGCTCGACGGCAACGACCTGCCGAACGGGCGCCTCGTGATCGAGCACAGCCGGCCGGCCGATCTGACGATCGACGTTTTCTGACGGTCTTGAAAAAGCGCCATTCGCGATTGACCTAAGGCGACGAAATCGCGGCCGGAGGCTTTGGACATGACGGCTTTCCCATCGAGACGGGGCTTGGCTCTCGCGACCGTGACGGTTCTCATTGCGCGGGTATCGGCCGCAGGCGCCGAAACGCCGATCGATCCGGCCGGTCCCTACCGCCTTGGCGAGGCCTATGCCGATGTGCCGGCCACCTGCGAGACGATCCGGCAATGGATCGACAAGGCTCCGGACACGCTGGATCGAGTGACCTTGACGATCATCGGCAGACTTGCTGCCGTCGAGTGGGACGGCACGCTCGCCTATCTCATCATGTGCGACGCGCCCGGTGTGCAGGTCATGTGCGTGACCTACAGCAAGGAAAACCGCAAGGTCGGCGACACCGTTCTCTTCGCCGGCGGCTATGGCCGTGCCGGCGAACGTCGCATCATGCTCGATCCCTGCCTTGCCGGCCCGCCGGACTGATCCGCCGCGCCTGCTTGCTCAGATCCTCGGCAGATAGGTCTGGTAGTCAAAGCTCGACACCGTGCGCAGATAGGTGATCGCTTCCTTGCGCTTGGTATCGCCGTAGATCCGCTGATATTCCGCACCGAAGACGTCGGCGATGAAGGCCGAGTTGCGGAACCGGTCGACGGCGGTGAGGAAATCGTGCGTCAGCATGTCGGGGTTTTCCGGCGCGCTGTCGGGCGTGGTGACCGGACCCGGATCGAGGTCGGCATCGAGGCCGAGCAGGATGCCGCCGAGGATGGCGGCCAGCAGCAGATGCGGGTGGGCGTCGGCGCCGGCGACGCGATGCTCGACGCGGGCGGCCGGGCCGTCCTTGTCGGGAATGCGGATCGCCGTGCCGCGATTGCCGAAACCCCAGTCGACCTTGTCCGGCGCGAACGAGCCCGGCTGGAAGCGGCGATAGGAATTGGCGAAGGGGGCGAAGATCAGCTGGGCGTCCTGCATGGTCTTCAGCATGCCCGCGGTGATCGACTTGAGCTTGACCGGATCGCCGCCCTTGGCGTCGAGGATGTTGCGGCCGTCCTTGTCGATGATGCTGGCATGGACGTGCAGGCCGGAACCCGCTTGGTCGGCATAGGGCTTGGCCATGCAGGTGGCCTTGAGGCCGTGGCGGCGGGCGGCGAAGTCCACGACGCGCTTGAGGTAGATACAGTCGTCGGCGGCGGCCATGGCATCCGGCTTGTGCAGCAGGTTGACCTCGAACTGGCCGGCGCCGAACTCGGCGGTCGTGGCGTCGGCCGGAAGGCCCATCTCGTCGGCAAAGCGGCGCACGGTGCCGAGGAAATCCTCCATCGCCGCGGTTGCCCGCATGTCGTAGAGCTGGAAGCCCTCGACTTCGCCGTTCATCACCAGGGCCTTCGGCGGCATTGGCTTGCCGGTTTCGCGGAAGTCCGCCTCGACGACGTAGAATTCCAGCTCGGTGGCGACGACCGGGGTCAGTCCGCGTTCCTCGAAGCGCTTCATCACATTGGCGAGGATGGCGCGCGGGCAGATGAAGTGCGGATTGCCGTCCAGCGTGTGCATGGTGGCGAGCACCTGCTTGGAGCCGGCGGGACCCCAGGGCAGGGTCGTCAGCGAGTTGCGGTCGGCCATGCAGATGCCGTCGGGGTCGCCGAGCGTCAGCGAGATCCTGGTGATGTCGTCATTGTCGTCGCCCCAGATGTCGAGCGACTGGGTGGAGGCCGGAAGCCGAACCGTGTTCTTCCAGACTTTGTCCTCGGCCTTTATTGGGATCATCTTGCCGCGCAGGTCGCCGTTCATGCCGACGAGCAGGACTTCGATACGCGCGGAGGGATCTGCAGCAGACAGATCGGCGGCCTGGGACAATTCGGTCATGAAAAAATGCTTCTCGCTGGCTTTTTGAAGGCGATTTGGCTGCAGGTTGTTGAAAATCGACGCCCTTGCCAAACGCAAATTGGAAGGTCATGTTCGTAGCCGATAACGTTCCGCCTTTCAATCATGCAAGGGCAAGCAGGGCGCCGCGGCGGGCCTTACGGCCTGTGCGTGCATAGAGCTGCGGGTTTCTTGCGCAAGGATATAGTGCCATGACCAAGACTGCCGCCGCGCTTTCCAATCTCGGAGCCATCGACGCCGCCCACCATCTCCACCCCTTCTCCGATATGAAGAAGCTGAACGCCGACGGCACGAAGATCATCAATCGTGCAGAGGGCATGCACATCTGGGATTCGACCGGCAAGCAGTATCTCGACGCGTTCGCCGGCCTCTGGTGCGTCAATGTCGGCTACGGTCGGGATTCGATCGCGGAGGCCGCCTACCAGCAGATGAAGGAACTGCCCTACTACAATACCTTCTTCGGCACGACGACGCCGCCGACCACGTTGCTCGCGCAGAAGATCGCAAGCCACACCGGCCCGAACCTCAATCACGTCTTCTTCTGCAATTCCGGCTCGGAAGCCTCCGACACCTGGTTCCGCATGGCGCGCGTCTACTGGAAGGCGCTCGGCCATGAGACCAAGACCATGGTGATCGCCCGCAAGAACGCCTATCACGGCTCGACCGTTGCCGGCGCATCGCTCGGCGGCATGACCTGGATGCACGAGCAGGGCAATCTCCCGATCCCGGGCATCGTCCATATCGGCCAGCCGCATTGGTACGTCGAGGGCGGCGACCTGTCGCCGGCCGAGTTCGGCCTCAAGGTTGCCCGCGAACTCGAGGACAAGATCCTCGAACTCGGCGAGGAGAACGTCGCAGCCTTCGTCGCCGAGCCCATCCAGGGCGCCGGTGGCGTGATCGTTCCGCCGGATACCTACTGGCCGGAAATCGTCCGCATCACCAAGAAATACAACATCCTGCTGGTCGCCGACGAAGTCATCTGCGGCTTCGGCCGTCTCGGCACCTGGTTCGGCCATCAGCACTACGGCTTCGAGCCCGATCTGGCGCCGATCGCCAAGGGCCTGTCGTCGGGCTATCTGCCGATCGGCGGCGTTCTCGTGTCCGAGCGGGTCGCCAGGGTGATGATCGAGGAACTCGGCGACTTCTACCACGGCTACACCTATTCCGGTCATCCGGTGGCCGCCGCCGCGGCGCTCGAAAACATCCGCATCATCGAGGACGAACAGCTGGTCGAGCGCGTGCGCGACGACATCGGCCCGTATTTCACCGAGGCCTGGCGCTCGCTTGCCGATCACGATCTGGTCGGCGAAGCCGTCAATGTCGGCCTGATGGGCGCGGTGCAGATCGCCGCCGACAAGGCGACCCGCCGCCGCTTCGCCAAGCCCGACGCAGTCGGCACGCTGGTGCGCAACCAGTGCGTCAACAACGGCGTCATCCTGCGCGCCACCGGCGACCGCATGCTGGCCTCCCCGCCGCTGATCATCTCGCGCTCCGAGGTCGACCAGACCGTCGAGACCCTGCGCAAGGGGCTGGATTGGCTGAAGGACAACCACAAGGAATAGACACCACGCAAAGAGGCCGGCATTTCGCCGGCCTCTTCATTTGATACCGTGCTAAGCCGCGGTCATGGCATCAACTGCCCGCCGTTGACGTCGATCGTCTGGCCGGTGATGTAGCCCGACAGCATGTCGGAGGCGAGGAAGAGGTAGGCGCCGACGCAGTCGTCCGGCGTACCTGTCCGACGCAGCGGCACGCTCGCCGCGACCTGGTCGAGCTGGCCGGCCAAGGCGTAGCGATCCTGGAACGGCGTTGCGATCACGCCCGGCGCCACCGCGTTGACGCGGATATTGTACTTGCCGAATTCGAGCGCCATGCCCTTGGTGACGGCCGCGACGAAGGCTTTGGACGAGCCGTAGATCCCCGATCCTGCCGTGCCGCCGCTGCGCGCCGCGACCGATGTCGTGTTGATGATGAAGCCGCCGTCCTTCTTGAGGTGGGCGACGGCGGCGCGGCTGGTAGCAACCACAGAGCGGGCGTTGACGTCCATGACCCGGTCATAGTGCGCGTCGCTCATCTCTTCGTAGAGGACCCGGGCGATCATGCTGCCGGCATTGTTGACGAGCCCGTCCAGCCGCCCGAAGGTCTGCGCGATGCTGTCGACGGCGGCCGCCATCGCATCCGATTTCGCCGCATCCGCCTGGACGAGTGCCACCCTGCCGCCGGCGCGCTCGATGTCGCCGGCGATCGCCTGAGCTGCTTCGACGCCGGAATGGTAGTGAAGGCCGACCGCCGCCCCTTGCGCGGCGAAAGCGCGGGCAAGGGCTGCTCCGATCCCGCTCGAGGCGCCGGTGATCAGCACCGCCTTGCCGGAGAGATCGGGAATGATGAGGGTATTGGTCATGTCGTGCCTCCTTCTGACGGGGGCACAATACACGCTCAATTGAACGGCTTTTCAAGCACCTGCCGGATCAGGCCGCCTGCCATCCGAAGGGCAACGGCGCCTCGCGGAAGGCGAAGCGGTCGAGATGGCTCGACACCACGCCCTTCATCCGCTCCAGCACCTCGTCCGATGCCGCCTCGATTTCCACCGTCAGCGCCTTGTCGTCGGCGCTCATGGCGGCGACCGCCTCGGAGAAGCGGACGATGCCGCTTTTTTCTCCGAGTTCGACGTCAAGCTTGTGGCTCCAGTGTTTGCAGAGCTGCTGCAGGTATTTCCAGCCGTTCTCGGTCGCCACGACCGCGATCGCCTTCGCCATGGTCAGAGCCTCTCGATCTTGCCGGCCGCCTCGTCGATCAGGCGGGCCACTTCGAGCTGAACCTCGCGGGTGACGGTCTCCTGCGACAGGCGGTCCTGCAGGGCGGCCTTGAGGTTCTGCATGGCGCGGCGGACCGGCGCGGCATCCGTGCGTGCGCTGACCTTGGCAAGGGCGGCCAGCCGCGCCATGGCGGTCGCCACCTCGTCGGCCCGTTCGGCAAGATGCGCGCGTCCGGCCTCGGTGATGGCCAGCAGCTTGCGCGGGCCCTCGCTTGCCTCTTCCTCGGCAAGTCCCATGTCGAGCAGCAGGGTCATGGTCGGATAGACGACGCCCGGGCTCGGGGCATAGGCGCCGCCGGAGCGGTTCTCGATCTCGCGGATCAGGTCATAGCCGTGGCGCGGCTGTTCCTCGATCAGCTTGAGCAGGACGAGCCGCAGCTCGCCGCTCTCGAACATGCGACGGCGCTCGCTGCCGGGACCGCGGCCGCCCTCGGGACGTCCGCCGAAGAATCCGTGCCGCATGGCATGGCGGGCAGCGTCGTGTTCGCGATGGCCGAAATGGAAGTGTCTCATGATGTCGTTCCTCTGTGAATAGGTTTGAACTACATCTAAGATATATCGTAAAGCTATCTTTGCAAGTGGGCGGTCTCACTTTTTCTCGCGCGGTTCACGAATTGGAAACACCGGACGCCCTTGGATGGACCAGAGCCTCGGCGTAACCTTGCGCCGGGAAATCAGCAGGAGGAAGCGCGGCATGTCCGGCAAGCACCACGAATACAGCGTGACCGTCACCTGGACCGGCAATCGCGGCACCGGCACGTCCGGCTACCGCGATTACAGCCGCGACCACGTCATTTCTGCGAACGGCAAGCCCGACATTCCGGGGTCGTCCGATCCCGCCTTCCGTGGCGATTCGGAACGATGGAACCCGGAGGATCTGCTGGTCGGGTCGCTGTCGGCCTGTCACAAGCTCTGGTACCTGCATTTCTGCGCGGTCTCGGGCGTCGTCGTGACCGCCTATGAGGACCATGCGGAGGGCACGATGGTGATGGACGAGGAGGGCGGCGGGCGCTTCACCGACGTCGTCCTGAAGCCGCGTGTGACGATCACCGAAAGGAGCGACCCGGTGGTCGCCGAGGAACTGCACGGCGACGCGCACGAAAAATGCTTCATCGCCAATTCGGTGAATTTCCCGGTGCGCTGCGAGCCGGTGATCGTCCGGGGCTGACGGGAACGACCGGTCCCTCAGTTCGCCTGGGGATAGAGGAAGGCGTAGGCGAAGTGATAGAGGTCGCCCTCGCGCCCGAAGATATAGGGCAGGGCGATCGTCTTCGTGTCACCGACCTTCAGATTGCCGTGCGCGGCAAGCCACTCAGCGACATCGTCCGGCAGCGGCATGCTCTCTCGCCCGCGATTGCGCCAGACCACCAGAAGCGGATGGTTCGCATCGAAGGTGAAGGGCTTTTCGAAGGTCTCGTAGCCGGGAATGGTCACCGGGATCTCCGGCGCGTTGAGGCGGATATTGCCGGCGATCTGCTGGTCGCTCGCAATAAACAGCGAAGGCCGGTTGGGGTCGGCGGCGAGAATCTCGGCGACGGCCGCGGCATAGGGCACGTTGATCTTCTCATACTTGCCGAGCATGCCGTGGATCGGGATGCGCAGCAGCAGGACCGAGGGGATCAGCACCATCAGCGTTAGCCCGATCGGCAGGAAGCGCGGCAGCTGACGCTCCGAGGCGAGCCCGGCTGCCTCGATCTTCAGGCAGAGATAGAGCGGCAGCACCAGATAGATCGGCGTCAGCCAGCGGTCCTTGATATTGCTGGCGCCGAACAGGACGACCGCAACCAGCGCCACGGCGGAAATCAGCATGATCCGGCCGATCAGCCGGCTCCATGGGCTTGAGGCCCGCAAGGCCCGCGCCAGGTCGCGGCCGAAGACGATGGCGAACAGAGCGAGGGTCAGCGTGGCAAAGCCGGCAAAAGCCAGCGCCAGCGAGGACAGCCCGGTGATGATCTGCGCCAGCCGGCTGGCGGTCTCCTCCGCCGTCAGCTTGCCGATGGTGCGGCCGGTCGCGGCGTCGAGATGATCGAGGAACCACAGCCCGTGCGGCAGGACCACGATGAGCGCGATCGCTGCCGTGACGAGGATGCGCCAGTCGAACAGCCGGCGGCGGAATTCCGGCTCGGCGAGCATGGCCAGAAGCGCGGCGGCGGGCAGAAGGACGAAATTGTACTTGGCGATCATGCCAAGGCCGATGGCCAGTCCCGTCAGCGCATAGGTGATGAGGCTCGGCGCGCGGATCGCCCGGACGAGCGAGAAGAGGAACAGGCACGAGGTGAAGATCACCGCGACCGTATGCGTCAGGTCGCGCTGCGCCTCGAAGCTGACCTGGGGCAGGGTGAGGAGGCCGAGCGTGGCGATGATCGCCAGGTCGCGCGAGCGCAGCACCATGAAGGCGGTCAACCCGAACAACAGGTAGAAGAGGAAGAGGACGAGGTTCTTGAGGACGGACAGCGAGGCGAGCGTCGGTCCGAGCAGCTGTTCGGCGCCGTATTGCAGCCAGTTGTAGAACGGCGGCTGGCTGTCATAGCCGACCGAGAGCCACTGGGCGAGGAAGAGCTGCTGGCCTTCGTCCAGTTCCAGCGAATGCGGCAGGACGAGCCGGACGATCACATTGGCGACGAAATAGACGCCGAGCAGCGCAAACAGCAGAGAGGGCCGCTGGCGCAGCGCGGCGACCATGTCAGGCGTCCTTCTGATAGGTCTTCCGGACGATGTAGTTCTTCGTCGTGTCGTCCGAACGCGCCAGCATCTCGGCGAGAATGCCGGTGGTGATCATCTGGATCGAGGTGAGGAACAGCATGACGCCGACGAGCAGCAGCGGGCGCGTGCCGATGTCTTCGCCGAGGCCGAACTTGACCCAGGCGAGATAGAGCAGGATCAGCGAGCTGATCGCGCCGATCAGAAGGCCGATCGTGCCGAAGAAATGGCCCGGACGCTGCTTGAAGCGCATGAAGAACAGCACCGACAGCAGGTCGAGGAAGACGCGGATCGTGCGCGAAATGCCGTACTTGGATTCGCCGAACTGGCGGGCATGGTGGGTAACCACAACTTCGCCGATGCGCGAGCTCGGCACGACCGAGGCGACCCAGGCCGGGATGAAGCGGTGCATGCCGCCGAGGATGCGGACCTGCTTGATGATCGACGAACGGTATAGCTTCAGGCCGCAGCCGTTGTCGTGAATCTTCACGCCGGTCGCCGCGCCGATCAGGCGGTTGGCACACCAGGACGGGATCTTGCGCAGCACCAGCGCATCCTGGCGCGCCTTGCGCCAGCCGCAGAGCAGGTCGAGATCGCGGGCGTTGAGCTCGGCGACCATGGAGGGGATGTCGTAGGGGTCGTTCTGCAGGTCGCCGTCGAGCGTGGCGATCAGGCGTCCGCGCGCCGCGTCGAAGCCTGCCTGCAGGCCGGAGGCCTTGCCGAAATTGCGCTGGAACTCGACGATCTTCAGATCGAGATCTTCGCGGCCGAGATAGGAGCGGGCAATGCTGAGCGTCTTGTCGGTCGAGCCGTCGTCGATCAGGATCAGTTCCCAGCTCTTGTCGAAGCCCTTCATCGCATCGCAGACGCGATCGATCATCGGGCGGAGGCTTTCCTCCTCGTTCATCACCGGGATGACCAGCGACAGTTCGACGTCGTAGACGGCAGTATCGTCCTGGGTTGGTTGGGAAAGGCGCTCGTACGACATGGCGGGGATACTCCGGAAATGTCTGGCTTTTGTTGTGCCGGTTGTTATAGGAACAAATCAAAGAGTGCAATTCGGAACTTCTCGGACCCCATGCAGACAGACGAGCAGAACAGCCGGCCGTCGGCCTTGGTGCGCCATCGGCTGTCGCTGATCGCTGCCGCTGCGATCCTCGCCTATGCCGCCTTCGTCCACTATGTCTGGGGCTGGGGCTCTATCGTCGCCGAGTGGCGCGCCATCGGCTACGGCACCGTGGCAGCCGTGATCGGCCTCCTCGTCTCCACCTATTTCGTCCGCGCCTGGCGGCTCTACGACTATTTCCCGCAAGAGACATCGGGCCGCTTCGTCGAGCTCTTTCATCTGGCCCAGGTGCACAATCTCCTCAATATCATGCTGCCCTTCCGCAGCGGCGAGACGAGCTTCCCGCTGCTGATGCGCTCCGAGTTCTCCGTGCCCCTGCTGCACGGCACCGCGGCGCTGCTGGTCATGCGGCTCCTCGACCTGCATGCGCTTCTCGCCGCCGGCGGGCTTGGGCTCGTTCTCTCGGCGGAGGCGAAGACCGGCCCGGCACTCGCTTGGCTCGCCTTCCT
Organism: Allorhizobium sp. GW101-3B10; assembly: GCF_059424725.1. Taxonomy (NCBI): domain Bacteria; kingdom Pseudomonadati; phylum Pseudomonadota; class Alphaproteobacteria; order Hyphomicrobiales; family Rhizobiaceae; genus Allorhizobium; species Allorhizobium sp. GW101-3B10. The sequence continues at coordinate 2,415,958 of NZ_JBWKZR010000001.1, read as the reverse complement.
CGTCGCCCCCATCCCGGCCTTCCTGCTGAAGGGGCCGGTGCTGGCCGCCCTTCGCCCGCGCCTCAAAGGCAAGCTCGCCCGCATCCTCGACGGCATCATCGACGGGCTGCCGAGCGACCTGTTTGCGCTGCTGCGCGCCTGGATGGCGACGGTGGTCAACTGGGGCGTGAAGGTTCTGGTCTTCGCCTGGGCGCTCGGACTGATGGGCGTCGTGCCGCTTTCCGCCACCTTCGGCGGGGCGCTCGGCGGCGAGTTGTCCTCGGTTCTGCCCTTCCATGCCCCGGCCGGCGTTGGTACCTATTCGGCCGGCATCGTCGCCGGCGCCGTCTCGCTCGGCGCGCCGACCGCCGAGGGGGCGATGGACACGCTGGCCCGCGCCAGCATCAACATGCATCTGATGATCATTCTCTCGGCGCTGACCGGCACCGTGCTGTCGCTGGCGCTCAACGAGATAAGGCGCCTCAGGGCCGGCCGTTGAGCGGCCCGCCCTGATATGATCTTCCCGTCATCCCGGGTCTGGTCCCAGGATCGGGCTAGTGACTGCTACTGGAAAGCCGTCTCGAAGAAGCTGCGCAGCTTGCGCGAATGCAGCTTCTCCTTCGGCATGGCGCCGAGCTTCTGCAGGGCGCGGATGCCGATCTGCAGATGCTGGCTGACCTGCGTCTTGTAGAAGGCGGTCGCCATGCCTGGCAGCTTCAGTTCGCCATGCAGCGGCTTGTCGGAGACGCAGAGCAGCGTGCCGTAGGGCACGCGGAAGCGGAAGCCGTTGGCGGCAATGGTCGCCGATTCCATGTCGAGCGCGATCGCCCGCGACTGCGACAGACGCTTCACCGGCCCGCGCTGGTCGCGCAGTTCCCAGTTGCGGTTGTCGATGGTGGCGACCGTGCCGGTCCGCATGATGCGCTTCAGCTCGAAGCCCTCGTAGCCGGTGATCTCCTCGACAGCGTCCTCCAGTGCCAGCTGCACTTCGGCCAGCGCCGGGATCGGCACCCAGACCGGCAGGTCGTCGTCGAGCACATGGTCCTCGCGCACATAGGCATGGGCCAGCACGTAGTCGCCGAGACGCTGCGAATTGCGCAGGCCCGCGCAGTGTCCGAGCATCAACCAGGCGTGCGGGCGCAGCACCGCCACATGGTCGGTGATGGTCTTGGCGTTCGAGGGGCCGACGCCGATATTGATCATGGTGATGCCGGCGTGACCCTTGCCCTTGAGGTGATAGGCCGGCATCTGCGGCAGCCGCCCGATCGCCACGCCTTCGCTCGGCTCGCTGTGACCCGGAAGCGTGACGAGGTTGCCCGGCTCGATGAAGGCGGTATAGCCGCCGCCGCCGTCTGCCATCAGCTTGCGGGCATAGGCGCAGAACTCGTCGATGTAGAACTGGTAGTTGGTAAACAGCACGAAGTTCTGGAAATGCGCCGCGCTGGTCGCGGTGTAGTGCGACAGCCGCGCCAGCGAATAGTCGATGCGCTGGGCGGTGAACGGGGCGAGCGGCTGCGGCTCGCCGGGCCGCGGGTCGTATTCGCCATTGGCGATCTCGTCGTCGGTGACGGTCAGGTCCGGCGTGTCGAACAGGTCGCGCAGCGGCATGTCGGCAAGCCCGCTGGCGGCCGCTTCCACATGCGCGCCTTCGTCGAAGGCGAAATGCAGCGGGATCGGCGTGGCCGATTCCGACACCACGACGGGGACCTGGTGATTGCGGATCAACAGCGCCAGTTGCTCTTCGAGGTAGTGACGGAAGAGCTGGGGCCGCGTCACGGTCGTCGTGTAGAGCCCCGGCGCGGTCACATGGCCATAGGCGAGGCGGGTGTCAATCTGGCCATAGCTCGTCGTCTCGAGGGTCACCTGGGGGTAGAAGGCACGGTAGCGCCCGGCGATCGGTGCGCCATTGGCCAGCGCTGCAAACCCGTCGATCAGGAAGCTGGTATTGCGCCCATAAAGCGCGGTCAGCGCGTCGACTGCGGCTTTGGCGTCCGTGAAGACCTGCGGCTCGAACGGATCGGGACTGATGAAATTGATGGGGGCGTGGAAATGGATTCGCTTGTTCATGAGTCATTATAGTGGAGACTTCTTGACAAGCAAACGACGTCGTTTGCGCTCTATTCACAGATTAGTACGGTGGGGGCGGATGATCGCGGCGGCGGGCAAAGCCCGTCCGCGGAGACACTCAGCTCATCGACTGGCGCTGGAGGCTGACGAACAGCACGAGGCCTGCGCCGCTCTTCGCAATCTTGATCTCTTCCGACCGGGCGACGCCGACGGCGACGAGCGGGCCGAGAAACAGGCCGGCGGCAAGGGTGCACCGAAGGCAGAGGGCGGCAGTGTGGCGGGCGGAAGCGCGCATGGTGGTGTCCTCGGGAGCAGGGTTCAAAGGGCGGTGTTGCAGAATGCGGCGCCTGCGGGAATGCAGGCGGACGAAACGGAGAAGGAGCGACCGGCCGCGCCGTTGCCGGCGGTCACCAGTCCGGCGACGAGCATCGCGAAGATGGCCATGCCCAGAGTGAAGATCGTCATGCGCCGTGCCAGCTTTTCCATCACCGTTTCCCCCGGTTCGTCGTTTTGATGCTGACGTTATGACGGCCCGGCCCTGAACCGGCGCTGATGCGCCGGTTCATCTGGCATTCAGATCGGTTAAGGGGAATTCACTTGAACATCCGCCGGTCGTGTCTAAGTCTTGGGGACATCCCGCAAACCTTCCCCGACGAACCGGAGAGAACCCGATGACCAAGCCGATCGAACTCTATTACTGGCCCACGCCCAACGGCTGGAAGATCTCCATCATGCTCGAGGAGCTCGGCATTCCCTACGAGGTGAAATACGTCAACATCGGCAAGGGCGAGCAGTTCGAGCCGGACTTCCTGAAGATCGCTCCCAACAACCGCATGCCAGCGATCATCGATCCGGACGGTCCGGGCGGCGAGCCGATCTCGATCTTCGAGTCGGGCGCCATCCTGCAATATCTCGGCCGCAAGTACGGCAAGCTCTATCCCACCGACGAGCGTGCCCGCGTCGAAGTCGACCAGTGGCTGTTCTGGCAGATGGGTGGCCTCGGGCCGATGGCCGGCCAGGCGCACCACTTCCGCCAGTATGCGCCGGAGAAGATCGAGTACGGCATCAATCGCTACACCAACGAGGTGAACCGGCTCTACGGCGTGATGAACAGGCGGCTTGCCGATCGCGACTATCTGGCCGGCGACTATTCGATCGCCGACATCGCCTCGATCGGCTGGGTCGTGCCGCACAAGAACCAGGGCCAGGACCTCGACGACTTCCCGAACCTGAAAGCCTGGTTCGAGCGTGTCATGGCGCGTCCCGCAGTCGAGCGCGGCATTGCCGTGGGACAGGAGAAGCGCAGCAACATCGCCCAGGACGACGAGGCCAAGAAGGTCCTGTTCGGCCAGAAGGCCCGCTGAAGCAAATGCCCAAAAAGAAAGAGAGGCCCGGCAGTCGTCTGCCGGGCCTCTCTCGTTCTTGACGCTTGCTGCGGTTTAGAGACGCGACCAGGTCTGGGTCTTGCAGAAGACCGACATGACGCAGCCCTGCATCTTCAGCGAATTGCCGGATACCTTGCCGGACCCGGAATAGGTCTTGTCTGCGTCCGGATCGGTGATCGTGCCCTTGTAGGCGCCGTCGGCGCCGGCCATCTTGCCGATCTGCTTGCCGGCATGCTTGCCGGTCTTCAGCGTCACGCAGAAGCTGCCGCCGCAAGGCGCGATCTGCGCGGTGGCGCCGCTTGCCGTCTTCCAGTTGCCTTCGATCGGTTCGGCAGCCTGGACCGAGGCGGCCGAAAATGCCAGGGCCGCTGCCGCGGCAACGATGAACATGCGCATTGTGTAACTCTCCTCCCGAAATGAGCCCGAATGCTGAGGGTCCGACACTCCAATGCCGGCATGGCCGCGCCGGACGGGCGCGCTCCATGGGTCAGCGCAGGAAAAATATCTTACGCGGACGTAAAGGTAAATAGCCGTTCCGGGCCTTTACAACCGCGCCGAAAGGCCGGTTTTTCGGCCTCTCCGACAGAGGCTTCAAAAGCCGAGTGCTTTTCTTGGTTATCGTTCGGTTTAAATCGGCGTCTAAAGTTTTCGTAAATTTTGAGGCGAAATCCTTGAGATGCAGGCGTGGCGATGCTTAACGAAAAACCAAGTTTACAAAGCATTTGTACTTTGTTTTCAGCAAATTAATCATGGATTTTAAGCGCCCGTTGAAAGCCTTCCGGCATAGTGAAGTCATCAAACGAGCAGGGAAAACCCGCCGCTCCGGAAGAACCTCCAAGACGCCGCGACAGACGGCCAAGGGTTCCAAAGGAAGGCCTCTCAAGGGCCAGAACAGGGACAGTTTAAACCGTTAGGCTAGACAGGGACAAAACCGATGGCACGCTTTGAAATGCACAATTCCGAAATGGCCACGATGGGTGGCGAAACTCGCGCCGATGTCTTCTGCGACATGGGACTGATGTATGCAACCGGCCGCGGCTGCTCCATCGATCTCGTCTCGGCGCACAAGTGGCTCAACATCGCCGCCATCAAGGGCTGCGAACGCGCCGCGGAACTCCGCGCCGATCTGGCCCAGACGATGAGCAAGGGCGAACTCGCCGAGGCGCTGCGCGCCGCCCGCGAATGGATGACGATGCACTGATCGTCACGATCAATTCCCCGGTATGATACCGGGTTCGACAGACAAGAAAAACCCTGGGAGAGGGGAGCGTGGCGGGGGACCTTTGGACGGGGCCTGAGCCAACACATGAGAACCGCGACCGGCAGGAACAAGGCCGGCGCGGTTCTTTTTATTTGGGCCTAAGACGGCCCGGTCAGAGCGACTTCAGCACCTTGGGCAGCACGTCCTCGAACAGGTCCATGTCGGCCGGCAATCCGGTCGACACGCGGATGCAGCGGTTGAGCGGGGCAACGCCCGGCATGCGGATGAACACGCCATGCTGCATCAGTCCGTCGACGATGGCGCGGGCATGGGTGCCGTCGCGGCCGCAGTCAATGGCGACGAAATTGGTGGCCGAGGCCAGCGGAGCAAGCCCGTTGGTCGTGGCGATCGCGGCGATCCGCTCGCGTGCCGAGACGATGCGCGAAACCACGTCCTTCAGATAGGCCTGGTCGGCAAGGGCGGCGAGCGCCGCCTCGGTCGAAAGCCGCGGCATGCCGAAATGGTTGCGGATCTTGTCGAAGGCAAGAACCGTCTCCGGCGTGCCGAAGGCATAGCCGACGCGTGCGCCGGCGAGACCATAGGCCTTGGAGAAGGTGCGCATGCGAAGCACGTTCGGCAGGTCGATCAGCGCATCGGCCGGCGGCGCCGAGCCGGCGGGCGCGGTCTCGCAATAGGCTTCGTCGAGAATGAGCAGCGTCGTCTCGGGCAGCGCCCGGGCAAACGATACGATACTGTCGGCATCCCACCAGCTGCCCATCGGATTGTCCGGATTGGCGAAATAGACGAGCGGGGCGTTTTCCCGCTTTACCGCCGCCAGCAGGCCGTCGAGATCTTCGCGGTCGTTGACATAGGGCGTGGTGACGAGCCGTCCGCCGAACCCGCTGACATGGAAGTTGAAGGTCGGATAGCCGCCGAGCGAGGTGACGACCGGCATGCCGCGCTCGATCACCAGTCGGACGACCAGACCGAGCAGGTCGTCGACGCCTTCGCCGACGACGATATTGGCCGGGGCGAGACCCATATGAGCGGCCAGCGCCGTTTTCAGGGCGAAATTTTCCGGATCATTGTACTTCCAGATCTCGCCGGCTTTATCGCGGATGGCCGCGAGCACGGAAGGGGCGGGGCCGAAGCCACTCTCATTGGCGCCGATCCGGGCGATGACCGGAAGGCCGCGCTGCCGCTCGATGGCTTCCGGCCCGACGAAGGGCACGGTTGCGGGAAGGGCGCTGATCAAGGGGGTGAAGCGCGAAAAACCGGACATGCTGTTCTTCAGAATCCTGGAAAGATTGAAATCCGGCACACAATAGGTCCAATTGCGCCCTGCGCAAGGGCAGGTCTTGCCGGAAGTGCCGCGTCCGCGGGCACATCTTTCCCCTGTGAAGGGGCGTGCCTAGCGATAGGCGGGAGCGGCGTTCCTCACCTTGTCGCCCATGATGAAGTCGGCGCGCACGATGGAATGAAGGATGTGTTCGGGAATGGGGCAGATGAACTTGACGCCGACGCGGCTGCCGTTGCGATAGACCTCGGCGCAGCCGATCCGGTCGGCGAGCCCGATCACCTGGATATAGTAGTGGGATGAGAGCCCGATCGTCGTGGTGATCTCGAGGGCCGCGCCGCCTTGCGAAATGTCCACCACTTCGCCGCTGCGCATGGTGATGCCGCTCAAGCCCGGGCTGACGGCCATGATGCGCGCCGGGCGTCGGACATAGAACCGCTCCCACTTGCGCTCGTACATTTCCGAACTCACCGCCGCCAGATGTGTTCCATCCTGCATGGCTTCCCCCCCTTTGCGCCTTGCGGCGGTTTCTTGAAGGGGAGGCTGCAGCAAAAGCATTGTCGTGCGGTCAATCAAGACGCTAAGTTTTTATGAATCATCCGTTTTCCAAGGGTAAATTGCATTTCAGGCCGCAGCGCCGGCCTCTCGGTACCCGTGGCGGGGCCGACTGGGCAATTGATCCCGATCATTGTTGAGGGGTTCGCGTCCAACTAGGGTGAGCGACAGGCGATCGGGGAATTTTCACAATGCGTCAGCCGTACAAGGGCTTGTCCCTTGCCATTTTGGGCCTGCTCGCCGGCGCGGTTTGCGGACCGGTCGCGCTTGCGGCTTCGGGCGCCATCCGCAACGGCACGACGGGCGAAACCTTCGACGGTTTGCAGGATGCACTGTCGAGCGCCCGCGACGGCGAGGTGATCGAGGTCTCCGGCGGGCCGCACACGGGCAATTTCCTCATCGAACACCGGGTGTCGCTCAGTGGGCGGGGGCAGGGGGCGGACCGGCCGGTTCTCGACGGCGGGGGCCGGGGTTCTGTGCTGACGATCCGCGCCGAAGGCGTGGTGGTCGAGGACCTGGAGATTCGTCATTCGGGAAAGGGCGACGATCCCTTCTTCTTCTTCTGGGGCGATGCCGGCGTGAGCGTCGCCGCCGATGGCGCGACGCTCAAGAACCTGCGTCTTTCCGGCAATGACTGGGGTGTCGTGATGCTGGGCGGCCGGGGCTCGACGATCGAAGCCTCGCAGATCGAGGACAATGCCCGCGACGGCATCGCGATCTTCGGCGGCCGCGAGCACCGCATCGTCGGCAATTCGATCCTGCGCAACGAGACCGGCGTCTCCATCGACGTGCTGCATGCCGATCGCCGTTCGCCTTTCGCCAGCTTGGGCGATCCGGCTTCGGTCGCCAGGATCGCCGCCGAAAATGCCAAGGCCCAGCGCAGCGAGGATCTGCTCATCGCCCGCAACGAGGTTCGCGGCAATGGCAGCTATGGCATCTCCGCCACCTGGCACAGCCGCCGCCTCACCATCGAGGACAATGTCGTCCACGCGACGGGGATCGAGCGCAAGCATGATGTCGCGCAGATGGAACTGATGGAGAAGACGGCGGCGGCCAGCCTCGGCCTCTCCGGGATCGGCGTGATCGACCGCGAGGCGATCGGCAGCGGCATCTACATCCTGTGCAGCACCGAGGACAGCCTGATCGCCCGCAACCGCGTGTTCGACAACCTCGGCGCTGGCATTTTTGTCAGCGGTTCAGATCGCAACGAGATCCGGGCGAATCCGGTGACGGGAAACGCGAACGGCATCTTTCTCGTCAGTTCGAGCGCCAACCGCATCAACCGCAACACGGTCGCGGACAACAAGGCCGAGGGTATCCGCATCGGCGGCGGCAATCCGCTTGCCACGCCTTCGGCCGACAATCTGCTGACGCTGAATGACATGGCGGGGAACGGAGTCAACGCCTTCGACTCCTCCGGCCGCCGGCTGACGGTCGACGACCTTTCCGGCGTGATCGACAGCCTGCCTTATCCGGAACCGGTCAAGCAGCAGTTGCGCGCCAACCGCTCGGTGCGCGAGGCGATGCTCGGCGCCATGCTGCAAGGCCTCGTTCCCGCCTCGAACCGATGGGACGACGGTGGCCATGGCAATCGCTACGACGATTTCGACGAAACGGCAGAGGGTTTTGTCGACGCAAACGGCGACGGCGTTTCCGAGGCCGGGCGGCCGATCGAGGGTGGAACTGCGATAGACCATCACCCGCTCGATGCGGCGACGGTGGCAAGGTTTTCTGCGGCACCGTGACCAACCGCAAGGTGCGTGGCTCGCCTTGAACGGGCGGTCCGACGGGCCTACTATCAAAACAGAGGTGGAATTGCCTCGCGAAAAAAGGGAGAAAATCATGAGCCGTTTCAATGTTGGCCACAAGTCCTGGGTGATCGTCTGCGACGGTGCAAAGGCACTCTTCCTCCGCAACGATGGCGATGCCGGCCTCGTCAACCTCACGGTCGTCGACCATCAGTCCCAACCCGACGAGGCAAGCCGTGACTTGGGTTCCGACCGGCCCGGCCGCGTGTACCAGTCGCAAGGCACGGCCCGCAGCGCCATGGAGGACACCGACTGGCACGAGCAGGCCGAGGGCGACTTCCTGAAGGACGTCGCCAGGAAGGTCGAGAAACTGGTGGAATCGCATGAGATCAAGGCGATGATCCTGATCGCGCCGCCGCGGGCTCTTGGCCTCCTGCGCGCCGAACTCGCCTCGCTGCCGGAAGGCGTCGTCCGTGCCGAGATCGACAAGGACTTGGTGAAGCTGACCGTGTCCGAGATCGAGAAGCACCTCGCCGCGTTGAAATAGGCAACCGGACAGAAAGAGGCCTCCGGCGCGAACGTCGGAGGCCTGTTGTCTTTGTCGCCGGCCCTGGAGGTCGGCACGCCTCAGAGTTCGAAGGACAGCCGCACGACGTGATGCAGGAATTCCGCATCCATCAGCATGTTGAAGCCGACGGTGACCTTTTCCTCTTCGCGGCGGATCAGCGTGCAGCCGATCTCGTCATGGATGCCGAGGATTTCCAGGAAGAAGTTGCTGGGGACAGGCACGTGCGGGCTGACCTCGAGTTCTGCGCCGTAGAGCGAAATCGAATGAATCAGGCAGCGCAGGTTGTTCTTGGTGCTGAGATGACGGCCGACGAAGATGATCTTGCCGGGGCGATCGATCCTGAACTTCTCGTAGACCCGGTCCTGCGGAATGTTCTGTTTTGCGTCCGGTATGACCTGCAGGGGCATCGCACCCTCCCCGATATTGTTTTTAGGATCCCAATTTAGCGCAACTTCCCTGACGCTTCCTGAACGCTATCGATAAAAATCAAGTCTTGTGCGGCCGCCGGTCGCAGCGTCCCGGCCGATGGGCGGTCTCGGAACGGCCGCGTCACCCGGTCGACTTGACATGAGCCATTTGGCTTTCCATATGTGATCCCGGTTCGAGGCGCCGGCCGCCCGCGGGTGATATGCCCTTGGTGAAGTCCTCTTGAAACATGGAATGAAACCCTTTTGCGCGCATGCGCGATGGGGGCAATGCGGGCTCCCTTCGATCTTTTCGCATGCCATGAGAAAAGAGGTTTGCCATGTCCATGGCCACACTGACGATTGACGAACTGAAATCCCAGGCCCGGCGCCTGCGCGACGCCATGTCCGGCGGCGGCACGCCCGTCACCCATAGCGCCGCACTCGAACTGGTGGCCAAGAGCCACGGCGCGCGCGACTGGAACACCATCTCGGCGCTCGCCGCCCGCAGCGACAATGCAGAGCCGGCACCCGTTGCCGTCGGCGCGGTCGTTTCCGGCGAATATCTCGGCCAGCGCTTTCGCGGTAAGGTGCTTGCCCTGTCGCGGCTGTCGCAGAGCAGCTACTACGCCATCACGCTGCATTTCGACGATCCGGTCGATGTCGTCACCTTCGACAGCTTCTCGGCTTTCCGCCAGCGCGTCACCGCGACGATCGACGCAAAGGGCGTCTCGCCTCGTCACACCTCCAACGGTCGGCCACATCTCGTGCTCGACCTCTGACCCGAAGCCCGGCCCGGTCTGCACACCTCATGTGCCGGCCGGGCCGTTCGCTGCCGAAGCGATGGCGCGGTCCTCGGCAGATCCGCCCTCCAGCTTGACGGGCCGGTATCGGCGCGTTACCCCTTGGCCTTCCTTCTCGCGCGGCCCGAAGCGGCGATCGGCGCGACCTTCCAGAATCGGCATTGGGAGCTTCACGTGACAGGCAGACTGGTCATCATCGGGGCAGGGCAGGCGGCCTTTGCACTGGCAGCAAAACTGCGCGGCCTGAAGGACACCCGGCCGATCACCATTCTCGGTGCAGAAGATTGCCTTCCCTACCAGCGTCCGCCGCTGTCGAAGAAATACCTGCTCGGCGAGATGAGCTTCGATCGCCTGCTGTTCCGCCCCGAATCCTGGTACGGCGAAAACGACGTGGAGATTCGCCTGTCGACCCCCGTCGAGGACATCGACCGCGCCGAAAAGACGGTGCGCCTGTTCGACGGATCGACCATCCCCTATGAAACGCTGGCGATCGCCACCGGTGCGACGCCGCGACGGCTGCCGGAGACGATCGGCGGCAATCTTCAGGGCGTCTACACCGTGCGCGACAAGGCCGATGCCGACCGCCTGGCCGTCGAGATGAAGCCGGGCCGGCGTCTGCTGATCGTCGGCGGCGGCTATATCGGCCTTGAGGCCGCGGCCGTCGCCCGCCATCTCGGGCTGGACGTCACCGTGATCGAGATGGCCGACCGCATTCTGGCCCGCGTCGCGGCGAAGGAAACCGCCGACGCCATGCGCGCCATCCACGTCGGCCACGGCGTCGTCATCCGCGAAAGGACCGGGCTTGGCCGGCTGATCGGCGAAAATGACCGGGTCGTCGCGGCCGAACTGTCGGACGGATCCCGCATCGACGTCGACATCGTGATCGCCGGCATCGGCGTCAATGCCAATGACGGGCTGGCCGCGCGCGCCGGCATCGAGACCGCCGGCGGCATCGTCGTCGACGCCTTTGGCCTCACCTCCGATCCGTCGGTCTATGCCATGGGCGACTGCGCCGTCTTCGACTGGAAGGGCCAGAAGATCCGCCTCGAATCGGTGCAGAACGCCGTCGACCAGGCGGAAGCCGCCGCCGCCGCCATGGCCGGCGGCGTCGAGCCCTATCGGCCAAAACCCTGGTTCTGGTCCGACCAGTACGACGTCAAGCTGCAGATCGCCGGCTTCAATCTCGGCTATGACGAGACCGTGATGCGCCCCGGCGGGCGCGAGGGCAGCCTGTCGATCTGGTACTTCGCCAAGGGCGAATTCATCGCCGTCGATGCGATCAACGACGCCAAGGCCTATGTGACCGGCAAGAAGCTGCTGGAGATGGGCCGCACCCCCGACCCCGCGATCATCGCCGACCCCGGCAGCGAGTTGAAGCTCTTGCTGGCTTAGGTAATGTTGACAATCAGGCGGCCGCCGTATCCTTGGAGGAGGAGGGCTGCGCCTGGACCTTGAAGACCGAGACCTTGTTGCTCAGGCGATCGGCTTCCATGCGGATCGCATGGCTTGCGGCATTGCTCTCCTCGACCATGACGGCATTCTGCTGGGTGAACTGGTCCATCTGGTTGACGGCGCCGTTGACCTCCTCCAGGCCGTTGGCCTGTTCGACGGCCGAGCTGGCGATTTCGGAAATGAGCCGGGCGATCTCGCCGACCTGGCCCACCACCTTGCTCAATGCCTCGCCCGTCTGGTTGACGAGGCTTGCGCCCAGGGCCACCTGCTCGCTCGAGCCGGAGATCAGCTGGCGGATCTCCCGGGCGGCGTCGGCGGCACGCTGGGCGAGCGCCCGCACCTCCTGCGCCACCACGGCGAATCCGCGTCCCGATTCGCCCGCCCGCGCCGCCTCGACGCCGGCATTGAGGGCGAGCAGATTGGTCTGGAAGGCGATCTCGTCGATGACGCTGATGATCTGTTCCATCTGGCGGGCCGACGCCTCGATGCGCTCCATCGCGGTGACCGCCTGGCTCATGGTCCGGCCGCTCTCTTCCACATCGGCATGGGTGTTCCTGACCGTTTCCCTGGCCTTGCTGGCGCCGGCCGAGGTTGCCTGCACCGTCGCGGTGATCTCGTTGAGCGCGGCGGCGGTCTCTTCGAGGCTGGCCGCCTGCTGTTCGGTGCGATGGGCGAGCTGGTCGGCGGCGCTGCTGATGCTGTTCGATCCCTCGCGCAGGCTGCTGACGCCGCCGGAAATATCGGCGATGGCGTCGTGCAGGCGTTTCAATGCGCCATTGTAGTTCACCCGCAGCGATTCGTAGTCGGGCGGGAAGGGCGTGGCGATCGGGCGGGTGAGGTCGCCCTGCGCCAGCTGTTCGAGCGCGGCAGAAAGGTCCTCCACCACGCGGCGCTGCTCGGCGGCCTGCGCCTGGCGTCGCGCTTCGTGCTGACGGCGCAGATCCTCCGCCTCCTGGCGCTGGACGATCGCCGCCCGCGCCATCTCGCCCTGCGTCCTGGCCGACCGCTCGAGCGCGGCGAGCGCCCGGCTGATCGCTCTGGCGCCGCCGGCGCCGCCTGTCTCGCCTTCGCCTTCCCCGTGGCGGGCGGCGAATTCGGCCTTGCGCAGGCCGACATAGAGGATGCCGACCACCTGGCCGTCGCTGAGGATCGGCTCGTAGATCGTATAATAGGCCTCGCCGAGGATCTCGGCCTCGCCGCGAAAGGCCTTGCCCTGGCGAAGCACCGTCTCGATCACCGTTTCGGCGGTCAGGCGCGTGCCGACGGCCCGGCTGCCGTCCGGCTTGGTGACATTCGTGGCGATCCGCAGATCGCCGAGGAAGATGGTGGCCGTGCCGCCGGCCTTTTCGCGCACGGCATCGACGATGGCGATGTCGTCGTTGATGCGCGTCTCGCCATAATAGAGCGCGCCCTCGCGCACCTGAGGATCGCCGCGCTGGCGAAGCTCCGTCTGCAGGATCTGCAGGTTGTTGTCGAGGCTGTGCTGGGCGAGCGCCAGCATTTCCATCTCGGTGGCCCGGGCGGCGGTGTCGAGCAGGGTCGAGGCGATGCCGTCCAGTGACGCCGCGCCGCCAAAGGCAAATCGCCTGGCCGGCTGCACGATCGCGGCGGCGGCGAGCAGGATCGCCATGGCCGCTGCAGCCTGTCCGGCGAGCACCGGCATTCCCAGCCGATAGGCAAGCGGCGGCACATATGCCCACAAGACAGCGCCGAGAAAGAATGCTCCCGCAAGCACCATCGCCGGTGCGAGCGCCGAAAGGCGCGTTGCGCCTCGGCCCTTCAAGATCCTCATGCCACTCCCCCGTGACAAACCGGCGCGACGAGCCATCCCTCCCGGACCAAAGCGCCCGCCGCACGGATTTCAGTCCCCATGATAGAGCGGAAAGCGGCGCGCGGGCCTACCAATCCTTTCGTCGCGGTTTGCCGCCTTTTGGCGCGCTGCGTGGTGCGGTTTCGCGAGGGGTAAAGATGATTCCGAGAAAAAGGTGCCGGCTCACGACGGAGCGAAGGTCGTCGGTGCTGCCGGCGACCCGGATCATCGCCGGGCCTGCAAGTGGGATTGGGCGTGCGGGCTTAGCATAAGACGCGTCGTTTGCGGCTTGCCGGACGGAAGCCTGATGCCTGGCGAAGTCCTGGCACGGCTGCCGGCAGACGTCGGATAGCGATCCCGCAAACGCCGAAAGCGCGTCGGACCCCGAACCGGGGCTCCGACGCGCAACGGACAAGATCACAGCCGCAAGTCTATCGGCAGCGCTTGGCGGGGTCTTGCGCCGGCATCATCTGCCGGCGCTTGCGCGCTCCAGGATCGGTACGCACATTTCGAGGTCGTGCGACGCCAGATGGGCGTAGCGCATGGTCATAGACAGGGTCTGGTGACCGAGCCACATCTGCACACGGCGAATGTCAATTCCGCCCTGCACGAGGCGGGAGGCGCAGGTGTGGCGCAGGATATGCGGCACGACGTCCTTGTCGTCGCCGAGGCCGACGACTTCCTTGGCCTGATGCCAGGCGGTGCGGAAGCGCTGCTGATCGATGTCGCTAAAGGGTCCCGGCTTGCGCCGATCCGAAGCGGCAATCGCCAGAGACGCGCGGCGGGTCAGCGGAACGGAACGGCTGCGGCCCGATTTGGTCACCCAGAAGGTGGCCCTCGTGTCGGTGAGATCGCCCCAGCGAAGGTCGAGCCCCTCGCTAAGGCGGGCCCCGGTATCCACCAGGAAGACGCAGAATCGCGAATAGAGATCCGAATGGGAGCGGATCTGGGAGAACAGGACGCTTTCCTCGTCATGGTCGAGAAAGCGGATGCGTCCCGCGTTCTCTTTCTGTCGCTTGAATTCGGGTAAGCTGTAAACGTCACCCATCTTATACGCCTTTCGCAGTAGTTTGCTTAAGGCCGCCATCTTTCGATTGATGGTGGCATTGCTGTTACCGCGCTTGCGCAACTTGCCAATCAATGAGTCCAGCATCTCCTGGGAGAACGTGGAGAAGCTGGGGAAATCCAAGAGGTCGTGCAACTCCCCGATGAAGTTGGTGACGTTGTATTTGTGGCTGCCGTTGAGCCAAAGGATGTCGCCGTACTTTTCGAAGAGCGCGCGAAGCGATGTCTCGCGCACCTCGGCGAACTTGTTCGTCGAGTTGTACTGGTAGTGAACCGAATAGACCGGCATCTGGGCGTTGCCGCCGAGCGTCTGGAGAGTATTGGCTTCCATTGGGTTCACGCACATGCCTCATAAACGATCGGGCGCGCCTTCGGCGCCCGTCTGACCTCAAGATAGTTATGATTTATAAAAAATATAGGTCGAAATTACGCGCAGCGGGGGAACATGCGGAATTCAGGATAAAGAGTAGCATTTCGGCAACAGCTCTCTACGCCGCCGCCGAAGCCCATATCTCAAGATTTTTGACGCAAACGCCTCTTCGGAATAGCCCGTGTCGGCGGTGAGGTTCGGCCCTGAGGCCGAACCCGATCTCGAAATCCGGCAGACCCGGATTAGAACGAGCGCTGGAGGCGGACGAAGCCGTCCCAAACGCCGTCATCGGCAGCATCTTCGTCGAAGTACTGAACCGAAACCTTGGTGGTGAGGCCTTCCGCGATCTTGTAGTCGAGGGTCAGACCGGCCTTCCAGGCGTCGTTGCTTTCGTCGAACTCGTCAGCCGAAACGAGGCCGTAGTTCCACCAGTACTGGGCGCCGGGGGTCAGGCTGAACTTGTCGTTCAGCTTGATGGCGTACTCGGCAGCGACCGTCCATTCGGATACGTCGTAGTAGGCGTTTGCGCCGGTAGAGTAGATTGCTGCGAGGCCAACGGTTCCCGGGCCGACTTCAGCAAGCAGCTTGGCGCGAACGGCACCGTTTTCGGCTGCAAAGTCGTACGAGCCGAGCAGTTCGCCGGTGATCGCGCCGAAAGTGGCGGAAACCTGGGCTTCGACACCCACGCTGTCGTTCTCGCCGTAGACGTCGAGTCCACCGGTGTAGTTGTCGTTCAGTTCGTCGACGAAGACGCCTGCCGAGAATGCGTCGGACGAGTACTCGTAACCGATCGAGTTGATGCGGTTCGAGCCGAGGTCGTCGGTTTCGCCGGACAGGTCGTTGTCCCAGTAGTTATACATGTAACCGACCTTGAAGCCGGCGGCGGTGATGTAGGCTTCGTCGATCTCGAAGGAGCCGCCGTCATAGTCCTCTTCGGCCCAGGTGCGGAGCGCGATGTAGGAGCCGATCGTGCCGATTTCGGAGTCGTTCTTGGCTTCGATATTCAGCTTGGCGCGGGTACGGGCGTTCAGGCTGAAGTCCTCGCCGTCAGCGTCGTCCTGAACGTTCTGCCAGTCGAGCTGGGCACGAACGTAACCGCTGATCTTGAGGCAGGTTTCGGTGCCGGGGATGTAGAAGTAGCCGGTGCCGAAAGCGTCGCAAACGCGAACGTATTCCATCGGCTCGGGCTCAGCTGCAACGATAGCGTCGGCAGCCTGTGCGCCAGATACTACAGCGAGAGCTGCAGCGGAGCCGAGAAGAAGGCTCTTGATGTTCATTATTGACCTCCAGTCAAGTTTCGTATGGGTCTGGGTTCTTTGGCTGAAGGACAGCATTCCCTGCCCCATCCCCGTCGGTTTTTCAGAAGACGGACGATCCACCGCCTCGCTTCCGAAATTGAAAATACAAAACGCCGACCGTCATGCAATCACCAAACCACCGAAAGCATGGAATCCCATACCCCTTCCCAAAGCCCTGTTGCTGAAAGGACACAAACCGGGGTCCGAACCGCACCGCGCGTTTACACATTATTAAGAAAGCCCTTAGGAAAAAGGCACTTAGCAGGCACGTCGGGGGCCAGGCGGCCCTTCACGAATGGGACTTTATCCCGAAACGGCACAGCTGACTCGCGGGTTTTCCGCCGGTTCCCAAGGGATGCGCGGTCCGATGCCGATCGGAGGAGTCGAACGGATTTGCCCAGTTCGGTCACCGCTATCGGGAAATTTGCGAATCCGAAGCGCCTTCCACCTCCACGATTCGTGAGATTCTGGAGAATCACATTGAAGGTGTTCCGCTTCCTGGGCGACTGGCAGCGGCCGGCCTGCCTGCACCTTTATATAGAGAGATGCCGGAACGGGCCGTGGAAAACGCGGCGGGCGGCGAAAAGGCCTTGCATTCGGCCAACCAAGCAAATAATCAGGCCGGACCGGAGAGGTGGCCGAGTGGTCGAAGGCGCTCCCCTGCTAAGGGAGTATACGTCAAAAGCGTATCGAGGGTTCGAATCCCTTCCTCTCCGCCACTTTCCCCTTGTCGGATCCCCCCAAAGAATTGCTCTGCCTGCGCGGATCATTTGCCGCGCGTTTCGCCATTCGCTTCCGCCGTCGGCCAGGCCTGAAAAAGGGGTAGTAGCCCGACAGGGCACCAAGCAGCCGGCAAAAATCCCCTATGCAATTGATTTTATGTATTTTTATCGATCGCCTTACGTGACTGAAAGTCATAATTGACTGGAGGTCAATATGAACATCAAGAGCCTTCTTCTCGGCTCCGCTGCAGCTCTCGCTGTAGTATCTGGCGCACAGGCTGCCGACGCTATCGTTGCAGCTGAGCCCGAGCCGATGGAATACGTTCGCGTTTGCGACGCTTTCGGCACCGGCTACTTCTACATCCCCGGCACCGAAACCTGCCTCAAGATCGGCGGCTACGTTCGTGCACAGCTGAACTGGGAAAACGTTCAGGACGACGCTGACGGCAACGACTTCGGCCTCGACGCCCGCACCCGCGGCCGCCTCGAAATCTCTGCCAAGAACGACTCGGAAGTCGGCACCATCGGTTCTTTCTTCGCATTCCAGGCTTGGGGTGAAGAAGACGGCGTCAACAGCGGCTTCGTTCTCGATGAAGCCTACATCACCGTTGGCGGCTTCAAGGTTGGTTACTTCTACAACTACTGGGACAACGGCATCGCTGGCGAAACCGACAACCTCGGTTCGAACCTGATCAACTCGATCGGTTACGAGTACTCGTCTGACGCCTTCACCGCTGGCGTATTCATCGACGAACTGTCGGCTTCGGCTGCTGGCGAGAACGATGGTGTTGGCGTAGAAGCCCAGGTATCCGGCACCTTCGGTGTTGCTACCGCAGCTCTGCTCGGCGGCTATGACTTCGCTCGCGAAGAAGGCGCTGTTCGTCTGATCGTAGAAGCCGAAGTCGGCCCGGGTACCCTCGGCGTCGCTGGTATCTACTCCTCGGGCGACAACCAGTACTACGACTTCTCCGAGTGGACCGTTTCGGCTTCGTACGCTGCAAAGCTGACCGACAAGCTGAAGCTGACCCCCGGCGCTGAATACCACTGGGATATCGCTCACGTTGACGGTATCGACGGCTGGGAAGCTGGTCTGACCCTCGACTACGCAATCGCCGAAGGCCTGGCATTCAAGACCTACGCTGGTTACGAAGACACCGACGTTACCGACGGTAACTGGACCGGTTTCGTTCGCCTGCAGCGTTCGTTCTAATAAGATCTCCAGATCTTATAAGGAAAGCCCGATCGAAAGATCGGGCTTTTTCCGTTGTGGGCTCCGCGCAAACCTTGCCGTTCCAAGACCGGCGCCAATCCGCGGTCACACGGCGTGCAGATATGCGCAGTGAGAATGAAAGGTCGAAGCGCCTAGATCGATACGGCGGCGAGGAAGGTCTGCATGCGCTCGGCAATGCCGTCGAGATGCAGGATGGGCGCGTGTCCCTGTCCCGCGACCGTCACCGACGCCATTCCCGGACGCCGCCTTCCCATCTCCGCCAGCGTCTCCGGCGAGAGCAGGCGGGACGTCTCACCACGGACGGCCATCAATGGCATCCCGGCGAAGGCGTCGAAATTCTTCCACAGGTCCGGGAGCGGCTGGCTGAGATCGGCGGCGCGGAACTGCTCGGCGATCGCGGAATCGAAATCCGCCACGATCCGGCCGTCGATCTCGCGGTAGATGGCGTCGGCCATGTCGCGCCAGTCCTGCGGTGCAAGCGCGGGAAAGGCGGGGCCGTGAACCTCCATGAGGATGGCCGCCGCTTCGTCGAAGTTCTCCGGCTGGCGTTCCCGTCCAAGATAGGCCTGGATCTGCTTCAGCCCCGCCACCTCGATCACCGGTCCGATGTCGTTGAGCACGACCGCAGCAATGCGTTCGGGATGGCTGACGGCCAGCAGATACAGGATCAGCCCGCCGCGCGACGTGCCGATGAAGGCAGCGCGGTCGATTGCCAGCGCATCGAGGACGGCGATGACGTCCAGCGCTTCGACCGCGAGCGCGTAACGGCTCTTGTCGGGGTCGCGATCCGACAGTCCCCGGCCGCGCGAATCGATGGTCACCACCTTCGATGGATGAGCTGACTGGGACAGGATCAGTGCAAGCTGGTGAAAGTCGCGCGAATTGCGCGTCAGGCCGGGCAGGCAGACGACCGGCCGTCCGGGCAGGTGTTCGCCGTAGACGCGAACGTGAAGCGAGAGGCCGTCAGCTGTCTCAATGGAGCGACCGCTGAAGCCTTGATGATAGTTCGCTGACATCCCCGTCTCCTGTTTGCATCCCGGAGGGTAGATGTAGCCTGTTTTTCAGCGGCGCCAAAGTCGGAGCCGCCCACAACCTCACCGCCCGAAACGCAGATCGGCGACGATGTCCGCCTTCTGGCCGAGCCGGCTCTTGTAGATCTGGTAGTTTTCCGTGACGCGCTGGACATAGTTGCGGGTCTCCGGGAAGGGGATGCGCTCGATCCAGTCGACCACCTCGTCGATCGGCTTGCCGCGCGGGTCGCCATAGCGGGTGATCCATTCCGGTACGCGCTTCGGCCCCGCATTGTAGGCGATGAAAGTCAGGATGTAGGATCCGCCGAAGTCGTCGATCTGTTCGCCGAGATAATGCGCGCCGAGCGTCGCATTGTAGCCGGCGTCGGTCGTCAGCTTCTCCTTGGAGAAGGCGAGGCCATGGCGAACGGCGACGGCCTTGGCCGTGCCCGGCATGAGCTGCAGCAGTCCGCGCGCATCGGCAGGCGAAACCGCGGCCGGGTTGAAGGCGCTTTCCTGGCGGGCGATCGCATAGGCCAGCGCCTTGCCCGAGCCGGCGATATTGGCATTGGCGGGGATCACCCCGATCGGGAAGGCAAGCGCCGGCACGTTGATGCCGCGGGAAAAGGCGATCTTGCCGATCTGCAGCGACAGATGGTGGTCGCCGGACTGTTCCGCCTTGGCCGTCAGCAGTGCCAGTTCGCCCGGCCGGTCGAGCTGTTCGGCGAGCGCCCGGTACAGGCTCCCCGCCCGCCAGCCGTGTCCGGCCGCCTCGAAGCGTGCGATGGCCTGCACGGCCTCGCGCATGGCAAAGCTCTGGCGATCCTGTTCGCTCGGCGCGGGGTAGGGGATTTCGAGCCCGTTCCGCTTGAGCCGGGCGGCGGCAAGCTGGCCGTAAAAGGTGCTGGTGAAGCGCGACGCCTTGGTGAAATATTCCGGCGCCATGCCGTCGCCGCTCGCCTCCGCGGCGCGGCCCAACCAATACCAGGCGCGCGATGCCGAAAGCGGCTTGTCGGACACCTGCAGGATCTTGCGGAAATGGCCGGCCGCCATGTCGGCGTCCTTGAGCCCTCGCAGCGCGTACCAGCCGGCGTGGAATTCGGCATCCGCCACATCGACGGGACTGGCGGCGAAATGCCGGGCGGCGACCTGATAGGCGGCCTTGAACTTGCCCTGGTCTGCGAGGCCCCGCGCGACGATGCGCTGTTCGTTCCACCATTCCCCGGTATTGACCAGTTTGACCGGATCGTTCGGCGCCTTGGCGATCAGCCTCGCCGCCTCTTCATACTTGTCCTGCCGGCGCAGGTGCTCGATGCGGGCGAAGAGAAAAGCGGGATCGGACTGCCAGCGCGGATCGACGGCGGAAAGCAGGGCCGCCGATTTGGACGACTTGGCCAGCACTGCCGCCCAGGCCTTGTAGAGCGATTGCGCTTCGCCGAGCGACGAGAAGCGTTTCGCCTGCGCCGCGCGGCCGCGATAGAGCAGGTAGTCCATGCGGGCCTTGTGGTCGCCGGCCGAGAGCAGGCCGGAAAACTCCTTGAGGATGCGGTCCTCCATGCCGGTGTCGAGCGCGTCTTCGCGCCACAGCTTGCGCAGCACCTTGGCGGCGCGCTCCCTGTCGCCGGTGGCGCTCAGCGCGCGGGCGAGGATGATCGCGCCCTCGGCGGTCTCGGGCGCGGTCTGGCCGAAGGCGGCGATGATGTCGGCGGCGGCCGGGTTCTCGCGGTAGAGCGCCCGCTCGCTATTGGCGCGGAAGGCGGAAAGCCCCGGCCAGCCCTTGAGTTCGCGCTGGGCACTGGCGATTTCCGACGAGGGGATGTCGCGCATGCCCGACACCGCGATCGACCAGGTCAGCATGTGGCGGTCGAGCCCGTCGGGCATGCGGTTGCGGATGGCCAGCGCCTCGGCGGCCTTCTTGTCGGACAGCGCGTCGAGGCCCGCCTTGAGCAGCGGACCTGCGGGGTTGATGCGGGCGGTGCGCGGAATGGCGCCGGTCACTTCCGGAGAGGGAGGCGAGGCCGCGGCGACCGAGGGCATTTGCGGTTTGAGGGTGGGAACGGGTGCGACATCCGGCGCCGCGCTCGCCGCGGCGCCCAGCAGTGTCGCGAGGGTCAACCCGAAGGCCGATGCGCGGAGAATGGATGTCCTCATCTCGTTTGCCCGCCGGAAAATGCGTATACCCTCCATTAGCCATTCGCGAGATTAACGAAACCTTACCGGGAAGGCAAAAATGCGTCCCCCGAAGGGACGGGAAACCGACACAAAAGCCCGGACACTCGGCTTGTCGCGCCCCTGTCGGCAAAGTATTGTGCGCGCGTTGTAGCCAAGGAATACGGCCGAAGCATGGATGCCGGCCCTGAGGAGTTTTGTTGCATGTTCCAGGGATCCATTCCCGCCCTCGTCACGCCCTTCACCGAAACCGGTGCAGTCGACGAGAAAGCCTTTGCCGCCCATGTGGAGTGGCAGATCGCCGAGGGTTCGAGCGGCCTGGTGCCGGTCGGCACCACCGGTGAATCGCCGACGCTCTCCCATGCAGAGCACAAACGCGTGGTCGAGCTGTGCGTCGAGGTGGCGAACAAACGCGTTCCCGTGATCGCCGGCGCCGGATCCAACAATACCAAGGAGGCGATCGAGCTTGCCCAGCATGCCGAGAAGGTCGGCGCCGCCGCGCTGCTCGTCGTCACGCCCTATTATAACAAGCCGACGCAGAAGGGCCTTGTCGCCCATTTCGCGGCGATCGCCGAAGCCGTGGCGCTGCCGATCTTCATCTACAATATCCCCGGCCGTTCCGTCGTCGACATGAGCCCCGAGACCATGGGTCTGCTCGCCAAGGCGCACAAGAACATTGTCGGCGTCAAGGATGCGACCGGCAAGCTCGAGCGGGTCTCGGACCAGCGCATCACCTGCGGCAACGACTTCATCCAGCTTTCGGGCGAGGATGCGACCGCTCTCGGCTTCAACGCCCATGGCGGCGTCGGCTGCATCTCGGTCACCGCCAATGTCGCGCCGAAGCTCTGTGCCGAGTTCCAGGCGGCGACCCTGGCCGGCGACTACAAGAAGGCGCTCGGCTACCAGGACCGCCTGATGCCGCTGCACAAGGCGATCTTCATGGAACCGGGTCTCTGCGGCGCGAAATATGCGCTGAACCGTCTCGGCCGCATGAGCCGCACGGTGCGCCTGCCGCTCCTGCCGACGCTCGAAGCTTCGACAGAGGCAGCGATCGACGCGGCGCTGAAGCACGCCGGTCTCCTGGCCTGATCGGCCGCACATGGATCAGCGAGGCCGGGCGGTTTCTGCCCGGCTTCTTTTTTTGTGGCGGCCGCTATATTACATATCGACGACAAGAGCCGGACGGATGCCCGCCGCCCGGCCAACAACAAGCATTCCGGGCGGATCGGATTCATCATCATGGCACCCAGAGGCAG
Organism: Allorhizobium sp. GW101-3B10; assembly: GCF_059424725.1. Classification (NCBI taxonomy): domain Bacteria; kingdom Pseudomonadati; phylum Pseudomonadota; class Alphaproteobacteria; order Hyphomicrobiales; family Rhizobiaceae; genus Allorhizobium; species Allorhizobium sp. GW101-3B10. The sequence goes on along the minus strand of NZ_JBWKZR010000001.1, from coordinate 2,393,568 downwards.
CCAGCGCACCGTCAACAAGATTGTCGCGGAAAACCGCAAGGCCCGCTTCAACTACGAGATCATCGACACCTACGAGGCCGGTCTTGCCCTGACCGGCACCGAGGTCAAGGCGTTGCGCGAAGGCAAGGCGAACATCGCCGAATCCTATGCCTCGGACGAGGGTAACGAGATCTGGCTGATCAATTCCCATCTGCCGGAGTATCTGCAGGCCAACCGGTTCAATCACGAACCGCGCCGCCGCCGCAAGCTCCTGCTCAACAAGCGCGAGATCAACCGGCTGCGCCAGGCGATCAATCGCGAGGGCATGACGCTGGTCCCGCTCAAGATCTATTTCAACGAGAAGGGCCGCGCCAAGCTGGAGCTGGCGCTCGCCAAGGGCAAGAAGCTGCACGACAAGCGCGAGACGGAGAAGGAACGCGACTGGAACCGCCAGAAGTCGCGACTGCTCAAGACCGGCGGTTGACCATGCCGGAACTGCTCAAGGTCAGTGTCGGACCGTTCGTCTTCACCGCGCGCTTCGAGATCGAAAAGGCGCCGGAGACCTGCCGGATTTTCAAGAGCTTCCTGCCGTTCCGCAATCAGACGATCCATTCGCGCTGGAGCGGGGAGGCGGTCTGGGTGCCGCTCGGCGATTTCCAGTTCGGCGCGGGGTTCGAAAACCACACCTGCCACCCGTCGCGCGGCGACATCCTGCTCTATCCGGGCGGTTACAGCGAAACCGAGCTTCTCTTCGCCTATGGCAGTTCGCATTTCGCCAGCAAGATGGGCGCGCTGGCCGGAAACCATTTCCTGACGGTCGTCGACGGACGAGAGAATCTCGAGGCCATGGGCAGGATGGTGCTCTGGCAGGGCGCCCAGCCGATTGGTTTCGAAACCGTCTGACGAACCGCGCCCCTGCGGCGCGGCCGTCTGTTTCGCATAAACGCAACGCTCAGCCGCGAGCGATTGCCACCGATCAGGCGGCGTAGCGCTGGCGGTAGTCCTGCGATTGGCGCGGCATGGTGATTTCCTTCGACACGGTGAAGCGCGAGACGAGGTTCGTCAGGTGGTGCGACACCTCCAGCAGCGCGTGGGTCGAGGCATTGGTTTCCTCCACCATGGCGGCATTCTGCTGGGTCATCTGGTCCATGCTGTTGATCGCCGCATTGATTTCGCCGATGCCGGCCGACTGCTCCTGCGACGAGGTGGTGATCGCGGCGATATGGCCGTTGATCGCGTGCACCTGCTGGCCGATCGTGCTGAGCGCCTCGCCCGTCTTGTGAACGAGCGACACGCCACGCGCCACATCCTGCGACGCGCGGTCGATCAGCGTCTTGATCTCCTTGGCCGCAGCGGCAGAGCGCTGGGCAAGCTCGCGCACCTCCTGGGCGACCACGGCAAAGCCGCGTCCGCTTTCGCCGGCGCGCGCTGCTTCGACGCCGGCATTGAGCGCCAGCAGATTGGTCTGGAAGGAGATTTCGTCGATCACGCTGATGATGTGGGTGATCTTCTTCGACGACGCCTCGATGTCGCCCATGGCTTCGACCGCCTGATCGACGACCTTGCCGGAACGGACTGCTTCGTCGGCGGAAGCGACGACCGCTTCGCGTGCTTCCTGGGTGCGCAGCGCCGTCTGTCTTGCGACCGTGGTGATCTGCTCGAGGGCGGCGGCCGTTTCTTCAAGGGCGGCGGCCTGCTGTTCCGTGCGCTTGGCCATCTCGTCGGTCGCCGACGTCAGTTCGCGGGTATTGGATGCCGCGCGCGATGCCTCGGCATAGATGTCCGAGAAGGCTGCTGCGAGCGCGTTGACCGCCGAATTGAAATTGTTGCGCAGCTTGTCGAACTTCGGTGCGAGGTCCTTGTCGATCGTCGCCGTCAGGTCGCCGCTGCACATCCGGCCAAGGGCTACGTCGAGGGCTTCTAGCGCCACTTCCTGCTCGTGCTCCAGCCGATGACGTTCCTCCTCCGCCCGCACCCGTTCCTCCGCCAGCGCGTCGAGATAGACGGTGATCGAATAGTCCATGTCCAGCATGGCGGCCTTCATGATGGTGGTCAGGTTCTGCGCCAGGCGCTTGGCCTTGCGTCCCTGCATGAAGCCCCGCATTTCGTCGGCGATCACCCCCTCCATGATCCCTTCGAGAACCAGTGCGTAGCCGCCGATATACCAGCGCGGCTCGAGGCCGAGGCGGGCGTGGGTGCGGCCGATAGTCGAGACGGCTTCCACATAGTGATTGTCCAGCTTGCCTGAACTGATCAGCGACCAGTGGGCCTCCTGCTTCTGCTTGGCATGGGCGATATGCGCGTCGTTGGCGAAGAAGCGCGCCGTTTCGGGGTGTGACTTGGCGCGCGCGTAGAAATCGTCGAGCGCCGGGCCGATGGCCGTCTTGATCAGAGGCTGGAGGCTGCCAAGGCGCGTGCGCTCTTCGGCATTAAGACCGAGGAAATGAAGACGATCGTTGAGATGGGAGACGGAGCGTTGAGAACCAGACATTGCTATGACCCATAAAAATTTTTGCGTAGAGCTGTCGTGCAGATATGCCGCCCCGGCATGCGTGTAAACTGCCATTGAGGTGACCATCGCGGACGCGATTAACGAAGAATGAAGTATTAGACGTAAATTGATGAAGAGAATGATAATAGTAAGATCTGCAGGGATCTGACGCACGGGCCGCAGGCGGCCACCAGATCGCGAACAGCGTCGAGACAGCAGGGGTTTCCGTCGTCCGCGGTGAAAAACTATGGATTTACAACGGGTTTCGGATTTTTCGCCGGCGGTTCTGCTCAGTCCTTCGGCCCCGATGTGGCGTGGGACCTGCCAATCTTCAGGTGTTGGCGGCCGGTTCGGCGTTTCGACAGATCATTCGCCCATGTCGTTGGCGGGCGCGGGCTCGACCTGGCGCATGGGGCGCTCGCTCGGATCGCGGCCGATTTCCGCCTTGAGCGAGATCAGGTCGATGAAATGGTCCGACTGCCGGCGCAGGTCGTCGGCGATCATGGGTGGCTGGGTTGCCATGGTGGAAACGACGGATACCTTGCGGCCCTTGCGCTGCAGCGCTTCGACCAGGGTGGTGAAGTCGCCGTCGCCGGAGAAGATCACCAGGTGATCGACCGTCTCGGACTGTTCCATGGCATCGATGGCCAGTTCGATGTCCATATTGCCCTTGACCTTGCGGCGGCCCATCGAGTCGATGAACTCCTTCGCCGGCTTGGTGACGACCTTGTAGCCGTTATAGTCGAGCCAGTCGATCAGCGGGCGGATGGAGGAGTATTCCTGGTCCTCGATCAGGGCGGTGTAATAATAGGCGCGCAGAAGATAGCCGCGCTTCTGGAACGCTTTCAGCAATTTCCGATAGTCGATGTCGAAGCCTAGGCTCTTGGAGGCAGCGTAGAGATTCGCGCCGTCGATGAAGAGTGCTATTTTTTCCCGGGGATCAAACATCGTTCTAATATCCTTTGTTGGGAATAGGAGATAGTGATAAAAGACAATCAAAACAAAACCTTGCCTTTTCACTCATGAATACTCCACTTAAATTATGAAATATTCATATAAGAATTATCTAGGGCAGGGAATCTGATATTCCAAGCACGTATAGGTTGAAATTGGCGCGGCGCGCATGCATTTTTTGACCGGCGCTCCGTATGCGGGGCGGCGCCCGGTGACGAAAAACTTGAATTTGCCTTCCATTGATTGTATCGGGCTGCTAAATCCTTAAATTCCCGAGCGCAAAGGACAGGCAATGGCCCGTGTCACCGTTGAAGACTGCATCGACAAAGTAGACAACCGATTCGAGCTCGTTCTGCTCGCCAGCCACCGTGCACGCCAGATTTCGCAGGGCGCGCCGATCACTGTCGATCGCGACAAGGACAAGAACCCGGTCGTGGCCCTGCGCGAGATTGCCGACGAAACGCTCTCGCCCGGCGACCTGAAGGAAGACCTGATCCATTCGCTGCAGAAGCATGTCGAGGTCGACGAGCCGGAACAGGATACCGGCGCGCTGATCAGCGGCGGCACTGTCGCAGCCAAGAACGAGGACGAGGACGAACTGCCGGAAACCGTCAGCTTCGACCAGATGTCGGAAGAAGATCTTCTGGCCGGCATCGAAGGCCTGGTTCCGCCGGAAAAGAGCGACGATTACTAATCGTCAAGTAATCGGGCTCTAGAGTCTCGGAAATTCGGTTTCGTGCGCCAATCCCTGTCGATTGGCGCGCTTTTCGTTTATGGAGCGCCTTGGCATGATGCGGCAATACGAGCTCGTTGAGCGGGTTCAGAAATACAAGCCCGATGCCAACGAAGCTCTGCTCAACAAAGCCTATGTCTATGCCATGCAGAAGCATGGCAAGCAGAAGCGCGCCAGCGGCGATCCCTATATCTCCCATCCGCTCGAAGTTGCCGCCATTCTCACCGAAATGCATCTCGACGAGTCGACCATCGCCGTCGCTCTGCTGCATGACACGATCGAGGATACCAACGCGACCCGCGCCGAGATCGACGAGCTGTTCGGCGAGGACATCGGACGACTCGTCGAAGGCCTGACCAAGCTCAAGAAGCTCGATCTCGTCACCAAGAAGGCCAAGCAGGCGGAGAACCTGCGCAAGCTGTTGCTGGCGATCTCCGACGACGTGCGCGTGCTTCTCGTCAAGCTTGCCGACCGCCTGCACAACATGCGCACGCTCGAGCACATGCGCGACGACAAGCGCGCCCGCATCTCCGAGGAGACGATGGAAATCTATGCGCCGCTCGCCGGCCGCATGGGTATGCAGGACATGCGCGACGAGCTGGAGGACCTGTCCTTCCGCTACATCAATCCGGAAGCCTACGAGACCGTGACCCGGCGGCTCGCCGAGCTGTCGCAGCGCAACGAAGGCCTGATCAAGAAGATCGAGGACGAGCTGCGCGAACTGCTGGTCGCCAACGGCCTGATCAACACGTCGGTGAAGGGGCGCCAGAAGCAACCCTATTCGGTGTTTCGCAAGATGCAGTCGAAGTCCTTGTCCTTCGAACAGCTGTCCGACGTCTACGGCTTCCGCATCATCGTCGACGACCTGCCGTCCTGCTACCGCGCTCTCGGCATCGTGCATACCCGCTGGCGCGTCGTGCCGGGCAGGTTCAAGGACTATATCTCGACGCCGAAGCAGAACGATTATCGCTCCATCCACACCACCATCGTCGGCCCGTCGCGCCAGCGCATCGAGCTGCAGATCCGCACGCGGCGCATGCACGAGATCGCCGAATACGGCATTGCCGCCCATGCGCTCTACAAGGATGGCGAGGGCGGTGGCGACGGCGAGCTTCTGTCGCGCGAAAGCAATGCCTATTCCTGGCTGCGCCACACCATCGAGGCGCTGGCCGAAGGCGACAATCCGGAAGAGTTCCTCGAGCACACCAAGCTCGAGCTTTTCCAGGACCAGGTCTTCTGCTTCACGCCGAAGGGCAAGCTGATCGCGCTGCCGCGCGGGGCCACCCCGATCGATTTCGCCTATGCGGTGCACACCAATATCGGCGACACGACGGTCGGCGCCAAGATCAACGGCTCGATCATGCCGCTCGTCACCCGCCTGTCGAACGGCGACGAGGTGGAGATCATCCGCTCCGGCGTGCAGGTCCCGCCGGCCGCCTGGGAGCAGATCGTCGTCACCGGCAAGGCGCGCGCCGCCATCCGCCGGGCCACCCGCATGGCGATCCGCAAGCAGTATGCCGGCCTCGGCCACCGCATTCTGGAGCGCACCTTCGAGCGGGCCGGCAAGATCTTCTCGCGCGACACCCTGCGCCCGGTCCTTCACCGTCTCGGCCAGCGCGATGTCGAAGATGCGATCGCCGCCGTCGGCCGTGGCGAACTGTCTTCGATCGACGTGCTGCGCGCCGTCTATCCCGACTACCAGGACGAACGCGTCACCGTGAAGCCCTCGACCGACGAGGGCTGGTTCGCGATGAACAGCGCCAACGGCATGGTCTTCAAGATCCCCGGCAAGGCGCGTCCGGGCGAAGGCGAGGCGGCAGCGGCCGAGGATCGCATGCCGATCCGGGGCCTCGGCGGCAATGCCGAGGTGCATTTCTCTCCGGCGGGCGCCGTGCCCGGCGATCGCATCGTCGGTATCATGGAGGATGGCAAGGGGATCACCATCTATCCCATCCAGGCATCCGCCCTGCAGAAGTTCGACGACGAGCCGGAGCGCTGGATCGACGTGCGCTGGGACCTCGACGAGGCCAACAAGTCACGCTTCATGGCGCGCATCATGATCAACGCGATCAACGAGCCCGGCACACTGGCCACCGTCGCCCAGACGATCGCCCGCCTCGACATCAACATCCGCACGCTGTCGATGGTGCGTGTCGCCACCGATTTCACCGAGATGGCGATCGACATCGAGGTCTGGGACCTGCGCCAGCTGAACCAGCTTCTGGTCGAGGTCAAGGAACTGGACTGCATCTCGACCGTCAGGCGCGTTTACGACTGACGGGCGACGGGCCAAGGCGCGGCGGCCCGGCACTGTCGCCACCCCAGGTGATTGATCGCCGGGCTGGGATGAGGCAGTGTGGCAGGAGCCCGGCGAGGGGAGCCCGCCGCGCGGATCGCCTTGTGGGGGAGCTGGTCGTCATGGTGAAATCACGGATTTGCGCACTCCTGCTCACGCTGCCCGGATTGCTCGGTGCCATGCCTTCGATGGCCGGTGAGCGCGAGCAGCGCGTCCTCTACGGGCGCGCGCTGAAGGAGCGGGAGCTCGGTTGGGCCTGCTATGCCCGCCACTATGATGCGCCCCATCTGCGAACCCACCCGGATCAGAACGTCAAGGACATGGCCATGCTCGCCTATCGCCCGGATTGGGCAGGCGCCGACGCCAGCATCCTCAATTTCGAAGCGCGTTTCCGTGACGGCGGCTTGCCCGTCGAGTTTTCCGGCGAATGCCGGACGGCCGCCGACGGCGTTCTTGCCTGCGGCATCGAGTGCGACGGCGGGGAATTCAGCCTGAAGAGCGCGGATGGCGGTTCGATCCTCGTCGACATGCCAGGAGAGCCCGGCCTTTGCGACGGGACGGACGGAATAAGCCGCCCGGGCTTCGGCCCGGATGACAAGCGTTTCCGCCTGGATCGGGTGGACATCGGCGATTGCCGGGGCCTGATCTGGGACGACGAGATCCGCCCGCGCCTGTTGAAAGCCGCCGGCCGGTAGCGCCGCCGAGCGTTAACATGGTTTGCGCAATCTTAAGCCTTCCTTAGGGCGCCATGCAAATGCCGCATGCCTGCGATCCTCTTTCAGATCTGGTGGTTTGTGCGCCGCACAATTATATTCAGCTCACATAAGAGAGAAAGAAAGAGGACAGAGAAAATGTTCAAGCCCCTTCGCAAGATTGCCAAGGCCCTTCGCGTTCCCACTTCGACCGAACGTGAAATGGCTTACCTCAACGGTGCCCGTGACATGGTCGACCTCGAATTTCGCCAGCGCGAAATCGAACGCGGCCTGTTCCGCAGCGGCTTCTAAGAAGCCGACGACGACTGACCGGAGGCGCGCGTGACATAACCGCGCGCCCAGCTGCGGCAAAGGCCGCGGGGCAGGGCAATTCGCTCCCGCCGCCCTTGTCTGTATGGGGCCTCATCCCCTACATGTGACCCATGTCGTTTCGCCGCCGCAAACCCGCTGGAATTGCCGACAAGCTGCGCAGCCTGCTGTGGCCGGCCAAGGGCTTCATGCGCCCGTTCCACTATTTCCGCATGCGGGTCATGCGGCTCAGTGCCTCGCCGCATGCCGTGGCAGCAGGTGTCGCGGCCGGCATCGCGTCCTCCTGGACGCCCTTCATCGGCCTGCATCTCATCGTCTCCGTCCTGCTGTCATACCTAGTCGCCGGCGATCTGATCGCCGCCGCGCTGGCGACGACCTTCGGCAATCCGCTGACCTTTCCCTTCATCTGGGCCGCCACTTGGAAGATCGGCACCTGGATGCTCGGGGAAGGCGATCCGACGATCGGCCATCACCTGGACCTCCACCATCTCTTCAGCAATTTCGGATGGGCCGACCTCTGGGGTCCGGTGATCGAGCCCATGCTGGTTGGAGCCGTCCCGCCCGCCCTGCTCAGCGGCGTGGTCGTCTATGGCCTGACCTTTTATGTCGTGCGCGGCTTTCGCCGGCGGCGGCGCCTGCGCCTTGCCGAAGCGGCGAGGAACCGGCCGGTCCAGGCCGGCGCGGGCATCTGACCTCTCGAAAACCAGGTGAAGCGGAAAAGCCCATGATCATCGGCATTGGCAGCGACCTCATCGACATTCGCCGCATCGAGCAGTCGCTCGAGCGTTTCGGCGAGCGCTTCACCCAGCGCTGCTTCACCGATATCGAGCGCGCCCGCTCCGACGGCCGCAAGAACCGCGCCGAATCCTATGCCAAGCGCTTCGCCGCCAAGGAGGCGATGTCGAAGGCGCTCGGCACCGGCATGGCTCAGGGCGTGTTCTGGAAGGACATGGGCGTGGTCAATGCACCAAGCGGCAAGCCCACCATGCAGCTGACCGGCGGGGCCGCGGAGATCCTGCAGCGCATGATGCCGGCGGGTCACGAGCCGCTGGTGCATCTGACCATCACCGACGACTATCCGCTGGCCCAGGCCTTCGTCATCATCGAAGCGCGTCCTTTGGGCGGCTGATCGCCCGCGAGATTGGGCATTTTCCGCGCCTCTGCCGTTGCCGCAGCGGCGCGAACCGACTAGACAGGGCAGGATTTGCCAGAAAAAGGAAATGACGGCGTGGAAGCTGAAAAGAAGCACAGTGCCCTTTGGGAAAACATCAAGGTCGTCATCCAGGCATTGCTCCTGGCGATGGTCATCCGCACGGTCCTGTTCCAGCCCTTCACCATCCCGTCGGGCTCGATGATGCCGACGCTGCTGGTCGGCGACTACATTTTCGTCAACAAGTTCTCCTACGGCTACTCGAAGTATTCGCTGCCGTTCTCGCCGGACCTGTTCGAGGGCCGCATCTTCGGCAGTGAGCCGAAGCGCGGCGACATCGTCGTCTTCCGTTTCCCGCCAAACCCCAAGATCGACTACATCAAGCGCCTCGTCGGCCTGCCGGGCGATCGCATCCAGGTCATCGACGGCATCCTCAACATCAACGGCAAGCCGGTACCGCGCGCCGAGGACGGCCGCTTCACCTCTGACTACAGCCAGGATCCGGGCACGGACGTGCCGGTGTTCCGTGAGACCATGGACAATGGCGTGAGCTACGACACGCTCGACCAGGAGCTGAACGCCCGCGGCGACAACACTCGCGAGTTCATCGTCCCGGCAGGCCACTATTTCATGATGGGCGACAACCGAGACAATTCGCTCGACAGCCGCTTCGACGTGGGTTTTGTGCCGGAAGAAAACCTGATCGGACGCGCCTCGGTGATCTTCTTCTCGCTCGGCAATGACACCTCGTTCCGCGAAGTCTGGAAGTGGCCGTCGAACATGCGTTGGGATCGCCTGTTCAAGGTGGTCGAATGAAAAGACTGAAGGGGCTCGGCGAGGAGGACCGCACGCGGATCGAAACCGCGATCGGTCACACGTTCGCCGAGAAGCAAAGACTCGACCGCGCGCTCACCCATTCGAGCGCGACGCCGTCGACCAAGGGCGGTGACTACGAGCGGCTTGAATTCCTCGGCGACCGGGTTCTCGGCCTGTGCGTCGCCGAACTGCTGTTCAAGACCTTCCGCAATGCCACCGAGGGCGAGCTTTCCGTGCGCTTCAACCAGCTGGTCAGCGCCGAGGCCTGCGCCACGATCGCCGACGAGCTGGAACTGCACCGCTTCATTCGCACCGGCGCCGACGTCAAGAAGCTGACCGGCAAGGCCATGCTGAACGTCCGTGCCGACGTGGTGGAAAGTCTGATTGCTGCCATCTATCTCGACGCAGGGCTCGAGGCCGCGCGCGGCTTCGTCCTGCGCTTCTGGGAAGAGAAGGCGAGCCGTGCCGATGGCGCGCGCCGCGACGCCAAGACCGAGCTGCAGGAATGGGCGCATGCGAAATTCGCGACGACCCCTGCCTACCGGATTGCCGAACGCGCCGGACCGGATCATGATCCCCGTTTCACGGTGATCGTCGAAATACCCGGCGTCGCCCCGGAAAGCGGAACGGATCGCTCCAAGCGCGCCGCGGAGCAGGTGGCGGCCACGAAGATACTCGAACGCGAAGGCGTCTGGACGAAGTCCACGGACGCAGGCTGATTGGAAACCATGACCGATACCGAAAACCCCTCCGTCGAAGGCGCCGCAGCGGACGAACGCCCGACGCATTCCGGCTTCGTGGCCCTGATCGGCCCGACCAATGCCGGCAAGTCCACCCTGTTGAACCGCCTGGTCGGCGCCAAGGTGTCGATCGTCAGCCACAAGGTGCAGACGACGCGCTCGATCGTGCGCGGCATCGCCATCCATGACAATGCCCAGATCGTCTTCATGGACACGCCCGGCATCTTCAAGCCGCGCCGCAGGCTCGACCGCGCCATGGTGACGTCGGCCTGGGGCGGCGCCAAGGATGCGGACCTGATCCTGCTGCTGATCGACAGCGAGCGCGGCCTGCGCGGCGATGCCGAAGCCATTCTCGAGGGGCTGAAGGACGTGCACCAGCCGAAGATCCTTGTGCTCAACAAGATCGACCGGGTTCGCCACGAGGATCTGCTGAAGCTCGCGGCCAAGGCCAACGAAGCGATCGCCTTCGAGCAGACCTTCATGGTCTCGGCGACGACCGGCTCGGGCTGCACCGACCTGATGGATTTCCTGGCGAAGCGCCTGCCGGAAGGCCCGTGGTACTATCCGGAGGACCAGATCTCCGACCTACCGATGCGCCAGCTCGCCGCGGAAATCACCCGCGAAAAGCTCTTCCTGCGCCTTCACCAGGAGCTTCCCTATTCCTCGCATGTCGAGACCGAGAAGTGGGAAGAGCGCAAGGACGGCTCGGTCCGCATCGAGCAGGTCATCTATGTCGAGCGCGACAGCCAGAAGAAGATCGTGCTCGGCAAGGGCGGTGACGCGATCAAGTCGATCTCGACGGCGTCTCGCAAGGAAATCTCGGAAATCCTCGAACAGCCGGTGCATCTCTTCCTGTTCGTCAAGGTGCGCGAGAACTGGGGCGATGATCCGGAGCGTTTCCGCGAGATGGGCCTCGAATTCCCGAAGAACTGAGGGCGCTTCAGCCTTCGATGCGGCGGGCGACGAATTTCGAGATCGGCCCGCCGAGCAACAGCACCAGAAACAGCCGCGCCGTCTGCAACGCCATGACGAAGGACAGGTCGACCGGCGTCGAGGCGGCGATGATGGCGACCGAATCGAGGCCGCCGGGGCTGGTCGCCAGATAGGCGGTCAGCGGGTCGATGTCGAACTGATGGGTCAGCAAAGCCGCCAGACCGGCGCAGAAGGCGATCAGCACGACGATCGAGGCAAGGATCTGCGGCAGCGCATGGGCCGCATGGCGCAAGATGCGGCGGGTGAAACTCAGCCCGATCTTCCAGCCGAGCGTCGCATAGCCGAGCGCCAGCAGCCAGGGCGGCAGGTCGATGGTGATCAAGCCGGCCGCATGCAGCGCCGCTGTGGCGATCAACGGCAGCAGCATGGTGCCGGCCGGGATTCTCAGCCGTGCGCCGACGGCGCTCGCCGCAAAGGACACCGCCAGCGTCTTGGCGAGTTCCAGCCAGTCGACGGCGGGAAACCAGACGATCTCGTGCACCGCGCCACCCTTGGCGTCGAAGACGAAGGCGGCGACCAGCGAGGCGGCGGAGGCGACGCAGACCACGCGCAGATACTGCATGAAGGCAACGAGGCGGATATCCCCGCCATGGGCTTCGGCCATCAGCATCATCGCCGAGGCAGCACCCGCCGAAGTGCCCCAGACCGCCGTCGTGCCGGGCAACGTACCGCTTCGGGCCATGAAGTAGCCCATCAGGCTGCTGGCGCCGATGACGGCGAGCACGATGGCGAGGAAGATCGGCCAGTCGGCGGCGAAGGTGCTGACGATGCCGCCGTCGAGCGAGCGGGCAATGACGCAACCGAGCAGCGAATGGGCGGCGAAATAGGGAATGCGCGGTATCGACAGCCGCGCGCCGTTGGTCGCCACCAGGATTGCCGCGACCATCGGGCCGAGCAGCAGCGAGCCGGGCAGGTGGATGAGTTGCAGCACCACGGAAAGAACCACCGAGAGCCCGAGCAGGACCAGCCAGCGGACCGGAATGGGAAACTGCGTCAACAGGCCCGGATCGGGGCTATGGTCGGGAGAGCCGGAAGGCGATGGCTGCATTGCGGAAGGCCTGATACGGGGGCGTGCCTGGAACGGGTGCCGTCCCAACTGGTCGTCCCGACTATACCGATTCGCGCGACAGCCGGGCGAAAACTTGGCGAATATCATGTCTGCGGGCACTACAGCCCTCGCCGGGGCCGGTTCGCATCTGTCCCGGCGGCGGCAAATCGGCTAGAACAGAACCATGCAATGGACGGATGAAGCGATATTTCTCGGCGCGCGGCGCCATGGCGAGACGAGCGTCATCGCCGAGGTGATGACGCGTGCGCGCGGCCGGCATCTGGGCATGATCCGCGGCGGCCGCTCGCGCACCATGCAGCCGGTGCTGCAGCCGGGAAATCGCGTCGAAGTGACCTGGCGCGCCAGGCTTGACGAGCATCTGGGCGAGTTCCGCGTCGAGCCCGTCACGCTGCGCGCCGCGCGGCTGATGGAAAGCGCCACCGCCGTCTACGGCGTTCAGGCGCTGGCGGCGCTGCTCCGGCTCCTGCCGGAACGCGAGCCGCATCCGCATCTGTTCGACGCGCTCGATGTCATCCTGGACCATCTGGAGGAGCCGGCGGCAGCCGGCGAACTGTTCATCCGCTTCGAACTCGAAGTGCTGAACGATCTCGGCTTCGGCCTCGACCTCGACCAGTGTGCAGCGACCGGCCGGCGGGACGATCTGGCCTTCGTGTCGCCGAAGACGGGAAGGGCGGTCTGTCGGGAGGCGGGTTCGCCCTGGGCCGACAGGATGCTGGCGCTGCCGGGCTTTCTCAATCCCGGCGCCACCAAGGCCGCCAATGGGGAGAGTCTCGCAGAAGCCTTTCGCCTCACGGGTTTCTTCCTCAATCGGCATGTCTACGAGCCGCGCGGACTGGAGCCCGGCGCGGCGCGCGAGGGGTTCTGTCAGGCGGCGTTGAAGACCCTGCGGGCCGCCCCTGCGGCCGAACCGTTGGCCGCCACCCGGAACATGCCCTGATCGTCCTCGGACTTCTGCAGGTGCTGGTGAATGGCGCTCTGCAATTCGCCGAGATTGCGATAGGTGCCCCCATCCAGTTCGATAACCGGATACTTGACGGCGATGAACTTCAGCCTGTCGCCGTCAGGGATGGTGATCCCGACCGGAATGCCGGCATATTCGATAACTTGCTTTTCCATAACGGTTTCCCCGCCCGCGCATTGCGCGGGCTTAAAAATAATGTGTCGATTGAAGGCTTCAGTGCTTGCGCAGCGTCACATTCGACAGGTGCGTTCGAGGCGATTGCACGTCGCCACGCTCAGCGGGGATTTATGCCAAGGGCGGGCGGCATGATGGAAAACAACACGCATTTCGCTAACCTCCTTGTTGGCAATGGCTTCCGTTGTGAAAGCCTGGCTTGTTTTCAGTGCGTCGGTTTCTCACCGAGCAGGGCAAAGGTAGGTGCGAGACGTTCTTCCGTCAACGGGTTTAGGGAGAAAAACAAAATATAATTCTGTCATGCTCCCGCATTGCAGCAATTGCGGCAAAAAATGATCGTCTCTGCCCCAGTCCTTAAAAAAGCCATCCGGCCGCGCCGCATCAGGCAGCGGCCGCGACGCCACGCTCCACCGGTCGCTCGGCGATCGGCCAGTGCACCACGGCGGCGAACAGCCCGAGCGCCACACCGAGCCACCAGACGCTGTCATACGAGCCGAAACGGTCATAGAGATAACCGCCCATCCACACACCGAGGAACGAGCCGATCTGGTGCGACAGGAAGACGAGGCCGCCGAGAAGCCCGAGATGGCGCGTGCCGAACATGATCGCCACCAGCGCATTGGTCGGCGGCACGGTCGACAGCCACAGCAGCCCCATGACGGCGGCAAACAGCACGACCGAGGCCGGTGTCTGCGGCAGGAGCAGGAAGGCGGTGACGGCGATCGAGCGGCCGATATAGATGAAGGCGAGGAAATAGGGCTTGGAGTAACGCTGGCCGATCACGCCGGCGGCCAGCGATCCGATGATGTTGAAAAAGCCGATCAGCGCCATGGCGATCACCGCATAGCGCGCCTCGATGCCGATGTCGCCGAGATAGGCGGGGAAGTGCGCGGTGATGAAGGCCACCTGGAAGCCGCAGACGAAGAAGCCGGTCGTGAGCAGCAGATAGCTCTTGTGACCAAGAGCCTCCTTCAGGGCTTCGCCAACCGATTGCTTGAACTGGCTTTGCGACTGGCTGCCGGAATTGGCGTTGCCGCGCAGCGGATAGGCGAGCAACGGCACGATCAGCATCATGACCGACATCGCGACCAGGCTGTCCGACCAGCCGAGATTGCTGATCAGCGCCTGGCTCAGCGGTGCGAACAGGAACATGCCGGCCGAACCGGCGGCCGTGCCGAAGCCGAAGGCCATCGAGCGCTGCTCCGGGGTCACGTGCCGGGCAAAGGCGGAGAGGATGACGCTGAACGAGCCGGCGCCGATCGCCATGCCCACCAGCACGCCGCCGCCGATATGCAGCCAGATGGGCGCGTCCGCATGGGCCATCAGCAGCAGGCCGGTGGCATAGAGCAGACCGGACGCGATCAGCACGCGGCTGGTGCCGTATTTGTCGGCAAGCGCGCCGAAGAAGGGCTGGCTGATGCCCCAGCAGAGGTTCTGCAGCGCCATGGCCAGGCCGAAGGTGGAGCGGTCCCAGCCCGTATCCGCCAGCATCGGCAACTGGAAAAAGCCCATGGCGGAGCGCGGACCGAAGGTCATCATGGCGATCAGCGATCCGCTGATGATGATCAGCCAGGGCATGGGGGTGCGGGCGGTCGTGACCATTGAATCGTCTCCTGTGGCAGGCGCGACGATAAAGCGCAGGCAGGGGCACGAAAAGCGTCTTTTCGTGAAGCATCGATAAGCGGATTTGATCGAGGCCAGGTCAAGCGGAAGAAAAACTGAAAGGCGGGGCGAGACTGTCGGTCCGTCTGCCTGTCTTGTCTGCGAGCTCGGCGGCCTTATTGGAAGAGCGACAGAATGCTCTGCGAATTGGAATTGGCGATCGACAGGGCCTGGATGCCGAGCTGTTGCTGGGTCTGCAGCGCCTTGAGGCGGGTCGATTCCTCGTTCATGTCGGCATCGACCAGACGACCGACGCCGGTGTCGATGGTATCGCTGAGGTCGGTGACGAATTCGCTCTGCATGGTGATCCGCGAACTCAGCGCGCCATAGGTTGCGCTCGTGTCGATGGCATATTCGAGCATGGAATCAATCACGGTGATCATCTCGTCCAGTTGGGCGTCGGTGGTGGACGACGACAGCTCCATTTCCGTGACCGTTGGATAGCCGGCGACCGCAGGGCTTGGTGACTTGAGCAGCACCCACCCGGTCACAAGGCCGGCGTCCCAGGCGAAGTTGGGGCTGGTCAGAATGCCGAGGTCGCCGATATGCGCCGACATGAAGTCGATCAGCGCCCAGGTGTCGGACGGCTCCGCGACCTGTGTTTCGTCACGATAATTGAGCTTGATGGTCTCGATCGAGACTGTGCCGTCCGCCGCACGGACGAAGGAGCCGACGAGTTCCTTGTCGATCGCGTTGGCATCGTCCTGCGCCGTCTCGAGATAGAGCCAGTTCTGGCCGTTGAAGCTGGCGGAGGACGATATGCTGATCAACTGGTCCTTGAGTTGCTCGACCTCGGCATTGATCTTGCCCCTGTCGACGCCCGGTTCGCGGGCCGCGACGAACTTCGCCTTGATCTCGTCGATCACGCCGATGGCCGCATCCATGCCGGTATAGGCCGTATCGACCTTGGCGGCGCTCATCGCGAGCGCGTCCTCGACGGCGGAAAGAGCCTTGTTGTCGGAACGCATGGTGGTGGCGATGGACCAGTAGGCTGCATTGTCCGACGCGGTTGCGACCCTGTAGCCGCTCGAGATCCGGGACTGGGTGCCGTCGAGCTTGCTGCTGATCGATCGCAAGGTGTCCAGGGCGGCAATGGCCGAGACGTTCGTCAAAATACTGGTCATGGACGGGCTCAAATCGTGGAAAACACAATCCGACCCGAGGCCCAAAAGTCCCGCCGTCTATTCATGACGGATGAAATGTCGATCCCGGCACTATGAGTAAATACGGTAAAAAATGGATGAATTGCCAGAAGAAATAGCCCGCAATAAACTATAGGCTGCCGCGCGATCATTGCTCCGAAGATTTTCTTCATCCATTGCTGCTGACGTCACTTTACCGTTTTTTGATCGCCCAGCCTTCCGGTCTCTGTGCGATCACCCGCACGGCATCGCCGAGGGCAAGCTGACCCTCGCCGCGCGGCACGGCATTCCAGCCGAACAGCGGACCCGGCACGCGGCGGTCGGCGGACATGCGGATGCGGCCCATCGCCGGCATCGGGTTGGCGCCCTCTCGCGATCCGGAATGCTGGTCCTGCGTGGTCATGATGCAGCGTGCGCAGGGTTTGACCAGATCGAAGCGGATGCCGCCGATCTCGATCGCCGCCCAGCTGTCCTCGGCCCAGGCTTCGTCGCAATCCACCACGACATTCGGCCGGAAGCGCTCCATGCCGACCGATCCTTCCCCGTGGGCGGCCATGTCCGCATTGAGGGCCGAGAGCGAACCGGTCGTGGTGACGAGCACCTGATAGCCGTCGGCGAAGCTCATCGGGCTGTCGGGGCCTGCCCATTCCTTGGTGGCGCTGCGGCTGGCTTCGCCGTCGAAGAACACCAGCTTCACTTCGCGGCCAAACCACTCGGACAGCCGGATGTTGACGCTGTCTTCGGCGACTGCGGCACTGACGATCGATTTCCAGATGGCGACGTCCATGCGTCGCTCGGGATGCGGCGGCGCCACCATCATCTCGCGGCCGTCGGCAAGCGACAATTGCAGGTGCGACGACTGCGGCAGCGCGGTCAGAGTCGCCAGCGCCGGCAGTTCGCGCTGGGTGATGAAATGTCCGGACGGGTCGGTCAGCATCATCCGCCGGTCGCCGGTAAGGCCAAGGGCGTCGACGCGGGCGGCGGGCAGGGCAATGCCGCGGCCGCTCTTCAAGGGATAGATGTTGAGTTCGGTGACGTGCATGTCGTGAGCCTCATATCTCGTCGATGAACTGCGCCAGGACCGTCTTCAGCCGGTCATGGCGCTCGCGGGCCATCAGGCGGCCTGCCTCGGTCTGGAAGTTGTCGGACAGCTTGAACAGCTTGGCGGCAAAATGGTCGATGGCGAAGGCCCGGTCGTCAAGGGCGCGATCCTCGGCCAGCGGGTCGGCCGGATCGTAGAGCGCCGAACCCATGCGCCCGGCGGTGTAGAAGCAGCGGGCGGCTCCGACCATGCCGATCGCATCGAGCCGGTCCGCGTCCTGCAGGATCTTCGCTTCAATCGTCTCGGGCGCCAGCGCGGCGGAGAAGCTGTGGGTGGTGATCGCATCGGCGACGGCGGCAATCTCGCTTGCGTCCCATCCGAGACCGGCCAGGATGGCGCTGGCCTTTTCCGCCGCAAGCTGGGAGGCCTGGGACCGGAGCGGCGAACTCTTCTCGACCGCGACGCAATCATGCAGCAGTACAGCGGCCGCCAGCACGCGGCCGTTGCCGCCCTCCGCGGCATGGATGCGCATGGCGTTGCGGAAGACACGGTGGATATGGGCGAGATCGTGCGAGCCGTCGTCGCCAGACACGGCATGGGCGAGCAGATCGCGGGCCAGTGCCTCATGCGGGGCAAAGGCGGTTTCGCTGAGGCCGTTGGTCATTGCAGGTCCCGATTGGCAGAAGGCAGCGGCGACCATCTAGGGGACCGCGCCCGGCCATGGCAACCGCCTTCAGCCGTTTTCCTCCGCCGTCACGGTCGGTCGGGCCTTCCGGCTGGTCAGGATCTTCTGGTAGAAGAGCCCGATGCCGATCAGCACGACGCCGAGGCCGATGAAGGAAATCGCCCTCAGGACGCCTTCGAGATGGCTCATGTCGATCAGGAAGGCCTTACCGACCGAGATGAACACCAGGACGGCCGAGGCGAGCCTCAGGCTGCGGGCGTCGAATTTCGTGCCGAGCGCCAGAAGACCGACGCCGATGGCAAGCCAGGCGACCGAATAGGTGTAGGTCTCGACCTGCTCGAAGCCCTTCCAGGAGGCGATGAACTCGCCGTGCCAGAAGCGCCGCACCGAGAGCGTGACCCAGGCAAAGCCGAGCACGGCTCCACTGACCGCGAGCGCCGTTACGTAAGGGAGCGGCCGCTTGTCGCGGGCGTAGAAGGCGAGCCCCGCATAGGCGAGGCCGGGCAGCAGGTAGCCGATCAGCAGCAGGTTGACGAGCGGCCAGGCGCCCGTGCTTTCGCCGGTGAGGAACGGATTGAGCGCGAAAAGATGCAGGACCAGCACATTGGCCATCGACAGCACGCCGGCGACCATCGAACCATAGCGGAAGACCGGGCTCGGCGACTTGAGGTCGAGCGTCATCAGGATGCCGGACAGGCCGGTGATCAGCAGCGTGTAGATTGACTGTTCGCCGAGCGTCGGCACGCGGTCGTCGAGCACGCCGCCGTTCATCGCATGGCGGACGAGGATGGCGACCGCCAATAGTCCGAGAAGGCTGGCGAGCCCCTGCAGCGCGTTGCGCACGCGAAAGCCCGGCCAGTTGCGCAATTCATAGGCCGACAGGATCGCCAGGATCGCCGGAATGCCGTAGCCGGGCAGAAGTGCATTGAACAATGGCGTCGTGGAGAGATGTTCCGGCCCGACCAATGTCGGGTCGAACGTGATCCTCGCGAGAACGCAGGCAAGGGCAGCAACCATCATCCAGGGCAGCCCGCTCCATGGCCGTACCCGATTGGCCATCAGGTAGGCGAAGCCGAGGATCGGCAGAAGGATAGTGGTGACGATACCGTCGGTCAGCATGTGCAGGCTGAAGGCGAAGGCGATAAACGAGCCGGCGATCAGCAGGTCGAGGCCGCGGCGAAGGGTCGTGGCGAGCCCGGCGCGGGAGAAGAATTCGGTCGCACCGAGAAGTACGAGGCCGAGCGCGATGCCGTAGAGACCGTGGGTCCAGTCCCGCGCATAGACGCCGTATTGCACGAAGCTGATCGAGGCGATCGTCACCGGCACGGCAGCGGCAATCGCGGCCCAGAGCGTCGAAAGGACGGCATCGGCCGCACCCCGGCGGCGGATGAAGGCGAGGCCGCACAGCAGGAAGACGGCGCCAAGGCCAAGGACTATCGCAATCGACTGTCCCTCCAGGCCGGGGAGCGGTGTGTCGCCGCCAAGGCCGGTGTCGAATCCCTGGACGAGGTCCGTCGTTGCGGCGGCGTTGAGCCCGAGGCAGAGAAGAGCGCCGCATGCGGACACGACGGCTGGCCATCCGGCGCCCCGACGGGCGGCACCGGCGGCTGCAAGCGTCGCGACCAGGGCCGCCATGGCAAACAGCGGATTGAGATCCGCCGCCACGCCGACGGCGACGATGGCAAGCGCCGGAAAGAGCACGGCAAGCGAAACCGACAGCCACTGCCCGGCCGGCTTGCGGGTGAAGGCATGGCCAAGGTTGCGCCAGCTCAGGTGGCAGGCGGCCTGATCCGCGTCGCAGGCACCGGCCGGCCAGACCAGGAGGGCACTGGCAATCATCGCAATCAGCGCCAGCGCCACCGGGGTCAGTTCGACCCCGTCGCTGAACAGGATGTAGACGATCGCCCACAGTCCGAGCCCGGCATTGGCAAGAACCGGTACCACGCGCCAGGATCTCAAGCGCGACGCCGCCGCCGTCGCGACGAGCGAGACGGAGAGGAAGGAAAACAGCGTCCACGGGCTCGGCGACGTGCTGGACACCAGCGCGGGCGTGGCGAGCGACGCGGCGAGCCCGAGACCGGCGAGCGCCTGGCCGTGCAGCAACGACAGGCCGAGCGTGGCGAAGGCAACGAGCGCCAGCAGCAGGAAGGCGAGGGCCGGGCCGATGAAATCGTAGATCCCGTGCGCGGCGTAGATCGCGCCGAACAGGGACAAGGTGCCGGCCGCCGTAAGAATCCCGGGGATCATCGCATTGTCGTAGAGCGCCGCCGCCTGGGGCAGGGCCTTGCGCCGGACGATCTCGCCTCCCGCCACGAGCAACAGGCCGAAGAGGGCGGCGAGCGAAAGCCTGACGCCGGGGCCGAGCAGGCCGCTTTCGATCGAATAGCGCACGAGGAAGAGCCCGCCCAGCGCCAGCGCCAGACCTCCGGCCCAGACGGCCCAGCGTGCGCCGAGATAGGTTTCCAGGCTTTCGTTCCGGGCGGCCGGGGCAAAGACAGGGCTGGATGGGGCAGGCTGCACGGCCGGCTCCTCTGCCGGGGCCTTGGCCACCGTCTGCCCCTCGGCGGTGGCGTCCGCCATCGCTGCAGCCGGCCCGTCTTCCGACAGGGCGGGAGTCTCGCCGATCGCCATCTGCTCGGGCGCATCCATGTTCCTCGGTTCGGCCACCAGTGCGGTTGCGCCGGACGATGTCAGGCGCGCGACCTGCTCCGACAGCGTTCCGATATGCTTCTCCATCGCGTCGATGCGCTTGAAGGCTGTACGGTTGTTGACGAACAGGATGATGATCAGAATGAGCGCTAAAAGTTCAATCATGGGACCTCTCGGCAGCTTGCCGTGCATCGCACGACACTACCTGTTTTCACCGATCCGGAAAGAGAGCATGGTCACCAAACAGGCAGAACCTGCCGGCAGCGTGATTGATCGCCCTTGCAAACCGTCACAAAACTTTCTAAATCATCGTCACCGGCTCTGGCCGGTTTTCTTTGATCCTATTTTTGCTCAATTTGAGCATAAGTCGGTTGCCAACTGGAGAGAGGGTTCGGCATGGCACATATCTCAGGGACCGGCAATCTTGCCCAGATGCGCCAATCGCAGACGGCGGCGGAACGTTTCGGCATTCTGGAACGGCCAGATCTGTCCTTCACCCCGGCGGTGGCAAAGGAAACCGAGCATTTCTACGAGCGGGTCAAGGCCTTCATCCCGGCGATCGAATGGCCGGTCTTCGCGCCCTATATCCACGCCATCAATCGCATCAAGAAGGAACGCGGCGCGGTCATCCTCGCGCACAATTACCAGACGCCCGAAATCTTCCACTGCGTTGCCGACATCAAGGGCGATTCGCTGCAGCTCGCCCGCGACGCGACGCGCGTCGATGCCGACATCATCGTCCAGTGCGGTGTGCACTTCATGGCCGAGACTTCGAAACTGCTCAATCCGGAAAAGACCGTGCTGATCCCCGACGGCCGGGCCGGCTGCTCGCTGTCGGAATCGATCACCGGCGCCGATGTGCGGGCGCTCAAAGCCCGTTACCCGGGCGTGCCGGTCGTCACCTATGTGAACACCTCGGCCGACGTGAAGGCCGAGACCGACATCTGCTGCACCTCGTCGAATGCGGTCGCCGTCGTCGACAGCTTCGAGTCGGACACGGTGCTCTGCATTCCCGACGAATATCTGGCGATGAACGTCGCCAAGCAGACGAAGAAGAAGATCCTCACCTGGCAGGGCCATTGCGAAGTGCACGAACGCTTCACCGCGGAAGAGCTGATGGAATACAAGGCAGCCGATCCCTCGATCGAGATCGTCGCCCATCCTGAATGCCACCCGAGCGTTCTGGCGGTCTCCGACTATGCCGGCTCGACCTCGGGCATGATCGACTATGTGAAGACGAAGCGTCCGGGTCGTGTTCTGCTGGTGACCGAATGCTCCATGGCGTCCAATATCCAGGCCGAGGTGCCAGACGTCGACTTCGTCAAGCCGTGCAATCTCTGTCCGCACATGAAGCGCATCACCCTGCCGAAGATCCTCGACAGCCTGCTCTTAATGACGGAGGAGGTCGTGGTCGATCCGGCGATCGCCGGTCGGGCGCGCCTCGCGGTCGAACGCATGATCAATCTGAAGAATTGACGAGGACCGGCGTCTCGCCGGCGGAGATTGCCTGAATGGCCACGAAACTTGAATCCATGCGCCCGCAATCCTGGCAGGGCGTCGACGACATCGTCATCATCGGCGGCGGCCTGGCGGGCCTGTTCTGCGCCCTGAAGCTCGCGCCGCGTCCGGTCACCGTGCTTGCCGCAGCCCCGATCGGCCAGGGGGCGTCTTCCGCCTGGGCGCAAGGCGGCATCGCCGCGGCAATGAGCCCCGGCGACACCTTCGAAAAGCACCTTGCCGACACGCTGGCGGCCGGCGCCGGCATCGTCGACGAACGCATCGCCCGCCTGATGATCTCGGAGGGCCCGGACCGTATCCGCGACCTCCTTGCCTATGGTGTTCCCTTCGACCGCGACCTCGAAGGCCAGCTTCTGCTGTCACGCGAGGCCGCCCATTCCGAGCGCCGCATCGTCCGAGTCAAGGGTGACCAGGCCGGCCGCGCCATCATGGAGGCGCTGATCGCCACCGTGCGCAAGACGCCGTCGATCCGTGTGATGGAAGGTTATGTCGTCGAGGAACTGGTGGCCGAGGGCCGTTTCGTTTCTGGCGTCATCGCCCGTCCGGATGCCGGCCAGTCGAAGACCCGGGTCGCCTTTCCAGCGCGCGCCGTGGTGCTCTGCTCGGGCGGCATCGGCCATCTCTACCAGGTGACCACCAATCCGGCTGAAGCGCGCGGCGCCGGCGTCGGCATGGCTGCGAAGGCCGGTGCGATGATCGCCGATCCGGAATTCGTCCAGTTCCACCCGACCGCCATCGACATCGGCCAGGACCCGGCTCCGCTGGCGACCGAGGCACTGCGCGGCGACGGGGCGATCCTGATCAACCGCGCCGGGCACCGTTTCATGACGGACCTGCATGCCGATGCCGAGCTTGCGCCACGCGACATCGTCGCGCGCGGCGTCTTTGCCGAGGTGAAGGCCGGCCGCGGCGCCTTCCTCGATTGCACCAAGGCGGTCGGCGCGCATTTCGCCGATCTTTTCCCCACCGTCTATGCCTCATGCAAGGCGGCGGGCATCGACCCTGTGACCCAGCCCATCCCGGTCGTGCCGGCCGTGCACTATCATATGGGCGGCGTGCTGGTGGATGCCGATGGCAAGACCACGGTCGACGGGCTCTGGGCGGCCGGCGAGGTGACCTCGACCGGCGTGCACGGCGCCAACCGTCTGGCCTCCAATTCGCTGCTGGAGGCGGTGGTGTTTGCCGCCCGGATCGCCGAGAGCATCAAGGGCATGCTGCCCGAATCCTCGCTCTATGAATGGCCGAAGGATGCCGGCGAGAACGACGAACTGGTGACGCTGGAAGACAGCGCCGAGTTGAAGGCGCTGCGCCGCGAGATGTCGGCCCATGCCGGCGTCATCCGCGATGCCGAAGGCCTAAAGGACCTGATCCGCCAGATCGTCCGTCTCGAAGGTATTAACAGGCGCGTCCGCTTCTCCAACATGGCGACCGCCGCCAAGCTCATCGCCACCGCGGCGCTCCAGCGCGAGGAGAGCCGAGGAGGGCACTTCCGTTCCGATTTCCCGGAACCGGTGGAAGCCCTGCGCCGTCGCACCTTCATGACCCTGAAGGATGCCGAGCGCATCGCGACCGACATCGCCGGCTGATCCAAGACAGAGGTAGTATCCGATGACCGAGCCCCTTCGCCCCGTATTGCTCCCGCTGATGGTCGAGGACCAGGTGCGGGCGGCGCTGATCGAGGATCTCGGCCGCGCCGGCGACATCACGACCTACGCAACCATCGGACCGGAAAAGACGGTGCGGGCGGCGCTCAACAGCCGCGAGGACGGTGTGATCGCCGGCATCGAACTGGCGCGCGCCGCCTTCCGGCTTGTCGATCGCTCGGTCGTCTTCGAGGCGAAGGTCGCGGACGGCGATAGGGTAAAACCCGGCGACGCGCTCATCCGCGTCGAAGGCCCGGCGCGCTCCATCCTGTCGGCCGAGCGGGTCGCCTTGAACTTCCTGATGCATCTTTCGGGCGTCGCGACCTACACGGCGCGTTTCGCCGCCGAGATCGCCCACACCCATGCCCGCGTCACCTGCACGCGCAAGACCCTGCCGGGCCTGCGGGCGGTGGAGAAATACGCCGTTCGCCTCGGCGGCGGCTCCAACCACCGCTTCGGCCTCGACGATGCCATCCTGATCAAGGACAACCATATCGCCGTGGCCGGCGGCGTTGCAGCCGCCATCGAGGCGGCCCGAGCCTATGCCGGGCATCTGGTCAAGGTCGAGGTTGAGGTCGACAATCTCACCCAGATGCGCGAGGCGCTGGGTGCGCGGCCGGACGCGATCCTGCTCGACAACATGGCCCCCGACCTTTTGCGCGAGGCGGTTGAGATCAACCGGCTGCATCACGGGCTCTTGAGTGCCGACTATCCGTCGGCCGTCGGTCGCGTGATTCTGGAAGCGTCCGGCAATGTGAACATCCAGACGATCCGCGCGATTGCCGAATCGGGCGTCGACTACATCTCCACCTCGAAGGTCACCATGGCGGCGCCGACCCTCGACATCGGCCTCGATGTGGAAATCGGCTGACAAAAATCAGTTCTTTGGTCTCGGTGGATAGACTTGGATCGCGGTGTTTCTTGTCACACCGCCGACGAGAAATTCCATGAGTTCAAGCATTTGACGTATGTTAGAAGAGACGCAAACTACTTATTGTAGATTATTATTGGTTTTTGACCCTTTACCGCGAATCCCATAGCCCAGAGTCATCCCGTCGGAGGTGTATAGCGTACTGCGGATACAGGCACTTTCAGCCGATACTTACGGGGATTTGTATGACCAGTATTTCTTCGTCGCCGAGCGGCGGTTCTCTGTACTCCACATCGCTTTCGGGTCTCGATACCAACGGTGACGGCATCATCAGTGCCGAAGAACTGGCGGCCGCGGAAAAGTCTTCCGGCTCGCCGCGCACCCAGGATCCGACGGTCGAAAATGAAAGCGCCGCAAGCGGTGTCGCCTCCCAGGTGGCGGGCGGCGTGATGGCCATGTTGCTCGCCAATGCCGGCGGCGCGGCCGATACCGGGGCGGATGACCGTCCGTCCGCCGCCGAGATGTTCGCCAAGATCGATACCGACGGCGACGGCAAGGTCACCGAAGCCGAATTCGTCGCCGCCCGCCCCCAGGACATGAGCGAGGAGGACGCCACGTCCCTCTTCGCCGAACTCGACGGCGAGGGCACCGGATCTCTGACGCAATCCCAGTTTGTCGATGCGATGGAACAGCTGAGGCCGGAAGGCCCGCCGCCTCCGGGGGCCGGTGACACCTCGGACGAGGACGACGATACCGTCAGCCTGTTCGACGTGCTGGATGAGATGAAGCAGGTGATCGCGGCGTATTCGGCCTATGCCAGCAGCAGCGAAGGCGACGGCGGAGAGACCTCGGCAACCGAGCTGTCGCTCTGACGTGGCCTTCGGCCGTCCTTGGTAATCGCGCTTAGGCGTCTTCCCGTTCGGCCGCGGCGTCGGCTGCCGCGAGCCCCGGCAAACGGGCACTGTAGGTCACCTGCGGGAACGGGATGGAGATCCCGTTTTCGTCGAAGGCCTGCTTGACCGATTTGATCATCTGGCGCGATGTCGGCCAGAAGTCGGCGGCGCTGGTCCAGTACCATAGCGTCGGCACCACGGCGCTTTCGGCCAGTTCGTTGACGAAGGTGTCGACCGGCGGGCTCTTCAGCACGCGCTTGTCCTTCTCCGCCAGCTCGCGCATCAGGCGTTGGGCAAGATCGATGTCGTCGTCATAGCCGATACCGACCTTCAGCTCGAAGCGGCGTGTGGTCTCTCGGCTGAAATTCGTGATCGGCACATTCCACAGGATCGAGTTCGGCGCCAGCCGGTAGAGCCCGTCGGGCGTCTTGAGTTCGGTGGCGAACAGGCCGATCTCGCGCACCGTCCCGGAAATATTGCCCGTCTCGATATATTCGCCCACCCGGAACGGGCGAAGCACCAGCAGCATGATGCCGGCGGCGATGTTCTGCAGCGTCCCCTGCAGGGCAAGACCGATGGCGAGGCCGGCGGCGCCGAGGGCGGCGATGATCGAGGCGGTCTGCACGCCGAATTGCCCGAGAACGGTCACGAAGACCAGCAGCAGGGAGGCATAGCGGATGACATTGGCGAAGAAGCGGGCCAGCGTCTCGTCTATGCCCCGGACATGCAGCAGACCCTCATGCGCCCAGCGGCTGAGCAGCGAGGCGAGCGTCCAGCCGATGGTCAGCAGCAGCAATGCGCCGACGATCGAAAACGAATACTGCACGGCAAGCGCGCTCGCCTGGCTGAGCGCCGTGCGCGTGGCGATGATGACTTCGCTGGCCTGCTGTTCCATCCTTCGGTCCACTCCTTCACGTCGAGATGCGTCTAGGGGCTAGATGGGGCAGGACCCCTCGGGGTCAAACGCAAGGGGGGGATTGGCAGGATCTGCGGCCTCGGCTCAGCGTCCGCCGAGCTTGAGGCCTGGCGCCGGCCGCTCCTCGAGAATCTGGCGGCGGAAGCGGAAAAGCGCCGCTGGCCGGCCGCCGGTCGCGAGCGTTTCGCCGGTCGGTTCGACCAGTTCGGCGCCCTCGACCAGGCGCCGGAAATTCTGCTTGTGCAGGTGCCGGCCGGAGATCGCCTCGACGGTTACCTGCAGTTCGGTGAGCGTGAACTCCGGCGCCATCAGTTCGAAGACCACCGGGCGATACTTGATCTTGCCGCGCAGCCGTGCAAGCGCGGTCGCGGCGATCCGCCGGTGGTCGAAGCGCATGGCGATGCCGATCGGCTCCGACACGCGCCGCGCCGCGACCCGGCCGTCGAGCACGGCTTCTTCGACCAGTCCTGCCTCGTAGAGCAGTTCATAGCGTTCGAGAACCCGCTCTTCGTCGAAGGGAAAATCGTCAAGCCCGAAGGCGAGCTTCAGCCGCGATCGGCGCGACGGTCGCATCTCCGCCTTGTCCTCGCTCGGGTCTTCCTCCGCCCATTGCGCAAGCGCGGGCAGGATCACCCGGTCGATCACCGCGGGCCGGCCGTGGCGCCAGTCCTCCCAGGGCAGGTAGCTGTACCAGTCGCGCCAGTGCGCGCCGACCGCATCAAGGCTCGCCTCGCGGGCGGTATCCATGCGGGTCAGCGCCAGATAGCCGACCGATACGACATGCGGGCCGACGTCGCCCGCCATCTTGTGCCGGCCCCGATCGCCGAAGGTGTAAAGCTGTTCGATATAGCCCATGTGCAGTTCGGTCTGGGCGGTGACCGTGGTGCGCAGCGACATCTCCATCGTCCGGTGGCGAACGGGGTCGAACGGGCCGAAGGGCAGGCCTTCGAGGCGGCTGGTCGGGTCGTTCACCACCAGGATGCGCGGATTGCCGCCGGTGACCGCGACGATCGCTGCATTGAGGCCGATCTCGACGGATGTGGTCCGGTCCGTCATGGGGTTTCCGTCGCGGCTGGCACAGACAGAACGAAGGGCGCATCGCCGTCGGCATCCGCGCCGCGACCGATCGCCTTGACCGCGGCCTTGAGGCGTCCGCCACGGCCAAGCAGGCTGTCGCCGATTTCGATCAGGCGGGAATTGGGGGTGGCAAAGGGCGAGGCGGCCCGCAATCGTCGCGCCAGCGCTTCGTCGTCGTCTTCCGGGGCGACGGCAAGGCTGGCGATCAGGGCGGCCGCCGGCGAGCGCGACACGCCCATCCAGCAGTGGATGAGGAGCGGTGCGCTCTGGTCCCATGTGCGGGCAAATTCGATGATCTCGAGCACATGACGCTCCTGCGGCGCGATCAGGTCGCCGGTGCCCGCAAAGGTGATGTCGTTGACGCCGAGCTTCAGGTGGCGGTCGGCGGAGATCACCGCGGGGCGGTGAAAATCCTGCTTCTCGGCCATCAGCGTGATCATCTCGCGCGCCTTGTGGCGAACGGCGAGTTCGGCGATGCGCGACAGCGGCGAGACGACGATCAGGCTCATGTGGACACCTTTGGGCGCACCCCGCGCGCAGCCTCGATGGCCTCGAAGCGATCAAGGAACAGCGCCTGGGCCTGGTAAGCCGGCAGCGGCGCGATCAGCAGGCTGTCGCGGGCGATCCCGCGCGGCTGCCCGAAGAATTTGCGGGCTTCCACCTCGGCAAAGCCGGCAAGTTCGGTCGCTTCGAAATAGGCGGAAATGGTGTCGGCCTTCTTGATCTGGTCCTTCAGCGCGCGGGTCGGATGCGCCGGTAGGCCGAAGCGCAGGTGGATCGCCGCCTCCAGCCGCTTCTCCACCAGCTTGTAGCCGCCGCCGACCACGGCCTTGAACGGCGAGATCATGTCGCCGATCACGTATTCCGGGGCATCGTGCAGGAGCGCCACCTGCATCTCGTTCGGCGTGGCCTTGGGATTGAGGCGGCGGAAGATGTCCTCGACGATCAGGCTATGCTGGGCGACGGAAAAGGCGTGATCGCCCTTCGTCTGGCCGTTCCATCGGGCAACGCGTGCGAGCCCGTGGGCGATGTCGGAAATCTCCACGTCGAGCGGCGAGGGATCGAGCAGGTCGAGCCGCCGTCCGGACAGCATGCGCTGCCAGGCGCGCCCCGAAAGTGCGGCGGCCTCGGCCATGGCTCAGCCCTCCTCGGCGGCGCTGGTGGGAAAGGCAAGCCCGGTCCAGGACGGAAGCGACAGCGAGACGGCGGTCTCGCCCGCCAGGATCGGCGTGGCGGACGCGATGGCCTCGCCGGCGCGGTCGATGCGAACGATGGCCAGGCCACGATTGCCGGCGACCGTGCCGAGCGTGCCGATCGGTTTGCCGCCGGTCAGTAGTTCCGTGCCGGCGGCGGGCAGGGCGGCGTCTGCGGTCACCACGACCACCCGGCGCCGCGCCGTGCCGCGATGCTGCATGCGCGAGACCACTTCCTGGCCGACATAACAGCCCTTCCGGAAGGAAACGCCGCCCGTCAGGTCGAACAGGACGTCGTGGGGAAAGGCATCCTGAAGGGCAAAGTCGGAGCCGGATTCGGCGATACCGGCAAGCACGCGCAGCGCGTCGTAGCCCTGCGCGACCTCAGCCTGTCCGCCGCCCGGTTTGCGCGTGACCCGGACGCCGGCAACGGCGAATCGGTGATCCACGAGACCGGCTTCGTCCGCATCCTCGCCCCATGCGACGGTCACGCCTTCCGGATCGAGCGCCACGATCTCGACAGCGGCGCGGAGCTTGTACATGGAGAGCCGCTTGATCAGCGCCTCGCGCTGGCTGGCGGTGGTGTCCAGCACAAATCCGTCGCCGTCGCGCGCGATGAGAAAGTCGAACAGGATCTTGCCCTGCGGCGTGAGAAGCGCGCCGGGCCAGGCCTCGCCCGGGGGCAGCGCCGCGATGTCGGTCGTTACCAGATTGTGCAGGAAATGCTCGGCATCGGCACCGGATACCTGGATCAGTGCACGGTCGGGCAGGGAGGCTGCGGGCATCGTCGTTCCCTTCCGGTTGGTCGATGCCCGAGAGTTAGAGCATCGCATCGCAAAAGGGAATCGATTCCAGCCGTCCGGCGGCAAATGATCCACGCCGAAAATTGCGTCGCCAGGGGGAACTCAGTCGCCAGCGGTGAAGAATTTCCACTTGCCGTCCGGCGTGATGCCGATGCGGAAGAAGTTGTAGTTGCCGAGTTCTTCCATTTCGGCGAAGTCGCCCGCGGTGACGATGCGCAGCAGTTCGACCTTCTCCGGCGGCGTCAGCATAGCCGGCGCCTTCTCGGCGAAGTAGGGCCAGACATAGGTCTCGTTCGGCGTGCCGACGTCGATCCGCACGAAGCCGGTCGACAGGATGTCGATCAGGATGGCGAGGATTTCGACGCCTTCGTCGTCGCCCGACAACTGCTTGAGTGCGGCGACCGGATCGGCATCCTCGCTGGTCTCCATGAGGATCTGGGTCTGGTTGGGGCCGGGATTCATCAGCGCCCGCAGCTGCTCGATGTCACCCGAAGCGGCTGCTTCGATCATCTGTTCGCGCAGGTGGCGCACCGGCTCGGGCGCCTTGGTGATGTCGTAGATGACCTCCGGCGGCGGCTCGTTCGCCTCGGCATTGGCGGGAGGCTGTTGCGTCTCGGGCTTCTTGATCAGCGGATCGGGATCGGGAATGCCGGTCAGGCCGGGATCGGGAAGCTCGTCGACCTTCTCGTCCTCGGCCGGCGTTTGCGGGGCTGCCGGATCTTGCTGGGGAGCGGGAATAGGCGGGATGTCGGAAAGGGCCAAGGCTGGCCGCATGGCGCCGACCGTCAGGCCGACGGCCAGGGCAACGGAAAGGAGGGGCACGAGGCGATCGCGCCGCAAGAGCTTCAGCCTGCTATGCATCGCAGTGCCTCTGGATCTTGTTACTGAACACGACGTTCGGGCGAAAATTCGCCGGCAAGCATGCGGCTGCGCAATGATTCGAGCACCGCTTCGGCGCCGTTTTCACCATGGATGCGGATGGTCTCCCGCATCGCCAGCGCGAAGGCGGCGTCGGCAATGATTTCCGGCTCGATGCCATCCGCGATGCCGTCGGCCCAGGCCTCGTTCTGGTATTCCAGCGCGGCCTGCGTCTTTTCATGCACGATCATGTCGTCGATCTCGTTGCGGCGCGGTTCCATGGTCATTCCCCGAAGCGTAGTCCTTACTCACCTGTTAATGACACTATCAGCCTTTTGTCAAAACGACACGGCCCGAGACCAAAACAGGTGAATTAATCGTTAATTTCCATAGCGGGCAGCGATTTCGACGGCGAGTGTTGCGCCTTCGTTACGGTAGAAGCTTTCGGCGGCGATCGCCGATGCGGTGCATGTGGTGTAGACCGAGGCGAACGAGCGGTATCCGCGATTATAGGCGGAGACCATGCGGGCGCGCCGTTTCGGTTCGGTCGCGGTCTCCGTATCCACGAGTTTCTGCATGGCCTCGCGCCACTCCGGCTCGCTTTCCGTGTTGCAGAGATTGCGCAGGTAGTGCACTGCGCCGATGATCTCCGACAGGCGGGCCAGCTTGTCGTCGTAGGGAGCGGGCTTCTCCGTCGATTCGGGCGTGGCTTCCGGTGCGGCGGGTGCCTCGGGCGTCTGGGCACTGGCCGGCAACGAACCGAGGGCAAAGGCGGCAGCCACGAAGAAGACCTTGGCGGAAAATCCTGTCGCGCGCATGCTCTGCCTTGTCGTCGCTGCGGTAAAGTCGTCGGCGATCGAAGCGCCGTGCCTTTGTTTATCCCGCTTCGCCGCCCCTGACCAGCCTCTCGACGCAGGCGCGCACGCTGTCGGGGACCGGCAGGCGGGCGATCTCCTCAGGCAGGAACCAGCCCGCTTCGAGCGCATCGTCGTCGGCGACGGCGACCGTTTCGGCCGCCGCCTCGACGCGGAAGACGGAAAGCAGGAAATGGCTTTCCGGCATGCCGTCTTCGGGCAGCAGTTCCAGCGTTTCGAAGAGGCGAGCCTCGCGCCCCTCCAGTCCCGTCTCCTCGAACAGTTCGCGGATGGCGGTTTCCTCCGGCGTCTCGCCGGGCTCGGCCCGCCCGCCGGGAAAGGCGAAGAGATCGGCGGCCGGCGGATTGCGCCGGCGCACGAGCAGGAAACGGCCTTCGCGTTCGACGATGGCGGAAGAGGCAAGGCGAGGGCGAGTCTGCATGAACCGGATCTCCTGGGGGCTGTCGACGTGCACAGGGGCGCGGCGGAGAATCGACGGTCTGACTATCGCCAGTCTTTCCCGGGCTCGCAAGCGCCGCGGCGGCGCCCGCCCTTGCCTTGACCGGTCTGGCGGCAAGTGCGATGGATTTGCCATGTGCGGACGTTTTTCACTGACGGCGACACCTGAAGAGGTTCAGGAGTTCCTCGGGCTGCTCGAGCTCGAAGGGTTTCCGGCGCGTTACAATATCGCGCCGACCCAGCCGATCCTGGTCGTCGTCGCCGGCGATCGCCCGGAGGCCGGAAGCAATCTGCCGGACCGCAAGGCGGTGCTCGTCCGCTGGGGCCTGATACCCGGTTGGGTGAAGGATCCGAACGATTTCCCGCTGCTGATCAACGCACGCTCGGAGACGGCCATCGGCAAGGCCTCATTTCGCGCCGCTATGCGGCACCGGCGCGTGCTGGTTCCGGCATCCGGCTTCTATGAATGGCACCGGCCCGCCAAGGACAGTGGCGAGAAATCGCAGGCCTACTGGATCAAGCCGCGCCACGGCAAGATCGTCGCCTTTGCCGGCCTGATGGAGACCTGGTCGTCGGCCGACGGATCGGAAGTCGACACCGGTGCCATCCTGACGGTCGGTTCCAACCGCACGATCGGACGCATTCACGACCGCATGCCGGTGGTGATCAAGGCGGAGGATTTCGAACGGTGGCTCGACTGCAAGAGCGCAGAGCCGCGCCACGTCGCCGATCTGCTGGTGCCCGCCGAGGAGGATTTCTTCGAGGCGGTGCCCGTGTCCGACCTCGTCAACAAGGTCAAGAATACCGGACCGGAGGTGCAAGCCCCGGTCGGGGAAAGCCTGGTCGTGGCCGAGCCGGAGAAGAAGTCATCGGGCGGTGGCCAGATGAGCCTGTTCTGAGCCTCAGGCGACGGCCTTCTTGGCCGGCTTGCGCTTCAGCATCAGCGCTGCGGCGATGACAGCCTTGAGGCCGAGCGGCCTGTAGAGGGAGTCGAGATTCGGGTTCGCCGGCTTCGCCTCGGCGGGGGCCTTGGTGGTCATGTCGTGCTCCTGACGTGTTTCCTGGGTATTTTCTGATTTTTGTTTTTTTGCTCTATTCGAGCAGATCACGACAAAAGCGTGGCGCAAACCATGACGCAAATCAATTTTGATCAGAATCGGCCATGTTTCGCGAGGAATGATCGATTCTTTCGGGAAAATTCTGCCGTTTCGCTGAGAAAACGCGCCTCAAAGACCCCGATCGATCTCCGAAAGGCCCTTTTCTGGAGCTTCCTCGCCGATAGTCAGCGTGCCGTAGCGGCGGTGCCAGGAGCGGGCGCCGAAGGGCAGCGAGAGAAGATAGCCGAGCACCGTCAGCGATAGCACTTCCCAGGTGAAGCTCATCAGCAGGGCCACGTAGAGCACCACGCCGAGAATCATCGGCAGGACGAGATCGCGGCGGATGCGGCTGGTCTCCGACTTTCCCGACCACACCGGCAGGCGGCTGACCAGCAGATAGGCGATCAGGATGGTGTAGACGGCACCGGCGAAGGCGACGGGTGCGCTCGGCGGCACGCCGAGAAAGCCGAGATAGACCGGTAGCAGCACCAGCATGGCGCCGGCCGGGGCCGGCACGCCGACGAAGAACTCCGACTGCCACGGAACCTTGGTCTCGCGTTCGGCCATGACATTGAAGCGGGCCAGGCGCAACCCGGCGGCGATCGCGTAGATCAGCGCCGCGATCCAGCCGAAGGAGCGGGCCTGGTCGAGGATGAAGACGTAGAGGACGAGGGCGGGGGCAACGCCGAAATTGACGATGTCGGCCAGCGAATCCATCTGCGCGCCGAATTTCGACGTCGCCTTCATCATGCGCGCGATGCGCCCGTCGATGCCGTCGAGGAAGGCCGCGGCGAGCACCATCATGACCGCCAGTTCGTAGCGGTTCTCGAAGGCCAGCCGAATTCCGGTCAGGCCGGCGCAGATGGCCAGCACGGTGATGAGGTTCGGTACGAGCAGCCGCAAGGGGATCTCGCGAAGGCGAGGGCCGCGCGCGCGATCATTGTGCCCGTTCTCTTCGGCCGACGGCTTTGGCGTCTGCATGCGGCTTGTCCTTCCTGACCTCAGCTGCGGCGGCTGACGACGGGTCCCTTGGCCGAGCCGAACTCGGCGATCACCGTCTCACCGGCAATGGCGGTCTGGCCGATGGACACGCGCGGTTCCGCGCCGGCCGGCACGAAGACATCGAGGCGCGAGCCGAAACGGATGAGGCCGAAACGCTCGCCGGCAGCCAGCGGGTCGTTCGGATTGGCCCAGCAGACGATGCGGCGTGCGACGAGGCCGGCGATCTGCACGACGCCGATTTCGCCGTGGCTGGTTTCGATGACGAGGCCGTTGCGTTCGTTTTCTTCGCTCGCCTTGTCCAGCTCGGCATTGAGGAAGCTGCCCTCGCGGTAGACGATATTGACGATGCGGCCACGCACCGGCGAGCGGTTCACATGGCAGTTGAAGACGTTCATGAAGATCGAGATGCGCAACATCGGCTCGGTGCCGAGATGCAGTTCCTCTGGCGGAACGGTCATCTGGATGGCGGAGACGCGACCATCGGCCGGGCTGACGACGAGATCGTCATCCTGCGGGGTGACCCGTTCCGGATCACGGAAGAAATAGGCGCACCACAGGGTCAGTACCATGCCGATCCAGAAGAGCGGCTCGAATATCCAGCCGAGGATCAGGGACGCCACGAAGAAGATGGCGACGAAGGGGTAGCCCTCCTTGTGCACAGGCACGATAGCCTTACGGATACTCTCGAACAGATCCATGAAAAACCCCGTTTCGCTGCAAAGGATCGACGTGGCTGACTACCCCGAAAGCGCGCCGGGGGCAATGCTCAAGCCACCGAAACCGAAGGACGCGGCAAATGGCGTCATAGCCTGACCATTTTTGGTAGTTGGGGCGCCATGCACCTTCCGTCAACATTTACCCCCCCAAATGGTGGGTCAAAACTGCAGGCTTATCCTGCAGCGATGCATTACCGCCGCCTTGAAATCGGAAGAGCAGTTGTCCAGTATTGAACAGAGTTCGATGTGGCAGGCCGGTGCGAAGGAGGACCGCGAGATCTTCTGGCTTGCCGTCGATAGCCGTCCGATACCGCCGCTTCTGGCCGCGCACGGCGTGACCGCGCCCTTGTCCATCGAAATTCCGGAAAGGCCGATCGCATATTTCGTGCCCGTGGCGATTGAACGCCTGGGCAATGCGGTGCGCGAACTGCGCCGCACCCTGGGCGAACATGCCTATCTCGTCATCGCTGCGGAAAATCTCAGTGGCGGCTGGATCGAGCGTGCCATTGTGCTCGGCGCCGACGATGTCGTCGATCCGACTTCGGCCGATGATATCGCCGTCTGCCTGGCCCGCACACGGCGGGCGCTCGAGCGAGTCCGCGCCGCCTGTCAGGAACGCGGCCATCTTGCCATTGAGCGCGACTACCTGCAGGCCTGCATCGACAATCTGCCGGCGCCGATCTTCTTCAAGAACGCCGACGGCATCTATGTCGGCTGCAATGTCGCCTTCGCTACCTTCATCGGCCGGACGCCCGACACTGTTGTCGGCCGCTCGGTCTTCGAAGTGGCCCCCGAAGCGCTGGCGAGCCGCTATCAGGCGGCCGACGACGAGCTTCTGCAGCGCGGCGGAACCCAGGTCTACGAGAGCGAGATTTGCCATTCCGGCGGAACGAGCCGCCATGTCGTCTTCCACAAGGCGGCGATGCAAGGCGGCGACGGGCGCGTGCGCGGTATTGCCGGAGCGATCCTCGACATCACCGACCGCAAGATGCTCGAAGCGCGATTGATCGAAGCTGCCGAGCGCGATCCGCTGACCAATGCCTATAATCGGCGCAAGTTCTTCGAGCTGGCCGACCAGATCGTGCAGCGGACAGCCGGTGATGGCCACCCCCTGGCCGTGGCCGTCATCGACGTCGACCAGTTCAAACTGATCAACGACCGGCTGGGGCACGCGGAGGGCGACAACGCCCTGCGGTTGATCGCCAGCGTGCTGGAAGAGGCGATCGGTGAGGGCAATGTCATTGCTCGGGCGGGCGGCGAGGAATTCTACGCGCTGTTCCCGAACGCATCGATCCATGACGCCGAACGCATTGCCGACCGGATGCGGGTCGAAGTCGAGCGCAGTTGCCGTCATGCGGCCCTGTCGGCCGTGGCCGGTACGGTCAGTATCGGTCTGGCCGGCTTCTATCCACTGGAGGAGACCCTGGACGAGGCCCTCAAGCGCGCCGACAACGCGCTCTATCTCGCCAAGAACAGCGGCCGCAACCGCATCTGCGTCGCCGGTTAGGTTCGAGCCGCCGGGCGATGAGGGCGACTTGCCTCAGGATGCCGGGGGCTTGCGCACCACCACGCCGAGTTCGTCGCTCTCGCGGACCTGCCGCAGATGTTCTTCCGCCTGGGTCGCTTCGCGCTGGCGGTTCCACATCGAGGCATAGAGGCCCTGCTTTTCGAGCAGCGCGGCATGGGTGCCGCGCTCGGCGATCTCGCCACCCTTCAGCACGATGATCTCGTCGGCATTCACCACGGTCGAGAGCCGGTGGGCGATGACCAGCGTCGTGCGGTTCTTCGACACCACGTCGAGTGCCGCCTGGATTTCCTGTTCGGTCGTCGTGTCGAGCGCCGAGGTCGCCTCGTCGAGGATCAGGATCGGCGGCGCCTTCAGCACGGTGCGGGCGATCGCGACGCGCTGCTTCTCTCCGCCCGAGAGCTTCAGGCCGCGTTCGCCGACCTTGGTCTGGAAACCGTCCGGCAGGTCGGTGATGAAGTGGCCGATCTGCGCGACCTCGGCGGCCTGGGCGATGTCGGCATCGCTGGCGGAGGGGCGCCCGTAGCGGATATTGTAGGCGATCGTGTCGTTGAACAGCACGGTGTCCTGCGGAACCATGCCGATCGCCGATCGCAGGCTCTTCTGGGTGATGTCGCGCACGTCCTGGCCGTCGATGGTGATCGAACCCTGCTGGATGTCGTAAAAGCGATAGAGCAGCCGCGAGATCGTCGACTTGCCAGCGCCCGACGGGCCGACCACGGCGACCGTCTTGCCGGCCGGCACCTCGAACGAGATACCCTTGAGGATGGGGCGCTGCGGATCATAGGCGAAATGCACGTCCTTGAAGGCGATCGCGCCGCCCTGGCGGATGGAAAGCTCGGTGGCGCCGGGCTTGTCGACAACTTCGGCATCCACTTCCAGAAGGTCGAACATCTGCTCGATGTCGGTCAGTCCCTGGCGGATTTCGCGGTAGACGAAGCCGATGAAATTGAGCGGGAAGGAGAGCTGCATCAGCATGGCATTGACGAAGACGAAGTCGCCGATCGTCTGCTGGCCCTGCTGCACGGCGATGGCCGACATCACCATGACGACGGCGGTGCCGACGCCGAAGATCACGCCCTGGCCGAAGTTGAGCCAGCCGAGCGAGGTCCAGACCTGGGTGGCCGATTTCTCGTAGCGCGCCATCGACTGGTCGAAGCGGCTGGCCTCCATCTCCTCATTGCCGAAATACTTGACGGTCTCGAAGTTGAGCAGCGAGTCGATCGCCTTGGTATTGGCGTCTGTGTCGCTGTCGTTCATCGCCCGGCGGATGCCGATGCGCCAGTCGCTGGCGCGGATGGTGAACCAGATATAGGCCCAGACGGTGAAGGCCGTGACGGCGAGATAGGAGAAGCCGTAGCTCCACCAGAAGATTGCCGCCGTCAGCAGGAATTCGATCAGCGTCGGGATCGAGTTGAGGATGGTGAAGCGGACGATCGTCTCGATGCCCTTGGTGCCGCGCTCGATGATGCGCGACAGGCCGCCGGTCTTGCGCTCCAGATGGAAGCGCAGCGACAGCCGATGCATGTGCACGAAGGTTCGGTAGGCGAGCTGGCGCACGGCATACTGGCCGACGCTGGCGAACAGCGCGTCGCGCAGCTGGTTGAGGCCGACCTGCGCGATGCGGGTGAGGTTGTAGACGATCACCAGCGCCACGGCGCCGAGCAGGAAGGTGGGCAGGATGCCCGCCATGTCGAGCTTGCCGTTCAGCGCGTCGGTCGCCCATTTGAAGAAATAGGGGACGAGGATCAGTACGAATTTCGAGACCAGCAGGAAGATCGTCGCCCAGACGACCCGCAACTTGAGGTCCAGCCGGTCCCGCGGCCACATGTAGGGCCAGAGGTTGACGAGCGTGCCGAGCGGGTTGCTGCTGTCCGCCGAAACCGTCTTCTTCTTGTTGTTGTCAGCCATTCCCGTCCGCCCTTGAAACCGTCTTTAGCGCAAAAGGCGGCGACTCCTTCGGAGCCGCCGCCTGGTTCGCAGATAGGCCTTCGCTTCGCCCAATGCAATGTCCGGGCGGAGAAAGTCCCCGCCGTCTGTTCAGTTGACCGGCTCGCCGCTCAGCCGCTTGCGATGGATCTCTTCGGCGTTGGGAAGCGCTTCGCTCGGGACCTGGAAGACCTGGCCCGGCTCGATCAGGTCCGGGTTGCGGATCTGGTTGGAGTTGGCGAGGTAGATGGTCGTGTAGCGCACGCCCTGGCCGTAGAGGCGGCGCGAAATCTGCCAAAGCGTGTCGCCGCGACGGATGATCACACTGTTGCTGCTCTCGGTCAGCGGCTCCTGCTCGATCGTCTTCGGCTCGGCCGGTACCGCTGCAGTGTCCTGCGTGGCGGCCGGCGCTGACGGCGCAGTCGTTGCTTCAGCCCCGGCCGACTTTGCCAGGTCAGGCGAGGGCGCGACCGGCGAAAGCACGGCCTCGATCAGCGCGGCGATCTTCGGCAGTTCGGTACCGACCTCCTCGATATCGCTCGGCAATGCCTGCACGGCTGCAAGGGCCTTGCCAGCCTTTCCGGCCGTGGCGGCGACGAACTCGGCGAGCGGGGCAGCCGCGATGGTGGCCGGACGGAAATCGGCAATCGATTTCAGGCCGATCTCGGTGGCCGAACGCGCGGCGGCGAGTTCTTCGAGCGCCGGCTTCTTGCCGTCGGCATACAGCCCCTGCAGCAGGGCAAACGCCTGGCCGAGCGATCCGCGCAGCTTTTCGAAGGCGGCGAGGTCGACGGGCACCATGGCGCCGCCCTGTCCGGATGCCGTCTGGCTGTTTTGCGCGACGACGGATACCTGCTCGCCCTCCGGTCGGTCGAACGGCACGGAGGCACGCACGACGACGGTGCCGTTGGCGTCGAGCAGTTCCGCCCGGATCACGTGGGCGCCGACGGAAATCGGCACCTCGCCATCGACGACGAAATGGCCGCTGGCATCGGTAACGACGGTGCCGATCAATGTCTCGTCGGCAAAGCCGCGCACGCTGCTGCCGACGGGGGCCTTGCCGGCCACGAAGATGCGGTTGCCCTCGATCTCGACGGCGGTGACCTGGATCTCGGCCGGTTGCGCGGCGGGCGCGGTCCCGGCCGGCGCCGTGGACGGCGCGGTCGCGGTCTCGGCAGGTGCTGCCGCCGGATTGTCCGCCGCCGGTGCGGTCGCGCTCGCGGCGACGCGCTCCTGCTTGGCGCCGGAATTGACGCTTTCGGGAAGGGTGATCAGGCGGCTTGCCTCGCCGGGCTTGGAAACCATGGCGAGCAGTTTGCCGTTCGGATCGGCGGGAACGGAGATGGTCGCGACCTCGTCCGAGGTGAGCGCCTTGCCGTCCGTGCCGGTCGCCTTGAGTTGCAGGCTGTGGTCGCCCGGCGGCAGCGGCTGGTCGAGCACGGCGGCGAAATCGCCGCTCGGGTCGACGTCGAGGGTGGCGATCACCTTGTCGCCGGAAACGATCTCGAGCTTCGAACCCGGAGCGGCATTGCCGGCGATCACGGTCGAGCCGTCGGGCTCGACGCGCAGAACGTCGAAGCGCGGCAGGCCGGCATCGGCCGCCGCGTCAGATGCTGCGGCCGGGGCGGCAGATGCGGGTTCAGGTGCCGTGTTGCCCGTCAGCGCGCTTTCGATGGCGGCGATGAGACTTGCGGCCTTGGCCGGATCGTCGGGCAGCGACTCGATGAGGGCGAGGGCCTTGGAGGCGTCTTCGCGGGCCTTCTTCATCGCCGTGTCGAGCGTAGCGTCGATTCCGGCAGGAATGTCGAGGGCGGCGAGCGCCGAAACCGCAGCCCGGGCGACGCCCTTGGCGGTGGCGAAAGCATCGGCCGCCGGCGTGCGGCCTTCGGCAAACAGCGCCTTCATGGTGGTCACCGCGGTGGTGGCCTCGGCCTTCAGCCGGTCCATTTTCCCGGCGGCCGTCTTGGCGGCGTCCGTAACCGTGGTTTGCGCCTTGTCAGCAGCGTCCTTGGCCGTGGTGACGGCCTGCGAGGCATCGTCCTTGACCGGCGAAACGCGCGGCAGGACGAAGAACACCATCAGCAGGGTTGCAACGCCG
This sequence comes from Allorhizobium sp. GW101-3B10, assembly GCF_059424725.1. Classification (NCBI taxonomy): domain Bacteria; kingdom Pseudomonadati; phylum Pseudomonadota; class Alphaproteobacteria; order Hyphomicrobiales; family Rhizobiaceae; genus Allorhizobium; species Allorhizobium sp. GW101-3B10. The sequence continues at coordinate 2,353,558 of NZ_JBWKZR010000001.1, read as the reverse complement.
AGCACCAACAGGGCCACCCAAACGGCGCGGTTTTTCATCATCATCAGTCTCCGGGCGGAACAGCCGCCATATTCTTTAAAATTGCTAGCCCTATCTTTCGGCTTTCACAAGCGTTCTCAAGGGATTCCGGATTGTGGCGAACAGGTTTCCGTCAATTTTGTTGACCTCGCCGCCGCTCCATAGTCATCTTTCGGACATGACTGAAAAAGCATCCTCGATTCGATCCGTCTGCGTCTATTGCGGTTCCCAGCCCGGTCGCGATCCTGCCTACATGGCAGCCGGCCGCGCGCTCGGCCGTTCGATCGCGGCGCATGGCATGCGTCTCGTCTATGGTGGCGGCACCAAGGGCATAATGGGGGCGGTCGCCAGCGGCGTTCTTTCGAACGGCGGTCAGGTGACCGGCATCATCCCGGAATTCCTCGTCGACATGGAGGCCACGCGCCATTCCCTCGGCCAGCTGGACGAGCTGATCGTCACCAGGGACATGCATGAGCGCAAGCATGCCATGTTCGAACGCGCGGATGCCTTCGTGACGCTACCGGGCGGTATCGGCACGCTGGAAGAGATCGTCGAGATCATGACCTGGGCACAGCTCGGCCGGCACGAGAAGCCGATGGTGTTCGCCAATGTCAACGGTTTCTGGGATCCGATGCTCGAACTGGTGCGCCACATGCGCGAGCAGGGCTTCATCCACACCGCCCACAGGGTCCAGCCCATGGTGATCGCCGAGATCGATGAGATCGTGCCGGCCATCCTCGAAAAGCTGGAAACGGTCGCCGACCTCGACGGGGTCGATGAGGTCATTTCCCGGCTTTGAAGCCGGGGTCGGTCAATCGACGATGAACAATTTGGCGCCGACCTCGGTGGAGGAGCGGTGGGGTTCGGCATTGTCGGCGACCTGATAGCTCATGCCCGGCTTCAGCACGAAGACGCGACCATCGGCAAGCTCGGTCGTCAGTTCGCCCTCGAGGCAGAGCAGGACGTGTCCCTTGACGCACCAGTGATCGGCCAGATAGCCGGGCGTGTATTCCACCATCCGGACCCGGATCGGGCCGAAATGGCGCGTGCGCCAGGTGGCAGCGCCCCTCTCGCCCTTGTGCTCTGTCGCCTCGACCGTGCTCCAGTCGGTGGTGCCGAAGGGGATGTCCGCCATCTGCATCGCATGTCTCCATTCGGTTTCGCCGACGCGTCGCGCGGTCTTCCGCCGCTCAGCGATTGCGGTATTCGCGGATCATCGGCCAGGAATAGGTGATCAGCCCGGCCCAGATGAACAGGAAGGCGATGAACTTCGTCTGGCCGAAGGGTTCGTGGAACACGAAGACGGCGGTGATGAAGACCATGGTTGGGGCGATATACTGCATCATGCCGATCGTCGACAGCCGGAGCAGTTTCGCTCCGTTGGCGTAGGTCATCAGCGGAATGGCCGTGGCTATGCCGCTGAAGATCAGCAGTCCGATGTCGCTTGCCCCGTTGCCGTTGGCGAGGTGCCCCGTACCACTCAGCTCGACAAACAGAATGTAGAGGCAGGCCGGCACGGAGAGGATCAGGATTTCGAGGAAGAAGCCCTGATTCGGGCCGATCGGCAGCGTCTTGCGGAAGAAGGCGTAAAAGCCCCAGCTGAAGGCGAGCGCCAGCGAGATCCACGGCAGGCCGCCGGCGTCATAGGTGAGGATGGCGACCGCGATCGCCGCCAGAAGGATGGCGACCTTCTGCGGCAGCATCATGCGTTCCTTGAGCAGGATGGCGCCGATCAGCACCGAGATCAGCGGATTGATGTAATAGCCGAGCGCGCCCTGCAGGGCATGGCCCGACGTGATCGCGTAGACATAGACCAACCAGTTGACCGTCACCAGGCTCGCCGTCACCAGCGCCATGGCGAGCATGGACGGCGTACGGATCGCCTTCCACACGTCGCCGCTGCGCCTGAGCAGCAGCAGGATCACGGCGGTGATCGGCAACGACCAGATGACGCGATGGGCGACCACTTCCATCGGCGGAATATGCGCCACGAGCTTGAGGTAGAGCGGCAGGAAACCCCACATGAAATAGGCCGCAAAGGCGAACGCGAAGCCGCGTGCGCTGTCCTCGTTCTTCAGTGCCGGGGCGATCTCTTCGCTCATGATGCTCGCATCCTGATCAATATCTGGGCATGCGGGTTAGCCGATGACTTGCGAATGAGCAAATTCATTCGGGTGAACAATGGCTGATTGCTTTTGATGCGTGCTCGCGGCAGATTTGCACGCGGGGGGCGAGCAGATGGAGGAGAATCATGCTTGCCGGTTCGACGACGGAGCAGCGTCGGCACTATGCGGTGCGAATGCTGCAGAAGGCGGGCGTGCTCGAGGACGGCCCTCTGGCGAGCGCCTTTTCCCATGTGAGACGTGAGGACTTCCTCGGGCCGCCGCCCTGGCTCATCCAGGAACACGGCGGCTATCACGAATCGCCGTCGCAGGATGTCGCGACCCTCTACGAGGATGTGCTGGTGGCGCTCGACGCGCCGCGCGGCGTCAGCAACGGCAGCCCGTCCCTGCATGCGCTGGCCCTTCATTCGCTGGCGCCGAAGCGCGGCGAAACCGTCGTGCACGCGGGCGCAGGCGCGGGCTATTACACGGCCATCCTGGCGGAACTCGTCGGTCCTGAGGGACATATCCTCGCGATCGAGTACGACACGGCGCTCGCCGAGCGGGCAAGGGCCTGCCTTGCGGATCGTGGCAATGTCGAGGTGGTCTGCGGCAATGCCGTGGAATGGCCGAGGGAAGACGCCGACATCGTCTACGTCAACTTCGCCGTCGACCGGCCGGCCGATCCGTGGATCGAGCGACTGAAGCCGGGCGGGCGACTGCTGTTTCCGCTCGGCGTGCCGCACTTCGAGTGCAAGGGCAAGGGACCGGAATACACCGCCATGGCCGGCTTCCTCCTGGTGCGGCGAGAGGCGCCGGGTTACGCCTCCCGCTTCATCGAAGGCGTCTCCTTCGTCTGGGGCGAGGGCGTCGCGCGGTCGGACTGGGCTTGCCATACACGGCTTCGGGCCGCCTTCGCCGACAACTGGCGGGCGGTTCAGAGCCTGCGCTGGAAGGGCGTTGCGGACGAGGACGAATGGTATTCAGAGCCCGACTGGGGCCTCTCCACCCACGCGCTGGCCGTGGCCGCGGCGGAGTGACGGCAGGGACCGAATGTCGGCCGGCCGTCGTTCGCGATCACGAGACCCGGCCGTGCTCGGAGAGAAAGTCGAGCATCACCCGGATGCGGGCGGGCAGGTGGCCGCCCTGGCCGACATAGACCGCGTGGAAGGCTTCGCTGACCCGGGTACGCGGATCGTCGAGCACCTGGACCAGCCGGCCGGCGGCGATGTCGTCGCGCACGGTGAAGGCGGCGAGCCGCGCCAGTCCGGTACCGCCGATCGCCAGGTGACGCAGCGCCTCGCCGTCGCTGGCGCTGACGCGGCCGACCGCCGGCACCGGAACGATGGCGTCGCCCTCCGGAACCTCCCAGTCGGACAGCGCCCGGACATAGCCGAAACCCAACCGGCAATGGCGCTCCATGTCGGCGGCGGTCCGCGGTTCGCCGTGACGCGCCAGATAGAACGGCGACGCGACGATCACGAGCGCGGTCTCGCCGAGCTTGCGGGCGACCAGGCTGGAGCTCGCCATCGGCCCGGCACGAATGGCGATGTCAGCCCGTTCCGCCAGCAGGTCGACCACCTGGTCGGTCTGGACGATCTCCACGGAAATGCCGGGATGGGCTTCCAGGAAGCGAGAAAGCACCGGCGCGAGGATATGCGTGCCATAGGCCGCGCTGGTGTTGATGCGGATCAGGCCGCGCGGATTGTCGAGCGAGGCTGCACTCTTCTCCGCCTCGTCGATGTCGGCGAGGATGCGCACCGAGCGCTCGTAGAAGACCTGGCCTTCCGGCGTCAGCAGCAGTTTGCGGGTCGAGCGATTGACCAGCCGCGTGCCGAGCCGGGTTTCCAGCCGCGCGACGAGCTTGCTGACGGCTGAAGGCGTCATGCGGCAGGCGCGGGCGGCGGCGGAAAAGCCGCCTCGTTCCACCACCTGCACGAAGACTTCCATCTCGCCGGATCGATTGATGTCCTGTCGGGCCATGATGTGACTTCAGTTCACATATATTGTTCTTCTCGGCATACTATTTCACCGAACCGCATCTGTCTATCTGGAGAGCCTAACGGCACCAGATAGAGGATGTCTCTCCATGCCCCTTGCCCTTTATGCTCTCACCGCCGGCGCCTTCGGGATCGGCGTCACCGAATTCGTCATCATGGGATTGCTGATCGAGGTCGGCCGCGATCTCGGCATCTCGATCGCCACGGCCGGCCTGCTGATCTCCGGCTATGCGCTCGGCGTGGTCGTCGGTGCGCCGATCCTCACCGCCTTTGCCGGGCGGATGAAGTCGCGCACCATACTTTTGCTGCTGATGGTGGTCTTCACCATCGGCAATGCGGCCTGTGCGCTGGCCCCGAACTTCGAAGCGCTGATGGTCGCCCGCTTGGTCACGGCGCTGGCCCACGGCACCTTCTTCGGCGTCGGCTCCGTGGTGGCGACCAGCCTCGTCGCCGAGGACCGCCGCGCCTCGGCCATCGCCGTCATGTTCACCGGGCTTACGGTCGCCAACATCGTCGGCGTCCCGCTCGGCACCTGGCTCGGCCAGGAATATGGCTGGCGAATGACGTTCTGGGCGGTTGCCGTCGTCGGGGTCATAGCCTTTGCCGTTCTCGCCATCTTCCTGCCGAAGGAAGACGCCGCGGCGGACAAGACCGAGAAGGGCACGTCCCTCTCGGTACTGTTCAGCGAACCGGTGGTGACCAGCCTCGCCATGACCGTGCTCGGTTTCGCCGCGGTTTTTGCCGTCTTCACCTTCATCGCGCCGATCCTCACCCAGGTCAGCGGCTTTGCCGAGACGGCCGTCTCGCCGATCCTGCTGCTGTTCGGGGCCGGTCTGGTCGTCGGTAACCTGCTCGGCGGCCGCCTGGCCGACCGCAATCTCGACCGCGCTTTGATCCTGTCGCTGGGCGGGCTCGGCGTCGTGCTGGTCGCCATGGAAATGCTGATCGGTTACCCGTTCGCCGCCGCGGCCATGGTCGGCCTGCTCGGTGCCGCCGGCTTTGCCACCGTTGCGCCGCTGCAGCTGCGCATCCTGCAGAAGGCCAGAGGCATGGGGCAGGCGCTGGCCTCCAGCCTCAACATTGCCGCCTTCAACCTCGGCAATGCGATCGGCGCCTGGGTCGGCGGGCTTACCATCGAGCACGGTCCGGGCCTTGCCCATCTGCCGATCGTCGCCGCCATCTTCCCCGTTGCGGCCGTCGGACTCGCCCTCGTCGCCATGCGCCGCGAGCAGCGGGGCCTGGATGCGGCGCCGGCCAAGGCCTGAACCACACCCCACCAACGCATCAACTATCGAAAGGACACTGTCATGGAATATCGTCGCTTGGGAGCTTCCGGCCTGCGCGTGCCGGCCTTGAGTTTCGGTGCCGGCACGTTCGGCGGCTCCGGCCCGCTCTTCGGCGCCTGGGGCAATACCGATGTGACCGAGGCGCGGCGGATGGTCGACATCTGCCTCGAGGCCGGGGTCAACCTGTTCGACACGGCCGACGTCTACTCGGCCGGCGCCTCGGAGGAGGTACTCGGCCAGGCCATCAAGGGCCGGCGCGGCGACGTGCTGATCTCCACCAAGACCGGCCTGCCAATGGGCGACGGCCCGGCGGAGTGGGGCACGTCCTCGGCGCGCCTCGTGACCAGCGTCGACGCCGCCCTGCGCCGCCTCGGCACAGACTATATCGACCTCCTGCAGCTTCATGCCTTCGACGCCTCGACCCCGGTCGAGGAGGTGCTGTCGACCCTCGACCGGCTCGTCGCCGCAGGCAAGCTTCGTTATGTCGGCGTCTCCAATTTCGCCGGCTGGCAGATCATGAAGTCGCTGGCTGCCGCCGAAAAGCACGGCTGGCCGCGCTACGTGGCCAACCAGGTCTACTATTCTCTGGTCGGCCGCGACTACGAATGGGACCTGATGCCGCTCGGCCTTGACCAGGGCATCGGCGCGATGGTCTGGAGCCCGCTCGGCTGGGGCCGTCTCACTGGCAAGATCCGCCGCGGCAGCCCGCTGCCGAAGCAGAGCCGCCTGCACGAAACGGCCGCCTTCGGCCCGCCGGTCGACGAAGAACGGCTCTACCGTGTGGTCGATGCATTGGACGTCATTGCCGAGGAGGCCGGCAAGACCGTGCCGCAGGTGGCGCTTAACTGGCTGCTGTCGCGCCCGACCGTCTCTTCGGTCATCATCGGCGCCCGCAACGAGGAGCAACTACGCCAGAACCTCGGTGCCATCGGCTGGACCCTGACGGCCGAACAGATCGCCGCGCTCGACGCCGCCAGTGTGACGGACGCCGCCTATCCGCATTTCCCGTACTATCGCCAGGAAGGCTTCGCCAGGCTCAGCCCGCCGGCGGTGTAAAACGCCGTGTGCAGATCGCCGCCGTTCACTCGGCGGCGATCTTGCCGGCCAGCTCACGGTTCTTCATCAGCTTGTAGACGATCGAATCCATCAGCGCCTGGAACGAGGCGTCGATGATGTTTTCCGACACGCCGACGGTCCACCAGCGCACGCCGGTATCGTCGGTGGACTCGATCAGCACGCGGGTGATGGCTTCGGTGCCGCCGTTGAGGATACGCACCTTGTAGTCCGCGAGTTCGAGATCGGCGATCTCGGCCTGGAATTTGCCGATGTCCTTGCGCAGCGCGAGATCAAGCGCGTTGACCGGGCCGTCGCCTTCGGCGACCGACATGACGGCCTTGCCGTCGATCACCATCTTCACGACGGCTTCCGACACCGTTTTGAGGCGGCCATGGCTGTCGAAGCGGCGCTCGACCATGACGCGGAAGCTCTCGACCGAGAAGAAGTCCGGCACGCTGCCGAGCGTGCGGCGGGCGAGAAGCTCGAAGCTCGCATCCGCGCCCTCATAGGCATAGCCCGACGCCTCGCGCTCCTTGACGATCGAGATCAGCTTGTCGAGCCGCGGATCCTGTTTGTCGACGTCGATGCCGCGCCGCTTCAGCGCATTGATGAAATTGGCCTTGCCGCCCTGGTCGGAGACCATGACCTTGCGGAAATTGCCGACGCTTTCCGGTACCACGTGTTCGTAGGTGCGCGGGTCCTTCAGCAGCGCCGAGGCATGGATACCGGCCTTGGTGGCGAAGGCTGACGCCCCGACATAGGGTGCCTGATGGTCGGGCGAGCGGTTGAGCAGCTCGTCGAAGGCGTGCGACAGCCGGGTGAGCTCGACCAGCTTGTCGGTGTCGATCGCCGTTTCGAAGCGCGACGCATAGGTCTCTTTCAGACAGAGTGTCGGGATGATCGTCACCAGATTGGCGTTGCCGCAACGTTCGCCGATGCCGTTCAGCGTGCCCTGGATCTGGCGCACGCCGGCTTCCACGGCGGCCAGCGAATTGGCGACCGCCTGGCCCGTGTCGTTGTGGGCATGGATGCCGAGCGAGGCGCCGGGAACGCCGGCGGCGATCACCGCCTGGACGATGTCGCGGATCTCCGGCGGCTGGGTGCCGCCATTGGTGTCGCACAGCACCACCCAGCGTGCGCCGGCGTCATAGGCCGCCTTGGCGCAGGCCAGAGCGTAAGCGGGATTGGCCTTGTAGCCGTCGAAGAAATGCTCGCAATCGACCATCGGCTGCTTGCCGGCGGCGGCGACCGCCTCGACGCTCTCGCGGATGCTGTCGAGATTTTCGTCGTTGGTGCAGCCGAGCGCCACTTCGACGTGATAGTCCCAGGTCTTGGCGACCAGGCAGACCGCGTCGCTCTCGGCTTGAAGCAATTGCGTGAGGCCCGGATCGTTGGAGGCCGAGACGCCGGCGCGCTTGGTCATGCCGAAGGCGACGAATGAGGCGCGGCTGGTCCGCTTCTTGGAAAAGAAGGCCGTGTCGGTCGGGTTGGCGCCCGGATAGCCGCCCTCGACATAGTCGAGACCGAACTCGTCCAGCATGGCGGCGATGGCAATCTTGTCCTCGACCGAAAAATCAATGCCCGGCGTCTGCTGCCCGTCGCGCAGCGTGGTGTCGAAGAGGTAGATCTTTTCGCGTGTCATGTGTGTGCCTCCCGAGGCATATGTCGTCTCTTCATTGCGCTGCCCCTCATCCGGCTGCCGCCACCTTCTCCCCGCAAGCGGGGAGAAGGGCCGCGCCGCCGACGTGTCCGTCCCCTCTCCCCGCCTGCGGGGAGAGGGTCAGGGTGAGGGGCTATCTTACTTTTTCCCCGCAAACCGGTCCGTCGCGCGGATCAGCTGGTCGAGGATGCCCGGCTCCAGATAGGCGTGTCCGGCACCCTCGATCAGGTGGAAATCGGCCTTGGGCCAGGCCTTGTGCAGTTGCCAGGCATATTTCGCCGGGCAGGGCATGTCGTAGCGGCCGTGCACGATCACGCCGGGAATGTCCCGGAGCTTATGGGCATCACGCAGCAACTGGCCTTCGTCCATCCACCCGCCATGGACGAAGAAATGGTTCTCGATCCGGGCGAAGGCGATCGCATAGTCGTCCTCGCCGAAATGCGCCTCATAGTCCGGGTTCGGCAGAAGCGTGATGGTGCCGCCTTCCCAGGTGCTCCAGGCGATCGCGCATTCGAGCTGCTTCTTCCTGTCCGTGCCCGTCAGGTAGCGGCGATAGGCGCCCATCATGTCGTGGCGTTCGTGCTGGGGGATCGGCGCCTGGAAGCGCTCCCACTTGTCGGGGAACATCTCCGACACGCCGAACTGGTAGTACCAGTCGAGCTCCGCCCTGGTCAGCGTGTAGATGCCGCGCAGGACCAGTTCCGACACGTGCTCCGGATGTGTCTCCGCGTAGGCGAGCGCCAGCGTCGAGCCCCAGGAACCGCCGAACACCAGCCATTTATCGACGCCCGTCATCTCGCGCAGCCGTTCGGTGTCGGCGACGAGGTGCCAGGTGGTGTTGGCGTCCAGTCCGGCATGCGGGGTCGACTTGCCGCAGCCGCGCTGGTCGAACAGGAGGACATCGTAGAGCTTCGGATCGAACAGGCGGCGCTGCGTCGGGCTCGTGCCGCCGCCCGGGCCGCCATGCAGGAAAACGGCGGGCTTGGCACCTTTGGTGCCGACGCGTTCCCAATAGATCGTGTGGCCGTCGCCGACATCGAGGAAGCCGGTCTCGAACGGTTCGATCTCCGGGTAGAACCCGCGCAAGTCAGTGCTCATGATCAATCCTTTTGCTGCGGCCAGACCGCTGTATCATGGTCGGGATGCTGGTGGTTGCTCCGCGCGATCCGCGCATTTCCGTCCGGCAGGTCCGAACGGTCCGTCGCCTTTTGCGGCAGCGAGAAGAGCTTGTCGAAATAGGAAATCCGCGCCTCCACCCCGTCCTGCGACACGGGCGTGGTGGCTTCCGGATTGTCGAGGCTGCCGATCGTCACGCTGACATAGGGGGAATCGACGGTCTTGAAGAAAAGTGGCGTGCCGCATCTCTCGCAAAAGCCCCGGCGGCAGGGATCGGAGGAGGAAAACCAGCGCGGCGCGCCGCGGGTGATCTCAAAGGTCTCCTCGCGGGTACCGGCGAGCGCCATGAAGAAATTGCCGCCGGCCTTCTGGCACATGCGGCAGTGGCAGAGATGCGGATAGCCGAGCTTGCCGGCGATGCGATAGCGCACCGCGCCGCACTGGCATCCACCGCTGTGGCTCTCGGCTCCGTTCAAGGCTCACTCCTCCTCGGGCGGCCAGACGGCCGTGTCATGGTCGGGATGCTGGTTCGACACCACCGAGGCGAAGAACGCTTCCATCTCCGGTGAGGTCGCCGCCGGCTTCTCGAACAGGTGGTCGATCCAGGGCAGCCGCTTGTCGTGGTTGACCTGCACCTGCGGCTCGATCAGCTCGGGGTGGTCAAATGCGCCGATTGCCAGTTCGATATGCTCGCCGACATGGTAGGTGAGGGGCGTGCCGCACTTGTTGCAGAAGCCGCGCTTGACCTTGGCCGAGGAGCGAAACAGCGAGGGCTGGCCGCGCGTCCAGGTCAGATGCGCATGATCGGCCGTCACCAGCGCGCCGAACAACGAGCCGAAGGCCTTCTGGCACATGCGGCAATGGCAGATCGACGGCCGTCCGAGCTTTTCCGCCCGGAACCTGACCGCACCGCACTGGCATCCGCCGGTGAAAATTCCATCCATTCGATCTTCTCCTAGCGAAGGGCCACATAGGCGACGACGCCGACGGTGATGAGTACGACCACGATGCCCTTGCCGATCAGGCCGTAGAGCAGCCATTTGGGCATCTGCGTATTGGGGTTCTTTTCCGTCATTCCTTGCTCTCCTTCGGCCATTGGCCGCCGGTGTCGTGGTCGGGATGCTGGTAGGATACGATCTCCAGCACGAAGGGCGCCTCTACGGCATCCTCTTCCGTGCGGTGGCCAGGCAGTTCGTGCAGACGGTCGACGAAGCCGATCTTGCCCTCGGTGCCGAACTGCACGATGGGCGGCAGCAGCGACGGATCGTCGAAGGCGCCGGCGGCAATCGCCACGCCGTCGGGCGCCTCGTAGGTCAGCGGCGTGCCGCAATGGCCGCAGAAGCCGCGAAGGGCGAAATTCGACGAGCGGAATTTTTTCGGCTGACCGCGCGTCCATTCGAGCTTGGCGCCCCGCGTCGAGACGAGCGGCGCATAGTAGGCGCCGAACGCCTTCTGGCACATGCGGCAATGGCAGATCGACGAGTCCTTGAGGACGCCCGCGACCCGGAAGCGGACCGCGCCGCACTGGCATCCCCCGGTGTAGGTGGCTTCTGTCATGACGGGTCTCCCGTGCTGATGGCTTTGTCCCAGTGAGGCGGCCGGACATGCAATCGAAGGGCGCATTTCGACGAGGTGTCACCCCCCTCTGCCCTGCCGGGCGTTCGGCACTGCAATCGATTCACTGGATCGATTGCTCGGCTACGCCGACCGTGCCTCACCCCCTCAAGGGGGGAGATCGGCCCCGCGGCGGCCGCTCCGGTCCGCATCAGAACCGGTGAGCATTGCAGAAGGCCAAGAGAGGCACAGCGCCCGAAGTCCCATTCGTGTCCGCGAGTGCCGCGTTTCCAAGGGGGCGGCGACGGCGCAACTTCCCGATCTCCCCCCTTGAGGGGGTGAGGCACGGTCGGCGTAGCCGAGCAATCGATCCAGTGAATCGATTGCAGGGCCGAACGCCCGGCAGGGCAGAGGAGGGTATCGCCAGTCGCCAGAACAGACATCCTACCGCTTGACCTCCCAGGTGGTCACCCGCTCGCCGCTTTCCTTGTCCTTGCGGTCCTCGAGCTGGATGCCCTTGGCCAGAAGGTCGTCGCGGATCTTGTCGGCCTCGGCTTGATTGCCCGCCTTCAGCATTTCAAGCCGCATGTCCACAAGAGCTTGAATGGCCGCAGATAGGTTACCGGTCATTGCTTAAGCTCCCAAGTGGTAACCTTCTCACCAGTGGCTTGGTCTTTGCCATCCTTGAGTTGGATTCCCTGCGCCGAAAGATCATTACGGATCTTGTCGGCCTCAGCGAAGTTCTTCAGCTTGATAAGCTCAAGACGGTGCGCGATGCATTGTTCAATTTCTTGCCTGTCCAGCCTGCTCTCTTCGCTGATGGCTTCCAGAGTGATGGCACCGTGCTCATGCAAAACCACTTTGACCTGATCGCGCGTGAGTTCAGGAAAACGGGTCTGAAAAAGGTGATTGAGCTCAGTTCGGGAGCGATTGCGCGCGTCAAGATCTGTGGCCCAGTTGTAATAGTTGAGCACTAGCGCGCGCGCGTCTTCGAGGGTCTCCGTGTATTTGCTTAGCAGATGGGGACGGGCACTATGCATGAGTGCATCAAAGTATGCGTGCTTGAGGTAGCTTCGGAAAAGGCCAAGCCAAATGAGATTGCTACCTAGCTCATTCGCGGCGATCGGATTCGCTGCTGCTTGTTGCGCCAAATGATCGATATGAACGATAGCTTCCTGAAAATTGAGGTCGTCGGCCAATGCCGCCACCACTTTTGGAGATGGAGAGACAACGGATTCCCCCACATAGAGCCCGTTCTGAAACTCCTCCGCGGCGTAGTTAGTGAAAGCTTTGACCCATCCAGAGAGCTTGTCCCTCCAGAAACCTAGCTTGGCCTCGCTGAAATCAATGGGTTGACGATAGTGGGTCGCCAACATGGTGAGACGGATCACTTCGCCTGGGAACGGCCTCCTCGACTTGCCAGCCAGCAACTCGTTGATGGTGACGAAATTGCCCTCCGACTTCGACATCTTGCGGCCTTCGACCTGCAGGAAGCCGTTGTGCATCCAGACATTGGCCATTACTTCGGTGTCGAAGGCGCAGCAGGACTGGGCGATCTCGTTCTCGTGATGCGGGAAGATCAGGTCCAGCCCGCCGCCATGGATGTCGAACTGGTGCGGGCTTGCCTTGGCGCGCGGCGAAAGCCGGTCCTTGATGTCCTCCCAGAGATAACGATCCGCCATGGCCGAGCATTCGATGTGCCAGCCGGGACGGCCGTGGATGGCCACCGTCTTGCCTTCGAACGTGAAGCTGGCGCTCCAGCCCGGTTCGGTATCGGCCGACTGCTTCCACAGCACGAAATCGCCGGGATTGGTCTTGTGGGCTTCGACCGCGACGCGGGCGCCGGCCTGCTGGTCCTCGAGCTTGCGCTTCGAAAGCTGGCCGTAGTCGGCCATGGAGGCGGTAGCGAACAGCACTTCCTGGCCTTCGGAGCCGGAAGCCACATAGGCGTGCCCCTGGTCCAAGAGCCGCTGGATGATGGCGATCATCTGGCCGATATTGTCGGTTGCCCGCGGCTCGACGGTGGGCTGGAGGCAGCCGAGCGCCGCCACGTCGGCATGGAACTGGCTCTCGGTCTTGCCGGTGACGGCGCGGATGGCCTCGTTCAGCGTCATCGAGCCATCGGCGATCTGCGCGCCGAAGTCGCGCAGCGCCCGGGCGTTGATCTTGTCGTCGACGTCGGTGATGTTGCGCACATAGGTGACGTGGCTTTCGCCGTAGACATGGCGCAGCAGCCGGTAGAGCACGTCGAAGACGATGACCGGGCGCGCATTGCCGATATGGGCGAAGTCGTAGACGGTCGGGCCGCAGACATACATGCGCACGCTGTCGGCATCGATCGGGGTGAAATCGACCTTGTCGCGTGTCAGTGTGTTGTAAAGCTTGAGGCTCGTCGCCATTCCAATCTCCCAATAGCCAAATCGTCCGGCTGGACCGGGTCGTTTGTCATCTGGGACTTGATCAGGAGACGAAAACGGCCGGGCCAGCGTTTGCGCTAGCGAATAATAGTCCCGCAAATAATGCAGATGGTCGTTTTCATGGGGCGTGTTATGGCGCGCGCCGCGCCCGAGGTCAAGAGGCCGGAGCCGGGCCGGATCGCCGCCGCGGCAGCCCCTTCGACACGACCCTCAGGGATAGACGTAGGAGAACGAGGCGCACATGTCGCCGTTGCTTTGCGGCACGTCCTGGGTGTCGAACATGGCGACGATGGTGATGTCGTCCGAGCCCCATGACGCGACGTAGGTGATAGCGCTCGTTCCGCAGAGGGTGTTCCCGTTGAGGAGCTCCGGGGCGCTCGGATCCTTCACGCTGTAGACGGAGGCCGGAACATCTTCGCCGTCGACGACGAAGTGGTCGCCGACCAGCTCATCGAACTCGATCTTCTCGCCATTGGCAAAGACCATCTCGAAGTCGTCCATGCTGATGTCGCCGGTAATGGCGGTCGCGGTCGTGCTCAGGGCCAGCAGATCGTCGGCAAGCGCTGGGCTTACGGCAAGCAACAGGGCGGCGGCATAGGTGAGGGCTTTCATTCGAGATCTCTTCCCGGTTCGACAGTGACGCGCGACGCTAGCCACATGTTCGGGCGAAGGAAAGGCATGGGCCGTTGCCGAAGAGGGGAAACCCGGCGGAAAATCGGAATCAGCCGGACCAATTTTGGCATCAAGGCATGGAGGCAGGACACCGTGCCGTGGTTTCCCGTCGGGGGACGGAGAAGCACCCGGACAGCACGGCGGCGGCAGGCCAGGCGCCCCCCATGTTCCATCGCGTGGCACCTTCGGCGTAAGGGTTTCTCAATGAGCCGTCTTGTAGGATGACGCACAAAGTCTCTTTGAGCGGACACTTTTTGCAGCATGAACCATTTCCTGCATCTTCCGACCATCATGGTAATCCATGCATGTTCGACGTTGATCTCGGCATTGCTGATCGCAAACCTGTGGCGTCAGCGCAGGACCAGCGTGCTGCTTGGCATCCTGACCTTCGCCGCCGCCATCGGTTTTTTCGGGACGGTCGTGCATGCCATGCGTCCCATTGTGCCGTTCTGGATGTCCGCCGGGCTCGCCCCGGGAGCCGGCGCACTGTCGCTGGGCCTGTTCTGGCAGGCAATCGCCGTGTTTGAAGGCAAGCGCCCCAGCTACTTTCGGGCGACGGCCGGAACGCTGATCTGGTTCGTGCTCTATCTGACGCCGATCTTCCACGCCTCGATCATGTTCCGCACGGCCGCCATTGCCCTGATCATGGGTACTTATTCGGTGCTCGGCGGGCGCGAGATCTGGCTCGGCATGCGGCGCGAGCCTCTGCCGTCGCGCAAGCTGGCCGCCGGGGTGCACTGCGCCCGCGGCGCCGTCTGGTACTCGGTGCTTGTCGGTTCGTTGCTGCTCGACCCGGCCTATAAGGCGCCCGGCCAATATGCCGACTGGTTCGTGATGGCATCCCTGCTGCAGACCTTGCTGGTCATGTTGTCGATCATCACGCTGCTGATTCTCGCTCTGGAACGCGACGAACGCGCGAGCCGCCTCGTCGCGGAACGCGATCCGCTGACCAACCTGCGCAATCGCCGCTCCTTCGTCGAGCATGCCGAGGCACTGCTGAAGCGGGAGAGCAATCCTTCGGCGCTGCTGCTCTTCGACATCGATCATTTCAAGCGGATCAACGACACGCACGGCCATGCCGCCGGCGACAAGGTGCTGATGGAATTCGCTGCCACGCTGGAAGGGCGGATGCAGGCCGACTGGCTTCTGGCCCGCATCGGCGGCGAGGAGTTCGCCTGCCTGGTCCCGAACGCCGGCACCGCCGCTGCGGCTGACATTGCCGAGGCCATGCGCCGGGCCGTCGAATTCCTGCACGCGACGATCGACGGGCGGTTCGTCTCGGTGACGGTCAGCGTCGGCGTGGCCGCGACCGACGAGGTGGCACCGAGCCTCGATCCGCTGCTGGCGGCGGCTGATGTCGCCCTCTACCTGGCCAAGGCCGAAGGGCGCAACGCCGTGCGCATCCACCAGCCGGGCCAGTCCCTGCGCGGACTTCTCGCCGGCGACCATATGCCTCCGGCCGCAGCAAACCAGGCGCGGGCCTATGCGCGCGCATCGAGAGCCAACCGTCCCGGTTGAGAACGGCATGTATTCATCCGGCGCCGGAGGTATCGGTGCGGCGCGGAGTCCGTCTGGTCTGAAGGACGCCTTGGAGAGAGGGGTGCCGCGGTGCGCAATTCGGTCAAGGCGATCGTCATCGGTGCGATGATTCTGGGTGCTGCATGGGCGGCCTTCTTGACGTATGAAACCGCCATGACGACCTTTCATCCTCCGTCACTCGAAGACTACCCGATCCAGGGCATCGACGTCAGCCATCACCAGGGCGACATCGATTGGCCGAGGCTGGCTGCAAAGCCGAATGTGCGCTTCGCCATCGTGAAGGCGACCGAGGGGGGCGATTTCAGGGACCGGAAATTCGCCGAAAACTGGCGGCGTGCGGGGGAGGCGGGCATCGTGCGCGGTGCCTATCACTTCTTCACCTTCTGCCGTCCGGGCAGGGACCAGGCGCAAAACGTGCTGGCCACCGTCCCGCCCGATCCGGCCGCGCTCCCGATCGCTGTCGACATCGAATTCCACGGCAATTGCGGCAAGGTGCCGACGGTCGACGAACTGGCGGACGAGCTCAACGCCTTCATGGACACCCTCGGGGGAACGTATCCGGACAAGCCGGTCTTCTACGTTACGCAGGACGTCTACGACCGCTACCTGAAGGGAAACGAGAACCGTTTCCCCAAACACTATCTCTGGCTCCGCAGCATTGCCCGCGAGCCGAAGCAACAGGACTGCGGCCGCTGGTCGATCTGGCAGTTCGCCGACAACGGCACGCTCGACGGCATTCGAGGGCCGGTGGACCTGAATGCCCTGTGCCCGTCGGAGACGGGATTCTCTAGACTTTTCGGAAGGGGTCCAGAGGACTGATCCTGCCAATCACTCCGGCATCCGGTAGTCGACCAGCTTGTTCTCGCGCACGACGAACAGCTTGCCGGTTTCCGTGAGGTCGGGACCGCAGAGCGGTAGGAGCCGGGCGGCGACTTCGGAGGGATGCGGAACGGTGCTCGGATCCTCGCCCGGCACGGCTTGCGCGCGCATGGCAGTGCGGGTGGGGCCGGGGTCGATCGACACGATGCGCAGCGGCAGGCGCTGGGTTTCGCCGGCCCAGGTGCGGGCCAGTGCCTCGACGGCGGCCTTCGAGGCGGAGTAGACGCCCCAGAACGGTCGGCACTTGTGGGCGGCGGCAGAGGACAGGATCAGGGCACGGCCCTGGTCGGACTTGACCAGCAGCGGCTCGACCGAGCGGATCAGGCGCCAGGTGGCGGTGACGTTGATGGTCATCACCTTCTCGAACACCTTGGCCTCGATATGGCCGATCGGCGAGATGACGCCGAGCATGCCGGCATTGGCGACGAGAATGTCGAGCTTGCCCCAGCGCTCGTTGATCGAGCCGCCCAGCGCGTCGATCGCGTTCATGTCTGCAAGGTCGAAGGGAACGAGGGTGGCGCTGCCGCCTACGGCCTTGATCGCATCGTCCAGTTCTTCCAGGCCGCCGACCGTGCGGGCGCAGGCGATCACATGGGCACCCGCCTTGGCGAGCTCGAGGGCGGTGTAATAGCCGATGCCGCGCGAGGCGCCGGTGACGAGCGCGATACGGCCCTTCAAGTCAACTGTCATGATGTCTGTCCTTGGAGCTCAGCCGTTGGTGGCCAGCATGGAAACCTTGCGGCCCATCTTCTCGCCTTCCTTGTCGAGCAGGCGGGTGGGGTAGTCGCCGGTGAAATAATGATCGGTGAACTGCGGAGCAGCGTCGTCGCGCGGCTTGCCGCCGACGGCGCGGTAGAGCCCGTCGATCGACAGGAAGGCGAGCGAATCGGCACCGATATACTTCGCCATCGCTTCCGGCCCGGCATACTGGTTGGCCAGCAGCTTGTCGGCGTCCGGCGTGTCGATGCCGTAGAAGTCGGGATGGAAGATCATCGGTGACGCGACGCGGATATGCACTTCCTTGGCGCCGGCATCGCGGATCATCTGCACGATCTTCAGCGAGGTGGTGCCGCGCACGATCGAATCGTCGACCAGCACGACGCGCTTGCCCTCGATCATCGCCCGGTTGGCGGAATGCTTGAGCTTGACGCCGAAGGCGCGGATCTGCTGCGTCGGCTCGATGAAGGTGCGGCCGACATAATGGTTGCGGATGATGCCGTATTCGAAGGGAATGCCGCTCGCCTGGGCATAGCCGAGTGCTGCCGGCGTGCCACCGTCGGGCACCGGCACCACCACGTCGCCGTCGCACGGGGCTTCGTTGGCCAGGTTGAGACCCATGGCCTTGCGCGTCTGGTAGACGTTGCGGCCGCCGACCACGCTGTCGGGACGG
Organism: Allorhizobium sp. GW101-3B10; assembly: GCF_059424725.1. Classification (NCBI taxonomy): domain Bacteria; kingdom Pseudomonadati; phylum Pseudomonadota; class Alphaproteobacteria; order Hyphomicrobiales; family Rhizobiaceae; genus Allorhizobium; species Allorhizobium sp. GW101-3B10. Next base: position 2,335,869 of record NZ_JBWKZR010000001.1, on the reverse strand, counting down.
GCGAAATAGACATATTCGAACAGGCAGAGGCGCTCCGGCTGCGGCTTGGCCGGCTTGCGGGCGTCGATGGTGATCGAACCGTCCGGCTGGATCTCGCAGATGATGACTTCGCCGTTCTCCACGTCGCGGACGAACTTGGCACCGATGATGTCGAGCGCGCAGGTTTCCGAGCAGAAGATCGGCTTGCCGTCGAGATCGCCCATGACGAGCGGGCGGATGCCGATCGGATCGCGGGCGGCAATGAGCTTGGTGCGGGTCATCGCCAGCATCGAATATCCGCCTTCCATCTGGCGGATGGCGTCGATGAAGCGGTCGGCCGTCGATGAATGGCGCGAGCGGGCGATGAGGTGCAGCACGACTTCGGTGTCCGAGGTCGACTGACAGATGGCGCCGGTGGCGATGATCTGGCGGCGGAGCGTGAGGCCGTTGGTGAAGTTGCCGTTGTGGGCGATGGCAATGCCGCCCTCTTCCAGTTCGGCGAACAGCGGCTGCACGTTGCGCAACGCCACTTCGCCGGTGGTCGAATAGCGGGTGTGGCCGATCGCTGCCGAACCCGGCAGCTTCGCCAGCGTCGCCGGATTGGTGTAGTGGTCGCCGACCAGGCCCATGTGCTTTTCGGTGTGGAACTGTCGCCCGTCGAAGGAGACGATACCCGCCGCTTCCTGGCCGCGATGCTGCAGGGCATGCAGGCCGAGCGCGGTCAGGGTTGCCGCGTCGGTGTGGCCCAGAATGCCGAACACCCCGCATTCTTCATGGAGCGTGTCGTCTTCGAGACTCCATTCGGAACCGGAAAAAGCTGACTGAGACATGGAAGCAGGCCTTTGCTCGATCGGACAGATGTGCCGGGACGGCTTTAACACGGAAGCCGCCGGTCTGTCCTGATCCGGCGGCGTCCGCTTGTGGATTACAGGGGCGCGGCCGAAGGCCGCAGCCCGGTCAGTTGTTGGCGGCCGGCGCGTCTTCGGCCGGTGCCTGTTCCGCGGGTGCCTGGTCGGCCGGCGCCTCTGCGGCGGGGGCGTCCGCCGCGGGCTCTTCCTTGCCGAGGATGCGGGCGCGGATCTGCGGCTCGATGTCGGCCGGCAGGACGGCTTCGAGCTTCAGCACCAGCGTATCGAGGAACGGCTTGGACTTGGCATTGTTGACCCAGTCCGGGCGATGCTTGACGTCGATCAGCCAGTTCCAGAAGGCGACGGCGACGACCAGCAGCAGGATGCCGCGCGCCGCGCCGAACAGGAAGCCCAGCGTGCGGTCGAGCGCGCCGATGCGGCTGTCGATGATGAAGTCGGCGATGCGGCTGGTGATGAACGAGATGACGATCAGCGCGACCAGGAAGATGATGCCGGCCGAGCCGGCCAGAGCGATGCGGTCGTCGCTGGTGTAGTTCTTCACATAGGGAAGCAGCAGCGGATAGAGGTAGTAGGCGGCGGCAACCGCGCCGGCCCAGCTGGCGATCGAAAGAACTTCGCGCGAGAAACCGCGCACCATGGCGAGCACGGCCGAAAACAGCACGACGCCGATGACAATACCGTCAAAAATCGTAATGGGCATAAAAACCAACTCCAAGACTTGCCGGCCAACGCCTGCTTGTTTGCCATCGCGACCGCTGCCGCCGTAAGCCGGCCAGGCCGGATTGGATCAGTCGCCGGCCTCTTCCGAACGCGCCTTCAGCCGGGAACCGGCAATCCGCGCCACGAGATCGGGCAGGCTCTCGACTTCGTTCCACTTCCCCGCCGCTCCCTTGGGAAGCTCCGACGAGGCTGCGGGCAGTACAGCGGAGGAGAAGCCGAGCTTTTCCGCTTCCTTCAGCCGCTGGGCCGTATGCGCAACCGGACGGACGGCGCCGGACAGGCTGACTTCGCCGAAATAGACGCAATCGGCGGGAAGGGCAAGTCCGGCCAGTGACGAAACAAGGGCAGAGGCGATCGCCATGTCCGCCGCCGGCTCAGAGATGCGGTATCCGCCGGCAACATTCAAGTACACGTCGTGCTGTCCGAGTCGAACTCCGCAATGCGCCTCGAGTACGGCGAGGATCATGGCGAGCCGCGAACTGTCCCAGCCGACCACGGCGCGGCGCGGCGTGCCGAGCGTCGTCGGCGCGACCAGCGCCTGCACTTCGACCAGGACCGGACGCGTGCCCTCCATCCCGGCAAAGACCGCGGCCCCGGGCGACTTGGCATTGCGTTCGCCGAGGAAGAGTTCCGAAGGGTTGGCGACCTCCCGCAGGCCCTTGTCCGACATTTCGAACACGCCGATCTCGTCGGTCGGTCCGAAACGGTTCTTCACAGTGCGCAGGATCCGGTAGTGATGCCCACGGTCGCCCTCGAAATAGAGCACGGCGTCGACCATGTGTTCGACCACGCGCGGGCCGGCGATCTGACCGTCCTTCGTGACATGTCCGACGAGCACCATGGTGGCGCCGGTCTGCTTGGCAAAGCGGATCATCGCCTGCACGCCGGTCCTGACTTGGGTGACGGTGCCGGGCGCGGATTCGGCCGTGTCGCTCCAGAGCGTCTGGATCGAATCGATGATGACGAGATCCGGCCGCTTGCCTTCGGAAATGGTGGCGAGGATGTCCTCGACATTGGTCTCGGCCGCGAGCAGCACTTCGGTGTCGGCGGCGTGCAGACGCTGGGCGCGCAGCCTCACCTGCGCCACGGCCTCTTCGCCCGAGACGTAGATGACGCGGTGGCCCTTGCGCGAAAGGGCGGCGGCCGCCTGCATCAGAAGCGTCGACTTGCCGATGCCCGGGTCGCCGCCGATCAGCACGGCCGAGCCGCGCACGAAGCCTCCGCCGGTCGCCCGGTCGAGTTCGCCCATGCCGGTCGGGATGCGTGGCGCTTCCTCGATCTCGCCGGACAGCGAGGTGAGGGTGACCGGACGGCCCTTCTTCGGCGTCTTGCCGGGACCGGAGCCGATTCCGCCCATCGGGTCTTCCTCGACGATGGTGTTCCACTCGCCGCAGCCGTCGCACTTGCCGGCCCAGCGGTTGTGCACCGTGCCGCAGTTCTGGCAGATGAATTGGGTCTTCGCTTTCGCCATGCTGGAGAATTCCCGTGTCCGCGCCTGAGGCGGAACAAAAAGTGAATATCGATCTCTCAGTTAGGAGAAATCGCGGGAATGCGCAAGCCGGTCACGTGTGTCCTCAAAGGGCGTCGATATAGCGCCGCTCGTAGCGCAGGCCGAGACCGGTCAGCAATTCGTAGCCGATCGTGCCGGCGGCACGCGCCGCATAGTCGAGCGGCATGTTGGCGCCGAACAGTTCGATATAGTCGCCGGCTGAAATTGCGCCGGCCGGCACGTCCGTCACGTCGAAAATCGTCAGATCCATGGTGACGCGGCCGACGACCGGCACCTTGTGTCCGGCAATGAAGCCGAAGGCGCCTGGAATGCCGGTCTCGCGCAACGGCACGCCGCTGCCCGAGAGGGCGCGCAGATAGCCGTCGGCATAACCGGCCGAAACGATGGCCAGCCGGCTGTCTCGGTTGAGCGTGGCGGTGCCGCCGTAGCTGACGGTCTCCCCGGCCTTGGCTTCGCGGATCTGCAGGATGCGGGCCTCGGCGGTCGCCACCGGCCGCATCGGGTTCTGCACGCCGTTGACCGCCTCGCCGCCGTAGAGCGCGATGCCGGGCCGGGTCAGGTCGAAGTGGTATTCGGATCCGAGGAAAGTTCCAGCGGAAGCTGAAAGGCTTGAATCGATGCCTTCGAAGGCGGCGCTAACCCTGCGAAATGATTCCCGTTGCCGGTGGTTCATCGGCGAGGCCGGATCATCGCCGCAGGCAAGGTGGCTGAGCACCAGCACCGGCGACAGGCTGGCCGGACGCGACACGTCGTCGGCGAGCGCCAGCGCATCTTCGAGCGGCAGGCCGAGCCGGTTGAAGCCGGTATCGACATGCAGGGCGCAGGGGTGGTCGCCATGCTCGGCGACCGCCGACATCCAGAAGGCGAGCTGTTCCTGCGAGGCGATGACCGGCACAAGATCATGCTCGAAGAAGACGGCTTCCATGCCGGGCCAGATGCCGGAGAGAACGAAGATCCGCGCCTCGGGCGCATAGGCGCGCAGCGTCGCGCCTTCGGCCGGGACGGCGACGAAGAAATCGCGCGCGCCGGCATGGTAGAGCGTCTGGCCGACATCCTCGATGCCGAGGCCATAGGCGTCGGCCTTGACCACGGCCGCGGTGCGCGCCGTGCCGGAGCGCCGGGCCATGTCCCGCCAGTTGTCTGCGAGGGCGGAAAGATCGATGGTCAGCCGCAGCGGGGCGGCGAGGAATTCATCGGAGGCGTCGGTAAGATCGAAGGCGGCAGACATTTTGAAATCGGGAACCACGTGTCGTGAAAGAACTGGCCGGACCCTAGCACTTTTCTTCAAGACTGGAATGCTCGGAGCGGGTATAATTTTGCAATGCACAATGTTTCGCAGAGGGATGCGGCGAACGACATGCCGCTGACGCCGACCGAACGCACCAGCTTTTGGCGCGACGGGCGATTCGGCGGCATGGAATGTCTGAGCGCCACCTTCCAGACCCACGCCTATGCGCCGCATGCCCACGACACCTTCTCGATCGGCGCGATCGAGAGCGGCAGCCAGATCGCCCGCATCCGCGGCGCCCGCGAAGAGACGGGTCCCGGCTGCCTCTACCTGATCAACCCGGAGGTGGTGCATGACGGGGCGCCCGGTCCGGACGGCTACCGCTACCGGATGATCTATCCGAGCGAGGCGCTGTTTCGTGACGTGCTGGAGGAAGTGACCGGCAAGGCATGCCGCTCGACGCCGAGCTTCGCGCGCGAACTGCCGCAGGATGCCGAGCTGGCACGGGCGTTCCACCGCGCCCACCGGGCACTCGAGGAGAATGTCGGCGCCCTGGAAGCGGAGGAGAGCATGTACAGCGTGCTCGCGGCGCTGTTCCTGCGTCACGGAAGCGAGCAGCGCGCGCCGATCGAGACGCGCGAGCGCACCGCCGTCTGGCGCGCCCGCGACTATCTCACCGAACACTTCGCGACGGATATCGGCCTGGAGGAGCTGGCGGGCATCGCCGGCCTGTCGCGCGCCCATCTGATCCGCGCCTTCCGCAAGGAATTCCACATCACCCCGCATGCCTTCCTGACCGACATCCGCATCCGCCGGGCGCGCGCGCTGCTCAGCCTCGGCCGAAGCCCGGCCGATGTCGCCTTCGCCTGCGGCTTTGCCGACCAGGCGCATTTCACCCGCCATTTCAAGGCGCGCGTCGGCATCACGCCGGGCCAGTTTCGCAAAGCCTGATCACTTTCGTTCAAGACCGGCATGGCCGTCGCCCCTAGAAGGCGCGTCAAAGGGTTTGATGGGAAAGTGGAATGCCGACAGAACACTCATCCGCGCAGGAATTTCTCCAGGGGCTGCGGAGCATGGCGCCGCTCATCATTGCCGTACTTCCGGTCGGCATGGTGTTCGGCGCGGTCGCCGCGACCAAAGGCCTGTCGACGCTCGAAATCATCCTGATGAGTGCACTCGTCTTCGCCGGCGGGTCGCAGTTCGTCGCCATGGACATCTGGACCCACCCGGCCAGCTGGACGGCCGTCGGCTTCGCCGCGCTTCTGGTCAATGTGCGCCATGTGCTGATGGGAGCCTCGATCGCCGGCAAGATGGCGGCCTTCAGTCGCGTGCAGAAGGGCGTCTCGCTGCTCTTCCTCGCCGACGAGATCTGGGCGATGTCGGAATTCCGGGCCCGCGAGGCGCGGCTGACGCCGGCCTGGTATGCCGGTGTGGTCGGGGTCTTCTACCTAGCCTGGGTTCTTGCCGGCGTCCTCGGCGGTCTGCTCGGCCGTTTCGTCGGAGATCCCGCGGTGATCGGCCTCGACTTTGCCTTCCCCGCTGTCTTCATCGTGCTGGTGACCGGTTTCTGGAAGGGCAGGGAGACTGGCATCGTTCTGGTCGCCAGTGCGCTGAGCGCGCTTGCCGTCCATCATCTCGTGCCCGGCGTCTGGTACATCGCGGCCGGTGCGGCCGGCGGCCTGCTGGCGGCAGCCTTCAGAGGTAATCCGCCGGGAGACGTCCGATGAGCCTCGATCTTGCGACGCTTGCGGCGATCCTCGCCATGGCCGGCGCCACGGTGCTGACGCGGCTGGCCGGGCTGGCCGTCCTGAGGTTCGCGACGCTCACGCCGCGTGCGCGGCGCATGCTGGATGCCATTCCGCCCGCGGTGATGGTGGCCGTCGTCACGCCGACGGCGCTTGCGACCGGCCCCGCCGAGAGCCTAGCCTGTGCCGTGACGGCCCTTGCCGCCCTCAGGCTGCCGATGCTCGCGGCCGCCACGGCGGGGGTGGCGACCGTCGCGCTGATGCGGCTTGCCGGTCTTTGAGGTGCCTCACGGCTCCTCGTAGGCGGTGAAGGACGGATCGGCGAGGTCGGCGAAGCGGGTGAATTCCGACTGGAAGGCGAGCTTGACGGTGCCGGTCGGTCCGTGGCGCTGCTTGGCGATGATGACGTCGGCCGTCCCCTTGACCTTGTCCATCAGCGCTTCCCATTCCGGGTATTTCGGATCGGCGAGATCGCGCGGCTCGGCGTTCTTCACGTAGTATTCCTCGCGGAACACGAAGAGCACGACGTCGGCGTCCTGCTCGATCGAGCCCGATTCGCGAAGGTCGGAGAGCTGGGGGCGCTTGTCGTCGCGGCTTTCGACACCACGCGACAGCTGCGACAGCGCGATGATCGGCACGTTGAGTTCCTTGCCGAGCGCCTTCAGACCCGTGGTGATCTGGGTGATTTCCTGCACGCGGTTCTCGCCCGCCTTGCCGGTACCCGTCATCAGCTGGATATAGTCGACCACCAGGCAGTCGAGGCCGCGCTGGCGCTTGAGGCGGCGAGCGCGGGCGGAGAGCTGGGCGATGGAAATACCACCGGTCTGGTCGATGAACAGCGGCACCTTCTGCATCATCTGGCTGCAGGCGACGAGCTTTTCGAAATCGGCCTCGGTGATGTCGCCGCGGCGGATCTTCGACGAGGAGACTTCCGTCTGTTCGGAGATGATACGGGTGGCGAGCTGTTCGGACGACATTTCCAGCGAGTAGAAGCCGACGACGCCGCCGTTCTTCGCCTTGAACGAGCCGTCCGGCATGATCTCGGGCTCGTAGGCCGCTGCGATGTTGTAGGCGATATTGGTCGCCAGCGAGGTCTTGCCCATGCCGGGGCGTCCGGCGAGCACGATCAAGTCGGAACGCTGCAGGCCGCCCATCTTGCTGTCGAGCGACATGATGCCGGTGGAGATGCCGGACAGGTGACCGTCGCGTTCGAAGGCGGCGCCCGCCATGTCGATCGCCTGGGCCACCGCATCGTTGAACGACTGGAAACCGCCGTCATAGCGGCCGTTCTCGGCCAGCGCGAAGAGGCGGCGCTCGGTGTCCTCGATCTGCGCCTGCGGCGGCATGTCGAGCGGCGCGTCATAGGCGATGTTGACGACGTCCTCGCCGATCTGGATCAGCGCGCGGCGAAGCGCGAGGTCGTAGATCGCCCGGCCGTAGTCCTCGGCATTGATGATGGTGACGGCTTCGGACGCAAGCCGCGCGAGATACTGCGCGACGGTGAGATCGCCGACCTTCTGGTCGGACGGCAGGAAGGTCTTGATGGTCACCGGATTGGCGGTCTTGCCCATGCGGATGATTTCCGAGGCGACCTCGAAGATCTTCCGGTGCAGGGGCTCATAGAGGTGATCCGGCTTGAGAAAGTCGGAAACGCGGTAATAGGCATCGTTGTTGACGAGGATCGCACCCAGCAGGGCCTGTTCGGCTTCGATATTGTTCGGCGCTTCCCGGTAATGGGGTTCGGCCGGCTGGATTTGGGCTATCTTGCGCGCAGCATCGTTCATCGCGGGCTACCGTCTTTTCTTCTCGGGAATGTCGATCTTGTTGGCCCTAGGATTTGGCGGCTGGCTCGGTGCGAGTCAACTTCAATCGAGCGCGTCAGACTTGTCCCCGTCTATCCACAGGGGGCCTGAGAGAATCTGCGCATCGCCGATGAAAGAGCTTGCATACCCATTTGCCGCGCGAATCGCAGGACACCATCCAATCATATCCCAAAGGGGTGCCGTCAGCGCAAATAGTTCGCCCCTTGCCGCCCCGCCGCGAAGGTCCTGGCAAAGAAAAACGCCCGGGTCGAAGGACCCGGGCGTTCTGACATGCGGCTCCAGCCGATGCTTATTCTTCGTCGCCGTCGCGGTCAGCGTCCGGATCGAAGAAGTCTTCCGGACGAAGCGCGTCTTCGTCAACGCCGTAGATGGCGTCGGCCGAGGTGAGACTTTCGCCCTTGGCCTGGCGCTCGGCTTCTTCGGCCGAACGGGCAACGTTGAGCTCGACCGAGATTTCGACTTCGGCATGCAGGTGGATGACCACCTTGTGCAGGCCGATGGTCTTGATCGGGGTGTTGAGCTCGACCTGGTTGCGGCCGATGACGAAGTTTTCGGCGCCGAGGATCTCGACGACGTCACGGGCGGCGACCGAACCGTAGAGCTGGCCGGTTTCGCCGGCCGAACGAACGACGATGAAGGACTTGCCGTCGAGAACGTCGGCGACCTTCTGGGCTTCGGCCTTGCGCTCGAGATTGCGGGCTTCGAGCGTTGCGCGCTCGGCGTCGAAACGGGCCTTGTTGGCGGCGTTGGCGCGCAGCGCCTTGCCGAGCGGCAGGAGGTAGTTACGGGCGAAGCCGTCACGAACCTTTACCGTCTCGCCCATCTGGCCGAGCTTGGCGATGCGTTCAAGAAGAATGACTTCCATTTCTCTGTTCCTTTCAGTTTGAGTTCAAGACTTGGAATTATCGGTTCCGGCCTTGCGGGCCGGGGTCAGGGCCACGGTTCGCCGCGTATCGGCGAGCCCGAGGACGAGAATGACGAAGGCGGGGAGCACCATCGGCGTCGCGATGTAGGCGAGAACGAGGACCGGCAGGCGCCAGTCCTTGCCGCGGGTCCGCAGGTGCAGCGAGCCGAAGCCGGCAAGCAGGAAACCCGCGCCGAAGGTGCCGCAAATCGTCGCCCCGATCAGGGCGGGGACGCCGCCGACGAAGCAGGCGACGATGCCGGCGAGAAAGACGAAGGTCGCATTGCGGTTCATCCGCAGCGACGACGGCAGGTCCTCGCGCGGGCGAAGCGCCCGGCCGGACGCGCTGACGACGCGCATGGCGATGTAATAGGCCGCAAACAGCATCAGCACCCACATGCCGCCCTGGACGATCGGCAGCAGCAGCACCATCATGCTCTTGATCTGTTCGACCGAGGCCGGGTCGGCGGCAAGCGTCGGGTCCCGGTCGGCGACCGATGCCATGAGCAGGTCGACCATCTGGCCGGTGAGTTCCGGGCCGTAGCCGATCATCACGCCGAGGAAGATGACGGCCACCGACACCAGCGCGCAGAGATGCAGCAGGATGTCGGAGAGCGGATACCAGGCCAGCAGATCGTCCGGGCCGCCGATTTCGGACGCGGGACGGGCGAGGTTGGCGAGGTGGCTGAGCCAGCCGGCCGGCAGCAGGGTGAAGATCGCCATGGCCAGCGCGAACAGCGGGGAAATGACGAGCGCGCCGATGACAGCCGCGGTGGCGACGGCAGCGATGGCCGCGACATTGCCCCAGCCGAGGCCGACGATCAGCACGGGCAGGGCGGAAGCGGCATAGAGGATGGACGAAAAGGACGGCTGCGCGCTCGCGCCCAGTACGAGCAGGGCGGCGGTGAGACCGGCGATCAGGCCGATCAGCAGCAGTTGTCCATTTACCTGTTTCACGTTCGCTGTCCTGCTGGTTCAAGCAGTTAGGGGAAAAGCCGGATTCAGATCCTGAAGTCCGTCCCCAACATGGGATTTCACCTGAGGTCGTTCATGCTTCGGATGAAGTCGCCCGACCTTGGGCATGGGTTCCGATCCGCGCCCAACGCGGAAGGGAGGAAGCCCGCCGGCAAGGCCGGCAGGCTTCGGATCAAGTTACGCTACGACGTAGGGCAGCAGGCCGAGGAAGCGGGCGCGCTTGATGGCCTGGGCCAGTTCGCGCTGCTTCTTCTGGGAAACTGCGGTGATACGCGAAGGAACGATCTTGCCGCGCTCGGAAATGTAGCGCTGCAGGAGACGGACGTCCTTGTAGTCGATCTTCGGTGCATTTGCGCCCGAGAAGGGGCAGGTCTTGCGACGACGATGGAACGGACGGCGTGCCGGAGCAGAGGATGCATCAGCCATTGTGTTTTCTCCTATTGCTCGAAATTACGCGCGGTCTTCGCGCGGACGACGCTCGAAGCCACCTTCGCGCGGACCACGGTCCGGACGCGGGCCACGATCGCGATCGCCGAAGCTGCGCTCCGGACGGTCGCCGTCACGACGCGGACGGTCGTCACGGTCGCGCTTCTGCATCATGGCAGACGGGCCTTCTTCGTGGGCTTCCACGGCGATGGTCATGTAACGAAGAATGTCTTCGTTGATGCGCATCTGGCGTTCCATTTCATGGATCGCTGCACCCGGAGCTTCGATGTCCATCAGGGCGTAGTGAGCCTTGCGGTTCTTCTTGATGCGGTAGGTGAGGGACTTGAGGCCCCAGTTTTCTACGCGCCCGACCTTGCCGCCATTCGCTTCGATAACACCCTTGTACTGTTCGACGAGGGCATCAACCTGCTGTGCGGACATATCCTGCCGGGCAAGGAATACATGTTCGTAAAGAGCCATTGTAAGCTTTGCCTTTCTTGCGGTTGTCATCACCCGGATCCGGCGCTAAGCCTCAACGACTGCTCCTGTTTGGGAAACCCAAGGCAAGAAAAGCTGTTGTATCGAGACGGTCGAGAGCGGAGACACGGGAGGCCGGAACCTCTCTTGGTTCCTGCGGCATCCTCATCGGATACCGGCCCTCCGTTCAGCCACCAGCCATGAGACCGGGTGTTGTGAACAGCGCGCTTATACGGATTTTCGGCGCGATAGCAAGGTCAATCCCGGAAAAACCGTTCAAACCGCCGCTTTCGCCTTCTTCCACTTGCGGATGCGCGCCCGCGCATTGGCATAGGGCGAGGCGGTGTTGAACTGGATCATGCGCCCGAGCGTCCATCGATCGTACCAGCCGTGACCATAGAGCGCGTCGTTGTCCAGACGCTCGACGAGTGCGACCAGCCGCGCATGGGTCGCTCTCAGTTTGTCGAGGCAGTCGGCAAAGTCGAGGCCCTGCTGGTCACGGTAGAATTTCTGCGCCAGCGCGCCGAGTTCGTTCCATTTGTAGCCCGTCTCCGGAAAGTCCGGCTCCAGGCCTCGGTCGCGCAGTTCGACCCATTTCAGCACCAGTTGTCCCCAACCGTCGAGATAGGCGACGAGGTCGTTGACGCTCATCGTGGTTCCCCGGGCATGGCCTTCCATGCCCGGATACTGCGCTTCCCCGGGGTCGATCGTCGAAAGCTCGGTCTCCAATTTGGCAAAGCCCTGCTGCATCGCGTCCAGAAGTTGGACCTTGTTCGCCGGAACGGCCATGGTGCCGCTCAGATCGGCGCCGGATAGACCCGGTGCACCTTGCCGATCTCCTTCAGGATCTCGCCCGACAGCGTGATGTCGGCGGAACCGATGTCCGTCTTCAACTGCTCCATCGTCGTCGCACCGATGATGACCGAAGCCATGAAGGGCCGTGTCAGGCAGAAGGCGATCGCCAACTGGCACGGGTCGAGGCCGTGCTTTTTCGCCATGTCCACATAGACGCGGACCGCGGGCTCCTGCAGCGGCTGCAGCCTGCCGCCGAGATCGCCGTTGATCGCGCCGCGCGAGCCTGTCGGCTTGCGGCCGTCGAGATATTTGCCACTGAGCAGACCGGCGGCGAGCGGCGAATAGGCGAGAAGGCCGACGTCCTCGTGGTGGGAAAGCTCCGCCATGTCGAGATCATAGTGTCGGTAGAGCAGATTATATTCGTTCTGCACGGTCGCGACGCGCGGCAGGCCGCGCGCCTCGGCCAGCGCGATGTATTTCTGCGTGCCCCAGGTCGTCTCGTTGGAAAGGCCGATGGCGCGGATCTTGCCGGCCTTGACGCATTCGTCGAGCGCCTCGAGCTTTTCGTTCATGTCGGCGAGCGTGCGCTCGCGGTCCTGGCCATAAGGGTTGTAGCTCCAGGCCTGGCGGAAGTGGAAATGCCCGCGGTTCGGCCAGTGGATCTGGTAGAGGTCGATATAGTCGGTCTGCAGGCGCCTGAGGCTGGCATCCACCGCCTCGCGGATCGACGCGCCGGTGATCGGCCTGCCTTCGCGGATATAGGGCCGGCCGGCACCGGCGACCTTGGTGGCGAGCACGACATCCTTGCGCTTGCCGGTTTTGGCGAACCAGTTGCCGATGATCGTCTCGGTCAACGCATAGGTCTCGGGCGAGAGCGGCGTGGTCGGGTAGAGTTCGGCGGTGTCGAAGAAATTGATGCCGTGTTCGACGGCATAGTCCATCTGCTCGAAGGCTTCGGCCTCGGTGTTCTGCGAACCCCAGGTCATGGTGCCGAGGCAGATTTCGGAGACAAGGATATCGGTTCGGCCGAGCCGGTTCATCTTCATGGGAAAGCCTCTATTGGGAAGTTGGCCAGATGCAGGCCGCGAAGTCGTGGCAAAGATAATGGGGAATTGCCATATCGCAAGCGCACAATGATGAACTCCAGCCCTCTCTGGCTCGAGCAACACTCAAGACGAGTGCTTGCACCGAAGGCGCACCTATGCGCTGCAACGAAGCGTTCATTCTTTGCCGATAGCTAGTCAAACCTAGCGCCAAATGCCGGAGTGGGAGAATGCAATACGAGGGGCGGGCAAAACTTGCGTCACATGCCTTTGCGCTGATTTTAGCGGCTCTGTTGATAGGTCTCGTGCTGGCCGTGCATACCAAAAACAAGCGTATTGCCGAGCAACAGCTGACGCATTGGACGACGGCTGTCGCCGAGGTTGAAAAGGCCGAGATTCAGCGGGGTAGACGCAATCGCTCCTGCACCTATCAAATCCTCTATTCTTTCGTGACCGACAATGGCGATACGATGCGTCACCAATCGAAGTTTCCTTGCCAGATGGAAGGTTGGTTTGATCGTGAGCCGTTGCCCATAGCCGAGAAGATCGACATCCTCTACGACAAGGCAGATCCCACCCGGTCGCGGCCGCTGGTTTTGATTCAGGAAGACTATACGTTTGAGTTTCACTACCTCTTTCTCATTGGTATCGTATTGTGGTTTGCCTTCTATCTGCTCGCCAGGAAGGCCATCAGATTTGCCATCAACCTTCCCTAATCTCACTGGGAAGACCAGCTTTGCGCGCAATGCCGGCCAAGGAGTGCACCTCCCCAACACTTGACTCCCAAGGCAAAGATGTGAATGGAGGGCAAAAACCCAAGGGAGTAAAGCCCATGAGCATTGCATTCACATTCCCCGGCCAGGGCAGTCAGGCCGTCGGCATGGGCAAGGAGCTTGCCGAAACCTATGCTGAAGCGAAGGCGGTCTTTGCGGAAGTCGACGAGGCGCTCGGCGAAAAGCTCTCGACCACCATGTTCGACGGGCCGGAAGAGACATTGACCCTGACGGCCAATGCCCAGCCGGCCTTGATGGCTGTCTCGATGGCGGTCATCCGTGTCATGCAGGCCCGCGGCCTCGACCTCAAGTCCAAGATATCCTTCGTCGCCGGCCATTCGCTTGGCGAGTATTCCGCACTCTGTGCCGCCGGCACCTTCTCGCTCGCCGACACTGCGCGCCTCCTGCGCATCCGCGGCAATGCCATGCAGGCCGCCGTTCCGGTCGGCGAGGGTGCCATGGCGGCGATCATCGGCCTTGAGCACGGCGATGTGCAGGCAGTCTGCCAGGACGCTTCGTCTGCCGGCCCCTGCCAGATCGCCAACGACAATGGCGGCGGCCAGCTGGTCATCTCCGGTGCCAAGGCCGCGGTCGAGAAGGCGGCGGCCCTTGCCACCGAAAAGGGCGCCAAGCGCGCCATCATGCTGCCGGTCTCTGCACCCTTCCATTCAGCCCTGATGGGCCCCGCCGCCGTCGCCATGCGCGAGGCGCTGGCCAAGGTCGAGAAGCACAATCCGGTCGTACCGCTGATCGCCAATGTGCGCGCCGCCCCCGTCACCGACGCCGGTGAGATCGCCGACCTGCTGGTCGAGCAGGTGACCGGCCAGGTGCGCTGGCGCGAGACGGTCGAATGGTTCGGCGCCAACGGCGTCACGACACTTTATGAAATCGGCTCCGGCAAGGTGCTGACCGGGCTTGCCCGTCGCATCGACAAGAACCTCAGCGGCGTTGCCGTCAATGCTGCGGCCGACATCGACGCGGCGCTTGCCGCGCTTCTCGGCTGATTGTCTGGATGATCTGGAACAAGGAACTAGGAACATGTTTGACCTGACCGGCCGCAAGGCCCTCGTCACCGGCGCGACCGGTGGCATCGGCGAGGAGATCGCCAGGCAGTTGCACGCCCAGGGCGCCATCGTCGGCCTGCACGGCACGCGCGTCGAGAAGCTCGAGGCATTGGCCGCCGAACTCGGCGACCGGGTCAAGATCTTCCCGGCCAACCTGTCCGACCGCGACGAGGTCAAGGCGCTCGGCGAGAAGGCCGAGGCCGACCTCGAAGGCGTCGACATCCTGGTCAACAATGCCGGTATCACCAAGGACGGCCTGTTCGTCCGCATGCAGGACGCCGACTGGGACAGCGTGCTCGAAGTCAACCTGACGGCCGTCTTCCGCCTGACGCGCGAACTCACCCATCCGATGATGCGCCGCCGCTTCGGCCGCATCATCAACATCACCTCGGTCGTCGGGGTCACGGGCAATCCGGGCCAGGCCAACTACTGCGCCTCGAAGGCCGGCATGATCGGCCTCTCCAAGTCGCTCGCCCAGGAAATCGCCACCCGCAACGTGACGGTGAACTGCGTTGCGCCCGGCTTCATCGAAAGCGCCATGACCGGCAAGCTCAACGACAAGCAGAAGGACGCCATCATGGGCGCGATCCCGATGCGTCGCATGGGCACCGGCGCCGAAGTCGCCTCCGCCGTCGTCTATCTTGCCTCCAACGAGGCGAGCTACATGACCGGGCAGACCCTGCACGTCAACGGCGGCATGGCGATGATCTGATGGATCCTCGCCCGCGGCGCCACGGTTTCTCAATTGCATGTTGAGCAACCGCTGCGGGCGAATTTCTGGCTTTGCGGCGCGGCTAAACCGTGTTAAGCGGGCCATGACTGTGAACAGTCGTCCTGTCATTTAAGACGATTGCTATGCGTTTGATTGCATGGTTGGTTCGTTGAGGCAGGGCTGAACGGGTTTGCCGGGGGAACGAAACGTTCTCCGGTTTGATACAGGGTAGGGAAGTCGTCACGACGGCCCTGAGATTAAGAAGGTCGAGGAAACCGACATGAGCGATATCGCAGAACGCGTTAAGAAAATTGTTGTTGATCATCTCGGCGTTGACGCTGAAAAGGTTGTTGAAGGCGCCAGCTTCATCGACGATCTGGGTGCGGATTCGCTCGACACGGTCGAACTGGTCATGGCCTTCGAAGAAGAATTCGGCGTCGAGATCCCGGACGATGCCGCTGACTCGATCCTGACGGTCGGCGACGCCGTGAAGTTCATCGAGAAGGCTCAGCCCTGATCGATTGCAGGAATAGCGGGACGGCAGCTTTGGCTGACCTTCCCGCCGGGGCCCGCGACATGCGGGCCTTACTGTTTTCTAATGACTTCGACTGCAAGAGTGGGGTGGACTACGGGCGATGAGACGTGTCGTTATCACCGGTACCGGCATGGTATCTCCGCTAGGGTGTGGAACTGAACTGACCTGGTCGAAACTTCTCGCCGGCGAAAGTGGTGCCCGCCTCGTGACCGAATTCGAGGTCGATGACCTGCCGGCCAAGGTCGCCTGTCGTATTCCGACTGGCGATGCCGAGGGCGCCTTCAATCCTGACGATTGGATGGAGCACAAGGAGCAGCGCAAGGTCGACTCCTTCATCATCTATGCGATCGCCGCAGCCGACATGGCACTGAATGACGCCGGCTGGCACCCGAAGACGAACGACGATCAGTGCGCCAGCGGCGTTTTGATCGGCTCGGGCATCGGCGGCATCGAAGGCATCGTCGAGGCCGGCTATATCCTGCGCGACAAGGGCCCGCGTCGCCTGTCGCCCTTCTTCATTCCCGGCCGCCTGATCAATCTGGCCTCGGGCCAGGTGTCGATCCGCCGCAAGCTGCGCGGTCCCAATCATTCGGTCGTCACGGCCTGCTCCACCGGCGCCCATGCCATCGGCGACGCGGCGCGGCTGATCGCGTTCGGCGATGCCGACGTGATGGTGGCTGGCGGCACGGAATCGCCCATCAGCCGCATTTCTCTTGCCGGTTTTGCCGCCTGCAAGGCGCTGTCGACGGCACGCAACGACGATCCCAAGGCCGCCTCGCGCCCGTGGGATCAGGATCGCGACGGCTTCGTCATGGGCGAAGGCGCAGGCATCGTCGTGCTCGAGGAACTCGAACACGCCAAGGCGCGCGGCGCCAAGATCTATGCCGAAGTGGTCGGCTACGGCCTGTCCGGCGATGCCTTCCATATTACCGCCCCCTCCGAGGACGGCGACGGCGCATTCCGCTGCATGACCATGGCGCTGAAGCGCGCCGGCCTTAAGCCGGCGGATATCGACTACATCAATGCCCATGGCACTTCGACCATGGCCGACACGATCGAGCTTGGCGCGGTCGAGCGTCTGGTCGGCGATTCGGCCTCGAAGATCTCGATGTCGTCGACCAAGTCGGCCATCGGCCATCTGCTGGGTGCTGCCGGCGCCGTGGAAGCGATCTTCTCGGCGCTTGCCATTCGCGACAATGTCGCCCCCCCGACGCTGAACCTCGACAATCCCGCTGTCGAGACGGCGATCGATCTCGTGCCCCACAAGGCGCGCAAGCGCGAAATCAACGTCGCGCTGTCCAACTCCTTCGGATTTGGCGGTACGAACGCCTCGCTGGTGCTTCGGCGCTACGAGGGCTGAGCGCCGCGCGAGCACGGTGAAGTCTGTGGATGCCGGGGCGCAAGCTCCGCTTCCACCTGCTTTTTGCCGTATTGCTTGGCCAGACAGCAGCGATACCGAACTGAAGAGGATTGCCGGTGACCGACAATAGCCAGAACAGCGGGGTTTCCTTTGGCCGCGGAGCGGAAACGTCTGCGAAGGGGCCGATCATTCCGAAGTCTCCGACCGAGGCACTGCGGCCCGAGCGCGTTCCCGCGCCGCCGCGCCGGTCGCGCAAGGCGCGCAGCCAGCTGGTGATCTTCCTCAACTTCCTGATGACGATGACAGTGGTAATCTGCGTGATCGCGGTTGCCGTCTTCTTCTACGCCATGTCGGCCTACCAGAATCCCGGGCCGCTCGCGACCAATACCAACTTCGTCGTGCGCACTGGCGCGGGCCTGGCCGAAATTGCCGGCAGCCTGGAGCGCAACGGCATCATCGCCGATGCTCGCATCTTCCGCCACGTCACCTCGACCTACTTGCGGGAGGGCGAAAGCCTGAAGGCCGGCGAATACGAGATCAAGGCCGGGGCCTCGATGAAGGAGATCATGGAACTGCTGAAGTCCGGCAAGTCCATCCTCTATTCCGTCTCGATGCCGGAGGGCCTCACCGTCAAGCAGATGTTCAAGCGGCTGGCGGACGATTCGGTGCTCGAAGGCGAGCTGCCGGCCGAACTGCCGGTCGAGGGTTCGCTCCGGCCTGATACCTACAAATATTCGCGCGGCACCAAGCGCACCGAGATCGTCAGCCAGATGGCTGCGGCGCAGGCCAAGCTGGTCGACCAGATCTGGGAAAAGCGCGATCCGGACCTGCCTTTGAAGACGAAGGAGGAGTTCGTCACGCTCGCCTCCATCGTCGAGAAGGAGACGGGCAAGGACGACGAGCGCGCCCATGTCGCCTCCGTCTTCATCAACCGCATGGCCAAGGGCATGCGGCTGCAGTCCGACCCGACCATCGTCTACGGCCTGTTCGGCGGGGACGGGAAGCCGGCCGACCGGCCGATCTACCAGTCCGACCTGAAGAAAGAGACGCCGTACAACACCTATGTCATCAAGGGCCTGCCGCCGGGCCCGATCGCCAATCCCGGCCGTGCCGCGCTTGAGGCCGTCGCCCATCCGTGGAAGACCAAGGATCTCTACTTCGTTGCCGACGGCACCGGAGGCCATGTCTTCGCCGCGACGCTCGATGAACACAACGCCAATGTGAAGAGCTGGCGCAAGCTCGAAGCGGAACGGGGCGAGGACCCGGGCGCTGCGGTCGACGCGACGCCGGAGACGGATCCGGATGCCGCTGCCGTCAAGAAGAAGAAGACCAACTGATCTCCAGGGCGAGGGTAGGGCGATGGCACTGCAATCCATGACCGGCTTTGCCCGCAGCGAAGGCACCGTCGGGCGGTATCGCTGGGCGTGGGAACTGCGCTCGGTCAACGGCAAGGGCCTGGATATCCGCATGCGCCTGCCGCAGGGCATGGAGACCTTCGAGGGCGAAGTCCGCCGTCTGGTCTCGCAATATGTCACGCGCGGCAATGTCCAGGTCGGACTGACCGTGCAGGTCAGTGAAAACCGCGTCGAGGCGGTGCTCAACCGCGAGACGCTCGACGCCGTGCTGAGGCTGCGCCAGGATCTCGGTGCCGAGCTGGTCGATCCCGCGCCGCTGACGCTCGATGCCCTCCTGTCGATCCGCGGGCTCGTCGAATTCAAGGAGGCCGCCGACGACGTCGACGCGCTCGCCCGGCGCGACGCCGATGTGCTCACCGGCCTGGAACAGGCGGTGCACGCGCTGTGCGAGATGCGGCGGATCGAGGGTGACGCGCTCTGTCGCCTGCTGTCGGACCAGGTGACGCGCATCGAGGAACTCGCGCACATCGTCGAGGCCGACCCGTCGCGCCAGCCGGACGAGATCGCCCGCAAGCTGGAAAGCCAGGTCGCCGCGCTGATCGGCGCTGCCGCGACGCTCGACCGCGACCGGCTCCATGCCGAGGCGGCGCTTCTGGCCACCCGCGCCGATCTGCGCGAGGAAATCGACCGGCTGAAGGCCCATGTCGCGGCCGCCCGCGATCTTCTCGCCATGGGCGGCCCGGTCGGGCGCAAGCTCGATTTCATTGCGCAGGAATTCAACCGCGAATCGAATACCATCTGCTCGAAGTCGAACGCCGTGGCCGTGACCTCCGCGGGCATCGAGTTGAAGGTCGTGATCGACCAGTTCCGCGAACAGGTCCAGAATTTGGAGTGAACCGATGGTAGAGGGCAAGGGGACGGTCATACCGATCGCGCGCCGGGGGCTGATGCTGGTGATCTCGTCGCCGTCGGGCGCGGGAAAGTCGACGATCGCCCGCAATCTGATGGAACGCGACCGCCAGATTGGCATGTCGGTGAGCGTCACCACGCGCCAGCGGCGGCAGAGCGAGATAGAGGGGGTTCACTACCACTTCGTCTCGCAGCGCGAGTTCGAGCGTATGCGCGATTCCGATTCTCTGCTGGAATGGGCCGAGGTTCACGGCAACTTCTACGGCACGCCGCGCGATCCCGTCGAGCTTGCCATGTCGGAAGGCCGCGACATGCTGTTCGACATCGACTGGCAGGGTGCCCAGCAGCTGCAGGACAAGATGAAGGCGGACGTCGTGTCGATCTTCATCCTGCCGCCGACCATGGCGGAATTGCAGTCCCGGCTGCACCGCCGTGCCGAAGACACCGAGGAAGTCATCCAGACCCGGCTTGCCAATTCCCGGGCGGAAATCTCCCACTGGCGCGAATATGACTACGTCATCGTCAACGACGACCTCGATGCCGCCTTCGATGCGGTGCAGTCGATCGTCAAGGCCGAGCGCCTGCGCCGCGACCGTCGCCACGGCCTGTTCGACTTCGTCAGCACACTCGTCACGTCGGACGGGCGTTGACGCCAGAGTCGGATGGTTTCAGGGCATAAATAGGCTCAGGGCTGCGTCTGAGTTGCGATGCCGCCTCTGCCGGCCGTCATTGGGCGGCAACGCCTTTCAGTCCTTCCGGCCGGGAACGGACAAGCGATCCCGGCCGGAAGGCACGCCGCCGCATCATTCGCCGCGCGGGAAGCGCTGGTTCTCCTCGAGCACGTTCAGATCCATGTGGTTGCGCATGTAGCGCTCGGACGCCTTCTGCAGCGGCTGGTAGTCCCACGGGAAGTAGGCCCCGTTGCGCAGCGCCGCATAGACGACGTGGCGCCTAGCCTGGCTTTCCCGCACGGCCGCGTCGTAACGCTTGAGGTCCCAGCGCTTCGTCGCTGCTGCGGAAAGACGCTGGAAGGTCTCGGCATGGGCGGGCTGCCCCGCCAGGTTCCGCAGTTCCTGCGGATCGGCCTCGAGGTCGATGAGGATCGGCGGATCCTGATCGCACAGCGTCAGCTTGAAGCGGCCGTCGCGCAACCCGACCAGCGGCGCGACCGACCCTTCCGCCGCATATTCCATCGGCACGGGACTGCGCGAGCCCTTGCCGGTCGCAAGCGGCAGCAGGTCCTCGCCATCGGTCCAGGCGGCGAGGGCGGACATGTCGATGCCGGCAAGGCGCGCGAGGGTCGGCGTGACGTCGAGCGTCGATACCGGCTGGGCGATCAGCCCGGCCTCGAGACCGGGCGCGCAGAGCATCAGCGGCACGCGGGCGGAGCCCTCGAAGAAGTTCATCTTGAACCACAGGCCGCGCTCGCCCAGCATGTCGCCATGGTCGGAGACGAACAGGATGGCGGTATTGTCCGCCATGCGGGTCCGTTCCAGCACGTCGAGGATCTCGCCGATCTTCTCGTCGACATAGGAGACATTGGCGAAATAGCCGCGCCGGGCCCGACGGATGTCCTCGTCGGTGATGCTGAAGGCGGTGTGGTCGCAGGCATCCATCAGCCGCTTCGAATGCGGGTCCTGGTCCGCGTAAGGGATCGCCGGAACGGTCGGATCGAGCGCCGGGCAGTCCTCGTAGAGTTCCCAGAACTTGCGCCGCGCCACGTAAGGGTCGTGGGGGTGGGTGAAGCTCACCGTCAGGCACCACGGCCGCTCGTCCTGGCCGCGCGACAGATCATAGAGCCGGCGTGTCGCATGGTAGGCGACCTCGTCGTCATACTCCATCTGGTTGGTGATCTCGGCTACGCCCGCCCCGGTGACGGAGCCGAGATTGTGGTACCACCAGTCGATCCGCTCGCCGGGTTTGGAATAGTCGGGCGTCCAGCCGAAGTCGGCGGGATAGATGTCGGTCGTCAGGCGCTCCTCGAAACCGTGCAACTGGTCGGGACCGACGAAATGCATCTTGCCCGACAGGCTGGTCTGGTAGCCGGCATTGCGCAGGTGATGGGCGAAGGTCGGAATGTCGGAGGCGAATTCCGCGGCATTGTCATAGACGCGGGTGCGGCTCGGCAATTGCCCCGACATGAACGAGGCGCGGGCCGGCGCGCAGAGCGGGCTGGCCGTATAGGCATTGGCGAAGCGCACGGAGCGCTTCGCCAGGGATTTCAGATGGGGTGCGTGGAGAAACTCGGCCGGCCCGTCCGGAAACAGCGTGCCGTTGAATTGATCCACCATCAGGATCAGGATGTTGGGACGGGATTGCACGACGCTTTCCTTCTCAGAGCCCGAGGGACGACTTGACGGCTTCGGCACCCGGCTTGCCGTCGAAGGTCGTCACGCCGGCCAGCCAGGGTTCGAGCGCTGCGGGGTTGGCCTTCAGCCAGGCGCTCGCCGCCTCCTTGGAATCCTTGCCGCCGAGGATCTCGCCCATCAGCACGTTCTCCATGCCCACTTCGAACTTGAGTTGCTTGAACAGGCTCGCCGCGTTCGGGCAGGTCTCCGACCAGCCGGTGCGGGCCAGGGTATAAACTTCGGCGCCGCCGTAGTTGGGGCCGAAATGGGCGTCGCCGCCGGAGAGATAGGTGATCTGGAAGCGCTCGTTCATCGGATGTGGAGCCCAGGCAAGGAAGACAACGCCCTTGCCCTCCTTCGTCGCTCGTTCGACCTGCGAGAGCATGGCCTGTTCGCCGGATTCGACGAGCGTCCAGTCCTTCAGCCCGAATTCGCCGGCGTCGATCATCTTCTGGATGTTGAGGTTGGCCGGTGCGCCGGGCTCGATGCCGTAGATCGTGCGTTCGAATTCGTCGCCATGCTTCTCGAGGTCGGCGAAGTCCTTGACGCCCTTCTCGGCCGAGGCGGTGGGCACTGCCAGGGTGAACTTGGCGCCTTCGAGATTCTTGTTGATCACCTCGACCGCCTTGGCGGCGTTGAGATCGTCGATGAAGGCCTGCTGCGCCGGCATCCAGTTGCCGAGGAAGACGTCGATCTCGCCGTTCTTCATCGACTGGTATCCGATCGGCACGGCGAGCGTCTTGACCTCGGCCTCGTAGCCGAGCGCGTCGAGCAGCACCGACGCCACGCCATTGGTCGCAGTGATGTCCGTCCAGCCGGGGTCGGAGAGCCGGATCGTCTGGCAGCTTTCGGCATCGGCGGCCTGAGCTGGTGCTGTGCACATCACCACGGCGATTGCGGCGGCGCCGAGCCAGTAACGGTTCAAGCCTTTGTTCTTGTGCATGTCTTCGTTCCCTCTTTTTTGACATTCGCTAGGTTTATTGAAGCGGAAACTACGATAGGCTGTGAAGCTGGATATTTTCGATGATTGGCATAAAGGTTGTTTATGGCAGATGCGCCGGTGGACCTCGGATGGATGCGCTTGCTGGTCGAGATCGGCCGGCGTGGTTCGCTGTCCGCCGCCGCCCGGGCACGGGGGTTGAGCCAGCCCGCCGTCAGCTATCAGATGCGTCAGCTGGAGCAGAGTTTCGGCGTGCCCCTGCTGCGGCGCCTGCATCGCGGTGTGGCGCTGACGGACGAGGGACGGCGCGTGTTCGACATCGCCGCCCGCACGGTCGCGGAGCTGGACGAACTGGAGCGCGTCATCCGTGCCGCGGGCCACAGGCCGGTCATCCGCCTTTGCACCGACTATGCCTTTTCGAGCCTCTGGCTCATTCCGCGCATGCATGCGTTTCGCCAGTCTCACCCGGAACTGGACCTGCAGATCGTCGCCACGCAGCGCCTCGCCCCCGCCTGGGAGGAGGATTCCGACATCGCGGTTGCCTTCGGATCGCGGGGTGAGTTCGGTCAGGACGGCATCCTGCTGATGCCGGAGCGCGTTCTGCCGATCTGCACGCCGGCCTTTCTCGCAAAGCATGGCCCCTTCGACGAGCCGGACGCGCTGGCGGGGGTGCCGCTCATCCATCTGGATGCGGCCGGACCGTCGCCGTGGTTCGAGTGGACGAGCTATCTGGCCGAGGTCGGGACGGGCCGCAAGGTCGATGCCATGCTCGGCGACATGAGTTTCAATACCTATGCCATGGTCATCCAGGCGGCGCTGGCGGGGCAGGGGCTGGCGCTGGGCTGGCTCGGCCTGGTCGACCAGATCATCGACAGCGGCATGCTCTGCCGCGCCGGAGCGGTTCTGGAGCGCAAGGAGCGCGGCTACTGGCTGCTCGTCTCCAAGGCACGACGCGCAGGCGTGGAGCAGCTGGCGGACTGGCTGGTCGCGGAGGCGAATGGCGGGGTGCCGGGATCGGGCGTCCGGGTTTACCCCACGGTCGCCGGCGGCCAATAGCCAGCCGGCCTATCGCCGCTACAGCAGATTGGCGATGCGGCAGAATTCCTCGACCGAGAGCGTCTCGGCACGACGCGCCGGATCGATCCCCGCCTTGCCGAGCAGCGTCTCGCCACCGAGCGATTTGAGGCTCTGGCGCAGCATCTTGCGGCGCTGGCCGAAGGCGGCCTGCGTCACCCGTTCGAGCTTCTCGACGTCGCACTTCAGCGGTTGCGGCCTCGGCACCAGATGCACGACGGAGGAGGTGACCTTGGGCGGCGGCGTGAAGGCCTGCGGCGGCACGTCGAAGGCCATATGTGCGTCGGTGCGCCATCCGCACAGGACCCCGAGCCGGCCATAATGGTCGTCACTCTCGTCGGCGACGATGCGCAGGCCGACTTCCCGCTGAAACATCAGTGTCATCGACTGCCAGAAGGGCGGCCAGTTGCGCGGCAGCAGCCAGTTGATCAGCAGCTGCGTGCCGACATTGTAGGGCAGGTTGGCGATGATCTTGACCGGACCGTCCGGCGCCATCGCCTCGAAGTCGGTCTTCAGCGCATCGCCCTCGATCACCTCGAGACGTCCGGGATAGTGGTCGGCGATTTCGGCCAGCGCCGGCAGGCAGCGGGCATCGCGCTCGACGGCGATGACCTTCTTGGCGCCGAGCGACAGGATGGCGCGCGTCAGGCCGCCGGGGCCGGGGCCCACCTCGAACACGGTGACACCCTCGAGCGGTCCGGCGGTCCGGGCGATCTTCTGGGTGAGATTGAGGTCGAGCAGGAAGTTCTGGCCGAGCGCCTTGCGCGCGTCGAGCCCGTGGCGGGCGATGACGTCACGCAGCGGCGGCAGTCCGTCGATAGCGGCCATCAGGATTGCGCTTCGCTCGTCCGGCTGATCGTGTCGGCGAGCTTCAGCGCCGCGACCAGGCTGTCTTCGCGGGCGATGCCCTGGCCGGCAATGCCGAAGGCCGTGCCGTGATCCGGAGACGTGCGGACGAAGGGAAGGCCGAGCGTGACATTGACCGAATCGTCGAAGCCGAGGGCCTTGACCGGGATCAGCGCCTGATCGTGATACATGCAGATGGCTACGTCGTAGCGGCGGCGGGCCTCGTCATGGAACATGGTGTCGGCCGGCAGCGGCCCGAAGGCATCGATGCCCTCGCTGCGCAGCTTCATGATGGCCGGATGGATGATGTCCTCGTCCTCATGGCCGATCGCGCCGCCTTCTCCGGCATGCGGGTTGAGGCCGGCGACGGCAAGACGGGGATGGACTATGCCGAAACGGTTTCGGAGATCGGCAGCGACGATCCGGCAGGTCTCGACGATCACCGCCTCGGAAAGCGCGCCGGGGACGTCCTTGATCGGGATATGGATCGTCACCGGTACGGCCCGAACCTTCGGGCCGGCCAGCATCATGACTGGTCGGTAGGTTTCGCCGGTGCGGCGCTGGGCGAGGTCGGCGAGGAATTCGGTATGACCCGGAAAGCCGAAGCCTGCCTCGTACAGCACGGCCTTGGCGATCGGATTGGTGACCATGGCGCGCACCTTGCCGTCGAAGCAAAGCTGCACGGCGGTCTCGATGGCCGCGATGGTGCCCTTGGCATTGGCGACATGAGGCTCGCCGGCCACGACGTCGAAGCCGATCGGGACGGGGAGAACCGGCAGCGCCTTGTCGAACAGGCCGACGGCACCGGCCGCATCCGTTTCCTTGAGCGGAACGTCGAGCTCAAGCTGCCGGGCGCGCACGGCCAGCACGGCAGGATCGCCGATGAAGACGAAGGGCGGCAACTGGTATTCCGCCCGCTTCACCCAGGCGGCAAGCGCTATGTCTGGACCTATGCCTGCCGGGTCGCCCTGGCTAAGCGCAAGAGGAAGATCGTCGGCAGAGGTCATCCGTTTCTCGGCTCAGTTGTTGACGATCTGTGCTTTCGCGCGCAGTTCGTCCAGATATTTCTTGGAGTTCGGATTGTCGTCCTGCTTTTCCTTGCCGAGATCCTCGGCGCGGAACACGACTTCGGCCGCGACGTCGTCGGAGACCTGGCGCTGGTTGCAGATCGCCAGATATTCGACGCCGCGTTCGGTGACGCGCGTACCGGTTGTGCCGCCCTTGGCCTTCTCGATCAGCGGCTTCCAGTCCGGCGGCAGCTCGGGTTCGAGCACGCGGCCGAGATTGCGGATCGACACGTCAAGATAGTTCTTGGCAAAATCCATGGCGCCGTCGCAGCCCGGGAACTTGGCGCGCGATGCTTCGGCTTCGGCCTTGCGCTTGCCGGTAATGCCCTTCTTGGCTGCCGGAACCACGAAGATCACCTGCTTGAGGAAATACTCGGTCGTGACCGGCTTTTCCTTCTTTTCCAGCAGGCGGGTCACGAGGTCCTGGTTGGACAGCCGCCCCTTCGAGCCGTAACGCGCATTCACCAGCCGCGGCCAGCTCATCGTGACGGCAATATAGGCCTTGAAATGCTCGACGCCGACGCCTGCTTGCCCCAGGATCTTGTCCATCTGTTGAGGCGACATCTTGTTGCCCGAGGCGAAACGCGCATAGGCGGCATCGACCTCGGTCGTGCTGACGGACATGCCGACACGGGCAATTTCCTCGCGCTTGAGCGCTTCGTCCACCAATTCTTCCTTGGCAATCTGGTTCAGGTTGCCCTTGCGGCGCTGCAGGCGAAGGAAGGCCACGCGACGCGAGACGTCGCCATTGGTGATCGCGGTCCGGTTGACGACGGCGGCAACCTGGCTCGCTGCCTGCGCGACGCTGACGACGGATGCATCACCCGCGATGATCGCCAGCGCGACTCCGCAGGCGACAAGCATCCGCTTCCCCTTCATTGCAATGGCCATCATCTTCCTTTCCAGCGGGAGCAGCAATGTGCTCATCCCGCCTACGCATAGTCCGGTGAAAGTATAATCTGCCGCACCGATTGCACAATCCGTGCGGCGAAACAATGACGTGAGCCCGCGATAGCGAGGGGTCTTGCTGGCAAACCGGTCTCAGTTGAAGCCGGCAAGCTGCGTATCGCCGATCTTGACGTCGCCCAGCGTGCGGAAGGTCAGCCGCGCGCCGATCGACCAGTCGCTCGCCGATTCCTCTTCCGGGTCGTATTTGTCGGAGTAGACCAGCGAGAAGACCGTGCATTCGTCGGCGTAGGAAATGCCGATGCCCTTGCGATTGATCACGCTCTCGTCGAGGTCCCAGGTGACCGAGCCGAACAGCGACCAGTATTCGTTGACCTTCACCGAACTCGCCGACTGGATTTCGTCGTTGCGTTCCGTGAAGCCATATTCGGGCTGGGCAGCGATCTGCGAATAGGTCAGGCTCGTCTGCAGCTTCTCGTTGGAGAACGAGACGTTCGCATCGGTCCGGCGCAGCGCCAGGGTCCGCTCGTCGAGCCGGACATTGGTGGCGACCGACATGCCGTTCGGCATGTCGACACCGGCCATGCCGACGAAATCGGAGACATCCGTCTCGAGGCCGGAATCGGCTCCAACCTTCACGAGATCGTCGGTGGCAAACGAGTTCAGGCCGGCGATGTGGTAGGACTGGCCGAAAACGCCGCGGACGCCGAAACCATTGTCGAAGGAGCCGGTATAACGCAGGCCGACATTGGCGCGGGTGCCACCCTCGACGCGGTCATAGCCGGAGAACTTGTCGCGCTCGAACAGGTTCGTCGCGTCGAAGACGAAGCTCTGGGCGTCTTCGTTCGGCAGGCGGCCGGCCAACTGCTCGTCGTTGCGGGCATAGATCTGCGCGATCGGCTCGATGATGTGGCTGCTGTTGTTGGTGGTCAGCAGGACCGGATAACGGGCTTCGAGGCCTGCCGTCAGCATATGGCGGGTTTCCGCCGTCTCGATGGTGAAGTCGCCTGTGTAACCGACCGGCGTGTTCACATCGAGGCCGAAGGCGTCGCCCCGCGCGGCGAGCAGCGGCGTCAGTTGCAGGCCGCCAGGAACGCTGAGGGTGCGCTTCCATTCGAGTTCGCCCGACAGGCGGCTCGATGTGCCATCGAGCCCGCGGAAACGCGTCAGATCGTCCACCCCGTCGCCATTGGTATCGACGTCGAATTCGTCGGACTTGAAGCGCGACAGGGCGGTGAAGTTCAGGTTACCCGAGAGCTGGCCGCCGGCGATCGGCTCCGGCGCATAATAGGCGTAGTCGACGGAGGGCAGCACGGTGGGCTGCTGCTTCTCGGCAGTGTTTTCGGTATCGGCGTCCTGGACGTCGAAGTAGTAGCCCCGCATGTCGAACGAGTTGCGCTTGCCGAGACCCGTCAGGTAGACCTGATTGGTATGGGTCGTGTCGTCCAGGCCCTCGAGGCTGTAGGTGCGGGCGAAATTGTTGTCGCTCTGGAACATCACGTCCCAGCCGAAGGTCCAGCGCGGATTGATCTCGAACTTGCCTTCCGAGGCGACCATGCCGCGCAGGTCGCGGTTGGCGTCGCTCGTGCCGGAATCGAAGCTCTCGCGGTGCAGCTGGTCGATGCCGGCGGCGCGCAACGAAGCCGTGCCGTTCTCGAAGCGTTGGCGGATTTCCGCTTCGAGCAATACGCCCTGGCTGGTGAAGCCGGTCGCCTTGACGGTCGCGTCGCGCTGGTTGGAGATGGCGAAATAGTAGGGAACCGTAAGCCCGAAGCCGAGGTTTTCCGAGGTTCGCATCTCCGGGAACAGGAAGCCGGACTTGCGCTTCACCGTATGGTCGGGGACCTCGATCGCCGGCAGGACGGCGATCGTGCGGCCGAACAGCTCGAAGCGGGCCTTTTCCAGCCGCACGGTATGCTTCTGACCGTTCTGGATCACGCGCTCGGCCTTGACCTGCCAGAGCGGGGGGCGTTCCGGATGATCGGCACAGGGCAGGCAGGCGGTGTAGACGCCCTTGTTGAGAATCATGTCCGTGCCGTTCACACGCTCGCCGCTTTCGGCGGCGAGGCGGGTGTTGTCGGTCGTCTCGATTCGGAGCGCCTTGACGAAGCCGTCGGCGAAGTTGTCGGTCACGTCGAGCGTATCCGCATAGATGCGGTTGCCGCCCGGTTCGATCATCTCGATGTTGCCGGTGGCCGTCATGCGGCCGGACTTCTGGTCGTAGACGACCTTGCGGGCAACCATCTGGTAGCCGCCGTAATTGATCTGCACGCCACCGACCGCCGTCACGCGTTCGGCGTCACGGTCATAAAGCAGTTCATTGGCTGCCAGCAGGAGTTTTGCATCTTCGGGAATATCGGTCGCAAGCGAGGCGGCCGGCTGGCTGTCCTGGGCGCGTGCGACGACGGCCGGCGACACCAAAGCGCACACGGCGACTCCCGTCAGCAGGGCTAGGGCTAGCCTTCTGATATTCTCGCGGTCACTTACCGCCACTAACCATCCTCCTGATGAAGCAGGATTGTCGCTCCCAGGGCCATCGCCACGACGACTGGAACCCAGGCCGCGACGAACGGCGGTACGACACCGCTGCTTCCGAATGCTTTTACAAGCACGGTAACCACATAAAGCACGAAGCCGGACAGGATTCCACCCAGAATCACCGAGCGCGACTGGTTGAACCTGCTGAATTTTAATGAAACGGTTGCAGCAATCAGCGTCATTGCGACCAAAAGGAAAGGAAGAGACAGCAGGGAATGGAACTGCGTTTCGAGCGCCTTGGTCGACACGCCGAACGATCTTGCCACAGCGATCTTTCGAGAAAGCTCATAAAAAGCAACGGTCTCCGGTTGCGCCAGACGTTCCTGGACGAATTCCTGTTTCAGATTGGTACTGACTTTGGCTGTGGCGAGCCTTGTGGGTACCTCACCGGGACGGGTTTCGGTCACGTCGGTAAGCATCCAGTAACCATCTTTCAATTTCGCCGAGTGCGCATCCTGTCTCAGGATGATGCGACCGTCGCTGTCGAAATGGATCAGGACGGCGTCGACGAGGAAGGTTCCGTCCTCGAGAACCGTCTCCGCACCGATGATCACGTCGGCCTTGCCGCTGATCTGGCGCAACCACGGCACCGCGTTGGAGGACGGCCGCGCCCCGCTCTCCCGCGAGCTTGCTTCGATCTGCAACGCCTGCCGCTGTCCCCAGGCGGCGAGCGGATTGACGACGAAGGAGGTGGCCAGTCCGACGAGGAAGGCGCCGAGGATGAACGGCGTCATGAACTGCCAGACGGAGATCCCGGCCGCCCGCGCCACCACGAGTTCGGATTTCCGGTTGAGGGCGATCAGCGTCGTCATGCCGACGAACAGCGTGATGAAGGGCATCGTCTGCTGCAGGATGAGCGGCAGGCGAAGAGCCGTTAGCCACAGAAGGCCCCAGACTGAAAAGACGCCGCGCCCGGCAAGCCGTCCGGACGTCTCGCTGAAGTCGATCAGATAGCCGATCGCAATCACACCGGCGAGGAACCAGAGCATCGTCGTCACATAACGGCGGAAGAAGTAGCGGCCGAGTGTGAACATCATGGCGCAGACCCCTTGCCGGATGATTCGCGGCGGGGGAAGTAGGCCGACATCGCGCTCCACAGGCGTGCGCCCGCATGGCGGAAGATGCGCGGGGGGCGCAACTGGCGCCCGCTGAACAGCAGGAAGGCGGAAAGACCACCGCCGATGAGCGGCACGGCGTAAACGAGTGGCACATAGACCGCGTCGCCTTCGGCCAGCTTCACCGCGTAGTTCGACAGCCAGTAGAGCCCGAGCGCGATGGCAAGCGACGAGGCCATCGGATGCAGCCGTGCTTCCCGGTGCGAGCGGGCATTGCCGCAGATGACGAGCGAGATCAGCGCGAACACCAGCGGCATCGCCCAGGTGCTCATGCGGCGATGCAATTCGCTGCGGTATTCGCCGCCGTTTTTCTGCACGTCCGGGTCGTTGGGATCGGGATTGAGCAGGAAGGAGAGGTCGCGGTCGATCGCGTGCAGGCGGGCCTGGCTGCGCGTCTGCGACAGATCCGACAGATCGAAGGAATAGGAATCGAATCGCACGATCGACACTTCGCCCTCGGGCGTCTTGCGCTGTACCTCGCCGTCCTTCATCACCAGCGCCGTTCCGCTCTCGTCGACCGCACCTTCGCGCGCATAATAGATCAGCGAATAGGCGGGATCGCGCGAATCGGCGACGAACAGGCCGCGCAGCACGCGACCCGACAAGCGCTCGGAAATCTGCACGTAGAGACCGTCCTCGATACGGCGGAAGCTCTTCTCCTCGATGACCGTGGACAGGAGGTCGGCATAGGCGGCCGCAATCATCTCGCGGGTGCTGACGCGCAGCTTCGGCTCGACGAAATTCGCCATCAGGAAGGAAAAGACGCTGAGCAGGGCGGCAGCGATCAGCAGCGGCCTGGAGATCGTGCGGCGCGGCGCTCCGGCCGCGTCGATGACCGCAAGCTCCGAATCATTGTTCATCGCCGTCAGCGTCTGCGTAATGCCGATCACGAGCGCGAACGGCAGAACGGCCGGTATGATGGTCGGCAGGATCAGCGTCGCAAGCTTCATGAACGAGCCGACCGACTGGCCGCTGTCGGTCACCAGATTGATTCGCGCCAGCACCTGCGTTGTCCAGATGATCGCCAGCACCGGCAGAAGCGCGGTGAGGAACATCTGGCCGACACGCCGCAGGATGTAGAGTTCGAGAAGCTTCATGCCATTCCCTGGGAGCGCGACGACCGGATCGCGCCCGCGATTGAGGATTGGCTCTCTCTACGACGCTTGCGGCTTTTTGGCGACAGCGCGCCCTCGCTTTTCCTGCGTGTCATGCTGCGTTTTTCCGCACTCGCGTTATTTCGAACACGGCCACGACCAGGGCGAAGACCACGGGTGACGACAGCCAGCCGAGGACCACGTCGGAAAGATAATGGCCCCCGAACGACAGGCGGAAGGCCGGCGTCACCAGCGAGACGGCGATGATTCCGGGCGCCAGCGCAAGGCGGAGCCGCTCCGGTAGCAGCGGGATCAGGCAGATCAGCCATCCCGCGCCGGCGGCCTCGCCGGAAATGAACGAGCAATTGTTGTCGCACTGGCCGGAGAACGATCCGGCCGGCATGAAAGGCAGGTCGCCGCCGAATATGTCGGTCTGGTGCGGCCTCGGGCGGCCGGAATAGCTCTTGAGCAGCAGGTTGACGAGCACGTAGGGGCCAAGGAAGAAGGCGATCAGCGACAGGCCGTAGCGGCGCACCTTCTGCGGCTCGTAGGTGGCGCCGTGGTGTTGCAGCGCCATGACGAGGGCGATCAGCACGACGACCGCCGCCGCGGACGGCGCATAGAACAGCACCTTGCGCAGGAAAAGAAAGAGGCCGTCCAGCCGGTAGGGGAAGTCGCCGCAGACCACGCCCTCGGCGGTCCCGTCGGGGCAGGCGGTCTTCTCGAAGAAGGCAGCGCTCGTCGCAACGTCCAGCGACGGGAAGAAATGGAAGATTGCCAGCAGCAGGCACCAGAGCGTCAGCAGCGCGAGCGCCAGCACGCCGGCGCGATAGGCGTCCGCGTCGCGACGGATCGCTTCGATCAGGGCTTGGCGGTCGGGCTTCGGCAAAGGCGGTTCCATCTCAAGAGGCCTGGCCCCGCCGGGCCGGCGAGGGGCGCGCGGAACCTATCCGCAGTCGCCTTCGCCTGACAAGAGGCTGCGCGATCACGTTCCGTCCATCGGGGATTGTCTCGCGACGTCATCCGGTTTTTCTTGCCTTCGAGGCGGAAAAGGAGAAGATCGCGGTCCGCATCTTTTCTCCCTTCTATCGTCCGTTGGAGTCTCCATGACCGGCAAGATCGACATCAGCTTTTCCAAGTCCCATCGTGTCACCGGGGGTGTCGCCATCCTGCTGAAGACGGTCGAAGCCGAGCTTCCGGCCGGCGTCGCCGACGCCGATCCGGCCGGCATCTTCGGCAAGGCTGCCAAGGTCGCAAAATTCACCGGCAAGTCCATGTCCGTCCTCGACGTCGTTGCGCCGCATGGTTCCGAGGCCGACCGCATGGTCGTCGTCGGGCTCGGCAAGGCAGCCGCGCTGACGGCGCATGACTGGCTGAAGGCCGGCGGCAAGGCCGCGGCTTCCCTCAAGGGCGCGGACAAGGCCACCGTCTTCCTTGACGTTCCCGGTCTGGAAATCTCGCCGAAGGCCGCCGCCGATTTTGCGCTCGGCATGCTGCTGCGCGCCTACAAGTTCGACACCTACAAGACCAAGAAGAAGAACGACAGCAACGGCGACGACGAGGCCAACGCCAACGACAAGGACGTGAAGGTCACCATCGTCACGGCCGACGCCTCCGCGGCGAAGAAGGCCTTCGCCGATGCCGAGGCCGTGGCCGAAGGTGTGGTTCTTGCCCGCAACCTCGTCAACGAGCCGGCCAACGTGCTCGGCCCGGAAGAATTCGCCGATACCGCGAAGAAGCTCGAGGCGCTCGGCGTCGACATCGAGATTCTCGGCGAAAAGGAAATGAAGAAGCTCGGCATGGGCGCGCTGCTCGGCGTGGCGCAGGGTTCGGGGCGTCCGCCCCGCCTGGTCGTCATGCAGTGGAAGGGCGGCAAGGCCAAGGACAAGCCGATCGCCTTCGTCGGCAAGGGCGTCGTGTTCGACACCGGCGGTATCTCGATCAAGCCGGCCGCCGGTATGGAGGAGATGAAGGGCGACATGGGCGGGGCGGCTGCCGTGACCGGCCTGATGCACACGCTCGCTGCGCGCAAGGCCAAGGCCAATGTCGTCGGCATCATCGGCCTCGTCGAGAATATGCCCGACGGCAATGCCCAGCGGCCGGGCGACATCGTCACCTCGATGTCCGGCCAGACCATCGAGGTCATCAATACCGATGCCGAAGGCCGCCTCGTGCTCGCCGACGCGCTCTGGTACTGCAATGACCGGTTCAAGCCGGAATTCATGGTCAACCTCGCGACCCTGACCGGTGCTGTGCTGGTGGCGCTGGGCAACCTGCATGCCGGCCTGTTCTCCAATGACGATGCGCTTTCGGAAAAGCTGCTCGCCGCCGGTCTTGCCACCAACGAGCGTCTCTGGCGCCTGCCGATGGGCAAGGACTACGACAAGATGATCGACTCGAAGTTCGCCGACATGAAGAATTCGAGCGGTCGTCATGCCGGCTCGATCACCGCCGCGCAGTTCCTCAAGCGCTTCGTCAAGGATACGCCCTGGGCGCATCTCGACATTGCCGGCACGGCCATGGCCTCTCCTTCGGATGAGATCAACCAGTCCTGGGGCTCGGGCTTCGGCGTGCGCCTGCTCGACGAGCTGGTTCGCGCCAACTACGAAGCGTGACGCTGGAAGGGGCAGGGGCCTTGGCCGAGATTCTCTTCTACCATCTGACGGAATCGAAGCTCGGGGATGCCCTGCCGCCGCTTCTCGAAAAGAGCGTTGAGCGCGGCTGGAAAGTGGCTGTCCAGACCGCCGATGCCACTCGCCGCGATGCGCTCGACACGCATCTGTGGACCTATCGCGACGACAGCTTTCTTCCCCACGCCACCGATTCCGTCGAGGAGGCGGAGGGCCAGCCGGTGCTGATCACCACCGAACAGGACAATCGCAACGGCGCCACGGTCCGCTTCCTGGTCGACGGCGCCGAGCCGCCGGAAGCGCTCGACTACGACCGCGTTGTCTTTGTCTTCGACGGCCATGACCAGGAACAACTCGAAGGCGCCCGCGGCCAGTGGAAAAAGCTGAAGACCGAGGGCCACAAGCTCACCTACTGGCAGCAAACGAACGAAGGACGCTGGGAAAAGAAGGCGTGAGCGCGGTTCCGGCGACCCGTCGGCGCCGAGGTCGTGTGCGGCTGGCGGCCTACTTGTGTTTGACCGTGTCGCCGACTCGCGGTCGGGCAAAGGCGCTGCTGCTCAACTGGTAGCTGTCCAGGCCCGTCACCTGCGACAGAAGCGAGGTGAAAGTGGTGGTCATCTCGAAATTCACCACGGTCACGACGATCTGCACACCGGGTTCCTTGATCGACGACGGTATATCGACCGGGGACTGTGCGCCGGCGCTGAGCGCATCGGTGTTGTAGCCGTAGGACCAGCTGACGGTCGCCTTGCCCTTGCTGTCGACGTCGAGCACCGAAACCACAACCGTCGCGGGATCCGCGACGAATGGCTCAAGAATGCTGGTTGCTCCATCAAGGAGCGTCTTCAGTTGCTGATTGGACCAGTCCGGCTCCTGCGTGACGATGTCGCTCGTGGTCGTCGCGATCTGGTTGACGCGCCTGTTGACCATCAGGGCCTCGCCCAGATCGAGCGTTGCGGCAAACAACACGACGATGAGCGGCGCCAGAAGGGCGAACTCAAGACCGGACAGGCCGCTGCGGTCCCGCAAGAAGTGTCGGGCAAGCATACGGGCTCGCGGCGTGGAGCGGAGGCCTCGGTGGATGGACTTGTCGGGCATGGTCATTCGAAAGGCTCGTTTCTGAAGAGAGCCGAGGCCGCCAGGGCGTAGGAGCCATCGTCGAGGGTGTGGGCGTCGACCCCGGCAAAGGCAAGCACGCTGTCGAACGGCAGGAAGGCCTGGATCAGCATGTAGTCGCCCGACTCGCCCGCCGAGAAGCTCTCCTCGACGGACATCTTGCCACCCTTCACGGCAGACACGTAGTTCACCGAGGAAAAGTCGGCCATGGCCGTCGTCTTGACCAGCAGGTTGTTCTCGCAGTCGAAGGCGAGCGACATGTTTTCACAGACTTTGGACTTGAAGGTCTCAAGGCTCCAGTTTTCGGTGTTTGCTTTGCCGGTTCGCACCTGCCGCGCGGTCATCTGCAGGGCGGCATCGAGCGAACTGTCGATGAAGAACATGAACGCCACTTCGAGAATGGCGAAGATCAGCGTGAAGAACGGCATGGCCATCAGGCCGAACTCGATGGCCGCCGCTCCCTCTCTATCCCGGATCAGACGCCGGCTCACTCGCATGGCGTTCTCCTCAGTTCGTCAGCCGCACTTTGGCGACGTATTGCTGGAACAGGCTGGAGAGGCCTGCCTCGATCTCGGCGGAGGAATTCGCTTGCAGAAACAGACCCTTGTTGGAAGCGCATGTCTCGAGCGCGGTGGGGACGTAGGCCACGCGGGTGGTGTTGTTGTAGTTGGAGCCGAACGTGCCGGCCCAGGCGCTCTTGAAATTGCTGGATGACATCGTCTGGCCCACCGTGGCATTGTACCCCCAGTCCCATGTCATCGGCAGGTATTCGGTGTAGAGCACGCCGAAGCTCGCCTTGAGATCCTTGATCGGCTTGCACCAGTCCGGATTGAGCGGCGTCACATCCTTCTGCAGCGTGTCGGTGGACGACGGGAAACGAATACCGTAGCTGGTCTGCAGAACCCAGTTTCGCTCGGATTGCACGCCGTCCGTGAGCATGAGCACCAGCTTCAACGGCGAAGCGGCGGTCTTTCCGTCGCCGGCAGTGCCCACCAGCTTCTTCAGCGCAGTCATCGAGTAGTCGAAATAGGTGGCATCCTCGGAGGTCGCGCTGGTCATGCCCTTCTTGTCGTTGCTCAGCACCTTGCGAGCGGTGGTGGTCGAATAGGTCGGCGCAAGCACTTCCGTGGCCGTTTTGCCGACGGTATAGAAGCCGATCTTGATGCGCTTGTGTTCCGTGTCGTAGGTGTCGATCATGTCGAGCACCTCCACCACGGCGTTCATGGCGACATCGGTGCGCAACTGCACGCCCATGGCCTTGGCCAGCGCATACACGGTCGAGTAGTTCTTGTTCTTGTATTTGAAGGTCGCGCCCTCGGACGTGTGGCAGGCAAAGGCGCATCCGGCCTGCGAGCTCAGCAGCGCATTCTGCCCGGCGGTGGTCGCCGCCAGCAGCATCGAGGCCGACTTGTCGAGCACGATATAGACATTCATGTAGGAGGAGCCGGGACCGGCGACGGAGGAACTGACGCTCACGTCGACGCTGTCGATGTCGGCAACCCTCAGCAAGGTGGTCGGGACGGACACCCTGGCCTGCGCGGTGACCTCCTGGCTGTTCGTATCGATGTGGATATCGCTGAGCTCATAGCCTTTGTCGGCAAGGTTGGTCTGTGCTTCGAACCAATTCTGGATTTGTTCTTCAATGGCGTCATTGTCCAGGGTGCCGATGTCCTTGGCGACAGCCAGCAGCGCCGTGTCCAGATCGGCCTGCATCTTGGTGCGGATGTTGTAGGCCCGCACGTAGTCGAGGCTCGTCCCGACCGCAGTGAGGAGCGGCACCAGCAAGAAGGCGAAAGTGATGGCGATGTTGCCGCGGCGGTCGCCGAGGAAGTTGCGAATATTCCAGTTCATACGCATTACCGGGGGTTGGAAGCACATGCCGCGCGAAACGACCCCCTAGTTTTAGCGGGGTTGCCTTACATTTCAGTTAAGTCATGTGGCAAACACGGATCGTGACGCACACCCCGACCCGCGGACGGTGTCGAGGATGAAATGGCGACGCGCAAGGGGAAATGCGGCGGGCCGCCATGGCGCAATATAAAAGCCGTCACGCAATGGCCGGCGCGACGCACAGCCGCCGGCGCGCAGTAGCGCAAGCGTCTCGGCAGTTCGACAAGGCTCTCGGCCTCCTCAGGTCCATTCAGGCCGCTAGCCGGCCATCGCCTCTTCATACTCGGCGGACAGTTCCAGCCACTGTTCTTCCGCAGCGGAGAGCTTGGCGGCCGCCTCGCCGCGCTGCTTGACCTTTTCGGCGGCCTTGGCCGGGCTCTTCTCGTAGAGCGCCGGGTCACCGAGTTCCGCATCCAGCGTGGTGATCAGCTTTTCGAGCTTCTTGGTCTCGGCCTCGATGTCGTTGATCTTCTTGCGCAGCGGCGCGAGCGAGGCCCGCCGCTCGGCGGCCAGCTTGCGCTGGTCGGCCTTGCTCGCCTGGTCGCCTACGGGTTCAGGCTTGTCCTTTTCGTCTTTTTTTTTACCGGAAGAGACGATCAGGCTACGATACTCCTCCATGTCCCCTTCGAAGGGTGAAACCGTGCCGTTGTTGACCAGCCACAGCCGATCCACGGTCGCCTCGATCAGGTGGCGGTCATGGGAGATCAGGATGACCGCGCCTTCATAGTCGTTGAGCGCCGCGATCAGCGCCCGGCGGCTATCGATGTCGAGATGGTTGGTCGGCTCGTCGAGGATCAGCAGGTTCGGCGCATGGAAGGCGGCAAGGCCCATCAGCAGGCGGGCTTTTTCGCCACCCGACAGGTCCTTGGCGGCCGTCGCCATCTTTTCCGTCGCAAGGCCCATCTGCGCGACGCGAGCCCGGACCTTGGCCTCCGGGGCGCCCGGCATCAGCCGGCGCACGTGTTCGACCGGCGTGTCGTTCGGGACGAGATCTTCCAGCTGGTGCTGGGCGAAGAAGCCGATCTTCAGGCTGGGTGCCAGTTTGATCTCGCCGCTTTCGGCTTTCAGCCTGCCGGAGATGAACTTGGCGAAGGTCGACTTGCCGTTGCCGTTGGAACCTAGCAGCGCGATGCGGTCGTCGGCGTCGATACGCAGGTTGATGTTCTTGAGAATCGGCTTGCCGGGCTCGTAGCCGACCGCGCCGCCCGAAATGGCGATGATCGGCGAGGCCGGTTGCTTCTCCGGCTCCGGAAAGGTGATCGGCTGGACATGGTCCTCGATCACCGAGGCAACGGTGCCCATGCGCTCCAGCGCCTTGACGCGGCTCTGCGCCTGCTTGGCCTTGGAGGCCTTGGCCTTGAACCGGTCGATGAAGCTCTGCAGGTGCTTGCGCGCCGCCTCGTTCTTCACCTTGGCCTTGGTCTGCAGCTCGTCGGCTTCTGTCTTCTGCCGCTCGAACTGGTCATAGCCGCCGCGGTAGAAGGTCAGTTTCTTCTGGTCGAGATGGATGATCGAATTGACGGCGGTGTTCAAGAGGTCGCGGTCATGGCTGATGACGATGACGGTGTGCGGGTAGCGCCGCACATAGTCCTCCAGCCACAGGGTGCCTTCGAGGTCGAGATAGTTGGTCGGTTCGTCGAGCAGCAGCAGGTCGGGCTCGGAAAACAGCACCGCCGCCAGCGCTACGCGCATCCGCCAGCCACCGGAAAACGACGAGGCGGGACGCAGCTGCGCTTCGGCATCGAAGCCGAGGCCGGCGAGGATGGTCGCGGCGCGCGCTTCCGCCGAATGCGCGTCGATATCGGACAGCCGCACCTGGATGTCGGCGATGCGGTGCGGATCCGTCGCCGTTTCCGACTCGAGCATCAGGGCCGCCCGCTCCTTGTCGGCGGCCAGCACGATCTCGATCAGCGAATCCTCGGTGCCCGGCGCTTCCTGCGCCACCTGGCCGATGCGCGCATTCTTCGGGATCGACACCGAGCCGCTCTCGGGCGACAGGTCGCCGGTGATGATCCTGAACAGCGTCGACTTGCCGGCGCCATTGCGGCCGACGAGACCGGCCTTGGTGCCGCTCGGCAGCGAGACGCTGGCATGGTCGATCAGAAGGCGGCCGGCGATGCGGGCCGAAATGTCGTTGATGGTAATCATGTCCGCGCTTTTGGCCGATGTGCGGGACAAAGGCAAGCAGCGGGCGGATCGGCGAAGGCCGTGGCCGCCGGAGCTGCGTCGAGGGTGGCATCCGGGCAACAGGCACGCCGCCCGAACGACAGCCTTTGCCGTCAGGCGACGTGACGTCCGCCCGTACGGATGCGCTCCGCCGGATAGCCGGCAATCGGCGCCCGCGGATTGGCCCGCGCGGTGTTCAACGCCGCCTCGGCATGGGCGAGAAGCTGCATCGGCGCATCGGCGTCATGGGTGAGCGCGAAGCCGATCGACAGGCCAAGCCCGCCATGGGTCGAGCCGTGCTCGGTGGCAAAGACCAGATTGTTTTCGACGGCGGCGTGCAGGCGTTCGGCAATGGCGTGCGCGTCCTCGGCCGACACGTCGCTGAACAGGAAGGCGAAGTCGTCGCCGTCGATGCGTGCCACCACGTCGTTCTTCTTGATGGTCTTGCGGAAGATGGTCGCCAGCCTCTGCAGCAGTCGGTTCCCGGCCTCTTCGCCATACTGGTGGTTGATCGACCGGAAGTCGTCGATATCCACGATGACCAGGGCATGGTCCGAAGGCGGCACGTCGTGCCCGTAGAGATCCTCCAGGCGCTTCATGAAGGCGAGGCGGTTCGGCAGGCCGGTGAGCCGGTCCCTTTCCGTCGCGGCCTTGGCCATTTCGGCGGCACGCTTTGCCGCTTCCATCTGCTTCAGTCCGGTCTTCAGCTTCAAGCCAAGCTCGGTTTCGGAATGCAGGAGATCGCTGGCCGCTCCATTAAGGAAATCCAGTTCGGCGATGAGCTCGCCGATGCCGCGGCTTTCGTCTTCGCGGATCGATTTCAGAATGGTTTCAAGTGCCCGCGCGAAGGTCTGCTTGTGCAGGATGCCGAGCGAAATGTGCTCGCCGAGCTTGTCCAGCAGCCCGCTCGCATCCGCCTGCAGCCTTTCTTCGGCGATCCCGCAATGGCCGAGCAGGCGATGCTTCAGGCCAAGCGTGTCGAGAGCGTGCTGGGAGGGGCGCTGGCCGAGTGCCGCGAGCCCGCGCGCCAGGGCAGGATCATGGCCACTCACCGCCTCGTGCACCAGCTCGTAATTGCGCGGAAGGCCGGGAATCCCATGCTTGGCCATATAGCCGGCAATCTTCTGCAGCGGGTCGTGAGCGGCATCGGCCCATGCTTTTGAGCGGTGCGGCTGATCCGGATACTTCGTATCGTTCGGCATGAACATTCCCCTCGTGGTCCGCCGCCTTGGCTGGATCGGCCTGCGGACCGTCGTCGAAACAAGTCTTCGGGGAAACTGTCGCGGTCAAGTATCAGCATTCTATTAAATCGGGCGAAGGATGTGTGGCAACGGTTAACGCCCGCTGAATACGCACTCTCTCAGGTCGTTTCTTTGTGGTTGCTTTGTCCTTGGGTAATAATTTCGGGTCGATCCGATTTAATGAAATCTTAGTTAGCAAGGGATAGTATGATTTTGCAGTGCGACAATTTGGCGGATCTGAACGGATCTCGTCGCAAAGTGACGCCACTGGACGAGGAGCGGTGCGCGCAAGAACGGGGAGCAGCGGCTTATGGCCATCCAGAAGCCGATCGTCTTGGCGAACTTCGCATTCTTCCTGCTGCTGATCGTGGCGGTCTGGGTGCGTCCTGCCGGGCCGTTCGTCCTGGTCGTGACGGATCCGGAAGCCGACGCGAGCGGGAACATGCGGGTGATCGGGGAGGCGGGCGGACGCCTCGTTTGGTCCGGGCGCTATGCATGGGTCTCCGTTGCCCATTCCGATGCGAATGACTTTGCCGGCCGCCTGATGCGCGCCGACGCACTCCTTGTCTTAAACCATGATCTGGCAGTCGGCTGCCTCGAAGGAAATTGACATGCATGCTCTCAATACGCTGCGAGACAAGGCTTCGACGGGTATTGTCGCGCTTCTGTGGCTCAATCTGGCGCTGATCGCGCTTCGCAACGCTCTGCGGGCCGAAGGTTTCGACATCTTCGCGATCATCGCCACGCTGCTGATCGTCGGTTCGGCGACACTCACCTGGATGAAGGATCGCACCGGCGCGACGACCCGCGTCGTCACCTCGATGGCCCATGCGGCAACGGTGGCCGTGCTTGTCTACGCGTTTGCCGGCTCGCCGCTGCAGATCGACATCCACATGTACTTCTTCGCCTCGCTGGCGATCTGTGCGGTCTGGGTCGATTGGCGCGCGATCGTCGGCTATGCGGCGCTGGTCGCCGTGCATCACATTCTGTTGTTCTTCGCCATGCCGTTCGCGATCTTCCCCGGCGAGTCCGATTTCTCGCGAGTGGTGCTGCATGCGGTCGTGCTGATCCTGCAGAGCGGCGTCCTGATCGCGCTCACCCATTCGGTCGTCAGCGCCTTCGTCGCTTCCGAGGCAGCCGTCCAGGCAGCCACGAATGCCGAACGCAAGGCCACGACGATGGCCGAGCAGGCCCGTCAGGCAGACGAGCACGCCGAACAGATGCGCGCCGAGCGCGAGCAGGAAAAGGCCCGCGAAGCCGAAGCGGTCGATTTTGTCGTCATGAAGCTGGACGAGGCGCTCAGCCAGCTCGCTGCCGGCAATCTGTCGCATCGTATCTCGCAGGAATTCAACGGCGAACTCGACAAGCTGCGCAGTTCGTTCAACACCTCTGTCGAAGGACTGGAGTCGGTCATCAGTCAGGTGAGTCAGGTGGTCCGCATCATTCGTGATGGCACCGGCCAGATCGGCGACGCCAACCACGACCTGTCGGCACGGACCGAGCGTCAGGCGGCTTCGATCGAAGAAACCGCAAGCGCGCTGACCAACGTCACCGAAACCGTGCAGCAGACGGCCAAGGTCGCGGAACATGTCGGCCGTCTGGTCGAGCACGCCCGCAGCGGCGCCGAACGCTCCGGCTCGATCGTCACCAATGCCGTCCAGGCCATGGGCAAGATCGAAACGTCCTCGCGCGAAATCTCGCAGATCATCAACGTGATCGACGAGATCGCCTTCCAGACCAACCTTCTGGCGCTCAATGCCGGTGTCGAGGCGGCGCGTGCCGGTGAAGCCGGCAAGGGCTTTGCCGTCGTCGCCCAGGAAGTGCGCGAGCTCCCCCAGCGCTCCGCCAATGCCGCCAAGGACATCAAGGCGCTGATCAATGCCTCCGGCGCCGAGGTCAAGAACGGCGTCGGGCTGGTCGACCAGACCGGCGAGGCGCTGCACGCCATCGCCAACGAAGTCACCGCCATCAGCCTGGAGGTCGAGAAGATCGTGAGCAGCGCGCGCGAACAGTCGACCGGTCTGACCGAGATCGACGCCGCCATCGGCCAGATCGACCGCAATACCCAGCAGAACGCGGCGATGGTCGAGGAATCCTCGGCAGCCATCCAGTCACTTGCCAACGAGGCGTCCGCCCTCGAGCAGCTGATGGTCCGCTTCCAAATATCCGGCAGCGACAGCCATGTACGGCGCCAGCGCGCCGCCTGACCGCTGCATCACATCGCCAAAATTCCGAAGCCGGCGGAGCGATCCGCCGGCTTCTCTGGTTCGGGATCTGGCGCCACCGGGCCTAAAGCCAGGCCTGACCCTTCTGGCGCAGGAAGTAGAGCAGGTCGAGCGCCAGCGAGGGCTTGCCGAGTGCCGTCAGCGTCATGTGGCACTGGCCGCGGTGATGGGTCTGGTGGTTGAAGAAATGCGACAGGCCGGGTGCCAGCTTGTGGCTGACCGGAACGGGATTGCTCACCGGCGTATAGGCGATCGTCGCTTCGAGCTGTTCGTCGCTCAGGTCGTCGACCCAGGTGACGATCCGCTCGTCCTCCGCCGTGCGCGCCGAGGCCAGGTCGGCAAAATTCTCGCAAGGCCGCGCATCGAGCGCTTGGTAGGTCGGTCCTTGCCCGGTGAAGCGGTGAAGCCAGATCCGGTCGGCCACGAGAATATGGCTCATCGTGCCGAAAAGGGAGCCGAAGAAGCCGCCCGCATTGCGGTTCAATTCTTCGTTGTCGAGCTGGCCCGCCGCTTCGTAGAGAAGGGCGTTCGCCCAGCGATTATAGGCGGCGAACATCTGGAAATGCTGGCGCATGACTGTCTCCGATGATTGGGCTCGCGGCATCTTAACCGGGATCGCCACAAGTTGGTTTGATGAAACCGATGAAATTTCCTGATTTGATTGTTGGCAGAATTTGCGTTCGAGTTTGCCGCCACCATCCGCCATCGCCACGAGGAATGACCGATGTCCAGAACGCTCTACACCCTTTGCGGCGCCGACAGCGCCCGCCCGTTCTCGCCCCATTGCTGGAAGACGGTGATGTCGCTGCGCCACAAGGGCCTCGATTTCGCCGAGACGCCGCTGCCGTTCACCGAAATCCCCAAGGTGGAGAACGGCGCGACGAAGAT
Organism: Allorhizobium sp. GW101-3B10; assembly: GCF_059424725.1. Lineage (NCBI taxonomy): Bacteria > Pseudomonadati > Pseudomonadota > Alphaproteobacteria > Hyphomicrobiales > Rhizobiaceae > Allorhizobium > Allorhizobium sp. GW101-3B10. The sequence goes on along the minus strand of NZ_JBWKZR010000001.1, from coordinate 2,292,583 downwards.
CGTCCCGCTGCTGCGCGACGGCGAGCAACTGGTGGCCGACAGCTTTGCCATCGCCCTCTATCTGGAGGAGACCTATCCGGAGCGGCCGTCGCTGTTTCGCGGCGAGGGTGGCAAGGCCATGGCGCGCTTCGTCGAAGGCTATTCGCAGATGGTGCTGCACACGGCAATCAGCCGCATCGCGCTCCTCGACATCCACGACATGCTGGCACCCGTCGACCAAGCCTATTTCCGCACCAACCGCGAGGAACGCTTTGGCAAGCCGCTGGAACAGGTGGCGCCCGACCGCGCCGCCGAGATCGCCGCTTTCCCGGCCAAGCTCGAGCCCCTGCGTCACATGCTGAAGTTCCAGCCCTTCATCGGCGGTGAGCGGCCGCTGTTTTGCGACTACATCCCGTTCGGCGCGCTGCAATGGCTGCGCATCACCACCGGCTCGATCCACCTGTCCGAAGACGATCCGGCCCGCCTGTGGTTCGAGCGTTGCCTCGACCTCTATGACGGAGAGGCGCGGGCGGTCGCTTGAACGAGGCCGGGCCGAATGTCGTTCAGCGACCGTAGGTGACCGTGATGGAGGCGCGGGCCAGCGCATTCGCATTGGTCATGAAGCCGATCAGCGCGCCGCTCGCGGTCTCGTCGAGTTCGAGCTTGTCGACCGAAAGGGCCGTGACGCTGAAGACATAGCGGTGCGTCTGGCCGGGTGGCGGGCATGCGCCGAGATAGCTGGCAAAGCCTGCATCCGCCCGGCTCTGGATCGCCCCCTTGGGCGCGCCGCCGTCCGGGGTGATCCCGGCATCGAGCGCTTCCACATCGGCCGGGATGTTGAACATCACCCAATGCCAGAAGCCCGAGCCTGTCGGCGCATCCGGATCATAGGCAGTGACGACGAAGCTTCTGGTTCCGGCCGGCGCGTGCTGCCACAACAGCGCCGGCGACACATTACCGCCGTCGCAGCCGAACGTGTTCGAGACCTGCGCCTCGGCAAGACTGCCGCCGTCCTTGAGGTCCGGGCTCGACAGCGAGAAGTCGGCCGCGAGTGCGGGCATGCCGGCAAGGGCGGTCAGGGCGGCGGCGAGGGCGAAGGTTCGGAATGTCATGATCGGGCTCCTTTCGATTGGCAAGCCCGACACTAGTCCAGGGACTATTCGGCCGCGGCTCTGGGGCGCTCGACCTCTGCTCCGGAACGCTCATCCGCTTCCGCCGCGATCCGGATGTCTCGCGGCGAGAGACCGAACCGGGTGCGGAACCGTGCCGCAAACTTCGATGCCGATTCATACCCCACGTCGAGCGCAATGCGATTGATCGGCAGTTCGGTTGCCTGCAGCAGCGCGAGCGCCGTCGTCATCCGCACATCGGCGATCACTTCGGTGAGGCTGGTGTGAAGGAGAGCCAGCTTGCGCCGCAGCGTCTGTTCGCTCATCCCGACCTGGCGGGCAACAGTGCCGGCCGTCCAGTCGCATGCCGGATCGGAGCGCACCAGCGTGCGGATGCGCAGGGCGAGGTTCTCGCGCGCATCGGGCAGCAGGCCGATCCCCAGGGCCTGCAGCCGGATGACCAGTTCACCGAGAATATGACGGTGCACGGCCTCTTCCGTCTCATCCCCTTGCGAGATCGTTTCGCGGGCGCGCTCGAGCGCCTGCTGGAACCCGGTGTCGGGCGCGATGAGCGTCGCCTCGGAGGTCGGCCGGAGTTTTGGCTCGGCGTAAAGCGCCACGAGGCTGGGAGAGAGCACATAGGCGTCGGCATGATAGGCACCATTCGCGCCGACCCCGTTGGTCACCGTGCATTCGAGCCCCTGGGGCAGGAATATCGCCTGTCCCGGTCCTGCGCTGACTTGCGCATGCTCGGTTGCCGCGCGCTTCCAGCCCTGCCTGACGAGGATGATGGCCGGCTGGTCTATATGGAAGTGCCGGAACTGTCCCGTCGAGGCCTGCAGGATCGAGCAGTGCACCGCCATGCCCGGCAGCGCCCGTGTAGAGCGCCGCGTGCTGTCGGAAAGTCTTTGCATGGGCCGCTCCTCCTGATGACCGTTCCTCGTACGCCATGGGCCGGCAGGCGTCGCGTCAGGATGGCGATGATTAGTATGACGCTGGCGTGAAATTCGTCCATCCCCCTTGTTTTCAGGGCCTGAGACGGCTAGAAACCGCCCACTTTCCCAATAGGACAAAAGGACTAGACCGATGGCGATTGAACGCACCTTTTCGATGATCAAGCCGGACGCAACGAAGCGCAACCTGACGGGCGCCATCACCAAGATGCTCGAAGACGCCGGCCTGCGTGTCGTCGCCTCCAAGCGCGTCTGGATGAGCAAGCGCGAAGCCGAAGGCTTCTACGCCGTTCACAAGGAACGCCCCTTCTTCGGAGAACTGGTTGAAGGCATGACCTCGGGCCCGACCGTCGTTCAGGTTCTCGAAGGCGAAAACGCCATCCTGAAGAACCGCGAGATCATGGGCGCCACCAACCCGGCCCAGGCTGCCGAAGGCACGATCCGCAAGACCCACGCCCTGTCGATCGGCGAGAACTCGGTTCACGGTTCGGACGCCCCGGAAACCGCTGCCCAGGAAATCAAGTACTGGTTCTCGGACACCGAAATCGTCGGCTGAATCGGGATTTGAGCTCGGCCGCACAAAGCCTTGCAAAGTCTGACGAACCGGGGTCGAAAGATCCCGGTTCTTTCATTTCGGGCAGGAGAGATCCTGCGCATAGTCGGCGCTGCCGTCGGCTTTGAAGACCTCCGGGTTTTTCGTGTAGACCGGCCCGACCACCAGCGGTTTCGACGGCAGGATCGACTGGTCCTGGCTCGAGACGATGGTCGTCTCGATCGTCTGCAGCTCCCGTCCGCCCGCATCGACGATCCGCATCGAGACCGCATAGGGACGGTCCTTGGCGATGCAGCGCATCGGCGGGCTTTCGACCGTCACCTTCTTCCAGAAGGGAAAGATCTTCGCCCGGGTCACATGCGGCGCGCCGCCGGCCGGGTTCTCGAAGGTCGTCTCGACATAGCTCTCGTCCGGCAGGGTGCCGTTGCGTGCCAGCGTGATGACGGCGGTGGCCTGTGCCACGCGATAGTTGAAGATGAAGACCTTGCCGGAGATGACCAGCGGCTTCTCGATATCGTCGCGCTGGCATCCCGCAAGCGCCAGGATGACGGCGGCGAGGAGCACGGTTTTTCGGTGGGCTGTCACGTCGCGTCTTCCTTTCGTGTCCGCCGATAGTGGCGATTGGCCTTGATGCGGTTGCCGCAGACCGCCATGTCGCACCAGGTGCGGCTGCGGTTCTTGCTGCGGTCGAGAAACAGCCAGCCGCAATTGCCGCAGATCTTCAGGCGATCCGGCTCGGGCGTGGCGGCGAGTTGCAGGGCCGAGCGCGCCGTCGCCGCCTCAAGCGCGGTTTCCGACGATGCGGACCGCAGCATCAGGGCGGCTGCTTCCAGCAGGTCGGCCAGGGTGCGGCGATCGGCCTGCCCCAGAACCTGTGCGCGAAAATGCCGGTCGATCGCCTCGCGCAGGCGCAGGAATTCCTCGGTATTGGATGCTTCGACCGGGGCGATCGGGCCGAAGAGGGCGCGTTCGGCACAGAACTGTTCGGCTGCGGCCGGAAAGGCGGCGAGCTGCTCCTCGACGGCGAAACGGTCGATGCTGCGGGCGCCATCGAAGCGCAGGATCACGCTGTTGGCGACATCGAGCGCCAGCGCGCCACCGGAGAAACGATGCGGGGTCCAGGAAAAGGTCATGCGAAATTATAACTGGTAAAACCGTTTTTGCCAGTTATAAATGCAGAGGGAGGCGATGATGGTCTATCTCTTGCAGCAATTGGCCAATGCCGTGCCGATCGCAGCGCTCTATGCGGCGCTGGCCTTCGGCTATGCGCTGATCTTCGGCATGACACGGCGTCCGGACATCACCTATGGCGCTCTCTTCGCCTTCTCGGGGCAGATCTTCCTGATCTTTGCCCAGTTCGCCTGGGATCGCCTGTTCCTCATCCTCCCTGCCGCCCTCACGCTCGCCGCGGTCGCGTCGCTGCTCTACACGCTGGGCACAGCAGGCGGCATCGCGCGCTACGTGATGCGCCCGCTGCACAGGCATTCGCCGAATGCCGTCATCGTCGCCTCGCTCGCCCTGCTGATCCTGCTGTCGGAATCGACCCGGCTTGCCATGGACAGCCGCGAGATCTGGCTGTCGCCCTTTCTCAACGACCGGCTCGTCTTCTTTCGGCACGGCGAAGCGGAGGTGGGGCTGACGGCCATCCAGCTCGGCAATGCGGCGATCATGGCGGCGCTGGTGGCACTCGGCCATCTGCTCCTGGTCCGCACGAGGGCGGGGCGCGTCTGGCGGGCGGTGGCGGACGATGCCGGTGCCGCACAGCTCTGCGGCGTCAACGCCGACGCGGTCTTCGCGCTGTCCTATCTGTTCGCCGCCTTCGTCGCGACGGTCTGCGCCATCTTGGCCACCTCGTACTACGGCACGATGGATTTCTCCTCCGGTCTGCTGTTCGGCCTGAAAGTGGTGCTGATCGCCGCGATCGGCGGTCATTCCGTGCCGCTGCGATCGGCGCTCGGAGCGGCACTCTACGGGTTCGCCGAGACGCTCTGGGGCTCCTACCTGCCACTCGCCTGGCGCGACATGGCGCTTTTTTCCATGCTGGTGCTGCTTGCCGTGATGTATCGCCGCGAGGCGCGGGTCTGAGCCCTGGTCCAGTATGAGCTTCAGCGCCACCGGCACCTTCCGGTGGACCACCGAGAGGCGCGATTGACGACGGCATTCGGGCGCGCTTTATGGGGGAGGATGCGGCCGGTGCCGGATTCGCGCCCGCAAACGCCAGAGCGCCAGACGGACCCATGAACAGCATTCGCCGGCAATTGATCCCCTGGCTGAAGGTCCTCGTCTCGCAGGGTGTCGTTCTGGCGCTCGTGCTGTGGCTGCGGGAGTCGATCCCGGTCGACGGACCGCTGCTGCTGGTCGCCCAGGGCCTCGCAGCGGCGCTGATCGGCAGGCTGCTCGGCCTGTCGCCGTTCTGGATCCCCATCCAGATCCTGCTGCCGCTCGCCGCCGCCTACAATGCCGTGGTGCCGGCCTGGGCCTATCTCGCCGCCTTCATCGTCTGCGCCCTGATCTACTGGAACAGCGCGTCGGAACAGGTGCCGCTCTATCTCACCAACCGCCGGACCTGGCAGGCCCTGGACACCGTCATCTCCGAGCAAAAGGCGACGTCTTTCGTCGATCTCGGCAGCGGTATGGGCGGCGTGGTCACCTTCCTGGCGGACGCCCATCCGGGGCTGCGCGCCCGCGGCGTGGAAACCGCGCCACTGGTGTTCCTGGCATCGAGGATCCGGCTGATGCTGCGGCGTCTGCCCAATGCCGAATTTGCCTATCGCAGCATCTGGGACGAAGACCTGTCGGCCCATGACGTCGTCTATTGCTTCCTGTCGCCGGTGCCGATGCCGAGGATATTCCTGAAAGCCAAGGCCGAGATGCGGCCGGGCACGCTGTTCGTCAGCAACAGTTTTACCGTGCCGGACGTTGAACCGGATGCGGTCGTCGAGGTCGACGATACGAGAAAGACGCGGCTTTATCTTTACCGGATCTGACCGGGCGGATCAGCGCCACTTGTCGCGGGCGCGGTCGTCCGCATCCTTGGCCGAGACCCAGTCGCCGGCCGTGCCGTCCTTTCGGTGTTCCTTCTTCCAGAAGGGCGCCGAAGTCTTGAGATAATCCATCATGAAACTGGCGCCGTCGAAGGCGGCCTGGCGATGCGGGGCGGTGGCGATCACCAGCACGATCTGCTCGCCTGGCGCGATCCGGCCGAAGCGGTGGATAGCGGTGAGGCCGATCAGGTTGAAGCGGTCGATCGCCATCTCGCCGATGCGCCGGATCTCGGCCTCAGCCATGCCGGGATAGTGTTCGAGTTCCAGCGCCGAAAGCGTGCCGGCCTCATCGCGACAAAGGCCGACGAAGGAAACGACCGCGCCGATATCGGCCCGGCCCTCGGTGAGGGTCCGGCTCTCGGCGGAGAGGTCGAAGTCCTGGCTCTGGACGCGCACGGTCGGCATGGTCATTTCATCGCTTCTCCGGCTTGCATGTCCATGCGGCAAGACATGTCACCCGCCGGTCATCGGTGGGAAGAGGCCGATCTCGCGGGCGCCGGCGATCGGCTCGTCGTGCTCGACATGCTCCTGGTTGATCGCGACGCGGATGGCCTTGGGGAACTGCAGGGCGTTCTCGTATTCCTCGCCAAGGGTCGCAAGATGGGCGATGAGGTCGCCCGCGGTCTTCACATGGGCCGGAAGATCAATCTCTTCCTCCCCCTTGCCGATCCGCTCCCTGACCCAGGCGAAATAGACGAGCTTCGTCATCCTCAGTCCACCATATGCTTCACGCCGGCGCGGAAATAGTCGTAGCCGGTGTAGAAGGTGAGGACGGCCGCGATCCACAACAGCGTGATGCCCATCTCGGTCGTGTAGGGCAGGACCTTGTCGCCGGCCGGGCCGGCCAGCAGGAAGGCCAGCGCAAACATCTGCGCCGTGGTCTTCCACTTGGCAATCTGCGTCACCGGCACGCTGACCTTCAGCGCGGCGAGGTATTCGCGCAGGCCCGACACGAGGATTTCGCGGCAGAGAATGGTGATCGCGGCCCAGAGCGACCATCCGGCGATCGTCCCGTCCGCCGCCATCAGCAGCAGCACAGAGGCGACCAGCAGCTTGTCGGCGATCGGGTCGAGCATCCGGCCGATATTGGAGGTCTGATTCCAGATGCGGGCGAGATAGCCATCGAGATAGTCGGTGATCGAGGCGACGATGAAGATGCCGAGACCGGTCCAGCGGGCGAAGTCCGAACTTTCCAGCCGGCCCTCGATGAAAAAGCACACGACGATCAACGGCACGGCAAGAATGCGCGCGTAGGTCAGGAGATTCGGAATGTTGTAAGCGCGCGAAGCCATGATGCCCTGTCTGTCGGATGATTTTCGAGTGTAGATGACGGTTTCCCGACGCGACCGTCAACACAAGATTTCTTAATTGTTTTTAAGGCGGCGAGCGAGGAAAGCACGGTTGGTGCCGTCAATCTGCGGCGTTTTCGTGGAAATGATTGTAAATAAGCCGGGCCACCGCCTCGGAAATGCCCTCGACGGCCGTGAGATCGGAAACCGCGGCGCGCGACACGGCCTTCGCCGTCCCGAAGTGCTGCAGCAGCGCCCGCTTGCGCGTCGGGCCGATGCCGGCGATCTCGTCGAGCGGGTTCTTCACCATTTCCTTCTTGCGCCGCGCCCGGTGCGAGCCGATGGCGAAGCGGTGCGCCTCGTCGCGCAGGCGCTGGATGAAATAGAGCACCGGATCGCGCGGCGGCAGGGTGAAGTCGGGGCGGCCGAGCGCGAAGAATCGCTCCCGCCCGGCATCGCGGTCGACGCCCTTGGCCACGCCGATCGCAATCACGCAGTCGGCAATCCCGAGTTCGTCAAGGATGGCGCGCACGGCCGTCATCTGGCCCTGGCCGCCGTCGATCAGGATCACGTCGGGCCAGGCGGGGAAGGCGGCATCGGCCGAGTCGTCCGGCGCCACGCTGCGGTCGGGTTTTCCCTCTTCCTTCAGAAGGCGCGAGAAGCGGCGGGTCATCACCTCGCGCATCATGCCGAAGTCGTCGCCCGGGGTGATGTCCTCCGACTTGATGTTGAACTTGCGGTACTGGCCCTTGACGAAGCCTTCCGGCCCGGCGACCACCATGCCGCCCACGGCATTGGTGCCCATGATGTGGGAGTTGTCGTAGATCTCGATGCGGCGGGGCGCGTAGGGCAGGCCGAAGGTTTCGGCGAAACCCTGCAGCAGGCGCCCCTGCGATGCTGTCTCGGCGAGCTTGCGGCCGTGGGCTTCGCGCGCATTGGCCGTCACATGGTCGACGACGTCCTTCTTGTCGCCGCGCTGGGGCACGAGGATTTGCACCCTGTAGCCGGCGCGCTCGGTGAGCGCGGTCGCCAGCAACTCCTGTTCCTCGATCACCTCGGACAGGAGGATCAGCCGCGGGCACGGCTTGTCGTCGTAGAACTGCGCGAGGAAGGCGTTGAGCACCTCGGCGCTGCTCATCTGCGGATCGGCCTTGGGGAAATAGGCCTGGTTGCCCCAGTTCTGTCCGGCGCGGAAGAAGAACACCTGGATGCAGGTGAGCCCGCCCTCGTGGTGGATGGCGAATACGTCCGCCTCCTCGACATTGGCCGGGTTGATGCCCTGGTGGCTCTGCACGTGGCTGAGGCCCGCCAGTCGGTCACGAAACACGGCGGCGCGCTCGAAATCGAGGTTCTCCGCCGCCTCGTTCATCGCCGCTGCGATCGACGCCTTGACGTTCTGGCTCTTGCCCGAGAGGAAGTCCTTCGCCTCGCGCACCAGTTCGGCGTAGTCGGTGTCTGAAATCTCGTGGGTGCAGGGGCCGGAACAGCGTTTGATCTGGAACAGCAGGCAGGGGCGGGTGCGGCTCTCGAACACGCTGTCGGTGCAGGTCCGAAGCAGGAAGGCCCGCTGCAGCGAATTGATCGTGCGGCCGACCGCACTCGCCGAGGCGAAGGGGCCGAAATAGTCGCCCTTGCGGCCGCGCGCGCCGCGATGCTTATAGATCGCCGGTGCCCGGCTGTCGCCGGTGATGAGGATATAGGGAAAGCTCTTGTCGTCCCGCAGCAGAACGTTGAAGCGCGGACGCAAGCGTTTGATAAGATTGGCTTCCAGAAGCAGCGCCTCGACCTCGGTCCGGGTCGTGACGAATTCCATGTTGGCCGTCTCGCGCACCATGCGCGTCAACCGGTTGGAATGGAGGCGGCCCTGGGCGTAGTTGGAGACCCGCTTCTTCAGGCTGCGCGCCTTGCCGACGTAAAGCACGTCGCCCTCGGCATTGAGCATGCGGTAGACGCCGGGGCTGTTGGGCAGCTGCTTGACGAATTCGCCGATCAGTTCGGCGCCGACGAGCCCGGTTTCGTTGATGTTGGTGACGCTCCAGTCGACGCTCAGCACCGCGCGCGGCGCATCGCTCTCGACGACGATGTCGTCGTCTTCTTCCGTCCCGTCATAGAGAATGCCGCCGTCCGGCAGCTTTCCTCCGGTCATTCATTGATCTCCGTCGCACCTGCTCCACGCCAGGCGAGATGCTGTCCGCCATCGAGCGCAATCATTTGGCCGGTGATCGACGGCGTGTCAAAAAGAAAGCGGATCGTCCGGCCGAATTCCCCGAGTTCCGGTCCGCGTCCGAGCGGCAGGGCGTCGATCTGCGCTTGGAAGTCCTCCTGCGCCTGCCGCGCGCTCTTCAGCGTCGGCCCGGGGCCGATGGCGTTGACGCGAATCCGCGGTGCGAAGGCCTGCGCCATGGTGTGCGTGGCGGCGAACAGCGTGGCCTTCGACAGCCCGTAGGAAAAGAATCGCGGCGTCGGCGCCAGCACCCGCTGGTCGATGATGTTGACAATCAGCCCGTCGCGATCGGCCGGAAGATGCTGATACAGCGCCGAGGCGAGGATCGCCGGCGCCCGCACATGCAGGGCGAAATGCTGGTCGAAGATATCGGCATCGAAGGTCTCCGCGCTGTCGTCGAGAAAGACGGAAGCATTGTTGACGAGCAGGCCGATCGGTCCGAGCGCGGCGGCGGCATCCGGCAGCAGCCGGGCCGTGGCATCGAGGTCCCGAAGATCGGCCTGCAATGCGGTCGCCCGGCCGCCCAGGCCACGAATCTCGCCGGCAAGGCTTTCCGCCTCGTCTTCCGAGTGGTTGGCATGCACTGCGATGGCAAAGCCGTGGCTGGCCAAGTCGAGAGCAATTGCGCGCCCAAGTCTCTTTGCCGAACCGGTGATGAGGGCCGTCTTCGGAATGTTGTTTTCCATAGCGATCTGACTTGGTTCTATGCGGTTATGCTTGGCATATAGGATGGCCCGTCGGAGTTTGCATAGGGATTCGCCATTTCTTTTCTTCGCGTTCGGAGGTGTATAATTCGATGCAAGTTCAGTTTAACTGCAATTAGTCTTAGTATAACGGCGTTTACACCTTGTTATGGTTAATGAAAAGTTTGTTGCTGTTAAGCAACATCCAATTTTCGTCACGCATGCGCCACAATGAATTCATATTTCGGCTCTTTCAACTCCTCAATTCACCTCCATGTTTAGTTCGGAACGGGCAGGGATTTACATCGATCGTTCAAGCCGTCGTCGGATTGTTTCTGGCGCGGCTGGGAACTGAAAGGAGACAAGTATGCGTACCCTCACTATGATTCTTCTGGCTTCCGCCACGAGCTTGATGGCGCTTCAGGTTGCCAACGCAGCCGACGCCGTCGACCAGATTCCGGAAGCTCCGGCGGCAACCGAAACCTATGCCGCGCCGACCGGTTGGGGCGGTGCCTATGTCGGCGGCGCGGTCACCTATGACTGGGGCCGTTTCGGTGGCAGCGACGATCGTGACGCCAACGCTGTCGGCGGTACGCTCTACGGCGGTTACAACATGCAGAACGGCCAGATCGTTTACGGTGCTGAAGCCGATGTCGGCTATAACGGCGAAGACGGCTCTGCCGGTGCAGGACTGACCGGCACCCAGGGTGTCAACGGCTCGCTCCGCGCCCGTGTCGGTTACGACATGAACCCGTTCCTGGTCTATGCGACCGGTGGTGTCGCCGCCGCCAACCATACGATCGAGAGCGCGACCGACGAAGACTCCAAGGCCGCCGTCGGTTACACCGTCGGTGCCGGTGTCGAAGCCCTCGTGACCGACAACATCATGGCACGCGTCGAATATCGTTACACCGACTACGCTTCGCGTGACTTCGACATCGACGGTGCCACGGTATCGCGCGGCTTCGACGATCACTCGGTCAAGGTCGGTATCGGCGTGAAGTTCTGATCCGAACGAACGAAGAATACGGAAAAGCCGGGCGCAAGCCCGGCTTTTTCGTTTGCGAGACAGGCTCTTGAAGCCCGATCACGATTGCGGACGGAACCGTCCATACGCCTTGAAGCGCTCGGAGAACTTTCCCGGCCAGGCGGCCAGGCGCGTGCGGCCGTTTTCCCACTCGCCGGGAAAGCGCAGCATCAGATAGCCGAGCAGCGAGGCCAGGGCGAAATGGCCGCCATGCAGCGACTTGCCGAATTTCGGCATGTTGGCGTTCAGATAGTCGAGACTGCGCTCCACCTTGGCCCATTGGCGGTCGATGGCGTCCTGGCTCACCAGTTCCGGCGGGCGGAAGCGCTTCTCGTAGACGATCGCAAGCAGGCAATCGTTGACGCCGTCGCAGAGCGCCTCGAGCACTTCGGCCTCGGTGCGTTTGCTGTCCTTCTTCGGATAGAGCCGCCGCTTCGCGATTCTGTGCAGGTAATGCATGATTGCGCGGCTGTCGAAGATCGCCTGGCCTTCGTCGGTCACGAGGGTCGGGATCTTGCCGAGCGGATTGCTCCCGATCAGTTCGGGCGGGTTGTCGGAGGTGTTGACGACCACGTCGTCGATGGCGATGCCGAGATGGTGAGCCGCCATGCGGACCTTGGCGGAGTAGGGAGAGGTCGGCGAACTGAACAGTTTCATCGGTGTGGTCCTGGTTGTGATTCTCGGTCGGGGAGTCGAGGACTTGTGCCTCTAGTCTATCGGCGGAACGGAGATCCGTCCCTGACGGCAGCCGTTTCCGTCGACCTGGGGGCAGGCGCGGAAGCGAAGTTCCCTGGTCAGGCAGATCTGCACCTCGTCCAGCTTGCCCGCCTCGCAGGTGACGGCGATGCTGCGCGGGCTCAGGCCCTGGTTGACGGAAACGAACTGTCGCTCGATCTCATCCGGCGCGACCCTCGTCTCCTTCGATGTGTGCTTGAGGGCAGGTGGTATCGTCACGCGTTCGAAGGCTTTGCGCATGGCGGAAAAATAGTCCTGCTGGCTGAGGCCCGAACAGGTGCCGTGCTTGCGCCACTGGTGGCCGATCAGGCCCATGGACGGCATGATGTCGAGATACTGGCGTCCGAGGCTCGACGGGACCCGGCCCGGCTGGTCGCTCGGACAGGATTGCGGATAACCCCGCTCGTATTGCGGCCACAGCCCGTGGACGATCAGGCCGAACGCGCGCGCCGCGCCGCACTGGTCGCGGTTCCGTGCCGCCCTCGGGGCGGCACAGAAGGTCGGCGACCAGGAAAGCGAGAGCACGTAGAAATCGAAATCCCGCCCCCGACTGTCGCTGTGCGCCGCAGTCGCCCCGAGCCAGGCGAAAGACGCCAGGAAAAGTCCGAATACGATCCTCGCAGGTTGAACCATTAATCCTTCATCTCCAGAATGGGCAGGCCGCCAGCGGTCTGGCGGCAGCGCGCTCGGTATCGGGGAGAGATGATCGGCAAGACTGGATGACCCTGAAGAAATATTTCTGGCCTGTCGTGGGCGCCGCGACGATCGCGGTATCCGCCTGGCTTCTTTACAAGGAATTGCGTGGGCTGTCACTCGACGACCTGCACGACAGCCTCGCCCAGATACCCACGCATGGCTGGGTCTTGGCCGGTTTGTGTTCGCTGATCGCCTATGCCGCGCTTGCCGGATACGACCGCATCGCGCTGATGCATCTCGACCGCAAGGTCAACTGGCTGTTCATCGCGCTCGCCTCCTTCACCGCCTATGCCCTGTCCCACAATGTCGGCGCCTCGGTCATTTCGGGCGGCATGGTGCGCTACAGGGCCTATTCGTCCAAGGGGCTCAATGCGCGCGAGATCGGCGGTCTGATTGCGCTGTGCTCCTTCACCTTCCTGCTCGGCGCACTGCTTCTCACCGGTCTCGTTCTCGTCTGGGAGCCGGACATCACCGGGCGATTCGGTGACCTCTTGCCGATGGGCGCGTCGACGGCGACCGGCCGCGTCATCCTTGGTCTCGTCGGCCTCTATGCGATTGCCAGCATGCTGCGGCTCCGGCCCCTGCGCATCGGCACCTTCCAGGTCACCTATCCGGCGCCGCCCGTTGTTCTGTCGCAGTTGCTGGTCGGCCCGATGGAACTGATCGGCGCCGCCGGCATCATCTATTTCGCCCTCCCGGAGATCGGCAATCCCGGTTTCGTCGTCGTGCTCGGCATCTTCCTCGTATCGTTCTCCGCAGCGCTGATCTCGCATGCGCCGGGCGGGCTCGGCGTGCTCGAACTGGTCTTCGTCATGGGACTGCCGGAAATGGATCAGGCGGACGTCATTGCCGCGCTGCTGGTGTTCCGCCTGTTCTATCTGCTCATTCCGCTGGCGATCGCGCTCTTGGTCATTCCGATCTTCGAACGGACGCAGTTCCGTGCGGGCCAGGAGCCGGGCGGCGAGGGGGAACCTTAAGTCAACGCAGCGACCTGCAGTGCGCGCCGTAGACGTGCCACGGATCGAGGCCGCTCATGCAGAATTCGACCGACGAGCCGAGGCCGGCATAACCCCAGCCGCTCTCGATCAGGAACCAGAGCTGGCGGCGCTCCCCGTCGGTCGTGGTCACCTTCGCCTGGCAATAGCGCCGCTCCACACGGTGAGTTCCGTCCCGCGGCTCGAGCCGGCTCTCGGAGATGATGTCGAAATCAGCGATCGACAGGTCCATGTCCAGGAAGCTTCGCATGTTCTGGGCAAAACGGCTGGATACCGTCCCGGTCACGTCTTCGCAGGACGGCGTGCCGGCAAATGCCTCGGTCGCGACGGCGAGCGGTAGGAGGGTGGCAAGCGAAAGCGTGGTGCGGATCAGCGATCTGGCGGACATGGAAGCTCTCCCTTTCGCCGTCAGAATGTTGGCAAAGGGGGCCAAGGTCAAGGGAGGAGCCGAGGCGGCGTGCGACCTTCTCAGTCCGCCTGCCGGTCCGTGTCCGTGGTCTCGCCGCGCAGCCAGAAGCAGCGGTGCGACGCATAGCGATCCTGCGCCATGACGCGCTTCAGTTCGGGCAGCGCCGCATGCAGCTCGTCCTTCAGCGTGAAGGGTGGATTGACGACGATAAGGCCGGTGCCGGACAACCCGGTCGTGTCGCGATCACTCTTCACCGAAAGCTCGGCGCACAGCACCTTGGGGATCTCCAGCGCCTTCAGCGCTTCGTGGAAGGCGGCGATCGGCGCGCCCTTCTTGATCGGATACCAGAGGCAATAGACGCCGCCGGGGAAGCGGCGCCAGGCGCGCGATAGCCCGTCGATCAGACGATCGTATTCGCCCTCCTCCTCGAAGGGTGGGTCGACCAGCACGATGCCGCGCTTCTCCTTCGGCGGCAGATGGGCGCCGAGCGCCAGCCAGCCGTCGAGTTCGGTGACGCGCACCTGGTAGTCGCCCTCGAACAGTCGGGCCAGCCGACGGCTGTCGTCGGGATGGAGTTCCATCGCCGAAAGACGATCCTGCGGCCGGAACAGCATGCGGGCGAGCTTCGGCGAACCGGGATAGAGCGTGATCTCGCCCTCAGGGTTGAGGCTGCGGACCGCGTCGAGATAGGGCGCCAGGATCGTGGCGACCGGCTCCGGAAGTTCCGCCTCCATCAGCCGGCCGATGCCCTCGCGCCATTCGCCGGTCTTCTGTGCCTCCTCGGAGGAAAGGTCGTAGAGGCCGATGCCCGCATGGGTGTCGAGCATGCGGAAGGCCTTGTCCTTCTGCTGCAGGTAGACGATCAGCCGCGCCAGCACCGCATGCTTCAGCACGTCGGCGAAATTGCCCGCATGGTAGATGTGGCGATAGTTCATCTGTCGTCCTGATGGGTTCTATGAATTGTCGGAATGGGGCTTTTGAGCCGTCCGGCCATGCAATATACAAACGTCATGAACATCGCGAGCCCTATCCGAACCACTGGTCATACGGTCTGTCCGCACGACTGTCCATCCGCCTGCGCGCTCAACGTCGATCTCGACGCGGACGGTCGCATCGGCCGCGTCCGCGGCTCACCCGACAATAGCTACACGGCCGGCGTCATCTGCGCCAAGGTCGCCCGCTATGCCGAGCGGCTCTATCATCCCGGCCGGCTGCTGACGCCGAAGCGCCGCAAGGGCGCGAAAGGCGAGGGCGCCTGGCAGGAGGTGTCCTGGGACGACGCGCTGGACGAGATCGCCGAGGCTTTCGTCAAGGCCGAAGCGGCGCATGGCTCTGAAGCCGTATGGCCCTACTTCTATGCCGGAACGATGGGCCAGGTGCAGCGCGATTCGATCGAGCGCCTGCGTCACGCCAAGCGCTATTCCGGCTTCTTCGGCTCGATCTGCACCAACATGGCCTGGACCGGCTATGTCATGGGCACCGGCGCGCTTCGCGGTCCGGATCCGCGCGAGATCGCCAAGGCCGATTGCGTCGTCATCTGGGGTACCAATGCGGTTGCGACCCAGGTCAACGTGATGACCCATGCGATGAAGGCCCGCAAGGAACGCGGCGCCAAGATCGTGGTGATCGACGTCTATGACAATGCGACGATGAAGCAGGCCGATCTCGGTCTGATCCTCCGGCCGGGCACCGATGCGGCGCTTGCCTGCGCCGTGATGCACATCGCCTTCCGCGACGGTTACGCCGACCGTGCCTACATGGCGCAATATGCCGACGACCCGGCAGGGCTCGAGGCTCATCTGCAGACCCGCACCCCGGAATGGGCGGCCGCGATCACCGGGCTGTCCGTCGAGGAGATCGAGACCTTCGCCCGCCTGGTAGGCACGACGAAGAAGACCTTCTTCCGTCTCGGCTATGGTTTCGCTCGCCAGCGCAACGGGTCGGCCGGCATGCACGCCGCGCTGTCGGTCGCCACCGTGCTCGGCTCCTGGCAGCACGAAGGTGGCGGCGCTTTCCACAACAACGGCGACATCTTCCGGCTGAACAAGGCCGAATTGATGGGCACGAGCTATGCCGATCCGGACATCCGCATGCTCGACCAGTCGCAGATCGGCCGCGTGCTGACCGGTGACGCCGAGGCCCTGCGCCATCGCGGCCTCGTGACCGCGCTGCTGATCCAGAACACCAATCCGGTCAATGTCGCCCCCGAGCAGCGTCTCGTGAAGAAGGGCTTCCTGCGCGACGACCTGTTCGTCGCGGTGCACGAGCATTTCATGACAGAGACCGCAGAGGTCGCCGACATCGTGCTTCCGGCCACCATGTTCGTCGAACATGACGATGTCTATCGCGGCGGCGGCCACAGCCATATCCTGCTGGGCCCGAAGATCGTCGAGCCGCCGCAAACGGTGCGCACAAACCTCTTCGTCATCGAGGAACTGGCCAGGCGCCTCGGCGTTGCCGACCGCCCCGGTTTCGGCCTCTCGGAATACCAGCACATCGACCACATGCTGAAGGCGAGCGGCTGGCCGGGCTACGACACCCTCCAGGAAGAGCGCTGGTTCGATTGCCAGCCGGAGTTCCGTCAGGCCCATTACCTCGACGGTTTCGGCCATGCCGACGGCAGGTTCCGCTTCCGCCCGGACTGGCAGAA
Organism: Allorhizobium sp. GW101-3B10; assembly: GCF_059424725.1. Classification (NCBI taxonomy): domain Bacteria; kingdom Pseudomonadati; phylum Pseudomonadota; class Alphaproteobacteria; order Hyphomicrobiales; family Rhizobiaceae; genus Allorhizobium; species Allorhizobium sp. GW101-3B10. The sequence continues at coordinate 2,276,237 of NZ_JBWKZR010000001.1, read as the reverse complement.
CGGCAAGTCGCCGAACAAGCCGCCGGCCAGGCTCGGCAATCTCGGGCCTGTCGCCGCGCTGCCCGAGTTTCCCGACCAGGTCGATCTGATCGAGGTGGCCGATGCCGCGCATCCCTTCCGCCTGGCGACCTCGCCGGCCCGCAACTTCCTCAACTCGACCTTCTCCGAGACGCCGACCTCGCGGGAGAAGGAAGGGAGACCCGAGGTGATGGTCAATCCGGCCGATGCGGCGCGGCTGGAGATCGCAGACGGCGAGGTCGTGCGCCTCGGCAACACGCGCGGGAGCCTGCGCATCCACGCCCGGGTGACCGATGCGGTCAAGCCCGGCGTGCTGGTGGCCGAGGGGCTATGGCCGAACAAGGCGCATCTCGACGGCGAGGGGATCAACGTGCTGACCGGGGCAGATGCCGTCGCGCCGCATGGCGGGGCCGCCTTCCACGACAACAAGGTCTGGCTGGAAAAGGCCGCCGGATGAGCCGCTTCGATCAGATCCGCATCGCCATCCTCAAGGACGAGACCCTGTGGAAGGGTTGGAGCCATTTCCGCCGCATCGTCTTCGACTATATCCGGCCCGACGACAGCAAGGTCGAGCTGGAGTGGGAGGTGTTCGACCGGGGCGAGGCCGTGGCGATCCTGCTCTACGACCCGAAGCGGCGGATCGTCGTCATGGTCCGGCAGTTTCGCATTCCGGTTCACCTGATGGGCGATCATGCCTTCCTGCTGGAAGTGCCCGCCGGCTCGATGGAGCATGGCGAGGACCCGGCGGAAACCGTCTGTCGCGAGGCGATGGAGGAAACCGGCTACGAGGTCGCGGCGCCGCGGCATCTCTTCAGCGCCTACTCCTCACCCGGCGCGGTGACCGAGAAGGTGCATTTCTACTTCGCCCGCATCGAGGCCGCCCACAAGACCGCGGACGGCGGCGGGCTGGCCGAGGAGTACGAGGACATCGAGATCACCGAGTTGCCTCTCGGCGAAGCCATGGCGATGGTCGCCGACGGACGCATCTGCGACGCCAAGACCATCATGCTGCTGCAATGGGCGGCGCTCAATCCGGATGAACTTTTGGCCTGACGGACAAGAATGGCCGCGGATGCGCAAAGGGGGGGCCTCCGCGGCCGGACGGACAGCGCCAGGCGCTGCCCGCCGGGGGCTCGGTATTTCTAGAACCTGCCCTTGAGGCCGAACGAGATCGACATCGCCTGATAGGTCGCACCGGCCGAATCCGAGGAATGGGAGTCGGGGCTTGCACCCGTCGTGTCGACGATCTTCATGTCGCCCCGCGCATGGAACACGCGCTCGAACGAGCCGGTAACGTAGAGCGCCGCCATTTCGTTGAGCTGGTAGTTCGCCGTGACATTGGCGCCGAGCATCGGGGCGACCGACATGCTGTCGAAGAAGCGCAGGTCGCGCATCCAGTGATCGTCGATGTCGTCGATGCCGAAGCTGAGGCCCCCCTGCAGGCCGCCGCTCAGCGTCAGCGCGCCGATCGTATGGGCGCCGTTGACGGCCAGGAAGCCGACCGGGATCTTCTGCTGGTAGCTGATGCCGCGCTCGCCATCGGGGAAGTCGCCGATATCGTCGCGAAAGCCGCCGCTGCTGTAGATGTATGAGCCGCCGTAAGCCGTCCACTTGACGTCGGTGTAGCGGAAGCCGGCGCCGACATCGAAGCTCGTCGTGTCGTTCTCGTAGAAGCCCCGATCGACTTCGACCGAGCCGCTGAAATAGTGGTCGAGCTCGGTGTCGGGATGGGTCGACCGATCGGTCCAGTCGTCGTTGCTGTAGTCCATCCAGTCATAGTCGACCATGTGGCCGTCGCCCCCGGTGCCGACGTTGAAGGCCGCACGGACCTTCCAGTTCTTGTCGATCTGCGCGTCGGCGCCGAGCGTATAGAGCGTCATGCCCTTGGTTTCCCAGTTGAGCTGGCTGAGCTTGTGGGAGCCGTCATAGACGAACTCGCCTGCCTTGACATTGGCAAGGCCGACGCTGCCGTAGAGCGAAAAGGCGCCGTCCGGCGAGGTGAAGAGGTTGTCCGCCGCAGCCGCAAAGGTCGGGCAGAGCGCCAGCCCGGCGAATAGCGCGGTCGTGGTCAACAGTTTGTTCATGCGAAAAGTCCCCCATGTCAGTGAATTGTCCGATGGTCGGCACCTTACGGAAAACGCAAATAGTCTCAATGGTTTGCAGTGGCCATTTCTGGACCTTGTAGCGGCCAAAAATGGGTTCATCCGTCTGCCTGGCGCGTCTGTTTGCCTTGGTGGGCGAAAAGGCCCACTTCGGCGTCGCCCTTGGCGCTTGCGGCGCCGGGTGTTTTTCCCGATGATCGCGCGGTAGGCAGGGAGAGGGAAATGGCGGACGATCGCAAATGGGCTTTGATCACCGGCGCGACGGGTGGGTTGGGGAGCGCATTCGGCCTGGCGCTTGCCAGGCGCGGCTACAATCTCGTACTGACCGCCCGCAACACCGACCTCCTGGAGGCGATGGCGGCGGAACTGAGAAGCCACGGCGGAGAAGTGGTCGTGGAAGTCGCCGATCTGGCCGGGCCGGATGCCTGCTTGCGCCTCAAGCAGGCGCTCGACGCCCGCGGTCTCTTCATCGAGGCGCTGGTGGCCAATGCGGGCTATGGCGTCCAGGGCCGATTCGTCTCGCGATCGCGTGACGCCGAACTCGGCATGATCGACGTCAATGTGCGGGCGCTGACCGATCTTTCGCATGTGTTCGGCAGTGCCATGGCCGAGCACGGCGGCGGGCATATCCTTCTGGTCGCGAGCACCGCCGCCTACCAGCCGGTCCCCGGCTATGCGGTCTATGCCGCGTCAAAGGCCTATGTGCTGGCCTTCGGCCATGCGCTGCGTCGCGAGCTTGCCCGCCGCAAGGTCGTCGTCAGCGTGACTTGCCCCGGGCCGACCGAAACGCCCTTCTGGGACCGGGCCGGACACCGGCTCAACCCCATGGCATCCGCGGTGCTGATGACGCCCGAGGCCGTCGTCGAGGCGAGCCTCAAGGCCCTCTATGCCGGTCGGCCGAGCGTGGTGCCGGGCGTCTCCAACAAGCTCATCACCCTTTCCACGCACCTTTTTCCCCGAAGCCTGCTGGCCTGGGGTGCGTCCTATTTCATGAGCAATGCGAAATAGTCTCTAGACCGAGACCAGGCTCGCCGACGCGTCTCCGGCGTAGCCGGTCCGCACGACGCGGCCGTCGGCGTCCATGCGAAGCGTGCCGTCGGCGAACAGGCGCAGCGCCTGGGCATAGCTGCGGTGCTCGACGGTCAGCACCCGTGCCGCGAGGCTGTCCGACGTGTCGCCGGGCAGAACCGGCACGACGGATTGGGCGACGATCGGTCCCTCGTCCATGCCTTCGGTGACGAAGTGCACGGTGCAGCCGGCCACCATCATGCCGGCGTCGAGCGCCCGCTGGTGGGTGTGCAGACCGGGGAAGAGCGGCAGCAGCGAGGGATGGATGTTGAGGATCCGACCTTGATAGGGACGGATGAAATCGGCGCTGAGCAGGCGCATATAGCCGGCGAGGCAGATGATGTCGGGCGAGAGTGCTGCCAGCGCGGCGAGGATCGCCGCCTCGTGCTCGGCCTTGCTGGCATAGGCACGGCGCTCGAAGACATGCGTGGCGATGCCGCGCTGGGCGGCCTTGGCCAGTCCGCCCGCCGTCGGCTTGTCGGAGATGACCGCGACGATCTCGGCCGGGAAGTCCGGTGCGGCGCAGGCATCCGCCAGCGCCACCATGTTCGAACCGCCGCCGGAGATGAAGACGACGACGCGTTTGCGGGCCGTCGTCATAGAGCGAGCTTGCCTTCGTAACGGGTGCCGGCCTCGCCCTCGGCGCGGGCGATCATGCGGCCGAGCGTCACGACCTTCTCGCCCTCGGCGGAGAGGACTTCGGCCACGCGGGCGGCGTCCTTCTCGGCGACGACGACGATCATGCCGACCCCGCAGTTGAAGGTGCGCAGCATCTCGTTCTGGGCGACGCCGCCGGTGCGCGCGAGCCAGGAGAAGACCGGCGGAACGGTGATGGCGTCAAGGTCGATCGAGGCGGCGAGGTGCTTGGGCAGCACGCGCGGAATGTTCTCCGGGAAGCCGCCGCCGGTGATGTGGGCAAGCGCCTTGAGCGCGCCGGTCTCGCGGATCGCCTTCAGCAGCGGCTTGACGTAGATGCGGGTCGGCTCGAGCAGGGCGGCGCCCAGCGTCTTGGCCGTGTCGAAGGGCGCGGCCGCGTTCCAGTCGAGGCCTGACAGGCCCACAATCTTGCGTACCAAAGAAAAGCCGTTGGAATGCACGCCCGAGGAGGCGAGGCCGAGGATCACGTCCCCCTCGGCAATGTCGCCGGCGGGCAGGAGCTTGCCGCGTTCGGCGGCGCCGACGGCGAAACCGGCCAGGTCATAGTCGCCGCCCGAATACATGCCCGGCATTTCGGCGGTCTCGCCGCCGATCAGCGCGCAGCCCGCCTCGCGGCAGCCGGCCGCGATACCGCCGACGATCGCCGCACCCTGGTCCGGGTCGAGCTTGCCGGTGGCGAAGTAGTCGAGGAAGAACAGCGGTTCGGCGCCCTGGACGACGAGGTCGTTGACGCACATGGCGACGAGGTCGATGCCGACCGTGTCGTGGATGCCGGCGTCGATGGCGATCTTGAGCTTGGTGCCGACGCCGTCATTGGCGGCGACGAGAACGGGATCGGTGAAGCCCGCGGCCTTCAGGTCGAACAGCCCGCCGAAGCCGCCGATCTCGCCGTCAGCGCCCGGACGACGCGTCGAGCGCACGTGAGGCTTGATCTTCTCGACCAGCAGATTGCCGGCATCGATGTCGACGCCCGCGTCGCTATAGGTCAAACCGTTGCGTTCAGACTGGCTCATCTCGTGCCTCCGATGGGTGTCGATATTGCCGGTGGCCATTGCATGAAGAGCCCGGATATGCAAGTCGCGCGACGGGGAAAGCGCGGTTTTCCGGCGTTTTCGCCGTTGCCGTCGCGCTCCTGCGGGTGCGCAGCCTTGACCTTCGCTTTCGGCCTGACCTATCTGGCGTTTCCTGCTAGAAGAGCCGGCAAGGTATGCGGTAGCGAGAAAGAGGAAGGCGGATAATGGTTCAGCACATCAGTGGTAGCGGGCTCCGGCGGCAGGTGCTGTTCTGGGCTGTCGCGCTCTTGGTCTTTGTTTTCTTCCTGATGACCTTCCGCACCATCCTTCTGCCGTTCATCGCCGGCATGGCGCTAGCCTACTTTCTGGACCCCGTCGCCGATCGGCTGGAACGGCTGGGCCTGTCGCGCATCTGGGCGACCGTGGTGATCCTGGTCACCTTCATCGTCGTCTTTGTTCTGTCGCTGATGATCATCATCCCGATCCTGGCGAACCAGTTCAACGAGTTCATCCAGCATGTTCCGGGCTACATCACACAGCTGCAGACCTACATCACCACCACCAATGCCGCATGGCTGCCGGGCTGGCTCGGCACCCAGACGGATGCGCTCAAGGAGAACTTCTCCAAGTATCTGTCCGAAGGCGTCGGTTTCATAGGAACGCTGCTCGGGCAGATCTGGAATTCGGGCAAGGCGCTGGTCGACATCGCCTCGCTGCTGGTGGTCACCCCGGTCGTCGCCTTCTACCTGCTGCTCGACTGGGACCGGATGATCGCCAAGGTCGACGGCTGGATCCCCCGCAACAACGTCGCCGTCGTCCGCGAGATCGCCGCCGAACTCGACAGCACCATTGCCGGCTTCATCCGCGGCCAGGGATCGCTCTGCCTGTTCCTCGGCATCTACTACGCTGTGGGCCTGTCATTGATCGGCCTGAATTTCGGCCTGCTGATCGGCTTTCTCACGGGCCTCTTGAGCTTCATCCCCTATGTCGGCTCGACGGTCGGCTTGGTGCTCGCCGCCGGCGTGGCGCTGGTGCAGTTCTGGCCCGACTATGTCCATCTCATCATCGTCGTCCTCTTCTTCTTCTCCGGCCAGTTCATCGAGGGCAACATTCTCCAGCCGAAATGGGTGGGCAAGAGCGTCGGGCTGCATCCGGTCTGGCTGATGTTCGCTCTCTTCGCCTTCGGTGCGCTGTTCGGCTTCGTCGGCGTGCTCGTCGCCGTGCCGGCAGCGGCGTCGGTCGGCGTGCTTGTCCGCTTCGCCCTGTCGCGGTATCTTGAGAGCGATCTGTACTATGGGCAGCCGGCGAGTGTCGAAGGCGAGTCCAAATCCGGTGTTTCAGAGAAGTAGATGCGTGAAACAATGAAGGCCGGGCCGCGCCGCAGGGCAGCCGAACAGCTGCCGCTCGCTTTCGAGCACGGCACGGCATCCGGCCGCGACGACCTTCTGGTTTCCGACCGTCTGGCGGCGGCCGTGGCGCTGATCGACAGCTGGCCCGAATGGCCGTCGCCGGTGGTGATCCTGACGGGACCGCCGGGCTCCGGAAAATCCCACCTGGCCGAGATCTGGCGCGAGCAGGCCGATGCGACGGTGATCAACCCCATGGCGGGCGGCGGGGTGGCTGAGGCTGCTGCCAAAGGGCCCGTGCTGCTCGAGGATGCCGACCGAACCGGATTCGACGAAGTCGAGTTGTTCCATGTGATCAACAGCGTGCGCGAGCATGGCACGAGCCTGCTCATGACGTCGCGCACCTGGCCTCTGTCCTGGCCGGTGGCGCTTCCCGATCTGCGCTCGCGCCTCAAGGCGGCAACCATGGTCGAGATCGGCAGCCCGGACGAGGCGCTGTTGTCCCAGGTCATCGTCAAGCTTTTCGCCGATCGCCAGCTTAATATTGACGACAAGATCGTCGACTATATCGTGAAGCGCATGGAGCGCTCGTGCGCCGCGGCACAGGAGGTCGTCGATCGAATCGACCGGCTCGCCCTGTCGCGACGGACGAAGATTACACGGGCGCTGGCAGCCGAAGTCCTGGGTGAACTCTACGAGCCTGACGGCACGGAGTGAGCGTCACAGGATTGTCGTCAAACTGTTATAATTGCGGGCACTCCGGCAATTGAGGGATGGGCAATGGATTCTGTGGTGACTGAGACGAATACCCCCGACGTGGTCGTGGGGGAGGCGCCGGAGGATCTGTCCAGCAGCCCCTTGCGCTTCATCAACCGCGAATTCTCCTGGTTGCAGTTCAATCGCCGCGTGCTCGAGGAAACCCTCAATACGGCGCATCCGCTGCTGGAACGCATCCGTTTCCTGTCGATCTCGGCTGCCAATCTCGACGAATTCTTCATGGTCCGCGTCGCCGGTCTCGAAGGACAGGTCCGGCAGGGCATTTCCATCCGCAGCCCGGACGGCAAGACGCCGGCCGAGCAGCTCGACGACATTCTGAAGGAAATCGACAATCTGCAGATGGAGCAACAGGCTTCGCTGGCCGTCCTGCAGCAGTATCTCGCCAAGGAAGACATCCTGATCGTGCGGCCGGCGGCGCTTTCGGCGGAGGATCGCTCCTGGCTGGCGACCGAATTCGAGGAATCCATCTTCCCGGTGCTGACGCCGCTGTCGATCGATCCTGCCCATCCGTTCCCCTTCATTCCCAATCTCGGCTTCACGATGGGATTGCAGCTCGAGAGCCGGCGCACCGGGGAGCCGATGACGGCCCTACTGCGCCTGCCGCCGACGCTCGACCGTTTCGTCCGCCTGCCGGACGACAGGTCGACGATCCGCTACATCACCCTGGAGGACATGGTCGGCCTTTTCATCGACCGGCTCTATCCCGGCTACGAGGTCAAGGGTTTCGGCACCTTCCGCATCATCCGCGACAGCGATATCGAAGTGGAGGAAGAGGCCGAGGATCTCGTGCGCTATTTCGAGACGGCGCTGAAGCGCCGCCGCCGCGGATCGGTGATCCGCATCGAAGTCGATTCCGAGATGCCGGTCGGCCTGCGCCAGTTCGTCGTGCATGAACTGGCCGTTCCCGACAACCGCGTCGCGGTTCTGCCGGGCCTGCTCGCGCTCAACACCATTTCCGAAATCGCCAAGGCGCCGCGCGAAGACCTGCGCTTCGAGCCCTATAATGCCCGTTTTCCGGAACGCGTGCGCGAACATGCCGGCGATTGCCTGGCGGCGATTCGCGAGAAGGACATGGTGGTCCACCACCCTTATGAGTCCTTCGACGTCGTCGTGCAGTTCCTGCTGCAGGCGGCGCGCGATCCAGACGTGCTGGCCATCAAGCAGACGCTCTACCGCACCTCGAACGACAGCCCGATCGTGCGCGCGCTGATCGATGCCGCCGATGCCGGCAAGTCGGTGACCGCACTTGTCGAACTCAAGGCGCGCTTCGATGAGGAAGCCAATATTCGCTGGGCGCGCGACCTCGAGCGTGCCGGCGTGCAGGTCGTCTTCGGCTTCATCGAATTGAAGACCCACGCCAAGATGTCGATGGTGGTGCGGCGCGAGGATGGCAAGCTCAGGACCTATTGCCACCTCGGCACCGGCAACTACCACCCGGTGACGGCGAAGATCTACACCGACCTGTCCTTCTTCACCTGCAACCCGAAGATCGCCCACGACATGGCGAACGTCTTCAACTTCATCACCGGATATGGCGAACCGGAGGAGGGCATGAAGCTCGCAGTCTCGCCCTACACGCTGCGCCCCCGCATCCTGCGGCACATCGAGGAAGAGACCGTGCACGCCCGGAACGGCAAGCCGGCGGCGATCTGGATGAAGATGAATTCGCTGGTCGACCCGGACATCATCGACGCGCTCTATCGCGCCAGCCAGGCCGGCGTCGAGATCGACCTCGTCATCCGCGGCATCTGCTGCCTGCGCCCGCGCGTTCCGGGTCTGTCCGACAACATCCGCGTCAAGTCGATCGTCGGCCGTTTCCTCGAGCACAGCCGCATCTTCTGCTTCGGCAACGGTTACGGCTTGCCGTCGGAAAATGCGCTGGTCTATATCGGCTCGGCCGACATGATGCCGCGCAATCTCGACCGCCGCGTCGAGACGCTCGTGCCGCTCGTCAATCCGACCGTCCATGAGCAGGTTCTTTCACAGATCATGCTGGGCAACTTGATTGACAACCAACAGAGCTACGAGATATTGCCCGACGGAACGTCGCGGCGCATGGAAGTGCGGCCCGGCGAGGAACCTTTTAACGCGCAACACTATTTCATGACCAATCCGAGCCTTTCGGGTCGGGGAGAATCGCTGAAAGAAAGCGCGCCGAAACTGATTGCCGGGATCATCTCCGGCAGGAAACAATAAAACTGGTACTTCATGACAAGATCAGAAGCGCAGGGGCGGTTGCCTGGCATAGCCCCTGTCTCCGTCGTCGACATCGGTTCGAACTCGATCCGACTGGTCATCTATGAAGGCCTGTCGCGAGCGCCGACGGTGCTGTTCAACGAGAAGGTGCTCTGCGGTCTTGGCAAGGGTCTCGCGGCCACCGGACGGATGGACGACGAGGGCGTGGGCCGCGCGCTGAATTCGCTGCGGCGCTTCGGCGCCCTGTCGCGCCAGGCGCGGGCGACCGCGATGTATGTGCTGGCCACGGCGGCTGCCCGGGAGGCGGCGAACGGCCCCGACTTCATCCGCCGCGCCGAGGAGATTCTCGGTCACGGCATCGAGGTTCTGACCGGTGAGCAGGAGGCGCTTTATTCCGCTCTCGGCATCGTCAGCGGCTTCCACGATCCGGACGGCATTGCCGGCGACCTTGGTGGCGGCTCGCTCGAACTCATCGACATCAAGGGGCGCGACCTCGGCACCGGGATCACCCTACCGCTCGGCGGCCTGAGGCTGTCGGAGACGGCCGGCGGCTCGCTCGGCGCGGCGCGGGCCTATGCCCGCAAGCTCATCCGCCCGGCTGCTATGCTGGAGCGGGGCAGGGGCCGCACCTTCTATGCGGTCGGCGGCACCTGGCGAAACATCGCCAAGCTGCACATGGAAATGCGCAAATACCCGCTGCACATGATGCAGGGCTACGAACTGCAGTTCGACGAGATCGCCCAGTTCCTCGACGAGATCATCTCCGGCGCCAGCGTCCGCGATCCGGCCTGGGGCGCGATCTCCAAGAGCCGTCGATCCCTGCTGCCCTACGGCGCGATCGCCATGCGCGAGGTGCTGGACGCCATGCGTCCGGCGCGCGTGTCGTTTTCTGCGCAAGGCGTGCGTGAGGGCTATCTCTATTCGCTTCTGTCGGAAGAAGACCGGGCGCTCGATCCGCTTCTCACCGCAGCCGACGAATTGGCGATCCTGCGCGCCCGCTCGCCCGAGCACGCCCGCGAACTCGCCGACTGGACGGGCCGGATGATGCCGTATTTCGACGTCGCCGAGACCGAAGAGGAAAGCCGCTACCGGCAAGCGGCCTGCCTGCTCGCCGACATCAGCTGGCGCGCCCATCCCGACTATCGCGGCCTGCAGGCGCTGAACATCATCGCCCACTCGTCCTTCGTCGGTATCACCCATCCGGGTCGCGCCTTCATCGCGCTCGCCAACTACTATCGCTTCGAGGGTCTTAACGACGACGGCCAGACCGGTCCGCTGGCGACGATCGCCACCGAACGCCTGCTGGAGCGCGCCAAGCTGCTCGGCGGATTGCTCCGCGTGGTCTATCTGTTCTCCGCCTCGATGCCCGGCATCGTCCACAACCTGACCTTCCGCAAGGCGCAGCGGCCCGATCTCGACCTCGAATTCGTCGTGCCCTCGGCCTATCGCGATTTCGCCGGCGAACGCCTCGATGGCCGGCTGCAGCAGCTGGCGCGCCTGACCGGCAAGCGGCTGGCTTTCCGGTTCGAATAACAGCGGCCGTCGGTCCACTACGCTGCATCGGATGGACTGCATGTATTCGATTGCATTTTATCTGTTATGTTTGTTGCCGTTTAACCACCTGTTTTACAAAGGAAATGCGCCCAGTTCCGGTCGTTGTATTTGCCGGTGTTCGCAATAGTTTGTCGATATTCGACATAACGAGGTGAATACGATCATGACATCCTACAGCATATCGGTCGTCAATAATTCCGGCAGTGGCGCAAACTATACTATCTTCCAGAAGTCGCCGCAGACGACGGACGCCGCGAGCCTGGCCTGGATGACCAAGGCTCCGTCGACCGGGACATCGATCGACTGGACCAAGTCCTACACCTACGATGATTTGTCCTCGGCAGGCGCCCAGACGCCCGCCACGACGAAGCCGTCTACGCAGCAGAACGCGGACGGCAGCTATGCCTACGACCTTTCCGGCAAGGCGCAGAACTGGGAGCCGCCGACGAGCAACGTGCTCTATCTCTGAAGCCACGCTTCAGACGGCAAAAGCCGGCGGGATCTCCCGCCGGCTTTCCTGTATTTGCAGCATTGGACCGGCTTATTTCGCGGCGAGGAATTCGCCGACCTCGAGCAGCACGAATTCGTTGTCGTCCGCCTTGTCGAGCGCGCGGCCGGCCGAGAAGGGCAGGTTGTTGTCATTGCCGACGACGATATGGGTGGCATCGATCACGTCGACATCTTCGATCGTGACGAACGGCATGTCGTAGAAACCTTCGCCGCCGCCCTGACGCTTCCTGTTGTCCGGATCGGCGATCTTCATCAGATCGATGTAGCCGATCTTGCGAACGGCCTTGCCGGCGTTCTCGTCGGTCATCTCGATCTTGTAGATGCGCTTGTGCTTGGCAGGCGTGGCAAAGCAGGTCGGTTCCGGCTTCTTCGGGTCGGCACAGGCCTTGTCGGCCGCGCCGGCGCCGTTGTCGCGCTCGATGACCAGCGCTGTGGTGCCGTCGATCATGTTGAAGTCGCCGATGGCCTCGCCGCCTTCCGACAGCGGATAGAGCCACGAACGGCCGGTCCAGGCCTTGTCGGCGGTGTCGAGTTCGATGATGCGCAGCGCGGTCAGGCCGTCGGCCTTCTCGACGGATCCGTCCTCGAGGAACAGCGGACCTTCGAGCAGGCCGTAGAGTTTGGTGCCGTCCTTCGCCATCGCCATGCCCTCATAGCCACCCGAACGCTTCAGGTTGAAGACAGGCATCTTGGCAGTCGGATTGGCCGGAACGACGAGCGTCGCATTGTCCGGCGACTTCACCTCGATCTCGCCGGCCTTGGTCGGGATCACGTCGGTCAGCTTGCCGTCCTTGCTGAACTTCAGGATATAGGGGCCGAATTCTTCGCCGACCCAGAAGCCGTCGGCCGTGGGCTGGATCGATTCGACGTCGAAATCCGCGCCGGTCAGGTAGCGCTGCGCGGCGCCTTCCATGACGATCGGGAAGGGCGCCTTCTTGTCCTGGTCGGAGAGGAATACGGTTTCGAGGTGTTCGACCTTGCCGGCATCCCAGTCGAATTTGATGTGATGCAGCATCAGCATGGAGTCGGACGAGTTGATCTTGGAGCCGAAGCCGTTGTCGGACAGGCTCCAGAACGTGCCGTCTTCCATGGTCTTGATGCCGGAAAAGCCCTGCATGGCCTGGCCGTCGAAGGGCATCGAGAGCCCCGTCGGACGAACGCCGTCCTTGCCGGGCACGGTGCCGAGGCCCTCCGCGCGCTTGCGGTCGGCGGTGGTGAACTTGCCCGAGGTCTTCAGATGGACCGGAGAGTCGGCCGGGGCGGCGATGATCGAATTGGCCGGCAGGACGGCATGGCTGACGAGCTTGGCCGGAAAGGCGACCTCTTCGGCAAAGGCCGGAGCGGCGAGAAGGAAAAGGCATACGGAGGCAAAGAGATGGTTTTTCATGGCGTCACCGTTTCTGAAAATTGTCAGGACGCGGCATGGTTAGGGAGCGCCCGTGTCAGAGCGATCTCTGTTCTATGAATTTTAGGTGACCGTCCTCCAGCGTGACAGCAACCAGTGGGCGCGCAGTGGCGAAGGATGTCCTCATGCCTCCAGCGCCAGCACGGCAAAGCTCGCCAGCCAGTGCTCGCCCATATAGTCGCCGGCGACATGGGGCAGGGCGGCCTGCAGATGGCGGGCGGCCGCCGCATCCATGATCGTCCGGCGGGCATCCGTCTCTGCGACGGATGCGGCCAGCGACCGCCAGCACCAGGCGCGCGACAGGTTGAGCCCGTCGAGATGGGCGATCTTGCCGTCGGAGCGATCCGACACCGCGGCCGGTGAGAACAAGGTCTCGGGCTCGCTGCTTTCGAGGCCTGGCAGGAAGCGGCCGAACCAGTCGGCAAAATCCGAAGCAGGCAGCAGCCGGTGCATGCATTCCGCCTCGATCAGCGTCGAGGACAGGAAGTCGTCGCCCGAGGGTTCGCCCCAGGCAGGACAATTCTCGTCGTTGCCATACCAGCGGAGCGCCGTCGTGCGCAGCAGATCGATGAAGCTTTCGTCACCAACCGCTTCGCCGTAGTCGGCGGCGAGGCGAAGGGCGAAGGCGGTGTTGTAATGCGTGCCGACCCGCACCGGATAGGTGGCAACCGGCAGGAACGCGTGAAAGCGCGCGACGATCCGCTCCGTCAGCGGCTGCAAGGTCCGGGAAAAGCTGCGGTCTTCGGCCGCCTCCAGTTCCGCGGCGAGTTTCAGCAGCCAGCCCCAGCCATAGGGGCGCTCGAAGCCGCGATTCATCGGGCGATCGAAGGTGGTGCATTCGCCGGCGATGCTCTCGTCCGTCAGCCGGCGAGACAGCAGTGTGCGGATTGCCTCCGCGGATGGCATGTCGGGAAAGCGGTTGAGCAACCGCACCAGCATCCAGTAGCCGTGCACGCAGGAATGCCAGTCGAAGCTGCCGAAGAAGAGCGGATGGGTCGCACGCGGGCCCTGCACCTCGCTTGACCCGGCAAGCACATGGCCAGGCTTGTGCGGATATTCCCGCTCGACATGGCCAAGGGCGATCCGCGCGAAGCGGTCGGCGGTCTCGCGATCAAGCGTCGTCTTCATCGCGCACATTCCCGGTTTCCGGTTCGAAGGCGTCGCCCCAGTCGGCGCGGCGGGCCGCCTTGAATACCGCGCCGTCGCGGCGGCTGACGGTCAGCTCCTCGGCCCGACCGTCGGCGAGACAGAGCTTCAGCCTGGCAAGCCCGCTCGACGTGCGCGGCGGTGCCAGCACGCGGGCGGCCGGCGACGCGGCGGCGTGGCGCGAGGCGGCGATGAAGATGTATTTCTCGTCTTCCCACGGCACTTCGGCCCCCTTGGAAAGCCGGTGAACCCTGGAACGCGCGACCCGGCGCGAGAAATGGCACCAGTCCGGCGCCGCGATCGGACAGGTCTGCGCGTGCGGGCAGGGCGCAACGACCTTGGCGCCCGCATCGATCAGCGTCTGCCGCGCCGCAAGAACGCGCCGCCATCCGGCCGGCGTACCCGGTTCGACGATGATGATGGTGTGCGCGGTGAGATCCCAAAGCCGCTGGACGACATTCGGAATGGCCGTCTCGGCAATCTCGTCCAGCACATAGGCGAGCGTGACCAGGTCGGCCGGTTCGAGCGGCGGGACGGTGCCGGTGATGTCGCCGGCGAGCCAGTCTGTCTTCACGTTCGAGTGATTCGCCAGCGCCGCGCCGACCGATCGGATGGCGGGGCTTGCCTCGACGAGCGTGGCACGATCCAGTTCCGGCCAGGCGTCGCTCGCCGCCCAGAACACCGTGCCGGGTCCGGCGCCGAAATCGAGAAGGCTTGTCGGCTGGAATTCGGGGGAGGCCTCCTCGACCATGGAAAGGGCGGCGCGCACCGCGGCATAGGTCGCCGGCAGGCGGGTGGCGAGATAGGCCTTGGCGGCAAGCTCGCCATCAAGATGGAATTTACCGTCGCGGACTTCCCGTCGATAGCGGTCGGAGAGTTTCTCGCTGGCGCGGGCCAGGCGCTCGATCGGCTCGTGCGCCAGAATCTGCTCAACGGCGGCTCTGAGCGGGGCGGGCAGTTCCATCGGACGGACCTTAACTGCGCGCGGCCCATTCGGGCCACAGCATCGACATCATGACGAGATCGGTCCGCCCGCCGTCCGGCGTGACCACGGCCTCCCGCAGGATGCCCTCGTCCTGGAAGCCGGCCTTGCGATAGACGTTCCAGGCGCGGCCGTTGTCTTTGACCACATCGAGCCAGAGCCGATGCACGGGCGTTGTCGAGAAAGCGTGGTCGATGACGGCGGCCAGCATGCGTGAACCGTATCCGCGTTCCGGCACGGCGACGGCGATGCGCTTGATGCAGATATTGCCGTCGCGGTTGTCGAGTCCGCTCAGGATCGTGAAGCCCACGGGTGAACCGGCCTCGTCCTCGCCGATGAAATAGTCCATCGCCGGATCATCCAACTGCTGCCGATGTCGATCCGCGTCGAACTGGCCGATGAAATGGTCATAGCCCGGCAGCCGCTCGACCTGCATGACGTAGCCGATGTCGTCCGGGGTTGCCCGCCGAAGCGTCACGGCTGTCATCGGATCAGAACTCCACCGCTTCGACGCGCTTGTCGACGAAGCGCAGGCCGACGCCGCCGGAAATGAGCTTCAGGGCGACGTCGCCGAACAATTCCCGCCGCCAGCCATGCATGGCCGGAACGTCGGCACTCTCGCCCTCGGCGGCGATCTTTTCCAGATCCTCGGTATTGGCGATGACCTTGGAGGCGACGCCGTGCTTTTCCGAGGTCAGGCGAAGCAGGACCTTCAGCAGTTCGACCGCGGCCTGGGCGCCTTCGGGCGCATGGCTATGGCGGTTGACATGCGGCATGTCGCTCTTCGGCAGGGCGAGGGCGGCATTGACCTGTTCGATGATCGCGGCGCCCGAGGTCGAGCGTTCCCAGCCCTTGGGGATGGTGCGCAGCCGGCTCAGCGCATCCGTGTCCTTCGGCTGCTGCTGGGCGATCTCGTAGATCGCGTCGTCCTTCAGCACCCGCGAGCGCGGTACATTGCGGTTGCGCGCCTCGCGTTCGCGCCAGGCGGCGACATACTGCATGACGGCGAGTTCCTGCGGCTTGCGCAGCCGCATCTTCAGCCGCTGCCAGGCGTCGTCCGGATGCAGGTCGTAGGTTTCGCGGGATTCGAGGATGGCCATCTCCTCGGTCAGCCAGCCGGCGCGACCCTCGCGGTCCAGCTCTTCCTTGAGCTTCAGGTAGACGTCGCGCAGATGGGTGACGTCGGCCAGTGCATAGTCGAGCTGCTTTTCCGACAGCGGCCGGCGGCTCCAGTCGGTGAAGCGCGAGGTCTTGTCGATATGGACGTTCTTCACCTTCTGCACGAGCTGGTCGTAGGAGACGCTGTCGCCGAAGCCGCAGACCATGGCTGCGACCTGGGTGTCGAAGATCGGATGCGGGATCAGGTTGCCGAGATGGAAGATGATTTCGATGTCCTGCCGCGCGGCATGAAACACCTTGATCACCGAGGTGTCGGCCATCAGCGTGAAAAAGGGCGCAAGGTCGAGGCCCTTGGCCAGCGGATCGACGATCACTTCGAGGTCGGGGCTCGCCATCTGGATCAGGCAGAGTTCCGGCCAGAACGTCGTTTCCCGCAGGAACTCGGTATCGATGGTGATGAAATCCGATTGGGCCAGCTTGAGGCAGGCTTCTTCTAATGCGGCAGTGGTCTCGATCATTGGGGCTCGGTCATGAAATAGAGTTGATCAACCTTAGTTCCCCTTTC
The DNA here is from genome assembly GCF_059424725.1 of Allorhizobium sp. GW101-3B10. NCBI lineage: Bacteria > Pseudomonadati > Pseudomonadota > Alphaproteobacteria > Hyphomicrobiales > Rhizobiaceae > Allorhizobium > Allorhizobium sp. GW101-3B10. The sequence continues at coordinate 2,259,779 of NZ_JBWKZR010000001.1, read as the reverse complement.
GACCGGTGATGTCAATATGAACGGCCCATTGCGCGCCCTCGCAGGGCATTGCCGCACGGCTTTTCGCACGGCTGGACATGTCAGGCCGGATCGGCGGCCGCGATCCCGCGTGCCTTGCGCACCTCGGCGATGTTGGCGCGGTGAACCACTTCATAGGGTTCGAAATAGATGATGCGCCCGGCCGCGATATCCTCGGCAACGAAGTCGCGCAGGGAGAGGCCATCGAGCATGGGGTCTTCGGCGCGATCGACCAGGCGTTGCAGATAGTCGCGATTGGCGTCGATCAGGCTCGGCTCGTAGCCGCCCGAGGCGATCTGCTCGCGCGCGCCGTGGTCCGGCAGGATGCGGCGGATCGGCAAGGTCTTCAGCCGGTTGAGTTCGGCGATATGGGTGGCGATATGCTCGGGCTCGGAGACATAGGTGATGGTATCCTCCAGCGTGTCGCCGGCCAGCAGGATGCCCTCGTCGGGGAGGAAAAGCACGGTGCCGTCGGCGCTGTGTATGTCGAATTGCATCAGTTCGACCGTCCGCTCGCCGAGCGTCAGCGTCATCTGCCTGTCGAACAACCGGTTCGGCATGACGACGGGATTGATCGGCGGCGTCGCGCGGGCGAGCGTCTGGACGTTCTCTTCCAGCGTTCTCGCGGTCAGCCGGTTGGCGATGATCTCGCAGTCGGCGAAGATGGCATTGCCGGCGATGTGGTCGGTGTGCCAGTGGCTGAGCACAAGGCGAATGCTGGTGACGCCCAACCATTCGAGATGGTCGCGCACCGCCCGGGCATGGTCGAGCGAGGTGTGGCTGTCGTAGACGATCGCCTCATGGCCCGAGACCAGCGCATAGGTGGCGATGCCGAGCGAATAGGCGCCATCGTCGAGCCAGTTCTCCGCCTCGGAATGAAGGCGCTTTCCGGCGATCCGGCCGTCGTAATAGGCATAGAGACCGGGATAGGGCTCAAGCACGGTCATGGTGGCGGCGAGATTCGGCAAGGCATGGCTCCTTGTGGCGTGACGGCGCGGCAGGATGGAAACGCCCAGACTATCGCATCCCACGCGACGTCCCGCCAGTTGTCAATTGCCCCGCGGGGTCTCAGACGATGCGCACATAGCCGGTCATCCCGGTCTTCTGATGCTCGATAATATGGCAATGGAACACCCAGTCGCCCGGATTGTCGGCCACCACGGCGAGCTGCACCTTCTCGTCGGGCAGGATCAGATAGGTGTCCGAGACGAGCGGCAGGACCTGCCTCGTCGAGGAGGAGACGACCTTGAAGTTCACGCCGTGAATATGGATCGGATGGGCGTGTGGTGTGACGTTCTCGACGTTGAGCAGATAGGTGCGGCCGAGCTTCATCTCGGCGAGCGGTGCCATGGGATCGGGCGTGTCGCCCGGATAGGGAACCTTGTTGATCGCCCAGAAGGAATAGCCGAGTGAGCCGCAGATCGAATCCTTTGCCGCCTCTTCCGCCGTGGCGCTGAGCACGAGAGGGATCGGCGTCGCATTGGCGAGATCCGGTTCGGCGGCCGGGTTGGCGACCAGGGGCGGCACGTCGCCCAGGCTGCGCTTCAGCGAGGGCCCGACGCTGCGGAAGCTTGCCACGGTCTTCGGCGTCGAGGGGCGGATGTCCTCGAGCGCCACCACCATTCCCTCGCTATCGGGCATGCGGATGACGAGGTCGAGCCGCTGGCCGGGAGAGACCACCGCCATGTCGAGCGGCATGGTGACGGGCACGGGCTGTCCGTCGATCGCCACGATCAGCGCCTCGGCACCGGCGAGCTTCAGATTGTAGAGACGTGTGACGTCGGCAACGAGGATGCGCACGCGCACGAGACCGCCGGAAGGCGCGTCATAGCCGGGGGAGGGCTGCCAGTTGGCGGTGCGCACCGTGCCGAACGTGCCGGACTTTGCCGCATCGCGCGCCTTGAACTGCTCGATGAACTGGCTGTCGCCGCCGAGCCGCCAGTCGCGCAGGTTGAGCGCGATCTCGGCATCGAAGACCGGGTCCTTCGGATCCTCGACGATGAGCATGCCGGCGAGGCCTCTGCCGATCTGGGTCAACGTGTTGCAGTGCGGATGATACCAGAAGGTTCCGGCATCGGGCGGCGTGAAGGCATAGTCGAAGCTGTCGCCGGGATAGACGTAAGGCTGGGTGACGAAGGGCACGCCGTCCATGGCATTGTCGATCCGCAGCCCGTGCCAGTGCACTGTCGTCGGCTCGTCGAGATGGTTGACGAAACGGGTGGCGAATTTCTCGCCGCGCCGGGCGCGAAGCACCGGCGGCATGGGATCGGCACCGATGGGGCCGGTCGCATAGGTCATGACGTTCCGGGTCTTGCCCTTGCCGTCGAGCATGGCCTCGACGATCCGGGCCTCGAGAAGGGCGGGATCGCCAGCGGCAAGCGCCGAAAGACGCGGCGCCAGCGCCATGCCCGCGCCATAGGCACCGGCCACGGCGGAAGCCTTCAACAGATTTCGGCGGGTCAGAATGGCCATGGGAGTCCCCGGGGATTGTCGTCGGGTCCTGTTTAAAGTTGACTTCGGCTTTCAGCAATATGCGAAGGGCGGCCAAACTGCCGCAGGGGCACCTATTCGTCCCTGTCGGAGGGCGGTGCCGCGAGCTTGTTGAAGAAGGTCGAGGTGCGCAGCAGGTTGCGGAAGCGCATGCTGCGTCTCGACGTCGGCACGCCTTCGCGGACCAGCATGCGGCTCAGCGTGTAAACCATGAAGCCGGCGAGCACGACGACCATGTAGATGAACAGCGCGCGCGGTCCGAACCTGTCGAGCATGACGGAGGCGAACAGCGGGCCGATGACCGCGCCGAGCGACCAGAAGAACAGGCTTCCCGCCGAAACCAGCGCATGTTGTCCGGGCGCGGCGTGGTCGTTGGCATGGGCGGAACAGAGCGAATAGAGCGGCATGGCGAAAGCGCCGAACAGGAAGATGCCGACGAAGTTGAGAAAAGCGTTGGTTCCCGCGATGAAGGTCAGGAACAGGCCGGCGGCAAAGGCGCCGAAGGTGGCGATGAGAATGATCAGCCGGCGGTCGAGCTTGTCGGAATAATGCCCGAGCGGATATTGCAGCACCACGCCCGCGAAGATGCCGACGCTCATGAAGGTGGCGATAGACGTGACCGACATGCCGATGCCGTCGGCATAGATCGGCCCCAGCGAACGGAAGCTCGAATTGGTGAGCCCGACGACGATGCAGCCGACGGTCGCCAGCGGCGACACCTTCCACAGCAGTTTCAGATCGAAGCGCACCGCCTCCGGTGGTTCGGGGCTCGATCGGTCGGCAAACGAGATCGGCACGAGCGAAAGGGTGAGTGCCATCGAGACGATCGCGAAGAGTTCGAATCCGCTGATGCCGACGGCAGGGATCAGGTATTGCGCGAGCGTCACGGAGCCGAGGTCGACGAAACGGTAGACGGAGAGCGTGCGGGCGCGCGTGGCATTGGTGACGCGGGCGTTGAGCCAGCTTTCGACCACGGCGAAGAGGCCGGCGAAGCAGAGCCCCTGCAGGAGCCGCATCGTGAACCACGATGCCGGATTGATCGCGAGCAGCATCGAGATCGATGCGGCGGAAGCGATTGCCGCGAGCGCCGAAAAGGTGCGGATATGGCCGATCGAACGGATGATGCGGGTGATGTAGATGCAGCCGATCGCGAAGCCGATATTGTAGCCGGTGCCGATCACCCCGATGGTGGAGGTCGAGAAGCCCTCCTCGAGTGCTCTGAGCGAGATGAACGTGCCCTGCAGGCCATTGCCCCCGATGAGGATGCCGGCGGTGACGAGAAGGGGGATGAGCGGGCGGATCGGCGACATTGACGGATTTTCTGTTCTGTCCGGCGCCCGAATCGTTAGGGGCTCCTTCCAATCCGCATTCTTAGAGGAGCTTCTCCGGCAAGGACAGCGCCGATCGCGGCGCAAGTCATTTCGATTTCGACGGATGCATGTGGACGTGCGGGAAGGGGTGTACGCCTCTTGCCCGCCGCAAGGGGCGTACACCCGCTCAGATGGTCAGCCCAGCATGGAGATGCCGTGGCGGGCACAGGCGCGCTGCACTTCCTCGATCTCGGCAGCGCTTGGAGGCCCCTGCTCGGGAGGCTCGGTCCGGCCGATATCCTTGAAGAACTGTTTCATGCTGGTGTCGACGACGACAAGCATCTCCGCCGGGCCGTTTCCGCTGTTCATGTAGTTATGTGCCTCGCCCGAACCGATCGTGACCACGCTGCCGGCGCCGGCGACGATCTGCCGGGGCGGCACGGTGTCGAACAGGCCGAAGGTGATCTCGCCGTCCAGGACGCGGAAGATCTCGGCGGATTCGTGCATATGCGGCGGCGTCCCGGAGCCGGGCGGCACCATGACCTCGAGAACGCAAAGGTTCCGGCCATCGACATCGCCCATGAAGCGAACCTTGTCGCGGACGACCCAGAGCGCTTCGGCATTTTCGGAGGCTACAAAACTGGCGGTCATTTCAAGACTCCATAAGGTTAGGATTTATTCTTGGCGATGACTGCATCGACAAGCGTTTTGATAGCCCAGGACGCAGCCTCTCCGGCCGTTTCACCGTCCATTCCGGCATAGTCCTTCAGCGTTTCCCAAGCGCCCGCGCTGTAAAGCAGATGCGCGAGTGCCTCGATCTTTTCCGCCTCCTCGGCCGAGACCTGCTTCAGCTCTTCTGCGAGGCAGGCATGGAAGGCCGCGCGGCGGGCAGGAACGGCGCGCAGGCGCATGGCCTGCCCGGCCGGCGTATGCAGGCTCGCCCGCATGATCCCGGCGTTGCGGTCGAAGGCCGGAAAGGCCGTTCTCGGGCCCGAGACCAGTTCATCAAAGGAGGAGGGGCGAGGCTGGGCCTCCAACTGCTCGTTGACAAAACCCCAGAGCGCGTCGAGCAGGGCCTCCTTGTTGGAGAAGTGGCGGAACACGGTGCGGCGCTCGACGCCCGCGGCCGTGGCGATTTCGTCCGTCGAGAAGTCCCCGAAAGGATTGCGCCCGAGAAGTTCCGTCGCTGCAGACAGGATCCTCTCCCGGGTCTCGTGTGCCTGCGCTTCGCGGAGGGGGCTGCGGTATTTGCGTGTCGGTGACAAAGTCGCGTCCTGTCGAGGTGTTGGATGAATTGATGTCACTCTGAGTAACATGAAATAATTCACTGTGTCAATTGGTGTCATTCTTGGTGCTGTGAATTTTTCACCTCTCATTTAGTTCGGGATTCGAAGGCGCCGGCTGTGTCGAGCCTACGGCGTGTCGGTACCTAGACTGTGCGGCGGATGCGGGCGCCATCCCCGGCTGCCCCGTCTGGCAATGTCTTTCGCCGGGCGATGTTCAGGGCACCGCCGCCTCCAGCCTTGACAAATCGGACGGCACGTGCGCTTTTCCGCCCGATTTTCTCTCGGCAGTTCGGGGCGCTTTTCCGCCTTTCTTGCCGGCGCCCAAGTCCAGGATTTAGCAAAATGCATCGTTACCGCAGCCACACCTGTGCCGCTCTCCGCAAGTCCGACGTCGGTTCCACCGTCCGGCTTTCCGGCTGGGTTCATCGCGTTCGCGACCATGGCGGCGTGCTCTTCATCGACCTGCGCGACCACTACGGCATCACCCAGGTCGTCGCCGACCCGGACAGCCCGGCCTTCAAGCTCGCGGAAACCGTGCGCGGCGAGTGGGTGATCCGCATCGACGGCCTGGTCAAGGCCCGCACCGAGGACACGGTCAACAAGACCATGCCGACCGGCGAGATCGAACTCTACGCCCAGGAAATCGAGGTTCTCTCGGCCGCCAAGGAACTGCCGCTGCCGGTCTTCGGCGAGCCGGACTATCCGGAAGACGTGCGCCTCAAGTACCGCTTCCTCGACCTGCGCCGCGACACGCTGCACAGGAACATCGTCAAGCGCACCCAGATCATCTCCGACATGCGCCGCCGCATGGGTGATATCGGTTTTGGGGAGTACACCACGCCGATCCTGACGGCCTCCTCGCCGGAAGGCGCGCGCGACTTCCTCGTGCCGAGCCGCATCCACGAAGGCCAGTTCTTCGCCCTGCCGCAGGCCCCGCAGCAGTACAAGCAGCTGCTGATGGTCGCCGGTTTCGACCGCTATTTCCAGATCGCCCCCTGTTTCCGCGACGAAGACCCGCGCGCCGATCGCCTGCCGGGCGAGTTCTACCAGCTCGACCTGGAAATGAGCTTTGTCACCCAGGAAGATATCTGGGAGACCATCGAGCCGGTCATGACCCAGGTGTTCGAACAGTTTGCCGACGGCAAGCCGGTCACCCAGAACTGGCCGCGCATTCCCTATGACGTGGCGATCCGCAAGTACGGCTCGGACAAGCCGGACCTGCGCAACCCGATCGAGATGCAGGCCGTCACCGAGCATTTCGCCGGTTCCGGCTTCAAGGTCTTCGCCAACATGATCGCCTCCAACCCCAAGGTCGAAGTCTGGGCAATCCCGGCCAAGACGGGTGGTTCGCGCGCCTTTTGCGACCGCATGAACGCCTGGGCCCAGTCGACCGGCCAGCCGGGCCTCGGCTACATCTTCTGGCGTCAGGAAGGTACCGTGCTCGAAGGCGCCGGACCGCTCGCCAAGAACATCGGCGAGGAGCGCACCGAAGCGATCCGCACGCAGCTCGGCCTGGACGAGGGCGACGCCTGCTTCTTCGTCGCCGGCGATCCGGCCAAGTTCTACAAGTTCGCAGGCGAAGCCCGCACCCGCGCCGGCGAGGAACTGGACCTCGTCGACCGCGACCGTTTCGAGCTTTGCTGGATCGTCGACTTCCCGTTCTACGAATGGAGCGAGGAAGAAAAGAAGATCGACTTCGCCCACAACCCCTTCTCCATGCCGCAGGGTGGTCTGGAAGCGCTGGAAAGCCAGGATCCGCTGTCGCTCAAGGCCTATCAGTACGACGCGGTCTGCAACGGCTTCGAAATTGCTTCCGGTTCGATCCGTAACCAGTCGCCGGAACTGATGGTCAAGGCCTTCGAAAAAGTGGGCTTGAGCCAGGCCGACGTGGAGGAGCGTTTCGGCGGCCTCTACCGCGCCTTCCAGTACGGCGCACCGCCGCACGGCGGCTGCGCCTTCGGCATCGACCGCGTCGTCATGTTGCTCGTCGGCGCGAAGAACCTGCGCGAGATCTCGCTGTTCCCGATGAACCAGCAGGCGCAGGACCTTCTGATGAACGCCCCGTCGCCGGCAACCCCGACGCAGCTTCGCGAACTGGCGCTGCGCGTCGTGCCGTCGCCGAAGAAGGACTGAACGGCCTAAAAGACCGACCAATCAAAAAGCCCCGGCAAGCTGTCGCTTCCGGGGCTTTTTGCTGGCCGATCGATCAGGCCTTCGGCAAGGCGTTGTCGAGGAAGAACCACTGGTCCAGATGCTCGCGGATCACCGGTTCGATGGCGTCGTTGAGGAGTTGGATGTCGTCGAGCAGGCGCTCGCCGGACTTCGTCTCCGGCGGCAGCACGATCGGCGGCAGCGCATAGGCCTCGAAGCGGAAACCCTCGGTGCGCAGATTGTACCACGGGCAGAGCGTCGCCCCGGTCATCCGTGCAAGCCGGATGGTCATGGCTAGGTTGCCTTCGAGATGCGGCGGGCGGCCGAACAAGGGGCCGCGGATCTTGCCGTTCACGCCCTCGTCGCAGAAGGCCGAGACGATGCCGCCCTTCTTCAGGACGCTGACGGCGGGGCGGATGCCCTGCAGGCCGGGCGGCAGGAAGTTCAGCCCGTTCTTACGCCGGACGCGATCGGCGATCCAGGCCTTGGCGCGGCCCGGCGGCGGCGTGTAGTTGATGTAGGGCACCAGCCCGACACGGTTGAGGATGATCGGCCCGATTTCCCAGTTGCCGAGATGCATGCCGACAAAGATCACCGGCCCACGACTGGCGGCCTCGACGACCCATTCGATATTGTGAATACCGATTCGTTCGGGATCCCGGTTCAGGCGGTTGATCACCGAGAATTCGGTCATCAGGCGTCCCTGCGTGCGGCAGTTCTCGAGGAAAAGCGCTTCCTGCTCGGCGGCGTTCAGGTGGGGGCACAACTGGGCGATATTGGCCCGCGCCCGCTTCTCCGCGACCTTGTGAAAGCGCGGAATGGCATAGATTCCAAGCCGTGCACCGAAATGCGAGCAGGCATCCATCGGCAGGATTTTCAGGCCGAAGTGACCGATGAGGTGCAGGCCATTCCAGAGATTGTCGCTGATCCAGTAGCGAATGAAGGCCTTTCGCTTGTCTCCGCCTGCCAAGAAATCGGCCAACCCTGGTGCTTCCGGCGGGCGAAATCGCCAGGCCTTGCGCTTGGCAATGCCGGCCTTGGGAGGGGTCTTTTCGTCAGCCATCGGCTCTCATGCCTCCCGTCGATGGAGCGTCACCGGCAGCCCGCCCTTGGGGCGCAGCGTGAGGCGGCAAAGCGGTTCGACCTTGTGGCCTTCGCGAAGCCGCAGGCTGAATTTCTGCGCCAGGATGGCAAGGCACAGGATCGCCTCCGTCTCGCCGAAATGCTGGCCGGGACAGACGCGCGGTCCGCTGGCAAAGGGAATGAAGCTGTAGGGCTTCGGTCGGTTGTCGCCGAGAAAGCGTTCCGGCTTGAAGTGGTGCGGCTGCTCGAACAGGCTCGGTGTGCGGTGCAGCAGCCATGGCACGATCAGGACCAGTGAAGCGGGCTCCACGTCGATATTGCCGATCCGGTCCTTCTCCTTGGTCTGGCGGGCGAGGATCGGCACCGGCGGATAGAGCCTGAGCGTCTCGTTGATTACCGCGCGGCACCAGTCGAGCTTGGGCACGTCGTCGATCGTCGGCACGCGGTCGCCGCAGACGCGGGCGATCTCGTCATGCACCTGCTTCTCGACCCAGGTCGCCTGCGACAGCAGGTACCAGGCCCAGGTGAGGGTGGCGGCCGTCGTCTCGTGGCCGGCCATGAAGATCGTCGCCGCTTCGTTGCGCAGCGCCACCACGTCGAGATTGAGCTCCGGATTGCGCTGTTGGCGGCGGATCAGCAGTTCGACCATGGAACTGTGATCGCCGAGGCCGGCGAGGTGATCCTCGACCACCTTGTCGATCAGACCATGGATGTGCTTTACCGACCGGCGCAGCGAAGGCGTGCGCAGCACCGGCAAGCCCTCGTCGAAGCCGATGAAATAGCCGAGATTCACCGAATCGATCAGCGCCTGGTAGCTCGAGAAGCTGTCGGTGATGGCATCGGCGCTCTCGCGGCCGAGCTGGTTGCCGAACACGCTGCGCGAGATGATCTCGGCGGTGAGCCCCGCCATTTCGTGCAGAACGTTGATCTCGGCGCCGTCGGGCATGGAGCTCCAGCGTTCGACCATCTCGCTCGCCGTCTTCTCCATGACCGGGCCGAAGGCGGGCACACGGTTGCGGTGGACGATGTCGTTGACCAGCGAGCGGCGCTGCTTCCAGGTTTCTCCGTCGGAGATGAACAGGCCGTCGCCCAGCAGGTATTCGAGCGCGCGCCGCATCTGCGGGGACTTGCGCTCGAAGTTGTCGTGGCGGTTGACGACCACGTAGCGGATCAGATCGGGCGAATTGACCAGGACGATCTGCCGGCCCAGAATCCGGATCGAACTGACCTTTTCCTTGAAATCGCCGACGCGCCAGACGGACAGGAAGTCGGTTCGCGCCTGGAGAAGCAGGTTGAGGGGACGATTGGGCTTGCCGCCGTAATAGTCGGCATGGGCCGGCTCGAAGTCGTGCCCTTCGAGTTTTTCGGAGATGTTGACGGGGCGCTGCAGCCAGCCGAGCATGATGTTCCGTTCCGAGAAGAGAGCCGTAGAGGCGATAGATCCCGTGGGCTAGCCTTAGCGGAAGTCGCGCGCCGGTCAATCCTCAAGCGTGGGATATACTGTCGCTCCCGGCCGGGTTCGGCCGGGAGCGCAGATCGGTTCGCGATCGGCGGAAGTCGTTATTCGTCGTTCGCGGTGACGGAGACGCCGAGCAGGGCCGGCACGCTTTCCGGCGCGCCCATCGCAGCTCCCATGATCATCGGGAACGGGACCTCTTTTTCCGGCTCCGCAGTGACGGTGATGTTCTTCGGATCGTCAATGAAGGCGTTGACGGCTTCGGAGACTTCGTTCTGCAGCGCGCCGAGCTTGGCCTGGGCGAGCAGAATCGGCAGCATGCCCTTGACCATCTGCGCCATCTGTTCGCCGTCCGACCCCTGCTGCTTGCCGGCATAGTCGAGGCCGCGCTTGGTGATGCCGGCGTCTTCGAAGCTGATCTGCGCGCTCTTGAAAGACATCTGCTGCATCAGGCCGAACATGGCGATTCCCGCAGCCTGCTGAGCCTGCTCGTTGTTCGGATCGGCCTGCATGGTGCGGGCGGTCTCCTGAAACTGCTTGACCAGATCCATCGTGTAGCCGGAAAGGGCGAGCGACAAGGACAGGCTGCCGATATCCGTAAAGTCGAAGGTATAGTCTTCGAGGTTGATCGTGCCGGACGCCGGTTCCCAACTGCCGCTGACGCTGATGTCGCCATTGACCGTCTGCAGGCCGAGTCCGTCGATCGCGTCCTTGCTATTGGCGTCCTCGACGCTGGTGAGATCCGCTTTGATGCCGGTGACGCTGCCCTCGAACGACAGCGAGCTTTCATCCTCCGCGAGCGAGACCGACCCGCTCGCCTCCGAAATTGCGAAGACCTGCTTGCCGTCATTCGTCACAATGATCGGACCGCTATGGGCTTCCTCATACATCATCAACGAGTTCAGGTCGTCGCCCGTCGTGCTACCGGGGACCCGCACGCCGGCGAGATAGAGGTCCTTGACATTGAAGCTGGTCTTTTCCTCGGTGACGTTGACCTCGGGGAACTCGATGCGGTCGATGTGGTAGGCGCCGCCGTCCTCCGCGGTCACGTCCTGCAGCGTCAGATTGCCTAGCATGATCGACTTTTCCTGCGGGCCCGTGGCAGTGAAGGTCGTACCCTTGAGGACGACGTCATTGCCGTTGACCTCGATCGATTCGGCCTTCAGTACGCCGCTGCCGGCGGAATAGGCGGCGTTGATCTTGGCGAGCAGATCCTGGCCGTCGATGGCGGCGAAGGCCTGACCGGACAGGACGGCGAAGGCGGCGCTTGCCATCAAAAGCCTGGTGGTGGTGCGGAAGTGGGTCATCAAACGGTCCTTTCGTGAAATCGGGGGATTTCGCCACTGAAAATCATTGGTTCCTTTTATATGGGTCCGGTTGGAAACTTCCACCGCTTTCATTCGTGCAAAGCGATCTGCCGTCTTCTCGGTGACGATTGTCACACTCCCGGTAATCCACAGCCGGAATGCCGGGATTCCTTGCTGTTTGCGGTGTTCTCGTCTAGTTGAGGGCCATGGGGAAAAGTCTTATTCCGCCCGGCGACGGCGGCGACCACATACAACCGATCGATCTGAAGGCGGCGCTCGAGGAGCGTTATCTCGCCTATGCCCTGTCGACGATCATGCACCGGGCGCTGCCCGATGTGCGCGACGGTCTGAAGCCGGTGCATCGGCGCATCATCCACGCCATGAGCGAGATGGGCATCCGTCCGAACTCGGCGTTCAAGAAATGCGCCCGTATCGTCGGCGACGTCATCGGTAAGTTCCACCCGCACGGCGACCAGTCGGTCTACGACGCGCTGGTGCGTCTGGCGCAGGATTTCTCCCAGCGCTATCCGGTGGTCGACGGGCAGGGCAATTTCGGCAATATCGACGGCGACAGTGCGGCCGCCTACCGATACACCGAAGCGCGCATGACCGACGTCGCGGCGCTGCTCCTCGACGGCATCGAGCAGGACGCGGTCGACTTCCGCCCGACCTACAACGAGGAAGACGACGAGCCGGTGGTTCTGCCGGGCGCCTTCCCGAACCTTCTGGCGAACGGCGCCTCCGGCATCGCGGTCGGCATGGCGACGTCGATCCCGCCGCACAATGCGCACGAGATCTGCGACGCCGCGCTCTACCTGATCAAGAACCCCGGCGCGACCGTCGAGGAACTGCTGGCCGATCCGGCCAATCCGCAGAAGGGCGGCATCGAGGGCCCCGACTTCCCGACCGGCGGCATCATCGTCGAGAGCCGCGAGAGCATGATCGAGACCTACCGCACCGGCCGCGGCGGTTTTCGCGTCCGTGCCAGGTGGGAGACCGAGGATCTCGGTCGCGGCGGCTACCAGATCGTCGTCACGCAGATCCCGTTCCAGGTGCAGAAGTCGCGCCTGATCGAAAAGATCGCCGAACTGCTGATCGCCCGCCGCCTGCCGCTGCTCGAAGACATCCGCGACGAATCGGCCGAAGACGTTCGCGTCGTCCTGGTGCCGAAGAGCCGGACCGTCGATCCGACCATCCTGATGGAATCGCTGTTCAAGCTGACCGAGCTCGAAAGCCGCATCCCGCTCAACATGAACGTGCTGAGCCAGGGCAAGGTGCCGAGGGTCATGGCCCTCAACGAAGTGCTGTCCGAATGGCTGGCGCATCGCAAGGAGGTGCTCGTCCGCCGCTCGAAGTTCCGGCTGGCGGCAATCGACCGGCGGCTCGAGATCCTCGGCGGCCTTCTCATCGCCTATCTCAACCTCGACGAGGTGATCCGCATCATCCGCGAGGAGGACGAGCCGAAACCCGTGCTGATCGAGCGGTTCACGCTGACCGACAACCAGGCCGAAGCCATCCTCAACATGCGGCTCAGGAATTTGCGCAAGCTCGAAGAGTTCGAGATCCGCAAGGAGCATGAGGCCCTGTCGGCGGAAAAGGCGGAAATCGAGTCGCTGCTCGCCTCCGACGACAAGCAGTGGCAGACGGTTGCCTGGGAAATCGGCGAGGTCAAGAAGAAGTACGCCAAGGCGACCGAACTCGGCCGCCGCCGGACGACCTTCTCGAATGCGCCGGAAGCCGATATCGAGGCCATCCAGCAGGCGATGATCGAAAAGGAACCGATCACCGTCGTCATCTCCGAAAAGGGCTGGATTCGTGCGCTCAAGGGCCACATTTCCGATACGTCGACGCTGACCTTCAAGGAAGGCGACGCGCTTCGCGTGGCGTTCCCGGCGCAGACCACGGACAAGATCCTGCTCATCACCACGGGCGGCAAGGTCTATACGCTGGGTGGCGACAAGCTGCCGGGCGGGCGCGGCCATGGCGAGCCTCTGCGCATCATGGTCGACATGGAAAACGACCAGGACGTGCTGACCGCCTTCGTCCATGTCCCGAGCCGCAGGCTTTTGATCGCCTCGACGGCCGGCAACGGCTTCGTCGTGGCCGAAAACGAGATCGTCGCCAATACCCGCAAGGGCAAGCAGGTGATGAATGTCGGCATGCCGGACGAGACGAAGCTGGTCGTTCCGGTGTCGGGCGACCACGTCGCCGTGGTCGGCGAGAACCGCAAGATGGTGGTCTTTCCGCTGGATCAGGTTCCCGAAATGACCCGCGGCAAGGGCGTTCGCCTGCAGCGCTACAAGGATGGCGGCATTGCCGACATCAAGTGCTTCTCCATGGCCGACGGCCTGACCTGGGAAGACAGCGCGGCCCGCGTCTTCACCAAGACCAAGGACGAACTGATCGAGTGGCTGAGCGACCGCGCAGCCGCGGGACGGACGGTGCCCAAGGGTTTCCCGCGCAGCGGCAAGTTCTCCGGCTGATCCCGACCGGATCAGGACAGCGGAACGGTGTGATCCCTGAGGAAACGCGTAGCGCCTTCCTCATCGATTTCGCCCGCCGCGACGGCGAGCACGAAGGCCACCACCGACGCCTGGTCCGCGTCGATCAGCAAGCCGTTGATGTAGAGGAACGTGAACGCCGCCAGGAATCCGGTTCGCTTGTTGCCGTCGGAAAAGGGATGGTTCCTGACGATGCCGTAGAGATAGGCGGCTGCCAAAGCCAGAACGTCGCTCTCTCCATAAGCTGCCTTGTGAAGGGGCCGCGCAAGAGCGGCTTCGAGCGCGTTTTCGTCCTTGAGACCGGGCAATCCTCCATGCTCCGCGAGTTGTTCGCGGTGCATGACTTCCACGGCTTCACGGGAAAGCCACTTAGGCCCGCTCATTTGGCCAATTCACGCAGAGCGATCCGGTACTTCTTCATGCCTTCGCGCGCTGCCTCCATCTGTTCGGCCAGATCTGCCGGCTCAGGCGTCAGGCGAATGCCGCCATCGGTCTCTTCGACGTCCAGTTTGTCCCCCGCCTTCAGGCCGAGGCGATCGAGGATCTCCTTGGGGATGATGATGCCTTCGGAATTGCCGATCTTGCGGATGATGACGTTCATGGAAACGGTCCCTGTGTTGTAACGGCGTTATAACATGAGCCCGTAAGCTGGTAAAGATCGCGCCAAGGCTCCCGGTGCGGGACGCCGGCCGCTGCGATTGATCGTCGTCAAGGCGGCGCGCACTGGCGGGCCTAAGCTGCGACGCGCAAACGCAGGAGATAGTCCATGCTGACACGACGCGGGATACTGGCAGGCGGGGCGGCGGTTCTGGCCCTTGGCGGGGCCGGGGTGATGCTGTCGACCAGACTGGCAGCGGATCGCTACACCGCTTTCGCCGCGCATCTGCGAGAGCCCCTGAATCCATCCGGCGGCTCCCGCGACCTGATCCGCTATGCGACGCTCGCAGCGAGCGGGCACAACACCCAGCCCTGGCTGTTTCGCGAAAGCGCGCAGGCCATCGCCGTTATCCCCGACGTCTCTCGGCGAACGCCGGTCGTCGATCCGGATGATCATCACCTCTATGTCAGCCTCGGCTGCGCGCTTGAGAATCTGGCAATCGCGGCAGGGGCGACGGGGCGGCCGGGCGAAGTGACGGACGCGGGTGAGGGCGGTGCCATCTTCACCTTCTCGTCGCAGGCCGCAACGGCCGATCCGACGGTCGGGGAACTGTTCCAGGCCATTCCGCTGCGTCAGTCGACGCGCAGCCTGTATGATGGAAAACTCGTATCCGCCGATCAACTCGAAAGGCTGACGAACGGAGCGGCGATCGATGGAGTCGACATCGCTTTGATCACGCAGCGTCCGGCCATCGATCAGGTGCGCGACCTCGTCATCGCCGGCAATGACGCGCAGATGGCCGATCCCACCTTCATACGGGAGCTCAAGGACTGGCTGCGCTTCAGTCCGTCGGCGGCGATGCGGAAAGGCGACGGGCTCTACGCGCCGGCAAGCGGCAATCCGCCCTTGCCGGATTGGCTGGGACCCATCGCCTTCGACTTGGCGTTCAAGCCTGAAAGCGAAGCGGACAAATATGCGCGTCAGATGGATAGCTCGGCCGGTGTCGCCGTCTTTTCGGCACGGGAGGAAGGGCCGGCCGGCTGGATCGCCGTGGGGCGTGCCTGCCAGCGCTTCTGCCTGACCGCCACGGCGTTGGGCTTGAAGACCGCCTTCGTCAACCAGCCCGTAGAGGTGCCGGAATTGCGAGGTGACATGGCAGCATTGGCGGGCTTTGGCGTGCGCAGGACCGATCTCGTCCTGCGCTTCGGTCACGCGCCGGCAATGTCCTATTCGCCACGCCGTCCGGTGGCTTCGGTGCTCATGGCGTGATGCCGGGACGTTGCGCGGCCGCCCGCCCGTTCTGCCGGGCGTGCAGACCCACGAGAGAGTGGGTGAGCAATGCGCCGACAATCAGCGTCCCGCCGATGAGGGTTGCCGTCGACGGCACCTCGCGGAAGATCATCCACATCCAGACCGGCGCAAGCACCGTCTCCAGCAGGTAGAACATGCCGACTTCGGCGGCCGGCAGGAAGCGCGGCGCCGTCGCCAGAAGCCAGAAGGCGACCGGCATCATCACCAGACCATCGAGCAGGGCCCAGCCGGGAGACTGCATGGCAACGCCTTCGGGCCAGGCGAAGAACAGGCTGATGGCGGCGGGAATGGCCGAGGCGAGCAGCGGCACGAAACCCATCGGTTGTCCGGAGGCGCGCGCCGTGGTCAGGCCGGCTGCGATGAGGACGGCTGCGGTTAGGGCCAGCAGGTCGCCGAAGAAATGGCCGGCGGCGAGGCCGTCGCCGACGATCAGCACGACGCCCGCAACCATCGCGCCCATGGTGACCAGCGTCGACCGGCTCGGGACTTCCTTCATGAAGAGCCAGGACAGCAGGGCGGCGAACATCGGCGAGAAGGCGACGATGAAGACGACGTTGGCTGTCGTGGTGTGATAGACGGCGGCGACGAAGGCCATGGTGCTGAGACCGTAGAACAAGCCGGCGAGCAGTCCCGCCCGTCCCGGCACGAACGCTTCACGCCTCCCCAGCACGAGGCGGATGACCGCCATGGCGACGAGGGCCACGACCAGCGTGGACAGGCTGCGCAGGGCAAGCACCGGCCAGAGATTGCCTTCGGTCAGCCGCACGAGGGGAATGTCGAAGGACAGGAAGAGCCCGCCGGCCGTGGCGACGAGAAGGCCGGTGCGGCGCACGGCGTGATGGTCTGGCGTCATCCTAGGTCCGAACGGTCATCGACTTCGTTCGGCTGGTATCGTTCCCATCCCTGGTTGGTCAAGTGCTCCTGCGGCTGGAAGCGGGTCTTGTAGTCCATCTTGTGCGAACCCTTGACCCAGTAGCCGAGATAGACATGCGGCAATCCGAGCGCCTTGGCGCGCTTGACGTGGTCGAGCACCATCATCGTGCCGAGCGAACGTTTGACCATCGTCGGATTGAAGAACGAATAAACCATCGACAGGCCGTCGCTCATCAGGTCGGAGAGCGCCACGGCGATCAGCTCGCCCTTCGGCTGCTGGCTGATGCCGTCACCGGGGTTGCGGAGCCTGTATTCGATCAGCCGCGTCTGGACATGGGTGTCCTCGACCATGATCGCATAGTCGAGCGCCGACATGTCCGACATGCCCCCTTGCTGGTGGCGGTCGTCGAGATAGGTGCGAAACAGCGAGAACTGCTCGGTCGAGGGCTGGGCCGGGAAGACCGTCGAGACGACGTCCTTGTTCGCCGCCTGCACCCGCTTGAAGGCGCGGCCCGGCTCGAACTCGTCCACCAGGATGCGGACTGATACGCAGGCACGGCAGCCCTCGCAGGCCGGTCGGTAGGCAATGTTCTGGGAGCGGCGGAACCCGCCCTGCGTCAAGAGGTCGTTCATCTCCGTGGCGCGCGGCCCGATCAGATGGGTGAAGACCTTGCGCTCCATTTCGCCCGCCAAGTAGGGACACGGCGCGGGCGCCGTGAGGTAGAACTGCGGGGAAGGAGATGCCTGGGTGTTCATTGTTCGCCGGTCAGGAGCCTCTCGCCACGAATATGCGCATTAGCAT
This sequence comes from Allorhizobium sp. GW101-3B10, assembly GCF_059424725.1. Lineage (NCBI taxonomy): Bacteria > Pseudomonadati > Pseudomonadota > Alphaproteobacteria > Hyphomicrobiales > Rhizobiaceae > Allorhizobium > Allorhizobium sp. GW101-3B10. The sequence goes on along the minus strand of NZ_JBWKZR010000001.1, from coordinate 2,242,593 downwards.
GGCGCAAGATTGGAAAACGTCAACACTCCGTCACAAAACGATACGCGCCTTGTCCGGGAAGGCGTGGCGGGCCATGCCCGCCACGGGCACATCAGGCTGTGCGGATCGCCGCTGTGCCGAGCAGCAGATCGTGCACCAGGCGCGAGCGTTCGATGAACAGGCCGGCCAGAAGGATGAGCGGCGTCAGCACCGAATTGAGGATCCAGAACAGTGCCAGATGGGCGATGGCCGTGACGAAGTCGATGCGCTGCCCGTCGAGCCGCACCATGGCGATCCCCACGGCCCGCATGCCCGGCGTCGCCTGCGACGGTCCGGCGAGCGACAGGCCGAAATAGAGGCCGGCGACGACGAAGAACAGGATCGGGTAGAGGAGGAAGCCGAGGCCGAGCGTCAGCACGCCCAGGAAGAAGACCAGGACGGCAGCCGGCACCCACAGTGCCGCGACGATCAGATAGTCGATGAGGAAGGCGAAGACGCGGCGCGACAGCACGCCGCTATAGGCGCGCCAGTCCTCCGGTGCGGCGTAGATCGGATTCGGATCGAGGCTCATGGTCGGCTCCCACAGGTGTTTCGACTGTTCCATATGGGGAGATGAAGCCGAAATACAATCGGTCGAGCGGTCCTCAGCCTTGCTTGGCGAGGAATTTCGCCACGTCCATGGCGAAATAGGTGAGGATGCCGTCGCAGCCGGCGCGCTTGAAGCAGAGCAGGGTTTCCAGCATGGCGCGCTCGCCGTCGATCCAGCCATTGGCGGCAGCCGCCCTGATTTGCGCATATTCGCCCGAGACCTGATAGGCGAAGACCGGAAGGCCGAAGGCTTCCTTCATCCGCCAGCAGATGTCGAGATAGGGTAGACCGGGCTTGACCATCAGCATGTCCGCGCCTTCCTCGACGTCGAGGGCGGCATCGCGCATCGCCTCGGTGCCGTTGGCCGGGTCGATATAATAGCTCTTCTTATCGCCCTTCAGCAGCCCGCCGGTCGAGATCGCCTCGCGATAGGGGCCGTAATAGCAGGACGCGAACTTGGTGGCATAGGACATGATGCCGACCGACTGGTGGCCTGCGGCATCGAGGCCGCGGCGGATCGCGCCGATCCGGCCGTCCATCATGTCGGAGGGCGCGATGATGTCGGAGCCGGCATCGGCCTGCAGCACGGCAGCGCGAACGATCTGGTCGACGGTCTCGTCGTTGACGATCTCGTTGCCGCGCAGGATGCCGTCATGGCCATGGCTGGTGAACGGATCGAGCGCCACATCGGTGATGACGCCGATGTTCGGCACGGCTTTCTTGATGGCGGCGGTCGCACGGTTGATCAGGTTGTTGGCTTCGAGGATCTGCGAACCCGTTTCGTCGCGCAGGTTCATCTCGACATTGGGAAAGGTGGCCAGAGCCGGGATGCCGAGGTCTGCCGCTTCCTTCGCGGCTTCGACAGCCTTGTCGATCGTCATGCGGTTGACGCCCGGCATGGCGGCGATCGGCTCGACGATGCCGTCTCCGGGAATGATGAAGATCGGCCAGATCAGGTCGTCGACGGTCAGGCGGTTTTCCTGGACGAGACGGCGGGTCCAGTCGGCCTTGCGGTTGCGGCGCATCCGGCGGTGACCGGTGATGTCGTCGACCAGATGTGTCTTGTCCGTCATGGCGAAGTCCTCGTCCTTGTCTTACGAATAGGGGCTGGATAGCACTTACGGCAGGGATTGCCAAAGCGGAAGACGACGCATGGTCGCGGCGGTAGCTGGCGGCGGCGGGTGCCTTCGGCGTATCCTTGCGCCATGGAACCTGATTCTCCCAGCACACCCAGGCGCAGCCTCACCGAAATCCTGTTCGTGGTCTTCCTGCGAATGGTCGCGGTGGCGTGCCTTTGGTTCGCGCTGCAATACTGGGCCATGCTGGTCGGTTATTCGCTGGGTGGCCGCGCGCGGTTCGACCTGCTGGACCTGCCCTGGAAAGTGGCGGGCACCAGTCTTGCCGTGATCTTCCCGGTCGCCGCGCTCGGGCTGTGGATGGCCGTCTCCTGGGGACCGGTCATCTGGGCGCTGGGGGCAGGGGGGCAGATCCTGATGTACTGGTTGTGGTCGGGCATATTCGGCTACAACAGGCTTGCGATCACCATGCACGCTCTTGTCGCCTTCGTTTATCTGGTGTTTCGCTTGGCGCTCTGGCTCGAAATGCGCCACAAGGGCGAAGAGATAAGGGTTGATTTACCCTGATCGCAGGAGCGGGTTTGGTAAGCCTCTGTTAAGCCTGCGTTTTAAATAGAATTTTATGCGCATTGGATATGGTCCTCACTAAGGCGGGAGAAAACAACAGCCGCCACCCAAACAGTGAGGCAGACCGACATGAACACCAAGATGAAGCCGCAGCCGGCAGCGCTCGATCCCCAGGAAGACGCGATCCGGAATCTGTATCTCGAATCCCTGCACCTCGTTGAACGTCTCCATCGCCGTCTTCTCGACGTCATCAAGGACGAGTTCGACCGCCAGGGTCGCAACGATGTCAACGCCGTTCAGGCTCTCCTGCTCTTCAACATCGGCAATTCGGAGCTGACCGCCGGTGAACTGCGCTCGCGCGGCTATTATCTCGGCTCGAACGTCTCCTACAACGTCAAGAAGCTCGTCGACCTGGGCTTCATCAACCACCAGCGTTCGCGCATCGACCGCCGCTCGGTCCGCATCAGCCTGACGGACGCCGGTCAGGAAGTGGCCGAAACTGTGGCCAAGCTCTATGAGCGCCACATCGGCTCGATCCAGAAGGTCGGCGGCATCGGTTCCGACGAGTTCACCCAGATGAACAAGCTGCTGCAGCGGCTCGACCGGTTCTGGAACGACAGCATCATGTACCGTCTCTGATCCACAAGAGACTGATTTCTGCTGTATTTCCTCCAGTCATACCGCAGCACGAGATGGCGCCAGGTGGCAGAATTGCCCACCATGGCGCCCGCTCGCGTTTCTCCGGCGGCCAAGACGCGGTAGGCTGATGTTTACGGCCAATCCGTCACCCGCAGCGACCGGTGAGATGACGTGTTCGTGAATCGCACATACTCCCCGGAGCCACGAATTGGCCATATTGATATGTGACCCGCCATGCATGCAAAAGCTGCATCTATGTCGTGGCTGAAGCCCGCTGTTTGACACGGCGAGGGGCGTTCATCGTCCATTTGTTAACCATGCCGCCGTAAGGGATGGTATGAGTCGTTCAATTTGGAAAACGGTAGGAAAAATGTCGAAAAAGTCTGGAAACGTTGCCTTGTCGCGCCGCGCCCTTCTTCAGGGGGCCGCAGTCGCTGCCGCCGCCATCGCCGGCCAGGCAGCCGCCCAGACAGCCATCGACGAGGTGATCACGGCACCGAGGCGCGGCAACTGGGACGATCAGTTCGACGCCAAGGCATCGCGCACGGTCGCCGGCGTGACCTCCAATACGCCGATGCTGAGCCCCAACAACTTCATCTACATCCAGCAGGCAATCACCGACTACCAGACGATCGTGGCGAACGGCGGCTGGCCGCAGGTCAATCCGTCGATCAAGCTGAAGATCGGCGCCAATGATCCGTCCGTCCAGCAGTTGCGCCAGCGCCTGATGATTTCGGGCGACCTGCCACGCTCCGCCGGCATGTCCAGCTCGTTCGACTCTTACGTCGACGGTGCGGTGAAGCGTTTCCAGGCCCGTCACGGCCTGCCGGAAGACGGCGTTCTGGGCGAATTCACCTTGAAGGCGCTGAACGTATCGGCCGACACCCGCCTGATGCAGCTCAACGTCAACCAGCAGCGCCTGCAGGCGATGATGAGCAAGCCGCTCGAAAATCGCTACATCGTCGTCAACATTCCGGCGGCCTATGTCGAAGCCGTCGAGGGCGATCGCGTCGCCCTGCGCAACACCGCGATCGTCGGCCGCATCAGCCGTCCGTCGCCGACGCTCGACTCCAAGGTCAGTGACGTCATTCTCAACCCCTACTGGACTTCGCCGCGCTCGATCGTTGAAAAAGACATCGTACCGATGATGCAGAAGGACCCGACCTATCTGAAGCGCAACAGCATCCGCCTGATCGACGGCAACGGTCAGGAAGTCGCGCCGGAAACCATCGACTGGTTCGCCCCGAAGGCGCCGAACCTCATGTTCCGCCAGGACCCGGGCAAGATCAACGCCATGTCCTCGACGAAGATCAACTTCCCCAGCCCGGACGGTGTCTACATGCACGACACGCCGACGCAGGGTCTGTTCAACAAGCTGATGCGTTTCGAATCCTCGGGGTGCGTCCGTGTCCAGAACGTCCGCGACCTCGTCGTCTGGCTCCTGAAGAACACGCCCGGCTGGAGCCGTCAGGAAATCGAACGCGTCATCGCCACCCGCGTCAATACGCCGATCCCGCTGGCCGACGAAATCGGCGTGCACTGGGTCTATATCTCGGCCTGGTCGGCAAAGGACAATATCGTCCAGTTCCGCGACGACATCTACGAGCTGGATGGCAATGCGCAGCTTGCTCTCCAGACCAATATCGGTGTCGAGCAGGTCGGCGGCTCGGTCGAAGAGGACATCCTGCCGCAATAATCGCTTTTAACGTTTTTGAGGCAACGGCCGCGCCCGCCAAGGAGCGCGGCCTCTTTTTGTACCGGCTTGCTGCCGTTGAACGAACTTCGTACAAGGCAGATATTGCCGCGACAGGACGGGCCGCGGGACGATCTGATCAAGCGGGGGACATGCCGGTGGGACCAATTGCGCGCAGGACGGTCCTGATCGGTGCAGGAGCATTGGCCGGTGGTCTGCTGACCCGCGCTGTCGTGCGGCAAGACCGACCGGAGGGCTCCGTCTTTCCAGCCGAACCGATGCCCGGCGAAGGGGACATTCTTAACGATGCCAGCCTGCTGAGCCCGACGCGGGTCGCAGCGCACCTGACCCTTGCGACCGATCGCCGTGAGGCACTGGTCACCAGCCTGCAGGCCGAACTTGCGCAGGCGCGCAGCGCCGGCCGGCCGGTTGTCGTCAGCGCCGCCCGCCACTCCATGGGCGGCCAGAGCCTCATAGCGAACGGCTCCGTCGTCACGCTCGACAAGGGCTGGTTGGAAGCCGACACGCAAAACAAGATCTGCCGGGTTTCGGCCGGCATGCGCTGGAGCGAGGTGATCGCAAGGCTCGACGCCATCGGTTTCTCGCCAAAGGTCATGCAGTCAAACAATGATTTCGGCGTGGCCAGCACCTTTTCGGTCAATGCCCATGGCTGGCCGGTGCCGTGGAGCGCCTTTGGCGGCACGGTGCGTTCAATCCTGCTGATGCTGGCCTCCGGTGACCTGGCGACCTGCTCGCGCTCTGAGAATACCGAACTGTTCAACCTCGCCATGGGCGGCTACGGTCTGGTCGGCGCCATCGTAGAGCTTGAAATGGAGATCGTGCCGAACCGCAATCTGGAGCCGACCTTCGAGCGTTTGCCGGGGGACCAGTTCGGAAAACGGTTCGTCGAGGTGCTGAAATCCGATCCGACCATCGAGATGGCCTATGGCCGCCTCGACGTGACGATCGGCTCCTTCTTCGACGAGGCGCTGCTGATCACCTATCGTCCGGCTAAGGACCAGTCACAACTGCCCGCCGCCAGCGGTTCGGGCATCGTCAGCCATGTCGCGGCAAAGATCTTTCGGGCGCAGCTTCAATCTGACCGCGTCAAAACCCTGCGCTGGGCGATGGAAACCACCATCGGCCCGAGCATGGCCTCGGGCCTTGCCACCCGCAACAGCCTGATGAACGAGCCGGCGGTGACGCTGGACGACGGCGATCCGACGCGCACCGATATCCTGCACGAATATTTCGTCTCGCCGGATCGGTTCGCCGATTTCGTGGCCGCCTGCCGGGACATCATCCCGTCGTCCTACCAGGAACTGCTGAACGTCACCCTGCGTTTCGTCGATACCGATCGTGACAGTGTGCTGGCCTATGCGACCGAGCCGCGGATCGCGGCCGTCATGCTGTTTTCGCAGGAAATGACGGTGCGCGGCGAAGGCGACATGGCGCGCATGACCGCGGCGCTGATCGAACGGGTGCTGGTGATCGGCGGAACCTATTATCTGCCCTATCGGCCGCATGCGCGACCGGATCAGTTCGTGCGTGGCTACGGCCGGGCGGCGGAATTTGCCGCGGCAAAACGCCGGCTCGATCCCGATCTGCTGTTTCGCAACGGGCTCTGGGACAACTATATTGCGGCCCTGTAAGGCCGGGAGAAGACGATGACCAAGCTGCGCTGGATTGCTCTGTTCTATATGGTGGCCCTGCTGGCGGCGGCCAGCCTCAATTACATACCCGGCCTGACGGATGCCGAGGGCCGCGCCTTCGGCATTTTCGCGCTCGATATCTTCGATGATCTGCTGCATCTGGTCTCGGCCCTCTGGGCGGGCATTGCCGCCTATCTCTCCAGCCGTGCCGCTCGCAGCTTCCTGCTTTATTTCGGCATTCTCTATCTCGGCGACGGGTTGCTGGGGCTGGCGACCGGATCAGGGTATCTCGATCTCGGAATCCTCAACTACGGCATCCAGGATTTGCCATTCGGCTTCAAGATACTCGCCAACCTGCCGCATATCGCGCTGGGCGGCGGGGCCGTGTTGTCGGCCTATCTGTGTCGCCGGGAGGCCTGAGGCATGGATTTTCTGTTGCGCGCCTTGAAATGGCTGGTCGGCCTGGCGGCCCTCGGCATCGTGCTTCTCCTGTTGCCGGTCGGTTATGTCGAGACCTTCTGCAAGGCCAATCCCGAGGAGCAAAGTTTCCGGCCGCTGATTACCGAGCCGGAGTTTCAGCGCGCCGAGGCCAACACTTACCTGACCTATCCCGAATGGCATATCGTCTATGCCTATGAAGGGCTTGCCCATGTACTTGCGACCGATGACGAGCATGCCTTCGGCTATCTGCGCAGCGTCACCAGTTTCTGGTCTTCGTTCTGCGCGCTCAATCAGCAAGCCGGCCGCCATGGCGGGGCCGACGGGGCAACCCGTAGCACGATCCATGTGATCGGCGTCAGCTTCACGCTCGAAATGGCGATGAAGGCGGCCTATGAGGAAACGCTCGGCCATCTCTTCGCGCTGGTCCGCGGCCCGGACAAGACGCCGCAGGATCTCTATGCTGCGCGCATGGCCGAGGACTACGGCCGCTTCCTGCATCAGACACCCTGGTACAAATATGATTTCCAGAGCGCCATCGACGGTCTCTGGGCCGAGCCGGTCGACAGCGTGCGCGGCTGGGAGCGCCGGCTGGCGCTGGGCGGTGAATGGAAGGCGAAGGTCGCCTATGCCAGCGCGATCGAGCAGGCCGTGATGGCAACCGGCGAGGCGAAGCTTTCGATCCGCTCGATCGTCAGGGGGCTGCCGGCCTCCGAGCTCACTGCCATCCCCGGTGTGGCAATCCTCCAGGAGACGCCGGCCTATCTGGCCATCGAGACGCCGCGCTACCGGGCCTTTACCGACATCCTGCGGCAGATCGCCGACCGCGGCGGCATGGTCAGTGAAATCGCCGGCAATGACGAAATCATGGTATCGGTAGTAACCGACAGCGCTGACGCCGAGCCCGTCTTCGACAAGGCCGAGGTGATTTCACGCATCCATCGCGATGGTTTTGCCGGTGACCGCCTGCTGTTGAAGGTGACGGTTGCCGATCTGGCGGCGCTGTTTGCCGAAGTGAAGGCCGGGCAGGTGACGCTCGAACATGTCTATGACTATTGAGGCCGGCGCGGGCTCGAGCGGTCGTGCCTTCGGCCTCCGGCTTGTCCGCAGTCTCGCCGTGTTGGTCGCCCTTTTGGCCGGCTGGATTGTCGCCATGGCTGTCGTCACCGCGCTGGCCGGGCCGCTGGTGCCGGCGGTCATCGTCATCGGTCCGACGGCGGCCTCGGGTCTGCCAGAAGGCGCCGGCATGCTTGGCGGCGGTCCGCGCCGCGTGATCGTGACCGGCGAGGCACCGCATTTCGTGCGCAGTCTTTATGCCTCTGGCGCCTGGCTCGTTCTGCCGGCGCTGCGCAACGGTTGCCTTGACCTGGGTAGCTGAGCCGTCGGCCAAAGCTGCAATCTGCGGCCTTTCGGCCGCCCATCGCTCTTTGATGCGCAAATGTCGCGTCCCGTATTGCCCTTGCCGAAGCGGAACGCTAAGACCCCTTTGCATCAACCCGTCAGGAGCCTGCAGTCATGTCGAACACCGATGCCTTCTTTTCCCGTACGCTTGCCGACACCGATCCGGAGATCTTCGGCGCGATCGAGAAGGAACTGGGTCGCCAACGTCACGAAATCGAGCTGATCGCCTCGGAAAACATCGTCTCCCGCGCCGTTCTCGAGGCGCAGGGTTCGATCATGACGAACAAGTATGCCGAAGGCTATCCGGGCAAGCGCTATTACGGCGGCTGCCAGTTCGTCGACATCGCCGAAGAACTGGCGATCGAGCGCGCCAAGAAGCTCTTCGGCGTCAACTTCGCCAACGTGCAGCCCAATTCCGGCTCGCAGATGAACCAGGCCGTGTTCCTGGCACTGCTTCAGCCCGGTGACACCTTCATGGGCCTCGACCTGAACTCCGGGGGGCATCTGACCCACGGCTCGCCGGTCAACATGTCCGGCAAGTGGTTCAACGTCGTGTCCTACGGCGTTCGCGAAGGCGACAACCTGCTCGACATGGACGCGGTGGCCGAAAGCGCTCGCAAGCACAAGCCGAAGCTCATCATCGCCGGCGGCACCGCCTATTCCCGCATCTGGGACTGGAAGCGTTTCCGCGAGATCGCCGACGAAGTCGGCGCCTGGCTGATGGTCGACATGGCGCATATCGCCGGTCTCGTCGCCGGCAACCAGCATCCGTCGCCGTTCCCGCACTGCCACGTCGCCACCACCACGACCCACAAGTCGCTGCGTGGCCCGCGCGGCGGCATGATCCTCACCAATGACGAGGATCTGGCGAAGAAGTTCAACTCGGCCGTCTTCCCCGGCCTCCAGGGCGGTCCGCTGATGCACGTCATCGCCGCAAAGGCCGTGGCCTTCGGCGAGGCGCTGCAGCCCGAGTTCCAGGACTACGCAGCCCAGATCGTCAAGAACGCCAAGGCGCTGTCCGAGACGCTGGTCGCCGGCGGCCTCGACATCGTGTCGGGCGGCACCGACAACCATCTGATGCTGGTCGACCTGCGCAAGAAGAACGCCACCGGCAAGCGCGCCGAGGCAGCCCTCGGCCGGGCCTACGTCACCTGCAACAAGAACGGCATCCCCTTCGATCCGGAAAAGCCCTTCGTCACCTCCGGCGTCCGCCTCGGCACGCCGGCCGGCACGACCCGCGGCTTCAAGGAAGCCGAGTTCCGTGAGATCGGCAATCTGATCGTCGAGGTTCTCGACGGCCTGAAGGTTGCCAATTCCGACGAGGGCAATGCCGTCGTGGAAGCATCGGTACGGGAAAAGGTTGTGGCTCTCACCGGCCGCTTCCCGATGTACCCCTACATGTAAGGAAAGCGCATGCGCTGCCCGTTCTGCGGTTCGGAAGATACCCAGGTCAAGGATTCCCGTCCGGCGGAGGATAATACCTCCATCCGCCGGCGGCGTATCTGTCCCGACTGCGGTGGCCGCTTCACGACGTTCGAACGGGTCCAGCTGCGCGAGCTGATGGTGGTCAAGAAGACGGGTCGCAAGGTCCTCTTCGACCGCAACAAGCTGGTGCGGTCCTTCCAGATCGCGCTGCGGAAACGTCCTGTCGACAACGAGCGCATAGAGCGCGCCGTATCCGGCATCGTTCGCCGGCTGGAGAGTTCGGGCGAGACGGAAATCTCCTCGGAGGAAATCGGCCTGCAGGTTCTCGAAGCGCTGAAGAGCCTCGACGACGTCGGCTTCGTCCGCTACGCCTCCGTCTATCGCGACTTCTCCCACGCCGAGGACTTCGAAAACGTGATCGCCGAGATCAACGCCAAGATCTCCCGCGACAGCGGCGTGGAGTGATCCTTGACCGGGGCGCCCGATGACGAGCGCTTTATGGCGGAGGCCATCCGCTTGTCGCTGCGCCATCTCGGACGCACCTCCACCAACCCGTCCGTCGGCTGCCTGATCGTCAAGGACGGCACAATCGTCGGCCGCGGCGTGACCGCCGAAGGCGGCCGCCCGCATGCAGAGCCGCAGGCTTTGGCCGATGCCGGCGACAGGGCCAAGGGGGCGACGGCCTATGTCACGCTCGAACCCTGTTCCCATCACGGCAAGACCCCGCCCTGCGCCGATGCCCTGATCGCCGCAGGCGTCGCCCGCGTTGTCGTCTCAGTGACCGATCCGGACCAACGGGTCTCGGGCCGCGGCCTGAAGATGCTGGCGGAAGCCGGGATCGCGGTGACGACCGGCGTTCTCGAAGAGGGGGGGCGGCGTGCGCTGGCCGGCTATCTCATGCGCCAGACGAAGGGGCGTCCCTATGTGATTCTGAAACTTGCAGTTTCCCGCGACGGCATGATCGGCCGCAAGGGCGGCGGACAGGTGGCAATCACCGGCCCGGCCGCCCGCGAAAGGGTCCAACTGCTGCGCGCCGAAACCGATGCCATCCTCGTCGGCATCGGCACCGCCCTCGCGGACGACCCATTGCTGACCGTGCGTCTGCAAGGTCTCGAAAACCGTTCGCCGATCCGCATCGTGCTGGACCGCAATCTCGACCTGCCCCTCTCTTCCAGACTGGTTTCCACTGCGCGGGAGGTCCCGCTGATCGTTGTCCGCGGCGTCGCGGACAAAAGCGTTGAAGGCGGGAAGGCCGCCGATATGCTGGCGGCGCGAGAGGCCGCACTCGAGGAAATGGGCGTGGAGGTTCTGGCCGCCGCCGACCTTGCGGGCCTGCTCTTTGCCCTCGGCAGTCGGGGCATCTCGTCTCTGCTGGTCGAAGGGGGCGCGCGCGTCGCGGCCGATTTCCTCGCGGCCGATCTGGTGGACGAAATCCGGCTCTATCGGGGCTCGCCGGAGATCGGAGCCGACTGCATCGCCTCGCCCTTGACCATTAATACAATCCCTCCGCGCTTCAAGCCTCTGCGCAGCCTGCAACTGGGGCCGGACCGGCTGGACGTCTTCGAACGGGCGCAAACCGCCTGACGCAGAAAGGCCCGACTGTCTGACAGCCGGGCCTTGTTCTTGATCGTCGCGTGATGGGGATCAGGCGACGGCGATCAGGTCTTCTTCATCGTCGCGCTGGCGGCCACCGATGGCGGCAGCAACTGCTGCAATGAACGCGCCGATCATCAACGAAAACGCGCCGGCCAGGGCAATGGCGGTCGCCGCCTTCTTGGCCGTATCGGCTGCTTCCCTGACTTCGGTCTTCGCAGCCTCGATATTGGCAAGCGTCTGGTCGACACGAGCCGTGGCATCCGCTTCCGAAAGGCCGGTGCGCGAGGCAACCACCCGATCGAGATAGGCACGGTCGTCTGCCGGCATTTCGCCGCGCAGGGTACCGTTGATGAGGATACGCGAGACTTCCGCGGTAACGCGTTCGTCGGTCTGCACGGCCGGCGGCGTTGCCGGATCGGCTGGGCGCAGGATGGCGTCGGCGAAGTAATCGACCGAGAAGCCGGCACCATCGTCGCTGGCGTTAGCCGCTGCGGTGACACCGGCAGTCCCGGCGGCGCCGACAGCCGTCGCCGTTGCACCGGCAACCGTGCCAGCAGCCGAAGCGATGACCGAGCTCAGCAGTCCGGCGACCAGGATCGTCGAGAGTGCCCAGGACAGGAAGCCATGGGCGGTGTCGCGGAAGAAGACTTCGTCGGTGCGAACGCCGACCCACTTGGTGCGCAGCCGGCCGGTCATGTAGCCGCCGAATGCGGCAGACAGCCACTGGACCAGAACCAGCCAGACCGCCGTTGTCCAGCCGATTGCCTCCAGCGACGCGCTCTCTCCGCTCCACGGCGACACCATGGTCAGGCCGAGGCCGGAACCGATCAGCGTCAGGATGAGGGTGATGGCGGAGGCAGCGAGGGCGCCGGCGATGATGGATCTAAGCGAGACGGCCGAAACCGCGGATTCAACCGGCATCAATGCCGGGGAAGGGGAGACCGGAATGGACATGCAGCCTCCTACCGCCAGAAAAGCATGATGAGAATGATGAACGGGAGCGGAACCCCCAGAAGCCAAAGCAAAATACCGCGACCCATGATCTACCTCCTGTCGGCCTTGCCGATGATTTTTGTTGTACCTCCCGGCCGCGCCAAAGGGACGCGGCGGTCTTCGTAAGAACACCGCGTCGCGCCTTTTGTTCCCCCGCCCAGGAGCTGCCGGTCCGCTCCCCCATTTCCCTGCTCCTTGGGTCCGCTTTCGGCCGCGCCGGTGAAAAACACTTGCCAAGCCCGGTGCGCCGTGGTTTGACCGCGCTTCATCCTGCATTGCGCCGAATTCTCTTGAAAACCGGGGTCGAGATCATGGCTAAGAAGAAATCTGCACCGCATCTCCTGATCGTCGAAGCACGGTTCTACGACGACATGTCAGACGCCCTTCTGGACGGAGCCAAGGCGGCTCTCGACGAAGCCGGCGCCACCTATGACATCGCAACCGTTCCGGGCGCGCTCGAAATCCCGCCGGCGATCTCCATGGCGCTCGATGCCGCCGACGAGGAAGGCATGCAGTATGACGGCTTCGTCGCCCTCGGCATGGTCATCCGCGGCGAGACCTATCATTTCGACATCGTCGCCAACGAATCCTCGCGCGCGCTGATGGACCTGTCGGTTTCCGAATCGCTGCCCATCGGCAACGGCATTCTGACGGTCGAGAACGAAGAGCAGGCCTGGGCACGCGCCCGCCGCTCGGAAATGGACAAGGGCGGCTTTGCCGCCCGCGCGGCGCTGACGATGATCGCGCTGAAAAAGAAACTGGGTAACTGAACGAATATGTCGACGGAAGAAAACCAGCCGGTCAAGACTGCCAACCAGCGGGGCGCGGCGCGCCTCGCAGCCGTGCAGGCGCTGTATCAGATGGATATCGGCGGCACCGGCGTGCTGGAAGTGGTCAGTGAATACGAGACTCATCGCCTCGGCCAGGAAGTCGATGGCGAGACCTATCTGAAGGCGGATGCCTCCTGGTTCCGCTCGATCGTCGCCGGCGTCGTGCGCGACCAGACGGTGATCGATCCGATGATCGCCAAGGCCTTGCAGGACGACTGGGCGCTGTCGCGCATCGACAGCACGGTCCGCGCCATCCTGCGTGCAGGCGTCTTCGAACTGCTCGAGCGCAAGGACGTGCCGGTCCCGGTCATCGTCACCGAATATGTCGAGATCGCCCGCGCCTTCTTCGAGGACGAGGAACCCAAGCTCGTCAACGCCGTGCTCGACCGGATCGCCAAGCAGGTCCGCGGCCCCGCCAAGAAATAATCTCAAGGATCAGGACATGGCCGCTCACGAGTCGCAAGGGTTGGACGGCCAGCTTCGTGCGGCCAAGCGCAACGTGTCGATCCTCACCGTGGCCCAGTCGATCCTCGGATCGGCGGCGCCGTTGAGCTTTTCTGTCGGCGGTCTCGCCGGCTTCCAGCTCCTGGGTGCCGACAAGTCGCTCGCGACAGCGCCCTTGACCGGCTTCAATGTCGGCGTGGCGCTCGGCGCGATCGTCGTTGCCGCCGCGTCGCGTTTCCTCGGCCGGCGCGAGAGCTTCATGGTCGGGGCGCTGATGGGAGCCATCGGCGGTTCCGTGGCGGCCCTCGCACTATTCCGTTCCGAATTCTGGCTCTTTGCCTTCGGCCTGATGCTGATCGGCCTGTCCGGCGGCTTCACCCAGAAGATCCGCTTTGCCGCCGCCGATGCCTCGCCGAGCTTCTACAAGGGCAAGGCCATCTCCTGGATCCTCGCCGGCGGCATCGTCTCGGCCATCGTCGGCCCGCAGCTGGCGATCTGGCTCAAGGACTGGATGGAGCCGGTGACCTTTGCCGGCGCCTTCATGGGTCTCGTCCCGCTGATGCTGCTCGCCATCGTCGTCCTGTCCTTCCTCAAACTGCCCGACACCTCGTCGAAGACCGCCGGCAGCGAACCCGCCCGCCCGCTGCGCGAGATCGTCATGACGCAGCGATTCGTCACCGGGATGATTTGCGGCATCAGCTCCTACGCTCTCATGACGTTCATGATGACGGGTGCCCCGCTCGCCATGGTCGTCGGCTGCGGCTTCTCCTCCGACCTCGCAACGCTCGGCATCCAGTGGCACGTGATCGCCATGTTCGCGCCGAGCTTCTTCACCGGCATGCTGATCACCCGTTTCGGCACGGAAAAGGTCGTCGCCGCCGGTCTGCTGATTCTGATGAGCTGCGCCATCGTCGCCCATATGGGGGTCGAATTGTGGAACTTCTGGCTGGCCCTGGTGCTGCTCGGCATCGGCTGGAACTTCGGTTTCATCGGCGCAACCGCCATCGTCGCCTCGAGCTATCGGCCGCATGAGGCCGACAAGGTCCAGGGCTTCCACGACATCATCCTGTTCGGCACGGTGGCCCTTTCCTCCTTCTCGTCGGGCAAGGTCTTCTCGGCCTTCGGCTGGTCGGTGATGAACCTCGTGATCTGGCCCGTGACCTTCATCTGCCTGATCCTGGTCGTGCTGCAGATGCGCGCAGCGGCCCGCAAGGACCGCGCCTGAACCCGTCCGGCTGCGACACCGCCGGGGCTTGACGTTAGGGAATCCGCAACGCAATCTCGCCGCAAGTCGGGCAGCTTCCGGAGGAGGGGCCGAGCCTGACGTCACCGCCCGCGGGGAGTGAGGCGCGGGCAATACGGGAGGTATTGCGAATGACAGTGCTTTTAGGCGTCATATTTTGCGGTTTGCTGTCGGTGGCCTATGCAATCTGGGCGACACGCTCGGTGCTGGCGGCCGATCAGGGCAATGCCCGCATGCAGGAAATTGCCGGTTATATTCGTGAAGGGGCGCAAGCCTATCTCGCCCGCCAATACCTCACCATTGCAATCGTGGGCGTCGTCGTCTTCGTGGGTGCCTGGTTGCTGCTGTCGGCGACGGCAGCGATCGGCTTCCTCATCGGTGCCGTTCTGTCCGGCGCTGCCGGCTTCATCGGCATGCACGTCTCGGTACGCGCCAATGTGCGCACCGCCCAGGCGGCATCCCAGAGCCTGGCCGCCGGCCTCGACATCGCCTTCAAGTCCGGTGCGATCACCGGCATGCTGGTCGCCGGTCTGGCGCTGCTCGGCGTCTCCATCTACTTCTATGTCCTGACCGTGGTGCTCGGCCACGAGAGCGGCTCGCGTGAAGTCATCGACTCGCTCGTCGCACTCGGTTTCGGCGCCTCGCTGATCTCGATCTTCGCCCGTCTCGGCGGCGGCATCTTCACCAAGGGTGCGGATGTCGGCGGCGACCTCGTCGGCAAGGTCGAGGCCGGAATTCCGGAAGACGATCCGCGCAACCCCGCGACCATCGCCGACAACGTCGGCGACAATGTCGGCGACTGCGCCGGCATGGCCGCCGACCTGTTCGAGACCTATGCGGTCTCGGTCGTCGCCACCATGGTTCTGGCCGCCATCTTCTTTGCCGGTTCGGCCGTCCTCGACATCGCGATGATCTATCCGCTTGCCATCTGCGGCGCCTGCATCATCACCTCGATCATCGGCACCTTCTTCGTCAAGCTCGGCACCAACGGCTCGATCATGGGCGCCCTCTACAAGGGCCTCATCGTCACCGGCGCGCTGTCGATCCTCGGCCTGGGTGCGGCGACCTCGCTGACCATCGGCTGGGGCTCGATCGGCACTGTCGCCGGAATGGACATCACCGGCTGGAACCTGTTCTTCTGCGGCATTCTCGGCCTCGTGGTCACCGCGCTGATCGTCGTCATCACCGAATACTATACCGGGACCAACAAGCGGCCGGTCAACTCGATCGCCCAGGCCTCGGTCACCGGCCACGGCACCAACGTCATCCAGGGTCTAGCCGTTTCGCTGGAATCGACGGCGCTTCCGGCGATCGTCATCGTCGGCGGCATCATCTCGACCTACCAGCTTGCCGGCCTGTTCGGCACCGCGATCGCCGTGACCACCATGCTCGGCCTCGCCGGCATGATCGTGGCGCTCGACGCCTTCGGCCCCGTTACCGACAATGCCGGCGGCATTGCCGAAATGGCCGGCCTGCCGTCGGAAGTGCGCAAGTCGACCGACGCGCTCGACGCGGTCGGCAATACGACCAAGGCGGTCACCAAGGGCTACGCAATCGGTTCGGCCGGTCTTGGCGCGCTGGTTCTGTTCGCCGCCTATTCGAACGACCTGCAGTTCTTTGCCGCCAACAGCGACAAGTATCCGTACTTCGCCAACATGGGCGACATTTCCTTCAGCCTGTCCAACCCCTATGTCGTGGCCGGCCTGATCTTCGGCGGTCTCATCCCCTACCTGTTCGGCGGCATCGCCATGACAGCGGTCGGCCGGGCAGCCGGTTCGATCGTCGAGGAAGTGCGCCGCCAGTTCCGCGAGAACCCCGGCATCATGCTGGGAACGGTCAAGCCTGACTACGGCCGGGCTGTCGACATGCTGACCAAGGCTGCGATCCGGGAAATGATCATTCCCTCGCTGCTGCCGGTCCTCGCTCCGTTGGTCGTCTATTTCGGCGTGCTGCTGATTTCCGGCTCCAAGGCCTCGGCTTTTGCCGCACTCGGCGCCTCGCTGCTCGGCGTCATCGTCAACGGTCTGTTCGTGGCGATCTCTATGACCTCGGGCGGCGGCGCCTGGGACAATGCCAAGAAGAGCTTCGAGGACGGCTTCGTCGACAAGGACGGCGTCAAGCACTTGAAGGGCTCGGACGCGCACAAGGCGTCTGTCACCGGCGACACCGTCGGCGATCCCTACAAGGACACGGCCGGTCCGGCCGTCAACCCGGCGATCAAGATCACCAACATCGTCGCCCTGCTGCTGCTCGCCGTTCTGGCGGGCTGATACTGGGCGAACCATCGCTGGACAAACAAAAAAACCGCGGGAGCAAGCTTCCGCGGTTTTCTTTGTATTTGTGTCTTTCGGCTGGCGCTTACATGCCGCCGAGCATGTTTTTGACGCTGTTGGCTGCGCCTCCGCCACCCGACAGGATCTGTTGCAGGAAGGTGAGGTCCTTGCCGCCCGTGGGGGTGGTGCGCGAGATCATGTCGAAGACCTTGCCGTCCTTCAGCGTGTAGTTGGCGCGCTGCGCAACGACGCCTTCCTTGTCGAAATAGATCGCCAGGATCTGCTGTTCGACCAGCTTCTGCTTCATGAAGGCGACGGCACGCGTGCGTTTCTGCGAAATATAGTAGAAGACTTCGCCGTCGAAGGTGGCGGTCGTCGAAGGCGTGCCGAGCGACAGTATGACCTGCTCGCGGCTCGAGCCGACCGGCACGAGTTCCAGCGCGTCCTGATCGACGACATAGCCGTTGTGAAAGACTTCGGAAGTCGTGCAGCCCGACAGGCTGGCGACCGAAAGGGCGAGGGCGAGGGCAGTGCAGCCGAGAACTTTTCTGTCCGATCCGAGGTACCGCATTTCCAACCACACGTCTCCAATGACTCTAGGCGGCCGCCCGACAGGGTGGGCCGCAAACCTGATGCGCATACCATTGTGGCCTTTCCGGGGACAAAACCTGTACTGCTTGGCCCTTGTTCGGACGAAGCGGCCGGTGACCCGGTGGCGGCCACGAGGATCGGGCCGGAGGGCAGAAACGGCATTGCAATTCACGTCTGCTTCGGTAAACCAGCTTTCGCAATCATGCAACACGACCCGGGGCGGGCGAGCCCGTTCCTTGGTTCTTTTTGGTGAAATGAATGCTATTCGGGTACTTCCGACAGAAAAAGCATAACCGGATCATCGTTGAGCGGCAGTATGCGGCATTGACCGCGACGGCGCGCACGCCGGTATTCTATGCGGAACTCGGCGTGCCCGACACGGTCATGGGTCGCTTCGAAATGCTGTCGCTGGTGCTGATTCTTTATTTTCGACGCACCAGGCAGTCGGCCCGTGGCGGACAGGAGATCGCCCAGGAGATCATCGACGCCTTTTTCGAGGATGTCGACCATTCCATTCGCGAACTCGGCGTCGGCGACCCGGGCGTGCCGAAGCGGATGAAGAAGCTCGCAGGTATGTTCTTCGGCCGGCTCGAGTCCTATGCCGCGGCGCTCGACAAAGATGACGGCTCGCTGTTGGCGTCGGCCCTTCGGCGCAATATATATCCGGAAACGGGCGACGAGGCGCCGAACATGGCCGGTCTCGCCGAATGGATGATGGACGCCGAGCGCAAGCTTCGCGCCCTCGATGAGGAGGTCGTCGAGACCGGTATCGTCCGGCTCGATACCCCTGGAGGATTGCTCTGAGATGAGTTCGCACAAGAAGGACGCCGACGCACCGGCTTTCTCCTATCTGGTGAAGGTCGGCCACGTCTCGGCCAATCCGGTCCGGGTTCATGTCGAGGCGGATGCGCGCGAATGCACGGCGCTGGCCGACGTGTGGCAGGTGGAAGCGGTCAACCGGCTCAGCGCCGATCTGCAGATCAATCGCTGGAAGAAGGACGGCATCCGTATTCGGGGTCAGGTCGAAGGCGAAATCGTGCAGGCCTGCGTCGTGACGCTGGAACCAGTGGTTTCGGAGATCAGGCAGGAAATCGATCAGATCTTCGTTCCCGAGGGGTCCAAGCTTGCCCGCATCGTCACCGACGAGGCCGGCGAATTGGTCCTTGATCCGGATGGGCCGGACCTTCCCGAGACCTTTGTCGGCGACACGATCGACGCGGGTGCCCTGGTTGCGGAATTCGCCGCCCTCGGCATCGATCCCTATCCGAAGAAGTCGGGCGCGCAATTTGCCGGGCATATCGAGAGCAACGAAGCTGACGATCGACGCCCGTCGCCTTTCGCCGTGCTGAAGGACTGGAAAAAGGACTGATCGCAGTCACAACATCGGTGAATTGGGTTGTGCGGTACGGCGAAACCGGTATTTTGGCCGAAATTTCGCCGGGCAGCGAATAAGAAGGATCGGGCATAAGTGATCAGAATTTCTCTTGACGTCATGGGGGGCGACTTCGGCCCTGAAGTCGTCATTCCCGGCGCTGCCAAGGCACTGGAGCGGCATCCCGACATGCAGTTCGTCCTGTTCGGCCAGCAGGAGCGTTGCCTCCCGCTCATTGCCCAGTATCCGAAGCTCAAGGAAAAGTCTGTATTCCATCATTGCGACATCGCCGTCAGCATGGACGAGAAGCCGAGCCAGGCGTTGCGCCGCGGCCGCTATGTCTCGAGCATGTGGCGCTCGATCGAGGCGGTGAAGGCCGGCCAGGCCGACGTCGTCGTCTCTGCCGGCAATACCGGCGCGCTGATGGCGATGGCCAAGTTCTGCCTGCGCACCATGGCGACGATCGAACGGCCGGCCATTGCCGCCATCTGGCCGACATTGTCGGGCGAAAGCATCGTGCTCGACGTCGGAGCGACGATCGGCGCCGACGCCCAGCAGTTGCTCGACTTCGCCCTGATGGGCGGGGCCATGGCGCGCGCCCTGTTCGAGGTCGAGCGTCCGCTCGTCGGCCTGCTCAATGTCGGCGTCGAGGAGATCAAGGGCCAGGAAGAAGTCAAGGAAGCCGGGCGCATGCTACGCGAGGCCGGCCTCGACACCATCGACTACTACGGCTTCGTCGAGGGCGACGATCTCGGCAAGGGCACGGTCGACGTCGTCGTGACCGAAGGCTTCACCGGCAATATCGCGCTGAAGACCGCCGAAGGCACGGCTCGCCAGATTGCCGAATACCTGCGCGCCGCCATGTCGCGCACGCTGCTCGCCAAGATCGGCTATCTGTTCGCCAAGGGCGCCTTCGACAAGCTGCGCGAGAAGATGGATCCCCGCAAGGTCAATGGCGGCGTCTTCCTCGGGCTGAACGGCATCGTCATCAAGAGCCACGGCGGCACCGACGCCGAAGGCTTCGCCGCCGCCATCGATGTCGGCTATGACATGGCGCGCAACGGCCTGACGCAGAAAATCGAAAACGATCTGAAAAAGTATCATGCCCGGCACCCGTCTTCCGCGGGTCCGGAAGCTGCATGATCGACGGGGTAAGGAAGACAATGATCCGTTCTGTTGTTCGCGGTTTCGGGGCGGCGCTCCCGAAGCGGGTGGTGACCAATCGCGAATTGGAGGAGATGGTCGATACCTCCGACGAATGGATCGTGCAGCGCACGGGCATTCGCCAGCGCTACGTCGCCGGCGAGGACGAGACCACCGCCTCGCTTGGCGCCGAGGCCGCCCAGAAGGCGCTCGAAAATGCCGGCCTGACGATCGCCGACATCGACCTGATCATCTGTGCGACCTCCACGCCGGACAACACCTTCCCGGCGACGGCGGTCAACATCCAGAACCGTCTCGGCATGCACCACGGTTTCGCCTTCGACCTGCAGGCCGTCTGTTCCGGCTTCGTCTATGCCGTGTCGACCGCCGACCTGCATATCCGCGGCGGCATGGCGAAGCGGGTCCTGGTCATCGGTGCTGAAACCTTCTCGCGCATTCTCGACTGGACGGATCGCACCACCTGCGTTCTGTTCGGCGACGGCGCCGGCGCCCTGATCCTGGAAGCGGGCGAGGGAGAGGGCAGCAATGCCGACCGCGGCATTCTCACCTCGCAGCTGCGCTCGGACGGCGTCCACAAGGAAAAGCTCTACGTCGACGGCGGACCGTCGACGACCGGCACGGTCGGCCATCTGCGGATGGAAGGGCGCGAAGTCTTCAAGCATGCGGTCGGCATGATCACGGACGTCATCGAGGCGGCCTTCGATGCGACGGGGACTGCGGCGGGTGACGTCGACTGGCTGGTGCCGCACCAGGCCAACCGGCGAATCATCGACGCTTCGGCCAAGAAGCTCGGCATTCCGCTGGAGAAGGTCGTCGTCACGGTCGACCTGCACGGCAACACCTCTGCCGCATCGATTCCGCTCGCGCTTTCGGTCGCTGCGGCCGACGGACGCATCAGGAAGGGCGATCTCGTCATGCTCGAAGCGATGGGCGGCGGCTTTACCTGGGGCGCCGTTCTGCTGCGCTGGTAGCGACGCCACGCGAAATAAAGGATTTTTAACAAGCGCTTGACCGTCACGCCCAAGGGCAATACTCTCTGGCGACTTCAACAAGATCATTGATTTAAGCGGACGAGAACCATGGCCGGTAAGACAGTGACGCGAGCAGACTTGGCGGAATCGGTGTTTCGCAAGGTTGGTCTCTCCCGTACAGAGTCGGCCGAACTGGTCGAAACCGTGATCGACGAGATCTGCAACGCCATCGTCCGCGGCGAAATGGTCAAGCTTTCTTCCTTCGCGACCTTCCAGGTTCGCAGCAAGAACGAGCGGATCGGCCGCAATCCGAAGACGGGCGAGGAAGTTCCGATTTCGCCGCGCCGGGTGATGACCTTCAAGGCGTCCAATGTTCTCAAGCAGCGCATTCTGCGTTCGCATCTTCAGCGCAAGGCGAAGCAGAAGCCGCAGAACCCGGCCAGCTGACCGCGAAAGTCGTGGATCAGTCCAGCCAGCCTGTCGAGTTGCTTGAGACTTCCGGCGTAAATCGTCGAAATAGCTGCGAGTCGCGGCGTTTGCGTGCAATGGCTGTGCAGGAGCGGTAAGATGCAATTGGACAAGAGCCCGGACGCTTTTCGCACCATCAGCGAGGTGGCCGACGATCTCGATCTCCCCCAGCACGTTCTGCGCTTTTGGGAGACACGCTTTCCGCAGATCAAGCCGATGAAGCGTGGCGGCGGCCGTCGCTACTATCGCCCGGACGATGTCGAACTGCTGAAGGGCATCCGCCATCTGCTTTACGACCAGGGTTATACGATCAAGGGCGTGCAGAAGCTCCTGAAGACCAACGGCAACAAGTTCGTGATGGCGGTCGCCACCGGCGATGTCGCCACCATGGAAGCGCTCATGGCTGCCGGGGCGGCGAAGGGCGACGAGCCCAAGCTCGGCCCCCCGGAGGAGGACCAGATCGTCGGCCGGCCCAAGGCCAAGGCCAGCGGACGATTCTTCGGCTTCGGCGGCAGCGACGACGACATGCCGGAAATTTCCGTCGGCAAGGGAAGTTCCGTCGGCAAGGAAGACCGGGCCCTGCTGCAGGAAGCCCTGTTCGATCTGCTGGAATGCAAGCGCCTGCTCGACCAGGTGAGGTGAGGGGCAGCCTCCTCGGCAAATTCGTCGCTTTTACCCCTTGCGTGCCGAAGCCCTTGCCATTATGGAGAACGTGCTTTGCGAAAAGCAGGTCGGGGCGTAGCGCAGCCCGGTAGCGCACTTGACTGGGGGTCAAGGGGTCGCGTGTTCGAATCACGCCGTCCCGACCAATAATTTCTTGATATCCCAGCAGAAATCAGGATGTCGCCTCTGGCGGCTTTCTGCGTTTTTGGGCTTGCTCTCTGAGAAGCCAAGCGCAACGAGCGGTTTGAGGCACCGGCTTTTCCGGGGCCGTGCACCGACCGTTATGGCATTTCGGCGCTTCCCTTCGTGCTCCTTGTATCAGGCCTTACTTTTGACATCACTCATGGGCGATGATCGGTTTCTGTTCCGTCACGAGGTCACGATGTCCTACCTTTCCGTCTACAGTTTTTCCTTCGATCGCTCCAGTCAGACCTTCTATGCGCAGGGGGCTGCCGACTTCCCCTATTACGATCCATCGACGGGCGAGGATCTCAGCGACTGGCGCTTCTCCTCCATGATCGACGGCTATAATGTCGGCTCAGGTTACGGGTTCGGCTATATGTCGTTCACTGCCTTCAATGACTACGTGTCGAGCGGGACACACACGATCTCCGTCACCGCCTACAATGAGTGGACCGGCCAGGCCCTGCGCTGGACCGCGGAACTGGTCAACGACACGCTGGCGCGGGCCGGGCGCTACTATGTCGGTACGACTGGCACCGATATCTACTTCGGCGGTGGTTATGACGACGACATTTATCTCGGCTCGGGCAATGATTTCGCCGAGGGTGGGGCCGGCAGCGACCTGCTCGATGGCGGTTCCGGTGTCGACGAATTGCGGGGCGGATCGGGCGCCGATTTCATCCGCGGCGGTACGGGCGCCGACGGCATGTGGGGCGATACCGGCAATGACACATTCTACGTCGACAACGCCCAGGACAAGGTCTTCGAAGATTCCGGCGAAGGCTATGACCTGATCTACACCAGCGTGAGTTACGCCCTTGCCGCCGGAGAACATATCGAGGGCCTCAGGACCTCGAACGACAACGGCACGGCATCGATCAATCTGACCGGCAACGAACTGGCCAATACGCTGGTCGGCAATGCCGGCGCCAACATCCTCAACGGCCGGGCCGGCGCGGATCGCATGTTCGGCTTTGGCGGCGATGATACCTACATCGTCGACAATGCGGGCGACACCGTCACCGAGACCGCCGGGAACGGCGTCGATCTGGTCAATGCCTACGTCACCCACACGCTCTCGGCCAATGTCGAGATCCTGTCTCTCGAAGGCAGCGCCTCGATCAATGGTATCGGCAATGAACTGGCCAACACCATTCTCGGCAATGGTGGCGCCAACATCCTGAACGGCCGGGCCGGCGCCGACCGCATGTCGGGCTATGGCGGCAACGACACCTATATTGTCGACAACGCCAGCGATGTGGTGCGCGAGAACGCCGGTTCGGGGATCGACACCGTGCAGACGGCGGTCAGCCGCAATCTCGACGCCAATGTCGAGCGCATGACCCTGCTGGGGACTGCAAACCTCAACGCGGGCGGGAACTCACTTGCCAACGTGATTGTCGGCAACTCGGGTGCGAACCGGCTGAATGGCGGCACCGGCAGCGACACGCTGACCGGCGGTCAGGCGAACGACATCTTCGTGTTCAACTCGGCCCTCGGCGCCTCGAATATCGATACCATCACCGACTATTCCAATCCCGGCGGCAACAACGATACCATCTGGCTCGAAAACAGCATATTCACCGCGCTGACGGCGACGGGCGTGCTCGCATCGGCCGCCTTCAAGAACCTCGACCTGGCGGCGGCCGACAGCAGCGACCGGATCCTCTACGATCAGGACCACGGCGATCTCTATTATGACCGCGATGGTTCCGGAACGGCTTACAGCGCAATCAAGATCGCCGAGATCTCGAACTTCGCGACGCTCACCTACACCGACTTCTCCGTCATCTAGGCGGTGCCATTGAGCGTCGTCCCGGCGCGGCGCCGACATCCATGGGTCCCAGCGGGACCCATGGGCGGGTAGGACTTTTGCGCTGACGCCTGCCGAGGGTGGAAACCGGCTCCATCAAAGAGAACAGCAAGAGTGGAAAAAGGACCGCCCTGCAGGGGTTTTCTTGTCCTTTGAAGCTTTTGCCCTATAATTGCTGCATCGCAGCACTATATGAAATTTTGAACGAAGCCCGCCGGATGGGAACCGGAGCGCGCGGCGGGGCTTTACACGGGGAGTGATACTTCGAATTTTCGAGAAGGAATTCCTTTTTCATGCGCCTTAAGATTCCCATGCCGTTGTCCTTCATCCTCGGCCAGCAGAAAAAGCTACAGAAGAAGATCCTGAAGGCGATGCCTTCCTTGCCGCTTTCAGCGCCGGCGCGCACCGTGCGCCCGAGGAAGCCGCGCACGGTGCGCGCGCGCCTGCAGGAGGTCACCGGCTTCGGCACCAATCCCGGCCATCTTCGCATGCTGGAATATGTGCCGCCGAAGGCGCTCAAAGGCGCGCCGCTCGTCGTTGTTCTGCACGGCTGCCTGCAATCCGCCGATGATTTCGACCGGGGCAGCGGCTGGAGTTCGCTTGCCCGCGAGGGCGGCTTCGTGCTGCTCTATCCGGAACAGCGCAAGTCCAACAATCCCAACCTGTGCTTCAACTGGTTCCGGCCGAGCGCCGTCGCGCGCGATCGCGGCGAGTTGATGTCGGTCCGTCAGATGATCGACAATGCCTGCCACCGGCATCATGTCGACAAGAAGCGCATCTACGTTCAGGGTCTCTCGGCCGGTGGGGCCATGGCGTCTGCCCTTCTTGCAACTTATCCGGAACTGTTCGCCGGCGGCCAGATCGTCGCCGGACTGCCATACGGGGCGGCGCGCGATGCGATGTCGGCTCTTTCGGTGATGAATTCCGGGGTCAGCCGTTCCCCGCGCGAATGGGGCGACCTTGTGCGCGCCGTCACGCCGGAGGTAAAGAAGCGGCCGGTGGTCTCGATCTGGCATGGAACGGCGGACCGCGTGGTATCGGTCGCCAACGCCCGTGCCACGCTTGCGCAATGGCTGGATGTCTATGGCCTTGACGAGGCCGACGGCAAAGCCGTGACGATCAAGGGCCAAGGCGCGAGGATCTGGTATGATGCGGCTGGCAAGCCGTTGATCGAGTTCTGTCTGATCGAAGGTCTCGGCCATGGTCTGCCGATCATGTCGAAGAGATCGCCCACGGCAAAGGCGAGCATGCCGTACATGCTGGAGGGTGGCATCAGTGCGCCGACCCATATGAGCCGGGCCATCCTGGCGAGCCGCTGAACCGCCTGCTTGATCTCACGTCATGCCATGAAAAAGCCCGGGGAACCCGGGCTTTTTTTGTGTCCGCAAACCAGTGCCGGCCGTGGCGTGCCGCGCCGGCCGTAGCCAGAGGCCTTCAGTTTTCCTGGATCGTCACGCCGTCGCGTCCGATCGTCATTTCAACGCCCTTGGGCTTCGTCTCTTCGCGATAGAGATAGATGCCGAGGCCTACGACGACCACGGCCAATGCGCCGATGACCAGGTAAAGACCATTGTTCCGATTCATGCATAGCTCCTGTCAGGTGGGATGGGCGATAAATCGGCAGACGCGCATTTGTTTCCTGCGATGGCAGGATTCAGCCGTCATTGGTCGCGTTGAGATTTTCCGGCCGCAGACCTTCGCCGGTGTCGTGGCGTGCGACAAGCCTTACGCCCATGCCGCCCGGCGGACAATCCCCGTCGGCCAGAAAGGCGATGCCCGCCCTCTCCAGTGCGTTGCGAAGCGTGAGCAGCGTCGCCTGGTCGAGCGTGGCTGACTTT
This sequence comes from Allorhizobium sp. GW101-3B10, assembly GCF_059424725.1. Lineage (NCBI taxonomy): Bacteria > Pseudomonadati > Pseudomonadota > Alphaproteobacteria > Hyphomicrobiales > Rhizobiaceae > Allorhizobium > Allorhizobium sp. GW101-3B10. The sequence continues at coordinate 2,216,693 of NZ_JBWKZR010000001.1, read as the reverse complement.
TCGTCCTCGACCTGCAGGATCATGAAGGCGGACACACCGCTCTTCGCTGAAAGCTGGTCGACGCTGAAGCCGAGGAGCGCGCGTGCGGCGCGGATTTGTGCCGGTGTGATCATGAGAGGGAATATGGCGGATATGTCGGAAAAATCAATCGCGCGCTTGTCTGTCTGCCAATGCCTGGCGATAGACGTCGAGCGTCTGGTCGACCATGGCGTCCACGCCGTAGCGACCGCTGCGCCCGCGCGCCGCGGCGACCAGTCGCGCGCGTGTTGCCGTGTCGCGGAGTTTTGCCATGGCCACGGCGAGCGGCACAGTGTCGTCGATGTTCGGCACGACGAGGCCGTTGACGTCATCGTCGAGCACGTTCGACGTTCCTCCGACGTCGGTCAGGATCAGCGGCAGGCCGGCTGCGGCGCCCTCCAGCATGACATAGGACATCGCCTCGTAGCGGCTCGTCATGACGAGCACGTCGAGCGCCTGCAAGGCCTCTGAACCGGGCAGGTCCGCATCGATGACGACGCGGTCCGCGATGGCGCCAGCGGCGATCTGACGCCGCACGTCAGATTCCAGTTCGCCGCTGCCGATGATCAGAAGCCGGGCTTCGGGCACGGTCCCGGCGATTGCGGCAAAGGCGGCGATGAGGCGTTCCGGCGCTTTCTGGGCGGAGAGACGGCCGATGAAGCCGAATACCAGGGCATCCTGCGGAATGCCGAATTGCCCGCGGATTTCCGTACGGCGACCACTCGGCATGGTCCCGACCCCGTTGACGACGACCGAGAGCTTGGTCGCGGGAATGCCGAGTCCGAGCGCGTGAGCGTATTCGTTCCCGGAGACGCAGATCAGCCGGTCGGTCAGGAACCGCCCGAGGAGACCTTCGATCGCGCCGAAGACCAGGCGGCCCTTCGACGACAATGTCGGGTCCATGGTGCGGAACGCGTGCGGCGTGTAGATGCGCGGAATATGCGGGCCGGGCAGGCGAAGGCGGGTCAGTGCGCCGGCCTTGGAGCTGTGTCCGTGGATGATGTCGAAGGGGCCCTCGTCGCGGATCAGGCGGTTGAGCGCCCGCCACGAGGCGTAGTCCTTGGGACCCACCGCCCGCAGCATGGGAAGGGCGATTACCTTGGCGAGGTCGAGACCCATCAGTTCGCGAACGAAGCGCGCCTCCGCGCGGACGGGCGAATAGACCGCCGTCACGGTGTGGCCGCGTGCCTTCAGCCCGGCACACAGGTCGACGAAATGGCGGCCGGAGCCGCCGCCGCTCGGTTCGAGCACTTCGAGGATTCGCAAGGGGGGCTCGCTCTTTCGCATGGATCAGGCAGGGGCGGGGCCGCGTCGCAGCATCCGCTGGTGACGCCACTCCAGCGCGCCGCAGCCCCAGACGATGCCGAGCAGCAGGTAGAAATGCCGCCAGTGGTCGGTGTCGATGACATTGCCGATGATCACGTGGCCGACGATGACGATCCAGGCGATCATCAGATAGGGCTGCCAGGGACGATCGCGCAGCAGGAGGCGGAAGCCGATCGTCAGCGTCCAGGCCATCATGGCGATGTAGGAGAGGAAGCCGAGCCAGCCATAGGTGGTGAGCGACTTCAGCCAGATATTGTGCTCGTCCTCGGGGAATATCTCGCTGAACACCATCGGCCCGATGCCGAGCGGGTTTTCCATCATCATGAGGAAGCCGATGCGATGGCGGGCGAAACGGCCGAGATGGCCGCCGTCATATTCCTTCACCAGCGTGGTGCGATCGAGAAACAGGTTGCGCACCTGCTCGAACTGGAGCGCGATCACCACTGCGACCACCAGAAGCACGACGGCCGCCAGCGAGAGCAGGAGGATTTTCAGCCGGAACGCGCCCGTCCGCTCCTTCAGGAGCAGGATGAAGACAAGAGCGATCGCCGAGAACAGGAACAATGCCCAGGCGGCGCGGGAGAACGACAGGAACACGCCGAGCGCGATGACCAGCAGGCCGGCGACCCTGAGCGGCGCGGAGGACAGCTTGCCGGTCAGAAGGCCGTGCATCAGGTAGAGCGCCGGCGCGATCAGGAAGGGACCGAAGACATTGGGGTCCTGGAAGGCACCCTTGGCGCGGTCATAGAGCGTGAAGGCCTCGGCGCCGGGAAAGGCGTGGAAATAGCCGAGGATGCCGAGCAGGGCGGTGACGATGGCGGCCGCCACCCAGGCCTGGAAGATCAGGCGAAGCCGCTGGTGGCGGTCCTCGATGATCGCCGCATAGAACACGGCGGTGAGCGCCAGGAAGGTGGAGACCGCCAGATACATCGGCCCGGTGCCGAGATCCTTCATCACGGTCAGAGACAGGATGCCGCCGACGTTGAAGGTCAGCAGGAAGGCCAGAAGCGGGGCCACGGCGCGCGAGATCTTCAGGCCGAGCAGGAACCAGACGGCAATCTGCACGACCATCAGCAGTTCGTAGGGCGCCGGTTCCGACATGACGAAGCCGGACAGAAAGACGCCGCAGGCCACCATCGCCGAGCCGAGCATCGTCAGGACCGCGATCTGCGGCCTGAACGCTACCGGATGATGGGTGTCGATCGCGCTCAATACGCATTTTCCGTGTTGAGCAGGCGGAACGGCGTCAGGAACAGGATCTTCAGGTCGAACAGCAGCGACCAGTTCTCGATATAGTAGAGGTCGTAAGCCGTGCGGAACTTGATCTTGTCGTCATTGTCCACCTCGCCGCGCCAGCCGTTGATCTGGGCCCAGCCGGTGACGCCGGGCTTGACCCGGTGGCGGGCGAAATAGCCCTCGACGACCTCGCCGTAAAGGCGGTCGCGGGTCTGGGCCATGACGGCATGCGGACGCGGGCCGACGAGCGAGAGATCGCCGCGCAGCACGTTGAAGATCTGCGGCAGTTCGTCGATCGAGGACTTGCGGATGAAGCGTCCGACCGGGGTGACGCGAGGGTCACCCTTGGTCACGGCCAGACGCGCCGTCGGGTCGCTCATTTCCGTGTACATCGAGCGGAACTTCAGCACGTTGATGACTTCGTTGTTGAAGCCGTGCCGCTTCTGGACGAAGAACACCGGCCCCTTGGAGGTCGCCTTGACGGCGATCGCCGCGCCGATGAAGACCGGCCAGAGCAGCAACAGGGCGACGATGCTGAAGAAGATGTCGAAGCCGCGCTTGGCGACCGAATCCCAGTCGCGGATGGGTTTGTCGAGGATGTCGAGCATCGGGACGGCGCCGACATGCGAATAGGAGCGCGGACGGAAGCGAAGGCTGTTCGAATGGGCGGCAAGGCGGATGTCGACCGGCAGCACCCAGAGCATTTTCAGAAGGTGGAGGATGCGCTCTTCGGCCGAGAGCGGCAGCGCAATGATCAGCATGTCGATATGGGCGAGCCGGGCGAATTCCACGAGTTCGGCGATCGTGCCGAGCTTCGGGTAGCCCGCGACCACGTCCGGCGAACGCGCGGAACCCCGGTCGTCGAAGATGCCGCAGATGCGGATGTCGTTCTCCGGCTGCTGCTCCAGCGCACGGATCAGGTCCTTGGCCGGCTTGCCGCCGCCAACGACGACGGCGCGGCGTTCCATGATGCCGTTGCGGGCCCAGCGGCGGATGCCGAAGCCGACGAGGTTGCGTTCGACGAAGAGGAAGGCGAGGCCGAAGCCGTACCAGGAGACGAGCCAGTCGCGGAAATCGAAGCCGCCGGCGCGAAACATGAAGAGGGCAAGCGCGACGAGGGCCGTGGCGAGCGTCCAACTGCCGGCGATGCGCGGCAGGGCACGGAGCGGCGTGCGTAGGGCCGAGACCTGATAACTGTCGGCGATCTGCATGAACAACACGGCGACGGCGGAGCCTGAAAGGCCGATGACCATATCGGTGAAGAAGCGCGAGGACGGGTCGTTGAAGAGAAAATAGTGGACCGCAAGCCCGATCGCGAACAGGCTGACGAGTTCCAGCAAACGCAATTGCCCGGTGATGATCGTGGGTGAATAGTTCTCGTCGCTGAACTGGGTGGCAATCTGCTTTGCCAGCGGATTGATCTCCGCCTCTTCGCCGGGTGCAGGTGCGGTCCCCTTGGCAGCGTCGCCGCTTTCCGAGACCTTCCGGCGCAAGGCGTCGATATCGAACTGTTCCGGCTTTTCCATCTGGTTCATCGCAATATCCCGCTCGTTGACGCGGGAGGATAGTGGAGACTTGCTAAGAAACGCTTGAGAATTGCCGGCGGTGAGCCCGAGGAAGGGCCAAGATTGGTTCAATTCGGCACAGAACAGCCGGAGCGCGCAGTCGGTGCGGTTTGACACGGATCAGCAAAGCGTGAGACGGATCGTGCCATGGGGTGGCTTGGCCGATCGGCCGATGCACAACGGGATGACTGCCTATGGAAAAGAAACACGTCTTCAACTTCAGCTATTTCCTGTTCGCCTTTGCGCTCCTGATGGCCTTCCAGGCCTGGATCGGCTATCGCGACTACACCCAGCTGAGCTACAGCGACATGGTCCGCATGGTCGGCGAGGGCCGCATCGCCTCCGTGACGCTGACCGAAAGCCGGGTCGAGGGCGAATTCAAGGAGCCGGTCGACGGGCGCAAGTATTTCATCGCCAATCGTGTCGATCCCGCGTTCGCCGCCCTGTTCGAAAAGGCCGGCGTCAAGATCACCGGCGCGAGCGACAGCAACTGGCTGACCTCGATTCTCTCCTGGGTCCTGCCGGTCATCGTCTTCTTTGCGCTCTGGTCCTTCTTCTTCCGCGGCATTGCCGAGAAGCAGGGCATGGGCGGCCTCATCAACATCGGCAAGTCGCGCGCCAAGATCTATCTCGAACGCAAGACGGGCGTGACCTTCGACGATGTCGCCGGCATCGACGAGGCGGAGGCCGAGCTGCAGGAAATTGTCTCCTTCCTCAAGGACAAGGACCTCTACGGCCGGTTGGGTGCCCGCATCCCGAAGGGCATCCTGCTGGTCGGTCCGCCCGGCACCGGCAAGACGCTGATGGCACGTGCGGTCGCCGGCGAGGCGGGCGTTCCCTTCTTCTCCATTTCGGGTTCCGAATTCGTCGAGATGTTCGTCGGCGTCGGCGCGGCCCGCGTGCGCGACCTCTTCGAGCAGGCAAGGCAGGCGGCGCCCTGCATCATCTTCATCGACGAGCTGGATGCGCTTGGCCGCGCCCGCAACTCGTTTGGCGGCATGGGCGGCAATGACGAGAAGGAGCAGACGCTCAACCAGCTGCTCGCCGAGCTCGACGGCTTCGACCCGCGCGTCGGCATCGTGCTGCTCGCCGCCACCAACCGCCCGGAAATCCTCGACCCGGCGCTGATGCGCGCCGGCCGCTTCGACCGGCAGGTGGTGATCGACCGCCCCGACCGGAAGGGCAGGGCGGCGATCCTCAAGGTTCACATGAAGAGCGTCACCATAGCGCCCAGCGTCAGCGTTGACGAGATTGCCGGGCTGACCCCCGGCTTCACCGGCGCCGATCTGGCAAACCTGATCAACGAAGCGGCCATCCTCGCCACACGCCGTGGCGCAGCCACCGTGGCCATGGAGGACTTCGTCGCCGCCGTCGAGCGCATCATCGCGGGCGCCGAGCGCCGCAGCCGCATCCTCAACGCCGATGAGCGCCGCCGCGTCGCCTATCACGAAATGGGCCACGCGCTGGTGGCGGCCGGTCTGCCCTCGGCCGATCCGGTGCAGAAGGTGTCGATCATTCCCCGTTCGATCGGTGCGCTCGGCTACACGCTGCAGCGCCCGACCGAGGATCGCTTCCTCATCACCTCCGGCGAGCTCAAGGACCGCATGGTCGTGCTGCTGGCCGGCCGCGCCGCCGAGGATCTGGTGTTCGGCGAAATCTCCACCGGTGCCGCCGACGATCTGGCCAAGGTGACCGACATCGCCCGCGAGATCGTCACCCGCTTCGGCATGGATGCCTCCGTCGGCCAGGCGGTGCTCGAGCCTCAGCGGCAGCAGTGGCTCGACGAGGGCCAGTTCCGGGTGCGGCCGAAGGACTATTCCGAGGAGACGGCGCGCGAGGTCGACCTCGCCGTGCGCAGGATGATTGAGGAATGCTACCAGCAGGCCAAGCAGGCGCTCGAAGGCCGGATCGAGACGCTGAAGGAGGGGGCAAAGCTGCTTCTGGAGCGTGAGACGCTGACGCCTGACGACTATGCGCCGCTGAAGCGGGTGGAGCCGGCATCGAAGCGGGCCGCCGAATAGGTCTGGGGCGGCGCCGGACCCGGTGCCGTTCAGTGCCTGGAGAGGCGCTCGTGATAGAGATCCGCCATCTGCTCGGCCATGGTCGAGGCGGAGAACCTGGCCTTGAAGGCTTCGGGTTCCGGCATGGTCGCGCCGTGCCAGTCCGGCGTGGTGATGGCGCGGACCATGACGCGGGCCAGATCCTGCGCGTCGCCCGGTTCGACCAGCGCATCGCTGTCGGCGCCCAGCACTTCCGGTATGCCGCCGACGCGCGTGGCGATCAGCGACTTGCCGGCGGCAAGAGCTTCCAGAACGATATAGGGCATCGCCTCGGCCCGGGACGGCACGACGATGATGTTCGACATGGTAAAGGCTTCCTTGATCGGCATGGCGGGAAGCAATCCGATACGCCGGCCGAAACCGCGCTGTTCGATCGTCTCGCGATACTTGTCCCGATCCGGGCCGTCGCCGATGATCAGCGCGCTGAGCGGATGCCCGACCAGGCGCTCGGTATGGGCGAAGGCGTCGATGAAGACGTCCGGACCCTTGAGATCGCGCAACATGCCGACATAGATGAAATGCACGCTGTCGGAGCGGGCCGGGATGGCGGCGAAGTCGCGGTCGCTGAGGCCGTTGTAGATCATCCGGTGAGCGCAGCGCGGCACGCCGATCTTCGTCTCGTAGATCCGGCGTTCATAGTCGCAGACGAAGACGATGGCATCCGTCAGGCGTTCGAGGACCCGCTCCGCGGCAAAGACGCCACGTCCGGAGATGGAGCTCTTGTCGAAATGCAGGCTGCCCCCGTGGGGCGAATAGAAGCGGGCAACGCGATACCTTTTCGCCCGCAAGGCTGAGCCGATGATGCGCACCACCGCGCCGCCCTTGGCGCCGTGGCCGTGCAAGACATCTGGCCGCAAACTTTTGATTTCCTTATAACTCTTGTAGAGCGCCGCGACATCGCCGAAGCCGACCGACCGGGCGATCGGCATGCGGTGCAGGCCCAGCGAGAGATACGGCATGATCTGGTCGAACAGGCGATCCTCATGCTCGGTGCCGGTCGTGCTGTCGCACAGGATGCCGACCTGGTGGCCGGCCCGGCTATGGTGTTCGGCGAGATCCCGCACGTGGCGGAAAATGCCGCCCACGGGAGATCGGAAGCAATGGAGGATGCGAAGCGGCGGTGCATCTGGCATGGATCAGAACAGCCGCTCGCGGACATAGATCGTATCGCCGGCCAGGATCGGGTCGGTGATCGGAACGCGGCCGGTCAGGATATTGCCGTTGATCTTGCGGGTGACGTCCACGTCGCGCTGGTTGGCGCGGGTCGAGAAGCCGCCGGCAATGGCGATGGCGTTGAGCACGGTCATGCCCGGGACATAGGAGTACTGACCCGGCTGTCCGACTTCGCCCATGACAAAGATCGAGCGATAGCGATCGATTTCGATGGTGACGTCCGGATCGCGCAGATAGCCCTGCTTGAGTTTCTGGGCGATCACGCCCTCAAGCTGGGAAACGGTCGCGCCGCGGGCCGCTACCTGTCCGACGAGCGGGAAGGCGACGTAGCCGGCCTGGTCGACGGTATAGGTGTTGCTGAGGCTCTGCTGCTCGAACACCGTGATGCGCAGCCGGTCGCCGCTGTCGAGGCGGTAGGGCTGGATCGTTGCTTCGTGGAAGACTTTCGGCACCGGCCGATAGGTCGCACAGCCGCTCATCGCCGCGACGATCGTCGCGACCAAGAGCAACATCATTCCCCTAGTGCCAGCCAGTAACATGCGCCGTCGCGCTCCCGATGCGAGAATTCGATACCGCCGTTATCATTCGGTTAGGGTTAACGGTCGGTAAAGGCGGCATGCATCCAATGGTCTTTCTGTCGATTTCGGCCTCTAGTCAGGGCGCGTGTGCGAGCGCCGCGGCCAATTAACGCTTGGGTTACCATGATCCTTTACATTCCCGCGAGAACTGTACCGGGAGTTGAGCATGTCGAGCGTAAGCAACGGTCACCAGGATGTAGATATCGATCTTGCACAGCTGTTTCGAGCCGTGTGGAAGCGCAAGGCGCGTATCCTGGCGGCGACGGCGCTTGTCGGCTGCCTGGCCTTTGTCGGCGCAAGCATGATCTCGCCCAAATACAGCAGCGAGGCGCGCATCCTGATCGAGCCGCGCGAACCGAATTTCACCACGCAGACCAATGTCCAGGCGTCGACCGAGCCTCTGTCTGACGAACTCAACATCGTCAGCCAGGTGCAGCTCCTGCAATCGGTCGACCTGATCAAGCAGGTGGCGCGCGACCTCAAGCTCTATGAACTGGAGGAATTCGATCCCGACACCAATCCCTCGGCCGTGTCCGACCTCCTGGTCATGCTCGGGCTGAAGAAGAACCCGCTCGACATGGCGCCGGAAGAACGGGTGCTGAAGGCCTTCCAGGAAAAACTGCAGGTCTACCAGGTCGAGAAGTCGCGCGTCATCGGCATCCAGTTCACTTCTAAGGACCCGAAGCTCGCTGCCGCGGTGCCGAACGCCATCGCCAATGTCTATCGCTCGCTGCAGAGCGGTGCCAAGCTGGACAGCAATTCCGAAGCGGCGCGCTGGCTCGAGCCGGAGATCGCCAATCTGCGCGAGAAGGTGAGGGAGGCCGAAAACAAGGTCGCCGAATACCGCGGCAATGCCGACCTGATGCAGGTCAGCGAAACGACGAATTTCTCCTCGCAGCAGCTGAGTGATATTTCCGCCGAACTGGCACGGGTCCGCGGCGAGCGGGCCGATGCCGAGGCCAAGGCCGAGAACGTGCGCAATGCGATCAAGGCCGGCAAGTCGACCGATACGCTGGTCGCCATCACCGGCAACGAGGCGATCCAGCGGCTGAAGGCCAGCGAGTCGGAAATCCGCGGCAAGATTGCCGACCTGTCGACGACATTGCTCGACGGCCATCCGCAGATGAAGGCCCTGCGTTCGCAGCTTGTCGGCATTCGCGAGCAGATCACCTCGGAATCGACCAAGATCGCCGCCGGGCTTGAAAACGACGCGAATGTCGCCCGTTCGCGCGAGACGCAGCTCATCCAGCAGTTGAACACGGTCAAGGCCGACAGCGCACGGGCGGGCACCGACGAGGTCGGCCTGAAGGCGCTGGAGCGCGAAGCGACGGCCCAGAGACAGCTGCTCGAAACTTATCTGGCTCGCTACCGCGAGGCGACGACGCGCCTCGACAAGGGGGCAAGCCCGGCCGATGCGCGCGTCATTTCCAGCGCCGTCGAACCGCATGAAGCGAGCTTCCCCAAGGTCATCCCGATCTCCATCGTCGCCGCGCTCGCCACTTTTGTGCTGAGCGCAGTCATCGTCATGCTCTCCGAACTGTTCAGCGGACGTGCCTTGCGCCCTGTCGGTCCCGTCATGCGCGGGGAAGGGCAGGAGCCCGCGGGCGAGTTCGTTGCCGAGACTGCGAACGAGCGTGCGGCCGCTGCCGTTTCAACGCCGCGTACCGTTGCGGCCCATACCATCCCGGCGAGCCTGCTTTCCGTCGAACCGGACGAGGAACTGGCGGACGCCATGGAGGAGACGCTCGAGCTACGGCCGCAGCCTCAGGCGGAGCCGGAAGACCAGGACGAGTTCTCGGTCGAAGCGGTGGCCAAGTACCTGATCGGTTCGCAGGCACGCATTGCCTTTGCCATCTCGCCCTCGGGCGACGACGGATCGACCGCCACCGTCATGCTTGCCCGCGAACTCGATGAGCGCGGCCGCAAGGTCGTGGTGATCGACATGACCGGTTCGGCTTGCCCGACCTGGCTGATGGCGGCGCGCAAGGATCTGCCCGGCATCACCGACCTACTGTGTGGCGCAGCACCGTTCTCGGAGACGATCCACCCGGATCGCCTGTCCGGCGCCGATGTCATTCCCCAGGGCAACTCGGACGTCCGCCAGGCCATGCGCGGTGCAGACCGCTTGTCGATGATCGCCGACGCGCTGGCCGACGCCTATGACCTGGTCCTGGTGGAATGCGGCCCGGCCAATGCCGAGAGCGTCTCACGGCTTAGCCGTAACGGCGCCCACGAGATCATTCTCTCGGCGCCGAAGCCGGACGAACAGGAACTGGTGGAGATCATGGCCGCCTTCGAGAAGGTCGGCTATTCCGATCTGGTGCTGATGAGCGGTGGCGGCAATAAGCAGCGCAAGGCGGCAGAGCGCAGCGCCGCCTGATCAGTCGTCGGTGCCGGTCGAGCGGACCGGTACTTCGTCGGCATGGGCCCTCAGGCGCTGGATCACCGAATAGAGCTGCGGATTGCCCTTGATCACGGCCTTGGCCCGCGTCACGCCGCGCTGGGCGATCGCCGCCAGGTGGCCGGTTGCGCTGACGGGTAGCAGGATGTCGTGCTGGACCGTCTCGACCGTGCACCAGCGGCGTTTGTAGTCCTGGTCGCCGAGGCCGAAGTCGAACAGGGCCGCACCCTCTTCGCAGCTGCGTTCGATCATCAGCCAGAACAGGAGTTCGCCGGGGCTGGCATCGGCCATGACGCTCTCGTCGATTGAGCCGAACTGGCAGATGACGTGGTCGCCCTTGCGCGACAGGCCGGCGATCGCCGCGATCCTGCCTTCGAACTCCCCCATCAGCCGGATGGCATGCAGTTCGAGCGGCGTATCGTGGCCGCCGCTGTCGGCCTCAAGCAGCAGGCGGAAGAAAGCCTGGGTTTCGGGCGCCTGGAAGACGTTCGGGATGCCAAGCGCCTTGAAGCGGATCGCCTTCTGTTCGAAGAAGGTATCGAGCAGTGCGTTTTTCTCCTTCGGCGTGCGGGCGATCACATGATCGAACCCGCCAGAAGCCTCCAGCCTGCGGCACTGGCTGCGGAATTTCTTGCGCCTGCGCTTGGCGTTCAGCTGGCCGATGGTCTGTTCGAAATCGGCCATCAGCGGCAATTGGAAGGCGTGATTCTGGTTCTCGATGGCCGGCAGGCCCGCCAGCGGATGGCGTTCGCCCCGCCATTCGAGCGGGATGTTGGTCAGGCTGACGAGGTCGGCCTTACCCGAGAGCAGGGTGGCGAGCGCCTGGCTGATCTGGGTCGCCTCGGTCGCCCCTGCACTGGCACGGAACCCGGACGAGAACAGGCCGCTATTGATGTTGTTGAAGCGCGCGCCGATGAACTGGGCGCTCTTGACCATGCTGTGCCGGACGATTTCGAGCGGCAGGATGAAGGCGGTTTCCTCTGCGCGGCGCCCGAGCACGATCGCCAGCGGATTGCGATGGGTCTTCGCCCAGGCGAGGCACCAATCATAGGCCTGGTGCAGCGAGTTGGCGGGATCGGCCTCAAGCCTGCGCCATTCGGCCTCCAGCGGCTCCATGCGGTCGAACAGGCGGATCTCGATATCCTGGCTCATGGTCACACCGCCCTCCTTGAGGCTTGCAGGTGCGCCAGGGCCGGCAGAGGCTGCCGTCACGCGTACGGTGCTGTGAAATTCCAGCGGCGATGTCTGCACAGTCCTTCTCCGACGGACGAAACTCTGCGCGGACCATAGCGAAGGGAGAAGGAAAAATCGGTTAGCGGCGGATGCATCTGCCGGATTACTGCAAGATGCGGTTATCGCCCGGTTAACAGCCGGGGAGACAAGTAAAGCACCAGGCTCTTTACTTGCGGATCGGACCGGCCATCCACTTGATGATCAGCATCGCCGGGAGGATCCAGAGCAGGCCGGAAAGCAGGAAGTAGAGGAAATGCACCCACCACGGCGACGTGCCGAGATAGGCGGATGCGATCGCCGTCGCGAGAATCGCGTATAGCAGGACGAGACAGATGATGAGGATGGTGCCAATGAATTTGCGCAACCTGAGAGGCATCGTCTATCTTCCTTTTCCGCGGCCGGGCGCTTCGCTGCCATGGGTGGGACGCGACCGCTTGCCGCAAACAGCCGGGCTTGTTTTGCACAGCCATGTCATGCAAATCAACTGGCGAAACAAGGATTGACGAATGACAAGCGCGATGACCGTCGACCAAACCGCCGTACGCCACAAGATCGTCCAGCTGGAAAGCAACCGCCGGGCCATCCGCATCTGGCTGGGCGTCGTGCTTCTCACGCTGTTCTGTCTGGTACTGGTCGGCGGCGCGACGCGGCTGACCGATTCCGGCCTGTCGATCACCGAATGGAAGCCGATCCACGGCGTTATTCCGCCGCTCAACGCCGAGCAGTGGGAGGAGGAGTTCCGCCTTTACCAGCGGATCCCCGAGTATTCGCAGATCAACAAGGACATGACGGTCGACGACTTCAAGCGGATCTTCTGGTGGGAATGGGCACACCGGCTGATCGCGCGCGGCATCGGTGTGATCTTCGCCGTTCCGTTGTTTTTCTTCTGGGTGACCGGCCGCATTGAGCGGCGGCTCAAGGGTCCGCTCCTCGGCATTCTGGCACTCGGGGCCTTCCAGGGCTTCATCGGCTGGTGGATGGTGTCGTCCGGGCTCGCCGAACGTGTCGACGTCAGCCAGTACCGGCTGGCGACCCATCTCGTCATCGCCTGCCTGATCTTTTCCGGCTGCGTGTGGATCATGCGCGGGCTTGCGCCGCATTCCGCTGACGAACCGCCGATGGAGAGCTCCCGCACCTGGGCCGCGGCGATCGCGGTCCTCGCCTTCTTCCAGATATATCTCGGCGCACTGGTCGCCGGCCTCGACGCCGGCCTCACCTACAACACCTGGCCGCTGATGGACGGCGCGATCATCCCCGGCGACCTCTTCATTCAGCAGCCAGCCTGGATCAATCTCTTCGAAAATCCGAAGACGGTCCAGTTCGTCCACCGCCTCGGCGCCTACGTGCTCTTCGTCGCGGCGCTCTCGCACATGGTCGGATCGCTGCGGGCCGCACCGGAAACGACCCACGCTCGGCGCTCGGTCGTGCTCTTCCTGCTGATCACCGTCCAGGCGGCGCTGGGCATCACCACGCTCCTTACGCAGGTGCAGCTCCATGTTGCGCTCGCCCATCAGGCGGGCGCGCTGATCGTGCTCGGCTTTGCGGTGGCCCACTGGCGGGGCTTTGTCGGCGCCTATCCGCCGGAAGTGGCGATCGCCGTCCGCGACTGACGACTGCCTGCTCCTGCCTCAGCCGAAGCGGTAGCCCGAATAGGGCTTGCCGCGGAATTCGCCGCGGAACACATGCCGGCCGGCATCCGCCCCCGCCGCCCCGATCGCGACGAAGAGCGGAACAAGGTGATCGTGGTCGGGCACATGGCAGGTGAGCGCGTCCGGGTTTCGGTCCCAGGTCGCGAGCCGCGCGGCGCGTTCACCCGGATCGGCCATCTCGACCGTCTCGGACAGCCAGTCGTCGAAGCGGACCGCCTGCTGCCTGTGCTCAGGCGTATCGCGGAAGAACATCCGCATATTGTGGTAGCTCATGCCGGAGGCGAGGATCAGGACGCCTTCGTCGCGCAGCGGCTCCAGCGCCTTGCCGATCGCCACATGGCTCTCGACGTCGAGCGAGTTTTTCAGCGAAATCATCACCACCGGCACGTCCGCATCGGGATAGGCGACCATCAGCGGCACGAAGACACCGTGGTCGAAGCCGCGGGTCGCATCCTCTGCGGTCGGAATGCCGGCCTTCTCCAGAAGCGCCTTCGCCCGCCGCGCCACCTCGGGGGAACCGGGGGCCGGGTAACTCAGGCGATAGGTTTCCCCCGGAAATCCGGAGTAGTCGTAGAGCATTCCGGGCCGGGCCGCCGTGGAGACGGTCGGAACTGGCTCCCTCTCCCAGTGGCCGGAGGCCACGAGAATGGCCTTCGGGCGGCGACCGATCTCGGCATCGAGCCCCTTCAGGAAGGTATCGAGGTCACCCCAAGGCTTTTTGCCGTCGGGACCAGCCGGAAAATCCATGAACGGCCAGGGACCACCGCCATGGGGGATGAAATAGACCGGAAAACGTTCGCTGCTCATGTCGCGCCTCATTCGTTGCTGGATGACATATAGCGAGCGGCAGGAGGCGTGACGATGCGTCGTTCCGGCGACGAATTGTTCGACGTTTTCGAACGCCAATTCGTCGTGCCGGCACGTGTTGTGAACAATGCTAAGGTAATCGCTCGGACCGGTTAGGCCGGCTTGTGGCAGACCGCCTCGATGTTATGGCCGTCCGGATCGAGCACGAAGGCTGCGTAATAGTCCGGATGGTAGTGCGGCCGCAGTCCGGGTCCGCCATTGTCCCGTGCCCCGGCCGCCATGGCTGCCGCATAGAAGGCATCGACGGCCGCACGGTCCGGCGCGGTGAAGGCGATGTGGATTTGCCCCGTGCTGCGCCCGCCGGTGCCGATCCAGAAGCTCGGCTTGCCGGCGGAACCGTAGCCGGCGCCCTCGTAGGTGCCGCCGGTTTCCGCCGCCGTCACCGCCATGATGCAGGAGGCGCCGATCGACGGCATCACGGCATCGTAGAAGGTCTTTGACTTCGGATAGTCCGAAACGGAGAGTCCGACATGATCGAGCATCGTAGACTCCTTTTCGTCGTTGCGATGCCCTCCGCCGTGATCAGGCCGAGAGCATCAGGTCCATGTTCTGCACGGCAGCTCCCGAAGCGCCCTTGCCGAGATTGTCGAGCAGGGCGACGAGGTTGACATGCGCACCGCCCGGGGTGCCGAAAACGAAGAGCTTCATCGTATCCTGACTGACCAGCTCCTCGGCGTCGACGCGGGCAAGTGCCGCACTCTCCTCGAGCGAAACGACGCTGACGATGTTCTGGCCGGTATAGTGGGCGACGAGGGCGGCGTGAATTGTCCCGATTGTCGTTCCTTCCTTCAGGCCGTCGAGGAAGAGTGGCACCTGGACGATCATGCCCTGGGCGAAGCGGCCCACGGACGGCGAGAAGAGCGGCGCGCGGTCGAGAAGACCGTGAACCTTCATCTCCGGTACGTGCTTGTGCTTCAGCGTCAGCCCGTAGAGGAAATTGTTGGCGGTGATCGCGTCGGGACGCCTCTGGTCTTCCATCTGCGCGATCATCTGCTTGCCGCCGCCGGTATAACCGGACACGGCATTCACCGTCACCGGATAGCCGTCCGGCAGAATGCCGGCAGCCCTCAGTGGACGGATGAGGCCGATCGCGCCGGTCGGATAGCAGCCGGGATTGGAGACATAGCGGGCGGACCGGATCTTCTCCTTCTGCGCCCTGTCCATCTCGGCAAAGCCGTAGGCCCAGTCCGGATGGACCCGGAAGGCGGTCGAGGCGTCGAGCAGCCGCACGTTGTTGTTCGCTGCCGTCATTTCGTAGGCCTGCTTCGAGGCGTCGTCCGGCAGGCAAAGGATCGCGATGTCGGCGCTGTTCAGCAAGTCCTCGCGCATCTTCTCATTGCGCCGCTCCGATTCCGGGATCGACAGCAGCTCGATGTCGCGACGGGCGGCCAAGCGCGTGCGGATCTGCAGACCCGTGGTGCCGTGTTCGCCGTCGATGAAGATCTTCGCTGCCATTTTTCCTGTCCTGTCAGTGCTTTGGATGAGAGTTCGGACTCTGTTTCTGAGTGTGTTGAATCAATGTGTCAGGCGCGTGTCGCAAGCTTTTCCGCGCGCAGACCGAGCATATACATCGCAACCGTCGCGCCAGCAATTGCGGTGATGTCGGCATGGTCGTAAGCCGGCGCCACCTCGACGATGTCCGAGCCGCGGATGTCGAGGGCGCCGAGCTTGCGCAGTACCGAGAGCATCTTCGCCGACGACGGCCCGCCCGCGACCGGCGTGCCCGTTCCGGGCGCATAGGCAGGGTCGAGGCAATCGATGTCGAAGGTAACATAGCAGGAGCGATCTCCGACATGGGCGAGGATCGTGTCCGCGATCACCTGCGCGCCCGTGTCCTCCACTTCCCAGCCGTGGATGATCCGGATGCCGAAATCCTCCGGCGCATGCGTGCGGATGCCGACCTGGATCGAATGGACCGGATCGATGACGCCCTCGCGCACCGCCCGGCAGACGAAGGAGCCGTGGTCGATCCGCTTTCCGTCGTCGTCCCACGTGTCCTGGTGGGCGTCGAAATGGACGAGCGCCAGCGGCCCATGCTTGGCGGCGTGCGCCTTCAGGAGCGGCCAGGTGACAAAATGATCGCCGCCGAGCCCGAGCAGATAGGCGCCCGAGGCGATGATCTTCGCGGCTTCTTTCTCGATCAGGGCAGGGGTCTTCTGGTGATTGCCGTAGTCGAGCAGCACGTCGCCGTAGTCGATGACCGCCATCCGCTCGAACAGGTCGCGCGCGAAGGGGTACTGCGGATCGTTGTCGAAAATCGCCGACGCCCGGCGGATCGCCTGCGGCCCGAAGCGTGCGCCGGGGCGGTTGGAGACGGCGGCATCGAAGGGAATGCCGAGCACGACCGCGTCGACGTCTTTCAACGTCTTGGAATACTTCCTCCGCATGAAGGAGAGGGCGCCGGCATAGGTCGGGTCGGTGGCCGCGCCGCGAATGGTTCTGGCGGTGAAGGCGTTGTCGATGGATTTGCTGACCATGGAATCTCTCGAAGGGGGCGTTGCCGTGTGCTGCAGATATTAGGGGCGGGAGGAGCGAACGCCAGAGCTTTCTTCCGGCGACCGCAGGCAGCACAAACGAAAAAGGCGGAGCCGAAGCCCCGCCTTTCCTGAAATCCGAAATCCGGAAGCGATTAACGCTTGGAGAACTGGAACGAACGACGGGCCTTGGCCTTGCCGTACTTCTTGCGTTCGACGACGCGGCTGTCGCGGGTCAGGAAGCCACCCTTCTTGAGCACGGCGCGCAGGCCCGGCTCGAAGTAGGTGAGGGCCTTGGAAAGACCGTGGCGCACGGCGCCGGCCTGGCCGGAAAGACCACCGCCGGCGACGGTTGCAACGATGTCGAACTGGCCGGTGCGCGCAGCGGCGACGATCGGCTGCTGCAGGATCATCTGCAGGACCGGGCGGGCGAAATAGGTCGTGTAGTCACGGCCGTTGATGATGATCTTGCCGGAGCCCGGCTTGACCCAGACGCGGGCAACGGCGTTCTTGCGCTTGCCGGTCGCGTAGGAGCGGCCTTGGGCGTCGACCTTGCGGACGTGAACCGGAGCAGAGGCTTCCGGAGCGGCCGTGCCGAGATCCTTCAGGGAAGAGAGGTCAGCCATTATCAGGCGCTCCTTACGTTCTTGCTGTTCAGCGAAGCCACGTCGATTGCGACCGGCTGCTGGGCTTCATGGGGATGGTTCGAACCGGCGTAGACGCGCAGGTTCTTCATCTGGCGACGGCCGAGCGGGCCACGCGGAATCATGCGCTCGACGGCCTTCTCGAGAACGCGCTCCGGGAAGCGGCCTTCGATGATCTGGCGCGCGGTGCGCTCCTTGATGCCGCCCGGATAACCGGTGTGCCAGTAGTACTTCTTGTCGGAGTACTTCTTGCCGGTCAGTGCGACCTTCTCGGCATTGATGACGATGACGTTGTCGCCGTCGTCAACGTGGGGGGTGTAGGTGGCCTTGTGCTTGCCACGCAGGCGCATGGCGATGAGGGAGGCGAGGCGACCAACAACGAGGCCTTCGGCGTCGATGATGATCCACTTCTTCTCCACCTCTGCAGGCTTCTGAACGAAGGTAGACATGAGTGATACTTTCCGTTTGGGACCCAGCTTGCCGAGGCGCGCCGGGCGTTTCTTGTTGCTTGATTTCGGGCGCCATAACGCACGAAACAGAAAGCGGTCCCGAAGGCCCGCAGACTGGGCGTTGTATAAGCCGGGGGCTTTTTGCGGTCAAGAGCGGCCGGCTTGGGTTCTGTTCTGAATAGTTGCATAAAAACAATGGCTTGGCTATGTGGTAATATTTTACCGCACAATTGCTATGCCTTTCATGGCGCCCTGCGACCTTGTTTTTTGCCAAACAGCGCGCCGTACCGCTCAGCGCGGCGGAATCGAATAGGTGGCGGTTGCCTGGGCGATCGGGCCGTCGCCTCCGTCCTGGAGCAGCAGCGCGTCGATCACGGCGAGCCGCTTGCCGAGTTTCAGTACCCGGCATTCGCAGAAGATGAGCTGCGGCTTGGGCAGGCGCAGGAAATTGATGTTGAGACTGGTGGTGACGGCCAGCGCCACCGGTCCGATATGGGCCAGCACCGCCGCATAGGCTGCGACATCGGCCAAAGCGAACATCGCCGGACCCGACACGGTGCCGCCGGGACGCAGATGCCGCTCTGACGGATCGAAGGTCATCGTGATGCTGCCAGGCGAGACCTTGGTCACATGAAAGACGCGTCCGTCGGTATGGATCTGCGGAAAGTCCGTCTCGAGAAAGGCATTGATCTCGTGGGCGCTCATGATCGGCTGCATGGGGCAAGTTCTCTATTCGAATGGGCTTTCAAAGGGTGAGCGTTTTATGGCAGGCTTTGGCCCAAGTGCAAACGCCAAGGGAGATCGGTGATGGCGGAGGTTGTGTCGTTCAAGAAGGATGGTGGCGACAGCGGGGTGGGGCCGGTGCTGTCGTCGCGCGACAAGGGCGTCCTGCGCCTCACGCTCAACAATCCGCCGGCCAATGCCCTATCCATCGCGCTGATGGAGGCGCTGCTGGCCGAGCTTGCCGCGGCGGGGGAGGATCCCGACGTGCGCGTCGTCGTGCTGTCGGCAGCCGGCAAGCTGTTTTCCGCCGGTCATGACCTGAAGGAAATGACCGCCCACCGGGCCGACCCGGATCGCGGCAGGGATTTTTTCGAGAAGACCATGCGCCTCTGCGCCGACCTGATGCTGGCGATCACCCATCTGCCGAAGCCGGTGATTGCCGAGGTCGATGGGCTTGCGACCGCGGCCGGTTGCCAGCTGGTCGCGTCCTGCGATCTGGCGATCTGCACGGACACCTCGGCCTTCTGCACGCCTGGCGTCAATATCGGTCTGTTCTGTTCGACCCCCATGGTCGCCGTCAGCCGCGCCGCGCACCGCAAGCAGGCCATGGAAATGCTGTTGACCGGCGAGACGATCGATGCGTCGACGGCCAAGGATTTCGGGCTCGTCAATCGCATCGTGCCTAAACAATATCTCTCCCAGGTCGTCGACAAATACGCGGCCGTCATCGCATCCAAATCGCCTTTGACCCTGAAGATCGGCAAGGAAGCCTTCTATCGGCAGATCGAAATGCCACTTGAGGAGGCCTACGACTACGCCGCCCGCGTCATGGTCGAGAACATGCTGGCCCGCGACGCGGCGGAGGGGATCGGCGCCTTCCTCGACAAACGTCACCCGACCTGGACGGGAGAATGAGCCCTGTTCCGCGCACGGGAGGCGAGGCCACTTCTCGCCTCGGGTCGTTAGTTACATATTAAAATGATTGTAGTTTTAGCTTTTACAACCATGAGCTTACCCTAATATTGACGTGAATGAAAAGTAAACATAAGAAGAACAAAACGGAATTTCGACTCAATATTCAGGAGTGGGACCATGTCGCTCGAACGGCGCATATCGATCGTTACCCTTGGCGTCGCCGACGTGGCCACCAGCACTGCCTTTTACGAACGGCTGGGCTGGAAGAAATCCTCGGCCTCACAGGAAAGCGTGACCTTCATCCAGATGAAGGGGACCGTTCTCGCGCTGTTCGGGCGTGGGGCCCTGGCCAAGGATGCCGAGGTCGCCGATACGGGCCCCGGTTTCTCCGGCGTGACGCTTGCCCACAACGTATCGAGCCCGACCGGCGTCGATGCGGTGATCAAGTTTGCCGTCTCGTGCGGCGCAACGCTCGTCAAGGCGCCGGAGAAGGTCTCGTGGGGCGGCTATTCCGGTTACTTCGCCGACCCCGACGGGCATTTGTGGGAAGTGGCCCACAATCCCTTCTTCCCCCTGGACGAGCAGGGGCATGTCGTGCTGCCCGAATAGGTTCCCTTCGGGCGCCATTGTGCAATCACTCGCATTTGTCCCATTCCGGGCATTAATGATTAAGGGGCTGCTCATATAGTTCGGATGGGAACGAAGGGCGGGGTTCGCCGCACGCGGCTTGGCCGCAAGGAGGACGCCATGAAGCACGACACCTATTCCGATGCCTATCTTGCCGGCATACTGGGATCGGCGAGCACAATCGCGATTGTCGGGGCTTCTCTGAAGGACAACCGGCCGAGCCACTGGGTGACCGGTTTCCTGCTCGGCAAGGGCTATCATGTCTATCCGGTCAACCCGGCGCATGCCGGCGAAAAGATCCTCGGCCAGACGATCTATGCCAGGCTCGACGACATTCCGGAACCGATCGATCTCGTCGACGTGTTCCGCCGCTCCGAACATTTTTCCGAGGTGGTGGACGAGGTGCTGCACCTGCCGCATCTGCCCATGGCGATCTGGGGCCAGCTCGGCGTGCGTGACGATGCCGCGGCCGCCCGAGCCGAGGCTGCCGGCATCAAGGTCGTGATGGACCGCGCGCTGGTGACCGAATACCCGCTTGTCTACGAACTGAGCCATTCAAGCGCCCACCCACCGTTGCCGGGCAGGGGGCGCAACGCCGCTTGAGGTGTCTTTGTTCGCGAACGGCGGGTTCACCTGTCCTCAGAAGCGAATCCAGGGGCGGCGTGGACGGGCGAAGCTATCCTCGGGAAGTGGTTCGCAGGCCAGTACCGGGCAACGCGCGTCGTCCTTGGTGGGGATGTAGGCTCGGGCCGCATATTCGTGCGCGTCGCATTGGCGGTTGTCGCGCACATAGCGATCATAAAGAATTAGTCCCCGAACCCTTTTGGAGGGGAAGCGGAAGATCACGGCACGCTGGCTAAGGACGGCCTGGCGCGCGGCGGTACAGGTCATCGACTGCGCGTTGTAGCGCGAGATCGCCAATGCCGGCGACGCCGCCAGCAGCGCCGCCAGAACGCAGATCATTTTCTTCATGTCTCGTGTCCTTCGAATGCGGCGCGGGATTCGCAGGCCCGAACGACTGTCGTCCCCATCGCCCGCAAGTCAATGGAAAATGCGTCTCGCATTGTTCGACATCCTTGCGCGGGCCGTGGCCGTCGAGCCTCAGGGACGCGTCGGGTCATTGGGGCTCCGCTGCGGCTCTTCGCCGCCATGGCGCCGGTCGTCGGGCTTGCATTTCAATACTGGACAATAGGACCGGTTGGCGCTGGGCACGCCGACCCGCTCGGTAATTTCGCCAGGCCGACAGAAGCGACGGCTCGAGACGTAGTTGTCGTAGAGCATGCGCCCGCCCTTGGGGGCCGGATAAGTCAGCACGACAACGCCGTGCTGGCGCACCGTCGCCTGTACCTGGTCGCAGGACATGCGCGTGGACGTGTATTTCGGCAAGGCTTGGACCGATGTCGCAATGAACAGCATCGGCAGAACGGCAAGCAAGGTCTTCTTCATGGCATTTCTCCTCGGAAGAGATTGTAGTCCTCTATGCGCGTCTGCTTGTTGTCGGGCGGCCTCGTCCCGCATAAGCAAGGCAGACCATCATACGCTCCTGAAGCAAAGACTGAAATACGGGAGGTCCGCCCATGAAGATCGATCACGACCACTACGAAGCCGCCTATCTCTCCGGCATTCTCCGCGACACGAAGACCATCGCCCTGGTCGGCGCATCGCCCAATCCGGCGCGCCCGAGCTATGGCGTCATGCGGTTCCTGCTGTCCAAGGGTTACCGCGTCATTCCGGTCAATCCCGGCCAGGCGGGCAAGGAAATCCTCGGCCAGGCCACCTATGCGACACTGGCCGACATCCCGGTGCCGATCGACATGGTCGACGTCTTCCGCGCCTCGGAATACCTTCACGAAGTCGTCGGCGATGCGATCGCCCTTGATCCGCGCCCGAAGGTCATCTGGTCGCAGCTCTCCGTTCGCGACGACCTTGCCGCGCGCGAAGCCGAGGCCGCCGGGATCAAGGTCGTCATGGACCGCTGCCCGGCGATCGAAATGCCGCGCCTCGGACTCTAGGCCGGCACGTCCGATTTCTCAGCCGAGAAGAAATTCCGGATTGGCGCGCAACGCATTGAGATCGCTTGCATTGCCGCAATAATGGGCGAAGTTCTCGCTCGCCGTGTGCGCGCCCAGATCCTTGCGGCACTCGCCCTTGGAGGCGCAGTGCGCGCAGGTGATCTGCATGTCTCGGAACTGATTGCGCAGCCGCAACTCGACCTCCACCGGATCGATGTTGAGCGCCCGCATCATCTCGATCATCTCGTCGGCCGCATGCGGGCCGGCCTTGGCAAGCTCGATCAGCTGATCGGGCGAAATGCCGCAGTCATGTGCGATATTGTTGATGGTGAACTGGTCCAGTGACGCGATCATGTCGGCCTCGGCACTGCTTTCCCATCCCTTGGCGAACCAGTCCACCAGGCGCGAAAGGACGGTGCGGCTCGGATCGTTGACGACGGTATTCATGGACAACCTCCAAATGATGTTCGCAGCATGCTGCCGCGACCCGACGCCTGCATTGATTTCGATCAAAGTAAGCACCCCGGAACCGGTCTCCGATTGGTGAAAAAACCGGGCTGACATCACGGCTCGAGCCGCTATGATCGCCGCGACAGAATTCTAGTGGAGGCAAGAAATGTCCAAGAACAATCCGGGTTTTGCGACCCTCTCGGTGCATGCTGGCGCCCAGCCGGATCCCGCGACGGGCGCGCGCATCACGCCGATCTACCAGACGACGGCCTACGTCTTCAACGACGCCGACCACGCCGCAGCGCTGTTCGGGCTGAAGCAGTTCGGCAATATCTACACGCGCATCATGAACCCGACGCAGGCGGTGCTGGAAGAGCGTGTCGCAGCCCTCGAAGGTGGCACGGCAGCACTTGCCGTCGCCTCGGGCCACGCCGCCCAGATGCTGGTCTTCCACACCCTGATGCAGCCGGGCGACAACTTCGTTGCAGCAAAGAAGCTCTATGGCGGCTCGATCAACCAGTTCGGCCACGCCTTCAAGAATTTCGGCTGGCAGGTGCGCTGGGCCGACCCGGCCGATCCGGACAGCTTCGCCGCGCAGATCGACGACCGGACGCGCGCCATCTTCATCGAGAGCCTTGCCAACCCGGGCGGCACCTTCGTCGACATCGCGGCCATTTCCGAAGTGGCCAAGCAGCACGGGCTGCCGCTGATCGTCGACAACACCATGGCGAGCCCCTACCTGCTGCGCCCGCTGGAGCATGGCGCCGACATCGTCGTGCATTCCGCCACGAAATTCCTCGGCGGCCACGGCAATTCCATGGGCGGCATCATCGTCGACGGCGGAACCTTCGACTGGTCGGCCTCCGGCAAGTTTCCGATGCTGTCCGAGCCCCGGCCGGAATATTCGGGCGTCGTGCTGCACCAGACCTTCGGCAATTTCGCCTTCGCCATCGCCTGCCGCGTGCTGGGCTTGCGCGACCTCGGCCCGGCGATCGCGCCGATGAATGCCTTCCTCCTGCTCACCGGCATCGAGACCCTGCCGCTCAGGATGCAGCGCCATTGCGACAACGCGTTGAAGGTCGCCACCTGGCTGAAGCAACATCCGAAGGTCGCCTGGGTGAACTATGCCGGTCTCGACAGCGATCCGAACCACGCGCTGCAGAAGCGCTATTCGCCGAAGGGCGCGGGCGCCGTCTTCACCTTCGGCGTCAAGGGCGGTTATGCCGCCGGCAAGGCGCTGGTCGAAGGACTGCAACTGTTCTCGCACCTCGCCAATATCGGCGACACCCGCTCGCTGGTCATCCATCCGGCCTCCACCACCCATGCCCAGTTGACCGAAGCCCAGCAGATCGCTGCCGGCGCCGGTCCGGACGTGGTCCGGCTGTCGATCGGCATCGAGGATGCCGAAGACATTATCGGCGATCTCGAGCAGTCGCTCGCCAAGGTCTGATCCGTCAACCGAACGAGCGCCGCAGCCCGCGTGGCCGCGGCGCCGAGGAGCGAGCATGTCGCATTTCCTGAATTTCGATCCTTCGACGGTCGAGCCGGAGGAGGGCGCGCCCGCCGCCGACCGGCTGATTGACGGCAATCCGCGCTTCACCACATGGAACCTCGAAGAAGCCCCGGGCGGCGTATATGCCGGGATCTGGCAATCGACCCCGGGCAAATGGCGGATCTCCTACGAGGAGTGGGAATATTTCCACGTGCTCGAAGGCCATTCCGTGGTCACGGAGGACGGCGGAAAGCCCGTTCATCTGAAGTCTGGCGACCGGATGATCCTCAGGCCCGGCTTCAACGGCACCTGGGAAGTCGTTGAAACGACTCGCAAGGACTACGTCATCCGCATCTAGCCGACAGCACAGAGCGCGCACCGGGACCGATGCGCGCCGTGATTCTGGATGGGAATTCTGACGACAACCGCGTCAGGCGGCGGTGCCGGCCACTGCATCCACCTCGGCCTGGTGCCGGGCTGCAAGGGCAGCGTCTTCCTCTGCCACCTTGCGATAGGATTCAAGCGCCGTCACGCGCGCGATGTAGTCGCGGAATACCGGGCGATCCGGAACAAGCCCGAACATCGTCGTCCAGTGCAGCGCCGTGCCCCACAGCAGATCGGCGGCGCTCATCCTCTCGCCGAGCAAATAGGGACCGGGCTTCAGCGCGTCCTCGATCGCCGCCAGCATGTCGTCATAGCTGCTGTACGGCGTGTCGTTCGGGCTGGCCGGTTGGCGCTTCAGGTAGCGGTCGATCATCGCCGGTTCGAAGCAGCTGCCGTAGAAGACCAGCCAGCGCAGATAGGCGCCGCGATCCGGGTCGTCGAGCGCCGGCGCAAGACCGGCCTCGGCAAAGAGGTCGGCGAGATAGAGATAGATCGCCGCCTGCTCGGTGACGAAGGCTTCGCCGTGGTGGATCGCCGGCACCTTGCCGAGCGGATTGATGGCGAGATAGGCGGGCTTGCGCTGCTCGCCGGCCTTCATGTTGAGCACATGCAGCTGATAGGGCGCCTTCAGCTGCTCGAGCAGAAAGCGCGCGCCTGTCGCGCGGGTCTGGGGCGAGTAGTAGAGGGTGATGGGTTCCTGGGTCATCGGTCGTCTCCTTCGGTTGGGTGGAATGGATGGACGAAGGATGGCACCCCATACCTGTCAGCTTTTGTCAGGTTGGTTTAGGATAATATCCGAAAGGGAGATTTCCTGATGCGGGCGAGCCGGCTGATCAACATCCTGACCACCCTGCAGGCCAGAGGCCTGGTGACCGCCGAGACCCTGGCGGAGGAGAACGAGGTCTCGGTCCGAACCATCTATCGCGACATAGACGCGCTCTCGCTCGCCGGAATTCCGGTCTACAGCGAACGCGGGTCGGATGGCGGCTACCGCTTGCTCGACGGCTACCGTGTGCGATTGAACGGCCTGTCGCAGGCGGAAGCGGAAGCCATGTTCCTGTCGGGCCTGCCGGGCGCGGCCGCCGATCTCGGCCTCGGTTCGCTGATGGCCGGCGCCCAGAAGAAGCTGACCGCGGCGCTGCCGGAGGAGTTGCGCCAGAGTGCGGCCAAGATGCAGGCAAAATTCCATCTCGATGCGCCGACCTGGTTCGGCGAGAACGAGCAACCGCTCCACCTCCAGGCGATCGCCGATGCGGTGTGGAATTCCAAACGCATCCGCATGCGCTACCGGGCCTGGAAGTCGGAGAAGAACCGTGAGGCCGAGCCTCTCGGCGTCGTGCTGAAGGGCGGCGCCTGGTACATGGCGGCAAAGGTCGAGGAAAACGTCCGCACCTACCGCATCGCCCGCATACTTGATCTCGTGGTCACCGAAGATCGCTTCGAGCGGCCGGGCGATTTCGATCTTGCCGGCTACTGGACGGAGAACACCCTGAGGCTGGAGAGGGAACTGCATCCGAACACGGCAACCTTGCGCGTCTCGAGATGGGGCCTCAGGCTTCTGGAGCACATCTCTCCCTCCTATGTCCGTGCGCGCATGGAGACAGAGAAAGACGAGCGGGACGAAGACCGGTGGATCGTCACGCTGCCCTGCGGCCAGGCGCAGCACGCCATCTCGGAATTCCTGCG
Organism: Allorhizobium sp. GW101-3B10; assembly: GCF_059424725.1. NCBI lineage: Bacteria > Pseudomonadati > Pseudomonadota > Alphaproteobacteria > Hyphomicrobiales > Rhizobiaceae > Allorhizobium > Allorhizobium sp. GW101-3B10. The sequence continues at coordinate 2,190,731 of NZ_JBWKZR010000001.1, read as the reverse complement.
GCTCGGCGCCGAGGCCGAGGTGCTGGCGCCGGACACGCTGCGCGAGGCGATGCGGGACACGCTCGAAAGACTGTCTGGCTTCTACGGCCGCAGCGCCTCCTGACCCGCTCAGGGCAACGGGCAAAGCGACATGATCTTGTCGAGGAGACCGGGAAAACGGGCCTCCAGATCGTCCGTGCGCACCGTGTTGATGTTCTCCACGCCCTGCTTGTGGGTGCGGATGAGACCGGACTCCCGCAAGATCCGCAGGTGATTGGAGAGCGTCGAGCGCGGCATGTCGTTGCAGGGCGCGACCGAACCGCAGTTTTGTCCATCCTGGGCGTGCATGAGCTTGCGCATGATCCCCATGCGGGCGGGATCCCCGAGGGCGGCGAGAACGGCGGTGAGCGACATGTCCTCACGGCTGGGATGAAAAAACTGGGCCATGCACAGCCTCTATCATTTCCGTTGACAGGCTTCAATATTTCAATAAAACCGAAATACCGAATAACGGTATTAGTGAAACAAAGAAGCTCAGGAGACGCAAATGGACATGCATTTCGACGGCAAGGTTGTGGTTGTCACCGGCGGTTCGACCGGCATCGGCTATTCCGCGGCAAGGCTCTTCCTCGAAGCGGGCGCGGCGACGGTCTATGTGACGGGGCGCAACGGAGCCAAATTGAGTCAGGCCGTTTCGGCGCTGGGAGACAAGGCGGTTCCGGTCGTCGCCGATTCGGCGAAGATCGCGGACCTGGAACATCTGCGGGCACGTATCGAAGCAGACGGACGCAAGATCGACGTCCTGTTCGCCAATGCCGGCATCGCCGAGAACAACGACATCGGCGCGACCGATGAAGGGCTCTTCGACCGCATCTTCGACGTCAACGTGAAGGGTGTGTTCTACACCGTGCAGGCGCTTCTGCCGGTCATCCGCGACGGAGGCAATATCGTGCTCACGGGTTCCATCGTCGGCAACAAGGGCATGGAGAGGCTGAGCGCCTACAACGCCTCCAAGGCCGCGGTCCGATCGTTCGCCCGCAGCTTCGCCAATGACCTGAAGGGCAGAGGCATCCGCGTGAACACGCTGAGCCCGGGCGTCACCCGCACGCCGATCATGGAGAACGGCCTGAATATGGACGAGGAACAGATCGCCGGTTTCGAGGCCTACCTGAAATCGGCCTCTCCGATCGGCCGCATGGCCCATCCCGACGAGATCGCCGAAGCGGCCCTTTTCCTGTCGTCGCCGAAGGCAAGCTACATCAACGGTGTCGAACTGTCCGTCGACGGCGGTCTCGCCCAGATCTGACGTGATCGGACAGATGGGGCTCGCTGGGCGGCCTTCGCGAGGCCAAGCCCGGCGGCTACCATTCGAGGTCGAGCCGCTCCAGCCCGTGGAAGTGATAGACGTCCTTCACCTTTGGTTGGGCGGTGAGCTTTACACCCGGCAGGCGCCTGAACAGTAGCGGCAGGACGATGTTGAGCTCGAGCCTCGCCAGCGGCGCGCCAATGCAGAAATGGATGCCGGCGCCGAAGGAGAGGTTGGGCGCCTCGTTGCGCGCCGGCTTGAAGGTCAGCGGATCGGCGAACTTCAGCGGGTCGAGATTGGCGGCGGCAAGGATCAGGCTGACCTTGTCGCCGCGCTTGAACGTGACGCCGTCGATCTCGGCCGGCTCCAGGCAATAGCGCTGGAATATATGCACCGGCGCGCAGATCCGTAGCGTCTCCTCGACGGTCCGTTCCGTCGTCGCCTCGTCACGAAACATCTCCGCGGTCGACAATCCGCTTTCGAGGATGATGCGCACCGAATTTCCAATCTGGTGCACGGTCGCCTCGTGGCCGGCATTGAGCAGCACGATCGTCGTCGAGATCAACTCGTCCTCGGTGAGGAACTGGCCCTTGTGCTCGGTGTGGATCATGTGGGTCAGCAGGTCGTCGCGCGGATTGGCGCGACGCTCGGCGATCATGCCGCGCACATAGTCGGCGAATTCCCTGGCGGAGCGGTCGGCGGCCTCCTCGTCGGCGCGATTGCGCTTGAACATGTACATGCCGACATAGTCGTGGCTCCATTTGAGCAGCTGTGGTCCCATCTCCTCCGGGATGCCGATCATGCGGGCGATCATCGTCACCGGAATGACGTCGGCGAAGGAGGAGAGCAGTTCGGTCCTGCCGTCTTTTTCGAACGCGTCGATCAGCCCGTTGGCCAGCGTCTCGATCTCGGGCTTCATCTTCTCCACATGGCGCGAGACGAAGGCCCGGTTGACGAGCGTGCGAAGCCGCGTGTGTTCCGGCGGTTCGAGTTCCAGCAGCGAATGCGCCTCGGCCGCATCGAAGTGCCGCGTATGCGGGCACGGTTCCGGCATGCCCAGTTCTTCCCGCGTGGCGATGTGCAGGATCTGCCGGCCGAAGCGGCGGTCGCGCAGGAGGCCGTTGACGTGGTCATAGCCGGTGAAGAACCACTGCTTCTGCTCCTCCCAGTAGAAGGTCGGGCAGGAAGCATGCAGTGCGGCGTAGACGCGGTTCGGGTCGCTGTAGAAGGCCGGGTTACGGCCGTCGAGGCTGACACGGCGCGCGGTCTTGTCGATGGTGAGGAAGGGGAGATGGGTCATGGGGGTGATCTACAGAATTTGCGCGGGGGGCGAAAGGCCGATTACGGCTTGGACAGACCGGTTTGCGGCGATGCCTTGGCGACCAGGCGCCTGAGGGCGGCGACCTGGCGGTCGGCCTGCGCGTCCAGGCCTTCGGGGCCCTCCGCCGGAACGGTGAGCACCCGGTCGCCGCGCAGCACCGTGGTGCGGTTGCGCCCGCGTGCCTTGGCCTTGTAGAGCGCCCTGTCGGCATTGCTCATCAACTGGTCGAGATCGACCTTTGCGGCCGGCGCCGTGGCGATGCCGATGCTGACGGTCGCCGAAATCGGCCCCTTTTCGGTCTCGATCCGCGCGGCCGAGAATGCCTGGCGGATGGCCTCGGTGACGAGTGCCGCTTCGCGCACGTCCCCGACCGCGATGCCGGCCATGAATTCCTCTCCGCCGGTGCGCCCGAAGATGCCGGCGGCGGGGATCAGGGTCTGGCAAACGCCGGCGAAGGCGATGAGCACGGCGTCGCCGGCCTGGTGGCCGTAGGTATCGTTGATCCGCTTGAAATGATCGAGGTCGAAGAGGGCAAGCGCGAGCAGGCGGCCGGAAGCGGTCTTGGACACGGCAAGGCCGGCGAAGTCCTCGACCAGGCCGCGACGATTGAGCGCGCCGGTGAGCGGATCGGTGCGGATCAGGTGCTGCAGGCGTTGTTCTGACCGATCCATGACGATCCTGGCGCCGATCATGATGACGGCGATGAAACCGAAGACGCTGGCCAAGGTGGAGATGACCGAGAAGGGCGCCTCCTGAAGGCTCCGGGGCATCGTGACCAGGCTGATCGCCGCGACCGCCAGGCAGATCATGGCCTGGCAGGCCCAGATCCCCGCCAGCAGACGGCGCAGGCGTTGCCCGGCGATATCGTGCCGGACGGCGACAGTGGCCAGCATGAGGAAGCCACAGGCGGCAGAAAGGTTGTAGAGCACGATCCGGTAGGCGATCTGCTCCCGGATCGGCTCAAGCAGCATTCCGGTGATCCAGATCAGCACCGGGATGACCGCCCACCCGGCCAAAGGGCGCTTCGCAAGGGCAAGCATTCCGGCGATCCAGAACGGGAAGCTCGAGAGTGCAACCGCGTTGGCGAAGGGGATCGACAGCCAGTCCGGGATCGCACCCCGCGCCGCGATGAGCGCGACGCCCAGCCCGTGGCCGGCAAAGCCGAGGGACCAGAAGCCGTAATGCCTCTGGGAGCGGTCGTGCAGCCATATGGCGGCGAGCAGCACGGCCAGGGTCGAAGCTTCCATCGCCCACAGGAATAGCGCGGTCTTGATATCGAGCACGGGATCGGCCTTGCGTGCGGTCGGGAGGATTGGAGCAAGATGGGGCAGAGTGTTTAACGAGTCCTTACGCAAAGCCCGCGTACCGCAGGCTCGCACAAGCTTGGCGGTATTTATTAGCATTTGATTTACCAACGGCCGCGCAATAGCTGTGGCTGCTGGGCGCGACGGCATAGGCGAGGGCGGGGCAAGGGTTTATGCGTCTTGCTCCACGCCCGAGGTATTAAGGATAACCGAGCCGCGAGTCTTGAAGTCGAGGGTGCGGACACTCTATGTAGGGATTGACAGGTTTTATTTGATTCCCGCCGCGCATCGAGTGTTTGGGGATGAGGCTGATAAAGGACGGACATGAGAAATCCAGTTGATACCGCCATGGCCCTGGTGCCGATGGTTGTGGAGCAGACGAACCGCGGCGAGCGCTCCTATGACATCTTTTCCCGCCTCCTGAAGGAGCGCATCATTTTCCTCACCGGTCCGGTCGAAGACACGATGGCGTCGCTGGTCTGCGCGCAGCTGCTGTTCCTCGAAGCCGAGAACCCGAAGAAGGAAATCGCGCTCTACATCAATTCCCCCGGTGGCGTCGTCACCGCCGGCATGGCGATCTACGACACCATGCAGTTCATCCGCCCGGCCGTCTCGACGCTCTGCGTCGGCCAGGCCGCCTCGATGGGTTCGCTGCTTTTGGCCGCCGGCGAGAAGGGCATGCGCTTTGCCACCCCGAACGCCCGCATCATGGTTCACCAGCCGTCGGGCGGGTTCCAGGGCCAGGCCTCGGACATCGAACGTCATGCCCGCGACATCATCAAGATGAAGCGTCGCCTGAACGAAATCTACGTGAAGCATACGGGCCGCAGCCTCGAAGAGGTTGAACAGACGCTCGATCGTGACCATTTCATGGAAGCGGGCGAGGCCAAGGACTGGGGCCTGATCGACAAGATCCTGACGTCGCGTCAGGAGAACGAGGGCGTTCCTGCGGCATGAGTGCAGCCCAGGCCGGAGGCGGTTCGGTTTCCATGAACCGCTTGTGATCGGCTTTAGGGGTGTAAACGGTCGAGGAAAGCGCTATTAGTACCTATTAAGGCTATGTTGTGGTTTTGTGACGTAGCCTTGCGATTTGAAGGGGTTCTCGTTGCCGCCGATCCTGAAACTGGATTGAATGGATCGGTAAGTACCTCCAAGTCGGATAAGGTTTCGGCCGTCAGGTGACAGCCGGAACCGGCGGTGTGAGTGACCGCCCTCCGCAGGTCGGGGGAGCGGCGTGCTGGAAGGATAAAGACATGAGCAAGGTCAGCGGAAGCAACGGCGGTGACTCCAAGAATACCCTCTATTGTTCCTTCTGCGGCAAGAGCCAGCACGAGGTCCGCAAGCTGATTGCCGGACCGACGGTGTTCATCTGCGATGAATGCGTCGAATTGTGCATGGACATCATCCGCGAAGAGAACAAGTCGTCGATGGTCAAGTCCCGCGACGGCGTTCCCACGCCGCAGGACATCATCAAGATCCTCGACGAATATGTGATCGGCCAGAGACAGGCCAAGAAGATCCTCTCGGTCGCGGTGCACAACCATTACAAGCGCCTGTCGCACGCCTCCAAGGGCGGTGACGTGGAGCTGGCCAAGTCGAACATCATGCTCGTCGGCCCGACCGGCTGCGGCAAGACCTATCTTGCCCAGACGCTGGCCCGCATCATCGACGTGCCCTTCACCATGGCCGATGCGACGACGCTGACCGAAGCCGGTTACGTCGGTGAAGACGTCGAAAACATCATCCTGAAGCTGCTGCAGTCGGCGGACTACAATGTCGAGCGCGCCCAGCGCGGCATCGTCTACATCGATGAAGTCGACAAGATTTCGCGCAAGTCCGACAACCCCTCGATCACCCGCGACGTTTCGGGCGAGGGCGTTCAGCAGGCGCTTCTGAAGATCATGGAAGGCACGGTCGCCTCCGTTCCGCCGCAGGGTGGCCGCAAGCATCCGCAGCAGGAGTTCCTGCAGGTCGATACGACGAACATCCTGTTCATCTGCGGCGGCGCCTTTGCCGGCCTCGACAAGATCATCTCGGCCCGTGGGGAGAAGACCTCCATCGGCTTCGGTGCGACGGTTCGGGCGGAAGATGATCGCCGCGTCGGCGAAGTGTTGCGCGAACTGGAGCCGGAAGATCTGGTGAAGTTTGGCCTCATCCCGGAGTTCATCGGTCGTCTGCCGGTCCTGGCGACGCTCGAGGACCTCGACGAGGATGCGCTGATCCAGATCCTGTCGGAGCCGAAGAACGCCCTGGTCAAGCAGTACCAGCGCCTGTTCGAGATGGAAGACATCGAACTGACCTTCCACGAGGACGCGCTGCGCGAGATCGCCCGCAAGGCGATCACCCGCAAGACCGGTGCCCGCGGCCTGCGCTCGATCATGGAAAAGATCCTTCTCGACACCATGTTCGAACTGCCGGAACTGGAAGGCGTTCGTGAAGTGGTCATCTCCGAGGACGTCGTGCGCGAATCCTCCCGTCCGCTCTACATCTATTCGGACCGACAGGAAGAGAAAGCCAACGCTTCCGCCTGATGCGAGCCTCGATTTCCCGAGACGAAAACCCGCCCCACCGGCGGGTTTTTTTCGTTTATGCCGACTTTCGGCGATAAACGAGCAAGAAGTCGGCGAATTTGGCGATCCGTGGTTTTCCGAAGCCGTGGGTTGGGCTACAAAGGTGAAGTGCTTCGGCGCGACCGATCGGGTCGCCGGCCGGAGCAGGGCGCCTCGCGCTCCGTTCCGCGCCCGTCGGGCGAGCGTGTTTTGTAGCGTTGTGTCGCCGTCTGTAACGGTGCTGTCACATTTGGGTACCGCGGCTGTTTGGGCAGGCTTGAATTCACTGTCGCGGAACTCCACTTGTTGTGGGAGCAAGAGATGTGCCAGTTGCCTTCGGGGACTGGCGCCAGGTTCCGGTTCACGCCGGGACGTCGGAAAGGAATGAAAATGTCGAAAACGTCTGCAGCAAACGAAGGCAATATCTATCCCGTATTGCCCCTGCGCGACATCGTGGTTTTCCCACACATGATCGTGCCTCTGTTCGTCGGGCGCGAGAAGTCCATTCGCGCTCTGGAAGAGGTGATGGGCTCCGACAAGCAGATCATGCTGGCGACCCAGATCAATGCCGGGGACGATGATCCGGCTTCCGACTCGATCTACGAGATCGGCACCGTCGCCAATGTCCTCCAGCTGCTCAAGCTGCCGGACGGGACGGTGAAGGTTCTGATCGAGGGCCGCGCCCGCGCCAAGATCGAATCCTACACGGGCCGCGAGGAGTTCTATGAGGCGACCGCCCATGTTCTCGCCGAGCCGGACGAAGACCCGGTCGAGATCGAGGCGCTCAGCCGCTCCGTGGTTTCGGAGTTCGAGAACTACGTCAAGCTGAACAAGAAGATTTCGCCCGAAGTGGTTGGCGCCGCAAGCCAGATCGAGGACTACTCGAAGCTGGCCGACACGGTTGCCTCGCACCTCTCCATCAAGATCACCGAGAAGCAGGAAATGCTGGAAACGGTGAGCGTGAAGACGCGCCTCGAAAAGGCGCTCGGCTTCATGGAAGGCGAGATCTCGGTTCTCCAGGTCGAGAAGCGCATCCGCTCGCGCGTCAAGCGCCAGATGGAGAAGACCCAGCGCGAATACTACCTGAACGAACAGATGAAGGCGATCCAGAAGGAGCTCGGCGACGGCGAAGACGGCCGTGACGAGATGGCCGAACTGGAAGAGCGCATCGCCAAGACCAAGTTCTCCAAGGAAGCCCGCGAAAAGGCCGATGCGGAGCTGAAGAAGCTGCGCCACATGAGCCCGATGTCGGCGGAAGCCACCGTCGTGCGCAACTACCTCGACTGGCTGCTCGGCCTGCCCTGGGGCAAGAAGTCCAAGGTCAAGATCGACCTCAACGCCGCCGAGAAGATCCTCGACGAGGACCATTTCGGCCTCGACAAGGTCAAGGAGCGCATCGTCGAGTATCTGGCCGTGCAGACGCGCGCGACCAAGCTCAAGGGCCCGATCCTGTGCCTCGTCGGCCCTCCGGGCGTCGGCAAGACCTCGCTCGCCAAGTCGATCGCCAAGGCGACCGGCCGCGAATACATCCGCATGGCCCTCGGCGGCGTCCGTGACGAAGCCGAAATCCGCGGTCACCGCCGCACCTATATCGGCTCGATGCCCGGCAAGGTCATCCAGTCGATGAAGAAGGCGAAGAAGTCCAACCCGCTCTTCCTTCTCGACGAGATCGACAAGCTGGGCCAGGACTATCGCGGCGATCCGTCGTCGGCTCTGCTCGAGGTCCTGGATCCGGAACAGAACTCGACCTTCATGGACCACTACCTGGAAGTCGAGTACGACCTGTCCAACGTGATGTTCATCACCACGGCGAACACGCTCAACATTCCGGGCCCGCTGATGGACCGCATGGAGATCATCCGGATCGCCGGCTACACCGAGGACGAGAAGCTGCAGATCGCCAAGCGGCACCTGCTGCCGAAGTCGATCAAGGAACATGCCCTGCGTCCGGAAGAGTTTTCGGTTTCCGACGATGCGATCAAGGCGATCATCCAGCAGTATACCCGCGAGGCCGGCGTCCGGTCCTTCGAACGGGAGCTGATGAAGCTCGCCCGCAAGGCGGTCACCGAGATCCTCAAGGGCAAGACCAAGTCCGTCGCCGTCACGGCCGCGAACATCCATGACTATCTCGGCGTGCCGCGCTATCGCCACGGCGAAGCCGAGGGCGAGGATCAGGTCGGTATCGTCACCGGTCTGGCCTGGACCGAAGTGGGCGGCGAGTTGCTGACCATCGAAGGCGTGATGATGCCGGGCAAGGGCCGCATGACGGTCACCGGCAACCTCAAGGAAGTCATGAAGGAATCGATCTCGGCCGCGGCATCCTATGTCCGCTCGCGCGCCGTCGATTTCGGCATCGAGCCGCCGCGCTTCGACAAGTCGGACATTCACGTCCACGTTCCGGAAGGGGCAACCCCGAAGGACGGCCCGTCGGCCGGCGTCGCCATGGCAACCGCCATCGTCTCGATCATGACCGGCATCCCGGTCAACAAGGACGTGGCGATGACGGGCGAGATCACGCTGCGTGGTCGCGTCCTGCCGATCGGTGGTCTGAAGGAAAAGCTGCTCGCGGCACTGCGCGGCGGTATCAAGAAGGTTCTGATCCCGGAAGAGAACGCCAAGGACCTGGCGGACATCCCGGACAACGTCAAGAACAACCTTGAGATCGTCCCGGTCTCGCGCATGGGCGAGGTCATCCGTCACGCCCTGATCCGCGTACCTGAACCGATTGAATGGGATGGAACGGTCGAAACACCGGCTATCGGCACCGTCGAAGGTGTCGACGAAACAGGGGCTACTTTGGCGCATTGAGGCGGTTTTTGCCTTAGTCTTGCCAAATTGGCACATCGAACGGAAAAAGGCTGGCAAAAATGCCAGCCTTTTTTGTGTAAACTCCCCGAAACCGCTTGTTTTCCGGGCCATTGCGGTGCTTTTGAGTTGCTTAGGGCAGATGCATACGTATTCTCCGCCCGACTTATCCATTGAGTCGTTTCATACCAATCAGAAAGGGTGGAAACATGAACAAGAACGAACTCGTATCCGCGGTCGCCGAGAAGGCCGGCCTCACCAAGGCCGATGCAGCTTCCGCCGTTGACGCCGTTTTCGAAACGGTTCAGGCCGAGCTGAAGAACGGCGGCGATGTTCGCCTCGCTGGCTTCGGTGCTTTCACCGTTGCTCGTCGCGAAGCCTCGAAGGGCCGCAACCCGTCGACCGGCGCCGAAGTCGACATTCCGGCTCGTAATGTGCCGAAGTTCACGGCTGGCAAGGGTCTCAAGGACGCCTGCAACAGCTAATCAGCTGATCGCCTCCCTGCCTGGTGCAGGGCGGGCCATACCAAGTGAAAGCCCGGCCCCGTGCCGGGCTTTTTTCGTTTGCCGCGCTTGTGCGATCCGCATGCTTGCCGTATCGCTCGAACCGCCGGTTTTCCGGCATTCGTTCTCAGGGCGGGGTGCAAGTCCCCACCGGCGGTAAGGAGGTTCGCCTCCAAGCCCGCGAGCGCCTTTCGGACCTGTTCCGGGAGGGTCAGCAGATCCGGTTGAATTCCGGAGCCGACGGTCATAGTCCGGATGAAAGAGAATGAGGCAGTCGGTCGTGGCGTCACGTTTCCGGATGGATTTGTCCGGATGCCGGCGGCTCGGCCTGCGCATGCCGTCCGCTCGCGCGGATGGCCGCGCAAGCGGGTGGGCTCGTCCAGGCGGGCCTTGTCGCGAGTGCCCTCATGCGTCCTGATTTGTGTTGGTCCTTTGTGAAGGAAAGAAACATGAATCAGAGCTCCCTTACGCTCTCCCGCTCCCGCGCTTTTGCCGGAGCCTCCTACATGGTGCTGGCGGGTATCGCCTTCGCCCTGCTTAACGTCGCGACCCAGTGGCTGGCCATGACCCTGGCCTTCCCGCCGGCCTCGGCGGCCTTCTGGCAATATGGCTTTGCCCTCGTGCTGTCCCTGCCGCTGCTGTTCAAGCTCGGCCTGCGGGCGATGCGCACGCGCTATCCCTGGCGGCATCTTCTGCGCGTCCTGCTTGCCGCGCTCGGCGTACAGGCCTGGGTCACCGGGCTTGCCACCGTGCCGATCTGGCAGGCGATCGCGCTGGTCATGACCTCGCCCTTCTTCATCATCATCGGCGCCAGGCTTTTCCTCGGCGAAAGCGTCGGCTGGCCCCGTTGGGCGGCGACGCTCGTCGGCTTCGTCGGTGCGATGATCATCCTCCAGCCCTGGGCGGATACGTTCTCGGCGGCAGCACTGCTGCCCATCCTGTCGGCCCTGCTGTGGGGCGGGTCGTCTCTGCTGATGAAGAACCTCACGGCCTTCGAGCCGCCGGAGACGATCACCGTCTGGCTGCTGGTGCTCCTGACGCCGATCAATGCCGGGCTGGCGCTCGCCTCTGGCTTTGCCGTGCCGACCGGTCTTGCCCTGGCGCTGCTGCTTGCGGCCGGTCTCCTGACCGTCGTGGGTCAGTATCTGCTGACGCTCGCCTACAATGCGGCGGACGCGGCCTATGTGCAGCCCTTCGACGACCTGAAGCTGCCGCTCAACGTGCTGGCCGGCTGGCTGGTCTTCGGCTATGCCCCGGCTGGCTATCTGTGGCTCGGAGCGCTGCTGATCCTCGGGGCGTCGCTGTTCCTGATGACGGCCGAGATGCGCAAGGAGCGGACGTCCGGTTGACCGGGGAGGGGCGTCGGACAATCCGCCCGGATTGTCATCCGCCTGTCATCCGCATGACGCAAAAGCCTCCTGTTCCTTTCTCACGGAAACAGGAGGTTTCCCATGACGTATGGCTTTTCCCGCGCGGCCCTGACCGCAGCCCTGCTGGCTTCCGTTGCCGCCCCCGCCGGCGCCGAGCAGGTCTTCAATCGCATTGCGTCCTTCCCCGTCGCCACCAATATCCCGGCCGACAAGGACGCCAAGTCCGTCTCCTCCGCCGAGATCATCACGGCGACCGAAGACGGCATGATGCTGATCTATTCCGACAGCCCGCTCGGCGCGATCGGCTTCGTCGACATTTCCGACGCCAAGGCCCCGAAGGCTGCCGGCGCTCTGATGATGGACGGCGAGCCCACCTCGGTCACCGTGGCCGGCGGCAAGGCGCTCGTCGCTGTCAACACCTCCGGGAGCAAGGCCAAGCCCTCGGGCCGGCTTTCGATCGTCGATATCGCTTCGAAGGCGATCGACGCCAGCTGCGATCTCGGCGGTCAGCCTGATTCGGTGGCGATCTCCGCCGACAAGAGCTTTGCCGCGATTGCCATCGAAAACGAGCGCGACGAAGAGCTGAACGAGGGCAAGCTCCCGCAACTGCCGGCGGGCGATCTCGCCATCGTTTCCCTGAAGGACGGCGTTGCCGACTGCGCTTCGATCAAGCATGTCGCGCTGACCGGCCTTGCCGAAGTCAGCGCCGATGATCCGGAGCCGGAATTCGTCTCGATCAACAGCCTCGGTGAGATCGCCGTGACGCTGCAGGAGAACAACCACATCGCCATCGTCGACGGCAAGACCGGTACGGTGAAGACCCATTTCTCGGCCGGCGCCATAGATCTCGCCGGCATCGACACCAAGTCCGACGGCGCGCTGAAGTTCACCGGCAAGAAGGAAGGCGTGCTTCGCGAACCCGACGCCCTGAAGTGGCTGGACGACAACCGTTTCGTCGTCGCCAACGAAGGTGACTACGAAGGCGGCTCGCGCAGCTTCACCATCTTCGACAAGAACGGCAAGGTCCTCTACGAATCCGGCCCGTCGCTCGAACTGGCCATCGCCCAGATCGGCCACTTCCCCGACAAGCGCGCCAAGTCCAAGGGCGTCGAGCTCGAAGGCCTGGAGACCGCCACCTTCGGCGACCAGAAATACTTCTTCGTGCTCTCCGAGCGTGCCTCGATCGCCGCCGTCTACAAGGACACCGGCGCCGAACCGGAACTCGTCCAGCTTCTGCCGTCGGGCGTTTCGCCGGAAGGTGCAGTCGCCATCCCGAGCCGCAACCTGTTCGTCACCGCCAACGAGGTCGACCTCGTCGAGGACGGCGGTGCCCGCTCGCATGTGATGCTCTATGAACTCGGCGAAGGCGAAGCCGCCTATCCGACGATCCGCTCGCAAATCGTCGACGGCGCGCCGATCGGCTGGGGTGCGCTCTCGGGCCTCGTCGGCGACGCCGAGAAGGCAGGCCAGCTCTATGCCGTGAACGACAGCTTCTACGCCATGCAGCCGACCATTTACACCATTGACGCGACGCAGAAGCCCGCGGCCATCACGGCGGCCCTGCCGGTCACCCGTGGCGGCCAGCCGGCCCAGAAGCTCGACATCGAGGGCATCGCGCTCGACGGCAAGGGCGGCTTCTGGCTCGCCTCCGAAGGCGATCCGGCAAAGCTCGTCGGCCACGGCATCTACAATGTCGACGCCAAGGGCGAGATCAAGGCTGAAATCGGCGTGCCCGTCGAACTGCTCGCCGGCCAGACCCGCTTCGGCTTCGAGGGCATCACCTCGGTCGGCGAGGGCGACGCCCTCACGCTGTGGATGGCCGTCCAGCGCGAATGGAAGGACGACGAGAAGGGTACGGTCAAGCTCGTGTCCTATAACCCGAAGTCGAAGGAATGGGGCGCCGTGCGCTATCCGCTCGACAAGGGTGCCGATGGCTGGGTCGGCCTGTCCGAAATCACCGCCCATGGCGATCACGTCTACATCGTCGAGCGCGACAACCTGATCGGCGATGCGGCCAAGCTCAAGAAGCTCTACCGCGTGGCGATCGCCGACCTGAAGCCGGCCAAGCTCGGCGGCGAACTGCCACTGGTCAAGAAGGAGGAAGTCCACGACTTCCTGCCGGACCTCAAGGCCGCAACCAACGGCTATGTCGTCGACAAGCTGGAAGGCTTCACCTTCGACGCCGAAGGCAAGGCCTTTGCCGTGACCGACAATGACGGCGTCGACGACTCCTCGGGCGAGACCCTGTTCTTCCCGGTCGACCTCAAGGGCACCAACTGACCAACATCGTCCTCCCAAGACGATTGGAGGCCGGGTGAGCAATCACCCGGCCTCCACTGCATTCGCGATCCGGCTTTCGTCCAGGCGTCGCCTACCAGCGCTGGTGGACGTGCGGGGCGATCAGCCGGTCATAGATGTCCTTGGCCGCAGCCATGACGTCGGAGGAAAGGGCTGGCAGGTCGGAAGCGGCCGCATTCGCCTGCGCCTGGGCGGCGTTGCGCGCGCCGGGAATGGCCACGGTCACGGCCTCGTGCATCAGGATCCAGCGCAGCGCGAAGGCCGCCATCGCCGTGCCCGCGGGCACCAGCTTGCGGACCTCCTCGACGGCCTGAAGACCGGTCTCCAGGGGTACGCCGGCAAAGGTCTCGCCAACGTCGAAGGCTTCGCCATGGCGGTTGAAGTTGCGATGGTCCTCGGCCGCGAACTGCGTCGCCGCGGTGATCTTGCCGGACAGCAGGCCGCTTGCCAGCGGCACGCGGGCGATGACAGCGACGTTGCGGCGCCGGGCCTCCTGGAAGAACAGGCCGGCCGGACGCTGGCGGAACAGGTTGAAGATGATCTGCACGCTGACGACGCCCGGATATTCGATCGCCTTCAGCGCCTGTTCGACATTCTCGACGCTCACGCCGTAGTGGGCGATCTTGCCGGCGCTTTTGAGCTCTTCCAGTCCCTCGAACACCTCCGGGTGATAGTAGACCTCGGCGGGCGGGCAGTGCAGCTGCACGAGGTCGAGCCGCTCGGCGCCGAGATTCTGCAGGGAGCGGTCGATGAAGCCCTCCAGATTGGCCTTGGTATAGCCGCCCGCCACATGCGGATTGAGCCGCCTGCCGGCCTTGGTGGCGACCATCGGCCGTGCGCCGCCGCGGGCCTTCAGCACGTCGGCAATGATGCGCTCCGAGCGTCCGTCGCCATAGACGTCGGCCGTGTCGATGAAGGTCATGCCGGCGTCCAGTGCGGCGTTGAGAGCCGCCCGTCCGTCGGCCTCGGAAACCTCGCCCCAGGAGCCGCCGATCTGCCACGCACCGAAACCGATGTCGCTGACGGTGAAGTCCGTTCTGCCGAATGAATGCTGTCGCATGTCGATCCTCCTCGTTCATGGACTCTGCATCGTTGCAGTTAGCAAGGGCGGGGCGGGCGGGCAAGGGAATGCGCGGGCGACGGCGCGCGACAGCGGATAGGCCAGGCATGCACGCCGTAAATTCACCGTGAAGGACCGGTAGGAAAGGGCTCCTCGGTTGCTGCACCTCGAATCCGGGATGAAGGCGTGAGACTGCTATCGGCGTTCTTGAAGGTTCTGCGACTGGCTTCGCTGCTAGCCCTCGGGCTGGCGGTGTGGAATGCCGCAACCTCCGTCTATCGCTCCGGCATGATGTTCGGGCTGTTCGACCCGGCGGCCCTCGCCGAATACCGGCTCTATGCGGCACCGACGACGACCTATGTCGCGGAGATCGAAGAGGCCATCGCCGACGGCGACCACGACTATGCCGTAGCCCTCTACGATCTGGCGGTCCGCAACGGCCACGCCCTGTCTCCCGCCCTTCGGGAGCGGGCAGAAGGCACATGGCTCGGCCGCGCCTATCTCACCGGCAGCCGCGCGGCAAAGGGCTTCGTCGTCGGTTCGCTCGACAGCGGCGCGGAGATCGCCGGCTCGGTGACCAGCGACCTCATCGGCGTCGGCGATCTGCGCGACTTCTCCGTCCAGGGTTACCGTTACGTGGCGGGCGACGACTACGACCCGATCCTGCTGGGGCTGTCTGCCGTCGGGATCGGCCTCACCGTCTCCACGCTGGGAACCGCGGGCGCGGCAGCCGTTCCCGATGCCGGCCTCTCCGTGCTGAAGAATGCCTACCGCGCGCGCAGGATCTCTGGCCCGCTCACCGCCTATCTGACGAAGAATGCGGCAAAGCTCATCGACACCCGCATATTGAAGGCGGAACTGATGGCGGCGAGCGACGAAGGCGCGCTCGGCCTCGCCCGGCTTCAGAAGGTGGCCGCCCGTTCCGTGGACGGCAAGGTGGCGCAAACCCTCGTCGACGACGCGACGGTGCTCGGAACGATCGGAACGAAGGGCGGGGTGCGCAGTTCGCTTGCCGCTCTGGCCATTGCCGACGGCCCGAAGGACCTGCGCAAGCTGCAGCGGGTCGCGACTCGCTTCGGCGATGAGTCGCACGCGGTGATGAAGTTCCTCGGCCGGTCGATTCTCGAGATCGGCGCGGCGCTCTATGCCATCGCCGCAGCCGTCGCCAGCCTGTTGCTGGCATTCATGCTCGCCGTGCTGCGTCTCTCCGCAAGAATGTTTGCCCGGTTCGCTCTGGCCGGGGCGCCGGCCTCCGTGCCCGTGCAGAAGATCCTGCGACTCATCTGAACCGCGCTCCCCGCCATTGTCCGCACCGCCGTAGTGTGGGCGCGAAAACCAGTCAGCCGCGACTGCCGTAAAGGGATAGGCCGCAGTCGATCCCTGGCGGCCCGGAGAGCACCCGACATGACCCAACCGGCGTCGCAGCCGCGGCAGTCCGCCCTGATCTGCTTCTACTACGCCCTGCCGGCCCTGCCGATGGCAGCCATCGCGCTGCCGCTCTACATCATCGTGCCGAGCTTCTATGCGGCCGCCTTTGCCATTCCCCTTGCGGCCATAGGCGGGGTCCTGTTGGCGATTCGTCTGATCGATGCCGTGACCGATCCGCTTTTCGGCTGGCTTGCCGACCGGGTGACGTGCCGATTCGGTCGCCGCCGCGGGTTCTTTCTCTCCTCTGTGCCTTTGACGGCCCTTGCCGCCTTCATGCTCTTCTGGCCGCCGGCCGATGCCGGCCTCGTCTATCTGGCGCTCTGGGGAACGGCGCTTTCGATCGGCGCCACCTGGACGCTTCTGCCCTATACCGCCTGGGGTGCGGAACTCTCGGACGGCTATCACGAGCGTGTCCGGGTCTCGGCCTGGCGCGAGGGCGCGACGCTCGTCGGATCACTGCTGGCCATCTCGCTGCCGTTCGTTGGCGGGCTCGAGCGGGCCGATGCCTTTCATGGCCTCGCCTGGATCGCGGTCTTCGTCGCTGTCATGCTGCCGCTTGCCGGCGGCCTGGCGGTCTGGCGGGTGCCGGAGCCGGTCGACCGGTCGGTGCGCCGCCTGTCCCTGCGCGAGAGTCTGTCGCACCTCGCCGGCAACAGGCCCTTTCTCCGGCTGGCCGCTGCCTTCCTGCTCAACAGCTTTGCGAATGCCATACCCGCCTCGCTGTTCATCTATTTCGTCACCGCCCGCCTGGGCGCCCCGGGCTGGGAAGGGCCCTTGCTGTTTTCCTACTTCCTCGCCGCGGTCGCGGGCGTTCCGCTCGCCGCGTGGACATCGGCACGAATGGGCAAGCACCGCGCCTGGTCGATCTCCATGACGCTTGCCTGCCTGGTCTTCTCGGGCGCGGGCCTGCTCGGGGAGGGGGATGTCGCCATCTTCGCCGTGATCTGCGTGGCGACCGGCCTGCTGTTGGGATTCGACCTGGCGCTGCCGCCGGCCATCCAGGCCGACGTCATCGACAACGACACAGTGCGATCGGGAGAGCAGCGATCAGGGCTCTATTTCGCCGCCTGGAGCTTCATCACCAAGCTGTCCCTGGCGCTGTCGGCCGGCATTGTGTTTCCGCTGCTGGGGCTTGCCGCCTTTTCGACCGCTCCGGCTGCGTCGCAGAGCGCGACGGCACTGCAGGCACTGGGCGCCCTCTATGCATGGCTGCCGATTCTGCCGAAAGTGGCCGCCATCGCGCTGATGTGGCACTTTTCCCTGGACGAGGTCGAACAGAAGCGCCTGCGCACGCTGCTGGCGTGAGACGCGGGCGCTATGGATCGGATGGTATTTCACATGGGAAGGGAATGGTGGGCGATGAGAGACTCGAACTCCCGACATCCTCGGTGTAAACGAGGCGCTCTACCAACTGAGCTAATCGCCCTTCCGCAAGGCCGGGCGTTGCCGGCTGCGTCGGTGGCCGTGATCTATGCGGATCGGCAAAAATCCGCAAGAGTGTTTGTGAAGATTTTTTGATTTTTTTGGCCCGCCCCGGGCGCCCGTCGATGCCAAAGCCCGGCTTTGCGGGGTTTTGGGCGGGGGCGGGGAGGAGGAGTTTTCCACCGGCCTCATCCGGCCGCGGGAGGGCTCCCGAACAAATTTCGCTCTGTCATGGATTTGTCTCCGATCGAGCTTGACACCAATAACCGAACCCCTTAGTTAGCCGCTCATCGAACGGCCTAGCCGATCGAAACGAAGCGGCAACGCTTTCGTTTGAGAAATGCGCGGGTGTAGCTCAGTTGGTTAGAGTGCCGGCCTGTCACGCCGGAGGTCGCGGGTTCGAGCCCCGTCACTCGCGCCATTCTCAAAATCTCTGCCCTTGTCGTCATGCCGTTCAGGCGGCGCCAGGGGTCGGATCGCCTCCCGGTGATCCAACAATGCGCGGGTGTAGCTCAGTCGGTTAGAGTGCCGGCCTGTCACGCCGGAGGTCGCGGGTTCGAGCCCCGTCACTCGCGCCATTCCTTTCCCCTTCGTCTAGTGTTTTGTTGCGCTGCACGGTCATAATATACCGAATTGACGCGACAGGGTTTTTACCGGCTGGTAAAGTCCTCGCGGTATCGGGTGAAAAGCCCTCCGTCGGTCTTGCACAAGCGGTCCGGCTGCGCTAACCACGGCTCGTTGCAACACTCTTTTCGGCTTGTTGGCCTTGTGCCCGAACTGCCGCTCGGCATTCGATACAAGCAGGGATGGACATGATGACTGAACTGCTCAGTTCCTACGTTCCGATTGCCATTTTCATCGGTATTGCCCTCGTAATCGGCCTGGCGCTGCTGATCGCGCCGTTCGCCGTCGCCTTCAAGGCGCCCGACTCGGAAAAGCTCTCGGCCTACGAATGCGGCTTCAACGCTTTCGACGACGCGCGCATGAAATTCGACATCCGCTTCTATCTGGTGTCGATCCTTTTCATCATCTTCGACCTCGAAGTCGCTTTCCTTTTTCCCTGGGCGGTGTCGTTCGGTGACCTGGGCTGGTTCGGCTTCTGGTCCATGATGGTGTTCCTCGCTGTGCTGACCATCGGCTTTATTTATGAATGGAAGAAGGGGGCACTCGAATGGGAGTGAGCCAGTCCAACACGACGCTGGTTGCGCCGCAGGCCAAGGGGATCATCGATCCCAATACCGGCAAGCCGATCGGTTCCGACGATGCCTTCTTCGGCGAGATCAACAACGAGCTCGCCGACAAGGGCTTTCTCGTCACCTCGACCGACGAGCTGATCAACTGGGCGCGCACCGGCTCGCTGATGTGGATGACCTTCGGTCTCGCCTGCTGTGCGGTCGAGATGATGCAGCTCTCCATGCCGCGTTATGACGTCGAACGCTTCGGCTTCGCGCCGCGCGCCAGCCCGCGCCAGTCCGACGTGATGATCGTCGCCGGCACGCTGACCAACAAGATGGCGCCCGCGCTCCGCAAGGTCTACGACCAGATGCCGGAACCGCGCTACGTCATCTCGATGGGCTCCTGCGCCAACGGCGGCGGCTATTATCACTATTCCTATTCGGTCGTGCGCGGCTGTGACCGCGTCGTGCCGGTCGACATCTACGTGCCGGGCTGTCCGCCCACGGCAGAGGCGCTGCTCTATGGCGTGCTTCTGCTGCAGAAGAAGATCCGCCGCACCGGCACCATCGAACGGTAAGGCGAAGGGACGAGACAAATGAGTGAAGCCCTGAACGAGCTTGCATCCTACCTCTCCGAGGTGCGCGGTGCGCTCATCGCCTCTTCGGAAACGCTCTACGGCGAGCTGACCCTGACGGCAAAGCCCGAAAACGTGATCGCGCTCCTCACCTTCCTGCGCGACGACGTGCAGTGCGGGTTCGTCAACCTGATCGACATCTGCGGCGTCGACTACCCGCAGCGCGCAGATCGCTTCGACGTGGTCTACCACCTGCTCTCGCCGCGCCAGAACCTGCGCATCCGCGTCAAGGTCGCCACCAACGAGGACAAGCCGGTCCCGTCGGCCTGTTCCGTCTTCCCGGGCGCCGACTGGTTCGAGCGGGAGGCCTGGGACATGTACGGCATCATGTTCACCGACCATCCGGACCTGCGCCGCATTCTCACCGACTACGGTTTCGAGGGGCATCCGCTGCGCAAGGACTTCCCGACCACCGGCTTCGTCGAGGTCCGCTACGACGACAACGCCAAGCGCGTCGTCTATGAACCGGTCGAGCTCAAGCAGGAATTCCGCAATTTCGACTTCCTCTCGCCCTGGGAAGGCACGGACTACGTGCTGCCGGGCGACGAGAAGGCGAAGCAGTAGGATTTAGGCAGTCGCCAGTAGGCAGTAGGAAGGAAAGGGGCAGTCAGACGACGATCAACTCCTACCAGGATCTCAGGGTGTGGCAACGCGCTATGGATCTCGCGGTAGAGAGCTATGAGTTGACGAAGGGCTTTCCGCGGGATGAGGTCTATGGCCTCGTGTCGCAGATCAGGCGAGCAGCAGCATCTGTCCCCGCCAACATCGCGGAAGGCCACGGTCGAAATGTTACGGGCTCCTATGTCCAGCATTTGAAAATCGCTCAGGGTTCTCTCAAGGAGTTGGAGACGCATTTGATACTAAGCTCGCGCCTTGGGCTCCTAACCGAACAGAGAATCGGAAAGGGGTTGGCGATGAGTGAGGAAGTCGGGAAAATGCTGAGGTCGCTGATCCGCAGTTTGCAGGATGAACGGAATGGTCGCACGAGTGAATAGACGCCCTACTGGCTACTGCCTATTGGCTAATGCCTCGATGCGCGGAGCGAATCGCAATGACTGAACACAACGTCCGCAATTTCAACATCAATTTCGGCCCGCAGCATCCCGCGGCGCACGGCGTTCTGCGCCTCGTGCTGGAACTCGACGGCGAAATCGTCGAGCGCGTCGATCCGCATATCGGCCTGCTGCACCGCGGCACCGAAAAGCTGATCGAGACCAAGACCTATCTGCAGGCTCTGCCCTATTTCGACCGGCTCGACTACGTCGCGCCGATGAACCAGGAACACGCCTATTCGCTGGCGGTGGAAAAGCTGCTCGGCGTCGAGATCCCGATCCGCGGCCAGCTGATCCGCGTGCTCTATTCGGAAATCGGCCGTATCCTGTCGCATCTCCTGAACGTCACGACCCAGGCCATGGACGTCGGCGCGCTGACGCCGCCGCTCTGGGGCTTCGAGGAGCGCGAGAAGCTGATGGTGTTCTATGAGCGGGCCTGCGGCGCGCGCATGCACTCGGCCTATATCCGTCCGGGCGGCATTCACCAGGACCTGCCGCACGAACTGGTCGAGGACATCGGCAAGTGGTGCGACCAGTTCCCGGCCAAGCTCAACGACATCGACGAACTCCTGACCGGCAACCGCATCTTCAAGCAGCGCAACGTCGACATCGGCGTCGTCAGCCTCGAGGATTGCTGGGCCTGGGGCTTCTCCGGCGTGATGGTGCGCGGCTCGGGCGCCGCCTGGGACCTGCGCAAGTCGCAGCCCTACGAGTGCTACGCCGATCTCGACTTCGACATCATGGTCGGCAAGAACGGCGACTGCTACGACCGTTACCTGATCCGCATGTTCGAGATGCACGAATCGGTCAAGATCATGAAGCAGTGCGTCAACCGCCTGCTGGGTGACGCCAAGACCGGTCCGATCTCCTCGATCGACGGCAAGGTCGTTCCGCCGAAACGCGGCGAGATGAAGCGGTCGATGGAAGCGCTGATCCATCACTTCAAGCTCTACACCGAAGGCTACCACGTTCCGGCCGGCGAGGTTTACGCCGCGGTCGAGGCGCCCAAGGGCGAATTCGGCGTCTATCTCGTCTCGGACGGCACCAACAAGCCGTACCGCTGCAAGATCCGCGCGCCGGGCTATGCGCATCTCCAGGCGATGGATTACATCTGCCGCGGCCACCAGCTCGCCGACATCTCGGCGATCCTCGGTTCGCTCGACATCGTGTTCGGTGAGGTCGACCGCTGATGATGCGCCCGCTTTTGACGATCGCCACCGTGCTTTTCGCCGCCGGCGCCTATGCGCAGGATGCGGGCGTGTCGTCGAGCGGCTCCGCGTCGTCGATGGGAGACCTCATCAAGCAGGGCTACGAGATCAAGTCGACCGTCTCCAACGGTTCCAAGCTGATCGTGTTCCTGCAGAAAGAAAACTCGGCCTACGCCTGCGAATTCACGTCCCTGACGAGTTCGCGGTGTGGATCCATAAACTGAGACAAGGCGTGAGGAAGTAATGTCCGTTCGTCGACTAGCCGATGACCAATTCCAGCCGGCAGCTTTCTCCTTCAACGAGGAGAACGCGGCCTGGGCCGAGGCAACGATTGCCAAATATCCGGAAGGCCGGCAGCAGTCTGCGGTAATCCTGCTGCTGATGCGTGCGCAGGAGCAGGAAGGCTGGGTCACCCGCGCGGCGATCGAGTTCGTCGCCGACAAGCTCGCCATGCCGTATATCCGCGTGCTGGAAGTGGCGACCTTCTACACCCAGTTCCAGCTGAAGCCGGTCGGCACACGCGCCCATGTCCAGGTCTGTGGCACCACGCCGTGCATGCTGCGCGGCGCCGAGGACCTGATCCGCGTCTGCAAGTCGAAGATCCACCACGATCCGCTGGAACGCAACGCCGACGGCACGCTGTCCTGGGAAGAGGTCGAGTGTCAGGGCGCCTGCGTGAACGCGCCGATGGTGATGATCTTCAAGGATAGCTACGAAGACCTGACGCCGACCCAGCTCGAGCACATCATCGACCGTTTCCAGGCAGGCAAGGGTTCCGACATCAAGCCCGGTCCGCAGGTTGACCGTATCTATTCGGCCCCGGCCGGCGGCCCGACCACGTTGACCGAGGCCGACGTCAAGCCGGCGCCGCGCGTGGAGGCCGCCCCGGCCGCGCCCGTCGCCGTTCCGCCGGCGAATGCGGCAAAGCCGGTGACGACCGCCGACGAGACCAACGCAGCCCTCAAGACCCCGGCCGACGGCAAGACCGCGACGCCGGGCGGTCCCGAAGTGAAGCCGGCGCGCAAGAGCGCGAAGCCGGCGAGCGACGAGATCAAGGAAGTCATTTCCGAGACAGCCGCCGCCGACGGTGCCGGCAAGGCGCCGAAGGCACCGGCCGCCGCCCAGCCGTCGCTGGACGACAAGAACCGTCCGGCTTCCGTCGAGAAGCCGGCAGCTCCGGACGACCTGAAGATGATCTCCGGCGTCGGTCCGAAGATCGAGGGCGTCCTCAACGGTCTTGGCATCTACACATTCGCCCAGATCGCCGGCTGGAAGAAGGCTGAGCGCGAATGGGTCGACGGCTATCTGAAGTTCGCCGGCCGCATCGAGCGCGACGACTGGGTCAAGCAGGCCAAGGCGCTCGCCAAGGGCGGCGAAGCCGAATACATCAAGGTCTTCGGCAAGAAGCCGCGGTAAGAGGTTAGGATATGTTGAGAGATCAGGATCGCATCTTTACCAATATCTACGGCCTCAAGGACAAGTCCCTGAAGGGCGCCATGAGCCGTGGCCATTGGGATGGAACCAAGCAGCTGCTCGAAAAGGGCCGTGACTGGATCATCAACGAGGTGAAGGCCTCGGGCCTGCGCGGCCGTGGCGGTGCCGGCTTCCCGACCGGCCTCAAATGGTCGTTCATGCCGAAGGAATCCGACGGCCGTCCGCATTACCTCGTGGTCAATGCCGACGAGTCCGAACCCGGTACCTGCAAGGACCGCGACATCATGCGCCACGATCCGCACACGCTGATCGAAGGCTGCGTGATCGCTTCGTTCGCCATGGGCGCGCACCATGCCTTTATCTACGTGCGCGGCGAGTTCATGCGCGAACGCGAGGCGCTTCAGGCGGCGATCGACGAGTGCTACGAATACGGCCTGCTCGGCAAGAACAACAAGCTCGGCTACGACATCGACATCGTCGTCCATCACGGCGCCGGCGCCTATATCTGCGGCGAGGAAACCGCGCTGCTGGAAAGCCTGGAAGGCAAGAAGGGCCAGCCGCGCCTGAAGCCGCCGTTCCCGGCCAACATGGGTCTCTATGGCTGCCCGACGACGGTCAACAACGTCGAATCGATCGCGGTCACCCCGACCATTCTGCGCCGTGGCGCCGGCTGGTATTCCAGCTTCGGCCGTCCGAACAACACCGGCACCAAGCTCTATTCGATCTCCGGCCACGTCAACAAGCCGTGCACGGTCGAGGATGCCATGTCGATCCCGTTCCACGAACTGATCGAAAAGCATTGCGGCGGCATCCGCGGCGGCTGGGACAACCTGCTCGCCGTCATCCCGGGCGGTTCCTCGGTCCCTTGCGTACCGGGCGCCCAGATGAAGGACGCCATCATGGACTATGACGGCCTGCGCGAGGTCGGTTCCAGCCTCGGCACCGCCGCCGTCATCGTCATGGACAAGTCGACCGACATCGTGAAGGCCATCTGGCGCCTCTCTGCCTTCTACAAGCACGAGAGCTGCGGCCAGTGCACGCCTTGCCGCGAAGGCACGGGCTGGATGATGCGGGTCATGGAGCGCATGGTGAAGGGCAATGCCCAGAAGCGCGAAATCGACATGCTCTTCCAGGTCACCAAGCAGATCGAGGGGCACACCATCTGTGCGCTCGGCGATGCGGCCGCCTGGCCGATCCAGGGCCTGATCAAGCATTTCCGTCCGGAAATGGAAGCCCGTATCGACCAGTACACCCGCAATGCCATGGCGCATGGCGTGGTGCTGGAAGCGGCAGAGTAAGGACCAGCGGTCATGGCCAAGGCATCGGACAAGACGGGGGAAGGGCAGTCGGCTGAGCCGGCTGACTTCAGCCATCTCGCCGATGCGCTGAAGGACATGCCGCATGTGCCGCTGCATCCGCTGATGGCCCATCCGACCGCGGCGCTCGCGGCGGCCACGGCCATCGGTTTCGGTTTTGCCACGCATATGACGAGCGTGTTTCTCGGTTCGCTGCACGGCGCGATCGATGCGACCAGCAAGCTTGCCCGCAGGCTCGAGGAAGAGCAGCAGGCAAAGGCCGGGACGCCTGACGAGGGTGCATCGTCGGCAGACGCAAATGTTCAGCCGGCGCCGGCGGTCAAGGACGTGAAGCGCCGCAAGGTGGCCGAGGCGAAGCCGGCGACGGTCAAGGCGACTAAGCCGGTTGCGGCGAAGGCCAAGGCTGCGGCTCAAAAGGCGCCCGCAGCAAAGGCTGCGACAGGCGCCAAGGTCGCACAGGCCGAGAAACCGGCAGCTGGCGCGAAGACGGCCAGGGCCGGACGGGCGAACGGCAAGACCGACGATCTGAAGAAGATCGAAGGTGTCGGCCCGAAACTGGAGCAGGTGCTGAACAGCCGTGGCATCCGGCGCTTTGCCGACCTGGCCGCGCTCGACGCGGCTGAACTCGAAGCGCTCGACGCGGCGATCGGTCTCGACGGACGGGCTGTTCGCGACGACTGGGTCGGTCAGGCGCGCCAACTGGCGCGCGGCAAGAAATAGGGACGGCGCGATGCCCTGCAGGGGGCATTTCGCGGTTGGCGAAGAACAACGGATCTCCAGCCTCGCGACACGGGGCAAGGACAAGGAAATAAACGGCGGGGACGAGCCAATCCAGGTTGGTCGGTTCCGCCTGCCGCAGCGAGAGCTGCGGTGCAATGCGCACTATGCGTGAGGCAGGAAGGCGAATATGGCAAAGCTGAAAGTCGACGGTAAAGAGATCGAAGTCCCGGATCATTTCACGCTGTTGCAGGCGTGCGAGGAAGCCGGCGCCGAAGTCCCGCGCTTTTGTTTCCATGAACGGCTGTCGGTTGCCGGCAATTGCCGTATGTGCCTCGTCGAGGTGAAGGGCGGCCCGCCGAAGCCGGCGGCCTCCTGCGCCATGGGCGTGCGCGACATCCGTGGCGGTCCGAACGGCGAACTGCCGGAAGTCTTCACCAACACGCCGATGGTCAAGAAGGCCCGCGAAGGCGTGATGGAATTCCTGCTGATCAACCATCCGCTGGATTGCCCGATCTGCGACCAGGGTGGCGAATGCGACCTGCAGGACCAGGCCATGGCCTTCGGCATCGACAGTTCGCGCTACACCGAGAACAAGCGCGCCGTCGAAGACAAGTATATCGGCCCGCTGGTCAACACCGTGATGAACCGCTGCATCCACTGCACGCGCTGCGTCCGCTTCACCACCGAAGTCGCCGGCATTGCCGAACTCGGCCTGATCGGCCGCGGCGAGGATGCCGAGATCACCACCTATCTCGAGCAGGCGATGACCTCCGAGCTGCAGGGCAATGTCGTCGATCTCTGCCCGGTCGGTGCGCTGACCTCCAAGCCGTTCGCCTTCACCGCCCGTCCGTGGGAACTGACCAAGACCGAATCGATCGATGTCATGGACGCGCTCGGCAGCGCGATCCGCGTCGACACCCGCGGCCGCGAAGTGATGCGCATCATGCCGCGTGTCAACGAGCAGGTGAACGAGGAGTGGATTTCCGACAAGAGCCGCTTCATCTGGGACGGTCTGAAGACCCAGCGCCTCGATCGGCCGTACGTGCGCCGTGACGGCCGTCTGCAGGCCGCCACCTGGGGTGACGCTTTCGCCGCGATCAAGTCGGCGGTCTCTGCCACCACGGGCGCCAAGATCGGCGCGATCGCCGGCGACTTGGCTTCGGTCGAGGAAATGTATGCGCTGAAGGCGCTCATCGCCTCGCTCGGCTCGGCCAATACCGACTGTCGCCAGGATGGGGCGGCACTTGATCCGTCGCTCGGTCGCGCAAGCTACCTGTTCAATTCGACCATCGAAGGCATCGAGTCGGCCGACGCGATCCTGATCGTCGGTGCCAATCCGCGCTACGAGGCGGCTGTGCTCAACGCCCGCATCCGCAAGGCCTGGCGCCGCAGCGGCCTGCCGATCGGCGTGATCGGTGAGGGCGGCGAGATGCGCTACCCTTATGAATATCTCGGTGCCGGTACGGAATCGCTGGCCGATCTCCTTTCCGGCAAGAACGGCTTCGTCGAGAAGCTCAAGGCCGCCAAGAACCCGCTGATCATCGTCGGCCAGGGGGCGCTTGCAGGGGCTGAAGGTTTGGCCGTGCTGGGCAACGCCGCAAAGCTCGCCAATGCAGTCGGTGCAGTCTCGGAAGAGTGGAACGGCTTTGCCGTGCTTCACACCGCCGCTTCGCGCGTCGGCGGCCTCGATCTCGGCTTCGTGCCGGGCGAGGGCGGTGTCGCTGCCGCGGACATGCTGGCCTCGATGGACGTGCTGTTCCTGCTCGGCGCCGACGAACTCGACTTCACCAGGAAGTCGGCAAAGTTCACGGTCTATATCGGCAGCCATGGCGACAACGGCGCCCACAATGCCGACGTCATCCTGCCGGGTGCGACCTATACCGAAAAGTCGGGCACCTGGGTCAACACCGAAGGCCGCGTCCAGATGGGCAACCGCGCCGGTTTCGCACCGGGCGATGCCCGCGAGGACTGGGCGATCATCCGCGCGCTTTCCGACGTGCTCGGCAAGAAGCTTCCCTATGATTCGCTGGGCGCTCTGCGGGCCCGGCTCTATGCGGACTACCCGCATTTCGCCGCCCTCGACGAGATCGCACCGGGCACCGGTGCCGAAATTGCCGCACTTGCGAAAAAAGCCGGGAAGATGACGAAATCCGCGTTTGCGTCGCCGGTGAAAGACTTCTATTTGACGAACCCGATCGCTCGCGCTTCGGCCGTCATGGCCGAGTGCTCGGCGTTGGCCCGCAACAATTTCAAGGCTGCGGCAGAGTAAGGGCAGGGGATCATGGATAGCTTCGTTTCCACATATGTCTGGCCGGCGGCCATCATGATCGGCCAGTCGCTTCTGCTTCTGGTCGCCCTCCTGCTGTTCATCGCCTATATTCTGCTTGCCGACCGCAAGATCTGGGCAGCCGTGCAGATGCGCCGCGGTCCGAACGTTGTCGGTCCCTGGGGTCTGTTCCAGTCCTTTGCTGACCTTTTGAAGTTCGTCTTCAAGGAACCGGTCATTCCGGCCGGCGCCAACAAGGGCGTCTTTCTTCTGGCCCCGCTGGTCGCCGTGACGCTGGCGCTCGCTACCTGGGCCGTGGTGCCGCTCGCCGACGGCTGGGTAATCGCCAACATCAATGTGGGCATTCTCTACATCTTCGCCATTTCCTCGCTCGAGGTTTACGGCATCATCATGGGCGGCTGGGCTTCGAACTCGAAGTACCCCTTCCTCGGCGCGCTGCGCTCCGCAGCACAGATGGTGTCCTATGAAGTCTCGATCGGCCTCGTCATCGTCACCGTCCTGCTGTGCGTCGGTTCGCTGAACCTGACCGACATCGTCTACGCCCAGAAGGACGGCCTCGGCACCATGGTCGGCCTGCCGAACTCCTTCCTCGACTGGCACTGGCTGGCGCTCTTCCCGATGTTCGTGATCTTCTTCATCTCGGCATTGGCAGAGACCAACCGTCCGCCCTTCGACCTTCCGGAAGCGGAATCGGAACTGGTCGCCGGCTTCATGGTCGAATACGGCTCGACCCCATACATGATGTTCATGCTCGGCGAATATGCGGCGATCTGCCTGATGTGCGCCATGACCACCATCCTGTTCCTTGGGGGCTGGCTGCCACCGGTCGACGTCTGGTTCCTGAACTGGGTGCCGGGCATCATCTGGTTCGTCCTGAAGGCATCGATGGTGTTCTTCATGTTCGCCATGGTGAAGGCCTTCGTGCCGCGCTACCGCTATGACCAGCTGATGCGCCTGGGCTGGAAGGTCTTCCTTCCGATCTCGCTCGCCATGGTCATCATCGTTGCATTCGTGCTGAAGATCATGGGGTGGGCATAATCATGGCCATCCGTTCATTCGGCAGATTTGGAGGTTGAGATGGCTGGTCTTTCCCAGGCTATCAGTTCCCTGTTCCTGAAAGAGTTCGTCGGCGCCTTCTTCCTGTCGATGCGCTATTTCTTCGCGCCCAAGTCGACGATCAACTATCCGTTCGAGAAGGGTCCGATTTCCCCGCGCTTCCGCGGCGAACATGCGCTGCGCCGCTATCCGAACGGCGAAGAGCGCTGCATCGCCTGCAAGCTCTGCGAGGCGATCTGTCCTGCCCAGGCGATCACCATCGAAGCCGGCCCGCGCCGCAACGACGGCACCCGCCGCACGGTGCGTTACGACATCGACATGGTGAAGTGCATCTATTGCGGCTTCTGCCAGGAGGCCTGCCCGGTCGATGCGATCGTCGAAGGTCCGAACTTCGAGTTCGCCACCGAGACTCGCGAAGAGCTGTATTTCGACAAGGCCCGGCTGCTCGACAACGGCGACCGCTGGGAACGCGAAATCGCGCGCAACATCGCGCTGGATTCGCCGTACCGCTGATCGGCGGTATGCGGCGCCATGGCGAGGGTCGAGCCCCCGCCGCGGCAGAATTTGAAACGGGGCGCTTGATCGGTGGGGATGCCGGTTGAGCGTCATCGGGTGGCAGGGCAGGGGCCCGCCCCCGGGGGAAGATGAAAAGGCACCAACATGGGTCTTCAGGCTCTCTTTTTCTATCTCTTCGCCTTTGTCGCGGTAGCGTCGGCGTTCATGGTCATTTCCGCACGGAATCCGGTCCATTCGGTCCTGTTCCTGATCCTCACCTTCGTGAACGCATCGGCTCTGTTCCTGCTGATTGGGGCCGAGTTCCTGGGGATGATCCTTCTGGTCGTCTATGTCGGTGCGGTGGCGGTTCTCTTCCTCTTCGTTGTCATGATGCTCGACATCGACTTTGCGGAGCTTCGCTCCGGCGCGCTGAAATATGCCCCGATCGGTGCGCTGGTCGGTGTGATCGTCGCGGCCGAGCTGCTGATCGTCATCGGCGGCAGCGCGATTTCTCCGGAAGCCGCCAAGTCGGTCACCATGCCGATCCCGGCGCTGACGGATCGCACCAACACCGCGGCGCTCGGCGACGTGCTCTATACCAACTACGTCTATTTCTTCCAGATCGCCGGCCTGGTGCTTCTGGTGGCCATGATCGGCGCGATCGTGCTGACACTGCGTCACCGCACGAACATCAAGCGGCAGGACGTCTCCCGCCAGGTTGCCCGCACGCCAGAGACCGCCGTCAAGGTGGTCAAGGTCAAGCCGGGCCAGGGCATCTGAGGCAGCCGAGAGGTTAAGGAACAAGAATTATGGAAATCGGTCTTTCCCACTACCTGACTGTCAGCGCGCTGCTTTTCACGCTCGGCGTATTCGGCATCTTCCTCAACCGCAAGAACGTCATCGTCATCCTGATGTCGATCGAGCTCATCCTGCTTGCGGTCAATGTCAACATGGTGGCCTTCTCGGTCTTCCTCAACGACATCGTCGGCCAGGTCTTTGCCCTGTTCATCCTCACGGTGGCGGCCGCGGAAGCGGCGATCGGCCTCGCAATCCTCGTGGTCTTCTATCGCAATCGCGGCTCGATCGCGGTCGAAGACGTCAATATGATGAAGGGCTGATACGGCTATGCTCATCTACAAGGCTATCGTCTTTCTTCCGCTGATCGGCGCTCTCATCGCCGGCCTGTTCGGCCGCCAGATCGGCGCCAAGGCTTCGGAATACATCACCAGCGGTCTGATGATCATCGTCGCCGTGCTGTCGTGGATCGTCTTCATCAATGTCGGCCTCGGTCATGGCGAAGGCCAAGAGGTCATCAAGGTCTCTGTCCTGCGCTGGATCCAGTCCGGCGGCATCGATGTCGAATGGTCGCTGCGCATCGACACGCTGACCGCCGTCATGCTGGTCGTTGTCAACACTGTGTCGACGCTCGTGCACATCTACTCGATCGGCTACATGCACCACGATCCGCATCGGCCGCGCTTCTTCGCCTACCTCTCGCTGTTCACCTTCGCCATGCTGATGCTGGTGACCTCGGACAACCTGCTGCAGATGTTCTTCGGCTGGGAAGGCGTGGGTCTGGCCTCGTATCTGCTGATCGGTTTCTGGTTCAAGAAGCCCTCGGCTGCCGCAGCTGCCATGAAGGCCTTCATCGTCAACCGCGTCGGCGACTTTGGCTTCATCCTCGGCATCGCCGCGATCTTCGTGCTGTTCGGTTCGATCAACTTCGAGACGATCTTCGCTGCCGCCCAGACCTATCTGCCGGCCGAAGGCGCGGAAAGCACGGAAGCGGTCATCAACCTGTTCGGCATGAGCCTTGACAAGGGCCATGCGATCACCGCCGTCTGCCTGCTGCTGTTCATGGGCGCCATGGGCAAGTCGGCACAGTTCCTGCTGCACACCTGGCTGCCGGACGCGATGGAAGGCCCGACCCCGGTCTCAGCCCTGATCCATGCTGCAACCATGGTCACCGCCGGCGTCTTCCTCGTCGCCCGCATGTCGCCGCTGTTCGAACTCTCGCCGGATGCGCTGACCTTCGTCACCCTGATCGGTGCGATCACCGCTTTCTTTGCGGCGACCGTCGGCCTGGTGCAGAACGACATCAAGCGCGTCATCGCTTATTCGACCTGCTCGCAGCTCGGCTACATGTTCGTGGCGCTCGGCGTCGGAGCCTATGGCGCGGCGATCTTCCACCTGTTCACGCACGCCTTCTTCAAGGCGCTCCTCTTCCTCGGCGCCGGCTCGGTCATCCATGCCGTCGACGGCGAACAGGACATGCGCTACATGGGCGGTCTCCGGAAGCACATTCCCTACACGTTCTGGGCCATGACCATCGGCACGCTGGCGCTGACCGGCGTCGGCATCCCGGGCACGATGATCGGTTTCGCCGGCTTCTTCTCCAAGGACGTGATCATCGAATCGGCTTTCGCCTCGCATTCGAGCGTCGCCGGCTTCGCCTTCACGCTGCTCGTCATCGCCGCGCTGTTCACCAGCTTCTACTCCTGGCGCCTGGCCTTCATGACCTTCTTCGGCAAGCCGCGCGCTTCGGCCGACGTGATGCACCATGTGCATGAATCGCCGATGGTCATGCTGCTGCCGCTTGTCGTGCTGGTGCTCGGCGCCGTCTTCGCCGGCGTCGTCTTCGAAGGCTATTTCTTCGGTCACGAATATGCCGAGTTCTGGAAGGGTGCGCTGTTCACCGGGCCTGAGAACGAGATCCTGGAAGAGTTCCACCACGTCCCGACCTGGGTCAAGTGGAGCCCCTTCGTCGCCATGCTGACCGGCTTCGTCACCGCCTGGTACATGTATATCAAGTCGCCCTCGACGCCGAAGGTCCTCGCAGAGCAGCATCGCGTGCTCTACCAGTTCCTGCTCAACAAGTGGTACTTCGACGAACTCTACGACCTTCTGTTCGTCCGTTCCGCCAAGGCGCTGGGCCGCTTCCTGTGGAAGAAGGGTGACGTCGGCGTCATCGACGCCTACGGCCCCGACGGTGTCGCCGCCGGCGTCGCCGGCCTGACCCAGCGTGTCGTCCGCCTGCAGTCTGGCTACCTCTATCACTATGCCTTCGCGATGCTGATTGGTATCGCGGCCCTTGTTACCTGGATGATGCTCGGGAGTTCCTTCTGATGACCGATTGGCCCATTCTCTCGACGGTCACCTTTCTGCCGCTGGTCGGCGTGGCGTTGCTCCTCCTGACGCGCCAGGACACCAGCATCGGCCGCCGCAACATCCTCAATGTCTCGCTTCTGACGACGGTATTCACCTTCGTCGTCTCGCTCTTCGTCTGGATCGGCTTCGACAATTCGAACGCCGGCTTCCAGATGGTCGAGAAGAGCGAATGGCTGGGCACCGGCATCGCCTATCACCTCGGCGTCGACGGCATTTCCATGCTGTTCGTCATCCTGACGACGATGCTCATGCCGTTCTGCATTCTCGCCAGCTGGGTTTCGGTCGAGAAGCGCATCAAGGAATACATGATCGCATTCCTGATCCTCGAAACCCTGATGATCGGTGTCTTCGTCTCGCTCGACATCGTTCTGTTCTACGTGTTCTTCGAGGCCGGCCTGATCCCGATGTTCATCATCATCGGTGTCTGGGGCGGCAAGGATCGCGTCTACGCCTCCTACAAGTTCTTCCTCTACACGCTGCTCGGCTCCGTGTTGATGCTGCTCGCCATCATGGCCATGTACTGGAATGCCGGCACGACCGACATCACGCAGCTGCTGAACCACAAGTTCCCGGCCGAGATGCAGACCTGGCTATGGCTCGCCTTCTTCGCCTCGTTTGCGGTCAAGATGCCGATGTGGCCGGTCCACACCTGGCTTCCCGACGCCCACGTCCAGGCGCCGACCGCCGGTTCGATGATCCTGGCGGGTATCCTGCTGAAGCTCGGCGGCTATGGTCTGCTGCGCTTCTCGCTGCCGATGTTCCCGCTGGCCTCCGATTTCTTCGCGCCGATGGTGTTCACGCTCTCCGTCATCGCCATCATCTACACCTCGCTGGTGGCGCTGATGCAGGACGACATGAAGAAGGTCATCGCCTATTCCTCCGTCGCCCACATGGGTTACGTGACGATGGGTACCTTCGCCGCCAATACCCAGGGCGTGCAGGGCGCGATCTTCCAGATGATCAGCCACGGCTTCGTTTCCGCCGCGCTCTTCTTCTGCGTCGGCGTGATCTATGACCGCATGCACACCCGCGAGATCGCCGCCTATGGGGGCCTCGCCAACAACATGCCGAAATATGCCACGGCCTTCATGATCTTCACCATGGCGAATGTCGGCCTTCCGGGCACGTCCGGCTTCGTCGGCGAATTCCTGACCCTGATCGGCGCCTTCCGCGCCAATACCTGGGTCGCGCTGTTCGCCGCCACCGGTGTCATCCTCTCGGCCGCCTACGCGCTCTGGCTCTATCGCCGGGTTGTCTTCGGTGCGCTGGAGAAGGAAAGCCTGAAGGGTCTGCTCGATCTGTCGCTGCGCGAGAAGTTCATTCTCTACCCGCTGATTGCGCTGACGATCTTCTTCGGCGTCTACCCGGCTCCGATCTTCGACGCCACGGCCGCATCGGTCGACCTTCTCGTGAACAACTACGAAGCCGCACTGCAGGCAGCGCAATCCGTTGCGCTCATCGCGAACTGACGACAGGATCCATTGGACATGACCCCTGAAACACTCCTCGCTAGTCTGCATCTGGTCACGCCGGAACTGATC
Source organism: Allorhizobium sp. GW101-3B10 (assembly GCF_059424725.1). NCBI lineage: Bacteria > Pseudomonadati > Pseudomonadota > Alphaproteobacteria > Hyphomicrobiales > Rhizobiaceae > Allorhizobium > Allorhizobium sp. GW101-3B10. The sequence goes on along the minus strand of NZ_JBWKZR010000001.1, from coordinate 2,157,299 downwards.
CTCGCGGTCGGCGCTCTGGTGTTGCTGATGATCGGCGTCTTCTCCGGCGAGAAGTCGGCGACGACCGTCATGGGCCTCGCTGTCGCACTGCTGATCGCGTCGGGCCTGTGGATGATCCTGGTTCCGGCCGAGGGCACCGCGTTTGGCGGCGCCTATCTGGCGGACGGCTTCGCCCGCTTCATGAAGGTGCTGGCCCTGGTCGGTTCGATCACCGCCATGATCATGGCGGTCGGCCATGCCCGCCGCGACCATCTCGACAAGTTCGAGTTCCCGGTCCTGCTGGTGCTGGCGACGCTTGGCATCATGCTGATGATCTCGGCCAACGACCTGATCTCGCTCTACCTGTCGCTCGAACTGCAGTCGCTGGCGCTCTACGTCGTCGCCGCGATCAACCGCGACAGCCTTCGCTCGACCGAAGCCGGCCTGAAATACTTCGTTCTCGGCGCGCTGTCGTCGGGCATGCTGCTCTACGGCATGTCGCTGGTCTACGGTTTTACCGGCAATACCGGCTTCGACGAGATCGCCACCGTGCTGGCTGCCGGCAAGCCGGGCCTCGGCCTGATCTTCGGTCTGGTCTTCATCCTCGCCGGCCTCGCCTTCAAGATTTCGGCCGTTCCGTTCCACATGTGGACGCCGGACGTCTACGAAGGTGCGCCGACCCCGGTCACCGCCTTCCTGGCCGCCGCCCCGAAGATCGGCGCCATGGCGATCATCGTGCGCATCGTCATCGACGCCTTCCTGCCGGTCTTCGCCGAATGGCAGCAGATCGTCGTCTTCATCGCGATCGCCTCGATGCTGCTCGGCTCGTTTGCCGCGATCGGCCAGCGCAACATCAAGCGACTGATGGCCTATTCGTCGATCGGACACATGGGCTACGCCCTCGTGGGACTCGCCGCCGGAACCGAAACCGGCGTCACCGGCGTCATCACCTATATGCTGATCTACCTCATCATGACGCTCGGCACCTTCGCCTGCATTATGGCGATGAAGCAGAAGGAAGGCGGCAATGTCGAGAACATCGACGATCTCGCCGGCCTGTCGACCACCAAGCCGTTCATGGCCATCGTACTGACCGCGCTGATGTTCTCGCTGGCCGGCATTCCGCCGCTCGCGGGCTTCTTCGGGAAGTACTTCGTCTTCGTCGCCGCCATCGAAGCCAAGCTCTATGCCTTGGCCATCATCGGCGTGCTCTCGTCGGTCGTTGGCGCCTTCTACTATCTGCGCGTCGTCAAGGTCATGTGGTTCGACGAAGCCAAGGGTGAGTTCTCGCGCATCGCCGGCGAACTCCGCCTCGTCTTCGGCCTCTCCGGTCTGTTCGTCGTCGGCTACGTGCTGGTCGGCGGGCCGCTCGGTACTGCCGCCGAAGCTGCCGCCAAGACGCTCTTTAATTGAGCGAGGGCCGCAGACAGCGCCGGTTGTCGCTCGACGACTTCCGGCATGAGGCCCTCGGCGCCGTCGCGTCGACCAATACGGAATGCCTCGCCCGCGCTCGCGCGGGCGATTTCGGTTTGCTCTGGATCACCGCCGACAGCCAGACCGGAGGACGCGGCCGTCGTGGCCGGGCGTGGCGTTCGGAGCCTGGCAATCTCTATGCGTCGCTTCTGCTGATCGACCCCGCGCCGATTGAGCGGATGGCGTCGTTGCCGCTCGCGGTGGCGTTGGCCGTGCACGGGGCGATCCGCAAGGTGCTTCCCGCCGATGCTCCGCCGCTCGAAGTCAAGTGGCCCAACGACATCCTGATCGGCCGCAGGAAGACCTGCGGCATCCTGCTCGAAGGCGAGCGGCTGGCCGACGGACGCTATGCGCTGGTGATCGGCATCGGCATCAACATTCGTGCCAAGCCGGAAGAGACGGCCTATCCCGTGACCTCGCTCAACGATCACGGGGTCTTTGTCTCGCCGGCGGAGCTCTTTGCCCACCTGTTCGCCAGCATGGCCGACATCCTGGCGATCTGGGACGAGGGCAGGGGGATCGCCGGGATCGTCAGACGCTGGCGCGCGGTCGCCTGCGGCATAGGCGAAAAAATCACGGTGAACCTGCCGGACCGGTCGATTTCCGGTTACTTTTGCGGAATCGATGATAAAGGCATGCTGATACTCGACCGCGGCGAAGATGGCCGCATGGCGATCGCTGCTGGCGACGTCTTCTTCGGGTGAACTGGATCAAGGAAAGAATGGCAAAGAACGAAGAACTGGTGTTCGTGCCGCTGGGCGGCGTCGGCGAAATCGGCATGAACCTCGCACTCTATGGCTACGGCGCGCCGTCGAGCCGCGAATGGATCATGGTCGATTGCGGCGTGACCTTCCCAGGTCCCGATCTGCCGGGCGTCGATCTCGTGCTTGCCGATGTCAGCTTCATCGCCGCCCGCAAGAACAAGCTCAAGGCGATCATCATCACCCATGCCCATGAGGACCACTATGGCGGCCTCAACGACATCTGGCCGGGCCTCAATGTGCCCGTCTATGGCTCGGGGTTCACCGCCGGCATGCTGGAAGCCAAGCGCGACTACGAAGGCAGCCGGGCAAAGATCCCGGTAACCCCGTTCAAGGCCGGCGACGTGATCAATGTCGGCCCGTTCTCGATCGAGGCGGTCGGCGTCAACCACTCGATTCCCGAGCCGATGTCGCTGGTCATCCGCACGCCGCTCGGCAACGTCATCCACACCGGCGACTGGAAGATCGACCATCATCCCTCGCTTGGGCCGCTGACCGACGAAGCCCGTTTCCGCGCAATCGGCGACGAGGGCGTGCTCGCCGTGATGTGCGACAGCACCAATTCCATGCGCGACGGCGTTTCTCCCTCGGAGGAACAGGTCTCGGAGGGGCTGCGCCAGATCATCGAGGCGGCCGAAGGTCGCGTCGCGATCACCACCTTCTCGTCGAATGTCGGCCGTATCCGTTCGATCGCCCAGGCGGCCGAAGCGGCCGGCCGTGAGGTCCTGCTGCTCGGCTCGTCGCTGAAGCGCGTCTGCGCCGTCGCCGACGATCTCGGCATCATGCAGGGCTTGAAGCCCTTCATCGCCGAAGACGAGTTCGGCTTCATCCCGCGCGACAAGGTCGTCATCATCCTGACCGGCAGCCAGGGCGAGCCGCGTGCAGCGCTCGCCAAGATCGCCCGCGACGAGATGCGCAACGTGGCGCTGACGGCCGGCGACACCGTGGTCTTCTCGTCGCGCACCATTCCGGGCAATGAAAAGGCCATCATCGAGATCAAGAACGGTCTGATGGAGCAGGGCATTCACATCGTCACCGACAGCGAGGCGCTGGTCCACGTATCGGGCCATCCGCGGCGCAACGAGCTGTTGCAGATGTACGAATGGACGAGACCGCAGATTCTCGTGCCCGTGCATGGCGAGGCCGCCCATCTGATTTCGCAGGCGGAGCTGGCCGGGCAGGCCGGTATCGAGAGCGTGCCGCGCGTGCGCAACGGCGACATGCTGCGTCTGGCGCCCGGCCCCGCGGAGGTCATCGACCAGGTGCCGCATGGCCGTATTTACAAGGACGGCAAGCTGCTTGGCGATCTCGACGAGATGGGCATCGCCAACCGGCGCAAGCTCTCCTATGTCGGCCATGTCGCCATCAACGTGTTGCTGGACAGCAAGCTGGAGTTCCTCGGCGATCCCGGATTGATCACTTTCGGCCTGCCGCAATACGACCAGGAAGGCGAATCCATGGAGGACACCCTCTATGACGCCGTTCTCGGCGCGGTCGAGAGCATTCCGCGCGCCAGGCGCAAGGATCTGGAGATGGTGCGCGAGAGCATCCGCCGTGCGGTGCGCGGCACGGCCAACGATGCCTGGGGCAAGAAGCCGATCGTCACCGTGTTCGTGACCAAAGTCTGAATGATCTTCGCGGCGAAGCTGGTATAGCTTCGCCGCGTTTCGTCTTTTAAGGAGACTGCCATGCTTGGACGCGTCAATCACGTCGCCATCGCCGTTCCGGACCTCGTCGCTGCGACCACATCCTACCGCGATACGCTCGGTGCGCATGTCTCGCAGGCGCAGGCCCTGCCGGAGCATGGCGTCACCGTCGTCTTCGTCGAACTGCCGAACACCAAGATCGAACTGCTTGAGCCGCTCGGCGCGGACTCACCGATTGCCGCCTTTCTCGCCAAGAACCCGGGTGGCGGCATGCACCACATCTGCTACGAGGTCGAGGACATCCTGGCCGCGCGCGACCAACTGGCCAGCGGCGGTGCGCGGGTGCTCGGCGGTGGCGAGCCGAAGATCGGCGCCCACGGCAAGCCGGTGTTGTTCCTACATCCCAAGGACTTCTACGGAACGCTGATCGAACTCGAACAGGTCTGAACCCGGAGCGGACTTGGCATTTGCACCGCGCCGCGAGCGGTCCTATAAGTCGCCCGAGGCCCTGCATATCATCTGTGCCGGGCAGCCATAGGAACCCTGACAATGCCCATCCTCTCCGCCGTTGCGGTCTATTTCGTCATCTGGTGGATCACGCTGTTCGCCATTCTGCCGATCGGCATGCGAACCCAGGCCGAGGCCGATGAGGTTGTCCCGGGGAGTGTCGAGAGTGCGCCGGCGCGTTTTCGCGGCGGTAAGGTTGTGCTGATGACCACGGTCGTTTCGGCCGTCATCTATGGCGGCTGGTATGTCGTGACGTCCTATTTCGGCGTGGGCCTCGACAGCCTGCCCAACTTCCTTCCCAAATTCGACTGATTGCCTCGCTCGCCAGCGCGCGCCCAAAGACGAGTCTATGCAGGCAGCCTGACTCAGATCCGCAGAAGTTTCGTTCAAGTCATTGTGATTTCGGCAGAAACTGCGGACCGTCTTGGCTCCGCCTGAAGCCTCTCGATCTCTGAAGGCAAAAAAAAACAAGGTCCGAAGACCTTGTTCAAGTATCGCGTGATCCTTCACCATTTAAGGGGCTGCGAACGAGCGCGCCTAAGATCTGATCCTCCCAAGACTTGACCGCGAGTTGGCAAGAATTTGAACTCCCTGCCTCTTTTATGGGCTCACGCTAGCCCAACTTGTGCGCTTTGTCACCCCATTTTTTGCATATTTGCTACAGTCGCCAAAAAAAATCCACAGGGTCGGATTTGTCGCAGGGGAAGTGACGCAGAGCCGCATTCGGGCGACTTCGGCGGCATTCGTCAGCCATCTGCGATCGCCCTGTGGGTGACGGGCCGGCGCGGCGTTGGCGGGTTTTCTTCGCGGAGGGAAACCGCTATGAACGCTTCGAGAATTACCCTCGTCATGGCTGATTCCGCTGGTTTCGCGGAATCCTCAACTGTTGGAACCTGTTATGCGTCTTTCGCGCTATTTCCTGCCGATCCTCAAGGAAAACCCCAAGGAAGCGGAGATCGTCTCCCACCGCCTGATGCTGCGCGCCGGGATGATCCGGCAGCAGAGCCAGGGCATCTATTCCTGGCTGCCGCTCGGCAAGCGCGTGCTCGACAAGGTTAATGCCATCATCCGCGAGGAACAGAACCGCGCCGGCGCGATCGAACTGCTGATGCCGACGCTGCAATCGGCCGAACTCTGGCAGGAAAGCGGCCGCTACGAGGACTACGGCAAGGAAATGCTGCGCATCAAGGACCGCCAGGAGCGGCCGATGCTCTACGGTCCGACCAATGAGGAAATGGTCACGGACATTTTCCGCTCCTCGGTCAAGTCCTACAAGGACCTGCCGCTCAACCTCTATCATATCCAGCTGAAGTTCCGCGACGAGATCCGCCCGCGTTTCGGCACGATGCGCTCGCGCGAATTCCTGATGAAGGATGCCTATTCCTTCGACCTCACCCAGGACGACGCGATCCACTCCTACAACAAGATGTTCGCCGCCTATCTGCGGACCTTCTCCCGCCTCGGCTTGCGGGCGATCCCGATGCGCGCCGATACCGGCCCGATCGGCGGCAATCACAGCCACGAATTCATCATTCTGGCTGACACCGGCGAATCCGAAGTCTTCAGCCACAAGAGCTTCGTCGACTTCGACATTCCGGCCGAAGATACCGATTTCGATGACGTCGCCGGTCTCCAGGCGATCTTCGACAAATGGACCTCGGTCTATGCCGCGACCTCGGAAATGCATGACGAGGCCGCCTTCAACGCCATTCCCGAGAGCGATCGCCTCTCGGCCCGCGGCATCGAGGTCGGCCATATCTTCTATTTCGGCACCAAATACTCCGAGCCGATGGGCGCCAAGGTCCAGGGTCCGGACGGCAAGGAGCACCTTGTCCACATGGGGTCCTACGGTATCGGCCCGACCCGCCTTGTTCCCGCCATCATCGAAGCCTCGCATGACGAGAACGGAATCATCTGGCCGGATTCGGTTGCGCCGTTCGACTGCATGGTCATCAACATGAAGTCGGGCGATGCGGCCTGCGACGCGGCCTGCGACAGGCTCTACGGCGCTCTGACCAAGGCTGGCAAGGACGTGCTCTATGACGACACCGACGACCGTGCCGGAACCAAGTTCGCGACCGCCGACCTGATCGGCGTTCCCGTGCAGATCATTGCCGGCCCGCGCTCGGTCGCCAATGGCGAGATCGAGATCAAGGACCGCAAGACCGGTGCGCGCGAGACGATGACCATCGAGGCCGCCATCAACAAGCTGGTCGGATAACCCGGCCCAGGAGACGACATGACGAGTGCATCCTCCGCCAATGAGACGGCCGGAGCCGGAAGCGGCGGCGCCGCCCGGCCTTTCTCCGCCTTCGAGCGCATGGTCGCGTGGCGCTATCTGCGCGCCCGGCGGAAGGAAGCCTTCATCTCGGTGATCGCCGGCTTCTCCTTCTTCGGCATCATGCTGGGGGTGGCGACGCTGATCATCGTCATGGCGGTGATGAACGGTTTCCGTACCGAACTCATATCCCGCATCCTCGGCATCAACGGCCACATGATCGTCCAGACGGCCGCCGGGCCGCTGGACAACTACGCGGAGCTGGCGACCAAGTTCGCAGCCGTGCCGGGCGTCACCATGGCGCTGCCGCTCGTCGAGGGCCAGACGCTGGCCTCCGGCCGCGCCGGGGCCGGAACCGGCGCGCTGGTGCGCGGCATCCGCTCCGAGGACATGACGAGGCTCACCACCGTCTCCGGCAATATCCGCGCCGGCGATCTGGTGGGCTTTGCCGCCGGGCAGGGGGTGCTGGTCGGTTCGCGCATGGCCGCCGATCTCGGCATCACGGCCGGCGATACGATCACGCTGGTCTCGCCCGAAGGCGACATCACCCCGCTCGGGGTCAATCCGCGCGTCAAGGCCTATCCGGTTTCGGGCGTCTTCGAGATCGGCATGTCGGAATATGACGCGTCGATCATCTACATGCCGCTCGAGGAATCGCAGCTCTACTTCAACGCCGAAGGCCTGGTGCAGTCGATCGAACTGTTCGTAACCGATCCGGACGCGGTCGACGAGATGCGGCCCAAGATCGAGCAAGCCGCCGGGCGGGAAATCCTGATCACCGACTGGCGTCAGCGCAACCAGACCTTCTTCTCCGCCCTGCAGGTGGAGCGCAACGTGATGTTCATGATCCTCACCCTGATCGTGCTGGTGGCGGCGCTTAACATCATTTCCGGCCTGATCATGCTGGTGAAGGACAAGTCGAGCGACATCGCCATCCTGCGCACCATGGGCGCCAGCGCCAACGCCATCATGCGGATCTTCTTCATGACCGGCGCGGCGATCGGCACGGCCGGGACGTTCGCGGGCGTGCTGCTCGGCGTGGTCGTCTGTCTCAACATCGAGTCGATCCGCGGCTTCTTCTCCTGGGTTTCGGGCACGGTGCTGTTCGATCCCGAACTCTACTTCCTCAGCAAGCTGCCCGCTGACATGAACGTCGGCGAGACGGTGTCCGTCGTCGTCATGGCGCTCAGCCTCTCCTTCCTGGCGACGATCTTCCCGGCCTGGCGCGCCTCGCGCCTCGATCCGGTCCAGGCCCTGCGCTACGAATAAGGATACTGGTCCCATGGCCACCGACACCGTTCTTTCGCTTTCCGGCATCGACCGCCACTACGGGCAGGGCGAAATGATCCTCAGCATCCTCAAGGGTGCCAATTTCAGCCTGAGGAGCGGCGAGACCGTCGCCCTCGTCGCCCCTTCGGGCACCGGCAAGTCGACGCTCCTGCATATTGCAGGCCTGCTCGAGCATCCGGATGCAGGTGAAGTGACGCTGGGCGGCGTCCCCTGCCAGGACCTGTCGGACGAGCGCCGCACCACCATGCGCCGCCATTCCGTGGGCTTCGTCTACCAGTTCCATCACCTGCTGCCGGAATTCTCAGCGCTGGAAAACATCATGATGCCGCAGCTGATCGCCGGTCTTTCGCGCGAGGAAGCCCGCGAGCGCGCGTCGCAGCTGCTCGACTACATGCGCGTTGGCCATCGCGGCGAACACCGCCCGGCGGAGCTCTCCGGCGGGGAACAGCAGCGCGTCGCCATCGCCCGCGCGGTCGCCAATGCGCCGCTGGTGCTCCTGGCCGACGAACCGACCGGCAATCTCGACCCGGAGACCGCGTCCTACGTCTTTTCCGCGCTGGAGGCGCTGGTCCGGCAGTCGGGCCTTGCGGCCCTCATCGCCACACACAATCACGAGCTCGCCCGCCGGATGGACCGCTGCGTGACGCTGATCGACGGACAGGTGGTCGATTTCGTCGCATAGTCGATGAGGGGGCGGGATCGTCTAGGAGTGCCCGCAAGCCGTGCTGCCGATCTCGTCGGTCCAATCCTCGATCGACACGGTCCTCGGTGCCACGCTTCGGGCGGTTTCGTCCCGCGTCAGCTTGCCGGTCACGACATTGTAGTCGCAGGAACCGCTGTCATTATCGATCGTGTCATAGTCGCTATAGGTGTAGCCGGCGACGATGAACCGGCCCCCGCGATAGGCAAGCGTCAGGGTCTTTTCCCAGCGATCTCGGCCGATGCTGGAGTTGTGCGACATCACGGCGATGGAGCCGTTGGCAAGCGCCGTGATCGCCGGGTCCCGGCCATATAAGCCATCCAGTCTGGTATTGCCCCAGACCTTGTCCGGTGCTGCTGTCACCAGCCTCAGCAGGCCGCGATCGCTCTCCGTGACATAGAGATAAATGCCGACGACCTCGTCATCGCTGCCGGGGGCAACGAGCAGGGCCAGATCCGTCGCTCCGTCCTTGTTCCAGTCGCCCGACGCTCCGGCGACAATCCGCTCGGCCGGAAACGGCTGGGCAGGAACACCCGTGGCCGGCAGCAGCCCCACCGAAACCAAGAAAAAGAACTGCCTGATCACTGCCCATCCCCTAAAGCGCCATCAGCGCAGTCTGTCGGACTTCCGGCACGAAGTCACGCGAGAGAGCGACTTATAATGGTATTGACACGTGAACAAAGAAGGAACATAAAAGAAACATAACGAGTAAGGAGAGAGCCATGACCGAAATTCTTCGTGACGTCGCCGCATTCGCCTCGATTTCCATGTTTGTCGCCAGCGTTTCGGTGATCATGTTGGCGCTCTGATCCTCCGCCTTCCGCCCGCTTGCCCTAAAGCTGTAGAGAGCGCCCTTTCAGGGCAAACTGTTCTGGACTTCCCCTGCCGCTCGGCCGAAAATCACGGCTGATTCAGATGCGGTACGAGGATTGGTCTCTATGGGCGATATGGCAGCAGGCGCGAGCGGTTCGGAACCGGTCGGCACAGATCCCGGTTTCGTCCATCTGCGGCTGCATTCGGCCTTCTCCCTGCTGGAGGGTGCGCTGCCGCTGAAGAAGATTCTCAGCAAGGCCGTCGCCGACAATCAGCCGGCGATCGCCATCACCGACACCAACAATCTGTTCGTCGCCCTCGAATTTTCGCAGAAGGCGATCGGTGACGGCCTGCAGCCGATCATCGGCTGCCAGCTGTCGATCGACATGGAAGATGCCGGCGGCGAGAAGCGCAGCGGCCAGTCGTCGGTCAGCGCCTATCCGGCGATCGTCCTTCTGGCCGCCGATGCCGGCGGCTATGAGCATCTGGTCGATCTGGTCAGCCGGGCCTATCTCGGCGGCGATTCCTCGCAGGCCGTGCACATATGCATGTCTTGGCTGGAAGAGCTGGGCACCGACGGCCTGATCGTGCTCACGGGTGCGGCCAAGGGTCCGGTCGACCTGGCTGTCAAGGAGGGGCACCGTGCCCAGGCCGAGGCGCGGCTTCTGGAACTCAAGCGTCTGTTCGGCGACCGTCTCTATATCGAATTGCAGCGCCATGGCGAATTCGACCGTGGCCACGAGCGCCGCATGGTGGCGCTGGCCTATGAGCACGATATTCCTCTGGTTGCCACCAACGAGGCCTTTTTTCCGTCGCGCGACGACTATGAGGCCCATGACGCGCTGATGGCGGTCGCCCACAATGCGATCGTCTCCGACGACAATCGTTTTCGCCTGACGCCGGATCACTATCTCAAGAGCCGGAAGGAGATGCGGGCGCTGTTTGCCGATCTGCCGGAGGCGCTGGACAATACGGTCGAGATCGCCCGGCGGTGCGCCTTCGTGCTCGACACGCGCAAGCCGATCCTGCCGCGCTTCACCGGCGGCAGCGACGATCCGCTGGAGGCCGAGCGCGCCGAGGCGCTCGAACTGCGCCGCCAGGCGGAGGAGGGGCTGGACGGACGTCTCGCGGCGCTTGGCATGGCCCCGGGCTATGTCGAGAAGGATTACCGCGAACGGCTGGAGTTCGAACTCGGCGTCATCGAGCGTATGAAGTTTCCGGGCTACTTCCTGATCGTTTCCGACTTCATCAAATGGGCCAAGCAGCATGACATTCCCGTCGGTCCGGGCCGCGGCTCGGGCGCGGGCTCGCTGGTCGCCTATGCGCTGACCATCACCGACGTCGATCCGCTGCGCTTCTCGCTGCTGTTCGAACGCTTCCTCAATCCGGAACGCGTGTCGATGCCCGACTTCGACATCGACTTCTGCCAGGACCGCCGCGAAGAGGTGATCCGCTACGTGCAGCGCAAATACGGCCGCGAGCAGGTGGCGCAGATCATCACCTTCGGTTCACTGCAGGCGCGTGCGGCGCTGCGCGACGTCGGCCGCGTGCTGGAAATGCCCTATGGCCAGGTCGACAAGATCTGCAAGCTGGTGCCGAACAACCCGGCCAACCCAACGCCGCTGTCGAAGGCGATCGAGGAGGAGCCGAAGCTGCAGGAGGCGGCCGACGAGGAGCCGGTCGTCGCGCGCCTGCTCGACATCGCCCAGAAGATCGAGGGCCTCTACCGTCACGCCTCGACTCATGCCGCCGGCATCGTCATCGGCGACCGCCCGCTGTCGAAGCTGGTGCCGATGTATCGCGATCCGCGTTCCGACATGCCGGTCACCCAGTTCAACATGAAATGGGTCGAGCAGGCTGGCCTCGTCAAATTCGACTTTCTCGGCCTGAAGACGCTGACCGTCCTCAAGACGGCCGTCGACTTCGTGGTGGAGCAGCGCGGCATCAAGGTCGATCTCGCCGCCATCCCGCTCGACGACAAGCTGACCTACGAAATGTTGTCGCGCGGCGAGACGGTCGGCGTGTTCCAGGTGGAAAGTGCCGGCATGCGCAAGGCGCTGATCGGCATGCGTCCCGACTGCATCGAGGACATCATTGCGCTGGTGGCGCTCTATCGTCCGGGCCCGATGGAGAACATCCCGGTCTACAATGCCCGCAAGCATGGCGAGGAGGAGATCGCCTCCATTCATCCGCAGATCGACTACCTGCTGAAGGAGACCCAAGGGGTTATCGTCTATCAGGAACAGGTCATGCAGATCGCCCAGGTCCTGTCGGGCTATTCGCTCGGCGAAGCCGACCTTCTGCGCCGCGCCATGGGCAAGAAGATCAAGGCGGAGATGGACCAGCAGAGCGCCCGCTTCGTCGACGGCGCAATGAAGAACGGCGTGTCCAAGCCGCAGGCGGAAAACATCTTCGAGCTGCTGGCCAAGTTCGCCAACTACGGCTTCAACAAGTCGCACGCCGCCGCCTACGCCATCGTCTCCTACCAGACCGCCTATATGAAGGCGCATTATCCGACCGAGTTCCTCGCCGCGTCGATGACGCTCGACATGGCGAACACGGAAAAGCTCAACGATTTCCGCCAGGATGCCGGCCGTCTCGGCATCGAGATCGTGCCGCCTTCGGTGCAGACCTCGTTCCGCCATTTCCAGACCGGGCCGAACCGCATCTACTATGCGCTGGCGGCGCTCAAGGGCGTCGGCGATTCCGCCGTCCAGCACATTGTCGAGGTCAGGGGCGACAAGCCCTTTGCCAATATCGAGGATTTCTGCCTGCGCATCGATCCGAAGCAGGTGAACCGCCGCGTGTTCGAAAGCCTGATCTGCGCCGGCGCCTTCGATTGCTTCGGCCACGACCGCGCCGAACTCGTGGGCGGCCTCGACCGCATTCTCGGTTATGCCCAGCGCGCCCAGGAAAATGCGGTGAGCGGTCAGTCGGACATGTTCGGTTCCGGCGGCGCGACCGGACCGGAGCGCATCTCATTTCCCGGCTACACCGCCTGGCTGCCGTCGGAGAAGCTGATGCGCGAGTTCCAGGTGCTCGGCTTCTATCTCACCGCCCATCCGCTCGATTCCTATCGCTCGCTGCTCGACAAGATGCGGGTGCAGAGTTTTGCCGATTTCTCCCAGTCGGTCCGCCAGGGCGCGACGGCGGGCCGGCTCGCCGGCACGGTGATCGCCCGCCAGGAGCGCAAGACCCGCACCGGCAACAAGATGGGCATCGTCACCTTTTCCGACGCCTCTGGTCAGTATGAAGCCGTGCTGTTTTCCGAGGGGCTGAACCAGTACCGCGACCTGCTCGAATCCGGCAAGTCGCTCGTCATCACGGTGGCCGCCGAAGAGCGGCCGGAAGGTATCGGCCTGCGGATCCAGACGGCCCAGTCGCTGGAGGAGAAGTCGGTGCAGATGCAGAAGGCGCTGCGCGTCTATGTGCGCGATTCCGGTCCGTTGAAGGCAGTCGCTGCGCATCTCAACACGCGCGGCGATGCGCTCGTCTCCTTCATCGTCATTAAGGACGACGGCCAGCGCGAGATCGAGGTCGAACTCACCGACAAGTTCCGCATCTCGCCCGAGATCGCCGCGGCGCTGCGCACGGCGCCGGGCGTCGTCGATGTCGAACTCGTCTGAGCCCGAGGCCCTGATCAGGCCTTCGGTGCGCGGTGGGTGATGGTGATGAAGTCGGTGCCGGGGCCGGTTTCCGGACCGATGCCGGTGTCCGAAATGGTCAGCGACGTGCCTTCGCTCAGCAGCGTTTCGATCCGGTGGCGGATATGGGCGGGGATGGTGATGCGGTCCAACGCGGCTGCCGCATTGTAGACGCTCGTATCGTCGGCGGGCGTCGTGATGCCCAATCGCTTGGTGGTGGCATTCGAGAGGTGGTTCTCAAGCGTCACCGCACGCCAGCTGGCCTTTCTGCCGTAGCGATCCACATCGACGGCCTCGATGAGGTGCGTGCCGAGCGCGATCTGCGGATCGGCGATCGTCACCGGCGCCTCGAACAGCGGCGTGAACTTCTGGCGCACCATGATCTGGCCGAGCGGCGGCTCGCCCTTGCCGGCACTCTTGAACAGCTCGCCGAGGAATTCGGCGGTAATCAGTTCGCCCTTGGTGTCGAGGCCCTTCCAGCGCTTGAAGCCGTTGACGGCGGACACCGTCGCCTTGCCGATATGCCCGTCCGGAATGCCGGCGTCGAAGCCGAGTTCGCCGAGCAGGGTCTGCGCGTCGATCAGCATTTCGCGCTGGCCACGCCGAGTGATGAGGATGCGAAGCGGCGGCTCTTCCTCGAGCATGACCTTGGCCGAGGCGCCTGCCTTCGGCAGAACGTCGGCCATCGCGACTTCGACCGTTTTCAACGAGGCATCGAGCGTGCTTGGACGCAGTTCCGCGTCGGAAAGCAACTGGCCAGCCTGAACGGCAACGCGTGGCGTGAAGAGGTTTGCGTGCTCCAGCCAGACCGGTGCCACCGGCTGGTCGGTGATGATTACATGGGCACCGCGCTCCGTCATGGAGAAGAGCTGCTTGGCAAAGGCCCGCGGCAGGCGCACGCAGCCATGCGACGCCGGATAGTTCGGCACGCTGTTCGATTCATGCAGCGCCACGCCCGACCAGGTGATGCGCTGCATCCACGGCATCGGCGCGTTCGAATAGAGGTTGGATTCGTGGTATTTGCGCTTTTCCAGGATCGAGAAGACGCCGGACGGGGTGGTGTGGCCGGCCTTTCCGGTGGAAACCTTCGACGTGGCGATGATCTGGTCGCCGTCATAGACGGTCAGAGTCTGCTCCGCCTTTGAGACGAAAATCTGAAGCGAGGCGCCATTGCCGGACAGGGCCGGTGTGGCAAAAACGGTCGCGGACAGAAGGCCGAGCGAAGCAGCCAGCGACTTGAACATGATACAGGATCCCCTACGCAATACGAATTGCGGCAGACTATGATGGGAAGCTTAAGGAAGGTTTGAAGAAAATTCGACGTTCACGAACTCGTGTAAACACGCAAAGACTTGATCGGTGCATCGGCTCCGCACTTTGTATTAATCGGCGTGGGTACGAGCAAGTAAAGAGACTCAGATGCGTGTATTCCCCTTTCCGGGAAACGTATAACCGGTCTGTACGCTCGATCTTCCGAACTTCTCCCTCAGCTTGTCCATGGCCATCTCTGCCGCAGCCCGGCGCTGCGCCTGTTCGTCGACGAGATCTGGCGGATCGGCGCGCGACTCGTCCTGGAGGTCGCTGACGCCGATGCCGATCAGGCGGAAGCGCGTTCCGTCCGCTTCCTTTTCCAGCAGGGCGAGCCCGGTGCGAAAGATCCGGTCGGCAAGCTGCGTCGGGTCGTCCAGCCTGCGGTTGCGCGTCCTGAGCTTGAAGTCGGCGGTCTTCAGTTTCAGCACCACGGTCTGACCGGAGATACCGCTCTTTTTCAGCCGCCACGCGACCTTTTCGGACAGCGAACGCAGATGCGTGACCAGTTCCTCGTACTGCCAGATGTCGTCGAAGAAGGTGGTCTCGGCCGAAACACTCTTGGCGGCGTCGTTGAGGTGCACGTCGCGGTCGTCGATGCCGCGCGACAGGCGAAACAGACGCTGCCCCATGGTGCCGTAGCGCCGCATGAGGTCGCTTTCCTCCATGGTCTGCAATTGCCCGACGGTGCGGATGCCGTCGCGCTCCAGCGTCGCGGCAAAGGCCTTGCCGACACCCCAGATGGTGGTGACGGGGCGGGGCGCCAGGAAGGACAGCGCCTCGGCCTCGCCGATCACCGAAAAGCCGCGCGGCTTCTGCAGGTCCGAGGCTACCTTGGCGAGGAACTTGCAGTAGGAGAGCCCGACGGAAACGGTGATGCCGATCTCCTCCTCGACGCGCCGGGCAAACCGCGCCAGGACCCGCGCCGGAGGATCGTGATGCAGCCGTTCGGTGCCCTTGAGCTCGAGAAAGGCTTCGTCGATCGACAGCGGCTGGACGAGCGGCGTCAGCTCTTCCATCATCGAGCGCACCTGCCGCCCGACCCGGACGTATTTCTCCATGTCCGGCTTGATCACCACGGCCTGCGGGCATGCCTCCAGCGCCTTGAACATCGGCATGGCCGATCGCACGCCATGAATGCGGGCGATGTAGCAGGCGGTCGAGACGACCCCCCGCTTTCCCCCACCGATGATCACCGGCTTGTCGACGAGGTCGGGATTGTCGCGCTTCTCCACCGAGGCATAGAAGGCGTCGCAGTCGATGTGGGCGAGTGTCAGCCTGTAGAGTTCGGGATGATAGACCAGACGAGGGCTGCCGCATTGGCTACAGCGCTTTCGGCCCTCCGGCTGCCCTTTCAGGCAATCGCGGCAAAATCCCGGAAGATGATCGTTGGACGCGGCCATGATGAGAACAAAGGTTGAACATTGCCACCTTACGCGCTAGCCTGATCGCACTCAAGAGGCAAGATTCGATGAATGAGACCGTGTTCACAACAAAGCCTTTGACCGCTGACCTCTGGCCCGATTTCGAGATGGTGATGGGGCCGCAGGGCGCCTGTTATGGCTGCTGGTGCACCTATTTTCGCCTTGCGCCGGCGCAGCGCAAGCTGCTCGGTGGTACCGAAAAGAAGCAGTACATGCGGGCGCGCGTGCTGTCCGGGCCGCCGCCGGGCCTGATCGGCTATCGCGACGGCCAACCGGTCGGCTGGGTGCAGGTGGGGCCGCGCAGCGATGTGCCCAACTGGAACTCGCCGCGCACCGTGTCCCGCCCGGTGGACGAGGTCGATGCGGCCGATCCGGGCGTCTGGGCAATCAGTTGCTTTTTCGTCGTCTCGTCCGGCCGTGGTGTCGGCCTCAGCCATCTCTTGCTGGCCGCAGCCGTCGACTTTGCCAGACAAAACGGAGCAAGCCGCGTCGAGGCCTGTCCGATCGATCGCACCAAACAGTCGAAATCCGTCGGTCTCTATGTCGGGCCGACGCGGATTTTTCGCGCCGCCGGTTTTGAAGAGGTGGCCTTGCGCAAGGAGGGCAGGCCGCTGATGCGGCTGGCGTTCTTATGAGGCCCGGCTAGTGCTGCAATGCCGGCGGATGTGCTGCGTTGCCTCGGGCCAGTCTGCAACGCGCAGGACGGGCGGCACGGCCGGCGGCGCATGCCGATGGATCTCGGAGACCGGGATCATGTGCAAGAGCAGGCAATCGCTGACATGGGTTCCAACCGAAACCAGATTGTGCGCCATGTCGTCGATGAAGGCGACCGGCAGCGGGCGACCGCCATGCAGGGTTTCGACAACGGGCCCCTTGGGCTGTTGGGTCGCCACCAGCGGCTGGCTGAGGCCGATCGAGTCGAGCAGGCGCCGGCGTCGGTCGGCAAAGCGCGGCGGCATGGCGGTCAGGAACACGATGTCGGCATCACGGGCGATGGCCTCGATCGCCGCTGCCGTCGTGGGAAATGGCGTCTGCCAGGTCTCCTGGGCGTCGAAGAAGGCGTCGATAAGATCGCTGACCTCCCGGTCGGGCAGGGCGGTCTCCGTCGCTTGGGACACGATATTGCCATGCAGCCGGAACGAGCGGGGAACCAACCTGTGACCCAGACTGTCGAGATAGGATTGAAAGGGGACGATGAACTGCAGCACGACGTCGTCGACGTCGCAGACGACCAGGGGCCGATCGCTCAACCGGATTGCGTCGACCCCCTGCGTCATTCAGAAGTCTCCCGAATCGAGCGTCGGACCATTGTAGTGATGCGAGGCGCTGACGACGGCTTCCGGCTTGGTGTCGGTCGCCGCGCAGAAGGCCATGAGGGTCGGCTCGTGCGCCATGAGGAAATCCAGCATGCCGGCCATGAAGGCGGGATCGCGAATCGACTGGCGCAATTGGTCGGGCTGGGTGCCCGAAAGGGCCAGAAAGCGGCCGAGCATGTCCGGCTCGCCGGCAAGCCAGCCGAAAACGGCGATGGCGGTTTCCTCGGCACTTATGGGTATGCTGCTGTTCTTCATGGGCCTTTCCGGATTTCTCGTTACAGTTACCTATTTCTCAACCAAATGACCTTAGCATGACATCGCACCAGGAGTGCAAACTGCCGCACCGCAGCGATCTGTGGATGCCAGGCAGGATGAGGGGACGGGGTTTATGCCGAAGAAGGTAATGATTGTCGAAGACAACGAGCTCAATATGAAGCTCTTCCGCGATCTTATCGAAGCTTCTGGCTATGAGACGATCCAGACCCGTAATGGCATGGAGGCGCTTGATCTGGCGCGCAAGCATCGCCCTGACCTGATCCTGATGGATATCCAGCTGCCCGAGGTCTCCGGCCTCGACGTGACCCGTTGGCTGAAGGAAGACCCCGAGCTACACGTGATCCCGGTGATTGCCGTCACGGCCTTTGCCATGAAGGGCGACGAGGAACGCATCCGCCAGGGCGGTTGCGAAGCCTATGTCTCCAAGCCGATTTCCGTGCCGAAGTTCATCGAGACGATCAAGACCTATCTGGGCGACGCGTGAGGGAACGGGGCCGATGACCGCGAGAATACTTGTCGTCGATGACATTCCGGCCAATGTGAAGCTGCTCGAGGCCCGCCTGATTGCCGAGTACTTCGAGGTGCTGACCGCCGACAACGGCCGTGATGCGCTGGACATTTGCGACCGCACCCAGGTCGACGTGGTTCTGCTCGACATCATGATGCCCGAAATGGATGGTTTCGAGGTCTGCGAGCGGCTGAAGGCCAATCCGCGCACTGCCCATATTCCGGTCGTCATGGTGACGGCGCTGGATCAGCCGTCCGACCGCGTGCGCGGCCTGAAGGCCGGCGCCGACGACTTTCTCACCAAGCCGGTCAATGATCTGCAGCTGATCTCGCGGGTCAAGAGCCTCGTGCGCCTGAAGACGCTCAGCGATGAATTACGCATCCGCGCCGACACCGCCCAGTCGATAGGCATCGACGATCCCCTGCGCCTCAGCGAAGGCCGGCTCGAGGAGGCGGCCCAGGTGCTGCTGGTCGACAGCCGCGGCAGTTCCCAGGAACGCATCATCAAGACGCTGAAGCCGATCGCTGTCGTGACCGCGATGTCCGACCCGCAGGCCTCCGTGTTCGATGCGGCCGAAAACCCCTATGACCTGGTCATCGTCAACGGCAATCTCGACGACTACGATCCGCTCCGGCTCTGCTCGCAGCTGCGCTCGCTGGAGCGCACGCGCTTCATCCCGATCCTGCTGATCACCGAGCATGGCGACGAGCAGATGATCGTCCGCGCGCTTGATCTCGGCGTGAACGACTATATCGTGCGGCCGCTCGATCCCAATGAACTGGTGGCCCGCACGCTGACGCAGATCCGTCGCAAACGCTTCAACGACCGTCTGCGCCACAGCGTCACGCAGACGATCGAACTCGCCGTCACGGACGGCCTGACGGGGCTGCACAATCGTCGCTACCTCGACAGCCACCTGAAGATGCTCTTCACCCGGGCTCAGGCGCGCGGCAAGTCGCTGTCGGTGTGCATCACCGACATTGATCGCTTCAAGCAGGTGAACGATACCTATGGCCATGACGCCGGCGACGAGGTGCTGAAGGAATTCGCCATGCGTGTGCGCTCGACCGTGCGCGGTGCCGATCTGGCATGCCGCTACGGGGGCGAGGAATTCGTCGTCGTCATGCCCGATACGGCGGCCGACGTCGCGGCCGTGATTGCAGAGCGCCTGCGCGGCATCATCGAGTCCAAGCCCTTCGTGCTCAAGGGGGCCGGGGTGTCGCTCGACATCACCGCCTCGATGGGCATCGCGACGGCGGGCCGTGGCTTCGATACGCCGGAGCAGTTGCTGAAGCAGGCCGATCTGGCGCTCTATCAGGCGAAACGAGACGGACGAAACAGGGTGGTGGCCGCCGCAGCCTGACCCTTGGTGTATCGAAACGACGCGGGCCGTGCCTCTGGTCGGGGGCAATCCGGTCCTTCTCTTTTTGTCAAGTTGCCGAATTGGGGGATTGCGCCGAAATTCCCTGTGAATGACAATGGTCAGAATTCAGCGTTTTATCGCTCTGCGGCGCGAACCGCTTCCATTGCCCAAAAGGCTCTTCCTGGAGATGTGCTTTTGGCTTTCGGCGCGAAGGCTATGCGTTTCTGAGTGCTCTGAGTATTTCACAACTATAGATAGACTGCCCGGCAAATTCTACCTGCGCGGATGTATTTTTGTTTTCGGATGCATTTGCGGGATATTGTGTCCCCTTCGCAGCCAAGGCTTTGAAGATTGAATTTTTCCACATTGGACGCAGGAAACTACTTCGGTATTGCAATATTGGCGTTAAGTAAAATATTGGGGTCCTGATTGTAGTCGGCTCTTCTAAACTGTGCCGTCCTCTCGCATTTTAACCATAGCCGAAAGCAAAATGTGGAAGAGTTAAGAAACTGTTGATTTTCTTCTGAAGTTAAGCGAAGTTGAGATCAACAGAAAGAACGCCTCGCGAAGAGGCCAATCGATGCCCCATGATGCTCAGGTCCGCCGCATCTCCTGGGTCGTGGGGTCGGTCGGTTGGTACGCAAGTAATTAACGGTTCCTCGTGCCGTATTTGTGTACTGACCGACCCCCATCTTTCAAGCAAGGGCACCGCAGCCGGCCAGGCGCGGTGCCTTTTTTGCCTGTGGTCCTTCCGCCCGAGACGGAGCAGGCGAGGGGCGCTCAGCCCGCGGCAAGAATTCTCCGATTCCCAAAACGAAAAGGCGCGCTGCCCGGGGCAACGCGCCTGATACGCTGAAAACCGATCAAGAATTACTTGATCTTGGTTTCCTTGAATTCGACGTGCTTGCGTGCGATCGGATCGTACTTCGTCTTCGTCATCTTGTCCGTCATCGTACGGCTGTTCTTGGTGGTGACGTAGAAGAAACCCGTGTCGGCTGTCGACAGCAGCTTGATCTTGATGGTTGTAGCCTTGGCCATGGTCGTCCTGCCTTTAATAAACGAAGCCGTGGACGACCGAACGAAGCCCACGGCAAATCTGGCGCGAAACTACAAATCGCGCCGGAAAAGTCAAGTCCGTTTCCCTCTGAAAAGCAGCCGGCCCACCGAAAGCGCCACGTAAAGGCCGAAGAAACCGGCAATTGCCCAAGCAAAGCCGTGGTTTCCGGAAATGTCGATGGCGGCGCCGATCGCCTGCGGGCCGGCGACCGTGCCGACCGCGTAGCAGAAGACGAAGGCCGCATTGGCCGCCGCGAGGTCCGAGCCGGTGAGGCGCGAGCCGAGATGGCTGAGGCCCACCGTATAGAGGCCCGAGACGCTGCCGCCCCAGAAAAGCAGCACGATGGCCATTAGCAGCCAGTTCTCCGACAGCCAGGGGAGCGCCAGCGAACCGGCAAGCCCGATCACCGCCATGGCCGACAGCAGCAGCCTGCGGTCCTTCAGATGGTCGGAAAGCATGCCGAGCGGGATCTGGAAGATCATGTTGCCGACGCCCATCACGGTCAGCAGCAGGGCCGCCTGCGATTCGCCAAAACCGATTCGGGTGGCGTAGATCGGAAACAGCGACAGCCCGCCGACCTCCACGGCGCCAAAGATGAAGACCGCGGCCGTCGCCGTCGGCACGAGGAAGATGTAGCGCAGGAAATGACTGCTGGGCTTCTCGTCGAGCGCCGGGCTTTCGCCGCGCGCGATGTAGATCGGAATGGCGGCGACGAGAATGGCGATCGCGCCCACGGCGAAGGGCAGGATGCCGTCACTGCCGAGAACGGAGAAGAGCAGGGGGCCGGAGGCGAAGCCGACCGACAGCACGGTCGCATAGATGCCGAGCACCAGGCCGCGCCGCGATGGCGGCGCTGCGGCATTGATCCAGAACTCGGACAGGATGAAAAGGGTCGTGGTCGCCCCGTGGAAGACGATGCGCAGCGGAAACCACATCCAGAACTGATCCGCATAGTAGAAGCCGAGCGAGCTGATCGCGGCGAAAAGGACCGCCCACAACATGGTGCGCGCCACGCCGAAGGAATGGGCAATCTTGGTGGTGACCGGTGCCGCTGCCATCGCCGCGACGCCCGCCATCGCCGAGTTCAGGCCGATCAGCGTGGAGGATATGCCGCGCTTCTCCAGAATGATGCTGAGCAGCGGCAGGCCAAGGCCGATCGCGATGCCGACCGCGGTGATGGCCGATATGGCGGCAACCAGCGAAGGCCAGTGGATCTCCTCGCGGTGACCGTTTGCGCCGCAGTCCGGCTTTGACATCAGTCTGACCTCAAATGGTTTCGCGGAAAAAACGCCCGTTTCGGGAGAAGTAGAACGGGCCGTCGCTTCCGAACGGCAGGGATGGATCGCTCTTCATCTGTGCCTTCACGTCGTCGAGGATCGTCCTCGTGATCGCCGGCATGTTCAGACTGGAAAGGTCTTCCATGTCAAGCCAACGAAGGTCGTGCAATTCGGACGAATCACTGATGCCCGCCGGATCGACCGCCGCTTCGTCAGTAAAAGTCAGAAAGAACCGGGTGTCGAACCGCCGCACATTGCCCGGCGGCGTGATGGCGCGAGCGACATAGCGCAGGCTGCCAAGATCGGCGACAAGGCGGGAAATCCCCTTGCGACCGTTTTCCGTGCGTCCGATGAGGAGCCCGGTTTCCTCGACAAGTTCGCGCACGGCTGCAAGGGCGAGGCCCCGGCTCCGATTGAGCGCAGCCGTGCTCGCGTCGCCGCCGGTCAGCCTGGCAATCACCAGTGGGTTCAGGTCGCGCAGGAAAGCCTGCCGGCTGTCGCCGCGGTCGCGTCGCCCGCCCGGAAAGACGTAGAGGTTCGGCATGAAGACATGCGCGCTGCCGCGCTTGCCCATCAGCACGCGGGGCGTGTCGCCGCTGCGGTCGACAAGCAGAAGCGAGGCGGCGTCCCGCGGACGCATCCTCGCGGACGCCTGGGATGTGGCGTCCTGCTGATGGAACGGATGGCTGCTCATGGTCTGGTGGTCGGACCGAGGCTCTCGGGTTCGTCCGTCTCGCCGCCGAAGCCGTGCATGCGCAGCGCCCACTGCAGGCCGATCACTCCGCCCTTGATCGGCTGGATGGTAACAAGCGCTGTGATCACGCCGAGCGGCGCCCAGATCGCCAGATGGATCCAGTCCGATGCCGGGAAGATCAGGTCGGTCATCATGAAGCCGCCGAGCAGAACGTGGCCCAGCACCATGATCACCAGATAGGGCGGCAGGTCGTCGGACCGGTGGTGGAAGATTTCCTCACCGCAGGCCGCACAGGTGTCGACCGGCTTCAGATAGGCGCGAAAGAGCTTGCCGCTGCCACAGGCAGGACACTGGTTGAGCAGGCCGCGCATGATGGATCGGCCGAGGGGCCGTTCCGCTTCCGCGTCTCCGCCGAAGCGCACGGGTTCGTCCTGCTGGCTGGCGGGCATGTCTTTTCCTTCCATGTCTTTCCTCACCGTCTCGGCCGGCTGGGCCGGGTGCCGGGCTTCTTGAACGCACCGCGCCGGCCGGCCTTGTGGAACGAGCGGGTGGCGGTCGGCATGGGCCGCCCTTCGCTCAGCATCTCGAAGCGCAGGGCGCCGGCAAGCGGGATCGCCTCCACGAGCTTCACCTCGACCGAATCGCCCAGCCGGTAGCCGAGCCCGGTCTTTTCGCCGGACAGCGCCTGATGCGCTTCGTCGTAGATATAGTAGTCGCGGCCCAGAGTCGAAACGGGCACGAAGCCGTCGGCGCCGAACTGCGGCAGGGTAATGAACAGTCCGGCCTTGGTGACGCCGGAAATCTGCCCATCGAATTCGTCGCCGACCCGGCCGGCGAGATGATGGGCGATAAGCCGGTTGACGGTGTCGCGTTCGGCGGCCATGGCACGTCGCTCGAAGGTCGAGATTTCCGCCGCGATGTCGTCGAGCGACGCCTCTTCCTCCGGCGTGATGCCGCCTTCGCCGAGCCCCAGCGAGCCGACCAGCGCACGATGCACGATCAGGTCGGCATAGCGCCGGATCGGCGAGGTGAAATGGGCGTATTTCAGCAGGTTGAGGCCGAAATGGCCGATATTCTCCGGGCTGTAGATCGCCTGGCTCTGGCTGCGCAGCACCATTTCATTGACCATGGTCTGGTGCGGCGTGTCGAGCGCCTTGGCGAGAATGCCGTTGAACGAGTTCGACCGCAGTCCTGCGCCCTTGGCGAGCGTCAGGCCGATGGTGGCGAGAAATTCGCGCAGCGTCTCCTGCTTGGAAAGCTTCGGCGCGTCATGGATTCGGTAGACGAGCGGCTGGCGCTTCTTCTCCAGCGTCTCTGCGGCCGAAACATTGGCCTGGATCATCATTTCCTCGATCAGCTTGTGGGCGTCGAGGCGTTCCGGCACATGAACGCGGTCCACCGTGCCGTCGGGCTTGAGGATGATCTTGCGCTCGGGCATGTCGAGTTCGAGCGGCTGGCGACGGTCGCGGCCGCGCTTCAGCACCTCATAGGCGTGCCACAATGGCCTCAGGATGGGCTCCAGCAACGGACCGGCCTTGTCGTCGGCCTTGCCGTCGATCGCCGCCTGGGCCTGCTGGTAGGAGAGCTTGGCGGCACTCTTCATCATCACGCGATGGAATGTGTGTCCGGCCTTGCGGCCTTCCTTGGAGAAGGTCATGCGCACGGCAAGCGCCGGCCGGTCGACGCCCTCGCGCAGCGAGCAGAGGTCGTTGGAAATCCGCTCGGGCAGCATCGGCACGACGCGGTCGGGGAAATAGACGGAGTTGCCGCGCTTCAGCGCTTCGCGGTCGAGCGCCGATTTCGGCCGGATATACCAGGAGACGTCGGCGATCGCCACCGTGACGATCACGCCGTCGGGATTGTCGGGCGAGGGGTCGCGCTCGGCATAGACCGCGTCGTCGTGGTCCTTGGCGTCGTGCGGGTCGATGGTGATCAGCGGCACATGGCGCCAGTCCTCGCGGTGCGACATGGAGGTTTGCTCTGCCGCATCCGCCTCGTCGAGGACCGATTGCGGGAAAATGTGCGGGATGCCGTGCGAATAGATGGCGATCATCGAGATCGCCTTCTCCGAGGCGACCGACCCGATCACGTTCAGCACGCGGGCCTGCGTCAGTCCCATGCGGCCCGTACGGGCAATCTCGACCTCGACCAGGTCGCCGTCCCTGGCGTCTCCCAGGTCGGCGGCTGAGATCAGCATTTCCTCGCCGCGCCGTTCGATCGGCATCAGCCGTCCGCCACCACCCGGCATTTCGCGGTACACGCCGAGCAGCGCGTTGCGATGCCGGTCGATGACCTTGATGATGCGCGCGCTATAGGCGGGACCTGCACGGTCCTTGGAGGCGAATATCTTGGCAAGCACCCGGTCGCCCAGGCCGCCGACGGGCGCCTTGCCCCTGGCGCGGTCGGCGCTCGACTGGCGGATGGCGACGGCTGGCGCGACGCCCAGTTCCTCGTTCCATTCCGCCGGCCGGCCGATCAGTTCGCCGTCCTTGTCGCGCGTGGTGATGTCGAGAACGGTGACGGGGGGGAGAGCGCCCGGCCGCTTCAGCGACTTGCGGTCCTTCTGCACCAGGCCGTCGTCCTCGAGCGAACGCAGCACCTCCTTGAGCTCGACCCGTGTTTCGCCCTTCAGCCCGAAGGCCTTGGCGATCTCGCGCTTGGAGGCGCGATCCGGGTTGTCGGCGATGAACTCGAGCAACACTTCCCGCGACGGTACCTCGCCATGGATGATCGTCGGCTTGTCGCCTGCCGCCCCCGCAGCCTCCGCACGCCGGCTCCTGCGGTTGCCGGAGGCGGGGTTGGGAGAACGGTCGCGCGGGGTCTTGCTCAAATCTAGCTCTTCTTCGTCTTTGGTGCCGCCTTGGCCTTCGGCTTGGCGGCGGTTGTCTTCTTTGGCTTTGCCGCGGTGGCGTCGGCGGCAGCGGCCTTGGCCTTGACGGCCTTCGGTTTCGCGGCGGCCTTGGCCGGGGCCTTCTTCGCCGCGGTTTTCTTGGTTCCGCTCTTGCCCGCCTTCTCGGCGATCATGAGCAGGGCTTCTTCCAGCGTCACCGACTGCGGGTCCTTGCCCTTCGGCAGCGTGGCGTTGACCTTCGCCCAGTTAATATAGGGACCATATTTGCCATCGCGAACAGTAATCGCGCCGCCGTCCGGATGTTCCCCGATTTCCTTGAGGGCCGCAGCCGTCCGACCGCGTCCACCCGGTCCCTTACTCTGCTTTTCCGCCAGAACCGTGACGGCCCGATTGAGGCCGACCGAAAGCACGTCCTCGATGTTGTCGAGATTGGCATAGGTGCCGTCATGCAGGATGAACGGTCCGTAGCGGCCGAGGCCGGCCGTGATCATCTTGCCGGTCTCCGGATGGTTCCCGACCTCGCGCGGCAGCGAAAGCAGCGACAGAGCCTTGTCGAAATCGATGCTGTCCGGGGTCCAGCCCTTGGGCAGCGAGGAGCGCTTGGCCTCCTTGCCGTCGCCGCGCTGGACGTAGGGTCCGAAGCGGCCGCTGCGCAGGGTGATTTCCTCGCCCGTCGCCGAATCCTTGCCAAGCGCTTTCGGTTCGTTCGAACCGGATGCCTCGGCCTCCGCCCCACCCTCGGAGGTGAGCTGGCGCGTGAAGCTGCATTCAGGATAGTTCGAACAGCCGACGAAGGCGCCGTACTTGCCGAGCTTCAGCGACAGGTTGCCTGTGCCGCAGACCTGGCAGATGCGCGGGTCCGAGCCGTCCTCGCGCTTCGGGAAGACCAGCGGGGCCAGGGCCTCGTTCAGCGCGTCGAGAACATTGGTGACGCGCAGTTCCTTGGTGTCCTCGATCTGGGCGAAGAAATTCGTCCAGAATTCGCGCAGCACGTCCTTCCAGTTCAACTCGCCGGCGGAGATCTGGTCGAGTTTCTCCTCGAGATCCGCGGTGAAGTCATACTCGACATAACGGGTGAAGAAGTTCTCGAGGAAAGCCGTCACCAGCCGGCCCTTGGAATGCGGAATGAGCTTGCGCTTGTCGATCGTCACATATTCGCGGTCGCTCAGCGTCTTCAGAGTCGCGGCATAGGTGGAGGGGCGGCCGATGCCGAGCTCTTCCATCTTCTTGATCAGCGTCGCTTCCGAATAGCGCGGCGGCGGCTCGGTGAAATGCTGGGTCGCGTTGACCTTCTGCTTGGCCAGCGCTTCCCGCGCATTGATCTCGGGCAGACGGCCTTCGTCGTCGCCGTCCTCGGCCGGTTCGCCCTCTTCCTTCTGGTCGGTATAGGCGGCGATGAAACCGTCGAAGCGGATGACCGAGCCGACGGCGCGCAGGCCGGCCTTGTCGCCATTGTTGTCGGCGAGGATCTCGACCGTGGTGCGCTCGATTTCCGCCGACGCCATCTGGCTGGCGATGCCGCGCTTCCACACGAGGTCGTAGAGACGCATCTGGTCGGCGTCGAGGAAACGGCGCACCTTGTCGGGCGAGCGGTTGAAGTCGGTCGGACGGATCGCTTCGTGGGCTTCCTGGGCGTTCTTCGCCTTGGTCGAATAGAAGCGCGGCTTCTCCGGCACGTAGCGCGGACCGAACTGGTCGGCGACGGCGGCGCGGGCGCCGTCGATCGCCTCGGGCGCCATCTGCACGCCGTCGGTACGCATATAGGTGATGAGACCGACCGTCTCGCCGCCGATGTCTATGCCTTCATACAGCTTCTGTGCGACCTGCATGGTGCGCGAAGCCGAGAAACCGAGCTTGGAGGAGGCGGCCTGCTGCAGGGTGGACGTGGTGAAGGGCGGGCCGGGATTGCGCTTGACGGGCTTTGCCTCGACGCTGTCGACGACATATTTCGCGCCTTCGAGCAGCGTCTTGATGCCACCAGCCTGCTCGCCATTGGTCACGGAATTGCGCTGGATGCGCTTGCCGAGATGCGAGACGAGCCTTGCCTCGAACTCGTCGCCGCGCGGTGTCTTGAGCAGCGCGGAAATGTTCCAGTATTCCTCGGCGACGAAGCGTTCGATTTCCGTCTCGCGGTCGCAGACCAGGCGCAGCGCCACCGACTGGACGCGGCCGGCCGAGCGGGCGCCCGGCAGCTTGCGCCACAGCACCGGCGAGAGGTTGAAACCGACGAGATAGTCGAGCGCGCGGCGGGCGAGATAGGCATCGACCAGCGCGCCGTCGATGTCGCGCGGATGCGCCATCGCGTCGAGCACCGCCTTCTTGGTGATGGCGTTGAAGACGACGCGCTTGACCGGCTTGTCGCCGATCACCTTCTTCTTCTTGAGAAGGTCGAGCACGTGCCAGGATATCGCTTCACCCTCGCGATCCGGGTCGGTTGCAAGAATGAGGCCGTCGGCGCCCTTCATGGCGTCGGAAATATCCTTCATCCGCTTGGCCGAGGCCGTGTCGACTTCCCAATCCATGGCAAAGTCGTCGTCGGGGCGCACCGATCCGTCCTTGGCCGGCAGATCGCGCACGTGACCGAAGGATGCAAGCACCTTGTAGCCGGGACCCAGATACTTGTTGATCGTCTTGGCCTTGGCCGGAGATTCTACGACTACGACATCCATTGCGTTTCTCTGTACTGCGGAAAAGGCTTTTCATCCGGGCCTTTGCGGCCAGGTCCCGAAAACCGGTTCCCCGACATGGAGGGGGATTCGGCCGCGGTCAAGGGGGCAGTTGGATTTTCTCCCAGATGCAACGCGATACAACCAGATGTAGATTCCCGGTAGATTGCAATTTAAGATAATAGGCACTATCGTTTTCGCAACTGAGGTACAACCGCATCGCGCGGTAATTGCGGGTAGGAAACATGGTCTCGAAAACGACGAACGGTGGCGAGTCGCGCACGGGAGAAAACATAGCCTATATCCGGCAGATGCTCGGTGAATTGCGCATGGTCGCCGAGAAGGAAGGCGCCGAGATGCTCTGCTACCTGATCGAGATGGCCTATGTCGAGGCTGGCGACCTGCAGCTGGGGCGCCGCTCGCTGTCAATCCATCATCGCAATGGAAACAAGTCCACCCGGATGCCGGTGTAGCCGCCCCGCAATGTCGAGTTCCAGCAGCACCAGATAGACCGCGGAAGGCGCAAGCCCGGTATGGCGCACGATATCGTCGATTTCGACCGGGGTCGGGCCGAGCGCATCGGTGATGCGAGCGCGATCATTGTCGCTCGGCGGCGGAGCCATTCCATGGTCCGCGCTGCCGCCTGGTTCATCGGCTTCATGACCGGAAAAGAGTTCGACCTGTGACAGCGGCGCAAGGGCCTGCAGCACGTCGTCCGGCCGCGTCGTTACGGTTGCGCCGTCCTTCAGCAGGCCGTTGGTGCCTTCGCAGCGTGGATCGAGCGGCGAACCGGGCACGGCAAAGACGAGCCGGCCGAAATCGCCGGCGAGCCGCGCGGTGATCAGCGAACCGGAACGCGCCGCCGCCTCGACGACGACAACGCCGAGGGCGACGCCGGCGATCAGCCGGTTGCGGCGGGGAAAGTCCCGGGCGCGCGCTTCCCAGCCGAACGGCATTTCCGAGATCGCCAGTCCCCGACCGTCCCAGATCTCGCGCAGGAGGTCGATGTTTTCCGGCGGGTAGGGGCGGTCGAGCCCGCCGGCCATGGCCGCGATCGTGCCGGTCTCGAGACTCGCCCGATGCGCGGCGGTGTCGATGCCGCGGGCCAGGCCGGAAATGATCGCGTAGCCCGCCCGGCCGATGTCGCGCGCCATGAGCGCGGCGAACTTCGTCCCACTGATCGAGGCATTGCGCGAACCGACCACGCCGACGGTCGGCAGGCCTGCCGCCGAAAGGTCGCCCTTCACCGCCAGCAGCGGCGGCGCGCCGTCGATCTGTCGAAGGGCTGCCGGATAGTCCGGTTCGCCGATGCCGAGGAAGCGCGCGCCGAAGCGTGCGGCCGTCTCCAGTTCCTGTTCGGCTTCCGCTTCTGTGGCGATGCGGATCGCGCGCGTCGAGCCGCCGCGCCGGGAAAGCTCCGGCAGCATGGCAAGCGCGGTTTCCGCCGTGCCGAAATGATTGATCAGATCGCGAAAGGTCGCGGGGCCCACATTGTCGCTCCGGATCAGTCTTAGCCAACTGATCCTTTGCCGGTCGTTCAGCGCAATCCCTGCCCGTCTTGCGCCTGGCTCCGGCATGCCTTCATCCCTTCTTGCCGATCTTGCTCTCGGTTCCCGCGATCAGCCGTTCGATATTGGCCTTGTGCCGCCAGTAGGTGATGGCCGTCATAACGGCGGTGACCAGGGCCGCGTCACGAGTGCCCAGTATCCACAATACAACCGGGATGACAAGGGTTGCAACCAGAGCGGACAGCGAGGAGTAGCGGGTGATGAAGGCCAGCGTCAGCCAGACCACGGCGAAGACGGGAACCATCAGCGGCGCCACGCCGAGCAGGGTGCCGATATAGGTGGCGACGCCCTTGCCGCCCTTGAAGCCGAGCCAGATCGGGAAGAGATGGCCGATGAAGGCGGCGAAGCCGGCGATCAGGCCGGCATTCTGGCCGAACACGGCCTGGGCGATCACTGCGGCGACGGTCGCCTTCAGCGCATCGAGCAGGAGGGTCGCGGCGGCGAGCTTCTTGTTGCCGGTGCGCAGCACGTTGGTCGCGCCGATATTGCCCGAGCCGATCGAGCGCAGGTCGCCATGGCCGGCCATGCGGGTGAGCAGCAGGCCGAACGGGATCGAGCCCAGCAGATAGCCGAGGCTCAGCACGGCGATCAGTGCAGGCCATCCGATTGCAAGAAAATTGACGCTGGCCACCTGAACTCCCCCTTGGTTCTCTTAAAGCGAATGCACGCACTTGCCGGTGACATAGGTCGCGACGGCACGGCCGGAGAAGCGGGCATCCTCGAAGGGCGTGTTCTTCGAGCGCGACAGCAGCAGTTCCTTGGCGACCAGCCACGGTTCGTCGAGGTCGATCAGCGTGATGTCGGCCTTCGAGCCGGGCCGGAGCGAGCCGGCGTCGAGACCGAAGATCTCGGCCGGACGGGTCGACATGGCGTCGATCAGCCGCATCAGCGGCACATGGCCGCTGTGATGCAGGCGCAGTGCTGCAGACAGCATGGTCTCGAGGCCGATCGCACCGTCGGCTGCGTCGGCAAAGGGCAGGCGCTTGGTGTCGACGTCCTGCGGGTCGTGCGACGAGACGATGATGTCGACGGTGCCATCGGCGATCGCCTGGACCATGGCCATGCGGTCGTCTTCGGCCCGCAGCGGCGGCGTCAGCTTGAAGAAGGTGCGGTATTCGCCGATGTCGTTTTCGTTCAGCGCCAGATGATTGATCGAGATGCCGCAGGTAACCCTGGCGCCGCGGCCGCGCGCCACGCGGATCGCCTCTGCCGATTCGGGCACGGAGATCTTCGCGGCATGGAACTTGGCGCGCGCCAGCCCGGCGATGCGCAGATCGCGTTCGAGCGGGATGATTTCCGCTTCCCTGGGAACGCCGGAAAGCCCGAGCCAGCTGGCGAACAGCCCCTCGTTCATCACGCCGTTGCCGAGATATTTTTCGCGGGGTTCGAGGTCGATGACCGCGCCGAATTCGCGGGCATAGGTCATGGCCCGACGCAGCACCAGCGTGTCGGAAAGCCCGTGGCGGCCGTTGGTGAAGGCGACGGCCCCGGCTTCCTGCAGCAGGCCGATCTCGGTCATTTCCTCGCCGGCGAGGTGCTTGGTCAGCGCCGCTGCCGGATAGACATTGACGACGGCCTTGTCGCGGGCGGTCTTCTTGACGAATTCGACCAGCGCGATGTCGTCGATCACCGGATCGGTGTCCGGCATCATGATGAAGGAGGTGACCCCGCCGGCAGCCGCCGCGCGGCTCGCCGAGGCGATCGTTTCGCGGTGTTCGGCGCCCGGTTCGCCGACGAAGACGCGGGCGTCGACCAGCCCCGGAACGGCGGTAAGACCGGCACAGTCGCGGATTTCCGCGCCGTCTGGCGCGCCCTGGTTCAGGGCCTCGGCGCCGGCGGCCAGCACGCGACCGTCTTCGCCCACGATGATCGTGCCGATGGTGTCGAGCTGGCGGGACGGATCGACGATACGGACATTGTTGAAGACGAGCGGCCGGTTCATGCGCCCATTCCTTCGCTGCGCGGACCCTGGTTCTGCGAGATCAGCAGGGCTTCCATCACCGCCATGCGCACGGCGACGCCCATTTCCACCTGCTGTTCGATGACGCTCTGCGGACCGTCCGCCACTTCCGAGGCGATTTCCACGCCGCGGTTCATCGGACCGGGATGCATGACGAGCGCGTCTTCCTTCGCCGCCTTCAGCTTCTCCGCGTCGAGGCCGTAGAAGTGGAAGTATTCGCGCACCGACGGCACGAAGGCGCCGGCCATGCGCTCGCGCTGCAGGCGCAGCATCATCACCACGTCGGCGTCCTTCAGGCCTTCCTTCATGTCGTGGAAAACCTCGACGCCCATGTCGGCGATGCCCGAGGGCAGCAGCGTCGCGGGCGCGACGACCCGCACCCGTGCGCCCATGGCGTTCAGCAGGAGGATGTTGGAGCGGGCGACGCGCGAGTGCAGCACATCGCCGCAGATCGCCACGATGATGCGCGACAGCTTGCCCCTGGCGCGGCGGATCGTCAGCGCGTCCAGCAGCGCCTGGGTCGGATGTTCATGCTGGCCATCGCCGGCATTGACCACCGAGCAGGCCACCTTCTGGGCCAGCAGCGCCGCAGCACCTGCGGACGAGTGGCGCACCACCAGCACGTCCGGCCGCATGGCGTTCAGCGTCATGGCCGTGTCGATCAGGGTCTCACCCTTCTTCACCGACGAATTGCCGACCGACATGTTCATCACGTCGGCGCCAAGGCGTTTTCCGGCCAGCTCGAACGAGGACTGGGTCCGCGTCGATGCCTCGAAGAAGAGGTTGATCTGGGTGAGGCCGCGAAGCGTGGAAGTCTTCTTCTCCCGCTGGCGGCTGATTTTGACGGCTTCGTCGGCCCTGTCGAGCAGATAGGTAATATCCTGCTCGGTCAGACCCTTGATGCCGATGAGATGGCGATGGGGAAAGAAGACCATGGACGTCCTCCTGAGATGTCACGCGGTCTATAAAGAAGGCCGGGCCGGGGGGCAAGCATATGCTATGTGGATAGAAGCGCGGTCCCCATGTAAAACGAATCGATTTCCGCTAGAGGATCGGCATGACCCCAATGAACCGGACTGAAGAAAAGCTCGCAGAACTGAACCAGCCGAAACCCTGGTCCGGTATCAATGCCTATCGCTCCGATCCGCTGCTCGTCGACCTCACCGCCTCGCTGTCGCGCGGACTGCGCGAGGAATACGACGTCATCGGCAAATACGTGACCTCGCACGAGGCGCAGGAACTGGCGCGCATGGCCAACCAGAGCCCGCCGCAACTGCGCACCCACGGCGTTCGGGGCGAGCGGCTCGACGTCGTCGAGTTTCATCCGGCCTGGCACGCACTGATGCGCCGCTCCATGTCGGTCGGCCTGCATTCCTCCGTATGGGAAAACCAGAGCGAGGCGCGCGGCCACGAGCATCTGGCCCGCGCCGTGCGGTTCTTCCTGACAGCGCAGCTCGAATGCGGCCATCTCTGCCCGCTCACCATGACCAGCGCCTCGGTCGCCGCCCTCGTCGCCTCGCCGCACGTGCAGAAGGAATGGGCGCCGAAAATCCTGTCGCGCAAATATGATTCGTCCAACAAGCCGGCCATGCAGAAGACTGCCGTCACGATCGGCATGGGCATGACGGAAAAGCAGGGCGGCACGGATGTACGCGCCAACACCACGTCCGGCGAGCGGGTGGGCGAGGGGATCTATCGCCTTTCGGGCCACAAGTGGTTCATGTCGGCGCCGATGAGCGACGCTTTCGTCATGCTCGCACAGACCAAGGACGGCATGGGCTGCTTCCTCGTGCCGCGCCTGCTCGAGGACGGCTCGGCCAACGGCCTCGAGTTCCAGCGCCTCAAGGACAAGATCGGCAACCGTTCCAACGCCTCGTCCGAAGTGGAGTTTTCCGAAACCTTCGGCTTCCTGCTCGGCACGCCGGGTGACGGCATCCGCACTATCCTCGACATGGTGACGCTGACCCGGCTCGATTGCGCGCTCGCGTCGGCCGGCATCATGCGCGCCTCGATGGCCGAGGCGGTGCATCACGTGCGCGGCCGCTCGGTGTTCGGCAAGAAGCTGATCGACCAGCCGATCATGACGCGTGTGCTCGCCGACATGGCGCTCGACGTCGCAGCCGCTACGGCCCTTGCCCTCAAGCTCGCCGACTCCTTCGACCGCGCCCGCGAGAATGCGGTCGATGCCGCCTATGCCCGCGTCATGACGCCGGTGGTCAAGTACTGGATCTGCAAGATGGCACCGGCGCTGATCTATGAGGCGATGGAGTGCATCGGCGGCAGCGGCTATATCGAGGAGCGGCCGATTGCCCGCCACTACCGCGAAGCCCCGGTCAATGCGATCTGGGAAGGCTCCGGCAACGTCATGGCGCTCGATCTGCTTCGGGTGCTGAGCCGCGGCAAGGACCTGTTCGAGACGATCTTCGCCGGGCTGGAGCGCGATCTCGGCGCGTCGGGCAAGAAGACGGTGGAAGTGCTGCGCGCCGCGACCGCCCTTGCCGAGCGCGACGAGGGGGCGGCCCGCCTGCTGATCGAGCAGTTGGCGCTCGCGGCGGCCGCTGCCGAACTCTACAAGCTCGGGGCGGGCAAGATCGCCGATGCCTTCCTTGAATCGCGCCTCGCCGGCGGCTGGCGCCATACCTATGGCGTGCTCGATGCCCGCTTCGACGCTCGCTATGTGCTCGACCTGCTCTATCCCGCGGCGAGCTGACGGACGAGATAAAGCACCAGGGGAATGGTGAGTACCGCAGCGACCGTCTGCACGGTCGCCGTTGCCGCGTAGAGCGGCGCGTCGCCGCCCATCTGCTTGGCGAGAATATAGCCGTTCATGGCGGTCGGCACGGCGGCGCTGAGGATCAGCATCACCAGAATGTCCCCCTCGACGCCGAACAGCAGGGCCGTGCCGGCCATGACGGCCGGAAACACCAGCAGCTTCAGTACCGAGCCGAGGATGACGTTCGGCTGCGGGTTCAGTGCGTCCATGATCCTCAGGCCCGCGCCGACCATGATCAGGCCAAGCCCCAGCGAAGCGCTCGCCACCAGGTCGACCGCGGTCATGATCGGCTCATAGACGTCTATCCCGGCGATATTGACCAGGACCCCGAGGGCCGACCCCAGGATGATCGGGTTGGATATGAGCTTCAGGGCAAAGTGCTTGAGGTTTCGGCCGTTGCCGGAAAACCAGATGACGACGCCGACATTGATGACGTTCAGGGGGATGATGATCACCGCCATCACCACCGCAACGACGGTGAGCCCGGCGGGACCGGACAGCTTCTCGGCGATCGCCAGCGCCATGAAGCCGTTCCAGCGCGTCGCGGTCTGGAAGATCGAGGTGAAGGCCGGTCCTTCCACCCCAAGCCGGTTGAGCGGGTGCCAGAGCGTCAGCACCAGTGCCGACATGATCCCGACGGCCAGCAGGGCGCTGACGCTGACGGCGCCCGTGTCCATGGTCGAAAAATCGGCCTTGGCCAGCGTCTCGAACAGCAGCGTCGGGAAGAGCACATAGTAGCCGAATTGCTCGAGCCCGCCCCACAGGCTGTCGTCGATCAGCGGCCACCGCTTGAGCAGCGCGCCGAGCAGCACGAGCAGGAAGATCGGCAGGATGCTTTCGAAAATCAGGAGCATTGGGTTCGCTTTCGGGGCTGGACGCCGGGGAGGGCAGGTTCCGATTAGCAGGTCAGGGTCGGGCGAGGCAATCGAGCCATTGCCTGTTTGCCGGTCCGTCCGGCCGCCGCTTCCTTGTCGGAGCCGATCACCGATGTCTTGCGTTATCCCCAACGGCCGTTAACCTTAACAAAGGGTTTACGTTGCGAGCCTCCGGTTAACAGGCCAGTTTCTTCTCGGAACGGGATAGGTGAATCGGACGGTCGCAATGGGAACCGCATTGGCAAGAGTGACGTTGACGACCGTCATGGCGGTGTTCTTCGCCGGCCTTGCGCTGGATATCGCGGTACCGGCCGTGGTGCTGAGCGTGATGGCGGGGTCGAACTGGCTGGTTCAGGTCTGGCCCGAATCACAGGCCGGCGCCGGGTCACGGCCGCAGCAATGGAAGGGGAGACCCGCATGAAGGTATTTCTGGTGCTGTGGGCGCTGCCTATCCTGCTGCTCGGCAGCTGGTACAGCCTGTCCTATTACGACATGAGCTTCGGCATCTTCATGCTGACCCGCCAGGCGCATGACCTGGTGTTCTCCGTCTACGGCCACGTTCTTGGCCTGCCGCCCGAAACGATCCCGCCGCTCGTCGCCCGGGCCATCGTCGTCGACAGCGCGATCATGTTCGCCATCATCGCATTTCGTCGTCGAAAGAAGATCGCGGCCTGGTGGGCGGCCCGTCAGGCCTCGTCGGAACTGCGGCCCATCGTCGTGCCGAGCGCCGACAATCTGTCCAACGCGCCCTGAAGAATGAAGCTTGCGGCGGCGGAATCGATCCGCTCGCTGCGCTTGGCCCGCGACACATCCATTTCCAGAAGCGCCCGTTCGGCGGCAACCGTCGACAGACGCTCGTCCCAGTAGACGAAGGGAATGTCGGTCTTTTCCGACATCGAGCGCACGAAGGCCCGCGTCGCCTGCACGCGCGGTCCGGCCGAGCCGTCCATGTTCGTCGGCAGGCCGATGATGAAGGCGGCCACGTTCTCCTTTGCCGCGAAAGCCAGGAGCGTTTCGGCATCCTGGGTGAACTTCACGCGCTTGAGCACCGTTCGCGGTGTGGCGAACCGCCGACCGAGATCCGACATCGACAGCCCGATGGTCTTGGTGCCGAGGTCGAGGCCGGCAATCGCCTGTCGGGGCTGCAACACTTCCGCCAGTTCTTCGATGGTGAGCGTGGTCATGCTGCGGCCCCGGCCAATTAGCGCTTGCGCACGAACTCGGTCCTGAGGACCAGTCCCTTGATCGTGTCGTTCCGGCAGTCGATCTCTTCCGGGTCTTCCGTCAGGCGGATCGACTTGATGACCGTTCCCTGCTTGAGCGTGGTGTTGGTACCCTTGACCTTCAGGTCCTTGATCAGCGTGACGGAATCGCCGTCCGCCAGAACATTGCCGGCCGAATCCTTGGCAACCGGCTTGGCATTGGCAGCAGCGGCCACTTCGGAGGCAGGGCGCCATTCGCCTGTCACTTCGTCATATACATAATCGTCGTCGTCGGCGGCCATTTTGGTCTCCTGTCGTAAGCGTTGATAGTCGGCCGGACGACCGGAGCGGTGAGGGCGGCCTTGCCAACCCGAAGGCTGGTCGCTGCGGCTTATCTTACGCTCGACCGGGGCGCAACACGGTGAGCCCGCCGTTTGAGGAGAACACGGTTGCCGACGGTAGGGCATGGCATATATTCGTGCAGCGCACCGAAGGGAGAATATCATGAAGATCACGTGGCTCGGCCATTCCGCATTCCGTCTCGATACCGCCAAGGCCAGCATCCTCATCGATCCGTTCTTCACCGGCAATCCCGGTTTTGCCGGGTTGGACCGCAAGGACGCCACCGCCGGCGTCACCCACATCCTCTTGACCCATGGTCACGGCGACCATGTTGGCGATGCCTTGCAGATCGCCGACGAGACGGGCGCCACCGTGGTCGCCAATTTCGACCTCTGCATGTGGCTGGCCCACAAGGGGCTGAAGAATTTCTCGCCCGGCAACACCGGCGGCACGATCGGCTTCGAAGGCTTCACCGTCACCTTCACCAATGCGCTTCATTCCTCCGCCCAGATCACCGAGGACGGGGTCTCCCATGCGCTCGGCAGCGCCAATGGCCTGATGCTGCATATCGAGGGCGAGCCCTCGCTGCTGCATATGGGCGATACCGACATCTTCTCCGACATGAAGCTGATCAACGAACTGCACCAGCCGGATATCGGCATCGTGCCGATCGGCGACCGCTTCACCATGGGCGGTGCCGTGGCCGCGCTCGCCTGCCGCCGTTTCTTCGATTTCAAGACGGCGTTCCCCTGCCACTACGGATCGTTTCCGATGATCGACCAGACCCCGGAGAAGTTCGTGCTCGGTATGGAGGGCACCCGCACCCGCGTGGCCACGCCGACAGCCGGCGATAGCGTGGAAGTCTGACAAATCCCCCGTTGCGCCTGAGCTTTGCGGCCATTATAGCGGAGGAAACTAAAGACCTGGAGAATACCGATGTCCGTTGATCTCAAGACCGTCAAGCGCGTCGCGCACCTGGCCCGAATCGCGCTCAGCGAAGACGAAGCCGAACGGATGATGGGTGAGCTGAACGGTATTCTCGGCTTCGTCGAGCAGCTTTCCGAGGTCGATGTTTCCGGGGTCGAGCCGATGACCTCGGTCACGCCGATGGCGATGAAGAAGCGCCAGGACGTGGTCACCGACGGCGGCAAGGCCGACGACATCGTCGCCAATGCCCCGGAAACCGACCGCAATTTCTTCCTGGTGCCGAAGGTGGTCGAATAAGCAGGGGGACCAAGCGTCTCTCTCCCTTCCGCCGATCCCGATTTCCGGGCGCTTGGCCAAAGCGCCGATTTTCTGAAGTGAACCGACATCATGAGCGAACTGACCAGCCTCACCATTGCCGAAGCCCGCGCCAAACTGGTGGCCAAGGAAATCACGGCCGTCGAACTGACGGACGCCTATATCCAGGCGATCGAGGCCGCCAATGACGCCATCAACGCCTATGTGACGGTGACTGGCGACAAGGCCCGCGAGATGGCCAAGGTGTCGGACGCGCGCATCGCCGAAGGCAAGGCAGGCGCACTGGAAGGCATTCCGCTCGGCATCAAGGACCTGTTCGCCACCCGCGACGTCCACACCCAGGCCTGCTCGGGCATCCTGAACCGCTTCAAGCCGAAATACGAATCGACCGTCACCCAGAATTTGTGGGACGACGGCGCGGTCATGCTCGGCAAGCTGAACATGGACGAGTTCGCCATGGGCTCGTCCAACGAGACCTCGCACTACGGACCGGTGGTCAATCCGTGGAAGGCGCGCGGCTCCAACCAGCAGCTCGTGCCTGGCGGATCGTCCGGCGGCTCGGCCGCAGCCGTTGCCGCGCATCTGTGCGCCGGCGCCACCGCCACCGACACCGGCGGCTCGATCCGCCAGCCCGCCGCCTTTACCGGCACCGTCGGCATCAAGCCGACCTATGGCCGCTGCTCGCGCTGGGGCGTCGTCGCCTTCGCCTCCTCGCTCGACCAGGCCGGCCCGATCGCCCGCGACGTGCGCGACGCCGCGATCCTGTTGCGGTCGATGGCTAGCACCGACGCCAAGGACACGACCTCGGTCGATATTCCGGTGCCGGACTACGAAGCCTCGCTCGGCCAGTCGCTGAAGGGCATGCGGATCGGCATTCCGAAGGAATACCGCGTCGACGGCATGCCGGATGAGATCGAGAAACTCTGGAGCCAGGGCATTGCCTGGTTGAAGGACGCCGGCGCCGAGATCGTCGACATTTCTCTGCCGCACACCAAATACGCGCTGCCGGCCTACTACATCGTCGCGCCGGCCGAAGCCTCGTCGAACCTTGCCCGGTATGACGGCGTGCGTTACGGCCTGCGTGTCGACGGCAAGGACATTGCCGACATGTACGAGAAGACCCGCGCGAACGGCTTCGGCACCGAGGTCAAGCGCCGCATCATGATCGGCACCTATGTTCTCTCGGCAGGCTATTACGACGCCTACTACCTGCAGGCGCAGAAGGTCCGCACGCTGATCAAGCGCGATTTCGAGCTGGCCTTCAACGACGTCGACACCATCCTGACGCCGGCCACCCCGTCCTCGGCCTTCGCCATCGGCGACGAGGCACTCGCCGCCGATCCGGTCGCGATGTACATGCAGGACATCTTCACCGTTACGGTCAACATGGCCGGCCTGCCGGGCCTCTCCGTACCCGCCGGCCTCGACGCCAAGGGCCTGCCGCTCGGCCTGCAGCTGATCGGCCGCCCGTTCGAGGAGGGCACGCTGTTCAAGACCGCCCACGTCATCGAACAGGCCGCCGGCAAGTTCACGCCTTCGAAGTGGTGGTAGGGTTTCACCTCTGCTTCAAGCAACAGCGGCGCCGAGAGGCGCCGTTTTTCGTTCGGGTTCATTGCGAGAGGGCGGGACCTAGGGCTTCTGCGACAGCATGTAGGCCTTCAGCACCGCGTTCATATGCGTCTGGTAGCCCTTGCCTTGGCCGCGAAACCAGTCCAGCACGTCGGCATCGATCCGGATGGTGATCTGCCGCTTGTCCGCCGCCGGCCTCACAAGTTTCGCCTTTTCGAAGAAGGCTTCGTCCAGTTCCGGAATATCGCTGTAGTCGATCTGCTTGTCAGATCGAGACGCCAGTTCCTTCAGTCTTGTCTGCGAGATGGGCATGATAGCGCATCCTTTCCCTTCTGTTCGCAAGCCGAGCCGAAATGATACGGATCGAGCCGCTTCTATCCGTGTGAACGACGACGACGATGACCAGCGACGCGATGGCGCCGATGCTGATGATCCGCTCCTCGCCATAGTCGAAACGCTCGTCCTTCGCGCTGAAGACCGACCCGTCGAAGATCAGGCAGGCTTCCTCAAAAGAGATGCCGTGCTTCTGACGATTGATCCTGTTCTTCGTCTCGTCCCATTCGAAACTCATGACGTAGTGTAACTACAAATGTAATGTCTGACAACGGCAGGAGATCCCTGCCGTTGTCAGAGTTTTCCTCACCTATTGTCCGGCTGTGACCTGACCAGCACCAGGCCGCGTTCGGTGATGCGGTAGGGGTGGCCGCCGGAGGACTTGATCGCCTTCTTCTGCTTCAGCTTGCGGAAGGCGATGATGTCGAGGCCGCCGAACACCCAGCCTTCGCGGGTGAAGAGCTGGATCTTCTCGATCTTTCGATTCTCGTCACGGGTGAGTTCGATCCGCCCGCCCTGGGCGAGCAGGTGGAGGATGCGCTGTTCGGCGCGGGAGATGTCCATGGTGTCGATCCGGATAAGCGCTCTGGGGCGAGCGCACAAAAACGATACCGGCGCCGCATAGGCGTCGGGGCTTCGCTTTTTTCGGGCCCAAGCGCGCGGATCGTGACGATCGCGGGCTGGGGCCTTTACCGGGTCTCCGACTGACGGAACATCCACACTCCATAGGTTGCGACCTGAAAATGGGCGTGAGGCGCGTTCAGGTCAAGCGTCGCAGGCTGCGGCATGACGTCGTCTCCGGCCGGCGTGTCGAATCGGTCACAGCGCGGATCCGGCCGCAGCCGGAACGCTGTCGCGGCGGGGCTCTCCATCGAGGTGGAGATAACCGGCTGAAAACAATAGGCAATATTCGGCGGTTTCAGGGGTGCCTGCTCCGGGCTGGAAAAACCTCGGCTGCGATGGTCTACTACCGTCGAAAGATGGGGTGCCGATGATCACCATTCGCAATGCGCGCCGCGACGAAGCGGATCTCCTCGCCGCCATCGGCTTTCGCGCCTGGGAAAAGGCGATGATCCCCGTCGGCGAGACGAAGACCATGGTCGAGGGCGCCCGGTCCGCCTTTCTCAACTTCACCCGCTCGGGATGGCTGACGATCTCGGTGATCGAGTTGAACGGTCAGCCCGCCGGGTGGGCGGCACGCGAGGAGCTCGACGAGAACATCACCGACTTCTGGATCGATCCGGATTTCCAGGGGCAGGGCCTGGGCACCGCGCTGCTCGAGGAGATCGAAAAGGAGATCCTGCACCAGGGCTTCACCAAGGCGAGCCTGCAGACCCATGCCAAGAACGAGGAGGCGGTGCGCTTCTTCGAGAAGCATGGCTATGCGGTGCACTGGCTGACGATCGCCTACAATCCCAAGCTCGATCGCGACGTCCAGTCGGTCGGCCTGTCGAAGCGGCTGGCCGCGCCGGTCTCTCCCGCCTACGGCCAGGAGTTCTAGCGGCCCGCAAGGGCCTGAACGCCGGCTCTTATGGCTGCAAGGGCTGCCTCCGGGGCCAGCAGTATGGTGAGGCCAAGAAACATCTGCAACACGAACAGGGCAGGCAGCACCACATGGAAGGGTGGTTTTCGCGTCTTGTGGCGCAAGAGCCGCTGGCCGACGAATGCGCCAATCCCGCCGCCGAGGACTGCCAGCCAGAGCAGGGTGGATTCCCGCACCCGCCAATCGCCGTTGCGCGCTGCCGCCTTGTCGAAGGCGTAGACGCCAAAGACGACGACATTGTAGAGCGCGGCGATCGCCACAAGGATGGGCAGGTTTGCAGAGGTCATGCGCACCAGCCTAGCCGCTGCCGTTTAACGTTTTGTGCGCGGCCGGAGCCATGGGCGCGAACCGCACAAGCCTTGCGCCACCGCCGCATTTGTTCTACCTCACGGGCTTGAGAAATCCACGCATGACACGAGCAGCCGATGACCCTTGTTGACACCCGCACGCCCGATCCGAAACGTTTTATCCCCGGCGCCACCGGTGACTGGGAGATCGTCATCGGCATGGAAGTCCACGCCCAGGTGACGAGCAATTCCAAGCTGTTTTCGGG
Source organism: Allorhizobium sp. GW101-3B10 (assembly GCF_059424725.1). NCBI lineage: Bacteria > Pseudomonadati > Pseudomonadota > Alphaproteobacteria > Hyphomicrobiales > Rhizobiaceae > Allorhizobium > Allorhizobium sp. GW101-3B10. The sequence goes on along the minus strand of NZ_JBWKZR010000001.1, from coordinate 2,115,508 downwards.
CGCCTCGACGACCTTCGGCAATGCGCCGAACTCCAACGTGTCGCTGGTCGATGCCGCCATGCCCGGCATGCTGCCCGTGATCAACGAGGAATGCGTGGCCCAGGCCGTGCGCACCGGTCTCGGCCTGAAAGCCCAGATCAACAAGCGCTCGATTTTCGACCGCAAGAACTATTTCTATCCCGACCTGCCGCAGGGCTACCAGATCTCGCAGTTCAAGGATCCGATCGTCGGCGAGGGCAAGATCATCATCTCGCTCGGCCCTGACCGCCAGGGCAATTTCGAGGATATCGAGATCGGCATCGAGCGCCTGCATCTGGAGCAGGATGCCGGCAAGTCGATGCACGACCAGCACCCGACCATGTCCTATGTCGACCTCAACCGCTCCGGCGTCGCCCTGATGGAAATCGTCTCCAAGCCCGACATGCGGTCATCGGACGAAGCCAAGGCCTACATGACCAAGCTGCGCTCGATCGTGCGCTATCTCGGCACCTGCGACGGCAACATGGACGAGGGCTCGATGCGCGCCGACGTCAACGTCTCCGTGCGCAAGCCGGGCGGCGAGTTCGGCACGCGCTGCGAGATCAAGAACGTCAACTCGATCCGCTTCATCGGCCAGGCGATCGAGTATGAAGCCCGTCGCCAGATCGTCATCCTCGAGGACGGCGGCTCGATCGACCAGGAAACCCGCCTCTTCGATCCGGGCAAGGGCGAGACGCGCTCGATGCGCTCCAAGGAAGATGCGCACGACTACCGCTACTTCCCCGATCCGGACCTGCTGCCGCTGGAATTCGACGACGCCTTCGTCGAGGCACTGAAGAAGGACCTGCCGGAACTGCCGGACGACAAGAAGGCTCGTTTCGTCCGCGATCTCGGCCTCTCGGTCTACGACGCCTCCGTGCTCGTCTCGGAAAAGGCAATCGCCGATTACTTCGAGGCCGTGGCCGAGGGCCGTGATGGCAAGACGGCGGCGAACTGGGTCATCAACGACCTGCTGGGCGCCTTGAACAAAGCCGGCAAAACCATTGAAGAGACTCCGGTTTCGCCCGCCCAGCTCGGCGGCATCATCGACCTCATCAAGGCCGAGACCATTTCCGGCAAGATCGCCAAGGATCTGTTCGAAATCGTCTTCAACGAGGGCGGCGACCCGGCCGAGATCGTCGAGAGCCGCGGCATGAAGCAGGTCACCGACACCGGCGCCATCGAGAGGGCCGTCGACGAGATCATCGCCGCCAACCCGGATCAGGTCGCCAAGGTGCTCGCCAAGCCGACGCTGGCCGGCTGGTTCGTCGGCCAGGTGATGAAGGCGACCGGCGGCAAGGCCAACCCCCAGGCCGTCCAGGCGCTGGTCAAGGCCAAGCTCGGCATCGTCGAGGAATAAGGTCTTGTTCTTCGTCCGCACCGCCGGCCCGCAGGATGTGGAAGCGCTCCGCACCCTGCTGTCGGAGACCTTCCACGCCACGTATGACCCGTTCTACGGCGAGGCGAAGGTGCGCGAGTTGGTCGATGCCTGGCATTCGCTTGCGGCGCTGAAAGCCCGCATCGGCAAGAAGGGTGGCGAGTTCCTCGTGGCGGACGATGGCAGACAGCTCGGCGGCATGGCCTATGCGGCCATGTCGACGAAGATGGCCAAGACCGCCTTCCTGCACCAGCTCTACGTCAGGCCCTCGTGCCAGCGCATGGGCATCGGCCGCGATCTCTTCGCCGAACTCGAAACCTGCTTTCCCGATGCCGAGATCATGCGGCTGGAGGTCGAGCCGCGCAACACCGCGGCCGTCGCCTTCTATCAGGAACACGGCTTCGTGGAGGTCGACCGCACGACGAGCTGCGGCGGGCCGGACAGCGGCCTGCCGGCGATCATCATGGAGAAGCGGCTGGGCTGAGCGGCTACCCTTCGGGCCGCCTGCCGTCAGTTGTCCATCGGCACTTCTTCCGAATTTCCGTCTTCGTCATAGATCAGAACCGGCGTGCATTCGACCAGATAGGGCCTCTTGATGTTGTCGCAGGCGACCTTTGCCGCGGCAAGCGCCAGTTCCTTGCTGTCCCAGCCGCAGTAGTATTCGTGCCAGTGCGGCCCTTCCGACGACTGCATGAAGACGTCGACGCTGAAGCGCGCCGGGAAACAGTAGGCCGCCTCCAGGCAGTCCTCGTCCGTGCCTCCGCCGTCGACGCACTGCTTTTTGGCGCAGTCGAAGGCGGTTGCGGCATCCTTGCCGGTGCAGACCCCGCTCGACATCTCCGGCGCCTGGACGAAGGCGATGCCCTGTCGTCCGCCCTCCTGGGCCATCGCTCCCGTGGCCGGAAGCGTGATGGCGAAAATAAGCGTGCAAAACCCTCTCACTGTCATACGGTCCTCCTGCATACTCCCTAAACCTCCCGGTGAGTAACGCGCGGAAGGGAAAATTATGCAAGCACCGGCGATCATCATCAGGCAGGCCCGCGAGGAGGACGTCGCGGCGATCGTCGCGATCCTGGCCTCCGACGACATCGGCGGTCATGGCGACACCACCGACGAGGCCGCCCGAGCAGACTATCTGGATGCCTTTCGCACGCTGCGGCAGACGCCGCGCGAAACCCTCTATGTCGCCGAATGTGACGGGGAGATCGTCGGCACGTTCCAGACCCTGCTGACGACGACGCTGACCGGGCGTGGCGCAACCTCGATGATCGTCGAAGCGGTGCAGACGCGGGCCGATATGCGGGGCCGCGGCATAGGCAGCCAGATGATCGGCTTCTGCCTGGAGGAGGCAAGGCGGCTCGGCCTGCGCCAGGTGCAACTGACCTCGAATGCCGCCCGCACGGATGCGCATCGCTTCTACGAACGGCTGGGTTTTGCCAAGAGCCATTTCGGCTTCAAGTACAAGCTGAAATGACGGCCGCAGCGCGGCGAATCACTGGACAACCGGCCACCGAGGCGGCATAAGCGGAGAACGATGACAAGCCGGCGGCCGCCAAGGCCCGGAGCCAAGGACGAGACATGAAGCAGCTTCTGTTGGAACTTTTCACCTGGTGGAACGGTCAGACCATGGGCACGCGTTTCTTCACCTGGCGCAAGGGCACGAAGGTCGGCGAAGACCAGTTCGGCAATATCTATTACGAGGGCGGCACCACCACCTTCGGCCTGCCGCGCCGCTGGGTCATCTACAAGGGCTATGCCGACGCCTCGACCATTCCGGCCGGCTGGCACGGCTGGATGCACCATCGCACCGACGTTCCCCCGTCCAAGGAAGACTACAAGGCCGCCGAATGGCAGAAGCCGCACCGCGCCAACGCGACCGGCACGCCGAACGCCTATCGGCCCCAGGGCTCGATCGCCGCGACCGGCGAACGTCCCCGCGTCACCGGCGACTACGACGCCTGGACCCCCGGCAACTGACACCCGATTTGGCCACAATTCGGTTCTAGGGCCTCTGTGTGGAGGCCGCTCTGATCGCGGCGCCCGCATAATCGAAGGCTGGAGAATGGCAGACATGAAGCGTATCGGGCGTGGCTCTACCCTTGCTGTGATGGGCATGGCGGCATTGGCCGCGTCTGCCGCCGCAATGGTCGGAGCGGGTCCTGCTCGCGCCGAGCGGATTTCCAATCCCGTCGCAGAATTCGCCGGCATCGACAAGATTACTGGCCGCATCACCTCCTTCGACGTCTATATCGACGAGACGGTCCAGTTCGGCGCCCTCCAGGTCACGCCGAAGGTCTGCTATTCCCGCGACGAGACCGAGGCGCAGAAGATCGACGCCTTCATCGAGGTTGACGAGATCACTCTCGACCGCAAGATCCGCCGCATCTTTTCCGGCTGGATGTTCGCCGACAGCCCGGCGCTCAATGCCGTCGAGCATGCGATCTACGACGTCTGGCTGACCGGCTGCAAGCAGTCCTCCGACGTGCCGGCCCCGAAGGGCGTCAAGGCTGCTCATCCGGCGCCGGTACCGGTCACCGAGACCTCCCAGAAGCCCGTCGAGGCACCGCAACCTGCCCAAGGCGGAGAACCCCAGCCGACGGGCGCGCCGGATCAGGCCGCCCCTGACGGGAGCGCGCCGGTCGCCGTCCCTCCGCTCGCTGCGCCGCAGGAAATACCGGATGACGTCACCGGCGAAGGCTTGCCGCCGCTCGACCTTCCGCCGGCGGGCGAAGAAGTGCCACAGGAGCAGCCCGAGCCACCGGTGCAAGGGATAAAGCCGGGAAGCGTGGGGCTGTTCTGACGTCCTGACTCGCATGGGGCGTCAGACGAAGGCGACGTGCGATAGCGCCACAAGCTCTTGCAGCAAGCGCGCAAAGACCAATTAAATCACATATTTCCGCAATTCGGCTCATCCGCACGGCGCAATGAGAAGCGGCGCTTGACATTGTCTCTGAATGGGAACATTCAGAGAACGAACAGGAGTTGCGACCATGGCCCTTTCTGAAAAATTCATCGTCTTGCCGTTCAAGAAGAACCGCGGCAACCTGGTTCCCGGCGAGATGCGCCAGGCCTCCAATGCAATGTCTGCCGAGAAGATCGCCACCGCCATGTCGACGCGCCATATCGGCGTCGCCGCCTATTCGGTGCAGGTGGACGAGGAAAGCGGCGACATGTCGAGCCCGCGCCTGCTGATCCAGTTCGGCGAAACCGCCGATCTCAATGCCGCCTAGCCTGTCTCCAAAGACTGCCGGATCTTGCCAGTCGCCTGAGGCGTGGATCAGAACGGCAGCGTCCCGCTGTCCATCGCCCTGTCGAGCAGTTTCAGATAGTCCTGCTTGGGAACGTCGATCGCGCCGAAGGTCTTGAGGTGCTCGGTGGTGAACTGCGTGTCGAGCAGGGTGAAGCCGCGCATCTTCAATCGTTCGACCAGATGCACCAGGCAGATCTTCGAGGCATTGGTGCGCCGGGAAAACATGCTCTCGCCGAAGAAGGCCGAGCCGAGCGATACGCCGTAGAGCCCGCCCACCAGCGCATCGCCTTCCCAGGCTTCGACCGAATGGGCGTGGCCCAGTTTATGCAGCGCCCCGTAGAGTTCCTTGATGGTGTCGTTGATCCAGGTGCTCGGCCGGTCTTCGGCTTCCTCCGCACACTTCTCCACGACGGCGTCGAAGGCCGTGTCGAAGCGGATGTCGAAAGGCTTCTTGCGCACCGCCTTGGCGAGGCTCTTGGATATGTGGAAAGCATCGAGCGGCAGGATGCCGCGCATTTCCGGTTCGACCCAGAAGATCTCCGGGTCGTCGGCGGCATCCGACATCGGGAAGAGCCCGATGGAATAGGCGCGCAGCAGGAGTTCCGGGGTTATCCTCTGGTCCCTGCTGCGGCGCCCTGCCATGTCCGTCTCACCTCACGGTGCAGTCCTGGCCAGATAGTCTTCCAGCCAGTGGATGTCGTAGTCGCCGTTGGCGATGTCCTGGTTGGCCACCAGGTCCTGGAACAGCGGCAGCGTCGTCTTGATGCCGTCCACGACGAACTCGTCGAGCACGCGGCGCAGCCGCATCATGCATTCGACGCGGGTGCGGCCGTGCACGATCAGCTTGCCGATCAGGCTGTCGTAGTAGGGCGGGATCTTGTAGCCGGCATAGGCGCCGCTGTCGACGCGAACGCCAAGGCCGCCCGGCGCGTGGAAATGCGTGATCGTGCCCGGCGAGGGAACGAAGGTGCGCGGATCCTCGGCATTGATGCGGCATTCGATGGCGTGGCCGGAAAACGTGATCTCGTCCTGCGTGACCGAGAGGCCGCCGCCGGAGGCGACGCGGATCTGCTCGTGCACCAGGTCGATGCCGGTGATGGCTTCGGTGATCGGATGCTCGACCTGCAGGCGGGTGTTCATTTCGATGAAATAGAACTCGCCGTTTTCGTAGAGGAATTCGATCGTGCCGGCGCCCCGGTACTTCATCTTCTTCATCGCGTCGGCGCAGATCTGGCCGATCTTCATGCGCTGCTCGACGTTGAGGGCAGGGGAGTTGGCCTCTTCCCAGACCTTCTGGTGGCGCCGCTGCAGCGAGCAGTCGCGCTCGCCGAGATGGATCGCATTGCCTTCTCCGTCACCGACCACCTGCACTTCGATATGGCGCGGATGGCCGAGATATTTCTCCATGTAGACCGCGTCATTGCCGAACGCGGCGAGCGCCTCGGAGCGGGCGGTCGAAACGGCCTCCTCGAGTTCGGTCTCGTTCTTGGCCACCTTCATGCCGCGGCCCCCGCCACCGGCGGTCGCCTTGATGAGGACCGGGAAACCGATCTGGCGGGCGATCTCCATCGCATTTTCCGGAAGCACTTCGCCGGCGGAACCCGGAACGACCGGAATGCCGAGTTCGACGGCGGTCTTCTTCGCGGTGATCTTGTCGCCCATCAGGCGGATATGCTCGGCGGTCGGCCCGATGAAGGTAATGCCGTGGGCGTCGAGGATGTCGGCGAACTTGGCGTTTTCCGACAGGAAGCCGTAGCCGGGATGGACGGCGTCGGCGCCGGTAATTTCGCACGCCGCGACGATCTGATGGATGTTCAGATAGCTGTCGCGCGACGGCGGCGGACCGATGCAGACACTTTCGTCGGCAAGGCGCACATGCATCGCGTCGGCATCAGCCGTCGAGTGCACGGCAACGGTGGCGATACCGAGTTCCTTGCAGGCGCGAAGCACCCGGAGCGCGATTTCGCCGCGATTGGCGATGAGGATCTTGGAGATTGTCATCGGCTTACTCGATGACGATCAGAGGCTCGCCGTACTCGACCGGGCGACCGTCTTCGACGACAATTTCGACAACCTTGCCGGAGCGCGGCGCCGGAATCTGGTTCATGGTCTTCATGGCTTCGATGATCAGCAGCGTCTGGCCTTCCTTGACGATCGAGCCGACCTCGACGAACGGGCGCGAGCCCGGGGCCGGTGCGAGATAGACCGTGCCGACCATCGGCGCGGTCAGCGTATTGGCGAGGTTGCGCGTCGGTTCGGCGGCGACCACTGCAGCCGCAGCCGGTGCTGCTGCCTGAGGGGCGGCGAACTGCTGGTAGGCCATCTGCGGCATCGCCATCATCTGCGGCGCGGCGCGCGACACGCGGATGCGGATGTCGTCCTGCTCGACCTCGATCTCGCTGAGATCCGTGTCGTTGAGGATGTTTGCCAGATCACGGATCAGCGCCTGATCGATTCCCGATTTCTTGTCAGCCATGGAAAGGGGTCCTGTATTCTTGTTATTGCGTGATGTTCTTCAGCGCGTGAAGCGCCAGGATGTAGCTGTGAGGGCCGAAGCCGCAAATCATGCCCTTGGTGGCGGGGGCGATCACCGACTTGTGGCGAAACTCTTCCCGCGCATGGATGTTGGAGATGTGCACCTCGACGACCGGAACGCCGATCGCGCGGATGGCGTCGTGCAGTGCGATCGATGTATGCGTATAGGCACCGGCATTGATCGCCACGCCCACCGACTTCTCGCCGGCCTCGTGCAGCCAGTCGACCAGCACGCCCTCGTGGTTGGTTTGACGGAAGTCCACCGAAAAGCCGAGTTCCGCGCCGGCAGCCGTGCAATCGGCCTCGATGTCGGCGAGCGTCTTGCCGCCGTAGATCCCCGGCTCGCGTTTGCCGAGCGCGTTGAGATTGGGGCCGTTCAGGACGAAAAGGATCTTGCTCATCTGCGGTTCCGTCGACTTTCAACCGCCTCCTATAGACCGGCGAGGCCGCAAGGGAAAGCCCTTTGCGGCCCGGGTGCCGTTCGTTCCCCGGAAAATGAGGAGCAAGGTTAAGCGCGGCGTGTTGCGCCTTTAGCAGACCGTCTGGCCGCAGGTGCGGACATTGGCAAGCTTCTGGCCGATCGCCTCGGAGCCGATGGCGCCGAACACGGCCTCGTTGCCGACGATGTAGGAGGGCGTGCCGGTGATGCCGAGGCTGGTCGCCAGCTGGTAGGCCTCCTTGACCGACGCGTCGTTCGGGCTTTCCGCCATCTTGGCGCGGATCTGCTCTTCGGTCACGCCGAGGGAGGAGGCGACTTCGAGCGCGCTCTCCTCGCCGGCGCGGCCTTCGGCGCCCAGCAGGGCCCGGTGGAAATCGCCGTACTTTTCGGGCGCGATCTTGCGGAAGGCGTCCGAGACCTTGTGGGCCGCTTCGGATTCCGGTCCGAGGATCGGGAATTCCTTCAGCACGAAGCGCACGTTCTTGTCCTTGGCCAGGATCTCGTCCATGTCCGAGAGGGCGCGCTTGCAGTAGCCGCAATTGTAGTCGAAGAATTCGACGATCGTTACGTCGCCCTTCGGATTGCCGAGCGAGAGGTCGTATTCCGAGGCAAACAGTGCCTCCTTGTTGTCCTTGACGGCGGCCGAGGCCTGCTGCAGGCGCGCGTCCTGCTGCTTCTTCTCGAGCGCATCCTGGACGTCGAGCATGATCTCCGGATTGGCGATCAGATATTCCTTGATGAAGGCGCCGAGCTCCTTCTTCTGCGCGTCGTCGAGCGCACCGGCCGACGTGGGCAGAGCCACCGGCAGGAGCACCAGGGCGGTCGCGGCGAGCTTCCTGAAATTCAAGGCCATGTCTTTCCTCTTGCATGCTGTCCGCCAGGGCGGATGTCGTGTGGATGGCCGCAGCCATCCGAAACCGTTGATTTGCTCTAGCGTATCGGCAGCGAGCGGCAAGTGGAATCGGAAAAATGGCCGCAGCGAAGCGCTCTCGCCATTGTGATGACTGCAATAATGCGGCAATTGTCGGGCGACGTTTATCGACCGGAGAGAGTTGTTGGTGGTTTCCCTTTCAAGACGCAGCGCAGTCGAACCCTTTCACGCCATGGACCTGCTGGCGGAGGCGACGCGGCGGCGCAATGCCGGAAAACCGGTGATCTCCATGGCGGTCGGCCAGCCGGGCCACCCGGCCCCGGAAGCGGCCCTTGCCGCAGCGCGCGCGGCGCTCGGCCATGGCCGGATCGGCTATACCGATGCGCTCGGCCTTGCCGAGCTTCGGGCCAAGCTCGCCGACTATTACCGTCGGCGGCACGGAGTTGCCGTGGATCCGGCCCGCGTTGTCGTCACCACCGGCTCCTCGGCCGGCTTCAACCTGGCCTTCCTCGCGCTCTTCGATCCCGGCGACGCCGTGGCGATCGCGAGACCCGGCTATCCGGCCTATCGCGCCATCCTTTCGGCGCTCGGCCTCAAGGTGATCGAGGTGCCGGTCAATGCCGAAACCCAGTTCACGCTGACCCCGGAGAGCCTCGAGGCAGCACAAGCAAGCGCAGGCCTGCGCCTCAAGGGCGTGCTTTTGGCAAGCCCCGCCAACCCGACCGGCACGGTAACCGGGCGTGCACAGCTGATGGCGGTCTACGACTATTGCCAGGGGCAGGGCATTACGCTCATCTCCGACGAGATCTATCATGGCCTCACCTATGCCGGCGAGGAGGCGACCGCGCTGGAGATCGGCGACGAGACGATCGTTATCAACTCCTTCTCCAAATACTATTGCATGACCGGCTGGCGCATCGGCTGGATGGTCGTTCCCGACCATATCGTCCGGCCGCTCGAATGCCTGGCCCAGAGCCTCTACATCTCCGCCCCGGAACTCTCGCAGATCGCGGCGATCGCCGCGCTCGACGCCGAAGAGGAGCTGGAGCACTACAAGGCCAGTTGCCGCAGGAACCGCGACTTCCTGATGGCCAGGCTGCCCGAACTCGGCCTGCCGCTGCTCTCGCCGATGGACGGGGCCTTCTATGCCTATGTCGATGCCAGCCGCTATACCAATGACAGCATGGGGTTTGCCCGGCGCATGCTGGCCGAAATCGACGTGGCGACGACGCCCGGCATGGACTTCGACCCGGTCGACGGTCACCGGGCGCTCCGCATTTCCTATGCCGGCACCTATGCCGAAATGGTCGAGGCGACCGATCGCATGGCCCGCTGGCTGCTGTGAATAACGATTCCGGAACAAGGCCCTGGCGGCGTTTCCGGAATCATTCTGGCAAGGCGTTGAATCAGAGTGTGAACGCGGCCCGGGCGCAAGGACGGGCTGCTTGGAAGGCTCCAGCATGTCCAGAACGAAAACCCAACCGCCTTTCGGCCAGACGCCCGAACTGCTGACGCCGCGGATACTCATGCGCGGCCACCGGGCGGGGGATTTCGACGCCATGCTCCGCCTGTGGAGCGACGAGCGTGTCGTCCGGCACATCCTGGGGCGTCCCTCGACGCCGTCGGAAACCTGGACGCGGCTCCTGCGCTATGTCGGCCACTGGCAGGTGCTGGGCTTCGGCTATTGGGCGATCGAGGACAGGGCGACCGGCGCCTTTCTCGGCGAGGTCGGGTTCGCCGACTACAAGCGCGACATTCAGCCGAGCCTCGACGGCGTGCCCGAAGCGGGCTGGGTGATCGCCCCGGAGGCGCAGGGGAAGGGGCTTGCGACGGAAGCGCTGGCCGCGGCCCTGGCCTGGGCGGACGCCAACTTCTTCGATCCGAGGACCACATGCATCATGGCACCGCAACACGCGGCATCAATCCGTGTCGCAACGAAGAACGGCTTTGCCGAACGCGGTCTCGCGACCTTCATGAACGAGCCGACGCTGGTCATGGAACGGTTCCGCCCCAACGGTTGAGCCCGGCGACACCATCGACCACCGACCGCCCAGAAAAAAAGGCCGCGTAAAACGCGGCCTTTGTCTTGTCCTGGTGCTAAGGGGCTTCTCAGAAGAAGCCGCGCTTCTGCCACCAACCGCCCTTTTTCGGCTTCGTCGGCTCGTCATCGCCGTCCGCCGCTGTCTTGACCGACGTCACGACCGGTTCGGAGGAGGAGACATTCGACTGGCGATTGGCGCGGGCCGGCTTGGCCTCTTCGGTAGCTTCAACCTCGGCTTCCGCTTCCGCTTCTGCAGGTGCCGCGACCTCTTCCACGACCGGTGCGGCTGCGGGAGTCTCCACCTTGGCCTCGACCTTGGCGACCGGCTCGGCGGCGATTACCGGCTCCTCGACGGGAGACACGGCGACCTTGGCCTTGCGGCTGCGGCGCGGCTTGGGCTGAACGACTTCGTCGGCGGATTCGATCGCCGCCATGGCAGCCGGTTCAACCGCGACGGCCTGTTCGGCGATGTCCTCGATCAGAGCGGCTTCGGTATCGCTGTCGTCGCCTTCGCCTTCGTCGCCTTCTGCGGATGCTTCGGCACCGATCTCGGAGCCTTCTTCGCCCGGACGGCTGCGGCGGCCGCCACGCTTGCCGCGACGGCGGCGCTTGCGCTTCTGGCCGTCTTCGCCGACGGTTTCGTCCTGCTCGCGGGCTTCGCCGGAGGTTTCGACGGCGCCGTCTTCGTCGCCCTCTTCGCCTTCGTCTTCGTCGCCTTCGGCCTCACCGTCAGCGCCGGCCTGCACGCCGTTGACGGGCTGGCCGTTCTTGTTGCGCCGGCGGCGACGACGCTTGCGCTTGCGGTTCTGCTCGTCGCTGTTGGCGGCGGCGGCTGCCGGCTGGGCGGCCGGTGCTGCTGCGATGATTTCTTCTTCTTCCTCGTCCTCCTCGACCTCGGGGACGTATTCGTCCTCCTCGATCGGGGGAAGCAGCTGCATCAGGCTCTCGATCTTCACCGGATTGGCCACGGGCTCGCCGCGGTCGATGCCGAAGTGCTGGGAGCCGACGGAAATATCGCTGTCGATGACGATGGCGACGCCGAAGCGCTGCTCATAGTCGACGATCGTGCCGCGCTTCTGGTTGAGAATGTAGAGCGCCGTTTCCGGCGTCGTGCGAACCGTGATGTCGTGGGTCGTGTTCTTCAGCAGGTATTCTTCGATACCGCGCAGGACGTGCAGGGCAACCGAGGACTGCGAACGGATCAGGCCCGTGCCGCCGCAATGCGGGCAAAGCTGGGTCGTCGATTCGAGAACCGAAGCGCGAATGCGCTGGCGCGACATTTCGAGCAGGCCGAAATGCGAGATCCGGCCGACCTGGATGCGGGCGCGGTCGTTCTTCAGACAATCCTTGAGCTTCTTCTCGACGGAACGGTTGTTGCGCTTCTCCTCCATGTCGATGAAGTCGATGACGATCAGGCCGGCAAGGTCGCGCAGGCGCAGCTGGCGGGCAACCTCTTCGGCGGCTTCCAGATTGGTCTGGAGCGCGGTGTCCTCGATCGAGTATTCGCGGGTCGAGCGGCCGGAGTTGACGTCGATCGCCACCAGCGCTTCGGTCTGGTTGATGATGATGTAGCCGCCGGACTTCAGCGTCACCTGCGGTTGCAGCATCTTGTCGAGCTGGCCTTCGATGCCGGAGCGCGAGAAGATCGGGTGCAGGTCGCGATAGGGCTGAACCACCTTGGCGTGGCTCGGCATCAGCATCTTCATGAAGTCTTTCGCTTCGCGATAGCCTTCCTCGCCGGCGACGACGATCTCGGAGATGTCCTTGTTGTAGAGGTCGCGGATCGAGCGCTTGATCAGCGAGCCTTCTTCATAGACGAGGCACGGCGCGGTGGAGTTCAGCGTCAGGGTCCGGACGTTTTCCCACAGGCGCATCAGGTATTCGAAGTCGCGCTTGATCTCGACCTTGGTGCGGTTGGCGCCGGCCGTGCGCAGGATCACGCCCATGCCGAGCGGCACTTCGAGACCGCGGGCGATTTCCTTCAGGCGCTTGCGGTCGGCCGGATTGGTGATCTTGCGGGAAATGCCGCCGCCACGCGCCGTGTTCGGCATCAGCACCGAATAGCGGCCGGCGAGCGACAGGTAGGTGGTGAGCGCTGCGCCCTTGTTGCCGCGTTCTTCCTTGGCGACCTGCACGAGCAGGATCTGGCGGCGCTTGATGACTTCCTGGATGCGGTACTGCTTGCGCGGCTTGCGCACGATCCGGTCCGGAACCTCTTCCATGGCGTCTTCGGCGCCGACAGATTCGATTTCTTCCTTCTCTTCGATGTGGTCGTCGTCATCGTCGAAATCGTCGTCGCGGCCGCGGCGTCCGCCGGCATCCTCGGAGATCTCGTCGTCGGTCTCGAACAGGGCGGCCATGTCGCCCTTGCCGTCATCGTCGATGGCCTCGGCGGCTTCGGAAACCTGTTCTTCCGTTTCGGCCGTCTTCTTGGCGCGCGGCTTGCGGGCGCGCTTCGGCTTGGTCTTGGGGGCTTCCTCGGCGGGCGCTGCTTCTTCGGAGGCGGCTTCGACCGGCGCTTCGCTCGAAGCTTCGGCTTCCGGCTCTGCCGTTTCGTCCGGCGCGACGCCGACGTCGGGCTGTTCCTGCTTGGCCAGATCGACCGTCGGTGCCTCGTCGCCGTCGGCTTCGTCTTCGCGACGATGTTCCTCGGCTTCGGCGCTCAAGAGCGCCTGTCGGTCGGCATAGGGGATCTGGTAATAGTCGGGATGAATTTCGGCGAAGGCCAGGAAGCCGTGGCGATTGCCGCCGTAGTCGACGAAGGCGGCCTGCAGCGAGGGTTCGACCCGCGTTACCTTCGCCAGATAGATATTGCCGCGTATCTGCTTCTTGTGCTGGGACTCGAAATCGAATTCTTCGATACGGTTACCGCGTACGACGACAACGCGCGTCTCTTCTTCGTGAGACGCGTCGATCAACATTCTGTCTGCCATTTAAGCTGTGCTCCTCGGCGTCGCCAGGAAGGAGTTCACTCGCTCGCTTTGCTTTGGTGCGGGTGATGCCTTGGGGGCTTGGCGCCGGATATAAATGTTCCCGCCCGGTGGGGTGCGCTGGCAGCACTTGAACGGCTGTCGGGGTGCTTGAAAAGCCCGATCCGCCAAACGTGTTCAAGATCAACTGCAATGACATCAAAGACCGAACGAAAACGACAATGACCTAGGCCCCTGAGGACCCGATGAGTGCTCTTTTGAGCATGCGGTGGAAACCACCAGTTGCGTTTGCCGGCCGAGCCGGCGTGTTAAACAAGTTTCAGGAAAAAAAGCGGAGACGGCGGATGAAGATCCGACAAGCTAGGCGCCAAGTCCTTGAAGAGGTTGGCAGCCGTGGCGGTCATTCTATCCCGTTGGCACTTTTAACCCTCATCTGCCTTGTATGTTTTCTGCGTGACAATAGCAAGGGGAAACGAAATTATGCCATAATATCGATTGATTAGCGGGGTTTGACATGGAAACCCGATTCTCGGTCGAAAGTGGCGGTTGTGCCGATTTGGCACAGGCCGGCTAGACAAAAGCCGCCGGTTTTCGCTCGAACGGGACTGATTTCATGCATGATCGGCGCGATGGCGGCGGAAAAATGGCGATCGCCGGCGATTCGACACGGGGAAGCGACTTGGATATGAACCTGTCTCGTTCGGGACATCGGCCTCGCCCGGGGCTGAAATATGCACGAATCGCTGTTGCGCTGCTGCTGGCGGTTGCGGGGGGCTCGGTCAATGCCGCATCGGCCGTCGAAGACGCCCCGGTGGCTCCGGCCGATCCTCTTGCCGCCTATGCCGCGCGCATCGTCGGCGACCGGGCCCGCACCCGGATCGTCCTGGAATTCGACCGCAAGCCCGAGATCGCCGTGCGCTACATCGGCAAGCCCGACCGGATCGTCGTGGACCTTCCCTCGACCGTCTTCACCTTTCCCCAGGACGATCTTCAGCCGAAGGGGCTGTTCCGCGACATCCGCTACGGATCGATGGATGCTGACTCGGCAAGACTGGTGCTGACGGCCGAGCGGCCGGCCCGGCTGGTGGTGAGCGACGTCATGGCCAACGAAGGCGGCGAAGGCTATCGCCTCGTGCTCGACGCCGAAATGGTCTCGCAGCAGGATTTCGAAAAGCTGGTGCAAGACCAGACCTGGACGACTGCCGCCGCCGATGCAAGCTCAGGCGTACAGCGCGGCGATCGGCTCGTGCAATCCGCGCCGGATGCGTCGGGCGCTTTCGTCATCGCCATCGACGCCGGGCATGGCGGCATCGACGCCGGTGCGGCGGGAGCGGCGACCAAGACGCCCGAGAAGGAAATCACGCTCGCCTTTGCCAAGGCGCTGGCCGAACGCTTGAAGGGCGAGGCCGGGGTCGAGGCCTTCCTCGTGCGGGAAGGCGACGAGTTCCTGTCGCTTTCCGAGCGCGTCACCATTGCCCGGCAGCGCGGGGCGAACCTGCTGGTTTCCTTCCATGCCGACACGCTGCGCCAGAACAATATCCGGGGCGCCACCGTCTACACCATCTCCGACAAGGCATCGGACCGCATGGCCGAGGACCTCGCCGAGCGCGAAAACCTCTCGGATGCTGTGGGCGGCGTCAGTCTCTCCACCGAACCGGCCGAGGTTTCCGACATCCTGCTCGACCTGACCCGCCGGGAAACCCAGGCCTTCTCTGTCTCCATGGCCGATTCCGTGGTCAAGTCCTTCGAGGGGCAGGTGCAACTGATCAACAATCCGCACCGTTATGCCGGCTTCCGGGTGCTGCAGGCCCATGACGTGCCGTCGATCCTGCTCGAGCTCGGATTCCTGTCCAACAAGGACGACGAGAAACTCCTGCTCGACCCGGCCTGGCGCGTGAAGATCGCCGACCTGCTGGCGGCGGCGATCAAGCGCTATCGCGTGCCGGTCGTCGCCAATGGCGGCTGATCGCCTGCGCGCGCCCGGCCGCGTGGGCCGTGCATAACATAAAGACGGCCCTATTTTCCTCACAATCGGGCGGTTACTCCGAACGGGGCCGCTTGTGTCTTGCCAAGGGCGGCATGACGTGCAAAACGCCACGCTATGTGCGATGTTCGCCCATTGCGCGCTGAACCGAAAGCATTGCCGGTAGCTCGAACATGATCAGACTGATTGGTTATCTCTTCGGACTCGCGTCCGTTCTGGCCCTCGGCGTGGCGGTGGTCGTCGCCGTCTATCTGAACGGGGTCTCGAAGGATCTGCCGGACTACGCGGTGCTGTCGAGCTATGCGCCGCCGGTCACGACGCGCATCCACGCCGGCAATGGCGCGCTGATGGCCGAATATGCCCGCGAACGGCGGCTCTTCCTGCCGATCCAGGCGATACCGGACCGCGTCAAGGCGGCGTTTCTTTCGGCCGAAGACAAGAACTTCTACAATCACCCCGGCGTCGACATCTATGGCCTCGGCCGCGCCATCCTGGTCAACGTTCAGAACCTCGGTTCCGGCCGCCGCCCGGTCGGCGCCTCGACCATCACCCAGCAGGTGGCCAAGAACTTCCTCCTGTCCTCCGACCAGACGATCGACCGCAAGGTCAAGGAAGCGATCCTGTCCTTCCGCATCGAGCAGACCTATTCGAAAGACAAGATCCTCGAACTCTATCTCAACGAGATCTTCTTCGGCATGAATGCCTACGGCATTGCTGGCGCGGCACTCACCTATTTCGACAAGTCGGTGACGGAACTGACCATCGCTGAAACCGCCTATCTGGCCGCCCTGCCGAAGGGCCCGTCCAACTACCATCCGTTCCGCCACACCGAGGCCGCGATCGAGCGCCGCAACTGGGTCATCGACCGCATGGTGGAGAATGGCTTCGTCGTGAAGGCTGACGGAGAGGAAGCCAAGAAGCAGCCGCTCGGCGTAACTGGCCGCCGCACCGGCTCTTATCTCTTCGCCTCCGACTATTTCGCCGAAGAGGTCCGCCGCCAGATCATCGAGAAATACGGCGACAAGTCGCTCTATGAAGGCGGCCTGTCGGTGCGCACCTCGCTCGATCCGCAGATGCAGATCTTCGCCCGCAAGGCGCTTCAGGACGGGTTGATCACCTACGACCAGCGCCGCGGCTACCGTGGGCCGGTGGCGAAGATCTCCGCCTCGGGCGACTGGGGCGTCGAACTCGCCAAGGTCGATGCCTTGAGCGATGTGCCGGAGTGGAAGCTTGCCGTCGTGCTCGCCGTATCGCCCTCGCGCGTCGACATCGGCCTGCAGCCCGCCAAGGAGGCCGGCGGCAAGGTCGTCGCCGAACGCGAGACCGCGACCATCGCGGCTGACGACATGGATTGGGCCTACCGCTCCGCCGCAGGCGACCGCAAGACGGCGAAGTCGCCGGAAGGCGTGCTGGCGCCGGGCGACGTCGTCTATGTCGAGAAGAAGGACGAGGGCGGCTACCGGCTGCGCCAGCCGCCGAAGGTGCAGGGCGGTCTCGTCGCCATGGACCCGCATACCGGCCGCGTGCTCGCCATGGTCGGCGGCTTCTCCTATGCCCAGTCCGAATTCAACCGTGCCACGCAGGCCATGCGCCAACCCGGTTCGTCCTTCAAGCCCTTCGTCTACGCCGCGGCGCTCGACAACGGCTATACCCCGGCTTCGGTCATCATGGACGCCCCGATCGAGTTCGTCTCGGGCGGCCAGGTCTGGCGGCCGCAGAACTACGGCGGCGGCTCGGCCGGCCCGTCCACCCTTCGTCTCGGCATCGAGAAGTCGCGCAACCTGATGACGGTGCGCCTGGCCAACGACATGGGCATGAACCTTGTCGCCGAATATGCCGAACGCTTCGGCATCTACGACAAGATGAACCCGGTGCTCGCCATGTCGCTCGGCTCGGGCGAGACGACCGTGCTGCGCATGGTTTCCGCCTATGCAGTGCTGGCGAATGGCGGCAAGCAGATCAAGCCGACGCTCATCGACCGAATCCAGGACCGTTACGGCAAGACCATCTTCCGCCATGAGGAACGCGTCTGCGAAGGCTGCAACGCCAATGGCTGGGACGGCCAGGAAGAGCCCACCATCGTCGACAATCGCGAGCAGGTCCTCGACCCGATGACCGCCTACCAGATCACCTCGATCATGGAAGGCGTGGTTACCCGCGGCACCGCCGCCGGCAAGATCAAGCTCGACCGGCCGACCGCCGGCAAGACGGGCACGACCAACGACGAAAAGGACGCCTGGTTCGTCGGCTATACGCCCGATCTCGTTGCCGGCCTCTATATCGGTTTCGACAATCCCGCACCGCTCGGCCGAGGCGCGACCGGCGGCTCGATGTCGGCGCCGATCTTCAACGAATTCATGCAGGACGCCGTGGCCGGTACGCCTCCGGGCAAGTTCCGCCTGCCGGAAGGCATGAGCCTCATCCCGATCAACCGCAAGACCGGCATGTATGCGGCCGAGGGCGATCCGGACACCATCATCGAGGCCTTCAAGCCCGGCACCGGCCCCGCCGACACCTTCTCCGTCATCGGCATGGAGGGCTATGTCGCGCCCGAGGAAATCCTCAGGGAATCGCCGCAGGCCAACCAGGCCGTGACGTCGGGCGCCGGCGGCCTGTTCTGACATCCAGCTGCTGTTCAATGCGCGCGGCCGCCCCTTTACATCGGGGGCGGCCGCAACTAATTGACGAACCAGTTTTAGACCGAGGTGAAGATCAACCACGATGCGTAATGAAATCGAGAATGTAGTCGACGAAATCAAGCAGGCCATAAGCCTGCTGAGGAGGCATCTTTGACTGGGATCAGGCTGTAAGGCGACTGGACTGGTTGAACAACAAGGCAGAGGATCCCAACCTCTGGAACGATGCCGCCGAGGCCCAGAAGCTGATGCGCGAGCGCCAGCAGCTGGATGACAGCATCAATGGCGTCAAGCGCCTCGAACGGCAGATGACCGACAACATCGAGCTGATCGAGATGGGCGAGGAAGAGGGCGACGAGTCGGTCGTCCGCGAAGCCGAGGAGGCGCTGAAGGCGCTGAAGGCCGAGTCCGGCCGCCTGCAGGTGGAAGCCATGCTGTCCGGCGAGGCCGACGGCAACGACACCTATCTCGAAGTCCATTCCGGCGCCGGCGGCACCGAGAGCCAGGACTGGGCCAACATGCTGTTGCGCATGTATATCCGCTGGGCCGAGAAGCAGGGCTTCAAGGTCGAGGTGATGGAAGTCCACGACGGCGAAGAAGCCGGCATCAAGTCCGCGACCATCCACGTCAAGGGCCACAATGCCTATGGCTGGCTGAAGACCGAATCGGGCGTGCACCGTCTCGTGCGCATTTCGCCCTATGACAGCAATGCCCGCCGCCACACGTCCTTCTCGTCGGTCTGGGTCTACCCCGTCGTCGACGACTCGATCAACATCGAGATCAACGAAAGCGACTGCCGCATCGACACCTATCGTTCGTCGGGCGCCGGCGGCCAGCACGTCAACACGACCGACTCGGCGGTGCGCATCACGCATATCCCGACCGGCATCGTGGTCGCCTGCCAGCAGGAGCGGTCGCAGCACAAGAACAAGGCCAAGGCCTGGGAAATGCTGCGCGCCCGCATGTACGAGGCGGAATTGATGAAGCGCGAAGCGGCAGCCAATGCCGAAGCCGCCTCCAAGACCGACATCGGCTGGGGCCACCAGATCCGCTCCTACGTCCTGCAGCCCTACCAGCTGGTGAAGGACCTGCGTACCGGCGTCGAGAGCACCGATCCGGATACGGTCCTGAACGGCGGCCTGAACGAGTTCATGGAAGCAGCGCTCGCCCACCGCATCAGCGGCAGCGCCGATTCGGTCAGCGACATCGACTGATCGGGTCCAGACAAACGAACTTCAGAGAAACGGCGGGCGAAGGCCCGCCGTTTCTGCGTTTCTGCCTCAGTTCGTCTCGCGTTCGACGCGGATCTCGCCGAACTCGTCGATCAGCACCGTCCAGCCTTCCGGCTCGATCTGTGCGGGATCGGTCTTCAGATAGACGGTGGCGAAGAAGCCCGGCTGGCGGCTGACGCCGGTCGAATCCTCAGGCCGGATATCGGTGACATAGGGGCGGATCGCGGTGAATTCCTCGAGCTCGACGCTTTCCAGCACCTGGGGACCGGTTTCGCTCGACAGGATCTGCTGCAGGTAGACCTTCGCGGTGCGGTCGGGCTGGCGGATGGCGATCAGCTTGTAATAGCCGCTGCGCATGGCCGGCGCTGCGGTCTCCGCTGTCGGTGCGGGTGCAGGAGCCGGAGCGGCTGCGTCGCCAGGCGCGGGGGCAGGTGGTGTTGCGGGCTTGGCGGCGCCAAGGCTCTCGGCGTCGCCCTCCCAGGCGCCGCCGCTGATGACGAAGGTTGCCGTGACCGGCAGCTGGTCGATGTCCTCGGCAAGCGCCGGGCCGCTCGCCAGCAGGAGGCCAATAAGGCCGGCGCGGAGAAACTGGATAGGTGCCATGCGTTGATCTCCCTCAGTCGGAAAACTGTTCGGCGAGGATGCGATCCGACCAGGAACGGTCCGGATCGGAGAGAATGCGGGCGGTCGTGTCCTCGGACTGGGCAATCTCCACCCGCACGACGGACTTCACTTCGGTATGGTCGGCGACCGCGTTGACCGGGCGTTTGTCCGGCTCGAGCACGATGATCTCGACGCTCACCTTGTTCGGCAGCAGCGCCCCGCGCCACCGCCGCGGGCGAAACGGGCTCACCGGCGTCAGCGCCAGAAGCGGCGCCTCCAGCGGCAGGATCGGCCCGTGGGCGGAGAGGTTGTAGGCCGTCGAGCCGACCGGCGTGGCGACCATCAGCCCGTCGCAGATCAACTCGTCCAGCCGCACCTTGCCGTCGATCACCACCCGCAGCTTGGCCGCCTGGTAGGATTGCCGCAGCAGCGAGACCTCGTTGATCGCCAGCGCCACCGAATGCGAGCCGTCGGCATTGGTGGTGGCCATTTTCAACGGATGGAAATCGTTCTCGACCGCGGCGGCGATGCGCTCGTGCAGGCTCTCCGTCGAATAGTCGTTCATCAGGAAGCCGACCGATCCGCGGTTCATGCCGTAGACCAGCTTGCCGGAATTCATCGTGTCGTGCAGCGTCTGCAGCATGAAGCCGTCGCCGCCGAGCGCGACGATGACGTCCGCCTCCGCCGGCTCCACATTTCCATAGCGCGCCGAGAGCTCGGCGCGCGAGGCCTGGGCCTCGTCGGAATTGGAAGCGATGAAGGAAAGCGACCGGAACACACGCGACATGGGCAGCCCTTTGTTATCGGCGCCAGTCGTACATGATAAAGCCCTGTAACCACAAGCCATTCGCGCCGGCAAACGGTTCGCCCGCCACCAAGGCCGCCAGCCACGGCGCGCGGCCATGGCTCCAAATTTTTGCTTTACCGCAAATCGATTTGCCCTTAATGACGGCACCACTGCCCTTGTAGCTCAGTTGGTAGAGCACCTGATTTGTAATCAGGGGGTCGCGGGTTCGAATCCTGCCGGGGGCACCATTTCACTCTTTGTCGGAAATCGCCGCGTTTTCACGCTTTTGCATGGCTTAAAAAGCCGGCGAGGGCGGTCCATGGCGTTCGATCGGCAAGAGATGCTGCCGATCGCCAGTGATCATGCGTAGCCGATAAGAGCGGGCTGGACCTTGCGCTGGGCACCATAGTCGCGCGCATAGGAACCTCGGCCGGCATCCTGGCGGGAGGCCGCGCGCAGGTCGACTGCCGGAATGGAGACGACGCCGTCGGCGAAGGTTCCTGTTTCTGCCGTTTCCGCGAAGTTTCCACGGATGGTGTTCAACAGTGCGAGCATGATCTTTCCTCCCAATTGACGCAGGAACGCGGAGCGGTGGTTTCGGTTCCCATCCTACGCGCCGTCGGGTTGACCGATCGTTAACCATGATCCGAAATCAGCAGAAACGGCTGATTGCCGAATGCCGGCGGCCGCCTGTGTAGGGGAGCCGCGGTCCGGGGCATTGCGCTGCGCGCCTTCTTCGGCGCCAGCGATCCGCCGGTCAACCGACTCGATCCGACAGCGCCCTGATTTCACGGCAGCGCCGTCTGGCTATCTTCCCTGCCTGCTCGAACGACCTCCCGCATGTCGAGGGCGCACGCCGGAGGAATATCCTGCAGCGTTCCGTCGAGCACGACCAAGACGACGTTCACGCCCTCCGTTTCAGCAGATGCTGGCGGGTGGCATAGAGCGCGATGGCCGCCGCGTTCGACACGTTGAGCGACTTGATCTCGCCCGGCATGTCGAGCCGCGCCAGCGCATGGACGGTCTCGCGCGTCTTCTGCCTCAGGCCCTTGCCTTCGGAGCCCAGCACCAGCGCAACCTTGTCGCCGGTGAGCGCGGCTTCCAGCGGCGCCGGGCCTTCCGAATCAAGCCCGACGGTGAAGAAGCCGAGCTTCTGCAGTTCGCCGAGCGCATCCGACAGATTGGTGATCTGGATATAGGGGATCATTTCCAGCGCGCCGGAGGCCGATTTGGCCAGCACGCCGGATTCGGTCGGGCTGTGGCGCATGGTCGTGATCACGGCGCCGGCCCCGAAGGCGACGGCGGTGCGCATGATGGCGCCGACATTGTGCGGATCCGTGACCTGGTCGAGCACCAGCAGGAGGGGACTGTCTTTCAGCGCTTCCAGGCGGCGCACGGGAAGCGGCCGTGTTTCCAGCATGGCGCCCTGGTGGATGGCGTCGGGGCCGAGCTGCTTGTCGAGATCCTGCGGCGTGACGATTTCCACCGGAAAGCGAAGCGAATCGACCGGTCCGATGTCCAGCCTGACGAGCGCGTTCTGCGTCACGCTGAGCTTGATCAGCTCGCGTTCGGGATTGTCGATCGCCGCGCGCACGGTGTGCAGGCCGTAGAGGCGGACCTGGTCGGGCGCCAATTGCGGCGGCGTCCAGTCGGTCTCCTTGCGGCGGTCCTTGCGCGGATCGGGGGTGGGAATCTCGCCGCGTTCGCGCTTGCCGTCGCGCACCTGGCGGCGCAGCGTGGCGTAGTGGGTGTCGCGGGCGGTTTTGTCGGTCTTCGGATCTTTTGCCATGCGGTCTTATAGCCGCCCGGGATCGTCGGGGATAGACCCGCCGGGCCGCCGGCGATTTTCCGCGGCGGGAAATTTTTTCCGGTTTTTTCCACATTCATCGTGTTGACATGAGGGGGAAGGGCCGTCATATACCCGCCGCAGATCACGGGGCTAACGCCAACGCGATCTCGACTGAAAGCTTGGTCGCTTGATCCGGACGAATAGACTGGAGAGATGCCCGAGTGGTTAAAGGGGACGGACTGTAAATCCGTTGGCTTCGCCTACGTTGGTTCAAATCCAACTCTCTCCACCATTCGTCCTCGGATCGAACCATCGCGGGTATAGCTCAATGGTAGAGCAGCAGCCTTCCAAGCTGAATACGCGGGTTCGATTCCCGCTACCCGCTCCAGTCAGCTATTCCATCATCCTCCTCGCCTGACGCTGAAGCAATCGGCGGATTTCCCTTTATCGCACCGGCACTGGCCCGTTGGCGACGTTTCCCGTTGGCATTCAATCGGGCGCCCGGATCCAAATTTGCCGAACTGCTTCGCGGCAATCCCTGAACCAAGGCCGCGCGGAAATGCCTATCCGCAAGCTTTCCGACGGATTCGTCTGATCTGCGAAAGAACGTATTCAAAAAGAACGTATTCAAGTTGTCTTGCGATTGCACTACCTTGAGCCTGGACCACTATCACGGGAGGAGCAGGACATGGCGCAAAAGATGAAAGCGGCAATCTTCGTTGAGAAGGGCCGTATCGTTCTCGACGAGAAACCGATCCCCGACGTGGGACCGCTCGATGCGCTGATCCGCATCACGACGACGACGATCTGCGGAACGGACGTGCATATCCTGAAGGGCGAGTATCCGGTCGCCAAGGACCTGACGATCGGCCACGAGCCGGTCGGCGTGGTCGAGAAGCTCGGCTCGGCGGTGGACGGCTACAAGGAAGGCCAGCGCGTGATCGCCGGCGCGATCACGCCGTCCGGTCACAGCTATGCCTGCCTGTGCGGCTGCGGCTCGCAGGACGGCGCCGGCACGAAACATGGCTTCAAGGCCATGGGCGGCTGGAAGTTCGGCAACACCATCGACGGCTGCCAGGCGGAATACGTGCTGGTCAAGGATGCGATGGCCAATCTCAGCCCCATTCCGGATCATCTTTCGGACGAGCAGGTGCTGATGTGCCCCGACATCATGTCGACCGGTTTTTCCGGTGCGGAGAGCGGTGGCGTGAGGATCGGCGACACCGTCGTCGTCTTCGCGCTCGGGCCGATCGGCCTGTGTGCGGTCGCAGGCGCCAAGTTGATGGGGGCAACGACGATCATCGGCGTCGACACGCTGGCCTCGCGCATGGAGGTCGCCAAGAAGCTCGGCGCCGATCACGTCATCGACTTCAAGGCCGGCGATCCCGTCGAGCAGATCATGGCGCTGACGGATGGACGCGGCGTCGATGTGGCGATCGAGGCGCTCGGCACGCAGGGCACCTTCCGCTCCGCGCTGGAATCCCTGCGCCCCGGCGGGACGCTGTCGAGTCTGGGCGTCTATTCCAGCGATCTCACCATCCCGCTCGGGGCTTTCTCGGCGGGACTGGGCGACAATCGCATCGTCACCACGCTCTGCCCGGGCGGCAAGGAACGCATGCGCCGCCTGATGGAAGTCTGCGCCTCCGGCCGCGTCGATCTGAAACCGCTGGTCACTCATCGCTTCAAGCTCGACGACATCGAAGAGGCCTACGACCTGTTCGCCAACCAGCGCGACGGCGTGCTGAAAGTGGCGATCCAACCGTAAGGCAAGAGCGAAATAGCCGGCCTCTCCGGCGCTGTCCGCGCGTCTGGCGGACCCGATTTGGCCCCGGTCGACAGGGCAGGGCACGGCCCTGTCCCCGCGATCCGGGGCCAAAGCAATTAAGTCTTGCGCAATCCTCTCGAAAGCCTTAAACGGCGGGACCAAACCGGTACGCCGGCTTCACATCTTTCTCGATCATAGGAAGCATTCAAATGGCAAAGAGTAAGTTTGAGCGCAATAAGCCGCACGTCAACATCGGTACGATCGGCCACGTCGACCATGGCAAGACGTCGCTGACGGCAGCGATCACCAAGTACTTCGGTGAATACAAGGCCTATGACCAGATCGACGCAGCGCCGGAAGAGAAGGCCCGCGGCATCACCATTTCGACGGCACACGTCGAATACGAGACGCCGGCCCGCCACTACGCCCACGTCGACTGCCCCGGCCACGCCGACTACGTCAAGAACATGATCACCGGCGCTGCCCAGATGGACGGCGCGATCCTGGTGTGCTCGGCTGCCGACGGCCCGATGCCGCAGACCCGCGAGCACATCCTGCTCGCCCGTCAGGTCGGCGTTCCGGCGATCGTCGTGTTCCTCAACAAGGTCGACCAGGTCGACGACGCCGAGCTTCTCGAGCTCGTCGAGCTGGAAGTGCGCGAACTCCTGTCGTCCTACGACTTCCCCGGCGACGAGATCCCGATCATCAAGGGTTCGGCACTGGCCGCCCTCGAAGATTCGGACAAGAAGATCGGCGAAGACGCGATCCGCGAGCTGATGGCGGCTGTCGATGCCTACATCCCGACGCCCGAGCGTCCGATCGACCAGCCCTTCCTGATGCCGATCGAAGACGTGTTCTCGA
The DNA here is from genome assembly GCF_059424725.1 of Allorhizobium sp. GW101-3B10. Taxonomy (NCBI): domain Bacteria; kingdom Pseudomonadati; phylum Pseudomonadota; class Alphaproteobacteria; order Hyphomicrobiales; family Rhizobiaceae; genus Allorhizobium; species Allorhizobium sp. GW101-3B10. The sequence goes on along the minus strand of NZ_JBWKZR010000001.1, from coordinate 2,090,389 downwards.
TCTCGGGCCGTGGTACGGTTGTCACCGGCCGCGTCGAGCGTGGCATCGTCAAGGTTGGCGAAGAAGTCGAGATCGTCGGCATCCGTCCGACCACCAAGACGACCGTGACCGGCGTTGAAATGTTCCGCAAGCTGCTCGACCAGGGCCAGGCCGGCGACAACATCGGCGCTCTGATCCGCGGCGTTGCGCGTGACGGCGTCGAGCGTGGCCAGATCCTGTGCAAGCCGGGTTCGGTCAAGCCGCACAAGAAGTTCATGGCCGAAGCCTACATCCTGACGAAGGAAGAAGGCGGCCGTCATACGCCGTTCTTCACCAACTACCGTCCGCAGTTCTACTTCCGCACCACGGACGTGACGGGTATCGTCTCGCTTCCGGAAGGCACGGAAATGGTTATGCCGGGCGACAACGTCACGGTTGCCGTTGAACTGATCGTGCCGATCGCGATGGAAGAAAAGCTGCGCTTCGCGATCCGCGAAGGCGGGCGCACCGTCGGCGCCGGCATCGTCGCCTCGATCATCGAGTAAGTCTTTCCCGCAAGGGATCGAGGAAGCCCCGCCGGCAACGGCGGGGCTTTTTTCGTTCGACGGAGGCTCTGACGGAGGTCGGTGGAGAATCGTTCCGGGCGGGGAGGGGCCATCGCATTCGAGGCGACGGGCAGAGCTCTGCGCGCTCGATTTCGGAACCCTCTGATGGCCCAAACGCTTCGCCTTCCCGGCGTTTCCGGTGGGGGCGAGGGGGACTGTGGGCTCTTTGAAAAAGCTTGAAAAAGAGACTTGCCATTTTCTTCAGACCACCTTAAACAGCGCCAAGCTCGCAAGCGACGGTCGGTGACCTGGGCTTGTCGAGAGACGGCTTAGGGGTATAGCTCAGTTGGTAGAGCGGCGGTCTCCAAAACCGCAGGTCGTAGGTTCGAGCCCTGCTGCCCCTGCCAGTCCGACATTTCGGCGCATAGAGTTGCGACGGTCGTTTGACAGCGTGTCGGGTCGTTGAAGTTTAAAGTTGCGGGCGGATGGATTCTCTCTTGTATAAAGGGGAATCGGTCTTTATGTAGGGTTCAAACAGACACGCGGTGCGTGGGGCTGACTCAGTCGGCTTTACGCGCCGTAAATGCGTGGGCATTAAATGGCATCCAAGAGTAATCCATTCGCGTTTCTGCAGCAGGTTCGCTCCGAGACGTCCAAGGTCACATGGCCATCGCGCCGCGAGACGATGATCTCGACGGCGATGGTGCTGTTCATGGTGGTCTTTGCTGCGCTGTTTTTCTTTTCGGCCGATCAGTTGATCGGCTGGCTGATCAGCCTCGTGCTGAATCTCGGCAATTAACAGGCGGAGACGAACATGGCTGCACGTTGGTATATCGTCCACGCTTATTCAAATTTTGAGAAGAAGGTCGCGGAAGACATCGAGAACAAGGCGCGTCAGAAGGGTCTGACTCACCTGTTCGAGAAGATCCTCGTCCCGACGGAAAAGGTCGTCGAAGTTCGTCGCGGCCGCAAGGTCGACAGCGAGCGCAAGTTCTTCCCCGGCTATGTGCTGGTGCGGGCGGATCTGACCGACGAGGCCTACCACCTCATCAAGAATACCCCGAAGGTCACCGGTTTCCTCGGTTCCGACAACAAGCCGGTTCCGATTCCGGATTTCGAGGCTGACCGCATCCTGGGCCAGGTCCAGGAAGGTGTCGAGCGCCCGAAGTCCTCGGTCTCCTTCGAGATCGGCGAGCAGGTCCGCGTTTCCGACGGTCCCTTCGCTTCGTTCAACGGTGTCGTTCAGGACGTCGACGAGGAGCGTTCGCGCCTCAAGGTCGAGGTTTCGATCTTCGGTCGCGCGACGCCGGTCGAACTGGAATACGGTCAGGTCGAAAAGGTCTGATCGGAAGGGGTCTCTTGACCCCGCAAGCGCGTGGGAGGGTGAGGGTCTGAAGCCGGACCTTTCAAACGTACCACGCAACCGCAGCCGCCGGGTATTTCCGGCACATCTGGGCCGGGCAACCGGTCCTCATCGAAAGGCAGAGAGATATGGCTAAGAAAGTTGCAGGCCAGCTCAAGTTGCAGGTCAAGGCAGGATCGGCGAACCCGTCCCCGCCGATCGGCCCCGCACTTGGTCAGCGTGGCATTAACATCATGGAATTCTGCAAGGCGTTCAATGCCGCCACGCAGGAAATGGAAAAGGGCATGCCGATCCCGGTCGTCATCACCTATTACCAGGACAAGTCCTTCACCTTCGCAATGAAGCAGCCGCCGGTAACCTACTGGCTGAAGAAGGAAGCGAAGATCACGTCCGGTTCCAAGACGCCCGGCAAGGGCGCCAAGGTCGGCACCATCACCAAGGCTCAGGTCCGTGCGATCGCCGAGGGCAAGATGAAGGATCTGAACGCGGCTGACGTCGAAGGCGCAATGGCAATGGTCGAGGGCTCTGCCCGCTCCATGGGCCTGGAAGTGGTAGGTTGATCATGGCTAAGCTCGCAAAGCGCATGCAGAAGATCCGCGAAGGCGTTGACCCGACGAAGCTCGTTGCTCTGTCGGACGCCATCGCAATGGTCAAGGAACGGGCTGTCGCCAAGTTCGACGAAACCGTTGAAATCGCCATGAACCTCGGCGTTGACCCGCGTCACGCCGACCAGATGGTCCGCGGCGTCGTCAATCTGCCGAACGGCACCGGCCGTGACGTTCGCGTCGCCGTCTTCGCTCGTGGCGCCAAGGCTGACGAAGCCAAGGCTGCCGGCGCCGACATCGTCGGTGCGGAAGACCTGGTCGAAATCGTCCAGGGCGGCAAGATCGACTTCGATCGTTGCATCGCGACCCCGGACATGATGCCGCTCGTCGGTCGTCTCGGTAAGGTTCTCGGCCCGCGCGGCATGATGCCGAACCCGAAGGTCGGCACCGTCACCATGGACGTCGCTGGCGCCGTCAAGGCTTCCAAGGGTGGTGCGGTCGAGTTCCGCGTCGAGAAGGCTGGTATCATCCATGCCGGTATCGGCAAGGCGTCCTTCGACGCCAAGGCGCTCGAAGAGAACATCAAGGCCTTCGCTGATGCCGTCATCAAGGCGAAGCCGGCTGGCGCGAAGGGCAACTACGTCAAGCGCGTAGCGATCTCCTCGACCATGGGTCCGGGCGTCAAGATCGATCCGGCAACCGTTTCGGCCTGATAGAATTTCTCCGGAGCCTCGGCTTCGGAAACAAAGAATTTCCGGCCCTTCGGGGCCGGGAATTTCCGGGGAAACTCGGAATTCCTGTCCGAGATTGTGGGTGGCCTCCGGGCCTTAATATTCACCTGCATGAGACGGGGTAAGACCCGATATTTAAACGTCTGAAGACGTCTTGAAGTTCGGTTCGAGCCTTATTCGCCTTGGCGCGGAAGCATAGCTTCGGCGCGAGGGGACAGGATCCTCAAGCGTCGCTTGGGATCTCGGTAAACTGGATCCCTTGAGGCAAAAGGCAAACCCGATGGGGCCTGCAGGATTGCGGTCCCATCAACTGGAGACAGACAGTGGAAAGAGCGGAAAAACGCGAATTCGTCACGGAGCTGAACGAAGTCTTCAAGACTTCCGGTTCGGTTGTCGTGGCCCACTATGCTGGTGTCACGGTTGCGCAAATGAACGACTTCCGTTCGAAGATGCGCGCAGCTGGCGGTACCGTCAAAGTCGCGAAGAACCGCCTGGCCAAGATCGCTCTTCAGGGCACGGAGTCGGAAGAGATGTCGGATCTCTTCAAGGGTCAGACGCTGATCGCATTCAGCGAAGACCCGATTGTGGCTCCGAAGGTCGTCATGGATTTCGCCAAGACCAACGACAAGCTCGTTGTTCTCGGTGGTGCCATGGGGGCAACCAAGCTCAACGCCGAAGCAGTCAAGTCGCTTGCGACCCTGCCTTCGCTGGACGAGCTGCGTGCGAAGCTGCTGGGCCTTCTCAATGCCCCGGCTACTCGTATCGCTACGGTTGTCGCAGCGCCGGCAAGCCAGCTTGCTCGCGTATTTGCGGCCTATGCCAAGAAGGACGAAGCCGCGTAAGGCGGTTTTTCGCTGTTCATACCCTAACCCGTTCGTTTCGAACCGAACATCTATTAAGGAACTAGTAAAATGGCTGATCTCGCTAAGATCGTTGAAGACCTCTCCACTCTCACCGTTCTGGAAGCTGCTGAGCTTTCCAAGATGCTCGAAGAAAAGTGGGGCGTTTCGGCTGCTGCTCCCGTAGCCGTCGCTGCTGCTGGCGGTGGCGCTGCTGCTGCTCCGGCTGAAGAAGAAAAGACCGAATTCGACGTTATCCTCGTTGACGCTGGCGCCAACAAGATCAACGTCATCAAGGAAGTCCGCGCCATCACCGGCCTGGGCCTCAAGGAAGCCAAGGACCTCGTCGAAGGCGCTCCGAAGGCTGTCAAGGAAGCTGTTTCCAAGGCTGAAGCCGCTGACCTCAAGAAGAAGCTTGAAGACGCCGGCGCCAAGGTCGACGTCAAGTAATACTGGAATAGCGTTTGGGAGACGGCGTCCGCCGTCTCCCATTCGTCTTTTCTTCTGGAACAAATTACCCAAAAGCCCGTCAAACGGCTTTTGGGTAATGGGTTCTCAAGAGGATGGTCCTGAACCGAGGCACCCGGCAATCCGGCCGGCCGCTTCGGACCCAGGACGAGATTGAGCGATCCATTTATTGACGGAGTCGACTGGCCAGCGGTCTCCGTCTGTTGCAGGCCCGGATGCAAATTGACAAGGAGCGACGATGGCTCAGACCCTTTCCTTTAATGGTCGCAGGCGCGTACGCAAGTTTTTCGGAAAAATCCCTGAAGTCGCGGAAATGCCGAACCTCATCGAGGTTCAGAAGGCATCCTACGACCAGTTCCTCATGGTTGACGAGCCGGTCGGCGGCCGTCCCGATGAGGGCCTGAATGCCGTTTTCAAGTCCGTCTTCCCGATCACCGATTTTTCCGGTGCGTCGATGCTTGAATTCGTGTCCTATGAATTCGAGCCGCCGAAGTTCGACGTTGACGAATGCCGTCAGCGCGATCTGACCTATGCAGCGCCGCTGAAGGTGACGCTGCGCCTCATCGTGTTCGATATCGACGAGGATACGGGCGCTCGTTCGATCAAGGACATCAAGGAGCAGTCGGTCTACATGGGCGACATGCCGCTCATGACCAACAACGGCACCTTCATCGTCAACGGTACCGAACGCGTCATCGTCTCGCAGATGCACCGCTCGCCGGGCGTGTTCTTCGACCATGACAAGGGCAAGAGCCATTCCTCGGGCAAGCTGCTGTTCGCTGCCCGCGTCATCCCCTATCGCGGTTCCTGGCTCGACATCGAGTTCGACGCCAAGGACATCGTGCACGCCCGCATCGACCGCCGCCGCAAGATTCCGGTGACGTCGCTGCTGATGGCGCTCGGCATGGACGGCGAGGAAATCCTCTCGACCTTCTATACCAAGTCCACCTATCTGCGTGACGACAAGGGCTGGCGCATTCCCTTCACGCCCGAAACGCTGAAGGGCGCGAAGACCATCTCCGACATGATCGACGCCGACACCGGCGAAGTCGTCGTCGAAGGCGGCAAGAAGCTCACCCCGCGCCTGCTGCGTCAGCTGCAGGACAAGGGTCTGAAGGCGCTGAAGGCGACCGACGAAGATCTCTACGGCAACTACCTTGCCGAAGACATGGTCAACATGGCGACCGGCGAGATCTATCTCGAAGCCGGCGACGAGATCGACGAGAAGACCCTGCCGATGATCCTCGAATCTGGCTTCGGCGAGATTCCGGTTCTCGGCATCGACCACATCAATGTCGGCGCCTACATCCGCAACACGCTGGCCGCCGACAAGAATGAGAACCGCCAGGACGCGCTGTTCGACATCTATCGCGTCATGCGCCCGGGTGAACCGCCGACCATGGAATCGGCCGAAGCCATGTTCAACTCGCTGTTCTTCGACAGCGAGCGCTACGACCTGTCGGCCGTCGGCCGCGTCAAGATGAACATGCGTCTCGACCTCACCGTCGAGGACACCGTTCGCGTTCTGCGCAAGGACGACATCCTGGCCGTGGTCAAGATGCTGGTCGAACTGCGTGACGGCAAGGGCGAGATCGACGACATCGACAACCTCGGCAACCGCCGTGTGCGTTCGGTCGGCGAACTCATGGAGAACCAGTATCGCCTGGGCCTCCTTCGCATGGAACGCGCGATCAAGGAACGCATGTCGTCGATAGAGATCGACACCGTCATGCCCCAGGACCTGATCAACGCCAAGCCGGCGGCTGCCGCCGTTCGTGAATTCTTCGGCTCCTCGCAGCTGTCGCAGTTCATGGACCAGGTGAACCCGCTCTCGGAAATCACCCACAAGCGCCGTCTTTCGGCTCTTGGCCCGGGTGGTCTGACCCGTGAGCGTGCCGGCTTCGAAGTCCGCGACGTTCATCCGACCCACTACGGCCGTATCTGCCCGATCGAAACGCCGGAAGGCCCGAACATCGGTCTGATCAACTCGCTCGCCACCTTCGCCCGGGTCAACAAGTACGGCTTCATCGAAAGCCCGTACCGCAAGATCATCGATGGCAAGGTGACGAAGGAAGTCGTCTACCTGTCGGCCATGGAAGAAGCGAAGTACTACGTCGCGCAGGCCAATTCCGAGCTCACCCCCGACGGCCAGTTCGTCGAAGAGTTCGTCGTTTGCCGTCATGCCGGCGAAGTCATGCTGTCGCCGCGCGACACCATCAACCTGATGGACGTTTCGCCGAAGCAGCTCGTGTCGGTCGCAGCAGCGCTCATCCCGTTCCTGGAAAACGACGACGCCAACCGCGCGCTCATGGGCTCGAACATGCAGCGTCAGGCCGTGCCGCTGGTCCGTGCCGAAGCGCCGTTCGTCGGTACCGGCATGGAACCGATCGTCGCGCGTGACTCCGGCGCCGCCATTGCCGCTCGTCGTAGCGGCGTGGTCGACCAGGTCGACGCGACCCGTATCGTTATCCGTGCAACGGAAGACCTCGAAGCCGGCAAGTCCGGCGTCGACATCTATCGCCTGCAGAAGTTCCAGCGTTCCAACCAGAACACCTGCGTCAACCAGCGTCCGCTGGTCACCGTCGGTGACATTCTGAACAAGGGCGACATCATCGCGGACGGTCCGTCGACCGACCTCGGCGACCTGGCCCTCGGCCGCAACGCGCTCGTCGCGTTCATGCCGTGGAACGGCTACAACTACGAAGACTCGATCCTGATGTCGGAACGCATCGTCGCTGACGACGTGTTCACCTCCATCCACATCGAAGAATTCGAAGTGATGGCCCGCGACACCAAGCTTGGTCCGGAAGAAATCACGCGCGACATTCCGAACGTTTCGGAAGAAGCGCTGAAGAACCTCGACGAAGCCGGTATCGTCTACATCGGTGCCGAAGTTCAGCCGGGCGACATCCTGGTCGGCAAGATCACCCCGAAGGGCGAAAGCCCGATGACGCCGGAAGAAAAGCTTCTGCGCGCCATCTTCGGCGAAAAGGCCTCCGACGTTCGCGACACCTCGATGCGCATGCCGCCGGGCACCTTCGGCACGATCGTCGAAGTGCGCGTCTTCAACCGTCACGGCGTCGAAAAGGACGAACGTGCGATGGCCATCGAGCGCGAGGAAATCGAGCGCCTGGCCAAGGACCGCGACGACGAACAGGCGATCCTCGACCGTAACGTCTACGGCCGTCTGCTCGACATGCTGCGTGGCCAGATGGCGGTCGCCGGTCCGAAGGGCTTCAAGAAGGGCGTGGAGCTTTCGAACACGGTCGTCTCCGAATACCCGCGTTCGCAGTGGTGGATGTTCGCCGTCGAGGACGAGAAGGTCCAGGGCGAGATCGAAGCCCTGCGTGGCCAGTACGACGAGTCGAAGTCGCTGCTCGAGCATCGCTTCATGGACAAGGTCGAAAAGGTCCAGCGCGGCGACGAAATGCCTCCGGGCGTCATGAAGATGGTCAAGGTCTTCGTCGCTGTGAAGCGCAAGATCCAGCCGGGCGACAAGATGGCCGGCCGTCACGGCAACAAGGGTGTCGTGTCGCGTATCGTTCCGGTCGAAGACATGCCGTTCCTCGAAGACGGAACGCATGTCGACATCTGCTTGAACCCGCTCGGCGTGCCGTCGCGCATGAACGTCGGTCAGATTCTCGAAACCCATCTGGCCTGGGCTTGCGCCGGCATGGGCAAGAAGATCGGCGACATGCTCGAGGCCTACCACAAGTCGCTCGACATCACCGAGCTGCGCACCGAGCTCACCGACATCTATGCGAGTGAATCGCATGACGAGGTGAAGCGGTTCGACGACGAGTCGCTCGTCCGTCTGGCCGAGGAAGCCAGGCGCGGCGTTTCGATCGCCACGCCGGTCTTCGACGGTGCGCACGAGCCTGACGTCGCTGCCATGCTGACCCGCGCCGGTCTCGATCCGTCGGGCCAGTCGGTTCTCTATGACGGCCGTACCGGCGAGCAGTTCGACCGCAAGGTGACCGTGGGCTACATGTACATGATCAAGCTCAACCACTTGGTCGATGACAAGATCCACGCCCGTTCGATCGGTCCTTACTCGCTCGTCACGCAGCAGCCGCTGGGCGGCAAGGCGCAGTTCGGCGGTCAGCGCTTCGGGGAAATGGAAGTCTGGGCGCTCGAAGCCTACGGCGCCGCCTACACCCTGCAGGAAATGCTGACGGTGAAGTCGGACGACGTGGCCGGCCGTACCAAGGTCTACGAGGCGATCGTCCGCGGCGACGACACCTTCGAGGCCGGCATTCCGGAGAGCTTCAACGTTCTCGTCAAGGAAATGCGGTCGCTGGGTCTCAGCGTGGAGCTCGAGAACTCGAAGATCGACGAGACGGCGGCAGGCCAGTTGCCCGACGCGGCAGAGTAACAGGTTGACAAGGGCGTGCGGGGTTGACCTCGCACGCCATTCCCTCCTTGGCCAGGTTCGGCCGGGCAGGGAAGTTTCGCCGCATTTTGCGGTTATTGTCATTTAAGGGTTCGGTGCGGCATCCCGGGAATTTGCCGGCACCGTGACCCAATTGAGGGCTCTTTTGCCCCATGAAGGAGACAGGCATGAACCAAGAGGTCATGAACCTTTTCAACCCGTCGGTACCGGCGCAGCACTTCGATTCCATCCGGATTTCGATTGCCAGCCCGGAAAAGATTCTTTCGTGGTCGTACGGCGAGATCAAGAAGCCGGAAACGATCAACTACCGTACGTTCAAGCCGGAACGCGACGGTCTGTTCTGCGCGCGCATCTTCGGGCCGATCAAGGACTACGAATGCCTGTGCGGCAAGTACAAGCGCATGAAGTACAAGGGCATCATCTGCGAAAAGTGCGGCGTCGAAGTGACGCTGTCGCGCGTTCGCCGCGAGCGCATGGGCCATATCGAGCTCGCAGCGCCGGTTGCCCATATCTGGTTCCTGAAGTCGCTTCCCTCGCGCATCTCGACCCTGCTCGACATGACGCTGAAGGATGTCGAGCGCGTTCTCTACTTCGAGAACTACATCGTCACCGAGCCGGGCCTGACCGCCCTCAAGGAGCACCAGCTCCTCTCGGAAGAAGAATACATGCTGGCCGTGGATGAATATGGTGAAGACCAATTCACCGCGATGATCGGCGCCGAGGCGATCTACGAGATGCTCGCCTCGATGAACCTCGAGAAGATCGCCGGCGACCTGCGTGCCGAACTGGCTGAGACCACTTCGGATCTCAAGCAGAAGAAGCTGATGAAGCGCCTGAAGATCGTCGAGAACTTCATGGAATCCGGCAACCGTCCGGAATGGATGATCATGAAGGTCGTTCCGGTCATCCCGCCGGACCTGCGTCCGCTCGTTCCGCTGGACGGCGGTCGTTTCGCGACCTCCGACCTCAACGATCTCTATCGTCGCGTCATCAACCGTAACAACCGTCTGAAGCGCCTGATCGAGCTTCGTGCGCCGGGCATCATCATCCGCAACGAAAAGCGCATGCTGCAGGAATCCGTGGACGCGCTGTTCGACAACGGCCGCCGTGGCCGCGTCATCACCGGCGCCAACAAGCGTCCGCTGAAGTCGCTGTCCGACATGCTCAAGGGCAAGCAGGGCCGTTTCCGCCAGAACCTGCTCGGCAAGCGCGTCGATTATTCCGGCCGTTCGGTCATCGTGACCGGTCCGGAACTCAAGCTGCACCAGTGCGGCCTGCCGAAGAAGATGGCGCTCGAGCTGTTCAAGCCGTTCATCTACGCCCGCCTCGACGCGAAGGGTTACTCCTCGACCGTCAAGCAGGCCAAGAAGCTGGTCGAAAAGGAAAAGCCGGAAGTCTGGGACATCCTCGACGAGGTCATCCGCGAGCATCCGGTTCTCCTGAACCGCGCACCGACGCTGCACCGCCTGGGCATCCAGGCCTTCGAACCGATCCTGGTCGAAGGCAAGGCGATCCAGCTGCATCCGCTCGTCTGCACGGCCTTTAACGCCGACTTCGACGGCGACCAGATGGCCGTTCACGTGCCGCTGTCGCTCGAAGCCCAGCTCGAAGCCCGCGTGCTGATGATGTCGACCAACAACATCTTGCACCCGGCAAACGGCGCGCCGATCATCGTTCCTTCGCAGGACATGGTTCTCGGCCTGTACTACCTGTCGATCATGAACCAGAACGAGCCGGGCGAGGGCATGGCCTTCTCCGACATGGGCGAGCTTCAGCACGCCCTGGAGAACAAGGTCGTCACCCTGCACTCAAAGATCAAGGGTCGCTTCAAGACCGTTGACGCCGATGGCAAGCCGGTCTCGAAGATTCATGACACGACGCCGGGTCGCCTGATCATCGGCGAGCTTCTGCCGAAGAACGTCAACGTTCCCTTCGACACCTGCAACCAGGAAATGACCAAGAAGAACATCTCCAAGATGATCGACACGGTCTACCGTCACTGCGGCCAGAAGGACACGGTCATTTTCTGCGACCGCATCATGCAGCTCGGTTTCGCCCATGCCTGCAAGGCCGGCATTTCGTTCGGCAAGGACGACATGGTCATTCCGGAAACCAAGGCGAAGATCGTCGGTGACACCGAGTCCTTGGTCAAGGAATACGAACAGCAGTACAATGACGGTCTGATCACCCAGGGTGAGAAGTACAACAAGGTCGTCGACGCCTGGGGCAAGGCAACCGAGAAGGTCGCCGAGGACATGATGGCCCGCATTAAGGCCGTCGAGTTCGATCCGGCAACCGGTCGTCAGAAGCCGATGAACGCCATCTACATGATGTCACACTCGGGCGCCCGTGGTTCTCCGAACCAGATGCGTCAGCTGGGTGGCATGCGCGGCCTGATGGCCAAGCCGTCGGGTGAAATCATCGAGACGCCGATCATCTCGAACTTCAAGGAAGGCCTGACCGTCAACGAGTACTTCAACTCGACCCACGGTGCCCGTAAGGGCCTCGCAGACACCGCTCTGAAGACCGCGAACTCCGGTTACCTGACCCGTCGTCTCGTCGACGTGGCGCAGGATTGCATCGTCAACCTCGTGGATTGCGGCACCGACAAGGGCCTCACCATGACGGCGATCGTCGACGCCGGCCAGGTTGTGGCTTCGATCGGCGCCCGCGTTCTGGGCCGTACCGCGCTCGACAACATCGATCATCCGGTCACCGGCGAGCGTATCGTCGATGCCGGTCGCATGATCCTCGAGCCGGACGTCATCGAGATCGAGAAGGCTGGCATCCAGTCGATCCGCATTCGCTCCGCTCTGACCTGCGAAGTCCAGACGGGCGTATGCTCGATCTGCTACGGCCGAGATCTGGCCCGCGGTACGCCCGTCAACATGGGCGAAGCCGTCGGCGTCATCGCGGCACAGTCGATCGGCGAGCCGGGCACCCAGCTCACCATGCGTACCTTCCACTTGGGCGGTACCGCGACGGTGGTCGACCAGTCGTTCCTGGAAGCCTCGTACGAAGGTACGGTGCAGATCAAGAACCGCAACATGCTGCGCAACTCCGAAGGCAATCTCATTGCCATGGGCCGCAGCATGGCCGTCACCATTCTCGACGAGCGTGGTGTCGAGCGCTCCTCGCAGCGTGTGGCCTACGGTTCGAAGGTCTTCGTCGACGATGGCGACAAGGTCAAGCGTGGCCAGCGTCTGGCGGAGTGGGACCCCTATACCCGCCCGATGATGACGGAAGTCGAGGGTATCGTGCACTACGAGGACGTCATCGACGGTCTCTCCGTGCTCGAGGCCACCGACGAGTCCACCGGCATCACCAAGCGTCAGGTTATCGACTGGCGCTCGACCCCGCGCGGTTCGGATCTGAAGCCGGCAATCGTCATCAAGGACGCCGCCGGTAACGTTCTGAAGCTGTCGCGTGGTGGCGAAGCCCGCTTCCATCTGTCGGTCGACGCGATCCTCTCGGTCGAGCCGGGCACGAAGGTCTCCCAGGGTGACGTTCTGGCTCGTTCGCCGCTGGAAAGCGCCAAGACCAAGGACATCACCGGTGGTCTGCCGCGCGTTGCCGAACTGTTCGAAGCCCGTCGTCCGAAGGACCACGCCATCATTGCTGAGATCGATGGTACGATCCGCCTCGGCCGCGACTACAAGAACAAGCGTCGCGTCATCATCGAGCCGGCGGAAGACGGTGTCGAGCCGGTCGAGTACCTGATCCCGAAGGGCAAGCCCTTCCACCTGCAGGATGGCGACTACATCGAAAAGGGTGACTATATCCTCGACGGTAACCCGGCACCGCACGACATCCTGGCGATCAAGGGCGTGGAGGCTCTGGCTTCCTACCTCGTCAACGAGATCCAGGAAGTCTACCGACTGCAGGGCGTGGTGATCAACGACAAGCACATCGAGGTGATCGTTCGCCAGATGCTGCAGAAGGTCGAGATCACCGATGCGGGCGACAGCCAGTACATCGTCGGCGACAATGTCGACCGCATCGAACTGGATGACGTCAACGAGCGCCTGATCGAGGAAGGCAAGAAGCCGGCCTATGGCGATCCGGTTCTTCTCGGCATCACCAAGGCATCGCTGCAGACGCCGTCGTTCATCTCGGCCGCATCCTTCCAGGAAACCACCAAGGTTCTCACGGAAGCTGCGATCGCCGGCAAGACCGACACGCTGCAGGGCCTGAAGGAAAACGTCATCGTCGGCCGCCTCATCCCGGCTGGTACCGGCGGCACCATGACGCAGATCCGCCGCATCGCATCCTCGCGCGACGAACTCATCCTCGAGGAACGCCGCAAGGGCACGGGCGCCGATCTGGCCACCCCGATGCTGCAGGATCTGGCTTCGGCCGAAGGCCGTCCGGCCGCCGAATAAGGCCGGATACGGGGAGGCGGTTTTGTCGCATCCCGGATTTGATCAACATCAGGCGCCCGGGTCTTCCGGGCGCCTTTTTCGTTTGCACCCCGCAGATGCCGGACCTATTCATTGATCCAGGACAAGGCTACATATTAGAATCATTCTAAAGTAGTGCCGTTCACAACGAACGGAGGCTACAATGAAAGAGCTACTGACATCCGTCGCAATCATCGTCCTGGCCACGTCGGCCTTTGCCGCCGACCCGGCGCCGGCCGATCTTCGGGCAAGCGCCCTCGAGATCTTCAAGCCACTGCCCTCGACCATCCCCGCCGTCGCCCACAACCCCATCACGCCCGACAAGATTTCGCTCGGCAAGGCGTTGTTCTTCGATCCTCGCATCTCGGCATCGGGCGTGTTCTCGTGCAACTCGTGCCACAACCTGGCGACTGGCGGCGACGACAATCTCGAAACCTCGATCGGCCATGGCTGGCAGAAGGGCCCGCGCAACGCGCCGACCGCCCTCAATGCCGTGTTCAACGTCGCGCAATTCTGGGACGGCCGTGCGGAGGACCTGAAGGCCCAGGCCAAGGGACCCGTGCAGGCCGGCGTGGAAATGGCCAACACCCCGGTGCAGGTCGTCGCGACGCTGAAGTCGATGCCGCAATATGTCGAATGGTTCAAGGCGGCCTTCCCGGGAGAGGAAGATCCGGTCACCTTCGACAACTTTGCCAAGGCCATCGAAGCCTTCGAAGCGACGCTGATCACGCCGGCACCCTTCGACGCCTTCCTGAATGGCGACGACGCGGCTCTGACCGCCGAACAGCTTAAGGGGCTGGCCCTCTTCATCGACAAGGGATGCTCCACCTGCCATGCGGGCACCAATGTCGGCGGCGAAGGCTACTTCCCCTTCGGCCTGGTCGAAAAGCCCGGAGCCGACGTGCTGCCGGAAAAGGACAAGGGCCGCTTTGCCGTGACCAACACGGCGGACGACTCCTATGTGTTCCGCGCCGCGCCGCTGCGCAACGTCGCCCTCACGGCGCCGTACTTCCATTCGGGCAAGGTCTGGGACCTGAAGCAGGCCGTGGGCGTCATGGGCACCGCGCAGCTGGGTGAGGAGCTGAAGGAGGACGAAGTCGACCTGATCGTCGCCTTCCTCGGCTCGCTCACGGGCAAGATGCCGGAAGTCACCTATCCGGTGCTGCCGGCCGAGACCGATGCGACACCGCGTCCGAGCGGTGACATCGTTGCAAAATAGTTGAAAAGGCGCCAGGCGCACAAACAGAAGGGCCGCCCGGCATCCGGGCGGCCCTGGTCATTTGATCCGGCAATGGGGTCAGTTGAAGCGGATGATCGCCACTTCGCCTTCCAGTGCGCCCTGATAAGCGGAGGCGTGGGGCTCTTCGTCCGGCACCTCGGTGATCATGCCGATCTGGTCGAGGTCGGCCTCGAGAAAACCCTCTTCGGAAAGCGCGTTGAGCGCCAGCCGCACCGCCGTGTCGTCATCCGGAGCGGCGAGCATCACATGCAGGTCGATGCCTTCGTCTCCCTCGACCTCATAGGCCTTGGCAATGATGATGAAGACCATCGGTTCGTCTGGGGTGTTGTCGTTGTCTGGGTTGGAGATCATGACCTGGTCTTCTTCTGATGGCGTTGGTTGATTCCCTCGCGCGGCGAATCGTGCGCGGCGGGCAGGGGAGTTGACGGCTGCCCCGATCTTTATCTAAGACTTCCCAGGATAAATCCCAAAGCAATTTGTTTGGATCGTAGCGGATTCAGCCGCGACACCCGCCAAACCCCTGCGGTTGCGGGGCTGCGGGCCAATAATTTGCGATAGAGACTTGACGTCTACGGGTGAAAACAGTAGTACGCCCCCCATCGGAGCCTATGTGAGGCTAGGCTTTTCGGAACGACACGTTCTGGAGTTCGCCTCAAACAGGGTTCTTTTCGCACGTTGACGACACGAATGCTGCACGCAAGACGCACTCATCCGTGCGTCCTCTGCTTTTTGTGGTCCATCCGCTGAAGGCGGGTCGGGCCACATTTTGCGCATGAAGAAATCGTGCGATCACGGCCGGAAACGGTTAAACCGGGGTCCGAAAGGGCCTTAGAGACAAGAATTTGCAAGGGATGGTTATATGCCTACCGTAAACCAGCTGATCCGCAAGCCGCGCCAGGCTCAGGTAAAGCGCAATAAGGTTCCTGCTCTGCAGGAAAACCCGCAGAAGCGCGGCGTTTGCACCCGCGTCTACACCACGACCCCGAAGAAGCCGAACTCGGCTCTGCGTAAGGTTGCCAAGATCCGTCTGACCAATGGCTTCGAAGTCATCGGCTACATCCCGGGCGAAGGCCACAACCTGCAGGAACACTCCGTCGTCATGATCCGTGGCGGTCGTGTAAAGGACTTGCCGGGCGTTCGTTACCATATCATCCGCGGCGTTCTCGACACCCAGGGCGTCAAGAACCGCAAGCAGCGTCGCTCCAAGTACGGTGCGAAGCGTCCGAAGTAATTCGGGTTTCATTTTTCCGGCGCTGCGCGAGGTTCTCCGCGTGATAAAGCGTCCTAACTAGTTGAGAGACAAAGTATGTCCCGTCGCCATAGTGCAGAAAAGCGCGAGATCAACCCGGATCCGAAGTTCGGTGATCTGGTTGTAACCAAGTTCATGAACGCCATCATGCTTCACGGCAAGAAGTCGGTCGCCGAAAGCATCGTCTACGGTGCGTTCGATGCGGTCGAAGGCAAGCTGAAGCAGGAGCCGATCACGGTCTTCCATCAGGCGCTTGAAAACATCGCGCCGCATGTCGAAGTCCGCTCCCGCCGCGTTGGCGGTGCGACCTACCAGGTCCCGGTCGACGTTCGTCCGGAGCGCCGTCAGGCTCTCGCCATCCGCTGGCTGATCGCTTCTGCCCGCAAGCGCAACGAGACCACCATGGTCGACCGCCTCTGCGGCGAACTCATGGATGCCGCAAACAACCGCGGCAGTGCTGTCAAGAAGCGTGAAGACACGCACAAGATGGCCGACGCGAACCGCGCGTTCTCGCATTACCGCTGGTAATCTGAACCGATCGAATATTGAAAGGCAGTCCGTTATGGCTCGCGAATATAAAATCGAAGACTACCGCAACTTCGGCATCATGGCGCACATCGATGCCGGCAAGACGACGACCACCGAGCGTATTCTTTACTACACCGGTAAGTCTCACAAGATCGGCGAAGTGCACGACGGCGCTGCCACCATGGACTGGATGGAGCAGGAGCAGGAACGCGGCATCACCATCACGTCCGCTGCGACCACGACCTACTGGAAGGGTCGCGACGGCAAGATGCGCCGCTTCAACATCATCGACACCCCCGGCCACGTCGACTTCACCATCGAAGTCGAACGTTCGCTGCGCGTGCTCGACGGTGCGATCGCACTGCTCGATGCCAATGCCGGCGTTGAGCCGCAGACCGAAACCGTCTGGCGCCAGGCCGAGAAGTATCATGTCCCGCGCATGATCTTCTGCAACAAGATGGACAAGACCGGTGCGGACTTCTATCGCTCGGTCGAGATGATCAAGACCCGCCTCGGCGCTACCGCCGTTGTCATGCAGCTGCCGATCGGCGCAGAGACCGAGTTCAAGGGCGTCGTCGACCTGATCGAGATGAACGCGTTGGTCTGGCGCGACGAGTCGCTGGGCGCCGCCTGGGATGTCGTCGAGATCCCTGAAGATCTCAAGGAAAAGGCAGCCGAATATCGCGAAAAGATGATCGAGACGGTTGTCGAAGTCGACGAGCAGGCGATGGAAGACTACCTGAACGGCATCATGCCGGACAATGACAAGATCCGCGCCCTGGTTCGCCGCGGCACGATCGACGTCAAGTTCCATCCGATGTTCTGCGGCACTGCCTTCAAGAATAAGGGCGTTCAGCCGCTGCTTGACGCCGTTGTCGAATACCTGCCGTCGCCGCTGGACATCCCCGCGATCAAGGGCATCGATTCCAAGACTGAAGCCGAGATCGAGCGTCACGCTGACGATGCCGAGCCGCTCGCCATGCTCGCCTTCAAGATCATGAACGACCCCTTTGTCGGTTCGCTGACCTTCTGCCGTATCTATTCTGGCAAGCTCGAAAAGGGCTCGTCGGTCATGAACACGGTCAAGGAAAAGCGCGAACGCGTCGGCCGCATGCTGCAGATGCACTCGAACTCGCGTGAAGACATCGAAGAAGCCTTTGCCGGCGACATCGTTGCTCTGGCGGGTCTCAAGGAATCGACCACGGGCGACACGCTCTGCGATCCGTTGCACCAGGTTATCCTTGAGCGCATGGAATTCCCGGAACCGGTCATCCAGATCGCGATCGAGCCGAAGTCCAAGGGCGACCAGGAAAAGATGGGCCTCGCGCTCAACCGCCTGGCTGCCGAAGACCCGTCCTTCCGCGTCAAGACCGACCAGGAATCCGGCCAGACCATCATTGCCGGCATGGGCGAACTTCACCTGGACATCATCGTCGACCGTATGCGTCGCGAGTTCAAGGTTGAAGCCAACGTCGGTGCTCCGCAGGTTGCCTACCGCGAAACCATCACGCGTCAGCACGAAGAAGACTACACCCACAAGAAGCAGTCGGGTGGTACCGGTCAGTTCGCCCGCGTCAAGCTCGTGTTCGAACCGAACCCGGACGGCGACGATTTCAAGTTCGAATCCAAGATCGTCGGCGGTGCTGTTCCGAAGGAATACATCCCGGGTGTCCAGAAGGGTATCGAAAGCGTTCTGTCTTCGGGTCCGCTCGCGGGCTTCCCGATGCTCGGCGTCAAGGCAACCCTGATCGACGGCGCTTACCACGACGTCGACTCCTCGGTCCTCGCCTTCGAAATCGCCTCGCGTGCCTGCTTCCGTGAAGCAGCCAAGAAGGCCGGCGCCCAGCTTCTCGAGCCGATGATGAAGGTCGAAGTCGTGACCCCGGAAGATTACGTCGGTGACGTTATCGGCGACCTGAACTCGCGTCGCGGCCAGATCCAGGGCCAGGAAAGCCGCGGCATCGCCGTGGTGATCAACGCCCACGTGCCGCTCGCCAACATGTTCAAGTACGTCGACAACCTGCGCTCCATGTCGCAGGGCCGCGCTCAGTACTCGATGGTGTTCGACCACTACGCGCCGGTACCGAACAACGTCGCCGCCGAAATCCAGGCAAAGTATTCCGGTCAGAAGTGACCGGAATACGTTCCAAGCCTTAAAGAATAAACGGAATTTCCCCCCAGCGGGATCAAGAACGGAGAGCCGAAAATGGCAAAGAGTAAGTTTGAGCGCAATAAGCCGCACGTCAACATCGGTACGATCGGCCACGTCGACCATGGCAAGACGTCGCTGACGGCAGCGATCACCAAGTACTTCGGTGAATACAAGGCCTATGACCAGATCGACGCAGCGCCGGAAGAAAAGGCCCGAGGCATCACCATTTCGACGGCACACGTCGAATACGAGACGCCGGCCCGCCACTACGCCCACGTCGACTGCCCCGGCCACGCCGACTACGTCAAGAACATGATCACCGGCGCTGCCCAGATGGACGGCGCGATCCTGGTGTGCTCGGCTGCCGACGGCCCGATGCCGCAGACCCGCGAGCACATCCTGCTCGCCCGTCAGGTCGGCGTTCCGGCGATCGTCGTGTTCCTCAACAAGGTCGACCAGGTTGACGACGCCGAGCTTCTCGAGCTCGTCGAGCTGGAAGTGCGCGAACTCCTGTCGTCCTACGACTTCCCCGGCGACGAGATCCCGATCATCAAGGGTTCGGCTCTGGCCGCCCTCGAAGATTCGGACAAGAAGATCGGCGAAGACGCGATCCGCGAACTGATGGCGGCTGTCGATGCCTACATCCCGACGCCTGAGCGTCCGATCGACCAGCCCTTCCTG
The DNA here is from genome assembly GCF_059424725.1 of Allorhizobium sp. GW101-3B10. Classification (NCBI taxonomy): domain Bacteria; kingdom Pseudomonadati; phylum Pseudomonadota; class Alphaproteobacteria; order Hyphomicrobiales; family Rhizobiaceae; genus Allorhizobium; species Allorhizobium sp. GW101-3B10. Next base: position 2,071,276 of record NZ_JBWKZR010000001.1, on the reverse strand, counting down.
ATGCCGATCGAAGACGTGTTCTCGATCTCGGGCCGTGGTACGGTTGTCACCGGCCGCGTCGAGCGTGGCATCGTCAAGGTTGGCGAAGAAGTCGAGATCGTCGGCATCCGTCCGACCACCAAGACGACCGTGACCGGCGTTGAAATGTTCCGCAAGCTGCTCGACCAGGGCCAGGCCGGCGACAACATCGGCGCTCTGATCCGCGGCGTTGCGCGTGACGGCGTCGAGCGCGGCCAGATTCTCTGCAAGCCGGGTTCGGTCAAGCCGCACAAGAAGTTCATGGCAGAGGCCTACATCCTGACGAAGGAAGAAGGCGGTCGTCATACGCCGTTCTTCACCAACTACCGTCCGCAGTTCTACTTCCGCACCACGGACGTGACGGGTATCGTCTCGCTTCCGGAAGGCACGGAAATGGTCATGCCGGGCGACAACGTCACGGTTGCCGTTGAACTGATCGTGCCGATCGCGATGGAAGAAAAGCTGCGCTTCGCGATCCGCGAAGGCGGCCGCACCGTCGGCGCCGGCATCGTCGCCTCGATCATCGAGTAATCGATTGACGAATAGCCGGCGGCGGTGTATGTCGCCGGCCAGAACAGAGTCGGATGGTGATTTGCATCATCCGATTCTTGCGCTGCATTTCCGATCAGCTCTTGCGATCGGGGCGGGCAGGGCACCTCATGCTTTATAAGTGACAGGGACACCCTTGGTGTCCCTGTGATTTTTGAAAATCAGGGGCCGGCCAGCAATTCGTAATTCACTGTCTCTGCGCATGCGAGACGCAAGAAAAGAAACAAGGATAAGTCGAATGAACGGCCAGAATATCCGTATCCGCCTCAAGGCGTTTGATCACCGGGTTCTCGATGCCTCTACGCGGGAGATCGTCTCGACCGCAAAGCGCACTGGTGCAAGCGTTCGCGGCCCGGTACCGCTCCCGACCCGCATTGAAAAGTTCACCGTCAACCGGTCGCCCCACGTCGACAAGAAGAGCCGTGAACAGTTCGAAATGCGCACGCACAAGCGTCTGCTCGACATTGTTGATCCGACCCCGCAGACCGTCGACGCTCTGATGAAGCTCGACCTGGCTGCCGGCGTTGACGTCGAGATCAAGCTCTAAGAAGAAATTCCGGCGAGAGCCGAAATAACAAGGAAGGTACGTGGCAAGTCCTGCCAACGACTTCTCGAAACGGGAAACCTGATAGTCCGGAAGGGCTTGAATGGAATCCTTAAACAAAGAGGCAAGCTTCGGGTTCTTCGGAACCTGGTGCGACTCTCAAGAGGAATGAACCAATGCGTTCAGGTGTGATTGCACAGAAAGTGGGAATGACGCGCGTCTACAACGACGCCGGCGAGCATATCCCGGTAACAGTTCTGCGTCTGGATAACGTACAAGTCGTTGCCCAGCGTACGACCGAGAAGAACGGCTACGTCGCCGTCCAGCTCGGCGCCGGCCAGGCGAAGGTCAAGAATACCTCGAAGGGCCTGCGCGGCCATTTCGCCGCTGCAAGCGTCGAGCCGAAGGCGAAGCTCGTCGAGTTCCGCGTTTCGGAAGACAACCTCATCGACGTCGGCACCCAGCTCACCGCTGGCCACTTCACCGCCGGTCAGCTGGTCGACGTGACCGGCACGACCATCGGTAAGGGTTTTGCCGGTGCCATCAAGCGCCACAACTTCGGCGGTCTCCGTGCAACGCACGGTGTGTCGGTTTCCCACCGTTCGCACGGTTCTACCGGTTCCAACCAGGATCCGGGCCGCGTATGGAAGGGCAAGCGCATGGCTGGCCACATGGGTCAGACCCGCGTCACCACCCAGAATCTGGAAGTCGTTTCGACCGATGAAGATCGCGGTCTGATCCTTGTGAAGGGTGCCGTTCCCGGCTCCAAGGGTTCCTGGATCATCGTGCGCGACGCCGTCAAGTCGGCAGCGAAGTAAGGGAGCCACACCATGGAATTGAACGTCACAACCCTCGAGGGCAAAGACGCCGGCAAGGTTTCCCTGTCGGATGCGATCTTCGGTCTCGACCCGCGCGAGGACATCCTCGCCCGCATGATCCGCTACCAGCTCGCCAACAAGCGTCAGGGCACCCACAAGGCCAAGACCCGCGCGGAAGTTTCGCGCACCGGCGCCAAGATGTACAAGCAGAAGGGCACCGGCCGCGCTCGTCACCATTCGGCACGCGCTCCGCAGTTCCGCGGCGGTGGTAAGGCTCACGGCCCGGTTGTTCGCAGCCACGCCCATGACCTGCCGAAGAAGGTTCGCGCTCTCGCTCTGCGTCACGCGCTCTCGGCCAAGCTGAAGTCGGAAGACCTGATCATCATCGATCAGCTCGTCGCCGCCGAAGCAAAGACCAAGGCGCTCGTCGGCAACTTCGAGACGCTCGGCCTCACCAACGCTCTGGTCATCGGCGGTGCCGAGATCGACAGCAACTTCAAGCTCGCAGCCGCAAACATCCCGAACATCGATGTTCTGCCGGTTCAGGGCATCAACGTTTACGACATCCTGCGTCGCGGCAAGCTCGTGCTTTCCAAGGCTGCGGTTGAAGCTCTGGAGGAGCGGTTCAAATGACTGATCTTCGCCACTACGACGTGATCGTCTCTCCGTCGATCACTGAAAAGTCGACCATGGTATCCGAACAGAACCAGGTCGTCTTCAACGTCGCCAAGGGTGCCAGCAAGCCGGAAATCAAGGCTGCTGTCGAAGCGCTCTTCGGTGTCAAGGTCACCGCTGTGAACACGCTCGTCCGCAAGGGCAAGGTAAAGCGTTTCCGCGGCTTCGCCGGCAAGCAGAAGGACGTCAAGAAGGCGATCGTCACGCTCGCCGAAGGTCAGTCCATCGACGTGTCGACGGGCGTCTGAGGTAGGGAACAAGAACAATGGCATTGAAACATTTCAATCCGACCACGCCGAGCCAGCGTCAGCTCGTCATCGTCGACCGCTCCAGCCTCTACAAGGGCAAGCCGGTCAAGGCTCTGACGGAAGGTCTGTCCAAGAGCGGTGGCCGTAACAACCTGGGTCGCATCACCGCCCGCTTCATCGGCGGTGGTCACAAGCGTACCTATCGTCTGGTCGACTTCAAGCGTCGCAAGTTCGACGTCGAAGGCACCGTCGTGCGTCTGGAATACGACCCGAACCGCACCGCCTTCATCGCTCTGGTGAGCTATGCCGACGGCGAACAGGCCTACATCCTGGCTCCGCAGCGTCTGGCTGCCGGCGACAAGGTGATCGCGTCCGAGAAGGCCGTCGACGTGAAGCCCGGCAACACCATGCCGCTTCAGTCGATCCCGGTCGGTTCGATCATCCACAACGTCGAAATGAAGCCGGGCAAGGGCGGTCAGATCGCTCGTTCGGCCGGCACCTATGTGCAGCTGGTCGGCCGCGATGCCGGCATGGCCATCCTGCGCCTGAACTCCGGCGAACAGCGCCTCGTTCCGGGCTCGTGCCTCGCCACCATTGGTGCCGTGTCCAACCCGGACCATGGCAACATCAACGACGGCAAGGCCGGTCGTACCCGCTGGCGCGGCAAGACCCCGCATAACCGCGGTGTCGTCATGAACCCCGTCGACCACCCGCACGGTGGTGGTGAAGGTCGCACGTCCGGTGGTCGCCACCCGGTTTCCCCGTGGGGCAAGCCGACCAAGGGCAAGCGGACTCGCTCGAACAAGTCGACCGACAAGTTCATCATGCGTTCCCGCCACCTGAAGAAGAAGTAAGAGAGGTTAGTCAGAAATGGCTCGTTCAGTATGGAAAGGCCCGTTTGTTGACGGCTATCTTCTCAAGAAGGCTGAGAAGGTTCGTGAAGGCGGTCGTAGCGAAGTGATCAAGATCTGGAGCCGTCGCTCCACGATCCTGCCCCAGTTCGTCGGTCTCACCTTCGGCGTCTACAACGGCAGCAAGCATGTTCCGGTCAGCGTCAACGAAGACATGGTCGGCCACAAGTTCGGTGAATTCTCTCCGACCCGGACCTATTACGGTCACGGTGCGGACAAGAAGGCGAAGAGGAAGTAACGATGGGCAAGGCAAAAGCCGAACGTCGGCTGAAGGACAACGAGGCGCAAGCTGTTGCGCGCACGATCCGCGTCAGCCCCCAGAAGCTCAACCTGGTTGCTGCGCTCATCCGCGGCAAGAAGGTCGAGCGGGCGCTCGCCGATCTGGAATTCTCGCGCAAGCGTATCGCTGGCACCGTTCGCAAGACCCTGGAATCGGCGATCGCTAACGCCGAGAACAACCATGATCTCGACGTCGACCAGCTGATCGTGGCGGAAGCCTATGTTGGCAAGTCGATCACCATGAAGCGTTTCCACGCTCGTGGCCGTGGCCGCGCATCGCGCATCGAAAAGCCGTTCTCGCATCTCACCATCGTGGTGCGCGAAGTCGAAGCCAATGGGGAGGCCGCATAATGGGTCAGAAAATCAATCCAATCGGTTTCCGTCTGGGCATCAACCGCACCTGGGACAGCCGTTGGTTCGCCGACAACGCCGAATACGGCAAGCTGCTCCATGAGGATCTCAAGATCCGCGCTTACCTGATGGAAGAGCTGAAGCAGGCCGGCATCGCCAAGGTGGTCATCGAGCGTCCGCACAAGAAGTGCCGCGTTACGATCCACTCGGCTCGTCCGGGCCTGATCATCGGCAAGAAGGGCGCAGACATCGAGAAGCTTCGCAAGAAGCTCTCGGAGATGACGAACTCCGAAACGCACCTCAACATCGTTGAAGTGCGCAAGCCGGAAATCGACGCAACGCTCGTTGCCCAGTCGATCACCCAGCAGCTGGAACGTCGTATCGCTTTCCGTCGCGCCATGAAGCGCGCCGTTCAGTCGGCCATGCGTCTCGGTGCCGAAGGCATCAAGATCACTTGCGCCGGCCGTCTCGGCGGTGCGGAAATTGCGCGTACCGAATGGTACCGCGAAGGCCGCGTGCCGCTTCACACCCTGCGCGCTGACATCGACTACGGCGTTGCCGAGGCGCTGACTGCCTACGGCATCTGCGGTGTCAAGGTCTGGATCTTCAAGGGCGAAATCCTTGAGCACGATCCGATGGCTTCCGAGCGTCGCGGCATGGAAGGCGATGCGCAGGGTCCCGCAAGCCGCGGTGATCGTGGTGATCGTGGCGACCGTCGCCGCGAGAACGCTTGATTAGCGCTGGCGAAAGATAAGTTCGGAGAATAAGAAAATGTTGCAGCCAAAGCGTACTAAGTACCGCAAGCAGTTCAAGGGCCGCATCAAGGGTGTTGCCAAGGGCGGTTTCGACCTGGCATTCGGCGAGTTCGGTCTCAAGTCTCTTGAGCCGAACCGCGTCAACGCCCGCGAGATTGAAGCTGCTCGTCGTGCGATCACCCGCTACATGAAGCGTGCGGGCCGTGTCTGGATCCGGGTATTCCCCGATGTTCCGGTCACTGCCAAGCCGACCGAAGTGCGTATGGGTAAGGGCAAGGGTTCGGTCGAGTACTGGGCCTGCAAGGTCAAGCCCGGCCGTATGATGTTCGAGATTGATGGTGTGTCCGAGGAAATCGCCCGCGAGGCGCTTCGTCTCGGTTCGGCCAAGCTCTCGGTCAAGACGCGCTTCGTTCAGCGCATTGCAGAGTAAGGATCAAGCCCATGAAAGCCGCAGACGTTCGCGCCATGAGCGCCGATCAGTTGAATGACGAGCTTGCCAAGCTGAAGAAGGAGCAGTTCAACCTGCGCTTCCAGAAGGCGACCGGCCAGCTTGAGAAGTCTTCGCGTATCCAGGAAGTCCGTCGTGACATCGCGCGCGTGAAAACCATTGCCCGCCAGAAGGCGGCAGAAGCCAAGGCCTAAAGGACCAGAATAATATGCCTAAACGCATTCTGCAGGGCGTCGTTGTCAGCGACAAGAACGAAAAGACTGTCGTGGTCCGGGTCGAGCGTCGATTCGCTCACCCGCTTCTCCAGAAGACGGTTCGTCGTTCGAAGAAGTACAAGGCACACGACGAGAACAACCAGTACAAGGTTGGTGACGTGGTTTCCATCGAGGAATGCGCACCGATCTCCAAGGACAAGCGCTGGACGGTCATCTCCGCCCACGCTTAATTTGCAGAGTTTTGCGCCTGGCCCTTGCGCCAAGCGCAGAAATCTGTATGAAGCAGGCCATTGGCGCAGGAACGCTCCGGCAACGGGCGTTCTTTTGCTTTGAGCGCACGGAAGGTCCTTAACCGGAAACCACCCTGGCAAGATCTTCTCGCGCGACGATAGAAATTACACATAAGCCGGAATAGGGGGCTTCCAGCCCAACCGTTTCGGTACAACAAGAAGGCGACCTGACATGATTCAGATGCAGACTAACCTCGACGTGGCGGATAATTCCGGCGCACGTCGTGTCATGTGCATCAAGGTGCTGGGCGGCTCCAAGCGTAAATATGCTTCTGTCGGCGACATCATCGTCGTCTCGATCAAGGAAGCTATTCCGCGCGGCCGCGTAAAGAAGGGTGACGTGATGAAGGCGGTTGTCGTGCGCACCGCCAAGGACATCCGTCGCGCCGACGGCAGCGTCATCCGCTTCGATAACAACGCTGCCGTTCTTATCGACAACAAGAAAGAGCCGATCGGCACCCGTATCTTCGGACCGGTTCCGCGCGAACTTCGCGCCAAGAACCACATGAAGATCATCTCGCTGGCTCCGGAAGTACTGTAAGGAGCAATGGCGATGCAAAAGATCCGTAAAGGCGACAAGGTCGTCGTATTGACCGGTAAGGACAAGGGCCGTACCGGTGAAGTCATTCAAGTGATGCCGAAGGAAGACCGCGCGGTTGTGCGTGGCGTGAACATGGTGAAGCGTCACCAGCGCCAGACCCAGACCGCAGAAGCCGGCATCATCAACAAGGAAGCCTCCATCCACCTTTCCAACCTCGCTGTCGCTGACAAGGACGGCAAGCCGACCCGCGTCGGTTTCCAGGTCATCGAAGGTAAGAAGGTGCGTGTGGCCAAGCGTTCGGGAGAAGTGATCGATGGCTGAGGCAAAGTATGAGCCGCGGCTCAAGCAGGAATATGTGACCCGCATCCGCAAGGCGCTGCAGGAGCAGTTCTCGTTCTCGAACGAAATGCAGATCCCGAAGCTCGACAAGATCGTGATCAACATGGGCGTCGGCGAAGCGACTGCTGACTCGAAGAAGCCCAGCGTTGCTGCCGCCGACCTGGCTGCCATCGCTGGTCAGAAGCCGGTCATCACCCGCGCCCGCAATTCGATCGCCGGCTTCAAGCTGCGCGAAAACATGCCGATCGGCGCAAAGGTCACCCTGCGCGGCGCTCGCATGTACGAATTCCTGGACCGCCTGATCAACATCGCGCTTCCGCGCGTTCGCGACTTTCGTGGTCTGAACCCGAAGTCCTTCGATGGCCGTGGCAACTTCGCCATGGGCATCAAGGAACACATTGTGTTCCCTGAGGTCAACTACGACAAGGTTGATCAGATGTGGGGCATGGACATCATCGTTTGCACGACGGCAAACACGGACGACGAAGCACGGGCTCTTTTGAAAGAGTTCAACTTCCCGTTCCGTCAGTAACCGTAACGACGAGCGTAGAAGAGGAACTTCGATATGGCGAAAACAAGCGCAGTTGAAAAGAACAAGCGCCGCCGCAAGACAGTTGCCCAGCATGCTGTGAAGCGTGCTGCCCTCAAGGCAACTATCATGAACCAGTCGCTTCCGATCGAAGAACGGTTCAAGGCAACACTGAAGCTGGCAGAACTGCCGCGCGATGGCTCCAAGACCCGCATTCGCAACCGTTGCGAAGTGACAGGTCGTCCGCGCGCATTCTACCGCAAGCTCAAGATGTCGCGTATCGCGCTTCGCGAGCTGGGCAATTCCGGCAAGGTGCCGGGCATTGTCAAGTCGAGCTGGTAAGGAGACGGGCAAATGACGATGACTGATCCGTTGGGCGATATGCTCACCCGTATCCGCAATGGCGCTGCACGCCGCAAGAGCTCGGTTTCGACCCCGGCCTCCAATCTTCGTGCACGCGTTCTCGATGTCCTTCAGGCTGAAGGCTACATCCGCGGTTATTCCGAAGTTAAGTACGACAATGGCAAGGCCGAACTGCAGATCGAACTGAAGTACTACGAAGGTGCTTCGGTCATCCGCGAAATCGGCCGCGTCTCCAAGCCGGGCCGCCGAGTTTATGTCTCGGTTAAGTCCATCCCGCAGGTCGCGAACGGCCTCGGCATTACGATCCTTTCGACTCCGAAGGGTGTAATGGCCGATCACCAGGCTCGCGAACAGAATGTTGGTGGCGAGGTTCTTTGCTCGGTCTTCTAAGACTGAGCAAGGATCTCCCTAGCGAACAGACAGGATCAAAACATGTCTCGTATCGGTAAAAAGCCCGTTCAGGTTCCTGCAGGGATCACGGCCGTCGTCGACGGTCAGAAGGTGACTGCAAAGGGCCCCAAGGGCGAACTGTTCTTCGTCGCGAATGACGAAATCTCCGTAGCGCTCGAAGACAACGCTGTTGTTGTCATGCCGCGCAACGACTCCAAGGATGCTCGTTCCAAGTGGGGCATGTCCCGCACGATGGTCGAGAACATCTTCAAGGGCGTCAAGGACGGTTACGAGCGCAAGCTCGAAATCAACGGCGTCGGTTACCGCGCTTCTCTGCAGGGCAAGAACCTGCAGCTGGCTCTCGGTTTCAGCCACGATGTGGTCTATGAGCCGCCGGTCGGTATCTCGATCGCGGTTCCGAAGCCGACGGAAATCGTCATCTCCGGTATCAACAAGCAGCAGGTCGGTCAGGTCGCTGCTGAAATCCGCGAATATCGCGGCCCCGAGCCCTACAAGGGCAAGGGTGTCAAGTATGCCGAAGAGCGGATCGTCCGCAAAGAAGGCAAGAAGAAGTAAGGAACGCGCGAAATGGCAAGCAGGAAAGAAGCACTTGTACGTCGTGCCAATCGCGTGCGACGTCAGATCAAGGCGGTGGCCAACGGCCGTCCGCGTCTGTCGGTACATCGCTCGTCGAAGAACATCTACGCTCAGATCATCGACGATGTCGCAGGCCGCACGCTGGCCGCAGCATCGACCCTCGATACCGATCTGCGCTCGGGCCTGAAGACCGGCGCCGACACCGCTGCAGCTGCAGCCGTCGGCAAGCTGGTCGCCGAGCGGGCCGTCAAGGCTGGCGTCAAGGACGTTGTATTCGACCGTGGCGCCTTCATCTACCACGGCCGCATCAAGGCCCTGGCGGAAGCAGCCCGCGAAGGCGGTCTGAACTTCTAAGAAATTCCGCCCGGGCTTGCGCTCGGGCGGTTTTCCGGCTTATTGCCGGACACTCCCGGATTCGCGTCCATGCCCGAAGGGCAGGGCGGAATTATAAGTAATCTGCCGATTGCACCCGGAAAAGAAAAAGGAAAAGGACAATGGCACAAGAAAAGCGTGGTTCGCGGGACGACCGTCAGAACCGTGAAGAGCGTGACAGCGAATTCGTCGACAAGCTGGTCGCGATCAACCGCGTCGCCAAGGTGGTGAAGGGTGGCCGTCGCTTCGGCTTCGCAGCCCTCGTCGTCGTCGGCGACCAGAAGGGCCGCGTCGGTTTCGGCCACGGCAAGGCACGTGAAGTGCCGGAAGCCATCCGCAAGGCAACGGAAGCTGCCAAGCGCGAACTGATCTTCGTACCGCTGCGCGACGGCCGTACGCTCCACCATGACGTCAACGGTCGCCACGGCGCCGGCAAGGTTCTGCTGCGCTCGGCCAAGGCCGGTACCGGCATCATCGCAGGCGGCCCGATGCGCGCCGTCTTCGAAACGCTCGGCATGCACGACGTTGTCGCCAAGTCGACCGGCTCTTCGAACCCCTACAACATGGTTCGCGCCACGTTCGACGCCCTGAAGCATCAGGTGCATCCGAAGGACATCGCAGCTCAGCGCGGCATCAAGTATGCTACGCTTCAGTCTCGCCGTGCCGCTTCCGGCAATGCGTCTGAAGAATAAGAGGAGTCTGATCCATGGCTAAGGCTACGAAGAAGACTGAAGCAAAGACGGTTACGGTCGAACAGATCGGCAGCCCCATTCGCCGTCCGGCGGTGCAGCGCTCGACGCTCATCGGTCTGGGCCTCAACAAGATGCACCGGGTCCGCACCCTGGAGGACACTCCTTCGGTTCGCGGCATGATCCGTGCTGTCCAGCATCTCGTTCGCGTCGTCGACGAGAAGTGAGACGGGGGAAATCATCATGAAACTGAATGAAATCAAAGACAACGAAGGCTCCAGCAAGGACCGTATGCGCGTAGGTCGCGGTATCGGTTCGGGCAAGGGCAAGACCGGTGGTCGCGGTGTCAAGGGTCAGAAGGCTCGTTCGGGCGTTGCGATCAACGGCTTCGAAGGCGGCCAGATGCCGATCTATCGTCGTCTGCCGAAGCGCGGCTTCACCAACATCTTCAAGACTGACTACGCCACCGTTTCGCTCGGCCGTATTCAGACCGCGATCGATGCCAAGAAGCTCGACCCGAAGGCAACGATCGATGCCGCTGCCCTCAAGGCAGCCGGCGTGATCCGTCGCGCCAAGGACGGCGTTCGCGTTCTCTCCGACGGCGAACTGACCGCCAAGGTGACCCTCGAGGTTGCCGGCGCGTCGAAGGCCGCTCTCGAGAAGCTCGAAAAGGCCGGCAGCACCGTCAAGCTGCTCGCCGCAGCGGCTGAAGTCGCTGAATAAGTCATGAATAGATCGCCCGGGGTGCTTCACACCGGGCGATTTTGCTCCCATATGTGAGCCTCACGATCCCAGGACGGAGTGACGTCGTTTCGTCTTCCGGGATATTCTGGAAAACAAGGGTGAGGCATGCGATTGCTCGGCAATCCCTCCGACGCCCGGTTTTCTTAAAAACATTGGACGATAGCCTCCGGCCTTGGCGTATGCACGCCGCCGGTTTTGCTTTTGCGGAGAATTTTATGGCTTCTGCAGCGGAACAATTGGCCTCGAACCTCAACTTCTCGACCTTCGCCAAGGCGGAGGATCTGAAGAAGCGTCTGTGGTTCACGCTGGCCGCCTTGCTTGTCTATCGCTTGGGCACTCACATTCCGCTGCCCGGCCTCAACCCCGAAGCCTATGCGGCGGCCTTCAAGGGCCAGGCGGGCGGTATTCTGGGCCTCTTCAACATGTTCTCCGGCGGTGCCGTCGAGCGCATGGCGATCTTTGCCCTCGGCATCATGCCCTACATCTCCGCCTCGATCATCGTGCAGCTGATGACCTCGGTCGTCCCGGCGCTCGAGAACCTCAAGAAAGAGGGCGAGCAGGGCCGCAAGATCATCAACCAGTACACCCGCTACGGCACCGTGCTGCTCGGCACGCTCCAGGCCTACGGCATTGCCGTCGGCCTCGAAAGCGGGCAGGGCATGGTGGTTGATCCGGGCTGGTTCTTCCGTATTTCGACCGTCGTCACGCTGCTCGGCGGCACGATGTTCCTGATGTGGCTCGGTGAGCAGATCACCTCGCGCGGCATCGGCAACGGCATCTCGCTGATCATCTTCGCCGGCATTGCCGCAGGCCTGCCGACGGCGCTTGCCCACACGCTCGAACTCGGCCGTACCGGCGCGCTTTCGACCGTGCTGATCCTGCTGGTCATCGTCGTCGCCATCGCCGTCATTGCGCTGATCGTCTTCGTCGAGCGCGCCCAGCGCCGGCTGCTGATCCAGTATCCGAAGCGCCAGGTCGGCAACCGCATGTTCCAGGGCGACACCTCGCACCTGCCGCTGAAGCTGAACACCTCGGGCGTCATCCCGGCGATCTTTGCCTCGTCGCTGCTGCTGCTGCCGGCGACGGCTGCGGGGTTTGCCGGCACCTCCACGCTGCCCGGCTGGGCAACCACGATCGTGTCGGCGCTGGGCCATGGCCAGCCGCTCTACATGGCGCTCTATGGTGCGCTGATCGCCTTCTTCGCCTTCTTCTACACGGCCATCGTCTTCAATCCGAAGGACACGGCCGACAACCTGAAGAAGCACGGCGGCTTCATCCCGGGCATCCGTCCCGGCGAGCGTACCGCCGAATACATCGACTACGTGCTGACCCGCATCACCGTGATCGGCGCGCTCTACCTCGTCTTCGTCTGCATCCTCCCCGAGATCCTGGTGTCCCAGACGGGCATACCATTAGCCCTTGGTGGTACTTCGCTTTTGATTGTTGTCAGCGTCACCCTTGATACTGTAGCACAGATCCAGGGTCACCTGATTGCCCAGCAATATGAGGGCCTGATCAAGAAGTCGAAGTTGCGTGGAGGAAAGAGGGGACGATGAGACTTATCCTTTTGGGGCCGCCGGGTGCAGGGAAGGGCACCCAGGCCCAGCGTATAGTCGAGAAGTACGGTATCCCGCAGCTTTCGACCGGAGACATGCTGCGTGCAGCGGTCACCGCCGGTACGGAAGTGGGCAAGCGGGCCAAGGCGGTCATGGATGCCGGGAACCTGGTGTCCGACGATATCGTCAACGCCATCGTCTCGGAACGCATTGATGCGCCGGACTGTGCCAAGGGGTTCATCCTCGACGGCTATCCGCGAACGCTCGTTCAGGCCGATTCGGTCGAGGCGATGCTTGCCGCCAAATCCATGCAGCTGGATGTTGTCATCGAGTTGCAGGTGAATGATTCGGTCCTCGTCGATCGTGTCTCGGGCCGCTACACCTGTGCCAAGTGCGGCACGGGTTACCACGACCGGCTGCAGAAGCCGAAGGTCGAGGGCGTCTGCGACAAGTGCGGCTCGACCGAGTTCAAGCGTCGTCCCGACGACAACGCTGAGACCATGACCACGCGGCTTCAGGACTACTACAAGAAGACCTCGCCGCTGATCGGCTACTACTACGCCAAGGGCATTCTGAAGTCGGTGGACGGCATGGCCGAGATCGACGCCGTCACGGCGGACATAGAAGGGATACTCGCCGGGCTCTGAGCCTGGCGGGATCTTAAGAATCTTTACGGAACCGGTTGCTTTCGGCAACTGATTCCGCTAAATAGCGCGCCAACTCGCGGCATTTATGCGATCGGCGCGTTCTTCCTTCGGGAAGACCGGGTTCGATCGTTTTGACTTGTTGAGAACCTTATATGTAATTGCGGCCCGCAAAGGCCGTGTAACGAGACACCACTTGCCGGACGGCAACTGGAAGCAAGGAGAATAGGCGTGGCACGTATCGCTGGCGTCAACATCCCGACCGCGAAGCGCGTAGTAATTGCGCTCCGCTACATTCACGGGATCGGTCCGAAATTCGCGCAGGAGATCATCGAAAAGGTCGGTATTCCGGCTGATCGCCGCGTACATCAGCTGACGGATGCCGAGGTTCTGGCGATCCGCGAAGCCATCGACCGCGACTATCAGGTCGAGGGCGATCTTCGTCGCGATACCGCGATGAACATCAAGCGCCTCATGGACCTGGGTTGCTACCGCGGCCTGCGTCACCGTCGTGGCCTTCCGGTCCACGGTCAGCGCACGCACACCAATGCCCGCACCCGCAAGGGGCCGGCAAAGGCGATCGCTGGTAAGAAGAAGTAATTTTCGAGGCAGTAGCCAATAGGCAGTAGGCGGTAGTTTTCAGCTACCGCCTACTGCCTAAATCCTATTGCCTCGATTGGTGTAGCCGCTGGAACTACGGCGGTGTTCAGATCAACGAAAGGGAAGTCATGGCCAAGGAAGCCACCCGCGTACGCCGTCGCGAACGCAAGAATATCTCGTCGGGCGTCGCCCACGTCAACTCGACGTTCAACAACACCATGATCACCATCACCGACGCGCAGGGCAATGCCATTGCCTGGTCGTCCGCTGGTGCCAAGGGCTTCAAGGGTTCGCGCAAGTCGACCCCGTTCGCCGCCCAGATCGCCGCTGAAGATGCTGCCAAGAAGGCGCAGGAACACGGCATGAAGTCGCTCGAAGTGGAAGTCTGCGGTCCGGGTTCGGGTCGTGAATCCGCTCTGCGCGCTCTGCAGGCTGCGGGTTTCATGATCACCTCGATCCGCGACGTGACCCCGATCCCGCACAATGGTTGCCGCCCGCGCAAGAAGCGTCGCGTCTGATCATCTTTCATCCCGCCGATGAGCGCTAAGGCGCTCCTCTCGGTGTTAGCTCGGTAGCCACGATTGGATGGTGGCGACGAACGGAAGGTAAAATAATGATTCAGAAGAATTGGCAGGAACTGATCAAGCCGAACAAGGTCGAGTTCACCTCGTCCGGCCGCACCAAGGCGACCCTCGTCGCCGAGCCGCTGGAACGCGGTTTCGGCCTGACGCTCGGCAACGCGCTGCGTCGCGTGCTCTTGTCGTCGCTGCGTGGTGGTGCCGTCACCGCCGTCCAGATCGACGGCGTGCTGCATGAGTTCTCGTCGATCCCGGGCGTCCGGGAAGACGTGACCGACATCGTGCTCAACATCAAGGAAATCGCCATCAAGATGGACGGCGATGATCCGAAGCGCATGGTCGTGCGCAAGCAGGGTCCGGGCGTCGTGACCGCCGGTGACATTCAGACGGTTGGCGATATCGAAATCCTCAACCCGAACCATGTGATCTGCACCCTCGACGAGGGCGCCGAGATCCGCATGGAATTCACCGTCGCCAACGGCAAGGGCTATGTCCCGGCCGATCGTAACCGCGCTGAAGATGCTCCGATCGGTCTTATCCCGGTCGACAGCCTCTACTCGCCGGTCAAGAAGGTGTCCTACAAGGTGGAAAACACCCGCGAAGGACAGGTTCTCGACTACGACAAGCTGACCATGACCATCGAGACCGACGGTTCGATCACCGGTGAAGATGCTGTCGCTTTCGCGGCCCGCATTCTCCAGGACCAGCTCGGCGTCTTCGTCAATTTCGACGAGCCGCAGAAGGAAGTCGAAGAGGAAGCCGTCACCGAACTCGCGTTCAATCCGGCCCTCCTCAAGAAGGTCGACGAGCTCGAGCTTTCGGTTCGTTCGGCCAACTGCCTGAAGAACGACAACATCGTCTACATCGGCGACCTCATTCAGAAGACCGAAGCAGAAATGCTCCGCACTCCGAACTTTGGCCGCAAGTCGCTGAACGAAATCAAGGAAGTTCTCGCTTCCATGGGCCTGCACCTCGGCATGGAAGTGCCGGCATGGCCGCCCGAGAACATCGAAGATCTCGCCAAGCGCTACGAAGACCAATACTAAGAAACAAAAAGGCAGGTTTACCTCTGCCTTTCCAGTCAAACTGCAGGCGGATGCCTGTATGTGTCAGGAAACGGCAGGGCCGCCGCATAGAGCGGGAGCCTGCGTAGAAGGAGAATAGCAATGCGCCACCAGAAAGCCGGTCGCAAGCTGAACCGTACCGCCAGCCATCGTAAGGCGATGTTCGCCAACATGGCTGCTTCGCTCATCACCCATGAGCAGATCGTCACCACCCTGCCGAAGGCGAAGGAAATTCGCCCGATCGTCGAAAAGCTGGTCACGCTGGGCAAGCGCGGCGACCTGCACGCTCGTCGTCAGGCCATCTCGCAGATCCGCGACCTTGACGCCGTCAAGAAGCTGTTCGACGCCATCGCTTCGCGCTACGCCACCCGCAACGGCGGCTACCTGCGCATCATGAAGGCCGGCTTCCGCCAGGGCGACAATGCCGCCATGGCCGTCATCGAATTCGTCGAGCGCGACGTCGATGCCAAGGGCGCAGCCGACAAGGCCCGCGTCGCCGCTGAAGCCGAAGCCGAAGCAGCGTAAGGTTCTTCCCGCAAGGGAATGCCATTGAAAAGCCGGGTGAGCGATCACCCGGCTTTTTTCGTTAAGGTGTGTTGGTTTGCAGGCAGGACTGAGCCGGTTGGACGCATAATTTCCATTGAGAATTGAGCGATGTGAGCCTTCCCGTAACGACCTGGTTGGCGCGGCTCGACGGCCCGTCTTGGGCTGCCTGAGCCAAGGTAGGAGAAAGCGGCCCCATGGGAATACAGGCAAAAGTTGGGGACGTATTCCTCGTTCCGCTCGACGGCAAGGGCTGGGCGCTTGGCCAGCTTGTCAGCGCGTGGAACCATGAACTTTATGTAGCGGTCTTCGGCCAGAAAGTGGAAACACGGGATGTGAACCCTCACAGTGTCGTCGATCAGAAGCCAGTCTTTCTGGCGCTGACGCTCGATGCCAAACTGTCCCACGGTGATTGGCCGATCCTTGGCAATGTTCAGGAAAATCTGGCGAGCTTTCCGCAACCGGCATTCAAGGTCCGGCAGTCGGGCGTGTTGCATATCGAATCGCGGGATCGCACCGTCAGTTGGCTGGCGTCTCCGGCGGAGGCTGAGATACTGCGATACCGTAGCGTGTCGTCCCCGGCGGTGATCGAAAAGGCCATCCAAGCACATTTCGGCATTGGTGAATGGAGCCCGCACTACGACGACTTCCCTGCCGCCTATGCGTTCGAATCTGCCCGACTGCTGGCTGCTTTAGGGAAAACAAGGTAAAAGGAGTGGCTCCCCCTGCGGGGTAAGCTGTTGTCTGCGCATCGTTTTTTAGCGAGACAAGCGTCACCGTCATGGAGGCAGTCGGGTCCGTATTCATATCAATGCATTGATGTTGTTCGGCAAATGCCAGCACCGGGAGTCCCGCGGGTGGGGAGGCGCCCGCCCGTTGGCGCTGGTGGTGCGGCATGGGATCGTTGTCACGATCCCCGAAGCTGCGGCATCGGCAATGCCATCGGGACGCCGCGAAAATCTCGCGGCGCGGTTGCCCCGCCGGAGGCCGGGTTCGGGGGCGATCCGGCGGCCGAGCTGGCTGGCGCGATCGAGGCCGGAAGGTGGTCAGAAGCAATCTGTTTCGGCTCCCTTGTGAGCGTCTCTCCCTTCAAATGCTTGCAGCCTCTGTTCAAGGTAGCCGATGAAGGCTTGGAGAGGTTTCCTGCCAAGCAGGTTTCGTCATCTGTTTGGACGCTTCAACCCCTCAAATCCACGGTGGCTGTAGCTCTCGTCCCCTAGCTCCGATTGGTCGTCGCCTGAACGGCGCGCCGCATCAGGAACGCCCTCTCGCTCTCATTGCCGCTGAGTTCCGCCGCCCGCTCGAACGCGGCCCGCGCTTCCGCCGGCCGTCCGGCCCGCAGCAGGAAATCACCTCGCGCGGCCGCCATAGGCGCGTAGCCCTTGAGCGCCGGCTCGTCCTCCAGCGCGTCCAGCAGCGCCAACCCCGTTTC
This sequence comes from Allorhizobium sp. GW101-3B10, assembly GCF_059424725.1. Lineage (NCBI taxonomy): Bacteria > Pseudomonadati > Pseudomonadota > Alphaproteobacteria > Hyphomicrobiales > Rhizobiaceae > Allorhizobium > Allorhizobium sp. GW101-3B10. The sequence goes on along the minus strand of NZ_JBWKZR010000001.1, from coordinate 2,054,194 downwards.
CGGCCCGAACGCCATCGCATGGGCGACGGCCCGGTTGAGTGCCACCACGGGGGAGGGCAGCACGGCCAGCAGCCGGTCGTAGAGCCCGGCGATCATCCGCCAGTCCGTGTCCTCGAAGCGCCGGGCGCGGGCGTGGCAGGCCGCCAGCGCCGCCTGCAGGGCATAGGCGCCGTCTTCACCGCCGAGCGCACGGACCCGCTCCAGCGCCGCGAACCCGCGGTGAATGAGTAACTGGTCCCAACGCGACCGGTTCTGCGTCTCCAGCGTCAGCGGCACGCCGTCCGGGCCATTGCGGGCGACAAGACGCGACGACTGGATTTCCATGAGCGCCAGCAGCCCATGCACCTCCGGTTCGTCGGGCGCCAGACCGGCGAGAATGCGGCCAAGGCGCATGGCCTCGGCGCAGAGTTGCGGGCGGATGGCATCCTCGCCGGTGCTCGCCGCATAGCCCTCGTTGAAGATCAGGTAGACCACTTCCAGCACCGAGGCGAGACGCGCGTCGCGCTCGGCGCCGCGCGGCACCTCGTAGGCGATACCGGCCCCGCCGAGGCTCTTCTTTGCCCGGACGATCCGCTGGGCGATTGTCGTCTCGCTCGACAGGAAGGCGCGGGCGATCTCGTCCGTCGTCAGCCCGCCGATCAACCTGAGCGTCAGCGCCACGCGTGCATCGGTCGAAAGCACCGGATGGCAGGCGGTGAAGATCAGGCTCAGGCGTTCGTCGCCGATGTCGTCGTCCATGCTCGCCTCGATCGCTTCGATCGTGCTGTCCTGTTCGAGCTCCAGATCGCGGCCGATCTCGTCATGCTTGCGTTCCATCATGCGGGCGCGGCGCAGCGCATCGATGGCGCGCCGCTTGGCGGTCGCCATCAGCCAGGCGGCGGGATTGTCGGGAATACCGCTCGTCGGCCAGCGGTCGAGCGCCACGACCAGCGCATCCTGCGCCAGCTCCTCGGCCCGCCCGACATCGCGTACGATCCGGGCGAGCCCGGCGATCAGCCGGGCCCGTTCCATGCGAAAGACGGTCTCCGCCGTCCGGTGCGCTTCGGATGTCTCCATGCGGCGGCAGTATGCGGGCTCGGCGGGTTCAGTCAACGGCCGGCGGTGACCGTGACCAGAGCCGCAATCCCTCCCGCCGCATGGATTCGTCTAGGCGTCCGGCGGTCCGCCGGCCGCAGCCGCCGGATCCATCCACAGGATCTCCCAGACATTGCCGTCCGGATCCTCGACCGAGCGGCCATACATGAAGCCGAGATCCTGGGCCGGGTTGGGGTCGGCCCTGCCGCCGGCGGCCACGGCTGCGCCAAGGACTGCATCGACGCCGTCGCGCGTCTCGACGCTGAGTGCCAGCAGCGCCTGGCTCCGGGCCCTGGCGTCGCCGATCGGCCGGCTGGTGAACTGCCCGTAGCGCTCATGCGTCAGCAGCATCACGCCGATCGCCTCGGAGAACAGCAGGCACTTGGCCTCTGCGTCGGAGAACATCGGGTTGAGCGTGCCGCCGAGGCCTTCATAGAAGGCCTGCGACGCGGCAAGGTCGCGCACCGGCAGGTTGATGAAGATCATCTTGCTCATGATGTCTCAGCCCTTCGACTTCTGCTGCGCGGCAAGCCCTTCGGCGGCGCGGTCATGGCTCGCCTGGCCCTCGGGTGAGATCACATCGGCGAAATCCTCCATCTCGTAGAAGGGACGGATCTCGATCTCGCTCGGCCCCATCATTGGATTGGGGCAGCGTTTGACCCAGGCAATCGCCTCGTCCATGTCCTTGACCTCCCAGATCCAGTAGCCGGCGACCAGTTCCCGCGTCTCGGCGAAGGGACCGTCGATCACCCGGCGGTCAGGACCGTCGAAGGCGACCCGCTTTCCAGCCTTTGACGGCTTCAGCCCGTCGCCGGACAGCATGATGCCCGCCTGAACCAGTTCCTCGTTGAACTTGCCCATTGCCTCGAACAATTCGGCCGAGGGCATGATGCCTTCTTCGCTGTCTTCCGTTGCCTTCACCATCACCATTACACGCATTTCTCATTCTCCTCTTTTTGAAACAGCGCTCCCAAGGGGTGCGTATCGCCATGACGAACGGCAGCGGACGGATTCGACATCGCACCGAACTTTTTCTTCACATAGGGCGGGCGGGCGCCATGACACCCCATGGCCGTGCAGGGCGCAAGGCTTGGTGCTTGATTTGCCCCTCGGGCGTGCTAGTCGATGAGTTCGGTCATCGGGGAAGGGAAGCGCATGGCAGTCGAATCCGGGGAAGCGCCGTTTGCCGCGCCCGCACGCCTGCTGATCGACGGCGCGGCCGAAGGGCCGCTGCTCTTTTCCGATACGGCCCTCAGCTTCTGGGGCGGCGTCGACCCGGAGACCGGCCTGGTGATCGACCAGGCGCATCCGCTGCATGGCCGCTGTCTCGAGGGCACGATCCTGGCGATCCCCGGCGGCCGCGGTTCGTGCACCGGCAGCGCCGTGCTGATGCAGCTCATCCTCAACGGCAAGGCGCCGGCCGGCATGGTCTTCTCGCAGGCCGAGGAGATCCTGACGCTCGGCGTCATGGTTGCCGAGGAAATGTACGGCCGCTTGCTGCCGATCGCCGTGATCGCGCCGGAAGCTTTCGCCCGCCTCGAAGGGCTGGGTGCCATTCGCATCGAGGCCGGCTTGGTGGCCGTGCCGGGCGCCAGCCACGGGCTGAACGACGCGGTCCCGCCCGCCGGCTTGCCGAAACTCGTCTTGAGTGACAAGGACCAACACCTTCTGTCAGACGGCGTGCCGCAGGCGACGCGCACCGCCATGCGGATCGTCGTGCGCATGGCCGAACTGCTCGGCGCCGGGCGATTGATCGACGTCGCCCAGGTCCATGTCGACGGCTGCATCTATACCGGCCCGGCAAGCCTCGACTTCGCGGAAAAGCTCGCGGACTGGGGCGGCAGGGTCGTCGTGCCGACCTCGCTCAATGCCATTTCCGCCGACCAGGCCCGCTGGCGCGAGCAGGGCACCGACCCGGTTCTCTCGATGGCGGCCAGCGCACTGGCCGATGCCTATGTCCGCATGGGCGCCCGCCCGACCTTCACCTGCGCGCCCTACCAGCTCGACGGCGCCCCGGCCGAAGGCGAGAACATCGCCTGGGCCGAATCGAACGCCGTCGTCTATGCCAACAGCGTGCTCGGCGCCCGCACGATGAAATATCCGGATTTCCTCGACATCTGCATCGCACTCACTGGCCGAGCGCCCGAGGCCGGCTGTCATCTGGACGAGAACCGCAAGGCGCGGCTGGTGGTCGAGGTGGAGGCGATGGAGGGCCGCGACGACAGCTTCTGGCCGCTGCTCGGCTATCGGGTTGGCACGCTGGCGCCGAACGCCATCCCCGCCGTCACAGGCCTGGAGCAGGCTCACCCGACGGCCGACGACCTCAGGGCCTTCGGTGCCGCCTTCGCCACGACGTCGGCCGCACCGATGTTCCACATCGTCGGCGTCACGCCGGAGGCGCCCACGCTGTCCGCCGCGACGGGCGGCCAAGCGCTTCGGATCGTCAAAGTCACCCGCGGCGACCTGGCCGATGACTGGCGCCACTTCAACCCGACCACCGGCGACACGGTCGATCTCGTGGCGCTCGGCAACCCGCATTTTTCCTTCGGCGAGTGCGAGACGCTAGCCAAACTCTGCGCCGGCCGGACGAAGCATGCCAACGTGGCGCTCACCGTCACCCTGAGCCGCGCCATCCATGCCCGCATCGCCGAGGCAGGCATCGCCGCCACCCTCGAAACCTTCGGCGCCACCTTCGTGCGCGATGCCTGCTGGTGCACGGTGATGCAGCCGATCGTCCCGCCGGCAGCGCGCACCATCCTCACCAATTCCGGCAAATACGCCCATTACGGCCCGGGCCTCAGCGGCAAGCAGGTGCGCTTCGCCGCCCTTGCCGATTGCGTCGCGGCGGCCGTGACGGGCCGCACACCTGCCGCCCCGCCGGCCTGGTTGGACTGAACGGCACGCCGCTTGCCGCCCCGGCGGCCTGGCTGGGCTGAGCGGCACGCCGCGATCGGCGGCCGGACGGTCGGTCTGCCGGCACAAGATGATCAGTGTGCCTTGCGAATGAGCCGGCCGCACTCACGGCGCCGGCATTGGATCTCCCTCTTCTCCCCATCGGGGAGAAGTGCCGAGCGCATGCGAGGCGATGAGGGGGGCGAAGCCACCATCCTCTCAGCGAGAAGCCCCCTCATCCGGCGCTACGCGCCACCTTCTCCCCGCTGGGGAGAAGAGGGACGGCCACCGCTCGCCATGCAGTGTCTTTAGCTTCGGCTAGCGCAATAGCCCGGCAGGCGTCTCTGTCATGGCTTTGCGTTGCAGCTCGGATAGGGCGGCTCCTCGCCGGCGACGGCGTCGCAGAGCCGGATCGGCAGGAGCTGGGCGAGGCGCGGTTTCCAGGTGTCGATATCGTAGTCCGGTCGGGCGGCCACGGGCGGGCCGCGCTCGGCCCATTGCACCGTGACATAGCCAAAGGCCGATTTGACGTAGACGATGACGGCCGTCTCGCTCCGCGCGTCCTTTCCCTCCTCGGACGGTGCGACCGTGCCGCAGCCGAGAAAGACCACCAGTCCGGTAAGACCATTGATCTCGGTCGCCCCGAACGAGGTTCCGGTGAAGGTCTCCGCACAGGCCTGCTGGAAATGTCCGGCCAGCACCTGGGCAGCGCCCTCCAGCATGTCGGCTTGCCCCTTGGCGTCCTTGACGCCCGTCATGGTGATCATCTGCGACCAGTCGTTCACGGTCTCGCCCGCCGGCACGGCTTCCTGGATATAGCCGTCAGTGCCGGTCTCCTCGTAGATCGGCTGAAAGCCCGCCGGCAGCTGGTAGGAGACGATCTGGCCGAACACCGGCGTCGTCATCGTCATGCCGACTTCCGACCGGGCCGGCAACGCCGCCGCCAGGGAGGTCATCGCCAGAAACAGAGCCGCGACCTTCGTCTTCATGACCATCTCCGCCCTTGGTTGCCGCCGGAATTCCGGGGGCTGTGCGGAGTCTATCGCACGGATGCATCGCCTCTGTCGTGGTCCGGCCGCGATTGTGCAGACTTTGATTGGTACAGAGTGGGCGCCGCGCCGCGCGCGCCTGTCAGTCCCCGGTGCTTGCCACCGGCGCGCGGACGGTTCTGTTGCCCGGCTTGCTGGCCCGCTTCCAGGCCATGATCTTCGGACGCACCAGCCGGTAGGCCAGAAGCACGATCACCACGGCGATGTAGAAGGCGGGCTCGGCGGTGATCGCCTTCAGCGACAGCGCATAATGCAGCACGGCGGCCGCCGCGATCGCATAGACCAGCTTGTGCAGCCGGTTCCACCTTTGCCCGAGCTTGCGGATCGACCAGCGGTTCGAGGTGGCTGCCAGCGGGATCAGCATCAACAGCCCGGCCATGCCGAGCATGATATAGGGCCGCTTGAGAATGTCACCGGCGATCGACGACAGGATCAGCCCGCGGTCAAGGGTCAGATAGACGGCGAAATGGGCGAGCACGTAGTAGAAGGCGAGAAGGCCGAGTGCGCGCCGGTAGCTAATTAGGTTAATGCCTAACAGGTCGCGCGCCGGCGTGACCGTGAGCCCGAGGCAGAGGAACCTGAGCGCCCAGAGCCCGAGCAGGTGTTCGAAGGTCCGCACAGGATCGGCGCCCAGCCCGCCGAAAATGCCGAGATAGAAGGCATGGAGCCCCGGAATCAGCCCGATCGCATAGAGCGCCCAGACGGAGGCGGGTTTGTATCGGGCGGGCAGGGCAGGCATGGCCATCGTCATTCTCCGGTATCGATATGGCGCGCCCTCGGCGCCCCATGCCCGAAGGGGCAGCGCGACACCGGGACCTCTTCTCCCGATCGGGGAGAAGGCGGCGCGAAGCGCCGGATGAGGGGGCGAAGCGTCGTTCTGAGTTTCATCAGTAGAACTTCGTCAGGTCCATGCCGGCATAGAGGCTCGCCACTTCGTCGGCATAGCCGTTGAAGGGCAGGGTATCGATGCGCGCCCCGCCGAACAGGCCGCTCGCCTCGCCGATGCGCCGCTCGGTCGCCTGGCTCCAGCGCGGATGGTCCACCGCCGGATTGACATTGGCATAGAAGCCGTATTCGCCCGGCTGCATGGCGTTCCAGCTCGCCGGCGGCTCGTTTTCGGTGAGCGTGATGCGCACGATCGACTTGATGCCCTTGAAGCCGTATTTCCACGGCACGACCAGCCTCAGCGGCGCGCCGTTCTGGTTGGGCAGGGTCTCGCCGTAGAGGCCGGTCGCCAGGATGGTCAGCGGATGGCGCGCCTCGTCGAGGCGCAGGCCCTCGACATAGGGCCATTCCATCGGCTGGAACAAGCCGCGTTGACCCGGCATCTCCTCGGGCCGCACCACGGTTTCGAAGGCGACGTATTTTGCCGAGCCGAGTGGTTCCACCCGATCGAGCAGGCTGGCCAGCGGAAAGCCGACCCAGGGGATGACCATCGACCAGGCCTCGACACAGCGCATGCGGTAGACGCGCTCTTCCATCGGGAAGTCCTTGAGGATCGCCTCGATGTCGATCACCTGGGGCTTGGCCACCAGCCCGCCGACCTCGACCGTCCAGGGTCGCGTCTTGAAGGACCCGGAATTGTTGATCGGGTCGATCTTGTCGGTGCCGAACTCGTAGAAATTGTTGTAGCTGGTGACGTCCTGCTTGGACGTCGGCTTTTCGGTCAACACATAGGCGCTCGGCTTGGCGGCGATCGCCGCGGCAAAGGCCCTGGGCGCCGCCGCAAGCGCCAGTCCGCCCGCGGCTGCGCCGATCAGGCTGCGGCGGTTGAGGTAAAGCGATTGCGGCGTGATCTCGCTCTGGGCGATCTTCGGCGGGCGGTAGCGGGACATGGGTCTGCTCTTTCGCTGTGGATGCGGTCTGTCTCTTCAACTACGTAGCAAATCTCATCAGAGTTTCATCGTAACGAAAAGAAAATGCCGACCACATTTTCGTGTAGGCACCTTGAGCGGCAGGCCCTTGTCACGCCGGCTCCTCCGCGAGCCATAGGACCGCGCCGGGCGAAGCGGCCGGGATGCCAAGCGTACCGTTTTACGCTATGCTGATAGTGACATCATAGGGGCCTTGCCCTATCACAAGGTCAAATTCCGGTGCGGAAATGCGTGCAGCCGATCCTTTTCGGCCAGCCCCAAGCCCGGCAAGAACCAAGAGAAGACCCGAGGTAACACCGATGCCAGCCTATCGTTCGAGAACCACGACCCACGGCCGCAACATGGCGGGTGCGCGCGGCCTTTGGCGCGCCACCGGCATGAAGGACAGCGATTTCGGCAAACCGATCATCGCGGTGGTCAACTCGTTCACCCAGTTCGTCCCCGGCCACGTGCACCTCAAGGACCTCGGCCAGCTGGTTGCTCGCGAGATCGAGGCATCCGGCGGTGTCGCCAAGGAATTCAACACGATCGCCGTCGACGACGGCATCGCCATGGGCCATGACGGCATGCTCTATTCGCTGCCGTCGCGCGAACTGATCGCCGACAGCGTCGAATACATGGTCAACGCCCATTGCGCCGACGCCATGGTCTGCATCTCCAACTGCGACAAGATCACCCCCGGCATGCTGATGGCCTCGCTTCGCCTCAACATCCCGACCATCTTCGTCTCGGGCGGCCCGATGGAGGCCGGCAAGGTCGTCATGCACGGCAAGAAGGTCGCGCTCGACCTGGTCGACGCCATGGTCGCCGCCGCCGACGACAAGATCTCCGACGAGGACGTCGCCACCATCGAGCGATCGGCCTGTCCGACCTGCGGCTCGTGCTCGGGCATGTTCACCGCCAATTCGATGAACTGCCTGACCGAGGCACTCGGCCTGTCGCTGCCGGGCAACGGCTCGACGCTCGCCACCCATGCCGACCGCAAGGAACTCTTCCTTGAGGCCGGCCGCAGCATTGTCGGGCTCGCCAAGCGCTACTACGAGCAGGACGACGCGACCGCACTGCCGCGCGTCATCGCCTCCAAGGGCGCCTTCGAGAACGCCATGGCGCTCGACATCGCCATGGGCGGCTCGACCAACACCGTCCTGCACATCCTCGCCGCCGCCCACGAGGCCGAGGTCGACTTTACCATGGACGACATCGACCGCCTGTCGCGCAAAGTTCCGTGCCTGTCCAAGGTCGCGCCGGCCAAGGCCGACGTGCACATGGAAGACGTCCACCGGGCAGGGGGCATCATGTCCATCCTCGGCGAGCTCAACCGCGCGGGCCTGCTCAATGCCGAGCTGCCGACCGTTCACGCCAGGACGCTCGGCGACGCGCTGGCCAAGTGGGACATTTCCGTTTCCGAGGACCCGGCGGCCCTCAAGCTGTTCAGCGCTGCACCGGGCGGCATCCCGACCCAGGTCGCCTTCAGCCAGGCGGCCCGCTGGGAAGACCTCGACCTCGACCGCGAAAACGGCGTCATCCGCGATGCCCAGCATCCCTTCTCCAAGGATGGCGGCCTTGCCGTGCTCAAGGGCAATCTGGCGCTTGACGGCTGCATCGTGAAGACCGCCGGCGTCGACGAGTCGATCCTGAAGTTCACCGGTCCGGCCAAGGTCTATGAAAGCCAGGATGCGGCGGTCAAGGCGATCCTGTCGAACGAGGTCGTTGCCGGTGACGTCGTCGTCATCCGCTACGAAGGCCCCAAGGGCGGTCCGGGCATGCAGGAAATGCTCTATCCGACCAGCTATCTGAAGTCGAAGGGCCTCGGCAAGGTCTGCGCGCTGATCACCGACGGCCGCTTCTCCGGCGGCACGTCCGGCCTTTCCATCGGCCACGCCTCGCCGGAAGCGGCGAACGGCGGCACGATCGGCCTGGTGCGCGAAGGCGATACGATCGAGATCGACATCCCGAACCGCACGATCAACCTGGCCGTTGCCGAGGATGAACTGGCCCGCCGCCGCACCGAGCAGGACGCCCTCGGCTGGAAGCCGGCGCACCCCCGCAAGCGCAATGTCACCACCGCGCTCAAGGCCTATGCCGCTTTCGCCAGCAGCGCCGACAAGGGCGCGGTACGGATCTTGCCGGAATAGGGACGCATCCTTTCTTCGAGTCCACAACAGCGCGTCGGCGGATGAAACCGCCGGCGCGTTGTGTTATTGTCGGCGTGGCGCAATCGGCTTGAGGGAAGAACATGTCTGAACTGCATCGGATTACGGTGAATCCCGAACTGTGCGGCGGACGGCCCACGCTGCGCCATCTGCGTATCCGCGTGAAGGACGTGTTGGATCTTCTCGCTTCGGGCGCCAGCCAGGAGGAGATCCTGGACGACTACCCCATCCTGGAGGCTGGTGACATCGTCGCTGCGCTGGAGTTTGCGGCGCGCCAGAGTGATCATCCTGTACTCCGCGTGGCTTGATGCGCTTTCTCTTTCTGGTCGATGCGCAACTTCCCCCCGCGCTTGCGCGCTGGCTGTGTGATCTGGGCCACGACGCGATACATGTCATGGATTGCGACATGCAGTCAGCCTCCGATCGCGAGATTTGGGAACATGCGCTGAAGACCGGGTCGGTTATCGTCACGAAGGACGAGGATTTTGCTCAGCGCAAGGCATTGACCGTGCAAGGCCCAGCCATCGTGTGGGTCCGCCTCCCGAATGCACGCCGACGGGATCTGCTCGTCTGGTTCGAAAAGGCGCTACCGGCCATCTTGCAGGCGTTGGAACGCGGCGAGACGCTGATCGAGGTTGTCTGAGAGCGCTCATTGCTACCGGAATCTATTGCCCGCGGAGCGCGCGAGTTCCAGGCTGGATTCCGCGTTCCGAGAAGGTTCGATGGCACGGACTTCGCCGCATGGGTAATTAGCTGATAGCCTAATTTTCCTGTCGTTCTTCGATCCTCCCGCACCCGTCATTTCGGCCGCTCGATCATGTCGGAGACGGTTTTCAGCTGCGCCAGCCGCTCCGTATAGGTTGCCCTCAGGCAGGCGAGGTCTGCATTGCAGGCCTGGCGCTTCGACAGCCATGCCACCTGCTCGTCCTGCACCACGCCGCGATTGCCCATCGGCAGCAGCCCGGTGATCAGTTCGAACGTCGTCACCATCTTCACGTCCATGTCGTTGAGGTCGCGATTGGCGCAGATGGCGGTCTCGTCGGCGGCGAGGTCCGGCTTGTCGCAGTCGAAGCTTGCGGCTTGCGCGGGCAGGGGCAGGCCGGCACCGAGACCGCTCAGGACCGCAAGGGCGGCGGTGGTCCGGGACAGGCGGGCAAACGGGCTTTTCGGCATGACGGGATCTCCTTGATCATTTCGTCTGGCCCAACGCCCCCGCCTTGGAAAAGTTCAATTCGCGATTACCTTTGGGGAACGCGCCGTCCGGTGCGGCGCCGGCGCTTTTCTTTTGCCTGTCCGGCGCCTATTGATCCTTGGAAACAATGAGGAGTACCCCATGCAGGGCATCGTTCGTGGTTTGGCTGTTTCGGCGCTTGCGCTTCTCGTCGCGCTGCCGGCGCCGATCTTCGCGCAGGAGCTCCGCGTTCCCCAGTCGGCTTCCGAGATGCAGATGTCGTTTGCGCCGCTGGTCAAGCAGACCCATGGCGCCGTCGTCAACGTCTATGCCGAGCGCATGGTGCAGCGCCGCGCCTCGCCCTTCGCCGGTGATCCCTTCTTCGAGCAGTTCTTCGGACAGCGCATGCCGAACCGCACGGAGAAGCAGTCCTCGCTCGGCTCCGGCGTCATCGTCGGCGCGAACGGCATGGTGGTCACCAACAACCACGTGATCGACGGTGCCGACGACATCAAGGTGGCGCTCTCCGACGGCCGCGAGTTCCCGGTCAAGGTCGTGCTGAAGGACGAGCGTATCGACCTCGCGGTGCTCAAGATCGACGCCAAGGAGGCGCTGCCCGCGCTCGTCATCGGCGACAGCGACAAGGTCGAGGTCGGTGATCTGGTGCTGGCCATCGGCAATCCCTTCGGCGTCGGCCAGACGGTGACGAGCGGCATCGTCTCGGCGCTTGCCCGCAACCGGGTGACGGAGGGCGATTTCGGCTTCTTCATCCAGACCGACGCCTCGATCAATCCGGGCAATTCCGGCGGCGCGCTGATGAACATGAAGGGCGAACTGCTCGGCATCAACACGGCGATCTTCTCCAAGGGCGGCGGCTCGAACGGCATCGGCTTTGCCATCCCCGCCAACCTGGTCAAGGTTTTCCTCGCCGCGGCCGAGCGGGGCGAGGCCACCTTCGAGCGGCCCTATGTCGGCGCGAGCTTCGAGCCCGTCACCTCCGACGTCGCCGAGGCGCTCGGGCTCGACAAGGTGCGCGGCGCGCTCGTCGTCCGGGTTGCAGAGGGCGCTCCGGCGGCCAAGGCGGGCCTCAAGCCGGGGCAGGTCGTGGTGGCGATCGACGGAATCCCGGTCGAGCATCCCGATGCGCTGGGCTACCGCCTGACGACCGCCGGTCTGGGCAAGACGGTGACGCTCTCCATCCGTGAGAACGGCCGGGAATCGGAGATCGCCATGACGCTGGCCGGCGCGCCGGAGACCACGCCGCGCGACGAGCGGCTGATCGAGGGTGGCAGTCCCTTTGCCGGGGCCAAGGTCGCCAATCTTTCACCGAGGCTCGCCTACGAGCTGCGCATGCCGTCCGAAGTCACCGGCGTCGTGATCACCGATATCATCGCCGGTTCGCCGGCCGCACGCCTCGGCTTTGCCCCGCACGACATCGTCATCTCGGTCAACGGCGTCAACGTCACCTCGACCGAAGCCATGGCTGAGGCCATTGCCGACGATCCGGGCTTCTGGCGGGTCGAGATCGAACGCGAGGGCCAGCGCATCCGGCAGATCTTCCGATGAGCGATCTCTTCGCGCCGCATGTTCCCAAGGATGTGGAGGCCCGCCGGCCGCTCGCCGACCGGCTGCGGCCGAAGACGCTGGCCGAGGTCACCGGCCAGGAGCACCTGACCGGCGAGGACGGCGTTCTCGCCCGCATGATCGCCTCCGGCTCGCTCGGCTCGATGATCTTCTGGGGGCCGCCCGGCACCGGCAAGACGACGGTTGCGCGGCTGCTCTCCGGCGAGGCGGGGCTGGCTTTCGAGCAGATCTCGGCGATCTTCTCCGGCGTCGCCGACTTGAAGAAGGTCTTCGAGGCCGCCCGCATGCGCCGCATGGACGGCCGCCAGACGCTGCTCTTCGTCGACGAGATCCATCGCTTCAACCGCGCCCAGCAGGACGGGTTCCTGCCGGTCATGGAAGACGGCACCGTGATCCTCGTCGGGGCCACGACGGAGAACCCGTCCTTCGAACTCAACGCCGCACTTCTGTCGCGCGCCCGGGTCCTCACCTTCAAGCCGCATGACGAGGAAAGCCTCGGCACGCTCCTCAAGCGGGCCGAGGAGGTGGAGGGCAAGCCGCTGCCGCTCGACGCCGACGCGCGGGCAAGCCTCATCCGCATGGCCGACGGCGACGGCCGCGCCGTGCTGACGCTGGCGGAGGAAGTCTGGCGGGCGGCGCGGGAAGGCGAGGTGTTCGACACCGAGGGCCTGACCCGCATCGTCCAGCGCCGCGCCCCCGTCTACGACAAGGGCCAGGACGGCCACTACAACCTGATCTCGGCGCTGCACAAGTCGGTGCGCGGCTCCGATCCGGATGCCGCGCTCTACTATCTCTGCCGCATGTTCGATGCCGGCGAGGATCCGCTCTATCTCGGGCGGCGGCTCGTGCGCATGGCGGTCGAGGACATCGGCCTGGCCGATCCGCAGGCGCTGGTTATCTGCAACGCGGCGAAGGACGCCTATGACTATCTCGGCTCGCCGGAAGGCGAACTGGCGCTGGCGCAGGCCTGCGTCTATCTCGCCACCGCGCCGAAGTCGAACGGCGTCTACATGGCCTACAAGTCGGCGATGCGCGCCGCCAAGGAGAACGGCTCGCTGCTGCCGCCGAAGCACATCCTCAACGCGCCGACCAAGCTGATGAAGGCGGAAGGCTACAACGACGGCTATCGCTACGACCACGACGAACCGGACGCCTTTTCCGGCCAGGACTATTTCCCCGAGAAGATGGGCCGCAAGACCTTCTACGATCCGCCGGAACGGGGGTTCGAGCGCGAGATCCGCAAGCGGCTGGACTGGTGGGCGAAGCTCAGGCGCGAGCGGGGCGGCTGACGCCCGGGCTCAGGACGCCTTGGCCGCTGCCGGCGCGGCGATCATCTTGACTGAGGAATCGGCAAGGCCGTGATGGCCTTCCATGTCGACGATCAGGTGCCAGTGGCCGCTTTCGGGGATGGCGAGCCTGATCGGCGACTTTTTCGCCACGCCGCCGAGATACTTGAAATCGAGGGCTTCCTTGAAACGCTGGAAGTTGCCCGGCGTCATCAGCCGCACATTGTTGACGGCGGAAAGCGTCACCTCGATGATGGCGCCGGCGCGCTGTTCCTTGAGGTCGTAGTGGGTAAAGCGGAAGGTCGGCTTGGCCATTCTGCTCCTCGTTTGTCGGTTGAAATTGCAGACGGCAGTTTAGCGTCTTCGCAGTTAAGGAAGCGTTTGCCGCGACCCGTCAGGCGCTTGTCGGATCGTGCTCGCGGCTTTTTCGGAACAATCCGGCCGACCCGGCGTTTGACCGTCAACAGATCAACGTCAGGAGCAGTCCGATGAAGACCGACACCTATCTTACCTTCTTCGTTTCGATGATGGTGAATGCCGTCATCTTCGGCGCGGGCGCCATTACGGTTCTCTCCGTGCCGGCTCTCGCCGAGAACGCCAAGTACCTGCTGCCGCTGGTGGTCGTCCTCTCCTTGGTGGCGGCCCCGTTCGTCGCCCGTCTCATCGCTCCCCGCATGCGTCTTCGCAACTGGCGCCGCCGCGACCCGATGAAGAGCTGATCCGCGCCTTCACACGCATTCCCTCCAGAAAATCCACTCCCGCTCCACTTGAACCCCGGCCCACTCCACCGGGGTTTTTCCTCTGCATCCGCCGGTTACTTAATTTTCCATCAATTATACCGGCGCGAGGCGATCTCCTGCTCCCCCAATTTAAGCGGGTCTTAAGCGCTCGCCGGGATACTGCTCGGACGACAGGCACACGGGCGCGGCGAGATGACGGCAGAGAACGGAACCGATGGAAGCGGTACGCAGGTATCGCCGCGACGGCTGTCGCGGCTGGTGCTTGCCTTCGCGGCGACGCTGATCGGCCTGTCCACGCTGTCGCTGCTCTATGTCGGCCGGATCGCCTCCGAGGAGGCCGACCAGCAGGCTGCCGTGACCGAGCGCACCCTGTTCGTCAACGCGCTGAAGGACCGCCAGAGCCTGATTGCCCGAGACCAGTTGAGCGTTGCGCGCTGGGACCGCTCGGTCAAATACATCGCACTCAAGTTCCGCGAGGCCTTCATCGAGGAGGAGTTCGTCGGTTCGCTCTGGTATGATTTCGGCCATGACCGCACCTTCCTGTTCGATCCGAACGGCGAGATCGTCATGTCGGCCCACGAGGACCGCGTGGATTTCACCCGCCGCACCGCCGACCCGGCGGGCGATCTGGCGCTCATCGCCAAGCGCGCCGTCGATCGCCACAACGCCAGTCGCATCGCCATTGCCGGCGGCTACGGCCAGAAGCAGGTGACGAGCAGCGAGGTCGGCCGGATCGCCGAATTCGCCATTGCCGAGATCGACGGCGAGCCGATGATCGCCACCGCCATGGCGGTGGTTCCCGACGACGAGGAGGTGGCGCTGCCCGATGGCGCGCCGTTCATCGTCATCTCGGCCAAGCCGATCGACGGCGATCTCGTGCGCGACCTGAACTCGCAGCTCGACTTCGCCGACCTGACCTTCGGCCCGGGCGCCGCTGGCAAGGTGCCGCTGGTCTCCGCCTCCGGCCGGGCGATCGGCAGCTTCGACTGGAAGGGCGCCGCCCCCGGCTCGCATATCTGGCAGGTGGTGGTGCCCGTCAGCATCCTGCTTTCCTCGCTGCTGGCGTTCGCCAGCCTGTTCATCGTCCACCATATCCGCCGGCTGTCGCTGCGGCTCGAGGAGAGCGAGCAGCGCAACCGGGCGCTTGCCCTTCGCGACCCGTTGAGCGGCCTTGCCAACCGGCTGAGCTTCGGCCATGCGCTCGAGGCGGCTTCCACCAAGGCGGCGGTTTCGCGCTTTGCCGTCATCGCCTGCGACCTCGACCGCTTCAAGGCGATCAACGACACCTGGGGTCACGCCGCCGGCGACCTGGTGATCAGGACTGTGGCGGACCGGATGGCAGAGATCGTCGGCGCAAGCGGCCTGGTCGGACGCATCGGCGGCGACGAATTCGTCATCCTGGTCACCGCCTTCAGCGACCGTGTCCGTCTTTCCCTGCTCGCCAGCCAGATCATGACTGCCGTCGGTCAGCCGATCACGCTCGACAACGGCATCACCACCGATGTCGGCATCAGCCTCGGCATTGCGATCGCCCCGGACGATGCAGCGGGCGCCAATGCCATCATGGCGACGGCCGACCGGGCGCTCTATGCTTCGAAGGATGGCGGCCGCGGCCGGGCCTGCTTCGCCGGGGACGAACGCGCCGAGGGCTATTGCCATGACGGCGACGGCGGCGGACCTGACGCGGCGCCACGCCATGGCCACGGAGCAATCCATGCCGCCTGAGCTGACACGGCGACGCCTGCTCGCGCTTTCTGCCGGAACCGCCGGCACGCTGCTGGCGAGCCCGGCGATCAGGCCGGCCTTCGCCGCTGCGGCGGGCAAGCCGCGGGTCATCGTCGTCGGCGCCGGGATCGCCGGGCTTGCGGCCGCCCGGATGCTTAGCGATCGCGGCATCGCGGTGATCGTCCTCGAAGCCCGCGACCGGATCGGTGGCCGGATCAGCACCGACCGCAGCCTCGGCGTCGCCGTCGAGCGCGGCGCGAGCTGGTTGCACGGCCTGAACGGCAATCCGCTCGCCGGCCTGGTCCGCGACCGGAAGCTCGCCACCTATTTCAGCGATTACGACGATTACGAGGTCTGGCTGCCGGGCGGGGAGCGTCCGGAGGACTGGGAGCTGGAGGACGCGATCGACGCTTACGATGCCGTCCTCGAGAAGGTCGCCGACGAGGCGGACGAGGACAGCGACGTGTCGCTGCTGGAGGCGATCGACCAGCTCGATCCGGGCATGCTCAAGGACCCGCTCTCCGGCTGGATGCTGTCGAGCGAGATCGAGGACGATGCCGGCGCGCCACTGTCGCGGATCTCGGCCCTGCAATATGGCGAGGACCGCAGCTTCGACGGCCCGGAAGCCCTGTTGCCGGACGGCTTCGGGCGCGTCGTCGAGGGGCTGGCCAAGGGGCTCGACATCCGGCTCGGCGAACCGGTGCGCTGCATTTCCCATGGCGACGGCAAGGTCGTGGTCGAGACGGCGAAAGAGCGCCACAGCGGCATGCATGTCATCTCGACGCTGCCGCTCGGCGTGCTGAAGGCCGGCCATGTGGTTTTTGATCCGCCGCTGCCGAAGCGCCATGCCGGCGCGATCGCCAGCCTCGGCTTCGGCGCGGTCACCAAGGTGTCGCTCAAGTTCGACCGCTGCTTCTGGCCCAAGGAGACGCAGTTCCTCAGCTACGCCGCCAGGGAGCGCGGCCGCTGGCCGACCATGATCAACCTCATGCCGGTGAGCGGCGCCAGCATCCTCACCCTGGTCTCGACCGGCGACTATGCGCTGAAGTCCGAAGCCATGAGCGAGGCCGAGCTTCAGGCCGACATCAGCGCGGTGCTGGGCGAGATGTTCGGGGCCGAGGCACGGCCGCCGGAGACGATCGTCGCTGCGCAATGGTCGCGCGATCCCTTCGCGCTCGGCGTCTATTCCTATCCGGCGGTCGGCTGCACGCCCACCGATTTCGACGGGCTCGCCGAACCGGTCGCCGACCGGCTGTTCCTCGCCGGCGAGCACACGATCTTCGAACATCACGGCACGGCGCACGGCGCCTTCATCAGCGGCGAGCGCGCCGCCGGAAAGCTCATCGCCGCGCTCGGCGGCTGACGGCGGCCGCCGTCGGCGGGCTGTCCGTTTGGCGCGATGGCCGGTATCATGGCTGAGTGTCGCAGTGGCCGACGTCAGAAGCGCTTCTTCAGGAAGAACTGGCCGTGGGCGCCATTGCCGCCTTCGAGCTCGCCGAAGACCTGGTAGCCGAGCTTTTCGTAGAACGGCCGGGCCTGGAACTCGTAGGTGTCGAGCCAGATGCCGACATAGCCGCGATCCCGCGCGATCTTCTCCGCCTCCGCCATCAGGCGGCTGCCGATGCCCTGGCCGCGATAGGCCTCGGGCACGATGAGATAGCGGATGAAGGCCCAGCCGAAGCTTTCCTCGCCACAGAGCCCGCCCTCGACGGCGCGGGTTTCCGGATGGCGCACCAGCACGGCGAAGTCCGGCCGGTCGCTCCTTCCCGTCTGGGCGGTGTTGTAGTCTCTCAGCGCGGTGTAGACGGCATAGCGGTCTTCCTCGGCCGGGTGGTCGGGCACCGCTTCGATGATGGGGCTCGGCATGGGGCTATCCTTCCTGCAGACCGACTCGCGGTTCGGGGCAATGCTGATGGCCTTGATGGCCGGACGGGACGCGGCTGTCCAGTCGCGCATGCGGTGAATACGGCTATTCCCTCACGCGGGCGGTTGCGCCCCGTGGCATGGTTCATTCCGGTGTCCTCCCTTTTTTGGGGAGGGGTAGTCGGCCGGGACACGATCGCGTGCCGCGACTAAGGTAAATTACATGACACCCGATCGTGTCCCGTTCGGTGTCTTTTGCCGGGCAAACTCGGTCTCTCTGCGCGGATGACGGCACCTTTTCCAGTGTTGCGCTCGCGGGTGCTTGTTATCGTTCTTGCCCGCCGCGCCACGAAAGCCGGGGGAGACCCCCGCCAGTCGCCGGTCCAATCATGTGTGCCCCACAGGCACGCCCCGCCCTGTTTCAGGCGAGAGGGAGACCCTTCATGCCAGGCCCCGGAGAAGCGGTCCGCGTCTCGACCGCGCACCCCGGGCACCGGTCCCGCCTCGCCGGCAACGCTAACCGGTGTAACCGATGGCGGGACGGGGGCAGTATCGGGCATGGCGCGGGGGCGGGGATGAATCGTCGTGCTGGGTGCTGATTTTGCTGGGGAAACGGGCCGGAACTTCCCCGGTTTTTGCGGTGGTCGCACGCGGTCACCCCCCTCTGTCGGCTACGCCGACATCTCCCCCTCAAGGGGGGAGATCGCCCGCCGGCCGCATTGCCGGCCTGACCGACGATGGGTGGGCTGACCGACGATGGGTGGGCGCTGGAGGATATGGTTGATGGGCCGGCGTCGGGTGGTCGGTGGCCGGGCTTTGGGTGGTTGGCGGTGGGCAGGACGGCAAGGCGGGGCTGATCTCCCCCCTTGAGGGGGAGATGCCCGGCAGGGCAGAGGGGGGAGGCCGGACGCTTGGAGGCCCTCGCCTTGCTCGGGCACCTCAGCATGAGGGTGGCGCACGACGGCGGCTCTCGCCGCGAGTTGGCCGTGGGAATGCCTCGCCAGGGCGCACGACGGAAGCCCTCACCCTGAGGCGGGAGCGGAAGCGACCCTCGAAGGGCGGGGGCGGATGGGGGCTGTCGGCTCCGCCGCGAGGCCGGGGCTGACGCCCGCGCAGCAGGGGGCAGGGAACAGATCGGCGCCGGCGGTGTTTCTCCATGGCGACAGGCAGTCTGCGCATATCGACAAGGAGAACAGCCAATGGCCATTCAGAAACATGGTTCCGCCCACTGGAGCGGCGGATTGAAGGACGGGCGCGGCAGCGTTTCGACTGAAAGCGGCGCGTTGAAGCAGCAGCCCTACGGCTTCAAGACCCGGTTCGAGGGCGTCGCCGGCACCAATCCCGAAGAATTGATCGGCGCGGCCCACGCCGCCTGCTTCACCATGGCGCTGTCGAAGATGCTGGAGGAGGCGGGGTCGCCGGCCGAAAGCCTGGAAACGCTCGCCAAGGTGTCGCTCGACAAGGTCGGCGAAGGCTTTGAGATCACCGCGATCGCGCTCTCGCTCGAAGGCCGTGTGCCGGGCATGGACGAGGCGAAGTTCAAGCAGATCGCCGAGCAGGCCAAGGTCGGCTGCCCGGTCTCGAAGGCGCTGAAGGCGGTGCCGATCACCCTTTCGGCGTCCTTCGCCTGACCCTTAGGCCTAACCGATCGCTTGCCGCCGGCGCAGCGCTTTGGGGGTTCTGCTTGAGAACGCCAGAACGCGCCGCGTCGGTTAAGGAAGTGTTTATTGATTCATGAAACTTAAAGGGAGCCTGCCGGTCGCGCGGGATCGCCGGGGGCATGGTCCGGCGGGAGGGACCGCGCCGCGGCAGGCTTGTGTACCTGAGTATTCGCCCGCTCCCTTCGGATGTGGGCTCTGTATGGAGTAAACCTATGACCAAGACCGTGAAGTCCTTCGCGCTGGTGCTGACGGCGGCATTTGCAACCACCCCTGTCTGCGCCGCCGATCTGACCTATGACGAACCTGCCCCCGCCTATGAGGAACCGGCCGCGACATCCTCCGGCTTCACCGGCGCCTATGCCGGTATCCATGCCGGCATGTCGTCCGAGCGCATCAACCCGTTTTCCGGCGACAAGGAATTCATGGGCGGCATCCAGGGCGGCTACAATACCGAGGTCAAGGGCGTGATCGTCGGCGGCGAACTCGAATATTCGCATCTCGGCGACACGGAAGTCGACGTGCCCGGCGGCAATCTGAAGGAGCGCCACCGCGTGGCCGCCAAGGCCAAGGCCGGTGCGGCCCTCGGCGAAACGCTGCTCTACGGTACCGCCGGCATGGCCATGACCAGCCTGCGCGACGGCAAGAATGTCGGTGGCCCCGACGGCTGGAAGCCCGGCTACCTGCTCGGGGTCGGCGTCGAGCAGAACCTCAACGCTAACCTCTCCGCCAAGGTCGAATACAACTATGTCCGCACCAACGACGTGCGCAGCTTCGACGGCGTCACGACCTCGCAGACCGACGTCAGCGACCACGTGATCAAGGGCGGCGTAAACTACAAGTTCTAGTCTCTTTCAGAGGCCTGGGTGAGCAAAGGGCGCCGGGTGACCGGCGCCTTTTCTGGTTTGTGGGGGGCGTTCAGGCGGCGCCTTTGGCCAGCGCCTTTGCGGCGCCGTCCGGGTCCACGGCGATCACCTTCAGATAGGCGCGGGCAGGGGCATCGGGCTCCGAACGGCCCTGTTCCCAGTCGCGCAGCGTGCCGAGCGGGATCTGATAGCGCGCGCAAAACGCTTCCTGGGTCAGACGCAAGGCCCGGCGGATGACCTTGACCTGGGGCATACGCGGCGCGGCGCGGAGCTGATCCGTCGTAAGCGGCGGGTTGTCGGGGTCGCTGAGCGCGTTGGCGTCCGCTTCCGCGTCGCTCATGGCGTCGAGGCGGGACCAGTCCGACGGCGTGGTTTTACCATCTGGCATTGTTATACTCCCTGCGTTCCGCGCGGGTCGCCCGCCTGGCCGAGATCAGCCGGATCGTCTCGCCACGCTCGGTGTAGGCGACGGTCAGATGCCGTCCGTGGCCGATGCCGACAACACGGCGCCTGACTTCCCCGTAGTCCATCGATCGGTCCTCGATGTCGAGGGCGAACGGGTCATCGAACACGGCCGCGGCATCTGCGAAGCTGACACCGTGCTTCGCAAGATTGGCCATCGCCTTGTCGTCGTCCCACTCGAAATCTAGCATGGGTAGGTACGGGTTTCCAGTATTTTGGTGTTTTCTGCTGTATCGCGTGTTTGGGCTTTCGGATCAAATTAGAAATTCTCTGCGGTTCAGCATACTCTACGACAACAGCAGTCTGGTGATCGCCGGACTATCAGTTGTGCAGTGCCGCGCTATCTCGTTCATTTTTCAGCCGGTTTATCTCCGAGATAGAATTTCTGCTGCTTTTCAGTCCCAACGAGGCCAGCTTGATCTGTCCCGCCGGGGAAAGCCGATCCTCCATTGATATTAGCGTTTCCAAGCCTTCCAAAATGGAGGAAAAGCGGTCCTCCGGGATTGGCCATTTGGCGGAAGGTGCGAGCTGTTTCATCGCTTCTGCAATGTGCGTTAGAATTTGACTCACTTGAAATAGAGCTCTCTCATGTTCGAATTCCCTAAGGTTTGGAAAACTGAAGAGATTCATCCCGCCATCGGTTTGAATGTGGCAAGAAACGTTGCTCAGCCGTGATATTGACGACTTGTGAAGGGCGCGAAGCATCTCATCGAACATCCGATCTTGCTTCTCTCTGTAATAGTCTTCCGCCTGCCTTTTGAGATTCTCAGTTTGCTCGCCGATGAAATTTGCCTGTCGCTGAGCCTGTACCGCTTGGTTTCGGGCCTGTTCTGCTTGCTCCTTCATGACCTCTCTGCTGTCGGCCAGTTCCTGGCGGGTCATGGCCAGTTCCTCCCGTTGGGCACGAAGCTCTTGCGCCTGGATCAGCACTGCGGCGACCAGCCACAAAAAAGCTACGGGCGCAAAGGCCCCAGATAGGAAATCGCCGAGTTCATTCGGGGTGCGGCAAGATAATATTCTCGACAGGAAACTTCCATCGTTGCTGGAGCAAGAAGATGTATTTGGCAATAAAACTGCAAATAGGAATAATAGATATAAAACCGTTACTACGGTCGCAGCGGCAAGCCAACTAAGACGCCATTTCTCATTCTTGAATTGAGGATCTTTCGTTTTCATATTTTTGTGCCCAACTATCTATGGAAGTTATAGTTTAAGAACGGAAAACCCGCGGTAAACTCAATCACCGCGGGTTCAACTTATGTACGTTTATATGCTGGAAAAGTGGCTGTGCGGCTTATTCCTGAGCTCCTTCAAGAGCACCCGCTCGTCGCACCGCACGTGTCGCACTTCTCGCACGTACCATTCCGCACCATGGTGAAGTTCTGGCACTCGGAGCACATGTTGCCGGTATAGCCTTGCGCGATCGAGCGCATGCGGCGGTCGGCTTCCTTTTTCTTGGCGTCGGCCTTGGCGGCCGCGGCATCCGCCGCGGCCTTGTCGGAGAAGAGCGCCGTGGCTTCCTCGGTGCCGGATTCGGCGATCTCTTCCGCGGCGCGTTCCTCGTAGTCGCGCTTGAAGGCGACGATTTCCGAGGTCGAGATGGCTGTGGTCACCTCCAGCTTGCGGGCGGCCGAGCCGGCAAAGGCGGTGACGCTGCCGCCGGACGAGGCCTTGGTCGGCGCGCCGGCGGCGGCTCCCTTCGGTTCGCCGAGCGTGCGGTCGAGGCCGCCGCCGGCCACCAGCGTCGGCTTGTAGCCGCGCGTCCAGCCGGTCGAGATCAGGTTGGTCTTGCCTTCGGAAATCCCCTTGCCGAGCGCGGTGTTGGAGAAGTCCGAGGTGTCGACATGCGCCAGATCGTGGCGGCCGAGATAGGAGACGGCGAGTTCGCGGAACACGTAGTCGAGGATCGACGTGGCGTTCTTGATCGCGTCATTGCCCTGCACCATGCCGGCCGGCTCGAACTTGGTGAAGGTGAAGGCCTCCACATATTCCTCGAGCGGCACGCCGTATTGCAGGCCGAGCGAAATCGCGATGGCGAAATTGTTCATCATCGCGCGGAAGGCGGCCCCTTCCTTGTGCATGTCGATGAAGATCTCGCCGATGCGGCCGTCGCCGAATTCGCCGGTGCGCAGATAGACCTTGTGGCCGCCGACGGTGGCCTTCTGGGTATAGCCCTGGCGGCGGTTCGGCAGCTTTTCGCGCTCGCGCACCACCCGTTCGATGACGCGCTCGACGATCTTCTCGGTGACGGTGACCGCCTGGGCGGCGGTCGGCTGCTGGATCAGGTCGTCCAGCGCATCCTCGTCCTCCTCGTCCTCGATCAGCGAGGCGTTGAGCGGCTGGGAGAGCTTGGAGCCGTCGCGATAGAGCGCGTTGGCCTTGATCGCCAGCTTCCACGACAGCATGTAGGCCGCGCCGCAATCCTCGACGGTCGCCTCGTTCGGCATGTTGATGGTCTTGGAGATCGCGCCCGAGATGAACGGCTGGGCGGCCGCCATCATGCGGATGTGGCTTTCGACCGACAGATAGCGCTTGCCGATCTTGCCGCACGGATTGGCGCAGTCGAACACCGGCAGGTGCTCGGCCTTGAGGAAGGGCGCGCCTTCGAGCGTCATCGCGCCGCAGACGTGGATATTGGCAGCCTCGATGTCCTTCTTCGAGAAGCCGATATGCTCGAGCAGGTTGAAGCTCATGTCGGCGAGCTGCTCGTCAGCCACCTTGAGGGTGTCCTTCAGGAAGTCGGCGCCGAGCGTCCACTGGTTGAAGACGAACTTGATGTCGAAGGCGGCCTTGGTCGCGCCGTTGATCGCCTCGATCTTGTCGGCGGTGAAGCCCTTGGCGGCGAGCGTCCCGGGGTTGACGCCCGGTGCCTGGTTGATGTTGCCGTGGCCGACGGCATAGGCCTCGATCTCGGCGATCTGGCTCTCGGTATAGCCGAGCGTGCGCAGCGCTTCCGGCACCGCACCGTTGATGATCTTGAAGTAACCGCCGCCGGCGAGCTTCTTGAACTTGACCAGCGCGAAGTCGGGCTCGATGCCGGTGGTGTCGCAGTCCATGACGAGGCCGATCGTGCCGGTGGGCGCGATGACCGAGACCTGGGCGTTGCGATAGCCGTGCTTTTCGCCGAGTTCCAGCGCCTTGTCCCAGGCGGCCGTCGCATGGGCGACCAGCGCCGGGTCGGTGCATTCCGAATGGACGAGCGGAACCGGGTTGACCGACAGGCCTTCATAGCCGTCCGACAGGCCATGGGCGGCGCGGCGGTGGTTGCGGATGACGCGCAGCATGTTGTCGCGGTTCGGCTGATAGCCCGGGAAGGGGCCGAGCTCCGAGGCGATTTCGGCAGACGTCGCATAGGACACGCCGGTCATGATGGCGGTCAGCGCGCCGCACAACGCACGGCCTTCCGCCGAATCATAGGGAATGCCCGACGACATCAGGAAGCCGCCGATATTGGCATAGCCGAGGCCGAGCGTGCGGTATTCGTAGGAGAGTTCGGCGATCTGGCGCGACGGGAACTGCGCCATCATGACCGAGATTTCCAGAACGACGGTCCACAGGCGAACGGCATGCTCGTAATCGGCGATGTCGATCTTCTTGGTCCCGGCGTCCTTGAACTGCAGGAGGTTCAGCGAGGCGAGATTGCAGGCCGTGTCATCGAGGAACATGTATTCCGAGCACGGGTTGGACGCGCGGATCGGGCCGGCGGCCGGGCAGGTGTGCCAGTCGTTCATCGTCGTGTTGAAGTGCAGGCCCGGATCGGCAGACGCCCAGGCGGCATAGGAGATCTTCTCCCACAGGTCGCGGGCCTTCAGCGTCTTCATCACGCGGCCGTCCTTGCGGGCGGTCAGGTTCCAGTCGCCGTCATTCTCCACGGCACGCAGGAAGTCGTCCTTCAGCGAGACGGAATTGTTGGAGTTCTGGCCGGAGACGGTGAGATAGGCTTCCGAATCCCAGTCGGTGTCGTAGGTCTTGAACTCCATGTCCTTGTAGCCCTGCTGGGCGAACTGGATGACGCGCTTGACGTAGCTTTCCGGAACCTGGTCCTTCTTGGCGGCGCGGATTTCGCGCTTCAGGGCCGGGTTCTGGTTCGGGTCGAAGCAGGCGTCGTTCTCGGCCGAGCAGTTGACGCAGGCCTTCATGATGGCCTTCAAGTGCCGGGCGACGATCTTCGAGCCGGTGACGAGGGCCGCCACCTTCTGCTCTTCCTTGACCTTCCAGTTGATGTATTCCTCGATGTCCGGATGGTCGATGTCGACGACGACCATCTTGGCGGCGCGGCGCGTCGTGCCGCCCGACTTGATCGCCCCGGCGGCGCGGTCGCCGATCTTGAGGAAGCTCATCAGGCCGGACGAGCGGCCGCCGCCCGAGAGCTTTTCGCCTTCGCCGCGCAGATAGGAGAAGTTGGAGCCGGTGCCGGAGCCGTACTTGAACAGGCGCGCTTCGCGGACCCACAGGTCCATGATGCCGCCTTCGTTGACGAGGTCGTCGCCGACCGACTGGATGAAGCAGGCATGCGGCTGCGGATGCTCATAGGCCGACTTCGACTTGACGAGCTTGGCCGTGAACGGGTCGATGTAGAAATGGCCCTGGCCGGGGCCGTCGATGCCATAGGCCCAGTGCAGGCCGGTGTTGAACCACTGCGGCGAATTCGGGGCGACGCGCTGGGTGGCGAGCATGTAGGCGAGTTCGTCGCGGAAGGCGAGGGCGTCTTCTTCCGAGGTGAAATACTTGCCCTTCCAGCCCCAGTAGGCCCAGGTGCCGGCCAGACGGTCGAAGACCTGGCGGGCATCGGTTTCCGAGCCGTAGCGCTCGTTTTCCGGCAGCGCCTTCAGCGCTTCGGCGTCGGGGACGGAACGCCACAGGAAGGAGGGGACGTCATTCTCCTCGACGCGCTTGAGGATCTTCGGCACGCCGGCCTTGCGGAAATACTTCTGTGCCAGAACGTCGGTGGCGACCTGGGAGAACTGCGTCGGCACGTCGATGTCGGCCAGCCGGAAGACGATCGAGCCGTCGGGGTTCTTGATTTCGCTCAACGCCTTACGGAATTCGATCTCGGCATAGGGCGATTGGCCCGGCTTGGTGAAACGTCTTTCAATGCGCATCTTCGTCCCTCGATATTTAAGCGCCGCCGACGGCGCAAGAAGTCCCGTCCGGCTGCTCGGTTGAACGCGCGCAGCCAGTTTTTTCATCCGTCAGTCAGGTGAATCATCCGGAGATGGACACTCTGTATCTTGTGGTGATTTTGGCTGCAAACGCTAAATATAGTATTAACAGATTATTGCCGCCAGTCCCCGCATCATGTTTTCGGCGGTTGAAATCGCGCAGAAAGCCCAATCGGGTTTAAGGCCTCATGGCCCGGACCCGCGCTTACGCCTCGCGATTTACTGGAACGAACCGACCTCGTTATGTCCGGTTCAGTCGCCGCCGCAACATAAGAATGCATTAACTTTGAAAGGCCTGATTCCGTCAAGGGGTGGGTTATGACGAAATTATTAATACAAGATATTGTGGTTACCGGCTGTGGAAAACGGGGAAAGGAGCCATGTCGATGGAATCGCTTGGATTTTCCGCGAACCGCTGCCGGCGGCGGGATTTGGCAGATGCCGTTCGCGTACGGCATTAACCTTCACGAAAGGATTTCAGCCACAGTTTTGTGTCCGTCCAGCTTCGCGTGGGCAGATGGACTAGGGCCAAACATGGTCTCGCCGGGCGTGCATCCGGCATTGCCAAATGGAGATGATCCTATTAATTCCAGCACACGCCCAACGCGCACTTGCGCTGTGTAGAGCCCGGTTACTCGATGAAATATTTTACCTGGATGGTACCTTTCATGATGGCGATTGTCGGGACGGGCAGTGCTTCCGCCGCAGGCGTCCCTGTCCTCTACTGCGACGCGCCCGCGACGGCCAAGAATGCCGATGTCTACAAGGCGGCCTGCGCCGAGGTGGCCAGGGAGGTGCGGCTGAAATTTCCGCAACTGATGGTGCGCGAGGGCGCTGCCGCGGATAAGCCCGTCGGCAATGTCATCAGACTCGATATCCTCAAGGTCGACAAGCACGCGATCGCCGGGCGCCTTGCCTGGAGCGGCAAGAAGAATTCGGCCGGCGGCTACGTGCTCGGGCCCGTCATCACCACGACAATCTCCGATGCGGAATTGAACAAGCGGTCGCTGCGCGAATTCGCGCGCGGTCTTGTCATGGCATCGAAAATCCAGTTCCCGAAATCCTGATCCAGGCGAGGAGATTTGCCGCAATGGGCATCAACGACAGTTCTTCCGTGCTTGCGGCGACGTCCGCCGCCACGAATGCCAGCTTTACCGAGACCACCGACGCCGCAGCCGGCACCGGCACGGGCTATACCATGGCGGTGGGCGATAGCTTCACCGGCGCCTTGTCGCCGGTGGGCGATCAGGACTGGGTGCGGGTTCAGCTGACGGCGGGCCAGACCTATACGTTCGCGGTCACCGGTTCGGGTGGCAGCCCTGTTGCCGACACGGTTCTTCAACTGCGCAATTCTGGCGGAACGGTACTTGCGTCGAATGACGACGCCGGTGGTACGCTATATTCCTCGATCACCTTCACCGCGAGCGCCAGCGGCTCCTATTATCTCAATGTCGCCAGCTACAACAACGCGGGCTTAGGTGGCTACACCCTGACCACTGCCGTCGCGCCGCCGCCGACCGTCTACACCAACGACCAGATCGCCGACCAATTGACGGATGGTTATTGGTCGTCGAACGGCGCCAGCCGCCGTGCCTTCGACATCGATGCCGGCCAGGCCCTGACCGTCAATATTACGGCGCTCACCGGGGCCGGCCAACAAATGGCGATCTGGGCGTTCAATGCCTGGACCGCAGCGACCGGCATCCGCTTCACACTCACATCCGGCACGGCGCAGATCTCTTTCGACGACAGCGATACAGGCGCCTATTCGACCTCGACGACCACGGGCAGCACGATCGTCTCGTCCTTCGTCAACATTTCGACCGACTGGCTCGCCAGCTACGGTACGACGCGCAACAGCTATTCGCTGCAGACCTATATTCATGAGATCGGCCATGCCCTGGGCCTTGGCCATGCCGGCAACTACAATGGTGCAGCGACCTACGGCGTCGACAACCATTATGCCAATGATTCGTGGCAGGCCTCGATCATGTCCTATTTCTCGCAGGAGGAAAACACCTACGTCGAAGCGAGCTATGCCTTCATCGTCACGCCGATGGTCGCCGACATTCTGGCCATGCGCGAACTTTATGGTATCACCGCGATCAACGCGGGTAACAACACCTACAACTTCCAGTCGGATTTCGGCGGTCACGTGGCCCGCACGATCGTCGATACCGGCGGCATCGACACGCTCAATTTCAGCTGGGTGACCGCCGACCAGAGGATCGATCTCAATCCCGAAGCCTATTCCAATACGGGAGGGCTGATCGGAAACCTCGGTATCGCCCGCGGGACGATCATCGAGAACGCGACCGGCGGATCCGGAAACGACATTCTCTATGGCAACAGTGCAGCCAACGTTCTCAGCGGCGGCGCCGGCAACGACTTTCTGTTCGGCCGGGGCGGCAACGACACGCTGAACGGTGGCATCGGCAACGACATCTACGCGCTGACGAACGAGAACGACACGGTCATCGACGCCGCCGGCACGGATACCATCACCTCGACGATCAGCCGCACCCTGGCTGCCTATGCGGCGATCGAGCGCCTCACGCTGACGGGCTCCGCCGATATCAACGGTACGGGCAACAGCCTTGCCAATCTCATTACCGGCAATTCCGGCAATAACGTGCTCGACGGCGGCACTGGAGCCGATACGCTTGTCGGCGGGGAGGGCAACGACACCTATGTGTTGGGCGCACAGAACGACACGGTGAGCGATAGCAGCGGGACGGATACGATCACCTCGACGATCACGCGTTCGCTCGCCGGCTATTCGATGATCGAGCGGCTGACGCTGGCCGGCACCGGCAACATCAATGGCACGGGCAACGGCCTTGCCAATATCCTCACCGGCAATTCCGGCAATAACGTGCTCGACGGCGGCACCGGAGCCGATACGCTTGTCGGCGGGGCGGGCAACGACACTTATGTGCTGGGCGCAGAGAACGACACGGTGAGCGATAGCGGCGGGATCGACAGGATCACCTCGACGATCACCCGCTCGCTTGGCGGCTATTCGACGATCGAGAACCTGACGCTGCTCGGCACCGGCAATATCAACGGCGCGGGCAATGCGTTGGCCAATGTTCTCATCGGCAATGCCGGCAACAACGTCCTGGACGGCGGAGCGGCGAATGACAGCTTGAGCAGTGGCAATGGGGCCGACCGTCTGCTCGGTGGACTTGGCAATGACACGCTCACGGGTGGGGCAGGCGCCGACGTCTTCGTCTTCAATACAGCCCTCAACGCCTCCACCAATGTCGACCGCATTACCGACTTCTCGGTCGCCGACGACGTGATCTGGCTGGAGAACGGCGTGTTCACTGCGCTCGGTGCGGCCGGCGCGCTCGCATCGACGGCGTTTCTTCGCAACACCACCGGGCTCGCGGCGGATGCGGGCGACCGGCTGATCTACGAGAGCGATACGGGTGAGCTCTACTATGACAGCAACGGCAGCGCGGCCGGCGGCAGCACGCTGATCGCCGTGCTCAATCCCAACCTGCTGCTGACCCATCTGGACTTCAGCGTCATCTGAGGCCGGCCCCGGAGCCGAAACTCAACGAAAAGGGGCGCGAAATCATCGCGCCCCTTTTCGTTTCATGCCGTGCGACGCCTGTGTGGCCGCTGCCGCTCAGCCGCGATGGTTCTTGGCGATCGGTTCCTGGTAGGTGAAGCCCATGTCCCAGGGGAAATAGATCCAGGTATCCTGGCTGACTTCGGTGACGAAGGTGTCGACCGTTGGCACGCCCTTCGGCTTGGCGTAGACGCAGGCGAAATGGGCCTTCGGCATCATGGCCCGGACCTCGGTCGCCGTCTTGCCGGTATCGGTCAGGTCGTCGATGACCAGCACGCCCTGGCCACCCTCCGTGGTCAGTTCGGCGGAAATGCCCTTCAAGAGGTTCATCTCGCCCTGGCTGGTATAGTCGTGATAGGAGGCGATGCAGACCGTTTCGATCAGACGGATGTTCAACTCGCGCGAAATGATCGCCGCCGGCACCAGGCCGCCGCGGGTGATGCAGACGATGGCGCGGAAATCCTGTTTGAGGCCGGCCAGCCGCCAGGCCAGCGCCCGGGCATCGCGGTGGAACTGATCCCAGGAAACGGGAAAGGCTTTATCGGGCAGGGACATCGGTCTTGGGCTCCGCGCAGGCGTGTTTTATCAGATGCCG
Source organism: Allorhizobium sp. GW101-3B10 (assembly GCF_059424725.1). Classification (NCBI taxonomy): domain Bacteria; kingdom Pseudomonadati; phylum Pseudomonadota; class Alphaproteobacteria; order Hyphomicrobiales; family Rhizobiaceae; genus Allorhizobium; species Allorhizobium sp. GW101-3B10. Next base: position 2,024,460 of record NZ_JBWKZR010000001.1, on the reverse strand, counting down.
GCTTTCCCCGGCGGCTTCGGGACCGGCCGGTTGCGGGAATTGCGACAGCGCCGGGCCTGTGCCCGAAACGCTGATCGCGCGGACGATGCCGCGCGAAACGTGCCCGCAAGGGCCTTGGTCCTTGCCCGCTGCTATTAGCGGTAATCGAAGGGGCAAGGCAAGGGCTTGCCCCATCGCGTCAGCGCGAAAGCAGCGTCAGCGCCGTCATCGATTCGAGCACCGTGCGGGTGACGCCGCCGAACAGCACTTCCCACCAGCGCTTGTGGCTGTAGGCGCCCATGACCAGAAGGTCGATCGAGCTGTCGGACAGACGGTTCGCGATCGCCGCAGACGCCGGCAGATGGTCCGCTTCCTGGCACACGACGGTGATCTTGACGCCATGGCGCGCCAGCGTCGCGGCAATTTCGGCGCCGGCCATGGCGGCCGACTGGGTGCGGGTTTCCGGCGGATCGACGGAAAAGACCTCGACGGATTCGGCAGCCTTGAGGAAGGGCAGGGCGTCGAAGGTGGCGCGGGCCGCCTCGCGCGAGCCGTTCCAGGCGATGAGCACGCGCTTGATCGGCTTCGGCTCCTTCAGGATGTAGGGAACCAGCATGACCGGGCGGCCGCTCTCGAACAGGAAGTTCTCGAGGTCGGCACGGCTCTCCGACAGAATGGTGTTCTCTCCCTGCGCGGCGATCACCAGGTCGCAATTGCGGGCGCTGTCGATCAGCGAGGAGGCGTTGAAGCCGGCGGACGAGACGAAGCTGCGCCACTCATAGGAGGTGCCGTTGCGTTCGGCCCGTTCGCGAAAGATCTTCTCGACGTCGAGCGTCTCGGCATGGGCCATGTCCTGCAGTGCCTGGACGGTCGCCGGATCGGGGATCTCCATCGGCGCAACCAGCGGAACGGTGGCCAGCGCCTCGGCATGCAGGCCTATGACGTGCGACTGGAACTGCTCGGCGAGCGAAATGGAGAAATCTGTGATTTGCTGCGCGTTCCTGGGCGTGTCCAGGACGGCAAGAATGGTTTTGTAGCCCATATTGATCTCCCTCGAGCGGTGATGGTCGCATCCCGCATGATCGATTAATGGCGCCAATCCTTGGGGCCTTCCTTGACTTCGGTCAATAGCGGCCGTGGCTTCGCGCGAACTTCTCAGGCAAGTTCGCCGGTGCCGAGATCCTTGGCGCGTTCGCCTTCGCGCTCTGCCGTCAGCGCGTCGATCATGGCCTCGACGGCGCGCGCCGCCGCTTCGAGCGCCGCACCACCGCGCGCCCGCACCACCAGTTCGGTGGAGAAGCGCTGGCCGTCGAAATGCGGATAGGAACCGATCGAGGTCTGAGGATGCGCCTTCTGCACCGCGCCGAGCAGGGTGCCGATGTCGCCTTCGCCGAACGGGCAGGCGATCGAGCGCGACAGGACTTTGGCGCCGGCCGGTAGCGTGGCGACGACCGAATCGAGCATGGCCTGGAAGACCTGCGGCACGCCGGCCATCACATGGACATTGCCGATGATGAAGCCGGGTGCCACCGAGACCGGATTGGGGATGTGGCGGCTGCCCTCGGGCATGCGCGCCATGCGCTGGCGGGCCTCGGTGAATTCCATGTTGCGCCGCTCGTACATCTCGCCCAGCAGCCGCATGGCCTCGGCATCGTGCCGGCAGGGCACGCCTAAGGCCTTCGACACGGCATCCGCGGTGATGTCGTCGTGGGTCGGCCCGATGCCGCCGGAGGTGAAGACGTAAGTGTAGCGGGCGCGCAGCGCATTGAGGGCGGTGACGATCTCGTCCTCCTCGTCGCCGACGATCCGCACCTCCTTGAGGTCGATCCCGGCCAGCGTCAGAACCTCGGCGAGGTGGCCGATATTCTTGTCCTTGGTCCGGCCGGACAGGAGTTCGTCGCCGATGGCGAGCATGGCGGCGGTCTTGATGGTCGTGTCAGTCATGGGCGTGTCCCGATCGGTTGGCCAAGCAGTTCTATCGGCTCGGCTTGGCTTGGCAAGAGCGCTGAGCCGCGGGTGGAGCGGTTCGGAAAATATGACAGGGCGGAACGATTTCCCGCACGGAAGAGTGAACAGTGCGTCACCGCGGCGATGGCTGGTCCGCGACCCGCAGTAGGCTACATATCCTTCATCGGATTCAACGCGGGCGCGTAGCGTCCATCCACAAGGAGATACGAAATGGCTAAGGTACTGGTTCTCTACTATTCCGCTTACGGCCACATCGAAACCATGGCCTATGCCGCTGCCGAAGGCGCGAAGTCGGCCGGCGCGGACGTCACCGTCAAGCGCGTGCCGGAACTGGTTCCCGAAAGCGTCGCCAAGGCCTCCTATTTCAAGATGGACCAGAAGGCCGAGATCGCCACCCCGGCTGAACTCGACCAGTATGACGCGATCATCGTCGGCGCCGGCACCCGCTTCGGCACGGTCGCCTCGCAGATGCGCAATTTCTGGGACCAGACCGGCGGCCTGTGGGCGCAGGGCAAGCTGGTCGGCAAGGTCGGCTCGATCTTCACCTCGTCGGCCACCCAGCACGGCGGCCAGGAATCGACCATCCTCGGCTTCATCCCCACCCTGATGCACCACGGCATGGTCGTCGTCGGCCTGCCTTACGCCTTTGCGGGCCAGTCTGGCGTCGAAGCGGTCAAGGGCGGCTCGCCCTACGGCGCCTCGACTATCACCGACGGCGACGGCTCGCGTCAGCCTTCCGAGGTCGAGCTGGAAGCCGCCCGCTACCAGGGCGCCCATGTCGCCAAGATCGCGGCCAAGCTCGCCTGAGCATGACAGGAGACAATCGTCCCCTTGCGGGGTGATCGAGGGGCGGGGGGAAACCTCCGCCCCTCGATTTTGAGAGGAGCAGATATAGCTGTCACAACCGGGGAAAAAATTAGCGAATGATGGTCTAGCGTCGGGCGAACCGGAAAGGACGCAATGCCATGGACGAAAGGCGCACTGCAACGAGGCTTCGCGCGCTGAAGGCGGCCCGGATCGTGCTGCCGGGCGGCTATTCCACCTTCGACTGCATGGTCCGCAATCTCTCGTCCGTGGGCGCCAAGCTGGTGCTCGAACAGACCTTCGGCGTGCCCGACGCCTTCCAGCTGAACTTCGAGGACGGCAGCGTGCGACAGTGCACCGTCAAATGGCGCAATCCCAAGGAACTGGGCGTCGCCTTTACCGCCGAAGCCTGATCCGCTTGACCCAATTCCCGCCCTTGACCTTCACGCCCAAGTCGGTGAAACAGGTTGCCGCGCGGGCGTGGCGAAACTGGTAGACGCAAGAGACTTAAAATCTCTCGGCCTCGGCTGTGCGGGTTCGATCCCCGCCGCCCGCACCACCGTCCTTTACGGTTACAGAGTGGGAACGGGATAGCGTCTGCGGGCGACGAGCTTGAGGCTGCCGTCCGGCTGGACGATGTAGCGCTCTTCCCATTCCTTGCCGAACTGGTCCTGCAGACGGTGCAGCACCGTGCTGCCGACGGGCGATTTGGTCAGCCGGGTGGATGGCCCCGCGCCATAGGTGATGCTGCCGGGGATGGGCTGGACTTCGCCCGAGACGGCGGTGCAGCCGGCCAGAGCGAGCGAGAGGGAAAGGGCGGCAAGACGTCTCATGGGATTTCTCCTTCGGTTTCGGCTAAAACGGTCCCCTCACGAACTTGTTCCGGCGCTCTCCCCCGTGCGTCATACTCATCGTCCGGTCAGGGGTCGAAATCTTCGGCTCGCGTGCAGAACGTCCGAGGCGGCGTGAGCGTCGCAGGCCATTCCGTGAGCGGAAATCTCCGACCAAGGCAAGTGCGCGGTCGAGAGACGGCCGTGGGACAAGGCGACCACGCGTCTCCATCAGCGTTCACGATGCGGACAGGCTCTAATTCCCCACCACCGTGAACTTCTGCTCGAACGCGGTGAAGTGGCTGCTGACATTATCGTTGACCGTGTACTTCAACACATAGTCGCCGGGTTCGGCGCCGGTGATGTCGAGCGTCAGGTGGGTGAAGATCTCCTGGTTGCGCTCCAGGCCGGTGAAGGTGAACTCGCCGAACTTCTTCTGGCTGGCGAGGACCTTGCCGTCGGCTTCGGAAATCTCGAAATCGACGCTGAAACTGGATCTTTGCAGGCCGTCGTCCATCGGCTTCCAGCTGAGCCCGATCAGTTCGACATAGGTGATCAGCATCTCGCCGGGCTTGAACACCGCATCCGGCTTGGCCGCATAGGCGCCGTAGGCCTTCGGCTTTTCGGAGACGAACAGCGCCTTGCCGACGCTGAACGGCAGCGTCATGGAAAAGGCGCCGAAGGCGTCGCGGATCGTGTCGTAGGCGCCGACGGCATCGCCGGCGGCGGCCTTGCTTTCCGCCTCGCGGGCCGCATCGAGAAGCGGACCGGCCCTGGCCACGGTTGCGGCGGATACGGCCGCCAATGCGGCGGCGAGAAGTGCTGCGGTCATCCGTCTGCCCATGATTGCGGCCCGTCCCTGCATCGCGTCCCCCTTTTCAGCCAATATGAGCACACTCTGAAAAATTGGGGAGAGTCGTCAAGCGGTCTCGTCAGGTCCGCCAGAAAATCGGCATCAGCAGCACGAGCACGGAGAGGACTTCGAGGCGGCCGAGCAGCATCATCAGCGACAGGAGATAGAGTTCGGGATCGTTGAAGCTGGCGAAGTTGCCGACGGGACCGATCAGTGCGCTGACGCCCGGGCCGACATTGGACAGCGCCGTGATGACCGCCGAGGTCGAGGTGGCGAAGTCATAGCCGAGCGCGGACATGGCCATGCTGCCCATGACCCAAAGGAAGACATAGGCGCTGAAGAACAGGAAGACCGTGCGCTGGGTCTCGGCATCGACCGTCTGCTTGCCGTAGCGCACCGAATAGACGGCGTTCGGATAGATCAGCTTCTTCAGGCCGGTGGTGATGACGTTGAACAGGATGACGAAGCGATAGGCCTTGATGCCGCCGGCGGTCGAACCGGAGCAGCCGCCCATGAAGGTGGCGAAGAAGGCCGCCATCACCACGAACGGCCCCCAGAGCAGATAGTCCTGGCTGGCAAAGCCGGTGGTCGACAGGATCGAGGCGAAGTTGAAGAACGAATGGGTGAGCGCATCGAGGAGATCGGCGCCGTTCTTCAGGTGGTTGTAGAGCGCGGTTGCGATGGCGAAGGCCGACACATAGCCGAGGAAGACGACGATCTGCGGGTCACGCAGGGCATCGAGCCGGCCGCGGACGGCAAAAACGATCAGGATCGAGAACGGCAGGCTGCAGAGTGTCATGAAGAGGGTCGAGATCCACAGGATCGCATCGCTCTGGAAAAAGCCGAAGGAGGCGTCGTGGGTCGAGAATCCAGCCGTCGCCACAGTCGAGAAGGCATGGTTGATCGCGTCGAAATGGCTCATGCCGGCGAAGTCATAGGCCATGGCGCACAGAAGCGTGATGCCGACATAGATCGCCATGAAGGCACGGGTGAAGGTGGCGAGCCGGGCGAACGGCTTGTCGTTGGTGTCGGACGATTCCATCTTGAAGAAGGACATGCCGCCGACGCGCAGGAAGGGCAGGACGAAGAGGCCGAGGGCCACGATGCCGATGCCGCCGAGCCAGGCGAGCAGCGAGCGCCACATCAGGAGGCCGGGGGGCATGGTGTCGAGGCCGGAGATGACCGAAGAACCGGTGGTGGTGATGCCGGACATCGATTCGAACAGGGCCTGGGCGAAGCTGAGTTCCGGGCCGGAAAACATGAAGGGCACGGCGCCGACCACGGCGAAGACCGCCCACAGCACGTTGACCAGCAGGAAGCCGAGCCGCTTGCTGAAGGTGGGTGGCGGCCCGCGCGTCGCCATGGCCGCCATCAGCGACAGCCCGCCGACCATGAAGGCGCAGGTGGCGAAGACCCGCCAGTCGGAGTGACCGTAGTAGAGGTCGACCATGGCCGGGACGAGCATTGCCGTCGAAAGATAAAGACCGCAGAGGGCGGCGATATAGACGACCGAACGGAGGAGGCTGGCGTTCAAGAAAATGTCCCGGTTTGTTTGCCGCGCAAAGAAGCTTTGTCTCCGTCACGTCTCTATGCCATAGCGGGAGCGAGATCAAAATTCAACGGATGGACGACGTGACGAAGATGGACGTAGAGGCCGCGGTCGAAGCCCTGCGGGAGCTTTTCCCCGCGACCCCGCTGCAGCTCAACGAACATCTGAGCGCCCGCTACGGTGCACAGGTCTATCTCAAGCGCGAGGATCTGACGCCGGTCCGTTCCTACAAGATCCGCGGCGCGTTCAATTTCCTGCGCAAGATCGTCGCCGACGGGACGGACAAGAAGACCTTCGTCTGCGCCTCGGCCGGTAACCATGCCCAGGGCTTTGCCTTCGCCTGCCGCCATTTCGGTGTGCAGGGCGTGGTCTTCATGCCGGTGACGACGCCGCAGCAGAAGATCGACAAGACCCGCACCTTCGGCGGTGAATTCATCACCATCCGCCTGTTCGGCGACATTTTCGACCAGTGCTATGCGGCGGCCCGCGAGCATGTCGAGGCGATCGGCGGCTTCATGGTGCCGCCCTTCGACCATGCGGACATCATCGAGGGACAGGCGACCGTCGCGGCCGAGATCGTCGAGCAGTTGCCGGAGGGCGTGACGCCGGACCTGGTCGTGGTCCCGGTCGGCGGCGGCGGGCTGTCCGCCGGCCTCACCGCCTATCTCGCCGACCGGCTGCCGCCGGACGCCTTCCTGTTTGCCGAACCGGCCGGGGCGCCGAGCCTGAAGAAGAGCCTCGAGGCAGGCCAGATCGTCACCCTGCCGAAGGTCGACAATTTCGTCGACGGCGCCGCCGTCGCCCGCATCGGCGATCTCAATTTCGCCGCGCTGAAGCATTTCTCCCCCGAGCAGGTGATGATCATCGCCGAAAACGCCGTCTGCGTGACGATCACCGAGATGCTGAACGTCGAGGGCGTGGTGCTGGAGCCGGCGGGGGCGCTGTCGATCGCGGCGCTCGACCAGCTGGGCCGCGAAGAGCTCGAGGGCAAGACGGTCGTCGCCGTGGTCAGCGGCGGCAATTTCGACTTCGAGCGGCTGCCGGACGTCAAGGAGCGCGCCATGCGCCATGCCGGGCTGAAGAAGTATTTCATCCTGCGCCTGCCGCAGCGCCCGGGTGCGCTCCGCGACTTCCTCAACCTGCTCGGCCCCGACGACGACATCGCCCGCTTCGAATACCTGAAGAAGTCGGCGCGCAATTTCGGCTCGATCCTGATCGGCATCGAGACGCGGGACCGCAAGAGCTTTGCCGACCTCTTCGGCCGCTTCGAGACCGCCGGCCTCGGCTACGAGGACATCACCGAAAACGAGATCCTCGCCAACCTGATCATCTGATCGGGCCGGCGCCTGAAACGCCCGCCCATTCGCGGGCGTTTTCGATCCGGTTGGTCCACACCAGGCCGGGGAAGTTCTTCGGCACGTCCTTCCACGCTTCCAGGCTGTCGATCCCGGCCGAACCCGGGTCGCCCGTGCCGTAGGGGCCGAGCAGGATGACGTCGGTGCCGGCCGCCTGCATGCGCTCGACGAAACGCACCGGCCAGCCCCACAGCAGCGGCGCATAGTTTACCGGCACCGGCAGAAGCCGGTTGCGGCAGCTCGCCGGCACATGGCCCGACCAGCCGGTGGCGAGATAGGACAGCTGGCACTCCTTGGCCGACGTCCGGGTATAGCCGCGAAGGGCGGGCAGGGCGGCCAGCGTCTCCTCCGTCGGGCGGCCCCCGCCATAGACCCCGAAGACGGTGGCAAGCGCCTTCGGATCGCGGGAAAGCCGGGCAGCGAGTTCCGTGCCTTCCTCGGCGCGCTCGCTCTTGAAGTTGACGAGGAAGCGCTTGTCCGGGAAGGCCTCGAACACCTGGTCGAGTTCCGGCATCAGGCCGATGCCCTGGCCGCGGAAAGGAAAGGTCTGGCCGCCGTCGGCGGTGTAGCCGTAGCCGATGTCGGCCTTGGCGAGATCGGCAAAGGGCGTGTTTTCGGTCACCCCGGCAAGGTCGGTGCGGCAGTCGAGGGTCCAGTCGTGGAACACGGCGAACTTGCCGTCCGGCGTCAGGTGCACGTCGAGTTCGACGACCGCGGCGCCGGCCGAAAAGGCGGCCTGCATCGAGGCCAGCGTATTTTCGAGATAGGGATGCGACGGCGGCCCGATTCGGGTCGCGGTGCAGGTCTCGTTGTCGAGCCCCGCGCGGTCGTAGACCTGATGCTGGCCGCGATGGGCGATCACCCGCGGCCCGCTTCCCTCCGGAAACCGGCTGAACAGGCTGGTGTTCATCAACCAGACGATGCCGGCGAAGGCGACCAGGGCAACGAGGATGCGGCGGATCATGACATTTTCCTTTTCGCCGGGGAGGGTGAGGGGCGATTGGGTCATTTCCGCGACCGAACGGCGGCAGGGGCTTCTGTCGTCGGCGCTCCTGTGCTAGGCAGGCGCCATGTCCATCTTGTCCAGTCTCTTCTCGTTCTTTTCCGGCGGCGCCAAGCCGCAGAAGGCTTCGACCGGCCCGACCGCCGAGCCGCAGGTCCACCAGGACTGCGTGATCCATGCCAGCCCGATCCGCGAAGGCAGCCAGTTGAGGCTCGCCGGCCGCATCGAGAAGCAGGTGAACGGCGAGACGCTGGAGCGCATCTTCATTCGCGCCGACGTCTTCACCTCGGAACAAGATGCGCTGGAATGCACCTTTCGCAAGGCGCGCCAGATCATCGACCAGAACGGCGCCGCATTGTTCTCCGACGGCGCCAAGTCGCGCAACGTCTGACCGCGTCCGAGGGGCTGCCGCAAGCCTCTTCCCCCATACCCGACATGCTGAAAAGTCCGTTAAAGCGATCACCGATTGTTAAGTGATTTTGGCTTCTATGGTGCATTGCATAATTTCGGGATTTTATTGTGTATTGTCATTTGAGGCGTCTTCGACCGTTTGGGTTTCGATGGCCGCGGCCTCTTGTGGGCGCGGCAGCCTGCCTGCCTCTTTCGGGCGGTGCGCAGGCCGAGCAAACCGCCGCCTTGGCCACCGTGCACAGCGTCGATCTCGTCTGGGTCATGACCGCCGCGGCCCTGGTGATGATGATGCAGGTGGGGTTCCTGCTGCTCGAAGCCGGCATGGTGCGCTCGAAGAATTCGATCAATGTCGCCCAGAAGAACCTGCTCGATTTCGTCTTCGGCGTCGTCGCCTTTGCCGCGGTCGGCTTCATGATCGCTTTCGGCGCCTCGTCCTGGCTGCCGATTGGCATTGACGGCGACTATTTCCTGCTGCGCTCCCTCGACGATTGGGAGGCGGGTTTCTTCGTCTTCCAGGTGATGTTCTGCGGCACGGCCGCGACGATCGTCTCCGGGGCGGTGGCCGAGCGCATGAAGCTCGTCGCCTATGTCATCGGCTCGCTCGTGCTGTCGGCGCTGATCTATCCGACCTTCGTCCATTGGGCCTGGGGGGCGGCGCTGGCGCCCAATGCCGGCGCCTTCCTCGGCAATCTCGGCTTCGTCGATTTCGCCGGCTCGACGGTGGTGCATTCGACCGGCGGCTGGATCTCGCTCGCCGCCTGCATCGTCATCGGACCGCGCCTCGGGCGCTATGACGAAAACGGGCGTCCGGTGCGGATCGCCGGCCACAGCCCGGTGCTGTCGACCACCGGTGCGCTGCTGCTGTTCTTCGGCTGGATCGGCTTCAACGGCGGCTCCACCCTGCATGCCACGGCCGATGTCGCACCGATCATCCTGAATACGGTGCTCGCCGGCGGCATGGGCACCTGCGTCGGTTATATGCTCGGCCATATCCTGGACGGCGTCGTCCTGCCGGAAAAGTCGCTGTCGGGCATGCTCGGCGGGCTGGTTGCGGTGACGGCCGGTTGCCACATTCTCGAACCCGGCGGGGCGCTGCTGATCGGCGCCATCGGCGGGCTTGTGGCGATTGCCGGAAACGAACTGCTGGAACGACGCCTCAAGATCGACGATGCGGTCGGTGCCATCGGCGTGCATGCCTTTGCCGGTGTCGCCGGCACGCTGCTGCTGGCGCTTTTGGCCCCCGTCGAGCGGCTGCCGGCCGGCTCGCGCTTCGACCAGTTCTATATCCAGGTGTTCGGCGCCGGACTGAATTTCTACTGGTCCTTCGGGCTCGGCTACCTGTTCTTCTTCGCGCTCGACCGGATCATGCGGATCCGCGTGCCGGCCGAGGTCGAGGAGATCGGCCTCAACGTTTCGGAACACGGCAGCCGGCTCGGCGTCGGCCATGTCGAACAGGCGCTGGCCGACCTGGTCGGCGGCACCGCCGATCTCCACCATCGCCTGCCGGTGGTGGTAGGCGACGAGGCGGAAAAGCTGACCGGGCTGTTCAACCGGCTGATGGACAACATCGTCGCCGAGGAGAAGGCGCGCGAGGAGATGCGCTCGCTGAAGCGCGACCATGAGGAAGCCGAACGCGTGACCGCGCTCGCCGATGCGACTTTCGAGGCGATCGTCATCCATGACGGCGGGATCATCGTCGACGGCAACCAGCAGCTCGGCGAACTGGTCGGCGTGCCGCTGGCGAACCTGATCGGACGCTCCATCTACGATTTCCTGCCGGAGCCGGACATGGCGGTGCTGAACCAGGCGGCGACGGGCGGCGTCGACCTCAATCGGGAAATCACCCTGAAGCGTGCCGACGGTGAACTCGTGCCGACCGAGGCGCGCGGCCGCGAGATCGTCTATCGCGGCAAGTCGATGCGGATCGGCTGCCTGGTCGACCTGCGCGAGCGCAAGCTGGCGGAATGCCATATCCGCTATCTGGCGCTGCATGATCCGCTGACCGGCCTGCCGAACCGGGCGCTGTTCAACGAGAAGCTGGCGGAGAGCGTGCTGACGGCGCCGATGGGCAAGGGCTGCGCGGTCGTCATGGTCGACCTCGATCATTTCAAGGACATCAACGACGTTCACGGCCATCCGGCGGGCGACGCGGTGATCCGCGAGACGGCCGATCGCCTGCAGACGATCCTTGGCCGCCACGACGTCGCGGCCCGGCTCGGCGGCGACGAATTCGCGCTCATCCTGTCGAGCGTCAACTTTCACACCCAGGTGGAGGATGTCTGCCGTCGGCTGGTTGAGGCTTTCCGGGCACCCTTCGAGATCGACCGCGGCGAGCGGGTCAAATGCGGGGTGAGCATCGGCGCGGCGGTGTGTCCGGAACATGCCGATAGCGCCGAGGAACTGGTTGGACGGGCCGACATTGCCCTCTATCACGCGAAGAATTCCGGGCGGAATACCTTCATGCTGTTCAAGGCCGGGATGAACGAGCTGATCGAGAAGCGGCGCGCGCTGGAAATCGACATGGATGCGGCGCTGGCGCGCAACGAATACGAACTGTTCCTGCAGCCACGCGTCACCGTGCAGACCGCCCGGATCGGTTCCTACGAGGCGCTGATCCGCTGGCACCATCCCGAGCGCGGACTGGTCAATCCCGGCGATTTCATCCCTGTGGCCGAGGTGTCCGGCCGGATCATCGCGCTCGGCGAATGGGTCATTCTCGAGGCCTGCCGGATCCTCTCGGAAACGTCGGTCGAGCGGCTGTCGATCAATGTCAGCCCGCTACAGTTCCGCCACGGTGACTTCCAGCGCCGGCTGGGCGAGATCGTCCGCGCCGCCGGCGTCGATCCGAGCCGGCTGGAGCTGGAGATCACCGAGAACGTGCTGATCGACGACGACCGCCGCGCCCTGCAACTGCTGACCGAACTCAAGCGCGACGGTTTTTCGATCGCGCTCGACGACTTCGGCACCGGCTATTCCTCGCTCAGCTACTTGAGCCGCTACCCCTTCGACGCGATCAAGATCGACCGTAGCTTCGTCAGCAATCTCGGCGAGGACGAAAGTGCGGCGGCGATCGTGCATGCCATCATCGACCTCGGCACGCGGCTCGGCATGCGGGTCGTGGCGGAGGGTGTGGAGACCACCGAACAGGCGCTGTTCCTGGCGCGCTCGGGCTGCGACGAGCTGCAGGGCTATCTGCTCGGTAAGCCGATGGCGCTTGGCGAGATCGCCGAGACGGTGCCGGCTTCGATCGCCGTGGCACTGGGCAGGGAAACCGGAAGCAAGAAGGTCACGCCGGCGTCTCGTGGCGTGGAAAGGGGCGGCGGTTGACCTCGCGGAAAGCCGAAGCCCCATCCGGTCCGTGTGCGGCGGCAGGCTGAGCATGGGTGGCGGAGGCCAACGCGTTCTGCAAATCCCAATGTCCGCCGCCACCGGATTGTCGGGTGGCGGCCGGCAGGGCCTGGCGCTCAGGCGGCGCGGGCCAGTTCGCGCGCCTTTTCTTCCGCCGCGGAGATCGCCTTTTCGGCGGCTTCCGGGCCGTAGGCGACGCCTTCGATGCGGATCGTCTCGACGTCCGAGATGCCGAGGAAGGCCAGAACAGACCGCAGATAGGGTTCGGCGAAGTCCAGCGTCGTGCCCGGGCCGGACGAGTAGATGCCGCCCGAGGCGATCACCAGATAGGCCTTCTTGCCGGTGGCAAGACCGACCGGACCGTTCTCGCTGTAACGGAAGGTGCGCCCGGCGCGGGCCACGTGGTCGACCCAGGATTTGACGATCGACGAAATGCCGAAATTGATGAAGCCGGTCGAGATGATGATCGTTTCGGCGGCGAGCAGTTCGTCGACGGCGGCATCGGAGACGGCGATGGCTTCGGCCTGGGCCGGCGTGCGCTCTTCCGGCTGCAGGCGGATGGCCGAGGAGAAGTCGGCGCCGATATGGGGCAGGGGTTTGCGGGCGAGGTCGCGTTCGACGACGGCGGCGCCGCCGGCCTTGGCGGACAGGTCGTCGGCGAGCTGGCGGGCGATCTTGTTGGAGAGCGAATCGTCGCCGCGCGTGCTGCCGGTTACGAGAAGAATGGAGGACATGGAGGTCACCTCTGGGTGTGGAATGGGCTGTCCGCCTGCGACCCTGGGAGCCGGCCTCAGGCGGTGCCTCACAGATAATCCCCGTTTCCCATCGATTGAACTGTGATAATATGGATCGAGTTCATCGATAAAGTGGATGGAAACATGCTTCCCAACCCGACCCTCGACCAGTTGCAGGTCTTCGTCGCCGTCGCCGAGACAGGCAGTTTTTCTGCCGCTGCCCGTCAGCTCAACCGCGCCCAGTCGGTGATCAGCTACACGATCGGCAATCTCGAGGCGCAGCTGCAACTGAGCCTTCTGGAGCGCAGCGGCTCGCGCCAGCCGGTTCTCACCGATGCCGGGCGGGCGATCCTCGAAGATGCGCGCCGGATGATCTCGGACCTCAACAGCCTGCGCGCGCGCAGCAAGGCGCTGACGCAAGGACTGGAGGGCGAAGTGAAGCTTGCCGTCAGCACGATGGTTCCCGACCGGCTTCTGGTGGAAGTATTGCGCCATTTCCAGGAGCGTTTCGAGACTGTGCGGTTGCGGCTGACGGTCGGCAGCCCCTTTCTCATCAGCCGCCTGCTCGACCAGGGTGCGATCGACGTGGGGATCGGCGGTTCGATGGAGATATCGGCCGATGCCGTCACCAGCGAGCGGATCGGCGTGTCCTTCCTGACGCCGGTCGCGGCCGCCGGCCATCGTCTGGCAAAACTCGGGCGGCGGCTGTCCGTTGCGGATGTGCGCGAGGAAATCCAGATCGTCGTCTCCGATGCGAACGCGCCGAACGACGGCAAGGATTTCAACGTCTTTTCGCGCCGCACCTGGCGGGTGAGCGACATGGCCACGAAGAAACAGTTGATCGCCGGTGGGCTCGGCTGGGGCGGCGTCCCCCTGGCGATGCTGCGCGACGCGCTTGCCAGCGGTGAGGTCGTCCAGCTCGACGTCGATGCCTATGAGACGGTGGACTATCCGATTTTTGCCGCATGGCCGGCAGCAAGCCCTCCGGGACCCGCGGGCAAATGGCTGGTCGAGCGGTTCGGAGAGGCGCTCGCGCGCTGTCCGGCTTCGGTGTCGGACGCCATGCGGATGCTCCACGCCACGCCGCACGGGCCGGAGCACAGCCGCCTGAACAAAGCGGGCTGAAGCGGGGCGCGTCGGCGCCCCGTCAGATCAGTGCTGCGTCGAGGTCTTCAGAGCACCAGCCGGAACCTGGCGAAGCCCTCGGCGCCGTCGCCGGCCTCCTCGATCCTGGCGCCCTTGATCGCGGACGCATATTGCCGGCCCTTCGGCCCGCTCTCGAAGATCGCCGTCGTGCCGGCCATCGGCGCGAACGACCAGTTGCCGTCGGCCGACGGGTTGATCTCGCCCTGATCGACGATGTAGCGCACGATCACGTCGCGATTGGTGTCGGGGGCGACGAAGACCACCTTGTCGGCCGCGATCTCCGGGAACTTGCCGCCGCCGCCGGCGCGGTAGTTGTTGGTGGCGACGACGAATTTCTGCGTCGGATCGATCGGCTTGCCGTCGAACATCAGGTTGACGATCCGGTTCGCGTCCGGGTTCACCGCCTTGCCCTCCTTGTCGAACTTCGCCGGCTGGGCGAGGTCGATCTTATAGGTCACGCCGTCGATCACGTCGAAATTGTAGGACGGGAAGTCCGGATTGATCAGCGGCTGGTCCTTCTCGCCGGGCTTCAGCTGGTTGAACATGCCGGCCGACATTTCCAGCCAGTTCTTGACCTGCGCGCCGGTGATCACCACGGCCTGGACGGTGTTTGGATAGAGGTAGAGGTCGGCGACATTCTTGATGGCGATGTCGCCGGCCGCGACGTCGGTGTAATAGTCCGCACCGCCGCGTCCGCCGGCCTTGAAGGGGGCGGCGGCCGACAGGACCGGCAGGTCCTTGTGCGGCCCGTCCTTCAGCATGTCCCTGATGTACCAGGTCTGCGCATTGGAGACGATCTGCACGGAGGGATCGTCGGCGACGAGGGCGAAGTAGGAATAGAGCGGCGCCGAGGTCTTGCCGACCGGGGTGCGGACATAGTCGAGCGTTGCCGCATGTTCGTCGGCGACCGAGGCGACGACCTCGGCCTTGTCGGCGACGTCGGCGACGATCTTGCGGTTCTCGTCGCGGTGGTAGATCGGCCGGGCTTCGCAGGTGAAGTCGACGATCTTCCAGCCATTGCCTTCCTTTTCGATCAGCAGGTCGATCAGGCCCATATGCGAGCCCCAGAAGCCGGCCATCACCGCCGGCTTGCCGAGCAGCGTGCCCTTGGCCGCATCCACGCCCTGGATGTCGACGAAATCCTTCGGGCCGGGAAAGACGAGATGCTGGTGGCCGGTGAAGATCGCATCGATGCCGTCCACGCCGGCGAGGTAGAGCGAGGCGTTCTCCATGCGATCCGTCTGGCCCTTGCCGTCGATGCCGGAGTGGGAAAGGGCGATGACGATGTCGGCACCTTCCTCCTTCATCGCCGGCACCCAGGCGCGGGCCGCCTCGACGATGTCGCGCGTCTGGCCCTTGCCCTCGAGGTTCTTAGCGTCCCACAGCATGATCTGCGGCGGCACGAAGCCGATGAAGCCGACCTTGATCGGGTTCTCGCCGCCGGCGCCGTCCTTGATCATCTTCTCGACGATGACATAGGGCTTGAAGTGCAGCTCGTCCTGCCTGGGGTCGCCGGCGAGCTGGCCCTTGGTCAGGTTGGCGCAGACGATCGGGAAATTCGCCCCGCCCAGCGTGTTGAACATGAAGTCGAGGCCGTAGTTGAACTCGTGATTGCCGACGGTTCCGCAGTCATAGCCGAGCACGTTCATCGCCTTGATCACCGGATGCAGGTCGCCGGCCTTCATGCCCTTCTTGTAGGCCATGTAGTCGCCCATCGGATTGCCCTGCAGAAGATCGCCATTGTCGACCAGCATGGAATTGCCGGCCTCGGCGCGGATCTGGTCGATGATCGAGGCCGTGCGGGCGATGCCCATCGTGTCGTTCGGCTTGTCGGCGTAATAGTCGTAGGGCATCACGTTGACGTGGATATCGGTCGTTTCCATCAAGCGGAGATGCGCCTGGGTGGCGTTGCCATTGGCGCGCACGGCGAAGGGATGAAGTGTGATCAGCGCCGTCGTGGCGGCGAAACCGCCGAGAAAGGCGCGGCGGGACATGGGGTGGAGATCGATCAGGGACGACATGGGGGGCTCCTCGGGAAAACGGTCTCGACGCCGAGACTAGGTCCGTTTGTCCAGGAGTGCATCCATAAAATGACAGGGGTGTGTCGGGCACCCCGTCGGCGCGCCGGGCTGTCCGCCGCGCGTCGGCGACCGGCAGGGCAGATGGTGACCGGCCCTAGCGGGTCAGCACCGGCCGCACTTCCTTGTGGTAGTTGCGAAAATAGGCGGACATCTGCGCCAGGGTATTGCTGTTCTGCTTGATCTGCACGCCGAGATAGCCGCTGCGTGACCAGCGCACCGTGCCCTCGATCAGGCCGATGTCGTCGGTCTGAATCAGCACGTTGCTGCCGGTCGAGGCATGCAGGCGGCCTTTGAGCTCGATGGCGATGCCGGTGCGCGAGACATTGAGGATGCGCCCTTCCGCCTCCTGGTTGAGATGGCGGATCTTGCCGTAGAGACGGCAGCGGCTGCGTTGGGCCTTGCGTACTTCGAGCGCCACTTTGGACTGCATCTTACCCCTCCATGCGTGCGATATGGCTCAGCATGGCGCAAAAGCTTTGCCGCCGGTTCAACCGGAATGCTCAAATGCCAACGATCCGGCCCCTTTTTACGCGGCCGCGCCGTCCCCGGGGCGCGGTCGTCGCGCTACAGGCCGACATCCGAGCGGTCGATGACCTCGCGCAGGGCGAAGCTCGAATTGATCTTCACCACGTGGGGCAGGGCCGACAGCCAGTCGCGGTGTATGCGTTCGTAGTCTCCGAGATCCTTGGCGGCGATGCGCAGGATGTAGTCGTATTCGCCGGACATTAGATAGCAGACCAGAACGTTGGGACACTTCTTCACCGCCGTTTCGAACTCCGACAGCGTCTTGGCGAACTGGCCCGAGAGCGAGATGTGGACGATGGCGACCATCTTGTAGTCGAGCGCTTTCGGCGACAGGCGTGCATGATAGCCGCTGATGACGCCTGATCGCTCGAGCAGGTCGTGCCGCCGGGAGCAGGCCGACGGGCTCAAGCCCACCTTCTGGGCAAGCTCCGCATTGGTGATGCGGCCGTTCTGCTGGAGTGCCTTGAGGATGGCAAGATCGATGGTGTCCAGGTCAGCCATTCGTGGAACCTTCGAATTTGGCAGCAATTACGCAATATTCAGCGAAAAATTGCGTAACGCAAGATGAATTTGCAAGGACATTCACGCGGCTCAGATGCTTGTATTTGCGCCTTGACGCAATGATCGGCGGGAAGCCGGCACGAGAGGAACGACGATGCGCGTAGGATGCCCCAAGGAAATCAAGAATCATGAATATCGCGTCGGCCTGACGCCCGGCGCGGTGCGCGAATATGTGGCGCATGGCCACGACGTGTTGATCGAAACCGGCGCCGGCGCCGGCATTGGCGCCGATGACGGCGCCTACGTCGCCGCCGGCGCCAGGATCGCCGCCACGGCCAAGGACGTGTTCGAGAAGTCGGACATGATCGTCAAGGTAAAGGAACCGCAGCCGAGCGAATGGGTGCAGCTGCGCGAAGGCCAGATCCTCTATACCTATCTGCATCTCGCACCCGATCCGGACCAGACCAAGGGACTGGTCGACAGCGGCGTGACCGCCGTCGCCTACGAGACCGTGACCGACGAGCGCGGCGGCCTGCCGTTGCTGGCGCCGATGTCGGAAGTCGCCGGCCGGCTTGCCATCCAGGCGGGCGCGACCGCGCTGCAGAAGGCCCATGGCGGCTCGGGCATCCTGCTCGGCGGCGTTCCCGGCGTCCTGCCGGCCAGGGTCGCCGTCATCGGCGGCGGCGTGGTCGGCCTGCATGCCGCCCGCATGGCCGTCGGCCTCGGCGCTGACGTGACGATCATCGACCGCTCGCTGCCGCGCCTGCGCCAGCTCGACGACCTGTTCGCCGGCCGCGTGCACACGGTCTACTCGACGATCGACGCGCTGGAGCGCGAAGTCTTCGCCGCCGACCTCGTCATCGGCGCCGTGCTGATCCCGGGTGCGGCCGCGCCGAAGCTGGTGACGCGCGAGATGCTGTCCGGCATGAAGGAAGGCTCCGTCATCGTCGACGTGGCGATCGACCAGGGCGGCTGCTTCGAGACCTCGCATGCCACGACCCATTCCGATCCGACCTATGTCGTCGACGGTGTCGTCCACTACTGCGTCGCCAACATGCCGGGCGCGGTTCCGGTCACCTCGGCGCATGCGCTGAACAATGCGACGCTGGTCCACGGTCTGGCGCTGGCCGACCGCGGCCTGCGCGCCATCGCCGAAGACCGCCACCTGCGCAACGGCCTCAACGTCCATCGCGGCCGCATCACCAACAGGCCGGTCGCCGAAGCGCTGGGCTACGAGATGCATGCGCCGGAGATCGTGCTCAACGTCGCCTGATCGGCGACGGGAGGTTCGACCGTCCTGCCGTTGCGTCAGGTCCGTCGGCAATGCACAGACACGGTCGAAGGGCCGGCCTTTCCGAAAGGCCGGCCCCTTCTTTATGGCGGTCGCCGTCAGGCCCGGTCGATCCGGCACTGATAGCAGTTGTTGCGCGCCGAGCGCACATGCACATAGGCGATCTCGGGTTTCTCCAGCAGTTCGCGGGCCCGGTCCTCGACCTGCTCCCTGAGGGTGACGGCGCCGGTGCCGTAGACGATCCGGTCGTCATGGCCATAGCCGCGCAGGATGAAGTCCGGGCTCTCCGTCAGCACCGGCGGCAGGACCTCGCTGGACTCGTAGCGGGCGCAGGGCTCGGCATGCAGGAAGATCGGCCCGGTCTCGGCATAGGGCTGAAGCGCGGGGAAGGGGCGGTAGGCAAGCGTCAGATAGGCTTCGCCGTCGCCGATGAAACCGAGGCAATGGCGGCAGGGATAGCCGCCGCCCTGCGTGAGGCGGCGTTCGGGGGCGAGCCCGTAGGCATCCGGCGCACCGGCCCGCAGGGCTTCGGCATCGGCAGTGGGAACGGCGGTGAAGGCGATGGTCGTCATGTCGGTTTCTCCTGTGTGATGCCAGACCATCGGACGAAGACGCGTCGCCCGCCACCCGATTCCGGCCATGGCGCGCGCCGATCCACCCAGAATTGGCCTTGTTCCGGCAAAAGCCGATCGGTTAGATTCGTCCCGCCTTTTGCGGCGGCATCTGACCTGGGGGTACGGTATGAGGGTGATTTTGAAGCGCGCGATCGCGATCGGGCTGGCCGCCGTTTCGGCAGGCCTCGTCGCGGTCTCTCCGGCGGACGCGGCGCAGGAAAGCAAGCCGACGCCCGAGCAGATCGAGGAGGCGCGCACCTTCGTCGTCAACAACGCGATCTTCACGCTGTTCCACGAGGCGGGGCACATGCTGATCGCCGAATTCGGCCTGCCCGTGCTCGGGCGCGAGGAGGATGCGGTGGATGCGCTGTCGTCGATCCTGCTGCTCGAAGGCGACAGCGAGGAACTCGACGTGGCGATCCAGGATGCGGCTGATGCCTGGTTTCTCTCCGACGAGGCCAAGGATCGCGACCTGACCGACACGGACTTCCTCGACACCCACGCTCTCGACCGCCAGCGCGCCTATCAGATCGTCTGCATGATGACAGGCGCCGATCCAGAGTTCTTCAAGCAATTCGCGGACTCGATCGATTTTCCTCAAGAAAGACGCGAGGAGTGTGCCTTCGAATACGAGCGCACGAAGGCCAGCTGGTTCGGCCTGCTGGAACCCCATTATGTCGGCGATGGACCGGGCTCCAACATGACCGTCACTTACGAGCCGACCGGCGACGAGAACATGGACTTCTTCGCCGACGTGCTGAAGGAGGCAGGCGTCCTGGAAAGCATCGCGCAGTCGGTCGGCGCCAAGTACAAGTTCGACGACGGCATCAAACTGACGGCGAAGAGCTGCGGCGTGCCGAACGCCTTCTGGGATCCGCAGGCACGCGAGATCACCTATTGCTATGAGCTGGCGGTGGAGCACATCGTCCTGATCGACGGCTACTTCAAGCGCGAGCAGACCGCCGAGAACTGAGGCAATCGAAGTGGCGGCAACGGGTGCCGCCCTTTGTGTGCGCGGGAAAGCCCCGGCGGCGTCATGCGCCGGCCGGGTTCAATGCGTCGGTGTCAGAGGGATGCGCCGTCGCGGCGGATCATCTGCAGCAGTTCCGATTCGCTGATCGGGTCGACGATTGCCTCAAACGTCTCGACCGGCGAAAAGCCGAACTGCTGGTAGAGCTGCAGGGCGCGCGGATGGTCGAGCGTATTGGTCATCACGGTGACCTTCTGCGGATTGAGCTGCCAGGCGGTGTAGAGCGCCTGAAGCAGGAACCACTTGCCGATGCCAAGCCCGAGCGCGTGTTCGAACAGGCCGAAATAGGACAGCTCGACGATGTCGTCGCTTTCCTGGGACAGTTCGAAGAAACCGGCCGGGGCACCGTTCACGTAGAGGACGGAAATCGTCACCTTCGGGCTGTGGACGATCGCCTTCAGCTCGCCGTCGGTCATGCGGATGCGCTGGTACCAGTGCCAGCGCGCGCCGACCTGGCGATGCAGGAAGCGGTAGAAGGGCAGCGGGATCTCGTGCGTGCGCATGATGGCGGTCTGGATGTTGACCGGCACGGCAAGGCTGGTCTTCGGCGGCGCGGTCATTTCGAGCCGCGTGACATGGGCCGTCAGCGGGCCGTGCGCAGTGGTCGGCACGGGCTCGGCCGGACCGGTCGCCACCGGCGTGTCGTCGCGGCCGCCCCATTCCGACCAGGAGCCGTCATAGAGCGAGTTGTCGGTATGGCCGAGCGATTCCAGCGCCAGCGTGACCACGGCGGCGGTCACGCCGGAGCCGCAGCTGGTGACGACCGGCTGCGTGAGGTCGATGCCGGCATTGGTGAAAATCGAGCGAAGGGTCGGCAGGTCGTTGAGATGGCCGTTTTCCGACAGCGAAGAAGCGGGCACGCTGCGGGCGCCGGGGATATGGCCGGAGCGCATGCCCTCACGCGGCTCGGGCTCCTCGCCGGTGAAGCGGCCGGCCGGCCGCGCATCGGCGATCTGGCGCACGCCCTTGTCGGCGATATCGCGCATTTCGGCGAAGGAGGTCACGCGGCTGCGGTCGAAATCGAAGTCGAAGGTGACCGGCGCCGGTTCCGGCAGGTCGGTCTGTAGCGGACGGCCCTCGGCCTTCCACGCGTCGATGCCGCCGTCGAGCACATAGACATTGCGGGCGCCCATGACGCGCAGCATCCACCAGGCGCGCGGCGCCGAAAAGAAGCCGGGGCCGTCATAGACGACGATCGTGTCGGTCACGGAAATGCCGAGCAGGCCCATTTCCTCGGCGAATTTGGCCGGAGAGAGCAACGAATGGGGAAGCCCGGTGGTCTGATCGGCGATCGCGTCCTGATCGAAGAAGACGGCACCCGGAATGTGGCCGGCGGCGTATTCGACGGCACCGTTGCGGTTCTGCGCGGGCAGGTACCAGGATGCGTCGACGATCTTGAACTCCGGTGCGCCGAGCTGTTTCTCCACCCAGTCGGCGGACACGACGAAACGGCTTCTCTCCGCAGGCATGCGCTTCTCCCAATACTCTGTCAGGCTGAGGCCTCCGGGGTGCCGAAACGAATGCGGAACCGACGGTTCTCCTTGCCTTTTTTCTCGATTCTGGCGATGTGAATCGCCCCGACCTCCTGGGTCTCGGAGACATGTGTGCCGCCGCAGGGCTGGCTGTCAACGCTCGAATTCTCGCCGATGCACACCAGGCTGACGCGCCCCATGCCGATCGGCGGGCGGACATTCTTCGATTTGACGATGCCCGGATTGGCGGCCAGCTCCTCGTCGGTGATCCACTGGACGAAGATCGGATGGTTCTCGCCGACGAGCCGCATGAGATCGGCCGTCACCTGGTCCTTGTCGATGGTCTCGGCCATGTCGAAGTCGACGCGGCTCTCGTCCTCGCCGACGGCGGCGCCGGTAATCGGGTAGGGGCAGACGACCGACAGCAGGTGGCACGCGGTGTGCATGCGCATCAGCTTGTAGCGCCGCGGCCAGTCGACATGCAGCACCAGCGTCTCACCGACCGAAGGGGTCGGCTGCCCTTCGGCGGGCTGGTGCAGGATGATGTCCTTGCTCTCGCCGTGGCGGGTGAGCGCGATCTCGATCCTCGAGCCGTCGGCCCGCTCCAGCAGCCCGAGATCGCCGGGCTGTCCGCCGGACATGGCGTAGAAGCAGGTCTGGTCGAGCTCGATCGCTCCGTCGTCGTGGATCCGGGTGACCGTGCCCTCCGCAGTGGCGAGGTAGAAATCGTCGCGGTAGAGGGCAGTGGTCAGCATGAATCTCACTCGGTCGGTTCGAAGGGCACCGCGTAGTCGGACTTCTTCTCGATCCAGGCCGGTATCGGCAGCTGCTTGGAGCGCAGGAAGTCCGGATTGAAAAGCTTGGACTGGTAGCGGTTGCCATAGTCGCAAAGCACGGTGACGATGGTATGCCCCGGTCCGAGGTCGCGCGCAAGGCGGATGGCGCCGGCGATGTTGATGCCGGACGAGCCGCCGAGGCACAGGCCCTCGTTCTCCACCAGGTCGAACACGATGTCGAGCGCTTCGGCATCGGGGATCTGGTAGGCGTAATCGGGCGTGAAGCCTTCGAGATTGGCGGTGATGCGGCCCTGGCCGATGCCCTCGGTGATCGAGGAGCCGGACGATTTCAGTTCGCCGTTCTTGTAGTATTCATAGAGTGCAGCCCCCTCCGGATCGGCGATGCCGATCTTGACCTCGGGTTTCAGCCGGCGAAGACCCATGCCGGTGCCGGCCAGCGTGCCGCCGGAGCCCACCGCGCAGATGAAGCCGTCGACCTCGCCGCCGGTCTGGTCGTAGATCTCGCGGGCGGTGGTGGCGATATGGGCGTCGCGGTTGACGGTATTGTCGAACTGGTTGGCCCAGATCGCGCCGTTCGGTTCGCTCTTGGCCAGTTCCGCGGCAAGCCGCCCGGACAGCTTCACATAGTTGTTCGGGTTCTTGTAGGGAACGGCCGGAACCTCGACCAGCTCGGCGCCGAGCAGCCTCAGCGCATCCTTCTTTTCCTGGCTCTGCGTCTCCGGGATGACGATCACGGTCCGATAGCCGAGCGCCTTGGCGACGAGCGTCAGGCCGATGCCGGTATTGCCCGCCGTTCCCTCGACGATCACGCCGCCGGGCCGCAGCAGGCCGCGCCGCTCGGCGTCGCGGATGATGAACAGCGCCGCGCGGTCCTTGACCGACTGGCCGGGGTTGAGGAACTCCGCCTTGCCGAGGATGGTGCAGCCGGTCGCCTGGGATGCGCCCTTCAGCCGGATGAGCGGCGTGTTGCCGATCGCCTCGAGAACGGATGGATGGAATGTCATCGGATCTGCCTTCTCTTTGCCAGAAGATTAAGCGGCGACTTTTCCGGGCACAAGCGGCCATTGGCAAGGAAACGGTTTTCAACCTTTCGACGGCTGGGGGAAAACCATGCCAGACGTCAGCCGACTCTCCCGGCGTGGCCGGCCTGCAGGGACGGTGATCGGCGCCCGGCCGGCAAGGACGATGCGGCACCGGTGGTGGTTCAGGCCGCGTCGTCCGGCCGCGGCAGCGCCTGGTAGGCCGCCATGGCCCGGTTGCGGGCGAGCTTGTGGTCGACGATCGGCAGCGGATAGTTGCCGCCGAGCGTCACGCCGGCTTGGGCGAGAACCATGGGCGGGGCCTCGAACGGCCGGTGGATGAAGCTGTTCGGCATGTCCTTGAGCTCGGGCACGAAGGTGCGGACATAGTCGCCGTTGACGTCGAATTTCTCGCCCTGGCTGACCGGATTGAAGATGCGGAAGAAGGGCGCGGCATCCGCGCCCGATCCCGCCACCCATTGCCAGCTCGCCGCATTGGAAGCCGGGTCGGCATCGACCAGCGTGTCGCGGAACCAGCGCTCGCCCTCCCGCCAGTCGATCATCAGGTTCTTGATCAGGAAGGAGGCGACGACCATGCGCACCCGGTTGTGCATCGTGCCGTGGCGCCAGAGCTGGCGCATGCCGGCATCGACGATCGGATAGCCGGTCTGCCCGCGCTTCCAGCGCTCCAGCAAGTCCGGTGCTTCCTGCCAGGGAAAGGCGTCGAAGCGCGCGTTCCAGTTCTTCGTGCCGAGCTCAGGGAAATGGAACAGCAGGTGATAGGAGAACTCGCGCCAGGCGAGCTCCTTGCGGAAATGGACGACGTCCTCCGCGGGGACCCGGTCGGTGAGCCCGCGCGTCGCGTGCCAGACTGTGGCAGGCGAAATTTCTCCGAGCGCCAGATGGGGGGAGAGCATGGAGGTGTTGGGCAGGGCCGGGAAGTCGCGGCGGGACTTGTAGCCGGCAATGCCCTGCGCAATGAAGCGCGCGAGCTTTTCGCGCGCCCCTGCCTCGCCCGGCGTCCAGATGTCGGAGAACTCGGCCGCCCAGTCCGGTTTTGCGGGCGTCAGGCGCCAGGCCTCGAGCCTGTCGCTCTGCGGCCAGCGGTCCGGCGCGGCAAGCTGCTGCGGGGCGGGTAAGGGCTCCGGCGGTTCGCCGGAGGCCTCGAGAGCCCGCCAGAAGGGCGTATAGACCTTGTAAGGCCCGCCGGCGCCGGTCTTCAGCCTTGTCGGTTCGTGCAGCAGCTGGCCGGCGAAGCTGCGCACCATGATGCCGCTGCGGATCAGGTCCTCCTTGAGCGCGGAGTCGACGGCGATGCCCGGCGGATCGTAACGACGGTTCCAGAACACCCGGTCAGCCTCGGTTTCGGCGATCAGCGCGCCAAGGACGGCGTCGGCCGGTCCGCGCCGAAGGATCAATCGGCTGCCGATCTGCTCTAGCGACAGGTTGAGCGCTTGCAGGGAATGGTGCAGCCACCAGGCCTGCGCGGCGCCGAGCGGACCATCGGCCGCTTCCGACGGCTCCAGGATATAGACGGGGATGACGGGCCTGCCGCATTCGGCGGCGCAGGCCAGCGCCGCATTGTCTTCAAGCCGCAGATCCTTGCGGAACCACAAGATGATGGGCGCGCTCTTGGAATTCGTCATCATAGTTCACCATGCCGCATGCGTCTTGGAAGGCCTTACGCTGGAAAGCCTCGTCAGGATCACGTTGCAGGTCGACAAAGTGCATAAATCAGCCGGCGATGGAGGGAAGGCGCCGCCGCTCCGGGCCGGCCGCGCCCGATCAGAATATCGCCGCGCGAGAAAAGTCTTAACGAAATATCGCAATATTCCGCCGTCCTTCACCCTCGGGAAACCTGACCGGCGCTAGACTTGGCCGAATGTGCAGGGCGGCAGGAATACACGGGAGGCGTATATCGTAATCCCCAACATATCCGACGAGGTCATGCGGATTGCGCTGAGGGAACTCGAGCAGGCTTCGTACCATCACGAGCAATGGGCCGAAAATCTGCACGGGACCCTTGTCTGCCGAGCCGTGCCGGACGAGAAGGATCTCGGCCCCGACGCGCACTGCCAGTGCCACTTTGGCCAATGGTATTCCCATACCGGATCGATCGCCCTCAGGAATCATCCCGGTTTCCAGGAGATCGGCATCGAGCACGAGCGCATGCACAGATATGCGGCGCACCTGCTTCGC
Source organism: Allorhizobium sp. GW101-3B10 (assembly GCF_059424725.1). Classification (NCBI taxonomy): domain Bacteria; kingdom Pseudomonadati; phylum Pseudomonadota; class Alphaproteobacteria; order Hyphomicrobiales; family Rhizobiaceae; genus Allorhizobium; species Allorhizobium sp. GW101-3B10. Next base: position 1,998,951 of record NZ_JBWKZR010000001.1, on the reverse strand, counting down.
GCTTCAAGGGACGGCGGCGTGGTGGCGCGTGCGGACTACGAACGATTTGTCGGGGCGCTGAAGCGCATGAACCTCGAAATGGCGAACGTCAGGGAAGAACTGCAGAGGGCGCTGTTCAATCTCGATCCGCTGACGGGGGTGCCGAGCCGTATCGGCATGCTGACCGCCCTGCGCGAGCAGCAGGAATACGTCCGGCAGAACCATTGCTGCGTCGTCGCCATGCTGGACCTCGACCACTTCAAGTCGATCAACGACAATTACGGCCACATGGTCGGCGACACGGTCCTGGTCGAGGTCGCGCGCTGGCTGATGGGACACCTGCGGCCGTATGACAAGATATACCGGTACGGCGGCGAGGAATTTCTGATCTGCCTGCCCGGAACCGACATGGTCACCGGCAATGACATCCTCAACCGGTTCATCGAGGGGATCGCCGGCCTGCCGTTCGCGGTGGAAGGCAAGGACGGCCTTCGCGTCACGGCCTCGGTCGGCCTGGCGGACCTTGGCGCGCACCTGCCCGTCGAGCGTTCGATCGAACACGCCGACCGGGCGCTGTACCTCGCCAAGGGGCAGGGACGAAACCGTGTCGTCCTCTGGGATGTGGCGATGGACGAGTTGCCGTCCGAGCGGAAATCGACCTAGGCGCGGCCGCGCCTGGCCTGATCTCGGATCATGCGCATGGGGTGCGCCAGCGGTGCGGGCGACCCGGACTGTCCACAGGGAAGTTTGGAAGTTTGGAAGGCCGCCGGCCGATTCCGGCGTCAGGAGGCGGCTGCGATCTTCGGCGACGATCTGGTCTCGCCCTTGATCATCTGCATGATCTCTGCGGCGCTTTCCCGGACATAAAGACGGTGCAGCTTTTCGGCCACCGGTGCCGTGGTCAGAAGGCAGGTGTACTTTTCCCGCTCGTACCAGCGGAAATCGACGACATTGTCCATGTTCACGAAGAAAGGGAAACCGTCCCCGTCATGAAGCTGGAGCCACATATGTATTTTCTCCCGATGCGATCAATATTCGGGTTTGATAGCAGGCAAAAATGAAGAGCGGGTTTCGCGACCGGGCCAGAGCGGAGGGGAGGGGCGCCAGAAACGAAAAGGCCCGCGCTCGTTCAGCGCAGGCCTTTGAATGAGATGGCTCCCCTGTCCGAAGCCAACGAGAAAGAAAACGCCCCGCCGAACGATCGGTCGGCAGGGCGCCATGGGCCGGCTGGGGCTTTGGGGGCTAGGGTGGCCGGCGCGGGTAGTGTCGCAGGTTGTCGCGCATTTTCTTATCCCAAGAAATTGGGGTTTCCTGAAAAGATTGTTCTCTCAGCCAAACTGTCCAAAATTCAGCACGCGCGCCGTTTCGATCAGGCGCGCGTTTTCTGCGGCAATCTCAACGAGTTATCGGCGGGTGCGTCAGCGACGTCGGCTGATTATCTCGTCCTCAGTGACCTTGACGCGGCCGTTCTCGCCGCCGTGAAGAAAATCACCGGACAGCCGGCGCCTTGGATATTGCCGACCATAAGCAATGCCTATCATGTGGCGACTCAGTTGGTTCGCCAGTTTCACCGGGCCGCAAAGGCGCACGACGTGGCGGAAGCCGATGGCGACGATCGCGCCGAGCGCGTCCAGTCTGCCCGCATCGAGGCACTGCGCGAAGAGGTGTCATTTCACCCAGTGGGCTCGCCGGAGGCTGCACTCTACTTCGCACAGCGATTGCGCGGCGACATCGACCAAATGGGCGACGACGAATCCGACTACGAAACGGAACAGCGGCTTGATCGCATGGAGAGGCTGGCCGTTGGATTGGTTCAGTATCTGGAGCGCACCAGCGGAATCGACCGTGCGGAATTCCGGCTGAACTGGTACGCGGCAGGGAATACGACGCGCGGGCTTTCGGGGCGCTGGCGCCGGTCTTCGCAGCATGAAGGCGGGGGCGGTCCGCGACGTGAACGTCATCGCCGCTACAGTCGGCGCTGACGGTTGGACGCTGGTCAGGGAGTGTCGCCACCTGTTGATCGAATTCCGCTTCGGCGACCGTGCGGTCCGCCAGGTGATGGCCAATACCGCATCCGACCGGAGAGCTCGGGCGAATGTTGAGCCTGAGCTCCGAAAGGCGTTCCGGTCGTGAAATTCGGCTTGGCCGAATCGCCCTGCCGGCCCCCCTTCGGTCGTAACCCATTGCCGCAGCGCCGGAAGGACGTCAGAACGCTTGCAGGGCAGGGCGGTGTAGGGCTGCCAAATGTGGGGACAGAAAAGCCCACCCTCGGATTTCTCAACGAAGGCGGGCTTTTACTGAAAAAATGGCTCCCCGGGCCGGATTCGAACCGGCGACCTGTCGATTAACAGTCGAATGCTCTACCGCTGAGCTACCAGGGAACAGCCGCTTGCGGCGGTGTGAGCGGGGTAATACAAATGCCCGGTCGATTTGCCAAGCGATTTTTCAAAAAAAATGTGACACGCTTGTTTTATCCTGTGGGGATCCCATCTTCTGGCGGATCGAAAAGCGAGCCGGAGGCCCGGATTCGCAAGGGATTTGCATGACGACGCCCAAACGCAAACACTATATCGACGCCAAGCGCGGACGCATCGTGCTCGGCCGCTTCGAACTGCCGTTTCCCCGCAGCAAGCTCGGACGCGTGGCCACCGGCTCCGCGCTGGTCGGCGGCGGTCTGCTCGGATTCCTGCCGGTTCTGGGATTCTGGATGGTGCCCCTCGGCCTTTTCGTCCTCTCCCACGATCTGGCTCCGGTGCGAAGGCGCCGTCGCCGCATGGCGATCTGGTGGCGCAAGCGCTACCCCACGGTCAACCGCGCCGGCAAGCACTGAGCCGGGCATCGGCGACGCGCCTCGGCGAGCTCTTGGGATGCGCCATCCGCAAAAATTCGAGGGCGAAGGCGGCAAGCCCCTTGCGCTCCTTCTCGATCCGTTCTAAACGCCGCCCACCACTCGCTTTTTAAGCATACGGACGGCCTCGTGGCGGAGTGGTTACGCAGAGGACTGCAAATCCTTGCACCCCGGTTCGATTCCGGGCGAGGCCTCCACTCTTTCCCCTTCCGACAAGATATTCTGTCCGGGTTCAGCGGCCAAAACCGGACCGATCGCCCTTCGCGGCGACATAGGCACAAATTTGGCCGATCCGGCCCGTTGCACGCGCCGGGCGCTCCGCTAAAGCGGCTCCATCATCACACTGGAGGAGCCCATCCATGCGCCGTTTCGCTTCTTTCGCCCTGATCGCCGCCGCCGTTCTTGCCCCTGTCGCGGCCAGCGCCGAAAACCTCACGTTCAAGCTTGAGAACAAGACGTCCTCCATGATCGTCAAGTTCTACGCGACGCCGGTCGGCGGCAATGGCAAGCGCGTCGAGCTTTTGAACAAGAGGGGCCTGTGGGCCGGCAAGTCGCGCAGCCTCATCCTTGCCGACGACGGCGATGCCTGCGTCTACACCACCCGGGCGGTGTTCGAGGACAACAGCTTCTACGATGTGACCAACAAGGTCGATTTCTGCGAGTCGGACGTCTACACCATCGAGGAATGACGCCTAGCGCGAAACGGGCCGGCCTATCCGCCCGACCTTCGTCGTGGCGATATTCTGTTCCCATCGCCACGACTCTTCTTGAAAGCCGTCCTGCGGCCAATTAAGACAGCTGACACAAACCGGCCGGAAGTGGGACGACTGACATGATGGATTTTGCCGCAGCACGCATCAAGATGGTGGACAACCAGATTCGCACGACCGACGTCACGTCGCATTCGGTGCTGAATGCATTCCTCTCGGTGCCGCGCGAGGCTTTCGTCCCGGAAAACCGGCGTCCGCTCGCCTATATCGACGAGGACATGCAGATCGCGGAAGCCGCGAACGGCCAGCCGGCGCGCTACATCATGGAACCGTCGCCGCTCGCCAAGCTGATGCAGCTCGGCGCCATCACCAAGGACGACCTGGTTCTGGAAATCGGCTGCGGCGCCGGCTATACGGCCGCTATCTTGTCACAGATCTCCGGTTCGGTGGTCGCCGTCGAATGCGACGAATCGCTGGCCGCCAAGGCGACCGCGACGCTTGCCGACCTCGGCTACGACAATGTCGCCGTCGTCACCGGCGAGCTGGAGAAGGGTTATGCGGCCGAAGCGCCTTACGACCTGATCTTCATCAACGGTGCCGTCGAGGAAATCCCGCAGGCCCTGCTCGACCAGCTGCGCGAAGGCGGCCGCCTGGTCGCCGTCGTCGGCTACGGCAATGCGGCCCGCGCCCGCGTCTACATCCGCCACGCTGGCAACACCTCGTTCACGGAGTTCTTCAATGCGGCGCTGAAGCCGCTGCCGGGCTTCCGAAAGGCGGCCGAGTTCGTATTCTGAGCGATCGGGCCAGCGGCATATTTTCCGGGGTGGCAAAGTATCCGGAATTGATTTAATCAATTGCTAATGAAAATGTTGCCGTTGGGCAACGGCGCGGTGGTTTCGCGGTCGCGGACCGGCCTTGCCATTGCAGCCGAAGCCGCACCGGGTCATCTAGTGTCATGAATCGTTAACGCATCCGCACATGCGTTGTTCCGAGGGCTTCATGCGCAGATGAGCGGCCTCAGCTAGATGTGGAGTGACTCGTGTCGATCATTCGGAAAACCGCTCTCGCAGCCGCAGTCGCGCCCATGCTCATCATGTTGTCCGGCCAGGTATCGGCCGAGACACTGTCCGGCGCCATGGCCAAGGCCTACGAGAACAATCCGGATCTCAACGCGGTGCGAGCTGCGCTGCGCGCCACCGACGAGAACGTCACCATCGCCAAGGCGGGTATGAGGCCGCAGATTTTCGGCTCCGCTTCGGCCAGCACCATCGGCGTCAGCGACATCACCTCGCCGCCCGCCCCGGATTTCGGCTATAATACCCAAAGTGTCGGCATTTCGATCACCCAGCAGATCTTCGATGGCTTCCAGACGCTGAACAATGTTCGCGCCGCCGAGGCCGGTGTCTATGCCAGCCGCGAAAGCCTGCGTGCCCAGGAAATCTCCATCCTGCTCGCCGCCGCCCAGGCCTATGCCGACGTGGCACGCGACCAGCAGATCGTGGTGATCCGCAAGCAGAACCTGGCCTTCCTCCAGGAACAGCTGAACGCCGCCAATGCCCGCCTGGAAGTGGGCGAGGGGACCCGCACCGATGTCAGCCAGGCCGAGGCCCAGCTCGCCGGTTCGCAGGCGCTGCTCGCCGCCGCGATCGCGCAGCTGAAGCAGAGCGAGGCGACCTATGTGCAGGTGGTCGGCGAGGCGCCGAAGGGGATCAAGCAGCCGGCGCCCGCGAACAAGGCCCTTCCGCCGAGCGTCGATGCGGCGGTTGCCATCGGCATCCGCGAGCATCCCTTCGTGCTGGCCTCGCTGCACGCCGTCGACGCTGCCGGCTATCAGGTGAAGTCCGCCGAGGGCACGCTTTTGCCGGGCGTCGTCATCCAGGGCAATGTCGCGCGCAACTGGACCAACGAGCCGCCGTCCTTTTCGAACTCGGACGCGACCTCCGCCACCATCTCGGCCCAGCTGAAGATTCCGATCTATCAGGGCGGGGCCGAATACGGCAACATCCGCAAGGCCAAGGAAACGCTCGGCGAACAGCGCATCAAGGTGGATTCCGCCCGTGCCAGCGTGCAGCAGCAGGTAACCTCCGCCTATGCGCAGATGGAAGCGGCCATCTCGGCCATTTCAGCTGCCCGCAAGCAGCTCTCCGCCGCCAATCTGGCGCTGCAGGGCGTGATCGAGGAGCGCAATGTCGGCCAGAAGACCACGCTCGACGTGCTCAACGCCCAGCAGACCGTGCTGGACGCCAAGGAGAGCCTTGTCAGCTACCAGCGCAATTCGGTCGTGGCGAGCTACAGTGTTCTCGCCGCCTCCGGCCGGCTGACCATCCAGAGCCAGGGTCTGGACGTGGCGGAATACCGCTCCGAGGACCATTACGAGGCGGTCAAGGACGCCTGGTTCGGCCTGCGCACGGTGGATGGCCGGTAATTGTCCGACCGTCCAACAAAGCTGTGTACCAGTCGGAATTAGTTGGTCCGGCGTGATTTTTTTCAACGAGCGAGTATCCTAAGGTGATTCGAAATCGGTCCGGCTTTTCGCCGCAGGCCGCTTATCGGGGATCAACGGGGATGAATATGGCCCAGCCAAGTGTAGCGCGTGAACCGTCCATGGAAGAGATCCTGGCCTCGATCCGCCGGATCATCGAAAGCAATGACCCGGGCGGCAGCCAATCGGTTTCCTCCACGCTTCCTCCGGTCTACGGCGACGACGAGGACGAGATCGACACCGACATCCGCCTGACCATCGACGAAGAGGACACGTATGCGGCCGCCGAAATGGTGGCGGCGAACGACAGCGGTCCCGCGAATGCCGCCGCAGCCATTGCCGCTTCGGTGGCCGCCGATCCGGAAAAGTCCCGCAACATCTCGCTTGCCGATCTCGCCGCACGGGTTCGCTCGGCGTCCGAGCGGGTCGAGCGCCCGGTTCTTTCGGCGGTCGCTGCCGCCGAGGTCTCTGCGCCGGCGCCGCGCGCCGAAAGCCCGATGATGACCAGCCGCATGGCGGAGTTGCGCGCCGCGATGCCGCGCCAGGCCGAACCGCGGGCCGAGATGCCGATCCTGCAGCAGCCCGAAGCCGCGGTCGACGACGAGGAATTCGAAGCCGCCGCCATGGCGGATGTCGAGGCCGCGACCTCGTTTGCGCAGCAGGCCCCTGCCGCTCCCGAACCCATCTCCGCCACTGAGCCGGCCCGCGCAGAGGCCGGCCAGGACCTCAAGGCGCTCGTCTCTGCCGCGACGATCGAGCAGGTGTCGCGCTCGTTCGGAGAACTGGCCGCCGCCATCGACGGCCAGCAGCGTCGCTCGCTCGACGAGATGGCCGAGGACATGCTCCGGCCGATGCTGCAGGAATGGCTGGACGACAACCTGCCGACGCTGGTCGAACGCCTCGTGCGGGAAGAAATCGAACGGGTGGCGCGCGGTCCGCGCCGCTGATTTCAGGCACATCCCGGCACATGGGCCGCTCCGTCGCCGGGGCGGCTTTTTTATTGACTCACAATCGGCCATCCTATTTACCAAGCTGCAACAAGAACCCCGAAGTGTGGTCCAAAATGCTCGAAAAGACCTACGATTCCGCCGCCGTCGAACCGAAAATCGCCAAGGCCTGGGAAGAGGCGGACGCGTTTCGCGCCGGCGCCAACGCTCAGCCCGGCGAGGACACGTTCACCATCGTCATCCCGCCGCCGAACGTCACCGGTTCGCTGCACATGGGCCATGCGCTCAACAATACGCTGCAGGACATCATGATCCGCTTCGAGCGGATGCGCGGCAAGGACGTGCTGTGGCAGCCGGGCATGGACCATGCCGGCATCGCCACCCAGATGGTGGTCGAGCGCAAGCTGATGGAAAGCCAGCAGCACCGGCGCGAGATGGGACGCGAGGCCTTCATCGAGAAGGTCTGGGAATGGAAGGACGAATCCGGTGGCCTGATCTTCAACCAGCTGAAGCGCCTCGGCGCCTCCTGCGACTGGTCGCGCGAGCGCTTCACCATGGACGAGGGCCTGTCCGAAGCCGTTCTCGAAGTCTTCGTCTCGCTCTACAAGGATGGCCTGATCTACAAGGACAAGCGGCTCGTCAACTGGGACCCGAAGCTCCTGACGGCGATCTCCGATCTGGAGGTCGAGCAGGTCGAGGTCAACGGCAATCTCTGGCATCTGCGCTATCCGCTGGAAGAGGGCGTGACCTATCAGCATCCGGTCGCTTTTGACGAAGAGGGCAAGCCGACCGAATACGAGACGCGCGATTATCTGGTCGTCGCCACCACGCGTCCCGAAACCATGCTCGGCGACACCGGCATTGCCGTGCATCCCGACGACGAGCGCTACAAGGCGATCGTCGGCAAGCATGTCATCCTGCCGATCGTCGGCCGCAAGATCCCGATCGTCGCCGACGAGTATCCGGACCCGACCGCGGGCACCGGTGCCGTCAAGATGACGCCGGCCCACGACTTCAACGACTTCGAGGTCGGCAAGCGGGCAGGGCTGCGCGCCATCAACGTGCTGACCGTCGAAGGCCGGATCGCCATCGTCGGCGACGAGGATTTCCTCGAAGGCCTGTCGCCCAACCGCGAACAGGAAATGGTCTGGAGCGAACTCGAGGGCATGGACCGCTTCGCCGCCCGCAAGAAGATCGTCGAGATTCTCGAGGCCGAAGGCCTGGTCGAGAAGATCGAACCGCACAAGCACATGGTGCCGCATGGCGACCGTGGAGGCGTACCGATCGAGCCGCGGCTGACCGAGCAGTGGTATGTCGACGCCAAGACGCTGGCGAAGCCCGCGATCGAGAGCGTCCGTGCCGGCCGCACCAAGTTCGTGCCGAAGAACTGGGAAAAGACCTATTTCGAATGGATGGAGAACATCCAGCCCTGGTGCGTATCCCGCCAGCTGTGGTGGGGACACCAGATTCCCGCCTGGTACGGCCCGGACGGACAGGTCTTCGTCGAGAAGACCGAGGAAGAGGCGCTCGACGCCGCCGTCCAGCATTATCTGGCGCATGAAGGCCCGTGGAAGGCCTGGGTCCAGGAAAAGCTCGAGAACTTCGCGCCCGGCGAGATCCTCACCCGTGACGAGGACGTGCTCGACACCTGGTTCTCCTCGGCGCTGTGGCCCTTCTCCACGCTCGGCTGGCCGGGCGACGCGCCCGAACTGGCGAAATACTATCCGACCGACGTCCTGGTCACAGGTTTCGACATCATCTTCTTCTGGGTCGCGCGGATGATGATGATGGGCCTGCACTTCATGAAGGACGACGCCGGCAATCCGGTCGAACCGTTCCACACCGTCTATGTCCATGCGCTGGTCCGCGACAAGAACGGCCAGAAGATGTCGAAGTCGAAGGGCAACGTCATCGACCCGCTGGAACTGATCGACGAATACGGTGCCGACGCGCTGCGTTTCACACTGGCCATCATGGCGGCGCAGGGCCGCGACGTGAAGCTCGATCCGGCCCGCATCGCCGGCTACCGCAATTTCGGCACCAAGCTGTGGAACGCCACGCGCTTCGCCGAGATGAACGGGGTCAAGAGCGATCCGCACTTCCTGCCGGAAACGACCACACTCGCCATCAACCGCTGGATCCTGACGGAACTGGCGCGTACCGAGCGCGACGTGACGGAAGCGATCGCCGGTTTCCGCTTCAACGAGGCTGCCGGCAGCCTCTACCGTTTCGTCTGGAACAGCTTCTGCGACTGGTATCTCGAACTGCTGAAGCCGGTCTTTGCCGGCGAGGACGAAGCCGCCAAGACCGAAGCCCAGGCCTGCGCCGCCTATGTGCTGGACGAGACCTACAAGCTGCTGCATCCGTTCATGCCGTTCATGACGGAAGAACTGTGGGCGCATACGGCAGGCGAAGGCAAGACGCGCGACACGCTGCTGTGCCATGCGGCCTGGCCGGCGCCCGACTTTGCCGACGAACTGGCGGCGGCGGACATCAACTGGCTGGTCGATCTCGTGTCGGGCATCCGCTCGGTGCGCTCCGAGATGAACGTGCCGCCGGGGGCCGTCGCGCCGCTGGTCGTCGTCGGCGCCAACAGCGTCACGCGCGATCGGCTCGCCCACCACGAGGCGTCGATCAAGCGCCTGGCCCGCGTCGAGAGCATTGCGCTTGCCGACGAGGCGCCGAAGGGGGCCGCGCAGATCGTTGTTGGCGAGGCGACCGCCTGCCTGCCGCTCGGCGCGCTGATCGACCTTTCGGCGGAGAAGGCGCGCCTTGAAAAGGCGATCGCCAAGGTCGAGCAGGAAATGGGCCGCATCGCCGGCAAGCTCGCCAACGAGAAGTTCGTCGCCAACGCCAATCCCGAGGTCGTTGCCGCCGAGCGCGAGCGTTACCAGGAACTGGAACAGCAGAAGGCGAGCCTGGATACCGCGCTGAAGCGGGTCGTCGAGGCCGGCTGACGCCAATGCGGTGGCGGCCCCGGAGGTCGCCACCGCCTTCACCTGCCGTGGCGCGGGTGATTCCCGGCGCAAATCGCCGATTCCCTGCTATCTAGGACTGTATTCGATCCGCGCTCGGCAGGCCCTTCGGGGCCTTTTTTTGCGCTTCCGGGGCATCAATTTCACCTATGTCGGACATTGTGACGTTGCACACACAAATTGATATTTGTGGCATTCCTGCAACGACGAATGCGGGAAATAGTAAATTGTTCTATTGCGCGGTGGTGTCGGCGCGAAAATCCGGAAAAATAATCCGGAAAATGGCGCATCTTACGTGCGCGTAAGAGTGTTTACGTAAAAATTGAGACACATCCCCGTGATTGGGGGTGGCGTCGCAAGATTGTCATTCCGTGCGACGCAGTTACACTACAATTCAGTTTTTGCCAGTAATTGGGGAGAGAGATGGCAATGTATCTCAAAAAGGCGGCTATTTTGTGTTTGCTCGGCGTCAGCGCGCTGGCCACGTCTGCGCATGCGGGCGGCTTCAATCGAGGCGAGGCCGACACTGACATTCTTTATGAGGATGGTGACTACGTGATGCGGGGCGGCATGGTCTACGTCTCGCCGCGGCGCGAGTTTGCGACGATCAACGGCGCCGACGCCACCGACGATCACTACTCGCAGGCCTACTGGATTCCCAGCATCGCAGCGAAGTTCAAGGCAAGCGACAACTTCGCCTGCGCCTTCACCTATACCCAGCCCTTCGGTGCGGATGCCGACTACGGCGCCCAGGCCCAGATGGCGAGCTTGATGGCAGGCGGTTCCGGCGCGAGCCACAAGGACTTCATCACCAACGAATACGGTGCGACCTGCGACGTGAGCATGCAGGCTGGCAAGGGCCGCGTCCACCTGCTCGGTGGCGTGTTCCTGCAGGACTTCGAATACACCGCGAACGCCTATGCCGGCGACCTGCATCTGCAGGACCATTCGGCTTACGGCTATCGCTTCGGGATCGGCTACGACATCCCGGAATATGCCATGCGCGCCCAGCTGATGTACCGCTCTGCCGTCGAGCACGACGCCGACGACGGTTCGTTCGACTGGGATCCGGCCGTGGCCCCCTTCGGCCTTCAGGACGCCTTCGGCAATGGCACGCTGCCGCAGTCCGTCAAGCTGTCGCTGCAGACCGGCGTCGCGCCGGGCTGGATGGTCTACGGTTCGGTCAAGTGGACCGACTGGAGCGTCATGGACTCGCTGAACTACAGCATCGGCAATCCGATGGCCCCGGGCGGCTATCTGCCGCAGGAAGACATCTACAACTGGAAGGACGGCTGGACGATCAATGCGGGCGTGGCGCACGCATTCAACGAGAAGATTGCAGGTACGGTCAACGTCATGTGGGATAGCGGTGTCGGTACGGGCGCTGACATCTACTCCGACACCTGGACCTTCGGCGCTGGCGTTTCGGTCAAGGCCGGCCCGGGCGAACTGCGCTTCGGCGGTGCCGTCAGCTACCTGACCGAAGGCAGCCAGTCGACCGCAGACGACGCCGTCTACAACGCAACGGCTGATGGCGACTGGGCCTATGCCGTTTCGGCGAACTACCGCATCACCTTCTAAGATCGACCGATCGAAGAGACCTGACGAGGGAGCCCGGCATGCCGGGCTCTTTTCGTTTGGGGTGAGGGCTGCTCGCGAGAATGTGACGGATTTGCAACAGAAATTGAATCCTCGCTGGCACCGCGCCCAGCGGCCAATTTTGTCCATTTCCCGCCACAAACGAAGCGCAGCGATCATTGCATGAAACGTAGGGTGTCGTTTCGAGTAGGCGTGGCGTGAGTGGGCATGGGGCAGGTCGTCGGGAATTATCTCCAGAAATCAACCGCAGCGGGCGTGCCCGCAGTTTCGGGGGCGCCGAACGGCGTGTCCGGCCGCGGGAAATCGGCAATAGTCGCAGTCTTGCCTGAAAGCTCTCCTAGGCTCGTTTTAGTCGCCGCTCATGAAGAGAGTGCCCTCGGCAAGGCGACGGGCACCCGATCGTGGCGGAGCGATGAACCGGTTATTCACGGTTTTGCGGTGAAATGTCTTACAGGCAAGGCTATGCCTTCTGTGTCGAACGGATGGATCGGCTGATGTCTGCGGTGTTGTGGAAGAAATACGGAATTATGCAGACAACAGACTGGAAGTCTCCGGCGACATTGCTTCTCTCCGCGTTCCTGTTCGTCATGACGGGCACCGCCGGACACGCCTTCGATATCAATTCGGGCGTGAGCAAGGAATCCGGCCCCTTCGACCTCTTCAAGTTCGGCTTCAAGGCCTACAAGAACGGTCAGAAGCAGGATGCCGTCGAAGCCTACCGCTATGCCGCCGAGAAGGGCCATACCGGTTCGCGCTGGGCGCTCGCCAACATGTATGCGGACGGCGACGGCGTGGTCGAGGATGATTTCGAAGCCTTCAAGATCTATGCCGAGATCGCCAGCCAGGGCGTCGAGCCCGGTTCCGAGGATACCGGCTTCTTCGTCAACGCGCTGCTGTCGCTCGCCCGCTACTACCGCCAGGGCATTCCCGGCAGCCCGGTGGCCAGCGACCTGACCCAGGCCCGCCAGCTCTATTTCCAGGCCGCCTCGACCTTCGGCGTGCCGGAAGCACAGTTCCAGCTGGCGCGCATGATCCTGGCCGGCGAGGGCGGCAAGAGCAATGTCCAGCAGGCCAAGAAATGGCTCAATCTGGCCCGCAAGAGCGGCCATCCCGGCGCCATGTCGGTGTTCGGCAACGTGCTCTTCCAGGAAGGGCAGACCGTGCGCGGGCTCGCCTTCCTGACGGCGGCGCTGGACAATTGTCCGCCCAAGGATTGCGGCTGGATGCAGGAACTGCAGGAACAGGCCTTCTCGATCGCCAACGAGGAAGACCGCCGCGTGGCCGTCGCCCTGGCACCGCAGGTCTACAGCCAGACCGAATGACCAAAGACCGGCGAGACGCCGGACGTCCAGGGATCGGTGAAGGCGCCGCTCGGGCGCCTTCGGCGTTTTTGGCGGATCGTCAGGCAGCGCTGCCGGCCGTCGTCGCCGGCCACGTCACATAGACATAGGTGCCGTCGACCGTCACCAGGCTGGCGCTCTCTCCGCTCGCCTTGTCGATGTGTGCGCCGGCCTTGGTCAGTTCGTAGCCGCCGCCCTTGTCGCGGCTGAGCTGGGTCTTCAGGAAGCTGGACCAGTCGCTGCGGCTGGTCTGCTCGGCGGTCCGGTTGGCCTTGTCATCCGCGGCGTCCCAGGCCTTGATCTTGCGGCCGTTGACGGCGTCGGTGACGGTGAGCGTGCCGGCCTCGAGCGCCGCCAGCATTTCCTTCGCCTTCAGCGCCCCGTCGCCCGAGCTCTTCATCTCCTCGAGCTTGGCCTTCAGGCCCTTCATGAAGGAGGCGGTCTGGATGTCGTCCGAGATCGGCGCCTCTTCTTCGGTGCCGTCGTCCGCGCCGCCGGCGGCGCCGATCGCGCGCAGCAGGCTGGTGTCATAGGTCTCGCTGTCGGAGCCGTCGTCCTGGCCGTAGTCGCGCATCAGGCCGTCGAGGGCCGAGGCATAATAGTCGTCATTGCCGCTGGAGCTGCCACCGCTGGCCTGACTTTCTTCCTTCAGGACCCTGAGGAAGATCTGGGTGCTCGCAAGCTGTGCAGAATTGATAGATGAAACCATTGAAATATCCCGCGTTATTCGTCGCCGGCGGGATGGAGGCAGACAGGACTGTCCGCCGTTCGATCTAAGGGCCGCTCCCGCAGAGGCTCGTACCGACAACTAGCCTCGGCGACTTGCTCAGACCTTGCCATTGTTCCGGCAGGCATGGCGCGCGGGTTACACCTGTGGTGCGCTCGAGCGCCGCTCAGAAGGCGAAGACGGCGGCGACCGGGACGTGGTCGGACGGTTTTTCCCAGCTGCGGACATGCTTTTCGATCGACGCCGACAGCAGCCGGTCGCTGGCCTCCGGCGACAGCATCAGGTGGTCGATGCGGATGCCGTTGTTCTTCTGCCAGGCTCCGGCCTGATAGTCCCAGAAGGTGTAGAGAAGCGGGTCGTCGCTAGTGGCACGCACGGCATCGGTCAGGCCGAGATTTTCCAGCCGGCGGAACGACTGGCGGGTCCTCGGTAGGAAGAGGGCATCGCCTTCCCACAGCCGCGGATCGCGGCAGTCGTGCGGTTCGGGGATGACGTTGTAGTCGCCGGCAAGGATGAGCGGCTCTTCGAGCGCCAGCCGGCTCTCGGTGAAGGCTTGCAGCCGTTCCATCCAGGCGAGCTTGTAGGGGTACTTGACCGGATCGTCCGGCGGGTTGCCGTTCGGCAGGTAGAGCGAGCAGATCCGCACGATGCCGCGCTCGACGGAAAACACGGCCTCGATGAAGCGCGCCTGCTCGTCGCCATCGTCGCCCGGCAGGCCGCGGTTGACCTCGTCGGGCTTGGCCTTGGAGAGGATCGCCACGCCGTTGAAGCCCTTCTGGCCGTGCGTCTCGACATGGTAGCCGAGCGCCTCGATCTCGAGCCGCGGAAAGCCGTCGTCGACGGATTTAATTTCCTGCAGGCAGACGACGTCCGGCGCCGAGCTCTTCAGCCATTCGCAGAGATTGGCGATGCGTGCCTTGACGCCATTGATGTTCCAGGTCGCGATCTTCATGGCATCCACCCTTTCGTCTTGCCTCTACATAGCCGATGGCGCGGGTTTTGCCATCGGCTTTTGCCGGCTTTTCGTCCGCGGCACTTTGACAACTCATGGTTTTGCGCATCATTCTTTCGATGCGGCCTGTTGGGGAGGGCGGGTCCGCGCATCAAGAAAAGGGGACCAGCTCAATGTCTGAAAATACAACCAAGACCCACCCGGTCGACGAGGTGCTGCCGCTTTCGCGGCTTGCCGCACTCGGCCTCCAGCATGTTCTCGTCATGTATGCCGGGGCGATTGCCGTACCGCTCATCGTCGGACGCGCGCTCAAGCTGCCACCGGAAGACGTCGCCTTCCTCATCTCCGCCGATCTCTTCGCCTGCGGGATCGTCACGCTCATCCAGTCGTTCGGGCTCACGCAGTGGTTCGGGATCCGGCTGCCCGTCATGATGGGCGTGACCTTCGCCTCGGTCGGCCCCATGGTTTCCATGGCCAACGTCAACGGCGGACCGGACGGCGCACGCCTGATCTTCGGCTCGATCATCGGCGCCGGCCTTGTCGGCATCCTGATCGCGCCGCTGGTCAGCCGCCTGCTGCGATTCTTTCCGCCCGTGGTGACCGGCACGATCATTCTCGTGATCGGCGTGTCGCTGATGCGCATCGGCATCAGCTGGATCTTCGGCAATCCCGTCGGGCCGACGGCGCCGAGCATTCTCGACCCGGCCCATGCCAAGTGGCTCGAGGATGTGCGGGCGCTGGCCGCGACGGGGGCGGGGGGTATTCCCGAGATTCCGGCCAAGCTCGCGCTCGCACCGAGCGTGCCGAACGCGGCCTATGCGCCGCTTTCGGGCATCGCAGTCTCGGCGATCGTTCTTGTGTCGATCCTGCTCATCGCCCGGTTTGCCAAGGGTTTCGTCGCCAACATCTCGGTTCTCCTCGGCATTGTCATTGGCGGGATCGTCGCGGCTGCCGCGGGTATGATGCATTTCGACAAGGTGGCGAGTGCCGCCTGGTTCGCACCGATCATGCCCTTCCATTTCGGTGTGCCGACCTTCGATCCGGTCCTGATTGTCACCATGACGATCGTCATGGTGGTGGTGATGATCGAGTCGACCGGCATGTTCCTGGCGCTCGGGGACATGACGGGCAAGACCGTCACGCGACCGATGCTTGCCGCGGGCCTGCGCACCGACGGTCTGGGCACCTTGATCGGCGGGGTCTTCAACACGTTTCCCTATACGAGTTTCTCGCAGAATGTCGGCCTGGTCGGCGTGACGGGCGTGCGCTCACGCTTCGTCTGCGTGATCGGCGGGATCATTCTCGTGGTGCTGGGCCTGCTGCCGAAGATGGCCGCCCTCGTCGAATCGCTGCCGACGGTGGTTCTCGGCGGCGCCGGTCTGGTCATGTTCGGCATGGTCGCGGCAACCGGCATCCGCATTCTCTCGTCCGTCGACTTCAAGTCGACCCGCAACAATCTCTTCATTGTCGCAGTGTCGATCGGTTTCGGGATGATTCCGCTGGTTGCGCCGAACTTCAAGCAATGGATGCCGCACGGCATCCATCCGCTGATCGACTCCGGCATCCTGCTGGCCTCGATCGCGGCGGTGCTGCTCAACATCTTCTTCAACGGGGCCTCAATGACCTCGGAGGCGGAGGTCCGTGACGCGGCGCTGGCTGCCGATGGCGGTCATTGAATACGAAACGGCCGGTCCGGGCGCTTGCCTGGACCGGCCGGCTGAACAGGTGGGCGCAGCGTTTTCAGACGGAGAAACTAGTGCCGCAGCCGCAGCTGGCGACCGCGTTCGGGTTGTTGATCTGGAAGGACTGGCCGAGCAGGTTGTCGACGAAATCGATCTCGGAGCCGGCCATGTAGACCAGCGACATCGGGTCGATCAGCAAGGTGGCGCCGTCGCGGCTCACCACCAGGTCGTCGGACTGGGGCCCCTTGTCGAGGTCGAACTTGTAGGAGAAACCTGAACAGCCGCCGCCTTCGACGGTGACCCGCAGGGCGCTCTTGTCGGCTTCACTGGCGACGATCTGGGCGATTCGCTTCGCCGCGGCTTCGGAAAGGGTGACGGTCTCGGTGCTCATCTTGCCTCCTGACGGGTTCAAGGCCCGTGGAAAACTTCTGTAACGCCAGAAAATTCAACGTTCTGACACGTATCGGCGATAGATCGCCGTGGATATTGCCGGATGCCGGCCGCGCTCATGATATAAGAGGCAAACCTTGCTGCATCGTTCGCTATAGGTATGAAGGCGAACCGGTGGCGTCAATGGGGAGCGGACAGGCGCGATATGACGATCGACAAAAGTGCATTGGGTTTCGGTTCGGGCGAGCGGGCGATCTACGCCACCGATCCCTGGACGACGCGCGGACGGCTGTTTCCGGAGGGCGGCAGCCCGACGCGCTCCGACTTCCAGCGTGACCGCGACCGCATCGTCCATACCACGGCCTTTCGCCGGCTGAAGCACAAGACGCAGGTCTTCATCGGTCCCGACGGTGACCACTATCGCACGCGCCTGACCCATACGATCGAGGTGGCGCAGATCGCCCGCGCGCTCGCCCGTGCGCTGAAGCTCGACGAGGATCTCGCCGAGGGCGTGGCGCTCGTCCACGACTTCGGCCACACGCCGTTCGGCCATACCGGCGAGGACGCGCTGCATGAGGTGCTGGCGCCCTATGGCGGCTTCGACCACAACGCCCAGTCACTCAGGATCGTCACCAAGCTGGAGCGGCGCTATGCCGAGTTCGACGGTCTCAACCTGACCTGGGAAACGCTGGAAGGGCTGGTCAAGCACAATGGCCCGCTGGTGACCAAGGCGGGCGAGGGGACGCGCGGCCCGGTTCCCCAGCCGATCCTCGACTATTGCGAGCTGCACGATCTGGAACTGGCCAGCTATGCCGGCCTGGAGGCCCAGGTCGCGGCGATCGCCGACGACATCGCCTACAATACCCACGACATCGACGACGGCCTGCGCTCCGGCTATCTGAGCTTCGACATGCTGGAGGACGTGCCTTTCCTCGCCGGGCTGATGAAGGAGGTGCGCGACCGCTATCCGCATCTGGAGCCCGACCGCTTCACCCACGAGATCATGCGCCGGCAGATCACCCGCATGGTCGAGGACGTGATCGGGGTCGCGCAGGGGCGCCTTGCCGCGCTCAGACCGCAGAGTGCCGCCGATATCCGCGCCTCCGACCGGACCGTCGCCACCTTCTCCGACGAAATGGCCGAGACCGACCGCCAGATCAAGAAGCTGCTGTTCAGTCGCATCTACCGCCATCCCGACATCATGCGCATCCGCGCCGGTGCGGCGCAGATCGTCACCGACCTGTTCCACGCCTACATGGCCGATCCGGCGCTGATGAAAAGCCATTACTGGGTCAACCATATCGCCGGCCTGAACGAGCCGGCGAGGGCGCGCCATGTCGGCGACTATCTGGCGGGCATGACCGATACTTATGCGGTGCGTACCCATAGCGAGCTGTTTGACCGGACTCCCGATTTGCGATAGGCAGCGCAGCAATTCCACTCCATTTGCGGGCTATCGAACTGCTTGCGCGGGTACCACGACATGAACCTCTTCGCCGACTTCGAAACGAGAATCAAAAATGCGCTCGAGCAGATCGACAGCATCAAGGAGAAGCGCTCCACCCTCGATTTCGGTCGCATCGTCGTCGAGCCGCCGCGCGATCCGAGCCACGGCGATGCCGCCACCAATGCCGCCATGGTGCTCGCCAAGGCGCTCGGCACCAATCCGCGGGCGCTGGCCGAGGTGATCGGCGACAAGCTCAAGGAAGACGGCGACATCGCCGAGGTGAGCGTGGCCGGCCCCGGCTTCATCAACATCCGCCTGTCGACCGGCTACTGGCAGCGCCTGCTGGCAACGATCATCACCGAAGGCACCGATTTCGGCCGCTCGACGCTCGGCAAGGACCGCAAGGTCAATGTCGAATATGTCTCGGCCAATCCGACCGGCCCGATGCATGTCGGCCATTGCCGCGGCGCCGTGGTCGGCGATGCGCTTGCCAACCTTCTGGCCTTTGCCGGCTATGACGTCGCCAAGGAATATTACATCAACGATGCCGGCGCCCAGATCGAGGTGCTGGCGCGTTCGGTGTTCCTGCGCTACCGCGAGGCGCTCGGCGAAAAGATCGGCGAGATCCCGGCGGGTCTCTATCCGGGCGATTATCTCGTGCCGGTCGGCCAGGCCCTGGCCGAGGAATTCGGCACCCGGCTGCACAACATGCCGGAAGAGGAATGGCTGGAGATCGTCAAGGAGCGCGCCATCGACGCGATGATGGTGATGATCCGCGACGACCTGGCGACCCTCAACGTGCATCACGACGTGTTCTTCTCCGAACGCACGCTGCACGCCAACGGCGCCGCCAAGATCCGCACCGCGATCAACGACCTGACCTTCAAGGGCCATGTCTATCGCGGCACGCTGCCGCCGCCGAAGGGTCAGCTGCCCGAGGATTGGGAAGACCGCGAGCAGACGCTTTTCCGCTCGACGGAAGTGGGCGACGACATTGACCGGCCGCTGGTGAAGTCGGACGGCAGCTATACCTATTTCGCCGCCGACGTCGCCTATTTCAAGGACAAGTTCGACCGCGGCTATTCCGAGATGATCTACGTGCTCGGCGCCGACCATGGCGGCTATGTCAAGCGGCTGGAAGCGGTGGCGCGGGCCGTGTCGGAAGGCAAGACCAAGCTCACCGTGCTTCTGTGCCAGCTGGTCAAGCTCTATCGCCACGGCGAGCCGGTGAAGATGTCGAAGCGCTCCGGCGACTTCGTCACCCTGCGCGAAGTGGTCGAGGAAGTCGGCTGCGATTCGGTGCGCTTCATGATGCTCTATCGCAAGAACAGCGAGCCGCTGGACTTCGACTTCGCCAAGGTGACGGAACAGTCGAAGGACAATCCGGTCTTCTACGTTCAGTATGCCCATGCGCGCTGCATGTCGATTTTCCGCCAGGCCAAGGAGGCCTTCCCCGATCTCGACCTCGAGGCGACCGACTTCGCCGGGGCCGTGGCCGGGCAGATCACCGATCCGACAGAGCTTCAGCTGATCGGCAAGCTCGCCGAATACCCGCGCATCATCGAGGCGGCGGCCCAGTCGCAGGAGCCGCATCGCCTTGCATTCTACCTCTACGATCTGGCAAGCTCGTTCCACGCCCATTGGAACAAGGGCAAGGATTCGCCCGAATTACGCTTTGTTAACGATAAACAGAGACAATTGAGTATTGCCAGGCTTGGGCTGGTGCATGCTGTCGCCTCCGTTTTGAAGTCCGGTTTGTCTATTACCGGCACTGCAGCTCCGGTCGAAATGCGATAGTATCGTCACCATTTACCCACAATGCACTGGCAAGCGTCGAGTCGCGTAGGGTGAGTGGATCAAGTAATGGTACAGAAGCAGGCCGCATACAGCAGTCGATTGGGGAGCGATAGTTTCGCGGACGACGATCCGTTGGCGGAACTTGCCCGGATCGTCGGCTTCGAGCCGCCCGTTGCGCGCGACACCGCGCCGACACGTCCCACAGCGCCGGAAGAGCCGCAGTTCAACCTCGAAGACGAACTTCTTCGCGAGTTCGAGGTCTATGATGCGCCGCTTCGGGCCGGCGAAGAGCCGCGCCCGGCAGGGCCTGCCGTGGCCTCCCAGTCCCGTTCGCCGGTCGAAGAGATCGAAGAGCTGGAGGACGTCTTCTATCCCGAGCCCTTCGTCGAGCCGGCCGCGGAAGCGCCGTCGGCACGCGTCGAACCCGTATTCGAGCCTGAACTGCGCCAGGAGCCGTCCTTCTCGGTCGATCTGGCCGACGAGCTGGAACTGGCCGTCTCCGAGCCGGAGGAGGCGTCGGCATGGTCGGCTCCTGAGCACGAGCCGAAGCTGCGCCTGCCGCTCGCCAATTTCGCCGCCCAGCCGCCGGTTCGCGCCGAGCCGCAATTCGTAGACGAGACCCCGGCCGAGCCCGCGCCGCAGGTCGAACCCCCGCACTATGCGGCAGAGACGGACGAGGCCCCGTCGGTCGAGGACTTCTTCGCCGACGAAGGTTTCAAGTGGAGCGAGACGGTTTCCGGCCCCGCTTCGGCTGTCCCGGCCGCGTCGATCGAGCGGCCGGCCGATCCGTTCGGCTTCGACGATCTGGTCGCCGAGGCCGGTGACCGTTCGGGTCGCCCGGCGGACGTCGCGGTTGACGCGCCATCCGCACCGGTTTCCCGCGCCGAGCCGTCCTTCGCCTTTTCCTTTGCCGACGATCTGGCTGCGAGCGAAGAGTTTGACCGCTCCGCATCGGCGGCCGCGTCCGTCGAGCCTCAGGCTCCTGCCGTTTCGTACGAACGCCCCGAAGCCATGCAGGCGGTCGAACATGCCGCACCGGCTGCCGATCTGCGTCCGGCGATCGAGGACGAAGAGTTCGATCCCTTCGCCGAAGGCGAGTTCGACCTGCAGCTCGACGATCTGGAGCTCGATCTGTCCGACATCGAGGTGGATCTCGATGAGCCGGCAGTCGCTCCGGTTGTGCCGGCTGCACGGCCGGCTCCCGTTTCGCTCGCGACGCCGGTTCTGCCCGCTGCAGCGCCGGTCGTAACGTCGGCTCCCGCTCCCGCCGCCTATGCGGCCTCGGCCGCCTCTACGGCGCCTTCCGCTTATGCAGCTCCGGCACCCGTGGCGGTCTCGCCGCGCGTGGCGCCGGCGGAAGTGCGTGCAGCGCCGGCAAAGCCGGCCCCGTCCGAATTCGACTTCACCGATGAGCCGCTGGCCTTCGATCCGGCCGAGATTTCCGAACAGGACGATCACCTCGAATCGATCGCCCATATGGACGTGCCGGAAGTGCCGGTGCCCGACAGCAAGCCGGCGCCGGTCGCCTACGCCCACGATTACGATCTCGACATCGACGGCGAACTGGCGACCTTGTTCGACCAGCCGTCGACGACGCCGGCTGCCGCCGTCCAGGCGCCCGCCGCGGCTCCGGCGCCCGCCGCCATGCGCCAGACGCCTTCGCTCGCAACCCCGGTCGCGGCCCAGGCCCCGGTTCAGGCAGCAGCCCAGCCGGCCAACGCACAGCTCCCGCCGATGGACGATTTCGACGCCTTCGAACGGGCGCTGGAGGAGGATTTCCGCCACACGCTCGACCGGCCGTCCGACTATGCCGCCGCCAATGCCGGCCGGATCAATATCCCGATGGAGCCGAAGGGCCTGTCGCGCTTCGGTTCGCGCGGCCTGCTGATGGCGGGTACGGCGGTTGTCGTCCTGCTTCTCGGCGGCGGTGCGCTCTATACCTGGCTGACCGGTTCCGGCCCCTCGATGATGTCGTCGGGCGAACCGCAGGTGATCACCGCCGACAAGGATCCGGTCAAGATCCTGCCCGAAAACCCGGGCGGCAAGTCCGTGCCGAACCAGGACAAGGCCGTCTATGACAGCGTCGCCGGCGCCGCCGTCGAGGATCCGAAGCAGGAGAGCCTGATCTCCTCGAGCGAGGAACCCGTCGACGTCGTGCAGAAGACGCTGATCCCGGAAACCCTGCCGCTGGAAGACGAATCGGACGCCCAGGCGCTAGGAACGCCGGTCGGCGAGACCGAGGATCCGCGGCTCTTGCCGGACCAGAACGGAACCGCGCAGTCGGCCCCCACCGAGACGGCGCAGCCCGCGACCATAACGCCGCGCAAGGTGCGCACCATGATCGTGCGTCCGGACGGCACGCTGGTCGCCCAGGAAGCCCCTGCGGAGGCAGCACCCGCTCCGACGCTCGAAGCGCCGGCCGTGACCGAACCGACCGCGGCCCCCGCAGCCGACAAGCCGGCGCTCGCCGCACCGTCCATCGCTGCCGAGACGCCGCTGGCGACCGCACCGGCCGACGCTCCCAAGGGTCCTGTTCCGACCGCACGGCCTTCGACGCCGGCCGATACGGCCGCAGCACCGGCCGCCGCCCCGCAAGCGTCTGCACCGACCGCACAGGCTGAAGCGTCGGCACCGGCCGCACAGGCAGAAGTGCCGGCCGCACCGGTTGCCGAGCCCGCTGCCGCGCCGACACCGGTCGCTGCCACGCCCGAGCCTGCTGCTTCGGAACCTGCGGCCGCCCAGCCGGCACCCGCAGCCGGCGGCTATTACATCCAGGTCGCGTCGCTGCCGTCCGAGGCGGAGGCGGAGAAATCCTACAAGAGCATTTCCGGCAAGTTCGGCAGTGTCGTCGGCGGTCGCGCCTACGAGATCAAGCGGGCCGAGATCGCCGGCAAGGGTACCTATTATCGCGTGCGCATTTCCGCCGGTACCAAGGCGGATGCGGCAGCCCTTTGCGAGCGCTACAAGGCGGCCGGCGGAAGCTGCCTCGTCACGAAGTAGCCAACGCACCTCAGCGACAACGAAAAAAGAGGCGGGAACCTGCGGTTTCCGCCTCTTTTCCTGTGTATGACCCGAACCCGTCGCTTCGGCTTTGATCCCACCCCTCTTATGATTCGGCCATGACCCAGACATCCATGCCCGCAAAAGCAATGATCCTCGGCTGCACCGGCCTTGCCTTGAGCGCCGACGAGAAGGCCTTCTATCGCGACGAGCAGCCATGGGGCTTCATCGTCTTCGCCCGCAATCTGAGCGAGCCGGCGCAGATCCGCGATCTGGTCGCCGAAATGCGCGATACCGTCGGCGGCCGCAACGCGCCGGTGCTGATCGACCAGGAGGGCGGCCGGGTGCAGCGCATCCGCGAGCCGATCGCCCCGCGATATCCCTCCGGCGCCGTGCTCGGAGAGCTCTATCGCCGCGACCGGGAACTGGGCCTGCGCGCCGCCTGGCTGATGTCGCGCCTGCACGCCTTCGATCTCATCCGCCTCGGCATCAATGTCGACTGCCTGCCGGTGCTCGACGTGCCGGTGGAAGGCGCCAGCAACGTCATCGGCGACCGCGCCTACGGCAATGATCCGGAAACGGTCGGCGCCATGGGCGAGGCGGCGGCGGCGGGCCTGAAGTCCGGCGGCGTCCTGCCGGTGATGAAGCACGTGCCGGGCCATGGCCGCGGCATGGCGGATTCGCACCACGAACTGCCGGTCGTCACCACGCCGCTGGCCGAGCTTGAGGCGCATGACTTTCCGCCGTTCCGGCGGCTGCGCAACGAGCTGATGGCGATGAGCGCGCATGTGGTATACTCGGCCATCGATCCGGATCACCCGGCATCGACCTCGCGCAAGGTGATCGACGAGATCATCCGCGGTTCTATCGGGTTTGACGGGCTGCTGATGTCGGACGACGTGTCGATGAACGCCCTCAAGGGCACGCTCGGCGAGCGGGCGGCGGCGATCGTCGCCGGCGGCGGCGATGTCGTGCTTCACTGCAACGGCGTCATGGACGAAATGCGGGCGGTCGCGGCCGAAGTGCCGCTGCTCAAGGGCAAGGCGAGGGCGCGGGCCGATGCCGTCGAGGCTGCTTTTGGCACAACCGATACCGCGGAAGAAGTCGCCATCCGCGCCGAGTTCGACGGCCTGAGGGCGACCGCCTGATGTCGCCCGTGTCCGCCACGCCCCCATCGCCGAAGCGGCCGGCATCCGGCAATCCGGCAACGCCGATGGACAGCCTGTGGCAGGACACGGCCGAGGAACGGCTGACCGGCGAACCGGCTTTCGTCATCGACGTGGCGGG
Source organism: Allorhizobium sp. GW101-3B10 (assembly GCF_059424725.1). Lineage (NCBI taxonomy): Bacteria > Pseudomonadati > Pseudomonadota > Alphaproteobacteria > Hyphomicrobiales > Rhizobiaceae > Allorhizobium > Allorhizobium sp. GW101-3B10. The sequence continues at coordinate 1,974,789 of NZ_JBWKZR010000001.1, read as the reverse complement.
CTTCGAAGGACCGCTCGACCTTCTGTTGTTCCTCGCGCGCAACCAGAAGGTCGACCTGTCGCGGATCTCGATCCTCGCGCTGGTCGAGCAATATCTCGAGTTCATCGAAAGCGCGCGGCGCATCCGTCTGGAGCTGGCGGCCGACTATCTCGTCATGGCGGCCTGGCTCGCCTATCTGAAATCGCGCCTGCTGATCCCGCAGCAGGCCAAGGATGAAGGTCCGTCGGGCGAGGAAATGGCCGCGACGCTGGCCTTCCGGCTGAAGCGGCTGGAGGCCATGCGCGAGGCGGCGACGCGGCTGATCAACCGCAACCGGCTCGGCCGCGACGTGCATGCCCGCGGCGCGCCGGAGCATGTGCCGACCCGCGTCGACAATGCCTACGAGGCCTCGCTCTACGATCTCTTGACCGCCTATGCCTCGCTCCGGCAGCGCCAGGCGACCACCCAGGTGACGATCGCGCGCCGCCGCGTCTGGTCACTCGCCGATGCGCGCGCCATCCTGACGCGCATGATCGGCGAGATCGGCGACTGGACCGCACTCGACCATTTCCTCCTGCGTTACCTGACGACCCCCGCCGAGCGTGTGAGCGCGATCGCCAGCGCCTTTGCCGCGTCGCTGGAGCTGGTGCGCGAGGGCCGGCTGGAGATCCGGCAAGAGGGCGCCTTCCAGCCGATCTACCTGCGCAGCGGCCCGCGCGCCGGCGAGCTGGCGGCGGTGGAGTAGCGCGATGGCGGAGGTGCGGGACGGCGATTTCTTCCCCGAGGACGAGGCGGACGAGCCCGTCGTCGAGCGCGACCCGATGCTCGAGCGCGCCGAGCGCGAGGCGATCCGCATCGCCGAGGCGCTGGTCTTCGCTTCCGCCGAGCCGGTTTCGGAAAACTTCATCGCCGAACGCCTGCCGCGTGGCATCGACGTCAAGGCGATCATGCGCCGGCTGAAGGAAGACTACGCCCCGCGCGGCGTCAATCTCCTTCAGGTCGACGAGCACTGGGCCTTCCGGACGGCTGCCGATCTCTCCTTTGCCGTCCGCAAAGACGAGACCGAGGTCAAGAAACTGTCGCGCGCGGCACTCGAAGTGCTGGCGATCATCGCCTACCACCAGCCGGTGACCCGCGCCGAAATCGAGGACATTCGCGGCGTGCAGACGTCGAAGGGCACGCTCGACGTGCTGATGGAGGCTGGCTGGGTTCGTTTTCGCGGCCGCCGCCGCACGCCCGGCCGGCCCGTGACGCTCGGTACGACCCGCGATTTCCTCGATCATTTCGGCCTCGAAGAGCTCCGCGACCTGCCGGGTCTCGACGAATTGAAGGGGGCGGGACTGCTCTCCGGGCGTATTCCGGCGAACTTCAATATCCCCCTGCCCATGACCGGCGACGAGCTCACCGAGGACGAGGATCCGATCACCCAGCTCGATCTCGAGGAGCTTGGCCTCTTGACTCCGGGTGGAGAAGCGGACGAATAGCATCAGGTTTATAACGGTAACCGGGCGGTGTTCGGATGTCCTGCGTGGCGCGCTCGTGCCCCGGCATCCGCGACAGCCGGCCATGCGGACGGTGGAATGAGCGCGCAGACGATGCAAGGTGACAATTCGAGGCGCACGGCCGGCGTTACCTTTGCGGCGCGGTTGAGCTTCGAGGATATCCGTCACGGCTATCACAATCGCGAGACCCTGCGCGGCGTGTCGCTGACCGCCGAGCCGGGCGAGGTCCTCTGCCTGCTCGGACCGTCCGGCTCCGGCAAGACGACCCTGCTTCGCATTGCCGCAGGCATCGAGGCGCAGCTGTCCGGCCGCCTGCTGCTCAATGATCGCGAAGTGGCAGGCCCTTCCGTCTTCGTGCCGCCGGAACAGCGCGGCATCGGCCTGATGTTCCAGGATTTCGCCCTTTTCCCGCATATGAGCGTGGTGGAGAACGTGCGCTTCGGCCTCACCGCCATGCCGGCGCGCGAGGGCATTTCCGAGGCGATGGCGGCGCTGGAGCGGGTCGGGCTCGCCCACTGTGCGCAGAAATATCCGCATGCCCTTTCGGGCGGCGAGCAGCAGCGCGTGGCTCTCGCCAGGGCGCTTGCGCCGCGTCCGGGCGTGCTTCTGATGGACGAGCCGTTCTCCGGCCTCGATTCGCGCCTCAAGGACACGATCCGTGCTGACACGCTGGCGATCCTGCGCGAAACGCGGGCGACCGCCGTCGTCGTCACCCACGACGCAGAGGAGGCGATGCGCATGGCCGACCGGATCGCGCTGCTGCGCGATGGCAAGCTGGTGCAGGTCGGCAGCTCTGACGATCTCTACCGCCGGCCGAAGGACCTGTTCACCGCGGCATTCTTCTCGGAAATCAACGAGTTCTCCGGAATCGTGCACAGTGGCCGTGTGGCGACGCCGCTCGGGGTCGCCGAAGCGCCGGGCATTGCCGAGGGCAGGGAAGTGTCGATCGCCGTGCGGCTCTCCGGGGTCGGCGTCAGCGAGGACAGCGGCGTCATTCCGGCCCGCATCCTGTCGCGCCGTTTCCTCGGCGTCGTCGAGCTGCTGGAACTGGCGATCCCGGGAAGCGAACGGCCGGTGCGCTCGCGCATGCGCGCCGACATCCTGCCGCCGGGCCTGAAGGAAGCGACAATCGCGGTCAATCCGCTCGACATTTTGGTGTTTGAAAAAGAGTCTGAAACCCCTTACATCGGGGAAACAGAAAACACGGAGTGACTGGTATGGGTTCTTTTAGCATGTGGCACTGGCTGATCGTCTTGGCCATCGTTCTGTTGCTGTTCGGCCGCGGCAAGATCCCGGAGCTGATGGGTGATGTCGCAAAGGGCATCAAGAGCTTCAAGAAGGGCATGTCCGACGACGAGGCCGATACGTCGGCCACCGGGAAGTCCGTCGATCACAAGACCGACGAAACGAAATAAGCCCTCGATCGGTCGCGTGGCGGCCGGTGCGGGATTTCAGGCGCCCCGTCGTGTCGGGGCGACCTTTTCCCATTCAGGGCAAGGGGATGTGCGGCGCATCGCCGATGATGCGCGGTCCCCGGGATAAATGGCTTCAGGAGCCCGTTGAATGCTGGATATTGGCTGGACCGAGTTGCTCGTCATCGCGGTGATCCTGATCGTTGTGGTCGGTCCGAAGGATCTGCCGCCGATGATCCGCGCTTTCGGCAAGATGACGTCGCGGCTGCGCCGAACCGCGGGCGAATTTCGCGCCCAGTTCGACGAGGCTCTGCGCGAGGCGGAACTCGACGACCTGCGCAAGTCGGTCGACGACGTCCGCAACCTCAATCCGAAGAACGCACTGCGCGACGCCATCAACCCGCTGCGCCAGATGGGCAACGAGATCAAGGCCGACCTGCAGAAGGCGACGACCGCAGACGCCAAGGCGGCGGCCGGCGTCACGTCCGCCGAGCCCGCACCCGCCACGTCCTTCCCGGAAATGCCGTCGCCTCTGGTCGGTGTGCCGGGGGAGCTCGCCCAGCCGATGCCGGATCCTGCTCCGGCGCCCGCCGCAAAGCCCGCCAGGACGTCCACGCCGCGCAAGGCCAAGGCCGCCGCGGCCGCCGATGCGGCGGTCGAGAGCCCCAAGCCGGCCAAGTCGCCGGTCGCCGCCAAGCCGGTCAAGCCTAGCCGTTCCAAGCCCGCCGTCGTGGAGAGTGAGACCGCCAAGCCGTCCGCTCCGAAGAAGCCCCGCAAGCCGAAGACCGAGGAGCCCGCATGAGCGGCGACATTGAAGACAAGCCGCAGCCGCTCGTCGAGCATCTGATCGAACTGCGCTCCCGGCTGATCTGGGCGATCGGGGCGTTCTTCATCGCCTTCATCGGTTGTTTCGCCTTTGCCAAGCAGCTCTTCAACATCCTGGTCGTTCCCTACAAATGGGCCGTCCTGTGGGCCGGGCTCGATCTCACCAAGGCCGAGCTGATCTATACCGCGCCGCAGGAGTTCTTCTTCACCCAGGTGAAGGTGGCCATGTTCGGCGCCGTGGTGATCGCCTTCCCGGTGATTGCGGCACAGATCTACAAGTTCGTGGCGCCAGGCCTATACAAGAACGAGCGGGCGGCCTTCCTGCCGTTCCTGATCGCCTCGCCGATCCTCTTTCTGCTCGGCGGCGCGCTCGTCTATTTCTTCTTCACACCGATGGTGATGTGGTTCTTCCTCGCCATGCAGCAGGCGCCGGGCGAGGGCGAGGTGGCCATCTCGCTGATGCCGAAGGTCTCGGAATATCTGAGCCTGATCATGACGCTGGTGTTTTCCTTCGGCCTGGTGTTCCAGCTGCCGGTCATCACGACGCTTCTGGCTCGTGTCGGCATCCTCGAAAGCCAGTGGCTGGCCGACAAGCGCAAGTACTTCATCGTCGTCGCCTTCATCGTCGCGGCGGTGCTGACGCCGCCCGATCCGATCTCCCAGATCGGCCTTGCTTTGCCGACGATCCTTCTCTACGAGGTAGCCATCTATGCTGCGCGACTCGTGGAGCGTCGACGGGCCGCCGAGACTTCGGTTGTCGCGGACGAGGCGAGCGAGCAGGACAGCGCCTAAGCTGCGCCGTTCGTCCTCCTCCACTCCCGGGCATGCATCCATGGGGCCGGACAGGGCACCCGCCAGGTCCGATCCGACGATCACGAGAGATGACCTGGAACGACGATGCTTGATATCAAATGGATCCGTGACAATGCCGAAGCCCTCGATGCCGCGCTGGCCAAGCGCGGCGCCGAGCCTCTGGCCGCAGGCCTGATCGCCCTCGACGAGAAGCGCCGCTCCGTCGTCCAGTCGCTGCAGGACATGCAGTCGCGCCGCAACACCGCCTCCAAGGAGATCGGTGCGGCCATGGGCAAGAAGGACATGGAGCTTGCCGAGAAGCTGAAGGCCGAGATCGCTCACCTGAAGGACCTCATGCCGGCCGCGGAAGAGGAAGAGCGCCAGGTTTCCGCCGAACTCATCGACCAGCTGTCGCGCATTCCCAACATTCCGCTCCACGACGTTCCGGTCGGCAAGGACGAGCACGACAACGTGGTGAAGCGCGTCGTCGGCAGCAAGCCCGGCTGGAACCATGCTGCCAAGGAACACTACGAGCTCGGCGAAGCGCTGGGCTACATGGACTTCGAGCGCGCTGCCAAACTGTCGGGTTCGCGCTTCACGGTGCTGACCGGCCCGCTGGCCAGGCTGGAGCGGGCGATCGGCCAGTTCATGCTCGACCTGCACACCACCGAACATGGCTATACCGAAGTGTCCTCGCCGCTGATGGTGAAGGACGAGGCCATGTACGGCACGGGCCAGCTGCCGAAATTCGCCGAGGATCTGTTCCGCACCACCGATGGCCGCTGGCTGATCCCGACGGCGGAAGTGACGCTCACCAATCTGGTTTCGGGCGAAATCCTCGAGCAGGAAAAGCTGCCGCTCCGCTTTACCGCGCTCACCCCGTCCTTCCGCTCGGAAGCGGGCTCCGCCGGCCGCGACACGCGCGGCATGCTGCGCCAGCACCAGTTCTGGAAGTGCGAACTCGTGTCGATCACCGATGCCGAGAGCGCGATCGACGAGCATGAGCGCATGACCGCCTGCGCCGAGGAGGTGCTCAAGCGCCTCGGCCTGCATTTCCGCACCATGACGCTCTGCACCGGCGACATGGGCTTCGGTTCGCGCAAGACCTACGACCTCGAAGTCTGGCTGCCGGGCCAGGACACCTATCGCGAGATTTCCTCGTGCTCGGTCTGCGGCGACTTCCAGGGCCGGCGCATGAATGCCCGCTATCGCGGCAAGGACGGCAAGGGCACGACCTTCGTCCACACGCTGAACGGTTCGGGCACGGCCGTCGGCCGGGCGCTGATCGCCGTCATGGAGAATTACCAGAACGAGGACGGCTCGATCACCGTTCCCGACGCTCTGCTGCCCTATATGGGCGGCCTGAAGAAGATCGAAAAAGCGGCCTGAGGGGCAAGGAGACCGGATGCGCATTCTCCTGACCAATGACGACGGCATCCACGCCGAGGGCCTCGCGGTCCTCGAGCGTGTCGCCCGCACGCTGTCCGACGATGTCTGGATCGTGGCACCGGAGACCGACCAGAGCGGCCTTGCCCATTCGCTGACGCTGTCGGAGCCGCTCAGGCTGCGCAAGGTCGCCGACAGGCGTTTTGCGTTGCGCGGCACGCCGACCGACTGCGTCATCATGGCGATCCGCGAAATCCTGCCGGAGAAGCCCGACCTCGTCCTGTCCGGCATCAATGCCGGCGGCAATGTCGCAGACGACGTGACCTACTCCGGCACGGTCGCCGGCGCCATCGAGGGCACGTTGCAGGGCGTCCGTTCGATCTCGCTCAGCCAGCTCTACGAATATTCCAACGGCGGCCGGGTCATTCCCTGGGAAGTCGCCGAAGCCCTGGCGCCCAAGCTCTTGGCGCAACTCATCGAGATCGACCTTCCGCCCGGCACTTTCCTCAACATCAACTTCCCCCGCTGCGCGCCGGCCGAGGTCAAGGGTGTCGAGGTGACCTCGCAGGGCAAGCTCGATTTCGGCCTCGAAGTCGAGGAGCGGGCGGATGGTCGCGGATTCCCCTACTACTGGCTGCGCTTCGGCGATCGCGGCAGCAAGTTCCGCGACGGCACCGACCTGCAGGCGCTGAAGGAAGACAAGATCTCGGTCACGCCGCTCAAGCTCGACATGACCGACTACACCGTCCAGGACAGCATTGCCCGGGCACTGGGTTTCGGAGCAGCCGATTGAAACCGGGTATGGTCGAAAAGGAAGGCTTTGCCGCTCTGGTGCTCAGGCTCCGGGCGGAAGGGATTTCCGACCTCGATCTGCTGACCGCGGTCGAGCAGACGCCGCGTTCGCTGTTCGCGCCGCCGCAATATTCCGACCACGCCTATTCCAGCCGTTCCATCCCGATCGAATGCGGCGCCTTCATGGAGGGGGCCGATCTGGCGGTGCGGCTGCTCTCGCACCTGCATGTGAAGCCCGGCCAGCGCGTTCTGGAAATCGGCACCGGCAGCGGGTTCATGACGGCCGTGCTCGGGCGGCTTTCCGAGCGGGTCATGTCGATCGATCGCTACAAGACGCTGATCGCCGCCGCCCAGCGCCGCCTCGACGGCCTGGCCTTGCGCAATGTCGTTTTGCGGCAGGCCGATGGCAGCCACGGGCTGACGGGCGAGGGCACCTTCGACCGGATCCTGGCCACGGCATCCTTTCCCACCATGCCGCGCTTTCTGGCTGAACAGCTTGTCTCCGGCGGTGTCCTGCTTGCCCCGCTGATCACCGGGGAAGAGACGTGCATGATGGTTCGCCTGACCAAGACGGGCAGCCGTTTCGACCGCGAGGATCTGTTCGAGGTGCCTTATCTGCCGCTGGTGCCGAAGATCGCCTCCTATCTCTGAGGGCGTTTCCGATCTCCGCTGAAGCGTTCGAATGTGCGCCTTTTCGAAAATAGTTCACGGTGATTCCGTGTGATTAACCGGCCAGTAACACTAACACGCTTTAATCATACCCACATCAGGTTGCGTAATATGTGGGTCGAGTTATGCGTATGAGTGTATCGCCAAAAACCAGACTGCCGGTCGCCCGTCTCCTTGTGGCGATGTTGCTTGCCAGTGCTGCCACGGGCTGCAGCTCGGACGCTTCTCGGTTCAGTTCCGTATTCTCCACCGACAATCTGACGACCGCGTCCATTCCGCGGCGCAATGTCGTTGCCTCGCCCGTGCCCGCCGCCGAGGTTGGCGGCATGCAGTCGGCGGGTCAGGCGGATTACGCGAACCGCCAGCAGGCGGTGAACCAGCCCTATCCGAGCCAGCCTTCCTATGCTCCGGCATCGGCCGCCCGTGCCGCTTCGGCGCCGGTCGCCGTCCAGCGCGCCGAACTCGCGGCCCCGGCCGGCGCCGGCTCCAACCAGTCGGCCGAGCGCGCCGCCGCGCTCGCCCAGCCTTTCCCGGCTGCTCCTGCGCAGAGGCAGACCGCAATGCTCGCACCGCCGACGGCCGGCGATACGCTGACCACCGGCTCGACCAGGTCGACCGGAGGCTGGAGCAAGACCAATGCCGCCCGCGTGACGCTTCGCCCCGGTGAAAGCATCGCGACGCTATCCGCCCGCTACGGCGTGCCGGAACGGGAAATCCTCAAGGCGAACGGGCTTAGCCAGCCGAGCGATGCAGCGCCCGGCCAGCTGGTGCTGATCCCGACGCTTTCCGGCCAGGCCAATGCCGCACGCGCCGCAGCCGACGCCTCCGTTCTGCCCGACGGCAGCAAGAAGCCGACCCTGCCGCAGTCGCCAGAACAGAACGTCGCCGTCCTGCCGACGGTCCCGACCTCGCGCGACAAGTCGCAGGCAAACCCGTCGAGCGCCACCGGCAAGGCCGTGGCCGGCGCGGGCGAGGGGGCCGTTCCGGGGACCTATGTCGTCAAGCCGGGCGATTCGCTCAACAAGATCGCCAAGGCGACGGGAACGCCGATCGACAAGCTGAAGGCCGCCAACGGCCTGACCTCGGCCAATATCCGCATCGGCCAGTCGTTGAAGATCCCCGCCGGCGGTGCCGTCGCAGCGGCTCCTGCGACCGATCCGGTCAAGACTGCTACGATTCCGGCCGCAAACGGTGACGCCGGTGCGCCGGCTGCCTACAAGGCGCCGGTCGCCACCAAGTCCGTCAGCGAAGTGGCATCGGCCGATCCGAAGGAAACCGCGCCCGAGGCGACAGGCATCGGCAAGTATCGCTGGCCCGTTCGCGGCGCGGTGGTCGCCGGCTACGGCGCCAATGTCGACGGCAAGCGCAATGACGGCATCGACATCTCGGTTCCGGAAGGCACGCCGGTCAAGGCCGCCGAAAACGGCGTGGTCATCTATGCCGGCAACGGCCTGAAGGAACTGGGCAACACGGTTCTCGTGCGCCACGACGACGGCACCGTCACGGTCTACGGCCATGCCGATGCCCTGTCGGTCCAGCGTGGCCAGAAGGTCCAGCGCGGCCAACAGCTCGCCACCTCCGGCATGAGCGGCAATGTCAAGCGCCCGATGCTGCACTTCGAGGTTCGCAAGGATGCGAGCCCCGTCAACCCGATGACTTTCCTGGAATAGGTTTTGCGTCCCAGGCAAGCGGTGAAAAGGTCCGGTATCCCCGGGCCTTTTCTCGTTTCAGGCCCGGTCCGTGGCGATCCTGAGCCGGCCGGCGAGATCCTGGATATATTGCCAGGCGACGCGACCCGAGCGTCCGCCGCGGGTCGTCGCCCATTCGAGCGCCTCGCGGTGCAGGTCGGCCCGTTCGAGCGGCAGGCTGAAATGGGCGGCGTAGCCGTCGATCATCGTCAGGTAGTCGTCCTGGCTGCATTTGTGGAAGCCGAGCCAGAGGCCGAAACGGTCGGACAGCGACACCTTCTCCTCGACCGCCTCCGACGGATTGATCGCCGTCGACTGCTCGTTTTCCATCATGTGGCGCGGCAGGAGGTGACGGCGGTTGGAGGTCGCATAGAAGAGTACATTGTCCGGGCGTCCCTCGATGCCGCCGTCGAGTGCCGCCTTCAGCGACTTGTAGGCGGTGTCGTCGTGGTCGAAGGACAGGTCGTCACAGAACAGGATGATGCGGTGCGGCGTGTCCTTGAGCAGGTCGAGCAGGGCCGGCAGCGTGGCAATGTCCTCGCGGTGCACTTCGACCAGCTTGAGCGAGACGGCGGTCTGGGCGCGGATGTCGGCATGGACGGCCTTGACCAGCGAGGACTTGCCCATGCCGCGCGCGCCCCACAGCAGCACGTTGTTGGCCGGATAGCCCTCGGCGAAGCGCAGCGTGTTCTCGTGCAGGATGTCGCGTACATGGTCGACGCCGCGGATCAGCGACAGCGCCACGCGGTTGGGCTTCTTGATCGGCTGGAGATGGCTTCGCAGCGGCGACCACACGAAGCAGTCGGCCGCCGTCCAGTCGTTCTCCGCCGGCGGCGGCCCGGCAAGCCGTTCGACGGCCGCGGTGAGGCGGCGCAGTTCCGCGAGCAGCAACTGGTTTGCGTCTTCAGTCATCGGACCCTCCTCGGCGTGCTGCCGCCACGCGCGGCATTTTGCCCGGCGGTAGCATGGCCTTTTGCAGGCCGAAAGGGTAAGAGGCTGTAAAACGGTACTGGCCGGCGCTGTTTGTGTTGCATTCGACCGTCTCGGCACTATATTCCGGCAACCTGAAGCGGGGGCGAGGCTGCCCGCAAACATTGCAGTCTAGGGAGTTATTCCATGTTCTTTACGCAAGCCTTCGCCCAGGACGGCGCCGCCGCAGGTGGTGCATTCGGTTCTGGTCTCGAGATGCTCTTCCTCTTCGCGCCGCTGATGCTGATCTGGTACTTCCTGCTGATCCGTCCGCAGCGCCAGCAGCTGAAGAAGCGCACCGAGACGCTTGCTTCGATCCGCCGCGGCGACCAGGTCGTCATGGGCGGCGGCATCATCGCCAAGGTCAGCAAGGTCATCGACGACAACGAACTCGAAGTAGAGCTTGCCGACGGCGTCAAGGTTCGCGCGCTGCGCAGCTACATCGCCGAAGTCCGAGTCAAGGGCGAGCCGGTCAAGACCGACGCCGCGGCCTGATACCCACTCCCTACTGTGCGACCGGCGGTGCCGGTCGCTTTCTTCTGATGGCAACCATCTGAATTCGAGAGTTTGATGCTGTATTTTTCGCGCTGGAAGACATTCTTCATCTGGTTCACCGTTCTGGTGAGTGTCCTGGTGGCCTTGCCCAATCTCCTCAGCGATGAACAGCTCGAGGCTCTCCCATCGTGGATGCCGAGCAAGAAGGTCACCCTGGGTCTCGACCTGCAGGGCGGCTCGCACATCATGCTCAAGATCGAGAAGGCCGACATCGTCAAGGAACGGCTGGAAACGACGGTCGGCGACATCCGCGCCGCGCTGCGTGACGCGGGCATCCGCTATACCGGCCTTTCGGGCGTCGGCCAGCAGGTGCAGGTCCGCATCACCGATGCCGACAAGGTCGAGGCGGCCAAGGAAGCGCTTTCGGCGCTCACCGCCCCGGTGAGCGTCGGCGGCCTGACCGGCGGGTCCATCGAGGAAATCACCCTGCAGGAAGACGGCACGCTGTTGCGCTTCAACCTGACGGATGCCGGCATCGACTACCGTGCGGGTTCGGCGCTCACCCAGTCGATGGAGGTGGTGCGCCGCCGCGTCGACGAACTGGGCACGACCGAACCGATGATCCAGCGCCAGGGCAATGACCGCATCATCGTGCAGGTTCCGGGCCTTACCGATCCGCAGCGTCTGAAGTCGCTGCTCAATCAGACCGCCAAGCTGTCCTTCCACATGGTCGACATGAGCATGCCGGTGACGGAAGCGATCAACGGTCGCCCGCCGGCAAACGCCGAAGTGCTATATTCGCAGGACGATCCGGCCGTTCCCTATCTGGTCGAGAAGCGGGCGCTGGTCTCGGGTGAAAACCTGGTCGACGCGCAGGCCAGCTTCAACCAGCAGACCAACGAGCCGGTCGTCACCTTCCGCTTCGACAGCAAGGGCGCCCAGCGCTTCGCCCAGGCGACGCAGGAGAATGTCGGCCGTCCCTTCGCCATCGTTCTCGACGACCAGGTCATCTCCGCGCCGGTCATCCGCGAGCCGATCATCGGCGGTTCCGGCCAGATCTCGGGCAATTTCTCCGTCGAGGGGGCAAACGACCTGGCCGTGCTGTTGCGCGCCGGCGCACTTCCCGCGACGCTTACCGTTGTCGAAGAGCGTACCGTCGGTCCGGGCCTCGGCCAGGATTCGATCAATGCCGGCATCTTCGCCAGCGGCATCGGCGCCATCTTCGTCGTGCTCTTCATGCTCGGTTTCTACGGTTCCTTCGGCGTGATGGCCAACATCGCGCTCGCCGCGAACATTGTGATGATCCTCGCGCTTCTCTCGCTCATCGGTTCGACGCTGACGCTGCCCGGCATTGCCGGTATCGTGCTCACCATGGGCATGGCGGTCGACTCCAACGTTCTCGTCTACGAGCGCATACGAGAGGAGGCGAAGAGCGGCAGACCATTGGTCCAGGCGATCGAGATCGGCTTCAACAAGGCCTTTGCCACCATCGTCGACGCCAACCTGACGACGCTGATCGCCGCAGCCGTGCTGTTCTTCCTCGGCTCCGGCCCGGTCAAGGGCTTCGCGGTGACGCTGGCCATCGGTATCATCACCACCGTCTTCACCGCCTTCACCATGACCCGCTGGCTGATGGCCGTGTGGTTCCGCTGGCGCCGTCCCAAGCACCTGCCCAAGGGCATCCGCACCGGCATGTTCGACGCGCAGAACATCCGCTTCATGGCGATTCGCCGCTACACCTTCGGCATTGCCGGCGCTCTCGCGCTCGCCTCGATGGTCGGGTTCCTGACCGTCGGCCTCAATCTCGGCATCGACTTCCAGGGCGGCTCGATCATCGAGGTCAAGGCCCGTTCGGGTGCGGCCGACATCGGCGAGATCCGCGACCGCTTGAGCGAGCTCAATCTGGGCGAAGTCCAGGCCCAGGGCTTCGGCGATCCGGCGAGCGTACTCATCCGCATCCAGGCGCAGGAGGGCGGCGAAAATGCCGAGCAGTCGGCGATCACCCTGGTGCGCGGTGAACTGGAGGATGCCTATGAGTTCCGCCGGGTCGAGGTGGTGGGACCGGCAGTCTCCGGCGAACTGACGCAGACCGCGACGATCGGCGTTGCCGTCTCGCTGCTCTTCATTCTGATCTACATCTGGTTCCGCTTCGAATGGCAGTTCGCGGTCGGCTCGATCATCGCCACGCTGCACGACGTGATCCTGACGCTTGGCCTGTTCGTTTTGCTGGGGATCGAGTTCAACCTCACCAGTATCGCGGCGATCCTGACGATCATCGGCTATTCGCTCAACGACACCGTCGTGGTCTATGACCGAATGCGTGAAAACCTCAGGCGCTACAAGAAGATGCCGCTCGACGTGCTGATCGATACGTCGATCAACCAGACGCTGTCGCGTACCGTTCTGACGGGTTCGACGACGCTCTTGGCCCTGCTGGCGCTCTACCTGTTCGGCGGCGAGGTCATCGCGTCCTTCACGCTGGCCATGCTGTTCGGCGTTCTCGTCGGTACCTTCTCGTCGATCTACATCGCCGCACCGGTGCTGATCGCCTTCAAGCTGCGTCCGGAGACCTTCCAGGAGCAGGATGCCGAGAGCGCCCGGCCCGTGTCCGGCAAGGTCGAGGCCTGAGGCCGGTGTCGTCCTTCGGACCGACCGGCAAGGGCATCGTCATCCGCGAGGCGCATTTTCCGGGGCGGGCCCAGATCGACGCCTACGGCAATGGCGGCTTCCGCTTTGCCGACATGTCGCATCGCGGTTCGCTGCTGTTGTTGCCCTCGGGCATCTACGGCTGGGAGATGGACGAGACCATGCCGCTTTCGGTCGAGAATTTCCGCCGCGTCTTCGACGATGCGGCGGATATCGAGGTTCTTCTGGTCGGCACGGGCGCTAAGCTTCGCCCCCTTCCGGCCGAACTGAAGGCTGCCCTCAAGGCAAAGGGCATCGCCAGCGATCCGATGGGCACGGGTGCCGCCATACGGACCTTCAACATCATGCTCGCCGAGCAGCGGGCGGTGGCCGCCGCCCTGATCGCCGTCTGACAGCAGGATGAGTGCCGTGAGCGATGCCGAGACAGCAAACCGCATCCTTGAGATGGCGGGTCTGCGCGACAGCGATCGCGACCGCTATCTGGCGAGCCTGCTGACGCCGGCGGCGCAGCGCGGTGCGGTCGCCGCGCTCTATGCCTTCAATGCCGAGATCGCCCGCATCCGCGACGTGGTGCGCGATCCCCTGCCGGGCGAAGTGCGCCTGCAATACTGGCGCGACCTGCTGGAGGGCGCGGCGCACGGTTCGACCGAGGCCAATCCGATTGCGGCGGCGCTCCTGGAGACCATCCGCACCCACCGCCTGCCGACCGCCGCCCTGAGCGGCATGATCGAGGCGCGCGTCTTCGATCTCTATGACGACCCGATGGAAACCACCGCGATGTTCGAGGGCTATGCCGGCGAAACGGCCGCCGCCCTCGTGCAGCTGGCGAGCCTCGTGCTCGATCCGGACGCTGCGGCCCGGTCGGCTGACATGGCCGGCCATGCGGGCGTGGCCCAGGCGGTCGCCGGCGCTCTGCTGCTGATGCCGACGCACCGGGCGCGCGGCCAGCTCTACCTGCCGCTGGAGATCCTCTCCGCGGTCGGGCTCGATCGGGAAACCTTTCTCGCCGGCGACGACAAGGTCAGGGTTTCGGCCGCGATCGAGGCCTTTGCCGGGCTCGGACGTGACCATCTGCGTAAGGCGCGCGAGGCGGGCCGGTTGCCGAAAAGCCTCGTGCCTGCCTATCTGCCGGTATCGCTCAGCGAACCCGTTCTCCTTGCCGCCCAGCGGCGCGGCGCGGCGATCTTCGACGGTGTCCTGCGCCAGCCGCAATGGCGTCGCCAGTTGCGCTTGCTGCGCGCCGCGGTGACCGGCAGCTTCTGAACCACCAAATTCGCGCAAGCCTCGGCTGCTATCGACTCGCGGTGAAAGGTCGGACGACGTCCGGCCGCAGCGGGAGGCAACGCGTGGCTTCTATTACCTGGATTGTGATTTTGGGACTGGTGGCCCTGTTCGCCTACTATTCGACGCGGATTGCGAAGCGGACGAACGAGGACAGCCTGCACGATACGGGGCTGGCGCTTCTCGAATTCGGCCGGGCCTTTCCCAACGAAGCGATCCGCAGTCTCCACACGACCGAAGACGGCAATGCGGTCTTCGTGCGCCTGCACGACAACAAGGCCGGCTTCATGCGCAACATGCGCAGCCACTATGCCTGCCATCTGATCGAGCCGGGCACGGTGCGCGTGCGCGACCTGCGCAACGGCCGCGGCTTTGCCATCGAATTCCTCGACGCGCCGTTCCACAATGGTGAGTTTAGCTTCGCCTCGCCCCAGGAGGCGGCGGAAGTATCGCTTTGGCTGCTGGGCAATTATGTGAGCAGTGCCGAGCGGGATGCGCCGTCGGGCGCAATCCCGTCCGCCTGAACACCCTTAAGGTCTGGCCAGTTCCGTGGCGAGCCAGGTCCTGCAGTCGGCCAGTGCGCGCTCGGCCACCAGCTGACGCTTCATCACCGTCTTGTCCTTGCCGCGGAAGCGCTTGACGCCCTCCGGCTTGACGATTGAGCCCGGCGCCAGCTCCGGAAACAGGCCGAAATTGATGTTCATCGGCTGGAACGACCGCTTGCCGGGCTCCTCATGGCTGACCAGATGCCCGCCCGTGATATGGCGCAGCAGCGAACCCATGGCGGTCGTCTCCGGTGGCAGGGAGATGATCTCGCCCTTGCGGTCGGCGGCGGCGAAGCGTCCAGCCAGCAGGCCGATCGACGCGCTCTCGACATAACCCTCGCAGCCGGTGATCTGGCCGGCGAATCGAAGGCCCGGCCGGCTCTTGAGCTGCAGCGACGGATCGAGCAGCACCGGCGAATTGATGTAGGTGTTGCGGTGCAGGCCGCCGAGACGGGCGAATTCGGCGTTCTCGAGGCCCGGAATCATCCGGAAGATCTCGGATTGCGCGCCGTAGCGCAGCTTGGTCTGGAAGCCGACCATGTTGTAGAGCGTGCCGAGCGCATTGTCCTGGCGCAGCTGCACGACGGCATAGGCCTTGACGGTCGGATTGTGGGCATTGGTCAGCCCCATCGGCTTCATCGGCCCGTGACGCAGCGTTTCGCGGCCGCGTTCGGCCATGACTTCGATCGGCAGGCAGCCGTCGAAATAGGGCGTGCCTTCCCATTCCTTGAAGCCGACCGTGTCGCCGGCGATGAGCGCGTCGATGAAGGCATTGTACTGGGCTTCGTCGAGCGGGCAGTTGATGTAATCCTTGCCCGTGCCGCCCGGACCCACCTTGTCGTAGCGCGACTGGTACCAGCAGATGTCCATGTCGATGGAATCACGGTGAACGATCGGCGCGATGGCGTCGAAGAAGGCCAGCGCGTCCTCGCCGGTCTCGGTGCGGATCGCCTCGGCGAGGTCGGGCGAAGTCAGCGGGCCGGTGGCGATGATCGTCAGGCCCCAGTCCTTGGGTGGCAGGCCTGTGACCTCTTCGCGCACGACGGTGATCAGCGGATGGGCATGGATCGCCTGGCTGACGGCGTCGGAAAAGCCGTCGCGGTCGACGGCGAGCGCGCCGCCGGCGGGAACCTGGTGCTTGTCGGCGCAGGCCATGATCAGCGATCCGGCCATCCGCATCTCGGCATGGATGACGCCGACGGCATTGGCCGTCGCATCGTCGGAGCGGAAGGAATTGGAGCACACCAGCTCGGCAAGGCCGTCTGTGCGGTGCGCGTCCGTGCCGCGCACGCCGCGCATTTCGTGGAGAATGACCGGAACGCCGGCCTGCGCGGCCTGCCATGCGGCTTCCGAGCCGGCAAGTCCGCCACCGACGACATGAATGGGGGAGGGAGTGGTTTTCATCATGGCGTGCTGCTTATCACGGGACGGTTGGGCGGCCAATCCTTTCCCGTCTGCCGCGGGCCGCGCACGCAATGCGGCATGGGGCAGAATCGAAAACGGCACCCGAAGGTGCCGTCTTCCACTGCTCGGCTCAACCTGCGCGATTAGCGAAAGGAGCGGGCAGCAATGTTGCGGATTTCGTAGCGGGTGATGCCGATGTCGGACAGGGCCTGGTTGGACAGATTGCCCAGTTCGGCGATGGTGCGGCGGTAGCTCATCCAGTTCTTGGCGATGCGGATCGGGTTCATGGTCGTTTCCTCGGGTAAATCTTCTTCCGCTGAGCGTGTGGTCTGGTCCACATCAGCGATTGACCACTTTATACGCCCGTAAAACAATATTGTGCAGTGCAAATTCTAAGCGACTGCTATGCAAATGTGCATGGTGTGCTGCAATAAGCGGCAAAGAACGTAAGTCGGGCGTCCATGCCCGCAAAAGCGGCAACGAAAAAGGCCTCCCGCAAGGGGAGGCCTCCTGGCATGCCGAAAATGTCGTCAGGATCAGCCGGCGACGGCGTGACGTGCCACGCGGCGGATGTCCTCGCGGCCAATGCCGAGATCGCGCAGTTCGCGATCGGACATGCGGCCGAGTTCGTTGACGGTCTGACGATACTTGCGCCAGTTGTTGAGCGAGCGAGCGATGTTCATGGTCTTTCCTCTTTCCAATTGCGGCTCCCCGGGGGCGGGTGCCTGCCTGAATTCGATGGTCGTAATATATGCTGCACCGCGAAGAAGCGGAAGTGACATCGCCGTATGACTCCTATGCGGTGGGCGCATAGTGAGGTGGTTAACGGTCGGTAAACTGCCGTATTTTTCGGCGCATGGCGGCCACGGGAATGCGCGTGCGTGAAAAAAAGGGTGCGCCGCAGCATGGGAAGTCGGTCAAACGGGGGAGAGGGCAAAAAAATAACGCTCACCGGGGGAGGAGGATCCGGTGAGCGCCATTTTGAGAGACCGACGACTGGGAGGAGGAGTGTCGTCAGTCAGTTCGACGCTGCGCTGGGAGGAGGAGTGCGCAGGGTCGAAGGTCGTATCGGCGGAGAACCGCCGCATGAGTGAAGATGAACAAATTCCATCTGCGCTCTGTTGAGATAGACATTAGGCGGAATTTTTCAGTTTGTGCAGTGCAATATCGGCATGGAAGCCATGCGTCGGCTGCATGGTGCGTTTTTTGTGTCGGCGGGCCGGGCCGCGTTCGGTGCCCGATTGTCTTTTTCCGGCATTCGGCTCAAGAATGGCGCAAGGGATCGCAACGCATTCGCTCGGATGGGAGTCTTGCGCGGCGAACCGGGGCTTGGGACGGAGAGTTCATGTATCGCGGGCGATTGAAACGGGATCTCGGCATCTGGGTGGAGAAGGGCCTGATCGGGCAGGGCGTGGCCGACGCGCTGCTGCAGGAACATGATTCCCGACGCTCGTCTTTCAGCATCGGCGGCGTGCTGATGATACTCGCGGCCGTGCTGATCTCCGCCTCGATCCTGCTGCTGATCGCCGCCAACTGGGAGGAGATCCCCCGGCTGGTCAAGGTCGGCGGCATCGTCGCGCTGATCTGGGTCTTCCATCTGCTGGCGGCCCTTGCCTTCGGCCGCGGCGCCGACCGCCTGGGCGGCGCCCTGCTGGTCCTGGGAGCCGCCTGTTTCGGCGGAGCGATCGCGCTGATCGGCCAGCTCTATCACCTGTCGGGCGACGCCTTCGACGCCATGCTGCTGTGGTTCGCCATGACGGGCCTGTCGGCGGCCGCTTTCCGCTCCGGGGCATTGACGGCCATGGCCGGCATTCTGTCCTTTGCCGCCTTCGCTGCCCTGCTCGAGCAGTTCAATGCCGATTGGCACATGTTCTACGGCTGGTGGCCGGTGTTTTCCGGTCTCGTGATCGGCCTGCTGTCGTCGTGGACCGGCGCCGACCGGGCGCGGCATTTCATCTATTGGCTGCTGCTGGCCTGGTTCGTGTGGATCTACTCTCTGTCGAGCGAGGTCGAGACGGCAACCGCCTATGCGGCGGCCGGCACGATCGCCTTCCTGGTGGCCACCCTGCCGATCTCGCCGGTGGCGAATTTCCTGCGCCGGTTCGAACCGGCCTTTGCCTTCTATGCGCTGGTGCTGGCGCTTCTCGGCCTTGCCCTGCTGCATGCCGAATGGACCGAGGGAACGGCGCTCGCCCTGCTCGGCATTGCCACGATTGCCCTTGCGCTCGCCGCGCTGGCGCTTGAAGGGCGGGACAATGGCGCGGTGCGCTTCCTCGCCTACGCCGCCTTTGCCGGCGAAGTGCTGTACCTGTCCTATGTGACGATCGACTCCATGCTCGGCACCTCTGCCTTCTTCCTGCTCGCCGGTCTGGTCGTGGCGGTGCTGGCGGGTGTCGTGGTGAAGCTGGAGAAAGTGTTTGCCCGTCGTGCCGCGGAGATGAAGCCATGAGCATGGAGACAGCTAAACCCAGCGCGCTGCGCTATCTGGCCATCGCGCTGGGGCTCGCGGTGCTGCAGACCGCGGTGCTTGGCTGGATGATCGAGAGCCGGGCCGGGATCTTGCGCTCCGGCGAGGAGATCCTGCTGAAGACGGCGCCGGTCGACCCGCGCGACCTGCTGCGCGGCGACTACGTGATTCTCGCCTACGACATCTCGACGGTCCCCGTCGCGCTGATCACCGGCGATCGCCCGGCCGCCCCCGGCTGGCAGGTGATGCAGGTACGGCTGAAGCCCGGCGTGGACGGTTTCTGGACGGTCGCAGAGGCGTCCTTCAGCGCTTTGGCGCGGGAGGCCGGCAGCGTCGTGCTCGAGACGCAACGCTTTTACTATTACGGCAGCGCCGATCTCGCCGCCGACGCGGGCGCCAGCCTCAGGGTCGACTACGGCATCGAGCGCTTCTACGTGCCGGAAGGCGAGGGGCGTGAGATCGAGACGGGCCGCAATGCCGGCGCGGTCACCGTAGTCGTCCGCGTGGGCAAGTCTGGCCGGGGCCAGATCCGCGAACTGCGCATGGATGGCGCGGCGCTGTACCAGGAACCGTTGTACTAGCCGAACGGCGGGGGGCTGGATCGGGTTCGCGCCGGCGCCCGGACGACACCGCATCAACCCGCGCCGTTGCCCGCGAGCAGGCCGTCGATATGCCCGGCCAGCGCACCGATCTCGTCGTCGGCGTCGATCGGTACGACGCCGACGACGGAACAGAGGTCCGAGACATAGCCGTTGATCGTCTGCCGCACGCAGCTCAGATAGCGGTCGGGCCTGACACCGGCGGCGATCATCTCCTCCTGCGTCACCGGATCGCGCGGCAAAAGCAACCTGGCGTTTTCGATCTGCAGTCCGGCGGTCGGACCATAGGAGCGGAAATTGCGCTTGTAGTTGCGCGCGACGATCAGCGCGCCCGGCCTCGGTCCCAGGCCGGCGGCGTGCAGCCGCTCGCTGGCGATCCAGATCTCGGCGAGCCGTCGCGCGATCGGCGTGGCCAGCGCTTCCTTCCACACGGATATCGGGTAGCGTCCGCTGAACTCGGTTTCGTCCATCTGTGACAGCTGATGGTCCGTCGGGCGGCTTCGGGCAGTCGAATCGATCTTGCCGCACCGCACATGGAAGTATTTCTCCTGTCGCGCCGGATTGTAGAACATCCATTTGCCTAGATGAATGTCGTAAAGCCTGCCGTCGATACGACAGCGCTTCGTCAAGGTGTTGAGGGACAGGGTCGAATAGACCACGCAAGGAGGGGGAGATGCCATTGGCGACGTTCCCGATGGTTGCTTGTGACGGTTTTGTGACGAAAATGCCGATATACTCACCGATGTAAAGACCGAAATTGAGCGCTGCAGGGTTGCAGTCCGCCGCCGCGCCTTTCCGCGCGTGGGCGGCGACAAGGGCGTCATTTCTCCTTTGCGCGTGGAAAAACGGGTGACATAGAGACGCGCGCTCCGGAGGGGCCGTGCGCAAGGGCTGCGTGCTTGCTGCTAGCGCAGACGCCCATGAAAGGCGCGAGCAAGAAGCCAAGAACGGAACTGATGTTGATGATCAGGCCGTCGCGTGGTTGCGCATGGCGGGCAGAACGGCCCGGATCATGCGAAGTGCCCAACCTCGTCGCTTCCATTCGACGTGCCGTGTCGGGCCTAACCGCAGAGCTCGTCGAGGATCACATCCGGGAACACGTTTCCAACCCTGACAGGATGGGGACAGGGCACGCGCGAGGGGCGCCGCGGAACTGATCGACGTCGTGAGGACTTATCTGAAACGACCACCGTAACCGCCCGCCTCGCTACCCCGCACGAGCATGTGTTCCTTGGCGACCATCACGGCCGCAATGAACGGCGAACCGGGATCGTCATCGCCATCACGGCCACGATGATGGTGGTGGAGATCGCGGCCGGCTCGCTCTATGGCTCGATGGCCCTGGCCGACGATGGCTGGCACATGTCGACGCATGCCGCCGCGATGCTGACCGCCGCCTTGGCCTGTCTGTTTGCTCGCAAGAATGCGCGCAATCCACGCTTTACCTTTGGAACGGGAAAACTTGGCGATCTGGCCGGCTTTGCCAGCGCGGTTGTCCTCGCCCTCATCGCCCTTCTCATCGGCTGGGAGAGCCTGAGGCTGTCCACAGCCCGATCGCGAGCGACTTTCCGCAGGCCGTCACGATCGCTGTGACCGGCCTTGGGGGCAACTTCTTGTGCGCCTGGCTGCGACGCGACGACCGTGCCCACCACGATCATGGGCATGACGAACATCACGGTTCCCAGCATGCGGGCGACAACAATCTGCGCGCTGCCTATCTGCATGTCCTGCCGACGCACTGACATCGGTGCCGGCAATTGTCGCGCTGGTGTTTGGCAGCCTGTACGGCTGGAACGGGTTGGACCCTGCCGTGGGCATTATCGGCGGGATCGTGATCGCTCGCTGGTCCTGGGGTCTGATCCGGGATGCCGGAGGCGTGCTTCTGGACTATGTGCCGGCCGACGAAGGCCTGCCGGCGGAAATCCGCGGTGCCATCGAGGTCGGAGGTGATGCCACCATCGATCTTCACATCTGGCGATTGGGGCAAGGCCACCACGGAGCGATCATATCAGTTCAGACGCCCGACCCCAGGCCGGCAGGGTTCTACAAGGCGAAGCCGGCCGATAACCACGATCTGTCCCACGTCACGGTCGACGTGCAGGCGGCCTGACGAGCGAGGCTGGCTCCCAGCCTGCAACGTTTGGGTTTTGAGCCGACGGCAGCAAGCACTTCGCCTCACCTCGGGCCGCACTTCAGCTGTCCTGTCGGGTCGGCAGTCCCCGACTCCGTTGCCGGCATCTCACACCCGCACTGTGTGAGATGCCCTGCAACGGCTCGCGTCCCCCTTCAGGGCTACATCGCGTGGCCAGGTGCAAGCCCGGTCGAGGCGAGTGCCATCCATACCGCCATGGCAATCATCATCAGATTTTCCGTCAGCGAGATGAACCCCAAGGGTACGTTGCTTGATCCGCCAACGCACGCGCATCTCAGTTCGCGCCTTTCGATGTAGACGGCCTTGAAGACGGAGACGGCGCCTATGGTGCCGATGATCAGTGCCAGCGGGACGGAGAGCCAGTTTGCCACGCCCGCCACCATCAACACCCCGGCCAACCCCTCTGCATAGGGATAGATGTAGCTATAGGGCACCCAACGCTTGGCGAGCAGGTCATAGTTCAGGAACATGGTGGCGAAGCTTTCGACGTTCTGGAGCTTCAGCATCGCCAGCACGACCATCGAAAAGGCAATGAACCATTCGGCAGAGCGCATTGTGAACGGGCTGCCGAGGACCGCGTGGCTCGCGGCCATGGCCATCATCGCCGTCATGATGAACAGGACGATGACCGGGCGGTAGGTCGTGCTCTTGGGATCCGCAACGGGCCTTCCGAGGAACCGCCGCAGATCATCATAGCCACCCACGCGAGTGCCGCCGATGAACACTTGTGGCGTCGTCTGTACGCCATGCTTCGCCTTGAAGGCGTCGGTTTCTTCACGCGTTTTCAGGTGATGATCCTCGACCTCGTACCCCGAGCGCCGAAGCAGGTCCTTGGCTTTGAGGCCGTAGGGGCAGGTATGCTCCTCGGTGACCATCCGGTAGAGAATGGCCTTCTTTTCGTGCGATGCGCGGTTTGTCTTCTCCAACATTTCACGTCTCCTTGTCTTGTGAAACCGTTGGCAAGACCATACGTTCTGTACCATGGTACAGAGTCAAGCGCCCTTGGACATGACGATCGGAAAATTTGCCGCGGCGGGAAGCGTCGGGGTGGAGACCATCCGGTTCTATCAACGCAAGGGCCTTCTGAAGACCCCGAAGCGGCTGGAAGGGGGCCGGCGATATGGGCGTGAAGATGTTCGGCGGCTCCTCTTCATCAGACAGGCCCAGACCGCGGGGTTTACGCTCGAAGAGATCCGGGAGCTGCTCGATCTCGATGCCGGACAAGACAGGGAGCGTGCCCGCGAGGCAGCTGGAAGGCGCCTCAGCGCCTTGAACGCGCGGATCGCGGAACTCCATCGCACGCGCGAGGCTCTGGAAAGGCTGATCGAGGAATGTTCCGCCGGCAGCAGGGGGCCTTGTCCGATCCTGGCATCGTTCGGGCTATAGAGTCCCAATATCCATTCGCCTCATGACGAATGGCCCGAGCGCAATTGTCTGTGCGTGGAACCTGATCAATTTCTCAATCGGGACTCACGGCAAGATAGACAAAAGGCTCCGATCCGTCGCGAGGGACGGCGATGACCTCGTAATCCGCGCCGGGATCATTGCCCATGCCCAGCGAGCCGGACGGCATTCCCGCCACGGCGAGACCGGCGAGCGGAGGACGCTCGCGCAGCAGTCGTTCGGCAGCCTCCAGCGGCACATGACCTTCCAGATAATATCCCTCGATCTCGGCCGTGTGGCATCCCCAAAGTTCCGGCGGAACGTCAAAACTGTTTTTGACAGCCTCCATATCCGGTTCGTTTACGGTGCTGACCGCATATCCGGCCTTGTTGAAGGCAGACGCCCACGCCGCGCAGCATCCGCAGTTTGCATCCTTGTGGACCGTCATGGCGTAACTTGCCGCAAGGCCGGTCCCTGGAACGACTGCCACCGAGGCAACGAGGCAAAGGAATGTCCTGCGTTTCATGCCCAACTCCCTGTCTGTTCTGCCGCAACCGCCTCTATTTTGTGCCCACCGAAGGCGGGTGTCACGTCGGTCGCAAGCATGGCGGCCAGGCTTGCCGGACCCCGCATCGCCTGGACCGATCAGTGCGAGCCGTGATCGTCGTGCCCTTCCTGGGCGGTCTTTATCGACGCGCCGTCGAATATCTCCGTCCGTTGCGGCCCTTCGGCCACGAGCTTGCCGACCAGCCCACGCGCCGCCCGCGACAAGGCGTGGTCCACCAGGACGTATTCGCCTGGAACGTCGAGGGTCAGGTCGACCACCGCCGCCCCGCCCGGCGGCACCGAAATCGTCTGCACATCGGTCAGCGGATCGCTTGTCAGGGACGCCAGTTGGTAGGCTTTGTCGAAGATCTCGCCGATCACATGAAAGCTCGAGGTCTTGTTGGGGCCGCCGACGCCGAAATAGATGCGAACGGTTTCGCCGACCCTGGCCGTCAGCGCATTGTCGCCGGTCAGCGCGTTGGCCGCGCCGTTGAACACGTAGTATTCCGGCGTCTCGTCCATCAGCCTGTCCGGGCTCCCGGTCAGCTTGCCCTTCGTACCGTAAGGCTGCGAGGTGTAGATTTCGCCCTGCATCACATAGAATTCCCGGTCGACAGGCGGAAGGCCTTGCTCGGGCTCGACGAGGATCAAGCCGTACATGCCGTTGGCGATGTGTTGCGCGGCAAGCGGGACGGCGCAGTGATAGACGTAAAGCCCCGGTTTCAAGGCCTTGAAGGTGAAGCCTTTCGTTTCCCCGGGTGCGGCGTCGGTCGCGACGGCTCCGCCGCCCGGGCCGGTGACGGCATGGAAGTCGACGCTGTGGCGTTCACCGCTGTCGGACGGGTTCTGGAGCTCGACCTCGACGGTATCGCCCACTCTGGCACGAACGAAGGGGCCGGGCACTTTTCTGTTGAAGGTCCAGTAGTGATAGGTCGCGCCGTCGGCAAGCCTGCCCGTCACTTCGACTGTGTCCAGCCTCACCTTGATCGTTTCCGGGCCGGCCCGCTTCACCGGCGCGACAAGATCGGTCGCCTTGCGCACGATGTCGAGCGGAGCCACCGTAGTTCCGTTTGCCGCCGGGTGATTATGGGTCCCGTCGGCCCATGCCGGCGCCGTTGCCGACAACAGGAAAAGCGCGAAGGCTATGGGGAAAATCGTGCGTCGGGTCATCTGAATGTCCTGGGTTGAGGAGCCTCATCATCACGTCCATTCAAGACCACGCTCGTCGGCTCATCCTTGCTGTGTCGCAAAGAGAAGACCCGCTCGCGCTATTGTGATCGCCTCTCGTAAGAAGAGGCCGCGCCGATGATCGCCGGCGCGGAGGCGCGACACCAACGATCGCGCGCATGGAGCATAGGCCGTCCAAACGCCTCGCGCGTCGACCAGCCTGGCTTCTCCAGCGTGACTCAAAACTTGGCCTGCGCCGTGGTGCCATCGGGGGCGGCAACCTGGACGGCGCCCTTGACTCCTTGTGGGACGGGGGCGGGCGAGGTGCCGATGAGACGATTGCCCTCGCTTGGCGTAAGCGCGAAGCGCTGCGGGCTTCCGTCGATCAGCAGGATGGCGTTTCCGCTGTAACCGGCCGCCGGCACCGGCTGATCAGCCGCGTCGAAGAGGTAGACGCTCACCTGCTCCGTGCCAGCGACGACCAGCTCGATATGGTGATTGGCTCCCGCATCGACCTTGAGACCGCCATTGGGTCCGGGACTAGGAGCGTGGGCATGGACGGGCAGGGCGCCCATCGAGACAATCAGGGAGAGGGCAAGAAGGCTGCGACGCATGGGAAATCTCCTTGTGGGATCAAAAGGCTTCGATTGCGCTGGCGGGCGTGCCGCGTGGCGAATGGGTCTGCTCGATCTGGCTGCGGGCCTGTTCCACGAGGCGCTCCAGGGGCTTGCGCCCGTATCGCAGGAACAGGGTTGGCGTGAGCAGGGTGTCGAGGACGGTCGCCGTTACCAGACCGCCGAAGATGGTGATGGCGACCGGATGGAGGATCTCCTTGCCCGGTGCCGTCGCGTCGATCATCAACGGAACCAAGGCGACGCCGGCGGACAGGGCGGTCATCAGGACGGGGGTGAGACGTTCCAGCGACCCGCGCATCACCAGTTCGCGCCCGAACGGCATGTCTTCCTGGATTGCGAGATTGATGTAGTGGCTGATCTTCAGGATGCCGTTGCGTGTCGATATGCCGGTCAGCGTAATGAAGCCGATCATGGACGCGACGGAGAGCGGCTGTCCCGCGATCCAGAGTGCCGTTACCGACCCGATCAGTGCCAGCGGCACGCTCGCCATGATGATCGAGACGAACAGTACCGAGCGATAGCGGGAGAAGAGGATCGCGAACACCATCGAGAGCGACAGGATCGACAGGAGCCCGATTGTTCGCATCGATTCCTCCTGTGCCTGGAACGTGCCCTCCAGGTTCACGAAAAAGCCGGGAGGCAGGGTCGACGCGGCGATCACGCTTCGGATTTCGGCGATGACGGTCGCCATGTCCGCTTCGCCATCCGTGTTGGCGAGCACCACCACACGGCGCTTGCCGTTCTCCCGAAGGATCTGGTTCGGGCCATCCGTCTCCCTTACCTCGGCAATCTGGCTGATGGGGATCCAGCCAACGGGGGTTTCGATCAGAAGATCCGCGAGACCCTTCGTGCTGCGTGTCTCGTCCTCAAGCCGGAGCACGACATCGAAACGCTTGTTGCCGTCGACGATGCGGGAGACGATGGTTCCGTTGGACAGGCGTTCGAGCTGTTCGGTCACGCTGGCGGGTTGGACGCCGTAAAGGGCGGCGCGCCGATAGTCGACGATCACTTCGAGATGCGGAATGCGAACCTGCTTTTCGACCTGAAGGTCAACGATCCCCGGAATCTCGTCGAGCTTGCCACGAAACTCCTCGGCAAAGCCACGAATGGCATCCAGATCCTCGCCGTAGATCTTCAGCGCGATCTGGGCGCGGACCCCGGAGAGCATGTGGTCCAGACGATGCGAGATGGGCTGCCCGACATTCGTCGCGACGGGAAGCACGGAAAGCCGCGATCGGATATCCGCGATGATCTCGTCCTTGGAGCGTCCATCGGCCATCAGCGCGACCTCGATCTCTGAGGAATGGACGCCTTCGGCATGCTCGTCGAGTTCCGCTCTTCCGGTGCGTCGCCCGACCTGCTCGACTTCCGGGACCTCCATGATCAACCGTTCTGCGATCAGGCCGACGCGATGGCTCTCCGCGAGCGAGATCCCCGGATTGAAGAGCATGTTGATGGTCAGCGTGCCCTCGTTGAAGGGCGGTAGAAACGACCTTGGCAATTGGGTCGCGAACATGACGGCGGCAATGACACCTGCCAGTACAGTCGTCATCAGGATCTTCGGGTGACCGAAGGACCAGGCCAGAAGTCGCCGGTTTGCCTTCTTCAGCACGCGGACGATGACGCCCTCGTGCTCGTCCAGGCGCTTGAGACCCGGCAGCAGGTAGTAGGCCATCACGGGCGTGAGGGTGATCGAGACGACCAGGGATGCCAGGATGGAGATGATGTAGGCCTGGCCGAGGGGAGCAAACAGCCTGCCTTCGATCCCGGACAGGGCGAAGAGCGGCACGAAGACGAGAACGATGATCATCGTGGCATAGACAATGCCGGAACGGACCTCCTGGCTCGCGGAAACCACGACCGCAAAGACGGTGCGGGGACTGCCTTTCTCCCGGTTCTCCCGAAGGCGACGGAAGATGTTCTCGACATCGACGACCGCATCGTCGACCAGTTCGCCGATCGCGATCGCCAGCCCTCCGAGCGTCATGGTGTTGATCGACAGCCCGAGCATATGGAAGACGATTGCCGTGACGAGAATGGAGACGGGAATGGCCGTGAGCGAGATCGCGGTGGTGCGCGTGTTCAGGAGAAATGCGAACAGGATGATGGCGACCACGACGATCGCTTCAGCCAGGACCTTCTGGACGTTGCCGATCGACGTTTCGATGAAGTTGGCCTGTCTGAAGAGCACCTGGTCGGCTCGCACGCCCTCGGGCAAAGTCGCGCCAATCTCGCTCAGGGCAGCTTCAACCTCACGCGTCAGTTGGACCGTGTCGACGTTCGGCTGCTTCTCCACCGAGACGATCACGGCGGACTGGCCTTGATAGCCCGCATCGCCTCGCTTCAGGCGCGCTGCGAAGGACACATCCGCGACCTGGCGCAACAGGACCGGCTGGCCCTCGACAGTCGCCACCACGATACCTGCCAGGTCCTCGATTTTTTGCGTGCGACCCACGTTGCGGATCAGGAACTCGCGACTGTACTGGTCGGTGAAGCCTCCGCCTGTGTTCGATCCGAACTGGGCGAGAGCCTGCTCGATCTGTTCGAAGGAGACGCCCAGTGCACGCATGGCGGCCGAATTCGGAGAGACCCTGTATTGCCGAACCTCGCCGCCGATCGGAATGACCTGGGCAACGCCGGGAATGCTCAGGATTCGCGGGCGGACCGTGAAATCCGCCAGCTCCCGCAGCTCCATCGGCGAGACACCTTCCGGACCCGTCACGGCGATCAGCATGACCTGGCCCATGATGGAGTTTATCGGCCCCATCTGCGGAACGACATTGGTGGGAAGCTGCGGCTGGACGAGGGAAAGACGCTCGGCGATCTGCTGCCGATTGCGATAGATGTCGGTATCCCAGTCGAATTCGACATAGATGATCGACAGGCCGACGCCGGATGTCGAGCGGACGCGGCTCACGCCCGGCAGGCCGTTCATCTGGGCCTCGAGAGGATAGGTGACCAGTTGTTCGACCTCCTCCGGCGCAAGACCTTCGGCTTCCGTCATGATGGTGACGGTGGGGCGGTTGAGATCCGGGAAAACGTCGACCGGCAAGCGGGTAGCCGTGAATGCGCCGTAGATCATCAAGACGGCGGCGATGGCCAGCACGAACAGGCGGTTCTTCAGGGATTGCGTGACAAGAAAGTTGAACATCTGCGTCTCAACGGATCTGGTTCAGGAGTTCGGCGCCCTGCGTGACGATGCGCTTGTCCGGCTCGATTCCGGACACGATCAGAAGCCGGTCGCCGTCCAGCGGCTCCGTGCGGACCTCCCTCGGAACGAAGCGCTCCGCATTGGTGTGCTCGTAGACGAGGGACTGGCCGTTCGATCCCCGCAGGACGCTGGTACGCGGAACGGCGATGCCGGCGCGTTCATCGGTCGTAGAGGACAGCACCGTCAGCAATTGTCCTGCCCGGACTCCCTCCGGCTTTTCGTCGACGCTGAAGTGGATCGGGATCGCCTGGTTGCGATCGGCAAGGCCACTGCCGCGATAGGTGAGCGAGGCCGTCCGGCCGTCCATGAACTTGCCTCTGGCGGGTCCCGTGACCGAGTGCGCTTCGAAGCTCAGTGCCTCCACCCAGTATCGCGAAGGGTCGATGATCTGGAAAATGACCGTGCTGGGCTCTGCAATCTGACCCGCGACGGCCTGTGCGGCCGCAATGACGCCCGAGACCGGGGCGGTAAGTTTCTCCGCCGCCGTCGGTGCTTGTTTGAGATTGGCACGCCGCGCGCGAAGGCCCTGCAACTCCAACGAGGCGTCCTCGATTTCGCCCCGCGCGATCACGGATTGCAGTCGTTCGAAGCGTTGCAGCTTTCGCTCGACCAACATGATCTCCTGATCGAGCTCGTGGGCCTGCTGCTGCTGGCTGGTGAAATCCGCGGCACCAATGGACGGCTGCACGAGCGCCAGCACATCACCCGCCGAAACGCGGGCGCCAAGTTGAGGAAAGCCGCCGGGCGGTGGTGTAAGCCGTCCCGAAACCGAAGCCTGCACGTAGCCCGAAGTGGTCGGATCGGGGATGACCCGTGCTGGTAGCTCGACCGTTCCCCGATGCGTTACGTTTTCGGTGAAGGTCGTCCGTATGGCAAGGATGCGCTGCGTGGTCTTCGGTACGAAGATGGAGCCATCGGCGAACCGCTGGGCGACGTCGCGTTCGTTGGCGCGCGTGGTGGTGCCCACGGAGCCTGCCGCATCGGCCTGAGGTGAACCGGCCAAAAGCAGGACGGCCGCCGTCATGACAGCCGGAATCGCGGTCTTGCGACGCCGAAACACGCCGGAGAGCACCAGGCCGATCACGACGCCGCCGCCGCCAATGGTCCAGAGCGTCAGGTCTTGCCGCTGGAGCCTGGAGCCGAGTTCCTGAGCCCAGGCCGTGCCGATCAGAAGTCCGCCCCCGTCGGCGACAGGGGTCGATCCGCCGGATGCCTGCGGGATGACAAGTGTTACCGTCAACACGTCGAACAGGTCCCCGGCGATGACAGTGATGGCAAGATCATGGGTGCCGGGCTGCGACAGCCAGGGGGCGGCCGCCATGTACGTGCCATCGCCGTTCGGCTCTGCCTTTGTCGTGCCGCCCGGGCCGTCGATTTCAAGCGTCGCACCGTCGATCGCGTCATTGCCCTTGAAACTGTCGAGGAAGATCTCGAGCCGTTCTCCGCGAGCCACGGCGACCAGCTCGAGATCGGCCGTGGAGGCCTCGGCGCGCGGCGCGATCGTCGTGGAGACGGGCGGAGGCGGAGCGCCGTGATCATGGCCTTCATGGGCCGCGAGCGGCGACGCAATGAGCCCGATCAGAAGAAGGGTGAAGCCAGCGAAGAAGGGGGCGAATCGGTCGACCATCGGAAATCCGGCGAATGAGTTGATTTGCCCCGGTGTAACCCGGCCACTATGTCGGTCGATGTCGTGATTGTTACAGTATGTTTCAGGATGTCGGCGGGCTCTTCGGGAGCGTTACGGTGACGACCAGCCCGCCCTTGGCCCCGTTGTCGAACGCCAGCTTTCCCGCGTGGCCGTCGATGATGGCTTTGGCGATCGGCAAGCCCAGGCCGAAGCCGCCCGTTTGAAGGTTTCTGGAAGGCTCCAGCCGAACGAAGGGGGAAAGGGCGCGGTCGACATCGCCAGAGGCAATGCCTGGCCCGGAGTCATGAATGGTGACGACGACGTTCGTCTCCTGATCCGAGACGTTTATCGCGGCCCTCTCGCCATACTTGATGGCATTCTCGACCAGGTTTGCGAAGGCCCGCTTCAGCGCGAGACGCCGTCCGGCAACGATCGCGTGAGCAGCCCCTGCCAGCTCCACTGAGGCGCCTCGATCGGCAGCGTCGTCCGCAAGTGTTTCCAGGATCGCCACGACATCGATCGGCTTGAGTTCCTCATCGCTACGGTCGCCGCGAAGGAAAGAGAGGGTCTGGTCCAGCATCCGCTCCATTTCGGTGAGATCCTCCGCCATCGCGGCCCGTGCCGAGACGTCGGAGAGGTCCTCGGCCCTGAACCTCAGTCGTGTGATGGGTGTCTTGAGATCGTGCGAGACCGCCGCAAGAGCCTGAGTCCGGTCTTCGATCAGGCGCTCGATCCGCCGCTGCATGTCGTTGAACGCCGAGGCCAGTTCGACCACCTCCCGAGGTCCGGTTTCAGGAACCGGAACGACCGTCTTGCCGCGATAGAAATCCTTCGCGGCTTCTGCGACCGCTGTAAGGGGGCGGGTGAACCACCGCACCAGAAGCATGGACACGATGATGGCTCCGACCGCCATGAGCGTCGTTGAAAACAGCATGCCCGCGGGAGGAGGCACCCGCCGGTCCCAGGAGACGAGGTTGATGTTGATCCAGGTGGTGTCAGGCAGCTGGATTGAAACAACGGCGAGATGCGGATCGTTACCGGCATGCGTGTCCGGGCCGATGATCAGTCCGTCCTCGGCGATTTCGGGTGCCAGGGCCCGCAGGTTTCGCTTCAGTGGCTCCCAGTTGTCAGCGTCTGCTCCCGTTGAAACGGCATAGGGCGTGGTGCCCCAGTGCGCGTCGATCGACCCTCCGGAAAAATCGTGGGCTATGTTCTCCCGCTCGTTTGCAGGGGCTCGCATGACCGATCTCTTGATGGTCAGCAACTGTTCCGCCAGCCGGGCTTCGTTGGCGAGGTCGAGCTCCTGCTCGAGACTGTGGTGGTAGGTGAACAGGCTCCCGAAATGCACGACCGAGATGCCGAAGAGGACCACGATCGCGGTTCTCAGTCGCAGGCTGTCGATCGAGCGCCACCAGCGCCGCAGGACGGTTTCGGTGCTTGGATCAGACACGGACGACGTCCGTCGCAAACAGGTATCCAGCCCCTCTGACCGTCTTGATCAGGTCTTCGGGCCCGTCGAGTTTTCTGCGCAGTCTGCTGACCTGGACGTCGATCGAACGATCATAGCCCTCGATGGCCCGATTGCGGGCTGAATCCAGCAGGAACTCGCGGGACAGGACACGCTGGGGCGCTTCGAGAAAGGCGATCAGCAGATCATACTCTCCCGTCGACAGGTCGACGACCACTCCGTTCGGGCCTGTCAGCTCGCGTTTCATCGTGTCCAGCGACCAGCCGGAAAACTGGAAACTGCGCCCACCCCGTTCCCTCGAAGCCGTCGCATCCCCACGTGTACGGCGCAGAACGGCGCTGATGCGCGCCAGCAGTTCGCGTGGATTGAAGGGCTTTGGCAGGTAGTCGTCCGCACCGACCTCCAGGCCGATGATGCGGTCGGTCTCATCGCCCTTGGCCGTGAGCATGATGATCGGCACCGAGGAGGAACGCCGGAGGTCGCGGCAAAGCTCCAGTCCGTTCTTGCCCGGCAGCATCAGGTCCAGAACGATCAGATCGACCGGCGCGCGCCTCAGGACCTCGAACATTTCGACGCCGTTTCGGGCCGTGTGGACACGAAAGCCATTCGCCCTCAGGAACTTGGCGACCAGGATCAGGATCTGACCATCGTCGTCAACAATCAGGATTTCGACCGGGACGTCCAAGAGGCTTCTTCTCCACCACTCCGAAAGCGAGGCATCCGTATTCTACTCGAGAAAACCGCGCCATGTATTTCTGGAAGGTAACAGATTGCGTCGGCGGCAGAAGCCCCGGTCATCGACCGGGGCGGGATGCCTATGTCTCGAGGTTCATATCCGGGTCGTTCTCAGGCGCAACGCGTTGCCGATCACGCTGACGGATGACAAGGCCATCGCTGCCGCGGCAATGATCGGCGACAGCAAGATCCCGAAGGACGGATAGAGCAGCCCGGCTGCGATGGGGACGCCCGCGGCATTGTAGACGAAGGCGAAGAACAGGTTCTGGCGAATGTTGGCCATCGTGGCGCGGCTGAGTTGTCGCGCCCGCACGATACCCATCAGGTCTCCCTTCAACAGCGTGACCCCGGCGCTTTCCATCGCGACGTCGGTGCCCGTGCCCATGGCGATCCCGACGTCGGCGGCGGCGAGAGCCGGCGCGTCGTTTACGCCATCCCCTGCCATGGCGACGATCCGTCCTTCACCTCTCAGGCGCGACACGATCTTGCTCTTGTCTTCCGGAAGGACCTCCGCCTCGACCTCCGCGATCCCGAGGCGTCGGGCGACGGCTTCCGCGGTCGTCCGGTTGTCGCCCGTCAGCATGACGATGCGAATGCCTTCATCCACCAGCGTTCTCAGCGCTTCCGGCGTCGTCTGCTTCACCGGGTCCGCGATCGCAAACAGGCTTTCGACCTTTCCATCGGCCGCCATGAAGATCACGGTTGCTCCGTCATTGCGCAGGCTTTCGGCCTTGGAGAGGAAGGCAGTCAGGTCGATTGCGTGTTCCTCCATGATCCGGTGGCTTCCCAAGACGACCCTTCGTCCCTCGAAAACGCCCGTGACGCCCTTTCCGACAGGGCTGTCAAAGTCCTGGACGTCCCCGAGCGACAGGCGCCTCTCGACCGCCGCATTGACGATTGCCAGCGCCAGCGGATGTTCGCTCGATCGTTCCAGGCTGGCGGCGGTTCTCAGCACGTCCGCTTCGGGCAAACCGGGGGCGGGAACGACTGCCGTGAGCCGAGGTTGGCCCTCGGTGAGCGTGCCCGTCTTGTCCAGCACCAGCGTGTCGACCTTCTCGAACCTCTCCAGCGCTTCCGCGTTCTTGATGAGGACACCGACGCTCGCGCCTTTTCCGACGCCGACCATGATCGACATGGGCGTGGCCAATCCCAGCGCGCAAGGACACGCGATGATGAGAACCGCAACGGCGGCAACAAGCCCGTGGGCGAAGCGCGGTTCCGGACCGAGGAAAACCCAGAGAAAGAACGAGGCCAGGGCAATCAGGACGACGATCGGAACAAACCAGCCAGAAACCTGGTCTGCGAGACGCTGGATGGGTGCGCGGGACCTCTGTGCCTCGGCCACCATCTTGACGATCTGTGACAGCATGGTGTCTGCGCCGACGCGGCCGGCCTCCATGACGAAGCCGCCGGTCCGGTTCATGGTGCCGCCTATCAACCGTGCTCCGGGCTCCTTGGTCACGGGCATGGATTCCCCCGTGATCATGGACTCGTCGACTGAGCTTCGCCCCTCTTTCAGCACCCCGTCGACCGGCACTTTCTCGCCGGGACGAACACGCAGCATGTCGCCGACGCTGACGGCCTCAAGGGCTATGTCCTCGTCGGCGCCATCGGCCCGCACCCGCCTGGCGATCTTGGGCGCGAGATCGAGAAGCGCGCGAATGGCACCGCCGGTCTGCTCCCGTGCACGCAGTTCCAGGACCTGGCCCAGCAGAACGAGAACCGTAATGACGGCGGCGGCCTCGAAGTAGACCGCAACCGCTCCCTCGGTCGAACGGAAGGTCTCGGGAAATATGCCGGGCAGCAGGGTGGCAACGACGCTGAAGAGCCAGGCCACTCCGACGCCCATGGCGATAAGCGTGAACATGTTGAGGTGGCGACTGAGGATCGACCGCCAGCCGCGCTCGAAGAACGGCCAGCCCGCCCAGAGCACGACAGGTGTTGCCAGCACCAGCTGGATCCAGTTCGATGTCTGCGGCATCAGTACGCCGTGAAGATTCGTCAGATGTCCGCCCATCTCCAGCGCCAGCACGGGAAGGCTGAGGATCAAACCGATCCAGAAGCGCCGGGACATGTCGGCGTACTCGTCGCTGCCATGCTCAGCGGCAACGGGCATCTCTGGCTCGAGGGTCATGCCGCAGATGGGGCAGTTGCCAGGGCCGTTCTGCCGGATCTGCGGATGCATCGGGCAGGTGTAGATCGTCGCCTTCGACATTTCCCCGCCGGCCGGGGCCGGTGGAGCTGACGGGCGCGGGGCATGACCATCATGGTGATGCGCATGTTCGTGCTGGTCTTGGCGATGCGTGTGATGTTGGTCGTTCATGGGAACCTCCTCACCCTGCCTTGCCATAGTCGACGAAGGTCATCATGCCGGTCGCCATGTGATAGAGATGGTGACAGTGCAGCGGCCAGCGTCCCGGATTGTCGGCGTCGAATTCGATCGCAACTTGTGCCATCGGCGGAAGCATCACGGTGTCCCGCATGGCGCCGTTGAGCGCCATTCCGTTGATCGCCACGACCTGGAAATGATGGCCATGGAGATGCATGGGGTGGGCCATCATCGACATGTTGTGCATCGATATCCGGACCCGCTGGCCCTCGACCATGTCGAGCGGGCCGTCGGCAGTGAATCCCCACTTGTAGGTGGCCATGTCACCGCCGAGCATCAGTTCGAACCGCTGGTCTGCCGGGCGCACCGGAAGGGGCGAGAGGCTCTGCAGCCTCTGCTCCAGCAAGAGGTCCAGAACCGGTCCCTTGTTGGCGCCCGATGTTTCGAGCTTCTCGACACGCGCCGCCGGCGTCGCCAGGACGATGCCCGTCCTCTCGACCGCGCCCTCGCGAAGAGCGAGGATAGGGAAGGCTCCTTCCTCCGCCGGCAGGTTCACTCGTATGTCGGCACGCTGCCCCATCGACAAGGGAAACCGGCGACCGCGGACCGGCATGACGTCCTGCCCATCGACCGCGATGAGCTCGCCTTCGATCGAGCCGGTATCGATCGTGAACCCGGTCGCCGTCGCGCCATTGATGATGCGCAGCCTGACACGTCCGCCTCGCTCGACGCGGACGATCTCCGGATCCTCCAAAGTGCGGTCATTCGCGAGATAGGCGTCGTACTCGATATCGTTGAGGTCCATGGCCGGCATGGCCATCATCGGCATGCCCGCAGCCGTTCCGCCACCGCCCATCTGGTGCCCGCCATGCATGTTCATCATCGATGTCATGCCGCCATGGCCCGAAGGCATGGCGTGGCCACCCTCGCCGGACTGGAGCTCGGCCAGCAGTTCCTCTGGCGATTTGAAGGAGAAGTCGTGCAGGAGAACCACGACCTCCTGCTCGTCGCGGGCCCGGTCCTCGGCCGTGCGCACGATCAGGGGCGCCGCCAGCAGGTTCTGCTCCTGCAAGGTGTGGGCATGCATCCAGTGGGTTCCGCCCCTGCCGACCGGAAAGTCATAGGCTCGCGTTTCGTTCGATGGCAGCAGGGTCGACGGATTGCCGGGCACGCCGTCCATCTCCCAGGGGGGCGTCAGCCCGTGCCAGTGGATCAGCGTTTCCTCGCCGCTCTGGTTTTTCAGGAGAACGTCGAACCTGGTGTCGGCATCCAGAACCAGTCCGGCTGTGCCCGCTCGGTTGGTCAGTCCGAAGACGGAGGCCGGCTTGCCGTTCACCTCCAGCGTGCGTTTGCCGATGACCAGCTCGTTGGTGCTCGTTGTGGCTCTTGCCACGGCGCTCGCCAATGGTGAAAGGGCCGTCGCACCGACGGCGAGCGTCTTCAGGAAATCTCTTCTAAACATGATATCTCTCTCGATCCCGGTCGCTTCACGACCATGCTGTTGACAGGTGAAGTCCGCGCGATGCGCGCTTCGTCAGCCAGCCGATCGGGGAGGGTGCCATCCCGGAGAGGGAGCCTGCCCGGATAGCCGGCTGGATCGCCACAGGGGAGCAATGGTCGGGGCAACGGTCTTCAGGATCGTCCCGGGCCCAAGGATCGGCGCCACGCAGAGAACGCACGCGCTGAGACAACAGTCTCCCTGATCCTCATCCTGATGGTTCGAGTCTGGATGAGGATTGTGATGGTGCGCGTCCGCCAGTTCAGCAGATCTGGCGCACAGGTCCGGTGAGGCGTGCGATTGGACAGCGGCGAAGACCAGCGCGATCGCCAGCGCGGTCGCCACCACTCTCAACCAGCTCTGAATCCCGCGGGCCGAACTCATACACGTCTCTCATCATCACCGACGGCGCCAACTCTAGCGCCTTCCAGTCTGCCGGGATTGATCTCCGTCAATCGAGGCATCAGGGAAACAGTGCACCTTCCCATGAGGGGAAGGTCAAGGGGGTTCTGCAGGCGCTCTACGTTTCTGGCTATGGGCTGGCGGTGTCCGAGGAAAAAATCAGGAAGTTTGCAGGCCTAAGCAGACAGGCTTCGAGCAGTCGAGCTGTCTATCAAGCTCGGCAAGCGGGTTAAGGCGACTATTCGCCGGTTGGGCTATCCCACCAAGAATGCCCTGCGGGGCTGGCACCGTGAGTACGAGCAGCATCGCGATCTGAGCGTTCGCAGCGCGGCTCGAGCGCATTCGTCTCTGCGAAGGAGTATCTGAGGAACTCTGGTGCCCGGTGAGGGACTCGAACCCCCATGCTCTCGCGCTTGGACCTAAACCAAGTGTGTCTACCAATTCCACCAACCGGGCTGAAAGGAGCAGCGCATGTCTGTTAAACAACGCGGCGACTGCTGGCAAGTGTCTATCACCTGCAAGGGGAAGAGACACCGGAAGGACCTCCCGGATGAGCGGCAAGCCCTAGACTGGCAAGCCCAGATGAAGGCTGACCAGCTGTCCGGTCGCCTGGAAGCCCCGGCCGGCTTCACCAATCCGGACGACAAGGTCTTCACGCTGAAGCCGAGAGTGATCCGAGATCGGGGGCTGTCTATGAAGGCGGCGCCTGGCATGGACGGGCATGCGGAGTTCACGCCTCCGGTTCTGAGGCACATCTTCGCTACGCAGGTGTTTGGCGCGGGTGTGGATATCCGCACCGTGCAAGAGCTGCCGGGTCACAAGCGGGTCGATACGATGCAGCAAAATTCCCACACTACGACCGAGCGGAAACGGCTTGCAATCTAGCGCCTTTCAGGTGTATCAGCGCCCGTGACCGTGTGACCGAGATGTGACCGGTCACATGAAAAAGTGACCGAAAAGCCGGTCACACGGGATAAGTACAAAGCATTCGGGAAGCTCTAAGTCTCTGAACTAATAAGAGAATTAGGGAAAAGTAAAGCGCAGGGGACAGATTTACATTCTGGTGCCGCAAGGCGTGGGAGTTCAAGTCTCTCTACCCGCACCAGATTGCCGAGCGGGCGGTGCGAGACGGACCGGGTGACGATCCCGCTGCTGTTATCACCGTTTTGCCTGGCAGGAATGCTTGAAGACTGCGCCGCAGCCACGTCCGGGAACATAGGATTCCGGCGTCGTGCTCAGGGAAACAACCGGCTGTCCGAGCACGGCCGCCACGACATGAAGGTAAGAACATGCAGGTTATCGAAACGCTCGCTGAAGGGCTGAAGCGCGAAATCAAGGTCGTCATTCCGGCCAAGGACATGGAAGCTCGCATGAACGAGCGCCTGGCCGAGACCAAGGACAAGGTCCGCATCAACGGCTTCCGCCCGGGCAAGGTTCCGGTCGGTCACCTGAAGAAGATGTACGGCAAGTCGATCATGGCCGAACTGGTCAACGAGATCATCCGCGAACAGCCCTCCGCCATCCTGTCGGAGCGCGGCGAAAAGTCGGCGACCCAGCCGGAAATCGCCATGACCGAGGACGAGGCCGAAGCCGACAAGATCCTGTCGGCCCAGGCCGACCTCGAGTTCACGCTCTCCTACGAGATCATCCCGCCGATCGAACTGAAGCCGGTCGACGGCCTCAAGGTTACCCGCGAAGTGGTCGAGGTCTCGGATGCGGAAGTGATCGAGCAGATCGAGAAGATCGCCGAGAACGCCCGCACCTTCGAAACCAAGAAGGGCAAGGCCGCCGAAGGCGACCGCGTCACCATGGACTACCTCGGCAAGGTCGACGGCGTTGCCTTCGACGGCGGCAAGGACGAGGATGCCGAACTGGTCATCGGTTCGAACCGCTTCATCCCGGGTTTCGAAGACCAGCTCGTCGGCCTGAAGGCTGGCGATGAAAAGGTCATCACCGTCAACTTCCCGGCCGACTATCCGGCCGCCAACCTCGCCGGCAAGGAAGCCACCTTCGACATCACCGTCAAGGAAGTGGCCAGCCCCGCCGCCATCGAACTGAACGACGAACTCGCCTCCAAGCTCGGCATCGAATCGCTCGACAAGCTGAAGGAAATCGTCCGCGGCCAGATCGAGAGCCAGTACGGCAACGTCACCCGCCAGAAGGTCAAGCGTCAGATCCTCGACCAGCTGGACGAACTCTACCAGTTCGACACGCCCTCCAAGCTCGTCGACGCCGAGTTCGAGAACATCTGGCGCCAGATCAACACCGATCTCGCCCAGTCCGGCAAGACCTTCGCCGACGAAGACACGACCGAAGAAGAAGCCCGTACCGAATACCGCACGCTCGCCGAGCGCCGCGTTCGTCTCGGCCTCGTTCTCTCGGAAATCGGTGAAAAGGGCGGCGTCGAAGTCTCCGAGGACGAAATGCAGCGGGCGCTGTTCGCCCAGCTTCAGCAGTTCCCGGGCCAGGAAAAGCAGATCCTCGACTTCTTCCGCAACACGCCCGGCGCCTCCGCTTCGCTGCGCGCCCCGATCTTCGAAGAGAAGGTCATCGACAAGCTGCTGGCTGAAATCGACGTGACCGACAAGAAGGTCTCCAAGGAAGAGCTGCTGGCCGACGACGAGGCCGAAGAAGGCGACAAGCCGGCCAAGAAGGCAGCCCCGAAGAAGAAGGCCGCTGCCAAGGCTGACGACGCCGCCGAAGGCGAAGAAGCCGCTCCGAAGAAGAAGGCTGCTCCGAAGAAGAAGGCCGCCGAAGGCGACGCCGAGTAAGCTTCGGGTTGTTGAACGGACATGTGGAAAGGCCGCCCGGTGGGCGGCCTTTTTTGCTGTGTGGGGGGCGGGAGCGGGTTGAGTTGTTATGGCGGTATTCGACCCGAAGCGGTCATGAAAGTTGGTCGACTAAACTCGCACAATGGTGGAAAACCTGACGGTCTGTCTTCGACAGGGAGACGGCAAAGGCAGCCTTTCGCCGTCTTTTCCAATAGCGGTTCACTTTCGAGCACATCGCGGATCGACAGCTGGCTCCATCCGAATTATCTATAAAACCATGACGACCGCCAAATCAGACACGATTGCCGCACAGATCAGCAGGACGCTCGCCAGTCGCATCATCGCGGGCGAGATCGAAGCCGGTGCAAAGCTGCGGCAAGATCACATCGCCGATGAGTTCGGCGCGAGCCATGTTCCGGTGCGCGAGGCATTCAGACGATTGGAGTCGCAAGGACTGGTCGTCAGCGAACCTCGCCGGGGTGTCCGGGTTGCCGGCTTCAGCCTCGAAGAGGTGCGCGAAGTCGCGGAGATGCGTGCCGCGCTGGAGACCCTGGCGCTGCGCAATGCCGTTCCACATCTGACCAGAGCCATTCTCGACCAGGCAGAGGAAGCGAACAGGGCGGGCGATCGCGCACGCGACGTTCAGGCGTGGGAGGAAGCCAATCGCGCGTTCCACCGCATCATATTGACCCCCTGCGGGATGCCCCGGCTGCTCAACGCGATCGATGATCTGCATACGGCGAGCGCCCGGTTCCTGTTTTCCGGATGGCGGGCCGAGTGGGAGGCGCCGACCGACCGGGATCACCGCGCGATCCTCGATGCCCTGAGGGCCGGACACGTCGAAACGGCCGCATCCGCGCTCGCACGCCACGTTCAGACGATCGAGCCGAAAAAGCCGAAATAGGCTGATGTAACGCATCAAATCTACGATCAAAAAGTCACGTCGCGAGCGTGGCTATTGCCATGACTGTATTTCTGTGGATTCATTTAGCGATAGATTCTCAATATTATCTATAATTTTAAGCTGAAGGAGATACAGAATGAGCGACACCGCCACGAAACCCATCGAAAGCCGATTAGCCCTGGCAACGCGGACTGCGTTGACCATCATTGCCGGAACGGCTCTGATGACGCTTGCCGCCAAGGTGCAGATTCCGTTCTGGCCCGTGCCGATGACACTCCACACGATGGCCGTCATGGCATTCGCCGTCGCATTCGGGCCGCGTCTGGCCGTGTCGGTCTTCCTTGCCTATCTTGCGGCCGGCGCCTTGGGTCTGCCGGTCTTCTCCGGTTCCCCGGAACGGGGCATCGGCCTAGCCTATATGGTCGGCCCGACCGGCGGCTATCTTCTCGGCTATCTCATTGCATCATGGCTCGTCGGCGTGCTGGCGGCCGGCAAGAGCATGCCTGGCCGCGCCGGCGCGATGCTAGCAGGCATGGTCCCGATCTATGGGATCGGCATCGCATGGCTTGCGGTCTATGTCCCGGCCGGCCAGCTTCTCGCGGTTGGCGTTCTTCCCTTCCTGCTCGGCGATCTGGTCAAGATCGGCGTCGTGGCGGTGGGCAGCCTTATGCTTCCGGCCTCCATCGCCCGGCTTTGGAGCAAGGGCGAATGACGGCGCGCGATGGAACGATCAGGCATGACTGGACTATCGACCAGATCGTCGGCCTTCACGAATTGCCGTTGCTGGAACTGGTCGGCCGGGCCAACGCCGTGCACCGGCAGCACCACGATCCGAACAAGGTCCAGAAGGCGAGCCTTTTGTCGATCAAGACCGGCGGCTGCCCGGAGAACTGTGCTTACTGCCCGCAGTCGGCCCATCACCGCGAGGTCGATCTGACCCGCGACCGGCTGATGGAGCCGGCAAAGGTCATCGCCATGGCAGAAACCGCCAAGGCAGCGGGAGCCGAGCGCTTTTGCATGGGTGCTGCATGGCGGCAGGTGCGCGACGGCAAGGAGTTCGATGCTGTTCTCGAAATGGTCGAGGGCGTTCGTGCCCTCGGCATGGAAGCCTGCGTCACGCTGGGAATGCTGAAACCGCACCAGGCCGAACGCCTCGCGGCCGCCGGCCTGACCGCCTACAACCACAACCTCGACACGAGCCCCGAGTTCTACGGCCAGATCATCACCACCCGGACTTACGAGGACAGGCTGGATACGCTCGCGACCGTGCGCTCCTTTGGCATAGACCTGTGCTGCGGCGGCATTATCGGCATGGGTGAGTCGATCCGCGACAGGGCCTCGATGCTGCATGTTCTGGCGTCGATGGACCCGCATCCGGAAAGCGTCCCCATCAACGCGCTCGTGCCGGTCGAGGGCACGCCACTGGCGAACCGGCCGCGCGTCGATCCCCTGGCGCTGGTGCGGATGGTGGCGACGGCCCGCCTCGTCATGCCCACTTCGACGGTGCGGCTTTCGGCCGGCCGTTCAGCGCTCAACCGCGAGGCGCAAGTGCTCTGTCTCGTGGCGGGCGCCAATTCGGTGTTCTACGGTGATACGCTGCTCACCACGCCGAATGCCGGGATCGGCGAGGATGCCGAGCTGTTCGCCGCAATAGGGCAACAGCAACGCCTCGGCATGTCCGTCCCCGCGCCGTGAGGACGGCAGAAAGACGCCGCGCACCCGCTATTTGGGATCCTTTACGCTCTGATAGCTGCAGCGAAATGGCAGCTTTCGGGCTGGAACGACTTATATGGAGATCGAAAACTGCCATGTCCGAGCGCTGTTCTGACGACCGCTTGTGGCGCAAACCAGCCCCCACAGCTCACGCCCCCTGCAATTCCCCCATGCGGTTCCAGGCATCCAGGCCGGCGATCTTGTAAGCTTCGGCGAGCGTCGGATAGTTGAAGGTGTTCTCGACGAAATATTCGACCGTGCCCTTGAGGTTCAGCACCGCCTGGCCGATGTGGACGAGTTCGGTGGCGCCTTCGCCGACGATGTGGACGCCGAGCAGGCGGCGGGTCTTCAGCGAGAAGATCATCTTCAGCAAACCGCTGTCGAGGCCCATGATGTGGCCGCGCGAGGTCTCGCGGAAATGCGCGACGCCGCATTCGTAAGGGATGCCGCGCTGCTGCACTTCCTCTTCGGTGAGCCCGCAGGTCGAGATTTCCGGCACGGCATAGATGCCGTAGGGGAAGAATTGCGGCGGCTCCTGCGCCGGCGCGCCGACCGCGTGGCGTGCCGCGATGCGGCCCTGTTCCATCGAGGTCGAGGCGAGCGAGGGGAAGCCGACCACGTCGCCGGCGGCATAGATGCCGGGAACGGCGGTCTGGAACGTGTCCGGATCGACCT
This sequence comes from Allorhizobium sp. GW101-3B10, assembly GCF_059424725.1. Taxonomy (NCBI): domain Bacteria; kingdom Pseudomonadati; phylum Pseudomonadota; class Alphaproteobacteria; order Hyphomicrobiales; family Rhizobiaceae; genus Allorhizobium; species Allorhizobium sp. GW101-3B10. Next base: position 1,932,122 of record NZ_JBWKZR010000001.1, on the reverse strand, counting down.
TGATGCGGCCGCGGCTGTCGGCCTCGAGCCCGCAGGCGGCAAGGTCGAGGCCGTCGGTGGCGCCGACCCGGCCGGCGGCGAACAGCACCATTTCGGCGATCATCGAGCGGCCGTTCTGCAGTGTCACGCGACACTTGCCGGTCGTGTCCTTCTCGACCTTTTCCACCGTCTGGCCGAAGACCAGCTTCATGTTGCGGTCGCGCAGCTGGTAGGCGAAATCCTCGACGATCTCCTTGTCGAGGAATTCCAGCATGCTGTCGCGCGGTTCGATCACGGTGACGGCGGTGTCGAGGGCGGAGAAGATCGTCGCATATTCGATGCCGATGACGCCGGCGCCGATGACGATCATCGAGCGCGGCAGGTCCTTGATCTCGAGGATCTCGTCGCTGTCGATGATCTTCTCGCCGTCGAAGGGCATATGGGCGGGGCGATAGGGCCTTGTGCCGACGGCCAGCAGCACGGCTCCCGCATGGATGCGGATGATCTCGCCGTCCTCTTTTTCGACCTCCAGCGTGTTCCTGTCGATGAAGCGGGCATGGCCGCGAAGCTGGGAGACCCGGTTGCGGGCGAACTGATGTTCCAGCACGTCGACCTCGTGGTCGAGCGTGATCAGCAGGCGGCGGCGCAGGTCCTCCGCCGAGATCTCCTGCTTGACGCGGTAGGAGCGGCCGTAGAAGCCGCGCTCGCGCCAGCCGGTGAGGTTGAGTGCCGTCTCGCGCAGGGTCTTGGACGGGATCGTGCCGGTATGCACGGAGACGCCGCCGACGCGCGTGCCCTTCTCGATCACCAGGACCTTCTTGCCGAGCTTGGCGGCCTGGATCGCCGCCCGGCGTCCGGCCGGTCCGCTGCCGATGACGACGAAATCATATTGGTTCATGCCTGGTGTCCCCGAATGTCGGGCGCAAGTCTGGTCGTCCCGCGCGATCTGTCCCGGCGGCACGATAGCAGGCCATCCTAACCGTTTGGTTATCGCTTTTCGCATTGCGGCAAGACGGAGGGCGCGGGCGCCGAAGGCGGGACGGACGGGCCGACCTCAGATCAGCCTGAGCCCCTTGAGGCTCGCATGACCGTCGCGGCCGATGATGATGTGGTCGTGCACGGCGATGCCGAGCGGCCTTGCCGTGTCGACGATCATCTTCGTCATGTCGATGTCGGCGCGCGACGGGGTGGGGTCGCCGGAGGGGTGGTTGTGGACGAGGATGATGGCGGTGGCCGAGAGTTCCAGCGCCCGCTTGACCACTTCGCGCGGATAGACCGGCGTGTGGTCGACCGTGCCGCGGCCCTGCACCTCGTCGGCGATCAGCGCATTGCGCTTGTCGAGGAAGAGGATGCGGAACTGTTCGGTCGATTCGTAGGCCATCGCCGTGTGGCAGTAGTCGATGACCGAGGACCAGGAGGAGAGCACCTGGCGGCCACGGATCTCGCTTTTCAGCATGCGCTGGGCGGCGCTGGCGATCAGTTTCAGATCGAGCGCGACGGTTTCGCCGACGCCGTTGACCTCCTGCAGCAGCGCCGGCTGGGCACCGAAGACGCCGGCGAGCGTGCCGAAGCGGGCGATCAGCGCCTTGGCGATCGGCTTGGTGTCGCGCCGCGGGATGAGGCGAAACAGCAGGAGTTCGAGGATCTCGTAGTCGGCCAGCGCGGTATCGCCGCTCTCGCGGAAGCGCGCCCGCAGCCGGTCGCGATGGCCGTGATAATGGGCGTCCGTGGCCTCAGCCGTCCCGGTGATGGCGGAACGCTTCTTCAGACCGCCGGATTTCGCCGCCTGCTCGGCGAAGAAGCCCCGTTCGTCGCCGGCCTCGCCCTCTGCCCCTCTGTCCGCCCCCCGCAGGTCGAAGGCGGGTTCGTCTTCGGTGTCGAGGGGGCCGGGAGGAGGGGGCTTGGCCATCGTCAGCCCTTGAGCGGTGGAAGGCCCGGCCGGTCGAAGCCGCCCGGCGACAGGGTGAATATCTCGCAACCCGTCGCGGTGACGCCGACGGCGTGCTCGTACTGCGCGGTCAGCGAGCGGTCGCGGGTGACCGCCGTCCAGCCGTCGGACAGCACCTTCACATGCGGCCGGCCGAGATTGATCATCGGCTCGATGGTGAAGATCATGCCTTCCTTCAGTTCCGGCCCCTCGTTGGCCCGGCCGTAATGCAGGATGTTCGGGCTGTCGTGGAACAGGCGGCCGACGCCGTGGCCGCAGAAATCGCGCACCACGGAGCAGCGCTCGGCCTCGGCATAGGTCTGGATCGCCTCGCCGATGGCGCCGGTGCGGGCGCCGGGGCGCACGGCGGCGATGCCGCGCATCAGGCATTCATAGGTGACTTCGAGCAGGCGTTCGGCGGCGCGCTTGATCTCGCCCACCGGATACATGCGGCTCGAATCGCCGTGCCAGCCGTCGAGAACGTAGGTCACGTCGATATTGACGATGTCACCTTCGCGCAGCGGCTTGTCATTGGGAATGCCGTGGCAGACGACGTGGTTGATCGAGGTGCAGACCGATTTGGTGTACCCGCGATAGTTGAGCGTCGCCGGCAGCGCGCCGTTGTCCATGCCGAATTCGAAGACGAAGCGGTCGATGGCGTCGGTCGTCACCCCGGGCTTGACCATCGGCACGAGTTCGTCGAGGCAGCGTGCCGTCAGCTGGCAGGCCTTGCGCATGCCGGCGAAGTCCTCAGGTCCGTAGAGCCTGATCGCGCCGGTGTTCTTGAGCGGGGCGGTCGCCGCTTCGATATAGGTTACCATTCATCCGCTTTCGGTCGTGGAAAGTGCTGTATTCGTCGTACATAATGCAGCAAGGCCGGGTTCGTCCATGGCGATCGGGCCGAGCGGCACGATTTCCGTGGGCGTGACCCTGCATTTCACCGCATGAGCCTCGACGCCGGCCTCGATCGCGCGGGCAAAGGTCCGTGCATAGAGCGGGTCGAGATCGGCGCAGATGCGCAAGGACCGGCAATCCTCGCGCTGGACGAGGTAGAGCATGACGGCCCTCTGTCCGCCGCGGACGATCTCGATCAGCTCTTCCAGGTGCCGCGCGCCGCGGGCGGTCACCGTGTCGGGAAATTCGGCAAGGCCCGCCTGGCGGATGAAATGCACGTTCTTCACCTCGACATAGGCCGACGGTCGATCCGGTGCGGAGAGCAGGAAATCGATGCGCGACCGCGTGCCGTAGCGCTGTTCCCGGGCAAGGACCGGATAACGGGCGAGATCCGATACCAGCCCTCTGCGGATCGCCTCTTCGGCCAGCCGGTTGGCGATGGCCGCATGCACGCCGACCACGGTGCCCTCGGCCTCGATCAGCTCGAAGGCATGGGCATATTTGCGGTTGGGACTGTCGTGCTGCGAGAGCCAGATGCGCGAGCCCGGTGCCGTCAGCCCCTGCATCGACCCGGTATTGGGGCAAAACCCGGTGATCTCGCGGCCGTCCTCGAGCACGGCATCGAACAGGAAGCGCTTGTAGCGGCGGACGAGGCGGGCAGGAACGAGAGGCGGGTCAAATTTCATGGCGACCGATTTAGCGTGTCTGCTGCGTGGCCGCAAAGGATAGGCGGATGCGGGACGAAACGGGCGGCCGCGCTGCCGCTACACCCTTGCCAGGACATAGGAACCCGGCGCATCGGCGATGGCGTTGAGCGCGCCGCCGCCGGGAACGCGGGCGGGAACGCGTTCGTCGTCCATCGCCTCAATCCAGCGCTGCCAGTGCGGCCACCAGGAGCCCGGCGTCTCCTTGGCCCCGGCCACCCAGTCCTCGTAGGCGCCCTTGACCGCGCCATTGGTCCAGTACTGGTATTTCTGCTTGTCGGGCGGATTGACGACCCCGGCGATATGGCCCGAGCCGGACAGCACGTATTCGACAGGTCCGCCGAACAAGCTGGAGCCGACGAAGACCGATTTTGCCGGGGCGATATGGTCCTCGCGGGTGGCGAGGTTGTAGATCGGGATCCTGATGTCCTTGAGCGACAGCGTCTTGCCGGCGAGCTCCATCTTGCCCTGGCTCAGCGTGTTGCTGAGGTAGCAGTTGCGCAAATAGAAAGAGTGGTTGGCGGCCGCCATTCGGGTCGAATCGGAATTCCAGTAGAGCAGGTCGAAGGGCATCGGATCCTGGCCCTTCAGGTAGTTGTTGACGAAATAGGGCCAGATCAGCTCGGAAGCGCGCAGCATGTTGAAGGCCGAAGCCATCTTCGAGCCGTCGAGAAAGCCGGAGGACTTCATCCGGTCCTCGATGCTGCCGATCTGCCCCTCGTCGACGAAGACCTTCAAATCGCCGGCATAGGTGAAATCGACCTGCGTGGTGAACAGCGTCGCGCTGGCGATCCGCTTGTTGCCCTCCTGCGCATGCAGCGCGAGGGCTGCGGCGAGCAGCGTGCCGCCGACGCAGTAGCCGATGGCGTTGACCTGGGTCTCGCCGGTCGCCTTCTCGACCGTGTCGAGGGCGAAATCGACGCCTTCGCGGATATAGGATTCCCAGTCCTTCTTCGCATGGCGCTCGTCCGGATTGACCCAGGAGATGACGAACACGGTGTGGCCCTGCTCGACGCACCACTTGATGAACGACTTCTGCGGATTGAGGTCGAGAATGTAGAATTTGTTGATCCACGGCGGGCAGATCAGAAGCGGCCGCTTCAGCACGGTATCGGTTGCCGCCTCGTACTGGATGACCTCGCAGATCTCGCTCTGGGCGATCACCTTGCCGGGCGTCACCGCCATGTTCTCGCCGACCTTGAACTTGCTGGTGTCGGTCTGGCGGATCCGCAGATCGCCGCCGCCGGCGGCGATGTCCTCGGCGAGCATCTGCATGCCCTTGACGAGGTTCGCGCCGTGGCTCGACACCGTCTCGCGATAGAGCTGCGGATTGGTGATGACGAAATTGGTGGGCGACAGCGCAGCGGTGATCTGCCGCATGTAGAATTCGGCCTTGTGGCGGGTATGCTCGTCGAGCCCTTCCGCCTGCGTGACCATTTTCTCGGCCCAGTCCGACAGGATGACATAGGCCTGCCGCAGGAAGTCGAAGAACGGATTGCGCTGCCAGTCCTCGTCGGCGAAGCGTTTGTCCTTGATCGGCTGGAGCGGCTGGGCCTCGCCCTCGCTCGAGAATCGCGACAGCGTCTGGGTCCACATGCCGAACAGGCCGGCCATCAGCTGCGTCTGCGCCTCCAGCGTGCGCTTGGGGTCGGACATCCAGTATTCCGCCACCTTCGACATGGTCTTGACCAGCTCGGCCATCGGTTCGGAAACGGGATCGACGACTTCGCCGCGCTCGCGCGGCCCGAGCCAGCTCGAGGCTGCCTTGCCCAGGTTTTCCAGCGCTTTCGCCACGTTGAGCGTCAGGGCTTGCGGGTCCTTGACGACATAGGGTTCGATCAGTTTCGGATCGAAGCCCGCCGCCTTTGCGCCCCCCTGTCCGGCCTCTTCGCGTGTGCTGGTCAAACCGTCCTCCCCAGGATCATTTTCTCGGCGTCTTTTGCAATTGCGCATCCTGCCTGAAAACGACTACAAGTTCCATACTTACGAAAGCATAGTGTGACATACGCTGTGTGACGAACTTAAGGCTTGAGCGTGCCGAGCAGACTGCCGGCGTCTGGATTCGATAATGATCGCTGATACTTGGGCAATTGGGACAATGCGTGGCGCAAGGCACCTGACCGTGCTTGGCCTCCTGGCCGTGCTTTCGGCCTGCACGACGCCGGCCGGACCGCCTGCCGAAGCGCCCGGCCGCGCGGCGAGCCTCGATGTCACCGTCGCCGATCCCGACGCTCCGGCCGCAGAGCTTTCGCGCTCGCCGGACGGCTATCCGGACTTTTCCGGCTCTCTGACCGCCGCCAATGTGCAGATGGGCAACGAGGAGGCGGCCGAATTGCAGGCCAAGCTCTCGGCTCTCGGCCATGCGCGCAAGTCCGGTGCCATTTCCGAAGCCGAATATCAGCGCCGGCTTCTGCTGTTGCGCAAACTCGCGGCCGAACACGGGGCGGACGCGCAGGCGCAAATCGCCAAATAGCGCTTGCCTTTGCCCGGCTTTTTACGCAAAGCAACATATTGGGGGCAGGAGGGTTCCGCTTCGGATCGACCTGGCCTTCGGGCGCAATTGCGTCAAGATTGGCGGCGATCATGCCGCGGGCATCTTAACTTCACCCGTCCCGGTTATGCGGTTCGTTGCGGGACGGGCTTAACTCGGCAAAACGAACCCGCCTGCCGCGGTCCAGGCCGTGCGGTCTCAGGGGTTGAAGATGGAAGAATTTCATAAGGTCCGGCGTCTGCCGCCATACGTTTTCGAACAGGTCAATCGTTTGAAGGCGAGCGCGCGAGCCGCGGGCGCCGACATCATCGACCTCGGCATGGGCAATCCGGACCTGCCGACGCCGCAGGCGATCGTCGACAAGCTTTGCGAAGTGGTTCAGGACCCGCGCACCCATCGTTACTCCTCGTCGCGCGGCATTCCCGGCCTGCGCCGTGCCCAGGCGGCCTATTATGCCCGCCGCTTCAACGTCAAGCTCAACCCCGACACCCAGGTCGTGGCGACGCTCGGCTCGAAGGAAGGCTTTGCCAACATGGCCCAGGCGATCACCGCGCCGGGCGACGTGGTTCTCTGCCCGAACCCGACCTATCCGATCCATGCCTTTGGCTTCCTGATGACCGGCGGCGTCATCCGTTCGATCCCGGTCGAACCGGACGAGACCTTCTTCCCGCCGCTCGAGCGCGCGGTGCGCCATTCGATCCCCAAGCCGATCGCGCTGATCATCAACTACCCGTCCAACCCGACGGCCCGCGTCGCCAGCCTCGATTTCTACAAGGACGTCATCGCCTTCGCCAAGAAGCATGACCTCATCGTGCTGTCCGATCTCGCCTATTCGGAAATCTACTTCGACGACAATCCGCCGCCGTCCGTGCTCGAAGTGCCGGGCGCGATCGATATAGCGGTCGAGTTCACCTCGATGTCCAAGACCTTTTCCATGCCCGGCTGGCGCATGGGCTTTGCCGTCGGCAACGAGCGGCTGATCGCGGCGCTGGCCCGCGTGAAGTCCTACCTCGATTACGGCGCCTTCACACCGATCCAGGTGGCCGCCACCCACGCGCTGAACGGCGACGGCTCGGACATCGCCGAGGTCCGCTCCATCTACAAGCGTCGCCGCGACGTGATGGTCGAAAGCTTCGGCAAGGCCGGCTTCGAAGTGCCGCCGCCGGCGGCGACCATGTTCGCCTGGGCCAAGATCCCGGAAAAGTTCCGCTCGCTCGGTTCGCTGGAATTCTCCAAGCTTCTGGTCGAGAAGGCCGACGTGGCGGTCGCCCCGGGCATCGGCTTCGGCGAGATGGGCGACGAATACGTCCGTCTGGCTCTCGTCGAGAACGAGCACCGCATCCGTCAGGCGGCGCGCAGCATCAAGAAGTTCCTGTCGACCGCCGACGAGACGATGCACAACGTCATCCCGCTCAACGTCCATCGCTGAATTCCTGGCGGCCCGTTTCGCGGCCGCCATTTCCCACGTTTTTGAATTGTCAGGATTTATTTATGGCTGATGCCCTTAAAATTGGCATTGCGGGTCTCGGCACCGTTGGTGCCTCGCTGGTCCGCATCCTTCAACAGCGCAGCAATGAACTGGCCGTCTCCTGCGGCCGCGCCATCCAGATCACCGCCGTGTCGGCGCGCGATCGCAGCAAGGATCGCGGCGTCGACATCAGCGGCATCACCTGGTTCGACGATCCGGTCGAAATGGCCGAAAAGGGTGACATCGACGTTCTGGTCGAGCTGGTCGGCGGCGCCGAAGGCACGGCCGACAAGTCGGTGCGCGCAGCGCTTGCGCGCGGTCTGCATGTCGTGACCGCCAACAAGGCGCTGCTCGCCCGCCACGGCGTGGAACTGGCGATCATGGCGGAGGAAAAGGGCCTGCTGCTCAACTACGAAGCGGCCGTGGCCGGCGGCATCCCCGTCATCAAGGCCATGCGCGAGAGCCTGACGGGCAACCATTTCTCCCGCGTCTACGGCATCATGAACGGCACCTGCAACTACATCCTGACCCGGATGGAGAAGGAAGGCCTGTCCTTCGAGGCCTGCCTCAAGGAAGCACAGCGTCTGGGTTATGCCGAGGCCGATCCGACCTTCGACATCGAGGGCAACGATACGGCGCACAAGCTGTCGATCCTGACCACGCTTGCCTTCGGCAGCCAGATCTCGGCCGACGACATCTATCTCGAGGGCATCAGCAATATCTCGATCGAGGACATCCACGCCGCCCGCGACCTCGGCTTCCGCATCAAGCTGCTCGGCGTCGCCCAGCGCACCGAGACCGGCATCGAACAGCGCGTGCACCCGACCATGGTGCCGCTCGAGTCGGTGATCGCCCAGGTCGACGGCGTGACCAATGCGGTTGCGCTCGAATCCGACATTCTCGGCGAACTGCTGATGGTCGGCCCTGGCGCCGGCGGCAATGCCACGGCGTCGGCCGTGCTCGGTGACATCACCGACATCGCCAAGAGCCGTCCCGGCACCCAGCAGGTTCCCGTGCTCGGCCGCCCGGCGCATCTGCTCGAGCCCTATCGCCAGGCGCAGATGCGCAGCCATGAGGGCGGCTATTTCATCCGCCTGACGGTGGTCGACCGCACCGGCGTCTTTGCCAGCATCGCCACCAAGATGGCGCATAATAACATTTCGCTGGAATCGATCGTGCAGCGGTCGGAGCATGCCGCGGCCGACGCGCCGGTCACGATCATTCTCGTCACCCATGCGACGATGGAAGACGCGGTGCGCAAGGCCGTCGCCGCCATCAAGAGCGAAGGTTATCTCGTCGGCGAGCCGCAGGTGATTCGCATCGAGCGCCCGAAGACGGCCTGACAAGTGGTTCGAGCGGGTGCCGGCTTGTGGGCCGGCATCCGCCCATTCCGGCCCGTGCGGCCCTGTTTTTCCCCCTCTCCGATCCTTCTTGGAACTATCCTCTCGCATCTTTTGCGCGAGCCGGTTACTCTGTGCCTTCTGTGAAATCGAGTTCGGGGAGGGGCTTGATGATCTCGATCGACAAACGCGACTACGGCGGGAGACAAGGCCGTTCGCGGCAGGAGCGCTGGCGGCTGGAGGACGACGATTTCGAAGGCGCGCGGAATTGGGCCGTGATCCTGCTCTACGTGTCGTTGATGACGATTCCTTTCATGGCCGTTGCCTGGCTCCTGTCCTGAGGAAGCGGATTCGGTCCTCCCGGAACGATTGATCCGCAAGCCTCCCATCCACATTGATCCTGCGGCCGGTTCGGTGCGCGACATGGCCAGGGCTGGTCATTTGCTGCCGGACCTGTAGAAAGGGCGCAGGCTCAAAGGACAGCATTCAGGCATGGAAGAACCCGTCGATCCCGTTCCGCGTGCATTTCTCGGCGTTGACCGCTCAGTCTCCGGGCAGCGATGGGTCTCGCGCCTCGATCAGGCCGGCCAGAACCGCGCGCTTGCGATGAGCCAGCTGCACGGCATGCCCGAGCTCGTCGCGCGGGTGCTGGCCGGACGCGGCGTGGCCGTCGACGAGGCGCCGGGCTTCCTGGAGCCGAGCATTCGCAACCTGATGCCGGATCCCTATCGTCTCACCGATTGCGAAGCGGCGGCAGAACGGCTGGTCCAGGCGATCGGCCGCGGCGAACGCGTAGCGATCTTCGGCGATTATGACGTCGACGGGGCGGCGTCCTCGGCGCTTCTCTCCCGCTTCCTGCACCATTTCGGCATCGATGCGGAGATCTACATTCCCGACCGCATCTTCGAGGGCTACGGGCCGAACCCGGCGGCGATCGGCCAACTGATCGATCGCGGCGCGCGGCTGATCGTCACCGTCGACTGCGGCTCGACCAGCCTCGACGCGCTGGCGGTGGCGAAAGAGCGCGGCGTCGACGTGGTGGTGATCGACCACCACCAGATGGGGCACGAAATGCCGCCTTGTCTCGCCCTGGTCAATCCGAACCGCGAGGACGATCTGTCGGGGCAGGGGCATCTCTGTGCCGCCGGCGTGGTCTTCCTCGTCCTGGTCGCCACCCTGCGCGTGCTGCGCCAGAATGGCCATCCGCAGGCCCGCTCGCTCGATCTGCTCGCCTGGCTCGATCTCGTGGCGCTGGCGACGGTGTGCGACGTCGTGCCGTTGAAGGGCCTGAACCGCGCCTATGTCACCAAGGGGCTGATCGCGGCGCGCCACCAGAACAATGCCGGGCTTGCCGCGCTGCTGCGCGTCGCCGGCATCGGCGGACCGGTCACGCCCTATCATTTCGGTTTTCTCGTCGGCCCGCGCATCAATGCCGGCGGGCGCATCGGCGACGCCGCACTCGGCAGCCGCCTGCTGACGCTCGACGACCCGGGCGAAGCCGATCAGATCGCCGTCAAGCTCGACGAGCTGAACCGCGAGCGCCAGGCCATGGAACAGGTCATGCTGGCCGAAGCGGAAGCCGAGGCGCTGGCGGAATACGGCGACGGGCAGGCGGCCTCGGTCATCGTCACGGCGCGCGACAACTGGCATCCCGGCATCGTCGGCCTGCTCGCCGCCCGGCTCAAGGAAAAGTTCAAGCGCCCGGCCTTTGCCATCGCCTTTGACCTCAACGGCAAGGGCACGGGCTCCGGCCGCTCCATCAACGGCTTCGACATCGGCCGCATGGTGCGTGCCGCCGTCGATTCGGGCCTGCTGGTGAAGGGTGGGGGGCATGCCATGGCGGCGGGCCTGACCGTCGAGCGTGCCAATCTCGGTCGCCTGCGCACCTTCTTCGACGAGGCCTCCGCCGAACAGGTGGGGGCACTTGCCGCCAACCAGACGCTGAAGATCGACGGCGCGCTCGGCGCCTCGGGCGCCACCATCGCGCTGATCGACCAGTTGGAGACAGCGGGTCCCTTCGGCTCCGGCCATCCGCAGCCGATCTTCGCCGTGCCCGCCCATCGCCTGCGCGACGCACGGCCGGTCGGCACCACCCATGTGAAGATTACCCTTGAAGCGGCCGACGGCACGCGGCTGGAGGGCATCGCCTTTCGCGCCGCCGAGACGGCGCTCGGCGACTTCCTGCTCAACGGACGGGGCACGCAGGTCCATGTGGCGGGCACGCTCAGCGCCGATCACTGGCAGGGAACGCGCCGCGTGCAGATGCGCGTGCTGGATGCCGCCAAGGCGTTCTGATGTCGTGCAAATGATGGGGGAGGGTCACGTAAGGTGAAGTGGCACGCCCTAGGGGAGTCGAACCCCTCTTCCCAGAATGAAAATCTGGTGTCCTAACCGATAGACGAAGGGCGCCTGCGCTTCGTGGTGGCGCCCTTATAGTCAGGGCCCGGGCAAGCCGCAAGCGGAATCTTGCTGTTTTTCCATTCCAATTTTGAAAAAGATCGGCCTGTGGAAAACCGTAGCCGAACGCGGCAATCGCGCGTCGCAAAGCGCGCGCCGGCGTTCAAATTCGAGCATTTTCGGGGGAGGGAAATGGAAGCAGGAGTGGCACGCCCTAGGGGAGTCGAACCCCTCTTCCCAGAATGAAAATCTGGTGTCCTAACCGATAGACGAAGGGCGCGTGCGCTCCGTGGCGCCCTTATAGTCAGGTGATTTTATTCCCGCAAGCGGCAAATTTCGTTTTTTGCAAAAAATATGACAGCGTCTTTCCAGGCAGCGGCAAAGACGCGATTGGGCAACAAATCCAGCAGCTTGCAGCGAAGTGCAAAATGGCTTTCCTAGCCTTCGCCCAGGTGAGGCAAGGGGAACGAGGCTGGGTGGCCGGTCGCCGGACATGCCCGCGCCGACAAGGCGCCAGACGGCTCGGGTCGGCCCTAGTCCTTCTTCTTGCCGAACATCGCCTTGAGGGATGCCAGCCATTTGCGCTTCTTCGGCTGTTCGGGCTCCGCGGCGTCGGCCGCGGCCGCCGGCGCTGCCTGGGCGACCTGCCGCTCGGCCTCGGCTGCAGGCTCGGCTGTCGAGGCCGAATCTTCATAGATCGGTGTTTCATCGGCCGCATAGACCGGCGTTTCGCCCGCCGTCTCGGGCGGAAGATAGGCTTGCTCCACGACGGGTGGCTGGGGCTGGCGCAATTCGGCGCTGAACAGGCTCTTGCGCATCGGATTGACCTCGCGCGTCGGGAGCTCGGACGGCACGACGATGCTGGTCGACGTGCCGCTTCCGCTGTTGGCCAGGGCCACGGCCTGCGTGTCTGCGGGCGCTGTGGTCTCCGCCGCGGCGGGCGTCGGCGATTCGGTTGCCGTGGCCGGCACCTGCGAAAACAGGCTGTTGCGGCTCGCATTGACCGCGGTCGGCTGCAGGGTCAGGTCGCCAAGGTCGGCGGGCGCCGGGGCGGGGGCATAGGCGACGATCGCGCCGTCACCGGCGGGGGCCGCCGAAGGCCGAGCGGCCGGATCGGTCCCGGGCGCGGCGACGCTCACCAGCGGATCGGTGTAACCATTGGCGGTCTTCTTAGCCGATGCCGGTTTCGCCATCGCGGCGCTTGCCGTCTCCATCGGCACAGCATCGCCCTGGGCAGCGCTGTCCTGCGCCGTGGTCTGGCAGGAGGCGAGCATGAGGGCTGCGGCCGCCGGAGCGGCGATGCGGCCGAACAGACCGCCGGCGATGGATGGGATGTTGCGCGACACTGGCTGACCTCTGCACACGATCGGGTGACGCACACAACGCCGGCGTCGTCGCCGGGCCGCGTGTGCCGTCCGCCGGATGCCGGCGGACTCTTGGTGCATCGAGGTCTAGCGCTTCAATCTTGCGCGAAGCGGGAAGCCGGGCTTACCAGGCGCCGGTATTCGGCATGGAAAGCCAGGGCTCCGCCGGAGCGAGGCTTTCGCCCTTCTGCAAGATTTCGATCGAAATGCCGTCCGGCGAGCGCACGAAGGCCATGTGGCCGTCGCGCGGCGGGCGGTTGATGGTAACGCCATGGTCCATCAGCCGCTGGCAGATCGCATAGATGTCGTCGACCTCGTAGGCGAGATGGCCGAAATTGCGCCCGCCCGTATAGTCTTCCGTATCCCAGTTGTAGGTCAGTTCCAGGCAGGGCGCCTTTTCCGTGCGCGCCCGATCCAGATCGTCGCGTGCGGCGAGAAAGACCAGCGTGAATCGGCCCTTTTCGCTGTCGATCCGGCGGATTTCGGTCAGTCCGAAAATGGTGCAGTAAAAGGCGAGCGACGCGTCGAGATCTTTGACGCGAACCATGGTGTGAAGATAGCGCATGAAGGTCCTCCAGAGAATTGCAGGGATATGGGGCGCACGACAGTTTCGAGCAAGGCTGCAAGGGCAAAAAGCATTTGGGTATATGTGAAACTAGGACTTGCGTAGATCCATTGCTCGAATGTTAATCTTAAGTTCAAGAATCAATTAACTCTGCGATGTGACGCGTTTCGAGGGGCTTTGGGAAATGGCGGACAGGATTTCACCGAATGGGCTCGCTGGGTTCGAAGAACTGTCCAGTGAAGCCGTCGACCTGATCGAGATCACCGGCGTCGTCAAGTGGTTCGACGTTGCCAAGGGTTTCGGTTTCATCGTTCCGGACAATGGCATGCAGGACGTCCTGCTGCACGTCACCTGTCTTCGCCGTGACGGCTACCAGACCATCCTCGAAGGCACGCGCATCGTCGCCCTCGTGCAGAAGCGCGACCGCGGCTACCAGACCTTCCGCATTCTCTCCATGGACCAGTCGACCGCCGTTCACCCCTCTCTGCTCCCGCCGGTGCGCACCCATGTGCAGGTCACCGCGACCAGCGGCCTGGAGCGGGCGCTGGTGAAATGGTTCAACCGCACCAAGGGCTTCGGCTTCCTGACGCGCGGCGAAGGCACCGAGGACATCTTCGTCCATATGGAAACGCTGCGCCGCTTCGGCCTGACCGAGCTTCGCCCCGGCCAGACCGTTCTGGTCCGCTTCGGACCGGGCGACAAGGGCCTGATGGCGGCCGAGATCCATCCCGACAATCCCGGCCCGTCGGTCCGGGCACACTGAGGCTCCGCGATGATGGGCAGACTGATGAAAAGCGCTTTCGTGGCGCTTTTTTTGTGGGCGATCGCCGGACCGCTTGCGGCTGAGGCGCCGCATTTCGACCGCGCGCCGCTGTCGATCCGCACGACAGAGGGCAAGGAGATCACCCTCGACGTCGAATGGGCGATCACGCCCGAGCAGCGCGAGCACGGCCTGATGTTCCGCAAGGAGCTGGACGACGACCAGGGCATGATCTTCGACTTCGGCACCGTGCGCGACGTGATGATGTGGATGAAGAACACGCCGCTGTCGCTCGACATGGTCTTCATCGGCGAGGACGGGCGGGTGAAACGCGTCGCCAGCCGCACCACGCCCTTTTCCGAGGCGATCGTCGGATCGGGCACGCCGGTGCGCTATGTGCTGGAGATCCGCGGCGGGCGCGCCGCAGCACTCGGCATCGGCGAAGGAGCGGCGGTCACGCTGACCCCGCCGACCGGCGCCTCCGACTAGCCGCAGGCCAAGATTTCTCTGCCCGGACCGAAAGCGGCTTTTTGCTGTTGCGGCTCCGGGGTGAACCGTGTATTCCGCTCCCATTGCTGGAACGGAGTGTAGCGCAGCCTGGTAGCGCATCTGGTTTGGGACCAGAGGGTCGGGAGTTCGAATCTCTCCACTCCGACCATTGCAAGACGTGCCGATGTCCCATTCCGGCACAGCAAAACATCCCATTGAGATTGCAGCTGGACGACCCGTTGCCATGCGGTTGCCGCGCCCGCCCGGGCAGGCCTGGCGGCTTCAGCGCCTCTCTGTGCCCGCGTTTTCCAGGAACCGATCGCCGTCCCGTCGCGTTCCCTGTGATCCAACAGGGAGGATAGCATCATGACGAAGCTTACAACCATCATCGCTGCCGTGGGCATGGCGGCTTTCGTATCGGGCCCGAGCCTTGCGGCCTGTCCCGAGGTGACCGGCTCGGTCGACGGCAAGGCCGCGGCAGGCATTTCCAAGGACGGAACCCACGTTCCGCTCGAAGGCTCGGCCGATACCCAGGCCAACGCCTCCGGCGGCGTGCAGAAGGACGGCAACACCATGCCGCTCGCGACCGACAAGAATCTCGCGACCTCCAGCCAGGATGTCGCCGCCCAGCAGCAGGGCGAGGAGACCGCGGCCGCTTCCGCGGCGAACAAGGACAAGTGCACCGACTGACGGGAGCTCGGGCTCGACCGCGCCGGCCGTGACGGAAAACTCCGTGGGTGGCCGGGTGGGTCGAGTTCGTCCCACATTCATGGCATCGCCATATTGACAGAGCGCTTCGCCGGCAAGGCGCGGCGCTCTTGCTCTTTGCGCCGCAGAGCGGGAGGTTCCGCTTGAAAATGATCGCAATCGTCGCTACGACGGGAACGGTCATCCGGCATCGCGCCGGTGCCTCCGAAGCCGGTTGTTTGTGAGGCTCGGAAACAGGATTTCGCTACGGCGCTCTGCCGTGGCTGGTACCATGAACAGACGGGGCAGGGCGAAGCCTGTCCGTCCCTTTGGAGTTGGATGCGACATGTCTGCCAAGATCTACCGCCCCGCAAAGACCGCGATGCAGTCCGGCAAGGCGAAGACGCATGTGTGGATACTCGAGTTCGACCAGGCCATTCCGAAGAAGATCGACCCGATGATGGGCTACACGACTTCGGCCGACACCCGCCAGCAACTCAAGCTGATGTTCGAGACGCAGGAACAGGCCGAAGCCTATGCACAGCGCGAAGGCATCGACTACCGCGTCATCCCGCCGAAGGAAGCCAAGCGCCAGGTCGTCTCCTACACGGACAATTTCAAGTACAGCCGCCTGCAGCCCTGGACGCATTGACCATCGCTCGCGGCGGACCGCCCGGTGCGCCGCGCCTTGCCCGTCGATCGGTCCTTCATCGACAAGGCCCCTTAGCTCAGCTGGATAGAGCACCTGCCTTCTAAGCAGGTTGTCGCAGGTTCGAGTCCTGCAGGGGTCGCCAAACCTACACCTAAACCTTTGAAGTTATTCAAGGTGCGACCAAGCGGGGTCGGAGGTGCGACCTATAGTCTGTTCGACAGACGTTCCGATGCGCCGCGGGCGAGCTTCTTCTTGTCGGCCTCGCGCGTGTAGAGTTCGGCCATTCCGAGACGAGACCAACCGTACATGGCCATCAGTTCGTGTGCGGTGGCGCCCTGGTCGGCGGCGATCGTCGCGCCGGCCTTTCTCAGGCCATGGGCACGGCAGACATCAGGCAGCAAAGCTGCCTGGCACTGTTTGGCAAACCAGTTGCCGAAGGATGCCGCCGAGCTGAAGGGCTTTCCCTTTTCCGTCGTCAGGAAGGTGAGGTCGCCGGTCTGCGTCGCTTCAATCGATTCCCGCAGCTGCGCGAAAACCGGCAGATAGACCCATTGTCCGGTCTTCTGGGTACGCAGTGCGATCACGCCGTCCTTCAGGTGCTGCCGGCCAACGACGACCGCATCGGAGCGGCGCAGGCCGAGAAAGAGCAGGATGTCGATCGCCAGCCGCGCCTTCGTGCCGAGCTTGTGGTGCTCCCTGTATTGTTCCACCTGGTCGACGGTCCATGGGTGAAATCCGTCCGACTTCACATTGACCTTCGAGACGCCCATGCATGGATTGATTTCCACATGCTCGGCCTCGGCCGCCCATCTGAACAGGTGGCTCATGGTCTTGAGGAAATTGTTGGCGGCGTTCGGGGTTGCGGCGCGCTTGTCCATGCCCTTCTTGATCGCCGACCGGGTGACGGCCGAGAACGGACCATTGGCGTTCTTCGGATCGGCCAGCACCTGCAACAGGATGTTCTCCCGGGCGCGGCGCGTGGCCGGCGCGAGCTGGGCGAAGACGGCGCTGCGCTTGTATTGGTCGACCAGCCACTTCAACGAACCAGCCGGTGCCTTCCCCCTGGCCGGTATCGTGACAAGGCCCGTCAACGCCTGCTCATAGGCCGCGTTGAAAGCCTCGCCGCCATAGGGCTCGGGCAGGCGGATGCGGCGACCGTTGCGTTTGAAGTACCAAACGAACTTGCCGTGGCGGGTCTTTTCGCGGGACAGATAGGGTTTGCGGGCCATGTCCTGCATCAGAGATCAAAGTCCTCATACTTGGCAAGGGGCTTTGTGGCCTGGACTGCCGGCATTTCCGGCGAGATGCCGATGCGCTTGCCATCGATCTCGATCCACACCGTCACATTGTTCGCCTTTGCGATATTGGCCATGCGCTTCAGGTCGGCCGCCTTGACGATCGCTTTCGAGGTCATGCCTTCCTCCAGGATTCGAAATCGGCGCGCAGCTGCTGCCAGCGGGCGGCGGCGGCGGGGTCCTTGTTGAGATCGGCGCGCGAGCCAATCGACAGGATGGAGCGCACGCGGGAGGCGACGCGCTCCTTGTCGGTCGCTTCGAGGGCGTGGCGTTCGGAGAGGTAGCGCGCGAAATCGCCGCGCTGGCAGAACATGCCGCACTGGGCGGCAAAGTCCTTTGCCTCCCTTTCGCGGGTCTCGGCCTGGTGGCGGCCGGAAAGTTCGTTCTTCAACCTCTCGATCTCGGCGAAGGCGGCCTCGGCGATCACGATCGACGCGCGCAGATAGAGCGGCGCGTTGAACAGCAGCTCTTCATCGTCATAGGGGCATTTGCGCGACAGGGTGGCAATCGGCGCGGTGGCGCCGGTCAACGGGTCACGGGCGCCGATCTGGGCGACGCGCGCGGCGGTGTCATAGATCCGCGACCATTCCGGCGTGCAGAGCCCGGCCGTGATCCGGGCGCGGCGGAAGATCACCCTTGCCTCGTCCAAGGTCATGGCGGTGGCGAGGGTCATCCTTCGTCCCTCAATGTGGTAGCCGTTGGATCGACCTTGCGGCAATCGATCGGCTTGAAGCCGTCGGTGACGTAGCCGTCATGCAGCAGCGTGATGCTCGGCACAAGGAAGCTTGATGCGTGCAGGCGCTGCAGCTCTATACCGATGATGATGCCTTCGAAGCGGTCATTATCTGCACTGGCGTCCACAATGACCTCGTCGCCGATCTTGAAGCGGTTGAGGTCCGGCACGTCGATGATTCTATTTTCCTGAGAGAGCTCAAGCACGCCCGGCCTCCTTCGCACGAACGTGCGATTTCATTTTCATGTACTCAATGAATGACAGGCCACTGTCGTAGTTGAGCCAGTCCTGATAGTTCTGCTGGCTGCGGGTGAGCTTGGGTGGCGCAGGGCTATGTTGAACAACTGCGGCCTTGCCTGCATCGGTGACGTGAAAAACATCATCGCCGCCGCTCAGAGCGTTTCCCGGCCGAACAGTCATGAGCCCGGCGCTGACGAGCGCCATGCAGTCGCAATGGTCTTTGCTGCCTTTGCCGGTTACGAAGTGGTTCCGGTACATCGTGCCGCGCCCATATTGGTCTAGGCCGAGAGTGTGCTGCAGGATGTGGAGTTGCTTAGTGTCCATCTGCTGACCCCCTCTCGTCGATGTTGCCGCGATGGACGGTGAAGGTGTAGGCGACCACCCACGGATTGGCTTCCCATGCGCCTGCACCGTTAATCGAATTCCAGAGATCTCCGTATGCATCTCTGGCCGTTGGGCATAGTTGTCCCGAAGTCTGTGATTTCCACCATCCATCGTTCTTCGGCGCCCGCTCTACGCCCTCGGCGATCGCATCCGCTTCGCTGATGTCCTGCAGCCGCTCGACGCGGACGTCGGTGACGATCAGGGTGAGGCGCGAATGCTTCTTCGCCATGAACCGGCCGAGCCGTTTGTGCCATGCCACCGTTGACGCATCCTTGTGGTGGCGACCGAGGCGAACCGTCTCGCCGGCCGGCGCATCGAATAGGATCTGGTCTGTGTCAGGGGTAAATGCCCACTTCTGCCGCCCGCCTTTCGAGAGTTGCCCCTCGACAGGTTCCCAGTGGCTGAGCTGGTAGTATCTTTCCCCGACATAGAGACGGTCGCCTGGCTCTGGTTTCCGGTACAAGTCAAGAAGGGCGCGATCACTTGTGACGATGCGACCGCCGACTGCGCCGCTTGCATTCCAATATCCAGACCGGCTTTCGAGCTGGTAAGGCTGCGGATTGAGCGCGCGGCGCGTCTGCGTCTTGCGGCCGTCGATCAGCGCGCGAACCATCGGGGCGGAGAAGGGAATGGGCAGATCCGTCAAAGCAGCCTCCTGTCGGAAAAGCGGGCGCAGTCGGGGCAGAGGTGGGTCCAGTCGCCGGCCTTACGGATGGGTTTCCAGCCTTCGTCGACGATCTCGGCCAGCAGTGCGCGGAAGGCTCCTTCCTCGGCCGTGTGGCGATAGCGGGTCGGGCAGGCGTCGCAGCTGATGCCGAGGCGGCCATTTGTGCGGATGAGCGTCACGGGTGGCGCTCCTCAAGGGCGGCGACGTGCATGGTCACGCGGGGCAGCGAAAATGGTTTGCGCACCGTGCCACCATATTCCGAGGCGCTGATCATGCGGCCGACGATGCCCCGGTCGGCGCGGGTGGCGTCGAGCAGGATGGTGGGGTCGTTTTTGTTGTGCTTGGCAAAGAGGCCGATGCGGACCAGGTGAGCGCGCAGCGTGGTGTAGGGCATGCCGTAGCGGTCTGCCAGATGTTTGGTATTCGGATCGCGGGCATAGTCAGCGCGAATGGTGGCTTCGTCGGGCATGGTCATCAGTCGACCCTCGCCATGCTATCCGTCGGCTTACCGCCGGCGGCGATATAGGCGTCGAACCAAGCTTTGGCGGCTTCCGTCGACAGCGGCTTTCCGTCGGCGTCGACAAAGCCTTCCGGATCGTCGATCAGCGCCTGATAGGTCGGGGCGCATTCGGCGCAGAGCGGGGTGGCCGGGCTCGGCAGATAGGCCTCGCCCTCCTGGATGGCATGGCCGCAGGCCTCGCAGATGGCGACGGCGGTCTCTTCGGCTGCGCGGTCCAGTCGCTCGATATCGGCGAGGATCAGGGCGGCGGCGCGGACCAGGTCCTGGCGGCGCGTCTTCGGCTTCCACCAATCGGCCGCCCAGGGCCAGCCAGTGACGACGCGGCCGGCGCTGCGTTTGCGGGTGTCGTCGGAATAGCCGGCGAACTCGGCATAGGATGCCGCCGCGGCCGCCAGCTCGCCATCGGTATATTTGTCGTCATGCTCGGCGGTAAAGCCTTCCTCGCTCTGCTGGCGCAGGCGCTCGGCGATCACGTCGCGGATGGCGCGGGTCTGGTCTGTCATTGGCTTTTCTCCCGGATGAGTTTGACCTTGTCGATTTCGCCCGGCCGCGCGCCCTCGCGCGCTTCGCTGGCCGATGCGGCGGTAACGTCCTCGGCCGTTCCGTCCTTGAAGTGGATGCGGAAAAGCAGTGTGCCGCCGGGCGCATGGATCCGGCGGGAAGGGCGGTCAGCCATGGGCGTGGGCCTCCAGCATCGCTTTCCAGCGGCGGAAGCCATCGAGCTTGCGGCCGGCGCGGCTGTTGTGGGTGTCGACGTCAAGCGGCAGGAGTTCGAACAGCCATTCGATTGTCGCTTCCATGTCGGCGAGTTCGTCGGCGAGCGCCGACAGATTGGGGACGCCTGTCTTCTGGTCCGATGCGTCCAGCCCCTGGATGAGGCAGCGGGCAAGGATCTTGGTCAGTTCGGCGGCTTCTTCCGCGCCCTTGCCGAGCGCCTGGTGAATGACGGTGCGGGATTCCGGAAGCCATAGGGTGATGTCGCTCATGACCGCACCTCGTCAGACCGTCGCGGCGAGCGCATAGGCGAGGCCGAAGACGATCGGCGCCAGCACGGCGAATTCGACCGAGCGGCTCCGCAGCGCCGGCGGCCAGGCGAGGGAAAGGAAGTGACGCTCGAGCAGGAGGGCGCGCATGTCAGCCTCTCCGGACGAACTGGCGGCGGGCGGCAGCCAGCGCATCGGGCAGCAGGGCCTCGATCACCGGGCGCGACCAGTTGCGGGCGATCAGCGCCTCTTCGGTTCCGACCTCGCCGGAGCCCTGCATTTCGCAGATATCGGCGGCCATGCGCTCGATCAGGACCGCGCGGCAAGAGCGCTGAACCTTTTGCGGCGGCGGAGCTTTGGGGGTGACTTCGGCATAGCGGATCATGACGGTCTCCTTTTCCGTTCGGGAAACCGCAGCGGCCAAGGCTGCGGAAACCGGAGCGGAAAAAGCGATCAGGCGACAGCGTCCTCGCTCCACCAGGCCTCGGTCTGGCGGCCATCGGCGGCCTTGTAGCGGACGAGGTAGGAGTCGGCGCCGTTCACATACTCGGCACGGCCGATGACGTGACCCGTCTCGCCGCTCTGGGCGAGTGACACGGGGGCGCCAAGGCTGAACTTGAATTCCTTGCGGCCTGCGGGAAAGGCAAAAGGTTTATCTGCCTCGGCCGGCTGCACCTCGTGGATGCGCAGATCCATGTGGGAATGGCAGTGAAAGTCCTGGGTTTCGCCGGCGGCAACGCGGCCCCCGTAGTTGGCGAAGGGCACGCCGTCGGGCCCATAGCCGTGCACGTCGACGGGCCATCCGTGATTGGCTTTGACGGTAATGGTGGTGGTCATGTTGCTCTCCATGGTTCCCGACCGGATCCCCGCCGCCGGCCACTTGGGGGAGTGGGGTTCGGCCGGCGGCGGGTCTTGCGGTCGTCCCGCCCTGGGAGGAAGGGGAGGCGGGATGGCGGAAACATAACGCGTAATAAAATACGCCGTCAAGCCGTAGAGAGGAATAAAATACGCACTTCCCGCCGAGGCCTCTCGCCGGGCCTTGCGGGCGCGGCGGTGCTTCGCCTAGCTTGTGGGACGGATGAAGCCGTCGGGGAGGGTAAAATGCGGGGACTTGACCGGAGGATCGCGGCGCGGGTCGCTGGCGCTTTGGGCTGCTGGCTCGGGCTGGCGGCATCGGCCTTTGCGGCTGAGGTGCCGCGCTTCGATGTCGAAGCGCATTGCGAAAAGATCGCCAGCTTCGGCGGCAGTTATTCGGCCGTGCTCGACGAGGCCTGCTTTGCCCAGGAGCAGCAGGCCTATGACAGGCTCAAGCCGATGTGGCCGCAACTGCCGGCGGAGATGGCCGCGCATTGCGAGAAGATCGCCAGTTTCGGCGGGCCGGGCAGCTACACGCTGATGGAAGCCTGCGTGCAGCAGGAGATGCAGGTCTCCGGCGGCAAGGCGGGCAGAACCTTCAAATTCTGATCAGACGCCGAACAGTTCGTTGGTCGTCAGCACGCGGTGAATGTCCTTGACGTGGTCGCGGGCAAGTTCGATCTCGGCGACGGGATTGCGCTTGCCGATGGTAATCGCCTTTTCCGTGCGCTTGCGGTAGATGCCGAGCGAGGCTTCCTCGGGCGTGTGCTCGCCATTTCGGCACTGGACGACGACGATGTCGCCGATGCGTGGCGGCTTGTGCGGGTTCACGTAGATCAGGTCGCCGGGAAAATATTGCGGCTCCATCGACGTACCTTCGACATAGAGCGCGTAGATGCCGCGGGCGCCGATCAGCGCCGGCGGACGGCGCACATAGTCGACGACGCCGCCCTCGAGCTGGAAGGCGCCGCGCGCCAGCGAGCCGGCGGCGGTTCCCATGACGGGCACGTCCAACGGCATGGCATTGCGATCGGGAAGGGGCGGCGCGGCCGGGCCGGCGCCATCCATTTTGGCTGCGACCGGCGCGCCGGTTTCATCGGTTTCGCCCATCAGGAACTGCGGCGTGGTCTCGAGCACTTTGGCGATCTTGTAGAGCGTGTCGATGCGCGGGTTCTTCGTCGTGCCGTCGAGGATCTTGCGGACGGTATCCTTGGCGCCCGTCGCCTCGATCGAGACGCGCTGCGCGGTTTTCCCGCTTCGCAACAGCAAGAGATTCATTCGATCAATCAAAGTCTTGTCCATGGTGCGTATCATAGTACGCGTCTCCCGTGTGAAAAAGCGGATTAAAAGCGATTGACTGGCGTAATTAAATACGCATATGTTCGCGCATGGACCTGAGACAGCAACTCATATGCGTCGCCGACGCCTTCTGCCTTGCCAGCGGCATGAGCAAGGCTCGCCTTTCGACGATCGTGCTTTCGGGCGGAAAACGCCTCCAGCGGATCGAGGAAGGCGGCGATCTCGGCACGGCACGGTTCGAATCTGTCATGCGCTGGCTTTCCGCCAACTGGCCGGCGGAAGCCGAATGGCCGGCGGGTGTGCCGCGTCCTGGTGTTACCGTCCCGGAGGCTGCCGAATGAGGTCGCTTCGTTACTCCCACCTCCCTCCCCACTCTGCGAGCCGCTCTCTCGCGGCGGGGAAGACCGTGCGGGCCTTGTGCCCTTCCTCGTTGGCCGCAGGGGCCGCACGGATTGCTTTTCAGTTGTTCCCCTCCGCGCCGGCCCTCCAGTCGCCGACGCGGCAATTCGGCCGGAGCGCGCAAAAGGTTCTGCGTGGCGGACTGCTCCGGCTGTTTTCTCTTGCTCTGTCCTCACGCTGTCGGCCTTTGGCCTGCGCTCCGGACGGGGCCTCGCATGGGCTCGGATGGGCTTGCGTCCTGTATGGGCGGGGGACGGCTGGCGCGGCATGGGTGCCGGGCGGCGCTGGCTGGCTTCGGGGTTATGCATGCGGGCCTCCGTGATTTGATGGCCTGAGACTAAGGCGCGCGGGCGCCGGCTTCACCGAATCCTTTTGTCCCATTGTTTCCTTGACCGAACTCAGGGGTGTTTTCGTGCGCACTGTTTCCGAAGAAGAAGTGAGGACCCTCAAGGGGGCAACCGAGGCGGCCTGCAAGCTGGGCGGCGGGGTCACCAATTTTGCGCTGCTGACGCGGGTCAACGTGGCCACGTTGTCGAAATATGCCTCGATCAACGAAGAGTACAGCGAAAGCCTGATGCCCGTCGACGTGGCGATCGAGGCGGACCGCTGGGCCAAGAGCCCGGTGATCGTTTCGGCCATGGCCAAGGCGCTCGGCTATCGCCTGGTGCCGGACGAAGACGCCGGCCTCGCCGCGCCCGCACGACTGACCGAGCGCGACGCGCACACCGTTCTTTCCGAGGCCATGGACGTGACGCGCGAAACGCTCGCCGCCGTTGAGGACGGCCATGCCGACGCATGTGAGCGCAAGAAGATCCGCAAGGAACTGATGGAACTGGTGCGCGCGGCGGAGACCATGCTGCTCAAGGTGAGGGGCTGAGACGATGAAGCACCCGGGAACCCGCATGATCGGGGTGACGATCAGCATCACCGACAAGGCGAAAATCACACTGGACCGGCAGGCCGCCGAACGCGGCCTGTCTTCCTCATTCTGGGCCGGGCAGATCTTCGACATGGGTTTTGCCGCCGTCTGCGCGCGGGAAAAGAGCATGCCGATTTCGGACGGTGACCTCGACGCGCTGGTCGGCGCGACGCTGCTTCTGACGGCGCGCGACCAATGGGACGCCGGCGCGATCGCCGACATGCTCGGCGTGCCCGAAGCGACTGTCCTCAAGGTGCTGGAAGGCTGGAAAACCTATCGCAGGGGGCAGGCATGAACGCCGAAGCTGAAACCGTTCGATCGGAACTGCTCGTCAAGCAGGCCCGCATGGCCCGCGTGATCGAGCTTTTCCGCGTGCAGCACCTGTCGACCGACGCGATCGCCGAGGCGCTCGGGATTTCCGAAGAGCAGGTCTGTGCGCTGCTCGACGAGGCGGAGAGGGGTGGGTGGTGATGAGCTGGTGGATGACCGCGAAACCGGGCGACCGGGTCGAATGCGTGGTGGACTATGATTTTGCCGTCAAGCTCTCCGCGATCACGGCCGGCGTTGCGCTGCCGCGTGTGGGTCAGGTCTATACGATCCGGAACCTCTGTGTGCGGTTCGACGTGCCCTGCTGCCGCCTGGTCGAAATTGTGAACGACGAGCGGTTTCATGAGGATCTGGGTTACGTCGACGAACAGGCATTTTCTGTTCATCAGTTCCGTCCGCTCGTCGCGCGGCCGACCGACATTTCCGTCTTCAAGGCCATGCTTGGGCCGCAGGATGCTTCGAGGCCGGCTGCGCCGGCACCTCAGCATGAGGGGGCGGACAGTTGAACGCCCTTGCCGCCATCGTCGAACCTTCGGAACTGGTCGCCAGCATAGAGCGGGCGCGGGCGCTGCTGGATGCCGGCGACGTCGAGGCGGCACTGCTGCTGTCCACCGGCGTCTATGAGCAGGCCAAGGCGGCGGGCGGTTATGCGCAGAAGGTCAAGGTCAGCCGCGAGCTGGTCGACAAGGCGCGGGTCCTGCAAGCCGAGGCCTTGAAGATCGAAAGCATCTGCTATGTCGCCATGGCGGACGCGGTCGACGCGGCGCAGGCCAAGGGCGAGCTTTCGCGCGGCGGGCGGCCGGAAAAGGTCCACGACGCGGACCGTTTCACGCTGGAAGAGGTCGGGATCGACAAGCGTCGGCTGCATGAAGCCCGTGGGCTGCGCAATGCCGAGCGCAAGGAACCGGGCTTCATCGACCGGGTGATCGAGGTTCGCCTTTCGGAAGGGCTGGAGCCGAGCCGCGCCAGCCTGAAACAGGCGGCGGGACACGCGATCGGAACCAAGACCGCAACGAAGGGCGAGCGCGGCGAGGATCTCTACGAGACGCCGATCGAGGCCATGCGCACCCTGCTGGCGCTGGAGAGCTTCTCCGGGACCGTGCTGGAGCCGAGCGTCGGCCGTGGCGCAATCCTCAGGCCGCTCGAGGCGGCGGGCTATGATGTGCGGATCTCCGATCTCGTCGATCGCGGCGTGACGACGCAACACGGCGAATGCCAGGGGGTCGGGGACTTTCTTGCGTCCGATCTGGCGCCGCTGTGGGCGGTCGGACCTGACATCGTCACCAATCCGCCCTATGGCGTGGCGAACGCTTATATCGCCCATGCGCTGAAAGCGCACCGCCCGGCGAAGATGGCGATGCTGCTTAACCTCAATTTCATGTGCGGTTTCGACGACCCTGACCGCACCTTCGTCATGGATCTGAACCCGCCGAGCCGGGTCTATGTCTTCACCCGGCGCCTGCCGATGATGCATCGCGACGGATGGTGCGGCAACCGGGCCTCCAGCCAGATGAACACGGCGTGGTTTGTCTGGGAGCGCAATGCCGACGGCAGCTATGGCGGGGCGCGCGGAAGCTTTCAAACGATCCGGGTGGACTGGGAGGCCTATCAAGATGTGGCGGCTCTTGCGCCCGGCGACGGCGGCTTTTCCGCGCCGATTGCGTTCGGCGGAGTAGATTCTCGGATCAAGCCAGAGGATGACGAGGGCGAACGGCAGACGCCGCGCAAGAGCCTCGACGAGCGCGTCGAGGAAGAGATCAGCCGAGCCATTTTCTGGCTCAAGGAAATGGTTCCCTTCGACAGCGGTATCCTTCGCCGTGGGATCGGCGTTCGCGACAGCGTGGCAATCGCGCTGATCGATGCCATGGCCGCAAACGGGCTGATCGAAAAGGATGACGACGGCCTATGGATGCCGACCGGCGAAGGCGTCAGGCTGACGGCGACCGCCAATGCCGCCGAGGCTGTCGCCGCGTGGCGGGCCGGCAAGGCGGTGGCGTCATGAAAGCCACTATTCCGCTCTTCGATGCAGGAGAAATCCGCGTCCTGACCCTGGAGATCGAAGGAAGAACGTTCGTCTATGCCGCCCGCGTTGGCGACCGTGACCCAATGGAAATGACTTTGGGCGAATGGCGGGCTGCACCGTTGCTGTCCGCTGTCGTCATGCTGGAGCGCGTCGTTGGTGGCGCCGGCGGCAAGGCGGTGGCGTCATGATGTCGTCCCGTCCCGTCCTCCGTTGGCATGGCGGCAAGTGGTTGCTTGCGCCATGGATCATCAGTCACTTTCCGCGCCATCGTGTCTATGTCGAGCCGTTCGGCGGTGCGGCCTCTGTTCTGCTGCGCAAGCCGCGGGCCTATGCCGAGGTCTACAACGATCTCGACGACCTGGTCGTGAACCTGTTTCGGGTTCTGCGGGACCCGGAAAGCGCCGAGCTGCTGCGCGCCAGATTGGCGCTGACACCTTTTGCCCGAACGGAATTCGAGGCCGCCTGGGACGATTCAGGGGATGATGTCGAGCGGGCTCGCCGGTTGATCGCCCGCTCGTTCATGGGCTTCGGCAGTAATGCGCATAGCGACCTCGGCAAGGGCGCGAAGACGACGGGCTTTCGAGCCAACAGCAATCGCAGCGGAACGACGCCTGCCCACGACTGGGCGAACTTCCCGGACGTGCTGCCGGCGGTCGTCGAGCGTTTGCGGGGCGTGACCATCGAACGGCGTCCGGCCATTCAGGTCATGGCGACGCACGACGGGCCGGACACGCTCCACTATGTCGATCCGCCCTATCTGCCGGAAACGCGCAACAGGAAGAACCGCTTCGATCCCAAGCACCAGTACCGCCACGAACTGACGATCGACGACCATGTGCAGCTGCTCGAGGCGCTGCGCGGGCTGGCCGGCATGGTCGTCCTGTCTGGCTACCCCGCATCGCTCTATGACGAGAACCTGCCGGGCTGGGAGCGCGTCGAGCGGTCGGCCCTTGCCGATGGCGCACGCGAGCGAACGGAAGTGCTGTGGATCAATCCTGCGGCGCAAAAGGCCATGGCGGGACGCGGTAAGCAGGAAAGCCTTCAGTTTCATGCACTGGAGGTGGCGTCATGACCCTGCCAAAGCCCATTTTCGACGCCGCGGGGCTGGCGCTGTTTCTCCATGCCCATGTGATGCGCGCCGGCGCGCTGGCGGCCGATCTGACGCCGGATCTTCGGGCCAATGATCCGGCGCGGCGCAATGCCGAGCGGGGCGAACGGACGCGGCTCAGGAATGCGGCGGACGTGTCGCGCGAGATTTTTGACCTGGCGCTCGCCGGCAAGCCGGTGATGCCGGGGCATCGCCGCCGGCTCTGGCTCGCCATGGGGATCGACCCCGATATCGGAGGGCAGGGCCAATGATCGGTCATTCACCGGACAGGGCAGACTATGACTGGCGTGGCTTTTCGCGGGCGCTGAAAGTCCGGCATCGCGGCGAGACGCGCGGCATTCGCGCGATCGCCGACGAGATCGGGGTGACAGCATCCGACATGAGCCGCGCCATGGGCGGGCAGATCGTCAGCGTCGGCAAGGTCATCGCCCTTTGCCAATGGATCGGTGTTCCGGTCGAGCGGTTCTATATCGCCCCGGATAAATCAATCGAAACAGACTGTTGCAGCAGGCCAAACGTGAAACGCGATGGCTTGAAAGAGGGACTTGGCGCATGAACATGCACACGCTGTTCGGGTCGGCTTCGACCCTCGACCTGATGCACCGGCAGGGCGGCGGGCGTCCCATGATCGTCGACAGCTTTGCCGGAGGCGGCGGGGCCTCGACGGGGATCGAGATGGCGCTCGGCCGCTCGCCCGATATCGCCATCAACCACAATCCGGCGGCGCTGGCGCTGCATGCGGCGAACCATCCAGAGACACTGCACCTGTCGGAAAACGTCTATCACGTCGATCCGCTCGACCACATGCGCGGGCGGCATATCGGGCTGATGCACTTCTCGCCCGACTGCAAGCATTTCTCCAAGGCCAAGGGCGGCAAGCCGGTGGAGCGCAACATCCGCGATCTCGCCTGGATCATCCCGGGCTGGATCGAGCGGATCCAGAAGAGCGGCGGCAAGGTCGACGTCGTCACCATGGAAAACGTCGAGGAATGGAAGGACTGGGGGCCGCTGATCGAGACGGAACGCGGCCTCATGCCATGCCCCGACCGGCGCGGCCATACCTTCAAGGCCTGGTGCAAGGCGATCAAGCGGCTGGGCGGCAGGATCGAATGGCGGGAACTTCGCGCCTGCGACTACGGCGCGCCGACGATCCGCAAGCGGCTGTTCCTGATCATGCGCTTCGACGGCAAGCCGATCGTCTGGCCGGAGCCGACGCATGGCGACCCGAAGAGCGAGGATGTGATCGCGGGGCGAAAGCTGCCCTGGCGCACGGCGGCGGAGATCATCGACTGGTCTCTACCTTGCCCGTCTATCTTCGACACCAAGGAGCAGATCTGGGAAAAACACCGGCTCAGGGCTGTGCGCCCGCTGGCAGACAATTCCATGGCTCGCGTGGCGCGCGGGATGTATCGCTATGTGCTGGATTCGGAAAAACCATTTCTGGTCTCCATCGCTCACGGTGACAGCGGCGGGCGGCGGGAATATCCGCTGGATGAACCTTTCGGCGTCGTGACCGCCGGCGGGATCAGTCATTCGCTCGTCGCCCCGTCGATCACCCGCTTCAACAGCGGCGCGACGGGCAGCGCCATGGACGAGCCACTGTCGACGATCACCGCCAACAGCTTCATCAAGCGTCCGGGCGGGGCCGCACCCGTTGGCATGATCGCCCCCGTTCTCACCTATGCCCAGCAGGGCGGCGGCTCGCGATCCGTCGAAGATCCGCACCACACCATCTGCGCCAGCAACAAGGACCAGAACGCGGTGATCGTGCCGCATCTGACTGCCTTCTACGGCCCCGGCGCCGGCGGCGAGGATCGCTCGGCTTCACCGGAAGAGCCGCTGCGCACCGTGACGACGGAAAACCGCCATGCCGTCGTCGTGCCGACGCTGGTCGGTTGTGGCGGACGCGCGGGGCAGAGCCGGCCAAGGGGTGGCGACGAGCCCATGGCGACTATCACCGCAAAGGCGGACGGATGCGTGGCGACCGCTTTTCTTGCCCAGAACAATTACCTTGAGCCGGGCCATGATGCGCGCGAGCCGCTCTCGACCATCGTCAGCAGGGGATCGACGCAAGCCCCGGTCGCAGCCTTCATCTCGCGCCAGTTCGGAACGTCGACGGGGCACGGGGTCGACGCGCCGCTCGGAACGGTCACCGCGGACGGCGGCGGCAAGTCGGCACTCGTCGCGCCATATCTCTCGGCCTACTACGGCGTCGACCAGGACACGCCGATTGATGAACCTGTCCACACGCTGACGACGAAGCCGCGTTTTGGCCATGTCGAGGCTTTGATCGATGTGCCGCCATTTACGGTAGACCAGGAGGATCGCGCCCGCGAAGTCGCCGCTTTCCTGCGCAGCTTCGGCTTCTGGGACGAGCGCGAATTTGTCACCCTCGAAATCGCCGGCATGAACTTCGTCATCGTCGACATCGGCATGCGCATGCTCACCCCACGCGAGCTGTTCAACGCTCAGGGGTTCCCGCCGGATTACATCATCGACGGCGTATGGGAAGGCGAGGGCGAGGACCGCCGCTTCGTCGAGTTCACGAAGAACGTGCAGGTGTCCTGCTGCGGCAACAGCGTCTCGCCGCCGCCCTATGCGGCGATCGTGGCGGCCAATTGCCCGGAACTGATGGTGATGAGGGAGGCGGCCGAATGATCACCACGGTTTTGCGCCAAAGCTGCAACGAAAACGGGGCGCGATCGCTCGCGCCCCGTCTTGGGTCGTCAGGCCGCCTCTCGAACCGAGATCACGATCTCCTGACCAAGGGCGCGCAGCGCCTCCTGCAGAAGACCGATCTTCGTCCCGTGGTCGGGATCGAGAATGCGGCGGGCCTCCGTCTCGGTCTTGCCGAGCCGGCGGGCAAGCTCGGCCTTCGAAATCCCGGCCTTGCGAAAGGCCTGGACCACGGCGAGCTTGGCCGCCTCGTCCGCGGCCACCGCGACCGGAACGCCATCGCGGGCTTCCGGTCGGGGCAGGTCGCGGTCGTCCTGAAGGATGCCTCGAAGGGCAAGGCCAAGCGCTTCACGCGCATTGTCCATGGATTCCTCGAGGGTATCACCGGCGGTGATCGCCTCCGGGACGTCGGCAAAGGTGACGAGAAACCCGCCGTCGGGGTCTTCTTCAACCGTCGCCATATACTGGTAAAGCATGAAACACTGGTGCTCCTTTTCTGGTGGTCGTTTGCATTTCGATCGAAGGTCTGCGGCTGGGAAGGCTTGGCATCAGATGATGCCAAGCTGCTTTTTCACCAGTCGCACATATCCCGGTGTGTATTCTCCGGACTTGAGGGTTGTGATCTTGCCGTCGAACCTGACCCGGTAGTGCGAACCCTTTCCCTTGTCTTCGTAGATCTCCAGTTCCTTGCCTTGGTCCTTGGCGATTTTTCGAAGCTCTCGGATGAATTGGTCGCGCTTCATTTGACCTCCTTTCTTGAGATCAAATGTCGCACATTTTTGTGCGGGTGTCAATCGTTGCCGCACAAAAATGTGTCGATTTCTCTCCCGCTTCCGTGGTTGTCTGGGAGGGTCGAATAATTTCACACGTGGCCCGTTTTTCGATCATACCCGGCTGGATCGTCACCGATCCCAGGCTCAAGGGCAATGATCTGAGGGTGCTCTGCCTGCTCGGGCGGCACACGGACAAGCATGGATGGTGCCGGCGCAGCCAGGTGAAGATGGCGGCGCAGCTCGGCTGCGCGCGATCGACAGTTCAGGCCTCGCTCGACCGGCTGGGCGAACTCGGCGTGGTGGAAAAGCATGTCGAGGAAAGCCGCGACGGGCGCGACAGCGCGCATTCCTACCGGGTGATCTACGATGCGCCGCCGCCGGAAGGCTATGCTTTCAGCGCATGGGACGAGGCCGATGGCGAGGAAGAAAATCCCATTCTCGCGCTGTCCGGAGAGACCCCCCCTGCCGGTATACCGGCACCCCCTGCCGACCCAGAGTCGGCACCCCCTGCCGGTCCTGGATCGGCACCTATTAACGATCCCTCTCTAACAACCCCATCCGAACGGAGAGAGAGAGAGCGCGCCGGCGCGAAGGATCATGGGACGGAAGGGGGGAATGCTGGCGGGCCGGTGAATGCGGAGCTGATCAAGCGGGTGCAGAAGTTCTGCACCGGTGAGGGCTATTCGGAGGGCGAGTGGCCGAAATGGGGATCGTCGACCATCGGCTATATCGCCCGGGAGTTCGCCAAGCTTTCCGGCGAGGAACGCGACGAGGCCTGCCGCTGGCGCGACTGTTTCCTCGCCAAGTGCAAGCGCGAGCGGATCACCAAGCCCATGCCGGTCGGCAATTATTTCCGCGACCGGGTTTGGGACATGCTGACCGACAAGGACCGGCATCTGGGGCAGACGGCGGCCGTGGCGGGGCGTCCGGTCGGCGCTGACGGGCGCATTGCGGTTCCGGTGTTCGGGCCTGCCTGGGCTTCGGCGCGCATGCTGGCGGTGCTGAAAAGGCCGCGTGCGGTCGAGATCCCCGACGATATCCGGGAGCGCAAGCAGGAGACGTTCGACACGCTGCGGCGGGCGAGCATCAGCCGGGCGGAAAGCTGGGCGATGCGGGTCGGGCTCGAATTCGACGCGGCCGGGCAGCTCCAGTTTCCCGAAGGTTTCGAGCGGGCAGAGGCCAGCCGGCGCATCGCAGAGGAAGGCTATCCGGAGGCAAACCGCCTGATCGAGGCGGCGCGAGACCGCAACCATGTGAGCGTGGAAGCCGTGTTCGAACGGCTGAAGGATCTCTGCGAGGCGGTGCCTGTCGGCTCGGATATGTGGAAGGCGTGGCAGGCCTGGCATGTCCAGAACAACAAGCCGTTCGTGCCGGAACCGAAGGCAATGAAGGTGGTCTATTTCCCCAAGGGCGGACCGCAACGGATCGACGAATTCCAATTGGCGGCGGAAAGAGCGCTGTCGGACGCACAAGCGAGGATGAGCGATGATGCAGCATAGGGCGGTTCAGGGCGTGGCGATAGGCGTACGCGCTCATGTGAGATTCGAGGACATGGAACGGGAAACGCGGCTGGAAATGCTCGCACTGGCCGCGCGAATCATCCATGGCGATTCGCCGTGGTTTGCCATCCGCGTCATGACCGGACGGGAATCTGCGGTGCAGGAAGCGCTCGAAGTGTTGGGGATAACTGCGCTCGTTCCAATGCGCAAAGGCCCGGATCTTCGACGCCGACATAGGGTGATACCGGGCAGCCTGCAGCCCGTCATCTACGGTTACGTGCTCGTCCAGAGCGATCCGTCGCCCGAAATTCTGGTGGCGTTCAAGGGTGTTCAGGACGTAATCGACGTGCTTGGCGGAGCCGAAAAGCCAATGCGCGTGACGGCCAAAGAGATAAGCCGATTCAAGGCGATGGCAGAGGCTGGAGCTTATGACTGGGAACGGCCTTCGGACCTCGTCTTGAGGGTAGGCGAGGCGGTCAGGGTGAAGGATGGCCCGTTTGCCTCGTTCAAGGCCGTTGTGG
This sequence comes from Allorhizobium sp. GW101-3B10, assembly GCF_059424725.1. NCBI lineage: Bacteria > Pseudomonadati > Pseudomonadota > Alphaproteobacteria > Hyphomicrobiales > Rhizobiaceae > Allorhizobium > Allorhizobium sp. GW101-3B10. The sequence goes on along the minus strand of NZ_JBWKZR010000001.1, from coordinate 1,899,184 downwards.
TCACGCCGAACGCGAAGGGCAAGGGCGACGTGGTGGTCATGGTCGACATTCTGGGTGGTAGCGTACCAGTGACCGTGCCACTTGCCATTCTTGAGAAACTGTGAGAGTCATCTGCTCACTGGATGCGCTGATGATCCTGAAGTGAGCCTCTGAAAACGCCTAGAAAGCGGGGAGCAATCCCGAGGTCGGTACGCCGGTCAGCCCCAGCCCTGACAGCCTCGATTGGGAGGCACCGATTCAGGGCCAGTGCGAAAGCTATGCCCACGAGGAACAAGACGACTGGCGGCCCGCAAGGCCGCCTTTTGTCGTCTTAAGGATATGACCGCCGAACTGAAACTTGATGTCTCCGAGATAGAGGCGCTCGGCCGCGCAATCGGTCGGCTGCCGGATGCGATCAAGACAAAGGCGATGGCGAGCGCGATGCGCCGTATGCGCGAGATGGCGCGCACGCGGATCGTCAAGCGGAGTTCCGAGCATACAAAGCTGCCGCCTGGCATCGTGCGAAGACTAACGACGGCAAACTTCAATGCCGGAGGAAGATCGCAGGAGATCGTTGTCCGATCGGGATGGATACATCTCTACCAGCTCGGGGCAACGCAGACGTCGCGGGGCGTTCGGGTGAGAGGTCGCGGTTCCTATCTCCATGCCTTTCTGTCCGGCTTCAAGAGCGGACATCGTGGCGTGATGATGCGGGTGGGAGATCAGCGCTTGCCGATACGCGAGCTGTTCGGCCCGAACCCTGCGCATGCCATCACCAATAATCCGGAGGTCTACCTGCAGGTGATGGCGGAGCTGATCGAAGAGCATCTTTTGCCGCGTGTCCTGCACGAGATCGACCGCCTCCTCCCTCGGTGACCACCCCCCACCCCCTTCGGGTCCTTCCTTGGACCCACCCCCAAGCGGGCCGGGGCGACCCCGGGATTTCGCTAGTGAAACTGGTTTTAAAGCTGGGTTGACCGGGTTGACTTGGTTGACTGCGAGACGTCGCGGTTGACTTGAAGGCTCGAAGACAAAGGCAAGTTGACAGCAATGGTATCGGTAGAGACGGGCACGGCAGATGCCGGCGTTTGGCTGACGATCGCCGAGCTGGCGCGGCGCAAGGGTGTGAGCAAACAGGCTGCGACCAAGCGGGTGAACCGGCTGGCGGAAGAGGGAAAGCTGACTGTCAGGGTCGAAGGGCGGAACCGCTTCGTGGAGCTTGCCACCTATGACCGTATCGTCGGCCAGGTGGGTGACGGGTTCAAGGAACAGGCGGCAGCCACCAGCCGGCACATGCGCGGCGGCAGTCGGGACGAGAAAGCCGGCAAGGAAGAGGATCCGCAACAGTCCGGACTTCGCGATGCGCAGACGATGCGCGCCGGGTATGAGGCCAAGCTCAAGGCGCTGGACTTCGCCGAGCGCACCGGACAGGTCGTGCCGCTCAAGGGCGAACACGGGATCGAGGGTGCGCTGATCAAGATCTCCGACCAGTTGGTGCGGGATCTCGGCCAGCCGATGCAATGGGTCGACGAGATCATGGAGGCAAGCCGCAAGGGCGAGCCTCATGTGCGCCGGCTCTTGCGGACGAAGATTGCCGATCTGCGCAGGACAGTGGCGGAGCATCTGCTGGCGCTTTCCGGCGAGGCCGCCCAGGTGGAAGCCGAGGGTGTCCAGATCGAGATCCATTTTGAAGGCGACGGCGCATGAAGGTGGCGCTCAAGCGCTCGGCGGTCGCCGTCATTGCCGCGTTTCTGGCGGCAGCGATCATGCCGCCGGAGAAGATCGACGCCGTCGAATATGCGCGCAACAAAGTTGTTGTGCCGGACGGCCCGCGCAGTGGGGATACCTGGGACGACAGTCTGACGCCTTACATTCGCGAACCGCTGCTGATGACCATGGTCGAAAGCGGCGTCAATGAAATGGCGGTCCGCAAGTCGGCCCAGACTGGCTTCACAACATTGCTGCTTTGCTCGGTGGCGCATTCGATCGCGCAAGACCCTTGCAACATGATGATTGTGCAGCCGACGACAAAGGCTCTTGAAGATTTCGCGAGAGACAAGCTTTCGATAATGATCGAGAACTCGCCGGATCTGAAGCGTCTGGTGCGAGATCAGAAAAGCAGGTCTGGCGATGGATCGACTTCGTTGTCGAAGCGTTTTTCAGGTGGCTCGCTTAAGCTGACCAATGCGAATTCGGCACCGGATCTTCGCTCCTCGACTATTCGCAAAGCTCACCTCGACGAAGTCGACCAATATCCCGACGATCTCGATGGTCAGGGTGACGTCTTCGGTATGGTGGAAGCTCGCCAAGAGAGCTTTCTGATGAGCGGCGACTGGTTTCGGACTTACATCTCGACGCCGACGGTCAAGGGGGCGTCGAAGATCGACGAGAAGTTCGAGGCCGGCGACCAGCGCTATTGGCGCATGCCGTGTCCTGGTTGCGGCGAGAAATTCAAATTCGTCTTTGACCGGAAGTACTTCCGGTTCAACGATGAATTCCCGCATGATCCATACTACGCGACGCCGTGTTGTGGCTCGATCGTGCAGAGCCATGAGAAGGTCTCGCTGATGAAGCGGGGCGAATGGGTCGCTGAAAAGCCGCGACCGGGCGCGTATCCGTCGTATCACTTCGATGCGCTGACCTCGCCCTTCGTGCCGTGGGAAAAGATCGCCGAACGCTTTATCGCCTGCAATGGCGATCCGCAAAAGCTGAAGGCCTTCTATAACCTGACGCTGGGGCTTGCCTTCGACATGAAGGGCGATGCGCCCGACCATGTCAGGCTAATGGAGCGGGCCAAGGGTGAACACTACAAGCGAGGCGTGATCCCGCAGGAAGGCATTGTGCTGGTCGGCACGGCCGACGTGCAGTTGAAGGGCATCTGGTATCTGTTCAAGGCCTATGCGCCCGACCGCCGCAGCTTCCGTGTCGATGCCGGTTACATCGAGGGCGCGACCGACGATCCGAATGGCGGGGCGTTCCTGAAGCTGGAAGAGCTTCGGCAGAAACAGTGGCCCGACAGCTTCGGACGCACCCGCGCCGTCGACGCATTCGGGATCGACTCCGGTTACCGGAGCCATGTGGTCTATACCTGGTGCCGTGGCAAGGCTGGTGTATTTGCTCTCGATGGTCTCGACGGCTGGTCCCGCCCGCCGATCGGCCAGCCGAAGGCGATGGATATCAAGTTCAACAACAAGCGCATCCGCAACGGCATCATGCTTTGGGGTGTGGGCACGTGGTCGTTGAAAGGTACGTTCTACGCCAACCTGCGCAAGGAGGGGCGGGCCGCCGGGAAAGACGAAGATCCGCCGGGTTATTGCCACTTCGCCGACTGGCTTGACGAGGAATATTTCAAGCAGATCACGGCCGAATATCTCGGCACGGAAAAGTTCAAGGGTCGCAGCCGGCAGAAGTGGATTCCGCGTGTCGGCTTTGAGAACCACCTGCTTGACTGCGAAGTGTATGGCGATGCGTTGGCCGATTATCTCGGCGTGTCGCGGATGACACCGGACGAATGGCAAAGGCTGGTCGCGATGCGCGGCGTGCCGGATACCGTGTTCAACCCTGATCTCTTCGCACCGGCGCCGCTCGTGGCGCAGGCGCAGGCCGCAATGCAGCCGACCTCGGCACCCGAGGCGCGCGACGATCCAGAAGCAAACGACGAGGGCGAGGGCTGGCATCAGCCTGTTTCGTTCTGGGGTAACTGATCATGGCATTCACGCAATCAGACCTTGATGCGATCAATTCGGCGATTGCCAGTGGTGCCAAGCGTGTCCGCTTCCAGACGCACGAAGTGGAATATCAGTCGATCGCTGAGATGCTTCGCGCTCGTGATGTGATCAAGGCTGAAATCGAAACGCCTCCGACGAATGGCGGTGCAATGTTTGCACGGTTTGAAAGCGATTACTGATGAACTTCATCGATTCGGCAATCGCCTGGTTTAACCCGGAAACCGGTCTGCGCCGTGCGCATGCTCGCCAGATGCTGGATGCCGCCCGCGATTATGCGGCCGCAGGCAACGGCCGGCGTAACAGCAATTGGCGCGCACGCGGTACGTCGTCGACGACGGAAATCGGCGGGGCGCTGCAGGCGCTACGTGATCGCAGCCGCGCTTTCGTTCGCGACAACTGGGCAGGGCAGCGCATCCTCGATGTGCTGGTATCCCATGCGGTCGGGACAGGCATCATGACGGTGCCGGATACGGGGTCCGACCGGGACGACAATCGCTACCGCTCGGCCCGCGAAGCCTGGGAAGAGCGTGCTGATATCGAGGAAGTTCTCGACTATGGCGGGCAACAGGCGCTTGCCGTCCGGTCCATGGCCGAAGGCGGAGACTGTGTCGTTCGCCATCTGGTGACCGGCATCAACGAAGTTCGGGGCGTCGTGCCGTTTCGACTTCAGTTGCTGGAGGGCGACCATATCGACACGACGCGGGACAGCCGCATCGTTCGCGGTGGGACTGGTGAGCGCACGCGGCTTGGTGTTGCGCTCGGCGACTGGGGGCAACGGCGCGGGCTTTACCTGCATCCGCAACATCCGGGCGACCAGGACGCGGTCAAGATCGAAACCTCGACGTTGATCGACTGGCAGGATCTCTGCCACCTTTACCGGCCGTTGCGGGCCGGCCAGCTGCGTGGCATTCCGATCTTTACCCCGATCCTGCTGCCGGCCAAGGAAGTCGCCGACCTGATGGAAGCTGTGATCGTGCAGCAGCGTACGCAGGCCAGCTTTGCCGGTTTCATCAAACGTCAGCCCGGTGGTCTGAACCCGCTGGCAGCCAAAGACGACAGCAAGACCGGACAGAGAATTACCGAAATCCGACCTGGTCAGATTCAGGATATTGGCGACGCCGATATCGTCTTTGCCAACCCATCCAGCACCTCGCAGTTCGAGGCAGCTTCCATGATGGGACTGTTTGCGATGGCGGCGGGTGCCGGCATCACTTACGACCAGTTGACCGGCGACCTTCGTCAGGCAAACTATTCCTCGCTGCGGGCCGGCAAGATCGAGTTTCGACGGATCATCGAGCAGATGCAGTGGCACTACATCGTGCCGATGTTTTGCCGGCGCGTCGATCGCAAGTTCGAAGATCTTGCCACCATGTCCGGCATCCTTCGGCAGCGCCGCGAAGGCTACCGCGTCAAGCATGTCATGCCGGCCATCGAGCCGATCGATCCGAAGAAGGATCTTGAGGCCGACATTCTGGCTGTCCGCTCGGGTCGCATGTCGCCGCAGGAATTCATTTCGGGCTGGGGCAGGGACTGGCGCACGGTCGTCACCGACTTCGACGCTTTCTACAAGTTCTGCGAGGCGAACGGTCTGAAAGACCTGATGTTCGATCTCGACCCGCGCCGGCCGCAGAGCGGTGCTGCGCCGCAGGCACAAACAGGAGACACGACCAATGTCTAGCGTCATTCACCTTCCGAAGATGCACCGCGACGCCGAGCTGCGTGCGGCGTCCTTTGACGAGACCGACAATACGATCGAGGTCGTCTGGACGACCGGTGCCACCGGTCGGCGTGTGACATGGATGGAAGGCGAGTTTGACGAAGAGCTTGTCGTCGACCAGCGTAGCGTTCGCCTTGATCGGCTGAATGCCGGCGCACCATTCCTCGATACTCATCAGCGATGGGGCCTTGATGCCGTCATTGGTTCGGTCGTTCCCGGCTCTGCCCGGGTTGAAGCCGGGCGCGGCATTTGTCGCGTAATGCTGTCTAAGGCCGAAGGCGCTGTCGATCGCGTCGCCCGTATCATCGAAGGCACAGTGAAAAACGTGTCCGTCGGCTACCGGATCTGGGCCGTCGAGAAGAAGGAACGCGATGGTTCGGTGCCCTTGCATCGCGTCATCGACTGGGAGCCGTGGGAAATCTCCGCAGTTCCGGTTCCTTTCGATGCCGGGGCGCAGATCCGCTCCGGTGATCAGGACGGCCTATTCTCCTGTCGTGTCGACCAGGCGCTGGCCGACATCAACACCACCCGCCGCATCCGCATGGAAATGCAGCAGCGGCAACTGCAATTGGTCCGATAGCGGCTATCGCCATCGCCAAACCCGCCGACGGCGGCGCCCGTATCAGCCATTGGGCCCGGCAATCAACATAGGATTACAATCATGAAACATTATCGCTTTGTGGCGGTAGCCCTTGCGCTTGCCGTCCTTCCGCTCATTGCCATCGCGTTTTCGGGCTTTGCCGCCTCCGACGCCATGGCCGCCTCGCTTCACGCGCCCGATGCGCTTCACAATGCTGTTCGCGGCTTCATGTCGGATCATATCATGGCGGCCTGGCCGGCACTGCTGGCGCTTCGCTCCGACCTCGATGCGCTTCTGAAGAAGGCCGCTGACAAGATTGCCGAGATCAAGGACGATACGGCTCCTGATGCCGCGCGTTCGATCCAGGGCGACCATGACAAGCTGCTGGCCGAGATCGAGGCCAAGCGCACCGCCATTGCCGAGGAAGAAAAGCTTGGTGACCCGGCCACCCGTGGCCAGCCGGACCCGAACGGCGGCAATGCCAATGTCCGGGCCGCCGATATTCTCGATATCGGCACCCGTGCCGGCATGGAGCAGGTGACCATTCAGGAGGCTATCCGCACCGGAACCTCACTGGAAGCCTTCCGTGCCCGCGCATTCGACTTCATGCTGGAGCGGCAGAACGGCAGCCGCACCGATGGCCAGCGCAGCCGCATCCTGCAGGACGAGCGAGATACCGCGCGCCGTGCATCGATCGAGGCGCTCTCCTATCGCATCGGCGCTCCCCTGCCGAGCGAAGGTCCGAGTGCCGCCGCCCGTGGCCGGATGGAAGACGGCCTGATCTTCCTCGCGATGGAAAGCGTGGGCGAACGCAACTATCCGCGCAATGCCCGCCAGGTGGAAGAGCTTTATGAGCGCGCTGCGGCCCATACCACGTCGGACTTTCCGATCATCCTGGAGGGGGCGATCAATCGCACCGTCGAGGCGCGCTATCAGCTGGCCCAGCCGACCTACCGCCGGATCTCGCGCCAGCGCAACTTCCGTGATTTCCGTCCTCACACCTCGATCAAGCTCGGCGACTTCCCGATGCTCGAGCAGATCGCCGAAAACGGCGAGATCAAGTATGGCACGCTGACTGAGGGGAAGGAGACGATCTCGGTTCTCTCTTATGCCAAGGCACTTTCCGTCTCGCGCCAGCTGATGATCAACGACGATCTCGGCGCGATCAACGAAATGCTGTCGAGCTACGGCGCAACCGTCGCCCTGTTCGAGGAGATCACCTTCTACGCCAAGGCGTTCAACGGGAATCTTGCTGACGGCAAGGCGGTATTCCATGCCGATCACGGAAACCTGGCCGGTGCTGCTGCCGTGATCGACGTCGACTCGGTTGCACTCGGGCGGGCCGCCATGGCCAAGCAGAAGTCCATCGACGGAAATCCTCTGCTTTCGAATCCGCCTGCCATGATCGTTACCGGACCCGATCGCATCACAACCGCCGAAAAGCTGGTCGCCAGCATCACGCCCGCCACGCTCGCAAACGTGAATATCTTCTCCGGACGCCTGACGCCCTTCGATACCGCCCAGATCAGCGGCAACGCCTGGCATCTCTTCGCGGACCCGCAGATCGGATCGAACTATCGCTGGGGTTATCTCGAGGGATACGAGGCGCCGCGGGTGCGCATCGACAATCCTTTCGGACGTCAGGGCATGGCGATGTCTGTCGAGCACGACTTCGGCTGCGGCCCTGTCGACTATCGCTACGGCTACAAGAACGCAGGTCTCTGATCCGTCACCATTCGATATACGGCCCGGACGCGATCCGGGCCTTCCATCCATGATGCCCACAGGGCACAAACAGAGGATACGACCATGAAGAATTTTCGGCAGAAGGGCAATGCGATTACCGTTCCTGCGCCTGCCGGCGGCACGGTTTCCGGCAAGCTCTGCATCATCGGCTCGCTGATCGGAATTGCCTCTACGACTGTCGCGGAAGGCGAGAACGTGGTGCTGGAGACGGAAGACGTCTTCAACTACGCCAAGACCTCGGCGCTGGCGATCGCCGTCGGTGACAAGCTCTACTATGACGCGGCAAACGACGTGCTGAACAAGACGGCCACCGGCAATACGCTGGTGGGTATTGCCGTAGCTGCTGCTGCAAACCCATCGAGCACGGTCGACTTCAAGCTCGGACCGACGACGGTCTGACCATGAACACGATGTTCCAGCGGCTGGCTTCGGTCAGCCGCCAAACAATCGAACGCGTCCACGGGGACGCGGTCACGATCTTTCCGGTCAGCGACACGGCGCCAAATGCGAAGCCGTCCCTCTCGGCCGAATTCCTGCCGTACCTGTCAACCGCGCTGTTCTACGAGAACACCATGCTCGAGAGCGAAGCCAGGGCCCAGCCGAGCATGGATGGTCGACGCTTGATGAACCGGTCGCTGCAGAAGCAGGCGTCCATCAGGCTGATCGACGGCCAGCCGCTAAAGTCCAATTACTACCTGCGCCGCGAGAGCGACCAGGCAATATTCATCATCAATGGTTTCGATCCGGATGGCATGGGCAACGTCCTGGCGACCATCGCTGCCGCCAAGGGACTTCCGCCCGTTTGAGGGAAGATACTCATGTTATCACCCGAGGCCCTGAGGCTCGTCACGATCGAGATCCTCTGCCCGACAGCTGCGTTGTCAGGTACAGAACAATTCCCCACGCTGGCCGGACGGCGGGTCTTCGACAGCCGCGAGGCCGCCATGAGCGACCTCGATATCGATCGTGAATACACACCGGTGATCTCGGTCTATACCGTGGAGAGCAGCAACGCACCGCGCGGCGAAGCCGCAGGGCTCGGCGATATCTCCTGCATTGTTACGATGGATCTCGTCGCAGAGCTGGTGCAGGCGTCAGCCGATGGCGATGGTGAGTTCGCCTTTGCCATGGCGGAGGGCGATCCGCAGGCGAGACTGGTTCTCGCAGCGCTCTGTGCGAAGATTCGCTTTCTGCTGGAGTTCTCGGAAAAGGGCCGGGCATGGCGCCGTCTGGCCGGCCGGGTTCTCGGCATGGATGCCACGACATTTGCCGTGCCGGATATCGGATTGCGACTGATGCGCGTCACTATGCGCTATCGCGCTGAAGTCTCTCCCGACGACTTCGATTCCGTCAATGGCGGACTTCCGGAGCCGATCGCGTCCGTTTTGGCAGAACTGCCAGCTGGAAGCTACGCCAAGGCAAAATTGCTCGACCTGGCGCAGATGTTCATAGGCGAGTTGCCGGACACATTAGCGACGATCGCCGGCACGGCGAACCTGCCCGGCGCGACCGACATCACCATCGGCGCCGGCAATCTTGGTTGACCCTCACGGAGGCATTGATGACGACGAAATATGTGGCGGCTGCCGGCCGCACCATCCCCGGCGGCTGGCCCGAAGACGGACGGCCGATCGACGAACTCTCCATGCTGCATCGCCGCTACGTCAAGGACGGCGACCTCATCCCCCTGAAGCGTCCGCCGAGCCCGGCGAAGAAGAAGGAAGACCACGATGGCCAGTAACATTCCGAGCGGCATCGTCGCGCCGCTGCTCGCGTTCGACGTCGAAAGCGGCGGGCAGTTCCAGTCCGAAAACCGCATGATCCTGCTCGGCCACGGCCTGGCGGCCGCAGCACTGGCGGCCGACACGATCGCGCTTTGCGGCAGTGTCGAGGATGCGCGCTATCTCGCCGGCGCCGGGTCGATGCTGGAAAGCATGTTCATCCGCACGCGGCGGAACGCGCCGGCGCAGGAAATCTGGCTCGGCCGCGTCACCGATACCGGAACGGCGGAGGTGCGCACGATCACGGTCGGAACCGTGCCAGCGACGGGCGGGCAGGGTGTGCTGCAGATCGCCGGCGAGGCCGTCAGCGTTTCGATTGCGGCCGGCGACAGCGCCAACGCCGTCGCCTCGGCGCTCGCCGCGGCGATCAATGCCTATATCAACCCGGTCACCAAGATCTCGCTGCCGTTCACCGCAACGGTCGCGACCAATGTCGTCACTGTGACAGCACGCCATGCCGGCGCCTATGCCACGGGGATCGGCGTCTATATCCCGGTTCTCGAAGGGGCGAACGCCTTCACCGGCGTGCTGACGTTTGCGACGACCACCGCCGGCGCCGGAACGCCGGACGTCGCGGCCGTGCTGGCGGCGATGGGAGACGACTCGTTCGAGGTCGTCGTCTCCGCCTTCGGCGACGACACGAACCGCACCAAGCTCGACGATTTCCATTCTGCGGTCAGCGGCCGCTGGTCTTATGCCCAGCAGCTCTACGGCCACGTCTTCTATCCGAAGACCGGCACGACCTCGCAGCTCGCCACGTCGGCGCTCGCAAGGGACAGCTGGCATGTGACGATGATCCCGCTCTTTTCCGCCGGCGGGATGGCGCGTCCCGATTACGAGTTCGTCGCAGCCGTCGTCGGGCGCATTGCCTCCTTCCTCGACGGCGGGTCGGACGGGCGTGTTTCCGTCAACCAGACCGGCCTCGTCGTCGCCGATATGATCGCCCCGCGCGACCGCGACTACTGGCCGGATTACGCGACGCGCGACAGCCTGCTGAAGAACGGCGTCTCGACGTGGAAGATCGATCGCTCCGGCAATGTGCTGATCGACAAGATCATCACGCAGCAGCAGACGACCAACGGCATCCCCGACACGGCGCTGCGCGACATCCAGGCGGTCTACCAGGTGACATACGCGCTCAAATACTATCGCGCGTCGCTTTTCTACGAGCATTCGAACAAGGCGATCGTCGACGACAACCCGGCCAATCTCGACGCGCTGGTGACGCCGACGGACATCCGCGGGACGCTGGTCAACTCGACGATCGAGCTTTCGCAAAGCGGCGTGCTGGAGGCATCCACCACTGTGCTCGACCAGATCGCGGTGACGCGCAATGCCGACAACCCGAACCGCGTGGACATCGTGCTGCCGATGGACCGGGCGAATCCTCTCGACATCTTCGCAGGCCTCGCCAGGGTCTACGCGCAAATCTGATCGCTTGCCTGACGGGCGATCATCATCCCTTCCCACACCCTATCGGGAGACTTCATCATGGCAGGCAAAGATTTCGGCGGACGCATGAGGGTCCGCCTTTCCTCCGGTTCGCTGCTATCGCTGCGCGGCACATTCAGCCTCATGCAGGCACGGCAGAGCGTCGAAACGGTGACCAACCAGGACGGCTCGCTCGACCGCACGGCGACGCCGACCTCGCCGCGGGCGAGCGTTACCTTCAAGGATGGCGACGTCGACCTTGCGGCGCTGATGGAGGCGCCGCGCCAGAACGTCGTGATCAACGAGGAATTCTCTGGCGTTACCCACCATTTCATCTCGGCCGTCTTTGCCGGTGATCCGGAGAGCAACCGGATGAACGGCGAGGTCGGCGGTCTCACCATCGTCGGCGAGGTCTATCGCCGGACGGGCGGCTGATCATGGCTGACAAGATCGTCCCACTTTCCCGGCGCTACGAGGTGCCGGGCGAAGAACCGTTCGACAGCATCACGCTGCGCGAGCCGACGTATCAGGACATCGTGATGGACGGCCTCGGCTATCCGCAGGAACTGCAGCCGAACGGGCATGGCGGATCGATGATCGTCACCTACTATTCGGTCGTGGACGCCTACGCGCAGCGGCTGATCAAGGCGCCACAATATGGAGCGGTTTCCAGGCTCTCCGTCGAGGATACTCGAACGGTCGAGGAGGCCATCTGCGGTTTTTTCCTAACCAGGGCGCCGAAGAGCTGATCGGCGCCGCCGACTTCCTCGTCTTCCGGCTCGGCTTTTCGGCGCCGGCCGTCGAACAGATGACGGTCCGGCAGATCGGCTGGTGGACCGGAAGGGCGCTCACCCATCGAAACAAGGGCAAATCATGATGCGCGAAGTCGAGGCGAGGCTCAAGATATCGGCGGTCGACAAGACCGGCCGTGTCTTCAAAGGCGTTGCCGACAAGATGGGTGAGATCAACCGCCGCGCGGCCGCCTACAATCGGCAGCAAGGCATGCTGATGCGATCCACGGCGGAGATGTATGCGACGATCGCGCGCTACGCCGCGCCTGCAGCGCTCGCCTACGGGGTGAAGGCGAGCATCACCGAATTCGCAGCGCTGGAGCGGCAGATGACCCGCATCGGGATCACGGCAGACGCCAGCGCGAAACAGACATCCGAGGCATTCGCCGAGGCGCAGCGCGTCGCAAAGGATTTGAACTACGACAGCGTGCAGCCAGCGATCGAGGCACTGGACACTCTGGTCGCGTCCGGCAAATCCCTCGAGGAGGCGATGGCCTTCCTGCCTTCGGTGCTGGCGACGGCGCAGGCCTCGGGTGCTGCGACCGCGGACATCGCCAATACCGGCCTCAAGGCCGCCGATGCGCTGAAGATCGAAACGGCGCAGCTGCAGCGAGCTTTCGACATCATGGTGACCGGCGGCAAGGCCGGACAGTTCGAACTGAAAGACATGGCGCAGTATATCCCGTCGCTCGCCAACAGCTTCTCATCTCTCGGCTACCGTGGCGAGGACGGGTTGAGGCGACTGGTCGCCATCCTGCAGACGATCCGTGAGGATACCGGAGATGCGAGCGCCGCGGCGACGCAGGCGCAGAACATCTTCGGCAAGATGTTCTCCGGCGAGACCATGAAGAAGTTCGGCGAGTTCGGTATCGACCTCCGCAAGGAAATGAAGGCCGCCGCCGCGGCCGGCGAGGATGCCGTCTCCGCCTTCGTGCGGCTGTCGAAGGAAGCAATCGACGGCGACTATACGAAGCTGCCGCTGCTCTTCACCGACCAGGAATTCCGGCTCGGCATGCAGTCTCTGATGACCAGTTCCGACAGCCTGGAGCGGTTCCTGAAGGTGATGAACTCGGCCGAGGTGAATGGGACGGTCTGGCGTGACGTAAACAAGGTGATGTCCGACACGCAGGCCTCGGTAGACCGGATGTCGAACAGCTGGGAGCGACTCAAGACGGCCTTCGGCGGGGCGATCGCTCCAGTCGCGACAGAGGGTATGGACGCGCTGTCATCGAACCTCGACTATCACGCTTCGGTCAATGCCGGCCTAGAAAAATCAGGCGTGCACGGGTTCTGGGACAGGACGAAGTTCGGGCTCACCAGCAGCGCCGACGAGAAGATGCGGATGGCGATCGCCGGCGGCTATTCGGACCGATCTGCCATCGGGGAGTATTATCGCCGGCAATACGAGAGCGGCGCCTTCAAGGCGTCAATCGGGCGGCAGAACCAGAAGATCCTGTTGCCGGAGTTCCCCGGCGGCGGTACCGGGGCCATTCCGCTTCCTACTCCGAGGCCGTCAACGGTCGATGCGCCAGTCCGGTCGCAGCCGGCAGTCAAGGCGGCGGCTTCGACGATCACTGTTCCGGCTAACATGGGCGAACCGCCCTTCCGCATTCCGAGCAAGCAGGAGCTGAAGGATGCGCTGAAAATCGACATCGGCTTCAAGCACGAGAGCGAACAGGCGGGACAGGCGGTGGCGCAGGGTGGCAAGGACGCCGGCAAGGCGATCGAGGATGGCGCTGCCTTCTTCAAGGTTGCCGGCTACGACGTCGGCGCGGCCATCGAGCGTGCGGCGGAGAAGCTGGCGACGGCCGCCGGTGCAATCAACCGGCTGGGGAGCGTCACGCAGCCGCAGACAAAGGCGGTCAACGCCGATACGGGCCGCAGCATGCCGCCTTCGACGTTCGGGCCGCGGTGAGGTGAGATCATGGCAAGGGACTGGATCAAGACGCTGCGGCGCGCCAGTTTTCGCGGCGTTGCCTTTTTCGTGGAAAGCGACATCCATGACGGCGGGAAAAGGCTCGGCCTGCATGAATATGCGGGCGGCTATTCGACGCTGGTCGAGGAGATGGGGGCGAAGACCGAGCGCTTCTCGGTCACGGCCTACCTGACCTCCGATCTCGCCGACGTGAAGGCCGCGGCACTGCGCGCGGCCTGCATGGCGCCGGGGCCCGGCCTGCTGACGCTTCCGACCGAAAGCGGGCGGCTCGCCTATGTCGAGGATTTCTCGCGGATGCGCGAACGCGACCGCATGGGCTATATCGCCTTCGGCTTCACAGCGATCCCCGCAGGGGCAAGCGGCGTCGCGGCCATCGGACTCGGCGACCTGTCCGTGGCCTTCTCCGCCGGGGTTTCAGCTGCAGCTCTGTCGTTTTCGGGGTTGTTCCGATGACCGCTTCGCGCAGTACCGTTCTCGGATGGATCGGCGAACTGGCGGCGGCGCTGGTGACCGACACTATAGACCGCGAGGCGATCGACGACAGGATCGCCGCCGCGCCCGCACTGGACGGGCCAAGCTTTTGCGAGGAGGCGCTGCAGCTCGTGCGCATCGTCGCGGAGAACGCTTCGGCGCCCGCCGATTTTTCGCTGTTCACTGCACCGGCTGATCTCGACGAGGAGACAGCGCAGTCCTTCGCAATCCTCGTCGTGACGGGGCTCTCCGTTTCCGGCCCGCGGATTGACTGGCCATCGCGCCCGGCGGCAAGGGATGCCCGCTCGGCCATCGCCGCGGCGACGGAGACGGCGCTTTCGGTCGCCTCCGACCTCGGCGCCGACGGCGCCGGGCTCTATGCCTTCGTTTCGGATGTGAGCGCGGTAGCGATCCGGATCGTCTCTGACATCGCCGCGAACGCCGTGCCGATGGTGCGGGTCGAGACGGGAATTTCGTTGCCGTCGGCGGTCGTTGCCCATGCGCTCTACGGTGATGCAAGCCGGGCCGGGGCGGTGGCGGAGATCGCCGGGAGCATGACGCCGATGCTGATGCCGAGCGCCTTCGAGGCGCTGGAAAGCTGATCTTCTCTCGCCGCAGGGTGCCATGATCCTCGAAACCGTCACATGCTTTGGCCTGCCGCCGATCAAAAGCTGTTCGATCAGCATCTCGGCCGAGGAGGCGGTGCGGACGGCGACGCTCGACCTCGTCGTTACCGGCTCCGGCGTGCCCGTCTCCATCGGCCAGGCGGTGACGCTGAAGGCAGGCGGCACCACACTGCTGACCGGCTATGTGCGCGACATCAATCCTGCACACAGCGAGGCCGACCGGTCGCTTTCCGTCAGCCTCGTGTCGCGGACGATCGACTATGTCGAGTGTTCGGCCGATCACCCGTCCGGGGAAATCCTCGACAAGGATCTTGCGGCGATCGCAAAGGAACTCGACACTCAAGGAATCGGGATCGAAAGCGATGCAAGCTTTCCGAAGGAGATGCGGCACAAGCTCATCCCCGGCGAAAGCGCCTTCGCCTCGATCGAGCGGCGGGCGCGCGGGCGCGGCGTGCTGATCCACGATACGGAAAAGGGCCGGCTGAAACTCGCGACGAAACCGGAAGGCACGCATTCCGGCGGGCTGATCAAAGGGATCAACATTCTCTCCGGCTCGGCGACCTTCACCGAGCAGGGCCGCTATTCCGACGTGAAGGTGCGCGGGCAGGCGGGCGAGGGGGTGGAAAAGCCGCAGCTTCGCCCGGAGACATCCGTCACCGACAGCGGTGTCTCGCGCAAGCGGGTGCTGATCCTGCCGCACGAAGGCGAGGTGACGATCGACCGCATGACGAAGCGAGCCGAATGGCAGGCGAAACGGGCGGCGGGGAACGGCTCGACGGCGTCGATCACTGTCAGCGGCTGGCGGGATGCCGGCGGCACGATCTGGACGCCGAACTGGCTGATCGAGGTCAATGACGAGTGGCTTGGGCTTTCGGGAAAAATGATCATCAAGTCGGTGACGCTGTCGCAGGGTGAGCGGACCGAGGCTCAACTGACGCTCGCCGATCCGCGGGCGCTCGGCGGCGAGAACCCGAATGGCGGGAGCGCCGTAGGCTATGCCGCACCCGGCGACATCCGGGCGAGCTACGAGGACGAGTGATGCAGATCCGGCGCTTCGAGTTCGACGGCCGCGTCGAGGAAAAGGGCGGGCAGCAGTTCGTCTCCGGGCGCGGGTTCTACGGCGACGGGTTCACCCGCATACACCGCGTCGAGCCGCACGGCTTCGCCAGTTCACCGCCGAAGGGATCGAAGGGGCTCATCGTCTCAACCGATCCGGACAGCGCCTATGTGCTCGGCCTCGAGCATCCGGGACACCGGCCGGCCGACCTGCCGGCCGGTTGCTCGGCGATCTACGACGCCGCCGGCAATATCATCAAGTTGCTCGGCGCCGACGGGATCGTCATCAACGTGGCGGGCTCCGCCTATTCGATCACCAAGGGCGGCGTGACACTGACGGTTTCCGACGCCGGCGTCGATATCACCGGCGGGTACCTGAAGGTGAACGGCGTTCCGGTGGACGATACGCACACCCATGGCGGCGTCTTGCCGGGTAGCGGCAACACGGACGTTCCAAACGGCTGAGGATCATCGTGCTGAAGATCATTCCCGTCGAGACGGCGGAGGAGCCCTATCGCGCGCCAGATCTTGTCTGGGACGGCGAGCGCGGCGATCTCGCGATCAACGCGTTGACCCACCCGCTGGCGCCCGGCGACCTGAAGGCGGAGCAGGGCCTTGCGACGCAGGTGCTCGTCTCGCTGATGGCGGATGCCCGGGTCGACGCGAGCGAGCTGCCGGACGGGGTGGCGAACCGCGGCTGGTTCGGCGACTGTTTCGACCTCGCGGCCGGCGAGACACCTATCGGATCGAAGCTCTGGCTCCTGCGGCGGCGCGCGATCACCGACGGGATCGAGACTGAGATCGAGGATCATGTGCGGGCGGCGCTGCAGACGTTGATCGACCAGGGTGCGGTTGCATCGATCGACGTCACGGTGACGGCCGACCGTTCGCAAAATCGGATCGACTTCGAGGTCATGCTCTACGGAAAGAGCGGCAGCCTCGCCTACAACCGGAAATTCCAGATGCTTTGGGGGCAGATCGATGGCGTGGCAAATCCGCTCGCTGGATGAGATTTCGGCGCGGCTGCGCGGCTCGTTCCGGCAGTACCTCCCCGGAACCGACACTTCGCTGAAGAATAACCTGGTGACAGTGATCGCCAAGGTCGTTTCCGGACTGACGCACGAATTCGAGCTGCGCATGGGGGCGCTGGCGCGCCAGATCCTGCTCTCGACCGCGACCGACGAGCGCTGGGTGCGGCTGCATGCTTCCGAAGTCGGCATCTACCCGAAGCCGGCCTCGTCCGCGACGGGTGCGATCGGCGGGACGGGGGCGGCTGTGACCACCTATCCCTCCGGCATCCGCTTCGTCTCCGGAAACGTGACCTTTGTCTCGACGGCCGGCGCGACCTCGGCCGCAGACGGCACGATGACGCTCTCCGTCACTTCGGAGAGCAAGGGCGCGGCCGCGAACCGCGATGCGGGCGGCCTGCTGACGCTCGCCGATCCCGGCCTCTATCCGTCGCTCGGCGCGACATGGACGGTCGGCGGGGCGGGGATCGGCGGCGGGGCGGATGCCGAGAGCATCGAGAGCCTGCGCTCGCGCGGGGTCGCCCGCAAGCGCAACCCGCCGGGCGGCGGCACGCTGACCGACTACGAGCGCATTGCGATGGAAGTGCCCGGCGTCCTCAAGGCATGGGCCTTCCGACCGCAGAATGCACCGGGGATGCTGGTCGTCTACTTCCTTTTCTCCGGGCGGACGAACTCCATACCACAGGCCTCCGATGTGGCCGTCGTGCAGGCGGCGATCGATGCAAAACGGCTGATCCGGGTGGACGACAGCGTGGCGGTGGCGCCGGTGGCGCGAGTGGTCGACGTGACTGTCTCCGGCCTTTCCGAAGACACCGACGAGGTGCGCGCGGCGATCGAAGCGGGGATCGCCGCGATGTATATCGCGCGCTGCCGGCCGGGGCTCACCGGTGACCCGTTCGTGCTGCCGAAGAGCTGGATTTCCGAGGTGATCTCCGGCGTCTCCGGCGAAGACCGGCATACGCTGGTGGCACCCGCCGGTGACATCACCCTGACGGCCGGGCAATTCCCGGTCAACGGGACCTTCTCCTATGTCGCGTGATCCGGGATCAAACACCTATACGGAGGCGGCGAGCACGCTCGCGGAAATTGTCCCGGCCGCACAGCCGTGGGACAGCCTCGCGAACCCGGCAAACGACGACCTGATTGGCGCGGCTCTGACCTTCTGGCCGCCGGGCGCGGCGTTCGGCACCCCGGACGGCGAGGCGATCCCGCTTTCGAGTGTAATCGCGCGCCTGACACGGGTTTTACTGTCGCCGTTCGAAACGCTCTATGCACGCGCTTACCGGCTGGCGCTGGAAAGCTCCGTCTTCGGCGTCGACGCGCTGCTCGCCGAATGGGAAGCGGAATATGGTCTTCCAGACAGTTGCGTCAGCGGCGCGGCATCCGTCTCCGAGCGGCTGCGTGCCCTGGAGGCGCGCGTCGCCTCGGTCGCAGCCATCACACCTGGTGATTTTATCCGTGTAGCGTCCAGCTACGGCTTCGAAATCGCGAGCGAGGAACCGGCCATATTCGAGTGCGGATTTTCCGAATGTGGCGGTCAACACGAAATCGGCAGCCCGCGCGAAGAAATCTACTGGATCATCTACGTCGCCGACCTGGCGGTCGACTATTTCCGAGCGGGTGAGTCCGAATGTGGTTACGACCCGCTTTTTTCAATCGGAGACGCAGAGCGGCTGCTCTGCATTCTGCGCCGGATCTCTCCGGCGTGGACCATTCCCGTGCTCGCCCTTGATGCACTACGCCCGCCCGTCGATCCCCCGGCCGGGGCAGAGTGGGTGTACCTCGAGAACTCCTATCCTCGTCAGTACATCACCGTCGACGGCGAGTACGTCTTCATCTTCACAACTCCCTGACATCTCAACCGAGGCGGACGCTCCATGCGCTACATCGCTCCTTTCGGATCGGCTGATCCGGACGCACCCTATGTCGACAGGAACACGGCGACTGCCACCCGAGGGTCAGCTGTCCCTGCCGATTTCTTCAACGATATACAGGCGGAGCTGCTTGATATCATCACGTCGTCCGGCCTGACGCCGCAGCAATCCGTGTTGCAACTGGCAAAGGCGGTCCAGAGCCAAAAGATGAACTTCGCCCCGGCGGCAGGGACTGCGAACGCCATGACGGTGATGCTTGACCCCGCCCCGACTGCATATGCCGATATTCTGTATATGCCGATCCTGGTGCTCGCCGGAGCATCGCCGACAGGCCCGGTGACGCTGAACGTCAACGGGCTGGGCGCGACCAGCGTCGTCGGACGTGGCGGCGCGGCGATCTCCGGCGGCGAGTGGGCGGCGGATGACCTTGTCTCCTTCTGCTACGACGGAACCGCCTTTCAGGTCCTCGGTATCGTTCTGCCGGACAAGAGCCTCGTACATGTCGGGACGGATACGAGTGGCGCGGCAAATGCGATCGTCGCGACAGTCGACCCTCCGGTCACGTCCTACAAGAGCGGCAGCGTCTACAGCATCAAGATCGCGAACACGGTCACGGGCGCCACGACGGCTGATTTCGGGGGAGGCGTTAAACCAGTCGTCCGCGCCAATGGCTCTGCGACGAAGGCGAACGATCTCGTTGCCGGCCAGACGGCGCTGCTTGTCTATGACGGAACGAACCTACAGATCGCCAATTTCTCGCCGGCCAACATTCCTGCCCGCAACACGCAGCAGTTCATAGCATCCGCCAACTTTACCGTGCCCGCCGATGTCTACCGCGTCAGGGCTCGCGTCTGGGGTGGCGGTGGCGGTGGCGGCGGGTCTGCCGGAAGCGGCGGTGCGGGAAGCGGCGGCGGTGGTGGCGGGTATGCGGAGGGCATCGTATCCGTGACACCAGGACAGATCATCCCGGTTACCGTCGGTGCCGCCGGGGCTGGCGGAATATCCGCGCCGAGCAACGGGAACAACGGTGGCAATTCCTCATTCGGCGGCTACGTCAGCGCATCCGGCGGGGGCATGGGATATGCGGGAAACGGCGGATTGCAGACAAGCCTTGCCGGGGTTGGCGGTAGCGGGACCGGCTCCTTTGCGGTTTCCGGGTCGAGCGCCGGCATCGCCTTCCTCGTCGGGACATCACCGGCTGGCGGCATCGGCGGAAGTGCCGGAATGGGGTCTGGATCTCCGACGATCTCCATCGGTGGTGTCGGGGCTGCCGGCCTGTTTCCGGGCGGCGGAGGGAACGGCGGCTCCATCGGGTCGTTCGCCGGCGGCGCCGGTGCGGCCGGACTGGTCGTCATCGAATACTAGACCGCACGTCCAAGGCGGAATGACACCACCTATAAGTAAGGGAGCCAATCATGTCGGTCGAACTCGTCGCCGGTCTCGCCATCAAGAAAGACCCCGCCGGAACCGCGCTCGGTCTCGCGCCGGTCGCCACGTCAGGGAGTGTGGCCGATCTCTCGGAGACGGCCGACAATAAGGTTATGACGAGTGCAGAGCGGGAGAAATTAGCCAGCATTGAAGCCGGGGCGAATGTAACAAATGCCGGCAATGTCGGCAACGTGATCAACGGAGTGGCAACCAAGGCTACTCCTGTTGGCATGGACAAGATTGCCATTATTGATAGCGAGGCGGATGGCGCCCTCAAAAGCGTATTTTGGTCCGATGTGCCGGCCGCGCTCAACGTCAAGCCGCTGAATGCAGATGGAGGTTTGTCGCTTACGACAACCACCACCAGCGAGGAATGGGCGAACGGAGTCTTCGGCGGATCCTGGCGAGTGGCGAGCCGCCGCCATAGCTCGTCGCCTTCCACGTATGCCGGTGCCAGGGCGACGGAAGCTGTTGTGCGAGAAGTTATGGGGAACGCGAACGGCCCATCCACCGCGGACTATGCATCCCTTCGTTCGGTGCTGAAGACAAACTACCTGACGTCTTTAGCTGGCGGGGAAATAAATGTTGATTTCCTCACAGTTGGCCAAGGTGTCAACGGCGATTGCTCTGGAACGTTGAGCGATATCAACAAGGTGGCTGGCGGAACTGGGGGTGCCCTAGCACACGAGAGCTCGGTCAATATGAGAGACTCGTCTGGCGCTATAGTCCGTGCTGTACAAGCGATTAAGAATTTTCAGGAAGGCGCGGGCGGAGTATCGGGGGGCAAAGGTTACGGATTCTGGACGGAGGCCCGTGCGGGAGATCCTTATTCCGCCTACCACGCGGACCAAGATCAAACTGCGTCTGGAGCGGCGTGGGCAAATTTTCTGACCTACACCAAGGATAGGACGGCCGCCAGCATGATCTACAGGGTGGACGGTGCCGGCCGCACCTACACCTCTAATGGATCACAGGGTATTCCCGCCTACACCTTTGTCAGTGACACAAACACCGGCATGTATAGGGTAGGCGAGGACGCAGTCGGCTTTTCGACTGGTGGCGTAATTCGCGCCTATGTCGCATCGAACGGCAGCATTCTTCCTGGATCTGACAATGCGTATTCTCTGGGTGCCGTAGGAACAGCGCGCTTTGCAAACGCGTACTTCGTGAATGCACCGACGGTCGGTTCCGATGCGCGATCGAAGACAGCTATCATTGATAGCCCGCTAGGTCTTGAATTTATCCTCGCGCAGCGTGCGGTGGCTTATCGCCTCAGGGAAGGCGGTGTAAGAATCGAAATGGTTGATGTCGAGGAGGAAGTTGAGGAGCCAGTCACCGAAGATGGTGATGTCTGGATCGACGACTCCTACTTTGACGGCGCGGCGAAGGTCAAGCGCTACCGCAAAGAGCGCGGGCAAGTTCAGGTCTACGATCGCGAGGCCGTCCTGGATGCTGATGGTAATCCGGTTTTCGAGGAAGTTGTTGAGGCTGTTGTCGGAGAGGATGGGCTTCCCGTTATGGAATTGGTGCCGCGGGAGGCCCTCCAGTATCGTGACTCTGAAGGGAACCTGCACAAGCAAGAACAGCCTGCCGTTCTAACCCAGGTGACGCGGACTGTGCGCCGTCCTGTGCTGCGTGCAATTCCACGGATGCAAAAGGTCAAGAGGATTTTCCAGGTTCCTGTCGATGTGCCTATTGAGGGCAAGCGTCAGCATTTTGGGCTCCTGGCGCAAGAGGTTCGGGCGTCGCTGCCCGACGGGGTGGACTTCGCCGGCTGGCTGATGGACGATGTCAACGATCCAAAAAGCGCGCAGGCGCTGCGCTATGAGGAATTCATAGCACCACTCATTAAAGCCAATCAGGAGTTGGCAGCTCTGGCCTTCGAAATAATGGCTGTATTGTTGTCTGGCGAGCCGATTTCGGCGAAGGTACGAGCTCGCTGGATCAACCACCCATGTTTTGCGAAATTCATCTCAAAACTGAATTGATGCTGACCCAGCCATAGTGGCGAAGCTTCGCCGTGTCAGCGCGGCAAGGTACTTGGTAGTGGAGCCGTTGCTTCCTTTTTTCTCTTCTATGGCGGCGAGCCATTCGGCGGCCGATTTTCGCTCAATGGGGATATGAGGAAAAAAACGTTCGGCTTGGATCTTGATGATGATATCAGGCCTATATGCTTCTTCCAGATCAAGCAGGAAATCTGGGCAGTGTACGAACAGCGTTTCCGCAAAAATCTCTGACAAGAAATCGAGTGGCCGGTGAGCGAAACTGTCATGCAGCACCAACGCTCGACCAGTGCCCCCGTCGCAAAATGAATGTTGTACATATCCCTCGTTGATGATGTCGCTGTAGAAGCAAGCGCGCTGCCTTCTGAAAGCCAATCTGATCCTGACAACATCTTCCGGTGGGCACACTGCCATCTTCGATAGATCACCAGTGGATGAAGTCATCTCTGTTACAGTAGATAGGGACCTCAAGCGTTCAAATTCCGCATGGAGGCGGAAGTGCTGGAATGCCAGCTTCAGATAGTGGAGTGATCCGCTCTCCGTCCAATGGCTGTCCCCGCGTTCGTACGGGCACGGGGATACAGATGAGGGTAATAGTGCGTCCTCGCTGAAGAATGAACAGACGTGAGCATCCTGGAAGCTGGAAAAGTACTGCTTCACTGGCGTTTTGCCATATCGCTCATAGACATCCGGATCTGACAGAAAATGCCGGAATGCGGTCTCCTTGTTCGGGGCAATGATGTGGAGGTAATGGGATCCACGCTCTCGAGCGCGGCGCTTCGCCATATCGTGCGATTGCTTTATGCAAGTCATCCCGAACATATCGATGGATACTTGACCGGATGTCTGCGCCTGGACGGAATTGCTGTCGTTGTCGAGAAAGAGATGGCCATCCCTGCCAAATAGATACTTCGTCACGTTCAAACCCGACGTTCTCGGCCTTGCGACACATTCGACGCCACCGATCATTAATCGCTGCTGTACTTAATGCCAGGTGGTTCTTTAGGTCAAGCTGCAACGAAGACGTGTGGAGCGCCGCGAGCGCCTTTGCAGTGCCATCGACGAGGAACAGGCCACGGTCTGGCGCGTCGATGATGTCGGCGAGGCGCTGATCACACTGGGCAACGTCCTCGTCAGGACCGACGGCCTCAAGAAGCTGAGCGACCTCGGCCGAGACTGACGCCTGCATTTTCGAACACCGACCAGCCTACTCGCGGCGCAATCGTGTGCGGCCATGATGGCGCGCGCCCGGCGATTTGGTTTCGCAACAAAGGATAGACCACCATGGAATGGAACGGCTTCAAAGGCCGGGCCAGGCGGATCGATGACATCGATCTGCATTAGCGCCCGATAGGGCAAACCAAGAGGAATTTTCGGGAGGTGCAATGCACCCGGATCTCACGGCCTGGACAAGAAGCCTCCCGGCAATCGGCACGCTTGAGCGTCGTCGCTGACATAATCACCACCAAAAGGAGATCCCCATGGATCGCGGAAAACTCTTCGCGGCGCTGCGGCGTCGGGGCACAGCCGTGTTTGGATCGTCGCTCAGCCAGTCCCAGGTCGACGGGATCAACGGGCTGCTGGACGCTTTTGTCAGCCATGGGGACGGGCGGGTGAAGACGCTCGCCTATGCGCTGGCGACGGTCTACCACGAGACCGGCCGGCGCATGGTGCCGGTGCGCGAGGGCTTTGCCAAGGATGACGCCAGCGCGCGGCGGATCGTCGCCCAGCGGGACTATGGCAAGCCGGCCGGCAAGTATGGCCATGTCTACTACGGGCGCGGGCAGGTGCAACTCACCTGGATCGACAATTACGATCGCTCGTCAGCCGACGCCGGCTATGACCTCGTCGCCTATCCCGACAAGATGCTCGATCCGGTGATCTCGGCGCGTGTTCTCTTTCGCGGGCTGCTGGACGGGCGGTGGAACGGCAAGGGAAAGGGGATCGCCTTCTACCTGCCGTCAAATGGGCCGGACGACCTCAAAAACGCGCGCCGCACGGTGAACGTCACCGACAAGTGGCAGACGATCGCCGGCTACTACAGCGCCTTTCTCGGCGCGATCCAGGAGGCTGGTGGGGTTCCCGTGGCCGAGCCGAAGGCGCCTGCGCCTGCGCCCACACTAGCGCCCACCGAGCCCGCGAAGCCGCAGCCGCCGGCCGAAGTCAAGCCGGTCGTGATCGACCGCAAGGGTGGCACGGCAGACTGGCTGACGGGGCTGGTCAACGCATTGCTCTCGCTCATGAAAGGAAACAAGGCATGAAGCGCATTTTCGAGGCCGTCGTCCGGTTCCGCACCTGGCTGGCCAATCTCTTCTTTGCGGCGCTGATCGTCGCGCCGGACCTCATCAACTCGCCGGAGATCCTGGCGGCCATTCCCACCGAATACCAGCGCTATGTGGTGGCGGCGGCATTCCTCGTGAACATCTGGATGCGTCCGCGCCCGGCCGTCCTGGCGACCGACCTCGAGGCGAGCATCAGCCGGAGCAAGAAACGATGATCATGGGCATCATCAAATTGCTGACCAGCGGGCCGCTCGATCGCGTGCTGTCCTCGCTCGACAAGTCGATCGACAACGAAACGGAACGCCAACGGATCGTCGGCAATGTCGTCGAGCGCGTGGCGGTCGCCGATGCGGACAACCGCGCGGCGGCGATGCAATCTCGGGTGTTCTGGGCCATCTGGGCGCTGTTCGCCGTGCCGGTCGGTATCTGGCACGGGGCAGTGGCGCTGGACAGCGTGTTCCTGTTCTCCGGGCACATCGCCGATCTTCCGCCATCGACCAAGCCCTATGCCGACCAGATCGTCGTTTCGCTGTTCGGCTCGGGCGGCCTGGTCGCCGGGGCACAGGCGATCGCCTCGGCCATTCGCGGGCGGCGCTAGATTCCCCATACCCTGACATCATGTGATGGTTAGGGCTCGTCCTCAAGCGCCTCGACGAGGGCCGTCATCTCGGCCGTGGTCAGCACCCGGATCTCGCCGAAGCCTAAGCTGTTGACAAAGACCACAATCCAATGCCCGTCGGAAACATGGATGGCCAGGTGAAAGGTCTGTTGGATTTCGCTCATGGCTTTCCTCCTTTGCCAGGGCAGGAAAGCGCGGGTGCCGGGTTCCCGCTAGTCACAGATTTGCAACTCGCTTTCGACACCTGACAGAAGGACCGCCCGGCATGAACTCAAGCTTCGATTATCGGTTTTGGGTCGCCATTGCCGGCGCGGCGCTGTTCAAGCTTCTCACTAGTCCATGGCACTCGCCGACACGGGCACTGCTGACCGTTTCGGCCGCCGTCTTCTCGGCCTGGGTGTTCACCGATCCGGTGCTGCATTTCATGTCCTGGCCGGCGGATGCCTATCGGATTCCGGTCGCCGCCCTTGTCACATTGACGGGGGAGGGAACAATGCGGTGGGCTATGCGCATTACTCCTGACAAGCTGATCGAAACTTGGAAGGACTTACGCAAATGAGAGATCGTCAAAGGCGGTGGCACCTGACACGGGTGGAATGGACGGCGATCATCGTCGCCGGCTGGCTTCTGCTGGTGTTCACCTCAACTTGAGGGGCGCTTCACGCGTCTCGATGCGATGATGACGGGCGACAGGTGCATTGAGGTCAGTGCACCAATTGCCAGACCTGCAGGCCGATTCCGGCGAGCGTGAGCATCATCAGCAGGGCGAGCAGGACGAGCAGGGCAATTCTCACCTTCTGACTTCCTCCGTTTTATCAGGCCGCTCTCGCTGGCAGCAGGATCAGTAGATCCTCGGGCAGGGGCCGCTGCAGCGCCTTGGCTTCCTCCCAGGGCGCTGTCATCCACATCTCGATTTCATCCGGCTCGGTCAACAGCACCGGCATGGCCTTCGGATGGATCGGCGCCACGACCGCATTCGGCTCGGTCGTCAGGAAGGCGTATAGGTCGGCCTTGATCAGGCCTTCCTTGACCTTGCGCACGCTCTCCCACTGCGGCACCCATATCCCGGCAAAGCACATCAGCGGCTGGTCAGTGCTGCGTGCGAACCAGGCATTCGGCGTGCGCCCGCCCTCGACCTTGCTGGCCGGGTCCGGCTCGGCAAAGCGGGTGATGGGGACGAGGCAGCGGTTTTCGGCGCCAAGCCAGCGCGTCCAGTGCTTGCTCGCGGTGTTGCGCACGTTCGTCGTGCCGCCGTCCGGTTCCATCTTCAGCAGCTGCTCGAAGTCGACCTCCTTGCCCTTGGCGCGCAGCTTGTCGGCCCGCTTGGAGGTGGCCTGGAAGAGCGCCTGGCGCGAACTCGGCAGCCCCCAGCGCACGCTCGCCAGTTCGCGGCCGGCCGGCGTGTTGCGCACGATCGGCGCCATCTGGTCCGGGTAGACATCGAAGGACGGCTCGAGGTTGCCGAGATTGTCGACCATGGCGCGGGTGAAAGCCCGTATCGCCTCCTGATTGGTCGTGACGTTGTAGAGATTGCACATGGGGCGCCTCCTTGGTCAGAGCTCTTTATCACGCCAGATGGGTCTTTTCACCCACTGGACCTCGACCAGCTCGCGAACCACCAGGCCCGGGACTTCCCGGGCGAGCAGCATCTTGAACTCGACGGCCATGTATTCCTTGCTCCGGCATGTGGCGCAGCGGAACTTGTCCTGAAGGTGCAGCACATGGATGTTCTCGCCGATCAGCGCCTTGATGTCGGCCGGTCGGTAGAAGCGCACTGTCTTGCAGCGCAGGCAGCCGGCGCGCACGTACTGGCCGAGCGCATCGGCATCTTCCAGCGTCGGGATCTTGTTTTCGAGATAAGGATGCGCCCGGCCGCGATAATTGCTGGCGGGCATGGCTATTCGCCTCGGTCGAAGCTCGGTGTCCAGCCGCGCGTCATGCCGCGGCTCATGGCGCCTTGCGTCAGTGCCAGCTGTTGGCGCAGATGCCGGCAATCCTCGATCAGCGTGGCGATCGTCGCGCGCGGGTCGCCCTGGTGCCAGGCGAGAGCGGCTTCAACGGGGTCTTCCGGGATGGTTTCAGGTTCCTGGCGTTCGGCGTGCATGGCTCAGTCCTCGTAAAACAGCATTGCATTCGAAAGCGGCCGCCTCGCTTTCGTTCTCAATATGTTCTCATGAGGCGGAGAGTCAATGGCCCAAGCCAGTTGGCAGTTGCCTTGCTGGTGTTAGTCCGCAGCATCGCCAGTTGCTCGTCGCTTCTGCCTTCGCGCTGCGGCTTCCTTAAGTTGTTGTGGCATAGTAACCATCCGCTGAATTATCAGCTCCGTGAAATCTCCAACATCTGCGGCGTCGACCTTGGTTAGATTCACGTCATGCACTCCGTCGTTGCCATCCAACTGTATCGCCTTGGCATGATCCTGTAGGTCGTGGGGAAGCAGGCCATTGGCAAAAAGCCAATCTAGCCTTGCTCCAAGGTTCCTTCTGACGAAAGAGTTTGGCTCTCCATCAAGAGGGAGAAGTGGCTTTGTAAGGAGGTCGATAGTCGCCCGGTACATTGCCGCGCTCGCATTCCAGCATCCAGCCGCTTCACACCTCGCAGCCTCCTCGAAGGCCGTCGCCAGCTTGCCATTGGTGTGTTCTGGAAGGGGGCGCCCGGCCCTGTCTGAAACGGAGACTACCCTGGCAATGCGTATAAGTCGGTCTACCGAGCCATCGTATTGCCGCATACCTTGTGCGTCCCAAATTGGACTGGAACCGTCCTTAAGCTCTGCCTGTTCTGCTATGAATATTGACCCTTCCCTGCACCCACGGCAGACGGCAAAAACTTCCATGATGCGCATCCAATCATACCGGATACCGATCTGGTTCTGCCCAAGTATGTCGAACGTGGAATGTACTGCGGGGCATCGTGGGCAGTCTGTCACAAACGTCGCCATTGAACCTCCCAATCGAACAAAAGACGCGAATTAAGTACAAGCATCCATTAGGCTGTAATGAAACTGGTGCTGTTTCTGAAGGGGCTGTCCCTACTTCTATGAGTGACTGCCATATCCGTGCTGTGCCTGTGAGACTGGATCGACGTAGGACGAGCCAAGGGAAGATCATCCTGAGTTCCCAAACTGGAATATAGCGGGCTGTCACTAGATACCGAAAGGTGGGATATGGCGTTTCCGAAACTAAAATGATTTCAACAGGACCACGTTCAGTCGCACCTTCGTTCAAGCGACTGTTATCATACGTTATTAATACAACTGCAGGGGTCGCCATCTTCCACCCATACGCCTTCCCGCCGGACGCACGAGCCGCTGGCATTTCCCTGGTCAAATCGGCTATCGCTGCCTCAGCATGATTCGCGCGGCCGGATTCGGCCGGTCGCGCCGTCATGGGGCTGGCGACCATCGCATGGGAGCGATCGGCAGCCGTCGAGGCGAGGGTTTTTCATGGCAAGTCCCAGCAATACGAGGCGAAAGCCGCGCAAGCGCAGCAGCACGGCGCGCAAGAAGTCGTCGAGCGGCGGCGGCCTCTGGCCGTGGGTCGTGGCGCTGGTCCTGGTCGCCGGCGCGATTGCCGCTTACGACAATCGCGACAAGCTGCCCCGGATGATCGCGGCCTATCTGCCCAGCGCCGCCAAGAACCCGTCTGGCAAGCCGGCCGGGAACGGCGCCGGTAATGCGGCGGCCGCGCGCCCGAAAGCGGACACCTCGCCCGCAAGGCCGGCGAAGCCCGCCGACACGCGTGACAGCGGGCCGATCCCGCCGGCCCCGGTGGGCACCGCCGCAGTCAAGCCGCCCGCCGCCGTGCCCGTGCCAGGCGGCCGTCCGGGGGATGCCTCTGAGGACGGCAAGGGTTTTGCCGGCAAGTTCTATTTCTGCGGAACCTCCGGCCTCGACAATTGCGTCGCCTCCGGCGACAGCTTCTGGTTCCGCAAGGGCCGCCTGGTGCTGGCCGACGTGGTGGCGCCGGCGACCGAGGATGCCCAGTGCCAGCAGGAGCGGGACAAGGGTTTTGCCGCCAAGGTGCGGCTGCGCGACCTGCTCAATGCCGGCCGCTTCGAACTGTCGGAACTCAAGGGGCAGAACGTCTCGGCCGCCAGTCCGACCATGCGCGTCGTCACGCGCGACGGTCGGTCGCTCGGCGCCATGCTGGTGGCGGAAGGGCTGGCCCAGCCGCGCTTCGGCAAGCGGCAGTCCTGGTGCCCGTGAGGCCGCACCGCTGACTTCAGCTTAGGCCGGCATTGGCGAGCCGGCCGAACACGTCGGCCGCGCCAAGCATCGACCGCCCAATCAAAAAAGCCCGCGCCGGCGTTCGGCGCGGGCTTTCTGTCTTGGTCTGCGATGCAGCGATCAGTGCAGGATCTGGCTGAGGAACAGCTTGGTGCGCTCGTGCTGCGGATTGTCGAAGAACTCGGCCGGCGAATTCTGCTCGACGATCTGGCCTTGGTCCATGAAGATCACGCGGTTGGCGACCTGGCGGGCAAAACCCATTTCGTGGGTGACGCACAGCATGGTCATGCCTTCTTCGGCCAGGCCCACCATGGTGTCGAGCACTTCCTTGATCATTTCCGGGTCGAGGGCCGAGGTCGGCTCGTCGAACAGCATGATCTTCGGGTTCATGCAGAGCGAACGGGCGATCGCCACGCGCTGCTGCTGGCCGCCGGACAGCTGGCCCGGATATTTGTTGGCCTGTTCCGGGATCTTGACGCGCTCGAGGAAGTGCATGGCGATCTCTTCCGCCTTCTTCTTCGGCATCTTGCGGACCCAGATCGGCGCCAGCGTGCAGTTTTCCAGGATCGTCAGGTGGGGGAAGAGATTGAAGTGCTGGAACACCATGCCGACTTCGCGGCGCACTTCGTCGATCTTCTTCAGGTCGTTGGTCAGTTCGATGCCGTCGACGAAGATCTGGCCCGTCTGGTGCTCTTCGAGACGGTTGACGCAGCGGATCATCGTCGACTTGCCAGACCCCGACGGCCCGGCGATGACGATGCGTTCGCCGCGCATGACCTTCAGATTGATGTCGCGCAGCACGTGGAAATCCCCGTACCACTTGTTCATGTTGATGATGTCGACCGCGACGTCGGTGTCCGAGACGGTCATCTTGGTGGGTTGGACTTCAGCCATTGTTTTCCCCTGTCGTTATTTTTTGTGGCCGGTATCGAGGTGCCGTTCCATGAAGCCCGAATAGCGCGACATGCCGAAACAGAAAACCCAGAAAACGAAACCGGCGAAGATCAATCCGGTGAGCGGCGTGACCGGCGTCTGCCAGCCGGAGTCGCCGAACGAGGCCTTCACGACCCCGAGCAGGTCGTACATCGAGATGATGGTGACGAGCGAGGTGTCCTTGAAGATGCCGATGAAGGTGTTGACGATGCCCGGGATCACTAGCTTGATCGCCTGCGGCAGGATGATGAAGGCCATCTTCTGGAAGTAGCTCAGCCCGAGTGCATCCGCCGCCTCGTACTGCCCCTTCGGAATGGCCTGCAAGCCGCCGCGGATGACTTCCGCCATATAGGCCGAGGCGAAGATCGACACGCCGATGAGCGCCCGCAGGAACTTGTCGATATTGTTGCCCGGCGTCAGGAACAGCGGCAGAAGCACGCTGGCCATGAAGAGCACCGTGATCAGCGGCACGCCGCGGATGAGCTCGATGAAGGCGACGGACACGGTCCGGACGATCGGCATCGGCGAGCGCCGGCCGAGCGCCAGCAGGATGCCGAGCGGCAGCGACACGCCGATGCCGACGAATGACAGGATCATCGTCACCATCAGGCCGCCCCAGAGCGGGGTCTCCACATGCGACAGGCCGAACCAGCCGCCGAGCAGCAGGCCATAGGCGACGATCGGCAGCCCGATGAGCAGCAGCAGCGCGTTGAGCCCCTTGCGCGGCGCCTTGGGGATCAGGAACGGGATGAGCAGGGCGACGAACAGGCCGACCACCAGCAACGGCCGCCAAAGTTCGCCGCGCGGATAGGAGCCGAACATGAACTGCACGAAGCGGTCGTTGACGTAGGCCCAGCAGGCGCCGCTCCAGCCGTCCGGCTGAATGCCGCCCTGCGCCGCCGTGGTGCAGACGGAACGGTCGGGGCCGGTCCACACCGCCGACAGGAACAGCCAGTCGATCAGGCCGGGAAGGTAGTAGACGATCGCCGCGATGGCGACCAGCGTCAGGATCGTGTCCTGTACCGTTGCGAAGAGGTTCTTGCGCAGCCAGCCGAGTGTCGTCGAATCGGACCGGGGCGCTGCCTCGGGGGGCAGGAAGGTGTGTCGGACGAAGGAGGTTGCGGTGTCCATATCAGCGCTCCACCAGGGCCATTTTTGCATTGAACCAGTTCATGAACAGCGAGGTCAGCAGGCTGATGGTCACATAGACCGCCATCCAGATCGCGATGATCTCCACGGCCTTGCCGGACTGGTTGAGGATTGTGCCGCCGACCGCCACGAGATCCGCATAGCCGACCGCGACCGCCAGGGAGGAGTTCTTGATCAGGTTCAGATACTGCGAGGTGAGCGGCGGGATGATGATGCGCAGCGCCTGCGGCAGGACCACCAGACGGGTCGTCTGTCCGCCTCTGAGGCCAAGCGCATAGGCAGCCTCGGTCTGTCCCTTGGCCACCCCGCGAATGCCGGCCCGCACGATTTCGGCGATGAAGGACGCGGTGTAGAGCGACAGGGCGAGATAGAGCGCCAGGAATTCCGGCCCGATGACCATGCCACCGCTCATGTTGAACGAACCCGGTACGGGATAGTCGAACGATAGCGGCGCGCCGAGGAGGGCGAAGACGACCACCGGCAGCAGAATGACCAGTGCCAGGTTGACCCAGAGCACCGGCGGGCGCTTGCCGGTGGCCAGTTGGCGCCGGTTGGCCCAGATGGTGTAGGCGACGGCGGCGGCAATGCCGGCGACGAACGAGGCAGCGACGATGCCGAAACCTTCGCCGAACACCGGGGCCGGCATGTAGATGCCGCGGTTGGAGATGAAGAAGACCGCGCCCGGATTGTCCTTCACATGCTGGAAGATGGTGCGGATCGCCGGCAGCAGTGCCAGCACCCCGAGATACCAGAAGAAGATGACGAGCAGCGGCGGAATGTTGCGGAAGATTTCCACATAGACCGTGCTGAGGCGCGAGATCAGCCAGTTGTGCGAGAGCCGGCCGATACCGACCAGAAGGCCGACGATCGTCGCCGTGATGATGCCGAAGAAGCCGATCACCAGGGTGTTGAGAAGCCCGACCTGCAGGGCGCGAAGATAGGTCGAATCGCTCGAATAGGCGATCAGCGATTGGGCAACGTCAAAGCCGGCGCGGCTGTTAAGGAAGCCGAAGCCCGAGGTCATGTTGGCACGGGCGAGATTCTGCGCGGCATTGGTCCAGGCGAAATAAATCACCCCACCGATCAGCAGCAGCGTGAGCGCTTGATAGACGATCTGTCTGAAGGCCTGGTTGTAGAGCAGCGATACCTTCGGACGGTTGTCGCCGCCCTGCATACGAGCGTCGGTCACAGCCATCGATAATTCCCCTGTCGTTTGGTCACCCTTTTTGTCCGGGTGTTTCCCTCCGAAAAGGGAAGGCGGATGTCTCCGCCTTCCCGATATTCAGATTGCGATCAGCGGATCGGCGGAGCGTACTGCAGGCCACCCTTGGTCCAAAGGGCGTTGAGACCGCGGGCGATCTTGAGCGGCGAACCTTCGCCGACATTGCGCTCGAAGGTTTCGCCATAGTTGCCCACGGCCTTGATGACCTGCACGGCCCAGTCCTTCGGCAGGCCGAGGTCGGCACCGAGGGTGGAGTCGGCTTCTTCACCGAGGAAGCGCTTGATGTCCGGATTTTCGGACTTCTTCATTTCCTCGACATTGGCCTGGGTGATGCCGAATTCTTCGGCGGCCACCATGGCGTAGTGCGTCCAGGTCACGACGTCGAACCACTTGGAGTCGTTCTGGCGGACGGCCGGGCCGAGCGGCTCCTTGGAGATGATTTCCGGCAGGACCACATGGTCGTCCGGGCTCGCCATCTTCAGGCGGATCGAATAGAGGCCCGAGGCGTCCGTGGTGTAGGCGTCGCAACGGCCGGCATTGTAGGCCGCATCGGCTTCGTCCTGGGCTTCGAACACGACCGGCTTGAATTCCATCTTGTTGGAACGGAAGTAGTCGGCGAGGTTCAGTTCGGTGGTGGTGCCGGACTGCACGCAGATCGAGGCGCCGTTGAGTTCGAGCGCCGACTTCACGTTCAGTTCCTTCTTCACCATGAAGCCCTGGCCGTCATAGTAGTTGACGGCGCGAAAATCGAAACCGAGCTGCGAATCGCGGCTCGTGCTCCAGGTGGTGTTGCGGGCGAGCATGTCCACTTCGCCCGACTGCAGGGCCGGGAAACGGTCCTTGGCAGAGAGGGGCGTGAACTTGACCTTGGTCGCGTCGCCGAAGACGGCAGCCGCGACAGCCTTGCACAGATCGGCATCGAGGCCGGTCCAGTTGCCGGAGGAATCCTGTGCGCCGAAGCCGGCGAGATTCGAACCGTTGACGCCGCACTGGACGAAACCCTTGGCCTTCACGTCATCAAGCGTGCCAGCAGATGCAGCCGACGCGCCCATTCCCAGGACTGCAGCGCCGAGTGCGGCTGACAGGAGAATCTTGTTCATTTTTCCCAACCTTTTTCCGTTGTCTTTTGCTCTTGACCGCCGCGCGCCACAAGGTCGGCGCAGCTGGCCGGCTCGCGGCCCTCCCGGTGCGAGCCGGGCTATCACAGTCTTAAATGGATCGACGGTCAAGTCTCGAGCTCAGAAATTGCGGCGAAAAGCGGCAATTTGCCAATTAAGCTGGAAAAACAGGCATAAATTACCGTTTTCGACCACCGATTGCCCAAAATTGGGTCGCCCGCAAGCGCTTTGGCTCGCGGATTTGTCAATGGCAGGGTGACAAATCACGGCTTGACCGCAAAGCTTGCGGCCTTCAAAAATCCCCGCTTCATACCTCGCAATCAGAAGGCCTCAGGTTTCATGAAGGACAGGAAAGACATGCTGGCTCGCGCCGGCACGGATACGAAGCTCTGCCATATCGGCCACGACCCCTCGAGTTTCCACGGCTTCGTCAATCCGCCGGTCGTGCATGCCTCCACCGTGCTCTTTCCGGACGTTCGAACCATGGAGACGCGCGCCCAGAAATACACCTACGGCACGCGCGGCACGCCGACCACCGATGCGCTCTGCGAGGCCATCGACGAACTCGAAGGCTCGGCCGGCACCATCCTCGTGCCCTCGGGACTGGCTGCCATCACCGTGCCGTTCCTCGCCTTCCTGTCTTCCGGCGATCACGCGCTGATCGTCGATTCGATCTATTCGCCCTGCCGCCATTTCTGCGACACCATGCTGGCGCGTCTCGGCGTCGAGGTCGAGTATTACGATCCGGAGGTGGGCGCCGGCATCGAAGAGTTGATTCGGCCGAACACCAAGCTGGTCCACACCGAGGCGCCGGGCTCGAACACCTTCGAGATGCAGGACATCCGCGCGATCGCCGATGCCGCCCACAGGCATGGCTGCGTGGTGACCATGGACAATACCTGGGCGACGCCGCTCTATTTCCGGCCGCTGGACTTCGGCGTCGACATCTCCATCCATGCCGCGACCAAGTATCCGTCGGGCCATTCCGACATCCTGATGGGCACGGTCTCGGCCAATGCCGCGCATTGGGAGCGGCTGAAGGAAGCGAACATCACGCTCGGCATCTGCGGTTCGCCGGACGATTCCTACATGATCCTGCGCGGCCTGAGGACCATGAACATTCGGCTCGAACACCATGGCCGCAGCGCCCTTGCCGCGGCCGAGTGGCTGGAGGGCCGCGACGACGTGGCGCGCGTGCTGCATCCGGCGCTGCCGAGCTTTCCCGGCCATGATATCTGGAAGCGCGACTTCAAGGGCACGAGCGGCATCTTCTCCTTCGTGCTGGGCGCCGAGTCGCCGCAGAAGTTCAAGCCGAAGGCGCGCGCCTTCCTCGACGAACTCTCGCTGTTCGGCCTCGGCTATTCCTGGGGCGGTTTCGAGAGCCTTGCGGTGATGGTCAATCTCGACGACCGCACGATCCGCAAGGCGCCGAGCGAAGGCCCGGTCATCCGCCTGCAGATCGGCCTGGAAAACATCGAGGACATCGTCGCCGACCTCGAACGCGGCTTCAAGGCTGCTGCCGCCGTCTGAGCGGCGGCCAAGGGCTCAACCCTTGGCGCGATAGCCGTAGAGCCAGTCGAGATCACCGGCGAGGCTCTGCGGCGAACGCAGCGACAAAACGATGTCGCGGCCAAGGCGGATCGGCCCGCGGGCGTGATAGGCGAACTTGTTGAACGCGCCGCGATGGCGCACCCGGCCGGCGCGCGCCTTGCGCGTCGCCTCGAAGTGCGAAAGCGCCTCGGGCAGGGGCAGGGGACCGCTCACCGCTCCGGCCAGCTCGAAGGCATCCTCGATCGCCATAGCGGCTCCCTGGGCGGAAAACGGCATCATCGCATGCGCCGCGTCGCCGATCAGCACCGTATCGCAGCCATTCTGCCAGCGTCCGTCGGAAGCCTCGTAGAGCGGCCAGAAGGTCGCCCGCTCGAGCGAGGCGAGCAGGGTGCAGATCTCGATGTTCCAGCCGGCGAACTGGCGCTGCAGCAGCGCGCGCTGTCCGGCGCTGCCCTCCGTCCCCCAGGTCTCGCCCGGGTCCATGCCGGCTGCGATGGCGACGATGTTGAACCCGTCGATCTCCTTCAGCGGATAGGCGACGAGATGCGAATTCGGCCCGAGATAGGCGGTGACGTTGACTGGATCGAGAAAGGCGGGAGCGACGGCGGCGGGCACGGTAAAGCGCCAGGCGATATTGCCGGAAAAGCTGATCTCGGGAGACCCGTCGATCAGCTTGCGCACCGACGACCAGGCGCCGTCGGCGCCGACGAGGAGGTCGCATGGCGAGCCGGTCAGGCTTGCGATGGCCGCGCGGTCGACCGGCTCGATGCGGCAGCCGAGATGGAGGCGGCAGAGCGGGTTGTGCAGGACTTGCGTCAGCAGCGCCTGCTGCAGGGTCGAGCGATGCAGCACGCCATAGGGCGATCCCCAACGCTTGCGGGCAAAGGCGCCGGTCGGCACCGCGGCAAGCTGCTTCAGTGTCACGCCTGAGGCCAAACGCACTTCGTCAGGTTCGCGCCAGTGGCGCTCGATCTCGTCGAGAGCGCCGAGTTCGGCGAGAATGCGCGATGCATTGGGGGAAATCTGCAGGCCGGCGCCGACTTCGGCGAGCTGCGGGGCCTGCTCGAAGATGTCGCAGCGCACGCCATGACGCGCCAAGGCAAGCGCGGCCGTGAGACCCGCCACCCCGGCTCCGATGATGACGGCGGTCTTGATCGACATGGGGGATCCGATCAGGAACGGCGCCGGTTACGCCGCCTTGACGTGGTAGACGCAGCCGGGCGGATTGGTCTGCTCGGCCTTGAGCGCGGGGTTGAAGCGGTAGAGCGTCGAGCAGTAGGAACAGACCTTTTCATTGTCGTGCCCCATGTCGATGAAGATGTGCGGATGGTCGAAGGGAGAGGAAGCGCCCGTGCACATGAATTCCTTC
Source organism: Allorhizobium sp. GW101-3B10 (assembly GCF_059424725.1). NCBI lineage: Bacteria > Pseudomonadati > Pseudomonadota > Alphaproteobacteria > Hyphomicrobiales > Rhizobiaceae > Allorhizobium > Allorhizobium sp. GW101-3B10. The sequence goes on along the minus strand of NZ_JBWKZR010000001.1, from coordinate 1,862,544 downwards.
ACGCCGATCTCGATCACCTGATGACCGCCGTCGTTCTGGAAATGGGGAATGCTGTGCCCGGCCATGTTCGTCTCCGCTATGCCATTCAACGCGGCGGACCATATCGCCGTTCGATCGAAATGTGTAGAGCCAAACAGGCACGCGGCCTATAGAAAATCGGGTCGACCGGGTTGGACCGGCGGCCGGTATTTTATAGTGTGGCGCAAATCCGATGCCGACAGGACACGCTGATGAATCTCGATGCCCCGCCTTTCTCGCTCTTCTATCACGAAGATCTGCAATTCGCCTATTTCGACGAGGGCGATCCGGCGGGCGATCCCGTTCTGCTGATCCACGGCTTTGCCTCGACCGCCAGCGTCAACTGGGTCTATCCCGGCTGGCTGAGGACGCTGGGCGAGGCGGGATACCGGGTGATCGCCATCGACAATCGCGGGCATGGCGCCAGCGACCGGCCGCATGATCCGGAAGCCTATCATCCCTCGCTTATGGCCGGCGATGCGGCAGCGCTTCTGACCCATCTCGGCATCGAACAGGCCCACGTCATGGGCTATTCCATGGGGGCGCGCATCTCGGTCTTCCTCGCCATAGAGCACGCCAATCGCGTCCGCTCGCTGGTGCTCGGCGGTCTTGGCATCGGGCTGTGCGACGGCGTTGGGGACTGGGATCCGATCGCCGAGGCACTGCTCGCACCGTCGATCGCCGATGTCACCCATCCGCGCGGGCGGATGTTCCGTGCCTTTGCCGACCAGACCCATTCCGATCGCTTCGCGCTTGCGGCATGCATCAAGACGTCGCGCGTTCCGGTCGAGCGCGGCGACATCGCCAGGGTCGGGGTGCCGACCCTGATCGCGGTCGGCACCAAGGACGACATCGCCGGATCGCCGCAGGAACTGGCGGCCCTGATGCCGCATGCGACGGCGATCGACATTCCCAACCGCGATCACATGCTCGCCGTCGGCGACAAGGTGTTCAAGAGGGCGGTCATCGACTTCTACCGGCATATCGCCGCCGGCTGACCGGGCGCCCGGCGCCTCGCTTCTCACATGTTCAGCGGCCGGTAAAGATCGGCCGTCGCCGTTCGGAGAAGGCGGCCCGGCCCTCGGCATAGTCGGCGCTGTCGAAGGTCGAGGCACCGAATACCTCTGCCTCGCGCAAGAGATCATCGTCCTGCTGGGTTGCGGCGCGGATGGCGAGCTTGGAGGCGCGGACCGACAGCGGTGCATTGCCGGCGATGGTCTCGGCCAGCCGCAACGCTTCGGCCTCGAGCGCCTCGGGCGTCGTCACCTGCAAGAGGAAACCGCAGGCGAGCAGCTGCGCCGGGCTCATCGGCGCGCCGGTATAGAGCGCCATGCGCGCCATCTGCGTTCCCATCGACTGGACGAAATCCTGGACCGCATCCGCCGGATAGGCCAGGCCGAGCCGGGCGGCGGGCACCGCAAAGGCCGAGCCTTCGGCTGCGATGCGCAGGTCGGCGGCCGCCGCGAGCCCGAAGCCGCCGCCGTAGCAGATGCCGCGAATTGCGGCGATCACCGGAACGTTCGAGTCGCGGATCGCCGCGAAGGCCTTGCTGTTGTCGTCTTCGTAGAGGCGCGCGGTCGGCGTATCCTTGCGCACAACGGGGAACTCGGAAATGTCGGCGCCGGCACTGAAATTACTTTCGCCAGCCCCCATCAGCAGGATCACCCGGGCCTCGCCTTCGCCGCACAGCCAGTGCATGGCCTCCGGGATCGCCCGCCACATCGCAGCACTGATCGCATTCTTGCGGTCGGCATTGGCGATCAGCAGAATGCCCGTTCCGGCCTGGCTTGCGGCGCGAATCCTGCCGGCGGCGAAATCGTGGGTGCGTTTCATTTGGGGAGGCCCATTTATGTTGATTCACGGATCGACTATATAATGTGCTCGAACAGGAAACGAGGAGAACGGCAATGGCCGCAAAAAGCGAAATCCTCAAGAGAGAGCACGTGCAGTCGATGGATCCGATCTGGGACAGCCTCCGCAGCGAAGCGCGGTTTGCCGCCGATCACGATCCGCTGCTGGCCGCCTTCCTCTACTCGACCGTGCTCAACCATCATTCCCTCGAGGATTGCGTGATCTACCGGATCTGCGAGCGCCTCGATCATCCCGATCTGCAGGCGATCCTGCTGCGCCAGACCTTCGACGAGATGCTGCGCGACTGGCCGGAATGGGGCTCGATCATGCGCGTTGACATCCAGGCGGTCTATGATCGCGACCCGGCCTGCACCCGCTTCATGGAGCCCGTCCTCTATTTCAAGGGCTTCCATGCCATCCAGACCCATCGTCTGGCCCATTGGCTGTGGAACCGCGGCCGGCGTGACTTCGCGCTCTATCTGCAGAGCCGTGCCTCGAGCGTCTTCCAGACCGACATCAACCCGGCCGCGCGTATCGGCAAGGGCATCTTCCTCGATCACGCCACCGGCCTCGTTGTCGGCGAGACGGCGCGGATCGGCGACAACGTCTCCATCCTGCACGGCGTCACGCTCGGCGGCACGGGCAAGGAGGGGGCGGACCGCCACCCCAAGATCGGCGACGGCGTGCTGATCGGTGCCGGCGCCAAGGTGCTTGGCAATATCGAGGTCGGCTGCTGCTCGCGCATAGCCGCAGGCTCGGTGGTGCTGAAGCCCGTGCCGCGCGGCTCGACGGTCGCCGGCGTTCCGGCCCGCGTCGTGGGTGAGGCCGGTTGTGCCGAGCCGGCGCGCTCGATGGACCAGATGCTGGCGGCGGATTGACCGCCGGCAGCGGGGCAGGGCCGGACCGGGTGTCCGGCCGGGCAGTCCCGGCACGGCAAAGATTGGCCTTTGCGTCTTTACAGCGGCGGATGGCGCATGCGACAAGCGGCCCGGATTTGAATCGCCGATGGAGAATGGATCGTGAAGCCCGAAGAAATCAAGAAACTCGACGCCTATTTCAAGCGGATGTTCAATCCGAGCATGGTGGTGAAGGCTCGCCCCCGCAAGGATGACTCGGCCGAAGTCTACGTGGGCGACGAGTTTCTCGGCGTGGTTTTCCGGGACGACGAGGACGGCGATCTGTCCTACAATTTTTCGATGGCGATCCTCGACGTCGATCTCTAAGCCAGCGGTTGCATAATCGCTGATATATGTTTTCCTTTTCAAGGCAACGCGGCCGACCGGCCTCCGGTCGGCCTTGACTTTGACCAAAAATACAACCTAAACGAGATACCGCATCGCACATAACACTTGACTGATTTTGTGCAACTGCTATGCACGTAGGCACTGACTGAAACGGACCTGAAGGAGTGCTGGCATGATCAATTTCGACGAAGCCAACAAGAAGGGCAAGGAAGCCATGGACGCCATGTTGAAGAACTATTCGGAAGTCGCCAAGGGTTTCCAGGCGATCGCGACCGAAGCTTCCGAATATTCGAAGAAGTCCTTCCAGGACGTCTCGTCCTACGTCGAAGCCCTTTCGGGCGTGAAGAGCATCGAAACCGCCTTCGAACTGCAGACCAATTTCCTGAAGTCGTCCTACGAGAGCTTCGTGGCCGAGGCCACCAAGATGAGCGAAATGTACGCCGATCTCGCCAAGACGGTCTACAAGCCCTACGAAGCACCGATCGCCAAGGCGACCGGTATGTCGATGCCCACCGCGGCCTGACACCAGCCTGCCAGATCGAGAACATTGCAAGACCGGTCGCAAACCTGCGGCCGGTCTTGCCATTTGTGCCGCCTTGTATAACCCTGAGCGTTCTTTTTGAGCCTGCTTCGCGGATGCGTCGCGCAATTCTGTTTGCGCTGCGCGAAGGGGGGCTTAAAATCACCGAATTATGAACTACCTTACTGAGCTAAGTGTTTGTCCGTCGCGTTGCGTCTTCGGCAGATCGGCCGGACAATTGGAGAATGAACTGAAATGATCGCCAAGCCGGTCGTCATGCAAAGCCAGCGGGACGGGGACAACGCCAATCGTGGCACCTCGGTGATCACGCGTACCAAGCCTAAGACGAAGAAACCGAACCTGTATCGCGTCCTGCTTCTCAACGACGACTATACCCCGATGGAATTCGTGATCCATGTGTTGGAGCGCTTCTTCCAGAAGGACAGGGAGGCAGCCACCCGCATCATGTTGCACGTGCACAATCATGGTGTCGGGGAATGCGGCGTCTTCACCTACGAGGTCGCCGAGACGAAGGTGAGCCAGGTAATGGATTTCGCCAGGCAGCATGAGCATCCGCTTCAATGCGTCATGGAAAAGAAGTGAGGAACTGACGTGCCAACATTTTCTCCCAGCCTTGAAAAGGCGCTGCACCAGGCTCTGACCTTTGCCAACGAGCGGCATCACGAATATGCCACGCTCGAGCACCTGCTGCTGGCGCTGATCGACGATGCAGACGCCGCCGCGGTGATGGGGGCCTGCAATGTCAATCTCGACGCCCTGCGCAAGACAGTCACCGACTATGTCGACAACGAGCTCGCCAACCTGGTGACGGGTTACGACGAGGATTCCAAGCCGACATCCGGATTCCAGCGCGTCATCCAGCGCGCGGTGATCCACGTCCAGTCCTCCGGTCGCGAGGAGGTGACCGGCGCCAACGTGCTGGTGGCGATCTTCGCCGAGCGCGAAAGCCATGCCGCCTTCTTCCTGCAGGAACAGGAGATGACCCGCTACGACGCGGTCAACTACATCTCGCACGGCATCGGCAAGCGGCCGGGTACCTCCCAGACCCGCCCGCCGCGCGGTGCCGAGGAGGGCGGCGACGGCGAGGCCAAGCAGGCCCGCGAGCAGGACGAAGCTCCGACCAAGGCCAAGCAGGAAGCCCTCAAGGCCTATTGCGTCAACCTCAACGAGAAGGCCAAGAGCGGCAAGATCGATCCGCTGATCGGCCGCCACAGCGAGGTCAACCGCACCATCCAGGTGCTTTGCCGCCGTTCCAAGAACAACCCGCTCTACGTGGGCGATCCCGGCGTCGGCAAGACGGCGATCGCCGAGGGCCTGGCCAAGCGCATCGTCGAGGGCAAGGTTCCCGATGCGCTCAAGGATGCGACGATCTTCTCGCTCGACATGGGCACGCTGCTCGCCGGCACGCGCTATCGCGGTGACTTCGAGGAGCGGCTGAAGCAGGTCGTCAAGGAACTCGAGGACTATCCGGGCGCCGTGCTGTTCATCGACGAGATCCACACCGTCATCGGTGCCGGCGCCACGTCGGGCGGCGCGATGGACGCGTCCAACCTGCTGAAGCCGGCGCTGTCGTCCGGCGCGATCCGCTGCATCGGCTCGACCACCTACAAGGAGTATCGCCAGTTCTTCGAGAAGGACCGGGCGCTGGTTCGCCGTTTCCAGAAGATCGACGTCAACGAGCCGACGATCGAGGATGCGATCGAGATCATGAAGGGCCTCAAGCCCTATTTCGAGGACTATCACAAGCTCAAGTACACCAACGAGGCGATCAAGTCGGCGGTCGAGCTCTCGGCCCGCTACATCTCCGACCGCAAGCTGCCGGACAAGGCGATCGACGTGATCGACGAAACCGGTGCGGCACAGATGCTGCTGCCGGCGTCCAAGCGCCGCAAGCTGATCACCGAAAAGGAGATCGAGGCGACGATCGCCACCATGGCCCGCATTCCGGCCAAGACCGTATCCAAGGATGACGAGATGGTTCTCGCCAACCTGGAGAAGGAACTGCGTTCGGTGGTCTATGGTCAGGACGCGGCGATCGAGGCGCTGTCGACGGCGATCAAGCTGGCCCGTGCCGGCCTTCGCGAACCGAACAAGCCGATCGGCTCCTACGTCTTCTCCGGCCCGACCGGGGTTGGCAAGACCGAAGTCGCCAAGCAGCTCGCCGCCTCGCTCGGCGTCGAACTCCTGCGCTTCGACATGTCGGAATACATGGAGCGGCACACGGTTTCGCGCCTGCTCGGCGCACCTCCGGGCTATGTCGGCTTTGACCAGGGCGGTCTTCTGACCGACGGCGTCGACCAGCATCCGCATTCGGTCGTGCTGCTCGACGAGATCGAGAAGGCGCATCCGGACATCTACAACATCCTGTTGCAGGTGATGGACCACGGCTCGCTGACCGACCATAACGGCAAGAAGATCGACTTCCGCAACGTCATCCTGATCATGACGACCAATGCGGGCGCGTCCGAAATGGCGAAGTCGGCGATCGGCTTCGGCTCGTCGAAGCGGACCGGCGAAGACGAGGAAGCGCTCAACCGCCTGTTCACGCCGGAATTCCGCAACCGCCTCGATGCGACGATCCAGTTCGCACCGCTGCCGACGGAAGTCATCCATCAGGTGGTGCAGAAGTTCGTCATGCAGCTCGAGGCGCAGCTCTCGGAACGCAACGTCACCTTCGACCTGTCGGAACCGGCCATCGCCTGGCTTGCCACGCGCGGTTACGACGAGAAGATGGGCGCCCGGCCGCTGTCGCGCGTCATCCAGGAGCACATCAAGAAGCCGCTCGCCAACGAGATCCTGTTCGGCAAGCTGAAGAAGGGTGGCGTGGTCAAGGTCGGCGTCAAGAAGGACGAGAACGGCGCTGACGTTCTCGATCTGGAGGCGCTGTCCGAAGCGGCGCCGGTCAAGCCGAAGCCCGAGGCCGAACTCGTCGGCGCGGAAGCAGAGGCTCCGGCCAAGGCGAGTAAGTCCAAGGCGAAATCCAAGGCTGCAGCCGCAAAGGACGAGAAAACCGCCGAGCCTTCGCCGGCCAAGCGCAGTTCGGTGCCCAAGGTGCCGAAGAAGAAGTAACGTCAACGACCGGCACGCAACGTGCGATGACGGTCGGCAATATTGGCAGAATGTCGGATTGACCCCTCGCGGCCTTGCTGCGAGGGGTTTTTCATTGTCGCAAGTGACGTTTCTGTGATCTGTCCTTGTATGGAGGTCGCCGGGCTTGCGGGTTGTATCCGGCGGGCGCTAGGCTTTGACTGGGCAATGGGGTAGCAGGGCATCCGGATGGATACGAAGGACCGGGAAGCGCAGCATTTCTCGCAGGAACAGCGGGAACTCTGGGAACACGTCACGGAACTCTGGGAAATCGCGCGGCGGCGCGAGACCGGACCGGTCCGCAAGCTGCTGCACCGCGACTATAGCGGCTGGGTGACGGGGCTGGATATGCCGCACGACTATGAGGCGGCCGTGGCATCGGTCGGGCCGGATACGCCGCAGGTCCTGCGTTACCGCCTGAAACCCCTCAAGGTCACCGTCTTCGACCATGAGGTCGGTGTCGTGCATTACAGTTACGAGGCCGATGTCGAGGCAGCCGACGGCGCGCCGAAACAGGTCGCCGGGCGCTGGACCGAGATCTACAAGCGTCGCGGCAGCGGCTGGCTGATGATCGCCGTGAGCGGTGGGCCGGACGGAATGCGCTGACGGCCACATTCGAGGCAAAAACCTCTGTCTCGCGGCGGCAATCGGCGGTATACGTCCTATCCTTCGTGGTCACCTCGGTCGGCCCGTCCGTCCCTTTATAGCCGCCCGCCGGATCCGTCGATGTCCCAAACCCACGCCGATGCCCCTTCCTTCCGCTGGTTCCTCCTGGGCGCGCGGGGCATCTTCTCGCTGCCTGCCTTCATCCTGATGACCTCCTTCGTCGGTTTCAGCGCCTTTGCGCTCGAATCGGGCGTCAGCCGCGGCGAGGCGATGTTCATGACGGCGGCGATCTGGGCCTTGCCCGCCAAGATGATCCTGATCGGCATGATGGCGAGCGGCGCCAATGTGCTGGCCGTATTCCTCGCCGTGACGCTCTCGTCGATCCGCATGATGCCGATGGTCGCCTCGCTCGTCCCCGAGTTGCGTGGAGCCCGCACGCCGACCTGGCTGCTGCTGATCCTGTCGCATTTCGTCGCGATCACCGCCTGGGTCTTTGCCATGGGAAGCCTCAAGGACATTCCGCGCGAGGCCCGGGTCTCCTATTTCGCCGGCTTCGGCCTGACGCTCGTCGCGGTCAACACGGTCTTGGTCGGCTTGAGCTACGGGATCGTCTCGACCTTTCCGCCGGCGGTCGCCGGCATCCTGTTCTTCCTGACGCCGGTCTATTTCGTCGGCTCGATCTGGGCTTCCGCCCGCCATTCCGTGGTGAAGATCGCCTTCGTCATCGGCGTGGTCGCTGGCCCGTTGCTGGCGGTGGTCACGCCCGGCTTCGACATCCTGATCGCCGGGATCGGCGGGGGAACGCTTGCCTACCTGATCGACCGTTTCGTAGTGCGCCGGCGCGCCATCGTCGCGGCTGACCATGGAGAAGAGCCATGACCGCCGCCGAACTCTGGCCCTATGCGGTGATCCTGTTCGCCGGCTGGTTCGCCACCGATCTGTGGCGCTGGCTCGGCGTGATCGCCGGCAACCGGCTGGCCGAAGGCTCGGAGGCGCTGAACTGGGTGAGGGCGGTCGCCACCGCCCTGGTCATGGCGGTGACCGCCAAGCTGATCGTCTTCCCGACCGGCAGTCTGGCGGATTCGCCGCTCTGGCTCAGGCTCGCCGCCGCAGGCCTCGGCTTCGTCGCCTTCCTCGCGACCGGGCAGCGCATCATCGTCGGCGTCGTCGTGTCCCTTGCCCTGCTGTCGCTCGGGCTGGCAGTGCTGTGAGCGCCGCCGGTCTGCGGCAGGGGCGAGGGCGCATTTGGGCACGCGCGGCGGCCGTTACAGGTCTATAGCTCTTACACTTTTCGGAACCGCAAACACAGGAACCGCCATGTCTTCCACGTCCTCCGTCACCGCCCCGACCGATGCCGCCGAGCGCCGCGCCGTCAAGCCCGTGGTCTGCTATCCCGTCGAGACGCTGCCGGTGCCGGACATGGCCATGCTGCGGCGCGCCCGCGAGACGCTGACCAAGGTCGACGAGGTGATCGTGCCGCCGCGCGAGGGCGCCACCTTCTCCGTGCCGAAGGGGCACTTCTTCCGCATCCTCAGCATCGACGGCCCGCAGGTCGGCGATCTCAACCTGTGGAACGCGAACGACCTCACCGAACGCTTCTTTTCGGGCAAGACGCGCGCGCTTCACGCCACCCATGTGACGACCGGCAACCGCCTGTGGAGCACGCTCCCCAATCTCCGGCCGATGGCGACGATCACCCATGACACGCTCGGCTGGTACGGCTTCGACGAATTCGGCGGCAGTGTGCACGACGTCATCGGCACGCGCTGCGATCCCTACACCAACAAGCTGCTCTCGGGCGGCGACTATCACCACTGCTGCCATTCCAACCTGACCCGGGCGCTGGCCGGCGCCAAGGGCCTGTCGTTCGCAGAGGCCGAACCCTTCGTGCACGACGTGCTCAACGTCTTCATGTGCACCGGCTTCACCGCCGACACCCACCAGTATTTCATGAAGGCGAGCCCGGTGCGGCCCGGCGACTACATCGAGTTCTTCGCCGAGATCGACCTCCTGGGCGGCCTGTCGGCCTGCCCGGGAGGCGATTGCAGCGCCAAGCATTCGAGCGATGTCGCTGCCTGCTATCCGCTCAAGGTGGAGATCTTCCGGCCGGACATGGAGCTGGTGAAAGACTGGCCCTTCCCGGAGCGGAACGGCTATCGCAATCCGGAATAGACGAGGGCTGAACCTTCATGGTTCGCCGTCGTGGACACCTCCCCCTTGATGGGGGAGGTCGCGCGGAACGCGCGGGTGGGGGTGACCTTTGCGCCGGGTCATCGGGTGCATGGTCGCGGCGTCACCCCACCCCGGAGCTGCGCTCCGACCCTCCCCCTCAAGGGGAGGGTGGTTGTCACAGCGCCGCCTTGATCTTCTCGGCATTGGCCTTCAGCACTTCGATGTCTTCCATCTTGCCCGAATGCGGTTTGAGCGGCACGCCCTCATGGCGCGGGATGACGTGGAAGTGCAGGTGGTAGACGGTCTGGCCGGCGGACGGTTCGTTGAACTGGGCGACGAAGACGCCGTCGGCGTCGAAGGCTTCCTTGGCGGCGACGGCGAGTTTCTGCACGACCGGGATCAGCTTGGAAAGCACCGTCGGATCGGCGTCGAGCAGATTGCGCGAACCGACCTTGGGGATGACCAGCAGGTGGCCGGTCGCCTGGGGCATGACGTCCATGAAGGCGAGGGTGTCCTCATCCTCGTAGAGCTTCACCGAGGGGATCTCGCCCTTCAGGATCTTGGCAAAGATGTTGTTCGGATCGTAGGCGGAACTGGTCATCGGGAATCTCCTGAGGTTTGGCCGTAGTTAAGCCAGCCGGCGGGCGATGATCAAGCGGCCTATTCGTCGCTCTCGCCGTCGCGCTGCTGGCGCTCGCCGCGGCGGAAGGGCGTATGCTCGCCGAGGATTTCGGCCATCTGCTCCACCTCGCGCCGCTCGTGCTCGAGATAGTCGGCGACGGCGCGCCTTAAGCCCGGATGGGCGATATAGTGGGCCGAATGCGTGGTGACGGGCTCATAGCCGCGCGCCAGCTTGTGCTCGCCCTGGGCGCCGGCCTCGACCCGCTTCAGTCCCTTAGACAGGGCGAAATCGATCGCCTGGTGATAGCAGACCTCGAAATGCAGGTAGGGGTGATCCTCGATGCAGCCCCAGTGCCGGCCGTAGAGCGCGTCCGCGCCGATGAAGTTGATGGCGCCCGCCACATAGCGCCCGTCGCGTCTTGCCATGACCAGCAGGATGTCGTCGGCCATGCGCTCGCCGATCAGCGAATAGAAGGCCCGCGTCAGATAGGGTTTCCCCCATTTGCGGCTGCCGGTGTCCATGTAGAAGGTGAAGAACTGGTCCCAGATGTCCTCGGTGAGGTCGCCGCCGGTCAGCCAGTCGATCTCGATGCCGTTCTCCAGCGCCGCCCGGCGTTCCTTCCTCAGCGCCTTGCGCTTGCGCGAGGCGAGCGTCTCCAGGAAGGCCTCGTGGTCGGCATAACCGGCATTGAGGAAATGGAACTGCTGGTCGGTCCGGTGCAGATAGCCGCTGCCGGTGAAGGCCGGCAACTCGTCCTCGGGAATGAAGGTTGCATGCGCGGACGAAACGCCGAGTTCGTCGGCCACCTGGCGGAGCCCGCCAGCGAGCAGCGGCCGGATTTCCGCCGGATCGCGCCCTTCGGCCACCATCAGCCGCGGACCGGTCGCCGGCGTGAAGGGAAAGGCGCTCTGCAGTTTCGGATAGTAGCGGCCGCCGGCCCGCTCATAGGCGTCGGCCCAGCCCTGGTCGAAGACATATTCGCCGCGGCTGTGGCTCTTGAGATAACAGGGCAGGGCGCCGAGCAGGTCGCCGGCTGCGTCCTCCAGGAGGAGATGATGACCGAGCCAGCCGGTCTCGGCCGTGGCCGAGCCGGATTCCTCGAGCGCCGACAGGAAGGCATGCGAGGCGAACGGATTGTATCCGTCCGCGCCGCGTCTGGCGCCGCCGAGCATGGCCCAGCGTTCAGGAGCGATATTGGCAAAGGATCGTTCGATCCGGATCGTCACGTCTCCTGACATGCGTCTCCCATCATGCGCTGGCGATGGCGGCCTCGCGGGGATCGAAACCCTCGAAGGTCATCTGGTCCGCATGAGTATAGGTATGGGTGCGCATGGTTTCATCCCTGACAGTCCAGGTAATCACCGGAATTCCGCGTTCGCGCTGCGCCGTGACGAAGCTGTTGGGCAGGTGCGGGGCGCAATAGGAGATGAAGTCGAGGCCGAGCTGCATGGCCTCTTCATGGGCGGCGAACTGTTCGGGCCGCACGCCCTCGGCCGTCAGGCCGACCGGGTAGGGGCAGTCGAGCTTCTTCAGGTCCCGCAGCAGCCAGAAGTCGAAACTCATCAGCGCGACCTTGCCCTGATAGCCTTCGAGCACCTCCAGCACGGATTCGGCAAGTCCGTCGTCGTGCTCGGCATCGATGCCCTTGAGTTCGATCACCAGCGGCACCCGCCCCTTGGCCAGGGCGAGCATCTTCTTCAGCGAAGGGATCTTGTCGGCCGTGGCACCGATCGACAAGAGGCCGAGTTCGCCGGCCGTGCGCTCGCGCACTTCGCCTGCAATGCCGCACAGCCGCTGCAGGTCATGGTCGTGGAAGACCATCGGCACGCTGTCGGACGACAGCTGGATGTCGCACTCGATGGCAAAGCCCGCGTCGATGGCGCGCTGGAAGGCCGAGAGCGTGTTTTCCCATACCGTCTTGTTCTGGTCGTGGAAGCCGCGATGGGCGACCGGCACGTCCTTGATCCAGCTGACGTCTCTCACAGGGCGATCTCCAGGATCGCGTCGATCTCGACCGCGGCATTGAGCGGAAGCGCCGCCATGCCGACGGCGGCGCGCGCATGCTTGCCGGCCTCGCCCAGCACGCCGGCGATCAGGTTGGATGCGCCGTTGATGACGAGATGCTGTTCGACGAAACCCGGGGCCGAGGCGACGAATCCGTTGAGCTTGATGACGCGCACGATGCGGGAAAGATCGCCGGACAGGGCAGACTTCGCCTGGGCAAGGATATTGATCGCGCAGAGTTCGGCGGCGCGCTGGGCGTCCGCGAGTGCGACGTCACTGCCGACCAGGCCGGTGACGGCGATCTTTCCACCTTCGATCGGCAACTGGCCGGAGAGATAGAGAAGGTTGCCGCTGATCACGTAGGGGACATAGTTGGCGGCTGGCGCTGCCGCTTCCGGCAGGGTGATTCCCATGGCCTTCAGACGGCCGTCGATCGTATCGGTCATGTGCGTTTCCCGGTCTGCGTAAAATAATTGAAGAGAATCTCGTTGTGATCAAAAGCTTGTCTCGCTTTTGCCGGATCTGTTCTTATAACATCGCCGCCAAGTGCAACAGGAGGATGTCGATGTTTCGTTCGAGCTTAGCCATGGCCTTGGTCGCCGGCTCCGCCGTCAGCCTGACGGCAGCCATCGCCAACGCGGCGGTGGCCGGCGGTCTCGTGCCGCACCGGGCGGTCTACGACATTCAGCTGAAGCAGGCTTCGGAACGATCCGGCATCGAGGGCATGCGCGGCCGAATGGTCTACGAATTCAGCGGCTCGGAATGCGCCGGCTACACGACCAACTTCCGCTTCGTCACCCGCATCGATACGGGCGAGCAGATCCGTGTCACCGATCAGCAGAGCAAGACCTTCGAGGATCTGGCCGCCGGAAAGTTCCGTTTCGAGACCAAGTCGTTCACCGACGACCAGATGGACAAGGACGTGAGCGGGGCCGCAGCCGACGAGAACGGCAAGGTCATGATCGAGCTGGAAGAGCCGGCGCCCCGCGCGCTGGAGCTCGCCGACAGCCGATTCCCGGCGGAACACATGCTCGAGGTCATCGAGAACGCCAGAAAGGGCAAGGCCCTGTTCGAGGCCCGCATCTTCGATGGCTCGGAAGACGGCGACAAGAGCTACCTGACCACCACTGTGGTTGGTCCGGCCCGCAAGCCGACAGAGTCCGAGGCGGCCGACAAGTCCACCGGTCTCGTGGCGGGCCAGGCTTACTGGCCGGTGTCGATCGCCTATTTCGACGAGAAGGCCTCGGGCGACCTGCTGCCGATCTACACGCAGTCGTTCAAGCTCTACGAGAACGGCATTTCGCGTGACCTGACGCTCGACTATGGCGATTTCATCCTGACCGGCAAGCTGACCAAGCTCGAAGTGCTGGGCACCGGCGACTGCCATTGAGGCGCTGGCGTCGGACGGGACAAACCGTTTTCTGGCCGAAAAGCCTTGATTTCCCGAAAGAGTCGCTATAAGGCCACCAACATTCCACACGCGAGGCTTGGGATCGACCGGGAGAAATCCGGAAGGTTCCGCCGGTGGCGCCTTAAACGGTGCTGTTTGTCTCGCGGGGGTTAAACCGGAAAAAGGAGAATAAAGGCATGGCATTGCCAGACTTCAGCATGCGCCAGCTCTTGGAAGCAGGCGTTCACTTCGGCCACCAGACTCACCGCTGGAACCCGAAGATGAAGCCGTACATCTTCGGCGATCGTAACAACATCCACATCATCGACCTCGCACAGACCGTGCCGTTGCTGTCGCGCGCCCTTCAGGTCGTGTCCGACACCGTGGCCCGCGGCGGTCGCGTCCTGTTCGTCGGCACCAAGCGCCAGGCGTCGGAACTGATTGCCGACTCGGCCAAGCGTTCGGCCCAGTACTACGTCAACTCGCGTTGGCTCGGCGGCATGATGACCAACTGGAAGACGATCTCGAACTCTATTCAGCGTCTGCGCAAGCTCGACGAAATCCTGAACTCGGAAGCCCAGGGCTTCACGAAGAAGGAACGCCTGAACCTCGAGCGCGAACGCGAAAAACTGGACAAGGCTCTCGGCGGTATCCGCGACATGGGCGGCACCCCGGACCTGATGTTCATCATCGACACCAACAAGGAAAAGATCGCGATCGACGAAGCCAAGCGCCTCGGCATCCCGGTCGTCGCCATCATCGACTCGAACTGCGATCCGGACCTGATCGACTATCCGATCCCGGGCAACGACGACGCTTCGCGCGCCATCTCGCTGTACTGCGACCTGATCGCCCGCGCTGCCATCGACGGCATCGCTCGCCAGCAGGGCGCTTCGGGTCGTGACATCGGCGGTTCCGCCGAAGCTCCGATCGAGCCGGCTCTCGAAGCAGAAGCCGGCGCCTGACGGCGCCGCGCGGCAGGGCCTTGTCGCCCTGCCGGCTTTTCCCGATTGGGATCGGCCGCCTGGAAGCCCCGTGCTCCCGGGCGGCCTTACCCCTTTGAAGATCTGCCGGCGCCTTTGCGCTGCGATCGACAAGGCGGACCGACTATTTCCGTGATGGCCCCGCTTCATCACGCTGTCACATTTCCGGGTACATTTCGTCCCCCAAACAGGGCGCAGGCCGCACTTCGTTGCAAAAGGCTGGCGCACGATTGAACCGACAAGAGGCACACAATGGCTGAAATCACAGCAGCACTGGTAAAGGAACTGCGCGAAAAGTCCGGCGCAGGCATGATGGATTGCAAGAAGGCGCTCACCGAGAACAACGGTGACATCGAAGCCGCGATCGACTGGCTGCGCGCCAAGGGCATCGCCAAGGCCGACAAGAAGTCGGGCCGCACCGCTGCCGAAGGCCTCATCGGCATTGCCAGCGCCGGCCACAAGGCTGTCGTCGTCGAAGTCAACTCCGAGACCGACTTCGTTGCCCGCAACGATGCCTTCCAGGATCTCGTCCGCGGCGTTGCTTCGGTTGCCCTGACCACCGACGGTTCGGTTGACGCGATCGCCGCCGCCACCTACCCGGCTTCGGGCAAGTCGGTTTCCGACACCATCAAGGATGCGATCGCCACCATCGGCGAGAACATGGCGCTGCGTCGTGCCGCTCTGCTGGAAGTCGACCACGGCGTCGTCGCGACCTACGTCCACAACGCTGCCGGCGACGGCCTCGGCAAGCTCGGCGTGCTGGTTGCGCTGAAGTCGGTCGGCGACAAGGAAGTCCTGACCTCGATCGGCAAGCAGGTCGCCATGCACATCGCTGCGACCAACCCGCTCGCCATCCGCTCGGAAGAAGTCGACGCCGCCGTCGCCGAACGCGAACGCAACGTCTTCATCGAACAGTCGCGCGCTTCCGGCAAGCCGGACGCGATCATCGAAAAGATGGTCGAAGGCCGCATGCGCAAGTTCTTCGAAGAAGTCGCCCTGCTGTCGCAGGCCTTCGTCATGAACCCCGACATCACCGTCGGCCAGGCCGTCAAGGACGCTGAAAAGCTCGCCGGCGCGTCGATCGAAGTCGTCGGCATGGCACGCCTGCTGCTCGGCGAAGGCATCGAGAAGGAAGAGAGCGATTTCGCTGCCGAAGTGGCCGCTGTCGCCAAGGGCTGATCGGCTTTCGGTCGATCGACCTTGTTAGGGAAAAGTCGGGGCATCGCGTGACAACGCGGTGCCCTTCGTGTATCCGGCTTCAGAATTGTCCGAGGATACAGCATGACTTCCAAACCACTCTACAAGCGCGTTCTTCTCAAAGCTTCCGGCGAGGCCTTGATGGGCAGCCAGGGCTTCGGCATCGACGTCGCGGTTGCCGACCGGATCGCCAGTGACATCGCCGAGGCGCGTGCCTTGGGTGTCGAAGTGGGGGTCGTGGTCGGGGGCGGAAACATCTTCCGCGGCGTGGCTGTGGCCTCCAAGGGTGGCGATCGGGTAACCGGCGATCACATGGGCATGCTGGCGACCGTGATCAACGCGCTGGCGCTGGCTACCTCGCTGCGCAAGCTCGACATCGACACAGTGGTGCTCTCCGCCATCGCCATGCCGGAGATTTGCGAAAGCTTCTCCCAGCGCCAGACGCTGCATCACATGGCGCAGGGCCGCGTGGTGATCTTCGCCGGGGGCACCGGCAATCCGTTCTTCACGACCGACTCGGCCGCCGCACTGCGTGCCGCCGAAATCGGCGCCGAGGCGATCTTCAAGGGGACCCAGGTCGATGGTATCTATTCGGCCGATCCGAAGAAGGATCCGACCGCGACGCGCTTCGACCATCTGACCCACAGCGAAGTGCTCGAAAAGGGCCTCGCGGTCATGGACGTGGCGGCCGTGGCGCTGGCGCGCGAAAACGCAATTCCGATCATCGTCTTCTCCATCCACGAAAAGGGCGGGTTCGGCGAGATCCTTTCCGGCGGTGGCTGCAAGACCATCGTCAGTGACAATTGAGGGCAGGCGACCGATCCTACGGTCCGCCGTCCGGCTACAAGGGAGTTCATCATGAGCGAAGGTATTGATCTCAACGACATCAAGCGCCGCATGGATGGCGCGATCAACGCGTTCAAGCACGACATCGCGTCGCTGCGCACCGGCCGCGCATCGGCCAATATTCTCGATCCGGTGACGGTCGAGGCCTATGGCTCGCGCATGCCGCTGAACCAGGTCGCCAACGTCACCGTTCCGGAACCCCGCATGCTCGGCATTTCGGTCTGGGACAAGTCGATGGTCAACGCCGTCGACCGGGCCATCCGCGAAGCCAATCTCGGCCTCAATCCGATCGTCGACGGCCAGAACCTGCGCATCCCGCTGCCCGAGTTGAACGAGGAACGCCGCAAGTCGCTCGTCAAGGTCGCGCACGAATATGCCGAAAAGGCCAAGGTGGCGATTCGCCACGTGCGCCGCGACGGCATGGAAGGCCTCAAGAAGGCCGAGAAGGATGGCGTGATCGGCCAGGACATCAGCCGCTCCACCTCCGACAAGGTGCAAAAGATGACGGACGACACGATTTCCGATATCGACCGCTTGCTCGTCGAGAAGGAAAAGGAAATCATGCAGGTCTAGCATGCGCGTTTCGTTTTGCCCGCCCAGGACGCATTGAACCGGACCGAATATGTCGACAGCTGAAAAACGCGCCGTACCCGAGCATGTTGCAATCATCATGGATGGCAATGGCCGATGGGCAAGCGCGCGCGGACTGCCGCGATCCTTCGGGCACCGCAAGGGCGTCGAGGCGGTGCGCGAAACGGTGCGGGCGGCGGGGGAGGCCGGCATCCGCTATCTGACGCTGTTTGCCTTCTCCTCGGAGAACTGGCGCCGTCCGGAAGCGGAGATCAACGATCTCTTCGGCCTGCTGAAGACCTTCATCCGCCGGGACCTGGCGGAACTGCACCGCGAGAATGTCCGTATCCGCATCATCGGCGACCGGGCCAGTCTGCGCGAGGATATTCGCTCGTTGCTGCTGGAGGCCGAAGAGACGACGCGGGGCAATTCCGCGCTCACCGTCGTCATCGCCTTCAACTACGGCTCCCGTGACGAGATCGCGCGGGCAGCCGCAAGCCTCGCCGCCGACGTGGCAGCCGGGCACCTCAAGGCGTCGGACATCAATGCACAGATGATCGACGAACGGCTCGATACGGCCGATATTCCCGATCCGGATCTGATCATCCGCACCAGCGGCGAGGAGCGGCTGTCCAACTTCCTCTTGTGGCAGGCGGCCTATGCCGAACTCATGTTCGTGCCCGACCTCTGGCCGGACTTTACCCGCGAGGTGTTCTTCGCCGCACTCGAGCGTTTCAGCGCCCGCGACCGACGCTTCGGCGGCCTGTCCGCCAAGGCTGTGGCCTCGGGATCTTAAGGCCTGACCATGAGCCGGGAACTGACACTTCGCATCTATTCCGCCATCGTCTTGGTTGCCGTCGTGCTGGTGGCAACCTGGTTCGGTGGCGCGGCATTCCGCATCCTTGCGGGCGCCATCGGCCTGTTCGTCTATTACGAATGGTCGTCCATGACCAAGCTTGGCGAGCGCAGCATGCGCGGCCACGCATTCGGCTGGTTCTCGATGGTCGCCATCGTCGCCAACATGCTGTTCGGCCAAGCCGACCTTACCATTCCGCTGTTCGCCGGCCTTGTCCTCACCGCCGTTCTCCCCGCCATCATCGGCAATTGGAGCTGGTGGCAGCCGGGCGGGATCTTCTATGCGGGCCTGAGTGCGGTTTCGCTCGCGGCGATCCGCGGCGAGGACCAGTTGGGCTTTGCGGCAATGATCTTCGTCTTTGCCGTGGTCTGGTCGACCGACATCCTCGCCTATTTCGTCGGCCGCGCCATTGGCGGGCCAAAGCTTGCGCCGCGCATCTCGCCCGGCAAGACCTGGTCCGGCGCTGTCGGTGGGACAATCGCCGGCGTGCTGGGCGGCGTTGCCGTCGCGCTTTCCTTCTTCCAGTCGATCGGCCTCTGGGTTCCCTTGATCGCGCTGTTCCTGTCGGTCGCCGGCCAGATCGGCGACCTCTTCGAATCCTTCATCAAGCGTCGGTTCGGCGTGAAGGATTCCAGCCATCTCATCCCTGGGCATGGCGGCGTGATGGATCGGGTGGACGCCCTGGTATTTGCCTGTTTCGCCGCATTCTTTATTGCGATAGGTTTCTCCGCGGTCGGCATGGGGGCTGTCGACTCTCTCGGTGCTTTCCTTTTCGGTCTGTGAGACCGCGAAAGCATCATGAATAGGATTGGACGATGGACCACATTACCGCCTTCTTCGGTTTTCTGACCGGCTATATCCTTCCCTACGTCGTGGTCCTGTCGCTTCTCGTCTTCGTGCACGAGCTTGGCCATTATCTTGCCGGCCGCTGGTCGGGAATCCGCGTTCTGGCTTTTTCCATCGGCTTCGGCCCGGAAATCGTCGGCTACACCGATACGCACGGAACCCGCTGGAAGCTTTCGGCCATCCCGCTCGGCGGTTATGTCCGGTTCTACGGCGATGCCGATGCGGCAAGCCTTGCGGATGGCGATGAACTGGCGGAGATGACGCTGGCCGAGCGCGCCCAGACCCTGGCCGGCGCCAAGCTGTGGAAGCGTGCGGTCACCGTGGCTGCAGGTCCGATCGCCAATTTCGTCGCGGCGATCGCCATTTTCGCCGTGCTGTTCGCGACGCAGGGCAAGCCGGTCGCAGATCCCGTCGTCGCCGAGGTCAAGGCCGGGAGCGCCGCTTTCGAGGCGGGCGTCAAGCCGGGCGACGTGCTCGTCGCGCTCGACGGCGCGCGCATCGAAACCTTCGACGACGTGGTGCGCTACATCAGCATGCGCCCCGAGATCCCGGTGGTCGTCACGGTTCGTCGGGACGGCAGCGAGATCGGACTGGACATGGTGCCGCGTCGCGCCGTCACCACGGATCGTTTCGGCAACGAGATGGAAGTGGGTCAGATCGGTATCGTCACCAACCAGCAGAGCGGCAATTTCCGCATTGTCGAACTGACGCCGCTTCAGGCCGTGGGCGAGGGCGCCCTGCAGACTTGGCACATCGTTACCGGCACCTTCGACTATCTGTCCAATCTGGTGGCCGGTCGGATGAATGCGGATCAGCTCGGCGGACCCGTGCGGGTCGTCCAGGCGTCCGGCCAGATGGCGACCCTGGGGATCGTCGCGCTGTTCAATCTCGCAGCCGTTCTTTCCGTTTCCCTGGGGCTTCTCAATTTGATGCCAGTTCCGGTCCTTGACGGCGGCCACCTGGTCCTCTACGCGCTTGAGGCAATTCGCGGGAAGCCCGTCGGGCAGAACGCACAGGAAATCGCTTTCCGTATAGGCCTGGTGATGATCCTGTCGCTGATGGTGTTTGCAACGTGGAATGATATCAGTCGGTTAATCGGCTAGAGTCTCGGCTTGTCACGGCGGAGAGGATTTGTTTACGATGTTTCAAACTCATAGTGGCGATTGGGCCACGGCTGCAAATGAAGTAAATAGAATTTAACGTCCGTACTTGCTTGTAGGGTAAAAGCCGTTAAAACCACACACGGGCCGGAGTCGGCAACGACCCCGGGGCAATGGAAGAAGGTTGAGAATAAACATGAAGGCTGGTTCAAGATTTTTGAACGCGGTGTCGGCGGTCGCGCTGTCTGCTGGTGTTGTTTCTTCGGGCGCAGGCGTGGCTCTTCTCGCGTCGGCTGCGGTCGCCGAAGCGGCCGTGATCCAGCGTATCGATGTCCGTGGCGTGCAGCGTGTCGGTGTGGATGCAGTTCGCTCCAATATCACCATCAAGCCCGGCCAGAGTTTTTCCAATGTCGACATCGATGAATCGGTCAAGCGTCTCTATGCGACCGGCTTCTTCTCGGATGTGCGCATTTCGGTTTCCGGCGGCACGCTTGTCGTCAATGTGACCGAGAACCAGCTCGTCAACCAGGTCGTGTTCAACGGCAACCGCAAGATCAAGGACGACAAGCTGCGTGGCTTCGTGCAGACGCAGCCCATGGGTCCCTATAGCGACAGTCTCATCGCTGCCGACATCGAGCGCATCAAGGAAGCCTATGCCGGCATCGGCCGCAGCGACATCGAAGTGACGACCCAGGTCGTTCCGGTCGCTGAAGGCCGTGTCAATCTGGCCTTCGTCATCAACGAAGGCGAGCGCACCAAGATCACCCAGATCAACTTCGTCGGCAACAATGCCTATGGCGACGGTCGCCTGGCGGCTGTTCTGCAGACCAAGCGCTCCAACATGCTGTCCTTCCTGACCCGCAAGGACGTCTATAACGAGGACAAGCTGCGCGCTGACGAAGAAGCGCTGCGCCAGTTCTACTACAATCACGGCTACGCCGACTTCCGCGTGATTTCGTCGGAAGCGACGCTGAACGAGACCGGCAACGAATATGCCATCACGATCACCGTCGATGAAGGCGAGCGCTACAAGTTCGGCAACATCGCCGTCGAGTCGACCGTTGAAGGCATCGATGCGACCGAACTCGAGCGCCTGCTCGAAACTCGCGCCGGCAATACCTACAGCGCCCGCGACATCCAGAAGTCGATGGAAGCGATCTCCCAGCGCGTTTCGGCCGCCGGCTATCCGTTTGCCCGCGTCGTTCCGCGCGGCGACCGCAATTTCGAGAACAACACGATCGGCGTGACCTATCTGGTCGACCAGGGCGAGCGCGCCTATGTCGAGCGTATCGAGATCCGCGGCAACACCCGTACGCGTGACTATGTCATCCGTCGCGAATTCGACATCTCCGAAGGCGACGCCTTCAACCAGGAGACTATCAGCCGCGCCAAGCGCCGCCTGGAGTCTCTCGGCTACTTCACGACCGTCAACATCTCGACCGCGCCGGGCAGTGCTTCGGACCGCGTCGTCGTGGTCGTCGACGTGGTCGACCAGCCGACCGGTTCGTTCGGCATCGGCGCCGGCTACTCGGTCGGCGGTGACGGCCTCGTTCTGGAAGCCTCGGTCGAAGAAAAGAACTTCCTCGGTCGCGGCCAGTTCATCCGCCTCGCCGTTGGCGGTGGTCTGGAAGACAGCCGTACCTACAACTTCTCGTTCACCGAGCCTTATTTCCTCGGCTATCGTCTTGCCGCCGGCTTTGACCTGTTCAAGAGCCAGACCAGCAGCAATTCGAACTATGACTACGAGGAAATGGGTGCGACCGTTCGCGTGACCGCGCCGATCACCGAGGATCTGGCGACCACCGTTCGCTACACCTACAAGGAACTGAAGTACAAGGAAGACGGCGCCTATGGTACGGACGGACTTCCGTACACCGCCGACGACCGCCTGGCGGATCCTTACATCGATCTGATCGAGGGCAGCCCTTGGAAGCAGTCGATCATCGGTCATTCGGTTGTCTACAACACTGTCGACGACCGCAATATGCCGCGTGACGGTATCTATGCGACCTTTACGCACGAATATGCGGGTCTGGGCGGCGATTCGGACTTCTACAAGGTCTATGGCCGTGCCCGTTACTTCCACACGCTTTCGGAAGACATGGACCTCGTGGGTTCGCTCTCCGCAGGCGCCGGCCACATGGTCGCGACCGGCGATTCGCTCAACGTCTTCGATCAGTTCCAGATCGGCGGCAAGGATCTGCGCGGCTTCGCCAGCAACGGTATCGGTGCGCGTGCGGACGGCGATCCGCTCGGCGGCACGACCTACATGACGGTTTCGGCGGAAGCCAACTTCCCGCTGCCGCTGTTCCCGTCGGATCTCAACATCCGCGGTACGGTCTTCGCCGATGCCGGTACGCTCTACGGCAACAAGGTCGATACGGGTGGTTCGACCGTCGAAGGCACGGACATGAGCTGGCGTGCGTCGGTTGGTGCAGGTATCATGTGGCTGTCGCCGTTCGGTCCGCTGCGCTTCGATTACGCTGTTCCGGTTGCCAAGGAGGACTTCGACGAGGTCCAGAACTTCCGCTTCAGCATGGCGAACCAGTTCTAAGGTCTTGCAGTCCAGAGCTGCTGGTTGAGTAACGTTCTGGGGTTTTGGCTGATGGAGCATAATCATTTTTTTCCGCCCCGTGAGGGGATCTCTCTGGCGTCGCTTGCGGCGCAGATCGGGGCGGAACTACAGGATGCGGGCGCGGGCGAGCGGGTGATCCGGTCGGTCGCGCCGGTCTATAGGGCCAAGCAGGGTGACATCTGTTACATTCTGTCGCGCCGGAGCAAGGAAGAGCTGAAGACCTGCGAGGCCTCGGCGATCCTGTGCGACAAGGCGCTGAAATCTCTCATTCCCGATCATATACCGGTGCTGCTGGCATCGTCGCCGGCCATGGCTTTCGCCCAGGCCGGGGGCCTGCTCCATCCGGAAGCCTTGCGCCCGGTACCGGTCTCTCCGTCCCAGAACGGGATTTCGCCCGCCGCCTTCGTCGACCCGACCGCAAGGCTGGAGCCGGACGTGCTGGTCGAGCCGATGGCCGTGATCGGCGCGGATGTGGAGATCGGCGAGGGTAGCCGCATCGGCGCAGGCACCGTGATCGGCGCCGGCGTCAGGATCGGCCGCGGCTGCACGATCGCCGCCGGCGCGACGATCCAGTCCGCCCTGATCGGCAACAATGTCATCATCCACAACGGCGCGCGCGTCGGTCAGGACGGCTTCGGCTATGCGCCCGGCCCGCGCGGCATGTTGAAGATCGTGCAGATCGGCCGCGTCATCATCCAGGACAATGTCGAGATCGGAGCCAACACGACGATCGACCGCGGCACGATGGACGACACCGTGATCGGCGAAGGCACGAAGATCGATAATCTCGTGCAGATCGGCCACAATGTTCGCATCGGCCGTCATTGCGGCATCGTCGCCCAGGTCGGCATCGCCGGCAGCACCAAGATCGGTGACGGCGTAATGATCGGCGGCGCCTGCGGCGTGAACGGCCACGTCACCATCGGCGACGGCGCGCAGATCGCGGCGATGAGCGGCGTGCTGTCGGACGTGCCTCCGGGCGAACGTTATGGCGGCATTCCGGCCCGACCGATGAAGGATTTTCTAAAAGACGTTGCGGCGGCCTTGAGTCAGTCCGAAAACCGCAAGCAGAAGGGGGGAACGAATGACTGATCAGGTCAAGACCGAGCTCGGCTCCGCCGACATTCTCGAGATCATGAAGCTTTTGCCGCATCGCTATCCGTTCCTGCTGGTGGACCGGATCATCGAGATCGACGGCGACAACTCGGCGATCGGCATCAAGAACGTCACGGCCAACGAGCCGCATTTCACCGGTCATTTCCCCGAATCCCCGATCATGCCGGGTGTGCTGCTGATTGAGGGTATGGCCCAGACCGCCGGCGCGATCTGTACGCGCCAGCAGGGCGGCGGCGGCAACCTCGTCTATTTCATGACCATCGACAATGCCCGCTTCCGCAAGCCGGTGGTGCCGGGCGACCGCGTCGAGTTCCATGTCTTCAAGCAAAAGCAGCGCGGCAACATCTGGAAGTTCCACTGTGACGCCAAGGTCGACGGCGCCCTGGTGGCCGAGGCCGACATCGGCGCCATGATCATGCGCAAGGACGAGAAATGAGCACGATCGGGCCAGGCGCCGTCATTCACCCCATGGCCGTCGTCGAGGACGGCGCCGTGATCGGGGCGAATGTGAAGATCGGCCCCTTCTGCCATGTCGGGCCGAAGGTGACGCTCGGCGACGGTTGCGAGCTGCTTTCCCATGCGGTCGTCATCGGCCGCACGACGATCGGACGCAATGCCAAGATCCATGCCTGCGCCGTCATCGGCGGTGAGCCGCAGAGCGTCCACCATGCCGGCGAGGAAACCACACTTTCCATCGGCGACAACTGCACGATGCGCGAGGGCGTGACGATGAACACCGGAACCGCCGAGGGCGGCGGCAAGACGGTGGTCGGCAGCAACAACCTCTTCCTCGCCAATTCGCATGTCGCCCATGATTGCCAGCTTGGCGACAACATCATCCTGTCGAACAATGTCATGCTCGCCGGCCATGTGAAAGTCGAGGACCGGGTCATTCTCGGGGGCGGTTCGGCCGTGCACCAGTTTACCCGCATCGGTCGCCAGGCCTTCGTCGGCGGGCTGTCCGCCGTCAGCTATGACGTCATCCCTTACGGCATGCTCAACGGCAATCCGGGCGTGCTCGGTGGCCTCAACGTCGTTGGCATGACGCGCGCCGGTATCGAGCGTTCGGTCATCCATCAGGTGCGCCGCGCCTTCAAGCAGATCTTCGAGGGCGAAGCCTCGGCGCGCGTCAATGCCGCTGCCATCCGCGACGAGTATCTCGATTGCCCGCCGGTCATTGAAATCCTTGATTTCATTGCGGCGGAGAGCGACCGCGCCCTGTCATCGCCGTTCCGCGGCAAGAGCTGATCGCCGTGGCGCCGACCGGGGCTCGCAAAGGCCGCCTGGCGATCGTCGCCGGTGGCGGCTTCTTGCCTCTTTACGTCGCCGAGGCGGCGCGCGCCGCCGGCGAGAATCCCTTCATTCTCCGCCTTCGCAACGAAGCCGACCAGCAATGGCAGGGCTTCGATTCGGCCGTCATCGGCGTCGGTGACATGGCCGGCCTGTCGGCGCTGCTGAAGACCAACGCGATCGATCGCGTCGTGCTTTCGGGCGGCGTCAAGCGACGGCCGGCCTTCGGCGAGATCCGCGTCAATCTGAAGTCGCTGCTCAAGCTGCCCATGGCCGTGAAGACCTTGCTTGCCGGTGGCGACGACGTCGTTTTGAAAATGGTGATCGGCCTGATCGAGGCGCAAGGCTGCCACGTGATCGGCGCGCACGAGATTGCCCCCGACCTGCTCGCCGACACCGGTCCGATCGGTAAAGTTTCCCCCTCTGCCGACGACTGGCGCGACATCGCCCGCGGTGCGGAAGCCGCCGAGGCGCTCGGCCGTCTCGATGTAGGGCAGGGGGCGGTAAGCGTCGGCGGACGCATCGTCGCGCTCGAGGGCGTCGAGGGCACCGACGCCATGCTGGAGCGCGTGGCGCATCTCAGAGCCGAAAAACGCATCTCGCAGCATCGCAAGGGCGTGCTGGTCAAGCTTTGCAAGCCGCAGCAGGACGTACGCGCCGACCTGCCGTCGATCGGCCGTTCGACCATCGAGAATGCCAGAAAGGCGGGGCTGGCCGGCATCGCCGTCGAGGCTGGCCGGGCACTGGTGATCGAGCGCGAGGCGCTGATCAGTGCGGCAGACGAGGCCGGACTGTTCGTCATCGGCATCGATCGCGGCCTTGCCGGAGGAACCCCATGAGCACCAGGCCCCTGAAGATCGCCGTCATCGCCGGAGAAGTCTCGGGGGATCTCCTGGGCGCGGACCTGATCGCCGCGCTGAAGGACCGCCACGGCGGGCCGATCGAACTGGTTGGCGTTGGCGGCGATGCGCTCGAGCGGCAGGGACTTCAGCCGCTCTTCGATTTTTCCGAGCTTTCCGTGATGGGGCTCACCCGGGTTCTGGCGCGGCTGCCGCGCTTCATCCGCCTGATCGGCTTGACGGCCAAGGCGATCATCGCGGCCAGGCCCGACCTGCTTTTGATCGTCGACAGCCCCGATTTCACCCACCGGGTGGCGAAAAAGGTGCGCCAGGCACTGCCTGACCTGCCCGTGGTCGATTACGTCTGCCCGAGCGTCTGGGCCTGGAAGGAATACCGCGCCAAGGCGATGCTTGCCTATGTCGACGAGGTTCTGGCCGTGTTGCCCTTCGAGCCGCAGGTGATGCGCGATCTCGGCGGCCCGCCGACCCATTTCGTCGGCCATCGGCTGGTGACCAACGAGAAACTGCTGGAGACGCGCGCGGCGCGGGCCGGTAAGCGACCCAAGCGCCTGGACGAGGAAAAGACGATCCTGCTGTTGCCCGGCTCGCGCGGCGCCGAGATCACGACCCTTTTGCCGATTTTCGGCGAAACCATGCGCGATTTCGTCGCCCGCAATGGCCCGACGCGGTTCCTGCTGCCGACCGTCCCGCGCCAGGAGGCGCGCGTGCGCCAGATGATTGCCGACTGGGACCTGAAGCCGGAGGTGCTGACGGGCGAGGAGGCGAAATGGCGCGCCTTCGCCGAGGCCGATGCGGCGATCGCCGCATCCGGCACCGTCATCCTGGAGCTGGCGCTCGCCACCGTTCCGGTCGTGTCGACCTACAAGACCGATTGGCTGATCACCATGCTCAGCCACCGCATCAAGACCTGGAGCGGTGCGCTGCCCAATCTGATTGCCGACTACCCGTTCGTTCCGGAATTTCTCAACGACTATGTCCGCCCCGGCAATCTTCTGCGCATGGCCGAACGCCTTGCCGCCGATACGCTGCAGCAGCGGGCCATGCTCGAAGGTTTCGACCTGGTCTGGCAAAGGCTGCAGACCGAGCAGCCCTCGGGCGTCGAGGGCAGCCGTATCGTGCTCGACCTGCTGGCCCGGCGCGGGCGACTTTAAGAAGCCCGGAAGGGCGCGGTGCGGGGCGCGAGCGCCGGCACGTCGAAATGCTCCGGCGGCAGTCCGGCCCTGGCCCGCTCGACCATGTGACGATAGCCCCATTCCAGATGGCGACAGAAGCGCTCCGCGTCGAACAGCGGCGCGATGAAGCGGTTGTCGGCGATCGTCTGGCGAAGGCGTGCGACACGCTCGCGGTCCGAGACAAGCGCGCTGCACAGCGCGACGAAGGCGTCCGCATCCTCGGCGACCAGTTCCGGCAGGCCGATGGCGTTCAGCAGGCTCTCCGAGACCCGTGAGGCGAAGTTCGTGCCCTTGCGGGTTACCACGGGCAGTCCGGCCCAGAGCATGTCAGAGGTGGTCGTGTGGCCATTGTAGGGGAAGCTGTCCAGACCGATATCGGCGGCCGGAACGCGGGCCAGGTGGCTCGCATAGGGCATCTTCGGCGCGAAGATGAACTGGTCGGAACGCACGCCAGCGCGCCGCAGGAAATCGGCGGTGGCGTTTCGCGCATGGGTGCCGTCGACCATCAGCCACAGCACGGCCTCGGGATTGGCGACGAGCACCCGCGCCCAAAGGCCGATCCCTTCGGGCGCATTCTTGCGCTGGCTGTTGAAGGCGGAGAAGACGAAACGGTCCGTTGGTAGACCAAAGGCGCGCCGCGCCGCGGGGCCGGGCACTGTGCGCGTCCACGGGTCGTTCGGCTGATAGCTCTCCGGCATGCGGCAGAATTTCTCGTGATAGTGAGGGCTGGCGCCGTCCGGCAGGACGAAACGGTCGCCGATCACATAGTCGCAGTCGACGCCGACGCTCGAGCCGGGAAAGCCGAGCCAGGCCACATGCACAGGGGCCACCGGGGCATTCATCAGCCGCGAGCGGGAGCCGGCGGTGTGGCCCTTGAGGTCGACGAGAACATCGATGCCGTCCCGCTGCATGGTGGCTGTGGCTTCGTCGTCGGCCATGCCCTCGATGCGCGTGATCCGGCCCCATTCGGCGCGGGCCGCAGCATCCCCGCCGATGAAACGTTCGGGGGTGTGGCAATAGAGGGAGATGTCGAAGCGGTCGCGGTCATGCGCCTTGAGCACCCCGCGCATGAGCCGCATCGTCGCATGATCGGCCCAGAAATCGTTGGAGAGATAACCGACGCGGATCCTGTCGCCGAACCTGTGCGGTCGCGCGCGTCGGCGCGCGGGCGCGTCGGCAGCGAAGGGAGCGAGGCCGGTGATATTGGTGGCGAGCCGGTTCAGCGCTTCGTCGCCGCACCACATCAGATTGTAGTGCGGCGTTTCCGCGGCAAGCGCCCGCGTGTCGCCGGAGGCGATTTCGGCGCGCAGGGCCTGTTCCTCGGCCAGCAGGATCGGATAGTCGCAGAATTCGCGGGCAAATCCCATGAGCGTCGTGCGGATGAAGGGATCGTCCGGAAAGAGGCGCCGCAGCTTGGCAAACAGCGTGAGGTTCCTGGCATTGCGCAGATCGTCGCCGATCAGTGGCACGGCGAGCTTCAGGTGCTCCGGATCGTCGCTGTCGACCAGCAGGTTCTTGATGGAATCGACGAGCAGGCCTGGCTGGCCCGCCTTCAGTCCGACCGAAGCGATGATGAAGGCGGGGGCCGGATCGGCCGGCTGGTGCCGGTTGAGCTGGACGGCAAGCGCCAGCGCCTTGTCGAGGCGGCCGGCGCCGAAATAGAGCCGCGCTGCTTTGAGGAGAAGCGGATAGGGCTGCGGCGATCCCTTGAGGCCGGCATGCTCGAAGGCTTCGGCCGCCTCGCCGACCATGCCGAGTTTCAGCAGGGTCTCGCCGAGCAGTTCGGCGGGGCGGTGGTTCGCAGCCTCCGGCATCAGCCCGGCAAGCAGGGTGAGGACCTCGGAATACCGTTCCGCCGAAAACATGGCTTCGGCCTCCGCCAGCCGGTCGTCGAATGACAAGCGCATGCTCCCCGCAGTTCCAACACATGCCCCTGCCTCTAGCGGACAGAACTTGCGCCTGGCTTTTGGCAGGGCCCTGTCGTCCGGGCCGGGCAGGGCTCTGCCGTCAGGTCATTGCCACGGGGCAAAAGTGTCCTTCATGCGGGACCAGGCAGCCGGCGTGAAGCCGGTAGCCTCGACGAGACAGGCGTCGAGTTCGGCGACAATCGAAGCCTCATCCATCGGATCGGCGCCGATGAAGACGATTTCCTGGCGGCGGTCGCCCCAGACCGGATCGAGATAGGGCGCCATGGCCTTGCGGAATTCGGCGTCGTCCGGCCAGCGCTGGCGCGGGACCGCCGCCCACCAGAGACCCATGCGCCCGGTGCGCACGATGGCGCCGGCCTGGCTCAGTTCCCCGACATGGTCGGGCCGCGTCGCCAGCCAGAAGAAGCCCTTGGCGCGGATGACCCCCGGCCAGGTGCGGCCGATGAAGGCCTGCAGTTTCTTCGGATCGAAGGGCTGGCGCGCCCGATAGACGAAGGAGCGGATGCCGTATTCCTCGGTCTCCGGCACATGGTCCTTGAAGCCGTGCAATTCCTTGAACCAGAGGGGGTGCGTCTCGGCTTTGGCGATGTCGAACAGGCCGGTGCCGAGAATGTCGCGTGGCTCGACCTGGCCGAAGTCGGCCTCGATCAGCCGGGCGTCGGGGTTGAGGCCGGCGATGATCTTGCGCGCCGCGTCGCGCTGTTCCGGCGTTGCCGTCCCGATCTTGTTGAGCACGATGACGTCGGCGAACTCGATCTGCTCGACCAGCAGATCGACCAGCGTGCGGTTGTCCCCGTCACCGGCGGTCTCGCCGCGGTCGGAGAGAAAATCGACGGAGGCATAGTCGGTCAGCAGATTGGCGGCGTCCACCACCGTCACCATGGTATCGAGACGGGCGATGTCCGAGAGGCTGAAGCCATGCTCATCGCGGAAATCGAAGGTCGTGGCGATCGGCAGTGGCTCGGCGATCCCGGTCGCTTCGATGAGGAGATAGTCGAAGCGGTTCTGCGCGGCGAGATCGCGAACGCCCTTCAACAGGTCATCGCGCAGCGTGCAGCAGATGCAGCCATTGCTCATCTCGACCAGTTGCTCGTCGGTGCGCGACAGTGCCGCCTCGCCCCCCCGCACCAGCGCCGCGTCGATATTCACTTCGCTCATGTCGTTGACGATGACGGCGACCTTGAGCCCGCTGCGATTGGACAGCACATGGTTGAGGAGTGTTGTCTTGCCGGCGCCGAGGAAACCGGAGAGCACGGTGACGGGAAGCTTGTCCATGGAACAAACCTTTCTGTTTTTGTAATACTATTACATCGATAGGGCCGAAAAAGGCGGACCCGCAGGTCCGCCCGGGAGGCATGGCGACGAGGCCTTAGCGCGACAGGCAGTCGGTGAGCGACTTCGCCAGATTGTGCATGAGTTCGGGATAGAGGGCCGGACCCGCCTCAAGCGCACCGCCTTCGGGGTCGAGCGTGCCGGCCTTCGCGTCGGTTCCCTCGGTCACGACGGAGACGAGCTTCGGTTCGAACTGCGGCTCGGCGAAGACGCAGGCCGCCTGAAGCTCCTTCACCTTGCCATGGATCTCGGAGACGCGTTCGGCGCCCGGCATGGTCTCCGGGCTCACCGTGATCGAGCCGGCGACGCGGATCTTGTAGCGGTTCTCGAAATACTGATAGGCGTCGTGAAAGACGACGAAGGGCTTGTCGGCCACAGGGGCCACCGCGGTGGCGATGTCCTTGTCCAGCGTGTCGATCTCCTGTGCCAGCGTCACGCCGTTGGCCTTGTAGCGGGCGGCATTGGCGGGATCGGCGGCGACCAAAGTCTCTTCGATCTGCTTGGCCATGGCCTTGGCGTTCATCGGGTCGAGCCAGAGATGCATGTCGAAGCCGCCATGTTCATGGTCGTGATCTTCGCCGGCGTGTTCTTCCGCCGCATGATCCGCCGGGGCATCATGGTCGTCATGCGCCGGAGCTTCGCCAACGGCGTGGTCGGCTTCGTCTTCATGGGCTTCGAAGGCGCCGCCTTCACGGAAGGGCAGGCGCACCAGGCCGGGCGCATCCTCGAGTTCGACCACTTTCGCCTTGCCGGCCAGCGCCTCCAGCGGCTTTTCGAGGAAGGCCTCGAGGCCGGGCCCGACCCAGAAGACCACGTCGGCGTTTTCCAGCGCCCGGGCGTTCGAAGGCCTCAGGCTGTAGGTATGGGCGGAGGCCGCGCCCTCGACGATCAGCGACGGCTCGCCGACACCCTGCATGATCGCCGCGACCAGCGAATGGATCGGTTTGATCGAGACCACGACCTGGGGGGCGGCAAGCGCCAGCGACGGCGTGAGAAGAAGGGCGGCGGTCGAGGCGGCGAGGCCGAGGCGGGAAAACGGCATGGGTGTCAGCTCCATCTTGCGTTTGTAATGTAATATTATTACATGAATTGCGTAATGCTATAACGTGTGCCATAGGATCATGCAACAGCAAATTTCCGGGTCGGACATGACCGCAATGATATCGATGACTGAACAGCCGCTCGTCACGCTTTCCAATGCCGGGATCCGGCGCAACGGCCGCTGGCTGGTGCGCGGCGTCGACTTCTCCGTGCGCCGCGGCGAGATCGTCACCCTGATCGGGCCGAACGGTTCCGGCAAGTCGACCAGCGCCAAGATGGCGATCGGCGTGCTCAATCCGGACGAGGGCAGGGTGGAGCGCACGCCCGGTTTTCGCGTCGGCTACGTGCCGCAGAAGCTGGCGGTCGACTGGACCATGCCGCTGACCGTCAAGCGCCTGATGACACTCACCGTGCGGCTGACCGACAAGGAGATCGCCACTACACTCGAAGCGGTCGGCATCGGCCATCTCGCCGGCGCTGAGGTGCAGCATCTGTCCGGCGGCGAATTCCAGCGCGCGCTTTTGGCCCGTGCCATCGCCCGCAAGCCGGACCTGCTGGTGCTCGACGAACCCGTGCAGGGCGTCGATTTCACCGGCGAGATCGCGCTCTACGATCTCATCACCTCGATCCGCAACACCACCGGCTGCGGCATCCTGCTGATCTCCCACGACCTGCATGTGGTCATGGCCGAGACCGACACGGTGATCTGCCTCAACGGCCATGTCTGCTGCCGCGGCACGCCGGCCGCCGTCAGCCGCAGCCCGGAATATATGCGGCTCTTCGGCGCCACGGCCGGCCGCACGCTTGCCGTCTACAGCCACGACCACGACCATACGCACCTGCCGGACGGCCGCGTGCGCCATGTCGACGGCACGATCACCGATCACTGCCATCCCGATGACGGGCACCACCACGACCACGGACACCAGGGGGAGCCCGGTCACGACCATGCCCACGACCATGGCCCTGCCACTGGCGGGCATGCCGGTCACGACCATGCAAATGATCACACCCACGGCCACGAAGGTCATGGGCACACGGACCACGGGCACGCTCATGTCCACGCTGCAGATGACGACCACGGACATCACCATGCGGACCATGGTCCTCATGCGGCTGCAGGGCTTGTGACCCCGGTTGCGGCACCGACCAAGGAGGCGCGTGATGTTTGACGATTTCTTCCTGCGCGCCATCCTCGCCGGTGTCGGGCTCGCGCTGACCACCGGTCCGCTCGGCTGCTTCGTCATCTGGCGCCGCATGGCCTATTTCGGCGACACCATGGCGCATTCGGCGCTGCTCGGCGTTGCGCTGTCCCTGCTGTTCTCGCTCAACCTGATGGTCAGCGTCTTCGTCGTCGCCGCCGTCGTTTCCCTGCTGCTGCTGGTCCTGCAGAAACGTCAGGCGCTGTCCGCCGATGCGCTGCTCGGCATCCTCAGCCATTCGACGCTGGCGATCGGCCTCGTGCTCGTCGCCTTCATGTCCTGGGTGCGCATCGACCTGATCGCTTTCCTGTTCGGCGACATCCTCGCCGTCACCACGACCGACATCGCCGTCATCTGGGGTGGCGGCGCGGTGGTGCTGGCCCTGATCGCCTGGCTGTGGCGGCCGCTGCTGGCCGCGACCGTCAATGCGGAACTGGCGGAAGCCGAAGGCCTGCATCCCGAACGCGCGCGCCTTGCCTTCATGCTGCTGATGGCGCTGGTGATTGCCATTGCCATGAAGATCGTCGGCATCATGCTGATCACCTCGCTGCTGATCATTCCGGCCGCCGCAGCGCGCCGCTTTTCCGCGACGCCGGAAGTCATGGCGATCGTCGCCTCGCTGATCGGCGCGGTCGCCGTGGTGCTCGGCCTGTTCGGCTCGCTGACCTATGACACGCC
This sequence comes from Allorhizobium sp. GW101-3B10, assembly GCF_059424725.1. NCBI lineage: Bacteria > Pseudomonadati > Pseudomonadota > Alphaproteobacteria > Hyphomicrobiales > Rhizobiaceae > Allorhizobium > Allorhizobium sp. GW101-3B10. Next base: position 1,829,417 of record NZ_JBWKZR010000001.1, on the reverse strand, counting down.
GTCCGGCCCGTCGATCGTCGTGGCGGCGCTGATCCTGTTCCTGTTCAGCCTCCTGCCGGCGCCGCGCTTCCGGCGGGACGAAACCACGTCGCGAGGATGAGATGATCCAACCGCCATTGACGAAGAACCAGGCCCTGGTCTTCGATGCGCTGTCGGCATCGCAGGCGCCGCTGTCGGCCTATGGCATTCTCGACCATCTGCGCGACAAGGGTTTTCGCGCGCCGCTGCAGGTGTACCGTGCGCTCGACAAGCTCGTCGAGTTCGGCCTGGTGCATCGTCTGGAGAGCATCAACGCCTTTGTCGCCTGCGCCCATCCGCAGAACGATTGCTGCTCGCACGGCACCGTCGCCTTCGCCATCTGCAACAATTGCGGGCAAGTGGCCGAGTTCCACGACCACACGATCGACCATCGTCTGGCCGACTGGGCAAAGGGCAAGCACTTCAAGGCAGAAAAGACGACGATCGAGATCCGTGGGCTTTGCGCCAACTGCGCTTGAGCCTGCCTAGGATGCGACGAGGGGAACGCGGACCTGCCGCCGTCCTCAGATCTTCTTCAGATCGCGGGCGAAGCGCTGCCAGTTGCGCACATAGCTCTCGGCCGAAAGCCCGAGCCCGGCCGCGGCCGTCTCGTCGAGGCTGCGCACGACGCGGGCCGGTGAGCCGACGATCAGCGAATTGTCGGGAAATTCCTTGCCCTCGGTGATCAGCGCATTGGCGCCGACCAGGCAGTTCTTGCCGATCTTCGCGCCGTTGAGGATCGTCGCGCCCATGCCGATCAGCGAATTGTCGCCGATCGTGCAGCCATGGACAATGGCATGATGGCCGATGGTGCAGCCTGCACCGATCGTCACGGGAAAGCGCGGATCGGTGTGGATCATCACGCCTTCCTGGATATTGGTCCGTTCACCGATGACGATCGGCTCGTTGTCGCCGCGCAGCACCGCGCCGAACCAGATGCCGACATCCTCTCCGAGTTCGACCTGGCCGATCACGTGCGCGTCCGGAGCGACCCAATAGCGGTCTTCGGCGGGAAGCTTCGGCGTCAGATTACCAAGGGAATAGAGCGGCATGGGGTTTCCTCGGATCGGATGGACGGCGTTCAGCGCAGGCGAAGGACGATCGGGAACCGGCCGCCATGGGAAGAGACGTGGAGGTGGATATGCGCCTCCGGCTGCGAATAGCGCCAGGCGCGCGCGCCGTGACACAGCAGCAGGCCGATCAGGTCCTTGGTACGCGAGCCGCGTTTGCGGCTCAGTCCCAGGTCGGCGATGCGGAAGGCCGCCTCGTGCAGGGGGTGCAGACCGTAGCGGCCGTCCTTGCCGCTATTGTCCTGGATCGGGGCGAATTCGACGTGATTCTCGTTCGATGCCATCTTCATTACCTCGTACGCGATACAAAAAATCGAGGTGGGTGGAACCGGCGGTTACTGGGCGGCGGCCCAGCAGCCGATGCCTTTCTTCTTCAACGCCTTGCACGCATTGACGGCCGTCTTCTGGTCGTCGAAGCCGCCGAAGCGTGCGCGGTAGAGTTGAGCGGAGCCTGTGTTGTAGGCCACCGCGAAGGGGGTGGCGGAACGCAATACCTTTCCGCCCTTATCCTGCGCATTGCGCAGAAGGGTCATGGCCTGATCACGGCTCGGCGACGTGCCGATCTGGATCACCCATCCCGAGGAGGGCTGGGTCGAGGCCGTCGTGGTTTCGTCGATTTCGACGGGGGCTGCCTTGGCCTGCTGGACTGCGGCAGGTTCTTCAGCCGGGGCAACAGAGGACTGGCTGTCGGGCATGTAGGCAGGCGCCGGCTGCGGCACCGGCATGCCGGCGCCGAGCGGACGGGGTGCCGCACCGCGGGCCGTGGTTTCGAGCGCTGCGGTCGCGGCGTTGTCATTGGCAGGTGCTGCATAGGCCGAAGCGACGGCCGCCGGTTCGTAACGGGTTTCCGGCAGCGGACCAGTCGAGGGCAGGGACGGCGAACCGAGCGCCACTTCCGGGGCTTCTTCCACGCTTTCGACGGCAGCGACCGGTGCATACGAGGTGTTCATCTTGGCGATCAGGTCGCCGCCGCCGCCGGAACGGGAAGCCTTCGGCAGATAGGCCTGCACGAGCTTGGTCATGCGGGCGTTGCGATTGGCGCCCGACGGCGCGCCCATGACGACGCCGACGATCGAGCGGCCGTCGGCCTGGGCGGAGGTGACGAGGTTGAAACCGGCAGCCCGGGTGAAACCGGTCTTGATGCCGTCGACACCGCGCACGGCGCCCAGCAGACGGTTGTGATTGCCGATCACCTGCTTGCCGAACTTGAAGCTGCGGGTGGAGAAATAGCCGTAATACTGCGGGAAATGCTGGCGAAGGGCGATGCCGAGGCGGGCCTGGTCGCGCGCAGTGGTCATCTGCGCGGTGTTCGGCAGGCCATGGGCATTGCGGTAGGTGGTCTTGGTCATGCCGAGGCTGCGGGCCTTGGCCGTCATCATCTGCGCGAACCGCGCTTCCGAGCCGCCGATATATTCGCCGAGCGCGGTGGCGATGTCGTTGGCAGAGCGGGTGACGAGGGCGAGGATGGCCTGTTCGACGGTAACCGAGCGGCCGGCGCCGACGCCGAGCTTCGACGGCGGTTCGGCTGCGGCATTGGCCGACACCGGAACCTTGCTGTTCAGGCTGATGCGACCGGCTTCCAGCGCTTCGAAGGTCAGATACAGCGTCATCATCTTGGTGAGCGATGCCGGATAGCGCAGGCTGTCCGCGTTCTCGCTGTAGAGGACCTTGCCGGTCCGCGCATCGACGACGATGCCACCATAGGTCGGCTTGGCCGCGGCCGTCGAAACGTTCGTCCCCAAAGCGGCCACGAGCACCAAAGCGGCAACGGCAAGCTTGCGCATCTGGGAAGCGAGGTTAAGGCGTCGGAATGTGTTTTTCACCGCAAGACTCTTCACATGCTGTAATTTCGGATCGGGCGCACCCCCACGCGACCACTCGAAGCGACAGTACGGAAACAGCCTTACCAAGAGGTTTATAATGAATCATTCGTTGCCGGATTTGCGCGCTTTTGAACTTTCGTCGGCACCGGTCCGGTGACGAGGCGGTCGCGAACATAGGCTTCGATGGCGCTGTCGATCTGCGGCCAGTCCGAGAGCAACTCGCTCGAAAAGCGATAGAGAACGGTGAGGTCCCGTCCGACGTGAATGTCGCGCTGGCAGTCGCCGCCGCTGGGCGCTGAGCCGGGTGCGGGGAGCAGGCAACGGACCGCATAATCCGGCTTGCCCGGCCGCGCCGCCGTCAGCAGCACTTCGTCGTCATAGCCCGTGCCGGCCCGGAAACGGTGCAGCGAAAGTCCGAAGGGGCCGTCCTGTTCAGTGCCGTCAAACAGGTGGGTGTAGATCGGCTCCACGCGTCCCGACATGTCGCGCGACATGGTGCTTTGGGAGAGTTGCAGGAAGATCAGCGAATTGGCCCGTGCCGGATCATCGAAGCGGCGGCGGTTGTCGCGGCTGTAGCCGGTCATTTCCGGCCACAGCAGGTAGAGGTCGACGCGTTCGGAAGGGCCGCCCTTGCGCTGTTCCTCGAAGCGGATCGTATTGGCGGTGAGCCGCAGATGGTCGAGACCGATGGATATCTCGACGGGTTCAATGCTGTCGCTATGGCCGGCCAGCGCCCACCGCTCGCCGAAGGTGTGTCCGAACAGGCTGATGCCGACGGAGAGCAGCGCCAGGATCGTGACGGCTGCCGTCAGGATGGCGATGAAACGATTGGAGATGAGGGGCGTCTGGCTCGCCTGATCCGTCACCGTTTCTGTGCTGTGCATGGTTCCGACCCCCGGGCAGCGAATCTCGCCGGCTAGTGGCCCCAAAAGTCGGCGATTATGGTTAAGGCCGCGTTAAGCTTTCCCGGTGTTGCGCCGGAGGCGGCTGGAGGGGCGGACAAAAAGAAAGAGCCGATCCCGGTTGAGCGGGACCGGCTCATTGGCTCCGGTCGGGGACGGGGGTATGCGGGGGACGGACCGGGCCAGGGGCTCAGCAGGTGCCGCGCGAACGCGGCGGCCGATCAGTTCGAATTGACGCTACCGACGGCGGTCGCGCGGCCGTCCTGCAGCTTGACCCAGCGTCCCGGATCGTCGGACGACTGGCGCTTGAGGTAGGTATATTCGGTCTCGGACCACAGCATGACCTTGTTGCGCATGTTGTCGAGGATGAAGTCGCCATGATCGGTGCGCACCGTCAGCACGGCATGTCCTTCGCCGTTCGGCTGCAGGACGACGGTGAGCAGGAGATCGGATGGCGCAAAGCCGCGGTCGATCAGCATCTTGCGCTTGAGCAGGGCGAAGTCTTCGCAGTCGCCGACCGTCCGCGGATAAGCCCAGCGCTCTTCGACGCCGTAGATGTCCTGGTCCGTCAGCGGGGTGATCGAGCTGTTGACCGTATAGTTGACGTCGAGCAGGTCCTTCCAGCTCGTCTCGGTGAGCAGTGCCGGACCGCCGTCGGCGGTAGCGGCAACGCATTCGCCGCCATAGGTCTTGCAGAATTCATAGTGGCCGATCGGCGGATTTGCCTTGCCGACCACCCGCATGTTTGCCGGCAATGCCATCGCCGGAAACGCAAGCGCGCCGGTCATTGCGATGGCCAAGAGTCCAATAGCCAGAGTTCTTTTTGTTGTCATTGGTCGTCTCCCCGTGTTGAGGAGACAATGGCATGGATGTTTTGATCTCTCGCAAAATAGCGAAGTAAAAACAGAGGCTAAATCTAATCAAAGCAACGATAAACGAGAATAAAACAAGTATAAAATTCAAACTGTATTTGAATATGTTTTGATGAAAATTTGTCTCGAATTTTACCGGATCGGCGCGTATTTCCTGCCGGGCGCGGCCGCTGTTCTCCTGCTAATGGTTTGAGGAGAAAGACAAATCGTCCAACCGCCGAGGATTTCACGACGTGATCTGTCAGGGACGTTTCCGGGCGGCGATAACGCACACGCCGGCGGTGATCGGCGCGGATAGGGCTTGGTCGGGCGGCGAAACCACGACGGCAGCGGGCGATGGACCGGGAAGGCTGCAAAGATTTTTTTCGGGAGGACGATTATTTGTCGGCGGCGGTAGTGGCCTGCACGGCGCGGCCCCCGGTTGGTCCAGGGGCGAAGGCCGGGCGCGATGGCGCCCGGCGCATGTCGTGTCAGATGGCGCGCACCAGGATGTGCTTCTTCTTGCCGAGCGACAGCTTGATGACGCCGTCTCCGGTCAACTGTGCCGAGCCGATCGAAAGGCGTTCGTCGCTGACGGCGGCATCGTTGATCTTCACGGCGCCCCCCTGCACATGACGGCGGGCTTCGCCGTTCGAGGCGGCAAGGCCGGCGCGCACGATCAACGACAGAAGGCCGATTCCGGCCTCGAGGTCGGCGGCCGGAACCTCGACCGACGGCAGGTTGTCCGAAAGTCCGCCTTCCTCGAAGGTCTTTCGGGCGGTCTCGGCCGCCTGCTCGGCGGCGTCGCGGCCGTGCAGGATGGCGGTGACCTCGGTCGCCAGGATCTTCTTCACCTCGTTGATCTCTGAGCCGCCAAGGGTGGCCAGTCGGCCGATCTCGTCCATCGGCAGCGTCGTGTAGAGCTTGAGGAAGCGCGGTACGTCGGCATCCTCGGTATTGCGCCAGTACTGCCAGAAGTCGTAGGCCGACAGCATTTCCGAGTTCAGCCACACCGCACCGGTCGCCGACTTGCCCATCTTGGCACCCGACGAGGTGGTGAGAAGCGGCGAAGTCAGGGCATAGAGCTGCTGCGTGCCCATGCGGTGGCCGAGATCGATGCCGTTGATGATATTGCCCCACTGGTCGGAGCCGCCCATCTGCAGCCGGCAGTCGTAGCGCTTGGCGAGCTCGACGAAGTCGTAGGCCTGCAGGATCATGTAGTTGAATTCGAGGAAGGACAGCGACTGCTCGCGGTCGAGGCGGGTCTTCACGCTGTCGAAGGACAGCATGCGGTTGACCGAGAAGTGCCGGCCGACGTCGCGCAGGAATTCGAGGTAGTTGAGCGAACGCAGCCATTCGGCATTATTGATCATCAGGGCGCCGTCCTTCGGCCCCTTGCCGTAGTCGAGATAGTTGGCGAAGACGCGCTTGATCGAGGCGATGTTGCTCTCGATCGTGTCAACGGTCATCAGCTGGCGCGCCTCTTCCTTGAAGGAAGGATCACCGACCATGCCGGTGCCGCCGCCCATCAGCGAGATCGGGCGGTGGCCGGTCGCCTGGAACCAGTGCAGCATCATGATCTGGATGAGCGAGCCGGCGTGCAGGCTGGGCGCTGTCGGGTCGAAGCCGATATAGGCCGTCACGCATTCCTTGGCGAGCAGGTCGTCGAGGCCGCTTTCATCGGATATCTGATGAATGAAGCAGCGCTCTTGCATGGTGCGGAGGAAATCGGACTTGAACTTCGTCATGACCTTCAGGCTTTCTGGATATGGAAGACGGGAAATCGCCGGCGCTTTAGCATTGTTTTTTGAATTGTGCACCCGTTTCAGCCATGAATAGCGCTGATGGCATTCATTCGAATCGGCGGAGAACGGCTTTGGGCGACAGGATGCGGGCGATCGGACTGATGAGCGGTACCTCGATGGACGGAATCGACGTCGCCATCCTGACGACGGACGGCGAAGGCGTCGTCGAGCGAGGGCCATTTCTCGCCGTGCCCTATGATCCGGCCTTTCGGGATCGGTTGAAACAGGGACTGGAAGACGCAAGGCCGATGACTGTGCGCTCGGCGCGCCCCGGTTCCCTCGCCGAACTGGAACGGGAGCTGACGCTGCGTCACGCGGCGGCGGTCAAGACCTTCCTGGAAACCAACGGCCTTTCGGCGGGCGAGATCGCCGTGATCGGCTTCCATGGCCAGACAGTCCTGCATCGTCCGGACCAGGCGCTGACCGTGCAGATCGGCGACGGCGCTCTGCTCGCCCGGGAAACCGGCATCGACGTGGTCTATGACATGCGGGCCAACGACATGGCCCATGGCGGGCAGGGCGCCCCGCTCGTGCCCGCCTATCACGCGGCGCTCGCCGCCTCCCTGACGAAGGCCGACCGCCCGGTCTGCTTCGTCAACATCGGCGGCATTTCCAACCTCACCTATGTCGGCCCCGAGGGCGAGATCCTCGCCTTCGACAGCGGGCCGGGCAATACGCTGATCGACCAGTGGGTGGAGGTCAATGCCGGCGTGCCCTTCGACCAGGGCGGCATGATCGCATCGGAAGGCTCGGTGCTCATGCCGCTCGCCGAACGTTATCTCGACCACCCCTTCTTCACCACCGACCAGCGCCGCTCGCTCGATCGCAACGATTTTCGCCCGCCGGAACCGGACGAAGCCGGGCTGCACGACGGCGCACGTACGCTCGCCTATGTGACGGCCGCCGCCATCCTGCGCTCGGCCGGCCATCTGCCCCATCCGCCGCAGACCTACATCATCAGCGGTGGCGGGCGGCTCAACCGCATCATCATGGCCGACCTGAAGGAGATCGCCGCCCGCAGCGGCGCAACCGTCCTGACGGCGGAAGAGGCCGGTTTCGACGGCGACGCGACGGAAGCCGAGGCCTGGGCCTATCTCGCGGTGCGCTCGCTGAAGCGACTGCCGCTGACCTTCCCCGGGACGACGGGGGTGAAGGCGGCGGTGACGGGCGGCTTGCTGGCCCGCGCCATCGTGCCGTCGCCGTCAGCGGCCGAATAGTTTCGGCATGGTCCTGGCGAAGGCGGCGCCATCCCTCAGGCCCACTTCGAAGGCATGCCTGAGGCCTGCGGCATCCGAAACCGTGAACTTGTTGACGCGGATGTCCTCGCTCGGGCCGACGACGACCCGGTTGGGCGAGGCTGGCGGCTGCCGGCCATAGCGCGTGGTCAGAAGCAGCGTCCGGCCGCCGGCCGCCTCGGTCTCGGAAAGCCGGATCGTCGGCGGATTGTCGACCAGCCCGCCGTCGAGATGGTCGCGCTCGGCGATGCGGCCGACCGGCATGAAGGGCGGCACCGATGAGGTGGCCATCATGGCGTCGACCAGATCGGCCGCGGACGAAAGCTCATGCGTCGAAATCCACACAGGTTTCAGCCCGAGATAGCGGCCCGCCTTGGAATGGGCGCCGCCGGTCAGGCGTTTCTCGATCTGGTAGGCAGCGATCGAACCGAGGGCGGCAAGCCCGCCCGGCATCCATTCCGGCGGTCGCGCGAGCTGGATCCACATCGGCGGTGCGGCCTTGAGCGCCGCAAGCTCGGTCTCGCCGAACTGTTCGGCGAGAAACTGCCGGAACAGGCCGCCGACGACCAGCGGCGACCGGCGCTCCTTCAATGCCGCCCAGTCGAGATCCGGGATATTGCGTTCGGCGAAGGTGAAGGCGGCATGGCGCACCCGCTCGCCGACGCCGGCCAGGCTCATGGCGCAGTGATAGGCGCCAGCGGACACCGCTACATAGTAGGATGGTCGCTGCGGATAGCGCAGGTTCAGCGCCAGATGGAAGCCGCTCTGCCAGTAGCAGCGGTTTCCGCCGCCGGCAAAGCCGATCGCATCGAAGGAAAGGGCGTCAGGCATCTCGGGTGGATCTAACGTCGGGTTGAAATGTCTCGTGGCTATTGTTCAAGTCAGAACAATCTTGCCGTGTTTTGTCAACGCCGGTTGTGCCGATCCGCTCCTCCACAGGCAAATCCGCGCAATAAAAAACGCCGGCCTTTCGACCGGCGTTCTCTATAATTGCATGACCGAGGCTCAGCGGATGCGCTTGGCGGCCGGTTCCGGTACCAGTTCGCCTTCGAGGCGACGGTCGAGATAGTCCTCGCATTCGGCCATCAGCGTTTCCGTCTGGCCGGAGAAGAAGTGGTTGGCGCCGGGCAACGTCTTCTGGGTGATCAGGATGCCCTTCTGCGTCTTCAGTTTGTCGACCAGGCCCTGGACGTCCTTTTCCGGCGCGACCTTGTCGGCGTCGCCATGGATGATCAGGCCGGACGACGGGCAGGGGGCGAGGAAGGAGAAGTCATAGGTGTTGGGTTGCGGCGCGATCGAGATGAAGCCCTCGATCTCCGGCCGGCGCATCAGAAGCTGCATGCCGATCCAGGCGCCGAAATTGTAGCCGGCGACCCAGCAGCTCTTCGAATCGGGATGCAGGCTCTGCACCCAGTCGAGCGCGGAAGCCGCATCCGACAGCTCGCCCGCGCCATGGTCGAATTCGCCCTGGCTGCGGCCGATGCCGCGGAAGTTGAAGCGCAGCGTCGTGAAGCCGCGCTTCTGGAACATGTAGAAGAGCTGGTAGACGATCTGGTTGTTCATCGTGCCGCCGAACTGCGGATGCGGATGCAGGATGATCGCGATCGGCGCGCTTTTCTCCTTGGACGGCTGGTACCGTCCTTCGAGGCGGCCCGCCGGGCCGTTGAAAATCACTTCGGGCATTGGGTCTCCGGTCCGTGCAAATTTCTGTGGTTCCTGGACAAGCATTTCCTGTCAGCTGACTTGACGAAGTCACTCAACTTTCATAAAACCCAGTTTAGAATTGTTCGAAACTGGATTGGCTGTCCATCCAAGGTCGAAGGTGTCATAGGACAAGCCCGACGGAAATTTCAAGGAAAATGCGCTTGCTGGTTGCCAGCGGGCGCGGCACGGACGTGATATGGCCAAGGAGCGCATCTATCTCGACTGGAATGCCACCGCCCCCCTCATGGAGGCGGCGCGCTCCGTCACGATCGACGCACTCGCCCTGACGGGCAACCCCAATTCCGTGCATGCCGAGGGCCGCGCCGCCAGGGCCGTGATCGAGACGGCCCGCCGCGAAGTGGCAGCCCTCGTCGGTGCTGCGGCCGCCAATGTCATCTTCACGGCCGGCGCCACCGAAGCGGCAAACCTGGTGCTGACGCCGTCCTACCGGATGGGCAAGGCGCCCTTGCCGATCGGTCGGCTCTATGTTTCGGCCATCGAGCATCCGGCCGTGCGCGAGGGCGGCCGATTCGCGCCCGGGCAGATCAGCGAAATTCCGGTGACCCCCGCCGGGTTGACAGATCTCGAGGTGCTGGAACGGCTTCTTTCCGCCCATGACGCCTCGACGGGGCTGCCGCTGGTGGCGGTGATGGCGGTCAACAACGAGACCGGCATCATCCAACCGATTCGGGAGGCCGCTCAGATCGTACATAGACACGGTGGCCTGCTGCTGGTCGATGCGGTGCAGGCGGCCGGGCGGATACCGCTCGATCTGCCGGACATCGGTGCCGACTTCCTCATTCTGTCCGCCCACAAGCTGGGAGGACCGAAGGGGGCCGGCGCGCTGATCGCCCGTGGCGAAACCCTGATGCCCGCGCCGCTGATCCGCGGCGGCGGCCAGGAGAAGGGCCATCGGGCGGGGACGGAGAATGTCGCAGCGATTGCCGGCTTCGGCGCGGTTGCCGCCTGGGCACGAACCGGGCTCGAGGCCAGAAATGCGGCAATCGGCGCCTTGCGCGACCGATTGGAACAAGGCATGCGGAGCGCGGCGCCCGATCTCGTCATTCATGGCGAGGGGATCGCGCGCGTCGCCAATACGAGTTTCTTCACCCTGCCGGGTCTGAAGGCGGAAACCGGCCAGATCGCCTTCGATCTGGAGGGGGTTGCGCTTTCTGCGGGGGCCGCCTGCTCGTCCGGCAAACTCGGCGCCAGCCACGTGCTGACCGCCATGGGGCAGGACGCCAAGACGGGGGCCTTGCGCATCTCGCTCGGGGCGGCGACGACCGAAGGGGAGATCGACCGCACGGTCGAGATATTTGCGAAGATCGCGGGGCGCCGGAAAATCTCCGGCGAGGCCGCATGAAAGACCGGGAAAAATTGTCAAAAACCAATTTTCTCCTTGCCGCGAGGGTGAAAAACACGCCTGTGGCGACTACATAGGGGCGGGTTTCCGCTCAAAACGTTGACAAGCTGCCGGCCTTTGATCCGGCAAGATTGGAGAACGCGAATGGCTGCTGTGCAGGAAACGATCGATCAGGTTCGCCAGATCGATGTGGACCAGTACAAATACGGTTTCGAGACGATGATCGAAGTCGACAAGGCTCCCAAGGGCCTGTCGGAAGACATCATCCGCTTCATTTCCGCAAAGAAGAACGAACCGGAATGGATGCTTGCCTGGCGGCTTGACGCCTACAAGCGTTGGCTCACCATGGAAGAGCCGACCTGGGCGCGCGTCAATTATCCGAAGATCGACTTCAACGACCTCTATTATTATGCCGCGCCGAAGAGCACGACCGGCCCGACCTCGATCGACGAGGTCGATCCCGAGCTGCTGAAGGTCTACGAAAAGCTCGGCATTCCGCTGCGCGAGCAGGAGATCCTGGCCGGCGTGCAGACCTCCAAGATCGCCGTCGACGCCGTGTTCGACAGCGTCTCGGTCGTCACCACCTTCAAGGAAGAGCTGAAGAAGGCCGGCGTGATCTTCATGTCGATCTCGGAGGCGATCCGCGAGCATCCCGAGCTGGTGCAGAAATATCTCGGCTCGGTCGTGCCGGTCACTGACAACTATTATGCGACGCTGAATACCGCGGTCTTCACCGACGGTTCCTTCGTCTTCGTTCCCAAGGGCGTTCGCTGCCCGATGGAATTGTCGACCTATTTCCGTATCAACGAGAAGAACACCGGCCAGTTCGAGCGCACGCTGATCATCGCCGAGGAAGGGGCCTACGTCTCCTATCTCGAAGGCTGCACCGCGCCGCAGCGGGATGAAAACCAGCTGCACGCTGCCGTGGTCGAACTGGTGGCGCTGGACGATGCCGAGATCAAGTATTCCACCGTCCAGAACTGGTATCCGGGCGACAAGGAAGGCAAGGGCGGCATCTACAACTTCGTCACCAAGCGGGGCGATTGCCGCGGCAAGAACTCCAAGATTTCCTGGACCCAGGTCGAGACCGGTTCGGCGATCACCTGGAAATACCCGTCCTGCATCCTGCGCGGCGACGGCTCGCGCGGCGAGTTCTACTCGATCGCCGTGTCGAACGGCCACCAGCAGATCGACAGTGGCACCAAGATGATCCATCTCGGCAAGAACACGTCGAGCCGCATCATCTCCAAGGGCATTTCCGCCGGCTTCTCCAACAACACCTATCGCGGCCAGGTCTCGGCCCACCGCAAGGCGGAGAATGCCCGCAACTTCACCCAGTGCGACAGCCTGCTGATTGGTGACAAGTGCGGCGCGCATACGGTGCCCTATATCGAGGCGAAGAACTCGACGGCGCAGTTCGAGCACGAGGCGACCACCTCGAAGATCTCCGAGGACCAGCTGTTCTACTGCCTGCAGCGCGGCATTCCGCAGGAAGCGGCGATCGCGCTGATCGTCAACGGCTTTGTCCGTGAGGTCATCCAGGAACTGCCGATGGAGTTTGCCGTCGAAGCGCAGAAGCTGATCGGCATCTCGCTGGAGGGGAGCGTTGGCTGATGAACGAAAAGGTCGAGAGTCTCATTTTGGAGCATTTGCGGGCCATGCGGGCCGAAATTGCGGGAATGGGTGAAGAGATCCGTGGGATTCGCAGTGAAATGCGGTCGATGAAACAGCACATGGCTGCTTTCATGTCCCATGAAACGGCGCAGGACGGCGACATCGCCTCGGTCAAACTTCAGCTCGAACGCATCGGCAAGCGCCTAGACATCGTGGAATGAGCAGGAGTGGCGCTCGAAGGCGCCCCCTCGTTCCGTAGAGCAACTTTTGAATTTGGATGAGAACCATGCTTGAAATCAGAAACCTCCATGCCCGCATCGCCGAAGACGGCACCGAAATCATCCGTGGCCTGAACCTGACGGTCAAGGCCGGCGAAGTGGCTGCCATCATGGGCCCGAACGGCTCGGGCAAGTCGACGCTGTCCTATATCCTGTCCGGCCGCGAAGACTATGAAGTCACCGAAGGCGACATCCTTTACAACGGCGAGAGCATCCTGGAGCTCGACGCCGCCGAGCGCGCCGCCAAGGGCATCTTCCTCGCCTTCCAGTACCCGGTGGAAATCCCGGGCGTCGCCACCATGCAGTTCCTCAAGGTGGCGATGAACGAGCAGCGCAAGGCCCGCGGCGAAGCCGAACTGACGACGCCGGACTTCATCCGCCGCGTCAAGGAAGCGGCCGGCGAACTGCAGATCAACATGGACATGCTGAAGCGTCCTCTCAATGTCGGCTTCTCCGGCGGCGAGAAGAAGCGCGCCGAGATCCTGCAGATGGCGCTGCTGGAGCCAAAGCTCTGCGTGCTTGACGAGACCGATTCGGGCCTCGACATCGACGCGCTGAGGATCGTCGCCGACGGCGTCAACGCGCTGAAGTCGCCGGATCGCGCCGTGATCGTCATCACCCATTACCAGCGTCTGCTCGACTACATCGTCCCGGATACCGTCCACGTCCTCTACAAGGGCCAGATCATCAAGACCGGCGACAAGAGCCTGGCGCTCGAACTCGAAGCCAACGGCTATGCCGACATCATCGGCGAAGCGGCCTGAACGGCCGGGAAGGAGTTCCGACGATGACATTGCAAGCTGCCAACCGGCTGACGGTTGCCGAAACCCAGCTGATCGAGGCGTATACGAGCCAGATCGGCGGGCTGCCGGGCGATGGCGACGTGCTGGTCGCCCGTGACCGCCTGTTCGACGAACTCAAGCGGGCCGGCCTGCCGACCCGCCGCATCGAGGCCTGGCACTATACCGACCTCAAGGCGCTGATGCGCGGCTTTCCAGTCCTCGACCTGTCCGCAACCGCCACGGCGGTGGAACCGGTCGTTGGCGGCGCCACGGTGCTGTCCCTCGTGCAGGGCAGGGCCGATCTTGGCCCGATGCCCGACGGCGTCCAGGCAACCGCCTATCGCGACAGCCTGACCGACGGTACGGCCGCGGGCCGGCTTTTTGCTCGCGATGGCGATGACACGATCGGCCGGCTGAACGGCAGCTTCGTGCGCGACGGTATCGAGCTTCGCATCGAAGACGGCGCCAGCATCGAAGCGCCGATCGAGTTGCAGAGCGTGCACGCCAGCGGTCCGGTGCACGTCCGGTTTCCCACTCGCTTCGGCAGGGACAGCCGCGCGGTGGTGATCGAGCGCCATCTGTCGAATGGGGCAGGGGCGGCGCTCGTCTCCAGCGTCGCCGATCTCAAGATCGGCGACGGCGCGGACGTCACCTGGATCATCCTGCAGACTGAAGGCCTGGACGACACCCATCTCGGCCAGATCAAGGTCGAACTCGGCGCTCGTGCGCAATTCCGCCTGTTCGTCGTCAATGCCGGCGGCAAGCTGGTGCGCCAGGAAGTCCACCTGCGCACCGCAGGCGAAGGCTCGGACTTCAAGCTTCGCGCCGTCAATCTGCTCGGTGGCGAGACCCATACCGACGTGACCATGACGCTCGGTCATGACGTGCCGAACACCACGTCGACGGAAATCGTCCGCAGCGTCGTGTTCGATCGCGCCAGGGGCGTGTTCCAGGGCATGATCCGGGTCGCGCCCGACGCCCAGAAGACCGACGCCCGCATGGCCTGCAACACGCTGCTGATGTCGGACGACGGCGAGTTTTCGGTTAAGCCCGAACTCGAGATTTTTGCCGACGACGTACAGTGCGCCCATGGCGCAACGGTCACCGACATCGATCACAACCACCTCTACTACTTGATGGCCCGCGGCATTCCGGAAAAGAAGGCACGCGGCCTGCTCATCAACGCCTTTGTGGCGGAGGTGGTCGAGGAACTGGAAGACGAGGCGCTGGTCGAGGCGCTGGAAGGGATCATCACCGACTGGCTGGATCATCATGGCTGAACACCTCCTCACACAGGTCGGTTATGACGTCGCGGCGGTGCGCCGCGACTTCCCGATCCTGTCGCGCGAAGTCTATGGCAAGCCGCTCGTCTATCTCGACAACGCCGCCTCGGCGCAGAAGCCGCGACAGGTGATCGATGCCATCAGCCACGCCTATTCCCACGAATATGCCAACGTCCACCGCGGCCTGCACTTCCTGTCGAATGCCGCGACGGATGCCTATGAGGGCGCGCGCGAAAAGGTGCGCCGTTTCCTCAATGCCGGCTCGGTCGACGAACTGGTATTCACCAAGTCTTCGACCGAGGCGATCAACACGGTCGCCTATGGCTGGGGCATGACCCATATCGGCGAAGGCGACGAGATCGTCCTGTCGATCATGGAGCACCATTCCAACATCGTGCCGTGGCATTTCCTGCGCGAGCGCAAGGGAGCGAAGCTCGTCTGGGCGCCGGTCACCGACGACGGCGCCTTCGACCTCGAAGCCTTCGAGAAATGCCTGACCGAGCGCACCAAGCTCGTCGCCATCACGCATATGTCGAACGCGCTCGGCACGGTCGTGCCGATCAAGGACGTCTGCCGCATCGCCCATGCACGCGGCATTCCGGTGATGGTCGACGGATCCCAGGGCGCGGTCCACATGCCGGTCGATGTCCAGGATCTGGATTGCGACTGGTATGCGATCACCGGCCACAAGCTCTACGGCCCGTCGGGCATCGGCGTGCTCTATGGCAAGATGGACCGTTTGAAGGTCATGCAGCCCTTCATGGGCGGCGGCGAGATGATCGTCGAGGTGACGGAAGACACCGTCACCTACAACGACCCGCCGCATCGGTTTGAAGCCGGAACGCCGCCGATCGTCCAGGCGATCGGCCTTGGCTATGCGCTCGACTATATCGAGGGCCTCGGCCGCGAGGCGATCGCCGCCCACGAGGAGAGCCTGCGCGCCTATGCCCATGAACGGCTCTCGGCGATCAATTCGCTGAGGATCATCGGCAATGCGCCGGGCAAGGGGGCGATCTTCTCGTTCGAGCTCGGCGGCATCCACGCCCATGACGTGTCGATGCTGATCGACCGTCGCGGCGTCGCCGTGCGTGCCGGTACCCATTGCGCCCAGCCGTTGCTCGCCCGTTTCGGGGTCACCTCGACCTGCCGGGCCTCCTTCGGTCTTTACAACACCCGTGCGGAAGTCGATGCGCTTGCAGATGCGCTCGACCATGCCCGCACTTTCTTCGCGTAAGGAAACGTCGATGAGCGTCAACGAAAGCGAACAGAAGCCGGACGTCCGCGAAGGGATCGTCCATACCGCCATTCCGGCCGACGAAGTGGCACGCCTCAGCGACGACATCATCGCCGCGCTGAAGACGGTCTACGACCCGGAAATCCCGGCCGACATCTTCGAACTCGGGCTGATCTACAAGATCGACATCGATGACGACCGCATGGTCAAGATCATGATGACGCTGACGGCCCCCGGCTGCCCGGTGGCCGGCGAGATGCCGGGCTGGGTGGAGAACGCCGTCAGCGCCGTGGAAGGTGTCTCCGGCGTCGAGGTCGAGATGACCTTCGATCCGCCGTGGACGCCGGACCGCATGTCGGAAGAGGCCCAGGTCGCCATCGGCTGGTATTGATAGAAGGCAAGACGGCCACTACATTTGCATGACTCGAAGCGCCGGGCCTTGAACCCGGTCGTGACAGGAGAACGAAATGGGCTTTCAGGTGATGACCATGACGGATGCGGCAGCCGCCCGCGTCCGCGCGATCGTCGAAAAATCCGAACCGGACGCCAAGGGCATCCGCGTCGGCATCAAGAAGGGCGGCTGCGCCGGGATGGAATATACCATCGACCTGGTGACCGAGCCGAACCCCAGGGACGACCTGATCGAACGCGACGGCGCGAGCGTCTGGGTCGAGCCCTCGGCTGTGCTCTACCTGCTTGGCACGCAAATGGACTTCGAGACGACCACGCTGCGATCGGGCTTCACCTTCACCAATCCGAACCAGACCTCGGCCTGTGGCTGTGGCGAATCGGTCGAGCTGAAGGCCGCCGACCTGGCGCTGCTGGCCAAGGAACGTGGCAAGGAAGCCGTCAGCGGTTGACGCGTCGTCGGCCCGACGGCCTCCCGATTAACCACGGCGCCGAACTTCAGAGCCCTGCGGTCCGTTGGCCCATTCCCGTTTCGACCGATGTTCTGTACCGTCCGCGCCGGTGATGTGCGGACGTGATGTCCGCGCCCTGCATGGGCTGTCTGTCATGACCGATATGGAGCGGATCAATCGCGCCACTTGGCGCAAACCTCTGTCATTGCGCGAATACCGCCGCCTCAGCGGCTTTCTCAATCCCGGGGAGCGCGCCGCCTTCGATCTGGCGCGCACGCTGATCAGCGGCGGCCGGGTACTCGACATGGGCGTCGGAGCAGGGCGCACCACCGATCTGCTTACGCCTATGGCGACGCGCTATCTCGGCATCGACTACACGCCGGAAATGATTGCGCTCGCCGCTGGCAGTCATCCCGGTAAACGCTTCGAACTGATGGATGCGCGCGACCTGTCCGCGCTGGCCGACGCAAGCTTCGATCTCGTGGTGTTCAGCTACAACGGCATCGACGCCGTCGACGGCGCCGGCAGGCTCGCGGTGCTTGCCTCGGTCGCCCGGGTCCTTGCGCCCGGAGGCGTGTTCCTGTTCTCCACCTTTCATCGCGACTGGGAAGGTTTTCGTCGCGGGCTTTCCTATTCCGCCCGGGTGCGGTGGACGGCCAATCCGCTCAGGCTCGCCCTGCGGCTGGCGCGCTATGGCTACGGCTATGGCTGCGCCTCGATCCGCCGGATGCGCTATTCCGGACTGCAGCGGTGCGACGGCGAGCATGTTTACCTGCTGCACAGCGCTCATGATTTCGGCATCATGGTCTATGCAACGACCCCGGCGCAGATTGATCGGCAGTTGCAGGCTGTAGGCTTCGAGACGCCCGCCATCCTGATCGGCGCAAACGGCGAGGTGCTCCGTCCGGATAGCCTCATCGCGGGCGAGGAGTATTTCCAGGTGATCGCCCGTAAGCCGCTTGGCAATTGAGACGGGCGGCCCCATCTTGGCGCTGCGTGAAACCTGTCTGCCGCATTTCTTGCGGCTGGACTGTTCGTTGTCGGGTGAATTTACGGATATCGACAAAAATACAGAATAATATATTGAAAGTACCACTTTGCCGCATATATTGCGGCGATGGACACGATCGACAAGAAAATCGCCGCCTTGCTCGCCGAAGACGCCCGCCGCTCGCTTGCCGATATCGGCGAGGCCGTGGGTCTGTCGCCATCGGCCGTCAATGAACGCATCCGCCGGCTGACCGCCTCCGGCGTGATCAAACGCTTCACCGTCGATGCCGATCACGCAGCGCTCGGCCTTGCCGTCACCGCTTTCGTTCTGGTCGGGCTCGACTACGAGACCGGGGAGGAGGCCTTCAAGGCCTTCGCATCGACGCATCCTTCCGTTGCGGAATGCCATCACGTTACGGGAGGCTGGTCCTATCTGCTCAAGGTGCGCCTGGTCGATCTCGCCGGTGTCGAGGCTTTCCTTGGCGAGTTGAAAGCGCGGCGCTTCCTCGCCCGCAGCGAAACCATGATCGCGCTGTCGACCGCCGTCGAACGCGGCTTCACCCCGGCGGAGGTCTGAAGGATGAGCGTTCTCCTGCTCGGAAAGGGCATCCTGCTTGGTCTCGCCATTGCCGCCCCGCTCGGGCCCATCGGCGCGCTCTGCATTTCCCGCACGCTGGAGCGCGGCTTCTGGGCCGGCGTCGCCGGCGGTCTCGGCACCGCACTCGCCGATGGCGCCTATGCGCTGATGGCCGCCGCCGGCTTTGCCGCCTTCGCCATACTGCTCGACACCATCTCCATTCCGCTGCAGATCGTCGGCGGCCTTTTCCTCCTCTGGCTCGGCTGGAAGAGCTTTCAGCCGAAGCCGCCGGCCACTGCCGCCGGGGTCGGCGCAGGCGACCTGCTGAGCACCACCGGCGCGACTTTCCTGCTGACCATCACCAACCCGGCGACCATCCTGTCCTTTGCCGCGATCTTCGCCGGGCTGGGCCTCGCATCGCAGGGCGATACCTGGACGGCTGCTGCCCTCGTCGCCGGCGTCTTCGCCGGCTCCATGCTCTGGTGGATCTTTCTCAGCGGCACGGTGGCGCTGCTGCATCACCGTCTGCCGGAGAGCTTTGCCCTCTGGGTGTCGCGGATCTCCGGCGTGGTGCTGATCGGCTTCGGCCTGGTGGCAATCGTGATGGGCATGAGGGCACTGGTCGCGTGATCTGTCCGGCCCCATGGCCATGTTCGTCCTCGTCCTTGACGATTGACATTGCCGCGCCGGTCCGACGCACGTCATAGTGACGTGCAGGCCGGGGCGCCGGATGTGGGCTGATGGGGACGCTGGTATGAGCACCAGGAAGACGGTCGGAATTGCGATCGCATCCATTGCGGCGCTCGCCATGATCGTCAGCGGTCTTGTCGTGGCCTCGACGGCCTCGAAGATCAACGGCATCTTCAAGGCCAATGAAAGCCTGAAGAGCGAGGGCTATTATCTCTCCGAATTCGAGTTCCAGATGCTGGGCATCGCCTATCATCTGGACCACGGCAGTTATCGCCTGGCGCTTTCACGACTCGACGCGATTCACCGCAAGATGACCACCCGGGAAGGCCTTGTCAGGATCCCGCAGTTTTCCACTGCCGACGAGAAGCTGGATTTCTATCTGAACCTGCAGAACCCGCGGACCGGCGCCTTCTATTCGGTCGAGGGCGATCCGCTGGTCAGCTATTTCGGCGTCACCGCCAATATGATCAAGTTGATCGAGGAGCTCTCGGTGGATGCTGGAAGGCCGTTCCACCTGAAATATCCGCTGCGGTTCCTGGACGAGATCGACACGCCGGCCAAACTGACGCGCATGATGGACGACGCGGGTTCGGTCGGCTGGATCGGTGCGCGGTTCAAGGCGCCCTATGTCAGCCTGATCGAGCTGCGCGACCTCATGGAGCAGGACGAGCGGCTGCATGTCTACGGCTTCCGGGACGATGTGAAGCTTGCCTTTCACCAGTGGTTCTACGACCACCAGGATACGGACACCGGCCTGTGGGGCCCGCTCGATCGGGCCAGCGGCAAGGTATTGGGTGGCGGCGACGTCGGCGACAGCGGCAAGGTCATCAAGATGTTCGTCGACAACGACGGCAATGACCTCCTTCCGCAATTCCCGTTGCGATACGTCGACCGGATCTTCGCCTCCTCGCTCGAACAGCTTGCCGAACCCATCCCGACGCGGCTTGACGAGCTGCATCGCTGGATCCTGACCAAGGACCGCGGCTTTCGCTTTCTCACGCGCTACCTCTGGAAGAAGGCCCCGGCTGCGGAGAGGGGGCAGGCCCGTGCCCTGATGCTGGATTTCGTCAGGGTCCGGTTCGAGCATTATTTCGTCGGCGCCGACGGCGCCTTCAGCCTCTATCCGGAGGCTGCCCACGCCGATCTCGACGGCACCGGCGAGGCGGTCGGCATGTACGACTATGTCGGCGCGCTCTCGCCCACCAAGCAGGCGCGCCTGTGGGGCGGCCCGTCAGAGACCATTGTCGATCTCGGAACCCCGCGGGTCGCCAAGATCGGGCAGGCCGATTATGCCGCGATTGCCGACCGACCGGATGTGAACGCGCTGCGCTTCTACACGGCCGAGCCCGGAAGCCATTTTCTCCGGCATGCCGTGGGCGTCCTATATCCGCGCGAGGTGCACGCGCCCGACCTCGTCGATCTGCTGCCACGCATCGCAGCCTGGCTCGACGCGACCCCGCAGACCATGGGCAACTGGATCACGAAAGACAGCATAGCCGAGGAGCTGGCGGCAGTTCCGGTCGACGCAGCACCGGTGCTCGGGCCGGACGCGACAAGCACGCTCGATGCCATGTTGACGGAGGCAGGGCGCGTCGTCGTCATCGGCTTCGACGCGCTGCAGGTGCCGCGCTACCGGCTGGTGCTGGAGAAGGGATAAGGTTGCGTTTCAGCCCTTGGCGAGGTGGACCGGGGTCGGATCGGGCCAGCCTGATCCGCGATCGTCAATCCCGCTTGATGCTCATCAGCAGGTCCCACATGTCTGCGCCGGTCTCGAACACGGAGGCATTGGCCTTGAACGAGAGTTCGGCACCGATCGCATCGAGCATTTCGCTCGCCAGGTCGACATTGGAACTGCCGGGCAGGGTGGTGTTGCCGGAAGGGGAGGCAGAGGCCGAAACGCCGCCGGTGGGGCGTGTCGAAAACGAGGTGACGGCGCGGTCATAGCCCGGCGTCAGCGCATTCGCCACATTGTTGGCGGCGGCCGAAAGCCGCGTCGTCTGCGCCTGCATGCCGGAAACGGCAATACCCATGATCGCGGAAATTCCCATCGTCCAGCCTCGATGCCGATATTCAATCGATGCACCTTACGCGACGCCTGTTAGGGAAGCCTGAAGCGATGAGGTTCATGGACCGTGTCCAGTCCTCCAGGCCTTGTTCCGAAATGATACGCCCTGGCCGCATCTTGCCCAGCCAAAGACGACATAGAAAAATAGGTAATGAGGTGATGGGCTAAATAAAGAAATAGAAAATTACATCAGGATCGCAGGGGGCGGCCGAGAGGGGCGTTGCAGACTACTTTCGCGGCATGGCGAGCCAGCCCGCCACACCGATCGGGATGCCCGCGGAGATGCCCAGGCCGATATTGTCGAAGACGGTCACGTCGAGTGCCGTGCCGATGCCGACGCCGATTGCGTTCCAGAGGGCCATGACCGAGAGCCTGGGTGGTTCTGATGGCCGATTTGCGGCCACGCTACCCGCAACGAGAAAGCCCGCCTTGCGGGCGGGCTTTCGTCGTATGTGAGGGCAGTCGACGCCGCTATTCGGCGGCTTCCGCATATTCGCTCATCGGCGGGCAGGTGCACACCAAATTGCGGTCGCCGTAGACATTGTCGACGCGGTTGACCGAGGACCAGTACTTGTCGACCCGGAACGCGCCGGGCGGGAAGCAGGCCTGCTCGCGCGTGTAGGGGCGCGTCCACTCGCCGACCAGGTCCTCCACGGTGTGTGGGGAGTTCTTCAACGGGTTGTCGGTCTTGTCCATGCGACCTTCCTCGATGTCGCGGGCTTCCTCGCGGATCGCCAGCATGGCATCGCAGAACCGGTCGATCTCGGCCTTGGTCTCCGATTCCGTCGGCTCGATCATGAGCGTGCCGGCAACCGGCCAGCTCATGGTCGGCGCATGGAAGCCGCAGTCGATCAGGCGCTTGGCCACGTCGTCGACGGTGACGCCTGAGCTTTCGGCGAGCGGTCGGGTGTCGATGATGCACTCATGAGCCACGCGGCCGGCCTCGGACTTGTAGAGCACCTCATAGGCGCCGGTCAGCCGGGCTGCGATGTAGTTGGCGTTGAGGATCGCCACCTTGGTCGCCTGGGTCAGGCCTTCTCCACCCATCATCAGGCAGTAGGACCAGCTGATCGGCAGGATCGACGGCGAGCCATAGGGGGCCGCCGAAACCGCGCCGGGGCGGCCGTCGGTTGCCACATGACCCGGCAGGAAGGCTGCCAGATGCGCCTTCACGCCGATCGGCCCCATGCCCGGACCGCCGCCGCCATGCGGAATGCAGAAGGTCTTGTGCAGGTTGAGGTGGGAGACGTCGGAGCCGATGTCGCCGGGACGGGCAAGGCCGACCATGGCGTTCATATTGGCGCCGTCGAGATAGACCTGGCCGCCATGGGCGTGGGTGATCTCGCAGATCTCCCGCACCGTCTCCTCGAACACGCCATGCGTTGAGGGGTAGGTGACCATGCAGCACGACAGCGTGTCGGCATACTGCGCGGCCTTGGCGCGGAAGTCGTCGAGATCGACGTCGCCGTTGTCGCGCGCCTTGACCGGCACCACCGTCATGCCGGCCATCTGGGCGGAGGCCGGGTTGGTGCCGTGCGCCGAGGTCGGGATGAGGCAGATCGTGCGGTGCGTATCGCCGCGCGACAGATGGTAGTTGCGGATCGTCAGCAGGCCCGCATATTCCCCCTGCGCGCCCGAGTTCGGCTGCATCGAGATCGCGTCATAGCCGGTGACCGAGCAGAGCTTCTCCGACAGATCGTCGATCATTTCCTTGTAGCCGAGTGCCTGGTCGGCCGGGGCGAAGGGATGGATCTCGGAGAACTCCGGCCAGGTGATCGGCAGCATTTCCGCCGTCGCATTGAGCTTCATCGTGCAGGAGCCGAGCGGGATCATCGCCCGGTCGAGCGCGAGGTCGCGGTCGGACAGCCGGCGGATATAGCGGGTCATCTCGCTTTCGGCGCGGTTCATGTGGAAGATCGGATGCGTCAGGTAATCGCTGGTGCGCAGCAGATCCTTGGGCAGGCGATAGCCGGTTTCGAAATCCGCGACGGCGAAGCTGCCGCCGAAGGCGCGCCAGACGGCTTCGAGCGTCGCCGGCCGGGTGCGTTCGTCCAGGCTGATGCCAATCCGCGTTTCGCCGATCTTGCGCAGGTTGACCCCTTCGGCGACCGCTGCCCGCAGGATCAGGCCCTGCATGTGGCCGACCTCGACAGTGATGGTGTCGAAGAAGGTTTCCGGTTCCACCGTGTAGCCGAGCTTTTCCAGCCCCTTGGCAGTCAGAACGGCCTTCTGGTGCACCTGCTGGGCGATCGCCTTGATGCCCTTGGGGCCGTGGAAGACGGCATACATCGAGGCCATGACGGCCAGCAGCACCTGCGCGGTGCAGATGTTCGACGTCGCCTTTTCGCGGCGGATATGCTGTTCGCGGGTCTGCAGCGACAGGCGATAGGCGCGGTTGCCGCGCGCATCGACCGAAACGCCGACGAGACGGCCGGGCATGGAGCGCTTGATGGCGTCCTTGACCGCCATATAGGCAGCATGCGGGCCGCCATAGCCGACCGGAACGCCGAAGCGCTGGGTGGAGCCGATGGCGATGTCGGCGCCCATCTCGCCGGGTGATTTCAGCAGCGTCAGCGCCAGGATGTCGGCGGCGACCGCGGCGATCGCGCCGGTCTGGTGCAGGCGTGCGATCAGGCCGGAGAAATCATGGATCTGGCCGTGGGTGCCCGGATACTGGAAGATCGCGCCGAACACGTCGACGGGATCGAGATCGGTGAACGGGTTGCCGACGATCACCTGCCAGCCGAGCGGCTCGGCGCGGGTCCGGATGACGGCGACGGTCTGCGGATGGCAGGCGTCGTCGACGAAGAAGGCCTTGGCCTTCGACTTCGACACGCGTTCGGCGAGCGCCATGGCTTCGGCTGCGGCGGTTGCTTCATCGAGCAGCGAGGCATTGGCCACGTCGAGCCCGGTCAGGTCGCAGACCATGGTCTGGTAGTTGAGCAGCGCCTCGAGGCGGCCCTGGCTGATTTCCGGCTGGTAGGGCGTATAGGCCGTGTACCAGGCAGGGTTTTCCAGGATGTTGCGCTGGATGACCGGCGGCGTGATGGTGCCGTAATAGCCCTGGCCGATCAGCGAGACGAGCGCCTTGTTCTTGTTGGCGGTCTCGCGCAGCTTGTCGAGCGCCTCGCGCTCGGTCATGGCGGCCTCCCAGGTGAGGGGAACCGCCTGGCGGATCGACGAGGGAACGGTGGCGTCGATCAG
Source organism: Allorhizobium sp. GW101-3B10 (assembly GCF_059424725.1). Lineage (NCBI taxonomy): Bacteria > Pseudomonadati > Pseudomonadota > Alphaproteobacteria > Hyphomicrobiales > Rhizobiaceae > Allorhizobium > Allorhizobium sp. GW101-3B10. The sequence continues at coordinate 1,805,069 of NZ_JBWKZR010000001.1, read as the reverse complement.
CGCGTCGAGGGTCTTGTAGCCGACGACCTTCAGCATTTCGTCCATTTCGGCCGGCGAGGGGCCGATATGGCGACGATTGGCGAAATCGTAGGGCTGGTAGTCGGTGAACTGGAATTCGGTCGGCGTGCTCATGCGATCAGCTCGTTATAGGCGGCTTCGTCGAGAAGGGTGTCGGCATCGGCAACCGTCTTCAGCTTCAGCTTGAAGAACCAGCCGGCGCCCTGCGGATCGGAATTGACCAGCGACGGATCGTCGACGATCGCCTGGTTGATCTCGGTGATTTCGCCGTCGAGCGGGCAGTAGACTTCCGAGGCGGCCTTGACGGATTCGACGGTCGCGGCATCCGCGCCCTTGTCGAAGGTCGCGCCGACTTCCGGCAGTTCGACGAAGACCAGGTCGCCCAGCTGTTCGGCGGCGTGGGTGGTGATGCCGACGGTCGCGACATCGCCCTCAAGCTTCAGCCATTCGTGTTCAGCGGTGAATTTCAGCATGTGATGTTCCTCTCTTGGTGTGGTGCGAGCGATTTGCCCCTCACCCTGACCCTCTCCCCGCAGGCGGGGAGAGGGGATCGGGCAGGCGTTTGCGGCATGCGTCCTTCTCCCCGTCAGGACGGGGAGAAGGTGGCGGCAGCCGGATGAGGGGCAATCTCGGTCATGGGGTCAACGTTTGTAGGTCGGGGTGACGAAGGGCATCGCCGTGACGGTGACGGGCAGGTATTTGCCGCGCACTTCCGCATAGATCTGCGTTCCGGGTTCGGCGTGGCTGGCGGCGACATAGCCCATGGCAACCGGCCCCTCGACGCTCGGGCCGAAGCCGCCGGACGTCACTTCGCCCAGTTCCGCCTTGCCCTCGGCATCCGCATAGAGCTTGGCATGGCCGCGCACCGGCGCCTTGCCTTCGGGTTTCAGGCCGACGCGGCGGCGGCTGGTGCCGTTCTCCAGTTCGGACAGGATGCGATCGGCGCCGGGAAAGCCGCCGGCGCGGGCGCCGCCGCTGCGGCGCGCCTTCTGGATCGCCCATTCAAGGCCGGCCTCGATCGGCGAGATCGTGGTGTCGATGTCGTTGCCGTAGAGGCAGAGGCCTGCCTCGAGACGCAGCGAATCGCGCGCGCCAAGCCCGATCGGCTCGCAGCCCGGATGGGCGAGCAGCGCCTTGGCGATCGCTTCGGCCTTGTCGGAAGGCACCGAGATTTCAAAGCCGTCCTCGCCGGAATAGCCGGACCGCGAGACGATGCAGGTGACGCCGTCAAGCGTCACGTCGCGCACGTCCATGAACTTCATCGCGGCGACGTCGGCGCCGAGGCTCGACAGAACGGCCTGCGACTGCGGACCCTGGAGCGCCAGAAGCGCCCGATCCTCCAGATAGGTCACGTCGACGCGGTCGGAGAGGTGTCTCTTCATATGGGCGATGTCGGCCTGCTTGCAGCCGGCATTGACGACGACGAACAGGTGGTCGCCGCGATTGGCGAACATCAGGTCGTCGAGGATGCCGCCGTTGTCGTCGGTGAAGAAGCCGTAGCGCTGACGGCCTTCCTTCAGGCCGAGAATGTCGACCGGCACCAGGCTTTCGAGCGCGAGCGCAGCGTCTTCATAGGCGCCGGATTTTGCCCGCAGTACCACCTGGCCCATGTGCGAGACGTCGAACAGGCCGCATTTGGCGCGGGTATGGAGATGCTCCTTCAGCACGCCGGCCGGATACTGGACCGGCATGTCGTAGCCGGCAAACGGCACCATGCGGGCGCCGAGCGCGACGTGAAGGTCGAAAAGAGGAGTTTTGTGCAGTTCGGCGGAATGGTCCAAGAAGGCGCCTCCGGTTCTGGGCGCTCGCGCGCCGGCTCAAGGTCTTGGGCACGGGTGTGCCGGTGTCATGAGCCCCCTCTGTCCGTTTGCCTGAGATTGTTATCCCTTCGGCGCACCCTTCCGTTTCGGGAAGGTTTCTCTCCAGAGTTCCAGTCGACGCCCTGCGGTCCTTTTGCCTGAGAGTTTCCGGGGCGGTTGCTCCTTCGGCACCGGAGTGAACCGGTTTCTCCCTGCAGGGATGCGGCAATTATCGGGCTGGGTGGTGGCTTGGCAAGAGGCAAAGGTCGCCGGGGAACAAATATTTGTCGCTCACGCTTTAGTCTTTCGTCGCGTGCACCCGCAAGACCCGACCGGCTTGCCGCTGTTTGCGGCGGATCAAAGACGTGCCGCCGCCGATCCGCGACAAGGGGGCGCAATTCAATACGAGGACTTTGAATCCCGGCGGAAAGCCGCTAAGGAATCGTCTCGTTCGGAGGAATGCAATGTCGAGGGTACGGTTGATGAGGGGCGGTCTGCTGCGCATTCTATGCGCACTCGCCCTTCTGTCTCTGGCCTTCGCCCACAAGCCGCCGCAGGTCATGGCCGCCGCCTATGCGACGGTGTCGCTGCAACTGCCGGACGGCAGCTTTGCCGACATGTGCATCGGCGACACGGCCACCAAGCATCCGCTGGTCCACCAGTATTGCGAAGTCTGCGCGCTGTCGTCGACCGCCCTTCTTCCGCCGCCGGCGGGTGAGTCGTGGCTGCTCAGCCAGTTCGCCGGTCTCGCCAATGATCCGGTCACCGTCACCGAACGGCCGGCCGTCCTGACCATCGAGCGCCCACGCTCGCGTGCCCCTCCCGTGCTCTCCTGATTTCCTTCGACCATCGATAGAAATGGCGCCCTTTTCCGGCGCATGCCGGCAGCCTCCTTCATGGAGGGCCGCACAGGAGACCACCAATGAACACCATGACTTCCGCTTTCGCCACCACCGCCGTTGCCGCCCTCGTCGCCGGTTCGGCCCACGCCCATGCGAGTTTTGCCAATGCGCCGGCCGCGCCGGAATCCTATGTCGCCGCGGTGCTGCAGGTGCCGCACGGCTGCGACGGCAAGGCCACCAATGAAGTCCAGGTCAAGCTGCCCGAAGGCTTCGTCTTCGCCAAGCCGATGCCGAAGCCCGGCTGGGAACTCGAGATCATCAAGGGCGACTACCAGAAGACCTATGACAACCACGGCACGGCGGTGAAGTCCGGTGCGGTGGAGATCCGCTGGAAGGGCGGCAACCTGCCGGACGACAACTACGACACCTTCACGATCAACGGGAAGGTCAGCGGTGTCGAAGCCGGCGGCGCGCTCGCTTTCGTCACCACGCAGCTGTGCGGCACGGACGGCAAGGTTGCCTGGGATGAAGTCGCAGCGCCCGGCGTCGACCCGCATTCGCTCGAGCACCCGGCTCCGCTGCTCAAGCTCGCCGCAGCCGAAGACATGCCGATGGGCCACGGTGCCATGCACGGGCAGGGGGCCATGCATGGCCAGGGTCACGGCGCTATGATGATGGCTCAGGGCAATCATATGATGCACGGCGCGATGGACGGCTCCGGCATGGCCGGCGCCAATCCGGGCACGATGGAAACGATCAAGGTCGGAGACCTCGAGCTGACCGCGGGCTTCACCCGCGCCATGCTACCGGGTCAGCCTGTCGGCGGTGGTTTCGTCACCATCAAGAATGCGGGCGGGACCGACGACGTGCTGATCGCAGCCGAATCGCCGGCATCGGGTCGCGTCGAGCTTCACGAGATGGCGATGGTCGGCGACGTCATGAAGATGCGTCAGCTGAAGGACGGCATTCCGGTTCCGGCCGGCACCACCGTCGAGCTGAAGCCGGGCGGTCTGCACATGATGTTCATGGACGTGAAGGAGCCTTTCGTGGAAGGCGCCCAAGTTTCCGTCAAGCTCACCTTCGAGAAGGCCGGCACTGTCGAACTCGTGCTGCCGGTCGGTCCGGCCAAGGGCAAGTAGACCCAGGCTAGCGTACATGGTCCAAGGGCCACGATCGAGATCTCGATCGTGGCCCTCATGTCATCCGGCAGGATATGTCCGATCTGGCCTCAGGCGGCCGAATTCTTGTAGGCTTCGAGCGTATCCTTCAGGCTCGCCTGGGCCAGGTGCTTCTGGCTTGCCGTCAGGAAGTAGAGGGCAAGCGCCGGCGGCTGCACGATATTGACCAGCGCCCTCAACTGGAAGTCCTCGCTGGTGGCCGCCTTCTCCGCGAGCAGGCGCGTGCTTTCCTCGACGAAGGTGTTCCGCGAGGTGCGCTGCGGCGGCTTGGAACTCTCCATCGCATAGGCGGCTGTCGTGGCCGAGACTGTGACGACCTGTGTCATTGGCTTCACCAACTGGTTTATCAATTAGACGACACTACACCACCGCCGTCTCCGTTTCTTTAAATCGAAGTGTTCAATTTTAGTAAAAGCTTAAGGGACGAAACCCGTATTGTTCAAGGATGAATTATTTGCGTGCAGGGGGGCTCCTGGGGCTCCGATCCGCTTGCAATTGCGGTGCGATCTGTCATTTTCCAGCTGAATTTGCGTTCTTCGCAATTGTTCTGGCAGACAACATTTAGGCCCCCGGCGCCGGTCAGGCGAAGGGTGGGAGGAGGGGAGGAAAGCATGATTATTCTCGTCGGTTATGTGAGCATCGAGGGGCAGTCCAAGAAGATCGCCGAGACGGTCGCCGCCCAGATCGAAAAGGGCGGGGACCGCGCTGTGCTGTTCAATGTGCTGACCGGTGCGGAATACGGCGTCGACCACCCGCAGGCCGTGATCCTGTGCGCGCCGATCCACGCCGGCCGTTACCCGGCCCCGTTCGTCGACTTCGTCGAACGCGAGCGCGATTGGTTGAAGTCGGTTCCGAGCGCCTTCGTGTCGGTGTCGCTGTTCATTCGCAGCGATTTCGCCGAGGAGCGCGAGGAAGCGATGCACTTCCCCGACGCGCTGATGGCGCAGACGGGCTGGACGCCGGGCATGGTTCACCACGCCGCCGGTGCGCTCCGTTACACCGAATACGACTTCTTCAAGCGCTGGATGGCCAAGCGTCTCGCGGCGCGCGAAGGAGCCCCGACAGACGTCAACCAGGTCTATGAATTCACCGACTGGGCGGCGCTCGACAGCTTCACCAAGGAATTTGTCGCGGCCGCCAAGGCCTGACCGAAACCGCCCGTCGGTGCTGGTCGGCGGGTTTCTCTCTTGCCGGCTCTAGAGCCTCGGCTGCACGTGAGGTCGCATGCTCCAGATCCTGCTCGTGGCGCTTGGCGGCGCCGTCGGTTCGGTTTGCCGCTATCTGGTCGGCGTCGGCGCGCTCCGGCTGATGGGGCCGTCCTTCCCCTGGGGTACGCTCGCCGTCAATGTCGCCGGCTCGTTCGCCATCGGCATCCTGGCCGAGCTGATCGTCGCCCGTTTCGGCGCCTCGGCTGAGTTGCGGCTTCTGCTGATCACCGGCTTTCTCGGCGGCTTCACCACCTTCTCCGCCTTCGCGCTCGACGCCGTCACCCTGTTCGAGCGGGGTGCCTCCCTGGCCGCTGCAACCTACCTCATCCTCAGCATCGGTGCGTCGATCGCTGCCGCAATTGCCGGCATCGGCCTGATGCGTTCGCTGCTCTGACCGGTTTTCCTGTTTCCATCTTCGGCCGAAATGCTCTAAAGCCCTGCTGAAGACGAGATCTGCGGGCTTTTCCGCAGCAGTGACCGAAAGATTGGCTATGGCAGGCATCGAACATATCACCGTGGAAGCCGACGAGGCAGGCATGCGTCTGGATCGTTGGTTCAAGGTGCATTTCCCGGGCCTTGGCTTCGGCCAGTTGCAGAAGCTGTTGCGCTCCGGCCAGGTGCGTGTCGACGGCGGCCGGGTGAAGACCGATGCCCGCGTGCAGCCGGGACAGGTGGTGCGTATTCCGCCGCTGGACGTGGACCTGAAGATCAAGGCCGGACCGATCGGCTCGCATGACCTGAAGCATTCCGAGGATGGCGAACTTCTGTCGCGCATGCTGCTGCACGAGGACGAGAAGGTGTTCGTTCTCAACAAGCCGGCCGGGCTTGCCGTGCAGGGCGGGTCGGGCCTGACCCGACATATCGACAAGATGCTCGAGGCCTGGACCAGCAAGAAGGGCGAGAAGCCGCGTCTCGTGCACCGGCTCGACCGCGACACCTCCGGCGTGCTCGTGGTTGCCCGCACGCGTGGTGCGGCCCAGAAGCTGACGGCCGCCTTCCGCGAGCGCGACACCCACAAGACCTACTGGGCGCTGGTCAAGGGCGTGCCGCGCAAGCACGAGGACAAGATCTCCACCTGGCTGGTCAAGGACCAGACCGACGAAGGCGACCGGATGCGCGTCGCCAAGCACGGCGAGGACGGTGCCGATCACGCCGTGTCCTACTACCGAGTCATCGATACCGCCGCGCAGAACCTCGCCTGGCTGGAAATGGAGCCCTATACCGGCCGTACCCACCAGTTGCGCATCCACGCGCTGCATATCGGTCATCCGATCATCGGCGATCCAAAATACTTCATCGACGACCACAACTGGGATTTCCCCGGTGGCGTCCAGAAGCGCCTGCATCTGCATGCGCGTCGCATCGACATTCCGCATCCGAACGGCGGGCGTCTGCAGGTCACCGCGCCGCTGCCGCCGCATATGGTGCAGACCTGGAACCTGCTGGGCTTCGACCAGGCGGACGGCGACAGGGAAGCGGAATGAAGCTCGTTCTGTTCGATTGTGACGGCACCCTGGTCGACAGCGTCGCTCTGATCCATGAGGTAATGGTGCGGACCTTCCGCCAGTTCGGCAAGGCCGAGCCCTCGGTCGCCGCGACCAAGGCGATCATCGGGCTCACCCTCGACATCGCGATTGCCCGCATCGACGGCAAGCCGCATGCCGACACGGAAGCCGTGGCGATGATGGCGCATTACAAGGACATCTTCCTCGGCGTCCGCGGCGAACTCGGTTTCCATGAACCGCTTTTCCCGGGCATCGCCGAACTCATCGCCGCCCTTACTGTCCGCGACGACGTGTTGATCGGCGCCGTCACCGGCAAGTCGCGCCGCGGCCTCGACACCGTGCTTGAAACCCACGGCTTCACCTCCCATTTCTTCGTTTCCCGCACGGCCGACGACTGCCCGTCCAAGCCGCACCCGGCCATGGTCACCGAATGCTGCGACCATGCGGGCATCGTGCCGGCCGATACCGTCGTCATCGGCGATGCGGTCTACGACATGCAGATGGCCAAGGCCGCTGGTGCGACCGCGATCGGCGTTTCCTGGGGCTATGCCAGCGTCGAGCAATTGTGGGCCGCCGGCGCGGATGCGGTGGTCGACCGCCCGGCGGACATCCTGAACTACATACACTGAGGTATACCGATGCGCGACGAGTTGAGCGTTTTCGTCCCCGAGCAGAGCGATGCCGATCCGGTGCGCCGGGCGCAGATCCAGATGAAGAAGCCGCAGGCCAAGCGCTTCTACAGCGAAGTCACGGTCGAGCCCGAAGGCGATGCCTTTGCCGTGAAGCTCGACGGTCGCGCCGTGAAAACGCCGGGCAAGAAGCTCCTGGCGCTCCCGACCCGCGCGGCGGCCGACTTGGTGGCCGACGAATGGCGCGCCCAGGTGGAGATCATCAACCCCGAGACCATGCCGGCGACGCGGCTTGCCAATACCGCGATCGATGCCGTGGCCGACCAGGCCGAGGCGGTGTTCGAGGACGTCGTGCGCTATAGCGGCAGCGACCTCTTGTGCTACCGCGCCGACGGCCCGCAGGAACTGGTCGATCGCCAGCGCGAGCGCTGGGATCCGGTGCTGTCCTGGCTGGCTGCGACCCATTCCGCCCGCTTCATCCTGGTCGAGGGCGTCATCCACCAGGAGCAGCCGGCCGAGGCCGTCGCCGCCTTTGCCGCAGCTCTTCAGGCCGAGCGCTCGCCGCTGGCCTTGGCCTGCCTGCATGTGGTGACGACCATCACCGGCTCGGCCATGCTGACGCTGGCCCTTCGCGACCGCCACCTGACGCTCGAAGAGGTCTGGGCGCTCGCCCATCTCGACGAGGACTGGACCGACGAGCACTGGGGCGTGGATGCGGAGGCGGAGGCGCGCCGCGCCAAGCGCTTCACCGAAATCGCCGCGGCTGCGGCCATGCTCGAGGCGCTGCGCACCGCGAATTAACGATCCGCTAACCATAAAGGTGGGAGGCTCTGGCGGAATAGAATCATCCGTCCGGGGTTTCTCATGTTTGCCCGTCTCTTCAAGCTTGGCCTCGCGCTGTTGTTGCTCGGTGCTCTGGCCTCCTGCAGTCTCACCAATGGCCGACCCATCACCCGGCCGCTCAGCTATCATGTGCGCGACGTCACCGTGATCGCCGATGCGACCGTTCCGACACGGATCATTGCCGGCGTACAGCGCCGGGTGTCTGCTGCGATCGCCGCAACCCGGCCGCCGGCCGGTGCCGAGCGGGTGGTGGTTCTCGTTCGGATCGAAAAGCTGGGCTATGGCTTCAACGCGCGCCGCCACCTGCAGACGGCAGGCTTCACCGTCACCGCAGCCTCGGTCGAGACGGGCGAGCCGGTCGCAACGGGCAGCTTCCTCGTCAACAATCCGACCGACGATCCGATGATGGCCGAAGAGAGCCTGGCGGAGGAAATCGCCAGCCGCGTGCGCTTCGCCTTCTCGCTGGCCTCGCCCTCGCTGCGCAAGGTTGTCCGGCCGCCGCGCACCCAGTCCACCCGCCTGAAGACGGCGCCGGCGCGGACAACGCCTGCTGCCGTCGCGCCTGCGACCGAGCCTGCCGCGGCAGCGCTTCCGGCGCCGGCCGCGCCGCCTGCCGGGGCGATCGAGACCAATGTCGAGGAAGGCGCGAGCGGCGCCGTCAAGCTCGGCGGCACGGCACCAGCCGTGCCCTGCGACCCTGTCAAGGACAAGGGCTGCGCCGCGCCGAAGCCCTGAGTGGTTACGAGCGCTCGATTGACTCGGATACGGCTTCCCCCTATTCCAGAGACTACGGATGGTTTCCGGGCCGGCGATTTTCGGCCCGGGAAGCAAAAGGGAATGCGACGGCGGGGATCCAGACCGGGACCGCCAATCGCAGCCGACCCCGCGACTGTAGAGCGGCGAGGGTCTTCCGTCCGGCAAGGACTTCGGTGACGGATGGCGGTTCGCAGGGTGCGAACGGTCCGACGCAGGGTTCAGCCGGAAAAGCCACTGGAGGGCTGCGCGATCAGCCGGGGCCGGACGCCTCTATCATCTACGAATCGTCCTCCCTTTCGCGCCGCATCCACCTCCGGGAAGGCAAGGAAGATCCGCCGGTGCGTCTTTCGCACCACGACCCGCGAGCCAGGAGACCTGCCACCCGTGCCGGGCATCAAGCCCACACCTTGCAAAGGGGAGGCTCCCCTTGTTGCCAGCACGGAGGTTGTCGTGGCGACACTGAAGAAGATCGGGATCTCCGGATCCCGCGAATGCGCACATCGTGCGATCCCGTCGGGCGAAAGCTGCTTCACCGCAGGCGGTCGACGAGCGCCTGCGTTCGATATCCCGCGCATTCGCATGCACAGGCGCAGTACCCGTATTGCTTCCATGCTCGCCGGCGGGCGCTGAGCATGGCCAGCCCATCCTCTTCGATTCTCGTTCTCGGCGGTGCCCGCTCGGGCAAGTCGCGCTTTGCCGAAGGTCTTGCCCTCGATTGCGCGGCTGACCGCCATTATGTCGCGACCGGTCGCGCCTTCGACGACGAAATGCGCGACAGGATAGCCAGACACCGGAGCGATCGCGGCGACGGCTGGACGACCCATGAGGAGCCGGTCGATCTGGTCGGCCAGCTGAAGCGGATCGACGATCCGTCGCGTGTCGTGCTGGTCGACTGCCTGACGCTCTGGGTCACCAATCTGATGCTGGAAAACCATGACCTGGCGGCCCGCTCGGCCGAACTGGCGGCGTTCCTCCCGCAGCTGAAGGCGAGGGTGATCCTGGTCTCCAACGAGGTCGGGCTCGGCATCGTGCCGGAAAACCGCATGGCGCGTGAATTCCGCGACCATGCCGGACGGCTCCACCAACTGATCGCGGCGCGTGCCGCGGAAGTCTATTTTGTCGCGGCCGGCTTGCCGCTGAAAATGAAGGGTTGACCATGCTGCAACAGAAGATCCCCGCGACCGTGATCACCGGCTTCCTCGGCGCCGGCAAGACCACCATCATCCGCAACATGCTGATGAATGCCGGCGGCAAGAAGATCGCGCTGATCATCAACGAGTTCGGCGATCTCGGCGTCGACGGCGACGTGCTGAAGGGCTGCGGCGCCGACAACTGCACCGAGGACGATATCATCGAGCTGACCAATGGCTGCATCTGCTGCACCGTCGCCGACGATTTCATCCCGACCATGCAGCGCCTGCTGGAGCGCGACGTGAAGCCCGACCACATCGTTATCGAGACCTCCGGCCTGGCGCTTCCCCAGCCGCTGGTCGCCGCCTTCAACTGGCCGGACATCCGCACCCGCGTCACCGTCGACGGCGTCGTTACCGTGGTCGACAGCGCCGCCGTCGCCGCCGGCCGCTTTGCCGACGATCACGACAAGGTGGACGCCGCCCGCGCGCTGGACGAAGGCCTCGACCACGACAGCCCGCTGGAGGAACTGTTCGAGGATCAGCTGACCTGCGCCGACCTCATCATTCTCAACAAGACCGACCTGCTCGACGTCGAGGGCATCGCCCGGGTGCGGGCCGAAGTGGCCGAGCGCATCCACCGCAAGCCGACGCTGATCGAGGCGAAGAACGGCGACGTGCCGGCGCTGGTGCTGCTCGGCATCGGGGCTGGCACCGAGGACGACATCGACAACCGCAAGTCGCACCACGAGATGGAGCACGAGGCGCTGCACGAGAGCGGCGAGGATCATGACCATCATCACGACCACGACGAATTCGAAAGCTTCGTGATGAAGCTTGGTCCGATCGCCGATCCGTCCGGCTTCGTCGATCGGCTGAAGAGTGTCATCGAAGCCCATGATGTGCTGCGCCTGAAGGGTTTCATTGACGTGCCGGGCAAGCCGATGCGCCTCGTCATCCAGGCCGTCGGTTCCCGCATTGACACCTATTTCGACCGCCCCTGGGCCTCCGGCGAAACGCGCGAAACCCGCTTCGTCGTCATCGGCCTGCACGACTGGGATTTTGCCGCGGTGGTCGAAGCCGTCGAGAAGGCGGCTTGAGGTTTGAATGAGCGTATGAGCGCGCGGTTCACCCCCCTCTGGCCTGCCGGCCATCTCCCCCTCAAGGGGGGAGATCGATCCAGCCGATGCCTCTTGGCTCTGGGGTGCCTTCCTTTCTTTCTTTTCCAGGGAATGGCACTGTTGCAGGGTATCCGTGATGGCTTCGCGGTGACCGCATTCCGATCTCCCCCCTTGAGGGGGAGATGGCCGGCAGGCCAGAGGGGGGTGACTGCTCCGCACCCGCGAGGCGCAGTCTGATGCATCTTCTCCTAGCCCAGAAAGGCTCGATCGCCGACGATGAAGAGGCCGTCGATCTCGGCCAGACGCCGGGCGACATCCTTTTTCTCTCGGCGGCCGATACCGAGCTGGCGGCGGTTGCCGCGGCGGTCGCCGCCCGAGCCGAAGGGCCGAGCCTCCGGCTCGCCAGCCTGATGAGCCTCAAGCATCCGATGTCCGTCGACACCTATGTCGAGCGCACGGCGCAGCATGCGAAGCTGATCGTCGTCCGGGCGCTCGGCGGCGCCAGCTATTTTCACTATGTGCTCGAAGCGCTGCATGCCGTGGCCCGCCGCACAGGCGCGGCGATCGCCGTGCTGCCGGGCGACGACAAGCGGGACGAGGGACTGGCCGAATTCTCGACCCTGCCGGCCGACGACCTGTCCGCACTCTGGGCCTATCTGATCGAGGGCGGCGACGCCAATGCACGGGCCTTCGTCGACTATGCCTGCGCCCTGATCGGTCACGGCGAGAAACCCGCACCTGCCGCTCCGCTGCTGAAAGCCGGCATCTGGTGGCCGGGCAGGGGTGTTATCGGCGTTGGAGAGTGGAGTGAGGCTTCGAAAAATGCCCCTCATCCGCCTGCCGGCACCTTCTCCCCGTCGAACGGGGAGATGGGATCTGCGGCGGCGCCGGCGTTCCCTTCTCCCCGCCTGCGGGGAGAAGGTGCCCGAAGGGCGGATGAGGGGCTGTCTGGCGCCGAGCACCCCCTTGAGGGGGAGATGGCCGGCAGGCCAGAGGGGGGTGAGCGCACGCCGCCCGTCGCCGCCATCTGCTTCTACCGCGCCCTCGTGCAAAGCGGCGAGACCAGGCCGGTGGAGGCGCTGATCGATGCCTTGAAGACGCAAGGGTTGACCGCGCTGCCGGTCTTCGTCTCCAGCCTGAAGGATGCCGTCTCGGTCGAGACGCTGCGCTCGATCTTCGCTGAGGCGCCGCCGGCAGTAGTGATCAACGCCACCGGCTTTGCCGTCTCGGTGCCTGGCGCCGAGCGGGTCTCGACCGTGCTGGACGAGGGCGGCGCAGTCGTGCTGCAGGCGCTGTTCTCTTCCTCCACCCGGGAGGCCTGGGAGGCCTCGTTGCAGGGGCTCACGGCTCGCGATCTCGCCATGAGCGTGGCACTGCCGGAGGTCGACGGTCGAGTGATGACCCGTGCCGTCTCCTTCAAGGCCGCCGCGCGTTTCGACGCCCGCGTCGAGACCAATATCGTCTCCCACGAGCCCGATGCCGGCCGTGCCGCCTTCGTCGCAAGACTGGCCGCCAACTGGGCGCGGCTCAGGTCGACGCCGGCTTCGGAGCGGCGGGTGGCGCTGGTCATGGCCAATTATCCGAACCGCGACGGCCGCCTCGGCAATGGCGTCGGCCTCGACACGCCGGCCGGCACCGTTGAAGTCCTGCACGCCATGGTCGCCGAAGGCTATGCGCTTGAGGCTTTGCCGGCCGATGGCGACGCGCTGATGACCCATCTGATGGCCGGCCCGACCAATGCGGCGACCGACGGGCGCGAGATCCGCGAAGTCCTGTCTGCAAGCGATTACATAAGCTTCTTCGAAAGTCTTCCGGAAAAGGTTCAGCAGGACGTCACCGCGCGCTGGGGCGCGCCGGAGACGGATCCCTTCTTCCTCGATGGCCGGTTTGCCCTGCCGCTGTCGCGCCTCGGCAATGTCGTGGTCGGCATCCAGCCAGCGCGCGGCTACAATATCGAGCCGAAGGAAACCTATCATTCGCCGGACCTCGTGCCGCCGCACGGCTATCTCGCCTTCTACGCCTATCTGCGCCGGCAGTTCGACACCCATGCGGTGATCCACATGGGCAAGCACGGCAACCTGGAGTGGCTGCCGGGCAAGGCGCTGGCGCTGTCGGAAACCTGCTACCCGGAAGCCGTCTTCGGCCCGCTGCCGCATCTCTATCCCTTCATCGTCAACGACCCGGGCGAGGGCACCCAGGCCAAGCGCCGCACCTCCGCCGTCATCATCGACCACCTGACACCGCCGCTGACGCGTGCCGAGAGCTACGGGCCGCTGAAGGACCTGGAGGCGCTGGTCGATGAATATTACGAGGCCGAGGGCGGCGATCCGCGCCGGCTGAAACTGCTCAAGAAACAGATCCTCGACCTCATCGCCGATATCGGCCTCGACCAGGACGCCGGCATCGCCCGGGTCGAGGCGGAGGAAAGCGCGCTCGAAAAGCTCGACGCCTATCTCTGTGACCTGAAGGAAATGCAGATCCGCGACGGCCTGCACATTTTCGGCCTTGCGCCCGAAGGCCGGCTGCTGACCGATCTCACCGTGGCGCTTGCGCGTGTTCCGCGCGGTTTGGGCGAAGGTGGCGATCAGAGTTTGCAGCGGGCGATTGCGGCGGACCTCCATCTGATCTCCCCCCTTGAGGGGGAGATGTCGGCGAAGCCGACAGAGGGGGGGATCGCAATTGATTCCTTCCGAGGTTCACCCCCCTCTGGCCTGCCGGCCATCACCCCCTCAAGGGGGGGGATCGGCGCTGCTGCTGGCGCGGGGTTCCCTTCGCCCCGCTTGCGGGGAGAAGGTGCCCGAAGGGCGGATGAGGGGCTGCCTTTCGACCCCCTCGACTGCATCATGTCCGACCCCTGGACCGGTCCGAGACCCGCCATCCTCGCCGATCTGACCGACGCCCCCTGGCGCACCCGGGGCGACACCGTCGAGCGCATCGAAATCCTTGCCGCACGACTGGTGGACGGCACCGCGTCCTGCCCCGAAGGCTGGCCCGCCACGCGCGCCGTGCTCGAGGAAATCGAAACCCGCCTCAAGCCGTCGATCATCCGCTCCGGTCCGGCCGAGATCGCGGGCCTGCTCACCGGCCTTGCCGGGCGCTTCGTGCCCCCCGGTCCCTCCGGCGCGCCGACGCGTGGCCGCCCCGACGTGCTGCCCACCGGCCGCAACTTCTATTCGGTCGACAGCCGCGCTGTACCGACACCGGCCGCTTACGAACTCGGCAAGAAATCCGCCGAACTTCTGATCGCCCGCTACGTGCAGGACCACGGCGAGTGGCCCACCTCGTTCGGCCTGACCGCCTGGGGCACCTCGAACATGCGCACCGGCGGCGACGACATCGCCCAGGCGCTGGCGCTGATCGGGGTGAAGCCGCTGTGGGACATGGCCTCGCGCCGCGTCACCGGCTTCGAAATCCTGCCGCAGGCCATCCTCGGCCGCCCGCGCGTCGACGTGACGCTGCGCATTTCCGGCTTCTTCCGCGATGCCTTCCCGGAACAGATCGCGCTCTACGACAAGGCGGTGCGGGCCGTGGCAGGCCTCGACGAGGATGAGGCGGACAACCCGATCGCCGCCCGGGTGCGGGCCGAGACCGCGCGGCTGGTGGCCGACGGACTGGACGAGAAGGCGGCCGCCCGCCGCGCCGGCTACCGCGTCTTCGGTTCCAAGCCCGGCGCCTATGGCGCAGGCCTCCAGGCGCTGATCGACGAAAAGGGCTGGGAGCGCCGCGGCGATCTAGCCGAAGCCTATCTCGTCTGGGGCGGCTATGCCTACGGTGCCGGTGAAGACGGCAAGGCCGAGCGCGGTCTGTTCGAGGAACGGCTGCGGACCGTGCAGGCGGTCGTGCAGAACCAGGATAATCGCGAACACGACCTTCTGGACAGCGACGACTACTACCAGTTCGAAGGCGGCATGACGGCGGCGATCGAGCATGTCGCAGGTGCCCGCCCGACCGTCTACCACAACGATCATTCGCGGCCGGAAAAGCCGGTGATCCGCACGCTCGAGGAGGAGATCGGCCGCGTCGTGCGCGCCCGCGTCGTCAACCCGAAGTGGATCGACGGCGTGATGCGCCATGGCTACAAGGGCGCCTTCGAGATCGCCGCGACCGTCGACTACATGTTCGCCTTTTCCGCCACGACCGGCGCCGTGCGCGACCACCATTTCGAGGCGGTCTATCAGGCCTTCGTGCTGGACGAACGCGTGCGCGATTTCATGGCGGAGAAGAACCCGGCGGCGCTCCGAGAAATGTCCGAACGGTTGATCGAGGCGATCGACCGGGGGGTGTGGACGCCGCGCAGCAATTCGGCGATGTTCGACCTTTCGCGGCTCGCGCGCGGCGGTGCCGATGCTTGAAGCAGGCGGCGGAAAGATGTACATAAAGATGTACGTGGAGGTGTCGTGATGGCCCATGTGAATGTCAGCGAATTTCGCCAGAACCTGGCCTCGCATCTCGACGAGGTGGCCGACAGCCGTGCGCCGCTCGTCGTCACCCGAGGCAAGGGTAAGTCCGTCGTCGTTCTGTCGGAAGAAGAGTACGAGAGCATGGTCGAGACGCTGCATCTGCTCGCCAGCCCCATCAATGCAGAACATCTGCGGGCATCGATTGCGGAACTCGATGCCGGGCAGGGCGCTGAACGACAGCTTGCCGGGGAGAAGCCATGAGGCTCGTCTGGTCGGAGAGGTCCTGGTCGGACTATCTCCACTGGCAGGAGGCGGATCGGGCTATGCTCGATAAGACAAATATCCTGATCCGGGAGTGCATGCGCACTCCGTTTTCCGGCACCGGCAAACCCGAACCGCTGAAGGGAGAACTTCAGGGCTTCTGGTCCCGGCGCATCTCCGGTGAGCACCGGTTGGTCTATCGCGTCACCGGCTCAGGCGATACACAGGAATTGCAGATTGCGGCCTGCCGCTACCACTACCGTTGAAATTGGGAGACATGCGATGAGCGACGAACACGAAGGCAGCGAAGCCGATCTGGCCCGCCACGCGGAGAAGATGGCGAAGAAGAAGGCCGCGCGTGAGAAGATCATGGCGACCAAGACCGGCGAGAAGGGGCTGATCATCGTCCACACCGGCAAGGGCAAGGGCAAGTCCTCCGCCGCCTTCGGCATGATCTTCCGCCATATCGCCCATGGCCGGAAATGTGCGGTCGTGCAGTTCATCAAGGGCGCCATGTCGACCGGCGAGCGCGACCTGATCCTCAAGCACTTTTCCAACCTGTGCGAATTCCACACCATGGGCGAGGGATTTACCTGGGAAACCCAGGACAAGGCGCGCGACATCGCCATGGCCAGGGCGGCCTGGGAAAAGGCCAAGGAGCTGATCCGCGATCCGGGAAATTCCATGGTCCTGCTCGACGAGATCAACATCGCCATTCGCTACGATTACATCGACATCGCGGAGGTGGTCGAGTTCCTGGAGAGCGAGAAGCCGGAGATGACGCATGTCGTGCTGACCGGCCGCAATGCCAAGGACGAACTGATCGAGATCGCCGATCTGGTAACCGAGATGGAACTGGTGAAGCACCCGTTCCGCTCCGGCATCAAGGCGCAGATCGGCGTGGAGTTCTAGGCGGAGAGAATCTAGCTCCGCTCGCCGGGCGGACGGGGCATCGCCTTCAGGATTGCCGCCGTCTCCGCATTGGCGGGAAAGAAGGATTCGATTGCCAGTTCCGACAGCGTGATGTCGAGCGGCGTGCCGAACACCGTCGTCATCGACAGGAACGAAAGCACGCCGGCCTCGGTCTCGATCTCCAGCGGTACGGCGATGTCGCCGAGATTGCGCGGGACGCCCGTCATAGCGCGCCGCGTCGTCGGCGGTACCGGCAAGGCGATGAGCTCTTCTAGAAGCGCGCGCAGCACCGGGTCGCCGCTGGCGGCGATCTGCTGCTGCAGCCGCTCCAGCAGATGGTTGCGCCATTCGGCAAAGTTGATGATCCGGAGGCCAAGGCCATCGGGATGAAGGCTGAGGCGAAGCACGTTGACCGGCGGCGCAAGCAGTCTTTCGTCCGTAACGCCGGCAAGCAGGAGGCCAAGGGCCGCATTGGCGCAGACCAGCGTCCAGTGGCGGTCCACGGCGAGCGCCGGGAAAGGCTCGTGCCCCTTGAGAATGAGGTCGATTGCCTCCCGGGCGGCCACGAGGGCCGGATCGTCCAGCGATCTCTGAGCGAAGACCGGCGCAAAGCCGGCGGCGATCAGGATCGGATTGCGCTCGCGCAACGGCACGCCCAGCCGCTCGGTCAGATGCAGCAGCAGGTCGCGGCTGGGCGCCGCGCGCCCGCTTTCGATGAAGCTCAGGTGCCGCTGCGAGATTTCGGCGTCGAGCGCCAGGTCGAGCTGGCTCAGATGGCGCCGCCGCCGCCATTCGCGCAGGATGTCACCCAGGCTCCGGGCGGTCATGCGGCCGCCGGGACCTTGTCGAGGAAGCCGTTGACCTCCCTCAGCCGGCCGTCCTCGACGATGGCAAAGTCGGTTCCCTTGATCATCTCGTCATTGTCGGCCGGACCGAGCTTCCAGGAGAAGCGCAGGCGGTCGCCATAGCCGTCCGCAGCAAGCAGGGCGAAGCGGAAACCGGGGAAGCGGGCCTGGACGGCACTGACCAGTCCGTCGATCTCCGCATGGCCTTTTCCGGCCATCAGCGGATCGACATAGGTAGCGCCCTCCAGCCAGCTTTCTGCGATCAGCGTATGGCGCCGGGCTGCGTCGGTTTCGTTCCAGACGGCGATGTAGCGTTCGGCGATGGTGTTTGCAGTGTCCATGATCTTGCTCCTTGTGGGTGCCCGGTTCGTCCAGGCAGCCCGATCATCGGCAAGGAGCGTCATAGCATCAATTACCTCGGAGGTAATCGAGGGCCGATTGTCTCGCGGCGTCTCATAACCCCGCCCAGACCCGCACCGGATTGGTCGGGTCCATCAGCAGCTTGGCGGCGAGCGCCACGCAGGTGACGATCAGCAGCGGCTTGATCAGCTTCGCGCCGTTCTTCATGGCGAGCTTCGAGCCCGCCTGCGCGCCGAGGAACTGGCCGAGCCCCATCAGGAGCCCGACCTTCCACAGGACCACCCCGCTCGCCAGGAAGACGAGGAAGGCGCCGAGATTGGAGGACAGGTTCAGGAGCTTGGTATGGGCCGTGGCCTTCAGCATGCCGAAGCCGGCGAGCGAGACGAAAGCCAACATGAAGAAGGAGCCGGTGCCGGGGCCGAACACGCCGTCGTAGAAGCCGATCAGCGGTACGAAGCTCAGGCCGAACAGGAAGGGCGTCATGCGCTGGTGGCGGTCGACGTCCGAGAGATTGGGCTTGAGTGCAAAATAGAGCGCGATCGCCACCAGAAGGAAGGGCATGAGCGCGCGCAGCACGTCGCCGGGCACCACGGTCGCAAGCACCGCGCCGATGGCACCGCCAAGGCCGGCCAGCGCCGCCATCGGCAGCTGGCTCCTGAGATCCACATGGCCTTTGCGGGCATAGGCGATCGTCGCCGAAGCGGCGCCGAACATCGACTGCAGCTTGTTGGTGCCGAGCGTCTGGAGCGGCGGAATGCCGGCGATCAGCATGGCCGGAATGGTGATCAGTCCGCCACCACCGGCGATCGAATCGATGAAGCCGGCCAGGAAGGCGGCGATGAACAGCAGCAGCAGCGTGGAGAACAGGATTTCGGGCAAGGCAAAAGTCCGCACGGAGGGAAACGGCAGGCGGATCACTTCGCCCGACTGCCCCTATCGCACAAACCGGACGGCACAAAAAGCCCGATTGCGCGCCCTCTTGCCTTTGCGGACCAACGGCCGGGAAGTCGCCCCGATTCGGCTTTGCAGCCGGCCTAAGGGGGCGAACTCCAGGCTGGCCGGGATCACATGCCTTTGACGAGATTGCCGAGCAGCAGCAACACGAAGGCGGCCGTCATGATCCAGAACGAAGGGATGGCCGCGAACGGCACGATGTTGAGGAAGATCAACAGGGCCGCGATGGCCAGAAGAACCGCGACGAGGAAAATGGCCTGGGTGGGGCGGCTTAGATACATTTCGTGGTGCTCCAAATGCGTGGTCCTGGGCTCAGGACGACATCGTGCAATGCCGTGGACCGGCGAAAGTTCCGTGACTCGGGAAATATACCTCCGTCCGGTCCCGGGGTCGGTCGCGCCGGTCCGAGCGCGGATGGCCCATAGAATGGCGCAAACAGGTTTGACCTGATGGGGCCGACTGGCTAAAGCTCTTGTCATGTGCGACGGCGCCTGTTCGACAGGCTGGAAATAGTCCGGTGCGGCCGACCCAAGCAGGGGGCCAATTCCGGAGCTGTCCGTAAAGGCCATGGAGTCCTCCGTTTCGTTACGGGCTCCGGCGCTTCGTACATGAGGAAAACGAAGCAGGAGGCCTGTTCATGTCGGAAAAACTCGGAATCATGGTCTGCGGCCATGGCAGCCGCAACCAGAATGCGGCGCGCGAATTCGCCATCATCGCCGAGGCGCTGCGGGCCAGAAATCCCGACATGCCGGTGGAATACGGCTATCTCGAATTCTGCAATCCGGTGATCTCGGCCGGTCTCGACAAGCTGCGCGCCGAAGGGGTGACGCGCGTGCTCGCCGTTCCGGGCATGCTCTTTGCCGCCGGCCACGCCAAGAACGACATTCCCTCGGTGCTCAACACCTACCAGGCGCAGAACCCGGGCATGGTCATCAATTACGGCCGCGAACTCGGCATCGACCTGAAGATGATCCGCGCCGCCGGCGACCGTATCCAGCAGGCGGTCGATGCCGCCAATGCCGAACTCGGCTTCGTCGACAAGCACGACACGCTGCTCATGGTCGTTGGCCGCGGCTCGTCCGATCCGGACGCCAATTCCAACGCCTCCAAGGTCATGCGCATGCTCTGGGAGGGCATGGGCTTCGGCTGGGGCGAGACCTGTTATTCGGGCGTGACCTTCCCGCTGGTCGAGCCGGGGCTCACCCATGCGGCGAAGCTAGGCTACAAGCGCATCATCGTCTTCCCGTATTTCCTCTTCACCGGCGTGCTGGTGAAGCGCATCTATTCCTACACGGACGAAGTGGCGGCGCGTCACCCGGAGATCCAGTTCGTCAAGGCGAGCTATCTCAACGACCATCCGCTGGTGCTCGACGCCTTCCAGGACCGGGTCAAGGAAATCCTCGAGGGCGCGGCGGTGATGAACTGCCAGATGTGCAAGTACCGCGAACAGGTTCTGGGCTTCGAGGCCGATATCGGCCAGCCGCAGCAGAGCCATCACCACCATGTCGAAGGCATTGGCGGCGGCCTGGAAGACTGTCCGTGCGGAGGCGACTGCGACGCCTCCTGCCGCGACCCCGATTTCTGCAAGGAGCACGGCTTGCCCTGGACACCCGTTCATTCCCATGCCGAGCCGAACGACCTTGAGCCGGCCTTCGACTACGCCCCCTCGACCACGCTCGGCGGCAAGTACGGCCACCTGATGAACGCCGCCCCCGACGCCGAACTCGAGGCCGTGATGAGCGCGCCGTCGAGCGGCAAGGCACATGTCCACGAGCACGGTCCGAATTGCGGCTGCGGCCATCATCACGGTCACGAGCATGGCCACGACGACCACCATCACGACCATGGCCATGCCCATGAACATGACGATCACGCCCATGCGCACGGACACGGCCATGATCATGACCATGGTCACAGTCACGGCCACGGTCATGATCACGATCATGCCGGAGGCCATTCCCATGATCACGGTCACCACGACCACCATCACGCCCCGTACCCGCATGCCGACCATCCGCTCGGCCCGAAGTCGATGCAGAAGAAGAAGTGATGGGGCAGGTGGCACGATCGCTGGCGGGCATCGGCCCCTCATCCCCCTGCCGGGACCTTCTCCCCGTCCTGACGGGGAGAAGGAGGACGAGGCCCGGGCGTTGCCACACGTCCCTTCTCCCCGCGAGCGGGGAGAAGGTGGCGGCAGCCGGATGAGGGGCGGTTCATGACGATCCTCGACTACATCCGCGATCCCGCCGAGATCTATCGCCAGTCCTTCGAGACGATCCGCGCGGAAGCGGATCTGACGCGGTTTTCCGGCGGCATGGAAAAGCTGGCGATCAGGCTGATCCATGCCTGCGGCATGACCGATCTCGCCGATGACATCGCCTTTTCCGCCGGCGCCTTCGAGGCCGGAGCGGCGGCGCTGGCCAAAGGCGCGCCCGTGCTCTGCGATGTCGAAATGGTTCGCCACGGCATCATCCGCCGCCTGCTGCCGGCGGAGAACGAGGTGATCTGCCTGCTGAACGACGCACGCGTGCGCCCGAAGGCCGAGGCGATCTGCAATACCCGCTCCGCCGCCCAGGTCGACCTGTGGGACGAACATCTGGCGGGCGCCGTTGTTGCCATCGGCAATGCGCCGACCGCGCTGTTCCGCCTGCTGGAGCGGCTCGATGCCGGTGCGCCGAAGCCGGCCCTCATCCTCGGCTTGCCGGTCGGTTTCGTCGGTGCCGCCGAAAGCAAGGAGGCACTGATCGCCGACAGTCGCGGCATTCCCTTCATCGCCGTTCGCGGCCGGCGAGGGGGCTCGGCCATGGCGTCCGCCGCCGTCAACGCACTGGCCGGGGGGCTCGGCGCCAATGACTGACAGAACGGCCGAAACGACACCCTGGCTCACCATCATCGGCATTGGCGACAACGGGCTTGCCAGCCTGACGCCGCAGGCCCAGGCGCTGCTCTGGCAGACCGAGACGATTGTGCTGGGCGAGCGGCTGGACAGCGTGCTGGAAGGCGCGCATCTGCCGGGCCTGAAGCGCATTCTCAGCTGGAGCGCCGGTTTCCGCGAGACGCTCAGCGAGGTGATGCGGCTACGCGGCACGCCGGTCACCATTCTCGCCACCGGCGATCCCATGCATTTCGGCATCGGCGCGACGCTTAGGCGTTATGTCCCGGTCGAAGAAATGATCATCCTGCCGTCGCCCTCGGCCTTCTCGCTGGCGGCCGCGCGGCTGGGCTGGCCGCTGCAGTCGGTCGCGCAGATTTCCCTGCATGGCCGCCCGCTCACGCACTTGAACCGCCATCTCCTGCCGCGCGCCCGTATCCTGGCGCTGACCTCCGATGCTTCGACCGTCATCGCCGCCGCCGCCCTTCTGGTAAAGCGCGGCTTCGGCGCCTCGATGCTGTCCGTACTCGAGCACATGGGCGGCGATGCCGAGCGGATCACCGTGATGACGGCGCAGCAGATGCTGGAGAACACGCCGCCGCTGTCCGACTTCAACACGCTGGCGATCGACTGCGCCTCCGAATCGCCGCTGCTCTCGCCGGTGCCGGGCCTGCCCGACGAAGCCTTCCGTCATGACGGACAGTTGACCAAGCGCGAGATCCGCGCCGTCACCCTGTCGCAGCTCCAGCCCTTTCCCAATGCGCTGCTCTGGGACGTCGGAGCCGGCTGCGGCTCGATCGGCATCGAATGGATGCGCACCGGCATGGGCACGCGCGCCATCGCCATCGAAGGCAAGGCCGAGCGCATTGCCATGATCCGCGCCAATGCGGATGCGCTGGGCGTCCCGGATCTGGAGATCGTCGAGGGTACAGCGCCGGGGGCGCTCGAAGGACTGGACGAGCCGGACGTGATCTTCATCGGCGGCGGCATCAATCACGAGGGTCTGTTCGAGGCGTGCTGGGACGCCCTGGCGCCCGGCGGCCAGTTGGTCGCCAACGCCGTGACGATCGAGGGCGAGGCGCGCCTCGCCGACCTGCGCGGCGCCTTCGGCGGCGAATTGATCCGCCTCTCCGTCGCCCGCGCCGCCCCGGTCGGCCGCTATTGCGGCTGGAAGTCGCTGATGCCGGTGACGATGTGGTCGGTGACGAAGGGGGAGCAATAGCATGGTCATCCTCTCGGGCGTCCGACACCCCTCCGACCTGCCGGTCCGCTACCGCTCAATCGGGAATCTCCAGCCATGCGCCGTCCGTAGAGTGCCTCGCGCCTTGAGATCGACCGCCGCTCATCCCCCTGCCGGGATCTTCTCCCCGCAGGCGGGGAGAAGGGACGCCTGGCCGCCGTCGGCGAATGCTCTTCTGCGAAGCAAGACCGGTGATCGCTGCGCCGGCCCCATCGTCCTTCTCCCCGTGCAACGGGGGGAAGGTGGCGGCAGCCGGATGAGGGGCAGACCCCGCGGAGGTGAGCAATGACCGGCAAACTCTACGGCCTCGGCCTTGGCCCCGGCGATCCGGAACTGATCACGCTGAAGGCGCATCGCATCCTGAGCGCAGCCCCGGTCGTCGCCTATCCGGCGCCCGATACCGGCCCGAGCT
Organism: Allorhizobium sp. GW101-3B10; assembly: GCF_059424725.1. Taxonomy (NCBI): domain Bacteria; kingdom Pseudomonadati; phylum Pseudomonadota; class Alphaproteobacteria; order Hyphomicrobiales; family Rhizobiaceae; genus Allorhizobium; species Allorhizobium sp. GW101-3B10. The sequence goes on along the minus strand of NZ_JBWKZR010000001.1, from coordinate 1,781,784 downwards.
TCGCCCGCCAGATCGCCGCCGCTTACCTGAGATTCCACCAGGTGGAGGTGCCGATCGTCGTGCCCATGCGGGTCGAGCGGTTTCCGGCACAGGAGATCTACGACGAAGCCGCCGAGACGCTGTCGCGCCATCTCGATGCGGGCGTCGACGTCGCCGTGCTCTGCGAGGGCGATCCCTTCTTCTACGGCTCCTTCATGTATCTGTTCGAGCGCCTGTCCGGCCGCTACGAAACCGAGATCGTGCCCGGCGTATCATCGATGATGGCGGCAGCCGCCGCCCTCGGGCGGCCGCTTGCCGCGCGCAACGACGTGCTGTCCATCGTGCCGGGACCGCTCGACGACGAGACGCTGAGGAGCCGGATCAACGCGGCCGGTGCCGTCGCCGTCATCAAGGTCGGCCGGCATTTTCACCGCATCCGCGCGCTGATCGAGGCCATGGGGCTGACCGCCTGCGCCGGCTATGTCGAGCGCGTCAGCCTGCCCGAACAGCGCGTGTTGCCGCTCTCTGCCGTCGCGGAAGACGTCGCGCCCTATTTCTCGATGATCCTGATCTACAAGGGCGGGGAGGGCTGGAATGCATCGCTTGCCGCCGCAACGGCCCGCCATAACGGAATGAACCCATGACTCTCGCATCAGAACCCGCCGTCGTCATCCTGTCCGATGCGAGCCATGCGCTCGGCCGCAGGATTGCCGATGCGATCGGCGCAAAACTCCACGGCGCCCGCGCCCGAACCGCGCATGTCGACGTCGCTTTCGACGAGACAAAGGCGCATCTGGCGGCGCTCTTCTCCGCCGGCCGGCCGATCGTCGCGGTGATGGCTTCCGGCGCGCTGATCCGCATTCTGGCGCCGCTGCTCGCCGACAAGCATACCGAGCCCGCCGTCGTCGCCGTCTCGGAGGATGGCGCCTCGGTCGTTCCGCTGCTCGGCGGTCACCATGGCGCCAACGATCTTGCCCGCACCATCGCCGCAGCCCTCGATGCCCATGCCGCGGTGACCACCGCCGGCGACCTGAAATTCGGCATTGCCCTCGACCAGCCGCCGCAGGGCTACGTGCTCGCCAATCCGGCGGATGCCAAGGCGGTGATGGCGGAGCTGGTGGCCGGGGCGAAGGCGCAGCTCGTTATTTCCTCTCCCCAGCGGGGAGAGGGTGGCGCGATAGCGCCGGGTGAGGGGGCGGCACCCGAGAAGGTCGGCCCTTCGGCCCCCTCATCCGGTCCTTCGGACCACCTTCTCCCCGCTGGGGAGAAGGGAAGCGCGGCGCTCGCCGCCTGGCTCATCGCCTCCCGCATCCCGTTCGCCGCGGACGGCACGGTGACGCTGACGGTTACCGACCGCCCCAAACACGCCGGTCCGCTCGAACTCGTCTATCATCCGAAGACGCTGGTGCTCGGCATGGGCTGCGAACGCCATGCGTCGAGCGAGGAAGCGATCGCGCTGGCCGAGCAGGCTCTGGCGGACGGCGATCTCGCCTGGCAGAGCCTCGCCGCCGTCGTCTCGATCGACGTGAAGGCCGATGAAACCGCGATCCACGACGTCGCCGCCCATTTCGGCGTGCCGGCCCGCTTCTTCCCCGCCGCGCGGTTGGAAGAGGAAGCGCCCAGGCTGCAGAACCCGTCCGATGTCGTTTTTGCCGAGGTCGGCTGCCATGGCGTCGCCGAAGGTGCGGCGCTTGCCGGCGTCGGCCCGTCCGGTGATCTCGTCTTCCCCAAGATCAAGTCGAAGGGCGTGACCGCCGCGATCGCCCATAGCGCCGCGACCGTCGATCCGGCCACGATCGGCCGGGCGCGCGGCACCCTCTACGTCGTCGGCATCGGTCCCGGCGCCGACCAGTGGCGCTCGCCGGAGGTCTCGGCCATGGTGTTGGCCTCTACCGATCTGGTCGGCTATTCGCTCTATCTCGACCTGCTCGGCCCGCTCGCCAGCGGCAAGACGCGCCACGACTTCGACCTCGGCAAGGAGGAGGCGCGCGTCGTGCATGCCATGGAACTGGCGGGCGAAGGAAAGACCGTAGCGCTCGTCTGCTCCGGCGATGCCGGCATCTATGCCATGGCGACGCTGGTGTTCGAACTGTTCGACAAGGGCGGCATTTCGGATGCGGCGTCGCGCATCGAGGTGCAGGTCTCGCCGGGCATCTCGGCGCTCCAGGCCGCCGCCGCCCGCATCGGCGCACCGCTCGGCCACGACTTCTGCACCATTTCGCTCTCCGACCTCCTGACGCCCTGGGAGCATATCCAGCGCCGGGTGAAGGCGGCGGGCGAGGGCGATTTCGTCATCGCCTTCTACAACCCCGTGTCGATGAAGCGCCGCACCCAGCTCGCCTGGGCCCGCGACAAGCTGCTCGAATACCGCCCGGCCTCGACGCCGGTCATCCTCGCCACCAATCTCGGCCGCCCGGGCGAGCATGTGCGCACTGTTCCGCTCGGCGCGCTCAACGTCGACGACGTCGATATGCTGACGGTGGTGGTCGTCGGTTCGTCGGAAAGCCGCACGGTCACGACCGGCGACGGCAAGACCTGGGTCTATACGCCGCGCGGCTACTCGGGCAAAGCGGAAACGGGGATGAAGGGGACTTAGTATGTCACCAGAATTGGGATGGCTTGACTACGTAGATCATCACAAGGATGCGTTGCTTGTACTCATTGCATTCTTCGGTGCCCTAAGCGGGGTGATTACCCTGTGGTGGAATACGCAACACGCTTACCAGCTACGCGTTCTTGAGTTTCGCGAGCGATGGATAGACGGAGTTCGCGACGAGTTGTCGAAGGTCTTTTCCAAAAGTCTTGTAGTAGCTCGCGCAAGCGCAGATCGAGACTTCAATTCAGTTGAGTACCTTGTACAGCTTCAAATCACGGCTAATCGCCTACGATTAACTTTGAACCCAAGCGATCCGAACCATAGGCGGTTTGATGAGGCCTTGATGAACTACCTGTCGGCAAACACTCAAAAGGAGATGGATGAGTGCCAAACTGCACTGTTCTCCATCGCCCAGACTGTCCTCTCAGACATGCGTAACAAAGCCATAGGAAGAAGATTTTGACCGTCTATTTCATCGGCGCCGGCCCAGGCGCCCCGGACCTCATCACCGTGCGGGGCCTGAGGCTCATCGAGCGTTGCCCGGTCTGCCTCTATGCCGGCTCGCTGGTGCCGGAAGAGATCGTGCAGGCGGCGCCGGAAGGCGCGATCGTCAAGGACACCGCCCCGATGCATCTGGACGCGATCGTCGCCGAGATGGAAGCCGCCCATACCCGCGGTGAGGATGTCGCCCGTGTGCATTCCGGCGACCCGTCGATCTATGGCGCGATCGCCGAGCAGATGCGAAGACTCGATGCGCTGAACATCCCCTACGACGTCGTGCCGGGCGTGCCGGCTTTCGCCGCCACCGCCGCGCGGCTGAAGACGGAGCTGACGCTTCCCGAGATCGCCCAGACGGTGATCGTCACGCGCACCGAGATGAAGGCGTCGTCGATGCCGGAATTCGAGACGCTGGAAATCCTCGGAAAGTCGAGGGCGACGCTCGCCATCCACCTGTCGATCCGCAACCTCACCCATATCCGCGATACGCTGACGCCCTATTACGGCGAGGACTGCCCGGTGATCATCGCCTATCGCTCGACCTGGCCGGACGAACTTCTGATCCGCACCACGCTGAAGGACATGGCCGAGGAGGTGCGCAAGGCGAAGATCACCCGCACGGCCCTCATCATGGTCGGCAAGGTCTTCGGCCATGTCGAATTCCGCGACAGCGACCTCTACAATTCCGAATTCTCCCACGTGCTGCGCAATGTGGGAAAGAAGAAAAAGAAAACAGACGTGTGATCCGGGGGGTAGGCGATGGAGGCTTGGGAATTCGAGGCCGATCTCTTCGAGTACGGCGGCAAGGGTTCCTGGCATTTCGTCACCCTGCCGGCGGATGTCGGCTTTGCCATCCGCTGCGCCACCGAGAGCAGCCGGTCGGGATGGGGCATGGTGGCGGTGACGGCGGAAATCGCCGACGTCGGGTTCCGGACCTCGCTCTTTCCCGAAAAGGCATCGTCTAGCTATGTTCTCCCGGTCAAGGCAGCGGTCCGCAAGGCGGCACGACTGAAGGCCGGTGACCGGATCAAAGTCAGGATCGCCCTCCTGCCATGAATTGCGTCCCGATCTGGTCGCGGTGTGCCAATATTCTTTCGCGTCCGGGCGCTATCGTGCCGGCATGAGACCAAGGAGAGTCCAATGGCGTTCGACGGTGATGTGACGGGCGGCGGCTGCCGTTGCGGAAAGGTGCAGCTGAAGGTGAGGGGGCGGCCGGTGATGACCATGGCCTGTCATTGCACCGGCTGCCAGAAGATGACTGCCAGCGCCTTTTCGCTGAGTTCGCTTTATCCGGAAGGCAAGGTCGAGGTGAGCGGCCTCGAGCCCGTGATCGGCGGCCTGCACGGCGATCTGCGCCATTTCTTCTGCCCGCATTGCCTGAGCTGGATGTTCACCCGCTTCGACGCCATGGGACCTTTCGTCAATGTCCGCTCGACCCTGCTGGACGATGCGGCGGCCTTCACCCCCTTCATGGAAACCTGCGTCAGCGAAAAATTGTCCTGGGTGCAGACGCCGGCGCGCCACAGTTATCCGCAGTTTCCGCCGATGGAGGACTTCCCGCGCCTGATGGCCGAATTCGCCGAAGCCGGCGGCTGACAGCTTGGCCATCCGGCGACACATGCGCTAAGACAGGCGCTTCGTTTCTTCATTCCATCAGCATCCCGGCGGTCACATGCACAAGGTCATTTTCGATACGGATCCGGGCGTCGACGACGCCATGGCGCTGCTCTTCCTCCACCATCATCACGAGATCGATCTTGTCGGGATCACCACCGTCTTCGGCAATGCGTCGATCGAGACGACGACGCGCAACGCGCTGTTCCTCAAGCGCGAGTGGAAGATCGCCGCGCCGGTGGCCCGGGGTGCCGGCGAGACCTTCATTCCGCATCGCGTGAGCCACGAGCCGCCGAAATTCATCCACGGCGACGACGGGCTGGGCAATATCGGCGTGCCGGATGTCATCGACCTGCCGCTTGACCCGCGCCCGGCCCACCGCTTCATCGTCGAGACGATTCGCGCCAATCCGGGCGAGGTGACGCTGGTCGCCGTCGGCCGCATGACCAACCTTGCCAATGCGCTGAAGGAAGATCCGGGCATCGTCGAGCTGGTCAAGGAAGTCGTCATCATGGGCGGCGCCTTCGACGTCAACGGCAATGTCACGCCGGCGGCCGAGGCCAATATCCACGGCGATCCGGAAGCCGCCGACATGGTCTTCACCGCCGACTGGCCGGTGGTGATCGTCGGCCTCGACGTGACGACGCAGACGGTGATGACCCGCCGGCAGCTCGCCGACATCCGCGATGCGGCCGGCACCAGCCGCGCCCGCCTGCTGTTCGACCTGTCGCAGTTCTACATCAAGTTCTACGAGAGCCGTGTGCCCGACGGCATGGTCGTGCATGACAGCTGCGCCTGCGCCTATGTCGTGGCACCGCACCTGTTCAAGACGCGTTCGGGTTCGGTCCGCGTGGTCTGCGGCGGCATCGCCGACGGCATGACGATCCAGAAGCCGGACTACATGGGCTTTGGTCCGAGCGTCTGGGATCACCTGCCGAGCCAGAAGATCTGCACGGGTATCGATCCCGACGGCGTGCTGCAACTCATCCACGACACGATCGTGGGGGTGAAGGAGGCGTAGGAAGGCAGCCTGCGGCCGGTCACGTCGTCGGTGAGTGCAGCCGAGGCTCACCGAGCCTGAACCACGCCTTGGCGATCTTTCCGCCTTCTATCTCGTAGATGCAGATGACGTCGACTTCTCCGGGCCCCTCCGGGAAGGTACGGGTCACTGTTTCATGATCCACGACCGTGTTTCCCACAACCGATCTCGTCAGCAGTTTTCCGCAGAGGTTCGGCTCCTTGAAACGTTCTATGTGGCGCGCGCGAATCTGCGCCTTGCCGTCCGCGAGAAGAGTGGAAGGGAAGGCGTAGTATTTGCAGTCGTCCGCCCACCATTGAATGAAGGCGTCGATATCGCGGGCGTTGTAGGCGTCCAATTGCATCCGAACGGGGTGAGCAATGTCGCTCGAGGCGCTGTTGTCCAAAAAGAATTCCTTTCATGAACCGACTATCACCGGCACGCCAATCTTGGCACAGGGGGGCGCCTCCGATGCGCGTTCGGCGTCCTGGTCCTTTCGCCGACCTTGCCACGGATGCACTTGCCGCCGGAACAGCAAAACGGTTCCCGAGAGGTATCGGTATGCTTGCTTGAAAATAATCACCCATATGGTTGACTATTGGGTGAGTCTCATATATTCACCCAATAGGGTGAACAAATGGACGAAGACGCTCTGTCGCGCATTCTCAAAGCCGCTGGAGACACCACGCGGCGACAAATCTTGACGCTGCTTGTTCAGGAGGGCGCGTTGAGAGTGACCGCGCTCGCCGCCCATTTCGACATGTCGCTGAACTCAGTCTCCAAGCACATCAAGGTACTGGAGGAGGCGGGGTTGGTCACCCGCCGGACGATGGGTCGCGAACATTTCATCACGGCCGAGCTCGAACCGCTGCAGCTGACTGAGAGCTGGTTCGCGCAACTGAAGTCCATCTGGGAGCTGCGCCTTTCGGCGCTGGAAAATGCACTCGCTTCAGAGGAAAACGACCATGAGCGAACTTGAACTGACAGTAAGCCGCACGATTGCCGCCTCGCGGGAAAAGGTCTTCAACGCCTGGCTCTCGCCCGAGACCCTGGCAAAATTCATGCGCCCGCCGGGCACCACCGGCGACGATGCCCGGGTGACGACCGATCCGGTCAAGGGTGGCCGCTTCTCGATCGTGATGAAGACGCCCGAGAAGGAAATCCCCCATGCCGGAACCTATCTCGAGATCGATCCCCATTCCCGTCTGGCATTCACCTGGGAATCGCCGCACTCGCTGGATGACAGCGTGGTCACCATCGATTTCGCCGAGCCGCAGCCCGGCATGACCGAGATCACGCTGAAGCAGGTGAAGTTCCGCAGCGAGCAGGCACGCAACGGCCATGTCGAAGGCTGGAACGCGATCCTCGGCAATTTCGCCAGGGGCCTTGCCTGACGCGCCCGAAGACGTCGGGGTCGGGGCCGCAAGGCCCCGGCCCGTGCCGGCCCCGATTCTATTCGGCCCGTTCCACCATCACCACCGGCAATCCCATTTCCCGCGCCGCGACGATCTTGCCGTAGCCCGATGCGCCGCCGGAATTGCGGCACACGAGATGGGTGATGCCGTGGGCGGCGAAGAGTTCGGCCTCGCGCCCCGGGTCGGCCGACGGCTTGCCGAGGATCAGCACGGGGTCGGCGAACGGCAGCGGTTTCTCCGGTGCGTCGACCATGCGGATGACGAAGCGGCAGTCGCTCCGTGCGGCAAAGGCGTCGAGATATTGCCGGCCGAGCGCCAGGAACACGGTCGCACCAGCCGGCAGGACCTGCGCCGCCTCTTCGAGCGAAGAAACCTCCTGCCACCGGTCGCCGCGCTGGCGCTCCCATCCGGGGCGAACCAGATGCTCGAGCGCGATGCCCGTCTCGGCCGCCGCCTGGATGGCGTTTTCCGAGATCCGCCGGGCGAAGGGGTGTGTGGCATCGATGATCCGCGTCACGCCGTTGTCGCGGATATAGGCGGCCAGGCCCGCCGCGCCGCCGAACCCGCCGATGCGCACCTCGCCGGGTGGAAGCACCGGATGGGCGGTGCGCCCGGCAAGCGAGGTGACGACCGCGACGTCGCCGCGGGCGACGAGTTGTTCCGCAAGGGCCGTCGCTTCGGCGGTTCCGCCCAGGATCAGTACCCTCGGCTTTGCGTCAGGCGGCACGGGCAATGATCTTCCCCTGGCGGTCAGTGACGATCACGTCGACCTCGACCGGCGCGCCGCGCAGGGTCGCGATCGCTGTCATGCGGGCGGCGCGGGCAACCGCGGAGGCCACGTCAATTTCATTTTCAGTTGCTAGTTCAAGTATTTCCAAGGCTGTGTTCGCGTGCAGCATTCGCTCTCGTACGGGCTCGGCGAGCACCGCCCCGTCGATCAGTGACAGGAGCGCTTCATTGTCCACCTGGCTGCGGGAGGAGTGCAGGTCGAGCGCGCCCTGGGCGAGCTTGGCCATTTTGGCGAACCCGCCGGCAATGGTGAGCCGCGGCACCGGATGCACCCGCAGATATTTGAGCAGGCCGCCGGCAAAGTCGCCCATGTCGAGCAGCGCGCCGTCCGGAAGATTGTGAAACGCTTGCGCCGCCTTCTCCGAAGTGGAGCCGGTGGCGCCGAGCACGTGTCGCATGCGCTCGGCGCGGGCGACGTCGATGCCGCGATGGATCGAATGGATCCAGGCCGCGCAGGAGAAGGGGTGGACGACGCCCGTCGTGCCGAGCACGGAGAGCCCGCCGACGATGCCGAGGCGCAGGTTCCAGGTCTTTTCCGCGATCTTGTCCCCGCCCGGGATCGACACGGTGATCTCGACATCGGCGGGCAGGTCGTGCTGCGCACAGAGCGCCTCGACCTCGGCCGTCATCATCGCGCGCGGAACCGGATTGATCGCCGGCTCGCCGACGCCGATCGGCAGGCCCGGTCGCGTTACGGTGCCGACGCCGTCGCCGGCGGCAAAGCGGATACCGCTTCCGGGCGGAAGCGGACGCACCGAGGCGACTACGGTTGCCCCATGCGTCACATCCGGATCATCGCCGGCATCCTTGACGATGCCGGCCATCGCATAGCCATCGCCAAGGGCCTCGAGCGCCAGCGCGAAGGCCGGCTCCTCGCCGCGCGGCAGGCGGATCGTGACGGGATCCGGGAACTCGCCGGTGATCAGCGCCGTCAGCGCCGCCTTGGTGGCCGCCGTGGCACAGGCGCCCGTCGTCCAGCCGGTCCTAAGCGGGCCTTCGGGCTTGGCGATGCGGCCTTCGTCGGCCGCGAGCGCGGCGGTTTTGTCGGGTTGGCTCATGGTCCCGTTATAGGCGAGCGCGGGGCCATCCGGAAGCGCCGTCAGCGGCCTTCGCGATTGCAATTTCGCCATGCGGAGCCTAGAGCATGTCCATGAGTTTCGATCCCTTTTCCAAGCTTGCGACGATCATGCCCGGCCACGTCTGGCTGGCGGGCGCCGGCCCGGGCGATCCCGGCCTGCTGACCCTGCTCGCCGCCAAGGCGCTGGGTGAGGCCGACGTGATCGTGCACGATGCGCTGGTCAACGACGAATGCCTGAAACTTGCCCGGCCGGGCGCGCTCCTCGAATATGCGGGCAAGCGCGGCGGCAAGCCGTCGGCCAAGCAGCGCGATATTTCGCTGCGCCTCGTCGAGCTTGCCAAGGCCGGCCACAGGGTCTTGCGTCTCAAGGGCGGCGACCCCTTCGTCTTCGGACGTGGCGGCGAGGAAGCCCTGACCCTGATCGACCACGGCGTGCCCTTCCGCATCGTGCCCGGCATCACCGCCGGGATCGGCGGCCTGGCCTATGCCGGCATCCCGGTCACCCACCGCGAGATCAACCACGCCGTCACCTTCCTGACCGGCCATGACAGCTCCGGCGTCGTGCCCGACCGGATCGACTGGGACGCCATCGGCCGCGGTTCGCCGGTCATCGTCATGTATATGGCGATGAAACACATCGCCACGATCAGCGCCCATCTGATCGGCGCCGGGCGCTCGCCCGACGAACCCGTCGCCTTCGTCTGCGATGCCGCGACCGCCTCGCAGCAGGTGCTGGAAACCACGCTTGGCCGGGCGGAAGCCGACGTGCTCGCCTCCGGGCTGGAGCCGCCGGCCATCGTTGTCGTCGGCGAGGTGGTGCGGCTTCGTCCCTCGCTCGATTGGCTGGGTGCACTCTCCGGCCGCAAGCTGCTGCCCGATCCCTTCGCCTCCGGCACCAAGAAGGACAGCGCATGAACGGCCTGCTGATCGCAGCGCCGTCCTCCGGCTCCGGCAAGACGACGGTGACGCTCGGGCTCTTGCGGGCGCTGAAGAAGCGCGGCGTGGCGATCGCGCCGGGCAAGGCTGGTCCGGACTATATCGATCCCGCCTTCCATGCGGCGGCAAGCGGCGAAACCTGCCTCAACTTCGATCCCTGGGCCATGCGCGACGACCTGCTGCGGACCGATGCCGCCGGCCATGCGGCGCAGGGCAGGCTGCTGGTGGTCGAGGCCATGATGGGCCTGTTCGACGGCGCGGCGGACGGTGAAGGCTCGGCCGCCGATCTTGCAGCTCTCCTCGGCTTGCCCGTCGTGCTGGTGGTCGATTGTGCCAAGGCGTCCCATTCGGTCGCGGCCCTCGTCAGCGGCTTTGCCAAGTTCCGCACCGACACCCGCGTGGTCGGCGTCATCCTCAACCGTGTCGGCAGCGACCGCCACGAAACCATGCTGCGCCAGGCGCTGACAGACATCGCCATGCCGGTGCTCGGCGTGGTGCGATCCGATCCCAGTCTGCATCTGCCCGAGCGCCATCTCGGTCTCGTGCAGGCCGGCGAGCATGGCGAACTCGAAGCCTTCATCGAGCGCGCGGCCGCCGTTATCCAGCATGGCTGCGACCTCGACGCCCTGCTGGATGCGGCCAAAGCCTCGCCCCGCGCGTCCATCCCGCCCGCCGTGGCACCCCTGCCGCCGCTCGGCCAGAAGATCGCCGTCGCCCGCGACATCGCCTTTGCCTTCTCCTATGCCCATATCCTGCGCGGCTGGCAGGAGGCAGGGGCGGAAATCGCATTCTTCTCGCCGCTCGCCGACGAGGTGCCGGCGCCGGACGCCGACGCGGTCTACCTGCCGGGCGGATATCCCGAACTGCATGCCGGGACGCTGGCCGCAGCCTCGACCTTCCGCACCGGCATGCTGGAAGCCCACATGCGCGGCGCGAGGGTTTTTGGCGAGTGCGGCGGCTATATGGTTCTGGGCGATGCGCTCATCGATGCCGAGGGCGCCGTGCACCCGATGCTGGGCCTGCTGCCACTGGTCACCAGCTACGCCACCCGCAAGCGCCATCTCGGCTATCGCCGCATCACGCCTCTCGATGAAACCTTCTTTGCCTCGCCGATGACGGCGCACGAGTTCCACTATGCCTCGATCGTGTCGGAAGGCGCCGCCGACCGGCTGTTCGCCGCCCAAGACGCGCTCGGCGCATCGCTCGGAGACGTGGGCCTCCGGCGCGACAATGTCGCGGGCTCCTTCATGCACCTGATCGACATTCGGCAAGGTGCTGCATGAGCGGCCGGATCGCCCACGGCGGCGGCATCGGTGCGGCCGCAGCGCTTTATGGCGGACAGCCGGGGGACTGGCTCGATCTGTCAACGGGCCTCAATCCCTGTCCGCCGGCCTTGCCCGCCATTCCCGACCGCATCTGGCACCGCCTGCCGGACCATGACCTGCTGAACGAAACGCGTCACGCCGCCCGGGCCTTCTATGGCTCGGGCCACATCCTGCCGCTTCCCGCTCCCGGTACGCAGTCGGTGATCCAGCTTCTGCCCAGGCTCGCCGACACTGAAAGGCGCGCCGCGATTCTGTCGCCGACCTATGGCGAATACGGCCGCGTGCTCTCGGCCAACGGCTTTACGGTCGATGCGGTGGCGACGCTGGATGATGTCGAACTGCGTTCTGGGCTGGTCGTTGTCGTCAACCCCAACAATCCGACCGGCAGGCTGCATGCGCCGGGAGATCTTCTGTCTCTGGCCGACCGGCTGACCGGGCAGGGCGGTTTCCTCGTGGTCGATGAAGCCTTCGGCGACTGCACGCCGGAGACGAGCCTCGCCGGCGCGGTTTCGACGCGACCGAACCTCATCGTCTTCCGTTCCTTCGGCAAGTTCTTCGGCCTCGCCGGCCTGCGGCTCGGCTTCGTCATTGCAGCCGACGACATTCTCGAGCGCTTCGCCGATTGGCTGGGACCCTGGGCGGTCTCCGGGCCGGCGCTTTCGGTGGCGACCGATCTTTTGTCCGCCGATCCGCAGCCGCTCCGCCGCAACATCGCCGAGCGCCGGGCAGCACTCGGGCAAGTGCTCGCAGATGCCGGATTGAAAGTCGAAGGCGGAACCTCGCTCTTCGCCCTCGTCAACGATCCCCGGGCAGCCGAACTGCATACGCATTTGTGCCATGCGCAGATTCTTACCCGCAAGTTCGACTACGCGCTGACCTGGTTGCGCTTCGGACTGACGCCCGACACGGCGTCGGACGAACGCCTTGCGGCAGCACTTGCCATGTGGAGCGGACGATGACGATCTGGATCCTCGCCGCTCTTTTCGGCGCGCTCGTTCTCGACCGTATCGTCGGCGATCCGCCGGCGCTCTGGGCCCGTCTGCCGCATCCCGTCGTGCTGTTCGGCCACGGCATTGCCTTCTTCGACCGCCGTCTCAACCTCGACACGCTGGCATCCGCGACGCGGAGGCGCAATGGTGTGGTGTCGATCGTCCTGCTACTTGCCCTGTCCATCGTCGTCGGTCTCGTCCTGTCGGACCTGTTTCGGGCCCTCGGCGTCGTCGGCTTTGTTCTCGAACTTCTGGTCGTCGCCGTTTTCCTCGCCCAGAAGAGCCTCGGCGATCATGTCGCGGCCGTCGCTCTGGGCCTGCGGACCGACGGGCTCGACGGCGGACGGCGCGCGGTCGCGCTCATCGTCGGCCGCGATCCGCAGACGCTCGACGAACCAGGGGTCTGCCGCGCGGCGATCGAGAGCCTGGCGGAGAATTTCGCCGATGGCGTCGTGGCGCCGGCCTTCTGGTATGCGCTCGCCGGTCTGCCCGGTATCCTCGCCTACAAGATGCTGAACACCGCCGATTCGATGATCGGCCACAGAAGCGACAAGTATCGCGATTTCGGCTGGGCCTCGGCCCGCCTTGACGATCTCGCCAACTGGCCGGCCGCGCGCTTGTCCAGCCTGCTGATTGCCGCTGCGGCCTGGGCGCTGCAGGGTTCGCAGGCGGCGCGCCGGTCCCTGTCGGTGACCTTGCGCGATTCCGGCCTGCACCGTTCGCCCAATTCCGGCTGGCCCGAAGCGGCGATGGCCGGCGCGCTCGACATCCAGCTGACCGGCCCGCGCATCTATGGCGGCAAACGAGTCAGCGAACCGATGATCAACGGTTCCGGCCGGCCGGTCGCCACCGCCGGCGACATCGAGACGGGCGTCGCACTGTTCTACGCAAGCTGCTCGGCACTGACAGTTCTGGCGCTGCTTCTTCTTGGCGCAGGCCTCGTCGTCTAGAGGTTGCCGCAGGCCTTTGACTGAACACCGCCGTTAAACCAATCTTATCCTTGCCGCTTAATCGCATTTATTCGAATTTATACTATGGTCCCCCCTGTAAGCAGCCGCCCCGGGGGCGGAGACAAAGACTGGGGGAAGATCATGCGTAAACTGCTTCTGGCCGTCTCGGCCTCCTTGTGCCTGCTGGTTCAGCCGATGGTGGCCTCGGCCAGCAACCTCGTCGCCAGCATCAGCATTTCCAAACAGACCATGACGGTCACGCAGAACGGCATCGTCAGGCATCGCTGGAAGGTCTCGACCGCCCGCAAGGGTTACGTGACCCCGCTCGGCAACTACCGCGCCAAATGGGCCTCGAAGAACCATCGCTCGCGCAAGTACGACAATGCGCCCATGCCCTATGCGATCTTCTTCCATGGCGGTTACGCGGTGCACGCCACCTACGATCTGAAGCGCCTCGGCCGGCCTGCCTCGCACGGCTGCGTGCGGCTGCATCCCGACAATGCGGCGCAGTTCTTCTCCATGGCGACCCACAACGGGCTGAAGAACACCAAGATCATCGTCACGCGCTGACGGGGAATTTCGGGGAGTGGAGCTGATACGGCGCCCCGGACGGTCGCCCCGGACGGTCGGCGCGTCAGTCGTTGCCGGCTGCGTAGCGCAGGCGGCGCGGGTCGGGAACGATCACATGGCGATTGTTCTCGATGACGATGATGTTGTCCTTGCGCAGCTTTGTCATCTGCCGGCTCACCGTCTCGATCGTCAGGCCGAGGAAGTCGGCGATGTCGGCGCGCGACAGCGGCAGGTCGAAGGTCGTCGCGCTGCCCTTTTCCGGGTCGATATGGGTGGCGATCAGGTAGAGGAAGCTCGCCACCTTCTCCTGCGCGGTCTTGCGGCCGAGCGTCAGCATCCAGTCGCGAGCCTCGTCGAGCTCCTTGAGCGACTGCGAATGCAGCTTTCGCTCCAGGTCCGGTGTCTCGCCGACCATGCGGTCGATGATCGGGCGGGGAAAGGAGCAGATTTCGGTTTCGGTTGCGGCTTCGGCGGTGACCGAGCTTTCGCTGTAGAACGGCCGGCCGAGGAAATCGGGCGCGAACTGCAGGCCGACGATCTGCTGGCGGCCGTCCGCCATCATCTTCGACAGCTTGACCACGCCGTTCAGGATATTGCTGTAGCTGCCCACGCGTTCACCCTGGCCGATGACTTCGTTGCCGGGATCGACTTTGCGGCGGGTGGAGTGCTTGTTGAGTTCGACGAGTTGGGAAGAGCTCAAAGTCGCGCAAATGCCGCCATGGCGGGCCTCGCAGGCTTTGCAGACTGCCGGCGCCTCGCATTCGCCTGTATGTTTCTTGTGCGCGTCCATGATTTTGATCCCGTCTGACGCCAAACTGCCGCAAGGTCAAGCCCGGATTTCACTCCTCCCGAGCCTTATGGGCGATGCCCGTGACACTTCAGTGCGAGCAGTCCGACAAATCTACCAGTAAATTGATCGAAGTCAAAGGCGCGTGACGTTTGCGGCGCTACCAAGAAGTCTAAGACGACGTTAAAATGAATGGCGCAAGACATGCAAAACTCCCTGCTGGCCAAGTATTCCGGCTCTGTTCCACGTTACACCAGCTATCCGACTGCGCCGCATTTTCATGAGGGCGTGCACTGCGGCAAATATGCGCAGTGGCTCGGCGAACTGGGCGCGGGTCATGATCTGTCGCTCTACGTGCACATTCCCTATTGCGATCGGCTCTGCTGGTTCTGCGCCTGTCACACCAAGCACACGCTGAAATACGAGCCGATCGCCAGCTATCTCGCCTCGCTCAAGAAGGAGATCGCCAAGGTCGGCAGCCTGGTCAGCCGCGACGCGAGGGTCAGCGCGCTGCATTTCGGCGGCGGTTCGCCGACCATGCTCAAGCCTGAAGACCTGATCGACCTGATGACGGCGTTCCGCGCGGCCTTCGATTTCCGCGACGATGCCGAGATCAGCGTCGAGATGGACCCCAACGATCTCGACGAGCCGCGCTATGACGCGCTGGCTGCGATCGGCATGACGCGGGCGAGCCTCGGCGTCCAGGACTTCGATCCCAAGGTGCAGAAGACCATCAACCGCATCCAGACCTTCGAACAGACCAAGTCCGTGGTTGACGCGGTGCGGGCGAGGGGTGTCCACTCGGTCAATTGCGACATTCTCTATGGCCTGCCCTACCAGACGATGGAAACGCTGGAGGCGACGGTCGACGACATCGTCTCGCTGTCGCCCGACCGCATCGCGCTGTTCGGCTATGCCCACGTGCCGTGGATGAAGAAGCACCAGACGATGATTCCCGAAGAGGCGCTGCCCGACGTCGAGATGCGCTTTGCCCAGATGACCCGCGCCGCCGACATGCTGGTCGCCGCAGGCTACGAGCCGATTGGCATCGACCACTTTGCACGGCCCGAAGACCGGCTGGCGGTGGCCGCACGCAACGGAAAGCTGCGTCGCAATTTCCAGGGCTATACGGATGACGCCGCGGAAGCCCTGATCGGCTTCGGCGCCTCCTCGATCGGCCAGTTGCCGCAGGGCTATGTCCAGAACATGCCGGCGACCGGCGAATACCAGCGCATGGCGGAAACGGACGGCCTGACCGTGGTGCGCGGCATCGAATTGACCGAAGACGACCGGCTGCGCGCCCATGTGATCGAGGAGATCATGTGCCGCTTCGCCTTCTCCTTCGCGACCGTGCGCAAGCTCTATCCCGGAATCGGTGAGACGGTGATTGCGGAAGCGCGGCAATATGTGGCTTCGAATCCGGATGCGATCTGTGAGATCGTCGGCGACGAGTTCCGCCTGACCGAGGCGGGCAAGCCCTTTGCCCGCAGCGTCGCGGCCGTGTTCGACAGCTATCTCTCCACCGGGAAGGGCCGTCACTCGATTGCTGTTTGAGCAACACTTCGGCAGCAAATTTCGCCGGCGGCCAAACTTCCCATTGGCATTTAGAATCGTTTTCCCTATGTGGAACAAAGATTTTCGACATATGAGGTAATTGGCGTGACCGCTACATTCGACAAAGTTGCCGACATCATCGCTGAGACGAGCGAAATCGATCGCGAGACGATTACGCCCGAAAGCCATACGATCGACGACCTCGGCATCGACAGCCTCGACTTCCTCGACATCGTCTTTGCGATCGACAAGGAATTCGGCATCAAGATCCCGCTCGAGCAGTGGACCCAGGAAGTCAACGAAGGCAAGGTTTCGACCGAGGAATACTTCGTGCTCAAGAACCTCTGCGCCAAGATCGACGAACTGCGGGCGGCCAAGGGCTGAACCGCCGATAGGGCGGAGGTCTTTTCATGCTGCTCGAATATTTCCAGATGATCGACAAGGTCGAGGCCGTTGACCTCGACCGCGGCACGCTGAAGGCCCGTTCTGTCGTGCCCGAGAAGAGCCCGGTCTTCGAGGGCCATTTTCCCGGCATGCCGCTCGTTCCGGGCGTTCTCCTCATCGAGACCATGGCGCAAGCCTCCGGCATGCTGGTCCTGGCCGCCAAGGATTTCACGGCCATGCCGTTCCTCATGTCAGTCGACGGCGCGAAGATGCGCGCCTTCGTCGAGCCCGGCGCGGTTCTCGAAATCGAGACCCAGCTGGAACATGACGGCTCCGGTTTCGCCGTGACCAAGGCGAAGATCTCGAGTGACGGCAAGAAGATCTGCGACGCGCAGCTGAAGCTCCGCACCATGCCTTTCAGCGAGGTGCCGCTGGCCGACATCGTGCGCAGGCGCGCCGAGGAAATCGGCCTGATGGACGCCATCGCCGCCGCCCGCTAATAGTGCGGCATCGGAGCGCCCGGCTCTGATACCTTTATTCTGATGGATGCGAGCCCGTGCAGGGTTCGATGCGCTGGCCGTGTCGCCGGCGAGAGGACAGCAAATGAGCAAGAAGCCGAACGATGTGGTGATCACCGGTATTGGCATCGTCACCTGCCATGGCACCGGCAAGGAGGCGCATCTTGCCCTCCTGTCTTCCGCCACGGCGCCGCCGCCGGTGCTGGAGACGGAAAAGTTCAAGCCGTACCCGGTCCACCGCCTTCCGGAGATCGACTGGTCGCAGCAGATCGCCAAGCGCGGCGACCAGCGGCAGATGGAGAACTGGCAGCGCCTCGGCGTCTATGCCGCCGGTCTGGCGCTCGATGACGCCGGCATGAAGGACGACCTGGAAGCCTGCGGATCGATGGATCTGATCGTCGCGGCCGGTGGCGGCGAGCGCGACATCGCGGTCGACAGCCTGATCGTCGACGAGGCGCTGAAGCGTAATGACCGCGAGCGCCTGCTGATCGAGAAGCTGACCACGGAACTGCGCCCGACGCTGTTCCTCGCCCAGCTCTCCAATCTCATGGCCGGCAATATCTCCATCGTCCACAAGGTCACCGGCTCGTCGCGCACCTTCATGGGCGAGGAATCAGCCGGCATTTCGGCGATCGAGACGGCCTTTTCCCGCATCCGGGCCGGCCAGTCGACCCATACCCTGGTCGGCGGCGCCTTCATCGCCGAGCGGGCAGACATCCTGCTACTGGTGGAGGGCATCCAGGCCCATTCCACCGGCGAATGGAAGCCCTTGTGGTCGCGGCAGTCGAGCGAGGGCGGCGGCATGGTCCTCGGCACGGTCGGCGCCTTCCTCATGCTGGAAAGCCGGGCCCATGCTGAAGCGCGCGGCGCCCACATCTATGCGGTTCTAGAAGCGGTCGAGGGCGACCGCGGCAAGCGGGACGACGGCGGACTGGAGAAGCGTCTTGGACGCTTGGCGAAGCTCGCCGGCGACGTGAGCGCCGCAGACACGGTGGTCTTCTCCGGTTCGAGCGGTCTGCATGACCTGGCGACGAGAGAACAGGCCGTGCTGGCGGAAAAATTCCCCGGCATGCCGGTCCGCGGTTACGGCGGCTCGACCGGCCACGGTCTGGAAGCCCAGTTCCCGCTCGGGTTGGCCCTTGCGGCGCTCGCCATCGATTCCGGCGCCAAGGTGCCGCCCTTCGATCCGGCGCACGAGGCCGCCATGATCGCGCCCGCCCGCCACGCCGTCGTGACCACGGTCGGCTATACGCGCGGCGAGGGCATCGCCTTCGTCTCGGCCGATGCGTGAGGAGTTGAGAGCATGACAGACAACCGTTTCAAGGACCATCTCGGCCGCCCGATCGTCGCCGTCACCGGCATGGGCGTGATCACCTCGCTCGGCCAGGGGCTTTCCGACAACTGGGACGCGCTGACGTCGGGCAAGTCCGGCATCCACTATATCAACCGCTTCGACACCGAGGGCATGTCGACCCGCATCGGCGGCACCGTCGACTTCATCGACATTCCTGCACCGAATTCGGTCGAGCGCTCCTATGCCATGGCGCGCGAGACGACGATCGAGGCACTGGCCCAGGCCGGCCTCACCGGCGACTTCGACGGACCGCTCTTCCTCGCCGCCCCGCCGGTGGAACCCGAATGGGCCGACCGCTTCGCCCTTGCCGAGCGCTCGCCGCCGGCCAGCCATCCCGGCGATGCCTATGAACGCTTCCTGGCCGCCATGCGGCAGAAGGCCGACCCGGTCTTCCTCGAGGCCGTGCAGTTCGGCTCGATCTCGGAGCGGCTCGCCGACCGCTTCGGCACGCGCGGCCTGCCGGTCACGCTGTCGACCGCCTGTGCCTCCGGCGCGACCGCCATCCAGCTCGGCGTGGAAGCCATCCGCCAGGGCCGCACCGACCGGGCGCTCACCATCGCCACCGACGGTTCCGTCAGTGCCGAATCGGTCATCCGCTTCTCGCTGCTGTCGGCGCTTTCGACCCAGAACGATCCGCCGGAAAAGGCCTCCAAGCCGTTCAGCAAGGATCGCGACGGTTTCGTCATCGCCGAAGGGGCGGCCACCCTGGTGCTGGAATCGCTGGAATCCGCCATCGCCCGTGGGGCGAACGTGCTCGGCATCGTCCAGGGCTGCGGCGAAAAGGCCGACCACTTCCACCGCACGCGCTCCTCGCCGGACGGCGGCCCGGCGATCGCCACCATCCATGCGGCGCTCGACGATGCCGGACTGCCGGAAAGCGCGATCGGCTACATCAATGCCCACGGTACCTCGACGCCGGAAAACGACAAGATGGAATACGGCGCCATGCTCGCGGTGTTCGGCGATCGCTTGAAGAGCATTCCGGTGTCGTCCAACAAGTCGATGATCGGTCATACGCTGACGGCGGCAGGTGCGGTCGAGGCGGTGTTCTCGATCCAGACCATGCTGACCGGCACGCTGCCGCCGACCATCAACTACACCAATCCGGATCCGGCGATGGAACTCGACGTAGTGCCGAACGTGAAGCGCTCGGCGGAGGTTTCGGCCGTGCTGTCGAACTCGTTCGGCTTCGGCGGGCAGAACGCCAGCCTTGTCATGACGCGAGAACCGGTCTAAGGCCAGCGCCATATGAGGGACGTCATCCTCGGCCTCGTGCCGAGGACCTCCAGACGTCGGTGAAATAGCGAAGGTCAGCAGATGCTCGGGACAAGCCCGAGCATGACGATGGACGTGGGATGACGTCTTCGCCAGCCTGGTGGACCTGGAAGGAACAGGAACTATGCGCGCACTGCAACTCGTCGAAGACCGCAAGCTCGAAATCGTCGATCTTCCGGAGCCGGAAGCGCCCGGCCCGGGCGAGGTCACGCTTCGCGTCAAGGCCGTGGCGCTCAACCACATCGACGTCTGGGGCTGGCGCGGAATGGCATTTGCCAAGCGCAAGATGCCGCTCGTCATCGGCGCCGAAGCGTCGGGCGTAGTCGAAGCGATCGGCCCGGGCGTCGGCAACATCCTGCCGGGCCAGCTCGCCGCCATCTACGGCGCGCGCACCTGCGGCCTGTGCAAGCCCTGCCGCGAGGGGCGCGACAATCTCTGCGAAAACGTCTCTGGCGTGCACGGCTTCCATCTCGACGGCTTCGCCCAGGAAAAGATCAACCTGCCGGCCCGCCTGCTCGTGCCGGCCCCTCCGGGCGTCGACGCAGTCGCGGCCGCCCTTGCTCCGGTCACCTTCGGCACGGTCGAGCACATGCTGTTCGACAATGCCAAGCTCGAGCCGGGCGAAACCATCCTCGTCCATGCCGGCGGTTCCGGCATCGGCACGGCGGCGATCCAGCTCGCCAAGAAGATGGGCTGCACCGTCATCACCACCGTCGGTTCCGACGACAAGATCGAACCCGCCAAGGCGCTCGGTGCCGATCATGTCATCAACTACCGCACCGACCGTTTCGAGGGCGTGGTGCGCAAGCTGACAAAGAAGAAGGGCGTTGACGTTGTCTTCGAACATGTCGGCAAGGACACCTGGGCTGGATCGATGTTCGTCCTGAAGCGCGGCGGCCGCCTGGTCACCTGCGGGTCGACGTCCGGCGTATCGACCGACATCAATCTGATGATGCTCTTCCAGCAGCAGCTGAGGCTTATCGGCTCTTTCGGCTGCCGCATGGAGAACATGGCCAATGCCATGCAGAAGATGGCGCGCGGTATCGTCCATCCGGTGATCGACACCGAGGTGCGGTTCGAGGATATCGACCGCGCCCTGTCGCGCATGGAGGGGCGGCAGGTGTTCGGCAAGATCATCCTGAGGATGGATTGAGCGTGAAGCTCTTCATCACCCGGCTTGTCCTCGCATCGCGCCGCTTTTCGCAATGGGCGGTGGCGCAGTTCGCCTTCGGCTTCCTCACGCTGTTGAAGATCTTCCCGGCCGATCCGGCGATCAATTTCGCCGACCGGCTGATGCGCTACGTTGGACCGATGACCAGCCGCCACCGTCTGATGCTGACCAATCTGCGCAACGCCTTTCCGGAGAAGAGCGAGGCCGAGATCGAGGCGATCGCGCTCGGTAGTTGGGGCCATATGGGGCGGCTGGCGGCAGAATATGTGTTCCTCGACCGCCTGTTCGATTTCGATCCGGAAAAGCTGGGCGAGGGGCGGATCGAGGTCTCTGGTATCCCGCTCTTCCTCGACCTGCGCGACAATCCACGCCCGTTCATCGTCTTTTCCGCTCATACGGGAAATTTCGAGCTGCTGCCGGTCGCCGGCGCCGCCTTCGGGCTCTACGTGACGGTGCTCTTCCGCCCGCCGAACAATCCCTATATCGGCGAGAAGGTGTTCGAGTTCCGCGCCAAGCGCATGGGTAAACTCGTGCCGTCCCATGCCGGCTCGTCCTTTGCCCTGGCGCGCCAGCTGGAAAACGGCGGCGGCGTCGGCGTACTTGTTGACCAGAAGTTCAAGAAGGGCGTGTCGACCAAGTTCTTCGGCCGCGACGTAAAGACCAATCCGTTGCTCGCCAAGCTGGCACGCCAGTTCGATTGCGACGTCTATCCGGCCCGCTGCATCCGCCTGCCGGGCAACCGATTCCGCCTGGAAATCGAGCCCCGGGTCGAACTGCCGCGCAATGCGGCAGGCCAGCTCGACGTCACCGCGACTGCACAACTCCTCAACAACAAGGTCGAGACCTGGGTACGGGAATATCCGGAACAATGGCTCTGGTATCACGACCGCTGGAACATCAAGCGCGAGCTGTAGGCGAGGCGGTGCTGACTTTTTTAGGTGCTTCGCGCGCGCCGCCTCGGCGCGGTTGCGGCGACCGGCCGCAAGTGGCTTGACTACTGCCAATTCCCTCTGTTTTTCAGGGTGTTCGCGCCCGTGGTGGCTTTGATACCTTAAAGTTAGGCGATTGAATGTGAGAATCATTCATGTTAACAGCCGCCTCATGCATCAAACGTCGGTGCGTGTTGCGATTGCACATCCGCCGACGCCGGTTTCTCCTCGTCGCGTTCACCAGGGCAGTTGTCAAAGTGGCATTCGAAGTCTCCTCCCATCCCAGTTTGCTGCCGCTCTTCGAGGCGGTCTCGCTGAAGAATTCGCAGCTGCAGCAGGCGATCCGGGTTGGTGACGATCATCTGGTCCGGCTGCTTGACCGGGAACTCGATCCGCTCATCGCGGCCGTCGTCGACTATCACGCCAGCGACATCGCCGAAATCCACATGCAACTGCGCTTCATTGGCAGCCTCATCCGCGAGGACGCCGATGACCGGTCCTGTGTCCAGCGCCATGCAGCCGTGCTGTCCATTCTTCTCGACCGGTATTTCGGCGACGTGCGGGAGCGCTCCGCTTCCTCCGTTCCGCTCGCCAACCTGGGAGCCAGGATGGACGGCGAGGACAATTATCTCAACGAATCGATCCTCAACAGCATGCCCGACAGGGTCGCGGTCGTGACCCTCGACTACCGGTTCCTGTACTGCAATCCGGCGCATGCCGAATGGCTGGGAGCCACCCAGCTCGATCTGGTCGGCCGCAATCTGTTCGAATTCGTCGATGATGCCCAGATCGCGCAGGACATCCGCCAGCAACTCGACCGGTGTTTCGCCGGCGAGCAATCGGAGGTCTGCTATTGGTGGCGAATCTCTGGCATGGGCATCGCCTTGCGAAGCCGTGCCGCACCCTTGCGCACGCCGCGGGGCGACGTGATCGGGGCCATCCTGACATTGCTGGAAGACCAGCGCTTGCCCGGGGACATCGCCGCCTGACAGGCGCCGGGTAGGGGCTCGCGCACGCCTGCCGACAGCCGTTTCCAGCGAATGATGGCGGGATTCAGTTGCAGCCGCTGATCCTGGCGTCTTCCGGGAGGTGCTGCAGCAGATATTCCCGCTCGAAAGCGATGTGACGCCGCATGCCCTCGAAGAAACCGCGCAGCATATAGCCGACCGCTTCCATGTTCACCGCGCTGCCTGAGCCGAGCTTCAAGAGCGCATCGGTGAGCTCTTCCGCGAAGCACTCGTCTTCGCAGTGCTCGAATTTCAGCCGGTCGAGGGTTTCGCGCAGGTGCTCGACATTCCGGCTGGCGGTTTCGAGCCAGGGAAACAGGATGGTTTCCTCGTAGTGGTGCACGCCCTTGATCAACGGACCCAGCGCCTTCGCGGCGTAGATGCATTTCTGCCGGTTGATGTTGGCGGGCAGCGAGTCGGCGATTTCCTCGAGTTCGCCGCAGAGCGACAGCTGCTCCTCATGGGCTCTGCGCAGCCAGGCGAGGGAGCGCTGGCACGGTTCCAGGGCACCGTCGGGGGGGAGCTGGTTCGCCGTCTCTTTCGGGTCGTTGCTCATCGATTTCGCCTGCATTTCCGCTCCTCCCGGGCATCCGCCGCCATTGAGATCGAAATCCGCCGGACAGGTTCGTGCCCAAAAACAGTCTCCCTCTCGGGATGCGCTGCGATGACGCATGGCGCCGAGGCTGCAAATCGCAGAATGGGAAGCTTGTATCTATGTTTCCGCAATTCAGTCGCTGCTTGCATTGATTTGGATCAAGGTGGATTGTGAGGCGGAATGCGAATTCTGCACGTGAGGCGGAAGGAATCTCCGGTGGGGTTTCCGTTCGTGAATGATCAGCAAGCGTTGGGGGATACCAACAATGAATTACACGTTAGAAACAATGGTGATGGCGGTCCTCGCCTTCGCCGCGCTGCTCGGGGTCGCTTTTGCCCAGGACAGCCTGTTCGCCGTCCACATGTGGGTGGCGTTCTTCGTGCTGACTGCTGGTACGATCGTCATGCTCCGTCGCATGAAGTTCGCACCGGCAAACGTCAAGTCTGCCGAGCAGATCAAGTCCGAATACTTTGACGAAGTCGTCAAGTACGGCGTGATCGCCACGGTATTCTGGGGCGTCGTCGGCTTCCTCGTCGGTGTCGTCGTGGCACTGCAACTGGCCTTTCCGGACCTCAACATCGAGCCGTGGTTCAACTTCGGCCGCATGCGTCCGCTGCACACGTCCGCCGTCATCTTCGCCTTCGGCGGCAACGCGCTGATCGCCACCTCCTTCTATGTCGTGCAGCGCACCTCGCGCCAACGGCTGTTCGGCGGTTCGCTCGGCTGGTTCGTGTTCTGGGGCTACCAGTTCTTCATCGTCATGGCCGCCACCGGCTACCTGCTCGGCATCACCGCAGGCCGTGAATATGCCGAACCGGAATGGTATGTCGACCTTTGGCTGACCGTCGTCTGGGTTGCCTATCTGATCACCTTCCTCGGTACGATCATGACCCGGCGCGAATCCCACATCTATGTGGCGAACTGGTTCTACCTGTCGTTCATTGTCACCATCGCCATGCTGCACATCGTCAACAACCTGGCGGTCCCGGTCTCGTTCCTCGGCGTGAAGAGCTATTCGGCCTTCTCCGGTGTCCAGGATGCGCTGACGCAGTGGTGGTATGGCCACAACGCCGTCGGCTTCTTCCTGACCGCAGGCTTCCTCGGCATGATGTACTACTTCGTGCCCAAGCAGTCCGGCCGTCCGGTCTACTCCTACCGCCTATCGATCATCCACTTCTGGGCTCTGATCTTCATGTACATCTGGGCCGGCCCGCACCACCTGCACTATACGGCTCTGCCGGACTGGGCGCAGACGCTCGGCATGGTCTTCTCCATCATGCTGTGGATGCCCTCCTGGGGCGGCATGATCAACGGTCTGATGACGCTCTCGGGCGCCTGGGACAAGATCCGCACCGACCCGATCATCCGCATGATGGTCATCGCGATCGCCTTCTACGGCATGTCGACCTTCGAAGGTCCGATGATGTCCATCAAGTCGGTCAACTCGCTCAGCCACTACACCGACTGGACCATCGGTCACGTTCACTCCGGCGCACTCGGCTGGGTTGGCATGATCACCTTCGGCGCCGTCTACTACCTGACTCCCAAGCTGTGGAACCGCAATCGTCTGTACTCCATGCGCCTGGTCAACTGGCACTTCTGGCTCGCTACCCTCGGCATCGTCGTCTACGCCGCCGTTCTGTGGGTTGCCGGCATCCAGCAGGGTCTGATGTGGCGTGAATACGATGAGCAGGGCTTCCTGGTCTATTCGTTCGCCGAATCGGTCGCCGCCATGTTCCCGTACTACGTGCTGCGTGCTGTCGGTGGTGCCATGTACCTCGTCGGTGGTCTCATCATGGCCTACAACGTCCTGATGACGATCCTCGGTTACGAACGCCAGGAAGCACCGATCCCCGGCTCCGTCGTACCCGCTGCCGCCCAGCCGGCCGAATAAGAAGGAAGGCTAACAATGTCCATTCTTGATAAACACCAAATCCTCGAGAAGAACTCCAGCCTTCTGCTCCTCGGTTCCCTGCTGGTCGTGACCATCGGCGGCATCGTGGAAATCGCACCGCTCTTCTATCTCGAAAACACCATCGAGAAGGTCGAGGGGATGCGTCCCTACTCGCCGCTCGAACTGGCCGGCCGCAACATCTACATGCGTGAAGGCTGCTATGTCTGTCACAGCCAGATGATCCGTCCGTTCAAGGACGAGGTCGAGCGCTACGGTCACTACTCGCTGGCAGCGGAGTCGATGTACGACC
The DNA here is from genome assembly GCF_059424725.1 of Allorhizobium sp. GW101-3B10. Classification (NCBI taxonomy): domain Bacteria; kingdom Pseudomonadati; phylum Pseudomonadota; class Alphaproteobacteria; order Hyphomicrobiales; family Rhizobiaceae; genus Allorhizobium; species Allorhizobium sp. GW101-3B10. The sequence goes on along the minus strand of NZ_JBWKZR010000001.1, from coordinate 1,756,249 downwards.
ATCCGTTCCAGTGGGGTTCGAAGCGTACCGGTCCGGATCTGGCCCGCGTGGGCGACCGCTATTCCAATGAATGGCACGTCCAGCACCTGACCGAACCGCGTGACGTCGTTCCGGAATCGATCATGCCGAGCTACGCGTTCCTCAAGACGACGCCGCTCAAGGTTGCCAATGTCACGGCAAATCTGGAGACCAACAAGATCGTTGGCGTACCCTACTCGGATGACATGATCACAAACGCCGAAGCCGATCTTGCGGCCCAGGCGGATCCGAACGCGGATACGACAGCTCTGCTGGCTCGCTATCCGAAAGCCAAGGTCGGCGATTTCGACGGCAATCCTGCCGAACTGACGGAAATGGACGCGCTCGTCGCCTATCTCCAGATGCTCGGCACGCTCGTCGACTTCACCACCTATGATGACGCAACCGGCTATCGCTGAGGAGGGGCACATGGAAACCTATACGGCCATGCGCCACTTCGCGGACAGTTGGGGCTTGCTCGCCATGACCCTGTTCTTTGTCGGCGTTGTCGTCTTCACCTTCCGGCCCGGCGGCAAGAAAGTTGCTGACGAAGCGGCAAGCATCCCTCTCAAGGAGGACTAAGAGATGTCTGAAAAAGAAATCGATAAAATCAGCGGCGTCGAAACCACAGGCCACGTTTGGGATGGTATCCGCGAGCTCAACAATCCGATGCCGCGTTGGTGGGTCTGGACCTTCTATGCAACTATCGTGTGGGCGATCGGTTACACGATCGCTTACCCGGCCTGGCCGCTCCTGAAGGACAGCACCAAGGGGCTGCTCGGCTATTCCAGCCGCGCAGAGGTTGCCACTGAACTCAGCGATGCCAAGGCTGCGCAGTCGGTCTTTCTGGAAAAGATCGCCGCAATGCCGCTCGCCGAGATCGTCGCCGACAAGGACCTGACCCAGTTTGCCGTCGCCGGCGGCGCGGCAGCCTTCAAGGTCAACTGCTCGCCGTGCCACGGCTCGGGCGCAGCCGGTGGCATGGGCTATCCGAACCTCAACGACGACGACTGGCTCTGGGGTGGCGATCTGGAATCGATCAACACCACGCTTGCCCACGGCATTCGCTACGACAGCGATCCTGACACCCGCATTTCCGAAATGCCGGCCTATGCCGACATTCTGGATGCCGAGCAGATCAAGCAGGTCTCGGCCTATGTCGTCAGCCTGAGTGGTACGCCGGCAGATGCCGCCATGGTCGAGCCGGGCAAGACCGTGTTCGCCGAAAACTGCGCTGCCTGCCATGGCGAAGATGCCAAGGGCGGTCGCGACTTCGGTGCACCGAACCTGACGGATGCCATCTGGCTGAAGGTCAGCGACGAGGCCAGCATCGTCGAGCATGTCTCGCGTCCCAAGCACGGCGTCATGCCGGCATGGAATGCGCGTCTCGGCGAAACGACCGTCAAGCAGCTCGCCATCTACGTCCATTCGCTGGGCGGCGGCGAATAAGCCGGTCGACAGGTTCCGGCGGGGCGCCTCGCTGCGCTCCCGCCGGACGGTCGCTCAGAATCGAAACCACGCCTTCGGGCGTGGTTTTTTCTTGCGTCGGTGGCGTTTTGCTTCAGAGTCGCCGCATGGTGGGCCGCGGCAGGCCCCCTTGCTGCGCAAGAACGCCGCATCCGGCCCGATATAGCGCCTTTCCTATGCATTGCGACGCTTCGCCGCTGCTTGATATAAGTCAAGGCGAGGTATGGTGCCAGATGGGAGAAGAAGCGCTAAAAGAAGAGGTCCTGAAATGAATCTGCATGCTGACAAAGGAGCGGCGGGCGAACCCGTCGAAGTCGAACGCCATGAGGCCGAGCCGGTCATGTCGGCGAAGATCCGGCGGCCCCTCTATGAAGCACGCAAGAAGATCTTCCCGAAACGGGCCGAGGGCCGCTTCCGCCAGTTCAAGTGGCTGGTCATGCTCGTCACCCTCGGCATCTATTACCTGACGCCCTGGCTGCGCTGGGACCGTGGCGAATTCGCTCCCGACCAGGCCGTGCTGATCGACCTCGCGCACCGCCGGTTCTACTTCTTTTTCATCGAGATATGGCCGCAGGAATTCTTCTTCGTCGCGGGCCTGCTCGTCATGGCCGGTTTCGGCCTCTTCCTCATCACCTCGGCGGTCGGGCGCGCCTGGTGTGGCTATACCTGTCCGCAGACCGTGTGGGTCGACCTCTTCCTGGTCGTCGAGCGCGCGATCGAAGGCGATCGCAACGCCCGCATGAAGCTGGAAACCGCACCCTGGACCTTCGACAAGATCTGGAAGCGCGTGGTCAAGCATGCCATTTGGCTGGCGATCGCTGTGGCGACCGGCGGTGCCTGGATCTTCTACTTCGCCGATGCGCCGACCTTGGCGGTGGACTTCGCCACCGGCTATGCGGCGCCGGTCGCCTATATGACGGTCGCCGTCCTCACCGCCACCACCTATGTCTTCGGCGGCATCATGCGCGAACAGGTCTGCATCTACATGTGCCCCTGGCCGCGCATTCAGGCCGCGATGCTGGACGAGAATTCGCTGGTCGTCACCTACAACGACTGGCGCGGCGAGCCGCGCACGCGCGGCTCGAAGAAGGCGGCGGCGGCTGGGCTGTCCGTCGGCGACTGCGTCGACTGCAATGCCTGCGTCGCCGTCTGTCCGATGGGGATCGACATCCGGGACGGTCAGCAGCTCGAATGCATCACCTGCGCGCTGTGCATCGACGCCTGCGACAGCGTGATGGACAAGATCGGCAAGCCGCGCGGCCTGATCGCCTATGCGACGCTCGACGAGTACCAAGGCAACATGGCGCTGGCCACCGGCAATGGCGCGACCCCGATCGATCCGCGCAAGGTGCGCGATGCCGACGGCAAGTTCATCGACTCGATCCGCCATTTCGACTGGAGGATCATCTTCCGCCCGCGCACGCTGCTCTACATGGGCGTCTGGGCGGCGGTCGGTGTCGGCCTGCTCGTCGCGCTGCTGAGCCGCGACCGTCTCGAGGTCAACGTGCTGCACGACCGCAATCCGCAATTCGTGATGGAATCCGATGGCTCGATCCGCAATGGCTACACCGTGCGCATCTTGAACATGATCCCGCAACCGCGCAATATCAGCGTGTCGCTCGATGGTTTGCCGGATGCGACGATGAAGGTGAACGGTCAGGACGAAACCGCCGTGCGTTCGTTCTCCGTCGCGGCCGGTCCCGACGAGGCTACGACGCTCAAGGTCTTCGTGACCCTGCCGGCCGGTCGTCTGGAGCACCAGTCCGAGGACTTCGAATTCGTCATCAAGGATGAAGGCGGCGACGAGCAGGACACCTACGACGCAGTCTTCTTCGGCCCGGGAGCGAAAAAATGACCACACAGAGCGAGAAGCCGTCCTTCGTCTTTACGGGCTGGCACATGCTGGGGGCGATGCTGCTGTTCTTCGGCACCATCATCACCGTCAACCTCACCATGGCCTATTTCGCCACCTCGACGTGGAGCGGCCTTGTGGTGAAGAACACCTACGTCGCAAGCCAGGAGTTCAACGGCAAGGCCGCCGGAATCCGATCCATGCTGGCGACGGGCATCAAGGGCAAGCTGGAGGTCAAGGGCGATCGCATCCACTATGCCCTGACGCTTCCGGGCGACGAGCCGGTGATCGCCGACAAGGTGACCGCCCACTTCAAGCGGCCGGTCGGTGAGCATCAGGACTTCGTCGCCAAGCTGCAGCCTGCAGGCGCCGGGGTCTACGAGGCCTCGCACGAAGTCCTGCACGGTCACTGGATCGTCGAGGTCGTGGCCGTCAAGGATGGCCAGACCATCATGCACGAAGCGAACCGCATCGCGGTGATCGGAGAGGCAAAATGAGCTGCTGCGCGGCGGGAACCGAAGGCGCGCTCGACATCGAGCGTGCGGGCCATGCGCTTCCGACAGCGGAAGAGCTGAGGCTCGCCAGCCGGGATCTGGGGGAGGGGCTGCTGCAGACCGACCTCAGCGTGCCCGCCGTGCATTGTGGCACCTGCATCAGCACGATCGAGCGGGCGCTGCGCGCCCGGCCGGAAGTGGAGCGCGCCCGGGTCAATCTGTCGACCAAGCGCGTCTCGGTCGTCTGGAAGGACAAGGTCGGCGACGTCGAGACAGACCCGGTCGACTTCGCCCGGGCGATCGCCGCGACCGGCTATGAATCGCATCTGTTCACCGCGGCCGAGGAAGCCTCCGATTCGCTGCGCAACCAGCTGATCCGCGCCGTCGCCGTGTCCGGTTTTGCCGCGACCAACATCATGCTGCTGTCGGTTTCGGTCTGGTCGGGCGCCGATGCCTCGACGCGCGACATGTTCCACTGGATCTCGGCGATGATCGCCGCCCCCGCGCTGATCTATGCCGGCCGCTTCTTCTACCAGTCCGCCTGGAACGCCCTGAAACACGGCCGCAGCAACATGGACGTGCCGATCGCCATCGGCATCTCGCTCTCCTATTTCATCTCGCTGTGGGAGACGATCCACCACGGTGAGCATGCGTATTTCGACGCGACCGCGTCGCTCCTCTTCTTCCTGCTGATCGGCCGCACCCTCGACCACATCATGCGCGATCGCGCCCGCTCGGCCATCAGCGGCCTGGCACGGCTTTCCCCGCGCGGCGCCATGGTCGTCGGCGCGGACGGTTCGCGCGAATATCGTCCGCTGGACGACGTGCGTGTCGGCGATCGCGTGGCGGTGGCCGCCGGCGACCGCATGCCGGTCGACGGTGTGATCGTCACCGGCGCCAGCGACATGGACGTGTCGATCATCAACGGTGAAAGCGCCCCCCAGCAGGTCGCCGTCGGCGATGCCGTGCAGGCGGGCACCCTCAGCCTCACCGGTTCGCTGGTGATCGAGGCGACCGCGACGGCCAGGAACTCCTTCCTCGCCGAAGTCATCAACCTGATGGAAGCGGCCGAAGGCGGACGCGCGCGTTACCGCCGCATCGCCGACCGTGCGGCGCAATTCTATGCGCCGGCCGTTCATCTGACCGCGTTTCTGACCTTCTTCGGCTGGGGCTTCTACGACGGCGACTGGAAGCATGCGCTGCTGGTGGCGGTGGCCGTGCTGATCATCACCTGCCCCTGTGCACTCGGCCTCGCCGTGCCGGTGGTGCAGGTCGTGGCGGCCGGCCGCCTGTTCAAGGCCGGCATCATGGTCAAGGACGGTTCTGCCATGGAGCGGCTGGCCGAGATCGACTCCGTCGCCTTCGACAAAACCGGCACGCTGACGCTGGGCCGGCCGCGCCTCATCGACGCCGCGGCGATCGATGCCGGGGCCTTCGCCATTGCCGCGGGCCTTGCCCGGCATTCGCGCCATCCCCTGTCTCAGGCCCTGTGGCGTGCGGCAGGCGTGGCGCCGCGCATGATCGACGCCGTGCGGGAAATCCCCGGCGCCGGCATCGAGGCGGAGACAGCCGAGGGCGTTTACCGCCTCGGCAGCCGCAAGTTTGCCTGCGCGGAAAGGGCCGGCGAGACCGGCGACCATGCCTATTCCGAAGTCGTCCTGTCCCTCGACGGACGCGAACTGCAATCCTTCCGCTTCGAGGACACGCTGCGGCCGGGCGCCGAAAAGGCGATCGCATTGCTGAAGGGCGAGGGCTTCTCGGTCGGCATTCTCTCGGGCGACCGCGCAGGCGTCGTCGCCGCGCTCGCCCAGCGCCTTGGCATCGCCAACTGGAAGGCCGAACTCGCGCCCCGCGACAAGGCCGAATTCTGCGCCGCGGTCGAGGCCGAGGGCCACAAGCTGCTGATGGTCGGCGACGGCATCAACGATGCCCCGGCGCTCGCCGCAGCCCATGTCTCGATCGCGCCCGCAACGGCCGCCGATGTCGGCCGCCAGGCCGCGGATTTCGTCTTCATGCGGCAGAATCTCGATTCGGTCGCTTTCGCCATCGAGGCCTCGCGCCGCGCCGGCCGGCTGATCCGCGAGAACTTCGCGCTGGCCATCGGCTACAACGTCATCGCCGTGCCGATCGCCATCCTCGGCTATGCGACGCCGCTGATCGCCGCCGTCGCCATGTCGACCTCGTCGATCATCGTCGTCGTCAATGCGCTGCGCCTCAATCGGCTTTCCCTCAAGGATGATGCCGGCTCCGGCCAGCCGGTCGCGCCCGCCCGTTTCGTCGCGCCGGACGCCAGGCTCGCCTCATGAACATGCTGATCTACCTGATCCCGATCGCCCTTTTCCTCGGTGGTCTCGGGCTGTTCGCTTTCCTCTGGTCGCTGAAGAGCGGCCAGTATGACGACTTGGACGGGGCCGCCTGGCGGGTGCTTTCCGACGACGACGACAAGCCGGGCGACTGAAACGCTTCAGTAAATTTTGATGGCGGTCAAGTTTTCGCGGCTTGTCGGCAAGGTTTCAGAATGCCACAAAGTGCTCCTTATCCATTCGAGGCGAAGAGGCACACATGGCGGAACTTGCGGAAATCGGACTGATCGGTCTTGGGGTCATGGGATCGAACCTGGCCCTCAACATCGCCGAGAAGGGCAGCCGCATCGCGGTGTTCAACCGCACGCCGGCGCGCACCGCGGAATTCGTCGCCGAGGCCGGGGCGCTCGCTCCCGCCATCATCGGCTGCGACACTATCGAGGCCTTCGTCGCTGCCATCCGCCCGCCGCGGCCGATCATCATCATGATCAAGGCCGGCGAGGCGGTCGACCAGCAGATCGACGCCCTGAAGCCGCTGCTGGCCGGTGGTGACATCGTCATCGACGCCGGCAATGCCAATTTCCGCGACACCATCGCGCGCTTCGACCGGCTGAAGAACACAGGACTGACCTTCATTGGCATGGGCGTGTCCGGTGGCGAAGAGGGCGCGCGTCACGGCCCCTCGATCATGGTCGGCGGCACGCAGCAGTCCTACGCCCGCGTCGAGAAGGTGCTGACCTCGATCGCCGCCCGCTACGAGGGCGATCCGTGCTGCGCCTGGCTGGGCGAGGGCGGGGCGGGGCACTTCGTCAAGACCATCCACAACGGCATCGAATATGCCGACATGCAGATGATCGCCGAGATCTACGGCGTGCTGCGCGACGGGTTGGGCAAGTCGGCCGGTGAGATCGGCGCGATCTTCGGTCAGTGGAACAGCGGCCGGCTCAACTCCTACCTGATCGAGATCACCGAAAAGGTGCTCGCCAGCGCCGACCCGGAAACCGGCAGGCCGATGGTCGACATGATCCTCGACCGCGCCGGCCAGAAGGGCACCGGCAAGTGGTCGGTGATCGAGGCGCAGCAGATGGGCGTGCCGGCCACCGCGATCGAGGCGGCGGTCGCCGCCCGCAGCCTGTCGTCGATGAAGGCCGAGCGCGAGGCGGCCGAGGCGCTGTTCGGTGCGCCGGCCTACGCCTTCCCGCTTGAGGACGGCGCGGCCCTGCTGAAGGATCTCGAACTGGCGCTGTTCGCCGCCAAGATCGGCGCCTATGCTCAGGGCTTTGCCGTCATAGCGGAGGCCTCGCGCGAATTCGGCTGGTCGCTCCCCATGCCGACCATCGCCCGCATCTGGCGCGCCGGCTGCATCATCCGTTCGCAATTCCTCGACGAGATCACCAAGGCCTTCACCGAAAAGCCCGACGTCGCCAACCTGATCGTCACGCCGGCCTTTTCCGCCATGGTGGCCGAGAGCCTGCCGTCGCTGCGCCGCATCGTCTCGGCCGCCGTCACCGCCGGCATTCCGGTTCCGGCCCTGTCTTCGGCGCTGTCCTATTTCGACGCTTACCGCCAGGCCCGCGGCACCGCCAACCTCATCCAGGCCCAGCGCGACTTCTTCGGCGCCCACGGCTTCGACCGCATCGACGGTCTTGCGATCCCCCACGGGCCATGGGGCGCGGGCGGCTGAGCTTCGGGGCACGTCGTCAAGGATAAGATGTCGGTTAGGGGCCGCCTCGGATTGTCGGCGACACCACGGGCAATTCTTCGTCAGCGACGACTGGAGACGAGGAGCGGAGTCGAGAGGCCCTCTTCTCCCCAGCGGGGAGAAGGTGGCGCGTAGCGCCGGATGAGGGGGAGCGAAGCCACCTGAGGTCGGCGCACTTAGCCCCCTCATCGCCTCACTGCGTTCGGCACTTCTCCCCGCTGGGGAGAAGAGGGAGGCCACGCCCGTCGCGCACCACCATCAGGCGCCAACTTTTCGCGCGCGAGCAAAGTTCCCGCGACCCGCGGCGCGCTCAGTCGTCCCAAACCGGCTGGCTGATGCTTTGCAGCATGTCGGGCGCCACGCCGTCGATGCTGGCGATCACCGCCTTGGCGAGTTCGCGGCCGGCGAGGCGCACGTCTTCGTAGGCCGTGATGATCTCCGGCCGGATCCAGTTGAGGATCGGCGCCGACTGCTTCGATACCATGTCGATGTCGCGCCCGACGCGTTTGCCCGCTGCCTCGATGCCGGCATTGACAGAAATGGCCGCACTTCCCGACGCGCAGATGATACCGTCCGGCGCGTCGGGCGAGCGCATCAGCGCCTCGATCCCGTCGCGGATCTCCGCCAGCGGCGTGTCGATATTGATGGAGAGCGGTACTTCCCTAGCGCCGAACTCGCGAAGGCCCGCCAGGAAACCGGTGCGCGTATGCGTGTAATAGGTCAGCTTGCTCGGTGGCTGCAAAAGGGCGATGCGCTTGCGGCCCCGCGCCACCAGCCTCTGCACCGCCTGGCGTGCATAGGCCTCGTTGTCGAAGTCGTGATAGGGATGGACGAGCCCGGCATCGGTGCGGCCGTGGGTGGCGAAGGGCATGTTCTGCTCGGTCAACAGCCTGACCCGGGCGTCGTCCGGCTCGATGCGCGAAATGATCACGCCGTCCGCCGATCCCGTGTCGAGGATGTAGCGCACCGGCTGCATCGGGTCCTTGCTGTGCGAATGCGGCGTGACGACGATGTGGTAGGGCGTGCCCGAAAGCACTTCCGAAATGCCGAAGACCATCTGGCTTGAAAAGCCCATGATCTCCTCGTCGATGCTGAGCACCAGGGCGATCACGTTCGTCTTGCCGGTCCTCAGGCGCACGCCGGCGCGGTTCGGCTGGTAGCCGAGCTGACGCGCCACCATGCGCACCCGCTCCTTGGTTTCCGCGCCGATGTCCGGCGCGTCCTTCAGTGCCCGCGACACGGTGGTGATGCCCAGGCCCGTCATGAAGGCGATCGTCTTGAGCGTTGGCCGCTCCTTGCCTTCCTTCGCGAGACCTGATCCGTCCCGCGGCTTGTCATGTTTCATGCTGTCCCCGCCGCTTCCCTTGAGCCGCCATTATAGTTGCCCGCGCGCCGGCTGCAAACGCGGCGGGACGATCAATGCGCAACGAACAACGGCTTAAATCTGTAACGATACAGTAGCTTTGTCGAGCGGGAATTTTCTATCTGTCGTGGCCGTTACGCACGCATGGAGGGAAGCATTGAAAAAGGTCCGCGTGGCACGCCAGGTTTCACGCGAATTTGCCGCAATGCACGGAAATGCCTGCCGCAACGCGGCAAAGTGCCGAAAACACAGCGGTAAAACCGGGTTGCGCAGAGCTTTTCACTACCCGCGTTTGGGGTGTCCAATGCTGCATTTGCGTGCTGCCTAGGGTGGAAAACGGCGGTGTAGCATAAAATTGACATCGCGGAGGTTGCGTCGTTAAATCGATTGTAATAGATTTTTCCGGCAACGTTTCAGTGAGGGAGGACACTCATGAATTTTCGTAGCGTCGCGGCAGCTTTGGCCGCAAGCGCAATACTACCGTTTTCCGTAAGCCAGGCTGCCGACCTCGAGGTCACCCATTGGTGGACCTCGGGCGGCGAGGCGGCCGCGGTCGCCGAACTCGCCAAGGCATTCGACGCCACCGGCAATAAATGGGTCGACGGCGCGATCGCCGGTTCGGGCGGAACGGCACGTCCGATCATGGTCAGCCGCATCACCGGCGGCGACCCGATGGCGGCCACCCAGTTCAACCACGGCCGCCAGGCCGAAGAACTGGCGCAGTCGGGCCTGATGCGCGACCTGACCGCCGTTGCGGAAAAGGAAAAGTGGAAGGACTTCATCCGGCCGCTCAGCCTGCTGGATTCCTGCACCATCGACGGCAAGATCTATTGCGCCCCCGTCAACATCCACTCCTGGCAGTGGCTGTGGCTTTCCAATGCCGCCTTCGAGAAGGCCGGCGTGCCCGTTCCGAAGAACTGGGACGAGTTCGTCGCGGCTGCTCCGGCGCTTGAAAAGGCCGGCATCCAGCCGCTCGCGGTCGGCGGCCAGCCGTGGCAGGCCAATGGCGCCTTCGGTGTTCTGATGATCGCCATCGGCGGCAAGGACACCTATCTCAAGGTGTTCCAGGACAAGGACGCGGAAGTGGCGGCCGGGCCTGAGATCGCCAAGGTGTTCAAGGCTGCCGACGATGCGCGCCGCATGTCCGCGGGCAGCAATGTCCAGGACTGGAACCAGGCGACCAATCTCGTCATCACCGGCAAGGCCGGCGGCCAGATCATGGGCGACTGGGCGCAGGGTGAATTCCAGCTGGCCGGCCAGGTGGCCGGCAAGGACTATACCTGCCTGCCGGGTCTCGGCGTCAACGAGATCATCACGACAGGCGGCGACGCCTTCTACTTCCCGGTGCTGAAGGACGAGGAAAAGTCCAAGGCGCAGGAAGTGCTGGCCTCGACGCTGGTCAATCCGGCCACCCAGGTCGCCTTCAACCTGAAGAAGGGCTCGCTTCCGATCCGCGGCGACGTCGATCTGGCGGCTGCCAATGACTGCATGAAGAAGGGCCTCGACATTCTCGCCAAGGGCAATGTCCTGATCAGCACCGACCAGATGCTGTCTGCCGACAGCCAGAAGCAGATGGAAGACCTGTTCTCCGAGTTCTTCGCCACGCCGTCGATGACGCCGGAGGATGCGCAGAAGCGCTTCACCGACATCATCGCCAGCGCCGATTGATCCATTCCTCCCGGCCGCAGTGTGCCGGTCCCGCCTTGGGCGGGGCCGGTGGCTGCGGGGAGGGGTGTCGGGCCCGGCTGTCGAAGGCCGGGTCACGCCACCAATGCGGATCGCGAAGAAAGGGAGTGACCCATGACGGGCCAAGTGCGCGCCGGTCGGCCGAACCAATTGCTGCGCAATCTCAATGCGAAGATTGCCTCCATCCCGATGATCCTGACCGCCGTCGTGGTGTTCCTCGGCGGAACGCTCTGGACCGTCTTCTATTCCTTCACCAATTCGAAGCTGCTGCCGCGGCTCTCCTTCGTCGGTCTCGACCAGTACGAGCGCCTTTGGGCCGCCCCGCGCTGGCTGATGGCCATCGAGAACCTCGCCGTCTACGGCATCCTGTCGCTGATCTTCAGCCTGGTGATCGGTTTCCTGCTGGCCGCCCTGATGGACCAGAAGATCCGCTTCGAGAATGCCTTCCGGACGATCTTCCTCTACCCGTTCGCGTTGTCCTTCATCGTCACCGGGCTGGTGTGGCAGTGGATCCTCAATCCGGAATTCGGCGTGCAGTCGATCGTGCGCTCGCTCGGCTGGGAGAGCTTCGCCTTCGACCCGCTCTACAATCCCGACATCGTCATCTACGGCATCCTCATCGCCGCGCTATGGCAGGGCACCGGCCTGGTCATGTGCCTGATGCTGGCCGGCCTGCGGGGCATCGACGAGGACATCTGGAAGGCGTCGCGGGTCGACGGCATTCCGATGTGGCGGACCTATCTCTTCATCATCATCCCGATGATGCGGCCGGTCTTCATCACCACGCTGGTCATCATCGCCAGCGGCATCGTCCGCGTCTACGACCTCGTCGTCGCCCAGACCAGCGGCGGCCCGGGCATCGCCTCCGAAGTGCCGGCGAAATACGTCTACGACTACATGTTCCAGGCGCAGAATCTCGGCCAGGGCTTTGCCGCCTCGACCATGATGCTGCTGACCGTCGCCATCATCGTCGTTCCCTGGGCCTATCTGGAATTCGGAGGAAAGAAGCGTGGCTAATCCCGCAACACTCGACGCGACGGCCGCCGGCATCGACGCAGTCTCCGACAGGGTCGGCTCCGGCCCGCGCGGCCGCAAGCCCCGGCGCACGCTCTCGTCGCGCAACATCATGCTCTACGGCACGCTGTTCTTCGCCGCCGTCTATTATCTCGTGCCGCTCTATGTGATGGTCGTGACCTCGCTCAAGGGCATGCCCGAGATCCGCCTCGGTAACATCTTCTCGCCGCCGATGGAGATCACCTTCGAACCCTGGGTCAAGGCCTGGGCCGAAGCCTGCACGGGGCTCAACTGCGACGGCCTGTCGCGCGGCTTCTGGAACTCCGTGCGCATCACCATTCCCTCGACCATCGTGTCGATTATTATCGCCTCGGTGAACGGCTATGCGCTCGCCAACTGGAAGTTCAAGGGCTCGGAGATCTTCTTCACCATCCTGATCGTCGGCGCCTTCATCCCCTATCAGGTGATGATCTATCCGATCGTCATCGTGCTGCGTGAAATGGGCATCTACGGCACGTTGACCGGTCTCGTCATCGTCCACACCATCTTCGGCATGCCGATCCTGACGTTGCTGTTCCGCAACTATTTCGTCTCGCTGCCGGAGGAACTGTTCAAGGCGGCCCGCATCGACGGGGCCGGGTTCTGGCAGATCTACGGGCGGATCATGCTGCCCATGTCGCTGCCGATCTTCGTCGTGGCGATGATCCTGCAGATCACCGGCATCTGGAACGACTTCCTGTTCGGCGTCGTGTTCACGCGGCCGGAATACTATCCGATGACCGTTCAGCTCAACAACATCGTCAATTCGGTGCAGGGCGTGAAGGAATACAACGTCAACATGGCCGCGACCCTGTTGACCGGTCTCGTCCCGCTCATCGTCTATTTCGTATCCGGCCGGCTCTTCGTCCGGGGTATCGCCGCCGGCGCAGTGAAGGGTTAAGTGCTCATGTCCAACAGTGTATCGATCAGGGATCTGTCGCTCTCGTTCGGAGCGGTTACCGTTCTCGAGGACCTGAACCTCGACATTCGCGACGGCGAATTCCTCGTCCTGCTCGGCTCGTCCGGCTGCGGAAAGTCGACGCTTCTCAATTGCATCGCCGGCCTGCTGGAGCCGACCGACGGGCAGATCTTCATCAAGGACAGGAACGTCACCTGGGAGGAGCCGAAGGACCGCGGCATCGGCATGGTCTTCCAGTCCTACGCACTCTATCCGCAGATGACGGTGGAGAAGAACCTGTCCTTCGGTCTCCGGGTCGCCAAGGTGCCGGAAGACAAGATCCGCGAGAAGGTGGCGCGTGCAGCCGAGATCCTGCAGATCGGGCCGCTTCTGAAGCGCAAGCCGGCCGAGCTCTCCGGTGGCCAGCGCCAGCGCGTGGCCATCGGCCGGGCGCTGGTCCGCGACGTCGACGTCTTCCTGTTCGACGAACCGCTCTCCAACCTCGACGCGAAGCTGCGCTCGGAGCTGCGCGTCGAGATCAAGCGGCTGCATCATTCGCTGAAGAACACGATGATCTACGTCACCCACGACCAGATCGAGGCGCTGACGCTCGCCGACCGCATCGCCATCATGAAGAGCGGCGTGATCCAGCAGCTCGACGATCCGATGGTCATCTACAACCGGCCGAAGAACCTGTTCGTCGCCGGCTTCATCGGCTCGCCCTCGATGAACTTCCTGCGCGGCGAACTGGTCGAGCGGGCAAGCGGCCTGGTCTTCACCACCAACGGCGTCGACTTCTTCCTCGACGGCTACGAGGCGGCCGGGCCGCTTAACCCCGGCAGCAAGGTGGTACTCGGCATCCGCCCGGAACATGTGCTGATCGACGACGAGGTGCCGGCCGGCGCCGAGGCCCACGAGGCCGTGGTCGACATCGAGGAACCGATGGGCGCTGACAACCTCTTGTGGCTGAAACATGCCGGCCACGTCATGTCGGTCCGCACCTCCGGCACCCGCCGCTATCGGCCGGGTGCAAAGCTGCGCCTCGGCTTCGACATGTCGGTTGCCTCGCTGTTCGATGCGGAGACGGAGGAGCGGCTATGAGACGCATGACCTGCCCCTCGCCCTGACCCGACGGGGGTCGAGCCGCGTGTCTCGACCCCTCCTTCGGACCCCCGTAGGCGGGGAGAGGGAATGGCCGGGGCGGGGCCGCTTGTCCCTTCTCCCCGTTCACGGGGGTGAGGAATAGTCGGCGAAGCCGACGAAACGATCCAGTGAATCGTTTCGAATGACGAACGCCCTGAGCCCCAGCGAAGGGCTGGCAGAGGTGCCGGCAGGCGGATGAGGGGCCTGAAAGCATGGCCCCTTATGACCGCAAGAAATGCAATGGGCCGACGGCCCGAAATGAGATGGCCCATGACGATTGCTTCCGACACACAGAACACCATCGACCTCTCCGGCGAATGGCGCCTGTCCACGGCCGACGGTCAGCACGGAGCGGCGATGACGCTGCCGGGCGACGTGCATTCGGCGCTTCAAGCCGCCGGCATCATTGCCGACCCCTATTTCGGCCGCAACGAGGAAGCCGTGCAGTGGGTGGCCGAGCATGACTGGACGCTGGAACGGTCGTTCTTTCTCGATCACGCCGACAGCCAATGGTACCTCGACATCGACTATCTCGACACGGTCGCGGTCGTCTTCGTCAACGACGTGCCGGTGCTCTCCGCCGACAACTGCTTCCGCCGCTACCGGCCGGACGTCTCGGCCGCGCTCCAGCCGGGCGAGAACACCATCCGCATTCTCCTGCACTCCTCAATCTCAGCCGGCGCCGAGCGCCAGGCGCGCCAGCCCTTCTACATTCCCTATTCGACGAACAATTCGCCGATCGCCAACGGCAACATGCTGCGCAAGCCGCAATGCCATTTCGGCTGGGACTGGAACATCGCGGTGGCACCGCTCGGCCTCTACGGCACGGTTGCGTTGAAGAAGCTCGACCCGGCGCGCATAGAGCATCTGGAGACCGAGCAGGTCCATCACGAGGACGGCAGCGTCGACCTGCATGTGAGGCTCACCCTCCATGCCTTCGAGCCGAGCGTCGTGCCGGTGCATTTCGAATTCGACGGTGTGCGCGAGCGCCTCGATTGCGGCATTCCCGCCGGCGAGACCGTGATCGCCCACGTCTTCCACATCGACAGGCCGCGCCTCTGGTGGCCGGCCGGCAGCGGCGAGCAGGCGCTCTATACGCTGTCCGCCGACATTCCGGGCGAGACGCTGACCCGCCGCATCGGCCTGCGCACCATTGCCCTCATTACCGACCCGGACGAGGCCGGTTCGCGCTTCGCCTTCAAGGTCAACGGCCGCGAGATCTTCTGCCGCGGCGCCAACTGGATCCCGGCCGACGCGCTCTTTTCCCGCGCCAGCCAGGAAAAGACCGAGGACCTGCTGCAGTCAGCGGTCGCCGCCCACATGAACATGATCCGCGTCTGGGGCGGCGGATTCTACGAGCAGGACTATTTCTACGACCTCTGCGACCGGCTCGGCCTGATGGTCTGGCAGGACTTCATGTTCGCCTGCAACCTCTATCCCTGCACCGAGGACTTCCTGTCGAACGTCTCCCAGGAAGTCGACTATCAGGTCCGCCGCCTGTCCTCCCATTCGTCGATCGCGCTGTGGTGCGGCGACAACGAACTGGTCGGCGCGCTCACCTGGTTCAAGGAGAGCCGCGACAATCGCGACCGTTATCTCGTCGCCTATGACCGCCTGAACCGGGTTATCGAGCAGGGGGTCAAGAAGGCCTATCCAAAAGCCATCTGGTGGCCGTCGAGCCCGGCCTCGGGCTATCTCGACTACGGCGACGCCTGGCATGCCGACGGCTCCGGCGACATGCACTACTGGTCCGTCTGGCACGAGAATAAGAGTTTCGCTAATTACCGAACTATCAAACCGCGCTTCTGCTCGGAATTCGGCTTCCAGTCCTACACCTCGATGCCGGTCATCGAGACCTTCGCCGACACGGGCGACATGAACATCGCTTCGCCGGTGATCGAGCTGCACCAGAAGAATGCCGGCGGCAACGAGCGGATCGCCGGCACCATGTTCCGCTATTTCCGCTTCCCCAAGGACTTTGCCAATTTCGTCTATCTCTCGCAGATCCAGCAGGGCCTGGCGATCGGCACGGCGGTCGACTATTGGCGATCGCTGAAACCCCATTGCATGGGCACGCTCTACTGGCAGCTCAACGACACCTGGCCGGTCGCCTCCTGGTCGAGCCTCGACTATGGCGGCAGCTGGAAAGCGCTGCATTACATGGCGCGACGCTTCTTCCAGCCGGTCAATGTCGTCGCCGTCCCGAGCGAGGACGGAACGAGCATTGCCTTCTCCATGGTCAACGACACCCTGGAAGAGCTGACGATCGACATGAACCTCCTTGCCGTCACCCTCGACGGCGAGCGCCTGCCGATCCGCACCGCCACCGGCACATGCCCGCCCGACCGCGCCGCGCCACTCCTGACGCTCGACGAGACGGAAATCCCAGTCGACGCGCTGCTCGCCTGGAGCTTCATCGCCACCAATGGCATGAGCGGCGAGGGGCACCTGGCGCTTCAGCCCTACAAGGCCTTGGAACTCCAGCCCTCCGGCCTGGAGACGAGCGTCGCTCCGCTCGCCGACGGCCGGTTCGAGATCACGGTCAGCGCCACCGGCCTCGCGCTCTTCGTCATGCTCGAGGCGGACTGCCCGGGTCGCTACTCCGACAACGCCTTCGATCTTCACGCCGGCATGAGCCGCCGCGTCACCTTTACCCCGACCACGCCCCTCGAGGATGGCCGGATCCCGCAGTTTCGAACCTACGATCTCCAGAGCTGCCAGCAACTCGGCTGAGGCGATCGTCAGACAAGAACAGGACGTCACGGCGGACCCGCGCTGAACGTCCGAAAAACAGGAGGAATGACCCCATGAGCAAATTTGGTTTCCAGCTTTACAGCGCCCGCAATTTTCAGCCCTTCACCAATATCTATCCGCTGCTCGCCGAAGCCGGATACACCCATGTCGAAGGCTATGGCGCCATGTATGCCGCCCTCGATGACGCCGGCCTCGATGCGATGCGCGGCGATCTCGACCGCAACGGGCTGACCATGCCGACCGGCCACTTCGGTCTCGACCTTCTGGAAAGCGACCCGACCCGCGCGCTGAGGATCGCCAGGCTGCTCGGCATCGAGGCGGTCTACTGCCCCTATCTCTTGCCCGACATGCGGCCCAAGGACGCCAGCAGCTGGTTCTCCTTCGGCCAGCGCCTGCAGGAAATCGGCAAGCCGCTGCGTGATGCGGGGCTGACCTTCGGCTGGCACAACCACGACTTCGAATTCGCCACACTGGAGGACGGCTCCACGCCACAGGAGCAGATCTTTGCCGGCGGTCCGGAGCTCGCCTGGGAGGCCGACATCGCCTGGATCATCCGCGGCGCCGCCGATCCCTTCGCCTGGATCGAGAGCTACGGCAAGCGCATCACTGCGGTCCACGTCAAGGACATCGCGCCGGCAGGCACCAATACCGAAGAAGACGGCTGGGCCGATGTGGGGCAGGGGACCGTGCCGTGGAAGGATCTGATGGCCGCGCTCAAAGCCTATGGCGTGCGCCACTACATCCTCGAACACGACAATCCGAAGGATGTGGGCCGCCTCATCAAGCGCTCCATCGCCGCCTTCAACACCTACTGATCCTCCCACGGCATTTCACCCAATCAGGACATATTCCATGGCACGCGAACTCGGCGTCGGCATCATCGGATGCGGCAATATCTCGACCACCTACTTCTCGCTCGCACCGCTCTTCAAGGGGCTGAAGGTGCTGGCCTGCTCCGACATCAACATGAACGCCGCCGAACTTCGCGCCGAGGAATACGGCGTGAAGGCCCAGACGATCGAAGACCTGCTCGCCAATGACGAGCTGGACATCATCGTCAACCTGACCATCCCGGATGCGCATTATGCGGTATCGAAGCGCATCCTCGAAGCCGGCAAGCACGTCTACTCGGAAAAGCCACTGGTCCTGAGCCTCGAACAGGGCGAGGACCTGCGGCGGATCGCCAGCGGCAAGGGGCTCTCCGTCGGCTGCGCGCCGGACACCTTCCTCGGCGGTGCCCACCAGCTGGCCCGCGCCTTCATCGACAAGGGCGGCATCGGCCGGATCACCGCGGGCACCTGCCA
Source organism: Allorhizobium sp. GW101-3B10 (assembly GCF_059424725.1). Lineage (NCBI taxonomy): Bacteria > Pseudomonadati > Pseudomonadota > Alphaproteobacteria > Hyphomicrobiales > Rhizobiaceae > Allorhizobium > Allorhizobium sp. GW101-3B10. The sequence goes on along the minus strand of NZ_JBWKZR010000001.1, from coordinate 1,738,212 downwards.
CGTCATGAGCCCCGGCATGGAGATGTGGCATCCGAACCCGGACTTCTTCTTCCTGCCCGGCGGCGGTCCGATCCTCGATCTCGGCCCCTACTACATCGCCAATCTGATCAACCTCATCGGCCCGGTGAAGCGGGTTGCCGCCTTGACCTCGATGGCGAGCGAGACCCGCACCATCACCAGCCAGCCGCGTGCCGGCGAGGTCATCCCGGTGAAGACGCCGACGAACGTTCACGCCCTTCTCGAGTTTCAGAACGGCGCGACCATCACCCTCTCGGCCAGCTGGGATGTCTGGTCGCACCGCCACGCCAACATGGAGCTCTACGGCACCGAAGGCTCGCTCTACGTGCCCGACCCCAACTTCTTCGGCGGTCTCGTCGAGGCTTCCGGCCGGGACAAGGACATCAAGCCGCTGGAGAACTGGAACCACCCGTTCGGCGTCAACAACCAGGACCACGCCAGCGGCCCGCGCGCCAACTACCGCACGGCCGGCCTCGCCGACATGGCGGTCGCCATCCTCGAAGGCCGCGACGCCCGCTGCTCGCTCGACCGCGCCCTGCATGGCGTCGACGTCATGACGGCGATCCTCAAATCCGGCGAGACGGGCCAGTTCGTCACGCTCTCCACCACCTGCACCCAGCCCGCCGCGCTCGACATCGAGGAGGCGCAGGCTCTGCTCAGGTGACGGCGAGCATGCAGAAAAGTATGAGGAGACGGTGACCGGCCCCTCATCCGGCTGCCACCACCTTCTCCCCGCAGGCGGGGAGAAGGCCGATGTGGTCGCCGTTCTGCCCCTTCTCCCCGCTTGCGGGGAGAAGGTCCCGGCAGGGGGATGAGGGGCCGCTCAAGCACCTTGGCCGACCGTATTCTTTGGAGACTTTCATGACCTATACCCCCGCCGAAGACCGCTACGAGCGGATGACCTACAACCGCTGCGGCGGGAGCGGCCTCAAGCTGCCGGCGATCTCGCTCGGCCTGTGGCACAATTTCGGCGACGACACGCCGCATGCCCTGAAGCAGTCGATCGTCCGCAAGGCCTTCGACCTCGGCATCACCCATTTCGACCTCGCCAACAATTACGGCCCGCCCGGCGGCGCATCCGAAACCGCCTTCGGCGCGATCCTGAAGTCCGATCTGGCGGGATACCGCGATGAACTCGTCATCTCGTCCAAGGCCGGCTACGGCATGTGGCCCGGTCCCTATGGCGAATGGGGCAGCCGCAAATACCTGATTGCGTCGTGCGACCAGAGCCTCAAGCGTTTGGGCCTCGACTATGTCGACATCTTCTATTCGCACCGCTTTGACCCAGACACGCCGCTCGAAGAGACCTGCGGGGCGCTCGACCATATCGTCCGGTCGGGCAGGGCGCTTTATGTCGGCCTCTCCTCCTACAATTCGAAGCGCACCCGCGAGGCGGTGGAAATCCTGAAGAGCCTCGGCACGCCCTGCCTGATCCACCAGCCGAGCTATTCGATGATCAACCGCTGGATCGAGGAAGACGGCCTGATCGACACGCTGGAGGAACTCGGTATCGGCTCGATCGTCTTCTCGCCGCTCGCCCAGGGCATGCTGACCTCCAAATATCTCGGCGGCATCCCCGACGAGAGCCGGGCGGCGCAGGACAAGTCGCTGAACCGCGATTTCCTCAACGAGCGCAATGTCGAGAACATCCGCAAGCTGAACGCCATCGCCGAGCGGCGCGGCCAGACGCTCGCCCAGATGGCGCTCGCCTGGGTGCTGCGCGGCGATCGCATCACCACGGCGCTGATCGGCGCGTCAAAGCCGTCCCAGGTCGAGGACTGCGTAAAGGCGCTGGCGAAACGCGATTTCACCGCGGACGAACTGGCCGAGATCGACATCTACGCGAAGGATGCCGACATCAACCTCTGGGCTGCCTCGGCGGAACGCAAGGGGCCTGCCCGGAAGAAGAAGTGACGCTGGAATTCGGGTTTACCCCCTCTGGCCTGCCGGCCATCTCCCCCCTTGAGGGGGGGAGATCGACTTAACGGCTGCCCCCCGCCTGGCCATCGTCGCCGGCTCGGTTGGGGCACCATGCCAGCGGATGATCTCCCCCCTTGAGGGGGAGATGTCGGCGTAGCCGACAGAGGGGGGTGCCCCCATACACGGAGGAGAGACGCAGTATGATCCACAACCCCATCCTGCCGGGCTTCAACCCGGACCCGTCTATCGTCCGGGTCGGCGAGGACTACTACATCGCCACCTCCACCTTCGAGTGGTATCCGGGCGTGCAGATCCATCACTCGCGCGACCTCGTCAACTGGACGCTGGTGCGCCGGCCGCTGGAGCGGAAATCCCAGCTCGACATGCGCGGCAATCCCGACAGCTGCGGCGTCTGGGCCCCGTGCCTGTCGCATGCCGACGGCCAGTTCTTTCTCGTCTACACCGACGTCAAGCGCTTCGACGGCAACTTCAAGGACGCGCACAACTACATCGTCACCGCCCCGTCGATCGATGCCGAATGGTCCGATCCGGTCTATGTCAACTCCTCCGGCTTCGATCCCTCGCTGTTCCACGATGACGACGGCCGCAAATGGTTCCTCAACATGCAGTGGAACCACCGCACCGAGAGCTTTGGGGGTTCGCCCAAGCATCCCGCCTTCGACGGCATCCTGCTGCAGGAATGGGACCCGGCGACCCGCAAGCTGGTCGGGCCGGTCAAGAACGTCTTTCCCGGCAGTCCGCTCGGCCTGGTCGAGGGGCCGCATCTGTTCAAGAAGAACGGCTGGTACTACCTGACCACCGCCGAGGGCGGCACCGGCTATGGCCATGCCGTGACCATGGCGCGGTCACGGACGATCGAGGGGCCTTACGAAATGCATCCGGACATGCATCTGATCACGTCCAAGGATCATCCGGAGGCAGCGCTCCAGCGTGCTGGTCATGGGCAGTATGTCGAGACACCCGAGGGCGAGGCCTATCACACCCATCTCTGCGGCCGGCCGCTGGAACCCAAGCGGCGCTGCACGCTCGGGCGCGAGACGGCACTGCAGAAATGCGTGTGGAAGGACGACGGCTGGCTCTACCTCGAAAGCGGCACCCCTGTGCCGGCGGTCGAGGTCGCGCCGCCGAAGCCGGTGGAGCGCATCGCGCGGCCGGAAACCATCCGCCGCGATTTCGACGACGCGGCCCTGCCGCCCGAGTTCCAGTGGCTGCGCACGCCCGAGCCCGACCGCCTGTTCTCCCTTGCCGCCCGGCCGGGTCACCTGCGGCTCTTCGGCCGCGAAAGCCTCGGCTCCTGGTTCGAGCAGTCCCTGGTGGCGCGCCGGCAGGAAGACCATCGTTTCCGCGCCGAGACCCGCATCGACTTCGCGCCCGACACCTACCAGCAGGTTGCCGGCCTCACCCACTACTACAATCGCCACAAGCTGCATGCGCTCGGCGTGACCCTGCACGAGAAGCTCGGCCGCGTCGTGACCATCCTCTCTTGCGCCGGCGACTATCCTAATAGCCGGCTAAGCTTCCCGGCGGGTCCCGGCGCGAGCCTGCCCGATGGCCCCGTCGATCTCGCCATGGAGGTGAGCGGCAACGATCTGCAGTTCTTCTGGCGGCTGGCTGTCGGCGGCACGGGCGAGGGGGGCGGAGAGGCCGCCTGGCAGCCGATCGGCCCTGTGCTCGACGCCGGCGTGATCTCCGACGAAGGCGGCCGCGGCGAGCACGGCTCATTCACCGGCGCCTTCACCGGCATGTTCGCCTTCGACACCAGCGGGAGAGGCCAGCCGGCCGATTTCGACCATTTTGTCTACCGGCGGCTCTGAGCCTGACCGATGTCCCTCTTCTCCCCAGCGGGGAGAAGATGCCCGAAGGGCAGATGAGGGGGGCCCATGCCGAGGTCTACACCTGAGGGTGTTTCGCCCCCTCATCCGGCGCTTCGCGCCACCTTCTCCCCGTTGGGGAGAAGAGGGGGGCGCCAAGCTCACCCCAGCCGCTCGGCATGCCACTTCAGGTGATCGTCCATGAAGGTCGAGATGAAGTAGTAGGAATGGTCGTAGCGCTCGTGCATCCGGAGCGTAAGCCCGATGTCGGTCCCCTGGATCGCCTCTTGGAACAGCCAGGGCTTCAGGCCGGTTTCGAGAAAGCTGTCGGCCTTGCCCTGGTCGATGAGGAATTCGGGGAAGCGGGCGCCGTCCTCGACCAGCGCGCAGGCATCGTATCCCCGCCACATGGTCCGGTCGGCGCCGAGATATTTCTCGAACGCGTCCTGCGTCCAGTCGGCGGTCAGCGGATTGACGATCGGGGCGAAGGCCGAGCAGCTCTTGAAGCGTTCCGGGTTCTTCAGCGCCATGGTCATCGCGCCGTGGCCGCCCATCGAATGGCCGAAAATGCCCTGCCGGTCCATGTCGACGCGGAAATGCTCGGCCACCAGCGCCGGCAGTTCTTCCGTGACGTAGGAATACATCTGGAAGTTCTCGGCCCAGGGGCTTTCGGTGGCATCGAGATACATGCCTGCGCCCTTGCCCATCTTCCAGTTGGTCAGTTCGTCCGGCACGTCCGTGCCGCGCGGGCTGGTGTCGGGGCAGACGACGATCAGGCCGAGCTCGGCGGCCATGCGGCGATACTCGCCCTTCTCCATGACATTGGCGTGGGTGCAGGTGAGGCCCGACAGATACCACAGCACCGGCCGGCGCTCGGCGATCGCCTGCGGCGGCACGAAGACGGCAAAGGTCATGTCGCACTTGGTCGTCTGCGATTCGTGGGAGAACACGCCCTGCATGCCGCCGAACGCGGTGTTCTGGGAGAGGATCTTCATGGGGGACTGTCCTTGTTGCCTAGCCGGCCAGCGACACCGCCCCGTTGACGGCGGCGGCGACCAGCACGGTATTGAAGAGATACGATACGATCGAATGGAGAAGGTTGATCTTCCGCATCGACGTCGAGGTGATGGCGGTGTCTGAGGTCTGCGCCGTCATGCCGATGACGAAGGAAAAGTAGAGGAAATCATAGCCGCAGGGGTCGGGCGATCCGGAGAACTCCAACCCGCCGCGATTGTCCGGCGCCTCCGTCGTGGTGTCGGGCCGCCAGTAGAGATGGCCGTAGTGGATCGCCGCCATGGTGTGGATGGTCAGCCAGCCGCCGAGCACCGAGGCAAAGGCCAGCACCATCTCGAGCGGGTCGCCGCCCGTTTCGCGGTTGAGCGCAAGAAAGAGCGAGACGATCGCCACCACCACCGCGGTCAGCGTGACCGCCATGATGACGGGCGCCGGAGCATCGGCCTCCTCGGCCCTGTCCTTCAGGTAGTCGGCGGTCATCTGCGGCAGACGAAGCCCGATCAGCACGAGATAGGTCAGGAAAAACATTACGGCGCCGACCTCGAGCACCAGCAACGGCTTGAACAGGGTGACGACGAGCACGGCGATCACCGAGGCTGCGAGCGCGGCGTAGAACGGCCCGTGCCGATAGTCGATCAGGCGGTCAAAACGGCTGGCCATGTCCGATCCTCCGGTATGCGTCTTGTGTCGAAGGGGCTTCGACTAGCACGCCTTGGCCCGCCGGCAAAGGCGGTCCAGCGTTTCGAGGAAGGCCGAGCGGTCGCGCGGCGAAAAGGCGGCATTGTAGCCCTTGCTCTCGCCGGTCTCGCGCAGATGGGCGCCAAGGTCGCGCATCGCGGTCGCCATGCCGATATTGGTCTTGTCGAACACCCGGCCGGTCGGCCCGGTGACGAAGGCGCCGGCCGCGACGCAGCGGCCTGCCAGCGGCACGTCGGCCGTCACCACGATGTCGCTTGCACCGGCACGCTCGGCGATCCAGTCGTCGGCGGCGTCGAAGCCGTTGGAGACGATCACGTTCTTGACCATCGGGTCGCGCGAGGGCCGTAGGCCCGAATTGGCGACGAAGGTCACCTCGAGGCCGTGGCGTTCCGCGACTTTCAGGATTTCCGGCTTGACCGGACAGGCATCGGCATCGACGTAGATCACTGAGGTCTTCAATCCTTCATTGCGCCGAGGCCGAATAGCCTCGCGTCAGTCGCGCGTCCAGACCTCGCCGGTGACCTTTTCCGAGCCGCCATAGGTCCAGACACCCTGCCAGGTGCCGTCCGGCTGCTCGAAATACATGGCGATGCCGAAATTGTCTTCCGCCACGTAACCGACCGAGATCGCGGTGTCGTCCTCGCCGGCCGGGCCCATTTCGAAGCGGTCGCCGACAAACTTGGCGCCAAGCCCGGTGCCGATCGATTCCTTGCCGCCGATATTCCACACGACGATGTAGGTTTCGCCGTGACGGGAGACTTCCACCGTCCCGGTATATTCCTTGCCGCTGTCCGGGTTCATCCCGACCAGCGTGTAGCTGCCGGTCGGATCGGCCGCGGCGACGCCCGGCAGAGCGAGCATGGCAATGGCAGTCAGTGCGTATTTGATCGACATGTGGTTCCCCCCTGATGGATTGCCGACCGGACGATCGGTAGAGCCGCAATCTAGCATGTTTCCCTGCATTTGCAGGGGGAGGGAGCGCCCGGCCGTCCTGACTATTTTCAGGACGGCCGGGCGCATGGAATCAATAGATCACGACGCCGCGGATGCTTTCGCCCTTGTGCATCATGTCGAAACCCTTGTTGATGTCGTCGAGCGGCATGGTGTGGGTGATCATCGGGTCGATGAGGATCTTGCCCTGCATGTACCAGTCGACGATCTTCGGCACGTCGGTGCGGCCGCGCGCGCCGCCGAAGGCCGTGCCCATCCAGTTGCGGCCGGTGACCAGCTGGAAGGGCCGCGTCGAGATCTCCTGCCCGGCACCGGCCACCCCGATGATGATCGACTTGCCCCAGCCGCGATGCGAGGCCTCCAGCGCCTGGCGCATCACCTTGGTATTGCCGGTGCAGTCGAAGGTGTAGTCCGCCCCGCCGATCAGGTCGCCATTGCGCTTGGTCAGGTTGACGAGATAGGGCACGATGTCGTCGCCGACTTCCTTCGGATTGACGAAATGCGTCATGCCGAACTTTTCGCCCCAGGCCTTGCGGTCGTTGTTGATGTCGACACCGATGATCATGTCGGCGCCCGCCAGGCGAAGCCCCTGCAGCACGTTGAGCCCGATGCCGCCGAGTCCGAAGACGATGGCGGTCGCGCCGATCTCCACCTTGGCGGTGTTGATCACGGCGCCGATACCGGTCGTCACGCCGCAGCCGATATAGCAGATCTTGTCGAAGGGGGCGTCCGGGTTGACCTTGGCCACCGCGATCTCCGGCAGCACGGTGAAGTTGGAAAAGGTCGAGCAGCCCATGTAGTGGTGGATCTTGTCCTTGCCGATCGAAAACCGCGAGGTGCCGTCCGGCATCAGCCCCTGGCCCTGGGTGGAGCGGATGGCGGTGCACAGGTTCGTCTTGCGGCTGAGGCAGGAATAGCATTCGCGGCATTCCGGCGTGTAGAGCGGAATGACATGGTCGCCCTTCTTCACCGAGGTGACGCCCGGTCCGACATCGACAACGATGCCGGCGCCCTCATGGCCGAGAATGGCCGGAAACAGGCCTTCCGGATCGGCGCCGGAGAGCGTGAAGTCGTCGGTATGGCAAATCCCCGTCGCCTTGACCTCGATCAGCACCTCGCCGGCCCGCGGGCCTTCGAGCTGCACCGTCATGATTTCCAGCGGTTTGCCGGCCTGCACGGCAACGGCGGCGCGAACGTCCATGGTCTCTTCTCCGATAGTGGCAATTGAGCGTTAGAAGTTTGGCACGGCGGACGGCCGGGCCTCAAGAGGCCGGGGAAACATCCCGTGGCGTCCGCTGCCAGAAATAGGGTCGTCGCGCCGTCAGCGCAGCTCGATCAGCGGCACGTGGCGGGCCGAATCGCGCCGCATCTGGCCGGTCAGCCTCGGGTCGTCGGTCACCTCGACCATGAAGGCATAGGGCCGGAAGCCGGAGCGCTGGTAGAAGGAAAGGGCGCCCGGATGGTCGAAATGGCAGGTGTGCACCCAGAACCGCCGGATCGGCCGCGCCCAGGCCTTGTCGATCGCCGCATTCATCAGCATGCGTCCGGCGCCCTGGCCGATCGCATCGGTAACGAGGCCGAAAAAGGCAAGCTCGCATTCGCCCTCGGTACGGAAATCGAGTTCCAGCAGCCCGATGCGCCGCCCGCCGTGGGTCAGCGCATAAACGTGAACCTCCGGATGGGAGAGAATCGCGCGAAGTTCCTCGTCGGGCATGACGAGCCGCGAAAACCACATCCATTCCTCGCCGATGGCACGAAACAGCGCCCGGTATTCGGTAAGGTCGGGATCCTCCCAGCGTTCGATCGTCAGCCCCGGCTCGGCCGGGCGCGCGGGCTTGGCCGGCGGTTTCTCCAGCATTTCCAGGCAGGTGACGACATTGGCGATCTTGCCGGCGGGCACGGCCGAATAGCCGTCGGGGAGGGGAGTGTTCGCGGTATCCATGGCTGTCTTTGGAACCGTTCGGCCCATCCAAGTCAAGGGGCCGGTCGTCAGATCGGCGCGGTGGTGAACAGCCTGTCGCAGGCGTAGATGATTCCCCCGGCATGGATCGACAAGGCCGCGCAAAGCCCGAAACCAGTCATCAGTCGCTGCTGCGGGTTCATCGCCTCGAGCTGCAGGCGCGGCTTGACCTTGCGCGTGCGGATCAGGCTGAGGAGCGCGAAGACCGAAAGCCCGGCCATCAGCGCCTGTGACGAGAGGCCGATCCGCCACCCGGTCCAGACGATGGCCGAGGCCACGGTGAAGGTGGCGAGGATCTGCATCGTCCGTCCGGCAAACAGCTGGCGCAGCACCTGGCCGCCGTCGAAACGGTGCATCGGCAAAAGGTTGAGCAGGTTGAAGGCGGAAAGGATCAGCAGCAGCACCAGCACCGGGGCTTCCATCGTCGGCGCGAGCAGCCCGTCGGCCGTCGCCTCATGGGCGCCGATCAGGATCGGCACGGCGAAGGCAGAGACCCCGGCGCCCATCAGCGCGCAGGTCGCCACCTCGAACCGGCTGGCATAAGGCCGCCCGCCGATGGCGATGCCGCCCAAGAGCGGCACGAAGATCATCCGCGTATTGAGATGGCCGAAGGTGCGAAACGCCACCATGTGACCAAGTTCGTGAAAGACGATCACCAGCGTCAGGAAGACGGAGATCATCAGTCCATTGCTGTCCAGGCCGAAGAACGGCCAGAGCATCAGCGTCGACAGGGTTGCAAGGGCGGCCTGGCTCAGGGGATGCTCGAGCCGCCCGCGACCCGCCGCCCTGGTGCCGCCGAGATGCCGTTCCAGCGCGGCCATTTCCCGGTGCAGCATCAGGTAGCGATGGAGCAGGAAGCCGAGACCGCGATAGCTGTCGGTCTGTTCGATCGTCACGGACGAGCCCTCGATCGCCGGGCCGATCCTGCGGACCTCGCGATAGCCCGACCAGAAATCCATGTCGAGCGCGCTGTCGGCGACGATTCGAAGCTCGCAGGAAAACTCGCCGTCCGCGGTGACCCCGGTCCGGTCGATCGCCAGCACGCGGATGATCGGTCGGCCGCTGCGGTCGGGGTCGCGATAGCACAGTTCCAGGCGGTCCGGCTTGCCCTCGATCGGCCGGACCGAGGTGACGGCCGGGTGCCAGTCGGCCAGTCCGCCGGCGGGCCGGGTCATGTCCCACAGTTCTTCCGGTCGCCTGTCCAGCCGCCGCCGCACCGAGATGGTTCGGGTGCCGAGCGGCGCGGCCATCAGCAGCCAGATCAGGCCGAGATTGACGCCGAGCAGGACAAAGGCGGAGTGGAAGATCGTCATCGCGTCATTCCCTTCAGGAAGGCGTCGGAAGGGGGGCGGTCATCACGCCACCATCTCCCTGTCGAGGAAAAACGAATCCGGCACGTGCAGCCAGCGCCGCGGCGTTTCCGCCCGCGCCGGGGGGCGGCTGCGCAGCGGCAGCACGGTCTCGATCAACGCTTCCCAGTCGGGATGGCGGGCATGGACCGCGGTTTCGCGATCGATCGTCTCGAGAATGGCGATCTCGGCGGAGGAGAGGAGGGAGGTACTCGGGTCCAGCCGGTCGCGCAGGATCCGATGCACATAGGCGATATCGTCCGCACCGATCCCCGCGCGCCGGCTCCGGCTTCTGGCATAGGCGCCGCGCCCCGCGGCAAGCGCGATGCTGAGCTGGTCGAGCATCAGCGTCCGCAGCGAGGGCGGCACGTGACGGGCGATATCCATCATGTGAAGAACTGCCGCAAGTTCGAGTTCACCCTCGATGATGCCGTCGTTCGACAGAACGCGTTTCACCCACTCGACGTTGATCTCGTCGAGCGAGCCGATGGGATAGCAGTGGTGGACGAGGAAACCGGCCATCTGTTCGACGAAGTAGTCGGCCCATTCCGGGCACTTTTCGGGACAGCACGTGTTGAGCGCCAGGAGCGTCACGACGTCGTCGGGAGTCCTGACGCCTTCCGGAAACGTATATCTCCGCAGCAGCAGCAGGTCCTCGACGGACAATCTGTTCTTCCCGGCGACGACACATGCCGGAAAAGAGAGCCGAAATTCGCTCATCTTTCTATCCCTGTTTCATCATGAAACCGAGCGGAACATAGTCCGACAAACCTTGCGTTTCCGCAAAGGGAATGGGTTAGCAGGCGTTTGCCGTGAAAGCTAAAATTAGCGCCTTTCGGCGGCGCGGCGTTGTTCCCGCCAGAGAATGAACAGACCCGAGCCGACGATGATCAGGATACCGACCCATTTCGATACAGTCGGGAAATCGTCAAACAGGGCATACCCTAAAATGGTCGCTGCGATGATCTCGAAATACTGGAAAGGCGCCAGCACCGACAGCGGCGCCATGCGGAAGGCGCGCACCACGATGAGGTGGGCATAGCCCGAGATCGAGCCGAGGATCACCAGCAGCGCCAGCGCCAGCCAGGACGCGGGAAGTGAGATGGCGAAGTCCTCCTGCCCCATGGCATTGCCGCCGATCAGCACCGCCCCCATGAAGAGCGTGCCGCCGATCCCGGCCATGGTCTGCATGGTGACCGGCGCGTCGGCTTCGCCGATGGCGCGATTGAGGAACATGTAGAGCGCGTAGAGAAAGGCGCAGGCGACCGGCAGGAGCGAGGTGAGGCCGAAGACCGCATAGCTCGGCTGGATGACGATCATCGCCCCGCCGAAGCCGACCACGATCGCCAGCCAGCGCCGCCAGCCGACCCTCTCGCCGAGGAAGATCGCCGACAGCGCCGTCAGGATGAAGGGTTCGACGAAATAGATGGCGAAGACGTCGGCGAGCGGCATGTACTTGACCGCGGTGAAGAACATCAGGCTGGCCGCCCCGTGCAGCACGCCGCGCAGCAGGTTGAGCCCCGGCCGCTTGGCCGACAGCGCGCTCCAGCCGTTCATCGCGAGCAGGAAGGGCAGGATGCAGACGAGCTGGAAGAAGAAGCGGTAGAAATTCACCTGGCCGGGCGACATGCCCTCGACATTCGCCATGTATTTGGCGATCGCGTCCATGAACGGCAGCACCATCATGCAGCCGGCCATCAGGGCCATGCCCTTGATCGTCGTGTCGGTGCTCGAGGGGCGGTTGTCGGGCATGGCAGTCGGCCTCGTTAAAGCGCTCACCAAGCACTTGTGCGAGAGTCGTTCAAGCCCGATCGCGGCGGGCTCGGTACGGGGGAGGCCGCTAGGCTCCTGCCGGCAACGTTTGCTTCTCGACCGGCGCCTCCTCGCGCACGGTCGGCCCGAACACTTCCTCGAAGGCCTCGCGAAGCCGGATGTCGACATCGGCCATCATCACCAGCTGGCCGAGATCGACCAGGCTCGTCACGCCGTAGGCGCTGATTCCGCAGGGCACGATGCCGGAAAAATGCGACAGGTCCGGATCGACATTGATCGACAGCCCGTGGAAGCTCACCCAGCGGCGCAGCCGGATGCCGAGCGCGGCGATCTTGTCCTCCGCCATGGAGCCGTCGGCGAGCGCCGGCTTTTCCGGACGGCGCACCCAGACGCCGACCCGGTCCTCGCGGCGTTCGCCCTTGACGTTCATCTTCTCGAGCGTGCGGATCACCACCTCTTCGAGCGACGCCACATAGGCGCGCACGTCCTGACGGCGGCGCTTGAGGTCGAGCATCACATAGGCCACCCGCTGGCCCGGGCCATGATAGGTGTATTCGCCGCCCCGACCGGTGGAAAAGACCGGGAATCGATCCGGCTCGATCAGGTCCGCGGAATCGGCGCTCGTTCCGGCGGTGTAGAGCGGCGGATGTTCGAGCAGCCAGACCAGTTCATCCGCCTCGCCATCGGCGATCGCGGCGACCTGGCGCTCCATCTCGGCGACCGCTTCCTCGTAGGGAACGAGGCCTTCGGAGATGCGCCAGCGCACCGGTGGCGAGCCGGGTACGGCGAACATTTCGGTGGAAAGGTCGGTGCGCTGCATCGGGAAAAGCCCTCTTTTTCCCTCTACTTGGCAAGAAAGCCCATGGACTTCAAGGGCTGCGCCGCCATACCCGGCAGGGATGCGCGACGGCCCGTCCGGGAAAACTCAAAAAACTGTCATCTTGGCCTTGTGCACCCGGAATGCTTTTGCTACATGCAGCCCCGCCGGAGCAATTCGGCGCTACCAAGATGCGGTCGTGGCGGAATTGGTAGACGCGCAGCGTTGAGGTCGCTGTGTCGCAAGACGTGGAAGTTCGAGTCTTCTCGACCGCACCATTCTTCCTTGCGGAAGAATACGAAAGCCGGCTCGCCGAAAGGCAGCCGGCTTTGTCGTATCCGGGCTTTTCCTTGGTCGCCGATCAGTCCGCATCGTTCGGGATATGCGTGTCGACACCCATGGTCGTGACGAAATTGCGCACGGTCGAGACGCCCTTCACGGCCACCACCCGCATCTCGATCATCCGTCGTTCCTGCACGGTATCGACGGCGCCCCGCAAGGTGACGACATGGCCGTCGGCATGGATGTCGAGGGCGTTCAACAGCAGATCGGGCAGATCCTCCAGGGCCGCCGCGACATCGGCTTCGAGCTGGTCGCTGTTCTCGCGGTGGTCGGTCTCCGGCAGCACCGGTGAGGCGAGGGGTGCCTGTCCGCCGTCGGCGTCCACATTGGTGATGCGGTAGCCGCCATTGCGCTCGCGATCGAAATTGGCTCCGGTCTCCCCGTAGGCGCCATTGCCGACCGGCCGCGACGCGGCACCCGCGCCATCGTCATAGGGCCAGCCGTTCTCGATGTCGCGCTGTTCGAAGTCCCGGTAGTCCTCTTCGCGGCTGAGGTCCTTCTCGCTGTCCGTCCTGTCGGCGATGGCCATGGCGTCTGCTCCTTCATCGGGTTTCTCCGGTGGAAACGCATGAAGGGCGTCTTGGTTCGGTCCGGCGCGAGCGAGGCGGTCACTTGCCGCTCTGTTCCCATTTGCGGATCAGCCGGTCGCGCTTCAGCTTCGACAGGCGCTGCAGCCAGAACAGGCCGTCGAGCTGATCGATTTCATGTTGCATGCAGATCGCCGGAAAACCCTCCAGCCGTTCCTCGTGCACGATCCCGTCGAGATCGCGGTAGCGGATGTCCACGGCGCGCGGTCGCGTCACCGTCTCCGTGGCGCCCGGCATGGAGACGCTGCCTTCGGTGTGTTCCATCGTCTCCGGCGAGGACCACAGGATTTCCGGATTGGCATAGCTCCGCCGGCCGCCGATCTCGGGCAGATCGAGCATGACAAGGCGCAGCGCGACCCCGATATGGGCAGCGGTGATGCCGACGCCGGGCGCTGCCCGCATCGTGTCATAAAGATCGTCGGCAAGAGCGCGTAGATCGGTGTCGAAGGCCTCGACGGGGAGGCAGGCGCGCCTGAGGGCTGAATCGGGAAAACGGATGATCGGACGAACGCTCACGGGGACCTCTTCGGCGGCGGACGGGTCAGGCAAAGCGGTGGCGCAATCGAGGCTGGACCCCGCTTCGCCAATAGGTTAGCAGGAAGCTTCGGCAATTGCATATCGCCCTGTTCGCTGCGCTGGGCAGTTGTTGACAATGCGTTTTCCCAAGCCATTCTCCTTGGCGGCGGGAAGCTGGGCAGTGATTTGATTTGGCGAGGGCGCGAGCATGACCGAGACCGGCGAAGACATCCGCGTTCGCGTCGTCCAGGACGAAGCCCAGGAAGATATTTACGCCGAGAACGGCTCGATCCGCACCGACTTCCTGGCCATGGTCGGGGCGGCGATAGCCGACCGCGACCTGCTCTTCCTGCGCCAGCGCGTCGCGCGCCTGCACGAATCGGAACTCGGCGACCTGATCGAGGCGATCCAGCCGGACCAGCGCATCGCGCTTGTGCGCCTGCTGGGCGACGACTTCGACATGACGGCGTTGACCGAGGTGGACGAGGCGATCCGCCTGCAGATCGTCCAGCACCTGCCGAACGCCCAGATCGCCGCGGCGATCGGCGAACTCGATTCCGACGACGCGGTCTACATTCTCGAGGACCTCGACCACGAGGACCGCGAAGAGATCCTGTCGCAGCTGCCCTTCACCGAGCGGGTGCGGTTGCGGCGCGCGCTGGACTATCCGGAGAGCTCGGCTGGCCGCCGTATGCAGACCGAGTTCGTCGCGGTGCCGCCGTTCTGGACGGTCGGCCAGACGATCGACTACATGCGCGACGAGGAAGACCTGCCGGAGAGCTTTACCCAGATCTTCGTCATCGACCCGACCTTCAAGCTGCTCGGCACCATCGATCTCGACCGCATCCTGCGCACCAAGCGCCAGGAAAAGATCGAATCGATCATGCGCGAGACAAGCCATCCCATTCCCGCCGAGATGGACCAGGAAGAGGCGGCCCAGCTGTTCGAGCAGTACGACCTTCTGTCGGCCGCCGTCGTCGACGAGAACGACCGCCTGGTCGGCGTCCTGACCATCGACGACGTGGTCGACGTGATCCAGGAAGAGGCCGAGGAGGATCTGATGCGCCTCGGCGGTGTCGGCGACGAAGAACTGTCGGACAGCGTCATGGAAACCTCGCGCTCGCGCGTGCCGTGGCTGGCGGTCAATCTTTTCACCGCCTTCTGGTCGGCCTCCGTGATCTCGCTGTTCGAGGCCACCATCGAGCAGGTGGTGGCGCTTGCCATCCTGATGCCGATCGTTGCGGGCATGGGCGGCAATGCCGGCTCGCAGACCATGACCGTGACCGTGCGCGCCTTGGCCACGCGCAACCTCGACATCCACAATGCCTGGCGGGTCGCCCGACGCGAGGCCGGCGTCGGCCTGATCAACGGCGTGCTGTTCGGCTGCCTGGTCGGCCTGGTGGCCGGACTCTGGTTCCAGGATGTGTCGATCGGCGGGCTCATCACCACCGCCATGCTGATCAACATGTTCGCCGCCGCCATGGCCGGTATCATGATCCCGCTTCTGCTGAACAAGGCGGGGGCCGACCCGGCCGTTTCCTCGGCGGTCTTCGTCACCGCGATCACCGATACGACAGGGTTTTTCAGCTTCCTCGGGCTCGCCACCTGGTGGTTCATGTCCGGCTGAAGCGTGAAAAATTGACTTATACGTAAAAGTCAATATTATACCGTTTCCCTAATGAATCGGAACGGTTGTGAAGAAGTATTACAGTATAACTGAACTGACGCGCGAATTTGGAGTGTCGACCCGCACGCTTCGCTTCTACGAAGACGAGGGTCTGCTCCATCCGGAGCGTCGTGGCCGCACACGCCTCTATCGTGCCGCCGACCGGCATCTGCTGCAGGAAATCCTGCGCGGCCGGAGGATCGGGTTTACTGTAGCCGAAATCCGCGAAATTATCCACGTCTATAAAGAGCCGCCGGGCGAGATCGGCCAGCTCAAGCTGATGATGAAGAAGATCGACGAGAAGCGCGACGAGCTTCGCCAGAAGCGCCGCGACATCGACGAGACGCTGGCCGAACTCGACAATGCCGAGGAAACCTGCCTGACGCGCATGGTGGAAATCGGCGTCGGAACCTGATCCGGCCGTACCGTCAGAGCCAGCGCCGCGTGCGCTGGCAATATTGCTCGAAATCGATCCCGAACCGCGCCAGAAGATGCATCTCCTCCTTGCGGATGGCGATGATCGTCGTGACGATCGCTGCGGCAAGGGCGGCGACGAAGAACCAGGCATTGCCGGTGAGGAAGCCGATCGCCACGGTGATCAGGGTATAGCCGAGATAGATCGGGTTGCGGCTGTAGCGGAACGGCCCGCAGGTCACCAGCCTCAGCGCGCCGCGATGCGGCAGCACGGTCGTGTGATATTCGACCAGCGTCTTGATCGCCCACAGGTCGAGAAACAGCGCGACGGCCACCAGCAGCCCGCCGATGGCATAGAATAGGTAGCCGTTGGGCATCACCGAAGGCAGAATTCCGATGAACCGATCGGCCAGCAGGGCGAAGAGAATGGCCAGGCCGTAGAGAACGGGCGGCCAGGGAAAGCTGAGCGGCTTCAATCTATAGGCATTCATGGTCAGGTCCTGTCATTGACTGATGGCCGAACATTCACGCGCAAGCTCTACGATCCGCTCATCCTTGTCCGGCAAGATTGCGCCAGACTGGAGGGGTGCGAGAAGCGACTGCTGCTGCAGCCGGTCGAGCGTGCAGGCACAGAAGCGGTTGCAGATCTCCGCCGGTGAGCCTTCGGCCAGGCAAGCGTTTTCACAGCTCGCCAGATAGGACTGTATAGGATCAGGTTTTTGTGGCGGTGCTATGATCGAGATCATGTACACCACGGCAATCAGCACCGGTTGGTGCAGAAGGTAGACGATCAGGCTGTGGCGTCCCGCCAGCCGCAGCCATCCGGGTCCCGACGGCCACTTCGCCAGGCCCTGCAGCCAGCCGCGCGACAGCGCCAGCCGCGCCACGGCGACGCCGATCAGCAGCGCGCCGATCCAGGGCAGCAGCGGCACGTAATCGTTCGAGCGCGGCAGGTGCTGCGACAGCCCGACGAAGAGCAGCGCCGGGGCGTCGAAGATTTCCGAACGATAGACATTCGGCAGGGTGATCGCGGCCGCGGCCGCAGCCAGCGTGACGAGCGGCGGCAGGCGCACGAAGGCGAGCCCGATCAGGCTTCCGGCGGCGATCGCATGCAGGATGCCGAAGAAGATCATGCCCTCCGGCACGGCGATCGCGGTTGCGATGGTGATGGCGAGCGCCGCGGCGACGATGACGGCCAGACGTTTGGCGAAGGATCTGGCGCGGAGGGCCGGATAGTGCGCCAGCACCAGGCTGAATCCGGCGAGGAAGAGGAAGGTCGAGGCGATACCGCGGGCATAGATCTTCAGCCAGCCATGGGTCGCCGTGCCCGGCTCCAGATAGCCGAAGAACTCGAAATCCCAGGTGAAATGATAGGTCGCCATGGCGATGAGGGCGAGGCCGCGCGCCGCGTCGAGCGCTTCGATTCGCCGGGGCGCCACCGCCAATGTCTCGCTTCTTTCCAGATCAGCGGTCACGCGCCGTCCTTCCGTCTTGCCGTCTCGTTCTGCGCCCCTGCCAGATCGCGCAAACGTGACCGTTTCATGGCGAGGGCGACGGGGATTCGATCAGTGCCAGGCGCGCCTCGGAGAAGAACTGCCGGCGCAGGAGGACGATGAAGACGGTGACCGAGGTCGCCATGAACAGGTAGGGACTGGCGAACCAGCCGAGATAACCGATCGACATGAACAGCGCGCGAAGTCCCGCATTGAAGTGGCTGGCGGCGATGATGTTCATGCGGATCGTCAGCTCCGCGGCGCGCGCCGCGGCCTCCGGGTCCCGCCGCGCCTCGTCGGCCATCGGCAGCGCGCCGAACAGGATCGTGCAATAGTTGAACAGCCGGTAGGACCAGCCAAACTTGAAGAAGGAATAGCCGAAGATGGCGGTCAGCACGAAGACCTTGAGCTCGAAGGTGGTGCGTCCGCCGGGCATGACGAAGGGCAGGTCCTTGAGCACCGTGTCCACCTGTTCGGTCTGGCCGAGAAGGGCGAAGCAACCGCCGATCGCCAGGATCGACGTCGAGGCGAAGAAGGCCGTTCCGTTCTGCAAGCCCGACAGGATCTGCGTGTCGATCATCTTCAGGTCGCGGCCGAGCGAATTCATGATCCACAGGCGCCGGCGTTCGGCCATGGCCTGGGTCAGGCTGGTCCGGGCGAAGATGCGGCCCTGGCCGGTGATCCAGGCGAAGGCGAACCACAAGAGGCCGAACAGGCAAAGCGCGAAATAGTCGAGAAGAGTCATGGCGGCTCCGAAGCAGGGGGCTGCCATTTTATGCGGGCTTGCCCCTTTCTCCACAAGCAAATTAACCGGATCGCAAAACCTTGGTCTAAATCGGGGCAGTTCGACACGTCGGTGGCGCAGGCGTAATTCGTCTTAAGTGATTGAAATTTCGATAATCCATGCGCGAAATGCATGGCTGCCGCGCGTTGAGTGCCTTTCTTTTGCCTTTTTTGCTGTTGCGAAAACCCGCGGATTTTAATAATCGTTTCGCACGAAAGCGGTCGGGGGACGGCTTTCTGCCAACAACGCTTAAACGGAGTCTTCATGGAAGACAGCATCCAGAAATCCTGCTGGAACGTCACATTTCGGGCATTGATAGGATTTGCCGGCATTTTGTGCCTGGCTTATCTTTTTGGCAGTATCTGAACCGGTTTTTTCAATTCGGTTTCGGGCAGCGCGGGTTTTTCGACCCGCGCTGTTGTCGTTTTGGGGCTTTTCTCATGTCGCGGCGGTGAAAATGGATGTCGGTCCGTCGCCGCATTCGCCATTCATGTTATTCTAGCCTGTGGCAAATCAGCCCGAGCAAGGCGGAGTCGGCATGTTCCTTTCGGTTTTCGATGTGTTCAAGATCGGGGTGGGTCCCTCGAGTTCCCATACGATGGGGCCGATGACGGCCGCCAATCGTTTCCTCGACCTGATCGCCTCCGACAGTTGGCCGCGGCCGCACGGCGCCCAGGTGGCGGCGCTGAAAGCCAGCCTGCACGGCTCGCTCGCCTATACCGGCATCGGCCACGGCACGGGCAGGGCGGTGATCATCGGCCTGACCGGCGAGGCGCCCGACAGCATCGATCCCGACAGGATGGACGCCATCGTCGAGGAGGTCGAGCGCAGCCACAAGGTCGCGCCGCCCGGCCATCCGGCCTATCATTTCAATCCGAAGGAAGACCTCGTCTTCGACAAGAAGGTGCCGCTTTCGGGCCATGCCAACGGCATGCGGCTCTCCGCCCTCGACAGGGACGGGCGCGTTCTCTTGACGACGATCTACTACTCGATCGGCGGCGGCTTTGTCGTCACCGACACCGAGCTTCTTGCCATGCAGAAGGCCAAGAAGGCGGCCTCCAGCCACAAGGTGCCCTATCCCTTCGCGTCGGCCAGGGAAATGCTCGACATGGCGCGCCGCTCCGGCCTGACGATCGCCCAGATGAAGCGGGCCAACGAAGAAGCGGTCATGGACCGCGAGGCGCTCAATGCCGGCCTCGACCGCATCTGGGACGCCATGACCGGCTGCATCGACCGTGGCCTGAAACAGGACGGACGTCTGCCGGGCGGCTTGAACGTGCGCCGCCGCGCCCGCTCGATCCACGACCAGCTGCAGGAGGAATGGCGCTCCAACCGGCAGAACCCGCTGCTCGCCAATGACTGGCTGTCGGTCTATGCCATGGCGGTCAACGAGGAGAACGCCGCCGGCGGCCGCGTCGTCACCGCGCCGACCAATGGCGCGGCCGGCGTCGTTCCGGCGACCATCCGCTACTACCTGCATTTCCATCCCGATGCCGACCAGGACGGCATCCGCGACTACCTGCTGACGGCCGCCGCCATCGGCGGCATCATCAAGCACAACGCCTCGATCTCCGGCGCCGAAGTCGGCTGTCAGGGCGAGGTGGGCTCGGCCTCCGCCATGGCGGCGGCGGGGCTGGCGGCCGTGATGGGCGGCAGCCCGGAGCAGATCGAGAACGCCGCCGAAATCGCCCTGGAGCACCATCTCGGCATGACCTGCGACCCGATCGCCGGCCTCGTCCAGGTGCCCTGCATCGAGCGCAATGCGCTGGGCGCCGTCAAGGCCGTGACCGCGGCCTCGCTGGCGCTCAAGGGCGACGGCGAGCATTTCGTGCCGCTCGACGCCTGCATCGAGACCATGCGCCAGACCGGCAACGACATGAGCGAGAAATACAAGGAAACCTCGCTCGGCGGCCTTGCCGTCAATGTGGTGGAGTGCTGACGGCGGCGGTTGGCGGGCCGCTTGGCCCTTGACGCCGGCGGTGAGCGGATTATCACCGGTGCCATGACACTGCACATGATCAAGCTCTGCGTCGGCGCCGACAGCCTCGACGATCTTCGCGAATGGGTCGCCGAGCGCGCGCTGGTCGCAGTTGCGGCCGGCCTCGAGCCGCAGTCGAGCCATGTCACGCGCATGGTGCCGAAGCGTATGGACGAGCTGCTCGACGGCGGATCGCTCTACTGGGTGATCAAGGGCCAGGTCGCCGCCCGCCAGAGACTGCTCGACATCAAGACCTTCACCGGCGCCGACGGCATTTCCCGCTGCGAACTGGTGCTTGGCCCTGAAGTGATCGAAACCGCGCCCGCCCCCCGCCGCCCGTTCCAGGGCTGGCGCTATCTCGAACCCGATTCCGCCCCGAGAGACCTCAACGCCTCGGGCGCCAATCTCGAGGACATGCCGGAAGACCTGAAGCGCGAGCTGGCGGAACTCGGGCTGCTGTGAGGGTTGGCTCGGCTGATCCCGGTCGCTACGGCAACTGGGTTCGGGACCCGTTCACCGCTGGCACCTGACTGAGCAACCGCGGCCAATGTCAATCCTCAAAGCGGCTCGCCCCATCGCGATTGCGCTCGTAGTGCCTCGTGAGCGGAAAGGGCGGCAGCCAGGATTCGCGGCGGACGGTCCAGAGTTCGTAGGTCGGCACAAACTGGTCCGGTGCATCCAGCGATCCGAGGTTCACCTCGATTACGTCGCCGCTGCGGCCGAAGACGGGCGAACCGCAGCGCGGGCAGAAGAACCGCCCGGCATAGTCGCGCGTCTCGCCCTCGATCGTCACCGCATCCTCGGGGAAGATCGCCGAGGCGTGGAAAAGCGCGCCATGATGCTTGCGGCAGTCGAGGCAGTGACAGATGCCCACCCGGTAGGGACGCCCGCTCGCCACGACCCGCACATTGCCGCATAGGCAGCCACCGCGATAGGTTTCCATGATCAGTCTCCTTGAACCTTGGCCGAACTCTAGGATCAACGATGCAGGTTCTGCAAGGGTTGCCGAAAGCGCGCCCTCTTATTCACGCGGGGCGTCGGCCCCAGGTAGCTCCTGTGGCCGATCATTCCGCCTGGTCGGCGCTTTGCGGGCCGGCAGCGTTGGCGGTCTGAGCTTAACCGATGCGAAAGAGAGTTCTGCAATGCTGCCGCCGAGAAACGGGGGTGTGCCTTTGGCAATGGCGACCGAAAGACGACTGGAGCACGAGCATGAGCAAGCGCCGCCGGCGGATGCGCTGCGGTTCGAGGCGCTGCTCGTTGATCTGGCCACCAAGGTGCTGCGAAAGCAGGTCGGCCCGCAGACGCATCTCATCGACGCCTTCAACATCAACCGCGCACTGCGCTTCATCGATGCTGTCTGGCAGGCGACCGGCATCGAACTCGACGTCAACAGCTTCTATCTCTGGCCGACGGTTCCGGCGCTTGCCGGCGCCATGGCGGACGGGTCGTTCCGCGCGATTCCGAAACTGATCGAGATCAAGGGCGGCACAGGGGCCAGGAGCCTGGTGGTCTTTGCCGGCGGCGTCAGCTGCTTTCTCGAAATGAAGGATTTCGTCAACGCCCTGTCCTTCGAGGGCGCGGTCTACGGCATGGCGCTCAGCGCCTTCGACCGGCCGGCCACGCAGCCCGCCGAAGTGGCCGACGAGGTTGCCGCCTGTCTCTCCGCCCTGCAGGCCTCCGGTCTTGCCTCGCCATACCGGCTGGTCGGCTATTCCTTCGGCGGCATCGTTGCGCTTGAGCTTGCCCGGGCGCTCGACGCCCACGGCATGGCCTGCGATTTTCTCGGGTTGATCGACAGTCCGCAGAGTGAGCATGCCTGGCCGCTGCCCGCCTGGCTTTCCTTTGTGGCCGGACGCTTCGTTTCGGTGCGCCGGGCAAAGGCGCCGCCGCGCGCCGAGGCGGCCTGCGGCGTGCCCGGCGAGCCCGGCGAGCCGGGGCCGGAACCACGACCCGGCTGTTGGCGCCGCAGGCTGCGCCGATTGTCCTTCCGCTTTCGCGATCCGCGCGGTGAGGATTACCCGACGCTGGTGCCGCAATGGGTGGGCGGCTATCCGCCAGCCTATGGACGGGCCGCGTGCCAGCTCCTGCGCATGAAGGGGCTCTATCGCCCGGAGTCCTTCCGGGCGCCGCTGGTATTCTATCGTACCGAAGGCGGCTCGCCGGTCGATTGCGACCCGAAACGCATTTGGGACCGGATCCTGCCGGATGCGGAGTGGGTGGATGTTCCCGGTAATCACCAGTCGATCATGGTCGGGCGTCATGCAAGGGCGCTGGCGGCCGATCTCAGTCGCCGGCTGTCGCCGCTGGCTTCGACCCGAGCCTGATCCGCCACCGTTTTGCCGGAGTTCGGCCGACCTCTGCTCTTCAGGACACGATCCCGTCCGATGCGGGGCTGCCGCAGTTCCGGCTTGGCTCCGGTTGGGCTCAGAGTGCGCGCCGCTTCTTTTTTGCACACTGCCTCGGTCGGCCCGACCGGTGGTCCCTCCGGGCAGGATTGTGCAGCGCATTTGTATTCTTCGCCCGCCTCGGCTATTTCCCCGCCAGGTGCGGGGCCATGCGGGGCCATGCGGGCCCATGCGGGCTCGTAAGGGCAGCGACGCCGGCGCCCGGATGCCCGTCAACTTCAATGCCGGCTGCCCGTCCGACCGGGTGCAGTCGGGCACGTTCGGCGCCGTTATGCTTGCGGCAGTCGAGACAGTGGCAGAGGCCGACCCGGTAGGGCCGCCCCGTTGCGACAAGACGGACATTGCCGCACAGACAACCGCCGGTGACCGTCTCCATGCCGCACCTCCTCCATGATCAACGGCATCCAGCTTACGACAAACGCCGCGAAAGCCGCAATTTCCCGGCGCGGGGCGTGCAGATCGTTCTGGTGTGGTGGAGTGGCGGGAAACTTCGTGTCTGGCGAACAGAGCCCCGCGGCTATCTTTTCGCGGCCACGGTGGAGAGGTTGTCTTGAGACGTCCTCGCCGGGCATCCATCCGCACGCAGATTCTCGTTCTCGCCATCCTCCTGGTTGTTCTCGTTTCCGTCGTCGCCGCGACGATGGAGCCGCTCATCTATGGCCGGCATGACAAGGGGCTCGAGATCGGCCTGCCGGCGGGCGGATCGAGGGCCTGGTCGATCAGTGGCGCCGGTTCCGGTACCCTCAAGCTTCACCTCACCCTGACCGGAGCCAGGACGCCCACGCCCGCGCTCGGACCGTTCTCGCGCTTCGACATGGCGGGCGGCGTTTACAATGGCGTCGAGGCGGCCAGGGGCAGGGAGGGTTCCATGTTCGGCTCGGCGAACTACGCGGTCGAGATCCACGATGCCGCGGATGGTCACCTTCTGCGTTCCTACGTCACCAGGCAATATCCGAATGCCATGAACGTGGGGGCAGACTTCTCCCCCCTCGCAGCGTCCAGGGTCGGGATCGAGAAGGGGGCCGACATGCTTGTCGCGGAGCTGAGATGACGGCGGCGAGGGGGCGGGGCCGCCCCACACCTGTTCCCGCGTTCGGGCCTCTCGGTTCGTGCGCTGCTGCCATTGTTCGCAACAAGATCGAACAAGATGCCCCCCTCTTGTCCGATTTCGGCCACCGCATGTCCATGCGGCCCCTCTACCCTGTTCCGGACCAATGGAGGTCGAGATGTCCGACACCGAATTCACCATTTCCCGCATTCTTCGCGATCCGCTCATTCGGCAGGTCCTGCGTGCCGACCGCACGTCACTGTCCGACTTCGCGCTCCTGCTTCGTGACAGCGCTCACAGGATGCGGAGCGCCTCGGCCTCTTCGCGGTTGATCATGCAACCCATGCCTTCCGATCATCATGGACCCGAACGGCGATCGCAACAAAACGCAACAAGATAGAACACAAGTTGACGTCGAGCGGGTTAATGACAGCCACCAGACAGCTTCAGAGGCTATTCTCTCAATGTACATGCATCCCGCCTTGGCGGACCGACGTCAGGTTCTGGTCTGCCTGTCCAATCCCAGAGGACTGTTGCTCGTGAATGAAATCCTGACCCGGGAAGGCTTTGCAGTCACGACGGCATGTACTCTGGGAGAACTCGAGAGGGCCATGCGATTGGGCGGGTTCAGCGCGGTCGTCACGGCGACCGAGGCGATCGACGCGATCCAGCAGATAACGGGATTGCCGGTCGTCAATATCCGGGCATCGATCCGCGAATGGGCGGACGAGCACACGGGCGATCGCAGTTGTCTGTGCGACAGGGCGGCCTTTGTGGACGAGCTCCGGAGCGCCCTCAGATGCGGTCTCGTTGGGCCGGGCATCAGCCGATGACCGGGAGGCGTGCGATTCCAGAGGCAAAGACCAGCCCGCCCGAGCCTGTCGGCAAGCGGATCGTCCTGCACTTTCCCGGTTTCGAGCCGCTGGATGCCCATAGGCACCGCCAGCGTCATGAGCGTGCGCTGCGAAAGGCGACGACAGTCTGGGGGTTTGCGGCAGAGATAGGCCCGATCCACGGCGACGGCCGCTGTTTCGACGTCGCAAGTCAGGGCGCAACGTGGCGCACGACGAGCCGCATTCACATCTTCGACCACAACGACATTGTCGAGCAACTGAACGGGAGGCCGCTTGCCCGACGGCTGGCCCTCGGGTTCGTCAGTGCCGCTCGCGTCGTTCTCGGAAGCGGCGCCGCGGCCTATTTTCGGCATGCCTGGCGCTTCGGCCTGTTCTTCGTCTTTCCGTTCCTGCTCGTCGCACTGGCGATGGCGGCGAGCCTGGCGATGGCCGTCTATCCGCAGTGGCTTGGTCTTGGTCCGTGGCATTATCCGCTGGCGCTCGTGCTTGCCCATGCCTTCTTCTTCTCGATTTTCCTTCCGTGGTCGGATCGGTTTCACACCTTGCATCTGTTCTCCGACTGGGAGATGGCCGTCGCTCTTGCGCGTCTCGACCGGCCCGACATCCTCGCCTGGCTCGAGGACTGTGCGGCATCGGTGAGGGCGGCGCTTTCCGAGGAGGCGGACGAATATGTCATCAGTTCCCACAGCATGGGTTCGAGCGTTGCCGTCCATGTCCTCGGCATGCTGCTCGGAAGGGAACCCGACTTGCTCGGGGGAAAGCGTGTGATCTTCGTCACGCTCGGGGGTGCGGTTCTGCAATGTGCCCTGCTGCGCCCCGCCGAGGTGCTGCGGGCTCGGGTGGGCGTGATCGCGCGCACGAAGGAAATATCCTGGCTGGACATCCAGTGCCTGACCGATGCGATCAATTTCTACAGGTCGCAGGTGGTTGCGCTCGCTGGGCATCCGGATGCCCCCCAGGCCGAAATCGCCTTCATCCGTATCAGGCACATGCTGTCGCCGGAACGCTACCGGCGGATCAAGCGGGATCTGTTGCGTGTCCATCGCCAATACGTTCTCGACAGCGACCGGCGGGCATCCTTCGATTTTTCGCTGATGACGGCCGGACCGCTTCCCGCGATGTCGTTCGTAAACGACATACGGGATCACCTGCCGGAGACTGGTCGTGAAGGTCCGACCCAGATAGAACGGCATCCAGGGAAGGTCGAAAAAAGCGGTGGGGCCTTTGCCTGAGAGAAAACCGCGCACGTTGTCGAGGTCGCGCAGCGGCTGCAATCCATCGCCCGATGTCCGAGTCAACAGTGCAAGCGCGCAACCGCGTGATGCACATGACCTGACGCCTGACTTTCGAAGTGTTCGCCAATCCGCAGCTGCACACGCGCCGTCCCGGCAAATATGGCGGCCGCCCTTCCGTCGTCGTAGATAATGCGCTTGACCGGCAGTTCGACGTCGAGGCTGCGGACAAGGCCTGGGTGACGGATATCACCTACATCCGGACCTGCGAGGGGTTTGCCTATCTGGCGGTCGTCATCGATCTCTATTCCCGCCGGGTGATCGGCTGGGCGATGCAGAGTCGCCAAACAACCGACGTCGTGCTGCAGGCTCTGCTCAGGGCGGTGTGGCGACGCAAGCCGAAGGATCAGGCGTTGGTCCACTCGGACCAAGGCTCCCAGTTCACCAGTATGGGCTGGGCTTCGTTCCTGAAGCACCACAATCTGGTTCATTCCATGAGCCGCCGTGGAAACTGCCACGACAACGCGGTAGCCGAAAGCTTCTTCAACCTTCTGAAGCGGGAACGGATACGCCGCAGGGTCTATCGTTCGCGCCGCGAAGCCCGCCAGGACGTGTTCGATTACATCGAAATGTTCGACAACCCGAAACGCAAGCACGTCAGGAACGGAATGCTGTCGCCGGACGAGTTCGAGCGCCGGCAGAAAACGTAACCCGAGGGCGTCTACGAAACGTGGGGCTATTCGGATCTCACGACCCCTGCTCAGGTCAAACCCCTTTCAAGCCATTCAGAGTAGACGCTTCTCCCGCGCCGCCTTCAACCGTGCAAAATCGTCGCCGGCATGATGCGACGACCTGGTCAGCGGGCTGGCCGATACCATCAGGAAGCCCTTGGCATAGGCGACCGTCTCGTAGGACTTGAATTCGTCGGGCGTAACGAAGCTCATCACCTTGTGGTGCTTGCGGGTGGGCTGCAGGTACTGGCCGATCGTCAGGAAGTCGACATCGGCGACGCGCAGGTCGTCCATCAGCTGCAGCACTTCGTTGCGCTCCTCGCCAAGGCCGACCATGATGCCGGACTTGGTGAACATGGTCGGGTCGAGTTCCTTGACCCGCTGCAGAAGCCGGATCGAGTGGAAGTAGCGTGCGCCTGGACGCACCGTCAGGTAGTTGCCCGGCACGGTCTCGAGATTGTGGTTGAAGACGTCGGGCTTGGCGGCGACGACTCGTTCGAGAGCACCGGGCTTCTTCAGGAAGTCGGGCGTCAGGATCTCGATCGTCGTTTCCGGCGACGCCGCGCGGATGGCGAAGATCACCTTCTCGAAATGTTCGGCGCCGCCGTCGTCCAGATCGTCGCGGTCGACCGAGGTGATGACCACATGGGAGAGCCCCATCTGCTTCACCGCCTTGGCGACGTTTTCCGGTTCGGCCATGTCCAGCGCATTCGGCTTGCCCGTCGCGACATTGCAGAAGGCGCAGGCGCGCGTGCAGATCTCGCCCATGATCATGAAGGTGGCGTGCTTCTTGTCCCAGCACTCGCCAATGTTCGGGCAGCCCGCCTCCTCGCACACAGTGACGAGCTTGTTGTCCTTCACGATCGAACGGGTCTCGGCATAGCCCTTCGACGTCGGCGCCTTGACGCGGATCCATTCCGGCTTGCGCATCACCTCGGTATCCGGGCGATGGGCCTTTTCCGGATGCCGGACGCGCTTCTCTTCGGCGGGAGCCGGAACGAGGTTCGTCCTGTCGAGAATGGTGACCATTACGGTGCCCCTTGTTACGATATCCGGCGAACGGACTCAGATTGCCTCATATACCCCGGCGATAGCCAGGAAATCGTCAGCCTTCAGGCTAGCGCCGCCGATCAGGGCGCCGTCGACATTGTCGATGGCCATCAGTTCGGCAGCGTTGGACGCCTTGACGGAGCCACCGTAAAGGATCCGCATCTTCTTGCCTTCATCCCCGAATCGGACGCTGAGTTCGGCCCGCATGAAAGCGTGTGCTTCGCGGATATCCGCTGTTGTCGGCGTCAGACCGGTTCCGATCGCCCAGACGGGCTCATAGGCGATAACCGTATTGCGAGCCGTCGCGTCGTCCGGCACAGAGCCTTCGAGTTGCCGCCCCAGGACATTCAGGGTCTCACCGCTGGTCCTCTCAGCTTCCGTTTCACCCAGGCAGATGATGGCAACCAGCCCGGCAGCATGGGCAGCTTCGGCCTTCTTCAACACCTGGCCGTCCGTTTCGTTCTGAAGGGTACGGCGTTCAGAATGTCCGAGGATAACGAAGGTGCCGCCTGCGTCCGCGATCATCTCTGCCGAGGTCTCTCCTGTATAGGCACCGCTGGAAGCGGAGTGGCAATCTTGCCCGCCAATCCGAAGCGTGGTGCCAACAGATTGCTCTGCGGCCGCACGCAAAAGGGTTGCAGGCGGGCAGATCAGAGTATCGGTCTTGGCTGCAAAGGCTGATACCCCGGACGAAATCACAGTCAGCGTCTCGAGAGATGATTGCAGACCATTCATTTTCCAGTTTCCGGCGATCAGCGGCTTGTTGCCCGGTGTCATGTCTTTGTTCCTTGTCTGGCAAACCCGGTTCGGATTGAGGGGCGTATCGTGCTGGCAGTCGTTAGTGGGTCAGCGAGGCGACCCTGTAGTGTTGCGTGAGCAGCGAAGTCGTGTGAGTGATCTCTTCAGCCCGCCGCAAATCGTTCCACCCAAGTTCGCCGGCGGCTATGGTGGCTAGGCCGTCAATGATCGCAGGCGTGATGGCATTTTCGAAGGGAAGAAGCGTTCGGCGCAGAACAATGTCGGCGAGCCGTGTCACTCGCTCATGTCTCAAGATCCAGCGAATTTCCTCCCGGAAGTAAAGGCCCTCGCTGCCGACAGTCTTGGCTCCGCTCTCGGCCATCATCGTGGCGACATTCCGTGCCTCTGTGCCATAGCGACGATAAAGTGTTGCGGCGACGTCCGTCGGCAGTCCAGATGAGAGGGCGATCTCGTTGATTGCCTGGTCGCGTCCCTTTGGTTTTGTCGCAAGGTCGCGCCCGCCGCCGATCGGCTGCGACAGGGTCGTTCCCCGTCTACCCAGGCCGATTCGCTGGAGGATCGTATCGCAAATCTGCTCAGCGCAGGCTCGGTAGGTTGTCCATTTGCCACCCACAAGCGTGAGCACGGGGAAGGTTCGGTTCGGTTGCGGTTCGAACTCGTGAAGGGTGTGGTCGCGACTGATCGACCCTGTTGCCGCATCGCCGCTCCATGGCAAGGGGCGTATGCCGGAATAGGCAAAGACGATTTCCTCCTTGCGGGCCTTGGCCCCCGGCAGGACCTGCTCGAGCACATCGAACAGATAGTCGATCTCTTCGTCGGAGCAACGCGCCCCATCGGGCCCGGTAACGCGGATGTCGGTCGTGCCGAGAAGAATGTTGGCTGCATCGAGCGCATAGACGAGGCAGGCGCGAAAATCCCTCGTTTCGAAATACAGCATACCGTCGCCCAGTTGCTGCGCCAGGTCGGGACGATGCATGATCAGGTGCGACCCCCGTGTTCCGCCAATCAGGCGCTTGTCGATGTGAAGCCGCCGATCAACCTCGTCCGCCCAGGCGCCAGCACAATTGATCACGAGTTTCGGCTCTATCGTGAAGATCTCGCCGCCGATCTCATCCTTCAATCGCACCCGACCGCCATCCGCCCCGTCCAGCGACACATAGGGAAGAGCGATCGATTGCGGACAATCGCGTTCTGCATCTTTGACCAGTTCGAGAACGAGGCGCTCCGGATGGACCAGGCGCGCGTCATAGTATTCGGCGACCGCACAGACCTTGTCGGACAGTCCCGGCATGCGGCGCTTGCTCTCGCTTTTCGAAATCAGCCGGTGAGCGGGCATGGTCTGGTTCTTGCGCCCGAAACGGTCGAAGAAGACGAGACCGAGTTTGACGACAAGGATACCCTTGGCCCCGGGGGTCTTCTTCAGTTTGAGGAACCGCAAGCCGGCGGACAGCAAGCCGCCGAACCAGTTGAAAGCCGGAACCCAGACCGGGATCGGCTTGACGAGATGCGGGGCGTTTCTGATCAGATGATTGCGTTCGACCACAGACTCGCGCACGAGCGCGAATTCGCCAGTTTCGAGATAACGAAGGCCGCCATGGATCAGCCGTGACGGTGCCGCGCTTGTCCCGGACGAAAAGTCCCCTTTGTCGATCAGGATGGCAGGTACGTTTTGCAGCGCCAGATCGCGATAGAGTCCAATTCCATTGATTCCGCCACCGATAATCAGGATGGGGGCGGGGCCATTCGATATCGTCCTGAGCTGCTGCAAGACCTCGTCGCGGTTGCGCATGATCCTTCTCCCTGCTGATATTAAGACCGTGGATTCCTCCATAATGTCAATTTATTACTTTTGGAAGGGAAGAGGAGGGCGTAAAAAATAGTGAAGTTAAAAAAAGCATTGAAAATCATGATATTGTGTGTGTGTAAAATTTTCTTACAAATCCGATTGACAATTTTCTCGGGTCAAATAGCCTAGCTTCAGAGGAAGATACCGGACGGGGAGCCACTTCCCTGCGCGCCGAAGGAGACGGTGCGCACCGGGTTGGAGGAGGAGTGGGCCATGCGCGAGCGCCTTATGGGCATTGACGCCGGTGGAACGATGACGAAAGTCGTCCTGTTCGACCTGAATGGAAACGAGGTCGGCAGCGAGCGGCGGACGAATGTCATGCTGTTGCCGCAGGAAGGCTGGACCGAACGCGACGCAGACAAAATGTGGGAGGCCGCCTGTGAGTGCATAGGCATCCTGCTCGAAAAGACCGGGACCGATCCAGCCGATATCGTTGCCGTAACCCCCTCGGGCTATGGCGGTGGCGTCTATCTGGTCGACAAGGATGGCGTACCGGTTCGGAATGCCCTGGTCTCCACCGATACACGCACCATCCCCTTGATTGCTCGCTGGACCGCTTCTGGCCGTGCGGCTGCAGTATCACGACACATAGAACAGCAGATCTGGCCCGGCCAAACCTTGCCCATCTTGGCCTGGATGCAGGAAAATGAGCCGGAGACCGTGCGCCGTACGGCCTTTGTGATGTCGTGCAAGGACTTCCTGCGCATGCGCCTGTGTGGCGACATCTCGACCGATCCGACGGATGCCGGATGCTCGGGCATCATCAACGTCACTCGTTCGGAGGTTTCCCGGGAGGCCTTTGAGGAGGCCGGGATCACGGCATGGTTGGACAAGCTCCCGCCGATCGGCCCCAGTGTCGAAGTCGTCGGTGGGGTGAGTGAAAGAGCCGCCAGCCAGACGGGCCTGCGGACCGGAACTCCGGTGGTGCGTGGCGTCTATGACGTCATCGGTTGTTCCATGGCCTCCGGCGTCGAGCGGCCTGATCAACTGGCCGCTGTCGCCGGCACGTTCAGCATACATTCGACCGTCCACGCTTCCCCGGCGCACGACCCGCTGCCGACGATCCAGACTCCCTATCCGGTGGCAGGACAGTATCTGGCAACGACCGCGACGCCAACCTCGGCCAGCAATCTCGAATGGCTGTGCAAGACCATGCTCTCGGCTGAAGCCCACCAGGCCCTGCTGGAAGGGCGCAGTGTCTATGACATCTGTAACGATCTGGTGGCGAGTGCGCTGGCGCGCAACAACAATATTCTCTTCTTTCCCTTCCTCTATGATGGCCCGCAGGGTGCCCCGGCCGGCTTTCTGGGGCTCAAGGCTGGCGTATCGCTGGCCGACATCATCCGTGCCGTCTATGAGGGCGTGGTTTTCGCCCACCGCCACGATATGTCCTTTCTGTTGTCCGGGCCGGATGCGGCGGACCCAAAGGTCATCCGTCTGGCCGGCGGGCCTTCGCGAAGCGCCGTCTGGGCGCAGATGTTTGCCGATGGCCTTGGGCTTCCGATCGAAATCGCCAATGGTACGGAATTCGGGGCCAAAGGTGCAGCCATATGCGCCTCAGTCGCAACCGGCATCTATCCCGACATACCGACAGCCATTGCGGCCATGGTTCGGATCGATCAGCGTTTCGAGCCGGACCCCGTGCGGGCAAAGCTCCTGACGGCGAAATACAAGATCTATCGGGCCGCAATCGATGTCGTCGCTCCGCTATGGACGCAAACCCAGGGAGTGGAGGACACGCATTGCGAACACAGTCCATCCCTTCAGGCTGTGGCCGTCTGACATGGCCTGCAAGAGCCGGATTGATGCTGACAGAAGGTGTTGCGACATATGCTTGAACTGAACGACATTTCCAAGGTTGAAGGCGGTGAGACGCATATTCATACGACCAACCTTGCCCTGCAGCGGGGCACGCTGAACGTGTTGCTCGGCCCGACCCTGTCGGGCAAGACCTCGCTGATGCGGCTGATGGCCGGACTGGACAAACCGACGACGGGCACCATCCGCTTCGACGGCCAGGATGTGACAGGCATGCCGGTTCAGCAGCGCAAGGTGGCGATGGTCTACCAGCAGTTCATCAACTATCCGGCCTTCACCGTCTATGAGAACATCGCTTCGCCAATGCGCATTGCCGGCAAGGACAAGGCGACCGTCGACCGCGAGGTACGCAAGGCAGCCGAACTGCTGAAACTGACGCCCTATCTCGAGCGCACGCCGCTCAGCCTGTCAGGCGGTCAGCAGCAGCGCACCGCACTCGCCCGGGCGATCGTCAAGAATGCGAGCCTGGTCCTGCTCGATGAGCCGCTTGCCAATCTGGATTACAAGCTGCGCGAGGAACTGCGTGAAGAACTGCCGAAGATCTTTGCCGCGTCCGGCGCCATCTTTGTCTACGCGACGACAGAGCCTTCCGAAGCGCTTCTACTTGGTGGCAACACGGCGACACTGTCGCATGGTCGAATCACCCAGTTCGGCAAGACGATCGACGTCTATCGCAATCCGGCCGATCTGGTCTCGGCGCGCACGTTCGCCGACCCGCCATTGAACATCGTTGAGCTCACCAAAATAGGCCGCGGGCTGTGTCGTGGCAGCGAGCAGATTATCCCGGTCCCTGCCCACCTCTCCGAGATCGCGGACGGGCATTACACCATCGCCTTCCAGCCGCACCACCTGTCGCTACGGCGGCCGCATGAGACTGCATCGGAGCTCAAGGCCCGCACCATCATCTCGGAAATCGCAGGCTCGGAGAGCTTCATCCATGTTGCATTTGGTGACCAGCGCTGGGTGATGCTGGTGCATGGCATCCACGATATCGAAGCCGACACCGAAGTCAGCCTCTTCATCGATACCCGGCATCTGGTGGCATTCGGCGCGGATGGCAATGCGATAGCCGGTACCATCCGAAAAGCAGCGTGAGGACAAAATGGCACGCATCAATCTCGAGCATATTCGCCATGCCTATGGCCTTCGCCTTTCCAATCCGAACGACTATGCCTTGAAGGAAGTGCATCACGAATGGAACGACGGCGGTGCCTATGCCCTGCTCGGTCCTTCCGGTTGCGGCAAGACCACGCTGCTCAACATCATTTCCGGCTTGGTCCAGCCCTCTGAGGGCAGGATCCTGTTCGACGGCAAGGATGTTACCAACCTGTCGACCCAGGAGCGGAACATTGCCCAGGTCTTCCAGTTTCCGGTCATCTACGACACGATGACGGTTTACGACAATCTCGCCTTTCCCCTGCGCAATCGCAAGATTGCCGAGCCGGAGGTGGACCGTCGCGTTCGCGAGATCATCGAGATGATCGGCTTGTCCGACTGGGCGAAGAAGAAGGCGCGCGGCCTGACCGCGGACCAGAAGCAGAAGATCTCGCTCGGCCGGGGCCTCGTCCGCTCCGACGTCAGCGCCATCCTGTTCGACGAACCGCTGACAGTCATCGATCCGCACATGAAATGGGTCCTGCGTTCGCAGCTGAAGCTCATTCACAAGCAGTTCGGATTTACCATGGTCTATGTCACGCATGACCAGACCGAGGCACTCACCTTCGCCGACAAGGTCGTCGTCATGTATGACGGCCAGATCGTCCAGATCGGGACGCCGGCGGAATTGTTCGAACGCCCGAGCCACACCTTCGTCGGCTACTTCATCGGCTCGCCCGGCATGAATGTGATGTCCGCGAAAATCAGCGGGGCGACGGCCACCGTAGGCGATCAGGCAATTGCGCTCCCGGGTGTGCCGAAGCTTGCCGGTCAGTCGAAGATCGAACTGGGCATTCGCCCGGAATTCGTACGTCTGGGACGCGAAGGCATGCCGGTCACGATATCGAAGGTCGAGGATATCGGACGGCAGAAGATCGTGCGCGCTCAGTTCGGCGCACAGCCGATTGCCATTGTCCTGCGCGAGGACGGCGAAATCCCGGTAGATGCGAAGGTTACCTTCGATCCTGCGGCCATAAACATTTACGCGGATTCTTGGCGGGTCGCCCATTCATCGGCGGCTAACGGAGGGAAATGACCATGCAGAAAACCTGGAATAACAAGGCGTGGTTCATGGTGCTGCCGGTGCTGGTGCTGGTTGCCTTCTCGGCCGTCATCCCGCTGATGACCGTGGTGAACTATTCCGTTCAGGACACCTTTGGAAACAACGAGTTCTTCTGGGCCGGAACACAGTGGTTCACGGATGTTCTCGATTCAGACCGCTTCTGGGACGCGCTCAGACGAAATCTCTTCTTCTCCAGCGTCATTCTGGTGATCGAGATCCCATTCGGCATCTTCATCGCCCTGAACATGCCGAAAAGGGGTTTGGGCGTTCCGTTCTGCCTCATCTTCATGGCATTGCCGCTGCTCATCCCGTGGAATGTAGTCGGTACCATCTGGCAATTGCTGAGTCGCGCCGATATCGGTCTAGTCGGCTACGGGTTGGCACAAATGGGATTTCCCTTCAACTACGCGTCAGACCCGTTGCATGCCTGGATCACCGTCATCATCATGGACGTCTGGCACTGGACCAGCCTTGTCGTGCTGCTCTGCTATGCCGGTCTCGTCTCCATCCCTGACAGTTTCTATCAGGCCGCCAAGATCGACGGCGCGTCGCGTTGGGCTGTCTTTCGCTATATCCAGCTGCCGAAGATGAAGCGCGTGCTTCTGATCGCCGTGCTGCTTCGCTTCATGGACAGCTTCATGATCTACACCGAGCCTTTTGTCGTCACGGGAGGCGGACCGGGCTCTGCCACCACCTTCCTGTCGATCGACCTCGTCAAGATGGCCGTCGGCCAGTTCGATCTCGGTCCGGCAGCTGCGATGTCCATCATCTACTTCCTGATCATCCTGCTGTTTTCATGGGTCTTCTACACCGTGATGACAAGCAGCGACGCCGCCAGCTGAGGAGAGCGTCATGAACACTCACGTATCTGATTTGTCGACCGTGCAGACAGGCACAACCCCGGCGATCGCACGCCCTCACGATAGGCTTCCCTTGCCGATACGCCCCGCCAAGATCGGCTTCGCCTGGTTAGTGCCAACCCTTTACATTCTTTTCCTCATGCTGCCGATCTACTGGCTGGTCAACATGAGCTTCAAGACCAACAATGAGATCATGAGCAGCGTCTCGCTGTATCCGCAATCGCCGACCTTGCACAATTACATGGTAATCTTCACCGATCCGTCGTGGTACAAGGGTTATATCAACTCGATCATCTATGTGTGCCTCAACACGGTGATCTCGGTTGCGGCAGCGCTTCCTGCGGCTTATGCCTTTTCGCGGTACCGCTTCCTCGGCGACAAGCACCTGTTCTTCTGGCTCTTGACCAACCGCATGGCACCGCCCGCCGTCTTCGCGCTGCCATTCTTCCAGCTCTATTCCGCCTTCGGCCTGATCGACACACATATCGCAGTTGCCTTGGCACACTGCCTGTTCAACGTGCCGCTCGCGGTTTGGATCCTGGAAGGTTTCATGTCCGGCGTGCCGAAGGAAATCGACGAGACGGCCTATATCGACGGCTATTCCTTCCCGCGATTCTTCGTGAAGATCTACATCCCGCTGATCGCATCGGGCATCGGCGTCGCCGCCTTCTTCTGCTTCATGTTCTCCTGGGTCGAACTCCTGATTGCCCGCACGTTGACCACCACCGACGCCAAGCCGATCGCCGCCATCATGACGCGCACGGTCTCCGCCTCGGGCATGGACTGGGGCGTACTGGCCGCCGCCGGCGTGCTCACCATCATCCCGGGCACGCTCGTCATCTATTTCGTCCGCAACTACATCGCCAAGGGCTTTGCCCTGGGCCGCGTCTGAGGAGGCTTCGATGAACTTCACATGGATGGCATGGACGCTGCCGACGGCGCTGTTCTTCATCGCAATCTTCACCCTGATCTTCTCGATGGCGGTCTGGGAATATCTATCGCCCGGAGGCAATCCGCGCGCCGGCGTGCTGCGCTTTGAAACGACTCGGGGCGATCGCCTCTTCGTCTCGCTGCTCGGCTCCGCCTTCATTCATCTCGCTTGGCTCGGCCTCATTGGGCCGAACCTGTGGTGGGCTCTCGCTTTGTCCGTGGTCTACGCCATCGGCGTATTTCGCTACGTGTAAAGCAAGACAACGGCGGATGGCGGCGGGAGGCTGCCATCCTGACGACTGGAAACGTCTGCAATCGCAACCTTAGGGAGGATACTATGCGAAAGCACCTTTTAACGACGACGGCGACGATGCTGCTCGCCATGACCGGCGTGGCATTCGCCGACATGGACGCGGCGAAGAAATTCCTGGACACGGAGATCGGCGACCTGTCGACACTCGACCGCGCCGCCCAGGAAGCCGAACTGCAGTGGTTCGTCGATGCCGCGAAGCCCTTTGCCGGCATGGAAATCAAGGTGGTCTCCGAAACCATCGCCACGCATGAATATGAATCCAAGGTCCTGGCGCCCGCCTTCGAAGCCATCACCGGCATCAAGATCACCCATGACCTGATCGGCGAAGGCGACGTTGTCGAAAAGCTGCAGACCCAGATGCAGTCGGGCGAGAACATCTACGACGCCTATGTCAACGATAGCGATCTGATCGGCACCCACTGGCGCTACCAGCAGGCCCGTTCGCTCACCAAGTGGATGGCGAACGAAGGCAAGGACGTGACCAATCCCGGTCTCGACCTCGACGACTTCATCGGCACCAAATTCACCACCGCACCGGACGGCGACCTCTACCAGCTGCCCGACCAGCAGTTCGCCAACCTCTACTGGTTCCGCTACGATTGGTTTAATGACGAGAAGAACAAGGCCGACTTCAAGGCGAAGTACGGCTACGACCTCGGCGTTCCGGTCAACTGGTCTGCCTATGAAGACATCGCCGAATTCTTCACCGGTCGAGAAATCGACGGCAAGAAGGTTTTCGGTCACATGGACTACGGCAAGAAGGACCCGTCGCTCGGCTGGCGCTTCACCGACGCCTGGCTCTCTATGGCCGGCAACGGCGACAAGGGCCTGCCGAACGGCCTGCCGGTCGACGAATGGGGCATCAAGGTCAACGAAAAGTCCCAGCCGGTCGGCTCTTGCGTCGCCCGCGGTGGTGATACCAATGGCCCGGCTTCGGTTTATGCCATCCAGAAGTATCTCGACTGGTTGAAGGCCTATGCTCCGCCGGAAGCGCAGGGCATGACCTTCGGTGAAGCCGGTCCGGTGCCTGCCCAGGGCAACGTCGCCCAGCAGATGTTCACCTACACCGCCTTCACGGCCGACTTCGTCAAGGAAGGCCTGCCGGTGGTCAACGCGGACGGCACGCCGAAGTGGCGCTTCGCTCCGAGCCCGCACGGCGTCTACTGGAAGGACGGCATGAAGCTCGGTTATCAGGACGTCGGTTCCTGGACGCTGATGAAGTCGACCCCGGACGACCGCGCCAAGGCCGCCTGGCTCTACGCGCAGTTCGTCACCTCGAAGACCGTGGACGTGAAGAAGAGCCAGGTTGGCCTGACGCTCATCCGCGAATCGACGATCCAGCATCCGAGCTTCACCGAGCGCGCTCCGAAGCTTGGCGGCCTGATCGAGTTCTATCGTTCGCCGGCCCGCGTTCAGTGGTCGCCGACGGGCACGAACATCCCGGATTATCCGAAGCTGGCACAGCTGTGGTGGCAGGCGATCGGCGATGCATCCTCAGGCGCAAAGACCGCTCAAGAAGCCATGGACTCGCTCTGCGCCGAGCAGGAAAAGGTCCTGCAGCGTCTCGAACGCGCCGGCGTCCAGGGTGACATCGGTCCGGCACTCGCCGAGGAAAAGACCCTCGAAGAGTGGAATGCCGATGCTGTTGCCAAGGGCAACCTTG
Source organism: Allorhizobium sp. GW101-3B10 (assembly GCF_059424725.1). NCBI lineage: Bacteria > Pseudomonadati > Pseudomonadota > Alphaproteobacteria > Hyphomicrobiales > Rhizobiaceae > Allorhizobium > Allorhizobium sp. GW101-3B10. Next base: position 1,700,372 of record NZ_JBWKZR010000001.1, on the reverse strand, counting down.
CGCCGCAGCTGAAGGTCGAGAACGAGAAGGAAAAGCCGGTCACCGTCAACTACGACGAACTGGTCAAGAGCTGGCAGAAGTAAGCGCCGCCTCCGTTTGAAATCGAAACCAGAACGCCCGGAGGCCATGCGTCCGGGCGTTTTTTTGCATCCGTCAAACCAGGGGAAAGAATTTCCAGATAGCCAATGATCTGCTCGTCTGCAAGGCGAAATTTCCGCGCTTCTTACACCGTGATGCGCCAGAAAATAATTGTAAATGTTGAAATTTTTGGAGATTTTTGGGCTGCGCCTACGTAGAAAATTATTTACAAAAAATCTGAATTTGATATCAATCTCATCAAGGGTCGCTGTTGACCTGTAGCCCCTTGGCAGCCAACTGCCCGGTCGAGGTTTCCAACGATATTCACAGGATGGGCAGGAGCATGGCATTCGTAACGATGGGGCCGATGTTGAGGCGGGCGCAGGCAGCGGGCTATGGGATCGCCGCCTTCAACATGATTGACTACAACAGTGCGCGTTCGATCGTCGACGGGGCGGCAGAGTTGCAGGCGCCGATCATTGTTCAGGTGTCCGTCAAGACGATTAAGCACTGGGGCTTCAAGCCGATTGCCACATGGGTGCGCATGATGGCGGAGGACGTCGACATCCCTGTCGCACTCCATCTCGATCACTGCACCGACGAGGATGTCATCAAGCGTTGCATCGACGCAGGCTGGACGTCGGTGATGTTCGACGGGTCGTCCTTGCCCTTTGCCGAGAACCGCAACCGATCGGAGGCGATTTACCGCCTGACAGAATCCGCTGGCGTTGGGCTGGAGGCTGAAATCGGCGCGATCGGCGGTGTCGAGGATGACAAGTTCGTTGCCGAGGATTCCGCCATCCTGGCCGATTATGATGAATGCCTCGAATTCGTGAAGAACATGCCGAACCTTGCGGTTTTCGCGCCTGCCATCGGTACCGCGCACGGCGTGTACAAAGGTCAGCCGAAGATTGCCTATGATCTGCTCGAGAGAATTTCCGGCGCAGTCGGCATTCCGATCGCGCTGCATGGTGGCACGGGCCTCAGCCAGGAACAATTCGACCGATGCATCTCGGGTGGTTGCGCCAAGGTCAATATCTCCACCATGCACAAGCTTCGCTTCATCGAAGGTTTCCTGGGCGTGCGGCAGGCGAAGCCGAAGCTGGAAGAGCCCCTGCCGTTCATTGTCGGTCAGTATGATGCGATGAAGCGAGATGTCTGCGACATGATCACCGCATTCGGCTCCCGCGGCAAGGCGGCGCAGGCCGCCGGTATGGTGGGTTGAGCGATGATGCAGGCATTGATCTTCGACTGCGACGGCGTGCTTGTCGACACTGAGCGTGACGGCCATCGTGTTGCCTTCAATCAGGCCTTTGCGGAACTGGGCATCAATTGCGAGTGGAGCGTTGAACGCTATGGGCAATTGCTGCTGACGGCGGGTGGCAAGGAAAGGATGCGGCGGCATTTCGATGAAGCCGGATGGCCATCCGAGTTTCCCGACCGCGATGCGCTGATCAACCGTATCCATAGGCTGAAAACCGATCTCTTCATGGCCCTGATCAGTGCCGGTGCGCTGCCCTTGCGTCCTGGAATTCAGCGGATCGTGGACGAAGCCATAGCGGCCGGGGTCACGCTTGCGGTCTGCTCGACATCAAACGAGAGGGCGGTCCAGTCGGTTGTCGATGTCATGCTCGGCCCACAACGATCCGGCAAGATCAGCGTCTTTGCCGGAGATGTGGTTGCCGCCAAGAAGCCGGCACCAGACATCTACAACCTCGCCGCCACGACACTAGGACTGTCGCCCGCAGCATGCGTCGTTATCGAGGACAGTAACAATGGACTTCGCGCCGCCAAGGCGGCAGGCATGCGCTGTATCGTGACGGTATCTTCCTATACCGGCGAGGAGGATTTTAAACTCGCCGACAGGGTCGTGGCCGATCTCGATGAGGGCATCGACATTGCCGCCTGCCGCACCATGCTCGAGATGGCAACTCAGGCCGAATGACGGATCGGCATCGCCCTGACCGGCGGCACGCTCTTGCCGGTCAGGTCACGTCCCGGCTGCGGTGACGGTAGCGCTTTTCCAGCGCGGCCCCCGTCGTTCGAAGGCTTTCAACCGTCTTTTCCCCCGTTCGAAACAGCGTGCTCACATAAAGAAGGTCGATCAGAAAAAGCTGACTGATCCGCCCCTCCAGGAAGTCCCCGTGGAGGGGCACAAGCTGTTGGCTCGCACCCCAGGTTGTTAGTGAGACGCTGGCGGCTTTGGCCACTTCCGAGCCGGCATTGCTGGTAATGGCGATTGTCGTTGCGGAACGTTCGCGCGCCAGAAGAAGTGCATCCGTCACCGTCTCGGTCGTGCCGCTGTGCGAGATGCCGACCATCACATCATCGGCCTTCAGCGTCGCTGCGACGATCGTCTGTGTGTAGCCGTCGCGATAGCTGGTGGCGTCGAAACCGGCCTTCATGAACAAATGAGCGGCTTCGTCGCAGATCGAGGCAGCGCCGCCGACCCCGACGAAGACGATCTTCTTCGCCTTGCGGAGGGCTTCCACGGCCAATTCCAGCCGCTGCGCATCCAGCATGCGGTGCGTGCCTTCCAGGCCCGAAATCAAAAGCGAAGCAAGCTTGCCGCTGGTCGTGATCAGCGAGTCACTGTCATCGATTTCAAGGGGAAGATTGACAAAGGATCGCCGCGCACGGGCGCCCTCTGCCAGCGAAAGTTTCATGTCAGGATAGCCTTCATAGCCGAGCGCGCGACTGACGCGGCTGATGGTGGCTTCGCTCACGCCGAGATTGCGGCCGAGCTCCGTAATCGATGAATCGAGCCGCTTGCCCGCATTGTTGCGCAGAAAGTCGGCCACGATCCGTTCTGACTTCCGCAGGGTGCCATACCGCTCCTGGATCCGTTCAAGAAGATCGCTTTGCTGAAGGTCGGAAAGCTGGCGAGGCTCAGTCATGCGGGATTCCATTTTCACGATACACGCTGCCATGGCGGCAGCGTCCTGTTTCTAGCACTTTTTCCCCGAGAATAAAAGTTTTCACCCGAATGTTCAAAATTCTTTTCCATGCTCGGCGTGTTCGGCTCGGCGGGTCGGTCCTTGGGAGCCCGATGGAGGCGCAAGACAGGCGGCGACGCTCCGCAAAATTTGGCCGGAAAAAATAGGAAAGGAATTTTCTGAAATAGAGAAAATGGACGTCCAATGACGATGGAGAATTGCACTTAGTGTATTGTCAGATGGAAATTTGCTCCACCGTCGCACAATTTTACAATGTAATATCAGCATGTTATGCGGAAAATGTGTCCAGAATTGCGCTTGCGAGGCAATTTTCTGCTCCTCGATAATTATGAAGAAAATTTTCTCGACAGCTTTGCAGCGGAGTGCTAGAACGCATCTCATCAAGAAACAACCAACCATTTTGGGGAGAAGAGCATTCATGTCAGCACACTCCAGCAAGGCCAACGCCCCATCTCGGGAGCTTCTGGAAAAACTTTTCAGAACGGCTTATAAGATCCGCGTTTTCGAGACCGAGGGCATCAAGCTGTATCGCCAGGGTCTCATCCGCGGCTATTTCCACCCCTATCTTGGGCAGGAGGGCATCGCGACCGGAGTGTGCGCCGCGCTGCAGGACGGTGACTACATTGCCTCGACCCATCGCGGTCACGGCCATTGCATTGCCTGGGGCGCCAGCATCAACAAGATGGTCGCCGAGCTTCTCCAGAAGGATACCGGCTATTGCCGTGGATATGGCGGCTCCATGCATATTGCCGACATCAAGGCCGGCAATCTGGGCGCGAACGGAATCGTGGGTGCCGGCACACCGCTCGGCGTTGGTGCCGCACTGGCCTCGCAGATCAAGGGGTCGGATGCGGTCACCGTGACATTCACGACGGACGGTGCATCAAACAACGGCACCTTCATGGAATCTCTCAATCTCGCGGCCATCTGGAACCTGGCATTCGTGCTGGTCGTCGAAAACAATCAGTACGCCGTGTCGACGAAGATCGAGGAATCGACCCGCGAAGTGGACCTTTACAAGCGCGGCCTGGCAATCGGTGTCGAGAGCCATCAGGTTGATGGCAACGATCCGCTGGCCGTCTACAACATGACGAAGGATGCGGTGGAAAAATGCCGCCGTGGCGAAGGCCCGATCCTCATCGAGGCCAAGACCTACCGCCACATGGGCCATCACGTGAACGATCCCGGCAAGTACATGCCGGCCGACCAGCTCGCCTACTACAAGGAGCGCGATCCGGTCGACCGTGCCCGTAACGCGCTGACTGAAATGTCCGGCATCGACCAGTCTGAAATCGATGCGATCGAAAACGAGATCCGTGAGGAATTCGAGGCTGCGGTCGAGTTTTCGAAGGCAAGCGGTGAGGTGACGATTGCGGACTTCCGCGAATTCGCCGCCGCCTATTGAGCTTCCGGGAGAGAGGAAAAGAAGATGGCTAGAGAGCTTATGTACCGTGACGCCCTGCGTGAGGCGATCGACGAGGAAATGGGACGCGACAGTTCGGTCTTCATCATCGGTGAGGGCATTGCCGAGCGTGGCGGGTCCTACAAGGTGACCGAGGGCCTGCTGGACAAGTATGGAGCAAAACGTGTCCGAGACACGCCGATCGCCGAGGCGGGTATGATTGGCGTCGGTGTCGGGGCAGCGATTGCCGGTGCGCGTCCCATCGTTGAAATCCTGTATGTCGACTTCGCCATGCTGGGCATGGACATGCTGGTCAACCAGGCGGCTAAGTTTCGTCTGATGACCGGCGGTGAGGGCCGCGTCCCATTCGTCATGCGCACCCAGGGCGGCACAGGCGGCGGCGTGGCAGCGCAGCATTCGCAGAGCCTCGAGGCTCTCTTCTATCACATTCCCGGTCTCAAGGTCGTCATGCCGTCGGTGCCTTCCGACGCCAAGGGTCTTCTGAAATACGCCTTGCGTCAGGAAGATCCGGTCATGTTCCTGGAGCACAAGCACCTCTACATGACCAAGGGCATGGTGCCCGACGGCGAGCATGTCATCGAGTTCGGCAAGGGCGACATCAAGCGGGCAGGGAAGGACGTGACGATCATCGCCTGGTCCAACATGATCCCGCGCGCCCTCGAAGCCGCGGCAAAGCTCGCCGAGGAGGGCATTGATGCCGAAGTGCTCGATCCGCGCACCCTGGTGCCGCTCGACAAGGAGATGATCCTCACCTCGGTTGCCAAGACGAACAGGGTTGTGATCGTCCAGGAAGCCGTCCGCCGGGGCGGCGTCGCTTCTGACATCGCCTCCATCATTCAGGCCGAAGCCTTCTACGATCTCGATGCGCCGATTGAAATCGTCGCCGGTCTCAACATTCCCGTTCCGTTCAACCTCGAGCTTGAGAAGGCCAGCGTTCCGCAGGTCGACGACATTGTCGTTGCTTCCCGTCGCACACTGCACGCCACGTCTTTCGCTCTTGCTGCTGAATGACCAAGGTTCTCCGAACGAGACAGGATAGTTCGATGTCTATGAACGTATTGGAAAAACTTGCCGCGACCAATCCAGACTGTGAGATCTGGTGGGACTCGTCTCCAATGATCTATTCGGGGTGGAAGGCTTCGGTCCTGAAGGATGCACCGGCGGAGAAACGCACCGACTGGGAGGCGCAACTCACGCGCCTTTTCGATGCGGAGCACGTGTCGGCAACCGGCGAGATGGGATTTCGCGGTGTCACCACCAACCCGCCGCTTTCATTGCAGGCAATTCAGGCCGACCCGGCTTTCTGGGCTGATGAAATCCGCAGTCTGGCGACTGCCAGCGGATCGGACGACATCGAAAGTATCTACTGGAATATCTATCTCGACGTGGTTCGTCGCGGGGCGGCAATGATCCGCAAGGTCTATGAGGTGTCCGGCGGAAAATACGGTCTCGTGTCGGGCCAGGTTGATCCGCGGTTCGTCACCAACCGGGCGCGCATGCTCGAACAGGGCCTGCAGCTTGCCGAGATCGCCCCGAACGTGATGGTGAAGATCCCGGGCTCCAAGGAAGGTTACGAAGTCATCGAGGAGCTTACGGCGCGCGGCATTTCGACCAACAACACGACCTCCTTCACCGTGCCTCAATATGTCGCCTGCATGGATGCCGTGTCACGCGGTCTGGAACGGGCGAAGGCCAATGGGGTCGATCTGTCGAAATGGCGTTCCGTCATCACGCACATGTCTGCCAGGCTTGGCAATGTCGGCGATCTGAAGGCGCAGGCCGATGCGCGAGGCATTGTGCTGTCTCCAGAAGACATTCTGCATGGCGAACTTGCCGTCCTCAAGCGCGCCTACCGGTATGGCAAGGAGCGCGGACACCCGAGCAAGATGCTGCAATGCTCCATGCGGGTCTCTGATGCGGGTCCAGGCGGAACGGCCTCCAGCTGGCACATATCCAAGCTGGCCGGCGGTGACTTCGTCTACACCTGCCCCCCCGGTTACATCGCCCAGTTGATGCAGGCCGAAGACAGGCTGCCCGAATTCGATCCGCGTGCCATCGACGAAGATGCGCCCGCTGAAACGATCGAGAAGCTGATGCGCATTCCATATTTCCGGCAGGCCTATGAATTCGACGGCATGCAGCCGGAGGAATTCGCGCAGTTCGGGGCGTTCGCCACGACGGCCGCCGAGTTCGCCGCAGCGACCCGAAAGACCGTGGACTTCGTCGCTCAGTCGGTTGAATCCGTCCGGCGCCGAGTCGCTTGAGAAAGAGAGCAATCTGATGGCACGTCCCATTCTTATGCCGCAGGTCGGGCAGGATCTGACCGAAGGCAAGATTACAGCACTGAACATCAAGCTCGGCGACAAGGTCAAGAAGGGCGATATCGTCGCCGAGGTGGAATCCGAGAAGGCCGTTTTCGAAGTGGAAGCCTTCGAGACCGGCACGGTTCTGGAAATCCGCTACAAGGTCGGCGATATGGCAACCGTCCTCGAACCGATCATCATGGTCGGCAGCGAGGGCGAGGTTCTGGAAACCGCCGCCGCCACGAGCACTGCCCGCGTAGACGCCCAGGAGGCCGCCAGCACGGCAGTTGAGAGCGCGTCAATCACGCCTGTCGAACGCGGTCGGGAACTGGAAACCGCTTTTCTGAAGACGGGGACCGGTGGATCGTCTCCGCTTGCGCGGCGGCTCGCCGGCAGCGCCGGGGTCGATATCGCGCAGATCCCGGGCACGGGGCCGCGGGGTGCTGTGGTCAAGCGCGACGTTGAAGCCTTCCAGCGCAGCAAGCCTGGTGTATCGTCCGTTCTGCCCTTCAGCGGCGGTACGGTTCGCGCCACGGGCGGCGCTTTGCCTCTGCGCACCCTTCAATCGGGAACCGGCGATCCGGTTGTGCTCATTCATGGTTTCGGTGGAGACGTCTCCGCCTGGCGGCCGTTTGTTGCCCATATCGGCCTCACCAATCCCATTCTTGCTCTTGATCTTCCCGGTCACGGCGCGGCTGCATCATCGTCTGTCACCGATTTCGACAGCCTGACCGCAGCCGTCCATGCCACGCTCGCTGCCAGCGGGATCGACCGGCTCCACCTCGTCGGCCATTCGCTCGGTGCCGCTGTTGCCGCAGGCATCGCCGGTGGCGGGAGTCTCCAGGTGCGCTCGCTATCGCTTCTGGCACCCGCCGGGCTCGGGCCGAGGATCAACGGCGACTACGTCGCCGGCTTCCTCTCCTCGACGAGCGAGGCGGCGCTGAAGGTCTGGCTCGAACTGCTGGTCCATGATCCGGCTTCACTGCCTGGGGTTCTGGTTCGTGCGACCTTGTCGGCGCGTGAGGATACGGCAATGGTCGATCACCAGGGGCGTCTTGCGGCCGGTGTCTTCGCCGGCAACACGCAGCTCTTCTCGATCCGCGATGCCCTTCACCGCTTTGGCGGACCTGTTCGGGCCATCGTCGGCCGCGAGGATCGGATCATCCCGTCCGAGCAGACCGATGCAGTGCCGTCGCATGTCGGCCTTTATCGTCTGCCGAATGTTGGGCACCTGCCACAGCTGGAAGCTGCCTCGCTTGTCGGCCGGCTCGTGGCGGAAAACGTTCGAAGCGCCGGTTGATCGCGCGCTTCACCTCCCGGCCGCACTGTGTGCTCCCAAGGGTACACAGTGCGGCTGACCGGAGCCCCGGACATACTTTGCCTTCTCTCCAGATTTTCTCGAAAGGACAGGCGGATGCCAGCCTATGATTTGATCGTCATCGGCGCGGGACCGGGCGGCTATGTCGCTGCAATCCGCGCCGCGCAACTCGGCCTCAAAACAGCCGTGGTGGAGCGTCGTCATCTCGGGGGTATTTGCCTGAACTGGGGCTGCATTCCCACTAAGTCATTGCTGCACTCGGCCGAGATCCTGCATGGTTTTCGTACCGCTTCCCGCTTTGGCATCGACGCCGCCGAGCCTTCGATCAGTCTGTCAAAGATGGTCGAGCGCTCGCGCAGCGTTGCCGGCCAGTTGAACGCGGGCGTGCAGTTTCTCTTGCGCAAGAACAAGATCGATACGATCTGGGGCGAAGCTGAAATCGCTGATCGCGGCCTGGTCCGGGTGAGGGAGGCGTCAGGCGACACGCCGAAGGGCGTGTTTCCGCCCGGGGACTATGAAGCCTCACATATTGTCGTCGCCACCGGTGCGCGCGAGCGCGTCTTGCCAGGCCTTAAGCCGGATGGTGGCGCCATCTGGTCGTATCATCATGCCATGACTGCGACGGCAATTCCGTCTTCGCTTGTCATCATCGGGGGTGGTGCCATCGGTGTCGAGTTCGCAGCCTTCTATGCAGAACTCGGGACGAAGGTGACGTTGGTTGAGCGCATGCCGCGCATTCTGCCGCTGGAGGATGCCGAGGTTGCGGATCTCATGGCCAAGGCATTGCACAAGAAGGGTATCGAGATCATCTGTGGCGCGAGTGTTTCCAATGCCGCAGTTGCCGGCGCCTGCTTGAGCGTCAGGATCACGCTTCCAGATGGCGAGACGCGCATCCTCGATACGGAAAAACTTCTGTCGGCAGCGGGTGTCGTGGCCAATATCGAAGGACTGGGGCTGGAGCGTCTTGGTGTCGAATTGTCGAATGGGGCCATTCGGACACTGTCCCAGGGGCGCACGACCGTACCGGGCATCTATGCGATAGGCGATGTCGCGGGGCCGCCAATGTTGGCGCACAAGGCTGAACATGAAGGCATCATTTGCGTAGAAGGGATCGCCGGACGTGCCGGTCATCAAGGTCTCGGACCTGTTCCGTCCTGCGTGTTTGCCAATCCCCAGTTGGCATCCATCGGCATGACGGAACAGTCAGCCATTGCCAGCGGCCGGGAGGTTGAGATCGGCCGTTTCAATTTGCGGGGCAACGGCAAGGCGGTGACGCTGGGTGAAGTCGACGGCATGGTCAAGGTCCTCTTCGATACAGCCACCAGTCAGGTGATCGGCGCGCATATGCTCGGGCCCAATGTCAGCGAACTCATCCCCGTCTTCTCCCTCGCCATGGCGATGGGGGCCACACGCGAACAGCTTGCGGCAACGATTTTCCCGCATCCAACCTTGTCGGAAGCCATGCACGAAGCTGTCCTCGCGTCCGAAACTCGCGCGATCCATGGCTAGGAAAACCGGGAAATGACCAACCGTTCTGGTGAACACAAGGGGACGATCGTCTTCGACCTGGACGGAACGCTGGTCGACAGCGTTCCGGATCTTGCCGGTGCCCTGGACCGGCTGATGCTGGAAATGCGTTTGCCAGCGATTGGCGTCCCCGCAACGCGCAAACTCATCGGTCACGGCATTTCCAATCTGGTTCGGGGGGCCTTGACCCTGCGCGCTGTCGATTGGCAGAACGATCCGGGTCTCCGTGCGATCACGCGCTTCACCGAATTGTATTCCGAGCACCTGTCGCGGGAAACGAGGCCCTATCCGGATGTCGAGCGGACGCTTGCCATGCTCGCCGAAGACGGTTGGCGGCTTGCGGTCTGTACCAACAAGATCGAGCTCTATGCCAAGGCGATCCTGAGCGACCTCGGGCTTGCACACTTTTTTCCCGTCATTGCAGGTCCGGATACGTTTGGCGTGGGCAAACCCGATCCACGGCATCTGCTGGAAACAGCGAGCCATGCCGGCGGTGGCGATCGGATCATCTTCATTGGCGATTCCGAAGTCGATGTCGCAACGGCCAAGGCTGCAGGCGTGCCGGTCATCGCTGTGAGCTACGGTTATGCCAAGACGCCGCTTGCAGCCCTGCTTCCAGAAGCGCTGGTCGATCGGTTCGCAGACATTCCGACGGCGATAGAGGGCATCGCGAGGGAATGCCCCGCCTAGGGCGAGCAGTTGAATTCAAGAGAACGAGACACGACACCAAGCCACGGAGCCGGCCATGTCGTGATATTGAGGAGGAATATCTTGGCACTGAGATTGTCGCTGAACACAAATCCGTTGGTCAATCGGTTCGCCGATGTCGATGACCTGATCGACACGCTGGCTGAGCGAATCCGGATCGGCCATATCCAGCTGACTCCCGAGTTTATCAACCCGTCCTGGCCCGCATCGGTCATCGCCAAGCGCCTTCGGCAATTCCAGAGCGCGATGGAGAGAACAGGCGTGAAGGTCACCTCGATGATGACCAGCACCTATGGCCGTCTCAACCATTTCGGTCATCCGGATGCCGATATCCGCCGCCACTATATCGACTGGTTTCGCACGCTGGCCGATATTTCCGCAGAGCTTGGGGCGAGTGCCATGGGTACCCAGTTCGCCGTCTTCACCCAGAAGGACTATGACGATCCGGTGCGTCGCGAAGCTTTGATCGAGATCGCGATCGAATGCTGGCACGCGGTGGCCGATCACGCGGAAGCCGCAGGCCTTTCCTATCTGTTCTGGGAGCCGATGTCGGTGGGGCGAGAATTTGGCCACACGATCGCCGAATGCCGATCCTTTGACAAACGTCTTGCGGCTGCGAAACTGCCCTTGCCGTTCAAGATGCTCGTCGACATCGACCATGGTGATGTCACGTCCAGCAATCCCGACGATTGCGATCCCTATGCCTGGGCCGCCGCCTTTCCGCACGAGTCGCCCATTATCCACGTCAAGCAATCGTCCACCAACAAGGGAGGCCACTGGCCTTTCACCGCTCAGCACAACCTGGACGGCCGCATCCAGCCGGAGAAGGTGATCCGCACGATCGAGGCTGCAGGCGGCATCGACAACGAAATCTGCATGGAGTTGTCTTTCCGCGAGCGCGAACCGACCGACAGCAATGTCGTCGCGATGATCCGGGAATCCGTCGCTTACTGGGAACCTCACATCGACACAGGTTTCAACCGCTGACCATGTCCGACAACATTACATTGCCCGTTGCCGGGAGGAGAATGAGATGAGCACCTCGACACTTTGGGTCGGAACAAGCTGGAAGATGAACAAGACCTTGGCCGAGGCGCTTGCTTTCGCCGATGGGCTGGCTGCCGCCGATGGGGACAGCCATCCGCGCGTCCAGCGCTTCATCGTGCCGCCGTTCACCACAATGCGCCAGGTCAAGGAGCGCCTTGCCTCTACAAGTGTGAAGGTCGGCGCCCAGAACATGCACTGGGACAATGGCGGGCCTTGGACGGGAGAAATATCGCCGGTCATGCTCAGGGACTGCAACCTCGACCTGGTCGAGATCGGTCACAGTGAACGGCGCGAGTTCTTCAATGAGACCGATGCGACCGTGGGCCTGAAAACGGCGGCGGCCGTCCGTCATGGCCTGATACCGCTGATCTGTATCGGCGAGACGCTGGCGCAGCGCGAGGCCGGAGAAGCCGACGCCGTCCTGCGTCGACAGGTCGAGGGTGCCCTTTCGCTTCTGGATGGGCCGGAGAAGGCGGCGACAATCCTGATCGCCTACGAACCCGTCTGGGCGATCGGCGTCAACGGGATCCCGGCGACGATAGACTATGCCAGTGCAAGACACGAAAAAATCGCGGCTGTCGCCAGCGCCTGTTTGGGTCGCGCTGTTCCCATTCTCTATGGCGGCAGCGTCAACGCACTGAACTGTGCTGAGCTTGCCAGCCAGCCGGCCATCGATGGCCTGTTCATCGGCCGCTCCGCCTGGACCGTGGAAGGCTATCTGGACATTTTTAAACGGGTCACCGCTGTCGTTTAGTCGATCCCTGAAACATCGGAAAAGTCATGATCTCTCGCGAAAAACACGACCGGATGGCAAACGCGATCCGCTTCCTTTCGATGGATGCCGTTGAAAAGGCCAACTCCGGCCACCCGGGCCTGCCCCTGGGGGCAGCCGATGTGGCAACGGTCCTGTTCTCCCGGTACCTGAAGTTCAATCCAAAGGCCCCGCTCTGGGCGGACCGCGACCGTTTCGTACTCTCGGCCGGCCACGGCTCGATGCTCATCTACTCGCTGCTCTACCTCACGGGCTATGAGGACATGACGATCGAGGATATCAGGTCCTTCCGTCAGCTGGGCTCGAAGACGGCGGGCCATCCGGAATATGGACATGCCTCGGGCATCGAGACGACGACCGGACCGCTTGGCCAGGGCATTGCCAATGCAGTCGGCATGGCGATTGCCGAACGCAAGCTCGCGGAAGAGTTCGGTTCCGACCTGCAGGATCATTTTACCTATGTGATATGCGGCGACGGTTGCCTGATGGAGGGCATCAGCCACGAAGCCATCGCGCTGGCCGGGCACCTGAAGCTCAACAAGCTGATCGTCTTCTGGGACGACAACAACATCACCATCGACGGTGCGGTTTCGCTGACGGACTCAACCGACCAGATTGCCCGCTTTCGGGCCGTTCACTGGAACACGATCCGCGTCGATGGCCACAATCCCGATGAGATCGCTGCCGCAATTGAGGCTGCCCAGAAATCCGATCTCCCGACGCTGGTAGCCTGCAAAACGGTGATCGGTTTTGGCGCACCGAACAAGCAGGGTACGCACAAGGTGCACGGCTCGCCGCTCGGCGCAGACGAAATCGCTGCTGCTCGCACGGCGCTGAACTGGGAATCGGAAGCCTTCAGCATTCCCGCCGACATGCTCGACGCCTGGCGTGCCGCTGGATTGCGCTCCGTTGAAGCAAACAAGGCCTGGGATGCGCGTCTTGCCGCAACTGAAACGGCCAGGAAGTCCGAGTTCACGCGCCGTTTTGCTGGCGAACTCCCGGCTGGCTTGGACAGCGCGATGGACACCTACAAGCGGAAACTGGCCGGCAGCCCACCCGCGATCGCCACCCGCAAGGCCTCGGAAGACGCGCTTGAGGTCATCAATGGCCTTCTGCCGGAAACCTTTGGCGGTTCGGCCGACCTGACGCCGTCGAACAACACCAAGACCAGCCAAATGAAATCGATCACACCGGCTGATTTTTCCGGGCGCTACATGCACTGGGGCATCCGAGAGCACGGCATGGCGGCGGCTATGAACGGGATTGCGCTGCATGGCGGCCTCATCCCCTATGCCGGTGGCTTCATGATCTTCTCGGACTATTGCCGTCCGTCGATCCGTCTTGCTGCGCTGATGGGCATCCGCGTCATCCACGTCCTGACCCATGACTCCATCGGCGTTGGAGAAGACGGTCCGACCCATGAGCCGGTTGAACAGATGGCAGCGTTGCGTGCGATCCCGAACCTCCTGATGTTCCGCCCGGCTGACGCCGTTGAGACGGCGGAATGCTGGCAACTGGCACTGAAAGAACAGCATCGCCCGTCCGGCCTCGCGCTCACCCGCCAGACCCTTGCCCCGTCGCGCCTCGACTATGTGGGAGAAAACCTATGCGCCAGAGGGGCCTACGAATTGCGATCGGCCGACAATGCCAAGGTCACGATCTTCGTGTCCGGTTCGGAAGTCGAACTCGCGGTCAAGGCTGCGGAAGTCTTGAATGGCAAGGGTATCGCCGCCCGCATTGTCTCCGTTCCCTGCTTCGAACTGTTTGCCGAACAGCCGGACGACTACCGCAAGTCCGTCATTGGTGAAGCGCCCGTCAAGATCGCGACCGAAGCCGCGATCCGTCAGGGTTGGGACTATTTCATCGGTAATGACGGCACTTTCATAGGCATGCAGTCCTTTGGAGCCTCAGGTCCGGCAAAGGACCTGTATCGGCACTTCGGAATCACCGTTGAGGCGATCGTTGCAGCAGCGGAAAAAAGGCTGGCATGTTGACAAAGCCGCCAATCCTTGCGGTCTGCTCGAGCGGAGCATTCAATTTTTGTACCTCCGCCAAGGGTTGGTCCTGTCGTTGTGACAAGCAGGTCCGAACAGGTTCAAGGCAACGAAATTACACGTCACTGTGCAATCAGGCCCCCGCAACTAGCGCTTGGGCATCGCCAAATGCCGATTGTTGGCCAATATCATCTGGCACGGCTTTGATAAGCTCTCTACCTGGTCTCGATCGCTAACGTCAGACCAATCCAGTCAGCATACTTATCACCTGTTTCACGGATGTGTGTATAGCGTTTGAGGTTGATCCATGAACGGTGCCCGCTGACCGCAGCCACATGGGGGATATTCCAGCCCATCTCAAACAGCCGTGAAATGCCCTCGTGCCGTAGGTCGTGAAAGTGGAGATCGTCGATATCAAGCAGTTTGCAGGCACGCGTGAAGTTCGCCGAGATGGCGTCGGTGGAGTAGGGGAAGATCTGCCGTTTGCTCTTTGGCATGGTGTCGACGATCTGGATTGCCTGCTCCGGAAGGTCCGCCCAGGCGTCATTGCCGATTTTCTTTCCAGGATGTTTCATGTCCCGCACGAGGACATGTCTGTGCTCCCGCTGAAAATCTCTCCATTCGATCCGCGTGATGTCCTCCTGGCGACGTGTGGAGAAAAGAGCGAAGACGATGTTTTTTGTGGATCGGCATTGCCAGGGGAGCTTTCATCCGCCGTTCCATAAAATGGCCGATCAGTCGATCGACTTCATCCAATGTGGGTCTTCGATCGCGTTGCGCGGAGCGGGAGATAGTGCCCATGCGTCGAGCGACTTTGATCGCGTCCTTCATCTCCTGTTCTTCGCGCCGGTAGTCCCACATCAGTCGCGTAATGGCGAAGATCGCCGCGAGATGACTGGCGTAGTTGCCGACGGTCTGTGGTTTGGCCGTCAGCGACAGCCGAATTTCAACGATGTCTTTCGATTTGATCGAAGAACAAGGCATGTTGGCGATGTCGTGGTTCTTGATCGCCTTTAAGACTTGCGCTTTTGTGCGACCAATCTCCGTGACGGGTTCCTCGGTATAGCGGTCGATGACCTTGGCAAGGTCGTCGAATCAGCGTTTTTAATTTGGCGATTGCCCCTGGTTTCGAGAGCGCCCGCTCGCGCGGTTTGAGCCATGCCGCCGCCGCAGGGCGTCTGTCAAATCCAGCTACAAACGAGCGGAGTTGGGACAAAACGAGCTTAAACAAGACGGAAGAGACAGTGCTGCAAGAGCCTGAAAAAAAGGAAACACAGAGATATTTCAAGGCTCCCGTCTTCGCCGTCGCGCCGATGATCGAGAGGGGCGGCGGTTCGGATCGTTTCAAGGCGAAGACAAGTCTGCTTTTCTCGGTGCGGGACGCAACTGGCCTGCGCTTTCTGTCGGTGGTCACTACGTCTTGCGGGCGTTGAAGGAGGGGATGAAGCCGGTCCATCAAAAGTTCGTCTGCCCCCATCGGGGGAGTGCTCGTGTTACGGAAGAAGGCAGTTCAAACCGACCCCGACAGTCCGGGGTGCGGTGCAGTCATTCTGAAGTACCGGGCACGCTTATGGACCTGTTGAAAATCAAAACTTTGATCGATTTTGTCGGACGATCAAATGTTACCGAGTTGGCGGTGACCGAGAAAGACGTAACGGTTCGAATTTTCCGGAGCGACAGGCCCGGTTCGGAGCCGGCGTCGGATTCTGGGCACTCGCAGGCCCTGGGGCCAAGCGATGCTGGGGTCGCCACGCCGGCTGCTGTCTTTCCAGTCACGGCCCCTGTCTCTGGCGTGTTGCACCGCTCGCCAGCACCTGGGCAGGCGCCGTTCGTCAGGCTTGGCGACCCGGTGGAGGAAGGCCAAACGCTGTTCGTCATTGAAGCAATGAAGGTGTTCAATGCAATCGCGGCACCGTGCTCCGGGCGCATCGCCCGCCTGACCGATATCGATGGCGGCGAGGTCGAGACCGGCGACGTGCTGGCGGAGATCGCGTGATGGGGTCACCGCTCGACGAGGCCTCTGTATCCAGCATGCGCTTCGATACGGTCCTGATTGCCAACCGAGGCGAGATCGCCACGCGCATCCAGCGCGCGGGCCGCGATCTCGGTCTCAAGACGGTCTGCATATGTTCCGAGGTTGATCGTGAGGCCCCCTACGGCAAGACCGCCGACAGTTTTGTTTGCATCGGTCCTTCGAGCGCGGCGAAAAGCTATTTGAACCAGGATGCAATTCTTCTGGCCGCGCGCCTCACAGGTGCCGGGGCCATCCATCCGGGCTACGGCTTCCTGTCGGAGAATGCAGCCTTCGCCGAGGCGGTGGAAAGGGCGGGGCTGGTTTTTATCGGACCTTCCTCCAGTGCGATTGCAATTATGGGTGACAAGATCTCGGCTAAGCGGGCGATGATCGCGGCCGGAGTGCCTTGCGTCCCCGGTCCCGACACGGCGCTTCCCGAAGATCCTTCAGCGGTGGAACAGATTGCGCTTGAAATCGGCTATCCGGTAATCATCAAGGCGGCCGGTGGCGGCGGCGGGCGCGGCATGCGTGTCGTTCCGCAACCTGGACTGCTGCACGATGCCGTTGCGCTGACGCGAGAGGAGGCGCGGCAAGCGTTTGGCTCGCCAGCCCTCTACATAGAGAAGTTCCTCCAGCATCCACGCCATATCGAAATTCAGGTTCTGTGCGACAGCCACGGCAATGCGGTCTGGCTCGGCCATCGCGATTGCTCGATGCAGCGGCGCCATCAGAAGGTTGTCGAAGAAGCGCCGGCACCCGGCATTGCGCCCGAGATCATCGGACCGGTCGGTACGGCCTGCGTGAAAGCCTGCCAGCAGATCGGCTACCGGGGTGTCGGGACCTTCGAATTTCTCTACGAGGATGATGCGTTCTATTTCATTGAGATGAACACGCGGCTACAGGTCGAGCATCCCGTCACCGAGTTGACGAGCGGATTGGATATCGTCCAGGAGCAGATCAAGGCCGCGCAGGGTATTCCTCTCATCATGACCCAGGCGGATGTGCAATGCGAAGGCCACTCCTTTGAATGCCGCATCAATGCCGAGGATCCCGAGAGCTTCATGTCGTCGGCGGGTACGATCACTGACCTCAGCCTGCCGGAAGGCGAAGGCATCCGTGTCGATACCCATATCCACGCGGGTTACAAGGTGTCGCCCTACTACGACTCGCTGATCGCCAAGGTGATCGTCCATGCGCCATCGCGTGAGCAGGCAATGGAGAAAATGCGCAAAGCGTTGGCCGATACGCGCATCGACGGCATTTCCACAAACATTCCCTTCCTGCGGGTCCTTTTTGAGGACGGCGTCTTTGCGAACGGCGAGACGGACATCCACTATCTGGAGCAATGGTTGAAGAAGCGGAGCAGGCCATGAGCGCGATCGATTTCAGCGATCCGGAAACCATCGCCTTCCTGACCGACGCATTGACGGCGGCCGGTGTCGATGGACTGGAAATCTCCGACGCTTCTGGACAGCTGCGGATCGTCATCTCGCCTGAGCCCGCAACCCGGACCGCAGCAATGACATCCGCTCAGACCTTTGCCGTCAAGGCGCCGATGGCGGGCATTTTCCGTCTGCAGCGCCCCGGCTACGCGGACGAATTGGCAGACCTGCCGCGTGCCGTCGCGGCCACAGAGGTGCTGGGCTTTGTTGGTGTTGGCCCAATTCTCGTCCCTGTCACTGCCGGCCGGACCGGTCTTTTGGCAAGACGGCTTGCCGAGCCCGATGAACTGGTCGGTTTTGGGGGCGCCCTTTTCGAGATCGAGGCACAACGATGATAGCCACGCCGAACAAACACGCGACGCCTTACGAGATCGTTCCGGCGAGCAAGAACCGTGCCCGCATCTCGACGATCGGAACAAGATCCTTCCTGCTGGAGGCGCCTGGCGACTTCGATCTGGCGGCGCAACGGCGTATCTGGGCTTTGACGCAAACGCTGAAGGGCTGGACGGATCTGGCGGAGATCATTCCCGGCATGACCAACCTCCTGGCAATCCTCAAGGAAACGCCGGAGGATCCGGACGAGGTTGTCGGAAGACTGCTGGCCGCATGGGACAATTCCCGGAGCATCGATCTTGCGGGCAAGACCATCGAGATACCCGTCCACTATGGCGGAGAGTTCGCCACGGACCTGGCCGCGCTGTGCGACCTTTCAGGCCTGAGCGCGCGGGACGTCGTGCGGCTGCATTACGAAGCGACCTACCGGGTCTTCGCGCTCGGCAGTGCGCCGGGCTTCGGTTATCTGCACGGTCTCGATCCACGCCTCTATATGCCGCGCAAGACCGTGCCGTCGCTAAAGATGGCCAAGGGCTGCGTTACTATCGGCGGTATGCAGACGGGTGTCGCCATGCTGACCGGCCCCAACGGCTGGAATTCCATAGGCTTTGCTGAGCTGCAGATGTTCGATCCGCTGTCGCCGACGCCGGCCATAATGGCACCTGGCGACACGGTACGGTTCCTGCCTGCGAGGATCGAGCTATGATCGAGATCATCGAAACCGGCCCC
Organism: Allorhizobium sp. GW101-3B10; assembly: GCF_059424725.1. NCBI lineage: Bacteria > Pseudomonadati > Pseudomonadota > Alphaproteobacteria > Hyphomicrobiales > Rhizobiaceae > Allorhizobium > Allorhizobium sp. GW101-3B10. The sequence continues at coordinate 1,681,727 of NZ_JBWKZR010000001.1, read as the reverse complement.
TTCAACACAGTGCAAGACCTCGGACGCCCGGGTTATCGCGATATCGGCGTGTCCTCCAGCGGCGCCATGGACCCGCTTGCGGTCAGGATCGGCAACAGTCTCGTCGGCAATGACGAAGGCGCGGCCATGCTGGAAATCCAGACCTTCCCCTTCCGCCTGCGTTTCGATCAGCGCTGCACTTTTGTCGTTGCCGGCACGGATGGCAATCCGCTTCTGGACGGCGTCGAACTGCTGGCGTGGTGCGCCTATGGCGTCGAAGCCGGACAGGTTCTCGAACTGAGCCAGCCGCCGAAACTGGCGCGTACCTATGTCTGCGTCGCCGGTGGCCTGGACGTGCCGTCGGTCATGGGCTCGCGCAGCACTTCGCTGCGGGGTGGCTTTGGCGGCTATACCGGACGGCCGCTGGAGAAGGGCGATCGGATCGCCATCGGGGAGGGTGCCGATATCCTCCCGATGCCGGCTTCGGGTCTCGCGGTGATTGAACCGGCCATAGCGCTAAGCGATGTCTTTCCGCAATCCGCCGATGGTGCCTTGCTGATCCGCGCCTTGCCGGCCGGAGAGCACGGTCTTTTTGCCGAGGACGGCGCAGCGTTCTGGAGCCAGACTTGGCGGATTTCGTCGCGCAGCGACCGCACTGGCTACCGCCTCTCCGGTGAACCCATCATGCCGACGGAAATTGTCGAGATGCGCTCCCACGGCGTCGTGCCAGGGGTGATCCAGGTTCCACCCAGCGGCGAACCGATCGTGCAGATGAGCGACGCCAACACGGCCGGGGGCTATCCGAAGATTGCCGGTGTTATCGAATGCGACCTGTGGCGGCTGGGTCAGGCAAGGATCGGAACCCGGTTGCGGTTCGTGCGCTCGACCCACGCGGAAGCGCGCGCTGTGGAACAGGCCGTGGCCCGGTACCTCGAAGATGTCAGGGTTACATCGCAGATGGTCAAACGCACGCTGCGGGCTCTTGCCTAGCGAGCGGGCCATCGCGGACCAAAAGGGAGATACGATGAAGATCGATTTGAATTCCGACATGGGCGAAGGGTTTGGCCCTTACCGGCTGTGCGATGACGAGGCGATGATGAAAATCGTGTCGTCGGCCAATATCGCCTGCGGCTTCCATGGTGGCGATCCCGATACGATGGCGCGCATGGTGCGACTGGCGAAGGAGAATGGCGTCGGTATCGGCGCGCATCCGGGCCTGCCGGACCGCATGGGCTTCGGCCGTCGCGAAATGCCGTTCCAAGCGGATGAGTTGCGCCAGCAGATGCTCTACCAACTCGGCGCCCTGATTGCGATTGCCAGAAGCGAGGATATGACGGTCGGTCATTTCAGCTTCCACGCGGCCATGGGCAACATGGTCAACCGTGACCCCGCCCTTGCCGACCTGATGATGAATGCCATCGCCGCCGTCGATTCCCGCATCGTCGTTCTCGTGACTGCCGGAAGCGAGATCGAAAAGGCGGCAAAGCGCGCCAAGCTGAAAACGCTGGCGCTGTTTCTGGCCGACCGCGCCTATGATGTAAGCGGAACGCTCGTTGCCCGTGGTTTGCCGGGCGCACTGGTCAAGGCTGAAACCTCGGTGCGCAAGCGCGTGCGTCGCTTCCTTGTCGATGGAACTGTCGAGGCGATCGACGGAAGCGTCATCGCCATGCCGGCACGCTCTATTCTTGTCCACAGCGACACGCCCGGCGCGCTGGAGCTTGCGCGCATCGTTCGCAGCGAGATCGAAGCGGTTGGTGCCACCCTCGCACCGGCGCGCGAACTCGCCAGCTGAACCGAACTCCGGTCGTCCGCACGGCGACCCCTTTGCAATCTTCCATCGAAAGATCATCCTATGTCCATCACAGCCGACCGTCTGAAGAATGTCTCCATCTCCGCCTCTGCCGTCATGACTCAGCGCGCCAGGGAACTGGCTGCCAAGGGGATCAAAGTTGTCAGCCTGTCTTCCGGCGAGCCGGATTTTCCGACGCCGGCCCATGCGATCGAGGCGGCGCATGCGGCGTCGCTGAAGGGCGATACCAAATATCCGCCGATGGATGGCACGGCTGCGCTCAAGGCGGCGATCAGCAGGAAGTTCAAGCGCGACAACAATCTCGACTATGATGCCAGCCAGATCGTCGTATCGGGCGGTGGCAAACAGGTGATCTTCAATGCGATGCTGGCGACCTGCAATCCCGGTGACGAGGTCGTTATCCCCTCGCCATCCTGGGTCAGCTATGCCGATATCGTCAAATTCGCTGGCGGCGTGCCCGTTGCGGTTCCTTGCTACGGGCACGCCGGCTTTAAGTTGCGGCCGGAGGATCTGGAGGCCGCGATCACGCCGCGCACCAAATGGCTGTTTCTGAACTTCCCCAACAATCCGACGGGGGCTGCCTGCTCGCGCGCCGAGATGGCCGCGATTGCCGAGGTGATGCTGCGCCATCCCCATGTGTTTATCCTGACGGACGATATCTACGAACATCTGGTCTATGATGATTTCGAATTCTGCACGATTGCGGAGGTCGAACCTGGGCTCCACGATCGCGTGCTAACCATGAACGGTGTCTCAAAGGCCTATGCCATGACCGGCTGGCGGCTTGGCTTCTGCGCCAGCGGCTCCAAGGAACTGATGGCCGCCATCAGCAACGTCAACGGCCAGAACGGCGGTGGGATATCCACGCTCACCCAGGCTGCGGCTATCGCAGCTCTCGATGGGCCGCAGGACCTGCTCAAGGAGCGCGCGGCGATCTACCGGGAAAGACGTGATTTTGTTGTCGAAGCGCTGTCGAAAGTGGAAGGCCTGCGCTGCCACAAGCCGGAGGGTGCATTCTACCTTTATCCAAACATGGCGGGCCTGATCGGCAAGACCAGCAAGGGCGGGCGCAAGATCGAGACCGATGTGGATTTCGTCATGGCGCTTGTCGAAGAGCACCATGTCGCCACCGTCCAGGGTGCCGCCTATGGCATGAGCCCCTATTTCCGCATTTCCTATGCCACCAGCATGGAGATGCTGAACGAGGGCTGCGCCCGCATCGCCCAATTCTGCAACGACACGCACTGAACCTTGAGCCGTATCGTCCTCTAGTTTTTCAGTCCTTCGGTCAGCTCGACAAGAATGTCCCTGACCGCAAGGGCCGGTTCCGATAGCGAGTTCTGATCGGAGACGCACAGCGACAGCGTCTCCTCGATCCGCGGGGAGATGATCCGGCAGATCAGCGGTTCACTGGTTTCCGTCACGATGCGATCGGCAATGGCCTTCGGCATGATGGTGGCGCCAAGACCGGCGGCAACCGCCCGGGCAAGCGTCCGGACGATCTCGACCTCCGCCACCACCTTCATATTATTGCGCGTCCGGGTGAAAGCGGTATCAACCGCACGACGGACGAAATTGTAAGCCGGCGGCAGCAGAAGTGGCATGCCGTCCAGTGCCGCCAGGGGTACCTGCTTGCCGTCTGCTTCGATCCCGAAGTCGCGATGGGCAACCAGATAGAATTCTTCGCTCAGGATCGGATCGAACCGGACGCCCTTGATCGGTCCATTGCCGTGGATAAGGGCCATTTCCAACCGGCCGTTCATAATCATCTGGCTATAGGTCTGGCCGACGCTTTCGGTGAGATGCAGCAGGATGCCGGGATGGCGTCGGCGTGTTTCGGCCAGGAGCTCGACGGACAGGGTCGCAGCGCTACTGAACGGGACAAGCCCGACGGAAACGCGCCCGGCCAACGAATTGCCGGCGGCGGCGGCATCCGCCTGTGCCTGCTCCATCTGGCGAAGAATGATCTGGGAATGGCGGTAAACGGCATGGCCTGCATCCGTCATGCTGACGCCTTGCTGGCTGCGGATCAGCAGTTTCTGGCCAAAATGCTCCTCCAGCGCTGCCAATTGCTGGCTAAGCGCCGGCTGGGCGATATGCAGTAGATCGGCAGCGCGCGTTATGCTGCCGCTATCCACGATCACGATGAAAGATTTGAGACGTCTGATGTCCATGAGGATCGGGTACTTTTCAATCTGCGCAAGCGCATGTTTACAGACCGGCGCGCCTTTTGCAAAGCGACCCGACGGTAACTGAATCCACTGGAAGGCCGGGGATTTCTGCCCTCCATACAAGTTGCTTATTGCTCCAGAGATAATCGGTCTTAGGCAAGGAATTGAAGCTTCGCTAGTGTCTCAGACAACAACAAGGGGTTCACAATGCCTTTCTCCGATTACAAAACCGCATTGGTGACCGGCGCATCCTCCGGTATCGGTGCTGCCGTCGTGGAACGGTTTCGTCGCGAGAATATCGAAGTTCACGCGATCGCCCGCAGTGGCGATGCTCTTCAACAACTGGCGGCCCGCACCGGCTGCATCCCCCATGTCATCGACGTCACGGATAGGGCCGCTATTGCCGAAATGGCAAGCCGTGTTCAGTTCGACATTCTCGTCAACAATGCTGGCGTCGACCGGCCAAAGAAATTTCTGGAGGCGGATGAAGCCGATATCGACCTGCTCGTCGACGTCAATCTGCGCGCCGTGCTGCATATCTGCCGCCTGATCGTGCCCGGCATGGTGGCGCGCGACCGCGGTCACGTCATCAACATATCCTCCATCGCCGGAAACTACAATTTTGGCGGTAACTCCACCTATCACGTCGTCAAGGCCGGCGTCGCCATGTTGTCGAACCAGTTGCGGCTCGATGCTTTCGGCAAGCGTGTCCGCGTGACAGAAATCTGCCCCGGACGGGTTGCCACCGACATCTTCAACCATGTTCACGGCAACGATCCAAGCATCCGTGAACGCTTCATCGACGGTTTCGAACTGCCTCAGGCGTCCGATATTGCCGACGCGATCGCCTTCGCAATTGCCGCGCCTGTATCGATGAATATCGGGCACATGGAGATCACCCCGACGCTTCAGGTCATGGGCGGCCTGCAGACCGCGCGGCCGCAGCCGGCCCCGGAGGAAGCGGCTGATGGTGGGGAGCGCAAGCGGTGAAAGGGTTCGATCTCTCGGCCATCCTGACCAATCCAGACTACACCGCGATGCTGCTGCACGGCATCGAAATGACCTTCGTGATCTTTTTCGGCTCGTGGATGCTGGCGATGACGCTGGCATTCACCCTGCTTTGCATCCGGTTTTCTCCATTCCGTTTTGGCGACCGGTTTGTCGCCGCCTATGTCTCCTATCACCGCAACGTGCCAACACTCGTGCAGCTGATGCTTTGGTACTTCGGCATTTTCACGCTTTTGCCGGATTGGCTGACCTCGTGGCTGGTGGCGCATAATGCCGAAACCATTTTCGCCGTCCTTGGCCTCGGCCTGTGTCAGGCGGCATATTTCAGTGAAGACCTACGCTCCGGCCTGCGCTCGGTAGGCCCCGGGCAGATGGAGGCGGCCACAGCGCTCGGCCACGGCTATCTCTCCGCGATGCGCTTTGTGATCCTGCCGCAAGGTGCGCGCAATGCTTTGCCGCCGCTGATCAATCACAGTGTTTCCCTGTTCAAGAACAGCAGTCTGGCCATCGTCATCGGCGCTCCCGAACTGACGCATGCCGTCAAGGAAGTGGAGAACTTGAGCTTCCGCACCTTCGAGATCTACCTGATCGGCACGATGCTCTATCTGTTCTTCTCGCTGTTGATCATGGCTGCAGGCGTCTATCTGTCAATGCGCGCCGACCCCGTCCGGAGTGCGCGCACATGATCAACGACATCATCGCGATCATCAATGACTACTGGCTCCTGCTTCTGATCGGCCAGTATCCGAACGGTCCGCTCGGCGGCCTGGCGAATACGCTTATCCTCTCGGCGCTCAGCATAGCTCTGGCCTTCCCAGTCAGCATCTTGTTTGCGTTGGCCCGCCTGTCAAAGTGGCGGCTGTTGCGGTGGCCGGTGACGGCTTTGGTCTATTTCACCCGCGGTGTGCCTCTGCTGATGCTCATTCTGTGGAGCTACTTCCTGGTGCCGCTTTTGACCGGGGCGGACGTTCCAAGCTTCGTGACAATGTTGACGACGCTCGTGGTCTATCAGGGCGCCTTTCTCAGCGAAGTGGTGCGCGGCGGTATCGTGGCGCTGGGTCACGGCCAGATGGAAGCGGCCAAGGCGTTGGGACATAGCTATCTCGGCGCGATGCGGTTCGTCATCCTGCCGCAAGCGCTCTACAACATGATCCCGAGCATCATCTCCACCTTCGTCTCGACGATCAAGGATACGACGCTCGGTTATGTCATCAACGTGCCGGACCTCACGTTTGCGGCAAGCCAGGTCAACAACCAGCTGCTGACCCAACCGTTCCAGGTCTTCCTCATCCTGGCAGTCGTCTACTACGCCATCTGCTGGAGCCTGACGCATGTCGCCAACGTCATCGAGCGACGGATCACGCGCCGGCGCGCCGGCGTCAGCAACCGTGCGGCACCCGTGTCGCTGGCAACGTCCAAAATTGTATCGGAGCAGCCATGACCGTGTCAGCACCATCAAATCAAGATCTTCAGGCCATACGCCTTTCGAATGTCTACAAGAGCTATGGCGACTATCCGGTCCTGAAGAATATCGATGCGGTGGTGGCCCGCGGCGAGGTGGTGGTGATCTGCGGCCCGTCGGGTTCCGGCAAGTCCACCCTGATCCGCACCATCAACCGCCTGGAGGAGATCAGCGCCGGTTCGATCAGCTTCGACGGTCAGAACATTCATGCGCCGATGCGGACTCGGGAGCTCAACCTGCTGCGCAGTCGTATCGGCTTCGTGTTCCAGAATTTCAACCTGTTCCCACATCTGTCGGTGGTCGAAAACGTGTCGATGTCGCCGGTGCGGGTGAAGGGCGTGGCGCCTGATGTCGCCTATGACAAGGCGCTGAAGCTGCTGGACCGCGTCGGGCTTGCCGACAAGGCGCAGGCCTATCCGGCCCAGCTTTCCGGTGGACAGCAGCAGCGCGTGGCGATTGCACGGGCGCTTGCCATGGAGCCGCCGGTCATGCTGTTCGACGAGCCAACCAGCGCACTCGACCCCGAGATGGTCGGTGAGGTTCTGGCTGTGATGAAGAGCCTGGCAGCCGACGGCATGACTATGCTTTGCGTCACCCATGAAATGGGCTTCGCGCGCGAGGTCGCCGACCGCATCTGGTTCATCGATGCCGGTGAAATCCTCGAAACGGCGCCGCCCGAGGAGTTCTTTAAAAATCCCCGCCATCCCCGTGCCCAGCGGTTTCTCGCCGATCTGCGACACTGAGATTTATGATCAATAACAAAGGAGAACAGCAATGAACTGGAAATGCATAACTCTCACGGCCGCTCTCGCGAGTGCTGCGGCAATCTCGCCGGCCAAGGCCGATCAGCTCGACACGATCATGTCGTCGAAAACACTGCGTTGCGCCACGTTCGCCGACGTACCACCATTCGCTTCGCCCGATCCGAAAACCCGCGAAATGGCCGGTTTCGACGTCGATCTGTGCGGTGCCATCGCCAAGGAACTTGGCGTCAAGGCCGAGGTCAAGCCCGTTTCGGTCGAAGCCCGCGTGCCGGAAGTCAAGCTTGGCCGCGTTGATATCACCGTCGCCAATCTCGCTTACACGTTGGGTCGCGCTGAGCAGATCCAGTTCAGCGATCCCTATTACCTCGCCAAGGAAATGCTGATCGTTCCGGCCGACGATGCCGGCCAGAAGAAGTCCGATTTCGAAGGCCAGCGCATAGCCTCGACCAAGGGTTCGACCTCGGAAATGTCGATCAAGCTCAACAAATCAGAGCCGCTGACCTTCCAGGATACGGCGTCTGCCTATCTGGCCGTCCAGCAGGGCAAGGCCCGCGGCATGGTGGCCAACACCATGACGACGACCAAGTTCGTCAACGAATCCAAGACTAAGGGCAAGGAAATGCGGATGATCATGGATCCGATGCTGTTCCAGCCAATCGGCATCGGCATGGCCAAGGACAATCCGGCGCTGACCGCCAAGATCAACGAAGTGCTGCGAACACTCGATACCTCGGGCGAGATCAACAAGATCTGGGACAAGTGGCTTGGCCCGGATACTGAATACAAGATGACCCGCGCCGACAAGGTCGTGCCGCTCTCCGAGTTGAAGTTCGACCCGATCCCCTGATGCCGCAGGGCTCTTGCCCGGCTGCAGTCTCCATCAAGTAAGAAAATGCGTGACAGAAGGCGGCGGGACGTTCCCGCCGCCGGTCCAACCGTGGGAGGAATTCCAGTGATCCACATCAAAGACATCGCCGAACGGCCTGCAAAAGCCGATATCGAGGCCCTTGCCAAATTCTCGCCGGCGACGATCCATGAAGCTCAAGGGCGTCGCGGCGCCTTGTCCTCGCGCCTGAAGCCGGTCGACTACCGCATGAAACTGTGTGGCCCGGCCTTCACGGTCAAATGTGCCCCACGCGACAACGTCATGCTGCAGCTTGCCATCAACTATGCCAAGCCCGGCGATATCATCGTCGTGTCGGCTGGCGAATATGAGGAAGCCGGCTCCTTTGGAGACGTTCTCGCCAATGCCTGCCTTGCGAAAGGCATCGGCGGGCTGGTGACCGATACCGGTGTTCGCGACACGCTTCAGTTGCGCGACTTGGGTTTCCCGGTCTTTTCGCTCAGCGTCTGCATCAAGGGCACCGTCAAGGAAACCATTGCTGCGGTCAACGATTCCATCATCGTAGGCGGAGAGATCATTCATCCCGGCGACATCATCGTCGGCGATGCCGACGGCTTGGTGGTGGTGCGCCGCGGGGAAGCCCAGGAGGCTGCAAGGCTTTCGCAGGCACGAGAGGATGCCGAGGCCGGCTTTATCGAAGCCTACAAGCAGGGGAAGTCGGTGATCGAAGTCAGCAATCTGGAGGCGGTTCTGAAAGCCAAGGGTCTGGTCGTCGACATTTGAGCGCGGTCCACCCGCTTCCGACTTAAGTCAGCATTTTCTCATATCGTAAGGAGGTTTGAATGACCTTCCCACTTTTCGATCTTTCCGGGCATCGTGCCCTGGTGACGGGTTCGGCGCAGGGAATCGGATTTGCCCTTGCGCAAGGGCTTGCCGAACATGGTGCATCGGTTGTGTTGAACGGCCGAGATGGCGCCAAGCTGGAGGCTGCGGCCGACCGTTTGCGGCTGGCGGGACATGAGGTCGCTGTCAGCGATTTCGACGTGACCGATGCCAACGCGGTAAAGAGCGGCGTGGACACAATCGAGCAAACTGTCGGGCCGATCGACATCCTGATCAACAATGCTGGCATGCAGTTCCGCACGCCCCTGGAGGATTTTCCGATCGATCGCTGGGAACAGTTGTTGAAGACCAATGTCTCCAGCGTATTCTATGTCGGCCAGGCTGTGGCACGGCATATGATCGACCGCGGCCGGGGCAAGATCGTCAACATCGCCTCGGTGCAGAGTGAACTCGCACGTCCCGGCATCGCGCCCTACACCGCGACCAAGGGTGCTGTGAAAAACCTCACCCGCGGCATGTGCGCCGATTGGGCCAAATACGGCCTGCAGGTCAATGCGCTGGCGCCCGGCTATTTCAAGACACCGCTCAACCAGGCGCTGGTCGATAGTGCGGAGTTCTCGTCATGGCTTGAGAAACGCACGCCCGCTGCCCGCTGGGGCAATGTCGACGAACTGGTTGGCGCGGCCGTCTTCCTGTCGAGCAAGGCTTCCTCTTTTGTCAACGGACACACGCTTTATGTCGATGGCGGCATCACCACCAGCCTGTGAGGCATCAGGTCGGCTTCGACATTATCGCCACCATGGCCTTTTCAACATCACCCGATCGCTCGATGCCTTCGCAGCAATGGCGATTATCTGCACGGCTGCCCATGGGTGGCCCAAGTCCAGGATTACCGGAGGAAACCATGAGCAAGCCTGAAATCCTGATGATGGGACCCTACCCGGACTGGGACCTCGTCGATCTCGAAGGGCGCTATGTGGTGCGTAAGATCTATGAGGCAAAGGATCGGGACGCCTTCCTCGACGCCCATGCGGCTGATATCCGCGGCATTGCCACCCGCGGCGAACTCGGCGCCTCGGCCGAGCTGATCGGCAAGCTGCCGAAGCTGGAGATCGTATCTGTCTATGGTGTCGGTTATGACGCCGTTGATCTCGCGGCCTGCCGCGCACGTGGCATCCGCGTCACCAATACGCCCGACGTGCTGACCAACGACGTCGCCGATCTCGGCGTGGCCATGATGCTGTGCCAATCGCGCGGCATGATCGGCGCCGAGCACTGGGTGCGGGATGGAAGCTGGGAAGCCAAGGGGCTCTATCCCCTGAAGCGCCGGATCTGGGGCCGCAAGGCCGGCGTGCTCGGACTTGGACGTATCGGCTTCGAAGTGGCCAAACGGCTCAAGGGCTTCGATATGGATATCGCCTATAGCGACGTGTCTGCCAAACCCTATGCGGAGGGAATGACCTTCATCGCCGATCCTGTCGCGCTGGCAGACCATGCCGATTTCCTGTTCGTCACGCTGGCGGCATCTGCTGCCACCCGCCATATCGTCTCAAAGGACGTGATTGCAGCCCTCGGCCCGGACGGCATGCTGATCAACATTTCACGCGCTTCCAATATCGATGAAGAGGCACTGCTCGATGCGCTGGAGACCGGCGCTCTGGGGTCGGCGGCGCTCGATGTGTTCGAAGGCGAGCCGAAGCTCAATCCGCGGTTTCTTGCGCTCGACAATGTGCTGCTGCAGCCCCATCACGCGTCCGGCACGATCGAAACCCGCAAGGCGATGGGCAAGCTGGTTCGCGACAATCTTGCCGCGCATTTTGCCGGTGCTTCCCTTCTCACCGCAGTCGTTTGAGGTCATGCCCATGAAAGCCGTCGTCATCCATGCCGCTAGGGATCTGAGGATCGAAGAGAGAGACGTCGAAGCGCTCGAGCCAGGCCAGGTCGAGGTGGCGATCGAAGCTGGCGGCATTTGCGGCTCCGATCTGCATTACTACAATCACGGTGGCTTCGGCACCGTGCGGCTGCGCGAACCGATGATCCTCGGTCATGAGGTGGCCGGGACCGTGAGGACTCTGGGCGCCGGTGTCTCGACACTTGCGGTCGGCGACCGCGTTGCCGTGTCCCCGAGTCGTCCCTGCATTACCTGCGAGTATTGTCTGGTCGGCCAGCAGAACCATTGCCTGAACATGCGCTTCTACGGCAGCGCGATGCCGATGCCGCATATCCAGGGCGCTTTCCGCCAGCGGTTGCTGGCCGAGCAATGGCAATGCCATAAGGTGGCGGACGGCATCTCGATCAACGAGGCCGCCATGGCTGAGCCCTTTGCCGTAACGCTGCATGCCGTGGCCCGCGCCGGCTCGCTCACCGGTAAACGAGTCCTGGTCACCGGTTGCGGCCCGATCGGCGCGCTGGCCATCATCGCCGCCCGCGCCCATGGCGCCCGCGAGATCGTGGTCACCGATATGATGGATGCTGTTCTCAACAAGGCCTTGGAGGTCGGCGCCGATCGCGTCATCAATGTAGCGGAAAACCCAGGGCATCTCCAGGCCTATGCGGCCAACAAGGGTTATTTCGACGTGCAGTTCGAGGCATCCGGCAACGAGCGGGCAGTCCGATCGGGTCTGGAGGTCCTCCGACCCCGCTCGATCCTGGTTCAACTCGGTCTTGGTGGCGATGTCGCCATCCCCCAGAATATGGTGGTCGCAAAGGAGATTGAGATGAAGGGTACCTTCCGTTTCCATGAGGAATTCGCGCTGGCTATCGATCTCATCAATCACCGCAGGGTAGACCTGAAGCCGTTGCTGACGGACGTGTTTGCGTTACAAGACGCCGTCAAGGCTTTCGAAACAGCCGCCGACAGGACGCGGTCCATGAAGGTCCAGCTCTCCTTCTGAACAATGGAGCGGCGCTGCGGGAGTTAACGCAGCCTCGATCAGAGCCGTTGGGTTCGTTTCCTTGAATTGATCACAGATGCGGAAACAGCTCCCGCATCTGTACCATGTCAGTTGGAGAGTGCTATCTGCACGATTTGGTTGGCCTATGCAGCTTCCCGAACCTGATTGAGGATTCTTGCCGCATGGCCTGCTGCCGGTTTCATGGACATCGAGTTAAGGTGTTCCTCCTGAAGCCGGAGAGTATGAATGCAAAGACGAATATTCAGCCGCGAGTATAAGCTTGAAGCGGTGAAGCTGGTCAGGGAACGTGGGGTCACTGTTGCCCAAGCTGCCCGTGACCTTGATGTCCACGAGAATGTGTTGCGCAAATGGGTTCGGGAGTACGGTGACGATCCCAGCCAGTCCTTTCCTGGAAAAGGCCAGATGAAGCCGGAGCAGCTTGAGATCGAGCGGCTCCGTCGTGAAGTCGCCAAGCTGAAGGCGGAGCGCGATATCCTAAATTGAAGCCGGAAGAGCAATCGATCCAGTGAATCGATTGCCCGGCGGAACGCCGCAGCCCACTTTGCCAGGGACGCGATATGAAGTTCGCGTTCGTTGCAAAGCACCGTTCGATCTGGCCGGTGGCATGGCTCTGCGAAGCGCTGGGGGTTTCTCGTTCAGGTTTCCATGCCTGGCTCAATCGTTCTCCGAGCGAACGCGCCCGCTATGATGAGGTTCTGCTGGACAAGATCACGCAGAGCTTCAAATCCAGCGACCGCACTTATGGTGCTCGCCGCGTATGGCACGACGTGTTGGAAGAAGGGTTATCCTGTGGCCTCCATCGTATTGAGCGGCTGATGCGTTTGAATGCGCTCAGGGCCAGGCCAAGACGACGTGGCTTGCCAAAGGATGCCGGTGACCGCGCCGTTATCATGCCGAACGTGCTGGACCGTCAGTTCAGGGCAGAGCGGCCGAACCAGAAATGGGTGGCCGACTTCACTTATATCTGGACCGCAGAAGGCTGGCTGTATGTCGCGGCCGTCATTGACCTGTTCTCACGCCGTGTCGTCGGCTGGTCGATGAATGCCAACATGACGGCCCAGCTCGTCACAGATGCGCTGATCATGGCGATCTGGCGTCGGGGAAAACCAGATGCGCTCCTGCATCATTCCGATCAGGGAAGCCAATACACGAGCGAGCAGTTCCAGCGCCTCATGGGCGACCACGGAATCACTTGCTCGATGAGCCGCTCCGGAAATGTCTGGGACAACGCCGCGATGGAGAGCTTCTTCTCATCCCTGAAAACGGAGAGAACAGCACGGAAGGTCTATCGCACGAGGAACGACGCCAGAGCGGATGTGTTCGATTACATCGAGCGCTTCTACAATCCGAAGCGCAGCCACTCGACACTGGGCTATCTCAGCCCCAATGAATTTGAAACCAAGGTGGGATTAGCTTAACTCGTGTCCGATAAACCGGCAGCAGACCAATCTTCATTCAGCCAGCGACCGACGAGAACTCCGCTGGAACCTCACCATCCGGCGGTGATGCGTCCCATGCAGAGGGTAGCCTTGCGACACTGGGAACCTATCGAAACACGGCGTGGCCTGTCCTGTGATCCGGACGATAGCCACGGTCGCTATATCGAGGCTGTCTTCGACGGAATGGTCGTCGGTTGCCTCTACCTCCCCATCTCATCAAGGCGCTCGAGCCTTTGACAAACTTTGCCAAGGTCGGTTATCTTGCCTTCGAATGGAGCTTATCGATGGCCACGATGAACGTATCTCTTCCAGACCCGATGAAGGAGTGGGTGGAGGCCCAAGCCAAGACCGGGCGATATTCGAATGCTAGCGACTACGTGCGCGACCTGATCCGACGCGACCAGACACGAAACGACAAGATTGCTGCCATGCGAAGCTTCGTCGAGGCCGGGCTCCAAAGTGGTGTTGGCGTCCGATCGAGGGATGACCTCTTTGCTGAGGCTATGACTCGTGCCAGCAAGACCTGAGTTTTAGGCTTTCTGTCGAAGCGGAAGAGGACATTATTGCGATCACCGAGCAAGGTGTCCGCATGTTCGGTGCAGGCCAGGCCAAGCGCTACCACGATGAACTCTTCGCACTGATTGATCTGGTAGCTGTCAATCCGCGCATCACGCGCGAACGCAATGAAATTGAGCCATCCGTTAGAATTCATCCCTTCAAAGCGCATCTAATCGTTTATCGGATTGAAGGCGATGAGACGATTTTTGTCATACGAATTCGCCACGGACATGAAGATTGGGAGGATAATTCAATTTAGCGTCCTCGGAGGGAGCTGTGTGAAATTTGGCGCAATCCAGGTTCGAATCGGTTCAAGAGCGTATGGAGCGCGTCCCTTCTTGTGACCTGTCCTCTCAGTCGTTATACTGTTTTTGAAAAACAGTATAACCTTGGAGCTGAGCCAATGAAGTCCATTGACCTCATGTATCAGACGATGTTTGCCGAGCTGGGCCAGCGTTCGCTCGACGCCGCGTGGACGGCCGATTTCCCTCCCGAGGGACGGTTCACCCCTGCGAACATCAAGGGGCGCAAGTACTGGTACTTCGACATCCCTGATGGACATGGCGGCACGAAACGTCGTTACGTCGGTCCCGCTGATGATCCGGATATCGCGCAGCGCGTAACCGATCATAAGCGGGATAAAGACGACCTACGCGCTCGCAGGCGCTTGGTGAATACCCTGACCCGCGAAGGCGGAATGACCGCCCCTGACGCCATGTCGGGCGACATCGTCGAGGCTCTTGCCGATGGTGGTCTCTGTCGGCTCCCGGGTGTCCTTATCGGCACGGTTGCCTTTCAGTGCTATTCAGGACTGCTGGGCGTCCGCCTTCCCATGGCTGCGATCCTGACCGGCGATGCAGACATCGCCCAGGGCTATGCCATCAGTTGGGAGGTTGAAGACAGTCTGCCTCCGATCGTTGCGCTGCTGCAGGGCGTCGACGCCACTTTCCGCCCGGTTCCCCATCGATCAGGATCTGCGGCCTCGTCGGCGTTTCAGAGTGCCGACGGCTACCGGGTTGAATTCCTGACGTCGAACCGTGGTTCGGACGACTACATCGACCAGCCGGCGAAGATGCCCGCCATCGGCGGCGCCAGCGCGGACCCACTCCGCTTTCTTGACTTCCTCATCAGGGAACCCGTCAGGACAATACTGCTCCACCGGAGCGGTGTCCCGGTCGTCGTCCCTGATCCGTCCCGGTATGCGATCCACAAGCTTATCGTCGCCAGCCGCCGGCACACTGACGGGCAGGGGCCAGCGAAGCGGGAGAAGGATGTCCGGCAAGCGGCACTCCTCTTCGAAGCTCTGCGGCAGACGAGGCGATCCGCCGATTTGGCGCTCGTCTACAATGAAGCGTGGGACCGCGGGCCTGCGTGGCAGGAAGGCATTCGAACCGGGGCGGGGATGCTGCCGGCACAAGATGCCGAGCGGTTCGAAACGGTCCTGATCGAGGGCGCAAAGAAGAACCGGGAGGACATCGAGCTTCCATTTGGGGAAAGGTAGGGCCAGGACGCTCGTCCTGTTATTGCGCCGGTGAAGCTCGCGCCAGCGCAACTGTCATGATTTTCAAGACTGACTAGGCGTGGCATAGCCGCTCTAGCCCGACGAGGTTCTCTTGGTGATGGCGCTCGATAGGTTGACGATCACGCTATCGCCGAGGTTTTCGACGAGAAGTCGAGGCCCGGCAAGATCTGCGACGATCTGAGGAGCGGTTTCGAACGTTGCGGATATGGACTGCTGACGAAAGACGTGGGCGTGCCGGGCCTGTTGGAAGTCTACCCCAACTAGAGCTTTTGGCGTCGCGGCGGGGCCGGCCATGATCGGATTCTTGTGGCAATAGATCGAACACCGGCGAGCGATCCGCCGCAGTTGGCAGGAAGATGCCAGGCGGCTTACCGCGATCGCTTTGCAGGGAGCGTGATCACATCATAGGAAATTCCCATCAGGACTACTTGACAGAAGGCTGGCCAACCACAAAGGTAAAGCGGTTTAGTAAATCGCTTCACAAAAACATCGAACCGAGGTTGTGAGACGCCATGTCGAATAAGCGGGCCACCAGTCTCAAGGATGTCGCGGACGCAGCCGGCGTCTCGGTCACCACCGTTTCGCGCATGCTCAACGGCTCGCTCCAGCTTCCGCCCGAGACGAAGCTGAGGATCGACAAGGCCATCCATGAACTCAAGTACGAGCCGAACCCGCATGCCCGGCGCCTGAGCCGCGGCCGCTCGGATACCATCGGCCTCGTCGTTCCCGATATCGCCAACCCCTTCTTCGCCACGCTCGTGGCGACCATCGAGGAAGAGGCCGACAAGCGCGGCCTGGCGCTTTCGCTGCATGCGACGCTCAACCGTCCCGGCCGCGAGATCGCCTATCTCCGCTCGCTCGGACGCAACCATGTCGATGGCCTCGTCTTCGTGACGAACCACCCCGACGACGGGGAACTCGCGGCGCTCATCAACCAGACCGGCAAAGTCGTCGTCGTCGACGAGGACGTGCCGGACGCCATGGTGCCGAAACTTTTCTGCGATAACGAGCAGGGCGGATATCTAGCCGGCCGGCATCTGGCCGAGTACGGCCACCGCCGCGTGCTCCATATCGGCGGACCGCAGGAAATGATCAGCACGAGGCGGCGCTACAAGGGCCTCGAACGGGCCATGATCGAGCATGGTACGGGCATCGACGGTCTCATTCGCTACGAGGGCGATTATTCCGTCGAGTTCGGCCGTGCTGCTGGCCGGCGCTTCCTCGACGAGGAAAAGCCGGCCACCGCGATCTTCGCCAGCTCCGACGAAATCGCCATCGGCCTGATCGAGGTCCTGCGCGGGCAGGGCGTCTCCATCCCCGGTGAGGTCTCCATTGTCGGTTTCGACGATGTGGGACCGCTCCATCTCTTCGCTCCGCCTCTCACCGCCATCCGCCAGCCTGTCCGGGCGATCGGCGAGCGGGCGCTATCCCTTTTACTCGAGACAGACTGGCAGCAGCGCGGGGATTTCACCTCCGAACAGCTGCTGCCCATCGAAATCGTCGTGCGGGACTCCGTTGCGCCGCCGTCGAAACCATAAATGCAACGTAGAAGCCCATCAACCAGAGGATGAACTCATGAACAGCTTGAAACGCAGGACATTTACCGCCGCCCTCGCCGCCACCGTCTTCACCGAACTGTCGTTCGGCACGGCCTTTGCCCAGGAC
Organism: Allorhizobium sp. GW101-3B10; assembly: GCF_059424725.1. Lineage (NCBI taxonomy): Bacteria > Pseudomonadati > Pseudomonadota > Alphaproteobacteria > Hyphomicrobiales > Rhizobiaceae > Allorhizobium > Allorhizobium sp. GW101-3B10. The sequence goes on along the minus strand of NZ_JBWKZR010000001.1, from coordinate 1,664,747 downwards.
GCGCAGAAGACCTTCGCCCTCATCCAGATCAACCAGCAGGCTCTGTTCTTCAACCAGATGAACGAAGGCGCCCAGAAAGCCGCCGATGCAGCCGGCGCAAAGCTGGTGATCTTCAACGCCAACAACGATCCGGCCGCCCAGAACAGCGCGATTGAGACCTATATCCAGCAGAAGGTGGACGGCATCGCCGTCGTCGCCATCGACGTCAACGGCATCATGCCGGCCGTACAGCAGGCCGCCGCCGCCGGCATCCCGGTCGTCGCCATCGACGCCATCCTGCCCGAGGGACCGCAGAAGGCGCAGATCGGCGTCGACAACGCCAAGGCCGGCGCCGACATGGGCGCCTTCTTCCTCGACTACGTCAAGGCCAACATGGACGGCAAAGTGAAGTACGGCGTGGTCGGCGCGCTGAACTCCTTCATCCAGAACGTTCGTCAGGAAGGCTTCGAAAAGACCGTGACCGGCGCTGAAGGCGTCTCCACGGCCGGCGTCGTCGATGGCCAGAACATTCAGGACAACGCGCTCGCAGCCGCTGAAAACCTGATCACCGGCAACCCGGACATGAACGCCGTCTACGCCACCGGCGAGCCGGCCCTGATGGGCGCCATCGCCGCCGTCGAAAGCCAGGGCAAGCAGAAGGACGTCAAGGTCTTCGGTTGGGACCTCACGGCCCAGGCGATTGCCGGCATCGACGCCGGTTACGTCACCGCCGTCATCCAGCAGGACCCGTCGGCCATGGGCGCTGCGGCCGTCGACGCGCTGAAGACGCTTGCCGGCGGCGGCACGGTCGAGAAGACGATTTCGGTTCCGATCACGATCGTCACCAAGGACAACGTCGAACCCTACCGGGCGATCTTCAAATGACAGGTGAAGGACAGCACCCAACCGCTGTCGCAGGGACCGGGGGAGCAGAGCTCCCCCGGGAACCCGGCGCAGACGGAGCGCGCAAGCCCCGCATTTCGCTTCGCGGCATCCGCAAGACCTTTGGTTCCCATCAGGCGCTGCGCGGCGTCGATCTCGACATCTATCCCGGCGAATGCCTCGGCCTCGTCGGCGACAACGCGGCCGGCAAGTCGACGCTGACCAAGATCATCTCCGGCACCTATATTCCCGATGACGGCTCGATCACCCTCGAGGGCCAGGACGTCCGCTTCACCGGCCCTGCCGATGCGCGCGACCGCAACATCGAGATGGTGTTTCAGGACCTGAGCCTGTGCGACCATATCGACGTGGTCGGCAATCTCTTCCTCGGCCGCGAGCTGACCAGGGGTCCCTTTCTCGACCGTCCCCGGATGATGGAAGAGGCCCGCGCCATGCTGGACGCGCTGGAAATCCGAATCCCGCGTCTTGGCGCCCGCGTCGAGAAGCTTTCCGGCGGCCAGCGTCAGGCCATCGCCATTGCCCGCGCCGCATCCTTCAATCCCAAGGTCCTGATCATGGACGAGCCGACCTCGGCGCTCGCCGTGGCGGAAGTCGAGGCCGTTCTGGCGCTGATCAACCGGGTCAAGGCCAAGGGCGTCTCGGTCATCCTCATCACTCACCGCCTGCAGGATCTCTTCCGCGTCTGCGACCGCATCGCCGTCATGTATGAAGGCACCAAGGTGGCGGAACGCGACATCGGCAAGACCGATCTGCAGGATCTCGTGCAACTGATCGTCGGGGGGAGACATTGAGCGCCTATACCGAACGCGCGGCCGGCTCGCCCGTCGCCGATTTTCTCTCCGAACATGCGCAGGTGGTTTCCATCGCCGTGTTCTTCGCCGTCTGTTTCCTGTTCTTCTCGGCAACCACGGACACCTTTCTGACCGCCGGCAACATCCTCAACGTTCTGAGGCAGGCAGCGCCGATCCTCGTCGTCGCCATCGCCATGACCTTCGTCATCATCACCGGCGGCATCGACCTTTCGGTCGGCTCGCAGGTGGCGCTGATCAATGCGGTCGCGGCGCTGGTTCTCGCCATGGGCTTTCCCTGGCCAGTCGTCGTTGTCGGCATGATCGTGTTCGGCGCAGCGCTCGGCATGGCGCAGGGCAGGTTCGTCGCCTATCAGGGCATCCCATCCTTCATCGTCACGCTTGCCGGCCTGTCGATCCTGCGCGGCTTCGCGCTCTATCTGACGCAGGGCTATTCCATTCCGATCAACAACGTGCCGGGCTTCTTCGCCCTCGGTCGCGGCGAAGTGCTGGGCTTTCCGGTTCCGGCGCTGATCGCGGTCGGCGTGGCGCTCATCGGCTATGTGGTGATCGCATCGACCAAATACGGCCGTCAGGTCGTGGCGGTCGGCTCCAATCTCGAAGCGGCGCGGCGCGTCGGCATGCCGGCGAAGTGGATCCTGTCATCGGTCTACATGGTCTCGGGCGTCGCCTGTGCGCTGGCCGGCCTGCTGATCGCGGCCCGTCTCGGTTCCGGCTCGTCCAATGCCGCCGTCGGCTTCGAACTGCAGGTGGTGGCGGCCGTCGTTCTCGGCGGCACCTCGCTGATGGGCGGACGCGGCAGCATTCTCGGCACCATCCTCGGAACGCTGACCATCGCCGTGATCGGCAACGGCCTGATCCTCATGCATATCTCGCCCTTCTTCACGCAGATCGTGACGGGCGCGATCATTCTGGTGGCAACCTGGCTCAACACCTGCATCTTCACCACCAATTTCCGCTTCGGCGGAAAGAAGAAGAAGTGAGGCGGCCGTGGCGAGCGAGCTTTCCGAAGCCCATGTGCGTTCCGGCAAGGTGATGACGGTGGCGGGGCCGATCCCGGCCTCCGCGCTGGGCATCACCCTGATGCACGAGCATATCCTCAACGACTGCCGCTGCTGGTGGCATGCGCCGAAGACGCCGGAGCGGCAATATCTCGCCGAGGGCTTCGTCTGCACGGAAATCCTCGGCGAACTTCGCCAGGACCCCTTCGTCAACAAGCACAACATCACGCTTGACGACGAGCCGCTGGCGATTGCGGAACTCAAGGACTTCGCCCGCGAGGGCGGCCAGACGGTGGTCGAGCCGACCTGCCAGGGCATAGGCCGCGACCCGGCTGCCCTCCGGCGGATCTCGAAAGCTTCCGGGCTCAACATCGTCATGGGGGCCGGCTATTACCTCGGCTCCTCCCACCCGGCCAAGGTGGCGGGGATGACGATCGACCAGATCGCCGACGAAATCGTCCACGAGGCGAATGTCGGCGTCGACGGCACCGATGTGAAAATCGGCCTCATCGGCGAAATCGGGGTTTCCTCCGATTTCACGGTCGAGGAGGAAAAGTCGCTCAGGGCCGCGGCAAGGGCTCAACGCCGCACCGGCCTGCCGCTGATGGTACACCTGCCGGGCTGGTTCCGGCTCGGCCACAAGGTGCTCGACATAGCAGAAGCCGAAGGGGCGGATCTCCGCCACACCGTGCTCTGCCACATGAACGCCTCGCATGAGGATCTCGCCTACCAGAGCGAGCTTGCCGCACGCGGGGCCTTCATCGAATACGACATGATCGGCATGGATTTCTTCTATGCCGACCAGCAGGTGCAGTGCCCGAGCGACGAGGAGGCCGCCCGCGCCATCGTCAAGCTTGTCGAACGGGGCCATATCGACCGCATCCTGCTGTCTCACGACGTCTTCCTGAAGATGATGCTGACGCGCTATGGGGGGAACGGCTATGCCTACATCCTCAGGCATTTCCTGCCGCGGCTGAAGCGGCACGGACTTGACGACGCGCAACTCGACATCCTCATGCGGGACAATCCGAGATCGGTGTTTGCGGCGAAAGCCTGACACCGCCAAACGAATTCAGAAACGGAAAGAACATGACCAAGAAAGTCCTTCTCGTCGGTGAGAGCTGGATCAGCTCCGCCACCCATTACAAAGGCTTCGACCAGTTCGCCAGCGTGACCTTCCACCTCGGCGCGGAACCGCTGGTCAAGGCGCTGGAAGGCAGCGAGTTCGAACTGACCTACATGACCGCCCATGACGCGGTTGAGAAGTTCCCCTTCGAGATGGAAGGCCTCGACGCCTACGACACCATCATCCTCTCGGATATCGGCGCCAACTCGCTGCTCCTGCCGCCGGCCGTGTGGCTGCATTCGAAGACGGTTCCGAACCGCCTCAAGCTTATCAAGGCATGGGTGGAAAAGGGCGGCAGCCTGCTGATGGTCGGCGGCTACTTCTCCTTCCAGGGCATCGACGGCAAGGCCCGCTGGCGCCGCACGCCGGTCGAGGACGTGCTGCCCGTCACCTGCCTGCCCTATGACGACCGCGTCGAGATTCCGGAAGGTACCGCACCCGTCATCACCAAGGCCGATCATCCGACGGTTGCCGGGATGTCAGGCGAGTGGCCGCTGCTGCTCGGCGTCAACGAGGTCGAGGTGCGCGAGCGCGCCGACGTCGAAGTCGTCGCCCGCCTGCCGGAAGACCAGGGCGGCCACCCGCTGCTCGTCACCGGCACCTTCGGCAAGGGCCGCACCGCCGCCTGGACGTCCGATATCGGCCCGCACTGGCTCTCGCCCGCATTCTGCGAGTGGGAAGGCTATGGCCGCCTTTGGAAGAACATCCTCGGCTGGCTGAGCGCCAAGGACTGAGCATAGCCGGACAGTCGCGGCTGCAAGCCCCTCCCAAACCCTCCCCACAAGGGGGAGGGTTTAACCCGGCCGATGCTCTTGCGCCTTATAGCCGAGCTTGGAGCGTCCTGCGTCCATTCAAACACGGAAGGGCGCTCCAAAGTTTTCAGGCTTGGTGTCGTGCCTGCAAAAAGGCGTTTTCGGGCTGCTGCGCCAGCGGCTGGGTTTCGCCCCCTTGTGGGGGAGATGGCCGGCAGGCCAGAGGGGATTTTGCAGGCTTCAGCCCGCCAGGATCTTCGCGAGTTCTTCGGAGGTCGGGAAGGCGAGGCGGGTGCCGCGACGGCTGACGGTGAGTGCGGCGGCGGCCGCGGCATGGCCGATGGCGCGGGCATCGGGTTCGACCCCGCGCAGCGCCGCCGAGGCGAGCGCGACGGCCATGAAGGTATCGCCCGCTCCGGTGGTGTCGATCGCCTTTGCTGCGACGGCGGGAATGGCGGCGATGGCCTTGTCGTGGCTCGCAAGCAGCGCGCCGTCGGCACCGAGGGTGAGAACCACATGCCGCACACCCGCCTCGATCAGGCGGATTGCGGCGGAAGCATCCGACGAACCGGCAAGGCTTTCGGCCTCGCCACGGTTCAGGAAGGCGATGTCGACGAAGGGCCAGAAGCCCGCGAAATAGGGCCTGAGAGGCGAGGGGTTGAAGGCGGTGACAAGGTCGCGTCCCTTGGCTTCCCGGAGAATGTCGCGGGTGGCGTCCTCGCCGAGATTGCCCTGCAGCACGACGAGATCGCCTTTTGCCGCGGCGTCGAGCGCCGGCAGGGCATCGGCAAGCGTCAGCGAGCTGGCGGATTCGGTGGTGGTGACGATGGCGTTCTCGCCATCAGGCGTGGTGAAGATGATGGAGAAATCGCTGGAGCGGCCAGCAAGCGCGACGAGATGCGCATCGACGGGCTCTTCGGCAAGCTGATCGCGGATGGTCCGGGCGCGGAAATCCTCGCCCACGGCCGAAACAAGCGTGGTGGAAAGGCCGGTACGGCTCATCACCACCGCCTGGTTGGCACCCTTGCCGCCAAGGTCGCGCGTTTCCTCGCGGCCGAGGATGGAGGCCCCGGCCTCCGGCATGGACGATACGGAGATGGTTTCGTCTACGGCGACGTTACCGATGACATAGGCTCGCATGGCGGGACTTCTCGATCGAGAGAGATTTAAAAAGGGACGGAAATGCAACAGATATCCGACAACATTTCGAGCGCCATAAGGGAAATCTTCGGCACAGGCAAGGCGCTGATCGGCATGATTCATTGCCCGCCCTTTCCCGGCGCTCCGCGCTATCGGGGTGCGGCGATGGACACGATCTACGACGCCTGCATGCGCGATGCCGAGGCTCTCGTCGAAGGTGGCATGCACGGCCTGATGGTCGAAAACCACGGCGACATTCCCTTCTCCAAGCCGGAGGATATCGGACATGAGACCGCAGCCTTCATGTCGGTGGTGACGGACCGCATCGCGCGCGCCACCGGCGTTCCGCTCGGCGTCAACGTGCTCGCCAATGCGCCGATCCCGGCATTCGCCATCGCCATGGCGGGGGCTGCGAAATTCATCCGCGTCAACCAGTGGGCCAACGCCTATGTCGCCAATGAAGGCTTCATGGAAGGCCGCGCGGCGGAAGCCATGCGCTACCGTTCGGCGCTGCGCGCCGAGCACATCAAGGTCTTCGCCGACAGCCATGTGAAGCATGGCGCGCATGCGATCACCGCCGACCGCACCATCGGCGAGCTGACCCGCGATCTCGCCTTCTTCGACGCCGACGCCGTGATAGCCACCGGCCAGCGCACCGGCAGTTCGGCAACCATCGAGGAGATAGAGGAAATCGGCCAGGCAACCCACCTGCCGCTGCTCGTCGGCTCCGGCGTCACCAACGACAACGTCGTGGAAATCCTGCAACGCACCAGCGGCGTCATCGTCGCCTCGTCGCTGAAGGTCGACGGCGTGTGGTGGAACCCGGTGGAACCGGCCCGCGTCAAGGCCTTCGTCGAGGCCGCCCGCCCGGCTCTGGAGGACTGACATGACCGAGACGCTTTCCGAGCAGATCCTGCGCGAGAACCAGCCGGTCTTCGAGGCCATGGTGCATCACCGCTTCGTCGAGGACATCAAGGCCGACCGGCTGCCCAAAGCCGTGTTCGAACGCTACCTCGTATTCGAGGGCGATTTCGTTGATGCCGCCATCTCGATCTTCGCCTTCGCCGCCGCCAAGGCCGACACGATCGCCCGCAAGCGCTGGCTGATCGGCGTACTCGACGCGCTGGCCAAGCAGCAGATCGCCTATTTCGAGAAGACCTTCGCCGAGCGCGGCATCGATCCTTCCACCTTCGATTCCGCCATTCCCGAAGTCGCCGCCTTCCGCAACGGCATGGTGGCGATTGCCCGCGATGGCGGCTATCTCGACACCGTCGCGGCAATGTTTGCGTCGGAATGGATGTACTGGACATGGTCGAAGGAGGCCGCCGCCACCAAGATCAGCGATCCGTTGCTCAAGGAATGGGTCGATCTCCATGCGCACGAGGATTTCGCCGCCCAAGCGCTGTGGCTGAAGGCAGAACTCGACGAGGCCGGCAAGGATATGCCGGCGGAAGAGCGCGCGCGGCTCAGCGCCATCTTCGGCAAGGCGCAGGTGCTCGAAATCACCTTCCACGACGCTCCCTACCTCCGAAGGCAGTAACCCCATGACCATGTTCGCCATTGACGGAAACCGCCTGAACCGCCGCCTTGCGGAATTCGCCGAGATCGGCGCCCTGCCCAAGGGCGGCGTCAACCGGCAGGCGCTGACCGAAGGCGACCGGCAGGCCCGGCGGATGCTGGCGGGCCTCGCGCTCGCACGCAGCTTCCGGGTCTTTCAGGATCCGATGGCGAACCTTTTCATCCGCCGTCCCGGACGCGACGAGACCTTGGCCCCGCTGATGATCGGCAGCCATCTCGACAGCCAGCCGGCAGGCGGACGTTATGACGGCGCGCTCGGCACCCTCTCGGCCTTCGAAGTGCTGGAAAGCCTCGAGGACGCCGGCATCGAGACAGACCGGCCGATGGAAGTGGTTGTGTGGACAAACGAGGAAGGCTGCCGCTTTGCTCCGGGCTGCATGGGTTCCATGGCCTTTGCCGCCGGCGCGATACCGGACGACTGGGCGGCCAGGCAAGCGACCGACGGCGCATCCTTCACTGAGGAGTTGGCCGCGACCATCGAAAGCCTTCCCGAGGCGGAAATGCGGCCTCTCGGCTTTCCGGTGTTTTCCTATATCGAGATCCATATCGAGCAGGGACCGTCGCTGGAGGCAGAAAACATCCCGATCGGCATCGTCACCGGCATTCAGGGCACGCGCTGGCTCGAAGTCACGGTGACAGGCCAGACGGCCCATGCCGGAACGACGGGTCTTTCCTACCGCCACGATCCGATGCGGGCGCTTTCGACCGCCCTTTCCGGCCTTTACGACACGATCATGCCGCAAGACCAGAGTGCCCGCTTTACCGTCGGCAGCCTCAGGCTTTCGCCGGGTTCGGTGAACGCCATTCCGGAAGATGTCAGGTGCACGGTCGATATCCGCCATCCCGACCCTGAGAGCCTCGATGCGCTGGAAGCGAAGATCGCTGCGGCCTTTTCGAAGGAGGCAGGCAAGCAGGGCTGCACCGCCGCGATCAGGCGCCTGTTCGACATGGCTCCTTGTGTGTTCGACGAGGGTCTGCAGGACTCGCTCGAGGCCGCCGCCTCCAGCCTGCAATTGTCGAGCAAGCGCATGCTGTCGGGCGCGTTCCACGATGCGCTGTTCGCCAACCGCGTCGCGCCCGCCGCCATGATCTTCGTGCCCTGCCGCGATGGCCTGAGCCACAACGAGGCGGAATTCGTGGAACCGGCGCATGCCACCGCCGGCTGTGAGACGCTCGCACATGCTGTTCTCGAGATTACGAAATCATCAAAGCGATGACGTCCATTTGCATTACGTCTGATTTGGAAATCGTCTCCGCGTGCCGATGATCAACGCACACGGACCGTCACCGCGGTTGAACCAGCTTAGGTCCTTGTCGCATTAAGCGAGCTGCGGAGTTTCAAATGCCGGTGGCGCCCCATTGCCATTGCCCCTGGCTAGATGTCTTCCCTTACGCCGCCTTCTTGGAGTCTTCGTCTCGGACGTTGTGATAGGGTTTGCTGCTGGTGATCATGCCGTCTTTAGGATTTGCTGTGCAGATCCGTTTAAATGGCTGCGCGGCTTTAGGATGGATGCGGATTTGCGCGATCAGGTGTCGATCCTGATCCGCATCATGCGTTTCGGGAAAACCCCGTGGCCATAGAGGATCGGTGTCCCGGCGCTGTCGGTGTCGACATAGGTCATGATCATGACCGGCAGCGAGATCGAGACCGCCAGCGCCGCCGCTTCGCGGGGCCGCGGCATGCGGCAGTCGATCCAGGTCGAGGCGCGGAAGAAGGCGTCGACGCCGAAGGTGGCAAGGGCCCTGGTGAAGCTCGCGGTTTCCTCGAAGGCCGCGGCCATTCCGTCGAACCGCTGCTTTTCAAACATGTGATAGCCATAGGTGGTGATGCCGGGACCGACCGTGCGCAGGGTTTCCGTCACGATCAGCGGCGTGCCGACCTCAAGCTGCAGGGCGCGGGCGATCGCCTGGCTGGCGGGCTGCTCGTAGCTGTCCAAAAGCCGTCCCCCGGAGCCGCCGTCGAAGCGTTTTTCCACCTCGCTCCATTTGGCGTTGCGGTCGAGCCGGTATTCGAACGGTTCGTCAGCGACGAAGACGCCCTTGCCCTGGTGTGCCTTGACGATGCCCTTCTGTGCCAGGCTGGCGAGCGCCTGGCGCACCGTATGACGATTGACGCCGTATTTTGCCGTCAGTTCATGCTCGCTCGGCAGCCTTTCGCCCGCGCCGAACACGCCGGTCTGGATGTCGACCTCCAGGTCTGCCTCGATCTGTCGCCAGACCGGCAGTTCCCGGTCGCGCCACATGGGGTTGTTCGAAATGTCCATTCGCTGACCCTTGCCTGACCGAAAATTGGGGCGTCGAGCGCGCCGTATTCCCTCTTTGTCCGGTGTATCCAGCCGGCTCAAGCCGCGTCACAAAAAAATCATGAGCCGGCAACATCGCTGTAACAGAACATGTCCATACAGTCTAGACAAGTTAAGGGGTGGAGCGAATGTTCGAATTCCTCATCAGCAGATTGTTGCGCATGTGCTTGACCGTCGCGGTCATCGGCACGGCGGTTTTCTTCGCCACCCGGCTTTCCGGCAATGCGATCGATTTCCTCGCCGGCGAGGGGCTCGGCGCGAAGGATCGCCAGCTTCTGATCGAATATTACGGCCTCGACGGCTCCTATGGTGAGCAGTTCGTGCGCTATCTCGCTTCGCTGATGGACGGCAATTTCGGCCTGTCGCTGATCGAGCGGCGTCCGGTGGCGCTGATCTTCGCCGAGCGGGTCTGGCCATCCCTTCAGCTTCTCATCGGCGCAGTGCTGGTCACCATGGTCATATCCGTACCGGCCGGCATTGCCGCCGCGATCTATCGCAATTCGTGGATCGGCAATGTCATCATGGGGGGAGCCTTCTTCGGCTATGCCATTCCCAATTTCGTCCTCGCCATCCTGCTGTTGCTGATCTTCTCGTTCTGGCTCGGCTGGTTGCCGTCGACCGGCAATTCCACCTGGCTGCATTTCGTCATGCCGGTCACGGCGCTTTCGACCTTCTATATCGCCGGGATGACGCGCTTCACGCGCAATGCCATGCTGGACGTGCTCAGCCAGGAATACCTGCGCACGGCGCGGGCGAAGGGGCTGCCGGAACGGGTCGTCATCTTCAAGCATGCGCTGCGCAACGCGAACATCACCATCCTCTCGGTGCTGGGCCTGCAGATCGCCGGCCTTGCTGCCGCCGGCAGCGTCGTCATCGAAACGGTCTTCTCGTGGCGCGGCATCGGCGAGCTTCTGGTCTCCGCGGCCATTCGCCGGGACTACCCGGTCCTGCAGTTCGGCGTGCTGGCCGTCGCGCTCGCCGTCATCGTCATCAACGTCTTGGTCGATCTTGCCTACGGCCTTGCCGATCCGAGGGTCCGCCTCGGAAGGAACGCGTGAGAAAGGGTGGCGAATATGTCGGATACCACGATTGATACCTTGCCCGAGGCGTCCCGCAACCCGCTCTTTGCTCGCCTGCGGTGGCCGGCCACAATGCGGCGCGTCTGGGCCGGACTGGACTGGCCGATGCGGCTGGTTCTGGTTCTGGGCGCCTTGCTGGTGTTTGCGGCTCTCGCTGCGCCGCTCATTTCGCCGTTCGAACCCAATGCACAGAGCCTGTTATCGCGGTTGAAGCCGCCCGTCGGTTTTACCGGCGCGAAAGCCGGCCACATCTTCGGGACCGACGAACTCGGCCGCGACGTGCTGTCGCGCTGCCTCTACGGTTTGCAGATGACGCTGTCGATCGCCCTTTCCGGCGCGATCATCGGAATGCTGATCGGCGGGACGCTCGGCCTTCTGGCCGGCGCTGCGGGCGGGCGGGCGGATGCCCTGGTGATGGCGTTTGTCGACATACAGATCGCCGTCCCCTTCACGCTCATTGCCCTCTTGGCCGTTGCCGTCTTCGGCAGCGACATCCAGGTGCTCATCATCGTGCTCGGGATCGCCTATTGGGAGCAGTATGCACGCATTATCCGCGGCGAGGTGCTGAAGCTTCGCGAAATGCCTTTCATCGAGGCATCGCGGGCGGCCGGCGCTTCGCCGCTCAGGATCGCCTTCCGGCACATCGTGCCCAACGTGATTTCGCCGCTCGTGGTGATGTTCACACTCAATTTCTCGAACATCGTGCTGCTGGAATCGAGCCTTTCCTTCCTCGGCCTGGGTCTGCGACCGCCGACCGCGACGCTCGGCTCCATGGTCGGCATCGGTCGGGACTACATGCATACCGCGCCGTGGATCGTCGCGGCGCCGGCCCTGCTGATCCTGTCCATCACCTTCGTCGTGCAGATGATCGGAGACCGGCTGCGCGACCACATGGACGTGCGCCTGCGGGACCGCTGAGCGCCAAGACCCCAAGCGGCGGTCCGCCGCCGACCTCATTGCCGGCGGCCTAGCAAACCGTCCGGATCTTTTAAGCCCTGCAACGGAGACCACCATGAAGACCACGATGATCATCGCTTCGACGCTTCTCGCGCTCATGAGCGGCAGTGCCCTTTCCGCCGAGCTGAACGTCGGATCGGCCAACATGCCGCCCTATCTCGATCCGGGCCGCGACCACTCCAACGTCGGTTCGCAATTCTACTACAACAGCTTCGACGTCCTCATCGACAAGGATGCCGAAACCGCCGAAACGACGTTCCGTCCGGGCCTCGCGACCGAATGGAAGCTCGTCGAGCCGACCGTGATGGAACTGAAGCTGCGTCAGGGCGTGGTCTTCCAGAACGGCGACCCGATGACAGCCGACGACGTCATCTTCTCGCTGAACCGCATGCTTAAGCCGACCTTCAAGCCCTATATCGTGCGCGCCAAGGACCGTCTGGGCAATTTCGACCGCGCCGAGAAGGTCGACGACCACACGATCCGCATCGTCGCCAAGCGCCCCGAGCCGCTCTGGGAAACGCTGATCAACATGCAGCAGCTGATGGTCATTCCAGAGAAATACACCAAGGCGCTCACCGGCGATCCGAACGTCGCCGAGGATGCCGACTTCGAAGCCTTCTCGCTCGCTCCGGTCGGCACCGGTCCCTACAAGATCGCGCAGTTCGTGCCCGGCGAAAAGCTCGTCTGGGAGCGCCATGACGCGTTCTGGGGCGACAAAGCGCCCTTCGAGAAGGTGACCGTCTCCTACGTTCCGGAAATGGCGAGCCGCATTACGGCGCTGAAGAACAAGGAAGTCGACATCATCACCAACGTGCCGCCGGATCAGCTTTCGACGATCGAGGCCGACAGCAATCTGAAGGTTGCCAGCGACGTCACACCGCTGTTCCACATCCTCATCTTCAACACCCAGAATGACGTGATGAAGGATCCGAAGTTCCGCCAGGCGATCAGCTACGCGGTCGATCGCGAAACGCTGAACGAGGCGCTGTGGCTCGGCAAGGCCGTGGTCCCCTCGACCCACACCTACAAGCAGTTCGGCGAACTCTACATGCCGGAGCTGAAGACCTTTGAATACGATCTGGAAAAGGCCAAGAAGCTGCTGGCTGAATCCTCCTACAAGGGCGAGGAGATCCGCATGGATACTTCGGCCGTCTATTACACCAACGGCATGCTCGCCATGCAGGCGATCGCCGAGATGTGGAATGCGATCGGCATCAAAACCAGCATCAATGTCGACGACAAGTGGACGGGCGGCGATCCGACCATGATGGTGCGCAACTGGTCGAACCCGATGTATTTCGCCGACCCCTTCGGCTCATTCGGCGTGATGTGGGCACCGGAAGGCCCGTCGGAAGGCGAAGGCCGCTTCAAGACCGACGAAGCCTATGCCACGACCTGGGAGAAGTTTCGCTTCTCCGAGAAGGTCGAGGACCGCAAGGCCGCTTATGCCGAGCTGATGGATCGCATCAAGCAGGACCCGCCGATGCTCGTCCTCTATCAGCCCTACGAATCCTGGGCGATGCAGAAGGGCATTCAGTGGGGTCCGAAGCCGGGCCACATTCCTTACGTGCTCGACTTCCGTGCCGGTTCGATCTCGGTCGCTTCCAACTAAGACCCTATACTGCCGGGCGGCGCCTTCGTCGCCCGGTTTCACTCCCATTCACAAGCGGAACTCCCATGGCCACGACACGCCTTTGTATCGTCACAGATATCCATCACGGCAAGGATAACTTCACCAAGAAGGGTTCCTCGGCGCTCACCCTGCTCGAGGAATTCTCACGTTTCGTCGAGGCGACCAGGCCCGACGCCGTCATCGACATGGGGGACCGGATTTCCGATTGCGACAAGGAGACGGACAAACAGCTGGAGCAGGATGTCGCAGAGATCTTCGCCGGCATGAGCGTTCCGCGCTTCCATATCTGCGGCAATCACGACCGTGACTATCTGAGCGTCGACGAGAACGCCGCCATCCTCGGCCAGGATCTCTCCAACACGACGGTCGACATGGGCGACTGGACGCTGGTGATCTGGCGGGCCGACGCGAAGATCCACCGGCCGGGTGGCTTTATCCTGCCGGAGGCCGACCTGCTCTGGCTTGCCGGCGTTGTCCGCAACGCGACGCGGCCGCTGGCGATCTTCAGCCACGTTCCGGTCTCTGGCCATTCCCAGGCCGGCAACTACTACTTCCAGCGCAATCCGGATGCCTCGACCTATCCGGGGGCTTCCGAGCGGGTGCGCGCGATTCTCGCCGGAGCCCGCGTGCCGGTTGCCTGCTTTGCCGGCCATGTGCACTGGAACACGCTCACCATGGTCAACGGCCAGCCGCATTTCACCCTGCAATCGCTGACCGAAACCTTTACCACCCATCCCGAGCCCGCCGGTTCCTATGCCCTGCTCGAGCTTTCTCAGCGGATCGACTGGACGGTGTTCGGCAAGGATTCGATGCGCGTCTCAATCGACGCCGAAGAGACGGCGCGGCGCTGGATCGAGCCTCTACCGCCCTTCCACGAGCACCCGGAAATCCGGCTTCGCCATCTCAACCAAGCGGCCGAATAGGTATGACGATGACCGGCAACGCCAGAACCCCGCTGCTCTCGGTCGAGAACCTGTCGGCCTCGTTTGGTCCGGCAGAAAAGCGCGCCGTTGCGGTTCACGATCTCTCCTTCGATCTCTTCGCCGGCGAAACACTGGCGATCGTCGGGGAATCCGGTTCCGGCAAGTCGGTCACCGCCCTTTCCATCCTCAGGCTCATCGAGCGGGAGGGCGGACGGCTCGACAAGGGCCGCATCGCCTTCCGGCTCGATGACTCAAGCGTCGTCGATCTCGCCGCGAGCAGCCAAGCGCAGCTGCAGCGCATCCGCGGCAATTCCATCTCGATGATCTTCCAGGAGCCGATGACCTCGCTCAATCCGGTGCTGACGATCGGCGACCAGATCTGCGAGACCTTGATCCACCACAAGCGCCTGTCTCCAAGCCAGGCGCTGCGCGAGGCACGCGATCTTCTCGACCGCGTCCGCCTCTCCGATCCCGGCCGCCGGCTTTTGCAATATCCTCACGAGCTGTCGGGCGGCATGCGCCAGCGGGTGATGATCGCCATGGCGCTTGCCTGTTCGCCGCGGCTGCTGATCGCCGACGAGCCGACGACGGCGCTCGACGTCACCATCCAGGCCGGCATCCTCGATCTCATCCGCGAGCTGCAGCAGACCAGTGGCACCGCGGTCGTCTTCATCACCCACGACATGGGGGTGGTTGCCGAAATCGCCGACCGGGTCGTCGTCATGCGCCACGGCCGGATGATCGAGACAGCCGACACGGGCGCGCTGTTTCGCCAGCCGCGCGCCGACTATACCCGCCAGTTGCTCGATGCCGTGCCGAAGCTCGGCTCCGGCGCACCCGTCTATGCCGCGCCACGGACGGCGACAGGCGAAGAGGGCCGCCGGAACGAAGAAGGCCGGGCCGCCGAAACGGTGCTCGAGGTCAACAACCTCGTCACCCGGTTTCCGGTCCACAAGGGAATGCTGAAACGGCTCGTTGCACGGGTCCATGCCGTCGAGGATGTCAGCTTTACCCTGCGCGCCGGCGAGACGCTCGGGCTGGTCGGCGAATCGGGCTCCGGCAAGTCGACCATCGGCCGTTCGGTTCTCAAGCTCGTAGAGCCGCAGAGCGGTCGGATCCTCTTTGCCGGCAAGGACCTCATGCCGCTCACGCGGCACCACATGCGGCCGATGCGGCGCGACCTGCAGATGATCTTCCAGGACCCCTATGCCAGTCTCAATCCGCGCATGTCCGTGGCGGAGCTGGTAACGGAGCCGCTCATCATCCATACCGCCCTCAATACGCGTGAACGGCGCGACATGGCGGTGGAACTGCTGGCCCGGGTACGGTTGCCGGCCGACAGCATCGACCGCTATCCCCACCAGTTCTCCGGCGGTCAGCGTCAGCGGATCTGCATCGCACGCGCTCTCTCGTCGAAGCCTCGGATCATCGTCGCGGACGAGGCGGTGTCGGCGCTCGACGTCTCGGTCCAGGCGGAGGTCATCGACCTGATGCAGGAACTGCAGCGCGAGGACGGGATCGCCTATCTCTTCATCTCGCATGATATTGCCGTCATCGAGAAGATGAGCCACCGGGTGGCCGTGCTCGACCAGGGTAGGATCGTCGAGATTGGCAGAACGGACGACGTCCTGCAGCGACCACGGCATGATTACACGCGCCAACTGCTCCAGGCGGTTCCAGTCGCCGATCCGAGCCGCCGCCGCGAGCGCGCCTCAGCCGCCCAGATCGAGCGCAAGACCCCGATCCGCCCCGTGGGTTATCGGCCGGTGGCGAGCGCGTATCTGAGTGTCGGCGCAGATCACCTGGTTCTCGCGCAATAGTGCAGCCCGTACGCTTGGGAAGACTGCGGCGGCAGGGGGCAGCACCCTGCCCATCGGGGTGACCGATCTGAACCGTAGAGGCCAGAACTGCAGCGGCGGTCAGTTGCGGATCCGCAGGTCTGTGACGGCGTTTCCTCGAACATGGCGTGATAGCGGGTCGAAAACCGGCCCCAGTGGAAGAAGGCCCAGTCGAGCGCGATGCCCGAGAGGCGGCAGGATGCATTGCGTGCGGCGATCAGGTCGCGGCCTTAACGTATGGATCTGTCCAACTTTTTATCCGCACCCCCAACGGGTCAAATCCTGCTGGAATTCGACAGCTTGCGATGACCGTCAAGCTGAGGATGGCGATGTTGGTGCGACGATTGCCAATATCGTCTGGATGTTGAACGCGAGGCGCTGCTCCAATGCCGCGAGCGTCATCATGCGTCGGCCGTATACGATGGAGCTCGTCGCATGGTTTGTGAAGTAGTAGTAGCAGATAGAGGTGATCGTCAGGCCGAGTTGGATCGGATCGATCCCCCCGCGAAATGTGCCGTCGACCTCTCCGCGCCGCAGGAAATCATCGACAAGCGGCCGTGAGTTGGCGGCGCCTTCCCGCAGAATGCGGGATTTTCGGAAGTGCACGGCCTTCAGCTGGTTTTCGGAGTTCAGAATTGTGATGAATTCCGGGTGTCCCAGATAATAGGTCCAGATGAATGTCACCAACGCGATCAGCGCCTCACGAGGAGGAAGCTGGTCAAGGTTCAGCGCCGCTTCGGCATCCCAAACATCCCGATAGACCTTCTCCAGAACGGCCTGATATAGCAGTTCCTTGCTGCCGAAATACTGGTAGATCATCCGCTTGTTGATCTCGGCCCGTTCGGCGATGGCTTCGACGCGTGTTCCTGCCAGCCCGTTGGCCGCAAATTCCACGACGGCGGCATCCAGTATCCGGGTTTGTGAAAGATCGGGCCTGCGAGGGTGCCGCCTGCGAGGCTGCTTGTGTGCTTCCGCACTCTTCTCTTCCGTCAAGACGCTTCTCGCTTCGATCACTGCACATACATTTGGCCACGAGCATCGAGCAGGTCGGACCTGCCTCCAGTTTGCTTCGCCATTATCTGATAGGGTGTTTTTTTGGCCTAGGTCAATGGTTCAGGGTCCTCCGTAAGTAACCAAGTCGTTATTTATTGCCACTATCTATATAAAAAACCGCGATAAAAAGTATCGACAATTTTACGTTTGTCATCTGGGGTCAAGAAAGCCCCATAGAGGAGGCTGTGTTGACGACGTGTGTCGGTCGTGGTGTCGGCGATGCCTCGCTGGCTCAAATTCACCTGACGCCCCTCGACGGACACAGAATTGGGCAATCACCGCCGGATGGGGTGCTTGCGGATAGAACAAAAGCGGATATGGCAGATCATTCAATCGATATCAGGGATCTGGAGAAGCGGTTCGATCGTACCCAGGTGCTACGGCGCATCAATCTTCACATCCGTGAAGGGGAATTCCTGACACTGCTTGGGCCTTCCGGCTGTGGAAAGTCGACGCTGCTGCGCCTGCTGGCCGGCTTCGAACCCCCTGCACGAGCGGCCGCATCCTGATCGGCGATCGCGACGTTTCACCACTGCCGCCGAAGGCCCGCAATATCGCGATGGTCTTCCAGTCCTATGCGCTCTACCCGCACATGACTGTTCGAGCCAATCTGGCGGTGCCACTGGAAATGTCACGCCTGTCGTTCCTGCAGCGCCTGCCGGGTGCCGCCTTGCTTTCACCGAGGGTACGCGGCATCCGCCATGACATCGCCGCCGAGATCGCAGCGGTTGCGAAGCCGCTCGGTCTCGAGGCACTTCTTGATCGCAAGCCGGCCCAGTTGTCCGGCGGCCAGCGACAGCGCGTTGCGGTCGGTCGGGCCATGGTCCGACATCCAGCCGTCTTTTTGATGGACGAGCCGCTTTCCAATCTCGATGCTAAATTGCGCCAGCAACTGCGCGAGGAGATCGTCGATCTGCATCGCCGTACCGGCATTACTTTCATCTAAGTCACCCACGATCAGACCGAGGCGATGGCGATGTCTGACCGGATCGCCGTCATGGAAGGCGGGGAAATCAGGCAGCGCGCTGCGCCTCAGGAGATCTACAACCGGCCAGACTATCTGTCCGTGGCAAGGTTCGTCGGCGCGACGGCGATCAACGAGATGCTGGTGATGATCAGGGGAGGCGCGGTGTCGGTCAACGGCCGCCCACTGAAACTGACCTTAGCGGGCCTTGTCGATGGAGAGTATCTACTCGCTATCAGGCCGGAACGGCTTCATCCGGCCGAAGACGGGCTCGGCGACATTTCGCTTCCGGTGGAGCAGGTCGAATTCATCGGTAACGAGGTCGATATTCGCTGCAACGGTTCGGAGATCGGGGCAGGGGCAATCCGGGTCCAGCTTCGGCCGGAGAGCTTCGCTCAATTGAGTCATGGTCGACATGTAGGTTGTCCGTCTGCGAATGATCCGAGACAGATTGGCGTTGCGAAGATTGGAGTTTCTGGTCCGTCGTTGGGTTTGATTTAAGCCGCTCGCTGACGATGTTGCAAGCGGCGCTGTTTGATGGTGTCGCGTTTGATCCTTTCTCTTTCCAACAGAATGGTGTGGCCGCGGCCGAAGTAGACGTCGGCCGGTGTCAGGTTGCCGAGACTTTCGTGATATCAGTGATGGTTGTAGTGATCGATGAAGGCTGTGATCTGTGCCTCAAGGTCTTGCGAGAAGTAGTAATTTTCCGGTAGAATGTGATACTTGAGCTTCTGAAGCCACCGCTCGATCTTCCCTTGGGTCTGGGGATGGCCGGGTGCACCATGCACCTGTTCGATGGATCGCTGCTCAAGCCAATCGCCAAGATCGGCGGCGATGTAACACGGGCCGTTGTCCGAGAGCAGACGCGGCTTGTGCTCGACCTTCGCTGAATTGCATCCTGAGGCCGTCAGTACCAGGTTCAGCGTGTCGGTGACATCTTCGACTGAACCGCACCGAGTTTGCGGAGGCTGTTTGGTTTAAGTTATGCAGCCATGGCTGGTTCGTCCAGCATGGCGTAATACTTCTCCTCGGCTTCGGCTGGCGGAATGTTGCCGATAGGCTCCAGAAGCCGTCGATGGTTGAGCCAGTCGACCCATTCCAGGGTGGCGAATTCAACCGCTTCGAAGCTGCGCCACGGTCCGCGCCGATGGATGACCTCGGCTTTGTAAAGGCCGTTGATCGTTTCGGCGAGGGCGTTGTCGTAACTGTCGCCAACGCTTCCGACGGAAGGCTCGATGCCTGCCTCGGCCAGTTGCTCCGAATACTTGATCGACACGTATTGAACGCCCTTGTGCGAGTGGTGAACCAGACCGCCGCCATGAACGGGACGCCGCTCATGAAGCGCCTGTTCCAAAGCATCGAGGACGAAGCCTGCATGCGCCGTCCGGCTCACCCGCCAGCCGACAATCCGGCGCGCGAAGGCGTCGATGACGAAGGCTACGTAGACGAAGCCTTGCCAGGTGGCCACATAGGTGAAATCCGAAACCCAGAGCCTGTTCGGCGCAGGAGCCTTGAACTGGCGGTTCACCCGATCGAGCGGGCTCGCAGCCGTCTTGTCGGGAACCGTCGTGCGGATCGGCTTGCCCCGGATGATACCCCGAAGTCCCATCGATCGCATGAGCCGGGCGACGGTGCAGCGGGCTATATCGAAACCCTCCCGCTTTAATTGCCGCGAGACCTTGCGCACGCCGTAGACGCGGAAGTTCGCTTCGAACACACGGCGTATCTCGATCTTCAATGCAATGTCGCTGCGGGCGCGGACCGACAACCGGTCCACGTCCAGGCGTTTGGCAACGTTCTCGTAGTCGGTTGATGGGGCAATCGGCAGCAGTCTGCAGATCGGCTCGTCCCCGAATACCGAGCGGTGTTCGTCGATGCGGGAGATCATCGCTTCAATGGGCGGTCGAGCTCCGCCATCGCGAAATAAGCGGACGCTTTGCGCAGCATTTCATTGACCTGCCGAAGCTCGCGGTTCTCCCGCTCCAGAGCCTTCATCTTCTCGGCGACTTCGCTTGGGAGCCCAAGCCGGGAACCATCGTCCACTTCCGCCTTCTTCACCCATTCATTGAGCGTCTGCGCCGTGCAGCCGATCTTGGCGGCGATCGAGGAAACCGCTGCCCATCGCGAGGAATATTCGCCTTGGTGATCCAAAACCATCCGCACCGCACGGGCGCGGACTTCAGGTGAAAATTTGTTCGTCGTCTTGATCATATCGGCCCCATTTTCTCAGACGTTGGAGCCTCCGGCAAACCCGGCGCGGTTCAATGACCTTGGCCAGGGTCGTCGGATCAGCGTTTTAATTTGGCGATTGCCCCTCGTTTCGAGAGCGCCTGTTCGCGCGGTTTGAGCCATGCCGCCGCAGCAGGGCGTCTGTCAAAAGCTTCAGTCTCGTGATAACACGCCATCCTGCATGACCGCACTCGTGCCATGTAGCCGATACTGCCATCCATGCGTTTGCGAGGGGTGATAGAGCCCATGGCGCTTCTCTCATTTGGTACATTGTGCCAAGTCCAGCTATGGGCAAGCGGAATTGGGACAAAACGAGCTTAAACAAGACGGAAGAGACAGTGCTGCAAGAGCCTGCAAAGATGGAAACACAGAGATATTTCAAGGCTCCCGTCTTCGCCGTTGCGCCGATGATCGACTGGACGGATCGGCATTGTCGGTACTTCCACCGGCGGCTGAGCGCGCGGGCGTTGCTCTATACCGAGATGGTGGTGGCCGATGCTGTCATCCACGGGCATCGCGACCGGCTCTTGGGCTTTTCGCCGGAGGAGCATCCGGTGGCGCTGCAGCTCGGTGGATCGGATCCGGCGAAGCTGGCCGAGGCGGTGCGGATCGCGGCGGATTACGGCTATGACGAGATCAACCTCAATGTCGGCTGCCCGTCCGACCGGGTGCAGTCGGGGACCTTCGGCGCCTGCCTGATGCGCGAGCCGGAGACGGTGGCGGCCTGTGTCGCGGCGATGAAAAAAGTGGCGAGCGTGCCGGTGACGGTCAAGTGCCGGATCGGCGTCGACGACCAGGCGCCGGAGGCGGTGCTGCCGGATTTCCTCGCCCGCATGGTGGCCGCCGGCGCCGATGCGATCTGGATCCATGCACGCAAGGCCTGGCTGCAGGGGCTGTCGCCGAAGGAAAACCGCGACATCCCGCCGCTCGACTACGACCTCGTCCACCGGATGAAGCGGGAGAACCCGGAGGTCTTCCTCGGCATCAATGGCGGCATCGACACGCTCGACAAGGCGCTCGGCCATCTGGCGGTGATGGACGGGGTCATGCTCGGCCGGGCCGCCTATCACAATGCCACGCTTCTGACCGAGGTGGACGAAAAGATCTATGGCGAGCCGGCCCGCGCGCCGGATTGGGACGGGGTGCGCGACACGATGATCGCCTATGCCGAGCGCGTGATTTCGCAGGGCGGGCGGCTCAACCATGTCACCCGCCACATGATCGGCCTGTTCCAGGGCTTTGCCGGGGCACGGCGCTACCGGCAGATCCTCTCCGACGCTACCAAGCCCTCGGCCGGGCCGGCGCTCATCGCCGAGGCCTTTGCCGCCGTCGACCTTGCCGGCGGGCCGAAGGTTTCGCCCGACACCCGGCAGGCGGCGGCGGTCTGAGGCACTTCCAGGGGCGACAGCCCGCAGGGAGAGGGCGTTGAGCCCTAAGGCCCTGGCCCTCGGAAAACAGCTTGGGGACCTGCGTCCGACGCCGAAAACCAAAACCCCCGGCCATCCGTGACGAAGCCATTCTCTCACGCCTTCGCCCCGCGGGGACGAAATTTTTCGCGGTGCCTTGCCGCCTGCACGGCTTTTCCCGGCGGCGCGCGTCCCCATGCGGCAGGCCTCGCCCCCCGAGTCAGCCGGGCAGCCGGCGGCGCAACGAAAAACGGCGCCCCGAGGGACGCCGTTCGATAAGATCATCGCCTTTGGGCGAACAGGCTCAGAAGGCCTGGATGTTGACGGCCTTCGGGCCCTTGCCCATGCGGTCCGGCTCGGTGTCGAACGAAACCTGCTGGCCGTCCTTCAGGGTCTGGATGCCCGAAGCCTGGAGAGCGGAGATGTGAACGAATACGTCCTTTGCGCCGCCTTCCGGGGTGATGAAGCCGAAGCCCTTGTCCTGGTTGAAGAATTTTACGGTGCCTTTGGTGGCCATGGGAGAGTTCCTTGTCCCTTGTGTCGTTGGTTTCCCGGCGCCCGGCGGGCCGGAAGCAGGGGCGATATTGCCCTTCGGTGTGACGGGCTAGTCGGAAGTCGCGATAACGGGGAAAGAACGTCTACCAG
Organism: Allorhizobium sp. GW101-3B10; assembly: GCF_059424725.1. Taxonomy (NCBI): domain Bacteria; kingdom Pseudomonadati; phylum Pseudomonadota; class Alphaproteobacteria; order Hyphomicrobiales; family Rhizobiaceae; genus Allorhizobium; species Allorhizobium sp. GW101-3B10. The sequence goes on along the minus strand of NZ_JBWKZR010000001.1, from coordinate 1,642,429 downwards.
CGGGAGGAAGCCCCCAGGACCGCTCCGGCGGTCATACAGTCGGTCCAGTCTCCGGGATCATTAGTGCCCGAACGACGCCATTGCTAAGGCCTTTTTCGGGAAAAGGCAAGAGCCTAACATGGCCGACATCGGCACCCCAACTCGGCAACCGGCTGAATCCATTAAGATTTGAGGGGGGGCGCCCGGGCGGCGGACCGGGTGCGCTGCGGTAGGGCGACACGCCGCCGGCCGGCACCGTTCGCCGGTCGCTCTTCTCTCCCCGCCGTCATTCTTTGGACAAGCCGGCTTGCGACTTGAAGCGGGACCCGCGAGGCTTTAGGAACCTTGCGGGGGCAATGAAGACATGCCGAGGACAGGTGCCGCCGTGATCGATCCCTACCAACTGCTCGGACTGGAGCGCGACGCCGACGAGGCGGCGATCAAGGCCGCCTATCGCAAGGTGGCCAAGACCGCCCACCCGGACGCCGGCGGCGATCTCGACCGGTTCGCGGCGCTCACCGCGTCCTATGAGCTGCTGAAGGACCCGGTGCGCCGCAGGGTCTATGACGACACCGGCTACGACCCGCAGCTCGCCGATGCCACGGACCTGAAAGGCCTGATGATGCTCGAGACGCTGGTCAACGAGATGATCCTCGACGAGCGCGAGCCCGGCAGCTTCGATCCCGTCGCCGGGCTCCGCCGCAAGCTGACCGACGACCTGTTGAAGGCCCGCTTCCACATTCTCGAGCTGGAGCGCCACCGCACACGGGTGCGCCAGCATGCCGACCGCATCGGCCGCCGGCCGGAGGCCGACGTGCTGGGCTCCATGCTGCGCGCCCGCACCCAGTCGATCACCGACGCCATCCGCGCCGCCGAAACCCAGATCGCCGCGATCGAGCGGGCCTATGCCATGCTCGAGGGCTATTCCTACGAGCTGGAGGCGGTCGCGCCGCCCAAGGCCGAGGCCGAGGCGGCGGAATAGGGGCCGGCCGGGACGGCGCATCGTTCCGACCATGCGCTCTCACAGTGTCCAGGGCAGTCCCTTGAGCATTTCGCGCGGCACGCTGGCGACCACGGCGCGATAGGCCGCGAGCGCGTCGCCGTCGAGAAGCGCCGGCAGCTTGTCGCGCCGGCGCCGGATCCACCGGCGCACCACCGGCCGGTTGTCCGGATCATCGCACAGCACGGTGGCGGCGATCTCGAGGGCGGCATCCTGCAGCTCGCGGGTCTCCGGATCGGGCGAGGGCAGGGGCTCGGCGTCCAGCAGCAGAATGATGAGCGCCGCCCGCACCCGCGTATAGAGCGCTTCGAAGCCGGCCCGCTCGGTTTCCGTCAACTGGTGGATGCACCAGGGACGGATGGGGGCCGTTTCAGGGTCGACATAGCGGCAGGCGCCGCTGCGCCAGCAGGCGCGGACCGGGCAGGCGCGCACCGGCACGCCGAGCAGCTCCGCCGTGCGCGCCATCAGAGGCTCCCGGATGTCATCGTCGATCTCGGGGACTTCGGGGTCCGGCAGTTCGACGGCTTCGTTCATGGCTTCTCTCCCTTGCCGGGCCTTGCCGGCTCCCGTCGCGCGGCGGCCCCTCGTTGCGCGCCCTCGTCCAAGGGCACGGGTTTTCGCCGGCCGGGCCTCTTGCCCTCCGGTTTCTCCGGTGTTCTTCATTCTCCCGGCAAGCCGGGACGGACGGGGCGCTGTCAGCTGCCTCGTAAAATTGGTTTATGTGGCACCTTTCAGCGCCCCGTTCGGCGGTTTTTGCCCGCGACTTCGGCCTCTCTGCGGCGCCGGCCCTTGCCGGGGATTTTTCACGCGGGGCCCGGCTTTTGACCGGCGGACGCCCGCACACCCTCGACAACCCGGTCTTACCACCATGCCACGCCACACAGGCGCTCCCGGCGCGCTGTCAGGGCCGGCAAGGTTTCGGGCTGTCCAAAGCCCGAAAAAACCTTGCCCCCACGTCGCCAGGGGGAGACCATTTTCCGCGGACCCCGAAGGACCGGGCCTGCGATCGCCCGAACCCCTCAGCGCCGATCCCACCTCGCCGGGCACGCACACCCGGTGTATCCGATGGCGGGACGGGGAGAGTGTAAACGCGGGCGGAGAGGGCGGGGAAAAGGCGGGGGGATGGGTGTTGATTTTGTTGGGGGAATTGGGGTGGGCTTGCCCGTCTCGGGTGGCGGCTAGTGCACAAATAACAATTGGACTGCGGATTTGAAACTGAAACAGAGAATGCTTAATTTCAATGGACGAAGGCGTGGGGATGAAATCTCATTCTGCCTTGCGTCAGCAGTAGTCCACGATTTCTGCACTAATATTCTCGCCCAACACTTCTCAGTGCCTGCGACAATTCATACGGAGGGGTGAGCTAATTTGACCCGTTTCGAACTAGATTAAGCTGCGATATCGGCTGAAAAAATATCATTATGGTAATTTTTGTATATCTCGGCCGCCAACTTGCAAAACGCGACAAGAAGTTCATCGTCTATTACCTCCCTCGGCTCTATCGGATTTGTGTCCTCGAAGTCTTCCTTGTGAACAAGTATGTTCCTTATTTTGTACAAGCGACGTCCAACTGCCGCCGCCTTTGCCATCGGCTCTGAATCTGAATTATTTATATCTTTAAATAGTTCAATTTTATTGAAACTCAATTCCTGCAGTAGCTCGTACCCAACCATCGAAAACAGGCCCTTAATTGACTCATCTTCCTTAGCTCGCCACTTGAGCTGCCGTCTGCAGTCAAGGGCTATGGGGACGGCGACTCCGCCAAGATTAAAGTTGCTTTTCAAAGCGATACCCCACGGCAGAGAAAATACATTTTCATAGTACCTATATATCTCTAGGAATATCTGACTGTGATGGGTAGATGTAAGGCTGTTGTATATGTTCTCAACGTCGCCGTGTGTGTGTTTCGAAAGGTTTATCAATTCGTTGTTGAGTCTCTCTCCAACAATGTCGGATCTCAAGCTTCTTATCTGGCTGGTGATGTATACAGGAAGAATCCAGGGGGAGCTTTGATATTCAGTTGCGTCGCAATCAATGCTGTATAGAGAAATGGACTGAAATAATTCAATAAGGTCGACAAATCTATGTCCTGTATAATCATTTTCCTTAGCTGGAGAGAGAATATCTGCGCAGTAATCTCTTCTTCTATATTCAGACTTAAGTTTATAGAAATCGTTCAGGTGAAACCGTGCCAATAGAAAATGGCAGGGCAAAAACTCTTCACGGGTAAAGCCAGCGGCACCCATCGTTTCGTCGAGTAGTTTGACTTCGTCAATACTGAGTGAATCTGTACCAATAAAGTAGTAGTTTCTGTTTTCATACGATGATTTTAAATAAGGCGCGCCCCCGCCAAGCGCCAGTGGTCTACTTTCAAATTTCATTGAATTCACGATGGGCGACTGATGTTGGAGGTCGTCAGGCGGCAATCCTTCAGTTGTTAGGCTGAACTGTTGTGCAGTAGCTCCTGCACACTCAAGTATGGGGACAAAAGTGTTCGCGATCAGTTCGTTGATTGTCGGCTTTGGCACTAGTGGGCCATCCATACAGGTTCGAAGTTCGTCAAGCGATCGGCATGTGTGAACATTGCCTTGAATGCGCTGGTAAACAGTTCGCGTTCATACCTCCCCACTTGGCCCGTGCGGCGCGACAGCAGCTCGTTTAGTGTTTGCAGTCTCAAAAATGCCCTGAATTCGCTCTGATCTGCTTGCTCGTTGAGCGACGCGCATATCTTTTCAACTGCATCCCGGAGTTGAGCCATCTTTGACGGAACATCAGTCCAGTTGGTTTCAAATCCTGGCAAATCAAAGAGATACAGTGATGCAGCTGCGCAGAATCCTGCCATGGCCGGGAATGAATTAAAAAGGTCCTTCCCTTCCGCTATCTTCACGTTTTCCGTGCTTTCATCCTCTTTGCTTGAAAACCGGGAAAGAGCCTGGTCAAACTTCGTCAGAAGCGAGAGAACATCTGTGAAATAGCCGATAAATTCAGAGTGAGATGTGGATTCAATAGCGTTCATCCGCGCGAAGTCTTCAGATATTTTGTCGCGCAAATCTACCTCGGCCTTTCTTGAGGTAAAGATGATAAACAGCTCGATTATCGATTGGCCTTGATACTGAGAATGCTGGCGGCGCCTCCGATTGTCATCTTTGGCAAAGATTTCAATTTCGTCGCCGATTTTGTCTCTGACGATCTTTACGATTTGCCCATAGACAGTCTCCAGTTGCCGACCGATTTCCCATGGAACCTGGCCAGTGTTGAGTACAAGCATGCGGTAAATCAGCGAGTTGACCTCAAGGGCGATCCAGAATTCTACTCTTACTAAGTTATTTCCGATATTACGGCCCGCGTTGATTGCCTCTTGCAGAGCAGTAGTGCGCTGCATCCCGTCGATGATTGACAGGCTATCAGTTTGGTCTTTGCCCAAAATCTGCAGCAACTCTTCTTTGGACGTTGAGCGCGATATGCGCTCATAGTTGTCGCCGTCGGTCTGGTAACCGATGACAACTGGAGGGAGAACTGCTCCCCTGGCGACATCCTCTACCATCCGCTGGCGAATTGTTTGCGCAGTTTTCGTGGTTAACTTACTTCGCTGTCCCTCGATCCCACCTTTGTTATGGTAAGCGTTCTCTGCCAACGCAAGATACTCAGTTACCGTGAGTGAGATCATTATGGAGAGGCACTTAACTCGGTGGTCTTCAATGAGGCTAAACATCAGTTTCTTCAAACTTTGTCGTTGATAGGTTTCCGCCAGCGGTGGGAACTACGGCCGGCGAATGCGTTTATCGCCTTAATTGTCGCACCCGTAAAGATTGTTTTTAGATCACCGTGCCGAACGCTCCGTTGCCCTTGGTCTCGCGCTTGCGCTTCTGGTTGCCGTCCGGGCCACTCGGACCCTCAACCTCATAGGAGTTGGCGCCGGGTTTGGAGCAGATGAGGGTCGGGGACAAGACCCCCTCACCAAGTTCGCCACGCCAATCGGCTTCGCCTCTTGGGGCGAACTATCCTCTCCCACCAGGGGAGAGGAGGGCGTCGCGTTTGTGGCTTGCCTCCGGCCAGCGCCACCTCTCCCCTTGTGGGAGAGGTTACAAAATCAACAGCTTAGCCGAAGGCTAAGTGTTAGATTTTGTTGGTGAGGGGGTGGTTGCTGGCGGCAATGGAAAGACCCCCTCACCTAGTTCGCCGAGCCAATCGGCTTCGCCTCTTGGGGCGAACTATCCTCTCCCACAAGGGGAGAGGAGGGCGTCGCGGGCTTTGGCCTTGCCCCTCATCCGCCCTGCCGGGCACCTTATCCCCGCAGGCGGGGAGAAGGAGACTCGTGGTCGGCCTACTTGACCGGCTTCAGCGAGTTGATGATCGCCACCAGGTCCGTGGCGTGTTTTTCCTGCTCTCCCTTGGTGCCCCAGTAGGTGATGACCAGCAGCTTTTCCGGATTGGGGGCGACGATCGACATGCCGATCGACACCGGCCCGTCCTTGTCGGTGCCGTCCCAGTCGAGATTGACCATGTCCATGCCGTTCAGCTTGTCGGTCGACTGCTTGAGGCTGGCCGGGTCGACGGTGACGCCGTTCTCGGTGAGGAAGTCGGCGGCGTCGTCGATGACGGCGTCGGTGGTCTTGGCGTCGGCGACGTCGATGAAGAAGTAGATCGCCTCGTCCGGCGAGGTGACCTCGGCGCCGGTGTCGGTTTCGTCCAGTGTCCAGCTGTCCGGCACGGTGATCGAGGCGATCGGCGCGTCGGACGGGAAGGACAGTTCGCCGGCCTTTGCGGCGGTGGTCAGGAGAAGGGCGGCGAAGGCCGCGGTGGCGAGGGTTTTCATGGGCGTGCTCCTTGGGCGGGCCGGATTGTTGCGGGCGCGAGCATAGCCGATGAGCGTGAACGGCGCGTGGCCCGGCTCGGGCGAAGCGACGGGATTTTGCCGCTTGGACCGAAAAAGGTCCGGGTGGGGCAAGGGGCGGAGGGGGTGGCGGCGGGGGCGGATGCGGCGAGGGCCTTGCCCCCCAATGCTCCCCACAAGGGGGAGGGTGCCCGTCCTGCCCGGCGGCCGAAACCCACCTCTCCCCTTGTGGGAGAGGTTACAAAATCAACGGCTTAGCCGAAGGCTAAGTGTTAGATTTTGTTGGTGAGGGGGTGATCGCCGAGGTTCGGTCTTGCCCCCTCACTTGGAATTTCTAGCACTTAGCTTTGCTAAGGTGCTGAAATTCCATTCTCCCCCACCGAGGGGGAGAAGGTTACCGCCCCGGCCGGCCGGTCTTGCCCTTGGTGCGGGTCTTGCGTTTCTGGTCGCCAGGATCCTCGTAGGAGCCGGCGCCGGGTTTGGCGCGGATGATCGGGCGGGGATCGTCGGCGGCGGGCCGGGAGACACCCCCCTCTGTCGCCTTCGGCGACATCTCCCCCTCAAGGGGGGAGATCGGACCGCGGTCGGGCTCGGTCTTCGGTTTCTGCGGCAGTTTGCCGGGCACCGGCTTTTCCGTGCGGCCGACGGTCATTTCGTCGAGGCTGTTCTGGCGGAACAGGCTCCTGGATGCCGGCGTCGGCATGTCGGTCCCCGGGCCCATGTCGTCGAGCGTCGGCTTGGCGAAGTAGGATGCGGTCTCCGATCTCCCTCCTTGAGGGGGAGATGTCGGCGGAGCCGACAGAGGGGGGTGGTCTCCGGGCGCCGCATCTTCGGGGGCTGCCCCCCTCGGTCCCTGCCGGGACATCTCCCCCTCAAGGGGGGAGATCGACCCGGGGCGGCCGTCCGTGTCCCGCGGCCGGCCGGTCTTGGAGCGGCCGGAGAGCGAGATGCGGGGTTCGCCGCCGCGTTCCAGTTGCCGTGCCTCGTCCTTGGCCATCGGGTCGTCCATGGCGGCGAGTTCGACGGCCTTGAGGCGCTTGATCTCGTCGCGCAGCCGCGCGGCGGCCTCGAAGTCGAGATTGGCGGCGGCGTCGCGCATCTGCTTTTCCAGCGCGTTGAGATGGGCCTGCAGATTGCCGCCGACCAGATGGCCGCCATCGGCAAAGCCCTTGCCGGCGACGCCGGAAATGTCGGCGCGCACATGGTCGCGCTCGTAGACCGAATCGAGGATGTCGGAGATGTGCGCCTTGACCGATTCCGGCGTGATGCCGTGCTCGATATTGTAGGCGGTCTGCTTCTCGCGGCGGCGCGCCGTCTCGTCCATGGCGCGCTGCATCGATCCGGTCACCTGGTCGGCATAGAGGATGACCTTGCCGTCGACGTTGCGCGCCGCGCGGCCGATGGTCTGAATAAGGGACGTCTCCGAGCGCAAAAAACCTTCCTTGTCGGCGTCGAGGATGGCGACGAAGCCGCATTCGGGAATGTCGAGGCCTTCGCGCAACAGGTTGATGCCGACCAGCACGTCGAAGGCGCCGAGGCGGAGATCGCGGATGATCTCGATGCGCTCCAGCGTGTCGATGTCGGAGTGCATGTAGCGCACCCGCACGCCCTGCTCGTGCAGGTATTCGGTGAGGTCCTCGGCCATGCGCTTGGTGAGCACGGTGACCAGGGTGCGGTAGCCCTTCAGCGCCGTCTCGCGGATCTCGCCGAGCACGTCGTCGACCTGGCTCTTGGCCGGGCGGATCTCGACCGGCGGATCGATCAGGCCGGTCGGGCGGATGACCTGTTCGGCGAACACGCCGCCGGCCTGTTCCATCTCCCAGTTGCCGGGCGTGGCCGAGACCGCGACCGTCTGCGGCCGCATGGCGTCCCATTCCTCGAAGCGCAAGGGGCGGTTGTCGAGGCAGGAGGGCAGGCGAAAGCCGTATTCGGCCAGCGTCGCCTTGCGGCGGAAGTCGCCCCGGTACATGCCGCCGATCTGGGAGACGGAGACGTGGCTCTCGTCGATGAACAGCAGGGCATTGTCGGGGATGTATTCGAACAGGGTCGGTGGCGGCTCGCCGGGGCGGCGGCCGGTGAGGTAACGCGAATAGTTCTCGATGCCGGCGCAGGAGCCGGTCGCCTCCAGCATCTCGATGTCGTAGCGGGTGCGCTGTTCCAGCCGCTGCGCCTCCAGCAGGCGGCCGCCCTTTTCCAGTTCGGCGAGGCGCTGTTTCAGCTCCTCCTTGATCGACTTGATGGCGCCGTTCAGCGTCGGCCGCGGGGTGACATAGTGCGAATTGGCGTAGATCTTCACCGATTTCATCTCGCCGGTCTTCTTGCCGGTCAGCGGATCGAATTCGGTGATCGCGTCGATCTCGTCGCCGAACATCGAGATGCGCCAGGCGGCATCCTCCAGGTGGGCGGGGAAGATCTCGATCGTGTCGCCGCGCACGCGAAAAGAGCCGCGGACGAAATTGATGTCCTGGCGCTTGTACTGCTGGGCGACGAGGTCGGCGAGCAGCTGGCGTTGGTCGAGCCGGTCGCCGACCGTCATCTGGAAGGTCATGGCGGTATAGGTCTCGACCGAGCCGATACCGTAGATGCACGAGACGGAGGCGACGATGATGCAGTCGTCGCGCTCGAGGATGGCGCGGGTGGCGGCGTGGCGCATGCGGTCGATCTGTTCGTTGATCGACGATTCCTTCTCGATGAAGGTGTCGGAGCGCGGCACATAGGCTTCCGGCTGGTAGTAGTCGTAATAGGAGACGAAATATTCCACCGCATTGTCGGGGAAGAAGTTCTTGAACTCCGAATAGAGCTGGGCGGCCAGCGTCTTGTTGGGCGCGAGGATGACGGCCGGGCGCTGCGTCGCCTCGATCACCTTGGCCATGGTGAAGGTCTTGCCGGAGCCGGTGACGCCGAGCAGCACCTGGGTGCGGTCGTCGTTCGCCAGGCCCTCGACCAGGTCCTTGATCGCCGTCGGCTGGTCGCCGGCCGGCTGGTAGTCGGACACCATGCGGATCGGAATGCCGCCCTCGGACTTGTCCGGCCGGGCCGGGCGGTGCGGCGTCCAGATCTTGCCGTCCTTGAACAGCGGATTGCCGCTCTCGATCAGCGAGGACAGCGCCTCGACGGTCGCGGTGACTGCGCCGGGCGCAAGCGTGCCGGCATCCTCCAGCGACACGTCCATGCCGGCGACCGGGTTGAGGCCGGCCGCCGCGCGGGTCTTCGGATCGGAGGAGCCGCCCATCGAGGTGCCGCGCGCGCTGCGGCCGGCGCTCGGTCCGGCCGCCTTGCCTTCGGCCGCCTTGGCCCCGGACTTGGTCAGCGTCTTGGCCAGCGCCACCTGTTCGGAATGCTTGCGCGCCTCAATCTCGATCTTCTTGCGGTGCTTGCCGGCCTTGGAGGCGAGCTCGCGCTGGCTCTCGACGGTCGACGCCTCGGCCTCCGCCTCGAGCTGTTTCACCCAGTCGGACACGCTGCCGGAGAGGGGCGCGCCGTCGAACGATGCCTGGGGAGCCTCCTCGAAACCTGAGGGGGCGGCGGGATTTTTCGGTGTCTTGGCCATGCGGCGAATATGGCGAGAGTCAGGGCGAAAGGGAAGGGGGGGCAACCGAGAACGAGAACAAAAAAGCAACTGCTGTCGTCCTGCTGACGGAAACTGTCAGGGGGGCGAACGGGTGCCCAGAGACTATCGCTTGAAGATGTTGTCTCGATGCCACGCGAGAAAATGGGGATGCGGCCGCAAATATGATGGTTCCGGCACACGCGCCGCCAGATCTCGGACCAGAAGGTGAGAAATGTCCTCGTTCAGGTGCCTCGACCGCAGGATCGTGAAGTCGTCCGACATCGACAGAAGTCCGCGGTCGAACATCCAGTGCACCGTGCCCGACAGGGCAATGCCGTTCTGGATGGAGTCATTACCGCCGCGCTCCACCGGCACTATGTGCGCGGCTTCGACCTCGGGGCGGCCTCCGCCGTTGATCAGCCGTAGGCCGGTAAAGGCGCAGGTTCGGTCATAGACATGGCGGACATGCTGGCGGAACTTGGCATCGCGGAAGGGGCGATTGATCGTCTGCTGCAGGATCGGGCGATCGAACGAGGGCACGACGTAGGCTGACTGTCCGCCTTCGTCGATCTGGAACGGGGCCGCGACAGAATCCGTCCTATCGGGCCACTCGTCTGGTTCGCAGAGGCCAGCTTCCACGATGGCGGCGAATTCGCGTTGATCGATGATGCGCACAGCCTGTACGCTGCGGCCGGGATTGACGATCCCCTCAGGGCTGACCAACTGCAATTCATAACCGCCGTTCTCGCGGTAGTCGAGCGGCCGATCGAAATCGATGTACTGATCGAGAAACGCGTAATGGTGGCCCGCCAAGTCTGGATCCGGCTCGACTGAAACAACGCGCGCCATGCCCGTGTAGTAGCGACTTGGTGACTGCGGAATGGGACCATAGTAGATAATCCAATCCCCGACCGTCTGCAGTACGCGGGAGTGGTAGGATTTGGGGTAGTGGTACCGCTTGCCCCGGATGTCCTTATAAGCACTCCCGTCCTTATGGTAGAAGATTGCGTTTGCCATGGTGTCTCCGAAACATGCCGCTGCGTCAGCATAGCAGACCAATCCGAGTCGGCCCTCTCCAGCGATTGCTCGTCCTCAGGCGACAGCCTTGCGGACGTCCTTGGTCTCGCCGTGGCGGGCGATCCAGGCGACCAGGCTTTCGACCGGCATCGGGCGGGCGAAGTGGTAGCCCTGGGCGATGCGGCAACCGAGTGCTTCGAGCACTGCGGCGTCCTGTTCGGTTTCGACGCCTTCGACGACGATGTCGAGCTTGAGGGCATTACCGAGACCCACCAGCGCGGCGATCAGGTCCTGGTTGGCGCGCGAGTCCGCCACGCCCTTGGCAAAGCTGCGGTCGATCTTCAGCCGGTCGACCTTGAGGCTGATCAGATAGGCCAGCGACGAGTGGCCCATGCCGAAATCGTCGACTGCCAGCTTGTAGCCGGCATTCTCCAGCCGCTTGAGCTGATAGCCGGCGCCCTCGGTGTCGAGGATCGCCTCCTCGGTGATCTCGATCTCGAGACGGGCCGGATTGATGCCGTGCTGCGAGGTCACGAGTTCGAGCATGTCGGCGACGGAATAGAGGGCGAATTCGCGCGGCGAGACATTGAGCGCGACGGTCACTTCGGCGAGGTCGAGCGCCGGCAGGCGGCTCAACAGGCGGCAGACGGCGGCGGCGACATGCGCAGTGAGCGACTCCGCCAGATGCAGCGACTGGGCGGCGGCGACGATTTCCGGCGGCGACACGAAGCCGAGCTGCGGGTGGTGCCAGCGCACGAGTGCCTCGAAGCCGGCAATGGCTCCGGTTTCGAGATTAACCTGCGGCTGGAACCAGGTCTCGACCCCGCCGCCGCGAATGGCAGCTTCGAGATCCTGCTCGATCAGGCGCTGGCGGTCGGCAAGCGCCTTGAGGCCCGGATCGAATTCGCGGATCTGGCGGCGGCCCTTGCCCTTGGCGTCGTAGAGCGCCATGTCGGCGGAGGCCAGCAGTTCGTCGGCGCTGGTGGCGTGGTCGGGGAAGGTCGCCAAGCCCATGCTGAGCGCGATGACCGACTGGCTGCCGCCGAAGGAGATGGGAGCGAGGCTTTCCTGCAGCAGGGCCTCCGCATGATCGCGGCAACGCCAGCGGGCGTTCGGGCCGGACACGATGATGGCGAATTCGTCGCCGCCGAGGCGCGCGATCAGGCCGTCGTCGCGCACGGTGGCGCTCAGGCGTTCGCCGACAGCGCGCAACAGCGCGTCGCCGGCACTGTGGCCGAGCGTGTCGTTGATCTGCTTGAAGCGGTCGAGGTCGATCAGCAGCAGTGCGACTTCGCCGCCGATGGTCTTTTCCCGGGCGATGTCACCGAGAAGCCGGCCGTTGAAATGCATGCGGTTGGCGAGGCCGGTGATCGTGTCGCGATTGGCCAGAACCTCGAGCCGGCGATTTTTCTGGTGGATCGCGTCATTGGCGATTTCGAGGGATTCCGCGAGCGTGGTCGCTTCGAGCTTGGCGATCTCGTTGCTGACGAAGACGCGTTCGGCGGTCATGTTGCTCTGTACCATCACGACCATGAGGCCGAGCACGTCGAGGGCCATGATCGCGGACGAGGTGTCACCGACATACGACAGCCAGGCGACGATCGACAGCAGAATCGGCACGGCAAAGGCCATCGACATCTGCGAATAGCCGATGCCGCGGATCATCGAGCCGGCCGAGATGCCGACCATGATCAGGCTGATGGTGGCATCCTTGCCCGCAGCGCTGAAATCCGGAACATAGAATGGCAGGGAAGCCCAGAGCAGTCCCGTCACCAGGGCGCCGAGGGACATGACGCGCAGTGCATAGTCGGGGTCGGTCGCGATATAATTGAACCGCACGAGACGGTGAGCGGAAAAGGCGCGGTAGGCCGCAGAGAGGATGATCGCCGAAAGCCATAGGGCGATGGGCACGGAAACGCCGTAGCCGAGCACGACGATCAGGACGGCCGACAGGGAGATCGCGATGTTGAAGGAGAGCGTCGACCGCAAGCCGGTGACGATGTGGACCGCCTGTGCCCGTCTCGTGGCGGACAGCAATTCGGTCGCTGGAGGAATTGCTTGCTGACTCAAATGCAATATCCGATTGAAAATCGTTTTTGGGAAAAACGGCTGTGATCCCTAGCCGTCACGCTCGCATGATTCTGATAAAATTCATTTAACGCCGAAGGGCGCCCGGGTCCGCCGTCCTTTTTCATAGGCATTCCTGCGCACTTTGGGTTGCAATTGGCGTGTGCAGCGGGGGCGTAGGCCTGCGGACGGATTGGACGCGGCGCGGTTGTGCGGCATGGTTTGACGATCGTCCGCGGATTCGTTATCGACGTCGCGCGATCGTCCATGGCCGTGCAAGGCTGACGTTCTCCGCCAACAATCCCAAGGAATATCGATGCCGACCTTCAGTCCCGCCGCCGTCTTGCCGATCGCAATGCTGGCGCTTTCCAACGTGTTCATGACGTTCGCCTGGTATGGCCACCTGAAGTTCAAGGGCTCGGCGATCTTCCTGGCCATTGTGGTCAGCTGGGGGATCGCCTTTTTCGAATACTGCCTGGCCGTGCCGGCCAACCGCATCGGCGCGCAGGTCTATTCGGCGGCCCAGCTGAAGACGATCCAGGAGGTCATTACCCTGCTGGTGTTCTCCGGTTTTTCCGTCTTCTGGCTGAAGGAATCGCTGACGATCAACCATCTGCTCGGATTTGCTCTGATCGCCGGTGGCGCGGCGCTGATCTTTCGCGCCTGAGCGGGCGGTGCGCGCCGGAACTGTCGCGCAGGCCTATTCGGCCGGGACCGGCGTCGGCTTTCCCTCTTGGTCGAGCGCCACCATGACGAAGGTGGCGGCCGTCACCTTTTCCATCGTGTGGGTGAGGTAACGCTGCGCCCAGACCTCGACGGCGAGCGTCATGGACGTGCGCCCGACCTTCGTGATGTCGGTATAGACGCACAGCGTGTCGCCGATCTTGACCGGCATGGCGAAGGCCATTTCCTGAACCGCGGCGGTGACGACGCGGCCACGCGCGCGCTCGGCGGCGCGGATGCCGCAGGCGAGGTCCATCTGCGCCATGACCCAGCCGCCGAAGATGTCGCCGGCGGCATTGGCGTCGCCCGGCATGGCAAGCGTCCGCAAGGTGAGTTCGCCGGTGGTTGCTGCTGCGCTGTGCATGGTCTTTCCCATCTGCTGTCGTCCGGGCCGCGATCCGGTTCGGGAATCGTCCGTCGGCCGAGCAGAGGGTATGAAATTGCCTGGCCGCGGGCAACACACCGCAGCGAGGCCTCATACTTAAGTACCCACCGCTAAATTTAGGGGATCGGCGTTTATCGATTTCGTAAGTTTCAAATGAGAATTTGCGGGTGAAAACTATGGGGGAGTTACAACCGTGAAAAATCTCAGCATTTCGACAAGGCTGTACCTGCTGGTGGCGCTCGCGCTCTGCGTGCTGGTAGCGACGCTGACCTTCAGCCTGTTCTATTCCTACAATTCGCTGGCCGACGAACGTCGCGCCGGTCTTGCCTCGATCGACCAGACGGCGCTCGCGGTCTTCTCCAAATATCACAAGATGGAGCAGGACGGAGCGATGACCCGCGAGGAGGCGCAGGCCAAGGCGCTCGAGGTCGTGGGCGCCATGCGTTACGGCAAGGACGGCTATCTCTGGGTCAACGACATGCAGCCGGTCATGGTCATGCATCCGATCAAGCCGGAGCTGAACGGCAAGAACCTGAGCGAGAACAAGGACCCCAACGGCAAGCACATCTTCCTGGAATTCGTGAAGACCGTGAAGGAAAGCAAGGAAGGCTTTGTCGACTACTACTGGCCGAAGCCGGGCTTCGAGGCGCCCGTCCTGAAATTCTCCCACGTCGTCGGCTTCGAGCCCTGGGGCTGGATCGTCGGCACGGGCGTCTACGCCGACGACCTGGCAGCCATGTTCTACAGCAATGCCATGTGGTTCGGCGCCATCATTGCCGCCAGCGTGATCATCATTCTCGCCTGCGCCTATGCGGTCGTCCGCAGCGTGGTCGCTCCGGTCGGCCGCCTGAGGGCCGCCATGGGCCGGATCGCCGAGGAGAAGGTTGACACCGAGATCGTCGATGCCGACCGCAAGGACGAGATCGGCGGCATGGCCGATGCATTGATCGTGCTGCGCGACTCGGTGCGCGACCGCATCACCATGCGCGGCCGCGAAGCCGAGCAGCAGCAGCGGCTGGACGCCGAGCGGCAGAACAACGAGACTGTGCTGCGCAGCGCCTCCGAGCGACAGAACTACGCCATCCACGAGATCGGCGACGCGCTCGAGCGCCTGGCCCAGGGCGACCTGACGGTCAATGTCGGCGAGATCGGCGCCGAGTACGACAAGCTGCGCCGCGACTTCAACGCCGCCGTGGCCGCGCTCAGCAGCGTCATGGGCTCGATCAACCAGACGAGCAACGTGGTCAGCGACAGCGCCGGCGACATCAGCGAGGCGACCAACAACCTGTCGCGCCGCACCGAGCAGCAGGCCGCCGCCCTCGAAGAGACCGCAGCCGCGCTCGACGAGATCACGGTGGCGGTGCGCACTGCCTCGGACCGTGCCAACGAGGCACGCGACATGGTCGCCGAGACCAAGAAGAGCGCCAACCGCTCCGGCGAGATTGTCCGCAACGCGGTCGACGCCATGGGCCGCATCGAGAGCTCGTCAAGCCGGATCAACCAGATCATCTCGGTGATCGACGAGATCGCCTTCCAGACCAACCTGCTGGCGCTGAATGCCGGCGTCGAGGCGGCACGCGCCGGGGAGGCCGGTCGCGGTTTCGCGGTCGTCGCCCAGGAAGTGCGCGAACTCGCCCAGCGTTCGGCCAATGCCGCCAAGGAGATCAAGACGCTGATCAGCGACTCGGCCGCCGAAGTCGGCAACGGCGTGGCGCTGGTGCGCTCGACCGGCGAGGCCCTGGTGGAGATTGAGAAACTGGTGAACCAGGTCAACGACCACGTCAACAGCATCGCCACCGCGTCGCGCGAACAGGCGACCGGCCTGCAGGAGATCAATACCTCGGTCAACCACATGGACCAGATGACCCAGCAGAACGCCGCCATGGTCGAGGAAACCTCGGCCGCCGGCCAGACGCTGGCGGAGGAAAGCCGGCACCTGCGCGAACTGCTGTCGCGGCTCAAGCTCGATGCCAGCGCCGCGGTGCAGCCGAGCCGGCGTCGCGCGGCCTGAGCAACGCCTTGAACGGCAAAGCGCCGGCGGGTCGCTCCCGCCGGCGCTTTCGTTTGTCCGGTCGTGTGGTCAGCGGGCGCCGCAGGTGGGGCCGAGCCGGCCGAGCGCGGCAGACGAGCCCTTGAGCGTGAATCGCCGCGCCTTGAAGGCCGTCTCGTCCGGGGTCAGCGTGACGTCGCTGCCGGCACGCAGGAGGGCGGTGAGCGGGCCGGAAAAGGCGGCGGGCGCATAGAGAACACCGTCCATCGCCTCGTACATCATCGTCACCTCCAGTTGCGTCCTGCCGTCGGAGAAGACCACGCGGCCGCTCCATTCCGGATTGCCGCCCGGCGGGTCGCCCTGGCCGCCGTCGTCGAAGCGCAGGGCGAACGCACCCTCCTCGCCGCATTGCAGGTAGAGCATCGGTTCACGCTCGCCGCCGGTCGCCGGCGCGCAGATATGGGCGGTGAGCGCCTTGCCGCCCTCGACCTCCCAGACTTCGGCCTTCCAGGCGCCGCAATCGGCGGCACGCGCGGGCAGGGTCGTGACGAGACCAAGGAGCGGCAGCAGGCTTGCTGCGAGGCAGGGTATCAGGCGCATTCTCGTATTCCCTGTTGCAGGGGCGGTTGAATTCGATCCAATCTAGGTCCGCTCCGCCCTGCCAGACAAGGGCAGAAAGCGCCTGTTCTTTCAGCCGTGCGCGCAAGCCGGCGCGGGAGACCGCCATGAGGCGCATCCTGATCATCCAGGGCCGTCCCGACGCCAGCGAGCCGCATTTCTGCCATGCGCTCGCCGACGCCTATGCCCAGGCGCCGCCGGGGCCGGTCAAGGTCTTCTTCGAACAGGCGCTCCGGCCGGGCTTTGCCTATTCCAGCGAGCTCGGACCGTTCAAGGAGGCGCTGCTCAAGGGCCGGTCGCTGCGGATCGTCATCACCATGGGCATGCCGGCTTGGTTCTCCCGGCTGGTCTACGGTGCGCACGGCCTCAAGGCGATGAAGGTCGGCATCTTCGCTTTCGTCGGCTTCAAGCCGATCCGGACAAGCCTCATCGGCAATGTCGCCGGCACGGACGGACGCGGGTGGGAGAGATGGATCGCAAGCATGAAGGCGCTCGGCGCGGCAGCCGCGTAACGGGCGGCGCGGCGCTATACCAAGGCTTAACGGCCGCATGGTAGCGTCGATGGGGCAGATTTCCGGCTTGCGGCTGCGGCAGAGTGGGTTTTCAGTATGGCGTCCTCGACTTTCCTTAAGCGTTCAGCTCTGGTCCTCCTGCCGGCCGCGGGCCTCGTGTCCTGTGTCGGCGACGGCATGGCACCGCCGACGGAAGTTGGCGCGGCCCGGCCGGCGCTCTCGGCCCGTGCCGAGCCGGAGGGCCGCGTTGCCGACCGGGAACTGCTCGGTCCGGTCGGAGCGCCTGCCGCCTATGCGCCGGCACCCGCCAGCACCAGCCGTGCCTCCGCAGCAATCGACTATCTCGACACGCCGAATCTCGCCGGGATCGACAGCCAGGCGGACGAGGATCCGCTCGGTGTCAACGATCCGCGGGGCGGTCCGGCGCCGGCCGCTTCGGACGATCCGATGCGATCAGCCGACCCGCAGGCGCCGTTCTTGCGCGAACAGGCCCTGCAGCAACCCATGCCGCAGGCCGCCGCCTA
Organism: Allorhizobium sp. GW101-3B10; assembly: GCF_059424725.1. Lineage (NCBI taxonomy): Bacteria > Pseudomonadati > Pseudomonadota > Alphaproteobacteria > Hyphomicrobiales > Rhizobiaceae > Allorhizobium > Allorhizobium sp. GW101-3B10. The sequence continues at coordinate 1,625,230 of NZ_JBWKZR010000001.1, read as the reverse complement.
TGACATTCCGGCAGACGGGGTGAATATCGATGCCGAACTCGGCGTCGGCGGCGAAAACCTCCTGGGCGTCGGCGAGCCCGCACCGCAGGCGCCGGCAGCACCCGTGGCCGCCCAGATCATGGTGCCGCAAGGGCCGATGGCGATCGCTGAAGGCCAGACCAGCCAGCCGGTGGTCGACGGCATCGGCACCGACAATCCGACGCCTGTGATTCTGCCGCAGGGCCAGGCGGCCGATCCCTCGCTGTAGCGGAGCCAGCGCATCCTGAGCTGAAGGCCAATGTAAAAGCCGGCGCGAGCGCCGGCTTTTGACCGTTTGGCAATGGGGCGGGGGACATTGCCGCCGGTCGCAAAGGGATGAGTGAAAAGCGCTGTCTGAAATCGCATCGTCAAAAGAGGCAGGGCTTTGGTGGCGTTCAAGCCTGGATCGTCTGCGCGGCGTACCGCTTGGCTGCTACCGGACCTTGCCTGCGGGTGACGTTAGGCTAGAAGCATCACGGATTGATGACAGTCGCGGCAACCTTGCGGGGATAGTGCCGGGAAAGGACCTCGCGTGATGGTGCCCGTTTCGGAACTGCTGATGTTTGCCGGCCTGCTGGTGATTGCCGGCGGCGTGGCCGGGCTGCTCGCCGGCGTCTTCGGCATCGGCGGCGGTGCCGTGCTGGTTCCGGTGTTCTACCAGGTCTTCGGCGTGGCCGGCGTGGATCCGGCCGTGATCATGCATCTGGCGGTCGGAACCTCGACGGCGATTATCGTGCCGACCTCGATCCGCTCGTTCGCCGCCCACCGGGCGCGCGGCGCGGTGGACATGGACCTGCTCAAGGGCTGGATCGTCGCTGTGCCGCTCGGGGCGGTGCTCGCCGCCGTCGTCGCCTCGCACGCGTCGAGCGAGATGCTGCGGCTGATCTTCGCGGTGATCGCGCTTCTGCTCGCGGCCCGCATGGCTTTCCTCAGCGGCCGCCTGCATCTCGGAACGGAACTGCCGGGCGAGCCGGCACGCTTTGCCGTCGGTACGGTGTTCGGCCTGATCTCGGGCCTGATGGGGATCGGCGGCGGTGTGCTCAACAACACCTTCATGACGCTCTACGGCCGGCCGATCCACCAGGCGGTGGCAACCTCGGCCGGCGTCGGCGTGCTGATCTCGATCCCGGGCCTGTTCGGCTATATCTGGGCGGGCTGGGGCGACAAGGGCCTGCCGCCCGCCTCGACCGGCTTCGTCAACTGGATCGCCGTGGCGCTGATCATCCCGATCGCCATGCTGGTCACGCCGCATGGCGCGAGACTGGCGCATGCCATGAGCAGGCGCCAGCTCGAGGTCGGCTTCTCGCTCTTCCTCGTCTTCGTCTCGGCGCGCTTCTTCTACAGCCTCTACGGCTGAGTGTCCGGCACGGTCTTCTTCAGGCGACGACGCCGGTGCGGCTTGCCGACATGGTCAGCTTGCGTTCGGCGCGCTCCTGCTGCGGCGAGCGGTTGTAGAGTTCGCGATAACACTTGGAGAAGTGCGAGGCCGACACGAAACCGCAGGCGACCGCCACCTCGACCACCGGCATGGACGACTGGACCAGCAGGTGGCGGGCACGGTCGAGACGGATCTCCAGATAGTAGCGGGCCGGCGAGCGGCCCATTTCCTGGCGGAACAGGCGTTCGATCTGGCGCCGCGACAGGTCGGCATCGTCGGCGATCTCCAGCAGCGACAGCGGTTCGGCGAGATTGCTCTCCATCAGTTCGATGATCGACAGCACCTTGGAGTTCTGCACACCGAGGCGGGCCCGGAGCGGCAGGCGCTGCCGGTCGGTCGGGCTGCGCACCCGGTCGGTCAGGTGCTGCTCGCAGACCCGGTTGACCAGACCCTCGCCGAAGTCCTGGCCGATCAGGTTCAGCATCATGTCGAGCGAGGCGGTGCCGCCGGCGCAGGTGTAGAGATTGCTGTCGACCTCGTAGAGATCGGCATAGACCTCCGCCTGCGGGAAGGCCTCGGAGAAGCCCGGCAGGTTTTCCCAGTGGATGGCGCAGCGCTTGCCGTTGAGCAGGCCGGCCTGGGCCAGCACATGGGCGCCGGTACAAAGGCTGCCGACGGCCGCGCCCCGGTTATAGGCCTCGCGCAGCCAGGCATTGACCGACTTGTTGTGGAATTCCTCCACATAGACGCCGGAACAGACGATCACCATGCTCGGCCGGTTTTCGCCGGACAGAAAGCGGCGTTCGTCGGCCAGCGAGGAGTTGACCTCCATGCCGATGCCGCTCGAGGAATGGACCTTCTGCCCATCCGTCGAGGCCAGGCGCCATTCGTAGGCCGAATAGCCCAGCATGCGATTGGCGATGCGCAGTGTCTCGATCGCGCCTGCGAAGGGCAAGAGCGTGAAATGGGGGACGAGAAAGAAGACCAGCGAACGTTTCTTGGTCGGCGCCTTGTTCATGTGTGTGATGCCCAGTGTTCCCGCGTTTTTCCGCTATTCCTTGCGTGGCAGGCGTCATGGAGATGTTCCGAATGCGACGCATGTCTCTAGGAACACGGCAGAATAGCGCGCTGGGGGCAAAAATGCGACATCCGTCACGCACTTTTCTCATTGCGACCCGGTTTGTCGCGGCGCATTTCGGGCACTTGAGGCATCAAGTTGAAAGTCCGATGGAATTTCGGGCGCGAGCCGGGAAATGGGGAAAACCCGGCTCGGCCCGATTGCGACGCGGCGGGGCGGGCCGTGTCGCAAATGCCGTCAAAGCGTGCGCGCCGGGCGGTCGTTGGCCGGCCAGCCGAGGTCCTTGCGCAGGTCGAAGGGCAGGGCTTCGAGCGCCCGGGCATCGGCCCGCCGTTCCTGCCACTGCCGCACGGCCCGGCCGGCGGTCATGAGAATTGCGAGAGGGTGCGCGACCGTCGGCAAGCGGCGGCTCTGCAGGGTGATCCGGCTATCAAATCCAACGAGGGTCATCGTCATCTTCCTTTTCGGTGGCCTTGGGGGCCTTTGCGTTTTGCTCCTGTATCATTCATCATTCAAACGAATGTTTATGATGCGAGCGATCGATTTTTGTTGTGTTTGTGGTGTGGCGACATGGCCGGATATTCTTCCGGCGGCCAGCCGATATCGCGCTGCAGTTCTGGCGGCAGGGCGGCCATTTCCCGGCGCGCCTTGAGATTTTCACGGGCGGTCGGCGTCAACGGCAAGCCGCTCTGCCAGCGGCGCATCATGTGGAGCATGGTTGCAATCAGCATTTCGGCCTCCTTGTGTTCTCTTGATGGTTGCAGCATGCACCCTGATTGACATTCAATCAAACGCGATGATATCGTTCTTAAGATCAGTTTTATTGAAGGATGCGCACCGATGACCCTGATGATCCGCCAACCGCTACCGCTGCTCGACAACGATATCCTGCGCACCTTCGTCGCCATTGCCGAGACCGGCAGTTTCACCTCTGCGGCCGACCGGGTGTTCCGCACACCGTCGGCGGTCTCCATGCAGATCAAGAAGCTGGAGGAGCAGCTGAGCGCGACGCTCTTCCTGCGCGACGCGCGTTCCGTCACCCTGACGGAGAGCGGCGAGACGCTTCTGCCCTATGCCCGGCGTATGCTGGCGCTGTCCAACGAGGCGGTCGGACGGTTCCGCATGCCGGAAATGAAGGGCGTGGTCCGCCTTGGCGCGCCGGACGACATCGGCGAGCGTTTCATGCCGACTATTCTGCGCCGCTTCGCCGAAATCTATCCGGCGATCATGGTCGACCTGACGGTCGATACCTCGGGGCAGCTGCGCCGCCGCCTGCAGGAGCAGCGCCTCGACCTCACGCTGGTCAATTGCGCGCCCGGCATGGTGAGCCATGACGGCGAGGTGATCCATACGGAGCAACTGGTCTGGGCCGGTGCCAAGTGCGGCACAGCCCACCTGCGCGATCCGCTGCCGGTGTCGATCTGGGAGGACGGCTGCTGCTGGCGGGCCGACGCGTTGTCGCGCCTCGACCGCGACAAGCGGCCCTACCGCATCGCCTATCTGTCCGCCCACACCATGGCGCAGCGCGCCGCGGTCATTGCCGACCTCGCCGTCGCGCCGCTGCCGCGCAGCTACCTGACCGACGACATGACGGCGCTCGGCTCCAAGCAGGGCCTGCCGGATCTCGGCTCGTTCGAAGTGCGCCTGCTGACCGGGCCGGAGACCAGCGAAACCATCCGCGCTGTGGCCGACAGCGTGCGCTTCGCCTTTTCCGAAATGATCGGCATCGCCGCCTGATCAATCGGCTGCGGGGATCGGCGCGCCGTTCGCCGCTGTCGTCGTCTCAGCCGGCCCCCTTCTCGTACAGCGCCTGGGCTTCGCGCAGGACCTGGTCGAGCCGGCGGCCCGGGCGGTAGGGCGCAAGGTGCTCCGGCATTGCCACGCCGGCCGGCACATGCGGGCTGATTTCGGCCTTGCCGACCACCGTCTCGACCGGAATGACGCCCGCCCAGACCGGCAGGCCATAATCCTCCTCGTCGTCACCGACGCCGGCGGCGCGGTGTTTCGCCGAGGCATCCTCGATCCGCATGCCGATGACCTTCGTCGCCTTCAGTTCCTGGGGATTGTCGGCACGCATTTCCGCGCTGCGGCCCGGATAGAAGCGGTCGACGATGGCCTTGAGCGCGCGGGCCTTCTCCTCCGGTTCGTCGATGATGCCGGCCGTGCCGAAGCACATGGCGGAGCGGTAGTTGGCGGAATGGTGGAAGCCGGAGCGGGCGAGCACCAGACCGTCGAGATGTGAGACCGTGAGGCAGACGGGCGCGCCCTTTTCCAGCTGGCGCAGCATTCGGCTCGCCGAGGAGCCGTGCCAGTAGAGCCAGTCGCCCTCTCGCCAATGGATCGTCGGCGTGCAGAAGGGCTGGCCGTCGATCACATAGGCGACGTGACAGAGGAAGGCACTGTCGAGCACGGCATAGACAGCGTCGCGGTCGTAGCTGCCGCGTTCGTGCAGGCGCTTGACGCGGTTGCGCGGCGTTGCGGGGAAGGATTTTTCCGGGGTCTGGATCGTCATGCTTGCCTCCTTGGCTGGCTTGAGGCAGAGCTACGCCGTTCGATTGGTTTGCAGAAGGTCCAATTCCATGAAGAAAAGTCGGACCAATGTGCCGGATTGGTCAAGCTCCGTGCCGGTGCTGCCGAAGGCCGGGCCGCGGCGGCTGGCGCTCTATCGCGAACTGCGCCGGCTGATCGAGGGCGGCTCGCTGCCGCCAGGGGCCAAACTGCCGACGACGCGGGATCTCGCCAACCGCTTCGGCCTGTCGCGCGGTGCGGCGGTTGCCGCCTACGAGATGCTGGTGGCGGACGGCTTTGCCGAGGCCCGCGTCGGGGCGGGCACTTATGTGGCGGCCGCCGTGCCGACGCGCGCCGCGCCGCAGCCGCCGGTGCTGCGGAATGCGCGCGAGGAAACCGGTCCGCTGCCGGGCGCGCTCGGCTGCTCGGCGGCCGATGCCCGCACCATCCAGGTCTTCCGCACGTTGCTGAACCGCCATCTGATGTTGCCGTCGCCCCGGCATTTTCACTATGCCGAGCCGGCCGGATCCCCGGAACTGCGCGAGGAAGTCGCCGCCTATCTCAGAGCCGCGCGCGGAGTGAACTGCACGGCCGATCAGGTGGTGCTGACCTCGGGCACGCAGCAGGCGCTGGACCTCGTCATCCGCACGGTGCTCAATCCCGGCGATCCGGTCTGGGTGGAGGATCCCTGCTATCCGATGGCCAGGGTCGCCCTTGCCGCCGCCGGCATGCGTATCACCGGCGTGCCGGTCGACGCCGAGGGGATCGATCCGGAGGCGGGGAATGCGCGTGCGCCGCATGCCCGCGCCGTCTACGTCTCGCCGTCGCACCAGTTTCCGCTCGGCGTGACCCTCTCCATGCGCCGGCGTCTGGCGCTGATCGACTGGGCGGTGCGCAACGACGCCTTCATCATCGAGGACGATTATGACAGCGAATATCGCTTTGCCGGCCCGCCGCTCTCGTCGATGCAGGGGATCGATGCGCAGGGCCGGGTGATCTATGTCGGCACCTTCTCCAAGGTGCTGATGCCGGGCTTGCGGATCGGCTATCTGGTCCTGCCTCCGGCGCTGTGCGCGGCCCTGCTCGACGTGCGGGCCCGCACCGACCGTTTTCCCTCGACGCTGGCCGAAGCGGCGCTGGCCGAATTCCTGCGCGAGGGCCATTTCGCCGCCCATGTGAAGCGGGCGCGGCGGCGGGTCAGGCAGGCGCGCGACAGCCTGGTCGCGGCGCTCGAAGGTTCGGGGCTCGAGGTGACCAGACCCGAGCAGGGCCTGCATCTGGTGGCCGGCCTGCCGGACGGCGTGCGCGACCTCGACATCAGCACGGAGGCCACGCGGCATGGCTTTGCCGTGCGGGCGCTCTCGCCGATGTATGTCGATGCCGAGCCGCGCCAGGGACTGGTGATCGGCTTTTCCGGCTTCCCCGCCGAGGTGCTGGGCGGCGCGGCGCGCCGCTGGGCGGCGTCGCTCCGGTTCTGACCGGGAGCGCGACTGACTGCTCGCGGTTTCTCCGCCGCCGGCATATTAGCTGATCCCGGGTTTGCCGAGGCGCTGACCTATGGGGTGACCGCCGCGCCGACGCGCGCACCACCGGAAAAGAGGCCGGAGGAGCCGGCCTCCTGCTGCATCGATCGTGAACTCAAAGCTTCTTGTTGAGCGTGTCGGCCACTTTGTTGGCGACATCCTTCGTGGCGGCCTTCAGATCACCAACGGCCTCTTGTACGTGGCCCTTGGCCACCTGGGCCGAGCCTTCGGCCTGAAGGCGCTCGTTTCCTACCGCTTCGCCGACCTTCTTCTTGATCGTTCCCGCCGCCTTGTTTGCCAGACCTGCGGTCTTGTCGCTCATGCTTCCCATCTTGGTCGCTCCCTCGTGGCGAATGATCCGAACCGTCTCGAACGGCTTGCCATGCCACGTCCTGGCATTTGGAGCATACATCACGGCAGGCGCCGGAGATTTGACAAAGGCCAGGAAATGGCGGGAACTTCAGTCTGGCGCCTTTCCTGCGAACCGTCGGGGGCGAAAGAGACACGGCCCGTACTGGGTTCAGCGAATACCGTCATTTCCCTCGACGCGTTGTCTCGACGCGGAGAATATGTCCCAGGCTGCGAAGAACATGGCGGCGATGACCGGACCGATGACGAAACCGTTGAGCCCAAATGTGACGATGCCGCCGAGCGTCGAAATCAGTACGACGTAGTCGGGCATCTTCGTATCCTTGGCGACAAGGATCGGACGAAGGAAATTGTCCACGAGGCCGATGACGAGCGCACCGAAAGCAATCAGGATGACGCCTTTCCCTATGGCGCCGGTCGCCAGGAGATAGATGGCGACAGGAACCCAGATCAGGCCGGAGCCGATGGCGGGCAGCAAGGAAAACGCCGCCATCACCACCGCCCACAGCAGCGGGGCGCCAATTCCAAGAAGCCAGAATATCAGTCCGCCGAGACCACCTTGCAGGAGCGCCACCAGAAGATCGCCTTTGACGGTGGCACGGATCACGATGGTGAACTTCTCGAGAAAGGCCTGTTTCTGCTCCAGCCGCAACGGGATGGCGTAGCTGATCCTTCTGTATAGAAGCCCCTCGTCCCTGAGCAGGAAGAACAGCAGGTACAGCATCACTGCTATGTTTGCCATGAACTGGAATGTACTCTGGCCGATGACGATGGCCTGGTTGGCGATATACTGGCTGCCATAGATGAGGCCGGTTGTTATTTCACTCTGCAGCGCCTCGAGACTGACGAGTCCGAAGCGATGGAGAAGGTCGGTAACCCACGTCGGCAAGAGGGCAAAAACCTGGCGAAACAGGAGAGCGAGATCGATGTCGCCCGACTGCACCTTGGTGTAAAAGGCAATTGCCTGCTGTGTCAGCGAAGCGCCAATCAGCGCCACCGGCAGGATCACGATCAGGACAATCAGGACAAGCGTCAGGAAGGCAGCAAGGTTTCGCGCCTGATGCGTTGCGCTCAGAATGCGACGGTACAGCGGAACGAAAAGGATCGCGATGATCGTTCCCCACAGGATCGCCCCGTAAAAGGGCCAGAGTACCCACGCGAACGCGAGGGAGACGACGATGATCAGCAGCAGAAAGGCATTGTCTTCGATACTGCGCATGCTGGACGGTTCCTGAGATTGGCCTAGGGCGTCGGGAAGTCTTCCGCATTGCGCGAATTGCCGGCCGGGCAATGCCGCAAGCCACAGTGTTATACCAAGTCTCGACGATATGAACCCATTGCGCCGGACGATTTTGGTTCCCGGCTAGGAGAAAACCACAATCGGACCTCTTGGTCCGGTGAGGATTCTCGACGACGACTTGGTATCAGATCGCGGCCGGGTCGGCTTGAAGGACGCCAAACAACAGCCCTCCGGGCTCGGCGCACGTGCAAAACCAGCCAATTCCAGGAATCGCGCGTTTCGGCTCGACGACGCGCCCGCCGTTTTGCTCGACCTTGCCAACAACGTCGTCCAGGTCAGGAACCGGGATCGTCATCAGAGTGAGCGGTCGGCCTTCCGACTGAGGGAAGTCTTTCGCTGCACCGATGCCGCCATCGATACCGGGCTCCCCTGGCGCTCCGGCCTCAATCCGATAGTACCCAGGGATCGGCTCGAATGGTACAAACCGCCATCCTAGGCACGCCTCGAAGAATCGCCTGGCCGTCTCAACGTCCGTCCCGGTGAGGTCAAAATACTGTGGCTTCAAAGCCTAGTTCTCCATGACCGATCAGGCAGGTTTCCCGCCGATGCTGGCGTTTGCGAGCCTAGTGGTTACGCACCGGCATCTCCATCGAAGTTTCGCCATCGGATCGCCGCCGCCGGGAGACGACGATCCGCCACCGCAACGCCGCTGAAAAGCACGTCTGGCGTGCTGCTCAGCGCCGATCGCCTCGGAACGCTCGGGGATCATGCGCCGGACGGGCGATCGGTGCAACGCCTGGCACCGAGAGCGAGTCCGGGGGCTTCAGAATGAGGAAGGCAGTGACGTTACACGCGGCTTGCACGGCATCAGCCCGTACAGGGACTGTTGCGGCATGCTGGAACGGGTTCTCGTCCAGTCACTCCCGGCTGCGGCGCCTCCTGCGGCCGCCGCCTTCGCCGTCGCCGTCCGAGAGGATCTTGCGTTCCGGCAGCGTCACCGCCGCGGCGAGCTTCGGGAAGGGGTCGACCTTGTTGGGCAGCGCCATGGCGTCGATGAAGAGCTGTTGAAAATGCGGCTCCAGCGCCGTCTCGATCTTCTCAATGCGGGTGACGGTGTCCTCGATCTCGCGGCGGTGGCCACGGTTCAAGAGCGCCATCAGTGCCCCGGTGCCGGCCGCATTGCCGACCGCCTTGACCTCGGAAAGTTCGCAGTCGGGAATGAGCCCGAGCACCATGGCGTATTTCGGATCGATGAAGGAGCCGAAGGCGCCGGCAAAGCGGATCGTGTCGACCGTCTCGACGCCGAGCTTTTCCATCAGGAGCTTGATGCCGGCATAGAGGGCGGCCTTGGCGAGCTGGATGGCGCGCACGTCGTTCTGCGTCACCGTGATCGTCTGGGCGCCGTCATGCAGCAGGTAGGAGAAGGTGCGGCCGGTCGCGAGGATGCGCGGGCTTTTCGCCGCCATGCCGCCATCCACCACGCCGTCAGTGGAGATGACGCCGGAGAGATACATTTCCGCGACGACCTCGATGATCGCCGAGCCGCAGATGCCGGTGATGCCGGTGCTGGCCGCGGCCTCGGCAAAACCGTCCTCGTCGGACCACTGCTCGACGCCGATCACCTTGAAGCGCGGCTCGAGCGTTACCGGATCGATGCGCACGCGCTCGATGGCGCCGGGGGCGGCGCGCTGGCCGCAGGAGATTTCCGCGCCCTCGAAGGCAGGACCCGTCGGCGAGGAGGCGGCGACGGTGCGTTGGCGGTTACCGAGCACGATCTCGGCATTGGTGCCGACATCGACCAGCAGCATCACGCGGTCCTGGCGGTGCGGGCCTTCGGCGAGGGTCGCGCCGGCCGCATCCGCGCCGACATGGCCGGCGATGCAGGGCAGGAGATAGGTGCGGGCGCCGGGATTGAGGACGAGCTCGATGTCGCTCGCGGGGCACGAGACTGCGCCGGAAACGGCGAGCGCGAAGGGTGCCTGGCCAAGCTCGGTCGGATCGATGCCGAGGAACAGGTGATGCATGATCGGATTGGCGACGAACACCGAATCGAGAATGTCGGTGCGGGCGACGCCGCCCTCCGCGCAGACCTTGTCGACGAGTTCGGACACCGCCTGGCGCACCGCCTTGGTCATGGCTTCCCGGCCGTCCGGGTTCATCATGACGTAGGAGACGCGGCTCATCAGATCCTCGCCGAAGCGAATCTGCGGATTGGACGTGCCCGACGAGGCGACGACGCGGCCCGAGAGCAGCGAGACGAGATGCATGGCGATCGTCGTCGAGCCGATATCGCAGGCAAGGCCATAGGCCTCGTTGTGCAGGCCGGGCCAGAGCGCAATGATGGTCGGGCGCTGGGTGTCGCTGTCGCGGTGGATGGCGGCGGTCACCGTCCAGTTGCCCTTGCGCAGGATCTTCTGCACCTGCGGAAGCAGATAAGGTTCGACCTGCAGGTCAGTATAGCCCCAGTCCTTCTCCAGCATGACCTTCATGCGGTCGAGATCGCCGAGCGGCTTGTGCATGTCGGGCTCATCGACCTCGACATAGCAGAGATGGACGGCGGGATTGCGCTCGATCACCCGGTCGCTGGCGGCCTTGCGCACCACCTGGGCATTGACCACGGCATCCTGCGGCACGTCGACGACGAGATCGCCCTCGATGGTCGCGGAACAGGAAAGCCGCCGGCCTTCCGGCAGCGTGCGCACCTCGGCATAACGCTTTTCCTTCGGCCCGGGCGGCGAGATGTGGTCGTTGGACGAGACGATGCCGTGCTTGGCGAAATTGCCTTCCTGCACCTCGATCTGGCACCGCCCGCAGGTGGCCCGCCCGCCGCAGACGCTCTCGACATAGACGCCGAGCTGGCGGGCTGCATCGAGCACCGGCGTGCCGACCGGGAACCGGCCGCGCTTGCCGGACGGCATGAAGAGGACGAGGGGGTCTGTCTGGCGCGATTCGGTCATGGTGCGGGCACTGCGGAAAGTTTCACGTAAAGGACAGCAATCGCAAGGATTGCGGCGAAGAGAACGGAGCTAATCCAGAACCACAGGTTTGCCAGTCGCTCAACTTTGGCAGCGCTGAAACCCGCCTGCCGAGCGTAGACCATATGCGCCACCGTCACGCCGCCCGTCACCAGGAGGACGGGCACCAGATAGGCCTGGAGCAATTCGCCGAAACGCAGGAACTCGCCCTTTTCGGTAAGGACGACGAAGTACAGGAGAAGCGCCAGCGGGGCCGCGACGAGAAGTACGGTCTTGCATGTTTTCAATACGTCTACTCCTCGACGCGACCGCGTCGCTGTCAGTTCAGTTCACTCCGTCGCGGCACCCGCACCCGCCCGGGCCGCACGGCCGCCGCGGCGGCCGGAGGAGGCGCCCGGGGCGGTGGTGGAGGCGGCGGCGCCGGGTTCTGCCGGCTTGTGGTCGCGGTAGGTCATGATCCAGTTGCCGCAATTGGGGTCCGTGCCGTTCAGCACGTTGGCGGCGCGCACGGCCTCCATTTCCTGCGGGCGGCAGGGGTTCATGATGGCCGACGTCATGCCGGCACCGATGACCATGGGGATGAAGCCGGCATTGATGCCGTGGCGGTGCGGCAGGCCGAAGGAGATGTTGGAGAGGCCGCAGGTGGTGTTGACCTTGAGCTCGTTGCGCAGGCGGTAGAGCAGGGCAAAAACCTGGCGGCCGGCATCGCCGAGCGCGCCGATCGGCATGACCAGCGGGTCGACGACGATGTCGCAGGGCTTGATGCCGTAATCCATGGCGCGTTCGACGATCTTCTTGGCAACGGCGAAGCGCACGTCCGGATCCATGGAAATGCCGGTCTCGTCGTTGGAGATGGCGACGACCGGCACGTCGTACTTCTTGCAGAGCGGCAGGATGGCCTCGAGCTTTTCCTCCTCGCCGGTCACCGAATTGACCAGCGGACGGCCCTTGGCGACCTTCAGCGCGGCCTCGATCGCGGCGGTGACGGAGGAGTCGATCGACAGCGGCACGTCGACCAGGCCCTGGACGATCTCCATGGTCTTGACCAGCAGGCCCGGCTCGGTCTCGTTCGGGTTGACCGAGGTGACGCCGGCATTGACGTCGAGCATGGTGGCGCCGGCGGCGACCTGTTCCAGCGCGTCCTTGATGACGGTGTCGAAATTGCCCTCGATCATTTCGGCGGCGAGCTTCTTGCGGCCGGTCGGATTGATGCGTTCGCCGATGACGCAGAAGGGCTGGTCGAAGCCGATGATGATTTCGCGGGTGGCGGATGCGACGATGGTACGGGTCATTCTGGTTCTCCAGTCAGGGCGCGTCGACGAGGTCTAACGTGCCGGCATGAGGGTTACAAGGGCGGCGGAGGGCGCTCCGTCCGGCTCTCTTCAATGCGGATTCTTCGGCTGGTGCTGGGCGGCGAGACCGGCGAGCTGCTGCTGGTCCTCGACCTTGTCCCCGCGGATCGATTCAAGCCGGTCGGCGACCATGGCGTCGGTCGGGTTGGCCTCGCGCGTCCACGGCTTGCGACCTTTCAGCACGCCCGATTCATGGACGATCTCGGCGACATATTCCTCCTGCCGGTAGGCCATGACATGCATGCCGGAAATGCCCTCGATCTCCTTCACCTCGTTGATGATGTCGATGCAGAGCTGCTTGCCTTCCTTCTTCTGGTCCTGCGCCCCTTCGAGACGCTTGATGACCGAATCGGGGATATGGATGCCCGGCACGTTGGAGCGGATCCACTTGGCCGTCTTGGCCGAGGCGAGCGGTCCGACCCCGACCAGGATGAAGCACTTTTCGTGCAGGCCGAGATCGCGCACCTTCTTCATGTATTCGCGGAACATCGGCACGTCGAAGCAGTACTGGCTCTGCACGAACTGCGCGCCGGCCTCGATCTTCTTGGCGAGCCGGTAGGGGCGGAAGTCGTAAGGCGGGGCGAACGGATTGATGGCCGCGCCGAGGAAGACGTGCGGTGGGGTGGAAAGCTTGCGGCCCGAGAGGAATTTCGATTCGTCGCGCATGGTGCGCACGGTTTCGAGCAGCGACATGCAGTCGAGGTCGAAGACCGGCTTGGCGCCCGGCTGGTCGCCGGCCTGCACGCCGTCGCCGGTCAGGCACATGATGTTCTGCACGCCCATGGCGGAAGCGCCGAGCACGTCGCCCTGGATGGCGATGCGGTTCTTGTCGCGACAGGCGATCTGCATGATCGGCGCATAGCCCATGCGGGTCAGAAGGGCGCAGATGCCGACCGAGGACATATGGCAGTTGGCGCCGGAGGCATCCACGGCATTGATGCCGTCGACCCAGCCGTCGAACACCGAGGCGCGCTCGTAGACGTCCTGCGGGTCGGCGCTGTCCGGCGGGTTGAGTTCGGCGGTGACGGCAAACTCGCCGCGCCTGAGCACCCGTTCCAGCCGGCCGCGCGAGGAATGGCCGGGAAGGGGATCGAGCGGTGCGCCGGGATCATGCGGGTTGATGTCAGGGCTCATGATTTCCGTTCCGAAGTGGACGTTTCGCGGGACGCGGCGGCCTCTGCCGTGACGCGCAGCCAGGACGAGGTTTCGCGCAGCGACTGGTTGACCGGCTTCTGCACCTTGAGGATCGCGTCGCCATTGGCCATGTTGCGGGAGCCGGCCCAGGCCTGCACCCAGACGCAGGGCATGTCCGGCTCGACCTCGCAATTGCCGTTGGCGCGCACGCCGCCGCAGGGGCCGTTGCGCAGCTGTTTCGGACAGTTCATCGGGCAGGACATGCCGGTCGAAGACAGCACGCACTGGCCGCACATGCGACAGTCGAACAGCAGGCCCTTGACGTTGCGCTCGACGAAGGTCACCGGCCGTTCGACCCGGGCATAGCCGAGCTTGTTCCACACGGGATGAAGCAGCAGGAAGGCATTGGCGAAGCGGCCGTAGAACCATTCGAGGAAACGCGAATGGCGGACCGACCACAGCCGGATCGTGTAGGAACGCCGGGCCCGACGATTGGGCGAGACGCTGCCTGGCGTATAGGCGCCGGTCGCGGCCTTCTTGGCGGGGGCGGCATTGCCGGGGGCGGGCTTTCCGTCAACCATTGTCGCGACCTCCGGCATGAACGAGAGAAACCAGGCGGGCCTTGTCATAGGCCGCTTCGAGTTCGGCGGCGGCCTTGTCGGCTTCCGCCTCCAGGTCGTCGCCGACCGGCAACGGATCGCCCTTGCGCCATTCGGCGAGATAATCGTCGGTTTCGGCGGCGCCGGTGCGCATGGCGGCCATGTCGATCGCCTCGGTGAACCGCAGCGACAGCTCGCGCTTGGCGGTCTTCCTGCCCTGCTTGACGATCACCTGGGCGGGAATGTCGCGCCAGTAGACGATGATCCGGTCGGCCATGTCCTCACTCTCCCTTTTCCGTCACAATGCACAGGCCGAAAGCGACGGACTGCGCTTGCGACGACGTCGCACAGAGCAAAAAGCGACGTGGCCAAGATTTACCAGATTCGCCGGCGGATTCCGTTCGCAAGCCAGGTCCAGATCGGCGGCGGAAATCGCAGCGCCGACGGCCCCTCCGGCTGGAAGGGCGCGAGACGACCGTCGACCGCATCCTGGACCGACTGGAGAGTGATGTCGATCGCCGTGACCGTCAGCAGCAGCGGGTAGGTTGCGATGAAATCGCCCCGGTCCGGCAGGGTGCGTACTTCGTAGAGCGTTCCCCCCGTATCCGTGCCCTGGTCGACCAGATGAAGGGTGGCGCCGAAATTGCCGGCATCCTCCTCGACCAGCGACCAGTAGCCGCCCATCTGGCCGCGATATTGCGGATTGATCCCGGCATGCAGGTTGATGACGGGGCAGGGCATGGCGGCAAGGGCGGCGGAACTCATCAGCCGGGTGCTGACGAGCAGGATGGCGGAGGGTTTGAACTGCGTGACCAGCGCGCGGGTCTCGTCGTCGTTGATCGAGGCGACCGCGTGGATCGGGACGCCGGGCGGGATGACGGGCGAAACGCCGGACGAGGCGAGAATGGACGCGATCCGCCGGCTGGCGAGAGGCCGCAGCAGCCGTGCGGCGATCATCGTGGCCAGCTGCCCGAGCGCCTGGATCCAGCCGAGCCGGGCGGCCCGGCGCCGCGTGATCGCCCATTTCGATTCCGGCTGCTCGACGACGACGTGAATGCTGGGGAAGCGCCTGGCGAGCGCGTTGATGACGAGCGCCGGATTGGCCCCGCCGGCCGTCATGACCATGACGGTCGGGGATTGGGGGTGGTCGGGTTGCTGCGCGCTCATTCCCATCGGCCCCCTCGATCAGATGACCAGGAACAGCACGGCGCCGGCCGTGTAGACGACGAAGGACGCGACGAGCAGGGAGACCGCGCCGACCGCGGTGCCGATCAGCACGCCGAAGCCGTCGCATTGGGAATGGGCAAAGCCGATGATGGCGAGTGCTAGCGCCGGCAGCCAGTTGCCGAGCGGGATCGGCAGGAAGACG
Organism: Allorhizobium sp. GW101-3B10; assembly: GCF_059424725.1. NCBI lineage: Bacteria > Pseudomonadati > Pseudomonadota > Alphaproteobacteria > Hyphomicrobiales > Rhizobiaceae > Allorhizobium > Allorhizobium sp. GW101-3B10. Next base: position 1,609,687 of record NZ_JBWKZR010000001.1, on the reverse strand, counting down.
ACAACCGCGAGCACCAGGGCAAAGAAGCCGATCAGGCGTTCGGACAGGCGGCTTTCGAGGAACCAGAAACGCGGCTTGACGCACGTTTCCGCCCGCTTCAGCCACGGAGAAAGACGGTCGACGACGAGCTCGAAGGTCGCGGTGGTCACCCCATAGTCGCCGATGCGGCGGGGAAGGTAGATGCGGCCCTCGGCCGAGGCGAACATCTGCCAGGCGATGAACATCAGCGGCAGGCCGAGAAACAGCGTGGCACCCGGAGGCATGGGCACGAGATTGGGCAGCGCGAAGACGAGGAGGAAGGCGCCGAACGAGCGGTCCTGGAGGGCGATCGCGATGTCGCGAATGGTGATCGTCGGCTTGTCGTGGCGCGACAGGCGGACGAGAACCGCCGAGAGAGGCTCCGGCACCGCCTTCTCGCCGGCTGCCGTGAAATCATACGCTAAAGTTCCCACCCCGTCGGTCATGCGTTTCAAGCCTTTTCATTGTTGCTTCGACCTGGTCCCATCCTGCTATGGGTGGATTGCCGTGGCATTAAGGCGCAACTTATTTAGAGAGGCATGCTGAAAGTTGAGTTAAAGACAATCTATCGCCGCACCTCCCGCGGTGTGCTCCGTAACGTCAGCTTGGCATATCCGCGCAATCGGCGCCCGCTTTTTTCCGTTGCCATGTTTTTGGCCAAAGCCGGTGCCATGGACGCGAAATACGAACTGATCTTTCGGGGGACGATATGTCTGCAAAACGTATTTCGACGGCCGTGGCACTCGGCCTGGCACTCCTTGCTCTGACCGCTTGCGGCAACACGATCCGGGGCCTTGGCCGGGACATGGGCAATGCCGTCGACGCCACGCAGGATGCCGGCCGCAGCGTCGCCAATTCGGTGAAGTGAGCCGCAAGGCGGGGCCGATCGGCCCGCCCGGCCGGTCCTAGCCCAGGGCGCGCAGCGCCGGGTCCAGGTCGCCATAGCCGGTGAAGTGGTATTCATAGTCCAGGCCGAGATAGTCGGCCGCCCATTTCGCCTTCGCCTGCAGGGCGGGATCGTCCGTCTGCGCCAGATAGACGATCTTGGTGTAGTTGCCGAACACCATGTCGCGCAGCTCCGGATGCCTGTCGAGCTTCAGGGGCTCGATGACGAAGGCCTCGAACTGGCGGGTGATCAGGTCCGTCAGGTAGAAGGCGGTGAATTCGTGCTCGCATTCGGTCAGGAACTTTTCCGTGCCGGAGAAGAAGGCGTAGCAGTGCGGCCCGGCGATGCGCTCGATGCCTTCCTCGGCGCAGATCCTGTCGATCTCGCCCTGGGTGCCGCATTCGGCATAGCCGATGAAGATGCGCCCGTAGCCGGCGGCTTTTGCCGCTGCGATCTTTTCGCGCAGCGCCGGCGCGATCTTCTCCGGATGGACATGCCAGATCGCCGGCAGGCATTCGAGGTCGATATGGTCGAGCCCGTTGGCGTCGCGAATCGCCAGGATTTCGCGCGCGATCGCGCCGCAGGCGATGATCTGAACTTTTTCGGCGTTCGCGCGTTTCATGGTCGTATTCTCGACATTTTTCGAAGATGCCCACCCAACATGGAGCTTTCTATCATGAACACCCGGAAACTCACCCTCGCCGTCGTCCTCATGGCATCGGCCTTCGGCCTTGCTTCGTGCGGCAACACCATTCGCGGCATGGGCAAGGATACCGCCAACACCGTCAACGCGACGCAGCAGGCCGGGCAGGACGTCGGCAACGCCGCGAACTGACAATTGCAGGGGCCGAGGTCGGACCGGACGCCGGGCATTTTCCCGGCCGGTCACCGGGACGACCGGAGCCACGAGGAGATCGGATCATGACGCTCGATACCGTCGCCAAGTTCAGCGCCGTCTACATCCTGACCATCGTCGTGTCCGCGAGCGGCTATACGCTGTGGGAGGGATACCATCCCCGCACGACCGGCGTCTCCGCCGAATACCAGACAGCCGACCGCTGACCGCGGTCGGCTTTGTCGTGTCAGGCCTCAGGCCTGGGCCGCCAGGCTGTTGTGCTTGCGGGCGATGAACTCCTTCGCCGTCTCGACGGCGACGGCCGCATCGCGACAATAGGCATCGGCGCCGACCGCCTTGCCGAATTCCTCGTTGAGCGGCGCACCGCCGACGAGCACGATATAGTCGTCGCGCATGCCCTTTTCCTTGAGCGTGTCGATGACGACCTTCATGTAGGGCATGGTCGTGGTCAGAAGCGCCGACATGCCGAGAATGTCCGGCTTTTCCCGCTCGATCGCTTCGAGATAGTTCTCGACCGGATTGTTGATGCCCAGGTCGATGACGTCGAAGCCGGCCCCTTCCATCATCATGCCGACCAGGTTCTTGCCGATGTCGTGGATGTCGCCCTTGACGGTGCCGATGACCATCTTGCCCTGCTTCGGGGCGCCGGTGGCGGCGAGAAGCGGACGCAGGATGGTCATGCCGGCCTTCATGGCATTGGCCGACAGCAAAACTTCCGGAACGAACAGGATGCCGTCGCGGAAATCGATGCCGACGATGCGCATGCCCTCGACCAGGGCCTGGGTCAGCACGTCATAGGGCGTCCAGCCGCGCTCGAGCAGGATGCGCGTTCCCTGCTCGATTTCCTCTTTCATGCCGTCGTAGAGGTCGTCGTGCATCTGCTGCACAAGCTCTTCGTCGGACAGATCTTCGAGAATGATTTCGTCGTCTGACATGGGGCGCATCCCGCTTGGTGTTTGGCGATTCAGATCGCAGTCGGCTAAAAGACTGCCTCATCGGCAGTTAAACCTCAAGTTCGCTAAAATCTCTTTTCGAAAGCGACGTCGCAGCCGTGAAAAGCGACGGGGACGAATCCGGGTTCTGTCGCAGCCAATGTCTGTCTGGCGCAAGTGGTTGGCGCATTAAGGAATGTTTCCCACGCGAATTCGAATAGCATATTGAAAAGGAAGCAGCGCGAAGCGCGACAACGAGGAAGCCCAAGATGGACGAGATCACAGAGACCGGCGCGGGCCGCCGCACCCGAAGCGAAGGTCGCGGCGCAGCCGCCAGGCGCGCATCGCGCACCGGTGGCGGTGCCGGGCCTTCCATGCCCTATATCCAGCGCAAGATCCCCGTCTATGAAGTGCTCGACGAGGAAGGCCTGCAGATCATCGAGCGCAATGCCGACATCATTCTCGAGGAGATCGGCATCGAGTTTCGCGACGACGCCGAAGCGCTCGACATGTGGCGCGCCGCCGGCGCCGAGGTGAAGGGCGAACGGGTGCATTTTCCCAAGGGCCTGTGCCGCGAACTGCTGAAGACCGCGCCCTCCGAATTCACCTGGCACGCCCGCAATCCGGCGCGCAGCGTGCAGATCGGCGGCAAGGCCACCGTGTTCGCGCCGGTCTACGGGTCGCCCTTCGTGCGCGACCTCGACGGCAACCGCCGCTATGCGACGCTCGAGGACTTCCGCAATTTCGTCAAGCTCGCCTATATGGCGCCGTCGATCCATTCGTCGGGCGGCACGGTGTGCGAGCCGGTCGACATTCCGGTGAACGAGCGTCACCTCGACATGGTCTACAGCCACATCAAATATTCCGACAAGCCGTTCATGGGTTCGGTCACCGCGCCGGAGCGCGCCGAGGATTCGGTCGCCATGGCCAAGCTGGTCTTCGGTGATGAGTTCGTCGAGAACAATTGCGTGATGCTGAACCTCATCAACGCCAATTCGCCGATGGTGTTCGACGAGACCATGCTGGGCGCCGCCAAGGTCTATGCCCGCCACAACCAGGCCTGCGTTCTCTCGCCCTTCATCCTGTCGGGTGCCATGAGCCCGGTCACGGTGGCCGGCACGCTCACCCAGATCCTTGCCGAAGTGCTGGCGGGTGCGTCCTTCACACAGCTGGTGCGCCCCGGCGCGCCGGTGCTGTTCGGCACCTTTGCCGCCTCGATCTCGATGCAGTCGGGCGCCCCGACCTTCGGCACGCCGGAGCCGGCGCTGGTATCCTACGGCGCGGCCCAGCTCGCCCGCCGCCTCGGCCTGCCGTTCCGCACCGGCGGCTCGCTCTGTGCGTCCAAGGTTCCGGACGCCCAGGCCGCGCATGAGAGCGCCAACACGCTCAACATGACGCTGCTCGCCGGCACCAATTTCGTGCTGCATGCCGCCGGCTGGCTCGAGGGCGGCCTGTCGGCCTGCTACGAGAAGTTCATGATCGACCAGGACCAGCTCGGCATGATGCAGAAGATGGCGATGGGCGTCGACCTGTCGGAAGACGGCCAGGCGATGGACGCGATCCGCGAAGTCGGTCCCGGCGCGCACTATCTCGGCTGCGCCCATACCCAGGCCAATTTCCAGACCGCCTTCTACCGTTCGGCGCTGGCCGACAACAATTCCTTCGAACAGTGGGAAATCGAGGGCAAGAAGCGCGTCGAGGATCGCGCCAATGCGCTCTGCCGTTCGTGGCTCGACAGCTACGAAGCCCCGCCGCTCGATCCGGCGATCGACGAGGCGCTCACCGCCTACATCGCGGGCCGCAAGGATTCGATGCCCGACGCCTTCAGCTGAATCAATCCCGGCACCGCCAGGGAGCAAGGCGGAGCGGCGAAGGTCGCGGACATGATCCAGGAATCGGTCTGGCGACCGCACTACAAATACGAGGGGCCGCGATGAGCGGCCTTTCGGTTTTCTTCTCCCCAGCGGGGAGAAGGTGGCGCGCAGCGCCGGACGAGGGGGCCCTTGGCGCTAGGCAGAATGGCTTCGCCCCCCTCATCGCCTCGCATGCGCTCGGCACTTCTCCCCGATGGGGAGAAGAGGGTCTCCATGATCGCGCTTCGACAGTGTTGACGAAAACACCGTCGGCTGATCCCGTAGGGTCAACTCGGCAGTAAGGGAGGCGCGATGAGCAGCCTTTCACCCTTTCAAGATAGCATCGCGGCGCGTCTCGCGCCGCATGGGCTGCACCTGCGCGGCACTGCGCGCTTTCCGCACGGCGAGTGCGGGCCGCGGCTCGCCGACGGGCAAACGGCGCGTTCGGTGCTGCTGATCGGCAATGTCGGCGGCTCGATGTGGCCGGCCTTCTGCGCCTGGCGGGCGGCACAGCCGGACTGGGGCGGGGATCATCCGCTCGACCGCTGGTCCAAGGCGGTGATCGGTGCGCTTGCCGAGGCGACCGGTGCGACCGCCTACTATCCGTCAGACCCGCCTTACCAACCATTCCAGCGCTGGGCGGTCATGGCCGAAGACCTGCGGGCATCGCCGCTCGGCATCCTCATTCACCCGCGATACGGCCTCTGGCACGGCTATCGCGGGGCGCTGGGGTTTGCCGAGGAACTGGATGAGGTAGAGGGGCACTTGTCCGCGGCCCATCCGTGCGACGCTTGCCCGGACAAGCCGTGCCTGACGCGTTGCCCGGTGGGGGCGGTTGCGGCCGGCCGCTTCGATGTCGCGGCCTGCCGGCAGTTTCTCGCCGCCGACCCGGATGGTGCACACTGCATGGACAAGGGTTGCCTTGCCCGTGGTGCCTGTCCGGTCGGCCCGGAATTTCGCTATTCGGAAGGGCAGTTGCGCTTCCATATGGAAGCGCTCGGCCTGCTTCCCGGCTAGAGGATCAGGCCGCCCTGGCGACCGGGACCTTGCGTGCGGCAGCCGGGCGGGCGGCCCTCTGCGGCATCATGGCGAGGACCGCGTCGGCGAGACGCGCGGCATTCTCCAGCGCCTTCGGCAGGTTGGAGACGTCGTTCGGGTTCATCGCCTGCAGCATGCCGCCCTTGTCGAAGACGTCGCGATAGGCGGCGCGCTCGGCAATCGCCGCAGACAGGGTGGAAATGCCGCGTGCGGCGAGGAAGTCCTTGGCGGCCTGAAGTGCGCGGGTTGTCACCGCGGCATTGACGCGAGTCAGCACGACGGAGTGCGGAATGCGCACGTCGCAGCTTTCGTCGAGTTCCCTCAGCAGTTCCAGCACCTCGGCGCCGCCCTGGGCATCCATGGCGCAGCCCTGGACCGGGATCAGAACGTGGTCGGCGAGGCCGACGGCCTTGGCGAGCAGCGCGTCCTGGCTGGACGGCAGGTCGATGAGGATATAGCCGCCGCGCTTCTTCGCCCTGGCGGTCGCGGCTTCAATCGTCTCTTCGTTGACCGGGGCAACCGAAATCAGGCTGCTGGCGCCGGCAATCGCATGCCAGCGGCTGATCCAGCCGCGCGGGTCGGCATCGAGGATGGTCACGCGGTTGCCGCGTCCGGCGAGTTCGCTGGCGAGAATGAGGACTGCCGTGGTCTTGCCGGCGCCGCCCTTGGTGTTGGCAAATGTCAGTACTGGCATTTCGTTTCCTTCATGAAAAAAGGGTCCGAGCCGAGTCATCGCTCCAATTGGCAGCGTGGGGCATGCTGCCGACGGACATCCTTGGCGGCGATGGTTAACGAAAGGTAAATGCCCGGCATGTTTCGTTAATGATCGGTGGGGCCGATCTCCGGCTGGCGGTGCGCCGATGAAGGCGGTAAAGCTGTCCCCGGACTTTAAGGCGGGGCGTCATGCGGTTGATTTTCATCACCTTGTTTTTGCTGCTTGCGGCGCTGCCGGCGGCGGCTGCGAAGGCCGAGGACACTTGTTCGGCGCTCCAGCACGGCGGGATTTCCTATACCGTCTGCACCGTCGATCCCGCCCGGTCCCTGATGCGAATCTATCACCGCGACCCACAGGGCCAGCCTTTCGGCAGTTTTGATTCCCTCGCACGCCAGCTCTGGAAGGAGCGGCACTACCCGATCGTCGCGATGAATGGCGGCATGTATCACGACGATCTGTCGGCGGTCGGGCTGTTCGTCGAGCACGGATTCGAGCGGCAGGCGATCAGCACCAAGGCGGGCTGGGGCAATTTCCACCTGCTGCCGAACGGCGTCTTCTGGCTGAAGGGTGGCCAGGCAGGGGTGACGGAAACCAGGCGCTACCTGATGGATAAGATCGCGGCGGACTATGCCACCCAGTCGGGGCCGATGCTGGTGATCGACGGGCAGATCCACCCGCGTTTCCTGCCTGACAGCGACAGCCTGAAGTTCCGCAACGGCATCGGCGTCGATCAGGCGGGCAGGGTGCACATGGTTATTTCGGAGACGCCGGTGCGGTTCTACGACTTTGCCCTGCTGTTCCGCGACGTCCTCGGCTGCCGCAATGCGCTCTACCTCGACGGCACGATTTCGAGCCTTTACGACGCGGGAACCGGGCGGCGCGACCGCCTTTTCCCGCTCGGGCCGATCATCGCGGTGATCGGCACGGTTCCGCAATAAGGCGACGAACCGCGTCTCAGACCGCCGCCTTCGGATAGGCGCGCTCCAGTCCGCCGGAGCGGACGAGGCCGTTGCGCAAGGCGAGATAGGCGGGATGCTGGCTCGAGCGGGCGGCTTCCATCAGGCGGATCTGCAGCCGGGCGGGCGCGGCATTGCCGAGCCATTCGCCGCAGCGCTCCAGCTTCAGCGAGTTGAGGAACTTCGCCTCGCTTTCGCGATCGATATGGAGCGCCAGGCCGTCGAACAGGATGTTGTCGTGTTCCGGGTTTTCAAAGACGAGCTGGAGAAAGGCCTTGTCGGTCTCGACCAGGCTGCGCAACTTGTCGGCGACCATGGTGCTGTCGAGGGTGGATGTCTGGGTTTGCGGCATTGACGCCTCCTTCTTCCATGCATGTTTGGCTGTCGTGATAGTCCTGGACGGGCCCGATGATCAAGGTCGGCCGGCGGAAAACGGGCCATCCGGAGAGGGCAGTTCCGGCACGTCGAAATGGTCGGGTTCGAGCCCCTGCCGCGCGCGCTCGACCATCATCTCATAGGCCCGCTCGAGATGGCGGGTGAAACGGAGAGTGTCGAAAAGCGGCGCGACGAAGCGGTTTGTCGCGATCCGCCCGCGGATCTCGGCAAGGCGGCCGGGATCGCGGGCCAGCGTGACGCAGAGTTCGACCATGCCGTCCTCGTTCTCGGTCACCAAATCCGGCAGACCGAGCGCGGTCAGCAGGCTTTCCGACACCCGCGAGGTGAAATTGCGTCCCTTGCAGGTGATCACCGGCAGGCCCGCCCAGAGCTTGTCGGAGGTCGTGGTGTGGCCGTTGGTCGGAAAGGTGTCGAGGGCGATATCGGCGGCCTGAAGGCGAGCGACATGCTCGGGATAGTCCGCGCGCCGGGCAAAGTGGATGCGCTCGGCGCCGATGCCGAGCGTCGCCATGAAGGCGCAGAAATTCGCCTGGGCGTCCGGGTCGTCGCACATCATCCAGAGAATGCTCTCCGGAATGGCCGCGAGCACGCGGGCCCAGAGCCTCGCGGTGCGCGGCGATACCTTTCTGACCGCATTGAACGAGGCGATGACGAAGGCGTCGGCCGGCAGGCCGAGGCTGTCGCGCGAGGCGGCAGGCGGCAGGGCGCGGTGCACACTGTCATTGGCCTGGTAGCTGTGCGGCAGGCGGCAGAGCTTCTCGTGGTAAAAGGGCTTCGACGCATCGGGCGTGACGATCCGGTCGGACACGATGTAGTCGCAGTCGATCCCGGTTCCGCAGCCGGGAAAGCCGAGATAGGCCACCTGGATCGGCGCCAGGCCGCGATTGACGAGACTGACGCGCGCACCGCGCGTATGGCCCTTGAGGTCGACGAGAATGTCGATGCCGTGCGACCGGATCAGCGCCGCGGCCGCCTCGTCGTCGAGTGCGCGGATCGGCACGATCGGCCCGTACAGCGCCCGCATGCCCTGATCGACCGACAGCACGTCGTCGTCGGTGTAGCAGAAGAGGGTGACGTCGAAACGCTCGCGGTCGTGGGCCATGAGCACACCCTGGAACAGGCGCATGGTGGCGTGCTGGTCGCAGACGTCGTTCGACAGATAGCCGATGCGGATCCGCTCGGCGAAGGCGTGGGGCACGCCGCGCCGCGCAGCGCGCGACTGCGGCGTGAAGGCGGAGCCGCCATGCATCCGGGTGATCCTGGCATTGAGGCTCTCGTCGTCGCACCACATGATGTGGTCGTGCGGGTCGTCCACGCCGAAGGCGGCGGCCTCTCCGGCTTTCATCCGCTCAAGCAGGCGGGCATCCTGGGCCTCGCATTCCTCGAGGCACAATTGCTCGCGCAGCAGGCTGCGATAGGTATTTTCCGCCTCGATGTCAAAGGGACCGCCGCGGGCCGACTGGCGGGCAAGAACGAGGGCGGGTGCCCGGCGTCTCGCCCGCTTGTAGCTCCGGGCGGCCAAAAGGCGCAGCATGCGGGCGTTCTGCGGGTCGAGATCGGCGGCCTTCGCATAGAATTGGGCCGCCTGTTCCGAATTGCCGAGCTTGGCATGGCTCTGGGCGGCCATCAGCACCAGCTTGGTATCGGTCGCGGTCCGGGCGAGCAGGGGCGTCAGCAGGGCGACGCAGTCCTGGTAGCGACCGGCCCGGTAGGCATTGATCGCGTCCGGTAGTCCTTTTGCCGGCAGTCCTTTGGGCAGTGGCATTCTCGGCAGTGCTTCCCTGAGGTCGACAGTTCGGCAACAGGCTAGGGGCCGAGGCTTATCCAAGGCTGGTGCGAGCCCTGCCGCCGGCGTGGCGTTTGGTTGACAGGCAAGGCGCGAATGGAAAGGCTGTCGCGACGATTGGCCGTCGATTCGCGCCAAGACAACCATGACGTCGCGTACCGCGGCGGGCGCCTTCCAGGTCGGAGCCTACACAATGCCAGAATTGTCCATCTGCATGCCGAGCAATCGCAATCTCGAGCAGTCGCGCGCGGCGATCGACAGCGCGATCGCCTATTGCGAGGCACGCGACGCGGTCCTGATCGTGTCCGACAATTCCGGCGATCCGGAGAAGCAGGCCCATTTTCAGAACCGCTCGCCGCGCCTCACATGGATCGACGCCGGCAACGCCTCGCCCTTCGCCAACATGCGGCTGGCGCTGGACGCGGCCAAGACTCCCTTCGTCATGCCGATGGGCGACGACGACGAGATCCACGCCGTCGAGGGCCAGCCATCCTTCGATCTCGCCGGCCTTCCCTATGACTACATGGGCGTGCTGCCGGTGAGCGTCGTCTTTGCCGAGAAGCACGGCACGATGCATTCCAAGGCCTTCGCGCTGACCGACGAGGATCCGGGCGAGCGCATGGGCCAGTACATCAGCGGCGCCAAGGGCAATAACAGCCTCTACTACAGCATGTTTCGCCGGGACGTCTTCTCCGCGCTGCTGCACGACTTCGTCGAGCATCATCCGACCAAGGGCATGTATTGCGACTGGGCGCTGCTGCTGGCGCTCATCTGTTACGGCAAGATGGCGCACGATCCGGGCACGGTCTTCCGCTACAACATGGGCAACTGGGATTCTGCGGAAAAGATCGGCGACATGTATGTCGACCTCTATCGCAATGCCGGACTGCCGGCCGAGGCGATCAAGTTCGACAGCCTGCTGATGTATCTCGACACCTTCGTGTTCGCCATGCGCCAGGGAAGCCCGGTGCCGCCGGACCAGCGCCAGCGCCTCGGCCGGATCATCACCAACCGGCTGCTCGGCTCCTTCATCCAGAAGGTCGCCAACGCGCCGGAGGCCTACGACGGCACCGTCCGGCATCTGGCGACCATGGCGCTCGAGGAGCCGGACAGCTTTGTCGAGTTCCAGATCGCCATGATGATGGTCGACCGGCTGCAGCCGGGCCTGAAGGATCGCTACGTGACCTTCGTCAGGACCCTGATGGCACCGGCCGGAACCGGCGCCTGAGGACGTCTCAGCCGCGGCGGCGCGTGCGCCGGCCGCTTTCCTGGGCGCCGGATTCCGTCGCGGTCTTGTTGCGCAGCGGACCGATCTTCTCGACGATCGTCTCGATGGTCGGGCGCGGTCCCGGCGTATAGCCGTCGATCGCGGCTCGCATGGCGGCGAGATGGCCGCAGGACGTGCCGCAGCAGCCGCCGATGATCTTCGCGCCGGCATCGCGCGCCAGTCTCGCATATTCCGCCATCAGCGGCGGCGTGCCGGAATAGTGGATCTCCGTGCCGCGGAATTCCGGAATGCCGCAATTGCCCTTGACGATCACGGTCGCGGCCGGATCGGCGGCGGTCATGTCGAGCAGGCTCGCCAGGATGTCCGAGGCGCCGACGCCGCAATTGGCGCCGACCGCGAGCGGCCCCGGACCAATGTCCTTGGCGACGCCGTGGATGTCCTTCGGGTCGAGCCCCATCATCGTCTTGCCGGCGGTGTCGAACGAGCCGGTATAGGTATAGGGCAGGCCGACCTTGACGGCGGCTTCGGCCGCGGCCCGAATCTCGTCGGCCGAGGACATGGTCTCGATCCAGGCGACATCGGCGCCGCCGGCCTTCAGGCCCTCCATCTGCTCGACGAAGGCGGCCACCGCCTCGTCATAGGTCATGGCGCCGAGCGGTTGCAGCAGTTCGCCGGTCGGGCCGACGGAACCGCCGACGATGACCTTGCGCGGCGCCTTGTCGGCAACGGCACGGGCGATCTCGGCCGCCTTCTTGTTGAGCGCATGGACGCGATCCTGGGCATGATGGAGCTTGAGGCGATGGCGCGTGCCGCCGAAGGAATTGGTGAGGATGATGTCGGCGCCGGCATCGACGAAGTCCTGATGCAGCTTGGTGATCTTTTCCGGCTGGCTCTCGTTCCACAGTTCCGGTGCTTCGCCGGCCTCGAGCCCCATGGCGAAGAGATTGGTGCCGGTCGCGCCATCGGCGAGCAGCACGCCCTTCTCGGCCAGAAGTTCGGAAAGCGGATTGGGTGCGGTCGCCATGGTTCTCGGTCCTCGTGAGATCTGTGCTGCAGGATTTAAAGGCTAATGGCCTGGGCCGCAACGGACAAACGCAGGGCAGGGTGACCGCGCCTGCCTTTATTGCGCGGCGTCGAAGCGATGGGGATGGCCGGCCGGCGTCACCATGGCGGCCATGGTCGCCGTCATGTCGATGGAACCGACGACCTGTCCCGCAGCGTCGACGATCTCCGCTGCGGTCGCGCCGGCCTCCAGCATGATCCGGGCCGCGATTTCCAAGACGGCGTCGACGGGGACGGTCGGACTTCCCGGCGGTGCCGGCTTAGGCGTCATGATCGCCCCGGCGCGTATCACCCGTGCCCGGTTCACCTCGCGCACGAAGGCCGAGATATAGTCGTCGGCCGGCTGCAGCACGATGTCCTGGCCGCTGCCCTGCTGGACCACTTCGCCGTCGCGCAGCACGGCGATCCGGTCGCCGAGCCTCAGTGCCTCGTCGAGATCATGGGTGATGAAGACCACCGTCTTCTTCAGCTCCCGCTGCAGATCGAGCAGCATGGTCTGCATGTCGACGCGGATCAGCGGATCGAGCGCGGAAAACGCCTCGTCCATCAGCAGGATGTCGGCATCGGTGGCGAGCGCCCGGGCAAGGCCGACGCGCTGTTGCATGCCGCCCGACAGCTGGTTGGGATAGTGGCTCTCGAAGCCTGAAAGACCGACGCGCTCGATCCAGCGCCGCGCCCTGGTCAGGCTGTCCGAGCGGTCGATGCCCTGGATGTCGAGGCCATAGGCGGTGTTTTCCAGGACGGTGCGATGCGGCAGGAGGGCGAATTTCTGGAACACCATGGCGGTGCGGCCGCGGCGGAACGCCCGAAGTTCGGAAGGCGACATGCTGCAGACGTCGACGCCGTCGACCAGGACTTCGCCGACCGTCGGCTCGATCAGCCGGTTGATGTGGCGGATGAGCGTCGACTTTCCCGAGCCGGACAGGCCCATCACCACCGTGATGCAGCCGGCCGGCATGGTGATGTCGATGTCCTTGAGGGCCAGAACATGGCTCGATCGCTCGTTGAGCTCGGCCTTGCCGATGCCGCCCTTCACCGCCGCGACGAAATCGCCGCCACGCGGTCCGAAGATCTTGTAGAGGCCCCGGATCTCGATGCTGCTAGCCATGGACGACCTCGGTATAGCGCTGGATCCGCTTGCCGAAGGCCTGGCTGGTGCGGTCGAAGATGATGGCGATGACGACGAGCGCGAAGCCGTTGAGGAAGCCGACGGTGAAGAACTGGTTGGTGATCGCCTGCAGCACGTTCCGGCCCAGCCCGCCAACGCCGATCATCGAGGCGACGACGACCATGGCGAGCGCCATCATGATGGTCTGGTTGATTCCGGCCATGATGGTCGGCAGCGCCAGCGGGATCTGCACGTCGAACAGCTTCTGCCGCGGCGAGGATCCGAAGGCGTCGGCCGCTTCGAGCACTTCGCGGTCGACCAGCCGGATGCCAAGATTGGTGAGCCGGATCATCGGCGGGACGGCATAGACCACGACGGCGATTAGGCCCGGCACCTTGCCGATGCCGAAGATCATCACGACGGGGATCAGGTAGACGAAGCTCGGCAGGGTCTGCATGACGTCGAGCACCGGGTTCACGGTCGACTGAACCCGGTCGGAGCGAGCCATCAGGATGCCGATCGGCAGGCCGGTGACGATCGCGATCAGCGTGCAGACGGTGACCATGGCGAGCGTCACCATCGTGTCCTGCCAAAGCCCGACCAGGCCGATCGCGGTCATGGAGAGGAGCGTGCCAAGCGTGATCCGCAGGCTGTGGCTGGCGAGGTAGACGATCGCCGCCAGGATCGCCAGGAAGACGATCCACGGCGCGCCGACGAACAGGTTTTCCAGCCAGTTGAGGAACCATTGCAGCGGCTGAAGCGCGCTGTCGAGCGTGTCGCCATAGGCGCGCACGAAGGCCTTGAAGCCGGCGTCGACGGACTTGCGCATCTCGCGCAGCAGGTCAGCGTCGAGCGCCGGAAACTCGCAGAGCCTTTGCGGCAGATAATCGCAAAGCATGTCCTACCCCCTCCAGTCCCTTCGGCCGCCCGGGGCGCCGCCTACGCCCCGTCAACCCTCCCGGGCCAACTCCCGCCAGCACGGCGGACCGCGCATCGCACGCGGGCCGCCGAACGGTCACCGCCTACGGCAAGGGATCAGAGGCCGGCCTTGACCTTCTCGGCGATGTCGGCTGCAAGCCAGGTGGTCCAGACCTCCGGATAGGTTTCGAGAAAATGCTTTGCCGCCTCCTCGTTGGTCGCCTGGTTCTCGTCCATCCAGGCCAGCACCTTTCCGACGGTGTGGTTGTCCCACTTGCGCGTCTTCAGATAGTCGATCGCCACCGCATTCTTCTCGGCGAATTCCTGCGTGACGATCGTGTAGACGTCCGAGACCGGATAGGAGTTCACCTTCGGCGCGGCGCAGTCGGCGACCGCGGTGCAGGCGTCCCATTCCGCCTTATCGTGCCCGACGCCGAAGGACAGCTTCACCATTTCATACTTGCCGAGGATGGCGGTCGGCGCCCAGTAATAGCCGAGCCAGCCGGTCTTCTTCTCGAAGGCACTGGCGATCGATCCGTCGAGGCCCGCGGCGGAGCCGGTGTCGATCAGCTCGAAGCCCTTCTCCTTGGCGCCGAGCGCCTTGTAGAGATTGGCCGTCGATATCTGACAGCTCCAGCCGGAGGGGCAATTGACCACCGCGGCCTTGGACGGATCCTCGGGCGCGGGGAAGAGTTCCGGGTGTTCGAGCGCCTGCTGCACAGTTTTGATCTCGGGATTGGCGTCGGCGATGAATTTCGGAATCCACCAGCCCTCGACACCGCCGTCGCTGAGGATTGGCGCGAGCTGCAGGAGGCGGCCTTCGGCGACGGCCTTTTCCAGCACTTCGCGGGCCGAGTTCACCCACATTTCCGGGGCGATGTCCGGCTCGCCCTTCTCGTTCATCGAGGTGAAGGTCGGCATGGTGTCGCCGGTCACCAGCGTCGCCTTGCAGCCGTAGCCGCTGTCCAGGATCATCCTGTCGACATGGGCGGCGACGCCGGCCGAAGCCCAGTTCATCTCGGCAATCGTCACCTCGCCGCATTCGGCGGCCTGGGCCGCGCCCGGCAGAGCATAGAGGGCTGCGGCAAGGATGGTGGACGCGATGAGCTTGTTCATGGGTTTAAGACCTCCCAGTCTCGATCTTTGGCGACGCACAGGCGACGCGAGGGACATGGTGCTGATCCTTGGCACCTAGGGCGAAATCGGCAGGAAACAAGCCATGCCCGTATTGGTGTCGAACGGTCGGTGCCGGCGGATCGATCGGGCCATGCAGTTCAGCCTACGGGTTCCGGCGCAGAAATCAATCTCGGATGGTCGATCGGGCACCTGTCCATGATCGGCTGACAGGAAGGACCCACGCTATAGGCCGAACGCGCCCGGCGAAAAAAATCCAAAATTCGTCAATCGATTACGGAGAGCTAACCATCCGGTAAGAAATGCCGCGCTACAACGCTCCCAACGGCGCGTAACTGCCGTCAGCGCCTCCGGAGTTGGTATTGCGTCCCGGAGCGCTGCAGTTCTTTCGGCGAAAGGGTCCTGTAGGGACCCGCCGCTTCTTCCCTCGACATCGTAGAACCGACCCATCCGCGCGCCCAAGGCGTCGCGGTCAGCCTATTGTGATTCCAGGCGAACTGGCGCAAGGGGGAAGCGTCGCGCGGCGCCGCGGGCGGTCCCGCCACGATCGCGTGCGGCGTGGACGCGGTGCGCCATGACGCGGCCGGGCGGGTGTCTTTGCCCACGGTCGTGTTTAGCTGGCCTCGCGTGAGACGATGACCATTGGGGACGAGCGATGGCAAAGGCTGTGATGCTGCAGGGAACGGGGTCCGACGTCGGCAAGACGGTTCTCGTCGCGGGGCTTTGCCGGCTTGCCGCCAATCGCGGCCTCAAGGTCAGGCCGTTCAAGCCGCAGAACATGTCCAACAATGCCGCCGTTGCCGACGATGGCGGCGAGATCGGCCGGGCGCAATGGCTGCAGGCGCTGGCCTGCCGGGTGCCGTCCTCGGTGCACATGAACCCCGTGCTGCTGAAACCCCAATCCGAGACCGGCAGCCAGATCATCCTGCAGGGCAGGGTCTTCGGCCAGGCCAGGGCGCGCGACTATCAGAAGCTGAAGCCGCAGCTGCTCTCCGCCGTGCTGGAGAGCTTCGAGACGGTCAAGGACGGCGCCGATCTGGTCGTCGTCGAAGGGGCGGGCTCACCGGCCGAGATCAACCTGCGCGCCGGCGACATCGCCAATATGGGCTTTGCCACCCGGGCCGGCGTGCCGGTGGTGCTGGTCGGGGACATCGACAGGGGCGGGGTGATCGCCTCGCTGGTCGGCACGCATACGATCCTGCCCGACGAGGACCGCCGCCAGATCGTCGGCTACATCATCAACAAGTTCCGCGGCGACGTCAGCCTGTTCGACGAGGGCATCGAGGCGATCGGCCGTTTCACCGGCTGGCCCTGCTTCGGCATCGTGCCCTGGCTGAAGGCTGCCGGTCGCCTGCCGGCCGAGGATTCGGTGGTGCTGGAGCGGCTGGCGAGCGGCCGAGCCGGCGCGCTGAAGATCGCCGTGCCGGTCCTGTCGCGCATTGCCAATTTCGACGATTTCGATCCGCTGGCCGCCGAGCCTGAGGTGGACCTCGTCTATGTGCGGGCCGGCGAGCGCCTTCCCGTCGATGCGGGCCTGGTCATCCTGCCGGGGTCGAAATCGACGATCGGCGATCTCGAGGACCTGCGGGTCAATGGTTGGGACGCCGATCTCGCCGCCCATGTCCGGCGCGGCGGCCGGGTGATCGGCATTTGCGGCGGCTACCAGATGCTCGGGCGCACCGTCGCAGATCCGCTCGGGCTCGAGGGAGAGAGCCGCACCGTCGACGGTCTCGGCCTGCTGGATGTCGACACGGTGATGGCGCCGGAAAAGACGGTGCGCAACAGTCGCGCCCGCTCGGTCGAATTCGATGCGGATCTATCAGGCTACGAGATCCATCTCGGCGTCACGCAAGGCCCGGACTGCGCCCGCGCGGCGGTGCTCATCGAAGGGCGGCCGGACGGCGCGCGTTCCGCGGATGGCCGGGTGATGGGCAGCTATCTGCATGGCCTGTTTGCCAGCGATACCTACCGGGGCAGACTTCTGGAGAGTTTCGGGATCAGCGGCGGGGGAGGCGACTACCGCCGGAGTGTCGAAACGGCGCTGGACGAACTGGCCGAAGAGCTTGAGGCGCGCCTGGCGCCCGAGTGGCTGGGGCAGTGGCTGGGCTAGCGCGTCGCGGCCGGTCAAGCCGCGGCATCGCGCCCGAGAACGCTATTCCGCGGCGACGTCGATCGGCGAGGCCATCAGCTGGTTCTGGCCCATCGAGTTGTCATTGTACTTGAAAGCCAAGATGCTGAGCACCGAGGCGATGATGACGAAGAATATGGCGCGCATGTATTTGCTCCTAATGCTCGCTCCTATAACCACATTGCGGCAAAACTGGTTCCATTGCGCCTAAATCCATCGGTAAAATCCGAACGGTCGGCGTTTTTCAATTCACATGGCGATGGCAGAGCCTCAGTGAGGTTGAACCCACTTCACGGGCAACGGGCCCGAGCACCTGATATCGGCCGGAAGGACCGGGGTGCCACCCTCAGAAGATCATGGCGCTGGCGCAAAATCGATCGGCCATTCCGCAATGTCGGAATATGCGCTCGTGTACTCCGCTTCATCGGTGACAATTTTGCTTCGGCAATCGATCCCGCATTGACAATAATCATGCGAATTCAAGAGCTTCCCGTCCGAGAAGTAGTATTGAGATTTGACGCGACTGCCCTTGTTCACCACACCGAGGCTCAAACTGGCTGTCAGCGTTGCTGAGGTGATCTTGTCAGCCTGAATATTGTTGTCTGCCAAGTCCTTGGCAAACCAGAACTGCAACTCACCGGCTATCGCCAGGCTTGGAACATTTTCGCCATTGAAACGGCACCGTCCGCTCACAACATCGATTGCGAGGGTGCCGCTGCCCAGTTCTGCAATCTGCTTATAGCTATTCATCAGCCTCCAGCCACAGAACATGTGGCAGAGCGTGAAGACTGCATACTTCAGGCGCTTTCTTCTCATGTCTCCACACCCTGCCGATGTCCCTGACAGACAAGTGCCACTTCGAACTATTGCGCCCTAAAGCTGCTGATTTCGGTCGACCTTGGCGGAGGAGGTGGGATTCGAACCCACGGTACGGTCTCCCGCACGCCGGTTTTCAAGACCGGTTCCTTAAACCGCTCGGACACTCCTCCGGTGAACCGCCTTATGCGCAATGACAGGGCGCTTGGCAAGACGGTTTTGAGCACGGCGGGGAAACGGCCGGGGCCCTGCATCGCGACGGTTATCCGGGTTCGTCTCCGCAACTACCGTCTATTCCGCAGATAGTATGTCGTGATTGTTGTTATCTTTCTATTAACCATGTCGGCATTTGTTCTGGACAGTTTGAGCCAATTGTTCGCAATTCTGCCATGTTGTGGCCCGTTTACTGCATCGTATCAGGACGGTCGGCAGGTTGCCTCAGGGCAGACCGGCGGCGGCAGGGGGCCGTGACCGGGAATTCGGCAAGTGGGACAGATGACGGACATGAGCGGCGCAACTCTGATCAGCGGAGCGAAATGGCTCGCATTGACCGTGCTCTGCGCCAGCCTCGCCTCCTGCGCCACGACCGGTGGCAAGAGCCAGAACAAGAACAAGCGCTCCAAGGAATACTTTGCCGAATCGGAGTATGGCGTGAAGGCCAGCCCCCGCATGGTGAAGAACGGACCGGTGCCGAAGGGCGGCGGACGCTACATGGTCGGCAAGCCCTATACCGTGAAGGGCAAGGTCTACGTGCCCAAGGACAATCCGGCCTATGACAAGACCGGCATCGCCTCGTGGTACGGCTCGGCCTTCCATGGCCGGCAGACCGCCAATGGCGAGCTTTATGACCAGCATTACCTGTCCGCTGCCCATCCGACGCTGCCGCTGCCGAGCTATGCACGCGTCACCAACCTGACCAATGGCAGCTCCGTCATCGTGCGCATCAACGATCGCGGACCTTTCCATTCCGACCGCATCATCGACCTGTCCAACAAGACCGCCGACATGCTCGACATGGCGCACAGCGGCACCGGCAAGGTCCGGGTGCAATATGTCGGTCCGGCCCGCATGGACGGTCACGACATGCCCTATCTGATGGCCTCCTACATCAAGAAGGGCGACCGTTCGCCGGCCGTCAACCCGCAAGGGCAGATCGCCAGCGGCGTGATGGTCGCCTCGGCCGACAATTCGGTCATGCCGATGAACCCGTCCTATGCCGCACCGACGATGACCAGCCTGGCCGGCCCGACGCCGTCCGCGCCCTATCCGGCCGGCGGCATGGCGGCGTCCGCTACCGGCGCCTTCGACCAGTTCGTCATGTTGCCCGATTTCGGGCCCATGCCGACCGAACGTCCGCTCGACGGCCAATATCTCAGGCTCCCCGCCTCAAGCGCCGCATCGGCCTATGCCGAGGAAGCGGCCACAGCGCCCTCCGCGCTTGCCTTCGAGGCGATTATGGTGCGCAATGACGGCCTGTCCGAGGCGTCGATTCTGTCCTCGGTCGCGCGCGGCGCTACAAAGCTGTCCGCGCGTCGTTAGACACCAGGCCGGTCGATGCGCCGCAAACCGGGGCGTGCGGCCCCAGCGGCGATGAGCAGAAGTAGACCATGCGACACAGCCTTGCCCTTGCCCTCCTGTTCGTCGCCTCAATTCTTTCCTCTTCCGTCCTCGCCCAGCAGGCTGCCCCGCGCCTGTTCGAGACCAAGGCCGCCCAGGTCCTGATGATCGAGGCCTCGACCGGCACCGTGCTGCTCGCCAAGGGCGAGGACAAGCCGCTGCCGCCGGCATCGCTCGCCAAGCTGATGACGCTCGAGGTCGTGTTCGATGCAATCAGGCGGCGCGAGATCGGGCTCGACACGGTCTACAAGGTCTCCGAACACGCCTGGCGCACCGGCGGCGCGCCGTCGCGCACCGCCACCATGTTTGCGGCGCTGAAATCCGAGCTGCGCGTCGAGGATCTGCTGAAGGGCGCAGCCGTGCAGATGGCGAACGACGCCTGCATCATCCTCGCCGAAGGCATCGACGGCAGCGAGGAGAAATTCGCCGCCCGCATGAACGCGCGCGCCAAGGCGCTTGGGCTTGCCGCCAGCACCTTCGTCAATCCGACCGGCCTGCCGGATCCGGGCAACCGCACGACGCTGCGCGACATGGTCACGCTGGCGCGGCATCTGCAGTCGACCTATCCGGACTTCTACCGGCTGTTTGCCCAGCCCGAATTCGAATGGAACAAGATCCTGCAGCGCAATCGCAATCCGCTGATCGGCCGTGCCGCCGGGGTGGACGGCTTGGCTTCGGGCTTTGCCGAGGAGAGCGGCTATGCGCTGGTGGCTTCGGCGGAGCGCAACGGACGCCGGCTGTTCCTGGCGATCAGCGGGTTGGCGAGCGACAAGGAGCGGACGGAAGAGGCCCTGCGGCTGTTCGACTGGGCCTTCGGCACCTTCGAGATGCGGCATCTGTTCAAGCCGGGCCAGACCATCGGCGCGGCGAGCGTCTATGGCGGCGATTCCGGCGCGGTCGACCTGGTCGCGGCCGGGCCGGTCGATGTCTTCGTGCCGATCGACGATCCGCAGCGGCTGCAGGCACGCATCGTCTACCGCTGGCCGCTGCGAGCGCCGCTTGCTGCCGGCACGGAGGTGGGCGTTCTCCAGCTGCTGGCGGGCGAGCGGCTGCTGCGCGAGGTCAAGCTGCAGAGTGCCGCCGCGGTGGGCGAGGGAACGCTGCGCCAGAAAGCCGGCGACGCCCTGTTCGAACTGCTGTTCTTCTGGCTCTGAATCCTGTCTCGCCGATCTGGAGGCTTCCGATTGCGGTTTCGCGGCCCTAAGGAATGCGCTAAACAGGGCGAAATGGCCGGCGTGGCCGAAAATGCAGGGCGAAGATAGTGTCGACGGGTGCCGGATTGTTCGTAAGTTTCGAGGGAGGCGAGGGGGCCGGCAAGTCGACCCAGATTCGCCGTCTGGCCGACAGCTTGCGCCGCAGGGGCCTCGACGTCATCACCACGCGCGAACCGGGCGGCTCCGCCGGCGCCGAGGCGTTGCGCCACGTGCTCTTGTCCGGCGCCGCCGAGCCTTTCGGCATCCGCATGGAGGCGCTGTTGTTTGCCGCCGCCCGCAACGACCATGTCGAAACGGTGATTCGCCCGGCACTCGCCAAGGGTTTCGTCGTGCTGTGCGACCGCTTCATGGATTCCTCGCGCGTCTACCAGGGCGTGACCGGCAATCTGGAAGTGGAATTCATCGACGCGCTGGAGCGCATTGCGGTGAACGGCGTGGTGCCCGATCTGACGCTGGTTCTCGATCTTCCGGCAGCCACCGGCCTCGAGCGCGCCCGCGGCCGTCTGGCCGCGGAGGCGAGCGGCGAGGCGGCGCCGGACCGCTTCGAGCGCGAAGAACTCGACACCCATGAAAAGCGCCGCCAGGCCTTCCTCGACATCGCCGCCGCCAACCCGAAGCGCTGCCGCGTGATCGACGCCGACCGCAGCGTCGGCGAAATCGCCGAGAGCATAGCCGAGGCGGTTGAGCCGCTGCTTGCCGGCCTCAAGCCGGTGAGCCAGCCGGAAACGGTCGGCGCCGAATGAGCGAGGAACGCCACGGGATCCTCGACGGGGCGATCGCGCCGGCCGCCAACACGCGGCTCTTCGGCCATGAGGCGGCCGAAGGGTTCCTGGCGCGCACCTATCGCTCCGGCAAGGGCCATCATGCCATCCTGATCGAGGGGCCGGAGGGCATCGGCAAGGCGACGCTCGCCTTCCGCTTCGCCAATCATGTCCTGTCGCATCCGGATCCCGAGAGCGCGCCGGAGCGGATCGCCGACCCGGATCCGGCCTCTGGGGTGAGCCGCCAGATCGCCTCGGGCGCCAGCCACAACCTGCTTTACCTCGCCCGTCCCGTCGACGAGAAGACCGGCAAGGTCAGAACCGCGATCACCATCGACGAGGTCCGCCGCGCCGGACATTTCTTCTCGCAGACCTCGGGCACCGGCAACTGGCGCATCGTCATCATCGATCCCGCCGACGACCTGAACCGCAATGCGGCGAACGCCATCCTGAAGATCCTCGAGGAGCCGCCCAAGCGGGCCATGTTCCTGGTGCTCTCGCACGCGCCGGGCAAGCTCCTGCCGACCATCCGCTCGCGCTGCCTGCCGCTGAAGCTCGCGGCGCTCCCGGACGAGGCGATGCGCCAGGCACTCGGTCAGCTCGGCCTGTCGATTTCCGAGCCGCAGGCGGGGCCGATCCTGTCGCTCTCCAAGGGCAGCGTGGCGCGGGCGCTGAAGCTGGCGAACTACGGCGGCGCCGACATCATCGAAGCCTTCGAAAAGCTGCTCAGCGAGCAGGGCCCGGCGGCGCGGCGCACCATGTACAAGCTTGCCGACGCCTTGAGCGCCAAGGACAGTGACGTCGCCTTCGGCTTCTTCACCGAGCATCTCGGCGAATTCCTGATGGAACAGGCACGCGCCGCCGCGATCGCCGGCGATCTTGGCCGGGCGGAGCACTATGCGCGGCTCTCCGCCTCGATCACCGAGCAGCTATCCATCGCCGGCGCCTACAATCTCGAGCGTAAGCAGACCATCCTCGACATCCTCGCCACCGTCGCCGCCTAGACGGCGAAGATGGCCCCGACTGCCGCGCCATCGCCCCGGCGCAAGGCAGCTGTTCGATAAAACTGCTGTTTCTAAAGGCGCAGGAATGCTCTAAGAACCGGCGATACTCCCACAGGCGCAATCGACGCGGATCACAAAGACCGACCATGAACGACACCTACTTCATCACCACAGCCATCGCCTATCCGAACGGCAAGCCGCATATCGGCCATGCTTACGAGCTGATCGCCACCGACGCCATGGCGCGGTTCCAGCGGCTCGACGGAAAGGACGTCTTCTTCCTCACCGGAACGGACGAGCATGGCCAGAAGATGCAGCAGACGGCGCGGGCCGAGGGCATCGCGGTCGAGGATCTCGCCAAGCGCAATTCCGACGAATTCCGCGCCATGGGCAGGATGCTGAACTCGTCGAACGACGACTTCATCCGCACCACCGAACAGCGCCACCACATCACCGTCCAGGAAGTCTGGCGCCGGATGGAGAAGAACGGCGACATCTACAAGGACAGCTATGCCGGCTGGTATTCGGTCCGCGACGAAGCCTATTACCAGGAAGAAGAAACCGAGCTGCGCGCCGACGGCGTGCGCTACGGGCCGCAGGGCACGCCGGTCGAATGGGTCGAGGAGGAAAGCTATTTCTTCCGTCTCTCGGCCTATGAGGACAAGCTGCTCAAGCTCTACGAGGACCAGCCCGATTTCATCGGCCCGAACGAGCGCCGCAACGAAGTGATCTCCTTCGTGAAATCCGGTCTCAAGGACCTGTCGATTTCGCGCACCACCTTCGACTGGGGCATCAAGGTTCCGAACGATCCCAAGCACGTCATGTATGTCTGGGTCGACGCGCTGACCAACTACATCACCGCGACCGGTTATGTCGAAGACGAAAACGGCCCGCGCGCCAAGTACTGGCCGTGCGACGTGCACATCATCGGCAAGGACATCATTCGCTTCCACGCCGTCTACTGGCCGGCCTTCCTGATGTCGGCGGGCCTGCCGCTGCCCAAGCGCGTCTTCGCGCACGGCTTCCTGCTCAACAAGGGCGAGAAGATGTCGAAGTCGCTCGGCAACGTCGTCGACCCGGTCGACCTGGTCAACCATTTCGGCCTCGACCAGGTGCGCTACTTCTTCCTGCGCGAGGTTTCGTTCGGCCATGACGGCAGCTACAGCGCCGAGGCGATCGCCACCCGTATCAATGCCGACCTCGCCAACGGCATCGGCAATCTCGCCAGCCGCTCGCTGTCGATGATCGCCAAGAACTGCGACGGCAAGATCCCGGCGCCCGGTCCGCTGACCGACGCAGACAGGGCGATGCTGGCGACCGCCGACGCCATGCTCGCCACCTGCCGCGCCGAAATGGCCGAGCAGGCCATCCACAAGGCGGTGGCCACGATCATCGGCACGGTCAACGAGGCCGACCGCTATTTCGCCGCGCAGGAACCCTGGGTGCTGCGCAAGACCGACGTGCCGCGCATGGAAACCGTGCTCTACGTCACGGCCGAAGTGGTGCGCCAGATCGCCATCCTCTTCCAGCCGATCATGCCGGCCTCGGCGGAGAAGCTGCTGGATCTGGTCGCCGCACCCGCCGACAAGCGCAACTTTGCCGCCCTTGGCGAAGCCGGCCGTCTGGTTCCCGGAACCGAGCTTCAGGCGCCGGCGCCGGTCTTCCCGCGCTATGTCGCGCCGGAAGCGGACGCGAAGGCTTGATACGTCCATGCTGATCGATACCCATTGCCATCTCGACTTCGCCGACTTCGACGCGGAACGCGACGAACTGGTCGCCCGCGCCACGCAAGCCGGCGTGGCCCAGATGGTGACGATCTCCACCCGGGTGAAGAAGCTCGATACGCTGCTGGCCCTGACGGAACGCTATCCGGGCGTCTTCTGCTCGGTCGGCACCCATCCGAACAATGCCGACGAGGAGCTGGACGTCACGGCCGACGATTTCGTGCGCCTGGCGGAAAGCCATGACAAGATCGTCGCCATCGGCGAATGCGGGCTCGACTATTTCTACGACACGCAGAAGCCGGAAGATCAGAAGACCGGCTTCCTGCGCCAGATCGAGGCCTCGCGCCGCACGCAGCTGCCGCTTGTCATCCACAGCCGCAGCGCCGACGAGGACATGGCGGCGATCCTCACCGAGGAAATGGGGAAGGGGGCCTTCCCTTTCATCCTGCACTGCTTCTCCTCCGGTGAAGCGCTGGCCAAGACCGGCATCGAGCTCGGCGGCTATGTGTCCTTCTCCGGCATCCTGACCTTCCCGAAGTCGACCGAACTGCGCGACATCGCCAAGGGCCTGCCGCTCGACCGGCTGCTGGTCGAGACCGACGCGCCTTATCTCGCGCCGAAGCGCTGGCGGGGCAAACGCAACGAGCCGTCCTATGTGGTCAACACGGCCGAGGTCCTGGCCGAGACCATGGGTGTGAGCTTTGACGAGATGGCACGGATCACCACCGACAACGCGTTTCGCCTCTTTTCCAAGATGCCGAGGCTCTGAGCATGATCTATCGCCGCCGCTTCACCATCCTCGGATGCGCGTCGTCACCGGGCGTGCCGCGCATCAACGGCGACTGGGGTGCCTGCGATCCGAACAATCCGCGCAACCGGCGCACCCGCGCCTCCTTCATGGTGCAGCAGTTCGCGCCCGACGGCGGCATGACGACGGTGATCGTCGATACCGGTCCGGACTTTCGCGAGCAGATGGTCGCCGCCAAGGTGCAGCATGTCGACGCGGCGATCTATACGCATGCCCATGCCGACCATCTGCACGGCATTGACGACCTGCGCGGCTATTTCGTCATGCAGAAGCATCGCATTCCGATCTATGCCGAGGCCGACACCATGGCGCGCATCCGTCAGGGCTTTGGCTATTGCCTGGAAACGCCGGCCGGCAGCAACTATCCGCCGATCGTCCTGCCGATCATCATCGAGGATCTTTCGCAGCCGCTGGAGATCACGGGGAAGGGCGGCACAATCCGCTTCCAGCCGCTGGTCCAGCAGCATGGCGACATTCCCTCGCTGGGGCTGAGGATCGGCGATGTCGCCTATTGCTGCGACGTCAGCGACTTCCCCGACGAGACGGTCGCCAGGATGGACGGCCTCGACGTGCTGATCATCGACGCGCTGCAATACCGGCATCATCCGAGCCATCTGTCGCTCGAACAGGCGCTCGGTTGGATCGAGCGGCTGAAGCCGCGCCGCGCCTATCTGACCCATATGCATATTCCGCTCGATTATGAGACGGTGATGGCGGAAACCCCGCCGCATGTGGAACCGGCCTATGACCAGCTCGCCTTTGAGGTCGAGGTCGAGGCTGCGGCCTGAAATGTTCGCTCCGCACATGAGAAGTGTTCGGCAAGCTGTTGATTTCGTGAATGTTCAGCGAGGAGATCTACGATGAACTGCATTTTCATCCAGGTGCGCTGCCGGCCCGGCAAGACCTATGAGGTGGCGGACCGCATCTACGAAAAGGAAGTCGTGTCCGAACTCTATTCGACCAGTGGCGAATATGACCTCCTGGCCAAGATCTACGTTCCCGACGGCCAGGACGTAGGCAAATACGTCAATGCGATCTTCGTCGACATTCCCGATGTCGACCGCACGCTGACGACGTTGACATTCCACGCATTCTGATTTTGACAGCGCCTGGTCTCAAGCCGAGTTAGGCCTATGGCTGCCATGGTCAAATGCTGCGGACACCCCGTTCCCAGTATCTGGTAAAGTTCCATAATCTATCTTATGCGATCTTTGTATGTGGCTTTGGCCAACCCCCGCTGCTGCGCCTTCCGCCCGCTATCGGCAGCTCCCCGCCATCATACAAATGGCCGTCCTGCCAGCATCTCCTCCGCCTCGTCGCGGTCCATAGCCATCACCCTTCGACCGATCTCGAAGCCGAAGCCGTTGCGGGCGAAGGCGGAAAATTCCTTCGACTGGCGCTTGTCGTCGACCTCGACGTCAGGCCGGCGGTACGGACCGAAGGCCCGCTTGCGGGCGAAGACCAGAGCCGAGAGAAAATCGTCGGTCTCTTCCAGCGCCTGCTGTACGATCTCGCGATCAACGCCCTTCTCGATCAGCTTGCGGCCGATGGCGCGCTTCGACTTGCCGCTGCGTGCCGACGAGCGCGCCCGGATCTCGGCATAGGCCGTATCGTCGAGCGCCAGCATGCTGCGGCCGAATTCCACCGCCGCCGCCGATAGCGCCTTCACCTGCGCCTCCGAAATGTCCTCGAACTTCTGCTTTGCCTTGCGCGCGATGGCGTCGGACAGCTCCCGCTCGGTCATCATCCGGCGCGACAGACGATAGAGCGCCGAATTGCGCGACCAGGCCAGCATGCGCGGCGTCGGTGTGTCGGCCGCCGGCTCTCCCTGATGTTCGTCGTCGCTCACGCTCTTCCCATTCTCGCCGATGCGCTGTCCGCCCTGGGCCCGTTCGCGGGATATCATATTCGCCGACGTTTGCGCCATCCCGGATCGCCGCGGTGGCGCTGGCCCGGCATGGAGTATGACGACGGTGCGGCCAAAGAAAAGATCCGGCAAAAAGACGACGACAGCCTAACCTTGCTCCCGACAATAATAGAAAGAAAACATGCTCTGATATTCTTTGTAAACGAATCGACAGAAGAAGTTTTCGCAAAACTGAAAGTGAACCCATGAACGAGCGCGAACAACGTGAAGTATGGGCACTGCGTCGCGCAGAAGAGATAGCCTTGCGCGAGGGCGTCGGCCTGATGCAGGCGGCCCAATGGCTCGACAAGAAGCTGACGGTTCGGACCTCCAAGCAATTGCGAAACGCGATTTGCGATTCGCTGCTCGAGGCCATGGCCATGCCGCGCTTGCCCTCCCCGCAGGAACAGGCCCATTTGCAAAACAAGATCGACGCCAGGCCATAGGCGCCGGCATCCCGCTTTCCTTCATTGTTCGTGATCCGGCAACGGTTTGTCGCACAGCTCCGGCATTTCCCCGGCCGCCTGGGCGGTCTATGGGTGGATCTCACGAAACGCGGGAGACAGACCAACCATGCTCGTCAACGGAAAATGGACGGCCGACTGGCAGCCGGTACAGGCGACCGACGCCAAGGGCGGCTTCGTGCGCCAGACCTCCGGCTTCCGCAACTGGGTGACCGTCGACGGGCAAGCCGGCCCGACCGGCACTGGCGGCTTCAAGGCCGAGGCGGGACGCTATCATCTCTATATCGGGTTGATATGCCCCTGGGCCTCGCGCACCCTGATCGGACGCCAGTTGAAGGGGCTCGAAGACGTGATCTCGGTATCCGTGGTGGAACCTGCCCTCACCGACTTCGGCTGGCGTTTCGGCGATTTCCCCGGCGCCGATCGCGATACGGTCAATGGCGCCACCTACCTGCACGAGATCTATATCAGGGCCGATCCAACCTATACCGGCCGCGCCACCGTGCCGGTGCTGTGGGACAGGAAGACCGGCACGATTGTCAACAACGAGTCCGCCGACATTCTGCGTATGATGAATACTGGTTTCGGGACCTTGGCAAAGAACGCCATCGACCTCTATCCGGAGACGTTGCGCGAGGAGATCGAGGCGATGAATGCCGAGATCTATCCGAAGCTCAACAACGGCGTCTATCGCGCCGGCTTCGCCACGACGCAGGTCGCCTATGAGGAAGCCTTCGCCGACGTCTTCCACATGCTCGACGCGCTGGAGG
This sequence comes from Allorhizobium sp. GW101-3B10, assembly GCF_059424725.1. NCBI lineage: Bacteria > Pseudomonadati > Pseudomonadota > Alphaproteobacteria > Hyphomicrobiales > Rhizobiaceae > Allorhizobium > Allorhizobium sp. GW101-3B10. The sequence goes on along the minus strand of NZ_JBWKZR010000001.1, from coordinate 1,581,589 downwards.
CGCGGCTGTCCGACGGACGGGCCTATCTGAGCGGCGATCAGGTGACGGAGGCCGATATCCGCCTGTTCGTCACGCTGGTGCGTTTCGACGCCGCCTATCACGGCCTGTTCAAGTGCAATCTGCGCCGGCTTGCCGACTATGCGGCGCTCTCCGCTTATATGCTGCGTTTCCTTGCCCTGCCCGGCGTGCGCGAGACGGTGAGCATTCCCCATATCAAGCATGGCTACTACTCGATCAAGGCGCTCAACCCGAACCTGATCGTGCCGATCGGCCCGGACCTGCCCGGCCTCGATCCCGTCACCGTGTCGAGGGTCTGATCATGCATGACGCAACCCGCCTCGTCGTCTTCCTCCATGGCGTCGGGAGCCGGGGTGAAGACCTCCTGCCGCTCGCGGGCCCCTTGCGCCACGCCCTGCCCGGCACGGCCTTTGCCGCGCCCGATGCGCCCTTCCCCTTTCCCTACGGCATGGGCCAGCAGTGGTTCAGCATTGCCGGCGTGACCGAGGAGAACCGGGCGGGCCGCATCGAAGCCGCACGCGCCGACTTCGATCGCGTCATTCGCGAGACCATCGAGACATACGGATTTACCGAAAAGCTCGACCGGGTCGCCTTCGTCGGCTTTTCGCAGGGCACGATCATGGCGCTCGACGCGTTGGTTTCCGGACGTTGGCCGGTCGGCGCCATCGTCGGATTCTCCGGCCGCCTCGCCTCGCCGCTTCCGCTTTCGCCGGGCCTGGCAACGCCGGTGCTGCTCGTCCATGGCGCGGCGGATTCGGTGATCCCGGCTGCCGAGACGGTCAAGGCGGCTGCCACCTTGCAGGCGCTGGGCGTTGACGTCGATAGCCGGATCCTTCCCGGTCTCGATCACACGATATCGGCGGAAGGCATTGAACTGGCAGGAGAGTTTCTCGCCGTCAGGCTCGGCGGCTAAGCGAGGTTCGCCCAACCTCTAGCCTTTAGCCGGCAAGAGATTGCAGACCACTTCGCGAAAGACCCCCTCTGGCCTGCCGGCCATCTCCCCCACAAGGGGGGAGAAGACGAGCGGTTCGCTCCTCGGTTCGACCAAAACGACGACGTTAGCCCCTCCCCCTAGTGGGGAGGGGTTGGGGAGCGCAATTGCGGACCGAATGCAGCGGAAGGCTAACAAGCGCCCTCGTCTGCCCCGCCGCCCCGTCAAACCGGATCGATGTCGCCGCGGGCCCACATTTCCATCGTCTCCGCCTTGAAGTCCTCGAAGCGGCCCTCCTCGATCGACTTGCGGATGCCCTGCATCAGTTCCTGGTAGTAGGACAGGTTGTTCCACGACAGGAGCATGCCGCCGAGCGCTTCGTTGGAGCGGACCAGGTGATGCAGATAGGCGCGGGAATAGTCGCGGCTGGCCGGGCAATTCGACTGGTCGTCGAGCGGCCGCATGTCCTCGGCGTGGCGGGCATTGCGGATATTGACCTTGCCGCGGCGGGTGAAGGCGAGGCCGTGGCGGCCGGAACGGGTCGGCATGACGCAGTCGAACATGTCGATGCCTTCGGCCACCGATTTGAGGATGTCGTCGGGCGTGCCGACGCCCATCAGGTAGCGCGGCTTTGCCGTCGGCAGCACCGGCAGCGTGATGCCGAGCATTTCCAGCATGACGTGCTGCGGCTCGCCGACCGCGAGGCCCCCGACCGCATAGCCCTTGAGATCGAGTTGCTTCAGGCCCTCGGCCGAGCGCACGCGCAGGTCCGGGATGTCGCCGCCCTGGACGATGCCGAACATCGCCTTGCCCGGCTGGTTGCCGAAGGCGACGCGGCAGCGCTCGGCCCAGCGCAGCGACATTTCCATCGCCCGCTCGATGTCCTTGGGCTCCGCCGGCAGCGCCACGCATTCGTCGAGCTGCATCTGGATGTCGCTGTCGAGCATGCCCTGGATCTCGATCGAGCGCTCCGGCGACATATGGTGGGTCGAGCCGTCGACATGGCTCTTGAAGGTCACGCCCTGCTCGTCGAGTTTCCTGAGGCCGGACAGCGACATGACCTGGAAGCCGCCCGAATCGGTGAGGATCGGGCCAGGCCAGCGGATCAGCTCGTGCAGGCCGCCGAGGCGCGCGACGCGCTCCGGGCCGGGGCGCAGCATCAGGTGATAGGTGTTGCCGAGAATGATGTCGGCGCCCCCTTCCCGCACCTGGTCGAGATACATGGCCTTGACCGTGCCGACCGTGCCGACCGGCATGAAGGCCGGCGTGCGGATCACGCCGCGCGGCATCGAGATCTCGCCGAGACGGGCCTTGCCCGACGTGGCCTTGAGGGTGAACTGGAAGGTGTCGTGCATCGGTTCAGGTGTCTTTCCGGAAGAGCAGGCTGGCATCGCCATAGGAATAGAAGCGGTAGCCGTCCGCGATCGCATGGGCGTAGGCCGCCCGCATGGTGTCGAGGCCGGCAAAGGCCGAAACCAGCATGAACAGCGTGGATTTCGGCAGATGGAAATTGGTCATCAGCACATCGACGGCGCGGAATCGGTAGCCGGGCGTGATGAAGATGTCGGTCGCACCCGACCAGGGCTGGATCTCGCCCGCCTCGGAGGTGGCGCTCTCAAGCAGGCGCAGCGACGTGGTACCGACCGAAACGATCCGCCCGCCCCGCGCCCTGACCGCATTGAGCGCCGAGGCGGTGGCGCGCGAGACCTGGCCGATCTCGTGGTGCATCTTGTGATCGGCGGTGTCTTCCGCCTTCACCGGCAGGAAAGTGCCGGCGCCGACATGCAGCGTGACGAAATGGCGTTCGATCCCGGCGGCGTCCAGCCGGGCGAAAAGCTCGGGGGTGAAATGCAGGCCGGCGGTCGGGGCGGCGACCGCCCCTTCCTCCCGCGCATACATGGTCTGGTAGTCGGTCCGGTCCTTCTCGTCCTCCTCGCGCTTGGAAGCGATATAGGGCGGAAGCGGAATGTGGCCGACGGTGGCGATCGCCTCGTCGAGCGCCGAACCGGAGAAGTCGAAGCGCAGGGTCACCTCGCCCGCCTCGCCCTTTTCCTCGATGACGGCACCGAGCGTGCCGAGCAGGCAGGCATTGCCGGAATGGCCGAATTCGATACGGTCGCCAAGCTTGATGCGCTTGCCCGGCCGGGCAAAGGCCTTCCAGCGGCTGCCATCGACCCGCATGTGCAGGGTGGCGGAGACCGGCGTTCGCTCGGCCCCCTCGCGCAGCCGCACGCCTTCGAGCTGGGCCGGGATGACCTTGGTGTCGTTGAACACCAGCGCATCGCCGGGTTTCAGGAACGACGGCAGGTCGCAGACCCGGGCGTCCGACAGCACGGGCTTGCCGTCCGGCCGAACGACGAGCAGCCGGGCCTGGTCGCGCGGGCTCATCGGCCTCAGCGCGATATTCTCGTCGGGAAGGTCGAAATCGAACTGGTCTACGCGCATTGCTGCGACACCTCTTCAAAACGCGAAAACCCGCCCGGGCGCGATACGCCGGGGCGGGTCTCCAAATCAAGCCCGATCAAGCGTCGGCGGCAACCTTCATCGATACGATCGAGTCGGGATCGCTGACGGGCTCGCCCTTCTTGATCTGGTCGATGACGTCCATGCCGTCGATGACCTGACCCCAGACCGAATACTGCTTGTTGAGCCACGGGGCATCGGTGAAGCAGACGAAGAACTGCGAATTGGCCGAGTTCGGGCTCTGCGAGCGGGCCATGGAGCAGGTGCCGCGCACGTGCGGGGTAGCCGAGAATTCGGCCTTCAGGTCGGGCTTGTCCGAACCGCCCATGCCGGCACGGCCCGGGTTGAAGCTCTCGCCGCCCTTCTTGCCGAACTTCACGTCGCCCGTCTGGGCCATGAAGTCGGGAATGACGCGGTGGAAGACGACGCCGTCATAGGCGCCTTCGCGCGACAGTTCCTTGATGCGGGCCACATGGCCGGGGGCCAGCTCCGGGAAGAGCGCGATCACGACCTTGCCCTTGGTGGTTTCCATGATGACGGTGTTTTCCGGATCCTTGATCTCGGCCATGATATTTCTCCTCTTTGGGGCGGATGCCCGATTGTTACTTCTTGCCGACGGTGACCTTGATCATGCGGTCGGGATCGGACACTTCGCCGTTGCCGCCGTCGCCGCGCTTGATCTTGTCGACCAGCTCCATGCCCGACAGGACCTTGCCGACGACGGTGTATTCGCCGTTCAGCGGCGGATAGTCGGCGAACATGATGAAGAACTGCGAATTGGCGGAGTTCGGATCCTGCGACCGGGCCATGCCGACCACGCCGCGTTCGAAGGGAACCTTGGAGAACTCGGCCGGAAGGTCGGGCAGCTTGGAGCCGCCGGTGCCGGCGCGGCCGGCATTGAAGCCGTCTTCCATGTCGCCGAATTCGACGTCGCCGGTCTGGGCCATGAAGCCCTCGATGACGCGGTGGAAGGCGACGTTGTCATACTCGCCCTTGGAGGCCAGTTCCTTGATCTGCGCGACGTGCTTCGGCGCGACGTCGGGCATCAACTCGACGACGACCGGGCCATCCTTCAGCTGGATGGTCAGGGTATTGTCGCCCGAGGCGGCGTGCGCCGGGCCGATGGCGGCGACGGCGAGGAAAAGGGCAGCGGCAATTTGAAAGAGTCTCATGATCACTCCAATGACTTCAACGATGATCAGCGCGAGAGTTTGGACTTCAGCGCCTGGAAGACGACGGGCGGCACGAAGGCACTGACGTCGCCGCCCATGGAGGCGATCTGACGCACCAATGTGGCCGTAATGGGCCGCGAGGCCGTGCCGGCCGGCAGGAAGATGGTCTGCAGGTCCGGCGCCATCTGGTAGTTCATGCCGGCCATCTGCATTTCGTAGTCGAGATCGGTGCCGTCGCGCAGGCCGCGGATGAGGAGCCTCGCGCCGTTCTGGCGCGCCGCATCGACGGCGAGGCGATCGAAGGCGACGACGGAGACGTCGCCGGCACGGTCCGGAAGGCTTTCGGCGAGGGCGGCGGCGATCAGGCCTGCCCGCTCCTGATAGCTGAACAGCGGCGTCTTTCCCGGATGAACGCCGATCGCGACGATCACCTTCGATACCACGTTCAGCGATTGCACGAGCACATCGAGATGGCCGTTGGTCATCGGATCGAATGAGCCGGGATAGAAAGCGATCGTCATGGCAGCCCGATGGTTGTTTCGACGCCTTTTGTCATGGAAGCGCGCCAGCCGCAAGTGATTTGGGCCCGCCCCGCCCCTGCCCGGCAGATGAACGGATGCTGAATGCGGCGTTCAAGACGGCTTCAGCGGCCAGGGTTCATAACGCTGTCAGACGGGGCAGGCAAACATGCCGCCCATCCTGTGCCAGGGGACCACGATGCTTGCACTTCTCGCCATTTTCGCCGCAGTCGCGGCACTTTTCACCGAGTTCGGCCTGCTGCTGCTGCGCGCCTACCTTGAGGCCGGCGGATCCGCGTTCGGCCTTTTCCGTCGCGAAGATGAACGCCAGATGAACGGAACGTTAAGGCGCGTTTCACCTCGCCCCGAATAAAACCGATTGAATGGCATGAACGTTTGTTCGTGCCGCGCATTTTTACGGCAATCCAGGCCGTATTCCGAAAGGACGACTTCGATGCACGACAAGGTTACGATGATCAATCTCGTATGGGTGGCCATGATGACGGCGATGCTCGCCACCTCCGCCACCTTCTACATGAACGACCGGGCCGAGGCGAACAACTACGGTCCGCAGCTTGCCCGCTATTATCCGGTCGGACGTTAGTCGCACCGCATAGCCAGTCGAATGCCGGAATACGTGCCGCAGGATAAAGAAAGGAAGGACGAGCATGTTCACGACCCTGACGATACTCGCCGCCCTGATCTGCGGCATGTTCCTCGCGTCGGTCGCCTCGACGATCAACGCGCTTCGCCGTGAAGGCGACGAATTCCGGGCCATGGCCGAACGCCACCGGGCGTTCTGACAAGGCCCCGCCGCCGCTGCGGTCACACCCGCCCGGATCCACCCGGCCAGGCCAGTCCGCAGACGCATCATTCCTGACATTCGCTGCATGACCTCCAATGAAAAAGGCCGAAGCATCTTGACGATGCTTCGGCCTTTCCATGTCGAACCCGCCGCTTCCGGCGGGCTCTTTGTCATTCCTCGGTGTCTTCCGGCGCCGATGCGTCGTCCGCAGCCGGTGCGGCGCCGGCATCCGGCATGGTCTCGTCACCGGATGCGGGAGCGGCTTCGAGATCGCCCTCCTCATCGCCTTCCGGCTCGTTGATGCGCTCGACCGACACGACCTTCTCATCTTGGGCGGTCGAGAAGATGGTGACGCCCTTCGTTGCGCGGCTGGCAAAACGGATGCCGTCGACCGGGACGCGGATCAGCTGGCCGCCGTCGGATACGAGCATGATCTGGTCCTTGTCCTCGACCGGGAAGGCGGCGACCAGTTCGCCGATTTCGTTCGTCTTCGACGTGTCGGTGGCACGGATGCCCTTGCCGCCGCGGCCCGAGATACGGAAGTCGTAGGACGACGAACGCTTGCCGTAGCCCCGCTCGGAAACCGTGAGCACGAACTGTTCGCGTGCCTTGAGCTCCTCGTAGAACTGGTCGTCGAGCTGACCTTCCTCGGTCACCTCCTCACCGACGAGCGCGATGTCCTCCTCGTCCACGCCGCTGGCGCGGCGTTCGGCGGCCGAACGCTTGAGGTAGGCGGCACGCTGCCACGGCTCGGCATCGACATGGCCGAGAATGGTCATGGAGATGATCCGGTCACCGTCGGCGAGCGTGATGCCGCGCACGCCGATCGAGTTGCGGCCGGCGAAGACGCGCACGTCGTCGACGGGGAAGCGGATCGCCTGGCCGAGTGCTGTGGTCATCAGCACGTCGTCGCGTTCCGTGCATGTTTCGACCGACAGGATCTCGTCGCCCTCGTCCTCGAGCTTCATGGCGATCTTGCCGTTGCGGTTCACCTGGACGAAGTCGGAGAGCTTGTTGCGGCGAACCGTGCCGCGGGTCGTCGCGAACATGACGTCGAGATTGTCCCAGCTCTTTTCATCCTCCGGCAACGGCATGATCGTCGTGATGCGTTCGCCGGGTTCCAGCGGCAGCATGTTGATCAGCGCCTTGCCGCGCGAGGTCGGCGTGCCGATCGGCAGACGCCAGACCTTTTCCTTGTACACGATGCCGCGCGAGGAGAAGAACAACACCGGCGTGTGGGTGTTGGCGACGAACAGGCGGGTGGCGAAATCCTCGTCCTTCATCGCCATGCCGGAGCGGCCCTTGCCGCCGCGCCGCTGGGCGCGATAGGTGGCGAGCGGCACCCGCTTGATGTAGCCGGCATGGGACACGGTCACGACCATGTCCTCGCGGGCGATCAGATCCTCGTCGTCCATTTCCGGACCGCCTTCGATGATCACCGTGCGGCGCGGCGTGCCGAACTCGTCACGAACCGCCGTCAGCTCGTCCTTGACGATGGTCTGGATGCGCAGGCGCGACGACAGGATGTCGAGATAGTCGCTGATCTCGGCGCCGATCTTGTTCAGTTCCTCGTCGATTTCGTCGCGGCCGAGGGCCGTCAGGCGGGCGAGGCGCAGTTCGAGGATGGCGCGGGCCTGTTCCTCCGAGAGGTTGTAGGTCAGGTCCTCGTTGATGCGGTGGCGCGGGTCGTCGATCAGGCGGATCAGCGACTCGACGTCATGGGCCGGCCAGCGGCGGGTCATCAACTGCTCGCGGGCGGTCGCCGGATCGGGCGCGCGGCGGATCAGGCCGATGACTTCGTCGATATTGGCGACCGCGATGGCCAGGCCGACCAAGACATGGGCGCGTTCGCGCGACTTGCGAAGCAGGTACTTGGTGCGCCGGCTGACCACTTCCTCGCGGAAGGAGACGAAGGCGCGCAGCATGTCGAGCAGGCTCAGCTGTTCCGGCTTGCCGCCGTTGAGCGCCACCATGTTGCAGCCGAACGAGGTCTGCAGCGGGGTGTAGCGATAGAGCTGGTTGAGGATGACGTCGGCATTGGCGTCGCGCTTCAGCTCGATCACGACGCGATAGCCGTCGCGGTCGGACTCGTCGCGCAGGTCGGAAATGCCCTCGATACGCTTGTCGCGCACCAGTTCGGCCATCTTCTCGATCATCGTCGCCTTGTTCACCTGATAGGGAATTTCGGAGATGATGATATGTTCGCGGTCGCCGCGCATGGGTTCGATGCGGGCAACGCCGCGCATGATGACCGAGCCGCGGCCGGTCTCGTAGGCCGAGCGGATGCCGGAACGGCCGAGGATCATCGCGCCGGTCGGGAAGTCGGGACCCGGAATGATCTGCATCAGGTCCGACAGCTCGATCGCCGGATCGTCGATCAGGGCGATGCAGCCGTTGATCACTTCGGTGAGGTTGTGCGGCGGGATATTGGTCGCCATGCCGACGGCGATGCCGCCGGCGCCGTTGACCAGCAGGTTGGGGAAGCGGGCCGGAACGACCGACGGCTCGCTCATCGTGCCGTCATAGTTGTCGCGGAAATCGACGGTTTCCTTGTCGAGGTCGTCGAGCAGCGAATGCGCGACCTTCTCAAGACGGCACTCGGTATAACGCTGGGCTGCCGGCGGATCGCCGTCGACCGAGCCGAAATTGCCCTGACCGTCGATCAGCGGGAGGCGCAGCGACCAGTCCTGCGCCATGCGGGCCAGCGCATCATAGATCGCGGAATCGCCGTGCGGATGGTACTTACCCATCACGTCGCCGGTGACGCGGGCCGATTTCACGTATTTCTTGTTCCAGTCGATCCCCATCTCGCTCATCGAGAAGAGAATGCGGCGATGCACGGGCTTCAGACCGTCGCGGACGTCTGGAAGCGCGCGGCTCACGATCACGCTCATCGCGTAGTCGAGATACGACCGCTGCATTTCCTCCATGATGGAAATAGGCTCGATGCCTTGCGGGTACTTGCCGCCGCCGGGAGTGTTTTGCTCAGTCAAATCAGGTCACGATCTCTGTTCGGAATCACTGCGAAGTTTATAGCCGAAAGGGCTGGAAAGCGCCAATTTTGCCCGGCCGCACGGGGTGGTTATAAACAGTCTTTTGGCGCGTGGGAAAGCCAAGCCGATCAAGAACTTGCCAAGACTGCTCGGCTGGCATTTAAATGCTCCGGCAAAGCGGGGGAATATCCATGGTCGGTACGGATTCGATGATCAACGCCTTCACGACGTTGCTGGTCACGGTCGACCCGCCGGGGCTGGCACCGCTGTTCCTCGGGCTGACGGTGGGCATGAATCCCGGCGAGCGCCGCCAGGTCGCGGTGCGCGGCTCGCTGATCGCCTTTGCCGTGCTGGCCGTCTTCGCCCTGTTCGGCGCCAGCATCCTCGGCGCGCTCGGCATCTCCATGGGCGCCTTCCGCATCGCCGGCGGGCTGCTGCTGTTCGCCATTTCCTTCGAGATGATTTTCGAGAAGCGCAACGAGCGCAAGGAAAAGACGTCGGATGCGGCGATCACCAAGGATCACATCCACAATCTCGCAGTCTTCCCGCTCGCCATCCCGCTGATCGCCGGGCCCGGCGCGATTTCCGCCACCGTGCTGATCGCCGGCACGATGGACGGCGTCACCGGCAAGATCCAGCTGATCGCCGTCATCGCCGTCTGCCTGGCGCTGGTCTTTGCCGCGCTGATCCTCGCCGAACGGTTGAACCGCTTCCTCGGCGTCACCGGCCGGGCGTTGCTCACCCGCCTGCTCGGCGTGCTTCTGTCGGCTCTCTCGGTGCAGTTCGTCGTCGACGGCGTGAAATCGGCCTTCCCGGGCTGATGCGCCGGCCGGACGAAGCCGGCCTGCCGCCTGCGGCGAACTCAGCGCTGCGCCTTCAGGATGCGCTTCCAGATCGTGCCGCCGAGAAAGCGGTTGAAGACGATGAAGTAGGCGATGACCAGGGCAAACAGGATCAGCGCCGGCAACCCGTTCAACTGGAACCCCTCCTCCGTTCGTCCGCCCGCCACCGATGCGACGGCAAAGCCGAACACGAAGAAGGCGGTGAAGAAATCGAGCAGAAAGGCCAGGATGATGCGCCATGAGGCCGGCCCGGCTTGCGGTTTCATTTCTTCCATAGTGGTCCCCCCTAGTATCGGTCATCAATCATGCAAAGCGGCCCCGTTTCCCGCCGGAGACCCCCAACGAAAAAGCGGCGCCGAAGCGCCGCCATGAATCAGAACGGGATGTCGTCGTCGAGATCGCGGGAGAAGCCGCCCGACGGGGGAGCGCTGGCGCCGCCCCGCTGCTGGCCGCCGCCGCGCTGGGGTGCCGGCGCGCCGTAATCGTCGCCGCCGCCGCTATAGCCGCCACCGAAGTCGCTGCCGCCGCGCGCGGCGCCGGCGCCGTCGCCACGACCGCCGAGCATGGTCAGGTTGCCGTTGAAGCCCTGCAGCACAACTTCCGTCGAGTAGCGGTCCTGGCCGCTCTGGTCCTGCCATTTGCGGGTCTGCAACTGGCCTTCGACATAGACCGTCGAGCCCTTCTTCAGATACTGCTCGGCAACCTTGCAGAGACCTTCGTTGAAGATCACCACGGTGTGCCACTCGGTCTTCTCCTTGCGCTCGCCGGTGTTCTTGTCGCGCCAGCTTTCCGACGTCGCAATGCGCAGATTGGCGATCGGACGGCCGTCCTGGGTCCGGCGGATTTCCGGGTCCGCGCCAAGATTGCCGATCAAAATTACCTTGTTGACGCTGCCAGCCATATTACTCACCTTGCTGCCGCCATCATGCGGCTCCGAAACAGAGAAATCCGCCCACCTTAAACCAAACCGTCTTGCGGTTGGGCGGCGATCGGGGTTAATCCACAACGAAAATGTTCTTTATTTGTTCTAGTAATGCACTAGGATGCTGTCAATAGAATCATTTTACCGCCCTTTAATCCACTCCCGCCGCTCGACAGGGGCGCGGGCGTCACTAAATAAGGAGAGCTCTCCTCCCGAGTGCCCTCCCTGCAGAGCTTTGTCCAGTCGAGACCAGTCCACATGAGCGATTTGAAACATATCTCCATCCGCGGCGCGCGCGAGCATAATCTCAAGGGCATCGATCTCGATCTGCCGCGCAATTCGCTGATCGTCATGACCGGCCTGTCCGGCTCGGGCAAGTCCTCGCTCGCCTTCGACACCATCTATGCGGAGGGCCAGCGCCGCTATGTCGAGAGCCTGTCGGCCTATGCCCGGCAGTTCCTCGAAATGATGCAGAAGCCGGATGTCGACCAGATCGACGGTCTGTCGCCGGCGATCTCGATCGAGCAGAAGACCACCTCGCGCAATCCGCGCTCTACGGTCGGCACGGTCACCGAGATCTACGACTACATGCGCCTGCTGTTTGCCCGCGTCGGCGTGCCCTATTCGCCCGCCACCGGCCTGCCGATCGAGAGTCAGACGGTCTCCCAGATGGTCGACCGCATCCTCGCCTTCGAGGAAGGCACCCGCCTCTACATCCTGGCGCCGATCGCGCGCGGCCGGAAGGGCGAGTACAAGAAGGAGCTGGCGGACCTGATGAAGAAGGGTTTTCAGCGCGTCAAGATCGACGGCCAGTTCTACGAGATCGCCGAGGCGCCGGTGCTGGACAAGAAGTTCAAGCACGACATCGACGTGGTCGTCGACCGCATCGTGGTCAGGCCCGACATCGCAAGCCGGCTGGCCGACAGTCTCGAGACCTGCCTGCACGTTCTGTCCGACGGCCTGGCGATTGCCGAATTTGCCGACAAGCCGCTCCCTCCGGAAGAGACGGCGGCCGGCGGCAGTGCCAACAAGTCGCTCAACGACACGCACGAGCACGTGCTGTTTTCGGAAAAGTTCGCCTGCCCGGTTTCCGGCTTCACCATTCCGGAGATCGAGCCGCGGCTGTTCTCCTTCAACAATCCCTTCGGCGCCTGCCCGACCTGCGACGGCCTCGGCTTCCAGCAGAAGATCGACACCGCCCTGATTGTGCCGGAAAGCCAGCGCCGGCTGAACGACGGCGCGATCGCCCCCTGGGCGAAATCCTCCTCGCCCTATTACGACCAGACGCTCGAAGCGCTCGGCAAAGCCTTCGGCTTCAAGCTCTCGAGCAAATGGTCGGATCTGAAGGAGGCGGCGCAAAACGCGATCCTCTACGGCACCGAGGAAAAGATCGACTTCCACTATGCCGACGGCGCGCGCTCCTACACCACCACCAAGACCTTCGAGGGCATCGTGCCGAATCTCGAACGGCGCTGGAAGGAGACTGACAGCGCCTGGGCCCGCGAGGAGATCGAGCGCTACATGTCGGCGGCCCCCTGCCCGTCCTGCAACGGCTTCCGCCTGAAGCCCGAGGCGCTCGCGGTCAAGGTCAACGGCCTGCATATCGGCCAGGTGACCGAGATGTCGATCCGGGTCGCGCGCAACTGGTTCGTCGACCTGCCGGAAAAGCTGACGACCAAGCAGAACGAAATCGCCGTACGCATCCTCAAGGAGATCCGTGAGCGTCTCGCCTTCCTGAACGATGTCGGCCTCGACTATCTGAGCCTGTCGCGCAATTCCGGCACGCTGTCGGGCGGCGAGAGCCAGCGCATCCGGCTTGCCTCGCAAATCGGTTCGGGACTGACCGGCGTGCTCTACGTTCTCGACGAACCGTCGATCGGCCTGCACCAGCGCGACAATGCCCGCCTGCTCGATACGCTCAAGCACCTGCGCGACATCGGCAATACGGTGATCGTCGTCGAGCATGACGAGGATGCGATCCTGTCGGCCGACTATGTCGTCGACATCGGCCCGGCAGCCGGCATCCATGGCGGCGAGGTGATCGCCCAGGGCTCGCCGCAGGACATCATGGCCCATCCGAAATCGTTGACCGGCAAATATCTGACCGGCGAGCTCGGCGTCGCGGTGCCGTCCGAGCGCCGCAAGCCGAAGAAGGGCCAGCAGGTCAAGGTCGTCGGCGCACGCGGCAACAACCTGAAGAACGTCACCGCCGCCATCCCGCTCGGCGTGTTCACCGCCGTCACCGGCGTTTCGGGCGGCGGCAAATCGACCTTCCTGATCGAGACGCTCTACAAGGCCGCCGCACGCCGCGTCATGGGCGCGCGCGAAAACCCGGCCGAGCACGACCGCATCGACGGCTTCGAATTCATCGACAAGGTGATCGACATCGACCAGTCGCCGATTGGCCGCACGCCGCGTTCCAACCCGGCGACCTATACCGGCGCGTTTACCCCGATCCGCGACTGGTTCGCCGGCCTGCCGGAAGCCAAGGCCCGCGGCTACCAGCCCGGCCGCTTCTCGTTCAACGTCAAGGGCGGCCGCTGCGAGGCCTGCCAGGGCGACGGCGTGATCAAGATCGAGATGCACTTCCTGCCCGACGTCTACGTCACCTGCGACGTTTGCCACGGCAAGCGCTACAACCGCGAGACGCTCGACGTCACCTTCAAGGGCAAGTCGATCGCCGACGTGCTGGACATGACGGTCGAGGAAGGCGTCGACTTCTTCTCCGCCGTGCCGGCGGTGCGCGACAAGCTGCAGGCGCTGTTCGACGTGGGGCTCGGCTATATCAAGGTCGGCCAGCAGGCCAACACGCTGTCGGGCGGCGAGGCGCAGCGCGTCAAACTCGCCAAGGAACTGTCGAAGAAGTCGACCGGCCGCACGCTCTATATCCTCGACGAGCCGACCACCGGCCTGCATTTCCACGACGTCGCCAAGCTTCTCGAAATGTTGCAGGAACTGGTCAACCAGGGCAATTCCGTGGTGGTCATCGAGCACAATCTCGAAGTCATCAAGACCGCCGACTGGATCCTCGACTTCGGCCCCGAAGGCGGCGACGGCGGCGGCATGATCGTCGCCGAAGGCACGCCGGAGGACATCGTCAAGGTCGAGAAGTCCTATACCGGCCAGTTCCTCAAGGAACTGCTGGAACGGCGACCGCTGAAGAAGCGCCAGGCGGCGGAGTGAGGACGAACGGCGTTGAATCCGACTGATGCGTATTTTCAACTCATGCTAAGGATTCGCAGTCGGTTCGTCGTTTGTGATGATCGCAATCTGGGACTAGGTGATAACCTTGTGCGGGCTGAACTTATAGCTCTGAACGTGCGGAAGATTATCGAAGGAGTGGTATTTGCTTCCTTGAGTGCCGCAGAGATAAGAAATCAAAGGTTGCTCGCCCAGCAGCGAACCAAGGACCCCGACAAGCTTTTGAAATGGCTTCGCGATAAAGGGCTGTTGCATCTTCCCAGCGCTCAACGCATGGGCACGCTTGAACCTGGTTTTGCTGCGGTTCTTGAGGGTGGGAAAGGCGCAGCAGCAGGACTAGATGTGGCACCGAGCGAGCTATTGTCCATGTACTCACGTGCGAGTGCTCTTGTGCATGAGCGGCATCCAGAATCGATAGTATCGGAGAGATTGTCAAAAGAGCTTGCTGCGATCGAAGCCGATTTGTGCAGGCTAAAGAACTGGCTATGGCTACACATAATGTTTTTGTCAGGCACAGGATACTTAGTTCAGATGGGTAAGTACGAAACCTCATCCTTCATGGTGAATATTACAATGGAGTGAGGTCAGGATCGAGGACATTACGATCCGCAGCGTTGGGACGCGAGTTTCACACGGAGGCGTCAGCGATGACTCACAAATCAGTGCAGCTCATTCGCGAGGGAGAACACCTCGCAGAGGTCCCCGTCGAACTGGAGGACGTCGGCGAATGGGGAGCGTCGATGGGGCACGCCGGGATTGCCAAGCTCGATCGGGTGCGCCGCGCGCTACGAGCGGGCAATATCCGCGGCGCGCTACAGGAGGCGAGAGTTTTCCGGCTGGTACCCGAAAGTGGTGACGAAGACCCTGCCCTTGGTTTCGGCGAAAATCCGCAGGAACCGATTGAGCGTTAGAACCGAAAGACGAGGATAGCTTCATGACCCAATCCGGCACAATCCGCACCGGCATCGGCGGCTGGACCTTCGACCCCTGGGAAGGCACTTTCTATCCCGAGACGTTGACCAAGAAGCGGCAGCTCGAATTCGCCAGCCGCGAGTTGACGGCGATCGAGGTCAACGGCACCTATTATTCGAGCCAGAAGCCGGCGACCTTCGCCAAGTGGGCGGCGGACGTGCCGGAAAATTTCGTCTTCTCGCTGAAGGCCAGCCGCTTCTGCACCAATCGCAAGGTGCTGGCCGAGGCCGGGCCGTCGGTCGAAAAGTTCCTGACCCAGGGCATTACCGAGCTTGGAGCCCATCTCGGTCCGATCCTCTGGCAGTTCATGGGCACGAAGAAGTTCGAGCCGGACGATTTCGAGGCCTTCCTCGCGCTTTTGCCGAAGAGCCAGGACGGGATCGCCCTTCGCCATGTGGTCGAGCCGCGCCATGAGTCCTTCCAGGTGCCGGAATTCGTGAGCCTTCTGGCGAAATACGGCGTGGCGGCGGTCTGTGCCGATCATCACGACTATCCGATGTTCGCCGATGCGACGGCCGATTTCGTCTATGCCCGGCTGCAGAAGGGCGAGGACGACATTCCGAGCTGCTATCCGCCGAAGGACATCGACGCCTGGGCCGACAGGCTGAAAGCCTATGCTGGCGGCGGGGTGCCGGACGACCTGCCGGCCATCGCCCCGGATCGGACTGTCGAAAAGGCACCGCGCGACGTCTTCGCCTTCTTCATTTCGGGCGGCAAGGTCAATGCGCCGAACGGCGCGCGCGCCCTGCAGAAGGCGGTCGCCTAGAGGCGTTCGCTCCCCTCGATACCTGCATGCGCATCAAGTTGTGACAATGGCGATTATGGACTAGCGTCTGTCGCTTGGCCGGGCGCGTTCGACGCGGTTTAGGCCAACGCTCACCAGCTTTGCCGGGGCATGCCGTCGCATGCGATTCGGCCTATTTGCTCCGGGAATGCCGCATGTCAGGGATAGTCGTCTTCATCAATCTGGCCGGGGCCGTCGCTCTGCTGCTCTGGGCCACCCGCATGGTTCGCACCGGCATCGAGCGCGCCTATGGCAATCTGCTCAAGGAGCGGCTCAGGCTCGCGATCAGCAATCGCTTCTCGGCCGCGCTCGGCGGCTTCTTCTTCGCCATCGTGCTGCAGAGCGCCACCGCGGTCGCCCTGATCGTCTCGTCCTTCGTCGCCGGAGGTTATGTCTCCTCCGGCATCGGCGTCGCCACCCTGCTCGGCGCCGATGTCGGCTCGGCCTTCGTCGTGCGTATCCTGCGCTATGACCTGTCGCTGCTGATCCCGGTCCTGCTGCTGATGGGCACCATCGCCTTCCGCGCCTCGGAGCAACGCAACTGGCGTCAGGCCGGCCGCATCCTCTTCGGCCTCGGCCTGCTGCTGCTGTCGCTGCGGCTGATCGGCGAGGCGTCCGATCCGCTGCGCTCGAGCGAGATCCTGCCTTTGGTGTTCAACTACCTGTCGCGCGACTGGATCACTGCCTTTCTGCTGTCCGCCCTGCTCGCCTGGGCCTTCCATTCGAGCGTCGCGACCATCCTTCTGTTCGCCTCGCTTGCCGACCGTCACCTCCTGCCGCCGGCGCTGATCATTCCGCTCGTGCTCGGTGCCAATTTCGGCGCGGCCGTGATCGGCGCGATCCTCACCAAGAATGCCGAGGCCGGCGCCCGCATCGTGCCGCTCGGCAATGTCGTCATCCGCGGTCTGGGCACGGTGGCGGCCCTCGCCCTGCAGTTCGCCCTCGGCCTCGATCCCCTGTTCTTTGCCGCCCAGCCGGGCGATGCCGTGGTGGTGATCCACCTGGCGATCAATTGCGCGGTGCTGATCTTCGGCCTGCCGTTCAGCGGCATCGTGGCGCGGGCGCTGGAATCCTTCCTTTCCCGGCCTTCGCCGGACACGGCAGCGCCGGTTCGCCTGTCCGTGCTCAATCCGGCCGACCTTTCCAATCCACGCCAGGCGATCAGCAATGCGACGCGCGAGGTCCTGACGGTCTGCGAGAAGACCGAGGTCATGCTCAACTGGATCTTCGAGCTCTACGAGACCTGGGATGCAAAGAAGATGCAGCGGATCGAGGCGCTCGACGACGAGATCGACGCGATCCACCGCGACATCAAGTTCTATCTGGCCCGCATATCGGAAAGCGCGCTCGACGAGGCATCGGCGGCGCAGTGCCAGGCGCTGCTCGGCACGACCATCAAGATCGAGCAGGCCGCAGACATCATCTCGCAGAACATGCTGAACCGGGCCCGCAAGAAGCATGACCGCAACGCCGCCTTCTCGCCCGAGGGCTGGGCGGAACTCACGGCCATGCACAACGAGGTGGTGAAGAATGCGCGCCTCGCCTTCAACCTGCTGGTCAATCGCGACGTCGAGCATGCCCGCCAGCTCGTGGCGCGCAAGGAGGCGGTGCGCAATCTGGTGCGCGCCAGCGAGGAACAGCATATGCAGCGCCTGCGCAACGGCAATGCCGCGAGCTTCGAGTCGAGCTCGCTGCATATCGACACGATGCGCGACCTGAAGGAGATCAACTCGCTCTTCGCCTCGATCGGCTACCCGTTGCTCGAGGACGAGGGCATGCTGCGTCGCAGCCGGCTGCTCTAGGCCCGATCGTCAGGCGGTCGCCGGTTTGCGGCCGAGCCATTGCGGGTTGAACACGTTCATCACCAGGCCGACGACGATCAGCACGGCGGCGACGATTCTCAACGGGCCGAAGGCCTCGCCGAGCAAGAGGGCCGCGGACGACATGCCGAACACCGGCACGAGCAGCGAGAACGGCGCGACCGTCGAGACCCCGTAGCGGCTGATCATCGCGCCCCAGACGGCGAAGCCGAAAATGGTCGCGACATAGGCGACGAACAGCACCGCGCCGGCGCCCGCCAGATTGATGTTGGCGATGGCGGCGAGATCGCGGTCCCAGCCTTCGAACAGCGCCGAGATGATGATGAGCGGGATCGGCGGAACCAGGCTGACCCAGACCATCAGGTTGAGCATCGGCACATTGCCCGCCTTCTTCATCAGCATGTTCGAGCAGGCCCAGGCGACCGCCGCGGCAATGGCGAGCGAAAGGCCGGTGACGGTGAAATCGCCGTCGATGGAGGAGGCGATGAGCGCGATGCCGGTAAAGGCGACCGCCATGCCGGCCATCTGCAGCGGCCTCGGCTTCGCGCCGAAGACCAGGAAGGCGAGAAGCACGGTGAAGAAGGCCTGTGACTGCAGGAGCAGCGAGGCAAGGCCCGGCGGCACGCCGACATCCATGCCGATGAACAGGAAGGAAAACTTCACCACGCCCAGCATGATGCCGATGCCGATGATGATCCGCCACGACACGTCGGGCTTGGGAATGAAGAAGACGAGCGGCACCGCGGCGAAGAAGAAGCGCAGGGCCGAGAACAGCAAGGGCGGGAAATTGTCCAGCCCGAGCTTGATGACGACGAAGTTGAAGCCCCAGAGTGCCGCGACCAGCACCAGTAGCAGAACATGAACGGGTTTCACGCGATTCTCCCTGAGGTTTGCCGCAGCGATACTATGCCGGGCGCTGCCGTAGGAAGCGAATAGTCGTTATCTCACAGTTCAATATGATTGATGAGTTCTTCGGCGGTGAGGCCCCTGCCCGCTCTGTTGCCGGCCTCCCCATGGTACCAGACGCCGGCTGCCGCCGCCTCGAAGGCCGGCATGCCCTGGGCCAGCAGTCCGCCGATGATGCCGGCGAGCACGTCGCCCGAGCCGGCGGTGGCGAGCGACGGCGGCGCATTGGTGTTGACCAGCGCCCGCCCGTCCGGCGCGGCGATCACGGTGTCGGCCCCCTTGTAGACGACGACCGCATGGGATCGCGCGGCGGCGCCAAGCGCCATGTCGATCTTGCTGAGGGCTTCGTCGCCGGAGATATCCGGGAAAAGCCGGGCGAACTCACCCTCGTGCGGCGTCAGCACCAGCCGCGTCTCCCCCGTCGAGAAAGCCTCGAACAAGACAGGCGGATCGTCGCGAAACGACGTGATGCCGTCCGCGTCGAGCACGAGCCGGCGATCCTTGAGCGCCAGGACGAAATCACGCGCCTTCCGGCCGACGCCGAAGCCGGGCCCCAGCACGAAGCCATTGTGGCGCGGATCGTCGAGATAGGCGGAAAGGGCAGCGAGATCCTCGACCGCTCTCAGCATCACAGCGGTCAATTGCGCGGCATTGGCCCCCAGCGCATCTGTGGGCGATGCGATGGTGACGAGGCCTGCCCCAGCTCTCAGGCCCGCCGCGGCGCAGAGCCGGGCGGCCCCGGTCGCCGTCGCGGGGCCTGAAAAGACCGTCAGATGACCGCGGCGAAACTTGTGGGCCTCTGGTTCGGCCTTCGGTAGAAGTTCGGCCCAGGCGGCAGGCGTGTTGAGCCTGGCCGGCCCGGCCTCGGCCGCGACGATACGCTGCGGAATTCCGATGTCATAGACTTCGACGGGGCCGCAGAGGCGGCGGCCCGGCATCAGGACGTGACCGGGTTTGCGCGCCATGAAGGTGACGGTGTGGCAGGCCTCGAAGGCCGCCCCGAGCACCCTGCCCGTGCGCCCTTCCAGACCCGACGGCAGGTCGACGGCGATCACCGGCAGGCCTCGCGCGCCGACCTTGTCGATGACTGCCGCAACGGCCTCCGGAACCGGGCGATCGAGGCCGGCGCCGAAGATCGCGTCGATGATCGCGTCGCCCGGCCGCGGTTCATAGCAGTCGAGCGCGTCGGTGGCGATTGGGCAGCCTGCAAAGGCCGTGGCCGCATCGCCTCTCAGCCGCGCCGGATCGCCGAGGCGGAACACTGCAACCTCGGCGCCGGCATCGGCCAATGCCCGTGCCGCGACATAGCCGTCACCGCCATTGTTGCCGGGTCCGCAGAGCACGACGAAACGCAGTGCCCCGGGCAGGAGCCTGAGCGCCGCGGCCGCCACCGCCTGCCCCGCCTTCTCCATCAGGCCGAAGGAATCGATGCCGGACCGGGCCGCGGCCTGGTCGGCGCGCCCCATCGCGGCAGGTGTCAGAAGCAGGGTTTCATGATTGCTTTTCATGCAGGCATCAAAGCAGATTCCGGAGCCCCGGGGAACGGAAAGCATGCGCCAACGGAAAATGACGAAGAAATGTGCATTTGCATAAATAGTAGCCTTTTAATTGTGCTGAATTGCGCGCCAGCCGAAAAATCGGCGAATTGTCTGCGACGAAAGAACCGCACGAAATTTTAGTTTTTTGGCAAAACACGCTGGTGTTTTGCCCAGTCTTGCGCGAGATTTGCCTCGGGAACGTGAATTTTTCCCGTTTTCGATCGCAGTTTGTGCCATAACTGGCACGTTACATGCATCGAGTTGGCCGAGCGGGACTTTCCGCCATGTTGAGGGAAGCGGAGATATATTTTCTCATGAAAAAGATCGAAGCGATCATTAAGCCTTTCAAGCTGGACGAAGTGAAGGAAGCCCTTCAGGAAGTCGGCCTGCAGGGTATTACGGTCACGGAAGCCAAGGGCTTCGGCCGGCAGAAGGGCCACACGGAATTGTACCGCGGTGCGGAATATGTGGTGGACTTCCTGCCAAAGGTGAAGGTCGAGGTCGTCCTCGCCGACGAAAACGTCGAAGCTGTCATCGACGCGATCCGCAATGCCGCCCAGACGGGCCGGATCGGCGACGGCAAGATTTTCGTTTCGAACGTCGAGGAAGTCGTTCGCATCCGTACCGGTGAAACGGGCGTCGATGCCATCTAGTCGGTCTGTCCCGCCCTGCGGGACCGGACTCATCATCGTCATCACACTCAAGGAATTCAAAAAATGACGACCGCACAAGATATTCTGAAGCAGATCAAGGACAACGACGTCAAGTTCGTCGACCTGCGCTTTACCGACCCGAAGGGTAAGCTGCAGCACGTCACGATGGACGTCGTCTGCGTCGACGAAGACATGTTCGCCGACGGCGTCATGTTCGACGGTTCCTCGATCGGCGGCTGGAAGGCGATCAACGAGTCCGACATGGTTCTGATGCCCGACCTGGACACGGTCCACATGGACCCGTTCTTCGCCCAGTCGACGATGGTCATCATCTGCGACATCCTCGATCCGGTTTCGGGCGAAGCCTATAACCGCGACCCGCGCGGCACCGCCAAGAAGGCCGAAGCCTACCTCAAGGCGTCCGGCATCGGCGACACCGCCTTCGTCGGTCCGGAAGCCGAATTCTTCGTCTTCGATGACGTGAAGTACAAGGCCGATCCGTACAATACCGGCTTCAAGCTTGACTCGACCGAACTGCCGTCGAACGATGACACCGACTATGAAACCGGCAACCTCGGCCACCGTCCGCGCGTCAAGGGCGGCTATTTCCCGGTTCCGCCGATCGACAGCCTGCAGGACATGCGCTCCGAAATGCTGACCGTGCTGGCAGAAATGGGCGTCGTGGTCGAAAAGCACCACCACGAAGTGGCCGCTGCCCAGCACGAACTCGGCATCAAGTTCGACGCGCTGGTGCGCAACGCCGACAAGATGCAGATCTACAAGTATGTCGTGCACCAGGTCGCGAATGCCTATGGCAAGACCGCGACCTTCATGCCGAAGCCGATCTTCGGCGACAAC
The DNA here is from genome assembly GCF_059424725.1 of Allorhizobium sp. GW101-3B10. Classification (NCBI taxonomy): domain Bacteria; kingdom Pseudomonadati; phylum Pseudomonadota; class Alphaproteobacteria; order Hyphomicrobiales; family Rhizobiaceae; genus Allorhizobium; species Allorhizobium sp. GW101-3B10. The sequence goes on along the minus strand of NZ_JBWKZR010000001.1, from coordinate 1,560,193 downwards.
GGCTCGGGCATGCACGTCCACCTGTCGATCTGGAAGGACGGCAAGCCGACCTTCGCCGGCGACGAATATGCCGGCCTGTCGGAATCCTGCCTCTACTTCATCGGCGGCATCATCAAGCATGCCAAGGCGCTGAACGCCTTCACCAACCCGTCGACCAACTCCTACAAGCGTCTGGTCCCGGGCTATGAAGCGCCGGTCCTGCTGGCCTACTCGGCCCGCAACCGTTCGGCCTCGTGCCGCATTCCGTTCGGCTCGAACCCGAAGGCCAAGCGCGTCGAAGTCCGCTTCCCGGACCCGACTGCCAACCCCTATCTCGCCTTTGCCGCCATGCTGATGGCCGGCCTCGACGGCATCAAGAACAAGATCCACCCCGGCAAGGCCATGGACAAGGATCTCTACGACCTGCCGCCGAAGGAGTTGAAGAAGATCCCGACCGTTTGCGGTTCGCTGCGCGAAGCGCTCGAAAGCGTCGACAAGGATCGCAAGTTCCTGACCGCCGGCGGCGTCTTCGACGACGACCAGATCGACTCGTTCATCGAGCTGAAGATGGCCGAAGTCATGCGCTTCGAAATGACCCCGCATCCGGTCGAATTCGACATGTACTACTCGGCCTAACGGCCCCGGCCGGCTTGCCTCCGGGCGGGCCGGTCACGAAGAACAGCAAAACCGGCGCGGTCTGCTCGACCGCGCCGGTTTTTTCATGCCGGAAAAAGTTAAGTTTCGCTTATGAAGCAATTCCAGCGCCTTACGGCGTTTTCTTCAGGCGCTGCTTGAGAAGGTTCAGATACTCCTCGTTGGCGTCAGGAGCCGGCGCCGGCTGTGCTGCGGGCGCCGTGCAGGCCGGCTTGTAGTCGAGCGCCATGCCCGCCTTGACGCAGGTTCCCACCTGCCAGCCGGGCGGCAGGGCCGTCAGGTCGACCGATTTCCACTTCGGGTGCCCCTTGGCCTCGAGGGCCGGCATGCCGTTGAGGATCAGGCTGGAGAAATCCGAAACCGAGCGGCAGCTCTCGCGGTGATAGGCGTTCTTCTTCGGATCGTAGTCATAGGTCATCAGCACGGCCTTGACGGCGACCAGATCGACGGGCTCCTGCTGGAAGGAATAGGTCGCGGCCGGCACCGTCGCCGCTGTATAGGTCGCCAGCAGCGGCGCATCCTTGATCGGCAGCAGATGGAACTTCGTGCCGTCGATCTGGGCATTGGCAAAGAGGGCGGCTGGTGCGCCCGCTACGTAGAAGAAGGCGTCGATCTCGCCCGACAAGAGCTTCGGCAGCGCCTCGTCGGGATTGATCGTCAGCCGTTCCGCCGCCTTGATCTGCAATATGTCGAGCATCAGCGTCGCGGTGAGATACGTGCCGCTGTCGGCCTTGCCGATGGCGATCTTCTGCCCGGCGAGCCCCTTGAGATCGGCGACGCCGCTTCGCGCCAGGACGTGGACCTCCTCATTGTAGAGCGGGAACATGATGCGCACGCCGCGCACCGCCTGCTGCACTTCCGGGTCATTGGCCTCAAAGGTCTTCAGATATTCGAGCACGTCGCTCTGGACGATGCCGAACTGGGTATTGCGCCGGTTGCGCACGCCGACGAAGTTTTCCAGCGAACCGGCACTCTCCACGACGTTGAGGCCAAGGCCGCATTCGGCGCCGAGCGCGGCGATGTCGCGGCCGATGCGGATATAGGTGCCGCTCGGCCCGCCGGTCATGATGTTGCGCTCGAAGCTGTCGGCCGCGGCTGTCGTGGCGACGAGGGCGAGCCCCAGGGCCGAGAGGAATGTGACGAGTTTCGTTGGCATGGCGAGGGTCCTTTCGCTCAGCAACCGCTTTTCAGGTCGCGCATCAGGTTGCGAAGTGTCACGACCGGCACCGAGCGGAAGACCGCCTGCAGGCCGGTCGTCACGCACTCACCGGACACCAGCAGGCTCCGCAGGCGCTGGTAGTCTTCCGCCGACAGCCGATCAAGGCCCGGCGTCCTGGCGAGCACCGCATCGACGGTGGGAGGGTCCCGCGGCGCGTCCGCGATGAGCGGCAGGTCCTCGCGGGGCTCCGGTGGTGCCGAAGGCGGACTGTCGGGCGCTGTATCTTGGCCTGGCGCGCTGTCCGCCCTTGCCGCGTCCAGCTCGGCCTGCAGTCCGGCACTGCGCTCACGCTCGCGGGCGAGCTTGTCCTCGGCCTTCGTCAGGGCATCCCGGCTGCGGGCCAGCTGGGCACCAAGGGCGTCACGCTCGGCGGAGATCTTGTCCCCAGCCGCCTCGGCCTTGGCCAGCTTCTCGGCAAGCGCGGCTATCTGCGCCTCGAGACGCGGGATCTCCACGGTCTTCAGCTGCGCCAGGGACTGCCCCGCTTCGCCTTCCGACGCTTCCAGCCTTTGCCTCAGGTCGGCAAGGGCGGCGTCGGCAGTTTCCTTGGCGCTTGCTGCTTCCTGTTTGGCCGTTTCGAGCGCCTTGTCCTGGGCGAGGCTGCGCTGGCGCGCGTCCGCCAGAGCCTTCTCCAGCCGGGTGTTTTCCTCTTTCTCCGACATAAGTTCGCGGCTCGTCGCCTCGATCCCGTCGGTCATGATGTCGAGTTCGCCGCGCTGGCTGTCGAGCGTCTGCCTCAGCGCGGCCGTCTCCGGGTCGCCGGCATCAAGGGCCGTCTCTGCCCGCTTGCGCGCTTCGACCGCTTCGGCGAGACGCCGGTTGCTGTCGCTCAACTGGGCGGACAGGTCGGCGATCTGCTGGTCGACCGTGGCAAGCCGACTGGCGTCCTGCAGGCCAAGATAGCGCATGGCGCCATATCCGGCGGCAGCCCCGAGCACCAGGCTGACAAGGATCGCGATCAGCAGCACGAACGGTGATCCGCCGCGCGCTTGCGTCAGCTGCTTATCCCTGCCCCATTGGTTGCTCACGGCATCTCCGCTTCGGCCTGTGTCCGTTGCCGTCTGGGTAGCGTGAATCCCCTGCCCGTGCAAGTTTTCGCCCCGGCGTACCGGGGCAAGGTTTCGCGGCTTTCCATCCCCGCACCGCCCTTGTAGTCTCCGCTTCGCCGCCGTGGGCCACGGCATGCCCCGCACTTCGTCTTCCTTGTCCGAAAGCCAGATCGCCTCCATGCCCCAGACCAAGACCTCGGCTGCGCCGCGACCGCTCGACTGGCTGCTCTATTTCCTCGCGCCGGTGTTCTTTTCCAGCAACCTGATCTTCGGTCGGGGCATTACCGGCGACATCGCGCCCTTCACCACCGCCTTCCTGCGCTGGGCGGGCTCGGCCCTGATCATCTTTCCCTTGGTCTATGCCGAGCGCAGGGTCTGCCTCGCCTTCGTGCGCACACACACCGGCATCTGGCTGGCGCTCGGCATCCTCGGCATGGGCATTTGCGGCGGTTTCGTCTACTGGGCGCTGACGCTGACGACGGCATCCAACGCGACGCTGATCTACACCACGTCCTCGCTGTTCATCATCCTGCTGCAATGGCTGTTCCAGGGGCGCCGCATCTCCCCGGTCGAACTGGTGGGCATGGTCGTCGCCTTTGCCGGGGTCGCGGTCATCGTTCTCAAGGGCGACTGGACGGCGCTCTTCCACCTGCGCTTCAACATCGGCGATTTCGGCATTCTCGCCGCGGCGATCGCCTTTGCGCTCTACTCGCTGCTGCTGCGTCATCCGGCGGTGCAGGCCATGCCGCCCATGCCGCTGTTCGGCCTGCTGTCGCTGTCGGGCACGCTGGTCCTCATTCCGCCGGCCCTCTACGAGGTGCTGACCGGCGGCCTTTTGCCGGATACGACGAGCGACTGGACCAAGCTTCTCGGCATCATTCTCTTTGCCTCGCTCGCCGCCTTCTACTGCTTCCAGCATGCGGTCCGCGTCTTCGGCGCGGCGATGGCCGGCGTCACGCTCTATCTCATGCCGCCGATGTCGATCATCATGGCGGTGCTCTTCCTCGGCGAGCAGTTCCAGGCCTATCACGCGGTCGGCATCGTGCTCGTCATGGGCGGACTGGTTCTGGCGACGGCACCCGGGCGCCGCGGCGCCAGACCGGCGGCCTGAGCGCGAAAGCATAGACAGGTCTTGATGTTTCACTCTTTCCTCCCCAAATTCATGAGGAAAGGAAGTGAAGCCCATGAAACAGCGCAACGCAAAATTTGGCATCGGGGAAGTTGTTCGCCACAAGGTCTTTCCGTTCCGTGGCGTCGTGTTCGACGTGGATCCGGAATTCGCCAACAGCGAGGAATGGTGGAATGCCATTCCGGCCGAAGTGCGCCCGTCCAAGGACCAGCCCTTCTACCATCTGCTCGCCGAAAACGCGGAGACGGAATACGTCGCCTATGTGTCGGAGCAGAACCTGGAAAAGGATCTCAGCGATGAACCGCTGCGCAATCCGCAGGTTCAGCAGATCTTCGTGCGGGAGCAGGCCGGACACTACAAGCCCAAGGCAAGCTTCGCCCACTGACGCGCGAGCGTCTCCCCGAGCATCGATGAAAACAAAAAAGGCCCGCGCAAGCGGGCCTTTCCATATCTATATCTCGGCAAGAGAGAGAGAGAGAGATCAGTTGCCCTGCTTGGCAGCGTCCTGGGCGTCGTTGATCGCCTTGTTGCGCTCTTCCTGCTTCTTCTGCATGGCTTCCTGCAGGAGGCGCTGGCGCTCCTCGGCCTGCGACTGCGACATGGCCTCGCCATCATAGGCGCCGGTGAAGCCTTCGAGCGGGATCTTGATCGGGTTCGGGGCGCGGCGGAAGTTGACCGAGGTCAGGACCACCTCATTGCCCTTCTTCAGGCTGGCGATGACCGCATCGGTCAAGGGCATTTCGGCCGTGCAGCGGTCCGGAAGGCAGACGGTGTAGTCGAGCTTGACGCCCTTGGCACCGTCGATCTGCATCATGATGCCCGGCGGGATCAGGCGAGCCGACGGAACGGTGACCTGGATGAGCTTGCGGTTGATCTTGCCTTCGATGGAGATCAGGCCAACAGCGGTGATCAGCTGGCCGTTCTGGGCGAGCTGCTGGTTCTGGACGACGCAGACGTCGGCCTCTTCCTGCTTGGTGCAGGTCTTGAACCACTTGGCCGGGCCGGCCGCCGCGGGAGCTGCTGCGTCCTGCGCGCTGGCAACCATCGGGGCAGATGCCGCGCCGAGGGTCAGAACGAGAGCAGACAGTGCCGTCCGCGTAGCTTTGGTTGCATTGAACATCATAACCTAATCCGTCTCCTGAAAACCGATATCGGGCACTTGTAAAGGCCGCGACACTCGCCGGTCGTGCTGCCTGTCAACTGTCGTCCAAATGAGGCAAATACATGACCTTGGCACCCGGCTCCCCTGTTACATCGCGAAGTCCGGAATATCCAGTCTTTCTTTGGGCGCATAGGGGAGCAAGGCGGCTTTTTGCATGGCGATGTGTTTGTTTTATGGTGTTCGTGCTAGCCTAATCGAGATTCTCGGACCTCGCGGAAAGGATAATTCGTGCGCCGCATAGCCCTCAGCCTGCTCTTTCTCGCCCAGTGCAGCCTTGCCCATGCCGAGCCGGTGCACGGGATCGCCATGCATGGCGACCCGGCGCTCGGTGCGGACTACACGCACTTCCCCTACGTTAATCCCGAAGTGAAGAAGGGCGGCAGGATCAATTACGGCGTCGTCGGCACCTTCGACAGTCTGAATTCCTTTGTCCTGAAGGGCATGCGCACGACCGCGCGTGGCATCTGGGACCCGGAATACGGCAACCTGTTCTACGAATCGCTGATGACGCGTTCGAGCGACGAGCCCTTCTCGCTCTACGGCCTTCTGGCAGAGACCGTCGAATGGGACGAGGACCGCACCTTCATCCAGTTCAACCTCAATCCCAAGGCCCGCTGGCACGACGGCAAGCCGGTGACGGCCGAGGACGTGATCTTCTCGTTCAACCTGCTGCAGGAAAAGGGGCGCCCGCCCTACAACAAGCGTCTTGCCGTGGTTGAGAAGATGGAGAAGGTCGGCGACAACAGTGTCCGCTTCACCTTCAACAACAAGGCCAACCGCGAGACGCCAATGATCCTCGCCATGTCACCGATCCTGCCGCAACACGCGGTCGACCCGGCGAAGTTCGACCAGTCCTCACTGGAAATACCGGTCGGTTCCGGGCCCTACAAGATCAAGTCGATCAAGCCGGGCGAGAAGATCGTCTATGCCCGCGATCCGAACTATTGGGGCAAGGACATTCCCTCCAAGGTCGGCTTCGACAATTACGACGAGATCTCCGTCACCTATTTCCTCCAGGATTCGACCCTGTTCGAAGCTTTCAAGAAGGGCGATGTCGATGTCTATCCGGAAGGCGATTCCGGCCACTGGGAGCGCGCCTACGACTTCCCCGCCGTCAAGAACGGCGACGTCGTCCGGGAGGTCTTCCAGCCCGGCCTGCCCTCCGGCATGCTCGGCTTCGTCTTCAATACCCGCCGGCCGATCTTTGCCGACGCCAAGGTGCGCGAAGCCCTGTCGCTGGCCTTTGATTTCGAATGGGTGAACAAGAACCTCTACGGCGGTGCCTTCAAGCGCAGCCAGAGCTTCTGGCAGAATTCCACGCTCGGCGCCTTCGGCAATGCCGCCGATGACCGCGAACTCGCCCTGCTCGGGCCCGCCAAGGACCGCATCGCGCCGGAGATTCTCGCCGGGACCTATGCCATGCCGGTCTCCGACGGCTCGGGCACCGACCGCAAGGTCCTGCGCCAGGCCGTCTCGCTGCTCGCCGAGGCGGGCTATGCGATCAAGGGCGGCAAGATGCTCGACAAGACCGGCAAGCAACTCACCTTCGAGGTGATGACCCAGAACGAGGGCCAGGAGAAGATGGCGATCGCCTATCAGCGCGCGCTGGCCCTGATCGGCATCCAGATGTCGATCCGCACGGTCGACGACGCGCAGTATCAGGCGCGGTCGAACAGCTTCGACTACGATATGATCGTCAAGGCTTATACCTCGTCCCTGTCGCCCGGGGCCGAACAGTTCAACCGCTGGGAATCCTCGTCGCGCGACGCCCAGGGCAGCTTCAACTATGCCGGCGTTGCCGATCCCGACATCGACCGCATGATCGAGGCGCTCGCCAGTGCCCGCAGCCTGGAGGATTTTCAGGCGGCCGTGCGCGCCTATGACCGCCTGCTGGTCGCCGGCCACTATGTCGTCCCGCTCTACCATATCGGCGAGCAGTGGGCGGCCCGCTGGACGCACATCGGCCGGCCGGAGAAGACGCCGCTCTACGGCTACCAGCTTCCTGTATGGTGGGACACGCGGGCGCAGTAGCGCCCGCGTCCAGTCTTTTCCCGGCGGCGGTTACGCCAAGGTAACCGGTTGAAATGCGCCGCGATTGCCCTTACGTGGCAGCGAACGGTCATTTTGGCCCTCAGCCGCCCGGAAAGGAAAGCATCATGGAACGCATCACCATCGACATCGTCTCGGACGTCGTCTGCCCCTGGTGCTATCTCGGCAAGGCGCGTCTCGACCTCGCCATTGCCGAGGTGCAGGGCGAGATCGGCGTCGACGTCAACTGGCGGCCCTACCAGCTCAACCCGGACTATCCGCCGGAGGGTGTCGACCAGCAGAAGGCATTGGCCGAAAAGCTCGGCGGCAAGGACAATATGGACCGCGCCCACGCGCAACTGCGCGAACTGGGTTCGGCCGTCGGCATTGCCTTTGATTTCGACGCGATCAAGGTCGGGCCGAACACGCTCGACGCGCACCGCCTGATCTACTGGGCCGGCGTCGAGGACCGCGAGATCCAGGATCGGGTCGTGGCGGCGCTGTTCAAGGCGAATTTCGAAGAAGGCCGCAATGTCGGCGATCCGGCCGTGCTGCTCGACATTGCCGAGGCCGCCGGTCTCGACCGTGCGCTCGTCGATGCGCTGTTGACCGGCGATGCCGACAAGGCCGAGGTGCTTGGCGAGATCGAGGCCGCCCGCCAGATGGGCGTGAACGGCGTACCCTTCCTGATCTTCGACCAGCAATATGCCGTGAGCGGTGCGCAGACCCCCGACGTGCTCGCGGGTGCGCTGCGCGACATCGCCCGGATGAAATCCGAAGCGCTTGCAAAACTCAATTGACGCGCTGCGGGAACGTCCTTAAGCACGGGTAACATCCTTCCTCCCGGGATTCCCCACCGTGCGCTCCGACGTCATTCTCAAGGGTATTCTGCTCGCCTTCGCGGCGTTTTTCGCCTATTCGATCAGCGACGCCTCGGTCAAGCTGATCGACGGGCGCATCAGTCCCTACGAATCCGGGTTCTTCGGGGCCGTCTTCGGCCTCGTCGCCCTGCCCTTCCTGTTGAAGCGCAACGACCGCTGGTACGATGTCTTCACCACGACCAGCCGTCCGCTCTGGGTCCTGCGGTTCTTTTCCTCCGGCATCGGTACGATCGGCAGCGTGACGGCCTTCACGCACCTGTCGATGGCCGAGGCCTTCTGCCTGATCTTCCTCCTGCCCTCCTTCGTCACCGTCATGTCGGTGGTGTTGTTGAAGGAGTCTGTCGGCATTCGTCGCTGGGGTGCGGTCATCCTCGGCTTTGTCGGCGTGCTGGTCGTGCTGCGGCCGGGCTTTCGCGAGTTGTCGATCGGCCATGTCGGGGCGGTGCTGGCCGGCCTTTCCGGGGCGCTGTCGATCATCATCTACCGGGCGATCGGCCCTTCGGAGAAGAACATCTCGCTCTATGGCGCGGGCCTCATGGGCGCGCTCGTCATCTGCGGCTTCGCCATGCTCCAGGATTTTTCCGCGCCTGACGCGACGCAGTGGGCCCTTCTCGCCGGCTACGGCCTGCTCGGGGCCCTTGGCAACGTGCTTTTGATGTACGCCTCGTTCTATGCACCGGCCGCCGTCGTCGGGCCGACCCAATACAGCCAGATGCTGTGGGGCATCCTGTTCGGATACGTCATCTTCGGCGACCGGGTCGATCTGCCCATGGTGGCCGGCATCGTGCTGATCGTCGGTTCAGGCCTCCTGACCCTGTCGCGCGAGCGCACCAAGGGCGTCGCCCTGCCGCCGGCGGTCGCCGGCAAGGACGAGGCAGCGTTAGCGATCAAGCCGGAAGACGAGACGGAAGCGTCGTGAGCCGGAGTGCCAGAAGTAAGATCGCCGCCACACACCGAGATCAGCAACCGCTCAGCCGACGTTCGAGGCAAATCTCATCTCTCCTCGGTTGAGGAAGCAGGTCTTGTCGAAGAGGGTGAGATCCAGCGGATTGGGCAACCTGACATCCTGAAGATCTGGCAGGGATCTGCCGCTCCCCTCATAGGCTCGGTCGACCTGCGAGATGAACACGAGAATGAGACCGCGCTCGCGCGCGAACTGTCGTAGCGCGCTGACCTGCACCATCAGATCCGGATTTTCGCGCCGATGGTCTAGGGCCTGCAGGTAGTCGACGACGGCAACGCTGCCGCGCGGCAGCGCGGCCAGAGCGTCGATCATGTAGTGGGCGTTGATCGCATCGGAATCGTGGAAGAGGAACAGCTTGTCGAAGTCACTTGGCTTTGCTCCGAGCGCCCGGAACAGGTCGCTGCGATCCCGTCCAGTATAGACCAGCGTGAAGAAGGCTGCCGGCCGGCCATCTCGCATTGCGGCCAATGCCAGCCGCAGTCCCATCATGGTCTTGCCCTGGCCCGGTCTTGCGCCGATAAGCATCAGATCGCCGGGCACCAGCCGGCCGAGCAGCGCACCGTCTGATTGGTCGGCCGCAGCCGTAGCGGTCCGTGCAGCCAGCATGCTCCAACTCGAAAACCCTTCCTCTACGGCGACGCGATCAAGCGCCTCATGCAGAGGAATATCCATTTTACGGCTTAGAATCCTAGCCTTACGTTTGAGATAGAATACGGGTGCGGAAAGCGGCATCGGTGAACCTCCTGCGCGGGCAGATGTCGCAACCCCTCCTCACGCGCGCCCGGTTGGACAGTTCTTGGTTCGAGAACCCTGCATGAAATGCTTTCCCGGATGGAGGGAGGAGGCACGGGTCATACCGATGCCTTCTTGTAGCGTGATTCGCCGGAAACAGTAATGTTCTGACGGACCGAAAAGCCGGCAGGTGTGCACCGATGGACCTTGCCGCTCAGCTCTTCGCCAGTTCCGCCAGCTGCGTCATCACCACCGCCGCGCCCTGTAGGCGCTTTTCCGGCGTCGGCAGGTCGCGGGTCAGGAACACGCTCTGGTCGGGGCGGATCTTGGCCATCGATCCCTGCTTGGCGATATAACCGACCAGCGCCGCCGGATTGGGGAACTGCTTGTTGCGGAACTGCACGACGACGCCCTTCGGGCCTGCTTCCAGCTTGTCGACATTGGCCTTGCGGCACAGCGCCTTGATGTAGACGACCTTCAGCAGGTGCTGGACCTCGATCGGCAGCGGTCCGAAACGGTCGATCATCTCGGCGCCGAAGCCGTCGATCTCGTTGACCTCGGTGATCTCGCCCAGCCTGCGGTAGAGACCGAGGCGCAGATGCAGGTCCGGCACGTAGTCGTCGGGGATCATCACCGAGGTTCCGACCGATATCTGCGGCGACCAGCCGCTGTCGGTGACCTCGTCGACGCCCTTCACCTCGGCGACCGCCTCCTCCAGCATGTGCTGGTACAGCTCGAAGCCGACTTCCTTGATGTGGCCGGACTGCTCTTCGCCGAGCAGATTGCCGGCACCGCGGATGTCGAGGTCGTGGCTCGCCAGCTGGAAGCCGGCGCCGAGCGTGTCGAGCGACTGCAGCACTTTCAGGCGGCGTTCCGCCGTCGTGGTCAGCACCTTGTTGACCGGCAGGGTCAGAAGCGCAAAGGCACGGACCTTGGAACGGCCGACGCGGCCGCGCAGCTGGTAGAGCTGGGCCAGGCCGAACATGTCGGCGCGGTGGACGATCAGCGTATTGGCGGTCGGCACGTCGAGGCCCGACTCGACGATCGTGGTCGACAGCAGCACGTCGTAGCGGCCGTCATAGAAGGCATTCATGATGTCTTCGAGTTCGCCCGCCGCCATCTGGCCATGGGCAACCGCGACCTTGAGCTCCGGCACGTCCGACTGCAGGAAGGCCTGGATGTCGGCGAGATCGGCCAGACGCGGGCAGACATAGAAGCTCTGGCCGCCGCGGTAGTGCTCGCGCATCAGCGTCTCGCGGATCACCAGCGGGTCGAAGGGCGAGATGAAGGTTCGGACCGCCATGCGGTCGACCGGCGGCGTGGTGATCAGCGACAGTTCGCGAACCCCGGTCATGGCGAGCTGCAGTGTGCGCGGGATCGGCGTCGCCGAAAGGGTGAGCACATGCACGTCGGTCTTCAGATCCTTCAGGCGTTCCTTGTGCTTGACGCCGAAATGCTGTTCCTCGTCGATGATCAGGAGGCCCAGATTGGCGAAGCTGACGCCCGTGCCGAGCAGCGCATGGGTGCCGACGACGATGTCGGTCTTGCCTTCCGCCACTTCCTTCTTGACGAGGTTCAGTTCCTTGGCGCCGACCAGCCGCGAGGCCTGCTGGATGCGGATCGGCAGACCGCGGAAGCGCTCTGTGAAGGTCTTGAAATGCTGGCGTGCCAAGAGCGTGGTCGGCACGACGACCGCGACCTGGATGCCGTTCATCGCCGCGATGAAGGCGGCGCGCAGCGCCACCTCCGTCTTGCCGAAGCCGACGTCGCCGCAGATCAGCCGGTCCATCGGTCGGCCGGCACCGAGATCGCCGCGCACCGCCTCGATGGCATTCAGCTGGTCCTCGGTCTCGTCATAGGGGAAGCGGGCGGCGAACTCGTCGTAGAGGCCTTCCTGGGTGGTCAGCACCGGCGCCATGCGCATCATGCGCTCGGCGGCGACGCGGATCAGCGCGCCCGCCATGTCGAGCAGGCGCTTCTTGAGCTTGGCCTTGCGCATCTGCCAGGCGCCGCCGCCCAGCTTGTCGAGCTGCGCATCCGAGCCCTCGGAACCGTAGCGCGACAGGAGATCGATGTTCTCTACGGGCAGGAAGAGCTTGGCGTCGTCGGCATAGAGCAGCTCGAGGCAGGCATGCGGCGCGCCGGCCGCCTCGATGGTGCGAAGCCCGACGAAACGGCCGATGCCATGCTCGGCATGGACGACGATCGAGCCCTCGTCCAGGCCAGCCACTTCCGAGATGAAGTCGGCGGCGCGCTTGCGGCGCTTGGAACGGCGCACCATGCGGTCGCCGAGAATGTCCTGCTCGCCGACGATGACGAGGTCGCCGGCCTCGAAGCCGCCCTCGAGGCTGAGCACGGCGGTCGCCGCCTCGCCCTTCTTCAGCCCGTCGAGATCCTTGAGCGCCGAGACTGACTTGAGGTTGGCAAGGCCGTGTTCGTCGAGCACCTGCAGCAGGCGGTCGAGCGAGCCCTCGGACCAGCCGGCGATCAGCACCTTGGAACCGGCCGCGCGCTTCTCGGCAATGTATTTCACCGCCTGGTCGAAGACGTTGGTGCGGGTATTGCCCTCGCCCGTCTCGATCGCCGTCTTCGCCCAGCGCGGGCCGGGACGTGCGGCGATCTCGATCACCTTGCGTGCCTCGCCGTCATGCTCGGCAAACGGGGTGAGCCGGAGCGGCGCATGCGTATCCAGCATCCGGCCGAATTCGCCGGCGCCGAGATAGAGCCGCTCGGGCGGCACCGGCTTGTAGGGCGTGCCCTGCGACAGATGGCCCTTGCCGGGCGTCCCGGTGTTCAGCCGCGCCTCGTAATAGTCGCGGATCAGTTTGGCGCGCTCCTCGGCCGCCTCCCGTACGGTATGGTCGGTGACGATACGGAAGCCCTTGAGATAGTCGAACACCGTGTCGAGATGGTCGTGAAACAGCGGCAGCCAGTGTTCCATGCCGGCATAGCGCCGGCCTTCGGACACGGCCGCATAGAGCGCGTCGTCGCGGGTGGCGGCGCCGAACAGCGAGAGATAGTTCTTGCGGAAGCGGCTGATCGAATCCGGGGTGAGCGTCACTTCGCTCATCGGATGGAGGTCGAGCGAGCGGGCCTGGCCGATGGTGCGCTGGCTGGCCGGATCGAAGGTGCGGATGCTCTCTAGCGTATCGCCGAAGAAGTCGAGCCGGACCGGCTCCTCCGAGCCCGGCACGAAGACGTCAAGAATACCGCCGCGCACGGCGAATTCGCCGACCTCGCGCACGGTCGCCACGCGCTCAAACCCGTTGCGCTCCAGCCGGGCGGCGATGTCGTCCATCTTGATCTGGTTGCCGGGGCGGGCGGAAAAGCCGAGGCTGTCGATCACCTCGGCCGGCGCCACCTTCTGCAGCATGGCATTGACGGTGACCAGCACGATCGCCGCATGCGGCTTCTTGCCGTGGGCGACGAGGCCGGACAGCGCCGTCAGGCGGCGCGCCGACGTATCGGCCGATGGCGATACGCGGTCGTAGGGCAGGCAGTCCCAGGCTGGCAGCGTCAGCACCGGGATTTCGGGCGCCGCAAAGGACAGGTTCTGCTCGATGTCGGCCATGCGCTGGCCGTCCGACAGGATATAGGCGACCGGCTGGCCGAGGCGGGCGAGTTCCGCCAGCACGAAGGCGTCCATGCCGTCCGGCACGTGCGAAACGGTGAGCGCGGACTTCGCCGCCGCGATCGTCCTGGTATCGAGAAGAGAGATCATTCCGAGCGTCCGAGCCCTTCCAGCGTGACCGGCGAGAAATCGGGGCGACAGGCGGCGATGCGCTCGAACAGCGGAGTCTGAAGATGCGCGGGCACGGGCGAAGCGCCGGTGATGTACTTCACCAGGTCCTGGTCCTCCTCGCTCATGATGCGCTCCAGCTCGTCGAGCGTGGCGTCGTCCATGGCGGCGATTTCGGCTTCGGCGAACTGGCCGAGGATCAGGTCCATTTCGCGGATACCGCGGTGCCAGCAGCGGAACAGAATGCGCCGGCGGCGCGGATCGAGTTCTGCACTGCTGAGGATCAAACCGGTCATATGCAAACACCTTCCTGTTGATGCGCCTCTATAGCGCCGTCCCAACCGCTTGTCAGCCTTGCCAAGCCGGTAATTCTCGGCGCATTTTGCCAGCCATCATGCGGCCAACGCTTCTCGATCCCCTGTTTGCCTCCGTCGCTTCGCTGTCCGGCGTCGGGCCGAAGCTTGCGCAATTGCTGGCGAGCCTGCTGGGCCGCGAGGATGCCGAGGACGCCCGCGTCGTCGACCTGCTGTTCCTCGCACCCTTCCGGCTGATCGACCGGCGCAACCAGCCGGGCATTGCGCTCGCCCAGCAGGGCGCGATCGTGACGATCACCGGGCGGGTCGACCGCCACCAGCCGCCGCCGCCCGGCAAGTCCAGCCTGCCCTACCGCGTCTTCCTGCACGACGAGACCGGAGAGCTGGCGCTCACCTTTTTCCGCGTCAAGGGCAACTGGCTGGAAAAGGCCCTGCCCGTCGACGAGACGATCATCGTCTCGGGCAAGGTCGACTGGTTCAACGGTCGCCCTTCCATGGTGCATCCGGACCTGATGGTGAAGGCGAGCGAGGCGGAGAACATGCCGCTGGTCGAGCCGGTCTATCCGCTCACCGCCGGGCTTTCGCCCAAGGTGCTGCGCAAGCAGATCGAGCATGCGGTGGAGCGCGTGCCGGAATTGCCCGAATGGGCGGATCCGGCGCTCGTCACCCGACAGGGTTTTCCGGGCATCCGCCAGAGTTTCGTCGACCTGCACCATCCGCGCGACGAAAAGGATGTCGATCCGCAGGCCCCGGCGCGGCGCCGGCTCGCCTATGACGAATTCCTCGCCGGCCAGGTGTCGCTAGCCCTGGTGCGGCAGAAGCTGCGCAAGGTGCCGGGCACGCCGGTCAGGGCGACCGGCGAGATTTCGGGCAAGATCCTCGCCGCCCTGCCCTTCTCGCCGACCGGAAGCCAGACGCTGGCGGTCGCCGACATCCTGAAGGACATGTCCTCGGACACCCGCATGCTGCGGCTGCTGCAAGGGGATGTCGGGGCCGGCAAGACACTGGTCGCCCTGCTTGCCATGGCTGCCGCCGTCGAAAGCGGTGGCCAGGCCGTGCTGATGGCGCCGACCGAAATCCTGGCGCGCCAGCATTACGCGACGATCTCGAAATTTGCCGCGAGCGCCGGCCTCAGGGTCGAGGTGCTGACGGGCCGCACCAAGGGCAAGGAGCGCGAGGCGATCTCCGAACGGATCGCATCCGGCGAGGCACAGATCGTCATCGGCACCCATGCGCTGTTCCAGGACACGGTGAACTACAGGAACCTGATGCTGGCCGTGGTCGACGAGCAGCACCGTTTCGGCGTGCACCAGCGTCTCCGGCTGACCGCCAAGGGCATCTCCCCGCACATGCTGGTGATGACGGCCACACCCATCCCGCGCACGCTGGTGCTTGCCGCCTTCGGCGACATGGACGTCTCCAAGCTCACCGAAAAACCGGCTGGGCGAAAGCCGATCCAGACGGTGACGGTGCCGAGCGAGCGCACCGGCGAGATCGTCGAGCGGCTGCGTGCCGCCGTCGCCGACGGCAAGAAGGCCTACTGGATCTGCCCGCTGGTCGAGGAATCCGACGTATCCGAGCTGATGTCGGCCGAGGAGCGCTTTGCCGTTCTCGAAAAGGCGATCGGTGCGCCGATCGGTCTCGTGCACGGACGGATGAGCGGGCCGGAAAAGGATGCGGCCATGCTCGCCTTCAAGAACGGCGAGACACGCTTGCTGGTGGCGACGACCGTGGTCGAGGTCGGCGTCGACGTGCCGGACGCGACGATCATGGTGATCGAGCATGCCGAGCGATTCGGCCTCGCCCAGCTGCACCAGCTACGCGGCCGGGTCGGGCGCGGCGATGAGGCCTCAAGCTGCATCCTGCTCTACAAGGGACCGCTCGGCGAAACCGGCAAGGCGCGCCTGTCGATCCTGCGCGACAGCGAGGACGGCTTCCTGATCGCCGAGGAGGACCTGAAGCTGCGCGGCGAAGGCGAACTGCTCGGCACGCGCCAGTCCGGCACGCCCGGTTTCCGCATCGCCAGCCTTGAGGCGCACGCCGATCTCCTGGAAATCGCCCGCAAGGACGCATCCTATCTGCTGGATCGCGATCCGGACCTGATGAGTCCGCGTGGCGAGGCGGTCCGGACGCTGCTCTACCTGCATCGCCGCGACGAGGCGATCCGCTTCCTCCGGGCCGGGTGACTTCGCGGAAACCGTCAGACGGTGGCGTCGGGAAGGGCCGGCGGCTTGTAGTCGGGCATGACGAGACCGCCGGAAAACAGCATCTTGGCCGCTTCCTCGGGGCTCATGTCGAGCACCTTCAGCTTGTCGCGTGGCACGAAGAGCAGGAAGCCGGCCGTCGGAACGGGTGTCGGCGGCAGAAAGACCGCGACCATCTCGACGCCGTCCTCGTTGAGCTTTGCGGCGATCTCGCCCTTGGCCTCCGTGGCGATGAACACCAGTGCCCAGACGCCGGGCGACGGAAATTCCATCAGCCCGACCTTCTTGAAGGAGGAGGACTGGTCCTTCAGCACCGATTCGAAGATCTGCTTGAGGCTCTTGTAGAGCGTGCGCACCAGCGGCGTGCGGTGGAAGATGCGCTCGCCGAAATCGACGATCGAGCGGCCGATCAGGTTCTTGCCGAGAAAGCCGATCAGCGTGATCGTCGTCACCGCGATCAGCAGGCCGAATCCGGGAATGGCGAACTGGAGATAGCTCTCCGGATTGTAGCGGCTGGGGATATACGGCTTCACCCAGCTGTCGGCCCAGTCGATGAAGGACCAGGTCAGCCAGATGGTGATGGCGACCGGTGCGCAGATGATCAATCCCGTGAGGAAATTGTTGCGGATGCGCGTCGCCAGCGAAATTCGCTCGGGGCTGTCGTTCATCGTCTCGCCGTTATGCTGCATCGCCGAAGAAAGCCGGATGGAAGGCGACCATGCCCGACGGAACTTCGCCGTGCAAGGGCAGGACGAGGAAAAATTCGGGCGGAACTCCGGACGTCGTCAGCTCCGGCCGGGCGGTGAAACCGAACCGGTTGTAGTAGGCCGGATCGCCGACCAAGGCGAAGCCCGAAGCGCCTTGCGCCTCGAGTCTTGCCAGGCCCTCGCGCATGAGCTTCGAGCCGATTCCGCTCCTCTGCCGCCCGGGTGCCACCGAAATAGGCCCGACACCGTACCAGCCACCCTCGCCGCCCGACAGCGTCACCGGCGAGAAGGCGACATGGCCGACGATCTGGCCTTCATCCTCGGCGACCAGCGAAAGCGTGAGCTTGTCGAGGCGCCGCAGGCGCTCGATGATCAGCGGCTCCGAGCCGTCGCTGTAGGGATGGCCGGCAAAGGCAGCCGCGGTGAGCGCGCCGATGGCGGCTTCGTCACCGGGCGCTTCCGGCCGGATCCTCATTCGACGGTCACCGACTTTGCCAGATTGCGCGGTTGGTCGACGTCGGTGCCCATGAAGACGGCGGTGTGGTAGGCGAGCAGCTGGATCGGCAGCGAGAACACCATCGGCGCGATGATTTCTGCGACATTCGGCAGGACGATGGTCGCCATCGTCTCCAGCTTGGAGGCGGCGGCACCCTTGTCGTCGGTGATGAAGATGATCCGGCCGCCACGGGCCGCCACTTCCTGCATGTTCGACACGGTCTTTTCGAAGAATCGGTCGTGCGGGGCAATGACGATGACCGGCATGTTTTCGTCGATCAGCGCGATCGGGCCGTGCTTCAGTTCGCCCGCGGCATAGCCTTCGGCGTGGATATAGGAGATTTCCTTGAGCTTGAGCGCGCCTTCCATGGCCAGCGGATAGCTGGTGCCGCGGCCGAGATAGAGCACGTCCTTGTATTTCGACAGGTCGCGCGCCAGCGCTTCCATCTGCGGCTGGATGGCATTCAGCACCTGGCTCATGATGCGCGGCATTTCCGCCAGGCTCTTCACCAGCTGCTTTTCCTCGTCGGCCGAAACCGTACCGCGCGCCTTGCCGGCGGCGATCGCCAGCGAAGCGAGAACGGCAAGCTGGCAGGTGAACGCCTTGGTCGAGGCAACGCCGATCTCCGGTCCGGCGAGGATCGGGAAGATGGCATCGGCCTCGCGGCCGATGGTCGATTCCTTGACGTTGACGATGGCGCCGATCTTCAGGCCTTCGTCATGGCAGTAGCGCAGCGAGGCCAACGTGTCGGCGGTCTCGCCCGACTGCGAGATGAACAGCGCCGCCTGGTCCTTCGACAGAGGCATTTCGCGGTAGCGGAACTCGGACGCGACGTCGATCTCGACCGGCAGGCGGGCATAGCGCTCGAACCAGTATTTGCCGACCAGGCCGGCGAGATAGGCCGTGCCGCAGGCGGAGATGGCAAGGCCGCGGAGCGACTTGAAGTCGATCGCTTCGTCGACCGGCTTTACCGAGTGGCTGTGGAAATCGACATAGTGCGAGAGAGCGTGCGAGATGACCTCCGGCTGCTCGTAAATTTCCTTTTCCATGAAATGGCGGTGATTGCCCTTGTCGACGACGAAGGCGGTCGCCTGGGAGATCTGGTGTGCGCGCTCGACCGGATTGCCGGAGAAATCGATGATCTCCGCGCCGTTTCGATGAAGGATGGCGCAGTCGCCGTCGACCAGATAGGCGATTTCGTTGGTGAACGGCGCCAGCGCGATCGCGTCCGAGCCGAGGAACATCTCGCCCTTGCCGAAACCGACGGCGAGCGGCGGTCCGAAGCGGGCAGCCATGATCGTGTCCGGATCGTCGGCGAACATCACCACCAGCGCATAGGCGCCCTTGACGTGGTTCAGCATGGCCAGCATGGCGGCGCGGTTGCCGAGGCCCTTGCGGCGGTACTTGGCGATCAGCTGGGCGACGATCTCGGTGTCGGTCTGGGTGGTGAAGACCGCGCCTTCCGCCGTCAGCTCGTCGCGCAGCTCGGAGAAGTTCTCGATGATGCCGTTGTGGACGACGGCCACGCCATCGACGAAATGCGGATGGGCATTGGTCTCGTTCGGCACGCCATGGGTGGCCCAGCGGGTGTGGGCGATGCCAATCGTGCCGGACAGCGGCTCGGAATCGAGCTTCTTCTCGAGGTTGAACAGCTTGCCCTCGGCGCGGCGGCGATCCATCACGCCATTGTCGATGGTGGCGACGCCGGCGGAATCATAACCGCGATATTCGAGCCGCTTCAGCGCATCGACGAGACGCCCCGCGACCTGTTGATTCCCGACAATACCGACAATGCCGCACATACACTTCTCCGTCTGGCTTCATCCTGGGGGCCAGTCCTAATGGTTTTGCCGATTTGCGCAATCCGCCCACCGGTCACATTCGGTTTCGCAACGTTACGCAGTCGCAGCAATCAAGCCTTCGCGCTGCGGGAGGCCTTCAGCGCCTCGTTGCGCGCGCGGATGGCCTTGGCCCGTTCCGGCTTGATTTCCTGCCGGGCGCGGCCGAGCGCAAGCGCGTCGGCGGGCACGTCCTCGGTTATGACGCTGCCGGAAGCGACGAAGGCGCCGGCGCCGACCGAGACGGGCGCGACCAGCGCGCTGTTGGAACCGATGAAGGCACCTTCCCCGATCCGCGTCTCATGCTTGTTCACCCCGTCATAATTGCAGGTGATGGTGCCCGCGCCGATATTGGCGTTGGCGCCGATGATGGCGTCGCCGATATAGGTCAGGTGGTTGACCTTGGCGCCCTTGCCGATTTCGGCCTTCTTGACCTCGCAGAAATTGCCGACCTTGGCACCTTCGGCGAGATTGGCACCGGGACGCAGCCGGGCAAAGGGTCCGACGGTCGCGCCGGCTGCCACATGCGCGCCCTCCAGATGCGAAAACGCATGGATGACAGCGCCACCCTCGACGGTGACGCCCGGTCCGAACACGACATTCGGCTCGATCAGCGCATCCTGTCCGATCTCCGTGTCGTGGCTGAGGAAGACCGTCTCCGGCGCGATCATCGACACGCCCGAAACCATCAGTTCGTGGCGGCGGCGTTCCTGCCATAGCCGCTCGATCACCGCGAGCTCGGCGCGGTTGTTGCAGCCGGTCAGCTGGTCTTCCGGCGCATCGACGGCGACGGTACGCCCGCCGAGCGAGCGGGCGATCTCGACGAGGTCCGTCAGATAGTACTCGCCCTTGGCATTGGCATTGCCGATGCGGGTGAGGAATTCCAGCGCCTTGCGGCCGTTGATCGCCATCAGGCCGCTATTGCACCAGGTGACCGTGCGCTCGGCGTCGGAGGCGTCCTTCTCCTCGCGGATGGCGATCAGCTCGCCGTCCTTGACCAGCAGCCGGCCGTAGCCGGTGGGATGGGCGGTGTGGAAGCCGATGACGGCCACGTCATTGCCCTCGGCCAGCGCCGCCCGCGCCGCCAGGAGCGGTTCGGCGGTGATCAGCGGCACGTCGCCATAGGCGACGAGAACATCGTCATAGCCGCGGGCGATGGCGTCGCGCGCCGCGAGCACGGCATGGCCGGTGCCCAGCCGCTCGGTCTGGATGAAGGGCGTAACGTTGACGCCGCCGATGCTGCCGGCCTTCACCACCTTCTCCGTGTCGCGCCCGACGACCAGCGCCACGTCGCTGATGCCCGACGATGCGATGGTCTTCATCACATGCGCGATCATCGGCAGACCGGCCACGGGGTGCAGCACCTTCGACATGGACGACTTCATGCGGGTGCTTTCGCCTGCGGCGAGGATGACGGCGAGACAGCTGCGGCTCATGATTACTCCCAGCGGGTAGAACAGGATTCGAAAAGATCAAGCGACGGCAGTCTCATAGCAGCAACCGTCAAACGGAACCAACAGCAAAAGGGGCGCCGCAAAGCAGCGCCCCTTTCAAAAATCATTGCAGCCGGAATTATTGCGGCAGCTTGTCGTCGACGCCGGCGATGTAGAAGTTCATGCCGAGCAGCGCGCCGTCCTCGGCCTTTTCGCCGTCCTTCAGCCAGTCCGAACCGTCCTGCTTCTTGATCGGGCCGGTGAACGGATGCAGTTCACCGGACTTGATCTTGGCTTCGATGTCCTGCGCCATGGCCTTCACGTCGTCCGGCATGTTGGTGTAGGGCGCCATGGTCAGGATGCCGTCCTTCAGGCCGTCCCAGATCTGTTCCGACTTCCAGGTGCCGTCGAGCAGTGCCTGGGTGCGCTTGATGTAATAGGCGCCCCAGGTGTCGACGATCGCCGTCAGCTGGGTTTCCGGTCCGGCCTTGATCATGTCGGACGCCTGGCCGAAGGCCTTGATGCCGCGTTCGGCGGCGACCTGCATCGGCGCGGTGGTGTCGGTGTGCTGGGTCAGGATATCCACGCCCTGGTCGATCAGGGCCTTGGCGGCATCGGCTTCCTTGCCGGGGTCGAACCAGGTATTGGCCCATACGACCTTGACCTTGAAGTCCGGATTGACCGACTGGGCGCCGTGCATGAAGGAGTTGATGCCCATGACGACTTCCGGGATCGGGAAGGAGGCGATGTAGCCGGCGACGCCCTTCTGGGACATCTTGGCAGCGATCACGCCCTGGATGTAGCGGCCTTCATAGAAGCGCGAATTGTAGGTGGCGACGTTGTCGGCGGCCTTGAAGCCGGTGGCGTGCTCGAACTTCACGTCCGGGAACTTGGCGGCGACCTTGACGGTGGCGTCCATGAAGCCGAACGAGGTGGTGAAGATCAGCTTGCAGTCGGAACGGGCGAGACGCTCGATGGCGCGCTCGGCATCGGGGCCTTCGGGAACGCTTTCGAGGAAGGGGGTCTCGATCTTGTCGCCGAAATGCGCCTGCAGCTGCTGGCGGCCGATGTCATGCGCCTGCGTCCAGCCACCGTCGGTCGTCGTGCCGACATAGATGAAGCAGACCTTGGTCTTGTCTTCGGCCTGGGCCGAAGCCGCGAAGCTGCCGAGGACGGCAGCGCTCGCGGCGAGTGCGATAAGCATCTTTTTCATGGGGAACCCCTTCTGGTTGTTGACAAAGGCTTGTGTTCTTACCGGTCAGGCACGAACGGCTTGCCGAGCGAGGCCGGAGTGTTGATCAGCGTGGTGCGCCGATTTTGCGAGATAATCACGAGGACCACAATGGTCGCGGCATAGGGCAGCGCGGAAAGAAGCTGCGAGGGTAAACCGATGCCGAAGGCCTGGGCGTGCAGCTGGCCGATGGTGACGGCACCGAACAGGTAGCCGCCGGCCAGCACCCGCCACGGCCGCCACGAGGCGAAGACGACCAGCGCCAGCGCGATCCAGCCCCGGCCGGCCGACATGTTCTCTACCCATTGCGGCGTGTAGACGAGCGACAGCTGGGCGCCGGCGAGCCCTGCGCAGGCGCCGCCGAACAGCACGGCGAGATAGCGGGTGCGGATCACATGAATGCCGAGCGTGTGGGCCGATCCGTGATTGTCGCCGATCGCCCGGAGCTTCAGGCCCGACCGCGTGCGGAACAGGAACCAGTTGACGCCGAGGACGAGCAGGACGGACAGATAGAAGATGACGTCCTGCCGAAACAGCAGCGGACCGACGACCGGGATGTCGGCGAGCAACGGAATGGCGATCGGCTGGAGCTTGACGCCCGGAACGCCGACGAAGCTTTCCCCCAGCATGCCCGACACGCCGAGGCCGAGAATGGTCAGCGCCAGACCGGTCGCGACCTGATTGGCGACCAGCGTCAGCGTGAGGAAGGCAAAGAGCAGTGAGAAGACGGCGCCCGCGAGAATGCCGGCACCCACCCCGATCAGCGGCGATCCGCTCATCTGCGCGACGGCGAAGGCGCACACTGCACCGATGATCATCATGCCCTCGACGCCGAGATTGAGCACGCCCGAGCGTTCGGTGACGAGTTCGCCCATGGCTGCGATGACGAGCGGCGTGGACGCCGTGATGACGGTCATCAGGATGGCTTCGATGATCATCGGCCGGCTCCTCCGAGCAGGGCGCGGCCTTTGCCGAGCACGATCTTGATGCGGTAGTGGATCAGCGTGTCACAGGACAGCACGAAGAACAGCAAGAGCCCCTGGAACACCCGCGTCACCTTGTCGGAGACCCCGATCGACAGCTGCGCGCCCTCCCCGCCGAGATAGGTCAGCGCCAGCACCAGGCCCGAGGCGATGATGCCGAGCGGGTTGAGGCGGCCGAGGAAGGCGACGATGATCGCGGTGAAGCCGTAACCCGGCGAGATCGACGGCTGCAGGTGGCCGATCGAACCCGAGACCTCGGAGATGCCGGCAAGACCGGCCAGCGCGCCGGAAAACAGCATGGAAAACCAGATCATGCCGCGCGAGGAGAAGCCGGCAAAGCGCCCTGCCCGCTCGGACTGGCCGAGCACCACGACCTGGAAGCCCTTCAGCATGTAGCGCATCATGAACCAGACGCCGACGGCGGCGATGATGGCGAAGGCGAAGCCCCAGTGGGCGCGGCCCGACGACAGCATTTCCGGCAGCACGCCCTCGGTGACGAAGGAGCGGCTCTGCGGAAAGTTGTAGCCCGCCGGATCGCGCCAGAGGCCGCGCACCAGCCAGTCGAGGAAGAGCTGGGCGATGTAGACCAGCATCAGGCTGGTGAGGATTTCATTGGTGTTGAAGCGGGCCTTGAGCAGCGCCGGGATAGCCGCATAGAGCGCGCCGCCGATCATGCCGAGGATCAGCATCAGCGGCAGGAGCAGCGGCGAATGCCATTCGTAGAACACCACCGGCAGGAACGAGCCGGTGATCGCGCCGATGGTGAACTGGCCCTCGGCACCGATGTTCCAGTTGTTCGAGCGATAGGCGACCGACAGGCCGACGGCGATCAGGATCAGTGGCGCCGCCTTGATGGCGAGTTCGTGCAGCGACCAGACCTCGAGCAGCGGCTCGATGAAGAAACTGAACAGCGCGTCGACCGGGTCCTTGCCGAGCAGGGCGAACATCAGTCCGCCGAAGATCACGGTGAGCGCCAGCGCGACGAGCGGCGACACGATCGCGAAGAAACCGGACATGCCCGGCCGGCGTTCGAGTTCAATGCGCATTCGCCGTCTCCAAACCGTGCATGCCGCCCATCAGGAGGCCGATCTTCTCGCGCGTCATCGTCGCTGCCGGATAGCTCTGCGACAGCCGCCCTTCGGAAATGGCCGCGACCGTGGTCGCCACCTCGAAGATCTCGTCAAGGTCCTGGCTGATGACCAGCACCGCCGATCCGGCGCGCGCCAGGTTGATCAGCGCCTGGCGGATGCGGCTGGCCGCCCCGGCATCGACGCCCCAGGTCGGCTGGTTGACGATCAGCACGGCCGGCTGGCGGTCGAGCTCGCGGCCGACGATGAATTTCTGCAGGTTGCCGCCGGACAGCGAGCCCGCGGCCGGATCGACGCCGCTTTTGCGTACGTCCATCGCCTCGCAGATGCGCTGCGTCGCCCCCTTCACCGCCTCGTGGCGGATCAGTTTCAGGATCCCGCCCGAGAGGAAGGTCCGCGCATCCGACTGGTTGCGGGCGAGCAGGAGATTGTCCGAGAGCGACAGCGCCGAGACTGCACCATGGCCGTTGCGTTCTTCGGGCACGAAGCCGGCGCCGAGCAGGCGGCGGCCGTTGATGCCGGTCCGACCGACCGAGCGGCCGCGGATGCGAACGGCCTCGTTGTCCTCGGTGGTATATTCTCCCGAAAGCGCGTCGAACAGCTCGCCCTGGCCATTACCCGCCACGCCGGCGATCGCCAGCACCTCGCCGGCCCGGACGCTCAGCGACAGGTTCTTGAGTTCCATGGCAAAGGGCGTGCGCGGGCGAAGCGTCAGGTTGCGGATTTCCAGCTGCACGTCGCCCGCTGGTGCATCGTCGTCACGCATGACCGTTGCGACCTCGCCGCCGACCATCATCCGGGCAAGCGTGGCAGGCGTCTCGCCGCGCGGATCGCAGGCGCCGGTGACCTTGCCGTGGCGCAGCACGGTGGCGCGGTCGCAGATGCGCTGGACCTCTTCCAGGCGGTGGCTGATGTAGAGAACCGAGCGGCCCTCGGCCTTCAGTTTGAACAGCGTCTCGAACAGCTTGTCGGCTTCCTGCGGCGTGAGGACCGAGGTCGGTTCGTCGAGGATGATGAGCTTCGGGTTCTGCAGCAGCGCCCGGACGATCTCGATCCGCTGGCGTTCGCCGACGGAAAGATCGGCGACATGCGCCGCCGGGTCGAGCGGCAGGCCGTAGGCCCTGGAGAGTTCGGCGGCCTTCTGCGAGATTTCGTCGATCGACACGTTTTCATCGAGCGCCAGCGCGATGTTCTCCGCGACGGTCAATGCCTCGAACAGGGAGAAATGCTGGAAGACCATGCCGATGCCGAGGCGCCGTGCGGCGGCGGGCGAGACGATGTCCTCCGGCTTGCCCTTCCAGCAGACGCGGCCGGAAGACGGGGCGAGAATGCCGAACAGCATCTTGACCAGGGTCGATTTGCCGGCGCCGTTTTCGCCCAGCAGCGCGTGGATCTCGCCGTGGCCGATTTCAAGGTCAATGCCGTCGCAGGCGGCAAAGCTGCCGAACAGCTTGGTCAGCCCCTCGACGGCCAGAAGTGGTTCGGTGTTCGTCATGTCACCCTTCGGCACAGTTCCCTCTTGCGCTCGCACCGCAGCCCCCAAGCGTGCCGATCAAAGCGAAAAACGATATTGATACGCGCTTTGCGTCATCCGGCAACCGACCCCCGACAACTTTTTTTGCACTTGCACATTGAAGCCGGCGGTTCAGGACTTCGACCTGCCGAGGGAGGGAAACCACTGCAGCACCGCGCCGATGCCATAGAGGTAGATGCCGGTGATGATGAAGCCGATCGTCACCCAGTCCGGCGTATGGAAATGCTTCAGAAGCGCATAGCCGCCGAAGCCGCACCAGAGGAAGAAGACCGCCAGATTGAGCGGGCGCAGACGCTGGACGCGCACCGGATGGAGGAAATGGATCGGCAGGAAGGTCAAAACCACGGAGGCGATGACGACCACCAGCGCCGTCGTCGCGTCAGCGTCGATGACGAACAGCGTGAACACGATCATGTTCCAGACGACGGGAAAGCCGGAGAAGAAATATTCGTCGGTCTTCATGCCCATGTCGGCATAGTAGATGGCGCTGGAGACGACAATCATGCCAGCGGCGACGAAGGACCAGGGCTCGCCGATCATGCCGCTCTGGTAGAGCGCAAAGGCCGGCAGCAGCACATAGGTGACGTAGTCGATGATGTTGTCGAGCGTGTCGCCCGACCAGTTCGGCAGGACTTCCTTGACCCTGACCTTGCGGGCAATCGGGCCGTCGATGCCATCGACCAGAAGCGCCAGACCCAGCCACCAGAACATGTCGACGAAGCGGCGCTCGGCCGCCGCGACCACACCCAGGAAAGCGAGGAAGGATCCGGAGGCGGTCAGGATGTGGACTGAGAAGGCACGCATTTCCGCGTAAGGCACCCGCCGATAATTGAAGATCTTCATATTCGGTTTTTTGCCCCGCTCTTCGCCCTCCGATTTCGTATCGACCGAAACCGCATTTTTTGCAACCGCGTTGGCAAAAGATGAACACATTTAGCGGGCTCTGCCGCCGCAGGCAGGATGGAGGCCTGCGCCAATTCGGCTTATGGATTTCTGTGTGCGGGCGCTCTAGATAGAGGGAAACTCAAGAGGTGGCCAAGATGAAAGAGTTCGATATCGCCGTGGTCGGCGGCGGCCTTGCAGGCTCCATCGCCGCGGTGGCCCTTGCCCGCGGCGGACGTCGCGTCGCCTTCGTCGCCCCGCCGACCGGTGGCGACAGGCGCACGACCGCGCTGATGGATCAGTCGGTCCGGATGATGGAGCGGCTCGGCCTCTGGGAAGCGGTGCAGCCCGCCGCCGCGGCCCTCTCGACCATGCAGATCGTCGACGGCACCAACCGGCTGCTGCGCGCGCCGGTCGTCGCCTTTCGCAGCGCCGAGATCGGGCTCGACGCCTTCGGCTACAACATGCCGAACAGCGCCCTGCTAAAGGTTCTGGGCGATGCGGTCGCGGCCGAACCCAACATCACGTCCTTCCCTTCCACCGCCGAAGACATCGCCTTTGGCCCCGACAAGGTCGTGATCCGGCTGGAAGGCGGCGAAAGCCTGGAGGCCGCCTTTGTCGTCGGCGCCGATGGCCGCAAGTCCAAGGTCCGCGAAAGCGCCGGCGTCGGCGTGCGCACCTGGTCCTATCCGCAGACGGCCATCGTGCTGAACTTCGCCCATACCGTGCCGCATCGCAACGTCTCGACCGAGTTCCACGGCGAAAGCGGCCCCTTCACCCAGGTGCCCCTGCCCGGCCTGCGCTCGAGCCTGGTCTGGGTGGTCGATCCGAAGGAAGCCGAGCGCCTGCTGGCGCTCACGAATGAAGACCTGTCCCGTGCGGTGGAAACCCGCATGCAGTCGATGCTGGGCAAGGTTTCGGTCGAGGACGGGGTTCAGGCCTGGCCACTTTCGGGTATGAGCGCCCATCGTTACGGCACGGGCCGCGCCGCCTTCATCGGCGAAGCCGGCCATGCCTTCCCGCCGATCGGCGCGCAGGGGCTCAATCTCAGCCTGCGCGACATTGCCGCCCTCGAAGACATTCTGTGCGACCGGACCGGCCAGCCGATCCCCGCCGACGCGGGAGATCGCTTCGACCGCAAGCGCCGCGTTGACGTGATCAGCCGCACGGCGAGCGTCGACCTGCTCAACCGCTCGCTCCTGTCGAGCCTCCTGCCGGTGCAGATGCTGCGGGCGGCGGGCCTGCAGGTGCTCTCCAGCGTCGCGCCGCTTCGCCATATGGTGATGCAGGAAGGTGTGGCGCCCGGCCGGGCACTGCGTTCTTTCCCGAGCTTCTTACGGGAAAAGATCCGGCGGTAGGATGCCGTTGGTGATGGCATAGAGCAGACCGGAGACCGACAGCACCGAAAGCACGGTGGTGATGAGGATGGTCGCCGAGGCGCGTTCCTGCCAGACGCCGTATTGCTGGCCGATGACGAAGACATTGGTCGCCGTCGGCAGCGAGGCGAGCAGGACTGCGGTGAAGATCCACAGCGGATCGAAATCGCCGACCAGCCCGAGCACGACATAGACCAGCAGCGGATGCAGCAGGAGCTTGATCGGCACGATATAGCCGATCTCGGCGGGAATGCGCTTCAGCGGACGCAGCGCCAGCGTCACCCCCATGGCAAACAGCGCGCAAGGGGCAGCCGCCTGGGCGAGATAGTCGATCAGCCGCTGCAGGGCGAGCGGCTGATCGAAATGCAGGCCGGCGGCCAGGAAGCCGATCGCGGTGGCGATGATGAACGGGTGGTAGGCGATCTTCCTCACGACATCGAGCGCCACCCGGCTGCGCGGCCGCTCGTCTCCGCCGGCAAAGGCCATCAGCGCCGGCGCGGCGATGAAATGGGCGGCGTTCTCGAAGCAGAAGACCAGCGCCACCGGAACGGCCGCGGCTTCGCCGAAGGCCAGCAGCGCCAGCCCCGGTCCCATGTAGCCGATATTGCCATAGGCTCCAGCCAGCGCCTGGATCGTGCAGTCGGGGATCGTATTGCCCCGCACGAACCGTCCGATCAGGAAGACGAGAACGAAGATCGTATAGGTGGCGGCGAGCGAGGCGGCGATGAAGTCGACGCGGGTCAGTTCCTCGATCGGCGTGCGCGACACCAGCTTGAAGAACAGCGACGGCAATGTGATGTAGATCACGAAGAAGTTGAGCCAGCCGAGCGCTTCGGCGGGCTGGCGCGTCAGCCGGCCCGAAATATAGCCGATCAGGATGAGCCCGAAGAAGGGCAGGACCAGTGCGATAATGTCTGCCAAGCCGCCGCTCCTCGCTTCCCGGGGTCGGACGTATGCGACCCTTCGTCTTCGGCCTTAGCCGATTTGCGACAGGATTGGAAAGGTCTGCTGGAACCAAATCGCCATGTCGGCGACGAATCCGAAGATGAAGGCAAGCCCGGTGAGGACGAGTAAGCCGCCCATGATCTTCTCGACCAGGCCGAGATGCCGGCGGAAGCGGGTGAGGAAGCGCATGAAGGCGCCGGAAAAGGCAGCGGCGATCCAGAACGGCACGGCGAGACCGAGGGAATAGACGGCGAGCAGCATGGCGCCCTCGCCGACCGTGTCGCGCGCTGCGGCCACGCCGAGGATCGCGCCGAGCACCGGGCCGATGCAGGGCGTCCAGCCGAAGGCGAAGGCAAGGCCCATGACATAGGCGCCCGACAGCGTCGCCGGCTTGCCGCCGCCGGAAATGCGCATCTCGCGCGACAAGAGCCCGATGCGGAAGACGCCGAGGAAGTTGAGGCCCATGATGATGATGATGACGCCGCCGATCTTGGCCAGCAGGTCGAGATGCTGGCGCAGCAGCGTGCCGATGGTCGAAGCGCCGGCGCCGAGCGCGACGAAGACGGTGGCAAAGCCGAGGGTAAAGGCGAGCGCCGAAAACATCACCGCGCGCCGCGCCTGGCGGTCCTGCGTCGCCACCCCGCCGCCACGGAACTGGTCGACGGAAATGCCGGCCATGTAGCAGAGATAGGGCGGGACGAGCGGCAGGACGCAGGGCGACAGGAAGGACAGCGCCCCGGCGAACAGCGCGCTGAGCAGCGAAATCTCGGCAATCGACACGAAGCAAACTCCCTTAGCGGCCCGGTGCCGCCTTCCTAGCGCCGTCGTCCCCCGCTTGCCAATCACCTTTCCGTTCGCTGCGACAATTGCGCCCCTTCGTCGCCGCGGTTCCGAAAATTTCGGTTGACCGGCAAGGGGCACCTGCCTATGTAACGCACACTTCCGCGGGGACGCCACGTCCCCCTTGGGAGAGCGTAGCTCAGCCGGTAGAGCAACTGACTTTTAATCAGTAGGTCCAGGGTTCGAATCCCTGCGCTCTCACCATTTCTTCCCTGTTCATACCGAAGACATAGGTAACGTCGTGTATCTAAGACATGGGTGACGACCGCGACCGGCCGACCAGCAATCTCAGCTGACTCGGGCACGCGGCTCACAATTGCGATTCGAGCGGCAGCAGTCCCGTGACGGTGGCGACGAATCGGCGCCAGTAGCTGGCGCCCGGTTCATCATGCTCTGGCGGTTGGTCGGGTTCGCCGTTCCATTGCAGGTCACCGTCTTCGATGCTCAGCCGGTAGGCATGGATCGGCCCGCTACGGATGAGGAATTCGCGCCGCACCTCGGCCGCCAGATCGGCATGGCGAAACAGCACGCCCATTTCGGTGTTGAGCGCGATCGACCGCGGGTCGTAGTTGAACGAGCCGATGAAGCCGGTCCGGTCGTCGACGGTGAAGGCTTTGGTGTGCAGGCTGGCATTGCTGGAGCCGAACAGCGAAATCCGCCCCGGCCGGCTCTCCGCCTTCAGTTCGAACAGATCGATCCCGCTTTCGAGCAGGCCTTCCCGGTAGTGGGCATAGGCGCCGTGGACGGCGGCGACGTCGGTGGCGGCGAGCGAATTGGTCAGTACCTTCACCTCGGCGCCGCGCTCGACCAGGCGGCGCAGGCTGCTTGCGCCCTCGTCACCGGGAATGAAATAGGGCGAGGTGATCTCCAGGCTGGTGGTCGCCGAAGCGATGACCGGGTCGATGCTCTCGTTGAGCCAGCTCTGCTGCCCGACATCGAGAACCTTTTCCGGCGGATCGGAAACGACCTCCGCCGAGGCCGTCCAGTGCGTCGCGCCGGCGGTCACCAGCGCCTTGGCCGCCTGCTCCCCCTGCTTCAGTCGGGAAAGGTAGAGCTTTGCCGGCTCGCTCGAGGCAGCATCTTCCAACCGTGCGCGCAGCCGCGTCAGTTCCCGGCGTTCGGGATCCGACAGGCTGCGGATCGGCAAAACGACCGGGCTGTTCCAGAAGCGGTCGAAGATGGTCGCGGTCTGGTCGACCGCCTGACCGACCATGGCGACGTCCAGATCTCGGAAATTGGCGGTGTCGGACGCGCCGAAATAGGCGTCTCCGATATTGCGCCCGCCGACGATCGCCAGCCTGCCGTCGGCGATCCAGGCCTTGTTGTGCATGCGCCGCGTCACCGTCAGGATGCGCAGCGCCATGTCCATGCCGCGCGCCAGCGTGCTGTCGCGGCTGAGCGCCGGATTGAAGAGCCGGACCTCGATATTGGGATGGCTGTCATAGGCCAGATAGACGTCATTGCCGCCGCGCGCATTGATGTCGTCGAGCAGGATGCGCACCCGCACCCCGCGATCGGCCGCCGCCAGCACCTCCCGGCCGAGAAGCCCGCCGGTGAAATCGTCGCGCCAGTAGTAATATTGCAGATCGAGGCTGCGGCCGGCGGCGCGGGCGGCATGGGCGCGGACCGCGAAGGCATCAATGTCGTCGGAAACCAGCCGAAGGCCGCTCTCGTCCGGGTGAGCGACGGTCTGCGGCTCGATCTCGCGGTCGAGCGGGGTCTCGCTTTCGGTGACCGGCAGCGCGTAGGAGGCCGGCCCGCGCGCCTGCGAGGCGAACCGCCCGTAGAGATAGACGGCAAGCCAGGAGGCCACGGCAAAAGCAATGATGCCGATCAACACGAATTTCGCGATGCGCAAGTCTGACCTCCGGAACCCCACTGCAGCACTCAGATAACGCGCGGGCATCGGAACGGTTCGATGCGGACTGCAAATATGGGCAGGAAAGTCAGCGAATGCCGCGGAGCGCCGAAGACGGCGTGGCGCGGGTGACGCGCCAGGCCGGATAGAGCGCGGCGAGCGGGCCGACCAAGATTACCCAGAACAGCGCCTCCGCGACGATGGCAAGACTGAGATAGGGTTCGAGCAGACCGGCCGAAATGCGCAGCCAAGACACCAGATGCATGCCGGCGATCCCAAGCCCGACCCCAATGACGCTGCCCATCAGGCACATCATCAGCCCCTCGACCACCACCAGCATGCGGATGCGCGCCGGCGTCCAGCCGATCGCTGCGAGGATGCCGAATTCCTGCACGCGCTCGGAAACCGACATCAGCAGCGTATTGGCCACCAGAATGGACGAGGCAAGGATCATGATGAGCGAGACCGCCGAGGTGACCGCATCCACCGTCTTGACGAAATCCATGTTCTCGGCGAATTCGGCGCTGTCGCTGACCTCGATCGTCGGCGACACCTTGGAGAGCACCGCCTTGACGGCCGCCGCCCTTTCGGGCTCGACGGGACGCGCCAGGCGGACCTGCACCAGCGAGACGCTGGCCGGGCGGCCGAAAAGTTCCTGGAGCCCCTTCAGCCGCGCCACGGCGACATTCTGATTGAAGACCGAGTCCGGGACCGAGATGCCGGTGATGCGGAAGGGTTCGTACTGGATCTGGATTTCGTCGCCCACCGTCTTGCCGAGCGCCTCGGCGACGGTGCGGCCGAGGACCACCTCGCGGTCGCCGGTGGGGATCACGCCTTGTTCCAGCGCCAGCGAGCGCCACAGGAAGCTGTCGTCCGGCCAGCCGGTGACGAAGATATTGGCCTCGTCGTCGACCTCGGCGATCGTCAGAATGATTCCCGCCGCCTCCTCGACGCCGGGCACGGCATCGAGCTTTTCGACCAGTTCGGCGGAAATCGAGCTGCTGACAAGGCTATAGGTGCCGCGCTGGCTGACGACATAGTCGCCGCCGACATCGCCGACGCCCTGGGCATAACTGTCCTGCAGGCCGCGCGTCAGTCCGGTGAGCGCAACGAAACTGCCGACCGCGACCGCGATGCCGAGCACGGTGAGTGTCGAGCGAAGTTTCTGCGACAGGAGGTTTCGTGCGGGCAAGGTCAGGAGATTCATGCGGAGACCTCGGATGTCGCGGCGATCCGCGGAACGCGCTGGTCGGAAACGATCCGTCCGTCGACCAGTTCGACCCGCCGGTCGCAGCGCTCGGCGATCGCCCGGTCATGGGTGACGATGACGACGGTGATCGCATTGTTGCGCTGCAGATCCTCGAGCAGGTCGATGATGTCGGCGCTGGACCGGCTGTCGAGGCTGCCAGTCGGTTCGTCGGCGACGATCAGTTCGGGCCGGTTGGCAAGCGCCCGGGCGATCGCCACCCGCTGCCGCTCGCCGCCGGACAGTTGCAGCGGATGCTGTCGGCCGCGCTGGCCAAGGCCCAGGCGCTCCAGCAGTTCCGCCACCCGGTCGCGGCGGTCGCGCGCCGAAATGCCCTGCCACAGCATGGCGAGTTCGATATTCTCCGCCACCGTCAGCGACGGGATCAGATAGAAGGACTGGAAGACGAAGCCGATCCGCTCTGAGCGGATGCGTGCCCAGTCGGTCCTGCCCCGCACGATCGCGCCGTCGAACAGCACCTCGCCCGAGCTGGGTTCCTCAAGGCCGCACAACACGTCGAGCAGCGTCGACTTGCCGCTGCCGCTCGGGCCGGTGATGGCGATGAAGTCGCCGCGCGCCACGGAGAAGGACACATCGTCCAGGGCGATGATGCGGCCGTTGTCATAGACACGGCGGCAGTTGCGGAGTTCGACCAGTTGGGACATGCGTGGGCTCTCAGTTCCGGCCGGCGAGTTCGGCGCGCAGGTTCTTGGTCAGCGCGGCGAGCGAACCGCCGAGCGCCCTGATCCGCGCCGCGTAGTCGTCGCGGCGGGCGACGGTCAGCGAGGCACCATTGCCGACGATATCGAAAAGGCAGAACGATCCGCCGCAGGGCCGCATCTTCCAGTCCAGCCTGCGTGCGCTGCCGTCGCGCCGGATCTGCGAGGTCAGCACCACGACATCCCGCGAACCCAGCGGCTTGGCCTCGTTGATCCGCAACCGATCGTCCGGACGGATGCGGCGATCGAGTTCCACGGCCATGACATCGCGCAGCACCAGACGGAACTCCCGACGCTCGGCTTCGCTGGCACCATCCCAGGCCTTGCCGGCAACCTTGCGCGCTATCTCGCCAAGGTCGAGATAGCGCTCGAGCAAAGGTGCAAGCTTCGCGGCGGGACCGCTGGCCGAGGCGACGGTCAAGGCATGGATTTTCTCCACCGCGGCAATGGCGCCGTCGATATTGGCGGCCGCCGCCGGAGACGCCGCCCCGCCCCATAGGGAAGCAAGGAATACCAATACACCGACCAGACCACGCCGACGATTTTCCGCGCCGCCAGAACCTTCGAACTTCAACCAAGCGTACATGCCGACCCCGGAAAGTACTCCGCAAGATGAATGCGGCACAACTCTCCCCTTTCCAATGCGCGAATCGTCCCCACGACTACTCAAGCGCGCGCTTGACATCATATGTACGGCGTACCTAATGCGCAAAGGAAAAGGCTTCTCGGCCAATTGGCAATTGGCCGCAGGGAGGCGGGTGCTTCGTTCAGGTCTTCTTGACCTGGGGGTCAACGGAATCGGTGATGACAAGCGACTGGAGTGCGCCGATTACGGGTGCCTATTGCGAACGGACCGCGTCGGGATTCTGGGGCGAACCGCTGAATGCCAGTTCCAGCCTGCTCGTCGTCGTCGTCAGCCTCCTCGCCCTGGTGCATGTGCTTCGCACCCGTTCCCTCTCTCCCGGCCTGATCGCGCTGATGGCGCTCGCCTTGGCGATCGGAATCGGCTCGTTCCTTTGGCATACCTTCGCGACGCGCTGGGCCGAGCTGGCCGACGTGCTGCCGATCTGGGCCTTCATCGCGCTTTACGGCGCAGCCGTGCTGAAAAACTCGGTGAAGACTCCGATCGCCCTCCCGGTCGCCGTCATCTTCGGCGCAATCGTGTTCGTAGCCGGTTTGGCCCTGTCGATGCGAGATACGCACATGCTGGGAGACACCGTCAGCGGCTCCACCCAGTACCTGCCGGCCCTGTTCGTCGTATTCGCGACCGGCCGCATGGCGTGGAAGGAACGTCATCCGTCGTTTCGCCTGATCGCCGTCGCAATCGCGCTGTTCGCCCTCTCCTTCGCCTTCCGCAGCCTCGACATGCCGCTCTGCTCCGTCGTTTCGTTCGGAACGCATTTTCTCTGGCACGTCACCAATTGCCTGGCCTTCGGCGTCTTGCTGGCGGCCCTGATCCGCTTTCCGCCGGGCAACGGCAAGGTGGCGGACAAGTGACGCCGAGGCTTGACGCGCGGCAATTGCGACAAGGCCCCACCATTACCAAGATTTAACTTCGCTTCTACTGAGGGCTGTGACACACCAGCCGTTGGCGATACCTGCGGTGGGGCGGGTCTCGTTGTGGATTGCAATTTGCCGGTACTTGATACGAGTCAATAACTGCCGGCCGCATTGCGGCGATACAGATTGAACCATGACCGGAGAAGATGGACGCGAAATGACGACCGATTCTGAGAAGACCCCATCCCCCGCCAAGAATAGCGAGGCCTCAGAACTCGCCGCGCTGCTCGGCAGTTCGCACAAGCGCGGAGGCCACTCGCGCTGGACATGGCGCCTGCTGGCCGCCGGCGTGCTCATTGCCGGGGCCTATGGTTACTGGTCCTACAGCTCCAAGGCGACCGCCTACACCTATGCGACGGTGGCAGCCAAAAAGGGCGACCTCACCGTTCTCGTGACCGCGACCGGTTCGATCGAGCCGACGGTGCAGGTAGACGTGTCGAGCGAACAGTCGGGCACCATCCGCGAGGTGCTGGTCGACTACAACAGCACGGTCAAGGAGGGCGAGGTGGTGGCGCGTCTCGACACCGCCAAGCTCGAGGCCAACGTCAAGAGCGCGGAAGCGAGCCTGCTCTCCGCCAAGGCGAGCGTGGCCAAGGCGGACGCCGACCTGAAGTCGGCCAAGGCGACGTTCGACCGATTGAAATCCTTGGTCAGCAGCCGGGTTTCGACGCAGCAGGAGATGGACGAGGCGGGCTTCACCTTCGAGGCGGCGGAGGCCACCAAGGCCAGCGCCGCGGCCAATGTGCTCTCCGCCGAAGCCGACCTCGACCAGGCCAGGCTCAATCTCACCAAGGCGACGATCGTCTCGCCGATCGACGGCATCGTGCTGTCGCGCGACATCGACCCCGGCGCGACGGTGGCCGCCTCGCTCGAAGCGCCGACCCTCTTCACCATCGCCGGCGACCTGAAGCGGATGGAACTGCAGGTCGATATCGACGAAGCTGATGTCGGCCAGGTTGCGGTCGGACAGACGGCGACCTTCACGGTCGACGCCTTTTCCGACAAGCGCTTTCCGGCCGAAATCACCGACGTGCGCTACGCCTCCGAAACCGTCAACGACGTCGTGACCTATATGGGCATTCTGCGGGTCGACAACGACCAGATGCTGCTCCGGCCCGGCATGACGGCGACCGCCGACATCGTCGTCCAGTCGATCACGGGCGCACTGCTGATCCCCAACACGGCGTTGCGCTACACGCCGCCGGAAAGCGAGGCGGAGACGAGTTCGGGCGGCGGCGTGTTCAGCTTCTTCCGTCCGCCGCGTTCGGGCTCGATCAGCGCGCCGGAACCGGAGGGCGCCGAACGTACCGTCTGGCTGATGAAGAATGACGTGCCGACGGCCGTCAATATCGAGGTCGGCGCAAGCGACGGGCAGAATACGGTCGTCACCAAGGGCGCCCTCGCCGAGGGCGACCTGCTGATCACCGATGCTGCGGAAAAGAACGGCTGAGGGCGCGACATGGCCAGCCCTCCCCTTATCCAGTTCCAGCAGGTTTCGAAGGTCTACGGCCGCGGCGAAGCGACGATCCGGGCGCTCGACACCGTCGACCTGGTGATCGAAAAGAACGAGTTCGTCGCGATCATGGGGCCGTCCGGTTCCGGCAAGTCGACCGCGATGAACATCCTCGGCTGCCTCGACGTGCCGAGTTCCGGCGAGTACCTGTTCCAGGACATCAAGACATCGGAGCTCGACCGCGGACAGCACACGCTGTTGCGCCGGCACATGCTCGGTTTCGTATTCCAGGGCTTCAACCTTCTGGCCCGCACCTCGGCCGTCGAGAATGTCGAGCTGCCCCTCGTCTACCGCGGCATGGAAGCCGGCGAACGCCGCCGTCTTGCCAATATCGCCCTGGCGCAAGTGGGACTTTCAGGCCGTGAGAGCCACACGACGCAGGAACTGTCGGGCGGCCAGCAGCAGCGCGTCGCGATCGCCCGGGCCATCGTCACCAGCCCGAAGGTGCTGCTCGCCGACGAACCGACCGGCAACCTCGACACCAAGACCAGCAAGGAGATCATGGAACTGATCACCGGCCTGAATGAGGAACACGGCATCACCGTCATCATGGTCACCCACGAAGACGACATCGCCGCCTATGCCAAGCGCAACCTGCGCTTCCTCGACGGCCGCCTGCATTCCGACAGCCAGAACGCAAAGGTCGCCGCAGATGTTGTTCTTTGAGACCGTCAAACTCGCATTGCGGGCCATCAGCCGCAACATGCTGCGCTCCTTCCTCACCGTGCTCGGCGTCGTGATCGGCGTCGCCGCCGTCATCGCCATGGTGACCATCGGCAACGGGACGACGGCGCAGGTGACGGCGGAGATTTCCAAGCTCGGCACCAATCTTCTCTTCGTTCGCCCCGGCCAGTTCGGCCCCGGACGGGCGAGCTCCGACGCCAAGAAGTTCACCGAGCGCGATGTTCAGGCGGTCCGCGACCAGATCACCGGCCTGCGCGCGGTGGCCGGCGTCAACCAGTCGAGCCAGGTGGTCATCTACGGCGGTGAGAACCATCAGACGACCGTGACCGGCACGACCGGAGGCTACTTCATCGCCCAGGACTGGACGCTTGCCAGCGGCCGGACCTTCCTGCCCTCGGAAGAACGTGGCGGCCAGGCCGTGTGTGTCATCGGCGAGACCGTTCGCAAGGAACTCTTCGGCTCCACGCCGGCGCTCGAGCAGAGCATCCGCGTTGGAAGCGTGTCCTGCGAAGTCATCGGCACGCTGGCCAAGAAGGGCCAGAGCGGCATGGGCAGCGACCAGGACGACATCGTCGTGATGCCGCTGAAGGTCTTCCAGCGACGGATCGGCGGCTCGACGGACGTGTCGAGCATGATCCTTTCCGCCGAGAACGGCGTGTCGACGTCGAAGATCCAGGCCAATGTCGAGCGGCTGCTGCGCGAACGGCGCAAGATCATCGCCGGCCGCGAAGATGACTTCTCGGTCAACGACATGACCCAGATGGCTTCGACGCTGACCGGCACGACGACCCTGATGACCGGCCTGCTCGGCGCGGTGGCGGCTGTCAGCCTCCTGGTCGGCGGGATCGGCATCATGAACATCATGCTGGTCTCGGTCACCGAGCGCACCCGGGAAATCGGTATCCGCCTGGCGATCGGCGCCCTGGAACAGCAGGTGCTGATGCAGTTTCTCGTCGAGGCGGTGACCCTGTCGCTCGCCGGAGGCATCATCGGCATCCTTCTCGGCCTCGGGCTTGCCTACAGCGCCGTGTCCTACATGAACGTGCCCTTCGTCAGCAGCCCCTCGGTGATCGTGCTGGCCTTCGGCTTCTCCGCCGCGATCGGCATGGTGTTCGGCTATTTCCCGGCGCGCCGGGCCGCTCAGCTCAACCCCATCGACGCCCTGAGACACGAATAGGCACGCTGCCCACCTCTCCAGCCTTTCGCCTCGTGGCAGACCCGCCGCGCCGTCCGGCCGCGCGGCGGCCTGTTGCGTCACCCGGCAAAGACAGATCTCCGCACTCGTCCGACCAGGACGACGAGGCATGCCAGCCAACGCCGTATGGCTTTGATATATCACGCAGACTTGCTATTCCGAATGCGACATGCCAAGTTGAAATATATCAGCGGAGGGGCGCATGACTGGAATCACCGGCTCGCAGAGTCACCTCGCCTATCTGGCGCTGGAACAGCAGATCGTCACGCTGAAGCTGAAGCCCGGCGCACTGGTGAACGAGCGGCAGTTGATTGAACTGTCGGGCTATGGCCGGACCCCGGTGCGTGAAGCGATCCAGAAGCTCGAATGGCAAGGGCTCGTGCTGGTGCGCCCGCGCGTCGGCCTGCAGATCGCCGAAATCCAGCCGACCGACCACAAGGCCATCATGGCCATCCGCCTGAAGCTCGAACCCCTGTTGGCCAGGCTCGCCGCCGAGAATGCCGATGACGCGCAGCGCGCAGCCCTGCTTGACTGCGCTAAGGCGATGACCGCGGCGGCCACCGCCGGAAGTTTCGACGCCTTCCTCAGCGCCGACAAGGAGTTTGACGAGATCATCGAGGAGGCCTGCCCCAATCCGTTCCTGATCTCCGCCCTCGCGCCCCTCCAGTCCCATTCGCGGCGCATGTGGTATGCGCGCGCCACGGTGGGAAAGATGGACCGCTCGGTCTCCCTGCACGTCGCCGTCATCCGCGCCATCCATCAGGGCAAGGGCGACCAGGCCGAGAGCGCCATGGAAGCGCTGATCGCCTATCTGAGCGAAGGCTGAGCGGACTGCTCGGCCCGACGGCTTGTCCCACGAAAGCAAAACGCCCGGCCATTGGCCGGGCGTTGAATTTTCGGACGACGGAACGGATCGCGTCAGCCGACGAAGGCGCGCTCGATGACGAATTCGGCCGGCTTGTTGTTGGCGCCTTCCGTGAGTCCCGCCTTCTCCAGCAGGGCCTTGGTGTCCTTGAGCATCGCCGTCGAACCGCAGATCATGCCGCGGTCGATCGCCGGATCGAGCGGCGGCACGCCGAGATCCGTGTAGAGCTTGCCGCTCTCCATCAGATCGGTGATGCGGCCCTGGAACGGATAGTCCTCGCGGGTCACCGTCGCATAGTGCTTCAGCTTGTCGCCGACGATCTCGCTCAGCATCTCGTCCGCCTTGATCTCGTTGACGAGATCGAAGCCGTACTGCAACTCGGCCACTTCGCGGCAGGTGTGGGTGAGGATCACTTCCTCGAATTTTTCATAGGTTTCCGGATCGCGGATCAGGCTGGCGAAAGGGGCAATCCCGGTGCCAGTCGAAAACATGTAGAGCCGCTTGCCGGGCGTCAGCGCGTCAAGCACCAGCGTGCCGGTCGGCTTCTTGCGCATCAGCACGCGGTCGCCGGGCTTGATCTTCTGCAGGTGCTGGGTCAGCGGACCGTCGGGAACCTTGATCGAGAAGAATTCCAGTTCGTCGTCCCAGGACGGGCTGGCGATCGAATAGGCGCGGTAGATCGGCTTGCCGTCGACCATCAGGCCGATCATGGCGAACTCGCCGGAGCGGAAGCGGAAGCCGGGCGGCCGCGT
Source organism: Allorhizobium sp. GW101-3B10 (assembly GCF_059424725.1). NCBI lineage: Bacteria > Pseudomonadati > Pseudomonadota > Alphaproteobacteria > Hyphomicrobiales > Rhizobiaceae > Allorhizobium > Allorhizobium sp. GW101-3B10. The sequence goes on along the minus strand of NZ_JBWKZR010000001.1, from coordinate 1,520,394 downwards.
CATGCGGAAGCGGAACAGCCGGTCGGTGTAGTGCGTCACGCTGAGCACGGTCTCGGCATAGACGCCTTCCGGGACGATCAGTTCCGCATTCTCGGTTTTGACGGGAGCATTCATGCGTCTTTGGTTCCTATGGTCGCCTGACTGACTTTCGCTGGCAGCCCTATACCGCAAGTCTCGCAGCGGAAAAAGCCGGCATTTAGCCGCGTCCAGCGTTTCGTCGCCTCTATCGGATGCCTCAGTCGGGATCGGCTTTCCTTGACCTCCGTCAATTCAGCCCAAATACATCTCGACATTCTTATATTTTACGCCCCTCGGCCGCCGATCCGGCGCCAGCTGAAACCGTCGGCCTCGGTCGAGGGCACGGCGCTCGGCTGGTAGCGTTCGGCGATGCCCGGCAGCCGATTCTCCGCCAGGCGCGCCAGCGCCACCGGATTGGATACGGCAAAGCTGGTGAACCCGGTGCGCAGCATCAGCGGCACCTGGTCGATCAGCACGTCGCCGACCGCCCGGACCTCACCGGCAAAGCCGAGGCGCTGGCGGAGCAGCGTCGCCTGGCTGAAACCGCGGCCGTCGCTGAAGGCCGGAAAGCTGATCGCGACCAGCGCAATGCGGTCGAGATGCGGCGCAAGCCTTGCGACGTCGTCCGCCGGCCTCAGCAGCACGCCGAAGCCGTTCTCGTTGCTGTGTTCCACGGCGTCGAGGAAGACGTCGAGACCGACGACGGCGCGTTCGCCCTCGCCCGCCTTGATCTCGTCCGTCTCGATCACCCAGGTGTCGCTGTCGAGGAAACCCGACTGGTTCCAGATCTTGGTCATCTTGTCCATTTCTCAGGCCGCTTCGGCCGTCTGGCCGTAAAGGGCTTCCTTGAAGGGCTTCGGACCGACGCGGCGATAGGCGTCGATGAAGGTTTCCTTCGGTTCGAGGCGCAGGCCGAGATAGGTGTCGACGATCGTTTCGATGGCATCAGTCACACGCTCCGGCTCGAAGCCGCGGCCGATGATCTCGCCGATCGAAGTGTTCTCGTCGCCCGAGCCGCCAAGCGTGATCTGGTAGAGCTCGGCACCCTTCTTCTCGACCCCCAGCAGGCCGATATGGCCGACATGGTGATGGCCGCAGGCGTTGATGCAGCCGGAGATCTTGATCTTCAGCTCGCCGATCTCGGCCTGCCGCTCGGGCGATCCGAAGCGTATCGAGATTTCCTGCGCGACCGGGATCGAGCGGGCATTGGCCAGCGCGCAATAGTCGAGCCCCGGGCAGGCGATGATGTCGGTGATCAGCCCGGCATTGGCCGTGGCAAGGCCGGAAGCCTCCAGCGCCTGGTAGACGGCATAGAGATCGCCGAGCGCCACATGCGGCAGGATCAGGTTCTGCTCGTGGCTGACGCGGATCTCGTCGAAGGCCAGCCGTTCGGCGACGTCGGCGACCACGTCCATCTGAACGTCGCTGGCATCGCCCGGCGTGCCGCCGATGGGCTTCAGCGAGATCGTCACCATGCCGTAGTCCGGATGGCGATGCGGCTGCACGTTCTGGGCGGCCCAGGCGGCAAAGGCGCCGTCGGCCTTCTTGGCGCGGGCAAGCGCTTCCCAGCCATCGGCGCGGTCGGGCAGAGCCGGCGGTGCGAAATAGGTCTCGATCGCGCGGATGTCGCCTTCCGGCAGCTTCAGTTCGCTCTCGCGGATCTGCTGGAACTCGGCCTCCACCTGGCGCGTCACTTCCTCGACGCCCGTCTCGTGCACGAGGATCTTGATGCGGGCCTTGTACTTGTTGTCGCGCCGGCCGTGCAGGTTGTAGACGCGCACGATCGCCGTCACATAGGTCAGCAGGTCCTCTTCCGGCAGGAAGTCGCGGATCAGCTTGGCAACCAGCGGCGTGCGCCCCTGCCCGCCGCCGACATAGACGGCAAAGCCCAGCTCGCCGGCCTCGTTCTTCTTCAGATGCAGGCCGATGTCGTGCACCTGGATCGCGGCACGGTCGCGCGGCGCGCCGGTCACCGCGATCTTGAACTTGCGCGGCAGGAAGGAGAATTCCGGATGGATGGAAGACCACTGGCGCAGGATTTCCGCATAGGGGCGCGGATCGGCGACCTCGTCGGCGGCCGCGCCGGCGAAATGGTCGGCCGTCACATTGCGGATGCAGTTGCCCGAAGTCTGGATCGCGTGCATCTCGACGCTTGCCAGTTCGGCCAGGATGTCCGGCGTATCCGACAGCTTCGGCCAGTTGTACTGGATGTTCTGGCGGGTGGTGAAATGACCGTATCCCCGGTCATAGCGACGGGCGATGTGGGCGAGCATGCGCATCTGCTTCGAATTCAGCGTGCCATAGGGAATGGCGACCCGCAGCATGTAGGCGTGCAGCTGCAGATAGACGCCGTTCATCAGGCGCAGCGGGCGAAACGCGTCCTCGGCGATCTCGCCCGCGAGACGGCGGGTCACCTGGTCGCGGAACTGCTCGACGCGGGCCGAAACGAAGGCGTGGTCGAATTCATCATAGCGGTACATGGAAATCCTCAGGCGGCAATGAAGGCGGGATCGGCGAAACCGTGGCCGTCCGCATAGGCAATGGTCGGGCCTTCGGCGCGGATACGCTCGCGAAGACGCAAGGGCCGCAGCAGACCGCCCTTTTCCTCGACCTCGATGACGTTGACGTCGAGAACCAGGTTGCTGGTAAAGGCCTTGCGTCCGGCATCCTCGATGGCCGCGACCGCTTCGGCATGGCGGGCCACGAAGGCATCCTGCAGCTTTTCGGTCCACCGGCCGTTGGCGTCGAGCCAGACGGCGATGCCGTCGCCCAGGCGGTTGGCGGTCAGTACTTTGTCTGCCATGTCATGTCCTCTCGAAAGGGGCAAGGCTGGCGATCGTGCCGCGCAGCGGTTCGGAACGGGTAAAATTGCCGCCGGCGACGGCATCGCCGATGATCACCATCACCGGGCCTTTGAGTTCGTCGCGCGCCTCGAGCGCCGGCAGCTCGGCCAGCGTGCCGTGCATGAGGCGGCTGTCGCGGCGGCCGGCATTCTCGACAACAGCGACGGTCGTGTCTTCGGAAAGCCCGGACGCCATCAGGCGGGAGGCGACGGAGGCGGCATTGCTGCGGCCCATGTAGACGGCGACCGTGGCGCCCGACAGCGCCAGCCGCGCCCAGTCGGGCAGGGTCTCGCCATGGAGGTCGTGGCCGGTGGTGAAGACCAGCGAGGATGCGACACCGCGCAGCGTCAGCGGCAGCTCGAAATCGGCGGCGGCGGCGAGTGCCGAAGTGATGCCCGGCACGACCTCGTAGGCGACGCCCGCCTCGCGCAGCGCCGCCATTTCTTCGCCGGCGCGGCCGAAGACCAGCGGGTCGCCGGATTTGAGCCGCACCACGCGCTTGCCATCTCGGCCGAGTTCGACCAAGAGGTCGTTGATCTCGTCTTGCGACTTCGAATGGCAGCCCTTGCGTTTGCCGACGGAAATGCGGGTCGCGTCGCGACGGCCCATGTCGATCACGGCCTGCGGCACCAGCGCGTCATGCACGATCACGTCGCATTCCATCAACAGCCGGTGGGCGCGAAGTGTCAAAAGGTCTTCCGCGCCCGGTCCGGCGCCGACCAGGAAGATCCGGCCTTCGGCCTTCTCGTTCACCGCGTCCTTGAGCAGGCGCGTGGCGCGGCGGCGGGCATCGCTGACGTCGCCGGATGCGACGGCATCGGCAACACGGCCCTTGAAGAAGGAGCGCCAGAACAGCCGACGCGCCAGACCGCGCGGCAGCAGACGGTCGACCGCGGCGCGATAGCTGTTGGCCAGTTGCGCCACATGACCGAGAGTCCGCGGCAGCAGGCGGTCGATGTCGGCGCGGATCATCTGGGCAAGCACCGGGCCCGCCCCTTCCGTGCCGATGGCAACGGCGATCGGCGCCCGGTTGACCAGCGCCGGCGTATAGAAGTCGCAGAAGTCCGGCTGGTCGACGGCATTGACCGGGATGCGGCGGGCGCGGGCAGCCCGGACGATGGCACGGTCCAGCTCCGCATCGCCGGTGGCGGCGAACACCAGAACCGCATCCTCGACCTGGGCGGGGGTAAAGCTGCGGGCCACCGTTTCGATGTCGTGCTCGGCGAGATAGGCCGCATAGTCGGCGTCGGGCGCTTCGGCATAGGCGACGACCCGCGCCTGGGTGTTGCGCAGCAGGCGGGTCTTGGCAAAGGCCTCCGGCCCGTTGCCGAACACCACGGCAACGGCGTTCGCGACCTTGAAAAAGGCCGGAAATACCGAAAGTCGCTGTTCGCTCACGTCCATGCCCGATTCCGCGTTCTGGAAGACTGCCCATTTATCCCTGTATTCGACAAGGGATTGAAGAAACAGAAATCCGCCGGGCTTCGGAGAAGGATATTTCTTTGCTAGGCTTTTGCGGGAATAGAGCAAATCTCACCGAGCCGCATCGACCGGACGCGGCGGCGCAGCAAAACTCACGGGATAACGGCGCCGCAGACGAAAATTGCGCCTTCCGCTGACTGGGGGTCGCCGATAGGATCGGCCCTCGCTCAGCCAGGAGACCGCCTTGACCGCCGCCGACCTCACCCGCCGCCTGCTCGACGTCATCGAACACGATATCCTGCCGCTGACCGAAATGGGTGTCGCAGCCGGCAACAAGGTATTCGGCGCGGCGATCCTGAGGAAATCCGACCTGTCGCTGGTATTGGCCGAGACCAACAACGAGCTGGAAAACCCGCTCTGGCACGGCGAGGTGCACACGCTGAAGCGCTTCTACGAACTGGGCGAACGGCCGGCGACCAAGGACCTGATCTTCCTGTCGACTCACGAACCCTGCACCATGTGCATGTCGGCGATCACCTGGGCCGGCTTCGACAATTTCTACTATTTCTTCAGCCATGAGGACAGCCGCGACGCCTTCGCCATCCCGCACGACCTGAAGATCCTGAAAGAGGTCTTCGGTCTCGAGCCGGGCGGCTATCGCAAGGCCAACGCCTTCTGGAATTCCTATGCCATCGCCGACCTGGTCGCGGTCGACGACGATGCCGAACGGCTTGCGGCCCAGTCGACGCGCATCCGCGCCGTCTATGACCGGCTCTCGCAGGAGTACCAGTCCGGCAAATCCGACAACGACATTCCGCTCAACTGAACGACCAGCACAGAGGCCCGCATGGAACCCTCCAAGGACATTTCCCGCCTGCTCGACATCATGGCGGCGTTGCGCGAGCCCGAGACCGGTTGCCCCTGGGACGTGGTGCAGACCTTCGAGACGATCAAGCCGTACACGATCGAGGAGGCCTATGAGGTGGCCGACGCGATCGAACGCAACGATCCGGACGATCTGTGCGACGAACTCGGCGACCTGTTGCTGCAGGTGGTGTTCCACGCCCGCATCGCCGAGGAGGCCGGTCTCTTCGCGTTCGGCGACGTGGTGGAGGCCATCACGAAGAAGATGATCCGCCGCCACCCGCACGTCTTCGCCGTATCGGACGCCGCGACCCCGGACGCCGTCAAGCTGCAATGGGACGAGATCAAGCGGCAGGAAAAGCAGGAGCGCGCCGAACGCCACGCCGCGCGTGCGAGCGCTTCCGGCAAGCCCATGCCCGACGATCCGAAGGCCGGCTTCCTCGGACCGGTCCAGCGCAGCTTCCCGGCGTTGACCGAAGCGCTGAAACTCCAGGAACAGGCCGCCAAGGTCGGCTTCGACTGGTCGGAGGCCGAACCGATCCTCGACAAGATCGAGGAAGAGATCGGCGAACTGCGCGAGGCGCTGAGGGCCGGAGAAGCAAACAAGATCGCCGACGAACTCGGCGACCTGATCTTCGCGCTCGCCAATATCGGCCGCCACGTGAAGGCCGATCCGGAACAGGCCCTGCGCAGCACGAACACGAAATTCCGCAGGCGCTTCGGCTACATAGAGCGGACTCTTGAAGCGAATGGTGAGACGCTCCAGGCCGCGACGCTGGAGCGGATGGAGGAGTTGTGGCAGGAGGCGAAGGGTGACGGCTAAAGGACTTTGCCGACCACACTGCCAGTGTTGACGGCGAGTTCGGGCGGTTCGCAGGATGACCTGATCGGCCGGCAACACGGAACCGTTCGCGCCTTCACCTCTCCTGCAGCCCCTTGCCGGCCAGTATCCGGTCGCGGCTCTTTTCGATCCGCGAGACACGGGTGGCGGACTGCTTCGGCTGGGCGAAATGCAGCGCATAGCCGCGCTTGCGACCGGGAGTCAGCGCCTCGAACGCCTCCTGCAACTCCGGGTCCTCCTCCAGCGCGGCGAGAAGCTCTTCGGGGTAGACGATGTCGTCCTTCGGCAGGTCGACCTTCGCGCCCGCCTTTTCGAGTTCGATCGCCTCGCGGACATAGGTCCGGATGGTGGTCTCGATCGCCTTGATCTGGTCGAGGCCGGTGAACCTGAACATGCGCACGGCGCGGGAGTTGTCGCCGGGGGCGACGAGCAGGCCTTCCGGATCCTTGAGCAGCACGCCCTTGAAGAAGCCGAGTGCGGCATTCTCCTTGAAGCCCCAGATGACGGCGACGTTGCCGCCGTCAAAGGTGTAACAGGGCCCGCGCCACTTGAATTCTTCCGCGAGCCCGCAGTCGAGCAGGATCGCCCTCAGGGCCCGCAGTTCCTTCGGCCACACCTTGGCTTCGGAGAAGAAAGAGTCCAGCTTCTGCCGTTCGTCGCTCATCACATCCTCCTGGGGACAACTCCGATCCATTAGGCGGCTCTACCAAGTAGTGTCACCTGTCCATGACGTCGAATCATAATCCGCTGGCTCCTCCGGCACAGGATTCCCGAACATGTGGAAATGACATCGGAGACTGTCACGTAGAGAGAGCGCCTTACGGTCACTGAGAAATCCAAGGTCAAGCACGATCGGTCTTGTCGTAACGACACGACCTTCCGCCGGATGTATCGACGGAACTATAGCGGCGGCTGATACCGTCGCCCACCGTTCCGCAATCAACTGATAGATCGGAGGCCTGCGGGCGCCTCTGTTTCTGAACAGACGGACGGATTGCAGCTCACGCCAGACGAACCTCAGATTGACCGGCGCCCCGAGAACCAGCCCTTCGGTGGATTCCGAGACAAGCAGAGCATTTTCAGGGCGGTAGATTGGCGACTGATTGACGACGCGGACGGCAAGAACCATGCCGCTCATAACAGCCGCTGCAGCCAGCAGGAACTCGATTGCTGGCGCAAGACCAAGAACGGACGACACCCACTGACTGCATGCCAATCCCACGAACGCAAAAAACAACGAAAGCGACAGGTAGGGACGGTCTTCACGCCGCAGCTCCACAACCTCGCATGTATCGCCTGCGGGATCTGTATCGCACACTTGCGGGTTAGGAATTCCATTTGTCACGACCGTCCTCGGAAATCTGCACCTAACGTGCACCAGATCATCCGTGACCGTTCGCAGCCGTTGCGTCGACAGTCGCGGACAAAGAAGCCGCTATGTCGGGCATCCATTGCCCTGCGGCCTCACCGCTCCCAGTCTTCCTTTTCCGCCTTCTGGCCACCGCCGAGCTTGCGTTCCAGCTCGTCGGCCTGGCGGGCGGTCAGTCGCAGGTCGAGGCTGACGGAGCCGTCCTCGTTGTCCTCGCGGCCGTCGACCACGGCGTTCTCGTAGGCCCAGGAGATCAGCGCCTGCTTGTTCGACGGGATGACGATCGTCGCCTCGGTCAGCACCCCGGACAATCTCTCGGAGATCACGTCGAGCAGGTGGTCGACGCCTTCCCCGGTGATTGCCGAGACGGTCATGACGTTTTCGCGGGTCGCTGCCTTCTGCAACAACGCATCATGCATTTCCGGCTCCAGCCGGTCGATCTTGTTCCAGATCTCGATGATGCGCGCAGACTTCTCCTTGTCGTCGATGCCAAGGTCAGAGAGGATGCGCAGCACATCGCCCGCCTGCGCGGCATTGTCCGGATCGGACATGTCGCGCACATGCAAGATGAGATCGGCTTCCAGCACTTCTTCGAGCGTGGCGCGGAAGGCGGCGACCAGATGCGTCGGCAGGTCGGAGATGAAGCCGACGGTGTCGGAGAGGATGACGGTTCGGCCATGCGGCAGCTTCATCCGACGCAACGTCGGATCGAGCGTGGCAAACAGCATGTCCTCGGCCAGCACCCCTGCCCCGGTGATCCGGTTGAACAGCGTCGACTTGCCGGCATTGGTATAGCCGACCAGCGCCACGATCGGATGCGGCACCTTGCGGCGCTTGGCGCGATGCAGCTGGCGGGTACGGACCACCTGCTCGAGCTCACGCTCCAGCTTGATGATCTTGTCCTGCAGCATGCGGCGGTCGGCCTCGATCTGGGTTTCGCCCGGACCGCCCATGAAACCCGCACCACCGCGCTGGCGTTCAAGGTGGGTCCAGGAGCGCACCAGGCGGCCCTTCTGGTAGTTGAGATGGGCGAGTTCGACCTGCAGCGTGCCTTCCTTGGTGGAGGCGCGGCGGCCGAAGATTTCGAGGATCAGGCCCGTGCGGTCGATAACCTTGGCGTTCCATTCCTTCTCGAGATTGCGCTGCTGCACCGGCGTCAGCGGATGATCGACGATGACCAGGCCGGCATTGTGCTCATCCAGCTTTTCGCCGATCTCGGCGATCTTGCCGCTGCCGAGCAGGGTCGCCGGGCGCGGCTGGTTGACCGGCACGATCAGGCCCTCGCCGATCCGAAGGTCGATCGCGCGGGCAAGGCCCATGGCCTCTTCCAGCCGGGCTTCGTTCGACCGGGTCGGCGCAACCACGCCATTGTCCGAACCGGCGGCTGGCGCCGCATTGCGGCCCTGCTTGAGGACCGGAACGATGACGACGGCACACATGTCATCCCGGGGCTTTTCGTCCTCCGGGATGATCGATTCGTTTTTCGTGTCTCGGGTGGTTATGGCTTCAATCCTGTGACGAAGAGGTCTCTTCGCTTTCGAACATCTGCATCGGCTGTCCCGGCATGATGGTCGAGATGGCGTGCTTGTAGACGAGCTGCGAATGGCCGTCGCGGCGCAGCAGGACGCAGAAGTTGTCGAAGGACGTGACCACGCCCGTGAGCTTCACGCCGTTGATCAGGAAGATCGTCAGCGAAATCTTCTGCTTGCGAACGGTGTTGAGGAATAGATCTTGCAGGTTCTGAGAACGTTCCGCCATGGCGCCGCTTCTTTCTTTTTTGCCGGCCTTTGCGCCGGTGTAATTATTGTTCAAGCTTGTCAGAAAGGTAGGGTTTGTCCCTGCAAGCCCTTTATCTGGAAGTTGGTATCAAATCGCCGTCTTTTCCGCAATGTCGAAAAAGGCGGACCGGATTTTCTCCGAAAATGTGCCCGGATGACCGTTGCCGATCGTCTTTCCGTCGATCTCGACGATCGGAAAACAGATGCTGGTCGCAGCCGTGATGAACACTTCGCGGGCGGCGAGCATCTCGTCGCGCGAGAATTCGCGCTCGACCACCGGAATGGCGAGGCTCTGCGCCACATCCTTCAGCGTCGTGCGGGTGATGCCGCGCAGGATGCCGTGCTCGGCCGGGCGGGTGACGAGATTGCCCTCGCCATCGACGATCCACACATTGGTCGCCGCCCCTTCGGTCACCATGCCGCGCTGATCGACATAGATCGCCTCCTGCGCGCCGGCCTCCTTCGCCGCCTGCCGGGCGAGAACATTGGGCAGAAGGCCGACCGTTTTGATGTCGACCCGGTCCCAGCGGTTGTCGGCGACAGTGATCGCCTTGAGGCCGTTCGCGTTCTTCGCCGCGATGATCTGCGGATCGGTGCTCTTGGCGGTGACGACGAGCGACGGCGCCGTATCGGCGGCGGGAAACACATGGTCGCGCCGCGCTTCGCCGCGCGTCACCTGCAGGTAGAACAGGCCGTTCTTCACCCGGTTGCGCCGCGCCACTTCCCGGATGACCCCGACCAGCGCTGCGCGCGACATCGGCGACGGGATGCGGATTTCGTTGAGCGAGCGGTCGAGCCGGTCGAGATGGCGCGCGAGATCGACGATCATCCCGTGACGGATCTCGCAGACCTCGTAGACGCCGTCGGCGAACTGGTAGCCGCGATCTTCGATATGCACGCCCGCATCGCGGTGCGGCAGGTAACGGCCATTCACATAGGCAATTCTCGGCATCTTGGACCCGCCCGATCGGTTTCTAGAAATACTGGATCGACACGCGGAACATCTGCTCGACGTCCCTGACGGCCGCGGCCGCGGCAAACAGCACCACCCGGTCCTTGGCCTTGATCTTCAGGTCGCCGTTCGGCCTCAGCACCGTGCCGTCGCGATAAATCGCACCGATGCGGATGCCGGGCGGCAGGTGCAGGTCGCGGAAGGCGACGCCGACCAGCGGCGAGGTCTCCAGCGCCTCGGCCTCGATCACTTCGGCCATGCCCTTCTGCACCGCATAGACGGAGCGGATACGGCCCTTGCGGACGTGCTGGAGGACGCGCGAAATCGTCACTGCGCGCGGATTGATGTGGTGGTCGATGCCGATCGCGTGGGTCAGATCCTGGAAGCTCGGATTGTTGATCAGCACCATACCGGCCTTGCAGCCCATGCGCTTGGCCATGGCGGCGCTGAGAATATTGGTCTGGTCGCTGTTGGTCAGCGTCACCATCAGGTCGGCATCCTGTATCTCGGCCTGCTGCAGGATGTTCTGGTCCAGCGCCGAGCCGTGCAGCACGATCGAGTTGCTCAGCTTGTCGGAGACCATGACGGCCCGCTGCGCGTCACTCTCGATGATCTTGACCTTGGTCTTCGGCTGCACGTCCTCGATGGCGCGCGCCACGTAATAGCCGATATTGCCGCCGCCGGCGATCACCAGCCGGCCCGCCTCCTGTTCCTCGTGCCCGAACAGGCCGAGCGTGCGGCGGGTATGGTCGCGCTGGCAGATGACATAGGCGAGGTCGCCGACCAGCAACTGGTCGGTCGAACGGGCCACCTGCAGGCGGCCGTTGCGGTAAATCGCCGTCACCGTCGCCATCAGGTCGGGAAAGAGCTGGCTCAACTGCTGCAGCGGCGTGTTGAGGACCGGGCAGTCCTCCATGCACTCGATCGCCACCATGGTGATGTGGTCGTCGGCAAACCGCACGATATCGGTTGCGCCGGGAAAGGAGATGCGCCGCAGCACCATCTTGCCGACCTCGATCTCCGGCGAGATCGTCACGTCGATCGACATGTTCTGCCGGCTGAACAGGTCGGCATATTCCGGCATCAGGTAATTCTGCGCGCGAATGCGGGCGATCTTGGTGGGCACGGAAAAGAGCGCATGCGCCACTTCGCAGGCAACGATATTGACCTCGTCGTAGAGCGTGACGGCGATGATCATGTCCGCCTGGTCGGCGCCAGCCTTGGCGAGCATGTCCGGATGGGCGCCATGGCCGACATAGCCGCGCACGTCCAGGGTCTCGGTGATGTGGTTGACGAGCGAGGCGGAGGTGTCGATGACCGACACGTCATTGTCCTCCTGGGACAGGCGCTCCGCGATACCGTAGCCGACCTGTCCCGCCCCGCAGATGATGACTTTCATGATGGCTCTTTCAGAGAATGATCCGGACGCGGGGCCGCTCGGCCAGCACCCCGCGGGCCGTTATACGCCAAGCGATTTGAGTTTGCGATGGAGCGCGGAGCGTTCCATGCCGACAAATTCCGCCGTGCGGGAAATGTTGCCGCCGAAGCGGTTGATCTGCGCGATGAGATAGTCGCGCTCGAACATTTCGCGCGCCTCGCGCAGCGGCAGGGTCATGATGTGGGTGTCGTTGCGCGCCGAAATCTTCGGCAGCATGTCGGACAGGTCCTGCGGCAGCATTTCGGCGGTGATGTGCGTCTCGGCATTGTCGCTCTGCGCCAGGATCATCAGCCGCTCGATATTGTTGCGCAGCTGCCGGATATTGCCCGGCCAGTCATTGGCCTGCAGCACCGCCATCGCGTCCTCGCCGATCTTGCGGGCGCGAATGCCGGCCTGCTCGGAAATCTGGCGCATGAACATGTCGACCAGGAAGGGTATGTCCTCGCGTCGCTCGGCCAGCGCCGGAACCTTGACCGGCACCACGGCGAGACGGTGGAACAGGTCCTCGCGGAACCGGCCTTCAGCGATCAGGCTTTCGAGATTGTAGGCGGAGGACGAGATGATGCGCACGTCGACCTTGACCCGCTTGGAGCCGCCGACGCGCTCGAACTGCTGTTCGACCAGCACGCGCAGGATCTTGTTCTGCGTCTCGCGCGGCATTTCGCCGATCTCGTCGAGATAGAGAATGCCGCGATGCGCCTCTTCCAGCGCGCCGATGCGGCGCGGCTGGCCGGGCGCGCCCTCGGTGCCGAACAGCGCGATCTCCATGCGCTCCGGCGTGATCGTCGCGGCATTGAGCGCCACGAACGGCCCGCCCGCCCGGGCCGACCGCTTGTGGATCATGCGGGCGACCAGTTCCTTGCCGGAACCGGACGGCCCGAAGATCATGATGCGGCTGTTGGTCGGCGCGATCTTCTCGATGGTCTGGCGAAGCTGGGATACCGCGACCGACGTGCCGATCAGCTCCGAAGCATCGCCCGTGCGCTTCTTCAGTTCCGTGACTTCGCGTTTGAGCTTCGAGTTTTCCAGCGCCCGCTCGGCAATCAGGATCAGGCGATCGGCCTTGAACGGCTTTTCGATGAAGTCGAAGGCGCCGCGCTTGATGGCCGACACCGCCGTCTCGACATTGCCGTGGCCGGAGATCATCACCACCGGCAGGTCCGGATGCCGGCTCTTGATTTCGTCGAGCAGCGACAGGCCGTCGAGCCGGCTGCCCTGCATCCAGATGTCGAGGAAGACAAGGCGCGGCGCGCGGTCGGAAATCGCCGCGAGCGCACTGTCCGCGTCATGGGCGGTGCGTGTCTCGTGTCCCTCGTCGCTCAGAATGCCCGAGACGATCTCGCGGATATCCTCCTCGTCGTCGACTACCAGAATGTCAGAGGCCATGGACCATTTCCCTGTTGCTTTCGGCGTCCATGGCGGCCGGCGTCTCGATCCGCGGCAGGACGATGCGGATCATCGCTCCCCTTCCCCGGTCGAATTCCGCGGGTGCATCGTGCAGCTCCAGCTGGCCGCCATGTTCTTCGATGATCTTCTTTACGATGGCGAGACCGAGGCCGGTGCCCTTGTCGCGCATCGTCATGTACGGTTCGAGAATGCGGTGCCGGTTCTCCATCGGCAGGCCCCGGCCATTGTCGATCACATCGACCACGAAGCGATCCTGCTCGTGATCGAATGCGGAGCGAACCAGCACCTTGCCGCCCTCGCCCAGTTCCTCGCGCGGCACCGCCTCGATCGACTCGACCGCATTCTTGATCAGATTGCCGACCGCCTGGCCGAGCATGCGCGCGTCGAAGCTGCCTTCGAGCGGTTCATCGCCGAATTCGCGCGTGAATGTAATCTCGTGGTTGCCCATCTCGCGCAGGAACACCGCATCGCGCAGGATGTGGCGCAGGTCGGAACGCTGCTTGGCGGGCTTGGGCATACGGGCGAAGGCGGAGAATTCGTCGACCATGCGGCCGATGTCCTCCACCTGGCGCACGATCGTGTCCGTGCACTGGTCGAAGACCGCCCGGTCGTCCTCGGCAATCTGCTTGCCGTAGCGGCGCTTCAGCCGCTCGGCGGAAAGCTGGATCGGCGTCAGCGGGTTCTTGATCTCGTGGGCGATGCGCCGCGCGACGTCGGCCCAGGCTGTCGACCGCTGGGCGATCACCAGATCGGTGATGTCGTCGAGCGTGATGACGTAGGAATCGGCCGAGCCGCGCGTTTCCTCGCGCGTCACCTGCACGTTGAGGGTACGTTCCTTGCCGCCGCGGATCAGGTTGATCTGCTCGCGATATTCGCCGCGGTGACGCACGGCGGCCTCGGCGAGCACCCGGTCGACTTCCGGCGCGACCAGGTTCAGCTTCTTGCCGATCAGCTCTTCCGTCGGCAGGGCCAGGAAGTACTCGGCCGAAGGGTTGACGATCGTGATGACGCCGTCGTCCTCGACGCCGATCACCGCTGCCGTGACGCCCGACAGCACGGCCTCGATGAAGCGGCGGCGATCGTCGACCTCGTCCTTGGCCTCGAGGATTTCGTCGCGCTGGGTGCGGATCTGCGAGATCATCTTGTTGAAGGTCCGCGACAGGCTGCCGACGTCGCCGTCGGCGACGCGCACCGGCACGATGACGTTCCAGTTGCCCGAAGCGATGCTGTCGGCCGCCCCGATCAGCAGGCGGATCGGCCGCACGATCCGGTCGGCGACGGCGATCGCGGTCCAGATGGCGGCGAGCAGGACGATCAGCGCGAAACCGAGATAGAGCACCGCAAAGGCGATCTGCAGCGTCGTCCGGCCGGCTTCCATTGCCTTGTACTCGGCGGTGTTCTCCTCCATCAGCCGCATGGCGGACATGACCTTCGGATCGACCGCGCGGATCGTGTAGAGGAAGGTCCCGGAGATCGACTCGAGTTTGATGATGGCGCCGACGAGATTGGTGACCCCCGGCGGGATGAGGGTCGGCTGGCCGGCCGCCGCACTTTCGAGCGCATCCTTCGGAATGGCCGGCAAGGGCTTGTCGGTCGAGATTTCCGCCTGGGTGATGGCCGAGCCGTCCTGGCGCACGAGGAAGGCGCCGAGCAGGCCGCGCCCCTTGGCCTGGCGGGTCAGCAATTGCACGAAGCCGTTCCGGTCGAGATAATAGAGGGCCCGATTGCGCTCCAGGTCGTTCGCCATCGACACGGTCTGGCCCTGGAGATAGCTGGCATTCTCCATCATGTAGGCCTGGGCGATGTTCATCGACGAGGAGACGATCGACTGGGTGCGGATCGAGAACCACCGGTCGAGACCGACATTGAGCGTGATACTGGCGAAGATCGCCACAAGGATCGCCGGCGTGATCGCGACGATCGAGAACAGCACGACGATTCGCACGTGTAGCCGGGCCGCCGCCCGGCCCTTGGTCCGCGCGCGCACCAGACGCGTGACCTCGCGGCCGATCAGGAACATCAGCCCGACGATGAACAGCGAATTGATGATGGCCGAGGCGATCAGCACGTTCGAGGTCGGTTCGATCGACGTCAGGCCAAGCAGCACGGGAAGCGTGAATACCGCGCAGGCCAGCGCACCACCGGCAAGCGCCAGGCCCGGCAGAGCAAACGATGCCCGGCGATCCTGCGCCAAGGCGGGATCGCTTTCCGCCACGGATTCGGTCATTCGCCTGATCATTAACAAGAACTCCCGCGCTCTGCGCATGACCAGCTTTTCCCCGATTTAGCGCAGACGACGACGGTCGTGGGAGTCACGACCTCGTGTCCTTTGAGCAACGCATTGTGGCGAAAATGCAACGGGCTTCGCCGGCTTGTCAAGCCGACCGGGAACTGCGGTAGACCGAGACGCCCAACTCGCGGATTTTCTTGCGAAGCGTATTGCGGTTGAGCCCGAGCAGATCGGCGGCCTTGATCTGGTTGCCGCGGGTCGCCGTCAGCGCTGCGAGAATCAGCGGATACTCCACTTCCGTCAGCACCCGTTCATAGAGACCGGACGGCGGAAGCGCGTCGCCGAAGCCGGCGAAATAGGTCCGCATGTTCTCCTCGACCGACTGGGCGATCGTCATCGGACCGGACGGAACGCCGGCCTTGGCGATCGGGCTGTCGGAAATGTCGGAGCGCAGTTCCTGGTCGACGATCTCGCGCGAAATGACGTCCTGCGGATAGAGCGCCATCAGACGACGCACGACGTTTTCCAGCTCGCGCACATTGCCCGGCCAGGAATAGGACTTCAGCACTTCCAGCGCTTCCTGGTCGAAACGCTTCGGATCGAGGCCTTCCTTTTCGCCCTGCTGGATGAAATGGCGCACCAGGTCGGGAATGTCCTCGGCCCGGTCGCGCAGCGGCGGCAGCCGGAGCGGCACGACATTCAGGCGATAATACAGGTCCTCGCGGAACAGGCCCTGGTTGATCGACTGCTTGAGATCCTTGTTGGTTGCCGCCACGATGCGCACGTCGGTGCGGATCGGTGTGCGGCCGCCGACGGTCGTATATTCCCCCTGCTGCAGCACGCGCAGCAGCCGCGTCTGGGCATCCATCGGCATGTCGCCGATCTCGTCGAGGAACAGGGTGCCGCCCTCGGCCTGTTCGAAGCGGCCGGTGGAGCGGTTCTGCGCGCCGGTGAAGGCGCCCTTCTCGTGGCCGAACAGCTCGGATTCGATCAGGTCGCGCGGGATCGCCGCCATGTTGATGGCGACGAACGGGCCGTTGCGACGCTTGCCGTAGTCGTGCAGCGCGCGGGCCACCAGTTCCTTGCCGGTGCCCGACTCACCGGTGATCATCAGCGTCAGGTCGGTCTGCATCAGGCGCGCCAGCACGCGGTAGATTTCCTGCATGGCGGCGGAGCGGCCGACCAGCGGCATGCCGTCCTGCGTATCGTCGTCGAGCCGTGCCGGCTTCTTCTTCGGCTCGGCGAGCGCGCGCCCGATGATGGCGATCAGCTCGGTCAGGTCGAACGGCTTCGGCAGGTAGTCGTAGGCGCCCTTCTCCGACGCCTTGATCGCCGTCATGAAGGTGTTCTGCGCACTCATCACCAGGACAGGCAGGTCTGGTCGTGCCTTCTTGATGCGCGGCAGCAGATCGAAGGCGTTCTCATCCGGCATGACGACGTCGGTCACCACAAGGTCGCCCTCGCCGGCCGAAATCCACCGCCACAGCGTCGCCGCGTTGGAGGTGATGCGGACATCGTAGCCGGCCCGCGTGAGTGCCTGGTTGAGGACCGTGCGGATGGCGGCGTCGTCGTCCGCGACAAGAATCGTGGCAGTCATCGGGTGCTTCCTGTGGAGTTCGCCGGAAAGGAGTCGTCGAGCGCGATGTCCTTGGAGACGGGCATCAGCACGCGGAACGTGGTTCGGTTGGCCTGGCTTTCGCATTCGACGATGCCGCCATGGCCGTCGATGATCTTGGCCACCAGCGCCAGCCCCAGGCCGGAGCCGTTGGTCTTGGTGGTGATGAACGGATCGAACAGGTGCGGCAGCAGGTCGGACGGGACGCCCGGACCGTTGTCGTGCACGCAAAATTCGAGCGGCAGCGAGATCTTCTCGCGCGTGCCCGCCACCGATAGCCGGATGCCCGGCCGATAGGCGGTGGTCAGCTGGATTTCGCCGTCCGGGCGCTCCCCGATCGCCTCGGCCGCATTCTTGATGAGGTTGAGGAACACCTGCACCAGCTGGTCGCGGTTGGCGTACACCGCCGGCAGCGAGGGGTCATAGTTCTCGGTGATCTTGATATGCCGGGCGAAGCCGGCCTTGGCGATCGCCTTCACATGATCGAGCACCGAATGGATGTTGAGCGCGATCCGATCGACCGGACGCTCGTCGGAAAACACTTCCATGCGGTCGACCAGCGAGACGATGCGGTCGGTCTCGTCGCAGATCAGCCGGGTAAGCGGTCGGTCCTCGTCCGGCACCGAGGTCTCGAGAAGCTGGGCAGCACCCCGGATGCCCGAGAGCGGGTTCTTGATCTCATGCGCCAGCATGGAGGCAAGGCCGGTCACAGAGCGGGCCGCGGTGCGGTGGGTCAACTGCCGGTCGATCTTGTCGGCCATCGAGCGTTCCTGCAGCACCACGACGACGCTGCCGGGCTGGCTGAGCACGGGGGCGACATAGAGGTCGACCAGCTTCTCCTGGCCAAGCCGCGGCGAGCTGAGGTCGACGCGGTATTCGTTCACCGGGGCGCGGCGCTCGCGCACCTGCTCGATCAGCGCCAAAAGCGGACTGCCGAAGGGAATGAAGGTCGAGATGCGGTAGCGCCGCAGATGGCTGGCACTCGCGCCGAAGAAGGCCTCGGCCTCCCAGTTGGCAAAGGCGATGTGTCCGTCGGAATCGACCATGACGACCGGATGCTGAATGGCGTTCAGCACCGCCATGGCCAAGCCGTTGCTCAGGTTTTCCTCGGTCATGCAGCCTCCCGCCGGCGATCCGTGTCCAGTGCGGAATCCGCCAGGCATCGTGCCAGAGCCTTCGAAACGAAGGCCGGATCCCGGGATGTCATGATTTCCGCCTTTTGCGCGGCCGGAACATCCGGCGCAAAGCGCTCCAGATACCAGCCGACATGTTTTCGCGCGTGTCTGACCCCGACATCGGCGCCATAGTGCTCGAGCATCGCTTCATAATGCCCGGCGGCCAACTCGGGGATCTCGCAGCGATCCGGTCCCGCATGGCCGGCGACCCAGCCGGCATGCCACGGCCGTCCCTGGCAGGCGCGGCCGACCATCACCGCATCGGCGCCCGAACGGCGGCGGATCTCCTCGGCATCCTCGCGGGTCTCGACATCGCCATTGGCGACGAGCGGCACGGAGATCACGTCGCGCACGGCGGCGATCGCATCCCAGTCGGCCCGCCCCTCGTAGAACTGCATGCGCGTGCGGCCATGCACGATGATCATCTGCACGCCGGCCGCCTGGGCACGGGCGGCGATCTCCGGCGCGTTCAACGAGTTCTCGTCCCAGCCGAGGCGCATCTTTAGCGTCACGGGAACCTTGACGGCCCGAACCGTCGCCTCGACCAGCGACAGGGCGTGATCGGGATCACGCATCAGCGCGGAACCCGAATAACCGCCGATCACCTTCTTTGCCGGGCACCCCATGTTGATGTCGATGATGTCGGCGCCGTTGGCCTCGGCGATCCGCGCGGCCTCCGCCATCCAGTGGGCCTCCCGGCCGGCAAGCTGGACCATGTGCGGCGTCAGTCCCGCGCCTTTGAGACGCGACCAGGATTCGGCCGCGTTGTGCACCAGTTCCTTGCTGGCAACCATCTCGGTCACGACCAGACCGGCGCCAAAACGCCAGGCGAGCTGCCGGAACGGCAAATCGCTCACACCGGACATCGGAGCCAGGATCACGCGATTGCGGATCGCGATCGGACCGATCTCGAACGGTGACTGCAGTGCGCTTGAACTCAATTGATTATCTTTCAGGCATTCGAGGTATATGCACGATTTTTAGCCATTAAATACCGCCTTGCCAAGGGCTTTCCTCGGGCCTGCAACTAAATTCGAACGGATGCTGGAAAATCGATCGGGCAGCCGGTAGACCACACCCACGAGTTTTCCATGTCAAGGCCGGACACTGCAATGCAGCAATGCACGAATACAGCCATCGGCATCATCATCGTCGCCGCGGGACGCGGCGAGCGTGCCGGCTCATCTGTGGAGGGGCCCAAACAATACAGGCGAATCGGCGGAAAGCCGGTGATCGTCCATACACTGGAGCGATTTATTGCCTGGCCGAAGACCGCAAGGATCGTCGCGGTCATTCATCCCGACGATACCGGACTTTTCGAGGATGCGCGGAACGGCTTGTCCGGCGGCGCGGCGATCGATGTATTTTTCGGCGGCAGGACGCGCCAGCAGTCGGTGCTGGCGGGCCTGAGGGCGCTGTCGGGCTCCGGCATCACCCATGTGATGATCCACGACGCCGTGCGCCCCTTTTTCGACGCGGACCTGCTCGAACGGATCGCCGCGGGCATCGAAGCCGGCGAGACCTGCCTTCTGCCCGCCATGCCGGTGACCGATACGCTGAAGCGCGGCGATGCGGCGGGGCTGGTCGTCGAGACCGTGCCGCGCGCGGGTCTGTTCGGCGCCCAGACGCCGCAGACCTTCTCCTTTCGCGAGATCCTTGCGGCCCACGAGGCCGCCGCGACCTCCGGGTTGGACGATTTTACCGACGATGCCTCGATCGCCGAATGGGCGGGCCTGCCGGTCCGCCTGGTCGAAGGCTCGCCCGACAATGTGAAACTGACGCTGCAGAGAGATATCGCCATGGCCGATGCCAAGCTCACCCGCCAGAGCCTCCCGGACGTGCGCACCGGAAACGGCTATGACGTGCACCAGCTCGTGCCGGGCGACGGGGTGACACTGTGCGGCATCTTCATCCCGCACGATCAGGCGCTGAAGGGCCATTCCGATGCGGATGTCGCCCTGCATGCGCTGACCGATGCGCTGCTCGCCACCTGCGGCGCCGGCGACATCGGCGACCATTTTCCACCCTCCGATCCGCAGTGGAAGGGAGCGCCGTCGCGCATCTTCCTCGAACATGCCGCTGCGATCGTCCGTAAGGCCGGCGGCACCATTATGAACGCCGACATCTCGCTGATCGCCGAGGCGCCGAAGATCGGCCCGCACCGCCAGGCCATGCGCGAGAAGCTGGCCGAGGTGCTGGCCATTTCGCTCGATCGCTGCTCGGTCAAGGCGACGACCAACGAGACCATCGGCTTCGTCGGCCGCCGCGAGGGCATCGCCGCGATCGCCACCGCAACCGTCGTCTTTGCAGGAGACGTCCCATGAGCCTCTATCCGGCCGACATCGAAGCCATGGCGGCCCGGATCATTGCCGTTTTCGGTGCGCGCAGGCTGACGCTTGCCACGGCCGAATCCTGCACCGGCGGCCTGATCGTCGGCGCGCTCACGGAAATTGCCGGCTCGTCCACCGTCGTCGATCGCGGCTTCGTCACCTATTCCAACCAGGCCAAGATCGACCTGCTCGGCGTCAACCCCGAGACGCTGGAGCGCTGCGGAGCCGTGTCGCGACAAACGGCCAAGGAGATGGTCGAGGGCGCCCTGACCCGCTCGGGTTGCGATGTGACCGTGGCGGTCACCGGCATTGCCGGTCCGGGCGGCGGCACGGAGGAAAAGCCCGTCGGGCTGGTCCATCTGTCGGCCGGATCGCGCCTCGGGCCCCTCCTCCACCGCGAAATGCGCTACGGCGACCTTGGCCGCTCGGAGATTCGCCTCGCGACGGTTCGCACCGCGCTTGAGATGTTGCTCGAAGCGGCGGGCTGAGATGGCCGGGATGCGCTGGATCGCGGAGACTGCCCGGACCGTGCTGAAGGTCGCCCTGGCGCTCTGCCTGATGGCGTCGGCTGCGCCGGCCGCATCCTCGCCCTATACCCCGGGGTCCATTGCGCCGTCAGCCGACCAGGCGACGCTCAATCGAGCACTCGCGGAATTCTACAGCCAGTGGAAGTCGATCTATCTGCGCGAAGGCTGCGGCGAAGGCCGCGTGCTGGTGCGCACCGACGGCGACGGCAAGCCAACCTATGGCGGCTCGGCCAAGGCGACCATCACGGTCTCCGAGGCCCATGGCTACGGCATGCTCGCAACAGTGATGATGGCGGATGTCGACGCCGACGCCCATCGGCTGTTCGACGGCATGCTGCGCTTCTTCCACGACCATCCGGCCCGCTCCGATCCGGGCCTCATGGCCTGGAACCAGGTGGCGGACTGCACGGATGCCGGCGAGGACGTCGGGGGCTCCAACAGCGCGACCGACGGCGATCTCGACATCGCCTATGCACTGCTGCTGGCCGAGCGCCGCTGGGGCAACGGCGGCACGTTCGACTATGGCGCCGAGGCGCGGCGCGTGCTCACCGCCATCCTCGCCCATGAAGTCAATCAGCCGGGCAATATCCTGTTGATCGGCGACTGGGCGAAGTCCGGCGACGACGCGACCTATGCCGCGACGACCCGCTCATCCGACTTCATGCAGTCGCACTTCGCCGCCTTTGCCGAACGCACGGGCGACCGGCGCTGGCTCGACCTGCGCGACGCGATCTATGGCGTCATCGCCACTGTCGGCCAGAAGTACTCCCCCCGCACCGGCCTCATGCCCGATTTCATCGTCGGCCTGCCGGACAAGCCGAAACCCGCACCGGCCGGCTTTCTCGAAGGCGACCATGACGGCGCCTATTCCTGGAACGCCGCGCGTTATCCCTGGCGGGTCGGCCTGGACTTCCTGCTGACCGGCGACGAGCGGGCGCTGAAGGCGCTCCGCCCGCTGAACGCCTGGGCAAGAGAGGCGACCAAGGGAAAACCGGAGCGCTTCGCCGACACCTATCGGCTGAACGGCAAACCGGTGCCCGACGCCGGCCACGACCAGATGGCCTTCGTCTCCATGCTCGCGGTATCCGCCATGATCGATGCCGACAACCAGGACTGGCTCGACGCCCTGTGGGCCGCGATGGAGAAGAAGCCGGTGGCCGAGGAGGACTATTTCGGCAATACGCTGAAACTGATGGCGATGATCGCCGTCACCGGCCACTGGGCCAAGCCCTGATCCGCTGGTCGCAGTCAGTCGGTGTAGATCTTGTCGGCCCGGGTCTCGAAGGCTTCGGCGAACATGCGGAACGCGCGGTCGAACATCGAGCCCATCAGCGCGCCGAGAATGCGGTTCTTGAACTCGTAGTCGATGAAGAAATGCACCGAGCAACCGCCGTCGCGCGCCATCTCGAAGCGCCAGCGATTGTCGAGATAGCGGAACGGCCCCTCGATATACTTGACGTCGATGGCGAGTTCCGCCGGGTTCAGCAGCACCTGGGTGGTGAATGTCTCGCGGATCGCCTTGTAGCCGACCGTCATGTCGGCGACCAGCAACTCCTTGCCGTCGCGCTCGCGCCGCGAACGGATGGTCAGTGCCTCGCACAGCGGCAGGAACTCCGGATAGCGTTCCACATCGGCGACGAGAGCGTACATCCGTTCGGGAGAATGCTTGACGGGGCGGCGGGTTTCGAATTGCGGCATGCGCGAGAGCTAATGTCGCCCGTCGAGATTGGCAAGTAGCGCGCGGCTTTCGCCACGCGATTTCAACACCAGAAGCGGAATTTCTCCTTCATATGCCGCCAGCCTCTCGACAATCCGCGGCGCCGAGTCGCGTTCGAAATGCCAGACATAGCGGAGAAATTCTGGCGAAATCCGCTCCGGGCAGCCCTCCGCCATTTCCGGGCGGGTGCGCCCGGCATAGCGGAACCAGCGCGTGACGATGCCGTAGAGTGACACGTGGCGCGGCGGACGCAGCCAGATCACCAGGTCGGCGCGCGCCAGGCGCTCCGGCAGCGTGCGCGGGCTCGTCCCGTCCATCACCCAGCGCGGCAAGGCGACGAATTCTGCGATCCGCCGGTTGGCATCCTCGCGCGGCCGCGCCTGCCAGCCCGGCAACCAGAACACGTCCCGGTCCATCGAGACGTAGTGCAACCCGAAGCGCTCGGCGAGCGCCCGCGCCAGCGTGCTCTTGCCGCTGCCCGAACAGCCGATCACCAGGATGCGCGCGGCACCCGGCAGAAGCCGCACCGCCTCGGCCCTGTCTATTTCACGGGATGCCATTCAAGATATCACCAGACTTGTGCCGCACCGGAGTTTTCGGACGCTGTAACAGGCCTTGGCGACACATCCGTGACCGTTTCGAGCCGCGCTGACGACAACAGCCGACAATCCCGACCATCGGTCCAGACGCACCAACACTGGCAGTCCGACGAACGAGTGTCAGGCAGACCGATCCAGCGTCGTTCGGCCGGCCTATCGACTATCGTGTGGCCCAGAGTTTCTCGCGATTGGCCTTCAACCGTGCAAAATCGTCGCCGGCATGATGCGACGAGCGCGTCAGCGGGCTGGCCGACACCATCAGGAAGCCCTTGGCATAGGCGACCGTCTCGTAGGACTTGAATTCGTCCGGCGTGACGAAGCTCATCACCTTGTGGTGCTTGCGGGTCGGCTGCAGGTACTGGCCGATCGTCAGGAAGTCGACATCGGCGACGCGCAGGTCGTCCATCAGTTGCAGCACTTCGTTGCGCTCCTCGCCAAGGCCGACCATGATGCCGGACTTGGTGAACATGGTCGGGTCGAGTTCCTTGACCCGCTGCAGAAGCCGGATCGAGTGGAAGTAGCGTGCGCCTGGACGCACCGTCAGGTAGTTGCCCGGCACGGTCTCGAGATTGTGGTTGAAGACGTCGGGCTTGGCGGCGGCGACTCGTTCGAGAGCACCGGGCTTCTTCAGGAAGTCGGGCGTCAGGATCTCGATCGTCGTTTCCGGCGACGCCGCGCGGATGGCGAAGATCACCTTCTCGAAATGTTCGGCGCCGCCGTCGTCCAGATCGTCGCGGTCGACCGAGGTGATGACCACGTGGGAAAGGCCCATCTGCTTCACCGCCTTGGCGACGTTTTCCGGTTCGGCCATGTCCAGCGCATTCGGCTTGCCCGTCGCGACATTGCAGAAGGCGCAGGCGCGCGTGCAGATCTCGCCCATGATCATGAAGGTGGCGTGCTTCTTGTCCCAGCACTCACCGATGTTCGGGCAGCCCGCCTCCTCGCACACCGTGACGAGCTTGTTGTCCTTCACGATCGACCGCGTCTCGGCATAACCCTTGGAGGTCGGCGCCTTGACGCGGATCCATTCCGGCTTGCGCATCACCTCTGTATCCGGGCGATGGGCCTTTTCCGGATGCCGGACGCGGGCCTGCGGATCATTGATCTTGTCGAGAATGGTAACCACGTGTCGTTACTCCGCGCCGCTTCTGCCGGGCGCTCTTAGCATTGATGGCTGTGGGTGAAAACCAGCGTGTCGAGCGAGCCGTCGTGGCTCGGGCAGTTGTCCGCAGGCGCATGCGGTGCGGACATGACGGACAAAGCGCCTCGTCTGGCGATCCTCACAAACATGCCCTGCCCCTTCCCCTTTCGAGCGAGATCCGCCGCATCAGCGGCGAATGAGCTTGACCGCGTATAGCAGAAGGCTGGCGCCGACGAAGCTGGTCAGCAGGAAGCCGAGCCAGTCGCCCTGGACCATGATGCCGAAGCGCCGGAAGATCGCCGCGGCCACCACCGCGCCGACAATGCCGATGATGATGTTCATGATGATGCCGTAGCGCATGTCCAGGAACTTGCCCGCCATCCAGCCGGCAAAGCCGCCGACGATGATGGTCAGGAACCAGCCAATTTCAAACCCAGCCATTGCCTACTCCTTCGATTGAACAATCCCGCCCCCATATAGGCGGCGGGAACCGGCCCCACAACTCGCCTTTAGGCGTTGAGCGCCCTGCCATAGGCGTCGAGCACGCTTTCCTTCAGCGTCTCGGAAATGGTCGGATGCGGGAAGATCGTGTGCATGAGCTCTTCCTCGGTGGTTTCGAGGTTCATCGCCACGACAAACCCCTGGATCAGTTCCGTCACTTCCGCTCCGACCAGATGCGCGCCCAGCAGTTCGCCAGTCTTCTTGTCGAAGATCGTCTTGACCATGCCCTGGTCCTCGCCGAGCGCGATCGCCTTGCCGTTGGCGACGAAGGGGAAGCGGCCGACGCGGATGTCGCGGCCTTCCGCCTTCGCCTTGGCTTCGGTCAGGCCGACGGAGGCGACCTGCGGATTGCAGTAGGTGCAGCCGGGGATCTTGGCCTTGTCCATCGGATGGACATTCGGCAGACCGGCGATCTTCTCGACGCAGATGACGGCCTCGTGCTCCGCCTTGTGGGCCAGCATCGGCGGGCCGGCCACGTCGCCGATCGCATAGATGCCCGCGACGTTGGTCTTGCCGTAGCCGTCGATGGCGATGAAGCCGCGATCTGTCTTCACGCCGAGCGCTTCAAGCCCGATATTCTCGATATTGGCCTGGACGCCGACCGCCGAGATCATCCGGTCGGCGGTGATCTTCTCGACCGTTCCATCCTTCTTCTCGACATGGGCGGTGATGGAATTGGCGCCCTTCTCGACCTTGGCGACCTTGGCCTCCAGCAGGATCTTCATGCCCTGCTTGTCGAACTGCTTCTTGGCGAAGGCCGAGATCTCGGCATCCTCGACCGGCATGACCTGGCTCATCACCTCGACCACGGTCACGTCGACGCCCATGGTGCGGTAGAAGGAGGCGAATTCGATGCCGATGGCGCCCGATCCCATGACCAGCAGAGACTTCGGCATGGAGTCCGGGTTCATCGCCTCGAAATAGGTCCAGATCAGCTTGCCGTCCGGCTCGATGCCGGGCAGTGCGCGCGGGCGCGCGCCGGTGGCGACGATGATGTGCTTGGCGGTGTAGGTGCCTTCGCCCAGCGTGTTCTTCGGCAGGGGCGCCTGCGGCTGGACGATCGTCTTGGTGGTCTTGGAAACGACGACTTCGCCCGGCTTGGTCAGCTTCGCCTCGCCCCAGATGATGTCGACCTTGTTCTTCTTCATCAGGAAGCCGACGCCGCCGTTCATGCGCTCGGCGATGCCGCGCGAACGGGCGATGATGGCCTTCAGGTCCGGCGTGATCTTGCCTTCCAGCGTCAGGCCGTAGTTCTTGGCGTGTTCGGCGAGATGCAATACTTCCGCAGACCGGAGCAATGCCTTGGTCGGAATGCAGCCCCAGTTGGAGCAGATGCCGGCGAGGTGCTCGCGCTCGACGATCGCGGTCTTCAAGCCCAGCTGGGCGGCACGGATCGCGGCAATGTAGCCGCCGGGGCCGGAGCCGATAATGAGAACGTCATAGGCATTCGACACTGGTCTTCATCTCCTCTTTGACGGGCGGGCTCCACCTTCGAGGCGGAGCCCTTCCGGGGGATGAAGCCAGGCCGGATCAGGCCTTGGTCAGCATCCCGTAGATTTCATCCTTCAAAACCATGCGCTGCTTGCGCATCGTTTCCATCTCGACGTCACCGACGGGCTCCACTTCGGTTTCCGAACGATGGATGGCACGGTTCACGTCGCGATAATCCTCAAGCAACTTGGCAAAACGCTCGTCGCTCACCTTGAGCGCATGCATCTTGTCCGCATATTCCGGAAACTCGTCGTGGATTTCGTGCGGGGTATTCGACATTCGGTATCTCCTCTTGTGTCGGTCGATACCTGTAGACTATTCACCCGCAAACGCCACTCCCTTGATCTTGATCAACTTTCGCCGGGTATTCGGTCAGATCCCCAACAGCATGCGCACAACCGGTTCGATCCCGCGCCCGATCGCCCTTGTGTTGTCGGCATCGAGATGGATGCCGTCGAGCGGGCTGGTCTGCGACACCGAACCGGCATCGAAAAAGCCGCAACCGGCCTCGTCCGCGAGGTCGCGGTAGAAGCTCGCCAGCATCGCCGATTCGTCGAGCGCGCCGCGGAACATCGCGGCGAAATGCACGTTCGACGTCGCGCAGATCGGCGGCGGCGCAACGATCAGGATTTCCGGCACCTCGAAGCCAAAGCCCCAATCGTGGTGCCGGATCAGCTTGACCAGCCGGTCGATGCCCTTGGTGGCGCCGATGGCCGTGCCGGCGATGCCGCGCTTCATGTCGTTGGTGCCGAGCAGCAGGATCACCAGGTCCAGCGGCTTGTGGCTCTCCAGGACGCTCGGCAAAAGCTTCACGCCGTTGCGCTCCGCATCGGCGAGATGGTCGTCATAGGCGGTCGTGCGTCCGTTCAGGCCTTCGGCGATCACGTTGACCTGAGGCCCGAGCGCCGCACCGAGCACGCTCGGCCAGCGATCCGCAAACGCGTACCGACCGACCGTTTGCGGATCATATCCCCAGGTTAGGCTGTCGCCGTAGCAGAGCACGGTTTTCATACTACACCCCGCATCAAGCCGTCGTACCGATGAGCGCCCATGATCTTGAAAAACGCCCAATGCGCGACGGTCATGACCAGCCCCGGAATGAGCGCTCCGACGAGATACATTTTGTCGGAAGAGGAGCCCGCATCTGCATAGTTGTGATACATGCTGAGCAACCCCACGAACAAGACAATGGCGAAGCACAGCATCGCCAAATCGACAGCAACTCGCTTGGACGCCAGTTGGGCGAAGAAGGACAGCAGTCCCAACGCGACAGAGACCAGCGGTATGTTGACGATCACCAGGAAGAAGTCCTGATCTACGCCAGCCTCGTCACCGCCTTGTGGCGCAAGAACCATGGCCAATATCCAAAACGCCAATACTCCGGCAAGGCCGGCGAACAGCGCTGCACAAAACGACATCCCGAGAGAGCGCCTCAAGCGCACTCCCCAGGACAACGTTTTCTGCAAGTCGGCCACGTCCGCCTCCGCCCTTAGACGAGCATGCCCATCGGGTTCTCGATGTAGCGCTTGAAGGCGCCGAGCAGTTCGGCCCCGAGCGCGCCGTCGACGCAGCGATGGTCGGTCGACAGCGTCACCGACATGACATTGGCGATCTTCATCTCGCCGTTCTTCACCACCACCCGCTGCTCGCCCGCGCCGACCGCAAGGATCGTCGCATGCGGCGGATTGATGACGGCGGCGAACTGCTTGACGCCCATCATGCCCATGTTCGACACCGAGGTGGTGCCGCCCTGGTATTCTTCCGGCTTCAGCTTGCGGTCCTTGGCGCGCTTGCCCAGGTCCTTCATCTCGTTGGAGATCGCCGAAAGCGTCTTCAGCTCCGCATGCCGGATGATCGGCGTGATCAGGCCGCCCGGGATCGACACGGCGACGCCGACATCGGCGTGCTTGTGCTTGACCATGTTGGTCTCGGTCCAGGAGACGTTGGCATCCGGCACTTCCGTCAGCGCCATGGCCATCGCCTTGATGATCATGTCGTTGACCGAAAGCTTGTAGGCCGGTGCGCCTTCCTTGCGGGGGGCGGCGTCGTTGAGCTGGGCGCGCAACGCCAGCAGCGCATCGAGCTCGCAATCGACGGTGACGTAGAAATGCGGGATCGTCTGCTTCGACTCGACCAGCCGCTTGGCGATGGTCTTGCGCATGCCGTCATGCGGCACGAGTTCGTAGGAACCCGGCTCGAACAGCTTGAGCACGGCCTCTTCCGATGCACCCTTGGCCATGGCCGGTGCAGCTGCAGCCGGCGCTGCGGCAGACGCCGCCGTCGGCGCAGCCTTGGCGCCACCGCCGGCAACCGCCTTCTCGACGTCGCTTTTGACGACGCGGCCATGCGGACCGGAACCCGACACGGCAGACAGCTCAAGACCCGCTTCCTTGGCCAGGCGACGGGCGAGCGGCGAGGCAAACACGCGCTCGCCGGACTTGGCGACGGGTGCCGGCGTCGAAGGCGCCGGTGCCTTGTCGGTGATCGGTGCAGACACGGCAGGTGCCGCTTCCGTCTTGGCCGGCGCAGCCTCGGCCTTGGCCGGTGCGGCAGAACCGCCGCCGGCCGCGGCGGCCGCGACGTCTTCGCCGTCAGCCGCGAGAATGGCGATCAGGGCATTGACCTTGACCCCTTCCGTGCCGGCCGGGACGACGAGCTTGGCGACCGTGCCTTCATCGACGGCTTCGACTTCCATCGTCGCCTTGTCGGTCTCGATCTCGGCGATCACGTCCCCCGACTTGACCTTGTCGCCTTCCTTGACCAGCCACTTGGACAGATTGCCCTCTTCCATGGTCGGGGAGAGTGCCGGCATCGTAATGTTGATCGGCATGTGCTGACCCTCCCGTTACTTGTAGCAGACGGTTTTGACCGCCTCGACCACTTCGCCGACATTCGGCAGAGCGAGCTTTTCGAGATTGGCGGCGTAAGGCATCGGAACATCCTTGCCGGCGATCGTCAGGATCGGCGCATCGAGATAGTCGAAGGCCTGCTGCATGACGCGGGTGGCGATTTCCGTACCGACCGACGACTGCGGATAGCCTTCTTCGACGGTGACCAGGCGGCCGGTCTTCTTCACCGATTCGATGACGGTCGGCAGGTCCATCGGGCGGATGGTGCGAAGGTCGATGATCTCGACGTCGATGCCGTCCTTGGCCAGTTCCTCGGCCGCCTTGACCGCATAGGTCATGCCGATGCCGAACGAGACGATGGTCGCATCCTTGCCCACCTTGTGGACCCGCGCCTTGCCGATCGGCAGGACGAAATCATCCAGTTTCGGCACCTCGAACGAGTGACCGTAGAGGATCTCGTTCTCCAGGAAGATGACCGGGTTCGGATCACGGATCGCCGCCTTCAACAGACCCTTGGCGTCGGCCGCCGTATAGGGCTGGACGACCTTGAGGCCGGGGATATGGCTGTACCAGGCGGCATAGTCCTGGCTGTGCTGGGCACCGACGCGGGCGGCTGCCCCGTTCGGACCGCGAAACACGATCGGCGCGCCCATCTGGCCGCCCGACATGTAGAGCGTCTTGGCGGCCGAGTTGATGATCTGGTCGATCGCCTGCATCGCGAAGTTGAAGGTCATGAACTCGACGATCGGCCGCAGGCCGGCCATGGCCGCGCCGACGCCGACGCCGGCAAAGCCGTGCTCGGTGATCGGCGTGTCGACGACGCGCTTGGCGCCGAATTCCTGCAGCAGGCCTTGGGTGATCTTGTAGGCGCCCTGATATTCGGCGACTTCTTCACCCATGATGAAGACGTCCGGATTGGCGCGCATTTCCTCGGCCATGGCCTCGCGCAGCGCTTCACGCACCGTCATCGTCACCATCTCCGTGCCGGCAGGAACGTCCGGATCGGCGGCGATGGCGGCGACCGGCGCGGCAGGAACCGGGGCCGACGCAGCCGGAGCCGGGGCAACTGCGGCCGGAGCCGGAGCAACTTCCGCAGGCGCCGCCTTGGGGGCGGCGACATCCGAGGCGCTTTCGCCGTCCTGCAACAGGATGGCGATCGGCGTATTGACCTTGACGCCTTCGGTGCCGGCGGCGATCAGCAGCTTGCCGAGCACACCTTCATCGACGGCTTCCACTTCCATGGTCGCCTTGTCGGTCTCGATCTCGGCGATCACGTCGCCGGACTTGACGGCGTCGCCTTCCTTCTTGATCCACTTGGAAAGCGTGCCTTCCTCCATCGTCGGAGAGAGGGCGGGCATGAGAATTTCGATCGGCATGGGTTCCCTCCCCGATTACAGAAGAATGTCGGTGTAGAGCTCGGATACATCCGGCTCCGGATCGGCCTGGGCGAAATCGGCCGAGTCGGCGACGATGTCGCGGACGTCCTTGTCGATCGCCTTCAGCTCGTCCTCGCTCGCCCAGCCCTTTTCGAGCAGGCGCGCACGCACCTGTTCGATGGGATCGTGTTCGGAGCGCATCTTCTGCACCTCGTCCTTGGAGCGATACTTCGCCGGGTCGGACATGGAGTGGCCGCGATAGCGGTAGGTCATCATTTCGAGGATGACCGGGCCCTTGCCGGTGCGGCAATATTCGGCGGCCTGTTCGGCAGCCGCCCTGACGGCACGCACGTCCATGCCGTCGACCTGGAGGCCCGGAATGTTGAAGGCGAGGCCGCGCTGGGCGAAATTGGTCTGGGCCGAGGCGCGCGACACCGAGGTGCCCATGGCGTAGCGGTTGTTCTCGATCACGTAGATGACCGGCAGCTTCCACAGCTCGGCCATGTTGAAGCTCTCGTAGACCTGGCCCTGGTTGGCCGCGCCGTCGCCGAAATAGGCGACCGAGATCTGGCCGTTGTCGCGGTAGCGGTTGGCGAAGGCCAGACCGGTGCCGAGCGACACCTGCGCGCCGACGATGCCGTGGCCGCCGTAGAAGTTCTTCTCCTTGGAGAACATGTGCATCGAGCCGCCCTTGCCCTTGGACAAGCCGCCACGACGCCCGGTCAGCTCGGCCATGACGCCGCGCGCACTCATGCCGCAGGCCAGCATGTGGCCGTGATCACGGTAACCGGTGATGACCTGGTCGCCGTCTTTCAGCGCCATCTGCATGCCGACGACGACGGCCTCCTGGCCGATATAGAGGTGACAGAAGCCGCCGATGAAGCCCATGCCGTAGAGCTGGCCGGCCTTTTCCTCGAAACGCCGGATCAGCAGCATTTCGCGATAGGCCTTCAGTTCGGTATCGCGATCGAACTCGGCGATCGCTCCTTCGCTGAAGTCCTTCTTGGCTGGCTTGGCCGTAGTCTTGCGACCGGTAACAGTCGCGGCTTTTCGCGGCGCCATTCATCCCTCCCTAGGGTTATGTCGGATCTTTGCTGGGCAGCAGAATAGGCAAGAAAGGCGCGCTGGGCAATGCCATAAATGCATGGCTCTTATTCAATCTATCCGATTGAAAAAGAACGAAAATTTCAGATTAACCGGATTTCGGTTAATTCAGATAGCTGTCAAATATGACGATTTCGTCCGGCCGCGACATGTTGAGCTGGTACCGCGCCTTCTCGTCCATCATGTCACGCTCAAGCGAGCCGTCGCTCAGCAGCTGGACCTGGCGTTCCAGACGCTCACGACGCCCGACCAGCTCGGCAAGCTCGGCGCTTCGCGCGATGCGCTGCCGCTCGAAATCCTGCGCCGCGCGCAGGCCGTAGTCGCCAT
This sequence comes from Allorhizobium sp. GW101-3B10, assembly GCF_059424725.1. Classification (NCBI taxonomy): domain Bacteria; kingdom Pseudomonadati; phylum Pseudomonadota; class Alphaproteobacteria; order Hyphomicrobiales; family Rhizobiaceae; genus Allorhizobium; species Allorhizobium sp. GW101-3B10. The sequence continues at coordinate 1,488,480 of NZ_JBWKZR010000001.1, read as the reverse complement.
GCAGGGAATGATAACCGAAATAGGAGAGAAACGCGACAGTGACGGCAGGGAGAATGAGACGACCGAATTTTCTCTTCTTGTGATGCCTGGTCCACATGCGGATGATGCCTTGAAACGCAAAACTATGGTTTCAAATTATCGGCGATAGCTTAACCGATCGTTGACCGTAACGGCCCGGCCAAGAAAAAAGCCGCGTCCCTTTCGGAACGCGGCCCTGGATGGCGATGCGATCGGGGTCGATCAGGCGCGCAGGATCGAGGTGCCAGCGTAGCGGGCCTGCGGGCCGAGCATTTCTTCGATGCGGATCAGCTGGTTGTACTTTGCCAGACGGTCCGAACGCGACAGCGAGCCGGTCTTGATCTGGCCGCAGTTGGTGGCGACGGCGAGGTCGGCGATCGTCGAGTCCTCGGTTTCGCCCGAGCGGTGCGACATGACGGCGGTGTAGCCGGCCTTGTGCGCCGTTTCGACCGCGTCGAGCGTTTCCGTCAGCGAGCCGATCTGGTTGACCTTGACGAGGATGGAGTTGGCCACACCCATCTTGATGCCGTCGCGCAGGCGGGACGAATTGGTGACGAACAGGTCGTCGCCGACCAGCTGGCACGAATTGCCGATCTTGTCGGTCAGCGCCTTCCAGCCGTCCCAGTCGTCCTCGGCCATGCCATCCTCGATCGAGATGATCGGATACTTGGCGGCCAGTTCGGCGAGATAGTCGGCCATGGCTTCCGGCTCGAGCGTGCGGCCCTCGCCTTCCATCACATACTTGCCGTCCTTGAAGAACTCGGTCGAGGCGCAGTCGAGCGCGAGATAGATGTCTTCGCCCGGCCGGTAGCCGGCCTTCTCGATCGACTTCATGATGAAGTCGAGCGCTTCCGGCGCGCTCTTCAGGCCCGGTGCGAAACCACCTTCGTCGCCGACATTGGTGTTGTGGCCCTGGGCCGCCAGTTCCTTGCGCAGCGTGTGGAAGACTTCCGAACCCATGCGCACGGCGTCGCGCATATTGTCGGTGCCGACCGGCATGATCATGAATTCCTGGAAGTCGATCGGATTGTCGGCATGCGCGCCGCCATTGATGATGTTCATCATCGGCACGGGCAGCAGATGAGCGTTGGGGCCGCCGACATAGCGATAGAGCGGCAGGCCGGTGGCTTCGGCGGCGGCCTTGGCGATGGCGAGCGAAACGCCGAGGATGGCATTGGCGCCGAGGCGCGACTTGTTCGCCGTGCCGTCCAGTTCGATCATCAGATTGTCGATCTGGATCTGGTTTTCGGCCTCGAGACCGCCGATCGCGTCGAATATCTCGGTATTGACGGCCTCGACGGCCTTTTCGACGCCCTTGCCGAGATAGCGGCTGCCGCCGTCACGCAGTTCGACGGCTTCGTGCGCGCCGGTCGAGGCGCCCGACGGAACGGCCGCACGGCCCATGCTGCCGTCTTCGAGATAGACATCGACCTCGATGGTCGGATTGCCGCGGCTGTCGAGAATTTCGCGGCCGATAATGTCGGTGATGGCAGTCATGGGAGCCTCCCTGCTTTTGGGTGGGGATTGAGGATGGCCTGTCTTAATCGATGATGCGGAAAATACAATGGCAGCTGCATGACAGAAGCCGAAAGGCAATGCCGACATTCGTCCCAATGCAAAACGCCGACCCAAGGGCCGGCGTCCACATGGATGATAGTCGCTTGATCGCGGGTCAGGCGGCCTTGGCGATCGCGTCGAAAGCCAGCAGCTTTTCCAGCAGGCGTTTCATCTGGCTGATCGGCACCATGTTCGGACCGTCCGACGGGGCATTGTCCGGATCCTGGTGAGTCTCGATGAACAGGCCGGCGACGCCGACGGCGACCGCGGCGCGCGCCAGCGTCTCGACGAATTCACGCTGGCCGCCCGAGGAGCCGCCCTGGCCACCCGGCTGCTGCACCGAATGGGTGGCGTCGAACACGACCGGAGCGCCCATGGCCGCCATGATCGGCAGCGCGCGCATGTCGGACACCAGCGTGTTGTAGCCGAAGGAGGCGCCGCGCTCGCACAGAAGCACGTTCGGATTGCCGCTGGCATTGATCTTGTTCAGCACGTTCTTCATGTCCCAGGGGGCGAGGAACTGGCCCTTCTTGACGTTGATCACGCGGCCGGTCTGAGCCGCGGCCACCAGAAGATCGGTCTGGCGGCACAAAAAGGCCGGGATCTGCAGGACGTCGACGGTCGGTGCGACCAGCCGGCAGTGCTCTTCGGTGTGCACGTCGGTCAGCACCGGGAATCCGTATTCCTTCTTGAGATCGGCAAAGACCTCCATCGCCTTTTCCAGGCCGATGCCGCGCTCGGCCGAAAGCGAGGTGCGGTTCGCCTTGTCGTAGGACGACTTGTAGACGAGGCCGATGCCCAGCTCGCGGCAGATTTCGGAAAGCTGGCCGGCGATCATGAAGGCATGGTCGCGGCTTTCCATCTGGCAGGGGCCGGCGATCAGCGAGAACCGCTTGGAATTGGAGAAGACCGCCTTGGCGGTGCCGTCACCGACGACGACTTCGGAATGGGTCGAATTGCTCATGAAACCTCCTCGAATGCGAAGGGCACGCCCTGCCCCGCCTCGTGCGGAACGATCAGGCGCGCGCCGCGGCGGCTGAATGCGATGCCCTTAGCAGCGAGAAGCCGCTCTGTCACGCCGATATCCGCAACCTTGACGACGATCAGCCGGCCCATGAGGCCGCGTCCGCGATTCTCGGTATCGAGCCCGAAATAGCCGGCAAGCCCGGCCGGCGTCAGCACCTCGATGGCGGCATTGGCCGATTGCAGCGACAGCCCGAAGGAATGCGCCTCGACCGCGCGCTGCTCGAACACTTCCTCCAGCAGATACTGGAAGTCGCTCGGATTGTCCTCGCCGAGCACGACGGTCGACAGGCCGAGCGCGCCGTTCTCGTGCCGCGCCAGTGCGCCGCGATCGGCCGGCAGCGGATTGACCCGCTCGCAGGCAAACAGGAAGAAGTCGGGTGCCCGTAGATCGGCGGCAAAGGCGAGCCTGAAGCCGCCCATAACCTCCGACCCGTCCGCCATCTTGAACACGCGTTCGAAATGCAGCATCGGGCCGCCGGAAAAGCCCTCGGCGACGAAACGCCGATGGTCCGCATCCCCATCCTCGGTCTTGACGACGATCGCCGACAGCCCTTCGAGGCCGTTGCGGAAACGGAACGCCTGGTCGCGCGCCACGAACATGTTGCCGGCCTTGGCCGCCGCCTCGCATTCCTCGCGGCTGGCGATCGCCAGCGGCTCGAGATAGGTGTCGTCGCCGAAGAACACGCAGGCATTCTCCGTGCCGAACGGATGGCGCGCATCGGGCGCCACGGTGAATCCGAGGTCGGTCAGGCGCCGGCGCGCCGCCTCGAGCGACTGGACCGGAAGGACGAGGTGGTCGAGACCCCGCGGCTTGTTCAGTTCGGACATACGACACCTCTCGTCGGCGGGAGTGATCGCGCGGAGATTTGCGCCATTTGATCCGGATTGGCAAGCTGGCGGCGCAAGTCGGATGTCCCTCGCGGCGCGCAGGACCACCCTGGCTCAGGTCTCGTCCAGGCCGTTTTGCAAAGATTTTCATTTCGCACTGCACACTTCACGGAATCTTAGGCACTTGCGGAACACAAATGGAACATATAGTGTATGTTCCGTATTTGTTTCACCAATTGGGGCTCCGAACATGCTGACGCGCAAGCAACAGGAACTGCTTCTGTTCATCCACGAACGGATGAAGGAATCGGGCGTTCCGCCCTCCTTCGACGAGATGAAGGACGCGCTCGACCTCGCCTCCAAGTCCGGCATCCACCGCCTGATCACGGCGCTGGAAGAACGCGGCTTCATCCGCCGCCTGCCCAACCGGGCCCGCGCGCTGGAGGTGATCAAGCTTCCGGAAGCCTATTCGCCGAGCCTGCAGCCGCGCCGCGGCTTCTCGCCCAGCGTCATCGAAGGCAGCCTCGGCAAGACGCCGCCCGTCGCGCCGAAGGCGGTCGAGGAGACGTCGAATTCGGTCAGCGTGCCCGTCATGGGCCGCATCGCCGCCGGCGTGCCGATCTCGGCGATCCAGAACAACACCCACGACATCAACGTGCCGGCCGAAATGCTCGGCGCCGGCGAGCACTATGCGCTCGAGGTCAAGGGTGATTCGATGATCGAGGCCGGCATCCTGGACGGCGACACGGTCATCATCCGCAACGCCTCCAACGCCAATCCCGGCGACATCATCGTCGCCCTCGTCGACGACGAGGAAGCGACGCTGAAGCGCTTCCGCCGCCGCGGCGCGTCGATCGCGCTGGAAGCCGCGAACCCGGCCTACGAGACCCGCATCTTCGGGCCCGACCGAGTGAAGATCCAGGGCAAGCTGGTCGGCCTCATCCGCCGCTATCACTGACATCCTCGGCGGCCGCAGGGCCGCCGGCATCACTGGCCGGTGTTGAGGCGAAGGTGCCGTCGGGTAAGGGAGCGGTCTGAAAGCTGTCGCTACGCCAGTCATAGAGACGATGGACGGACCACGGCCGATAGTCGCCGGAGAACGACGCGGTCACGCGCATCTCCCGTGCTTTTCGGTCTCCGAGCGAAAGCTCCACCGCGCCGCTGCGACGCAATGTCTCGGCCGTGAAAAGCCGGGCGCCCGAGCGGCAGGACTGAAAAGCCACCCGCCGCGCCGATACGACGACGTCGGCCACGTCACAGGCGCCGCCGACAAAGGCCGCTTCCTCCACCGTGACGATCGTCCATCCGCTGCCGAGCCGCGCCACGCACCAGTTCTTGCCTTCGCAGACAAACCGCCCCTCGCCCGCTTCCTTCAACGCGCCGCGCATGCGTTCGCGCGCTTTGCGCAGATCGTCCTCCGACCATTTTGGCGCCTGCTGGCCCGGCGGCATCGTCGGCGGCAGGGACTTGATCGGCGGCATGGCCGGCGCCGGTGCTTCCGCAGCCGGAAGACCGGCCGCCTTGCCGAGATCCGTCGGCCCGAGATGTTCGCCGGTTCCGAGTGCCGCCTGCCATTGCTCGAAGGTGAAGCGCGGCGGGCGCGTTCGGTTGGTGGCGAGGCCTTGCTGCGAGAGGCGAAGGCCGACGAGCCGGCCGTCCTCCGCGATTAGCACGTCGGCCGGGGGTGTGCCCGGCACCAGCGCCGCCGTCCCAATGACCGCCGCGAGCAGGAGCGAGCCGGCATGCCGGAGCCATGTGCGCAGCAGCGTCATCAGCAAGAGGCCGACCGCGGCGACCGGCAGGAACCAGCCTGGCATGCGGGTGAAGCCGATCGCCTCGCCCCAGCCGGCGACGCCATGGGCGATCACCAGCACCCATTCGAGCCCGATGCCCATCAGCAACAGGAACGGGGCGTCGAGGCCGAAGGGCATCAGCAGCATGGCGACCAGTCCGGCCGGCATCACCAGGATCGAGATGATCGGCATGGCGGCGAGATTGGCCTCCAGCCCGTGCGGCGCCAGCCGGTGGAAATGGGCGATGGCGAAGATCGCCGTCGACAGCCCACCGATCAGCGAGGTGAGGAAGGTGCCGGCCATCAGCTTGCCGCCCTCGCCGAGGAATCTCGCCCCCGGGAAGCTCAGCCTCAGGCCGGGGTTCCACCGTGGCCGGGCGCGCCATGCCGGATAGCCGGCGATGAGCGCCGCAGTCGCGGCGAACGACATCTGGAAGCTCGGTCCCATCACCGCCGACGGCGTGGTGGCGATGATGACGATCGCCGCCAGCGCCAGGTTGCGCAGGCTGATCGCCGGCCGGTCGAACAGGACGGCGACCAGCATGATCGCCGTCATCAGGAAGGCCCTCACGGCCGAGACCTGATAGCCCGAGATCATCAGATAGGCGAAGGCCGCGAGCAGCGCGCCCGCAGCGGCGATCTTCTTAATCGGGACGGCCTGGGCCAGCCTCGGCAACAGGCTGAGCACCATGCGCAGCCCGACGAAGAAGATGCCCGAGGCGAGCGCCATGTTGAGCCCCGAGATCGCCGTGATATGGGCAAGGCCCGAGAGACGCAGCGCCTCCGTCGCTTCCTTTGACATCGATCGCCGCTCGCCGGTGATGATCGAGGCGGCAAAGGCGCCCGGATCGCCGCCGATCACGCGGCGGATGCGCGTCGATATGCCGTCACGCACGGAAAACAGCTGCCGTTCGGTCGCCGCCCACAGGCTCTGCTCGCCCGGTCCGGGGCCCAGCCCGCGCGGCGCACCGAGGAAGAAGCCGACGGCGCCGATGCCGTCGAAATAGCTGGCGAAGGAAAAGTCGTTGAGGCCTGGAAGCGCCGGCCCGGACGGTGGCGACAGGCGGGCCCGTCCCGTCAGCAGGTCACCGAGCATCGCCGGCGATCCCTTGCCCCGCGCCAGCAGCGACACCCGCTCCGGAGCACGGCGCAGGGGCGGCTCTGCCGTCGACATCAGGCGCACGACATAACGCCACTCGCCGTTGGCGCCCGCCTCCCGCCGCTCGACCACCCCGGTCACCACCGTCGTGACGCCGCTGTCCAGCATGGTGGTGGCCCGGCGCCGCACCTCGAGATCGGCCAGCAGCATGCCGGCAAGCATGAGGGCGGCCGCCGTGGCAAGCCGGCAACCGGGCTGGTTGCGGCCAGCGAGCAGCATGCCGGCACACGTTGCGACGCAGCAGAGGACCGCCAGCGCGAGGGTCGGCGGCGGCTGCCCGAGGCAGAACCAGACGACGGCCCCAGCCCCCAGGAACACCGGAACGAAATGAAAGAAATGGCCGTGATCGTGCTCCCGCCTCAGCGCGGCTTCGAAGCCCTCTGCCGCCCGTTGCAGCCTTTCGCGGATGCGAACGGGCATGCCGGCTGTCGGCAGGCGTCGAGGCACGGTTTCCTGGGTCGCGACGAGCGCCGTCACCGGCGGCGGAAACGTGTCCGCCACCTCGGTCAGCACGACTTCCCGGTCGGCCAACTCCGTCACTTGCCGCCCCCCAAACGCCCTGCCGGGCGCCGATTCCACCGCCAATTCGAGGCGGTTTCCAAGACGACAAATCTAACAAGCTATGCGTGCGCGGAAAAGCATCTTCGCGCCTAAATTATTCAATCGATTTAACGCCGATTATTTCATCTCACGCCTGCTTTCGCGATGCACAATTTGCCCTTTGGATAGCTTGGCATTAACTTCCGGATCATATAGCTACATCCCTACGCTTAAACCCAAGGCGCCCTTTCGGACGCCTAACCGCCAATTCCGGAGGATTAGCATGACGGACAAAAGCGCTTCTTTGAAACTCGGGGAAAAGTCGGTCGACCTGGCCGTCAAGGGCGGCACGATCGGCCCGGACGTCATCGACATCGGCGCCCTGTACAAGCACACCGGCGCGTTCACCTACGACCCGGGCTTTACGTCCACGGCGTCCTGCGAATCCAAGATCACCTATATCGACGGCGATGAAGGCGTGCTGCTGCACCGCGGCTATCCGATCGAACAGCTGGCCGAGAAGGGCGACTTCCTCGAAGTCTGCTATCTGCTGCTCTACGGCGAACTGCCGACCGCAGCCCAGAAGAAGGACTTCGACTATCGCGTCACGCACCACACCATGGTGCACGAGCAGATGAGCAAGTTCTTCACCGGCTTCCGCCGCGACGCCCATCCGATGGCCGTCATGGTCGGCACCGTCGGCGCGCTGTCGGCCTTCTACCACGACTCGACCGACATCACCGATCCGCACCAGCGCATGGTCGCCTCGCTGCGCATGATCGCCAAGATGCCGACGATCGCCGCCATGGCCTTCAAGTACCACATTGGCCAGCCCTTCGTTTACCCGAAGAACAATCTCGACTACGCCGCCAACTTCCTGCACATGTGCTTCGCGGTTCCCTGCGACGAGTACAAGGTGAACCCGGTTCTGGCCCGTGCCATGGACCGCATCTTCATCCTGCACGCCGACCATGAGCAGAACGCCTCGACCTCGACCGTGCGTCTCGCCGGCTCGTCGGGCGCCAACCCGTTCGCCTGCATCGCGGCCGGCATCGCCTGCCTCTGGGGCCCTGCCCACGGCGGCGCCAACGAAGCAGCCCTCAACATGCTGCAGGAAATCGGCACCGTCGATCGTATCCCGGAATACATCGCCCGCGCCAAGGACAAGAACGACCCGTTCCGCCTGATGGGCTTTGGCCACCGCGTCTACAAGAACTACGACCCGCGCGCCAAGATCATGCAGAAGACCATGTACGAAGTGCTGGAAGCCACCGGCCATGCGGACGATCCGCTGATGCAGGTGGCGCTCGAGCTCGAGAAGATCGCGCTCAACGACCCCTACTTCAAGGAAAAGAAGCTCTACCCGAACGTCGACTTCTATTCCGGCATCACGCTGCGCGCGCTCGGCTTCCCCACGACCATGTTCACCGTTCTCTTCGCACTCGCCCGCACCGTCGGCTGGATCGCCCAGTGGAACGAAATGATCGAGGATCCGCAGCAGCGCATCGGTCGTCCGCGCCAGCTCTACACCGGCGCGCCGCAGCGCGACTACGTTCCGGTCACCAAGCGCTAAGCGCTTCGCAGATCGTTCTTATGCAAGGGCCGGCGGTTTTCCGCCGGCCCTTTTTCATTGCCAGAGCAAGCCGCCGTGCGTCAGGGCCGCGCGGCCAGTTGCCGGCGATAGATGACCTTCTCGATCTCGCTCACCACCAGCAGGCTGGAGGCGAGCGCCATCAGGAAGAGCCAGTCGTTGAGCGTGATCGGGCTAATGCCGAGCAAGCCGTTCAGTCCCGGCACATACATCGCTCCCAGATGCAGCGCCTGCGAACCGATGATCCCGACCAGCAGGAAGGGATTGGAGGCAAGCGACTGGCGAAACACCGATCGCCGCTCCGAGCGGCTGTTGAAGCACTGGAAGTTCTCGAACAGCACGAACAGCACCAGCAGCAGATTGCGCGCCGTAAACTCGCTGACGCCGGTCGAGATCAGCCAGTAGAACAGGCCGAACCCGCCGCAGCCCATCAGCAGTGTCGCCACGACGATGCGACGGACCATCAACCGGTCGAACAGCGTTTCCTCGGGCTTGCGCACGGGGCGTTCGAGCTCGTCGCCCTCCGCCGGCTCGGTCACCAGGGCGATGTCCTGTACCCCGTTGGTAACGAGGTTCAGCCAGAGAAGCTGGACGGCGGTGAGCGGCATGGGCGTGCCGAGGATCATCGCCAGCAGGAAGAGCAGCACTTCAGCCGCCCCCGTCGACACGAGCATGAAGACCACCTTGCGGATATTGCTGTAGGCGACCCGACCCTCGCGGATGCCGGCGACGATGGAGGCGAAGTTGTCGTCGGTGAGGATGATGTCGGCGCTCTCCTTGGCGACATCCGTTCCGGCCCGCCCCATGGCCACCCCGACATGGGCGTGCTTGAGCGCCGGCGCATCGTTCACCCCGTCGCCGGTCACGGCCACATAGTGACCGTTGCGGGCGAGCGAGCGCACGATGGCGAGCTTGTGATCCGGCTTGACCCGGGCGAAGATGCGCACATGCCGGGTGAGCGCGTCGAGCGTCTGTTCGCCCGTCGCGATCGCCGCCGCCACCTCTTCGCCTGTGGCCACGTCCTGCGGTTCAAAGACGAGTCCCGCCTCTTTGGCGATCGCCGTTGCTGTGCGCGGATCGTCGCCGGTGATCACCACCACCTCGATGCCGGCGGTGCGGCAGGCAGCGAGCGCGGCCGGCACTTCCGGGCGGATCGGGTCCTGCATTCCGGTGAAGCCGAGGAAGTTCAGGTCGATCAGCATGTGGTCGCCGTAATCGCTGTTCAGCGTATGCGCCATGCGGCCCTCGGCAAAGGCCAGGACCCGCAAGCCCTTGCGGGTCATCGCATCCATCTGCCGATGCAAGAGGCCGTGGTCGACCGGAACCGCCCGGTCGCCCACCTGCATCGTGCCGCACATGGTCAGCAGCATTTCCGGCGCGCCCTTGACGAAGATGTGCAGGTGGTCGGCATCCACATGGAAGGACGCGGCGTATTTCAGCTCCGGCTCGTAAGGGATGCGCTTTTCCAGACGGTACCGTGCCATGAGATCGGTTTTGCTGACGCCTCCCTTGTGCGCGGCGGCCAGCAGCGCGATGTCGACCGTGTCGCCCATCGGATCGAAGCGGCCCTCGCCGTTTCGCCCCAACTCTCCCTCGTTGGGCAGGGTCGCCGCCCGCAGCAGGCGCTGGACGGCCGGGCTCGGAAGGTCTTGCTCGCCGTCATGGCTGCGAATGCCCCCGGCGACGGGATCGACGCCGGTGTCGAACAGCCAATGCGTATCGTCGGGCAGGCGGATATCGGTGACCGTCAGCTCGTTCAGCGTCAGTGTTCCGGTCTTGTCGGTGGCGATCATGGTACAGGAGCCGAGCGACTCGACCGCCGGCAGGTTGCGCACCACCACATTCACCTTGGCCATGCGGCGCATGCTGATGGCGAGCGCCACGGTGATGGCGATCGGCAGGCCCTCCGGAATGGCACTGACGGCAAGACCGATCGACATCGTGAGCAATTCGCCGAGCGCCATCTGGCGCCACAGGCCAACGCCGATCAGGAAGACGATGGCGACGCCGACCGCGACCGCGATCAGCCGGGTGAAATCCTCCATCCGGATCATCAGCGGCGGCTTGGCGGTCGAGCGCTCCTGGATGGCCCCGGCGATCTTGCCGAGCTCCGTCTGGCTGCCGGTGGCGACGACCAGGCCGCGGGCCCGTCCCCGGGTCACGATCGTCCCGGCAAAGACCGGATCGCCCGCTTCCTTCGCCACCGCGCGCGACTCGCCCGTATGCGCCGCCTCGTCGCATTGTAGGCCGCTTGCCTCGATCAGGCGGATGTCGGCCGGCACGCGTTCGCCGGATTCCAGCATGACGAGATCGTCCGGCACGAGGCCTGCCGCATCGATCACCTGCCGCTGGCCGTCGCGGATGACCGTCGCATGCGGCTGCTCAAGCGCCCGCAGCGCCTCGGCCGACTTGCCGGCGGAATATTCCTGGATCGCGCCGATGATGCCATTGACCACCAGCACGGTGGCGATGAACAGGGCGTCGGTGATCTCGCTGATGAGGGTCGAAAGCGCCGCCGAGGCCATCAGGATATAGATCAGCGGGCTCAGGAACTGAAGCGCCAGGACCTTGATGAAGGATGGGCTGCCGGCGACCGGCAGGCGGTTCTCGCCGAATTTCTCCAGCTGAAGCTCTGCCTCGGCGCTGCTCAGCCCCATCGGGGTTGCAGGCCCCTCGCCCATCATGTCACCCGTTTCCGCCATCCCTGCCCCGCATGTTCGAGGACGGCCAGAAGCCGTCGTGATTGTTGTACCCGATATTCATGCCGATGGTACCGCGACATTGTGAAAGGGGGACCTAGCGTGGACCTTGGCCGGCCGGTGCTGCGACCGATTCCGGTCTCCCCCGGGCGCTCCGCGCTGCGACCGTCTCGCCCGGCGCCTTTTCGCCGAACATCCCTTCATTTCCGCGGCGGTTTGTTCTAAGGAACGTCAACCGCTTCGCCGTCTGCGAAGAGCTGTAATGAGGTGATTTAGTTCCGATGATGGAAGTTCTGAGAAAAGCTGCCCACACCGTGGTCGCAAAAGTGTTGATGCTCTTGTTGGTCGCCTCCTTCGGGATCTGGGGCATCTCCGCATCCCTCTTCAACACCGCATCGGACACCGTCATCGCCGTCGGCGACCAGCAGGTGTCGGCGAGCGAGTTCAGCCTCGCCTACCAGCGCCAGCTCGCAGACCTCGGCCGCCGCTTCGGCGTGAAGCTTACCACCGAGCAGGCCAAGGGCCTCGGCGTCGAGAGCCAGGTCTATGCCCAGCTTTCCGCCGGCGCCGCCCTCGACCAGCTGTCGGAAGACATGAATCTCGGCCTCTCCAAGGACCGCCTGGCGCAGCTCATCGCCGAGGACCCGGCCTTCAAGTCCGAGACGGGCCAGTTCGACCGCAACCTCTTCACCGCGCGGCTGCGCAATGCCGGCCTGCGCGAAGACGACTATATCCTGGAGCGCTCCAAGGTGGCCGTGCGCAGCCAGATCGTCGAGGCGACCTCTGACGGCTTCCTTGCGCCGAAGACGCTGGTCGACGCGCTCAAGGCCCATCGCGACGAGACGCGCGACGTCAGCTACCTGCTGCTGACCAATGCCAATATCGACCCGATCAAGGCCCCGGACGAGGCCGCGCTCGCCGCCTGGTTCGAAACCGTTAAGGCCCGCTACCGCGCCCCGGAATACCGCAGCTTCGCCTATGTGAAGCTCGAGCCCTCCGACATCGCCGACAAGGCGGCGATCTCCGACGAGGCGATCCGCCAGGATTACGAGGCCCACAAGAAGAACTACGAGATCGCCGGCACCCGGACGATCGAACAGCTGAGCTTCGAGAACCGCGAGATGGCCGATGCCGCCGCCGCAGAACTCAAGGCCGGCACCGCCTTCGACCAGCTGGTCACCGACCAGGGCAAGACGGCCAGCGACGTGCTGCTCGGCGAATTCTCCCATGACAAGCTGCCCGATCCGGTACTGGCCGACGCCGCTTTCGCCGTCACCAAGGAAGGCGCGACGACCGACGTCATCGACGGCGCGCTCGGCCCGGTCATTCTGCGCATCACCAATATCAAGGAAGGCCGCACCCGTCCGCTGGACGAAGTGAAGGAAGAGATCCGCGAAACGCTGGCGGAAGCCGCCGCGATCGAGGACATCGCCACCGTGCACGACCAGTTCGAGGACCTGCGCGCCGGCGGCTCGACCCTCGAGGAAGCCGCCACCGAGCTGAAGCTCAAGCCGATCACCGTCAAGGCAGCCGACAGCAACGGCAAGGACGAGAAGGAAGTCGACGTTCCGAACCTTCCGGAACGCGCCGCGCTGCTCGCCGAAGTGTTCCAGACCGACGTCGGTGTGGAAGCTCTGCCGGTCAATATCGGCAATGACGGCTATATCTGGCTCGAGGTAAAGGACATCATCGCCGAGCGCGACCGCACGCTCGACGAAGTGCGTGAGAAGGCGACCGCAGACTGGATCGCCGAACAGCAGAAGATCGCGCTTGGAGCCCGCGCCGAGAGCCTGAAGGAACGCGCCGTCAAGGGCGAGACGCTGGAAGCCATCGCCACCGAACTCGGCATCGCGGTCGAGAGCAAGGCCGGCATCCGTCGCCAGACGGACGATGCGGTCCTCGGCACGGCCGCCGTCACCGCCGCCTTCAGTGGTCCGGTCGGCACGGTCGGCAGCGCCCCCGGCGGCGATCCGGAAACCCAGATCCTGCTCAAGGTGACGGATGTCAAGGCCCAGCCGACGAGCGACGCGCTCGTCAACGACGACGCCCAGATCACCGAGATCGCCAAGGCGGCCGGCGACGACATCCTCGACCAGATGGTGAGACGCCTGCAGGACGAATACGGTGTGACGATCAACCAGCAGCTTGCCGAACAGGCAATGGTGCGCTGAGGCGAAGGGAAGAAGGAAGATGTCCGGTCTGAAGCCCTATATCGCCAAGATCGCCACGCGCCAGGCCCTGACGCGTCAGGAAGCCAGCGAAGCCTTCGAGGTGCTGATGTCCGGCGAGGCCAGCATGGCCCAGATCGGCGGTTTCCTGATGGCGCTGCGCGTACGCGGCGAGACCGTCGACGAGATCGCCGGCGCGGTCTCCATCATGCGCTCCAAGATGATCGCAGTCGACGCCCCCGCCGATGCCATCGACATCGTCGGCACGGGTGGCGACGGCACCAACACCTACAACATCTCGACTCTGGCGGCGCTGATCGTCGCCGGCGCCGGTGTGCCGGTGGCCAAGCACGGTAACCGCGCCCTGAGTTCGAAATCGGGCGCCGCCGACAGCCTGTCGGCCCTCGGCGTCCGGCTCGACATCGATCCGGAGACGATCTCCCGCTGCATCCGCGAGGCCGGTATCGGCTTCATGTTCGCCCAGTTGCACCATCCGGCCATGCGCCATGTCGGTCCGGCCCGCGTCGAACTCGGCACCCGAACGATCTTCAACATCGTCGGTCCGCTGTCGAGCCCTGCCAGCGTCAAGCGCCAGCTGTTCGGCGTCTATTCGCCGGAATGGCTGGTGCCCGGCGCCGAGGCGCTGCGCGATCTCGGTCTCGAAAGCGCCTGGGTCGTCCACGGCAGCGGCCTCGACGAGGTGACCACCACCGGCCCGACGCAGGTCGCCGCGCTGAAGAACGGCGAGATCACCACCTTCGAGCTGAGACCGGACGATTTTGGCGTTCCGACCGTGCCACTCGAGGCGATCCGCGGCGGCGACGGCGAGGTCAATGCCGCGGCGCTGCGCGAAGTCCTGGCCGGCGCCCGCAACCCCTATCGCGACGTCTCGCTGTGCAACGCCGCCGCGGCCCTGATCGTGGCGGGCAAGGCCGACACCGTCCGCGAGGGCATGGAGCTGGCCAGCCGTTCGATCGACAGCGGCGCTGCCGCAGCCGCGCTGGACAAGCTGATCGCGGTTTCCAACCAGGCACCACGGGACTGACGGCCATGGCGGACATCCTCAAGCGTATCGAAATCTACAAGCGCGAAGAGATCGCCGCCGCCAAGGCCGCGCGGCCGATCGCCGAGCTGAAGGCGGTTGCCGCCGAACAGCCAACCCCGCGTGGCTTCTATCGCGCTCTGTCCGAGCGCCGCTCGGCGGGAGAATTCGGCCTGATCGCCGAGATCAAGAAGGCAAGCCCGTCCAAGGGCCTGATCCGCCCGGATTTCGATCCGCCGGCGCTGGCGGCCGCCTACGAGGCCGGCGGTGCGGCCTGCCTCTCGGTGCTGACCGACACGCCGAGCTTCCAGGGCTCGCTCGACTATCTCGTCCAGGCGCGGGCGGCCTGCGGCCTTCCGGCGCTGCGCAAGGACTTCATGTTCGAGACCTATCAGGTGTTCGAAGCCCGGGCCCACGGCGCCGACTGCATCCTGCTGATCATGGCATCGCTTTCCGACGACGAGGCGAAGCGCCTCGAGGACGACGCCTTCGCGCTGGGCATGGACGTGCTGATCGAGGTGCATGACGAGGACGAGCTGGAGCGGGCGCTGAAACTCGCCTCGCCGATGATCGGCATCAACAACCGCAACCTCCGGACCTTCGAGGTCAGCCTTTCGGTCAGCGAGCGGCTGGCCGCCATGGTGCCGGCCGACCGACTGCTGGTCGGCGAGAGCGGCATCTTCACCTTCGACGACTGCAAGCGGCTGGAAGCCTGCGGCATCACCACCTTCCTGGTCGGCGAGAGCCTGATGCGGCAGCAAGACGTCGCCGCCGCGACCCGCCTGCTGTTGACCGGCCGGCCTCCGGCACAGGTCGCCTGATGGGTGGTCTTACCCACATCACCGCCTCCGGCGAGGCACATATGGTCGATGTCGGCGACAAGGCCGAGACGGCCCGCAGCGCCACCGCCGAAGGCTATGTCCGGATGGCACCGGCGACCCTCGACGTGATCCGCTCCGGCAACGCCAAGAAGGGCGACGTGATCGCCACCGCCCGCATCGCCGGCATCATGGCGGCCAAGCAGACCTCGAGCCTCATTCCGCTCTGCCACCCGCTGATGCTGACCAAAGTCACCGTCGACATCGCGGAAGACGCCGACCTGCCCGGCCTGCGCGTCAGCGCGACCGCCAAGCTCACCGGCAAGACCGGTGTCGAGATGGAAGCGCTGACCGCCGTCTCGGTCGCCTGCCTGACCATCTACGACATGGCCAAGGCGGTCGACAAGGCGATGGAAATCGGCGGCATCAGGCTGATCGAGAAGACCGGCGGCAAGTCTGGCACCTTCCGCCATCCGGAGGCTCGCTGATGTCGCTGCTCTCTGTCGAAGAGGCCCAGCGCCGCCTGCTCGACGCCACCGCCCCCCTCGCCCGCAGCGAGACCTTGCCCCTGAGGGAAGCCGACGACCGCATCTTAAGCGCCGACATCCAGGCCCGGCTGACCCAGCCGCCCTTCGACGCCTCGGCCATGGACGGCTATGCGCTGCGCGCCGCAGACGCGCCGGACCCCGGTGCGGTTCTCAAGGTGATCGGCACCGCGGCGGCGGGCCATGGTTTCGACGGCACGGTCGGTCCGGGCGAGACGGTGCGCATCTTCACCGGCGCGCCGGTGCCGGCCGGCGCCGACGCCATCCTCATCCAGGAGGATGCCGAGAAGCTCGAAGGCCAGGTGATCCGCACCACGTTCCCGGTGACGCTCGGGCGCCACATCCGCCCGCGCGGCCAGGATTTCGCCGAGGGCGAAACCGTGCTGAAGGCCGGCGAACAGCTCGACTTCTCCCGCCTGATGCTGGTCGCGGCGATGAACCATGCGACCGTCGAGGTCTTTGCCAGGCCGCGCGTGGCGATCCTTGCCACCGGCGACGAACTGGTGTCTCCTGGCGAGCAACCCGGCCCGCACCAGATCATCGGCTCCAACACCTTCGGCATCGCGGCGCTCGCCCGCCAGGCCGGCGCCGAGGTCGTCGATCTCGGCATCGTCGGCGACGACCGCTTAGCGATCACTGCCGCCGTCGACAAGGCCCGGGCCTGCGGTGCCGACATTCTCGTCACCCTCGGCGGCGCCTCGGTCGGCGACCACGACCTGGTCCAGTCGACGCTGGTGACCGCCGGCATGCGCCTCGATTTCTGGAAGATCGCCATGCGTCCCGGCAAGCCGCTGATGGTCGGCGAGCTCGGCGACATGCGCGTGCTCGGCCTGCCCGGCAATCCGGTCTCGTCCATGGTCTGCGGCCTGCTGTTCATGGAACCGCTGCTGGCGAAGCTCACCGGGCGCCCGCCCCTGTCCCGCCTGTCTGTGGCGCGCACCTCGACCGTGCTTGCCGCCAACGACAAGCGCCAGGACTATCTGCGCGCCCGGCTGACCCGCGATGCGGACGGAACCCTGCTGGTGGAGAGTTACGGCAAGCAGGATTCGTCGATGATGAAGATCTTTGCCCGCTCCGACTGCCTGATCATCCGCCCGCCGCATGCCCCCGAACTGCCGGTCGGCGCCGAGACGCCGGTGCTGCTGCTGCGTCCGCTGGAGGGCTGACCGGAACGCTCCGGCTGCTCAGCAGAACGGCCGGCAAACGCCGGCCCTCCTGGTGGCTGTAATAAGGCTCTGTTCTCTCCGATTGCCCCGCTCCGCTGCCCGGACCGCGGCTCACACCTCCGGCGTCAGGGTGACGGAGGTGCCGGTGGCGGCGAGGTTGAGGCCGAGCTGGCCGGTGACGCTCACCGTCTGCAAGTGGATCGAGCCGGCCGTGCCGCCGACGAGGATATTGGCACCGATACCGGCACCGACGGTCGCCTCGGCGCTTGCGCCCTGGTAGAGGCCGCCGAGCGAGCCGTGGTGGTAGCCGGCCGTCGGGGCAAATACCGCCCAGACCAGCTTCGAGCGCGTGGTGAAGCCGATGTCGACGCCCATCTTGCGGATCGTGCCGCTATAGCGGTCGAGCGCCTCGCCGCCCATGGCGGAGGAGAACACGCAATCGGCCTGCTTGGCCGAGCCGATGACATAACCGACGCCGCCGCCGACATCGCAGGTCAGGTAGCCGATGCGCACGCCGCCGACCCGGTCGCTTTCCTGATAGGTCGGCACCGGCTCGCGCGCAGTGACCGCATCGGCGGAAACGGCCATGCCGGCCGAGAGCAACACCGGCAGTGCGGCGATCGCCGTGGTGATTGTCTTCTTCATCCCTGTATTCCTTCTTGTCTTTGCATTTTCCGCGCGGACCCATGGGCCGATGCAGGCGTGGAGCTTGGTCAACGCGCGTGGCGAAAGAATGATCCAATGACGGCGGCACCGCGGCGTTTGCGGGCGGCGACACCTCGCAGGCCTTTGCCGCCGGCGGTGACGCTGGCGCTGGTCGCTTTGCGCCCACGTCGGCGGGCAATCTCCCCCCTTGAGGGGGAGATGTCGGCGTAGCCGACAGAGGGGGGTAACTGCGAATGCGACGGGAGGGCTTTGGTCGAGTTTGGCTCCCTTCATTTTTCAATGTCAGCGCAAGTTCGCCCCCCTCTGTCCTGCCGGACATCTCCCCCACAAGGGGGGAGATCGGATGGGGCAGCCGTCTTGCCCAGCCGAAAACCCCGGTCAGGCCTCATGCCCTCCGGTTCCGCTGTCATTTCCTTTTGCCCAGGTCGAACCTGAGCGGACGGGGCGCCTCTGGCTGCCGCGTAAGGTAAAAAAATCAGATGACACCCGGAGGCGCCCCGTTCGGCGGTTTTTGCCCGCGACTTCGGCCTCTCTGCGGCGCCGGCCCTTGCCGGGGATTTTTCATGCGGGCCCGGCTTTTGACCGGCGGACGCCCGCACACCCTCGACAACCCGGTCTTACCACCATGCCACGCCACACAGGCGCTCCCGGCGCGCTGTCAGGGCCGGCAAGGTTTCGGGCCGTCCAAAGCCCGAAAAAACCTTGCCCCCACGTCGCCAGGGGGAGACCATTTTCCGCGGACCCGAGGTCTGGGTTCTTGCGTCTTTCCCCCAAATCCCGCGCCGGCCCCGCCTCGCCACAACGCCTTGTGGTGTATCCGCGACGGAACGAGGGCAGTTTAGGGCCGGTGTGCGAGGGCGGGGAAGATTGTGGCGCGTCGGCGCTGAATTTGCTGGGCAATTGGCGGTGGGCTTCCCCGTCTGTGCGGCGTGTGGGGCGGGATGCTTCGAGGCCCTCGCCTTGCGAGGGCACCTCAGCATGAGGGGTGCACGATGGCGGCTCTCGCCGCTGGTTGGCCATGGGAATGCCTCGCCAGGGCGCACCACGATAGCCCTCACCCTGAGGTGGGAGCGAAAGCGACCCTCGAAGGGCGAGGGCGGATGGGGGTGGGCGCTGCCGGCATGTGCGGCCGGATGCTTCGAGGCCCTCGCCTTGCGAGGGCACCTCAGCATGAGGGGCGAACGACGGCGGCTCTCACCGCGAGGCGGCCTCGGGAAATGCCTCACCAAGGCGCACAACGGAAGCTATCGGCATGAGGGCGGGCCCGCGGCCCCTCACGCGGCCGCCGCCACCTTCTCCCCGCGGGCGGGGAGAAGGCAAACCCAAGCCGATCTCAGACCAGCCGGCTCTGCTCGACGGCGGCTTCGATGAAGCTGGAGAAGAGCGGGTGCGGTTCGAGCGGGCGGGACTTCAGTTCGGGGTGGTACTGCACGCCGATGAACCACGGGTGGTCCGGGTATTCGACGGTTTCCGGCAGGAGGCCGTCGGGGGACATGCCGGAGAACACCAGGCCGCAGGCTTCGAGGCGGTCCTTGTAGTCGACATTGACCTCGTAGCGGTGGCGGTGGCGCTCGGAGATTTCCGTCGAGCCGTAGATCTCGGCGATCTTGGTGCCCTTCTTGAGGGTTGCCTTGTAGGCGCCGAGACGCATCGTGCCGCCGAGGTCGCCGGAGGCGGCGCGCTTTTCCAGCGCATTGCCCTTCATCCACTCGGTCATCAGGCCGACCACCGGTTCCTCGGTCTTGCCGAATTCAGTCGACGAGGCCTTTTCGATGCCGGCGAGATGGCGGGCCGCTTCGACGACTGCCATCTGCATGCCGAAGCAGATGCCGAAATAGGGCACCTTGTGTTCGCGGGCGAACTGGGCGGCGTGGATCTTGCCTTCCGACCCGCGCTCGCCAAAACCGCCGGGCACCAGGATGCCGTTGACCTTTTCGAGATAGGGCGCCGGGTCTTCCTTCTCGAAGACCTCCGACTCGATCCACTCGAGCTTGACCTTGACGCGATTGGCGATGCCGCCGTGATAGAGCGCCTCGATCAACGACTTGTAGGCGTCCTTGAGGCCGGTGTACTTGCCGACGATGGCAATGGTCACCTCGCCTTCCGGCGTGCGGATGCGGTTGCAGACCTCTTCCCACTGGTCGAGGCGGGGCTTGGGCGCCGGCTCGATGCCGAAGGCGGCCAGAACCTCGTTGTCGAGGCCTTCCTTGTGATAGGCCATCGGCACGTCGTAGATATTGGCGACGTCGAGCGCCTGGATGACGGCGGACGCCCGCACATTGCAGAACAGCGACAGCTTGCGGCGTTCGGCTTCCGGGATCTCGCGGTCGGCGCGCACGAGCAGGATGTCGGGATGAATGCCGAGCGCCTGCAGTTCCTTGACCGAATGCTGGGTCGGCTTGGTCTTCAGCTCGCCAGCCGCCGGAATATAGGGCATGAGCGTCAGGTGGACATAGACGGCGGTGCCGCGCGGCAGGTCGTTGCCGAGCTGGCGGATCGCCTCCATGAACGGCATGGCCTCGATGTCGCCGACCGTGCCGCCGATCTCGCAGATGACGAAGTCGTATTCGTCATTGCCCTCGATGACGAAATCCTTGATCTCGTTGGTGACGTGCGGGATGACCTGGACGGTCGCGCCGAGATAGTCGCCGCGGCGTTCCTTGTCGATGATGTTCTTGTAGATCCGACCGGTGGTGATGTTGTCGGTCTTGGTGGCCGAACGCCCCGTGAAGCGTTCGTAGTGACCGAGGTCGAGGTCCGTCTCGGCGCCGTCGTCGGTGACGAACACTTCCCCATGCTGGGTCGGGCTCATCGTGCCGGGATCGACGTTGAGATAGGGGTCCAGCTTGCGCAGTCGAACGCGGTAACCCCGCGCCTGCAGCAAAGCTCCGAGTGCCGCGGCCGCAATTCCTTTGCCAAGAGAGGAAACCACGCCGCCAGTGATGAATACATATCGCGCCATGGGCTTCACCGGATACCGTTTCGAATTCGATTCCGCCAGCCCAAAATCGGCCTTTACCCACTTTTTTGTTAAGCGGGGCGGAATATGCACAAAAGAAAACCGGCGGACCCGAGAGCCCGCCGGAGCGATGAGAAGTCAGGCGATCAGTTGCCGGTGGGTACGGCGTTCGGATCGGCCTTGGGGGCGGCCGGCGCCGGTGCGGCTGCACCATTGGCGGCCGGTGCGGCTGCACCATTCGTAGCAGGCGCCGGCGTGGTGGCCGGAGCGGCACCCGGAAGCTGGTCGAGCACGTTGCCGCCCGGAGCGGCCGTGCCGGCCGGGATGCGGTCGAGAATGTCGGTGGGCTTTGCTTCGTAGCGGGCGAGCAGGCCCAGGCCCAGCGATGTGATGAAGAACAGCGTCGCAAGGATCGCCGTGGTGCGGGTCAGCGCATTGGCCGTGCCGCGTGCCGACATGAAGCCGGAGCCGCCGCCGACACCGAGGCCGCCGCCTTCGGAACGCTGGATCAGAACGACGCCGACAAGCGCCAGCACGATCATGAGATGAATGACAATCAATACGGTCTGCATGAATTTTCCACCTGCCCGAAAGGGGCACAATCAATCGGTTGGCCGCTCTTTACATGAGAGGCCACGGCAAAGGAAGCCCTGAACGGCAGCACCCACCGCCTTTTCAGGCGGTAAGTTCCTCATAGACGCCGTATATGGCGAGGAAATCGGAGGCTTTCAAGCTGGCCCCGCCGATCAGCGCGCCGTCGACATTGGCGACGCCCATCAGTTCCTTCGCGTTGGACGGCTTGACCGAACCGCCATAGAGGATTCGCATCTTCTGGCCTTCCGCACCGAAGCGCTTGACGAGTTCGGCGCGCATGAAGGCATGCGCCTCCTCGACGTCGGTGGTGGTCGGGGTGAGCCCCGTGCCGATCGCCCAGACCGGTTCGTAGGCGATCACGGTGTTTTCGGCGGTGGCAGCGTCGGGCAGCGAGCCGGAGAGCTGGCGCTTGAGGATGTCCAGCGTCTGGCCGGCCTTGCGCTCGTCGGCCGTCTCGCCGATGCAGACGATCGCAGTCAGTTCGCTGGCATAGGCGGCCTCGGCCTTCGCCCGCACCAGATGGTCGGTCTCGGCATGGTCGGTGCGGCGCTCGGAATGACCGACGATCACATAGGTGCCGAAGCAGTCGGCGATCATTTCGGCCGAGATATCGCCGGTATGGGCGCCCGAGGCGTTCTGGTGGCAGTCCTGGGCGCCGATGGCAAGCGGGCTGTCGTCGCAGAGCGCGGTCGCCACATAGAGCAGCGTCGCCGGCGGGCAGATCAGCGTCTCGACCTTTTCCGACAGCGGGCCTTTGACGCCCTCGGCCATGGCCTTGATCTGGTCAAGCGAGGCACGCGTGCCGTTCATCTTCCAGTTTCCCGCGACAAGCGGACGGACATTCGGTGTCGTCATGGTCAAAACCCACCCCAGCTACGTTAGGCCGGACCTAGCAAATCGAAGGGGAGATGAAAAGCGCGGCGGCGGCGATTCGCCCGCAAATCAGGCGATATGGTGAAAATCCGACACGGTTTTGCAGCATTAATTAGCAGGGCCTGTGGGCAGCTTGCCACTTCACCGCGCCATCAGCAGCCAGTTGAGGATCGAGCGCCAGTCGCTCATGCGCACCGGCGTGCCGTGCGCGCCGGTCTCGAACAGGCTGAATCGGGTCGGATAGCCGGCCTTGTGCAGCCGGTCGTAGAGGGCGACTTGGTCGGACGAGGCATAGACGCTGTCGCGGCTGCCATGGGTGAAGAAGACCGGCAGCCTCGCCTTGTGCGCGGCGCTGCCGACGAAGGACGGATCGGTCGCCCCGCCGAGAATGGCAAGGCCGGCGAGCTGGGAGACCGTCTGGGCGTTGCGGGCCAATCCCCAGCAGATGAAGCTGCCCATGGAGGCGCAGGCGAGCACCACCGGCCGGCCGGGCGCGCGGGCGGCGGCATGGGCGATCAGGCCCGAAATGGCGGTAACGCCGGCGGCGTCGAAGGACGGCACCGAGGGAGCGTAATAGACGCCGCCGTTCCGGACGGCGAGGTTCTTCAGCCGGTTGAAATTACCGCCGAAGGAGAAATCGTTGATGCCGAGCCGCCGGTCGCCGCCGCGGCCGTGGATGAAGATCACGGTGAAGGCGGCACCGTCCGCCTTGCCAACACGGGCAACCTCCAGATTGCCGGAGGGCAGTGGCAGCGTCTCGCTGGCCTGCTGGCGCTTGACGCCGAGATCGACATATTTCGATTTCACCCGCCGCTCGGGGATCTGGTCGCGGCCGTTGATGTCGCGCAGTTCCTGGTAATCGACCACCTCGAAATCGCCGCCGTCGCGGCTCTCCAGCACGATCGACTGGGAAAACAACGCGTCCTTGAACGGCTGGAGCGCCTCGGCTTTGGCCTGGCCGGCGGCGAGCGCGCCGAGAAGCCCGGACAAAATGGCGGCCTTGCGGAAATGAGCTGTGGACATCTGCATCGAAGCGGGGTCTCCTTGCGGGATCAGGCCTTGCCTTCGCCCATGTCGGCACGCAAAGCTCGACAGACACGCAAGGTTTGAACGAATTCCTCGCGGCAGCCAGCCGGCACCGTCGCGCCTGCCCCGCCTTTCTGGCATGATCCCGCTGATTCGCAAGAGCGATCGGGGCGTGAGGCAGCTTGCGACCCCCGGCCCTGCCGATTGAGCCGACGCAACGGACAGATTATTGAACGACGCCATGGACGACAACGATCTTTTCGCCGCCCTGCCGCTTGTGCCCAAGCCGGCGGAC
Source organism: Allorhizobium sp. GW101-3B10 (assembly GCF_059424725.1). Classification (NCBI taxonomy): domain Bacteria; kingdom Pseudomonadati; phylum Pseudomonadota; class Alphaproteobacteria; order Hyphomicrobiales; family Rhizobiaceae; genus Allorhizobium; species Allorhizobium sp. GW101-3B10. The sequence goes on along the minus strand of NZ_JBWKZR010000001.1, from coordinate 1,465,118 downwards.
GCCCCCTCGCCTGCGACCACGCCGAAGGCCGAGGCTCCGCGCCCGGCGGCCACGCCGAGGGCGAACAATACATCGAGCGAGAGCGAGTACGGCGCCTCGTCGATCCGGGTGCTCGAGGGGCTGGAGCCGGTGCGCATGCGTCCCGGCATGTATATCGGCGGCACGGATGAGAAGGCGCTGCATCACCTGTTCGCCGAAGTCATCGACAACTCGATGGACGAAGCGGTCGCCGGCCACGCCGATTTCATCGACGTGCATCTCGATGCCGAAGGGTTCCTCACCGTCACCGACAACGGCCGCGGCATTCCGGTCGAACTGCATCCGCAGGTGCCCGGCAAGTCGACGCTCGAAGTGATCATGACCAAGCTGCATGCCGGCGGCAAGTTCGACGGCAAGGCCTACGAGACCTCCGGCGGCCTGCACGGCGTCGGCGTCTCGGTCGTCAATGCGCTGTCCGACCTTCTCGAAGTGGAAGTGGCCCGCAATCGCAGGCTCTACCGCCAGCGCTTCTCGCGCGGCGTGCCGCTCGGCGGGCTGGAGGAACTGGGCGATGTGCACAATCGTCGCGGCACCCGCGTGCGCTTCCATCCCGATCCGCAGATCTTCGGCGACCATGCGAAATTCGATCCGGGCCGGATTTTCCGCATGGCCCGCTCCAAGGCCTATCTGTTCGGCGGCGTCGAGATCCGCTGGTCCTGCGATCCGGGCATGGTGCTGGAAGGCGGCGACATTCCGGAAAAGGCGGTCTTCCATTTCCCCGGCGGCCTGAAGGACTATCTGGCGGCCACGCTCGGCAAGGAATTCACCGTCACCCGCGAGATCTTTGCCGGCAAGACCGAAAAGACCGGCGGCCATGGCGCGATGGAATGGGCCATCACCTGGTATGGCGGCGACCCGATGGTGCATTCCTACTGCAACACCATCCCGACCGCCGAAGGCGGCACGCACGAGGCCGGCCTGCGCATCGCGTTGACCAAGGGCCTGAAGAACTACGCGGAACTGACGCAGAACAAGCGCGCCAAGGAGATCACCACGGACGACGTGATGATCTCGGCCGTCGGCATGCTGTCGGTCTTCATCCGCGAGCCGGAGTTCGTCGGCCAGACCAAGGACAAGCTGGCGACCGTCGAGGCCCAGCGTCTGGTCGAAAACGCGCTGCGCGATCCGTTCGACCACTATCTCGCCGACAATCCGAACGAGGCGGCCAAGCTGCTCGACTGGGTGATCGAGCGCGCCGAGGAACGGCTTCGCCGGCGCAAGGAAAAGGAAGTCAACCGCAAGACGGCGGTGCGCAAGCTGCGCCTGCCCGGCAAGCTCGCCGACTGCTCGCAGAACACGGCGGAAGGCGCAGAACTGTTCATCGTCGAAGGCGATTCGGCCGGCGGCTCGGCCAAGCAGGCGCGCAACCGCGCCAACCAGGCGATCCTGCCGTTGCGCGGCAAGATCCTCAACGTCGCCAGCGCCGGTCGCGACAAGATGACCGCCAGCCAGCAGATCGCCGATCTGATCCAGGCGCTCGGCTGCGGCACGCGGACGAAGTACCGCGAGGAAGACCTGCGCTACGAACGCATCATCGTCATGACCGATGCCGACGTCGACGGCGCGCATATCGCCTCGCTGCTCATCACCTTCTTCTATCAGGAAATGCCCGAGCTGATCCGCGGCAGCCACCTCTATCTCGCCGTGCCGCCGCTCTACGTCATCCGCCAGGGTGCCAAGAGCGTCTATGCCCGCGACGACGCCCACCGTGCCGAACTGATGGAGACGGTGTTCAAGGGCAAGAAGGTCGAGGTCGGGCGGTTCAAAGGCCTCGGCGAAATGATGCCGGCGCAGCTCAAGGAAACCACCATGGATCCGGGAAAGCGCACGCTTCTCAGGGTCGATATCGACGACGTCGACTTCGAGGGCACGCGCGATGCGGTGGATGCGCTGATGGGCACGCGGCCCGAAGCGCGCTTCCGCTTCATCCAGGAGCGCGCGGCCTTCGCCGAAAACCTCGACATCTGAGCAGCCCGACCCGCGTCAAGCGGGTCGCTCGCCCTGCCGAGGCGCGCCGTATTTCGGTCCGTCGATCAGCAGGGCGACCATGCGCTGCGATGCCCGGCCGGGATCAATGCCGGCGCCGACGGCGAGGCTACCGATGGCGCGCCTGGCCGCCGTCCAGCGCCTCTCGACGGCCTTTCTCCTGAGCGCGCTTAACGGGTCTCCGCCGCATTGCGAAACCTGTCTTGCTTTGGCTGCAATCCTCTGTTTGAACTCGCATCGGCGCAGATTGGCGCCGGCCCAGAGGATACCGGACAAGTCCCATGCAGACCGCCCTTATCGTGATGACCATTCTCGGCTGCGACGACAACGTGACTCAATGCCACTATGTCGCGACAGCGCAGGAACACTTCGTATCGGTCGCGCTCTGCGACGCAGCCTCGGAGAAGATCCTGGCGGGGTTCTCGGGCGTGAACTACCCCATGCTGGTCGCGGTGTGCCAGCCGCCGGAAAGCCAGACGGCGGCGATCCCGGCACCGCCCGCCGACGCCAACAAGCCGGTGGCGACCGAGATCGCGCCGCTTCCCGGACCGGCGGCAAGCCTGCCGGAGGAAGAACGCCAGTCGCTCGCCGCCCGCGCGGTCGGCAAGATCCGCAAGGTCCTGCCGGATACGGCCGACATCCGCATGGTGTTCGAGACGCCGCTGCACGTCGTCGCCGACAGCTATTCCTGGGTCGCCAAGAAGATTTCGCGCTAGCAGCAGTCCACGGAGGCGCCGCTCAGGCGGCCAGCACCAGCCCGGTGGCATAGTCGCGGGCGCGACGCCGCTCCTCGCCGATCGCCAGTTTCGCCACCATGTCCATCAACTCGCCGGCCGCCGGCGAAAGCGCGCCGAGGCTCTGCTGGCGCGCGATCAGCAGCGGCGCGATATTGTCCATGTCGGCGCTCGCCGTCTGCACGGCATTGCGCCACAGAAGAATGGCCTCGACGAAGACGGAACTGATGTCGCGCGACAGGCCGACCGATTCGAGTAATGCCCGCACCGCATGATAGCGCGCCGTCGCGAGGATCGAGCGCACGCGCCGCTCTTCCAGGCTCGACAGCGTCGTCAGGGCGCAGGCGAAGAAATCGGTGCGACCGACGCACAGCGCATGCATCAGGAAGGCGGGCGTGAGGCGCCCTTCGGCGCGCAGGTGCTCGACCAGCACCGGAAGCTCATCGGCGGCGACCGAGCCGAGGATGGCGATCGTCGCCGCCCTGCCCGCCTCGCGGGTGATGCGTTCGATGCGCCGCGCGCCGATCGCCGCCCGGACGAAGGCCGAGCCCGACAGGGCATCGGCGACGAACTGGACCAGCAGCTGGCGCACCGCCGCCGGCAGGTCGGGGCGATCGAGCAGCAGGGAACGCACGCCGTCATGGCCGCCATGGCGTTCGGCAATGCGCTTCAGGGTCAGCCGCGCGATGCTGGCGCTGTGATTTTCGAGGAGAACGACGACCTCTTCGGCATCGCCGATTTCGGCCAGCGCACCGGCGACGGCGCGCGACAGGCCGGGCCGGGCGGCGATCAGCGCCCGGGTGACGCCGCTGCCGCGGCCGGCGAGATCCACCAGATCCGAATCGGACAAGACCGGCGAGCGCAGGATCGGCAGCGAGGCGATCTCCGGCTGGTCCTCGGACAGCGACACCATCAGGGCGCGCGGCGCGTCGGACGAATCGGCCAGCGCCTCGGCCAGCGCCAGACGCACGCGCGGCGACGGATCATCGAGCAGGTAGGTCATTGCCACATGGGCAGCATTGCGCTCCGGCGGCGCCATGGCGGAACGAAGATAGGCCCTCGCCAGCGCATTGGCCGCGCGTGCCCTGTCTCCTGCCTTTGCCGTTTCCACCCACCGAAGAAAAGCCGCAACGATCACTGAACAACCCAATCCGCGAAGAGAACACGCATGGCCGAACGGCCATGGTTTGAAGCTAGCGGCAAAACGTTTAGATTTGGTTCACCATGTTCGTTAACCCCGAGGTCGACTTGCCCGTTCCCCCTGGTTTCAGCCTTGCCGGCCACCGCCTGCGCGCGATCCTCGTCACGCCCGTCAGTACGGACGATGCCGCCTGCCCGCCGGCAGCCGATGCGCTGGCGATTCTGGCCGGCAACACTCCGGGCGACTGGCCGTTGGCCGCGCAGATGATTCTCCGCCATCGGCAGGCGATGCCCGAGGTTCCGGTGCTGTTTGCCGTCGATGCCGGGCTCGACGCCGATGATTTGGACGCGTGCTTTGCGATAATCCTCCCCACCCGACCTGACGGCCTGATCGTCACCGGCGTCAAAAACGGCGCCGATCTGCAAAGGATGGACGTGATTCTGTCGGTGGCGGAGGCTGTCGCCGGGCTGGAACACGGCGCGACCGCCCTCCTCGCCATCATCGGCGACAATCCGGCGGGCTTGCTGGACGCCGGCAGCCTTGCCGGCAGGACGCCGCGCCTGAAGGCCATCGGCCGCAATGCCACGGCGCTTGCCGCCGCACTCGGCATCGACGGACTGTCGCCGGCGCCAGGCGCCGACAGCGCCGTTTCGCTCAGCCGCGGCCTGACGGTTCTGGCCGCCGCCAAGGCGGGCGTGGCCGCGCTGGACTGGATCGCCCCTGCCCTTGAGGGCCAGGCACTGATTGAGGCCTGTGCCCGCGCACGCGCCGACGGCTTCGGCATCCTGGCCACGGAAGACCCGGAGCAGCTGGCGGCGATCGCCGCCGCCTACCGCTGATCGGGCTTGGCCGGCGCCTGCGGCCGGAACAGCTCGAACACCGGCTGTATCTCGGCATAGTCCATGTAGCCGAGCCGCGTGACCGGGCGAGCGAGGCCGACGTCGAACCGGCCGTCCCGGATGACGCGCTCGTCGATATGGATGCCGACCACCTGGCCGAACACCGCATGGCTGTCGCTGTCTTCGCCCTCGATGGTCTTGAGGGTATGGATCTCCGTCACGCGGCATTCGAGCACGGCATGCGCCTCGCCGACATAGGGCGCATCGACCAGTTGCCCCATGACCGGCGTGAGGCCCGCGATGGAAAACTCGTCGGTGCCGTAGGGAACGGCGACGGAGGACGCATTCATCGGCTGCAGCAGGTCGGCGCTGACGAAATTCACGGTGAACACGCCGGTCTCCTGCGCATTGCGCAGCGAATCCTTGCGGCCGCTCGACGAGAACATGACGATCTTCGGCCGGTCGCTGACGGCGTTGAAGAAGGAATAGGGCGAGAGGTTGCAACTCCCGTCCCGCCCCTTCGTGCCGATCCAGCCGATCGGCCGCGGCGCGACGATCGCCTTGAAGGGATCATGCGCCAGACCGTGCGCGTTGCTTGCGGTATCGTAGAACATCAGCCTTCGCCGCCCACCCAGGTGACGACGTCGGACAGCGCCGGGCGCGGCCGCTCGGTGACCGGGAAGGTCGTCGAGCCGATATGGATGAAGCCGGCGACCTTCTCGCCAGGCCGGATGCCGAGCAGCGGATGGGCCTTCTCGTCATAGGCGAACCATTCGGTCAGCCAGTTCGCCACATAGCCATGGGCATTGGCGGCCATCAGCAGGTTGAGGCAGACCGCGCCGGCCGACATCAGTTGCTCCCATTCGGGAATCTTCACATGCGGGCCGGCAGTGCTGATCACGCCGATCACCACCGGCGCCCGGGTGAAGCGGGCGCGCTCGACGCCGATCATCTCTTCGGACAGTTCGGGATTCTTCTCGAGCGCCATGGCCAGAAGCGCCTCGCCGATGCGCGCGCGCTCGCCGCCGCGATAGACGACGAATCGCCAGGGCGCCAGTTTTCCGTGGTCGGGAACGCGCACGGCGAGCGTCAGGATCTGTTCGATCTCCGCGGTCGAGGGACCCGGTTCGCACATCTGGAAGGCGGGCACCGAGCGGCGCGCGGCAAGATAATCGATCAGCTTGATATCATTTTTCATATTCGGACACTTTCACGGCTCTTCTGGCGGCTGCGACGTCTTGAAATTGCCACCGCATTGGGATTGAACTTGCTGCCATTGGAGAGGAAGTCAACCAGTTGTGTCATCCATGAACGGCCATTCCCTTGCAGCCCGCTTCGTCCTCGTCGTGGCGGCCATGCTCCTCGTCCTGAGCCCGGCGCGCGGCGAAGACGCCTTCAAGGCTTTCAAGCAGCTCGACGGCTCGGTCAAGATGCCGAAGCTCAACGCCTTCTCGCCCACCATCGGCGCCACGATCCAGCCGAGCTCGGCGCGCAATGTCAGCCTGGAAGCACGCTTGACGGGCGACGGCGAGGCGATGCAGCAGGGTCTTTCCTGGCGGGTCTTCAGCCCCATTCCCGGCGCCGACGGCAAGCTGCCGCTGCTGGCCAGCGCCGAGGGCGGCTCCGCCGACTTCCAGCTTTCCCCCGGCGACTACTTCGTCAACGTCTCCTTCGGCCGCGCCGGGGCGACCAAGAAGCTCACCATCCCGTCCGAGGGCGAGGTCGAAAAGCAGGTCCTCGTGCTCGACGCCGGCGGCATACTGCTCAACGCGGTGTCGGGCCCCGACACCCGCATTCCCGCCAAGGATCTCAAGTTCGACGTCTATTCGTCCGAGGTGCAGGCCGACGGCGAACGCGGCCTGGTGCTGGCCGACGTGCCGCCGGACACCATCGTCCGGCTCAATGCCGGCACCTATCACATCGTTTCGGAATATGGCGCGGTCAATGCCGTTGTGCGCGCCGACATCAAGGTCGAGGCGGGCAAGCTGACCGAGGCGATGATCCAGCACCGCGCCTCGCAGATCAATCTCAAGCTCGTCTCCGAGCCCGGCGGCGAAGCGATCGCCGACACCGCCTGGTCGGTACTCACCGGTTCGGGCGACATCGTCGCCGAAAGCGTCAGCGCCTTCCCGGTCATGGTGCTGGCCGAAGGCACCTACACGGCCGTCGCCCGCAACAAGGAAAAGATCTACCAGAAGGATTTCACCGTCGACGCCGGGCGCAACGAGGACGTGGAGATCCTGCTCACGCAGTGAGGCGACGCGCTTCCGGTCCTGGGAAACTCTGTGAAGCACACCCTGAACATGAAAAAGGCCGCCCGAAATAGGGGCGGCCTTTTCTGTTTCGTCTGCCGGCTAGACACCGGCTGCGAGACTGCGATCAGGCGCGGGCGGCCCTGGCCGCAAGCTTACGCTTGAGGTCCGGCGCGGTGGCCTCGAGGCTGAGCGAGGCGATCGCCTCGTCGAGCGTCATCGACACCTGGTCCTGCGAACCGAGGCGACGGATATTGACGGTGCGCTCCTCGGCTTCGCGCTTGCCGCAGACGATGATCACCGGAACCTTGGTCACCGAATGCTCGCGGACCTTGTAGTTGATCTTCTCGTTGCGGAAGTCGGTCTCGACGGCAAGCCCCGCTTCGCGCAGCACCTCGGCGACCTCGCGGCCGTAGTCGTCCGCATCCGAGGTGATCGTCGCGACGACCGCCTGGACCGGAGCGAGCCACAGCGGCATGTGACCAGCGAAGTTCTCGATCAGGATGCCGAGGAACCGTTCCATCGAGCCGCAGATGGCGCGGTGGATCATCACCGGCTGGGTCTTTTCCGAGTTCTGGTCGATGTAGAAGGCGCCGAAGCGTTCCGGCAGGTTGAAGTCGACCTGCGTCGTGCCGCACTGCCATTCGCGGCCGATGGCGTCCTTCAGCGTGTATTCGAACTTCGGACCGTAGAAGGCGCCCTCGCCCGGCAGGATACCGGTCTTGATGCGCCCGCCGGACTGCGCCTCGATCTGCTGCAGCACCTCGGTCATCACCGATTCGGCGCGGTCCCACAGGTCGTCGGAGCCGACGCGCTTGTCGGGACGGGTCGACAGCTTGACGACGATCTCGCTGAAGCCGAAGTCCTCATAGACCGAGAGGATGAGGTCGTTGATGCGCAGGCACTCGGCCGCCATCTGCTCGTCGGTGCAGAAGACATGCGCGTCGTCCTGGGTGAAGCCGCGCACGCGCATCAGCCCGTGCAGCGCGCCCGATGGTTCGTAGCGGTGCACATTGCCGAACTCGGCGAGGCGGACCGGCAGTTCGCGGTAGGACTTCAGGCCGTGCTTGAAGATCTGGATATGGCCCGGGCAGTTCATCGGTTTCAGCGCGAAGACGCGTTCGTCCTCGTGCTCTTCGCCGGCGACGGTGACCTTGAACATGTTGTCGCGGTACCAGCCCCAGTGGCCCGAGGTTTCCCACAGCGACTTGTCGAGCACCTGCGGCGCGTTGACTTCCTGATAGGTGCCGGCCAGACGGCGGCGCATATAGGCGACCAGCGTCTGGAAGATGCGCCAGCCCTTGCCGTGCCAGAAGACGACGCCGGGGCCTTCTTCCTGGAAATGGAACAGGTCCATTTCGCGGCCGAGCTTGCGGTGGTCGCGCTTTTCCGCTTCCGCGAGGATATGCAGGTAGTTGTCGAGCTGTTCCTGCTCGGCCCAGGCCGTGCCGTAGATGCGGGTCAGCATCGGCTTGGTGGAATCACCGCGCCAGTAGGCACCGGCCACCTTCATCAGCTTGAAGGCCGTGCCGATCTGGCCGGTCGAGGCCATGTGCGGGCCACGGCAGAGGTCGAACCAGTCGCCCTGGAAATAGATCTTGAGGTCCTGGTCGGCCGGGATCGCGTCGACGAGCTCGACCTTGTAGGCCTCGCCCTTGTCGGCGAAGACGTCGCGGGCCTTGTCGCGCGACCAGATTTCCTTGGTGAACGGCTTGTTGCGCTGGATGATCTCCTTCATCCGTTTCTCGATCTTCGGCAGATCTTCGGGCGTGAAGGGCCAGTCCTCGCGCGTGTCGGGATGGACACGCTTGAAGTCGTAGTAGAAGCCGTTTTCGATCACCGGACCGATGGTCACCTGGGTGCCGGGCCACAATTCCTGAACCGCCTCGGCCATGACATGGGCCGTGTCGTGGCGGATGAGTTCGAGGGCGCGCGGATCCTGCCGGGTGACGATCTCGATGGCGCCGGTCTCGACCGGGTCGGACAGGTCGCGCAGCGTGCCGTCGAGCCTGATGGCGAGTGCCTTCTTGGCCAGCGACTTGGAGATCGCTTCGGCAACCTCGCGGCCGGTCGTGCCGGCGGGGTAAGCGCGGACGGAACCGTCGGGGAATGTGAGGGAAACGGATTCTGACATGGTTTGCTCCTAATCCAGTCCCGCCAACCAATGCGGGTGGTAAAAAAAGGCCGGCTCGGCCGGCCATCAACGCGCCGGGTGATAATGCCAAACCGGGCGTGAGTAAAGATTATGTTGGACGATCACGGCGCCCAGAAGTCCCTTGCCGCGGGCGGCAATTGGCCAAGCACGCGCTCGAACGCCTCGGCATCGACATGGCGGCGAAGGGCGGCGGCGACATCGGCAATGGCGGTCTCGGTGGAGAAATTGTGATCCGGGCGCAATTCCCTTGCCTCGTGGCTCATCTCCTCGCGCGAGGCAAAGGCCCTCTGCGGCTCTTCCACGTTCCAGTCGCTGACGAAGATCGCCCGCAGTACGGGCGGCAGGACATCGGCGAAGCGAAGCGCCTGCTGCACCGTCAGACGTCTGCGAAAGACCTGCAGCACACCCTGCAGCATCGTGTAGGCCTGGTGCGTCGTTGCAAGCATCGAGGTGTCGCGCAGGTCTTCCATGATGCGGTCGAAATCCCGCGACGCCTGTCGGTATTCCATCGGCATGGGCATGAGGATCAGTGCTCCTTCTCGCTCCGTTTTCGCCCTGCCCGCCAGTAGGACCACGGCGCCCACCAGCGATAGTGACTGTCCAGGACCTCTGGCACAGGATCGACGCCCCAGGTGCCGCCCGGACCGCAGCGCCCGACGCGAAACAGCGTCAGCCACCCGCCCGACCACAAGCCGTGGCGGGCAATCGCCTCATAGCCGTATTCGGAACAGGTCGGCATGTGCCGGCAGGAATTGCCGATCAGGCTCGACAGCGTCAGCTGGTAAAGGCGGATGAGCCCCATGCCGATGAGCCGGTCGGGAGTCTTACGAAAAGGTCCGGACCAGTTGCGCGAGCGGCCTTGGCTGCCTGGCTCCTTGCCGGAATGCCCGCAATCGGGGGCGTTGCACATCTCAGCCGGCCACGGCGACGGCTGCGCCCTTCGCCTCGATCTGGTCGAGACAGTCGACCACCGCCTCGAAGGTCAGCATGGTCGACGCGTGACGGGCCTTGTAATCCTTGACCGGCTTCAGGAAGCGCATGTCCTCGAACCGGCCGGAGGGTCCCTCGCCGCCGTCCTTCAGCATGGCGAGCATGTCGATGCGGGCCTGGCGGATTTCCGCCGGCGTGGCGCCGATCACGTGGCGCGCCATGATCGAGGACGAAGCCTGTCCGAGCGCGCAGGCCTTCACCTCGTGGGAAAAGTCGCTGACCACCCCGTTGGCCATCTTCAGATAGACCTTGACCCGCGAGCCGCACAGCTTCGAGTGCTTCTCGGCGCTGGCATCGGCATCGGCGAGCTTTCCCGTCCGCTCGATATTGCCGGCGAATTCGAGGATCCTGGAATTGTAAATGTCGTCCATGGTCGGCCTGGCACTTTCCTGAAGCGGCTATACGTCGTCGGGTGCGGAACGGATTGTCGCCACCTACGCGACACTGTGTTGCGCCCGTGTTCCTTCACACTTCCCAACTCGCTATTATATGTAAGGTCAGAACTCGGTCCAAACAAAACACGCGCAAATTCCTGCGCCGGAGCGAGAATTCGAAGAACGGACTTGCCAAGATGAACCGAGTTACGCATTTACAGGCGGAAAAGTCGAAACAGGCGGTCCGGAACCTCAAGGACCGGGAGACCATGGGCATGGATGCCATCGTCAACAAGATCGTCCCCGTGGATCAGCGGCCCAGTCGCGAAGAGGCGGAAGACGCCGTGCGGGTGCTGCTGCGCTGGGCCGGCGACGACCCGGCGCGCGAAGGCCTGCTCGACACGCCGAAGCGCGTCGCCAACGCCTATCGCGAACTCTTTGCCGGCTACGATGCCGACATCGAGGACGTGCTCGGCACGACCTTCGAGGAGGTCGCCGGCTATGACGACATCGTGCTGGTGCGCGACATACCGTTCTTTTCGCACTGCGAGCACCACATGCTGCCGGTGATCGGCAAGGCGCATGTCGCCTACCTGCCCGACGGCCGCGTGCTCGGCCTGTCGAAGATCGCCCGCGTCGTCGACGTGTTCGGCCGCCGCCTGCAGACGCAGGAAGCCATGACCGCCCAGATCGCCGCGGCGATCGACGAAACCCTGGCACCCAAGGGCGTCGCCGTGTTCGTCGAGGCCGAGCACATGTGCATGGCCATGCGCGGCGTGCAGAAATCGGGCTCGACGACGCTCACCACCACCTTCACCGGCCGCTTCAAGGACAATGCCGCCGAACAGGCGCGCTTCATGTCGATGGTGCGCGGCCGCTGACCGAATCTTGTTTAAGGACTGACTGATGGCCGTCACCTTCGCTCCGCCGCCCGCCGACAAGCACGCGCTCGAGGAGGACGGCCGCTTCACGCCGAAGTTCGACGCCAACGGCCTGGTGACCGCCGTGGTGACGGATGCTCGCGACGGCGAACTGCTGATGGTCGCGCATATGAACGGCGAGGCGCTGGCCCTCACGCTCGAGACCGGCATCGCCCACTATTTCAGCCGCTCGCGCGGCAAGATCTGGAAGAAGGGCGAAAGCTCCGGCAATCTCCAGACGGTCCGCGAGATCCGCACGGATTGCGACCAGGACGCCGTCTGGCTGAAGGTCGAGGTGGCCGGCCATGACGCGACCTGCCATACCGGACGCCGCTCGTGCTTCTATCGCAGCGTCGGCCTCGTCGAGGGCGAGGCACGGTTGGAGATCACCGACGATCACCGGCATTTCGATCCCGACGACGTCTACGGCCGGCCGGACAAGGCCTGACGTTCCGGATTCGAACGACTCTGGCCCTCCGCTAAACGAATTGGTAAACATCCAGTGCGCTAATGATGTACTGGGAGTTGTTCAGCCATAAGGGTGTGCGGATATGCTGAACTGGAGTATGAGAAACGGCACGGCATCGCGTTCGATGCAGCCGGCCGGTGACGGGCCAACGATAGGCGTTCCGCTGGTGAAAGAGCCCGAAAAGCCAAAGAAGACGAAAATCGCCCTGGCGCTCGGCGGCGGCGCTGCGCGCGGCTGGGCCCATATCGGGGTGCTGCGTGCGCTGGACGAGGCCGAGATCGAAGTCGGCATGATCGCCGGCACGTCGATCGGTGCCCTGGTCGGCGGCTGCTATCTCGCAGGAAAGCTGGACGAACTCGAATCCTTCGCCCGTTCGCTCACCATGCGGCGGATCGCCTCCCTGCTCGACCTGACGATCGGCGGCGCCGGCCTCCTGGGCGGCATGCGGCTGACCAAGCGCATGCAGGAACATCTGGAAGGGCTGATGATCGAGGACCTGCCCAAGCCCTTCGTCGCCGTGGCTTCCGAACTCAACAGCGGCCATGAAGTGTGGATCGACGGCGGCAACCTGATCACCGCGCTTCGGGCTTCTTACGCCCTTCCCGGCATTTTCGAGCCGGTGAAATGCAACAACCGCACGCTGATCGACGGCGCGCTGGTCAATCCGGTCCCGGTTTCGGTGTGCCGCGCCTACGAGCAGCCGCTCGTGATGGCGGTCAACCTGCAATACGACGTGTTCGGCCGCTCCGCGGTCGTCAAGCATCGCGCCAGCAAACTCCCCGACAGCCTGAACGACACACCCAGGGACCACCACAAGCTCGGACTGACCAGCGTCATGGTGCAGGCCTTCAACATCATCCAGGATCGGATTTCGCGCGCCCGCCTTGCCGGCGACCCGCCGGACCTGGCGCTTCATCCGCGCGTCAACGAGATCGGCCTGTCGGAATTCCACAAGGCCGGAGAAGCGATCGATCGCGGCTATGAGGAAGCGCAGGCCCGCATCGGCGAGCTGAAGCGCATGCAGGAATCCTTCGCCCGCTGACCCGCCCTCAAGGGACGCACCAGCGGACGGTAAAGAGAAGGCCGGGGCGCGGGCCCCGCCGTCAGCCGGCGATATAGGCCTTGATCTGCTCGGCCTCGGTCTCGACCTCGCGGATACGCGACTTCACCACGTCGCCGATCGAGATGATGCCGCACAGCTTGCCGTTTTCCTCGACCGGAACGTGACGGAAACGCCGGCTGGACATCACTTCCATCAGTTCGTTGACCGTCGTGCCCTCGTTGCAGCGATAGACATTCGCGGTCATCATCGCCGAAACCGGCTGATTGAGCGCGCCGGCCCCCGAACGCCCGATCGAGCGGACCAGGTCGCGCTCGGTGAAGATGCCGACGATGCGGCTCTCCATCCCCACGACCACCACCGCGCCGATCTTGTGTTTGTCGAGTGTCCGGGCAGCTTCGGCCAGCGTGACGTTGGGACCGATGGTCACGACATCACGGCCTTTGACTTCCAGTATGCTCCTGACTGACGCTGACATTCGTTCCTCCTTCGCATTCGGCCCGTTCGGGCCTGCGTCCGCATTCCTCCATGCGTCCGCGACAGGCGAAATGGTGCCCGTTATCTCAGAGGAATGCAATATAGCGGCGACGCAACTAAAAGGATCGGTTGGGTAGGGGAACGGGATCGAAGAGGCCGAACAGCAGGAAGCCGAACAGGAACCCGCCGATATGGGCGTCCCAGGCGATCGTGCCGGCAAGATCGCCGAACAGCGGCAGGCCAAGCGCGATGGCGATGTTGCCGAGAAACCAGAAGATGATGAAGACCCTGACGGTGCGCAGCGACAGCGCCTCTCCGATCGAGAGCCGTGCCGGCTGCGTGCCGGTATAGTGCGACACCGCCCGGCCGGAACTGCCGAATGCGAATCGGCAGGCAGCTCCCATCAGCGCCGACACGACGCCCGAAGCGCCGATCATGATCGTCGGCTGGCCCCAGTTGACGCCGGCATGAACCGCCGCACCCGCCGCCGACGACGCGATCCAGAAGACGACGAAGCGCAGATTGCCGATACGGCGGACGACCGGTGTGCCGAAGGCGGCAAGCCACAGACCGTTGAAGGCGAGATGTTCCAGGCTGCCATGCAGCAGGGAATAGGTCACCGGCGTCCACAGCCACTCATAGGCCTGCTCTGACAGAGGATAGATGTAGCGCAGCGGCAGGAAGCCGAAAGTGACGGCGAGCCATTCGGCGGCGGATGCCGAGAGAAACAGCGACTGCGCCGCGTAGATGGCACCGAGCACCGCCAGGGCGGCCAGAATGCCGGTGGGCAGGTTGAACACCGGCACGCGCTGCTGCGGAGCATTGCCTCCCCCTTCGGGAGACTCATCGCCCAACGGCGAACTGGGGGGCAACTCATCCATGCGGCACCAACTTTCGTGACTTCAACGAAGCTGCATAGCCGACCGCAGGAATAAAAAAAAGCCGCCCGTCAGTGCCGGGCGGCGTGTGGGGACCTCGGGAGCCGGGCTCCTGCCCCAAATTGGTGCCGAAGGATGACCTTCGTGACGTGATGAATGTCATTTGCCACAACCGAACGAGGGCTGCAACGATCAGAAAGAATTAACCTTAATCCCACAGTATGGGCTTGCGAATACGCAGGATCTGAGCGCCGCGCAAAACGTTATGTTAACGGCTTGCCGGTAATTGTTTAACGATAGCGAAATATTTCAGAACAGCACCATGTATTCCTCTCCGGCAGCGCAGAACGGTGGTCTTGTCTCTCCTGCTCAACGGCGGGCGTTCCAACGCGTCTCCGTGAACCTGCAGGGCCGGCTGATGCTTGCCAACTATGAGGAATATGTCTGCAAGGTGGTCGACATGTCGCCGGGCGACGTGCGGTTTGCCTGCGCCGGGTGCCCGGCGCCCAATGAGCGGGTGATCGCCTATATCGACCATCTCGGTCGCGTCGAGGGCACCGTGATCAAGCTCGTCGAAGGCGGCTTCGTCATGTCGATCAACGCAACGGGCCGCAAGCGCGAGAAGCTGGCCGCCCAGTTGACCTGGATCGCCAACAAGCACGAGCTCGGCCTGCCCGAAGACCGCCGCCACGACCGTTTGACGCCGCGCGTCACGCGCACCGAACTGATGCTCGAGGACGGACGCCGCTATCCCTGCCGGCTGATGGACCTGTCGCTCTCCGGCGCTGCGGTCGACATCGACATCCGCCCGCCGATCGGCACGGCGGTCCAGCTCGGCAACATGCGCGGCCGCGTCGTGCGCCACTTCCTCGAAGGCGTGGCGATCGAGTTCCTGACGCTGCAGTCGCGCGAAGCCCTCACCGAATTCCTTTAGAGCGCTGCCCGGCCGCTCAGCGAAACTCGAAGATCTGGCGGAACACGCCGGGCGCGATAATCGACAGCGGATTGACGACGAGCTTCGGCTGTTCGGTGGCACCCGTCAGCTTGAAC
This sequence comes from Allorhizobium sp. GW101-3B10, assembly GCF_059424725.1. Taxonomy (NCBI): domain Bacteria; kingdom Pseudomonadati; phylum Pseudomonadota; class Alphaproteobacteria; order Hyphomicrobiales; family Rhizobiaceae; genus Allorhizobium; species Allorhizobium sp. GW101-3B10. The sequence continues at coordinate 1,449,754 of NZ_JBWKZR010000001.1, read as the reverse complement.
GTGATGCCGAGCAAGCCGCGATCGCGGCCATTGCCGAGCAGGATGCCGATCACCGGCAGCTCGCCGAACAGGCGGTTGAGGCCGTAGGCCGGCATGAAGGTGCCGGTCAGGTCGATCTGGCCCTTGGCGTCGCGCACCATCCCCTGGAACGTCGCACCGACCTGCTCGCCACGCACCACGCCGTTTTCGACGCGCAGCCCGCCGTCGACATAGACGAGGCGGGCAAAGGCGCGCTGGAAGCGGGCGGAGCTGACGTCGATGTCCTTCTTGACGGCCGTGTTGAGGCTCTTGCCGTCGGCGCCGGCGGGCGTGGTGACGATCGACTGCAGCCGCTGCTCGTTCTCGACGCGGAAATCGCGCACGTCGAGCGAGCCGCTCCACGTGCCGTTGGCGTACTCGGAAAGCTTCAGGTTCATCAGACCGCCGATCATGCGGTTGTAGAGGTTGACGAAGCGGGCCACGGCGCCGGCATCGCTGCTGGTCACGGAGACCTCGCTGAGTTCCGAGGGGCGGCGCAGCTTGGCGACGACCGCCTGGCCGCCGTCGGTGACGCCGGACACGTCGAGCGCCGTTGTCTTGCCGCCGTTCGAGCCGTAGAGGATCGACACGCCGGAGAGCGCTTCATCTCCGAATCCCACGACGCGGTCGAGCCGTCCCTTGATCTTCAGGTTCGTGCTTTTCGCGCCCCCGTCCCCCTGGCCTCTGCCTGGCGACTTGAGCTCGGCGATCAGCGAGCGCACATCGGCCGACTTGCCGGACACCGAGATGTCATAGCCGCCCTTGTTCTGACGGACGACCAGCGAATAGTCGTCGGCGGGCGCAAGACGCATCCGCTTCAGATCGGCCGAGACGAGGCCCTGCTTGCCGACCACCAGGGAGCCGGCGGCGCCGAAGCCGTCGCCGTCGAGGACGAATTTCTCGATGCTGGTCTGGCCCTCGCTTTCGACCGCCTCGAAGGTCGCCTTGGCTCCGATCCCCTGCCCCTTCGCCCAGCCGATCCACGGCACGGTCAGGGTCGCCGAGGACAGGTCGATGACCGCGGCCTGGCGCTGGTCGTCGACACGAGACAATTCGACGGTGATCGGTCCGTCGACCAGGTCGTCGAGGCCGGGCGCGAAGCGGCGGCGTTCCTCGTTGCCGAGCTTCAGCTTGACCACGCGCTCGCGCGCAACCGGCTTGTCCTTGTCGACCGGCTCGGTGACCTGAAGCTCCATCGGTACGTCATCGATCCGGGCCTTGCCCTCCAGCCGCGCCGCCTTCGGGTCGACGTCGAGCGTGCCGGTGAGTTCGGTGATCTTGCGCCCCGAATAGGGTTTGGCCACATCGACCTCGGTCAGTTCGAGATGCGCCTTCCAGTCGGGATCCGGCGGATGCTGGTCGGAAATCAGGCCGAGCCGCACATGGGCCTCGCCGCGCACCGCGCCGGTGAAGTCCGCGACGGCAAAGCCGACACGCTCCAGGGCCCGGATCGGCTTGAAGGAGACGAGTTCGGCGACCGCGTCGGCGGCGCCGGAGACGGCGATGTTGATGTCGGCCATCAGCGGCTTGCGATAGATGTCCTCGAGCTTCAGTTCGCCGCGTTCGACCTTCACGACCCGGCCCGACGGGAAATAGGACGCCGCCGAATGGATCGTGGTGACGACCTGCCGGCCGGCGAGCTCGAGATGGGCGGACGTATCGCGCAAGGGCGGGATTTCGCCGGTGATGTTCATGCGCGCGTCGACGATGTCGAGGCTGACGCGCAATTCGTTTTCGTCGAGATGCAGCGGCTTCGGCTCGACCGTCAGGCGGTCCTGCGGGATGAAGACAGAAATCTGACCGTTGGTGATCGTGCCGCCGAAAATGTTGGCGAGCACCCAGCGGCGCGGTTTTGCGGCGATCCAGTAGGGCCAGAGTTGCTTGACCACCGAGGTCTTCATGTCGCGGATCAGCGCGTCGAACCGTATTTCGGGACCGGTCCCGACGAAACGGATGCCGAGCGAGGCATCCATCGTGCCGTTCGGCGTGGAGACCGTGAAGGTATCGAACTTGAGTTCGTGCTTCTCATTAACATAGCGACCGAACAGCTTGAGCGAAAACGGGAAAGGTGCCTCGCCGGCAGACGGAACGTCGGCCCGTCCCTCGCTCACCAGCAGATCGATGCCGATGCCCGAACCGGTCTCGGTGTTCCCCGGCAAACGGTCCAGATCGATCAGGCCGCCCGACAGCGGCAGGATCATGCCGCCGAACTCGGCGCGCGAGGACGACAGCTCCAGCGTGTCCTTGGTGAAGTCGTAGCCGAAATTGAGCCGGGCGCGCGTCAGCTCCTGCGCGATACCGTCGGAATAGATCGTCCCGCCCGCCGTCTCGACGATCATGTTCATCTCGGGCGACTGCCCCTCGCCGGCCCGCTTTGCCGAAATCGTCACCTTGGCCGATCCGTCCAGCCCCTGGCGCGGATTGCCGGCCGCGCCGCGCTTCAGCAGGAAGGGTGTCAGGCGCACGTCCGCAAGCCGAAGGGTCAGGGACTGTGCCTTGCCGCCGGTATTGGCGGTGAGCGCCGAAATCTCCGTCTGCTGGCCGTTCACCGAGACCGCGCCGAAGAAGGACAGCGAATCGTCGGCGCCGCGCTCCATGGCGAGATCATCGACGGAAATCAGCAGGGGGCGCCCGTTGGTGCCGGTGGTGGAGACTTCCAGCCCGCCGACGCGCATGCGATCAAGCCCGCCCTTGGCGATGAAGGACTGGATCTGGTCGAGTTCGAGAAAGGCCCGGTCGAGAACAGCGGGAATGCCGTCGATGCGCAGATTGGCGAAGTCGATCGGCGGACCGGCCGGAAGGAGACGCGCGTCGAGCGCCACGCCATGGGTGACGATCTCCTTGACCTTGAACTGGCCGCCGAGCAGGGCGATCGGGTCGAGCACCATGGCGACCGATTGGGTGAGCGCCAGCGGGCTCTTGCCGCCCTCGGGCACGATCGCGACATTGCGCGCTTCGACGGCGAGCTGGAACGTGTCGGAAAAACGGATCGCGGTCTCGCCGATCTCGGCCCGGTATGCCGGCCCGACGGCGGAATTGAGCACGGCGCGCGCACCGTTCGACAGCGCCGCATCGAGCGCCCCGCTCTCGACCACGGCAAAGACCCCGCCGACGACGACGAGAATGAGGCCGGAAATGCCGATGAGATAGCGCAGGATCCGCCGCGCCAGGGTGGCCCGGGGCGGGCAATGGACGATCAACGGATCATCGACGAGCGCCGACGGAAGTTCGTGCAAGGCCACGAAGTCCTGTCTGCGAAACCGTACCTTTTCGCCCCGGATTTCTCCCATGTGCCGGCGATTGTCTCCGTCGATCGATGTCGTTATCACAGTCGCGCGTGGACGACTGCGTCGCGGACTATATATCGAGTGTGCCGACAATCATCCATAATGCGGGCAAAAGAAAGGTACTCCCATGGCAGAATTGATCGCAGGCGATCTCGCTCCGGATTTCACCCTGCCCCGTGACGGAGGCGGGACGGTCTCGCTGGCCGCGATGCGCGGATCCCCCGTCGTCCTGTATTTCTATCCGAAGGACGATACCAGCGGCTGCACGACCGAAGCGCTGGCGTTTACGGCGCTGGCCGACGAGTTTGCCAAGGCCGGTGCCAAGGTGATCGGCCTGTCGCCGGATGCCGTCAAGAGCCACGACAAGTTCGTCGCCAAGCACCGCCTCTCGGTCATTCTCGCATCGGACGAGGAAAAATCCGTCCTTTCCGCCTATGGCGTGTGGAAGGAGAAAAGCATGTATGGCCGGACCTACATGGGCGTGGAGCGTTCCACCTTCCTGGTCGACCGTGACGGCCGCGTGGCCGCCGTATGGCGCAAGGTGAAAGTCGCCGGCCATGCCGAAGCAGTGCTGGAAGCGGTTCAAGGGCTCTGATGGCAGGTTCCGACCCGGTCCGGATCACCTCGTTGCGCGGCGGCGCGACCCTGGCGATCCTCAGCCCAGACCTCGACGAGAAGACCGAGCTGGCGCAGGAGACGGCGCGGCGCTGGCATGCGCGCCGCCTGTCGCTGCGCTCGCCGCTCGATCCGGAACTTCCCGAGCGGCCCGGCCGGCCGGAAAAGCCGCTACTGGTTCCGCCGAAGGCGACGGAGAAGCGCTCGCTGCACACGCTTCCCGGCCGCATCGCCATGCTGCATGCGCTCGCCCATATCGAGCTCAACGCGGTGGACCTTGCGCTCGACATCGTCGCGCGATTCGCCTCGGAACCGGTGCCGCATTCCTTCTTCGACGGCTGGATGCGCGTCGCCTTCGAGGAGGCCAAGCACTTCCGCATGGTGCGCGAGCGCATGCAGGCGCTGGGCGCCGACTATGGCGACATGCCGGCCCATGACGGCCTGTGGCAGGCCGCACACTCGACCCGCAACGACCTGACCGCGCGTCTGGCCGTCGTGCCGCTGATTCTCGAGGCGCGCGGCCTCGACGTCACCCCGTCGCTGCAGGAAAAGATGCGCGAGACCGGCGATATCGACAGCGCCGACGTGCTCAAGGTGATCTACGAGGACGAGAAAGGCCATGTCGCGATCGGCGCCAAGTGGTTCCGCTTTCTCTGCGCCCGCGAGAAGAAGGACCCGGCGGCGACCTTCAAGCAGCTCGTGCGGGCCAATTTTCGCGGAGCGCTCAAGGCACCGTTCAACGACGTGGCGCGCGCCGAGGCCGGTCTGACGCCGTCCTTCTACCGCTCGCTGACCTCGACCAGCAGCTAGAGCCAAGCCCTTCAATTTCCGTCAATTCAGCCATTATTAACCTTAACGGTGTGTAATCCCGTCAAGCTCGAACCTGATGCGGAGAGAGCATGAAGGGAGACACCCGTGGCGGGAAAGACATCCAATCAGGTCTTTGGCAAGCGACGGCAAGAGCATGTCGTCATCCTCGCCAGCGGCGACAGGATTCGCCACATGACCGTGCGCCCCTGGATGGCGGCAATCGCCTTCTGCTTCGTCGGCGTCATGGCCATCGGCTATCTCGGCGCCACGACTTATCTCGTCTTCCGCGACAACCTGATCGGCGCCTCGATGGCGCGCCAGGCCCGCATGCAGCACGAATATGAAGACCGGATCGCCGCACTCCGCGCCCAGGTCGACCGCGTCACCTCGCGCCAGCTGCTCGACCAGCAGGTGGTCGAGGAGAAGGTCGAAAAGCTGCTGGAGCAGCAGGTGGCGCTCGCCTCCCGCCATGGCCGCCTCGACGCCCTGCTCGACCGCGCCCAGGCCGTCGGCGAACTGCCCGAATCAGGTCCGCTACCGACCATCAAGCCCGGCGAACCGAACAAGCAGGCCAGCCTTTCGGGCGGTGCCGCCGCGATCGAGAACCTGCTCGGCGGCGGCAAGGCCGAACCGGCGCAGAAGACGTCGGCCCTCGGCTACGTGCCGCTGACCGACACCGTGGCCGATCGCGCCGACCGGCTGTTCTCGCACATGACGCTGTCGCTGAAGGACATCGAACAGGACCAGATCGACCGAATCCAGCAACTGACCAACGGCGCGACCGAAACCGCCGAGGAGATTTCCGGCATCCTGCTGCGCAACGGCATTCCGCTCGACGAGGCGGCGAACGCCGATGCCGACGAGGGGATCGGCGGTCCCTATGTCGCGCCGCAGTCCTCCACGCCGTTCAACGCCTCGCTGAACGAGCTCGATGCGGCGCTCACCCGTCTTGAGACCATGCGCGACACGGCCAAGCGCATGCCCTTTGCCAATCCCGCCCCCGGCAAGGACATCACCAGCCGCTTCGGCAACCGCCCCGATCCCTTCCTCGGCGGCCTTGCCATGCATGCAGGCATCGACTTCCGCTCGCCCGTCGGCGGCGAGATCAGGAGCACGGGTGCCGGCAAGATCATCGCCGCGGGTCCGGCCGGCGGCTACGGCAACATGGTCGAGATCGACCACGGTCTCGGCCTGACGACGCGCTACGGTCACATGTCGCGCGTGCTCGTCAAGGTCGGCGACGAAGTGGCGAGCGGCGACGTGATCGGCCTGTCGGGCAGTACCGGCCGCTCCACCGGCCCGCACCTGCATTACGAGGTCCGCCGCAACGGTGAGGCGCTCGACCCGATGCGCTTCCTCAATGCCGGCATGAAACTGACAACGCTGATCGATTGACCGGCCGGCACCGGGCTGTAAAGTGGGCCATGCCCGCAACGCCGGATCAGCCATGGAACCGCAAGCCCTTCTCGCTTTCGCCCTCGCCTTCTTCGTCTTCGCCGCGAGCCCCGGCCCCGACAACATGACGATCATGGCGCGCACCGTCTCGCATGGCGCGTCGTCGGGCATCGCCTACGGCGTCGGCACGGTGATCGGCATCCTCATCTATCTGGCACTCGCCGCCTTCGGCCTGTCGCTGATCGCCAGCGAAATGGGCCTTGCCATGACCGTGCTGCGTTATGCCGGCGCGGCCTGGCTCATCTACATGGGCATCCGGCTGTGGACGGCGAAGCCGGTCGTCGCCGAGCTTGGCGAACCGGAGCGCCGCCGCGACCTCCTGACGGTCTGCCTCACCGCGATCGCGCTCAATCTCGGCAACCCGAAAATGCCGCTCTTCTACCTCGCCCTTCTGCCCAACTTCGTCGGCGCGGACTTCTCCGCCGGAGGCTATCTGTCGCTCGCCGCAGTCATTGTCGCCGTCGAGATGGTGGTGGTCGGAGGCCATGTCTGGATCGCCGGCCGCGCGCGGCGGCTGCTGCGCACGCCGCGCATCGTCAGGGCCGTCAATCGCGGATCGGGTACGGTGCTCGCCTGCGCCGGGATCGCGGTAATCGCCACGCATCGTGGCAGTTGATCCCACTATTCATCCTTTGTTACTACAAATCCGGCAGTTTCCTTGACTTTCAAGCATTTTGGCACTATCCCGCGCTGACGTTAACGCCCACGTCCAGGGCGGCACAATAGCGTTCGCAAGAACCGGAACGGAACAGATTCCCCTTTGACCACATTTTCTGACCTTGGCCTGAGCCAAAAAGTACTTTCTGCCGTCACCGACGCCGGCTACACCGTGCCGACGCCGATTCAGGCTGGCGCCATCCCGTTTGCCCTGCAGCGCCGCGACATTTGCGGCATCGCGCAGACCGGCACGGGCAAGACTGCTTCCTTCGTACTGCCCATGCTGACCCTGCTCGAAAACGGCCGGGCCCGCGCGCGCATGCCGCGCACGCTGATCCTCGAGCCGACCCGCGAACTGGCCGCCCAGGTCGCCGAGAACTTCGAGAAATACGGCAAGAACCACAAGCTGAACGTTGCGCTCCTGATCGGTGGCGTGTCGTTCGAAGAGCAGAACCGCAAGCTCGAACGTGGCGCCGACGTGCTGATCTGCACGCCCGGCCGCCTGCTCGACCATTGCGAACGCGGCAAGCTGCTGATGACCGGCGTCGAGATTCTCGTCATCGACGAAGCCGACCGCATGCTCGACATGGGCTTCATCCCGGACATCGAGCGAATCGCCAAGATGATCCCGTTCACCCGCCAGACGCTGTTCTTCTCGGCCACCATGCCGCCGGAGATCCAGAAGCTCGCGGACCGCTTCCTGCAGAACCCGGAACGCATCGAAGTCTCGCTGCCGTCCTCGACGGCCACCACCGTGACGCAGCGCCTCGTCGCCGCCCACAACAAGGACTACGAAAAGCGTTCGACGCTGCGCGACCTCATCCGTTCGCAGCAGGACCTGAAGAACGCCATCATTTTCTGCAACCGCAAGAAGGATGTCGCCGACCTGTTCCGCTCGCTCGAGCGCCACGGCTTCTCGGTCGGCGCCCTGCATGGCGACATGGACCAGCGCTCGCGCACCAACATGCTGGCGGGCTTCAAGGACAACCAGATCACCCTGCTCGTCGCCTCCGACGTCGCGGCCCGCGGCCTCGACATTCCGGACGTGAGCCACGTCTTCAACTTCGACGTTCCGATCCATGCCGAGGACTATGTCCACCGCATTGGCCGTACCGGTCGTGCCGGCCGCTCCGGCGCCGCCTTCACGCTGGTGACCCGCAGCGACACGAAGTATCTCGACGCGATCGAAAAGCTGATCGGCAACAAGATCGAATGGCTGGACGGCGACGTCTCGTCGCTGCCGCCGATGGCCGAAGGCCATGACGAGGGCCGCGGCAAGCGCGGCTCGCGCGACAAGGATAAGGACCGGGGACGCGAGCGCCGCAGCGGTCACAAGACCGAGACAAAGGCCGAGCCCGTCAAGGCACGCGAGGTGGAACCCGCAAAGGCCCGCGAAGCAGAAGAAGTCATCGAACCGGTAAGGACCGAACCATTGAACACCGAGCGCAAGGCAGACAGGCGACCCACTCAAGGTAACCGCAGCGCGCGGCCGAACCCGGCCAACGACGATCAGCGCGAGCGCCGCCGCAGCCATTATCGCGACCACGACGACGGCCCGACCCCGGTCGGCTTCGGCGACGAAATCCCCGCCTTCATGCTGATCGTCGCTGCCGCGAAGTCCTAAGTGTCCAAGCCCGGCATAGATTTCCCCGGTGTCGGCGTCGGGTTGGCGATCCTGCGCGACGGCAAGCTTCTGCTCTGCCGTCGTCTGAAGGCGCCCGAAGCCGGCTTCTGGAACATCGTCGGCGGCAAGGTGGACCACCTGGAGCCGGCGGCGATCGCGGCCCGCCGCGAGGCCGAGGAAGAAACGGGCCTGACGATCGGCGCGATCGAATTCGTCACGACGACGGAACAGATCATCGAAGCCGACGGCCAGCACTGGATCTCGCTGCTCTACAAGACCACCGACATTCAGGGCGAACCGCAGCTGACCGAGCCGGACAAGCTGTCGGCCATCGGCTGGTTCGATATCGACGCGCTTCCCGAACCGCTGTCAGCCTTTACCCGTGTGCTTCTGCCGTTGCTGCGTTGAGCCGCGCGGCCGTGCCGGCTTGACCTTGGCGACTTCCGCCCTCAGGCCCGCCTCGAAGGCCAGCCGCACCCATTTCGCCATTTCGTCCAGATCGTCATAGGCGTCTTCGGGCACCGACCAGTAGGGCATGGCGACGGGGTTCTTGCCCTCGCGCTGATAGACCCACTGTCGCGCGCCGGCCGCCGAGAACGCCGGTGCCGACTGCGCATCGGCCTTCAGCATGAGCTCGTCGAACAGGTAGAGGGCGATGATCACGCCCTGGTGGTAGATGCCCTTGCCGCTGAACATGCGCTTGATGCCGACCGGCCCGAGCGACGAGAAGACTTCCTCGATCTCGACATTGTCCATGCGCCTACCCCTTCAGGATTCCACCGGCCGCAATCACGGCCTCGGGCGTGTCGACGTCCAGCCGGGCGGCAACACCGATCTCGACGTCGACGATCGGCAGGCCGGCGGTCTCGATGATCGGCCGGGCGCCGATGTCGCCTTCGAGGGACTTGATCGCCTCGAAGGTCGAGCGCGGCAGGATGACCGGATTGCCGCGCTTGCCGTCGGCGACGGCGCGCACGATCGAACGGCCTGCCGATGCGCGAAAGGCCGACACCAGTGCGTGAAGATCGCCGACCGACACGCCCGGCATGTCGGCCAGCAGGACGAGAACGCCATCGGCCCCGCCGGCATTGGCCGCGGCAAAGCCGGCTTTCAGCGAACTCGCCATGCCGCTCGCATAGTCGGGATTGTCGACGCAGGCCACGGCAAGGCCCTTCAGGCTGTCGGCGATCTCCAAGGCGCGATGGCCGGTGACGACGATGACCTCGCCCGCCCCCGCCTCCAGCGCGATCCGCGCCGAGCGGCGCACGAGCGGCTCGCCCTCGAACTCGGCCAGCAGCTTGTGCCGCCCGCCCTCGCCCATGCGGCTCGACCGGCCGGCGGCGAGAAGCACGGTCGCCACCTTGAGAGGCTGGTGTTCGACCTCGGTCGCCAGTTCGCGCGGCAGTGGCCGGCTTGGAATTTCCATCAGCAGCCCTCCGACCCCCAGGCCCGTCAGTTCGTGAGACGTCGGCGTTTCGCCGGCCAGGAGCCGGTTCAGCACCCAGTCGAAGCCGTTTTCCTTCGGCGAGCGGGCGCAGCCGGGCGCACCGATCACCGGGACGCCGTCGACATGGCCGAGAACCAGAAGATTGCCGGGATCGACGGGAAGCCCCACCTGATCGACGACGCCGCCGGCCATACGGATCGATTCGGGGATGACGTCGACGGCATCGCACATGGCCGAGGCACCGAAGACGACGATCATCGGTGGCCGAGCATCCTGATGGCGCAAGGCGTTCTCGATCGCCGCGGCAACCGCCTCGGCCCGATGGGCGACCCGTTGTTCGGCCACCAGTTCGCTCGACGAGGGGATCAGGCGCTGTTCCAGCACCCGCGCGGTCTTGTCCATCACCGTGGGCTTCAGCGACGGCAGTTCGGTGGCGATCAGCTGGACGGCGTGCGGTTGGTAGGGCTTGAGTCGGAAGGCGGCGCCTTCGGTGAGGATCGCCCGCGCCTGCTCGACGCTGTCGCCGGGCACCGCGAGCGGAATGATCTTGACGGTCGCTACCAGATCGCCGCTGCGCACGTCGCTATGGTCGGCGAGACAGGCGAGCGTGATCGCCGGATCGACGCGGTTGAAGCGGTCGACCAGCGCCTTGTCCGCGACGAACAGGCCATTGCAGGTGGCGTGGAAATTGACGCGGCCGGTGGAGGCCGGGGTGAGCCGCAGGTTGGCCGGGTCGATTGCCGAGGCGCAGCGCTCCGCCGCCTCGTCCTCGCCGAGGTCGCCCGCCTCCATGCGACAGGCGATCACGCTGGCGATGCCGGCCTCGGCGAGTGCTGTGACGTCTGCCGTCCCGAGTACATGCCCCTTCGGCAAGCGCCCGGCGGGCAGCTTCACCGCATGGGCGAGGATCAGGCCCTCGGCATCGCTCGCGGCGAACTCCCCGAAGATCATGCGGGCTCGCCTCCGGCCACGGAGAGCGAGCGCCGGCGGAAGGCCTGGATGACGTCCGCCAGGGTGGCGACGGCGATCTCTGCCGGGGTCGCGGCGCCGATGTCGATGCCGACCGGCGCCGAAATACGGGCGATCTCCGCTTCGGAGAAGCCCTGCGCCATCAGCCGCTCGACCCGCTTCGCATGGGTCTTGCGGCTGCCGAGCGCGCCGACATAGAAACAGCCGGCTTTCAGCGCCGCGGCGATCGCAAAGTCGTCGATCTTCGGATCATGGGTGACGGCGACGAGGGCGCTGTAGCGGTCGAGTGGACGGGACGACAGCACATCCTCCGGCCAGTCTGCGACGAGGTCGATGCCGGAAAACCGTTCCGGCGTGGCAAAGGCGGTGCGCGGATCGATGATGGTCATATCATAGCCGGCGATCGCCGCCATCGGATAGAGCGCCTGGCTGATATGCACCGCGCCAATCACCACGATGCGCGGCGGCGGCAGGTGCACGTTAAGGAAGAGCGGACGCCCGTCGATCTCGACGGCGCCGGACTTGCCCGAGCGGAAGCGCTGCTCGATCTCCGCGCCGAGCGCGCCTTCGACGGCATCGCCCTCGACCACCACCCGGTCGTGAGCGTCGGCAAGATCGGTGATCAGGATCGCCGCCTGCCGCGCGGACCGCGCCGCGTTGAGCGCCTTGAGGCTGGAGAGCTGCATCAGGAAAGCCTCTCGACCAAGACGCGGATCTTGCCGCCGCAGGAGAGCCCCACCCGCCAGGCGGTTTCGTCGGCCACGCCGAATTCGAGCATCTTCGCCCGGCCCGACTGCAGCACGTCGAGCGCCTCGGTGATCACCGCTCCCTCGACGCAGCCGCCCGAAACCGAACCCTCGAAATTGCCGTCCGCATCGATCACCAGATGGCTGCCGACCGGACGCGGCGCCGAGCCCCAGGTCTCGACGACGGTGGCGACCGCCACCGCGCGTCCCTGCCCGATCCAGTCCTCGGCGATGAACAGCGGATCCCTCGTCTGCATGTCGGTGGTCATTGGAGCCCCCTCAAGGTGCGGAGAAGCCGGCGCGGATCGCCCTTGTCCGCGGACGTGGCCGAAAGCGCGCCGACCAGGTCGGACAGCGAATTGAGATTGTGGACCGGCCGCAGTTCGTCGACATGCGGCAGCATGGCCCGCACGCCGCGCGCCCGCGCCTCGAAACCCTCGAAGCGCAGCAGCGGATTGAGCCAGATCAGCCGCCGGCAGGACCGGTGCAGGCGATCGGTCTCCGTGGCCAGCAGCTCGGCCCCCTCGCGCTCCAGCCCGTCGGTGATCAACAGCACGATGGCGCCCTGCCCCAGCACGCGGCGCGCCCATTGATGGTTGAACTCCTTCAGCGTCTCACCGATCCGTGTGCCGCCCGACCAGTCGCGTACCGCATCCGTGCACTGGTCGATCGCCTCGTCGGGATCGCGATTGCGCATCTGCCGCGTCACATTGGTGAGCCGCGTGCCGAAGACGAAAGTGTGCACGCGCCTGCGGCGCTCGGTCAACACATGGAGGAAATGCAGGAAGATGCGGGTGTACTGGCTCATCGAGCCGGAAATGTCGGCGAGGATGACGAGCGGCGGCGGTTGGCGGCGGCGCTCGCGATATTTCGGCAGGATCAGATCGCCGCCGGTGCGCATCGCCGCCCGCATCATCGCCCGCGGATCGACATGGCGCGACCGCGAGGTCGGCTGGTAGCGCCGCATCGGCACCGCGTCGAAGGGCATGGTCATGCGCTCGATTTCGCGCCTCGCCTGCGACAGCTCCTCTGCCGTCATCTGGGCAAAGTCGGTGCGGCGCAGGACTTCACTGCCGGAGACGGTAAAGCGGGCGTCGATCTCGATGTCCGGCTCGTCGCGCTCGCGGCTCTGGCGCTCGCGCTCGGCAAACAGCGCATCGCTCACCCGCGACGATCCCGCCTTGGCCTTCTCCCGCTCGCTGCTGTCGAGCGCCACCGGCGACATCATGGCGATCATCTTGTTGACCAGGTCGCGCGAGCGCCAGAACAGGCGAAAGGCCTCGTCGAACACCGGCTGGTCCTCGTGCCGCTTGACGAGTACGGCCGAAAGCGCGGCATGGAATTCCTCGCGCGAACCGATGCCGATCGCATCGATGGCGGCGATCGCATCGGCAACCGCGCCTGGGCCGGGCTTCAGCCCGGCGCGGCGCAGGACGCGGGCGAAATAGACGATGTTGTCGGCGAGCCGCCCGTCGCCGATCGGCGGCGTCACGACGACAATGCCTTCCCCGGTTCCCGGCGTCTGCATGGCCTAGCCCGCCGCCAGCAGTTCGGCCTTGACCTCGGAGAGCACCTTGTGGCCCTCGCCGCCCTGGATCCGGGCAATGTCCTCCTGGTATTTCAGGAGCGTGCCGAGCGTATCGGCAATGGTTTCCGGATCGAGCGCCAGCCGGTCGAGTTCGGTGAGCGCGGTCGCCCAGTCGATGGTCTCGGCAATGCCGGGATTCTTGAACAGGTCGATGGTGCGGATCTTCTGCACATAGGCGACGATCTGGCGCGACAGCTGCTCGTTGCACCCCGGCACCTTGCGCCGGATGATCGCCAGTTCCTCGGCCGCCTTGGGATAGTCGACCCAGTGGTAGAGACAGCGGCGCTTCAGGGCATCATGCACCTCGCGGGTGCGGTTGCTGGTGACGATGACGATCGGCGGCTCGGTCGCCTTGACCGTCCCGAATTCGGGAATGCTCACCTGGAAGTCGGACAGCACTTCGAGCAGGAAGGCCTCGAAGGCCTCGTCGGTGCGGTCGAGTTCGTCGATCAGGAAGACCGGGGCACGGCCCGGCTCGCATTGCAGCGCCTGCAAAACCGGGCGGCGGATCAGGTGCCGCTCGGAAAAAAGATCGTGTTCCAGCCGGTTGCGGTCGGAGATGCCGGTGGCTTCGGCAAGGCGGATCTCCAGCATCTGCGCCGGATAGTTCCACTCGTAGACGGCGGACGCGACGTCGAGACCTTCATAGCACTGCAGGCGGATCAGCGGTCGGTCGAGCGCCTTGGCGAGCACCTTGGCGACCTCGGTCTTGCCCACACCCGCCTCCCCTTCGAGGAAGAGCGGACGCTGCATGCGAAGCGCGAGGAAGAGCACGGTCGCCAGCGGCCGCCCCGCCAGATAATCGTGTGCGGACAGGAGTTCGATGACGGCGTCGATCGATGCCGGCAGGCCAGTTCTTGACGTCTCCGCCATGGTTCCTCCCCTTGATTGGGAGGAAGCTTACAGGCTGCGATAGCCGCGGTCCAGATAGATGAGCGAGGCGTCGATCGGGCCGAAATGCACAGCCTTGACCTCGCCGAACAGCACGGTGTGGGTCGCCGTCACCTTGCTGTCGGTGACCCGGCAGTCGAAGGAAACGATCGAATCGGTAAGCACCGGCGCGCCGGTCACCAGCGTCTGCCATTCGGCCAGCGCGAACCGATCGTCAGGCGCCAGTCCGCCGAAGCCGGCAAAGGCATTGGCGAGCGCCTGATGGTGGGCGCCGAGCGAATTCAGGGCGAAATAGCCGCTCTCGAAGAACACAGTATTGTTCGGATTGCCATTGTTGAGGCAGACCAGCAGGCTGGGCGGACGGTCGGACACGGAGCAGGCAGCGGTAATGGTGACGCCGCGTCTGACGCCCTCGTACTCGGTCGTGACGATCTGCACATGGCCGGCATAGCGGCTCATCGCTTCCCGGTAGACGACGGGGTCCATCTGCTGCGAGTTCAACAATCTCTTCTCCGGGGTGCTTTCGCCCTTTTGGCATATTGACCGTCAATATGGCCTCCAAGGTTTACGTTTTCCACAACGCGACGGATTTTTCGCGTCAAAGGGCGACTGCGTTTGGCGTTGCCGAGGCCCGTCGCCTGCGGATAGGATGGCGCCGACCGTTCAGACGAACAGGAAGACCCGTTGCCCATGCCCCGCCGAATGTTGCTGCCCGCCCTGTTCCTGCTCACCGCCGCCCCGGCGCTGGCCGAGGGACCGAAGATCGCGCTGGTGGCGCCACAGGCCGGCTCCTTCGCCATCCTGGGCAACCAGATGCGCGATGGCGCAGGCCTTGCGGCCAAGAAGCTCGGGCTGGAACTCGCCCTGATCGAGGAAAGCTGCGAGCCCGGCAGCGGCCCGGCCATTGCCCGCCAGGTGCAGGAATCAGGATCGAAGGCGGCCATCGGCTTTCTCTGCTCGGAATCGCTCGACGGCGCTCTTCCCCTCCTCAAGGACGCCGGCATTCCGGCCGTCACGCTTTCGGTGCGCTGGAAGGGCGTGATGGAGGACGCGCTGAAGAACGGTTGGCCGCTCTACCGCATGGCTCCCTCGACCGACGACGAGGCCGAACGACTGAGCGAAGTGATCCTGCGCGACTGGTCGGGCACGGCCTTTGCCCTGATCGAAGACGGCACGATCCATGGCCGGGAACTCACCGAGACGATCCGCAACGCGCTGGAGGAGCGTGGCCTGAAGCCGGTCTTCACCGACACCTTCCGACCCGGTCAGGAGCAGCAACTGGCGCTGGTGCGTCGGCTGAAGAAGGCCGGCGCGACCCATGTCTTCGTCGGCGGCGACCGCAACGACGTCGCCATCATCGCCCGCGACGCCCTTGCCGAAAGTGCTGCCCTCACCCTGATGGGCGGGGAAGCGATGTATGCGGCCGATACGCCGGTCCCGCTTGCCGGCGGCGTGCTAGCCGTGACCCTTCCCGACTATGCCGCCCTGCCGGCCGCCGAAGCGGTCGTTGCCGAACTTAAGGCTGCGGGAATCGAACCGGAGGGCTATGTGCTGCCGGGCCATGCCGCGGTAACGGCCGTCGCCGAAGCGGCGGGTGCCGCCGGCGCGCTGTCCCTGCCGCTGGCACAGGCGCTCGGCGAGGCGCATTTCGACACCGTCATCGGACCGATTGCCTTCGATGAGCAACACGAGCTGACCGACAACCCCTATCGCCTGCTGGAATGGCGACAGGGCGCCTTCGTCGCCCCACCGGCACCGGGCCAATAGGCCGGATCGGCAGATCTCAGGACGAATAGGGCCAGAAGGCCTGGGTGAAGACCCCGCCGTCGACCCACAGCGTCTGGCCGGTGACATAAGCCGCCTGCGGGCCGGCGAGGAAGAGCACGGGGCCAGCGATGTCGGCGGGCGTTCCGACCCGGCGAAGCGGCGTGACGCGACCCCAGGTCTCGGCATAGTCGGGCGCTTCCGCGCGCGTCCGCTCCGTTTCGATGGCGCCGGGTGCGACGCAATTGACGCGGATGCCATGCGGTCCAAGTTCTACGGCCGACACCTTGGTGAACTGCTCGATGCCGCCCTTCGAGGCGGTGTAGTCGACCAGTCCCGGGAAGGCGAGCTTGTTGCAGCCCGAACCGATATTGATGATCGCCCCGCCCTTGCCCGTCGCCACCATGCGCCGGCCTGCCTCGCGCGTATTGAGGAAGCAGCCCTTGAGATTGGTGCGGATCACCGCGTCCCAGCTCTCTTCGGACAGTTCGAGCAGCGGCGACCAGGTCTGGATGCCGGCATTGTTGACCAGCACGTCGGGGGCGTCGCCGAACCAGGCGGAAGCCTCGTCCATCAGATGGGAGACCGAGGCGGCATCGCCGACATCGGACTCGAAGGCGCGCACCTGGCCGCCGCCGGTCATGGCCTCCGCCGCAACGGATTCCGCAGCGTCAGGCGTATCCCGATGGGTGAAGGCGACCTGGTATCCGGCATCGACGAAGGCCGAAACCAGATGCCGCCCGATCCCGCTGCTGCCTCCGGTGATGATCGCATACCGTCCCATTGCCCGCCTCCTGCCTGCGTTTGCTGCAGCCCAGAAGTGAACAAGCCTTGAAGCCGGGTCAAGGGGCGGGCGCGGCGGGGCAGACCTTCGCAGTGTTGCCGGGGGTGCGGGGCGGTGCTATGGGCTGGCCGAAACGCGCCCCAAACCGCTGGACATTCCGGAGTTTCTGCCATGACCCGCCCCCTGCTGATCGCCCCGTCTATCCTTGCCGCCAATTTCGCCAAGCTCGGCCAGGAAGTGGCCGACGTCGTCGAAGCCGGCGCCGACTGGATCCATCTCGACGTCATGGACGGCCATTTCGTGCCGAACATCTCCTACGGCCCGGCCGTGATCAAGGCGCTTCGCCCCTACACCAAGGCGGTGTTCGACTGCCACCTGATGATTTCCCCGGCCGATCCCTTCCTCGAAGCCTTCGCCGATGCCGGCTGCGACGTGATCACCGTGCATGCCGAGGCAGGTCCCCACCTGCACCGCTCGCTGCAGAAGATCCGCTCGCTCGGCAAGAAGGCCGGTGTCTCGCTCAATCCGGCAACGCCCGTCTCGGTCCTGGAACACGTCCTCGACGACCTTGACCTGATCCTCATCATGAGCGTCAATCCCGGCTTCGGCGGCCAGAAATTCATCCCCCAGGCGACGGCCAAGCTCGCCCAGGCCAACATGCTGATCGGCAACCGTCCGATCGACCTGCAGGTCGACGGCGGCGTGACCGCCGAGACGGCTCCGCTCGTCACCGCCGCCGGCGCCAATGTGCTGGTCGCAGGATCGGCCGTCTACAAGGGCGAAGGCGTTGACGACTACCGCAAAACGGTCGACACTTTGAAAAAGGCTGCACTGGAGGGGCGTCGTTGACAGTATTGCGGACATGGCTCGGGGCGGCCACGGCGATGATCTTCGCCGCCGCACCGGCCGTGGCCGGCGATATCGCAGCGGTTCAGTCGATCGGCTTTTCCGATGACGGCAGCGTCTATGCCTTCGAGGAATACGGGATCCAGGACGGTTCCGGCTTTCCCTATTCCAACATCTATGTGATCGACACGGTCAAGGACGCCTATCTCCCGGGCACGCCGATCCGCATTCGCCTCGACGACGAGAATGCTGGCCTGTCCGATGCGCGCCGCGCGGCGATGGACAAGGCACAGCCGCTGATCGGAAAATACGAACTCGGCGACAATCCCGGCAGTCTGGTCGCCTTCAATCCGGTGAGCGAGGTGGGCGTGGAGAAACACGAACTGCGCTATCTGGAGTACCCCGCCGACCCGGCCTTCGGGCAAACCTATACGCTGAAGATCGAGGAATTTTCCGTCGCGCCGACCGGCTTCTGCGTCGACCAGGTCGATGCGCTGGCCGCCTTCCGCCTGAAGCTGACGGAAAAGGACGGGAGCCCGGCGGGCGAACTGGTCTACGAGGACAAGAGCGTGCCGGCCAGTCGCGGCTGCACCGTCGGCTATCGCCTCGGCGGCGCGGTCACCTATTCGCCGCTTGGCGGAGCGGCCCTGCACATGGCGCTGGTCAACGTGCTCAGCCGCGGCTTCGAAGGCAATGACGGCCGCTGGATCGCCGTCCCGGTCCGCCCGTGACGCCGCATTCGCCCGATCCCCGACCCGCCTTTGGATTTCGCGCCCGCCTCGCCGCAAGCCGGCCACCGCTTGCCGAATGGCTGATCGGCGCGCTGCTCTGGGGCTTGCTCATCGCCCTGTCGGTCACCTTCTCCGCCTATGGGCTGCATCGGCTGCCGGGAAGCCACAAGGCGATCGTGCTCGGCCTGTATTTCACCGGTGCTGCCCTCGGCTGGATCGCCGCCCTGCCGCTCATGCGCTTTGCCAGCCTCTCCCGACCGCCGGAGACGCGCTTTGCCGCAGCTTTCCTGTTTCTCGGTGCCGGCACCGCGGCTCTGACCGCGCTGCTCTTTGCCCTGCACTACCGGCAATTCTATGCGCAGTGGCATCAGCCGTTCGGCACGGTAATCTGGTTCTTCCAGTTCGCCTTTACCTCCGCCTCCGCCGTCTATCAGTTCGCCGTGCTCGGCATCCGCCACTATCTCCCCTTTGGCCTGATCCTGCTGATCGGCGCCAGCATCCTCCATGCGCGCCGCAGCCGTTGAGATTGCCGCCCGTCTTTGCTAAAGCGACGCCAACTCCAGCCGTAAAGTGAGAACGTCCGATGATCCCGCGTTATTCCCGGCCTGAAATGGTCGCCATCTGGTCTCCCGAAACCAAGTTCCGCATCTGGTTCGAGATCGAGGCGCATGCCTGCGATGCGCTCGCCGAACTCGGCGTCATCCCGAAGGAATCTGCCCGGACCATCTGGGAAAAGGGTGGAGCGGCGAAGTTCGACGTCGACCGCATCGACGAGATCGAGGCCGTCACCAAGCATGACGTGATCGCCTTCCTCACCCATCTCGCCGAATTCATCGGCCCGGACAGCCGCTTCGTCCACCAGGGCATGACCTCGTCCGACGTGCTCGACACCACGCTCAACATCCAGCTGGTGCGCGCCGCAGACCTGCTGCTGGCCGACATGGACCGGGT
This sequence comes from Allorhizobium sp. GW101-3B10, assembly GCF_059424725.1. NCBI lineage: Bacteria > Pseudomonadati > Pseudomonadota > Alphaproteobacteria > Hyphomicrobiales > Rhizobiaceae > Allorhizobium > Allorhizobium sp. GW101-3B10. The sequence continues at coordinate 1,430,571 of NZ_JBWKZR010000001.1, read as the reverse complement.
GCTGGCCGCGCTCAAGACCCGTGCCTTCGAACACAAGGACACGGTCCGCATCGGCCGCAGCCACGGCATCCATGCCGAGCCGACGACGATGGGCCTGACCTTTGCCCGCTTCTATGCCGAAATGAGCCGCAACCGCGCCCGCCTGATCGCCGCCCGCGCCGAGATCGCCACCGGCGCCATTTCCGGCGCCGTCGGCACCTTTGCCAATATCGACCCCAGCGTCGAGGAGCATGTCTGCGAAAAGCTCGGCCTCGTGCCCGAGCCGGTCTCGACCCAGGTCATCCCGCGCGACCGCCATGCGATGTTCTTCGCGACGCTCGGCGTCATCGCCTCGTCGATCGAAAACGTCGCGATCGAGATCCGCCACATGCAGCGTACGGAAGTGCTGGAAGCGGAAGAATTCTTCTCGCCGGGCCAGAAGGGCTCGTCGGCCATGCCGCACAAGCGCAATCCGGTGCTGACCGAAAACCTGACGGGCCTTGCCCGTCTGGTGCGCATGTCGGTCGTGCCGGCCATGGAGAACGTGGCGCTGTGGCACGAGCGCGACATCAGCCACTCAAGCGTCGAGCGCGCCATCGGCCCGGACACCACGATCACCCTCGATTTCGCTTTGAACCGTCTGGCCGGCGTCATCGAAAAGCTGGTGATCTACCCGGAAAACATGTTGAAGAACATGAACAAGTTCAAGGGTCTGGTGATGAGCCAGCGGGTTCTTCTGGCGCTCACCCAGGCCGGCGTCTCCCGCGAGGACAGCTACCGCCTCGTGCAGCGCAACGCCATGAAGGTCTGGGAGCGGGGCGCCGACTTCCTCGAGGAACTGCTCGCCGACCCGGAAGTGCGCGCTGCCCTGTCTGAGGAAGAGATCCGCGAAAAGTTCGACCTCGGCTACCACACCAAACACGTCGACACGATCTTCACGCGCGTCTTCGGCTGATCCTTTCGAACTGCGACCGGCGTGCAGATGCATGCCGGTCGGCTTCTTCTGCTCCGCCGGGCGGGGAGAACCTTCCGGGTATTTGCACGAAGTCTTAGGCTCTAAAGCAAGCAGATCACTCCACGCCAGGACGTTTTGATGGAAGCACCGGATCGAGAAATAGTGCTTCGGCTCAGCATTCAAGGCGCGTTGCTAGGCGCAGTGTCATCGACACTGGCTGCCGTTACGTGCGGCTGGGTCGGCGACAATATTGTCATCGAATTTCTGGTCGACCCGGACTTCACCGATGAAGACCGGGAACGTTGTGAGATCGTCGCAACGGAGGTCGTCGCCGATTTCCACGATGCAACGATATCGACGGCGTTCACCTCACCGCCTTCAGATGGACCGAAAGTACCCGTCTCGAAGCGATGGTGGGTATTCAAGAGGTTTGAGCCATAAGATATGGCGCCTGAATATAACGAACTTCCGCAGTTGTCCTTCCCGATCCACGGAATCGCCGCGTGCGAAAGCTTTCCGCAAGTAGGTCTCTGACTTTCTTCCGCTGCCTAGGGCCACTATGCGGAATGACCTAACTCGGGCCGGCTGAATCCCTCCGCTTCGGCTCGTCGCTCTCCTCCTCCATCGCCTCCTCGACATGGCGCTCGACCTCCTCGAGCCGCTCGCCGCGCGCTTCGCCGTCCGCCGCGGCCGCTTTCGCCAGGAGGCGGTTGAGCTTCTTCAGCTCGTTCTCGTCGAGGCTTTCGATGCCGATGAAATGGTTCTGGGCGCCTTGGCTAGTCAGGATCAGTTCGTCGAGCTTGGTCTGGATGGCGCGGGTATCGCGCATCTGCGCATTCTGCAGGATGAACACCATCAGGAAGGTGATCAGCGTCGCGCCGGTGCTGGCGAGTGCCTGCCAGGTGCTGGAATAGCCGAAATAGGGTCCCGCCAGCGCCCAGAGACAGAGCAGGCCGAGCGCGGCGAAGAAGATCGTCGGACGGCCGGACCATTCGGACACCGCCGAGGCAAAACGGGCAAAGACATTCACGCGGTCGGCCATCGCTCACTCCCTGCGAAAGGTGCAGAGAAACGCCCATGCCTTGCGATGGTTCCCGGCGACCAGCACGACGTGTCACGTTGACTTGGCGGGCTTCCCCGGCAACTATCCTTCTACACATAGACGATCCTATATGCATGACCGTTGCGCGGCACCGGATGGAACTGGGGAAAGCATGGCACGATCCGCACAGCCGCGACCATGGGCTTTCTCGGGCCGATCGCTCGCCGCTCTCTACCTGATCCTGACGGCCGGCCCCGTCGTCCTCGCATCGCTGAACGGCGGTCTCAATTCCCCGACGGTCTACCCCGTTCTGGCGCGGGCCACAGGCGTCGCGGCGCTGGCGATGTTCATGATGCAGTTCGCCACATCCGGCCGCTTCGAGGTCATTTCAGGCCGGATCGGCCTCGACCGCACCATGGGCTTCCACCGCCTGGCGGCGGTGGGCGCGCTGTGGATGATCCTCTTGCATGTCGTCTTCTTCCTCTTTCGCGGAAGGGACGGCAGCCTCGACGTCCTCTGGCAGCGGCTGGTGCTCTACATGACGACGCCCGATCTCGCCTCCGGCATCGTCGCGGCCGGACTGGCCGTCATCCTCGTCATCACCGGCAAGCGTCTGCGCGGACGCATCTTTCCCTATCAGGCCTGGCGGGTCGGCCATGGGGTTCTGGCCGTGGCTCTCGTCGCGCTGTCGCTACAGCACGCTTTCACCCATGCGCGCTTCATGGCCGATCCCTTCGGCGCCACCGCCATCCTCGCGGTCGCGCTGCTCGCGCTGTCATCGCTTCTCGTGGTCTATGTCCTGCGGCCCCTCCAGGCTTTCCGGCCGGGTTTCAGGGTCGAATCCGCCCGCGCGCTCAGCCCGAGCGTGGCCGAACTGGTGTTGACGACCGACCGACCGGAGCGCTTCCGCTTCTCAGCCGGCCAGTTCGTCTGGCTGACCATCGGCCGCCGCCACACCGTCACCGACAATCCCTTCTCCATCGCCTCGGCCCCGTCCGACCTGCCGCGCCTGCGGTTCCTCATCCGCAATGCCGGCGACATGACGGCAGCGGTGCCCAGCCTTGCCGTTGGAACGCCGGTCGGCGTCGACGGGCCGCATGGCAGCTTCACGCTCCGGGAGGCCGGCTCCGGGCCATTGCTGCTGCTGGCCGGCGGCATCGGCATTGCGCCGGTGATGAGTCTGCTGGGCGAGCTCGCCGCCGCGCGCGACACGAGACCGATCCGGATGATTGCCGGCGCGCGAAGCCCGCAGGATCATGTCGTTCGCGGTGAAATTCCACCGCTGATGGGCGGGCTGGATTTCCAGGCTATCTTCCTTGCCGACAGCGATGGCGATGGCGAAGATTGCGAAACCGGTGCCTGCAGCCCCGATCACGTCAGGCGCGTGCTCCAGGGGCTGGACCCCGGCGAAACGACGGCCTTCGTCTGCGGTCCGCCGCCGATGATGGAAAGCGCCGTGGCAATCCTGCTGGAAGCCGGCGTCCCGCTGGACGGCATCGTCATGGAGCGTTTCGACTTCGACGCCGGCAATGACGCGGTCTGCCATGCGGTCCGTCGGCGCTTCATCGCCCTCACGGCCACGGTCTTTGCCAGCGTGCTGTCCGTCGCGCTGATCGCCGCCGCCTAGCAGGAACCTGCGCATCAGAATCTTTTTGCCGGGCCGGACAAGGCGCACCCCCTTGACGCACGGGCGCTCCGACAGCAGATAAGGCGACATGAAAGCATCCGACGCCGACATTCTCATGATTCCGGGTTACACCAATTCCGGACCCGAACACTGGCAGACCCGCTGGCAGTCGCGGCTGTCGACGGCGCGCCGCGTCGAGCAGGCGGAGTGGTCGAAGCCGGTGCGCGAGGACTGGGTCGCCCGCCTCGTCGAGGAGGTCAATGCCTCGACCCGGCCGGTGGTGCTGGTCGCCCATTCGCTTGGTGTGCCGACCCTGATCCACGCCGTGCCGCACATCGCCGGTAAGGTCGCCGGCGCCTTTCTCGTCGCCCCGCCGGACGTCGCCAATCCATCAATCCGGCCCAAGCACCTGATGACCTTCGGCCCCTACCCGCGCGAACCGCTGCCCTTTCCGTCGATCACCGTCGCCAGCCGCAATGACCCCTTCGGCACCTACGAGCATGCCGACGACATTGCCAATGCCTGGGGTTCGCTGCTGGTCGATGCGGGCGAGTCGGGTCACATCAATGCGGAATCCGGCCACGGCCCCTGGCCGGAAGGCACCATGGTCTTCGCGCAGTTCCTGAGCCGGTTATAGGCCGCGGCGCTTTGTCCCAGCCTGGGACCCAGCTGCAGCGCGCCCATTAAGCCGACCTTAATTCTCGAGATCTACCCTAGCGCGCAACTCGAAATCGATATTTCGAAAGAGTAGCCGTTGCGTCAGAACGTCCAAGTATCCGCAAAGCCCACTGCAACACCCGGCAACGAATCGCACGCCTGGCTGGACCATTTGCCCCTCGCCAGTGCCATGCTCGACGGCAGGGGCAGGGTCACCGCGACCAACGCATCCTTTCGCGCACTCTTTGCCCATGCCCGATCGCTTCATGGCATGACCGTATCCGCCCTGCTCGCGCCGGACGACCGGGTCGCCTTTCAGGCGATGCTGGTCGCCGCGCTGACGACGACAGGGGAGCCCCGCAAACTGGAGTTCCCCGTGCCGCTGCTGGATGGAACCCGCCGGTGGGTCATCGCCTGCGCCGCGCCCGTTTCGTTGCGGACCGACGCCGGCGGTCCGGCGCTTCTTCTGCAACTCACCGATATTACCGATCTGAAGGACCGTGAAGCGGATCTGGTCGAACGCGAGAGCCGTTGGAACAACGCGCTCGTCGGCTCCGCCTCGGGCGTCTGGGACCTGCGCCTCGATACCGGCGCCATGTACTATTCCGACGTCTGGCGGGCAATCCGCGGTCTCGCACCCGACGAGCCGCCGCCGGACGCCGAGGAATGGCTGGACCTGCTGCATCCCGACGATCGCGAACGGGTCCTGCACGCCATCGAGCGCCAGAACGCCGGCGATCCGGCCTATATGACCTTCGACTATCGCGAGCGGCACAAGCTCGGCCACTGGATGTGGATCGAATGCCGCGGCGCCTGCGTCGAATGGAATGCCGCCGGCCAGCCGGTGCGCATCATCGGCACCGATACCGACATCACCGGACGCAAGGCTTCCGAGGAAGCGCTCAACCGCATGTCACGCCGACTCAAGCTCGCACTCGACGTCTCGCGCATCGGCGTGTTCGAGGCGGACTTTGCCACCGGCATCGCCGACTGGGACGCGGGCATGCGAACCATCTTCGGTCTCGACGGCGATTCGGATGTCCGGATCGGCGGCGAATGGGAGGAGATGCTGCATCCTGAGGACGCCGAGCGCGTGATGAAGAAGGTCGAGCATCACGTCGAAAACCTGCTGCCCTTCTCCGACGAGTACCGGGTCGTCCTGGCCGACGGCACCACCCGCTACATTCGTTCGCGCACCCTGCCCTTCATCGACAGCGACGGGCACCGCAAGATGGTCGGCGCGAATTGGGACGTGACGGCCGACCTCGCCCTGCACAAGGAGCTGGAGCGCGCCAAGACGCTGGCCGAGGCGCGGAACCGCGATCTCGAGAAAGCCAAGGAGCGGATCGAGCACATCGCCCTTCACGACCACCTGACCGACCTGCCGAACCGCCGCTATCTCGACGAGCTGCTGGAGCAGCTTTCGAGGGACGACCGGCAGAACGGCGGAGGCCTCGCCATTCTTCACATCGATCTGGACCGCTTCAAACAGATCAACGACACGCTCGGCCACAGCGCGGGTGACGCGATGCTGCGTCATGCGGCCCGCATCCTGCGCGAGAACGTTCGCGAAGGCGATTTCGTCGCCCGGATCGGCGGCGACGAATTCGTCTTCGTGGCGCGTTTCGACGGAAAGCGGCACCAGCTCTCGGCGCTCGCCGACCGGCTGATCAACGAGCTGCGCAAGCCCGTGGCCTATGAGGGTCAGGACTGCCGTTTCGGCGCCAGCATCGGCATCGCCTGTGACGCCAAGGGCCGGACCGATCCGCGCCAGCTTCTGCTCAACGCCGATATCGCCCTCTACCACGCCAAGAACAGCGGCCGCGGCCGCTATGCCTACTTCTCGCTCGACCGCAGTGACCGCATGAAGGACAGCCGACGCCTCGCCGACGAGATCCTTCGCGGCCTCGAACGGGACGAATTCCTGCCGTATTACCAGTTCCAGTTCGACGCCAACACGCTCGACGTGGTCGGCGCCGAGACCTTGGCGCGCTGGCGACACCCCGAACGCGGCATATTGACCCCGGGCACTTTTCTAACCGCGGCCGAGGAGATCGGCGCCGTCGCAGACATTGACGGCCTGATCCTCGAGAAGGCACTCGCCGACCTGAAACGCTGGAAGGCGCAGGGCGTGAATGTGCCGAAGATCTCCGTGAACGTCTCCTCGCGCCGGCTGCATGATCCGGCGCTGAAGCACAAGCTGAACGCGCTCACGTTCGAAGCAGGAACCGTTTCCTTCGAATTGCTGGAATCCATCTTCCTCGACGAGAACGACGAGTCGGCGATGGAAAACCTGCGGCACCTGAGGAAGCTCGGGATCGAGCTCGAAATCGACGACTTCGGAACCGGCCACGCGTCGATCGTCAGCCTGCTGCGGCTGAGCCCCAAAACGCTCAAGATCGACCGGGAGCTGGTTCAGAAGGTGGCCGACTCGCGGGCGCGCCGCAACCTCGTCGGCTCGATCATCGACATCGGCCGCTCGCTGGGCATTCGCGTGGTGGCGGAAGGGGTGGAGACGGCCGGTCACGTGCGCGTCCTGCGCTCGCTCGGCTGCGACGTGCTGCAGGGCTATGGTCTTGCCGTACCCATGCCGTTCGAAGAGACGATCGGATTCCTGGACCGTCAGGAATGGCGTCGGACGAAAATCGCGTCCTGACCAGGCGCCTTCCGGCGCCCGGTTTGTCCATTCAATTGCTGGCGATCATTCGCCCTGAATCTGCGCGACGGCGATGGTCAGGAGTTCCTGCATCTTGGCACGGATCTCCTCTTCGCTGACGGATACGCCGCCGGCCGCCAGGTCACCGCTGACCTTGCGCAGCACGTCGCCGTCCCCGGCTTCCTCGAAGTCGGAGGCGACCACTTCCTTGGCATAGGCATCGATGTCGGTCTTGCCGAGCAGGGCGCCGGCCCACTGGCCCAGCAGCTTGTTGCGCCGAGCCTCGGCCTTGAAACGGAGTTCCTGGTCGTGCGCGAACTTGTTCTCGAATGCCTTTTCGCGATCACTCATGCCGCTCATCTGCGTCTCCCAAAATATGCCGCCACCATGCGGGTTTCGTTCCCCCATTAATCAAAAGGCGGTACAAAGTGCAATGCGAACTTAGTTGATTCCCCAAGCGCGCCTATGCTTTGGACGATTTCAATCGAGGCGACAACTGTTGCATTGTGAAAACCCATCTTTTCCGCTAAGGGACCGCTTCGACAATCCACTTGCGTCCCCATGTGTGACGCCAACAACAGAGAAAAACCAGCCATGAACCGTCGCCGCCGTGTTTACGAAGGCAAGGCCAAGATCCTGTACGAGGGTCCGGAGCCCGGCACGCTGATCCAGTTCTTCAAGGACGATGCAACCGCATTCAACAAGAAGAAGCACGAAGTCATCGACGGAAAGGGCGTTCTCAACAACCGCATTTCCGAATATCTCTTCACGCACCTGAACAAGATCGGCATCCCGACCCACTTCATCCGCCGCATGAACATGCGCGAGCAGTTGATCAAGGAAGTCGAGATGATCCCGCTCGAGATCGTCGTGCGCAACGTCGCCGCCGGCTCGCTCGCCAAGCGTCTGGGCATCGACGAAGGCATCGTGCTGCCGCGCTCGATCATCGAATTCTACTACAAGTCCGATGCCCTCGCCGACCCCATGGTCTCGGAAGAGCACATCACCGCCTTCGGCTGGGCCAATCCGGCCGAGCTCGACGACATCATGGCGCTCGCCATCCGCGTCAACGACTTCCTGTCGGGCCTCTTCCTCGGCATCGGCATCCAGCTCGTCGACTTCAAGATCGAATGCGGCCGCCTCTATGAAGGCGACATGATGCGGATCATCCTCGCCGACGAGATCTCGCCGGACAGCTGCCGGCTGTGGGACATCGAGACGCATGAAAAGCTCGACAAGGACCGGTTCCGCCAGGATCTCGGCGGCCTGCTCGAAGCCTATCAGGAAGTGGCCAAGCGCCTCGGCATCATCAACGAAAACGAGCCGCTGCGCGGCACCGGCCCGGTGCTGGTAAAGTAACAAGCCCAGGGAGACTTTAAGAGTGATCAAGGCACGCGTGACCGTAACCCTCAAGAACGGCGTTCTCGATCCCCAGGGTAAGGCGATCGAGGGCGCGCTCGGCGCACTCGGTTTCGAAGGCGTCGGCCATGTCCGCCAGGGCAAGGTCTTCGATCTCGAAGTCGAAGGCACGGACAAGGCCAAGGCCGAGGCCGACCTGAAGGCCATGTGCGAAAAGCTCCTCGCCAACACCGTCATCGAGAACTATACTATCGCCATCGCCTGAAGGTGATGGAGCGACGGGATGACGGAAGTGACGAACGAGCTCATGTATGAGCTCATGAAGCGAATGCACACCGATATTTCCACCCTGAAAGAGGGGCAGAACGAAATCAAGGCCGAGCTCAACGCTGTGCGCGGCACGATGATCTCCATGCAGCAGGAAATCCACAACGTCTATAGCGTTTTGGCACGTCACGAACACCGCCTCGATCGCATCGAAAATCGCCTGGAGCTGCGGGAGCTCCAGGAAGCACAAGCAAGGTTTGAGCCCCACCCATGAAATCCGCCGTTCTGCAACTTCCTGGCCTCAACCGCGACCGCGACATGATCGCCGCGCTGACGAAGATCTCGGGCCATGCACCGGTCACCATCTGGCAGACCGAGACGAGCCTTCCGGATGTCGACCTGATCGTCATTCCGGGCGGCTTCTCCTATGGCGACTACCTGCGCTGCGGGGCGATTGCCGCGCGGATGCCGGTCATGCAGGCCGTCAAGGCCGCCGCCGAACGCGGCGTCAAGGTGCTCGGCGTCTGCAACGGCTTCCAGATCCTGCTCGAGGCGGGCCTCCTGCCCGGCGCCCTGATGCGCAACGCCTCGCTGAAATTCGTCTGCAAGGAAATCAAGCTCGAGGTGGTCAACGCCGAGACCGATTTCACCCGCGCCTATGCCAAGGGCCAGATCATCCGCTGCCCGGTCGCCCACCACGACGGCAACTACTTTGCCGATGCCGAGACGCTGAAGGCGATCGAAGGCAATGGCCAGGTGGTCTTTCGCTATGCCGAGGGGACCAATCCGAACGGCTCGATCAACGACATCGCCGGCGTGATCAACGGGAAGGGCAATGTGCTCGGCATGATGCCCCATCCGGAGAACCTGATCGAAGCGGCCCATGGCGGCAATGACGGGCGCGGCATCTTCGCCTCCGCCCTCGACGTAATCGCCGCTTAACCAGACAGATGATAGAAGGCCGGGCTCTTAACCGGAAAGCACCCCGCATGCGCCCTGCCCTCAGCCTTCTCGTCGTCTCCTTGCTGGCCCTCGCCTCTTGCCAGTCCGAATCGAAAGCACCGATCGCCCACGGGCAGTCGGCGCTCGACATCATGGAACGCGTGGCCGTCGGCGCCAACAATTGCTGGATCAAGTCCGGCGATCCGGCCTTCAAGGCTTATGCCATGGCGCCCGAACTCAACTCGTTTTCCGGCAAGCCGCGCATTCTCTTGGTGCGCAAGGGATCGAGCGACATTCGCCCGCTCCTCGTCGTCCAGGCCGAGGGCAAGCCCGCACGGCTGGACGCCTTTGGCCCGATGATGAGCGAACCTGTCGCCGGCCGCATCGCCTCTGACGTGACACGCTGGTCAAAGGGCTCCAAGACCTGCTGACCGATTCCGGTTTTCGCGCAGGTTTCACAGCGCATCCGACCTATAGCCCATCGCCATTCAAAAATACGTGTGATAGCGTCTGCCTCGAAAATGCCCGGATTCGAGCTGGACTGACCATGACGTTCAACGCCTCTATGCGCCTTGCTCTCGCTTTCACCGCCATTGCGTTTACGCCACTCCTTGCTCAAAATGCCGCGGCGGCAGACTGGTCGATCAAGGAGGTCCGCGCAGGCGTCACAGGCTCCATCCAGGCGCGCAGCACCTTCGAACCCGGCTTCTTTCCCACCGTCGCACTCTATTTCGACCCGCTCGACCGGGCCAATGCCGCCACCTGGCAGGACGTCATTCTGAGGCCGCGGGTCAATGTCGGCGCATCCGTCAGCAGTGCCGGCGAAGCCAGCCAGATCTTCGGTGGCCTCGCCTGGACCGTGGACATCACTGATCGCTTCTATGTGGAGCTCGGTTTCGGCGCCGCCGCGCACAACGGCGACAACAAGGACGACGGCACGAACGGGCCGAAGCTCGGTTGCTCCCTGATGTTCCGCGAATCCGCCGCGGCCGGCTTCCGCCTGACCGACAAGCTCGACATCGTCGCCTCCATCGACCATTCGTCGAATGCCGACCTCTGCGACCCCAATGACGGCATCAGCCATGCCGGCCTTTCCCTCGCCTACAAGTTCTGATGACGGGAGCCCTTCGGGCGAAAAACCGTCTCGATCCTGGCGCCCATGGCCTCGATTGCGGGTTCGAGGGCGGCCCTGCGTCGATCAGAGCATCAACAGCCGCGACTTCTGAACCTCCCGCTCGGCATCGATCCGCGTCAGGCCAATGTCGCGGAGTTGATCGTCGGTGAGGTCGTGCAAGGCGAGACGCCCCGCCCGCTTCATCTGCCAATGGGACAGCCCCTGCCACAACCGTGCGAGGAACCGCTTGGGGCGAACGGAAGGCTTCAGCATGTCGCCCGACGAACGGAACAGCGTCTCGCGCGCATAGCCATCGGGATAGATTGTATCAATTGTACTGATGTATCGCGCTGAGTCGGTCATATTGAACCTCTCCATTCCAATTTTATCGATACAATCGCACTATATTGACCAGAATGACGAGGCAATGTAGTGAATTGTCATGATGACAAATTGGCTCCCAGACTTGCACCTAGGCAAAGGCCCGATCTATGTGCGTCTCGCCGACCAGATCGAGACGGCGATCGCCGGCGGCACCCTGCCGGCGGGAGCCAAGCTGCCGCCGCAGCGCAATCTCGCCTATGACCTCGGCATCACCATCGGCACGGTGAGCCGCGCCTATGCATTGGTCCACGAACGGGGGTTGGTCAGCGGCGAGGTGGGGCGCGGCACCTTCGTGCACGACACGCATGACGCACCGCCGGAGGCCAATCTCGATCCGGTGACCGCGGCGCTCGTCGGCACCCGGCCCATTATCCCGCCCCCCGGCAAGATCCGCTTCGACAGCACCGCCGCGCCGGATGTCGCACAGGGCGCCTACCTCCAGAGCCATATCACGGCGATCCTCAGAGACCACCCGAGCGACATTGCCAGCTACACGCGCAGTTTCCCCGACCACTGGTTCACGGCCGGCGCCCGCTGGCTCGGCAAGCGAGACTGGGCTCCGTCCCCGCGCGACATCGTACCGACGCTCGGCGCCCATGCGGGCATCATGGCGGTCATCACCGCCGTGACGTCGCCGGGCGACAAGGTCGTGTTCGAGCACCTGACCTATTCCCAGGTGAGTCGCGCCGCCGGACTGGCCGGACGCCGCACCATCCTCGTCGAGAGCGATGCCGGAGGTGTGTTGCCGGAGGATTTCGAGCGCGTCTGCGCCCAGCAGCATCCGAAGGTCGCCTTCCTCATGTCGTCGGCACAGAACCCGACGCTCGCGTCCATGTCGCTCGAGCGCCGCCAGGCGATCGTCGACGTCGCGCGGCGCTACAGCGTCTGGCTGATCGAGGACGATCTTTACGGCGCCATGTCGCCCGAGCCCCTTCCGCCGCTCGCCCAGCTCGGACCTGAACGCACCTTCATGGTCGGCGGCCTGTCCAAGTCGGTCGCGGCCGGCGTACGCGGCGGATGGGTCGCCTGCCCGCCGCATTTTGCCCAGCGCGTCCGTATCGCCCACAAGATGATGACCGGCGGAATGCCCTTCCTGCTCGCCGAACTCTGTGCCCGGCTGGTCCTGTCCGGCGACGCGGCCCGGATCCGGGCGCTTTGCGCCGAAGAGATCGCCGCGCGCGAGGCGCTGGCCAGGGAATATCTCTCGGGTTTCGACTTCGTGTCGCACTCCGCCGTCCCCTTCCTCTGGCTGGCACTGCCCGATCCGTGGCTGTCCGGCACATTCAAGAACGCAGCCCTCACCGAAGGCGTGCTGATCGACGACGAGGATGAGTTCAAGGCCGGGCGCTCGGAAAAGGTACTCCACCGCGCCCGCCTGAGTTTCTCGTCTCCTCAGCATCGTGACGAAGTGCGGGCCGGATTCGCCATCGTACGACGCCTGCTGGAGAACGGTGGCGCCGGTTACGACAGCATCGCCTGAAGACCGGAGGCGTGCTGGCGGCCTGCCTTGCGACAAAGCTTTGGACAGAGCCTGCCGTCAGCCGCATTTTCCTGTCGCACCATTGCCATTCATGCGCTAAAGAAGCGCCCAAACCCCGATTTCCGGCAGGCTATCCAGGACCAGCGATGACGATCCCCAACACGATCCAGATCACCCCCGAACTCATAGCCTCGCACGGGCTGAAGCCGGACGAATACGATCGCATCCTGCAATTGATCGGCCGCGAGCCGACCTTCACCGAGCTCGGCATCTTCTCGGCCATGTGGAACGAGCACTGCTCCTACAAGTCGTCGAAGAAATGGCTGAAGACGCTGCCGACCAAAGGTCCGCGCGTGATTCAGGGTCCCGGCGAGAATGCCGGCGTCGTCGACATCGACGACGGCGACTGCGTCGTCTTCAAGATGGAGAGCCACAACCACCCGTCCTATATCGAGCCCTACCAGGGCGCTGCGACCGGCGTCGGCGGCATCCTGCGCGACGTCTTCACCATGGGTGCCCGTCCGATCGCGGCGATGAACGCACTGCGCTTCGGCGCACCCGACCATCCGAAGACCCGCCATCTGGTATCCGGCGTCGTCGCCGGCGTCGGCGGTTACGGCAATTCCTTCGGCGTGCCGACCGTCGGCGGCGAGGTCGAATTCGACGCCCGCTACAACGGCAATATCCTGGTCAACGCCTTTGCCGCGGGTCTCGCCAAGTCGAACGCCATCTTCCTCTCGGAAGCCAAGGGCGTCGGCCTGCCGGTCGTCTATCTCGGTGCCAAGACCGGTCGCGACGGCGTCGGCGGCGCGACCATGGCGTCTGCCGAATTCGACGAATCGATCGAGGAAAAGCGCCCGACCGTGCAGGTCGGCGACCCCTTCACCGAAAAGTGCCTGCTGGAAGCCTGCCTCGAACTGATGCAGACCGGCGCCGTCATCGCCATCCAGGACATGGGTGCCGCCGGCCTCACCTGCTCGGCGGTCGAAATGGGCGCCAAGGGCGACCTCGGCATCGAGCTCGACCTCGACAAGGTACCGGTCCGCGAAGAACGCATGTCGGCCTATGAGATGATGCTGTCGGAGAGCCAGGAGCGCATGCTCATGGTGCTCGAGCCCTCGAAGGAGGAGGTCGCCAAGGCGATCTTCGTCAAGTGGGGCCTCGACTTCGCCATCGTCGGCCACACCACCGACGACCTGCGCTTCCGCATCATCCATCAGGGCGAGGAAGTCGCCAACCTGCCGATCAAGGATCTCGGCGACCAGGCGCCCGAATACGACCGCCCCTGGGTCGAGCCCAAGACCCCGGCGCCGCTGGCCGAAAACGACGTACCGCAGGCCGACGTGGCCGATGCGCTCGTCAAGCTGGTCGGTTCGCCGAACAACTGCTCGCGCCGCTGGGTCTATGAGCAGTACGACACGCTGATCCAGGGCAATTCGCTGCAGCTTCCCGGCGGCGATGCCGGCGTGGTGCGCGTCGACACCCATCCGAAGAAGGCGCTGGCCTTCTCCTCCGACGTCACCCCGCGCTATGTCGAGGCCGATCCGTTCGAAGGCGGCAAGCAGGCGGTTGCCGAATGCTGGCGCAACATCACCGCGACCGGCGCCCTGCCGCTGGCCGCCACCGACAACCTCAATTTCGGCAACCCTGAAAAGCCGGAAATCATGGGCCAGATGGTCTTCGCCATCAAGGGCATCGGCGAGGCCTGCAAGGCGCTCGACTTCCCGATCGTCTCGGGCAACGTCTCGCTCTACAACGAGACCAACGGCCAGGCCATCCTGCCAACCCCGACCATTGCCGGCGTCGGCCTCCTGAAGGACTGGGCCAAGATGGCCCGCATCCGCTTTGCCGCCCAGGGCGAAGCCGTGCTTCTCGCCGGCGCACCGTGCGGATGGGGCAGCCATCTCGGCCAGTCGGTCTACCTGCGCGACATCCACGGCCGCACCGACGGCCCGGCGCCGCATGTCGACCTGGCGCATGAGAAGAAGGTAGGCGACTTCGTCCGCGGCCTCATCGAGGACGGTCTTGCAACCGCCGTCCACGACTGCTCGTCGGGCGGCCTGGCGCTGGCTGTCGCCGAAATGGCCATGGCCTCGGGCATCGGCGCGACCATCAACGCGCTCAACGACGCCGATCCGATCGCGGTCTTCTACGGCGAGGACCAGGGCCGTTACGTCGTGACCGTCAGCCAGGACAATGTCGATGCGGTGCAGATGCGCGCCGACGCGGCAGGCGTCTTCTGCCCGTGGATCGGCCGTACCGGCGGTAACAATGTCGTGCTGGGCGACGCCCGTCCCGTCGCAATTGAGGAATTGCGTTCGGCGCATGAATCGTGGTTCCCTCGCTACATGGACGGCAGCATTGCCTGAGGCGATGCTTCGCATACGCAGGAGAAGCAGACATGGCTATGAAACCCGGTGACATCGAAGACCTGATCAAGGCCGGCATTCCCGGCGCGAAGGTGGTCATCCGCGACCTCGCGGGCGACGGCGATCACTACGCCGCCGAAGTCGTGGCCGAGGCGTTTCGCGGCAAGTCGCGCGTGCAGCAGCATCAGATGGTCTACGACGCCCTGAAGGGCAATATGGGCGGCGTGTTGCATGCGCTCGCCCTGCAGACCTCCATTCCGGACTGAAGCACCAGGGGAACGACAGGGAAGCGTCAGATGGCTGATCTCGTCAAGGAAGTGATCGAAAACGTCGTTCAGGGCGTGCTCAAGGAAATCCTGAAGAAGACCACGGGCCGCGGCACGACGCGCCGCCGCAAGCGGCAGGCCCGCTCGGCCACGACCGGACGTTTCGTCAGGAAGACCAGCCGCCCGCGCAAGCCGGCCAAGAAGCAGGTCAGCCGCCGCCGCACCGCCGCCAATCGCAGCCGCCAGCGCACCCGCTGACGGCTGCAGGCCAGTCATGCGTATTTGCGCTCTGGCAAAGACGGCGACTGCTTGCTATTTAGAATGCACAATCGAGACAGCGGCCCTTGAAACCGCATGTGAAAGGATATCCCATGAGCGTCCAAGATTTCATCGCCAATGAAGTGAAGAGCAACGACGTGGTGCTGTTCATGAAGGGAACGCCGCAGTTCCCGCAGTGTGGCTTCTCCGGCCAGGTCGTCCAGATCCTCGATTACGTGGGCGTCGACTACAAGGGCATCAACGTGCTCGCCGACAACGAGATCCGCCAGGGCATCAAGGACTATTCCAACTGGCCGACCATTCCGCAGCTCTACGTCAAGGGCGAGTTCGTCGGCGGCTGCGACATCATCCGCGAGATGTTCCAGGCGGGCGAGTTGCAGAAGCATTTCGAGGACCAGGGCGTCGCCGTTCGCGGCGCTGCCTGACCCGATCCGTCATCCGCGTTTAGCGGATTTCGTCATTCACTCAACTTTTTCAAGGCGTTGCCCCAAGCAACGCCTTATCTCTGTTTTGGATATTGAGCCATGACTACAACGTTACAGCCGGCGCCCGCCAATTTGCGGGGTATGAGCCGAGTCGAATTCATCGCCATGATGGCCTTCCTGATGTCGCTCAATGCACTGGCCATCGACATCATGCTGCCAGGCCTGCAGGAGATCGGCATCGCGCTGAACGTGGTCAATGAGAACCACCGCCAGTATGTCGTCTCCGCCTACCTGATCGGCTTCGGCGTCGCCCAGCTGTTCTACGGCCCGATCGCCGACCGGTTCGGCCGGCGCCGTCCGATGCTGTTCGGCCTCGGCATCTATATCATCTCGTCGCTGGCCGTCGTCCTGGTCCCCTCCTTTGCCAGCCTGCTCGTGCTGCGCTTCATCCAGGGCATCGGATCGGCCGCGACCCGCGTCATCACCGTCTCGATCGTCCGCGACGTCTACGGCGGCCGGCAGATGGCGGAAGTCATGTCGCTGATCATGATGGTCTTCATGGTGATCCCGGTGATCGCACCGGGAACCGGCCAGGTCATCATGTTCATGGGCCACTGGCACTGGATCTTCGTCTTCATGGCGGTGTCGGCCATGGTGGTCGGCCTGTGGATGTTCGTCCGCCTGCCGGAAACGCTGACGGCCAAGGACGTCCGGCCGTTCACCGTCTCGTCGATCTACCAGGGTTTTCGCATCGTGCTGACCAACCGCATCGCGCTCTGCTACACGATCGCCAGCACCTTCATCTTCGGCGCGCTGTTCGGCTTCATCAATTCGGCGCAGCAGGTCTATGTCGGGATCTACGATCTCGGCGCGTGGTTTGCCGCCGCCTTCGCCGGCGTGGCGCTGTTCATGGCTCTGTCGTCCTTCGTCAATGCCAGGCTGGTCGGCCGGATCGGCATGCGGCGCCTGTCGCATGCCTCGCTTCTCGGCTTCATCGCCATCAACTTCGTCTGGTTGGTGGCGCAGGTGCTCGGACCGCAGCCCATGCCCTTCCCCCTGTTCATGGTGTTCTTCTCGCTCGCCATGTTCCAGTTCGGCTGGATCGGCTCGAACTTCAACTCGCTCGCCATGGAGCCGCTCGGCCATGTCGCCGGCACGGCCTCGTCCGTGCTGGGCTTCATGGGCACCGTCGGCGGATCACTGATCGGCGCGGCGATCGGCCAGGCCTATGACGGCACGGCCCTGCCGATGGTCGCCGGCTATTTCACCGTCTCGGTAATCGGCCTCGTCTTCGTCCTGATCGGCGAACGCGGCGTGCTGTTCCGCCAGCAGAACCCGCGCGTCTGACGACGGCGACCAACACATGAAAAAGGCGCGTGGACCGCAAGTCCCCGCGCCTTTTCTTTTCAACCAAAACTCACGCTCTCAGAGCGTGAAGACCTTTTCGCGCAGTTCCTGCCAGCTGTCGCGGTCGGGTGCAAGCAGCAGCCCGCCTTCGAAATTGTGCGGCAGGTAGCGCGAACCGTCGAGGCGGGCGACATGGGCGCCTGCTTCCTGCGAAATCAGCGTGCCGGCCAGATGGTCCCAGGGCATCAGCTTCTTGTACATCAGGAAGTGCAGGTGACCGGCGGCGAACGTGCGGTATTCATGCGCCGAGCAACGATAGCTGGTGAACAGCCTGACCTCGGCGAGATTGGCAAGGATCTGCCGCTTGGCTGCGGTCTCCATGTAGGTCAGCGCCGCAATGCCGACCATCTGGTCGAGCGGCACGGCGGGCGCCACTGCCACCTGGGCCTGCGATCCGTCCGGGCCGCACATCCAGGCGCCCGATCCCTTTTCGGCGATCAGCCAGTCATTGCCCATCGGATCATAGATGATGCCGGCGACCGTCTCGCCCTTCGATACCACGCTCAGCATCACGCCGAACAGCGGCAGCCCCGCCGCATAGTTGAACGTGCCGTCGATCGGATCGACGATGACGGCAAGATCGGCGTCGGCGATCCTGTCGAGCAGTGCCGGGTCGGCTGCGACCGCCTCTTCGCCGATGAACACGGCGTCGGGCATGACTTCGGCCACGCGCTGGCGGATCAGTTCCTCCGCCGCCTCGTCGGCCTCGGTGACGAGGTCGATGGCCTCGGTCTTCATCCGCACGTCGCCGTCGCCCAGCTTGCGGAAGCGCGGCAGGATCTCCGTCGCCGCCGCCTCCTGAAGTGCGTTGGCGAGCGCCGCAATGTCGAGTTCGGCCATGGTCAGACGTCCTTTGTCAGAAGGGAGGAAAAGTCGAAGAGCTTCGGGTCG
Source organism: Allorhizobium sp. GW101-3B10 (assembly GCF_059424725.1). Classification (NCBI taxonomy): domain Bacteria; kingdom Pseudomonadati; phylum Pseudomonadota; class Alphaproteobacteria; order Hyphomicrobiales; family Rhizobiaceae; genus Allorhizobium; species Allorhizobium sp. GW101-3B10. Next base: position 1,412,472 of record NZ_JBWKZR010000001.1, on the reverse strand, counting down.
AGCAGATGCGAGGCATCGACATGGCCGAGCGCCCGCAGCATGGCATCCTTACGGCCCGGCATCTTCGCCTCGATCCCCGCCAGCATCTCCTTCATCGCATTGCGCTGCAGGCCGTCCTGCGAGCCGCAGAGATCGCAGGGGATGATGGGGAATTCCATGGCGGCGGCAAAGCGCGCCAGATCGTCCTCGGCCGCATAGGCGAGCGGACGCAGCAGCATCAGGTCGCCGTCGTCGTTCAAAAGCTTGGCCGGCATGGCCGAGAGCCGGCCGCCGTGGAAGAAGTTCATGAAGAAGGTCTCGAGAATGTCCTCGCGGTGGTGGCCGAGCACCAGGGCATCGCAGCCCTCCTCGCGCGCCACCCGGTAGAGATTGCCGCGGCGCAGGCGCGAACAGAGCGAGCAATAGGTCGCACCGCTCGGCATTTTTTCCTTCACCACCGAATAGGTGTCGCGATATTCGATGCGGTGTTTCACGCCGATCGAGGCCAGATAGTCCGGCAGCACGTGCTTCGGGAAATTCGGCTGGCCCTGGTCGAGATTGCAGGCCACGAGTTCCACCGGCAGAAGGCCGCGCCATTGCAGGTCGAGCAGGATGGCCAGCAGCCCATAGGAGTCCTTGCCGCCCGACAGGCCGACCAGCCAGCGCTTCTGGCCCTTCAGCATGTCGAAGTCGGTGATCGCCTGGCGCACCTGGCGGATCAGCCGCTTGCGCAGCTTGTTGAAGCCGACCGAGCGCGGCGCGCGGGCGAAGACCGGATGCACGCCGGCTGCGTCCGCGGCGAATTCCTCGTCCTCGGCAGACAGGTCGACGGTCAGTTCGGCTGGGACGGTCATGGCTTCAGACTCCGCGGGCGCTTCGGGCGCGCGCCCTGCCAATGCCCGGTTGCCGCGGCAAGATCAAGCCCCGAATACCGACCAGCCGGTGCGCGCCGCCAGCATTTCGAGCGCGACCGAGCCGAGCGCGGAGTTGCCGACCTTGTTGAGGCCCGGCGACCAGACGGCGATCGAGGCCTTGCCCGGCGCGATGGCGAGAATGCCGCCGCCGACGCCGCTCTTGCCCGGCAGGCCGACATGGAAGGCGAAGTCGCCCGATCCGTCGTAATGGCCGCAGGTCAGCATTAGCGCATTGATGCGTCGCGCCCGCTTGGCCGAGACGACCGAATAGCCGCTGATCGGATCGGCGCCCTGGGCGGCGAGGAACAGTCCGGCGCGCGACAGCTGCCGACAGGTCATCGACAGCGCGCACTGGTGGAAATAGACGCCGAGCACATGATCGACCTCGTGATGCAGGTTGCCGAAGGAGCGCATGAAATTGGCCAGCGCATAGTTGCGGAAACCCGTCTCCGTCTCGGACCGCGCGACCGCGCGGTCGATGCTGATCGTTTCGTCGTCGGCCAGATAGCGCACGAAGCGCAGCACCTCGCCGATCGCCTCCTTCGGCTTGTGGCCGGCCAGCACCATGTCGCAGACCACGATCGCGCCGGCATTGATGAAGGGATTGCGAGGGATTCCGTGCTCCTGCTCGAGCTGCACAATGGAATTGAAGGCGGAACCGGAGGGCTCACGTCCGACGCGCTTCCAGATCGATTCGCCGGCCTTGCCGAGCGCCAGCGTCAGCATGAAGACCTTGGAGACGCTCTGGATGGAAAACGGCGTCGCCGCATCGCCCGCGGTGAAGACCTGGCCGTCCACCGTGGTCACGGCGATGCCGAACTGATTGGGATCCACCTTGGCAAGCTCGGGAATGTAATCGGCGACCTTGCCCTCGCCGCGCCGCTCGGCAAGCGACAATGCGATGTCGTCGATGATCGCCTGAAGGTCCATCTGCTTCCTTTCACAGCCAAGCGCCGCACGCCCATATTCGCCGCAAAATATTGCCGTTCAAATAGAAAAAGCCGCCCCGAAAGGCGGCTTTCAACAATCCGGTCGCGCAGCGATCAGCGCGAGTAGAATTCGACGACCAGCTGCGGTTCCATGACGACAGCGTAGGGAACGTCGGACAGGCCCGGGACGCGAACGAAGGTGGCAACCATCTTGTTGTGGTCGACTTCGATGTAGTCCGGAACGTCACGCTCGGCGAGCTGGACCGATTCGAGAACGGTGACCAGCTGCTTCGACTTCTGGCGAACTTCGATCACGTCGCCAGCCTTGCAGCGGTACGAGCCGATGTTGACCTTGACGCCGTTGACGGTGACGTGGCCGTGGTTAACGAACTGACGGGCAGCAAAGACCGTCGGGACGAACTTGGCGCGGTAGACGATCGCATCGAGACGCGATTCGAGCAGACCGATCAGGTTCTCCGAGGTGTCACCCTTGCGACGGTTGGCTTCGTCGTAGGTGGCGCGGAACTGCTTCTCGCGCAGGTCGCCGTAGTAGCCCTTGAGCTTCTGCTTGGCGCGCAGCTGCACGCCGAAGTCCGAAAGCTTGCCCTTGCGGCGCTGGCCGTGCTGGCCGGGGCCGTATTCGCGACGGTTGACCGGGGACTTCGGACGACCCCAGATATTCTCGCCCATGCGGCGATCGATTTTGTACTTGGATGCAGCGCGCTTGCTCATCGCATTTCCTTTACAACAGGTTACACCAGTCCGTTACCAGACTGGATCAAGGAAACACGCCCTCCTCTGAACTCCGTTTTGGAAGCTCTGACAGGCCTCTCACATAAAGCGTATGGAAAGTGCCACGGGACATGTCAAAGAAAACACCGGGCGACAGGCCCGGCGTTGATGGGGTCATTAGCGGTGGATCACGCGAAAGTCAACGGCCAGCGCTTGAACTAATTGCGCGAGTGACCATTTCGGGGAAACGCAGCACCGGGCCCCTCTGACGCGAGTGCCGGATTCCCGTGATGTCGGAGCTGCGATCATCAACCGTTCCGGCAAAGGAAACCCGCAATGGATTTTCTTTGGACAGACTTCCTGGGGACCGCCGTCTGGATGTGGCTCTCCTTCCTGGCCCTTGTGATCTTTCTACTCGCCCTCGACCTTGGCGTCCTGCATAAAAAGAGTGCCGAGATCGGCATTCGCGAAAGCTTCCTTCTCTCCGCCTTCTACATGTCGCTCGGTCTCGCCTTCGGCGGCTGGGTCTGGTGGCAGTCCGGCCAGCAGGCCGGCATCGAATACCTGACGGGTTTCGTCGTCGAGAAGAGCCTGGCGATGGACAATATCTTCGTCATCGCCATGATCTTCGGCTACTTCGCCATCCCCCGCGCCTACCAGCACCGGGTCCTGCTCTGGGGCATTCTCGGCGTCATCGTCCTGCGCGGCATCATGATCGCCGCCGGCGCCTCGATCGTCGAGAACTACCACTGGGTGCTGTACCTCTTCGCCGCCTTCCTGATCGTCACCGGCATCAAGATGCTGCTGACGGCCGACAAGGAATACGACGTCTCGGGCAATCCCGTGCTGCGCTTCCTGCGCAAGCACCTGCCCGTCACGGAGAAGCTGGAGGGGCATCACTTCTTCGTCCGCCGCGAGGACCTCATGTCCGGACGGATGAAGACCTATGTCACGCCGCTCTTCCTGGCGCTGGTCATGGTCGAACTGGCCGACCTGGTCTTTGCGGTCGACTCCATCCCGGCGGTGTTCGCCATCACCACCGATCCCTTCATCGTCTATACCTCCAACATCTTCGCCATCCTCGGCCTGCGTGCGCTCTATTTCGCGCTGTCGGCGCTCATCCACCGCTTCACCTATCTGAAGTATGCGCTGTCGGTGGTGCTAATCTTCATCGGCGCGAAGATCTTCATCGCCGACATGCTGGGGCTCGCCAAGATCCCGCCGGTGGTCTCGCTCGGCGTGACGGTCGGCATCCTCGCCGCCGGCATCCTCGGATCGCTCTGGGCGACCCGCAACGAGGAAAAGACTGCCGCCACGGCGCTGGAGCAGAAGTAAGGAAGACCGCGCAGGGCGGCCAGCCGGCCGCCCTGCCGCGCTCCGCCAGCGCTGCGACTGTTGCTTCACGAGGACGCGGCAAAGCATTCACCTCGCTCGCCGGGGCGGCTATAGCTAGGCGACCCCGCAACCGCAGATCGGATTCGCCCATGCCCGACACCGTCCTCGACCGCCTTCTTCGCTACGTCGTGATCGACACCCAGTCCGACCCGACCTCGTCGGCACAGCCTTCGACCGAGAAGCAGAAGAATCTCGGCCGGCTGCTGGTGAAGGAACTCCTGGCGATCGGCCTTGGCGACGCCCATCTCGACGAGCACGGCAATGTCTATGCGACCCTGCCCGCCAATGTGGAAAAGCAGGTCCCCGTCATCTGCTTCTGCTCGCACATGGACACGGCACCCGATTTCACCGGCACCAGTGTCAAGCCGCAGCTCGTGCGCCACTATGCCGGCGGCGACATCCGCCTGACCGGCGACCCCAACCAGGTCATCCGCCTGGCCAACAATCCGGAACTCAACGACCAGATCGGCCACGACATCGTCACCACCGACGGCACGACGCTGCTCGGCGCTGACGACAAGGCCGGCATCGCCGAGATCATGACCGCGATCCAGTTCCTCGTCGCAAATCCCACAATCCCGCACGGCATGGTGAAGGTGCTGTTCACCACCGACGAGGAGGTCGGCCGCGGCGCCGACAAGGTGGACCTGAAGAAACTGGGTGCCGACTTCGGCTACACGCTGGACGGCAGCACGGTCGGCGAGATCGAGGACGAGACCTTTTCGGCCGACGGCGTCGACATCGCCATATCCGGCGTCGCCATCCATCCCGGCACCGCCAAGGGCAAGATGGAGAACGCCATTAAGATCGCCGCCGAGATCGTCGCCCGCCTGCCGAAGGACCAGGCGCCGGAGACGACCGAAGGCCGCCAGGGCTTCATTCATCCGACCGACATCGCCGGCTCGATGGAAGGCGCCAAGCTGAGCTTCATCATCCGCGATTTCGACGACAGGGGCCTTGCCGAGAAGGAGGCACTGCTCGAGCAGATCACCCGCGAGGTCATGACGTCCTTTCCAGGCTCCACCTACACGTTCACGGTCAAGGAGCAGTATCGCAACATGAAGGTCGTGCTCGACCAGCACCCCCAGGTGGTCGACAATCTGATCGAGGCGGTGAAGCGCGTCGGCCTGACCCCGGTCCGCCACAGTATCCGCGGCGGCACGGACGGCTCGCGCCTGTCCTTCATGGGCCTGCCCTGCCCCAACATCTATACCGGCGGCCATGCCTATCACTCGCCGCTTGAATGGGTGAGCCGGCAGGACATGGAAAAATCGGTCGAGACCATCGTCGAACTGGTGAAGGTCTGGGAGGAAAGGACGCCCGCGTGAACGATCTCTTCGACCTCGAACGCTTCGTCGAAGCCCAGCAGCCGGTCTATGCGAGGGTCGTGAGCGAACTTCGCAACGGACAGAAGACCAGCCACTGGATGTGGTTCGTCTTTCCGCAGATCGCGGGCCTGGGCGGAAGCCCGATGGCGATCCGCTACGCCATCGGGTCGCTTGCCGAAGCCCGCGCCTATCTCGACCATCCGGTGCTTGGGCCTCGGCTGAGCGAATGCTGCGAGATCCTTGAGGGGCTGGAGGGCAGAACCGCCGAGGCGATCTTCGGCTATCCGGACGTGCTGAAGCTGAGATCGTCGCTCACGCTCTTTGCCCGCGCGGCCGGCCAGGGCGACAGCGTGTTCGATGCGTTGCTCGAAAAGTACTACGCGGGAACGCCCGACCCGCAGACGCTGGCGTTGATCGCCTAGCCTTCTGCCGGTTACTCCGCCGCCGAGGGAACCTCGCAATCGTCCGTCGCATTCGGATCGCCGGGCGCCGTCTCCACCTGCAGGTCCGGGAAGGCGACGATGCGCTTGCCGGCGAAGTCGGTATGGACGACGATCAGATTGTGTTCCTCGAAATAGCCGAGCAGACGGCGGGCGCGGCGGGCCGAATGGGTGCCGTAGGCCTTGGCGATGCACTGGTCCGAGGGGCAGGCCTCGCCGCGGATGGCGGCACGCGCCATCAGCAGGAAGACGCCCTGCAGGTCGTCGGAGACACGCTGCGACAGGTCGAGCGCCATGGCCCAGCTTTCGCTGCCGGCGGTCTCTTCGTCGACGCCGGAGCGGGTGATCGCCACGCGGCGGCGAAATTCGCCCATGGCCATGGGCGGGCCGGCCACGCGCCGCATGCGGGCGCGCACCAGAAACTCCTGATAGAGAACCGAATCGGTGCGATAGGCGGCCTGCGGGTCGGCGAGAATTTCGGCCAGCACATGGGCAAGCTTTTCCTCACGTTCCTCCGACGACATTTCCGGCGCCGACGGCCGGCCCTCGACCGGGCCGGCAGAACCACTCGCCGCGGGGGCTGCCTTCGACAGTTCGGCGAGGATGTCGGTCGTCGGCCGCGGCGCCGGCGGCGCGCGCCTGACCATCGGCCGGGTGAATTCTTCCGGATCGGGCGTGAAGATCAGGTCCTCGACGTCCTGCGGGGCGTCCGGCAGCGGCATCAGCTTCGGGCTCGACGAACGCGCCGAGGTCTCGACCGTGCCGATGACGATCGGCAGCGGCCGGCGCGACAGGGCCGGCCCGAGCGCGACGAAATTGCCGCGCTTCAAGTCGCGGAACATCTCCGCCTGGCGCCGGTCCATGCCGAGCAGGTCGGCCGCACGCGCCATGTCGATGTCGAGGAAGGTGCGACCCATCAGGAAGTTCGAGGCTTCGGCCGCGACGTTCTTGGCGAGCTTCGCCAGGCGCTGCGTGGCGATCACGCCGGCAAGCCCGCGCTTTCGGCCGCGGCACATCAGGTTGGTCATCGCGCCGAGCGACATCTTGCGCGCGTCTTCCGAGACGTCGCCGCCGACCGAAGGCGCGAACATCTGCGCTTCGTCGACCACCACCAGCACCGGGTACCAGTATTCGCGCTCGGCATCGAACATGCCGTTGAGAAAGGCGGCGGCGGCGCGCATCTGCTGTTCGATGTCGAGGCCTTCGAGGGTCAGGACGCAGGACACGCGGTGCTGGCGGATGCGGTTGGCGATGCCCGCAAGCTCGGCCTCGGTGCGCTCGCCGTCGACCACCAGATGGCCGAACCGGTCGGACAGAGTGACGAAGTCACCTTCCGGGTCGATGATGACCTGTTGCACCCACGGCGCCGACTGCTCGAGCAGGCGCCTGAGCAGATGCGATTTTCCCGACCCGGAATTGCCCTGCACGAGAAGACGCGTGGCCAGAAGCTCCTCGATATCGAGCTTGGCCGGCTCCCCGCCCGACAGAGTACCCATATCGATTCCGACCTGCACCAATACCACCTCGTCTGATCACGCGCTCGCCGGGCGAACACCTCGCCCTGCGAGCCACAGATGCTTTAGCAAATAAACTGCGAATCGGCGTCGAGAAAGACCCGGCATCAACAGGCAATTATGCCTCAGGGACCGACAAACTTCGAGCGCCGGGCGCATCTTTCCGCTCTTTGTCGGACGGAATGCCCGTGACGACCCCCCGGACCCGGCAGCCGCTGCACAGCCTGCCCCGGAGGGCTTCGGCGAAGCGTGCCGCCGAAGCCCTGCCATGCTTTGTCATAGCCGGATGTCCCAGGCATCGAAGCGCGGCGAACGCCGCCAGGTCTCCTGTGGTGGCAGGCCGATGTCCCGCAGCATGTAGTCGGAAAGATCGCTGACCGAATTTGACCTCCGGCGCCGCTTCCAGGCAACGTAGACCAGGGCGCGAGCCGATGCCCATACACCGAATTTCCGGCACAGGTCGTCGACCGCGGCCAGAGGGTCGTCTGCAATTATAGATTGTTCCTTATGCATAGCTTTTCCGTCCCGGCGCAGCGACGCGGCCAGGTCCTCTCGATGGAAAACAAGGGTGTGAGACGACCGGGAGAACGCAGCCATGCGTCTCGGCGACCGATCACGTCAATTTTGTTGAAAATGGCGCCAGACGCCGGGAATCCTGGACGGAAGACCGTTCAGGCGGTGGTTCGCGACCCCGGAGTGCAAAGCACCGAGAGAAGGAACATTGATCCGCCAGCAAGGCGCATGAATGCAAAATGATGTGACATCGACGCCTCCTGTGTTTGAGCTGCGGACGGCCTCAAGTTCTCACAAGACAAAGCAACCGACAAGTGCGCAATTGCGGATTGCAAACATCGGCGGATCACAGTTGCAGATCGGCAACAGGTGGCGAGCAGGCCGCCACGACGAACGCGGCGGCCGAAACGTCGGCCTTCAAGAAGGCAGTCAGGAGCAGGAAGCCGTCAGATCGAGGGTTCGCCCACCGGAGAGACCAGCAGCTTGTCGATGCGCCGTCCGTCGAGGTCGATCACCTCGAAGCGCCAGCCATTGGCCTCGAAGCTTTCGCCCAGTTCGGGAATGCGCTTCAACTCGGCGATGACATAGCCGGCGACCGTCGTGTAGTCGGGATCCGATTCGACCGGAATGCGGATGCGGTCGACGAACTCGTCGATCGGCGTCCAGCCGGCCACGAGATAGGAACCGTCGTCGCGGCGCACCACGTAGGGCTCTTCGTCCTCGTATTCCTGGAAGACGCCGGTGATCGCTTCCAGAATGTCGCCGGAGGTGATGATCCCTTCGAAATGCCCGTATTCGTCATAGACGAGCACCATGTGCAGCGGCGTCTTGCGGATCGCCTGGATGATGTCGACAGCGCTGGCAAGGTCCGAGACGATCGGCACCTCGCTCAGATGCTGGCGAATGTCGAAATCGGAGCCGAGCGCGATGGCATCGTAGATGCGCTTGGAAAACAGCACGCCGATGATCTCGTCGGAATCGCCGGAGCGGACCGGCAGGCGCGAATGGGCCGCACTGCGCAGCTTGTCGCGGATTTCCTCGAGCGTGTCGTCGACGTCGAGCACCTCGACGTCGCGGCGCGGCGTCATCAGACCACGCGCGGTGCGGTCGGCAAGGCGCATGACGCCGGAGATCATTGCCGATTCTTCGTTCTCGATCACGCCGGCGCTCTGCGCCTCGGCCAATACGGACTTGATTTCCTCGTCGGTGACCGTGCCGGCCGAAACGCCCTGCTGACCAAGCAGCCGCAGCAGCAGGCGTCCGGAATTGTCGAGCAGCCACACCAGGGGCGCTGCGACCTTCGACAGGATCAGCATGGGCGCGCCGACCTTGGCGGCGACCGCTTCGGGATTGCGCAGGGCGATCTGCTTCGGCACGAGTTCGCCGACGATCAGTGACAGATAGGTGATCATCACCACCACCGAACCGACGCCGAGAGCGCTCGCCACGTTCTCCGAAAGCCCCTGCTCGGCCAGCCATCCGGCCAGCCGGGCGCCGAGCGTGGCGCCGGAGAAGGCACCGGACAGGACGCCGACCAGCGTGATGCCGATCTGCACCGTGGACAGGAAGCGGCCGGGCTCCTCGGCGAGCCTGAGCGCGATGGTCGCGCCGCGATTGCCCTGTTCGGAAAGCACCTTGAGGCGCGTCGTGCGCGAGGAGACGACCGCCATCTCGGACATGGCCAAAACGCCATTCAGAATAGTGAGCAAGGCAACGATCAGAATTTCCGTAAACAAAATAAGCTCGAGGCTCCTGTGAACATGCGGCCTGTCCGGCGGCGGCCAAGACCTCTACCATGACTGGCCACCGCTTTCCAAATATCGGCGAGTAGATTTAGCGGTCCGCCGCCACCTTTAGCAAGGGCGTTACGATGTCGAGGCCGAGGCCCTGCATCAGGCGGCGGGTGGAAAAATCGGGATTGCCCGAGGTGAAGACGGCAAAATCGAAGCCTTCCGGGTGTTCCGCCCCCTCGACCAGCGGTACCAGCCGGCGGGCCTGGCGCGCGATCGCCTCCGCCGGATCAAGCCAGTCGACCGGCCAGGGCGCGAGCCGGCGAAACACGTTGGCGAGGAACGGATAGTGGGTGCAGGCGAGCACGACGATGTCGGTGCGCGCGCCGTCCTTCTCGACGAAACACGGCGCGATCTCCGCCAGCACCGCCTCGTCCGACACCGGCTCGCCGCGGATATAGGCTTCCGCCATCCGCGCAAGGTTTTCGGACCCGACCAGCCGCACATGACACCGGGCGGCGAAGGACTGGATGAGGTCGCGGGTATAGGCGCGCTTGACCGTGCCGGGCGTGGCGAGCACCGAAACGAGCCCGGACCGGGTGCGCTCGGCCGCCGGCTTGATCGCCGGGACCGTGCCGATGAAGCGCATGTCGGGAAAGGCATGACGCAGATCCGTGCCGGCCAGAGTGAAAGCGGTGTTGCAGGCGACGATCACCGCTTCGGGATCATAGGTCGCGAGCAGTTCGGCGAACAGATCGAGGATTCGCTGTCGAAGCGGTGCCTCCTCCCAACCGCCGTAGGGAAAGCCGGCATCGTCGGCAACGTAGATGAAGCCGCGTTCCGGCATCAGGACGCGCGCCTCGCGCAGCACGGTCAGCCCGCCGATGCCGCTGTCGAATACCAGCACCGGCTTCAGTTCATTCCCCGTCTGCGCCATCGTCCGCCCCGTCCAAGTCCTGCCAAGGGCCCGCCTTGCCGCGCGGGCTCTTGCGGCTGTAGCGATCGAATGTGGCGAAAACGCCGCGCATGATGCTGATCTCCTGTTCGGAATAGGCGCGGCGCGTCAGCACGGCGCGCAGATTGTCGATCATCTTCGGCTTTTTGGCCGCAGGCCGGAAATAGCCGCGCGCATCGAGCGCCTCCTCGACGGATTCGATCATGCCGAACAGCTGTTCCTTGGTGGCCGGCTTCTGCTCGAGCGGCTGGAACGAGGTTTCAGCCAGATCCTCCAGCCCGCCCTTCATCCACTCATAGGACATCAGCAGCACGGCCTGGGCGATGTTGAGCGAGGCGAAGGCGGGGTTGACCGGAAAGGTGACGATCTCGTCGGCCAGCGCAATCTCTTCGTTGGTCAGCCCCCAGCGCTCGCGCCCGAACATGATGCCGGTCGCCTCGCCCGCCTTGAATTTCGCCCGCAGGGTCGCAGCCGCCACCACCGGCGAACGGACGGGCTTGAAACCGTAGCGTTCGCGCGCGGTCGTGGCATAGACGAAATTGAGGTCGGCCAACGCCTCCTCCAGGGTGTCGAACACGCGGGTCGCGTCGATCACATGGTCGGCCTTGGAGGCTGCAGACCGCGCCTTCTCGCTCGGCCAGCCGTCGCGCGGATTTACCAGGCGCAGTTCCGACAGGCCGAAATTGGCCATGGCGCGCGCCACCATGCCGATATTCTCGCCGAGCTGTGGCTCGACAAGAATGATCGCCGGCCCTTCGGCCAGAAGTTCGCGTTCGGAATTGGTGCCTGACATATTAAGCCTCGAGAAGGATATCGGGGCTCCATTCGCACAAAAACGGCCGAACGCAAAGGGCGCGGGCGATTAGTCCTCGCCCTTGAACCCCTTCAGCATGTGGTCGATGTCGCTCCGGACCAGATCGGCGTACCGGGCCTTGACCGATGTCTCAATCCGCCCGTCCTGGTAGTCGGCGTTCCAGAAGTTGTCGATGACGTAGCGTCCGTCCTCCTGGATGACGTGGAAGCGCAGGGCGGGCTCCTTCATGTCGGGCTTCTGGCCCCAGCAGGACGAGACGTCGAAATAGACGTCTACCGGCACCAGATCGCCCGTCGGCTTGCCGGTCACGATCCTGAGATCCTTCATCTCGCAGGGGTCCTGGCTGACAACCACTTCGTCCTGCCCCGTCATGAAGCCCTGCATATCGAGCAACTCGTCCCCGAGCGCCGCCATGCGATAGATCTGCGCGAAGCTCCGGCTGTAGATCGATGTCAGCAGGATCTCGTCGAAATAGTCGCTGGCCGCGCTGTTGCCCTCGATGCCGTCGGCGACCTTCATCAGGGCCATAACGGGATCCTGCGGTTCGCCCGCCTGGGCAGCACCTGCGACCAGCGAGGTTGCGAGCAGAAGCACACGAAATATCATGAGGCCACCTCCAGCAGCGGACATTCAACTTATCTCATGATGGCCCGAGAGACGCGTGAAGCGCGCCGAGCCATCGTCATTGCGCCAGCGCATCGAGCTCGGCGCGCAGCGGTGTCCGGTCCACGAACCGGATGTCGTCGACCACGTAGCGCTTCTCGCCGACCTCGTCGCTTTCCTGAACCAGGCGGTAGACGACCTCCGTGACCTCGTCCTTGCCCTCGTATTCGCCGTCATAACACCAACTGCACGCCAAAACCGACAGTCCACAGGCGACCGCCACCAACTGCATCGCCTTCATGATGCATTCCTCGGGTTCACGTTCGGGGCCGTTGCCTCACTGGGCGGCGATCTTCTTCAGCTCGTCCTTGATCGACTCGCCCGAATTGCCGTCGACGACCGGATAGATGTCGTCGATCACCGGACGCCCGCCCTCCTCCTGGACGTGGAAGATCAGCACGGTGTCCTTGAGGTATTCGGGATCGTCGCCGAAGCATTTGCGGTTGTTGAACAGCGCCGTCACCTGGCCGTCGCCGTCATCCTCGACGCGGATGTTCTCGAAGGCGCAACCGTCCTGTCCGCGGGCGATCGGATCATAGTCGAAGGGGGAGCCCGTGGTTTCGCCTTCCGGCGGATCATAGGCGGGATGCTTGGATGCCTCCTTGTAGGCGGCGACGAAATCGGCGCTGAACAGGCGAACGAGGCGTTCCTCGCTGAAGACGTCCTCGGAGGTGGCGTTCTCGCCCTTCCAGTTGCCGGCCGCGACGTCGATGACTTCCTTGACCGGGGCGGTGAGTTCCGCGGCAAGAGCGGGGCAGGCCGCGAGACAAAGCGAGACGACGGCGGCGGCGAGAGACTTCATGGCGCAGGTCCTGCAAAATGAGGGAAACGGATCGGCGGCAATCTAGCGGAGCGCGGGCAAACCACAAGGCCGGCAAAAGGCCGCCGATACGGCCAAAGTTGGTATGATTTTGTGAACGAAAAGGCGCTACAGCGGGGGCTCTGCGCTTTCAGTTCCCGATCCGGAATGCTATAGCCCAGCCAGACTGACAACAGGGACCCTCGTCCCTCCCCCTAGCCGCGAGGATACTCATGAAAAAGATCAAGGTTGCAAACCCCGTCGTCGATCTCGACGGCGATGAGATGACGCGCATCATCTGGCATTTCATCAAGGAAAAGCTGATCCTGCCCTATCTTGATCTGCAGATCGAATATTACGACCTCTCGGTCGAGAACCGCGATGCGACCAACGACCAGGTGACGATCGATTCCGCCAACGCCATCAAGAAGCACGGCGTCGGCATCAAGTGCGCGACGATCACGCCGGACGAACAGCGCGTCAAGGAATTCAACCTCAAGGAAATGTGGAAGAGCCCGAACGGCACGATCCGCAACATCCTCGGCGGCGTCATCTTCCGCGAGCCGATCATCTGCAAGAACGTGCCGCGCCTGGTTCCCGGCTGGACCAAGCCGATCGTCGTCGGCCGTCACGCCTTCGGCGACCAGTACAAGGCGACCGACTTCAAGTTCCCCGGCAAGGGCACGCTGACCATCAAGTTCGTCGGCGAAGACGGCGAAGTGATCGAGAAGGAAGTCTACAAGGCCCCCGGCGCCGGCGTCGCCATGGCCATGTACAACCTCGACGAGTCGATCCGCGATTTCGCCCGCGCCTCGATGATGTACGGCCTGATGCGCAAGTGGCCGGTCTACCTGTCGACCAAGAACACCATCCTCAAGGCCTATGACGGCCGCTTCAAGGACATCTTCGAAGAAGTCTACCAGAACGAGTTCAAGGCTCAGTTCGACGAAGCCGGCATCATCTACGAACACCGCCTGATCGACGACATGGTCGCATCGGCGCTGAAGTGGTCCGGCGGCTATGTCTGGGCCTGCAAGAACTACGACGGCGACGTGCAGTCCGATACGGTCGCGCAGGGCTTCGGCTCGCTCGGCCTGATGACCTCGGTCCTGCTCACCCCGGACGGCAAGACGGTGGAAGCCGAAGCCGCCCACGGCACGGTCACCCGTCACTATCGCCAGCACCAGAAGGGCCAGGAGACCTCGACGAACTCGATCGCCTCGATCTTCGCCTGGACCCGTGGCCTCGCGCACCGCGCCAAGCTCGACGACAATGCCGAACTCGCCCGCTTTGCCACGACGCTGGAAAAGGTCTGCATCGACACCGTCGAAAGCGGCTTCATGACCAAGGACCTGGCGCTGCTGATCGGCCCCGACCAGCCGTGGCTGTCGACCACCGCCTTCCTCGACAAGGTCGACGAAAACCTCAAGAAGGCCATGGCCGCCTGAACCATTTGGTTCGGCTCAACGCCTCCAGATGACGGAAACCCGGCCTCGCGCCGGGTTTTCTTTTTTTGCACCCGACCGTCTTGCGCAGCCTGGACAAGGCTGTTAACAATTGGAACATAAGGGGAACACAACAGCGAGGGATGAAGGAATGGCCGATCTGACGCTCTATACCAATCCCATGTCGCGCGGCCGCATCGCCCGCTGGATGGTCGAGGAAACCGGCCAGCCCTATGACACCGTGATCGTGCCTTTCGGTCCGGCGATGAAGTCGGCCGAATACCGGGCGGTGAACCCCATGGGCAAGGTGCCGGCGGTGCGCCACGGCGACGTCGTCGTCACGGAATGCGCAGCGATCTGCGCCTACCTGGCCGACACCTTCCCGGAGGCGAAGCTCGCGCCTCCGAACACGCAGCGCGGCAGCTACTATCGCTGGCTGTTCTTCGCCGCGGGTCCCCTGGAGGCAGCGGTCAGCAATCGCAGCTTAGGCTTCGAGGTTCCCGACGAGCGACGCGGCATGATCGGCTACGGCAGTTTTCAGGACGTGATGGATACGCTCGAAATCGCCGTCTCGACCAATCCTTTCGTCGCCGGGCAGGCCTTCACCTCAGCCGACGTCTATGTCGGCTCGCATATCGCCTGGGGCCTGCAGTTCGGCTCGATCGAAAAGCGGCCCGCCTTCGTCGACTATCTCGGCCGCGTCAGCGGGCGTCCCGCCTTTCAGCGAGCGAGGGAAAAGGACGATCAGGCGGCGGCAGCGATGCAGCCATAGGGACTGCCGAAGGTCCCACCGCCGCGGATCGGCGGATGAAGAACGCACGGATCGGGTGGGCGGATATGATCGATGGTCGGGATCGTCGCGCCGGACCGGAAAGCGCACAGAACGATTTTACCGCGACCGAGACTCAGGATATGAAAGGGACGCGTTCAAGACTGTATCTGCTCCAACGCCGGTGAGCGATCGGCCCTCATGAATCAGGACTTCACGCCAAAAATCGTCAGCGTCGTCCAGGAAGGCTATTCCGTGGCCCGCCTGAAATCGGACGCGCTGGCCGGGCTGACCGTGGCGATCGTCGCCCTGCCGCTGTCGATGGCGATCGCCATCGCCTCCGGCGTCACCCCAGACCGGGGGCTCTTCACGGCGATCGTCGGCGGCTTCCTGGTTTCCCTGCTCGGTGGCAGCCGGCACCAGATCGGCGGACCGGCCGGCGCCTTCATCGTGCTGGTCGCGACCACGGTCGCGACCCACGGCGTCGAGGGCCTGATCGTCGCGACGATGATGGCTGGCGTCTTCCTCATGCTGGCCGGCGCACTGAAGCTCGGCGACTATGTGAAGTTCATCCCCTATCCCGTCACCGTCGGATTTACCGCCGGCATCGCGGTGATCATCTTCGCCAGCCAGATCAGCGAATTGCTGGGCTTGAGGCTCGCGGTCAGGGAACCCGGCGCGCTGGTCGACAAGGTCCCCGTGCTGATCGAGGCTCTGCCGACGCTCAGCCCGTCCGCCGCAGCAGTCGCGGCCCTGACGGTCGCGACCATTCTCGTTTTGCGGACGTTTCGGCCGACCTGGCCCGGAATGCTGATCGCCGTCTGCCTTGCCTCCGCCGTGACGGCACTCCTGCATCTCGACGTATCGACGATCGGCACCCGCTTCGGCGGCATTCCCCGCAGCCTGCCCTTGCCGCAACTGCCCGACTTCTCGCCCACCCTCATGCGTGCCGTCCTGCCCGACGCCATCGCCTTTGCCCTGCTCGGCGCGATCGAATCCCTCTTGTCGGCGGTCGTCGCCGACGGCATGACCGGCCGGCGCCACCGGTCCAATGTCGAACTGATCGGCCAGGGCGTCGCCAATATCGGCTCCGCCCTGTTCGGCGGCATGTGCGTCACGGGCACCATCGCCCGGACCGCGACGAATATCCGCGCCGGCGCGACCAGCCCGGTCGCCGGCATGCTGCATGCGCTGGTGCTGCTGCTGTTCATGGCGATCGCCGCCCCGCTCGCGAGCTACATACCGTTGCCGGCGCTTGCCGGCGTTCTCGCCATCGTGTCGTGGAACATGATCGAGCGCCCGGCCTTCGTCGCGCTGATCAAGACCTCGCGCGGCGACGCCGTGGTTCTGCTGGTGACCTTCCTGCTGGTGGTGTTCCGCGACCTGACCGAAGGCATCATCGTCGGCTTTACCCTTGGCGCGCTGCTGTTCATCGACCGCATGGGCAAGAGCGTGACGGTCGCCCCGCATGACGACGAGCCGGAACGGCCGCTGGACAATACCGACAGCAGGACGGTGGTCTATCGGCTCGGCGGCGCCTTCTTCTTCGGTGCGGCGGCGACCGTCGGCTCGGTGCTCGACCGCATCGCCGACCAGTATCACCATTTCGTGCTGGACTGCTCGGCCCTGTCCTTCATGGATTCGACCGCCGCCAACGTGATCGCCGGCACGGTCCGCAAGGCGCGGCGTGCCGGCGTTTCAGTCTATATCGCCGGCGCCGGCCCCGAGCTGCAGCGCCTCCTCGAAACCCACGAGGTGCACGGAACGAACGTGACCTATGTGCGAAGCGTGGAAGAGGCCCGCAAGCTCATCGCGACACGGCCGGCATAGCCAGCGCAAAAGGTGCATCGCCGGCCGACCACGAAAAAGGGCCGGCGCACGGGACGCCGACCCATAATTCCTTCTAATCAGGCACAACGACAGAAGGGCAGCGCCCTCCCCGAACGCCTTCGCTCAGCCGGCGAGCGCCGCGACCACGGCCTCGATCGCCGCATCCGCCTTGTCGCCGTCCGGGCCGCCGGCCTGGGCCATGTCGGGACGGCCGCCGCCGCCCTTGCCGCCCAGCGCCGCCGAGGCGACACGCACCAGATCGACCGCGCTCGCCTTGCCCACCAGATCGGCGGTGACGGCCACGACCGCACTGGCCTTTCCGTCTTCCGACACGCCGATCAGCACGACCACGCCCGAACCGAGCGACGCCTTACCGTCGTCGGCCAGGGCCTTGAGGTCCTTGGGATCGACGCCGTTCAGCACCTTGCCGATGAAGCGGATGCCGTTGATCTCGCGCGCGGCGTCTTCGGCCGCGGCCTGGCCGCCGCCCATGGCGAGCTTGCGCTTGGCGTCCGCCAGTTCACGCTCGAGCTTGCGGCGCTCGTCGATCAGCGATTCGACGCGCGACACGAGGTCGGCGGGCTGGACCTTCAGCGTCGAGGCAAGCTGCTTCACGCGCTCGTCCTGGTCGGCGAGGTAGGCGCGGGCCGACTCGCCCGTCAGCGCCTCGATGCGGCGCACGCCGGCACCGACAGCACTCTCGCCGAGAATGCGTACCAGTCCGATATCGCCGGTCGCGCCGACATGGGTGCCGCCGCACAGCTCGACGGAATAGGGCTTGCCGGCCTTCGGGCCTTCGATCGCCGTGCCCATCGAAACGACGCGCACTTCGTCGCCATACTTCTCACCGAACAGCGCCATCGCCCCTTCGGCGATCGCGTCGTCGACGCTCATCAGGCGGGTGGTGACCGGCGAATTCTGCACGATGATGGCGTTGGCCATCTCCTCGACGACCTTGAGTTCTTCCGCCGACATCGGCTTCGGATGGGAAACGTCGAAGCGTAGGCGTTCGGGCGCGACCAGCGAACCCTTCTGGGCAACGTGGGTGCCGAGCACCTCGCGCAGCGCCTCGTGGATCAGGTGGGTGGCCGAATGGTTGGCGCGCAGCCGCGAGCGGCGGGCGTGATCGACCGTCAGCGCCACGGCGTCGCCGACGCGGATCGTGCCCTCGGAGACCGTGGCGATATGGACGAACAGGCCCTCGCCCTTCTTCTGCGTATCGCTGACGACGACGGTCGCGCCATCGGCAGTGATCAGGCCGGCATCGCCCATCTGGCCGCCGGATTCGCCGTAGAACGGCGTCTGGTTGACGACGATCTGGACGCTCTCGCCCCTGGCCGCGCTGTCGACCGCGGCCCCGTCGCGCACGATCGCCTGCACCTGGCCTTCGGCCGTTTCGGCGCTGTAGCCGAGAAACTCCGTGGCGCCGTGCTTTTCCTTGAGTTCGAACCAGACGGTCTCGGTCGCCTTGTCTCCCGAACCGGTCCAGTGGGCGCGCGCCTCGGCCTTCTGCCGCTGCATCGCATCGTTGAAACCGGTGAGGTCGACGCCGATGCCGCGCGCGCGCAGCGCGTCCTGCGTCAGATCGAGCGGGAAGCCGTAGGTGTCGTAGAGTTTGAAGACGGTCTCGCCGTCGAGGCTGTCGCCCTTGTGCAGGTTCACGGTCGCGTCCGACAGCAGCGAGAGGCCGCGCTCCAGCGTCTTGCGGAAACGGGTTTCCTCCAGCTTCAGCGTCTCGGCGATCAGCGCCTCGGCACGCACCAGTTCGGGATAGGCACGGCCCATCTGCTGCACCAGAACCGGCAGCAGCTTGTAGATGACCGGCTCGCGCGCGCCGAGCAGTTCGGCATGGCGCATGGCGCGGCGCATGATGCGGCGCAGCACATAGCCGCGGCCCTCGTTCGACGGCAGCACGCCGTCGGCGATCAGGAAGGCCGAGGAACGCAGATGGTCGGCGATGACGCGGTGGCTGGCACGGCGCTCGCCCTCGGCCGGAACGCCCGTCAGGTCGACGGAGGCCTCGATCAGCGCGCGGAAAAGGTCGATGTCGTAGTTGTCGTGATGGCCCTGCAGGACGGCGGCGACGCGCTCGAGGCCCATGCCGGTGTCGATCGACGGGCGCGGCAGGCTGACGCGCTCTTCCTTCGTCACCTGCTCATACTGCATGAAGACGAGGTTCCAGATCTCGATGAAGCGGTCGCCATCCTCTTCCGGCGAGCCGGGAGGGCCGCCCCAGATATGGTCGCCGTGGTCATAGAAGATTTCCGAGCACGGACCGCACGGACCGGTATCGCCCATGGCCCAGAAATTGTCGCTGGTCGGAATGCGGATGATGCGGTCGTCGGTCAGACCGGCGATCTTCTTCCACAGGTCGAAGGCCTCGTCGTCGGTGTGGTAGACGGTGACCAGCAGGCGCTTGCGGTCCAGGCCGAATTCCTTGGTGATCAGGTTCCAGGCAAGCTCGATCGCCCGTTCCTTGAAATAGTCGCCGAAGGAAAAATTGCCGAGCATTTCGAAGAAGGTGTGGTGACGCGCGGTATAGCCGACATTGTCGAGGTCGTTGTGCTTGCCGCCGGCGCGCACGCATTTCTGCGCGGTCGCGGCCGTCGTGTAGGGACGCTGCTCAAGCCCGGTGAAGACGTTCTTGAACTGCACCATGCCGGCATTGGTGAACATCAGAGTGGGGTCGTTGCGCGGCACCAGCGGGCTCGACGACACGATTTCGTGGCCGTTCGCCTTGTAGTAATCGAGAAAAGTCGACCGGATGTCGTTCACGCCGCTCATGTCATGCCCTTCATTCTGGCCGGAAACCGGCCAATCCGCGAAAATCAATGGCTTTTATCGCCCGCCATCCCCCCTGTCCAGCCGCCCGACGCAAAACCGGCCACACCTCTTTCGATATGTGGCCGGTCTTTGAACGGGAAAATGACAGGGTGCCGCACTTACGCGTCGCCGGCGTCGCCCTCTTCGCTGTCCGGACCGCCGTTCTGCAGGAAGCGTTCGGCGATCAAGCCGGCATTCTGGCGAAGCGCCATCTCGATTTCCTGGGCGAGCGCCGGATTGTCGCGCAGGAACAGCTTGGCGTTTTCACGGCCCTGGCCGAGGCGCTGGCTGTTGTAGGAGAACCACGCCCCCGACTTCTCGACGATGCCGGCCTTGACGCCGAGATCGACGAGTTCGCCGGTCTTGGAAACGCCCTCGCCATACATGATGTCGAACTCGACCTGCTTGAAGGGCGGTGCCATCTTGTTCTTGACGACCTTGACGCGGGTCTGGTTGCCGACGACCTCTTCGCGGTCCTTGACGGCGCCGATGCGGCGGATGTCGAGACGGACCGAGGCGTAGAACTTCAGCGCATTGCCGCCGGTGGTGGTTTCCGGCGAGCCGAACATCACGCCGATCTTCATGCGGATCTGGTTGATGAAGATCACCATGGTGTGCGACTTCGAGATCGAAGCGGTCAGCTTGCGCAGCGCCTGGCTCATCAGGCGGGCCTGAAGACCCGGCAGGCTGTCGCCCATCTCGCCTTCGATTTCGGCGCGCGGGGTGAGCGCGGCAACCGAGTCGACGACCAGGACGTCGATCGCGCCGGACCGCACCAGCGTGTCGGTGATTTCGAGCGCCTGCTCGCCGGTGTCCGGCTGCGAGATCAGGAGATTCTGCAGGTCGACGCCGAGCTTGCGGGCATAGACCGGATCGAGCGCGTGTTCGGCGTCGACGAAGGCGCAGATGCCGCCCTTCTTCTGGGCCTCTGCGATCGTCTGCAGAGCCAGCGTCGTCTTGCCCGAGCTTTCCGGGCCGTAAATTTCAACGATTCGTCCCCTCGGCAAGCCGCCGATGCCGAGCGCAATGTCGAGGCTGAGCGAACCGGTCGAGATCGTCTCGATTTCGACCACGCTCTCGTTTGCCCCGAGTTTCATGATCGAGCCCTTGCCGAACGACCGTTCGATCTGCGAGAGCGCCGCTTCCAATGCCTTGCTTTTGTCCACCGATTTGTCCTCTACGAGCCGCAAAGAATTTTGTGCCATCTGGTCCACCTTTAGGTTATTGAAGCCGCATAGGCAATGAAGCAGCCGAAGGCCAATATGTACACGTTTTGTTCCGATTTGGCAATACCATGCCAAACTATTGGTATTTCTACATATTCAGAAGAATGTTCGCTTTTTGTCCGGACATTCTGCGGCACGGGCGCGGCAGGCTTGCGACGATATTTTTCCGTCGGTTTTCCCCGCTTCGATTCGCAAGGTGAGACCCGCCCGGGGAAATGCCGATGACACTCGACATTCTTGTCCTGGGCGGCGCCCATATCGACCGGCGCGGCCGCCTGGACGGCCCGACCCGCATGGGTGCCAGCAATCCCGGGCGATGGCTGGAAGAGCCCGGCGGCGGCGCCTTCAACGCCGCCTGCAATCTGGCCCGCCTCGATTGCCGGGTGCGCATGATCGCCCCGCGCGGCGGCGACGCCTATGGTGAACGGGTGGCCGACGCGGCCGAACAGGCCGGCATCGAGGATTGTCCGGTCGTGTTCCTCGACCGCGCCACGCCGAGCTATACGGCGATCCTCGAAGCCGACGGCAACCTGATCGTCGCGCTCGCCGACATGGCCCTCTACGATCTGTTCTCTGCGCGCCGCCTCAAGAGCCGGTCGATGCGCGACAGCCTTGCGCTGGCACCCCGGTTGCTGTGCGACGCCAATCTTCCCGGCGAGACCATCCTCGCCCTTGCGGCCAGCGCCAACCGGCTCGGCAAGCCGATCGCGGCGATCGCCATTTCTCCGGCCAAGGCGACCAAGCTCAAGGCGTGCCTGCCGCTTCTCGACCATGTCTTCATGAACGCCGCCGAAGCCGAAGTGCTGGCCGGCGCCCGCGCCGAACATCCTGCCGACTGGCCGGTCCTGCTGCGCCGGGCCGGCCTGCGCGCCGGAACGGTCACCATGGGTGCCGGCGCGACGGTGGCGTTCGACGAGAGCTGCACAGCCCTGCTCGCCCCGCCGCGCCTCGACGAAATCTCCGACGTGACGGGTGCAGGCGACGCCTTCGCCGCCGGCTACCTCTCGGCCAGCATTGCCGGGGAGCCGATCGCAGAGGCGCTGCGCCACGGCACCGCCTGCGCCGCGATCACCCTGCTTTCGCCGCACGCCACGGCGCAAAACCTCACACCCGATCTCCTAAAGTCGGGGCTGGCCCTTGTGCCGGCTGCCGCTATCCTGTCATGACACCTGCACGAGAATCCCGGACACGACCATGAGCAAATCCATTTCGCCCCTTCTGCCGATCGTCTATTCCAGAGAGGTCGTCGCCGCCAAGGCGCGCGGGGCGCCGATCGTCGCGCTCGAATCGACGATCATCACCCATGGTATGCCCTTTCCCGGCAATCTGGACATGGCGCGCAGCGTCGAGCAGATCGTACGCCAACACGGCGCGGTTCCCGCCACCATCGCGGTGATCGGGGGCGTGCTGCATATCGGTCTGGAGGACGAACAAATCGCCGCGCTGGCGCAGATGAGCGGCGTGATGAAGCTGTCGCGCGCCGACCTGGCCTTTGCGCTCGCCGAGCGGCGCACCGGCGCAACCACCGTGGCCGCGACGATGATCGCCGCGGCCCGCGCCGGCATTTCGGTCTTCGCCACCGGCGGCATCGGCGGCGTCCATCGCGGCGTCGAGGAAAGCTTCGACATTTCCGCCGACCTCGAGGAACTGGCCCGCACCGCCGTCATCGTCGTCTCCGCCGGTCCGAAAGCCATTCTCGACATTCCGAAGACGCTCGAAGTGCTGGAAACCCGCGGCGTTCCGGTCGTCACCTATGACAGCGAGGAATTCCCGGCCTTCTGGTCGCGCAGCTCCGGCTTGCGCAGCCCGCTCAACCTGCCGAGCCCGGCGGCAATCGCCAATTTCCAGCGTATGCGCGAACAGCTCGGCATCGACGGTGGCATGCTGATCGCCAACCCGGTGCCGGTCGAGGACGAGATCGCCCGCGAGGAGATGGAGATCTATATCGGCCGGGCGCTCGCCAGCGCCGAACGCGAGGAAATCACCGGCAAGGAGGTCACCCCCTTCCTGCTCGACACGATCTTCCACATGACCAGCGGTCGCAGCCTGAAGACCAACATCGCGCTCGTCGAGAACAATGCCCGTCTCGCCGCCGAGATTGCGGTTGCGATGAACAACTGACGATCCGACCGTTCTAGGTGATGTAGCCCAACCGGATCGCCTTGCCCACCGCATGCTCGAGGCGGTCCGCACCAAGCTTGCGGCAGAGCGAAGCGACCAGATAGTTGACCGTGCGCGTCGACAGCGAAAGCCGCCGCGCGATCGCTGCCGTATCGAGCCCGGCCGCCGCCATTTCCAGACACTCGATCTCAAGGCTGGAGATGCCGGTTCGCTGCCAGTTGCGCCGCTTGTCCAGGACCTCCATGCGGTCGAGAAGATGAATCGACAGGAAGCTGAACTCGTCGAGGTCCGCCGGGGACAGGGCCTCGCGCTCGCCGGAGACCCCGAACATCTGCTTGCGCCCGTCAAACATGGGCAGGGTGGCATAGGCGCCCCCACTCATGCCGTATTCCTTCAACAGGAGCATCAGTCGTCCGACCTGCGGCGACGTGCAGGCCTTTCCCGCCAGATCGCTCACATGCCACTGGCAGGCAAGCCGATCGGATGCCGAGAGGATGCGCAGCGGCGCGGCCGGCAGTCCGCCGATGGAATCGAAACCCTCGATGAAACCCGTCGGAACATTGGTCAGGAGAAGCTGGTCGCGAAGGGTCTCGGTCGAAGCCAGCCGCGAGGAAAAGAGCTTGAAGTAGTCGAAGCGGAAACGTTGCAGCAAGAGATCAATCGCGGTTCCGATCTCGCTCAGGCTTTCCGCCGCCTGGATGCGGACAAGCAGTTTCCTGCCGCCGCCGTCTGACACCCCATCTCCGTCCATCCCACCTCGATCACATGCCGCATTGCTGCCCTGGCGTACCCACCCCGGAACGATCTGGTCACCAGCCTTGCGCGAGAGGCATCCCGCCGGTGAACTCACAGATTTCACCTTCAGTAGGCCGGTGATCGGCCCAAATGTCAATTTGACCCGTCGAGCATTTCGCGAACGGCCACGGCAAGCTGCTTGAGGGAGAACGGCTTGGGCAGGAAGCCGAATTTCGCATCGGCCGGCAGGTTGCGCGCGAAGGCATCCTCGGCATAGCCGGAAACGAAGATGAACTTCATGTGCGGATACTTCTTGCGCAGTTCGGTCAGAAGGGTCGGGCCATCCATTTCCGGCATGACCACATCCGAGACGACGATGTCCACCGCACCGTCAAGCTCTTCCAGGATGTCGAGGGCCTCGACCCCCGATCCGGCCTCGTGCACGGTATAGCCGCGGGTTTCCAGCATGCGCTTGCCACCGCGCCGGACAGCCTCCTCGTCCTCGACCAGAAGGACCACGGCCGACTTGCCGGTGAGATCGGTGGGCTCGTCCTTGGCCGCACCTTGAGCCCCTTGCGGCCCCCCGGATGCGCGGTCGTCGCCGGTTCCGGGGCCGATCGCCCCTGCTGCGCCGGTTACGCTCGCCGGGACGATTTCCGGGATGTGGCGCGGCAGGAAGATGCGGAACTTGGTGCCGCGCCCGACTTCCGATTCCGGATAGATGTAGCCGCCGGACTGCTTGACGATGCCGTAGACCATCGCAAGGCCGAGGCCCGTTCCCTTGCCCACTTCCTTGGTGGTGAAGAAAGGCTCGAAGATCTTGTCCATGATCTCCGGCGCAATGCCGGTCCCGGTGTCGGCCACTTCGACCAGGACGAACTCTTCCGCCGGCAGGCCGCGATAGTTGAAGGCCGCGGCTTCATCGGACGAGATGTTGCGCGTCGTCACCGTGATCGTCCCGCCGTCCGGCATGGCGTCGCGGGCATTGACGCAAAGGTTGATCAGCACCTGCTCGAATTGCGACAGGTCGGTCTTCACCGCCCACAGATCGCGGCCGTACTCGACCTTGAGCTTGACATTGCTGCCGGAGATCAGCCGGTCGACCAGCATGCGCAGATCGCCGATCACGTCCGTCAGGTTGAGCACGCTCGGCCGCATGGTCTGCTTGCGCGAGAAGGCGAGCAGCTGGCGCACGAGAACCGCCGCGCGGTTGGCGTTGCGCTTGATCTCCATCAGGTCGGCGAAGCTCGAATCCGACGGCCGCGCCTGCAGCAGCAAATGGTCGGAGGACAGGAGGATCGCGGTCAGCACGTTGTTGAAGTCATGCGCAATGCCGCCGGCGAGCGTGCCGACCGCATTCATCTTCTGCGTCTGCGCCATCTGCGTCTCGAGCGCCTTCTGGTCGGTCACGTCGACCGCATAGACGATCGCCGCCTCTTCCGGCGCCTCGTCGCTCTGGTCGATCACCGCATTGACGTAGAAGCGGAAATGCCGCGTGTCGTTGACCGGATGGCGGCTGTCGATCGGTGCGATGTCGACCTGGCGATCCTTGGCCGCGGCCAGCGCCTCGTGGAAGCGCTCGCGCTCGTTCTCGTGGATGACGACTTCCAGCTTGCCGCCGCGGTCGACGTCGTCGCGGCTGACGATGTCTGAGAACAGCTTGAGGAAGGGCGCATTGGTGCGCAGGATCCGCCCCTCGCCGTCCACCGAGGCAATGGCCATCGGCGTATTGTTGAAGAAGCGGGTGAAGCGCATCGAGGCGATCGACGCCGACTGGTCGCTGCCGCCTTCCTGACGGGCCAGCACGATCGAACGGCTTTCGCCCGGGGCGCCGTCGCGCGCCGAGCGCACCCGATGGACGAGCCGGACCGGCAGGCTCTGGCCGTTGACGCGGCGAAGGTCGAGGTCGAGCGTCTCGGTCTTCGACTGACCCGGCTCCGCCTGGACGGAATCGATCAGCGCCATACCCTCGCCCGCCACCAGATCGGCGATCGTCATCGAGCCCGGGCTGAACTGGGTCAGGTCGACGCCCAGCCATTCGGCGAGCGTCGCATTGATATAGTAGATCTCGCCCTTGCGGCCGGCCGAGAAGAAGCCGGCGGGCGCGTGGTCGAGATAGTCGATGGCGTGCTGCAACTCCTTGAAGAAGCGCTCCTGGTCGTCGCGCTCGGACGTGATGTCGCTGATCTGCCAGATATGCAGTTTCTTGCCGAGGCTGCGCTCGCCCGACAAGAGGCGTGCCTTCAGCCGGTACCAGTGCGCGCCCGATCCGCTCGCCGTGTGCGTGCCGAGCGGCTTCAACAGCCGGAATTCCTCGTAGCCCTCGCGGCCTTCGCGCAGACCGTTAGTCAGGCGGTAGAGCGCCTCGCTCGATTCGCGGTAGCGCGACAGAAGCGCCTCGAGCGTCTGCACCTCGGTTGCCTTCTTGGCACCGGTCATCCGCCCATAGGCGCCGTTGGCATAGACGACGCGGCCGTCCTCGTCGGTGATCAGGATGCCCTCCGGCTGGCTGGCGAGAAAGCCGCGCGCCAGCGTGTCCGAATGGGACTGCGGCATCACCTCGACGAAACCGATCACGGCGGCGACGATGAAGAAGATGCCCATCATCGCCAGGATACCAAGGATGCCGAGAACGAACTCGTTGTCGAGCTGGCCCTTGAAGAGAACGAATGCGACCGCAGCTCCCAGCAAGACGACGGCCAGCAGGATGACGCGCAGTGCCGTACCCGAACGCGTTGCCCGATCCACCAGG
The DNA here is from genome assembly GCF_059424725.1 of Allorhizobium sp. GW101-3B10. Classification (NCBI taxonomy): domain Bacteria; kingdom Pseudomonadati; phylum Pseudomonadota; class Alphaproteobacteria; order Hyphomicrobiales; family Rhizobiaceae; genus Allorhizobium; species Allorhizobium sp. GW101-3B10. Next base: position 1,386,066 of record NZ_JBWKZR010000001.1, on the reverse strand, counting down.
GGACCCTCGTCGTCTGCGCCCTTCGGCTCTCTTGTCATATATGCCTCGTGCTCGAACCCGGATGCCGCGTCGCCGCCTGCGATGATGTAAGGAATCGGGCGTGTCGATCATCTTTAGCAATTTGCGGCAGCCGCAAAAAGCTCCGTACAGGCATATTGCGCGCACCCATACACAGCAATCCCCACAGGAATGCCGCATTTTTCGAGGAACATGCATGTTTTATCCGAAGCGCCGGCCGAGCCGGCCTCCCAGCCCTTGCCGGATTGCGAAATAGACCGTCTTCTGCCAGAAAGCGGAAAAAGGAGAGCCCGACATGTTTGACGAACTGGTGACCGCCTATGGGAACCGTTTTCTGGTCGCAGCACTCGGCGTCAGTCTTGCGCTTCTGTGCCTGTTCATCGTGCTGTGGCTGCTGCGCAACCGGGCGCCCTCGCCCTTCGTCCGCGGCGGCCGCAACCGCCAGCCGCGCCTGCAGGTTCTCGACGCCGCCGCCGTCGACGCGCGCCGCCGGCTCGTTCTGGTCCGCCGCGACAATGTCGAGCATCTGGTGATGATCGGCGGGCCAACCGATATCGTCATCGAAAGCGGCATCGGCGACGAACGCGCCTATCTGTCGGCGACCCCTGTCAGGGACGCCCCCTTGCAGGTCGCTGCCGACCTTCCGGCAGCCGGACAGCCGCAGCCCGAACCGGCCCCCGCGCCGCGCGCCCTGGACCGGATGGAAACTCCTGTCGCGGCGGCGGCAAGGCCCGAGGCCGTGCCCGCACCCCGACCCGAAGCGCCTGTCGCCGCCCGTCCCGTGACGCCCGCGCCAGCCGCGACGCCGGCGCCGATGGCCGCCGCCACCGTGGCGAAGGCCGCTGCCCCCCTTGCAACCCCGGCACCAGTCCAGGCGCCGCAGCCCCGTCCGGAACCGAGCTTGGAGATGCGCGCACCCGAAGCGCCAAAGGTCGAGGCGACTCTGTCGCCGGCGCCAAGGCCGGAATCTGCCGCGCCGCTGCGGGATGCCGCCGAATTGGCCAGGCCGGAAGGCTTCCGGGCCGAGCCCCCGGTCCTGCGCCCCGTATCCGAGGTCCTGGGCCAGCCGTCGCCTGCTGCGTCTGCGAGACCGGACGCGCAACCTGCGCAGCCCGTTCCTCCGGCAGCGCCGATGATCCAGACCGCCGCCCCGGCGCCTATTGCCGCCCCGGCCCCGGCCGCGGAACCGGAGATTCGCCCGGTCGAGGCTTCGGCGCGCTTTGCCGCACCGACGGCTGCCACCGTGATGACAGCCCCGATCGTCGCCCCGCAGCCCGAAAACGCACCGAAGCCGGCGGCAGACCTCGCCGTCATCCCGCAAAGCGATGCCGCCGATATCCTGGAAGCAGCGCGCCAGCGCGTGCTTTCGCCGGCGTCCGGTCCGTTGGCGCGCAGCGACACCCGCGCAGATCTGCCTTCCCCCATGCCTGAAGCGCCCGTACGGTCCGGAGAGTTGAGCGAGTTCGAACGCGTCCTGGAAGAAGAGATGGCACTGCATCTGGCGGCCAACGATGCGTTGCCGACGGCCTCCACACCGTTCCAGCCCCTATTGCCCGAGACACGCGCCGACCGGCCCGTCGTCCCGCCGATCGCAACGCCTGCGCGCGTCGATCCGGTGCGTCCGGCCACGACAAAGCCGCAGGAGCCCGATCTGCAGAACGAGATCGCCCGCATCTTCGGCGAGATGTCCGCCGATCGCAACTGAGCCGCGGCCCGCTCGCTCCTCAACGCAAAAATGCCGGCGCGAGCCGGCATTTTCACATCGGCCTTGCGGCCGTTGGAGCTGAAAGACAGACTGCGTCCAGCGCCGCCTTATTCGTCGCGATAGACCTTCTCGCGCCGCTCGTGGCGCTCCTGCGCCTCGATCGACAAGGTCGCGATCGGCCGGGCGTCCAGGCGCTTCAAGCCGATTGGCTCGCCGGTCTCTTCGCAATAGCCGTAGGTGCCGTCATCGATCCGCTGCAAGGCGGCATCAATCTTGGAGATCAGCTTGCGCTGACGGTCGCGGGCACGAAGCTCGATGGCACGGTCGGTTTCGGAGGATGCCCGGTCGGCGAGGTCGGGATGGTTGGCACTTTCTTCGGCAAGGTGGCCGAGGGTTTCACGAGCTTCCCGCAGGATGTCGTTTTTCCATGCGACCAGCTTGGCCCGAAAGTAAGCCCGCTGGCTCGCGTTCATGAACTCATCGTCTTCCGAGAGAACATAATTGCTAAGATTGATCTTCTCACTCAACGCGATTCTCCTGAAGAACATCTCAATGGCCGGCTGTATATCCTTTCGATAACCGGGGTTCAAGCCTAATGGGCGAATGTTAAGGCATTTTTAAATCTGTCACATTTTTGGGCTAAGGGCATATTTTTTCACCGCTATTTTCCTCTTCGGCGGCGGCGCTGCCGACCGGGGCTCCAACCGCCTCCTCCGACTGTGGTCTAATCGGTTTGAACGCCTGTTGACGGACCTCCCCGACAAAAGCTAGTGCAGGATAAGAAAGCCCAGTCGCGGAATTCCTTCGGATGACCCTCCTTGCCTCGCCTCCCCAACGCATCTACCTCATGAGGCACGCGAAGTCCGGCTGGGCGAAACCCGGCGAGCGCGACTTCGATCGCCGACTGGACGACGCAGGCCTGATCGAGGCGGAACAGGTCGCCGGCGTGGCGGCCAGGCGTGGCTATCGCCCTTCCATCGTGCTCTCGTCCTCGGCCGTGCGCTGCCGCCAGACCGCGGAGGCACTGCGCCGCTCGATCGACGGGGCGACCGAATTCCGCTTCCTCGATGAACTCTACAATGCACCGGCCGACACCTATGTGGACCTGATCGAACAGAGCCGGCAATTCGACTCCGTCATGCTGGTCGGCCACAATCCGGCAATCGAGGAGCTTTTCGCCACACTGGCCGGCATGGATGCCGTCAACCGCACCATCCCGGAAGGCTATCCAACCTCCGGCCTCGCGGTCCTCGACCACCACCCGGCCGGTGGCGACTGGATCCTCACGGACTTCATCGCCTGACAGCCCCGGGCGCGGCCCCGAAAGTCCGCCTGCGACGATCCGGCGGCCGTCCTGTCCTTTTTCCTTGACCGCCCGCGTCCTATATGCGGGAGGCACATCACGCGGGGACGAATGAATTGCCGCCATCCTTGACCAGCTTCACCGACGAAGCCGCAATCGCTTTCGACAATCTCGCCGACCGCGCGGCCAACCTCGTCAATCCGACCATCCGCCTCGGCGTCACCGGCCTGTCGCGCGCCGGCAAGACGGTGTTCATCTCCTCGCTTGTGCACAATCTGCTGCATGGTGGACGCCTGCCGCTGTTCGAACCGATCCGTTCCGGCCGCGTGACCGCCACGCGCCTCGAGGAACAGCCCGACGATGCCGTGCCGCGCTTCCAGTACGAGGATCATATCCGCGCTCTGGTGCGCGACCGCATCTGGCCGGATTCGACCCGGGCGATCTCCGAGCTTCGCCTGACCATCGAATACAAGAGTGCCAGCGGCTGGAACCGCATGTTCTCGCCCGGCCGCCTGTCGATCGACATCGTCGACTATCCCGGCGAATGGCTGCTCGACCTGCCGCTGCTCGCCCAGGACTTTCGCCAGTTCAGCGACACGACGGCGGAGCTCGCCCGCACCGGCATCCGCAAGGAGCTTGCGGGCGACTGGCTGGACCTGTGCGCCGCCATCGACATGGACGCGCCGGCGGACGAAATGGTGGCGCGGCAGCTGGCGACGACGTTCACCACCTATCTGCGCGCCTGCAAGGCCGACGAGCGCTCGCTGTCGACGCTGCCGCCCGGTCGCTTCCTCATGCCCGGCGACCTCGACGGCTCGCCGGCGCTGACCTTCGCGCCGCTGGTCGGCGTGCCGGAGACGCGCGCGCCGAAAGGATCGCTGCGTGCCATGATGGAGCGCCGCTTCGAGGCCTACAAGACGGTCGTGGTGAAACCCTTCTTCCGCGAGCACTTCGCCCGCCTCGACCGGCAGATCGTCCTGGTCGACGCGCTCCAGGCGATCAATCGCGGCCCCGAAGCCGTTCAGGACCTGGAGCGGGCGCTCGCCGACGTGCTGGCCTGCTTCCGCGCCGGCACCAACAATCTCCTCACCTCGCTGGTCCGCCGACGGATCGACCGCGTGCTGGTGGCCGCCACCAAGGCCGACCACCTGCACCACGAAAGCCACGACCGCCTCCAGGCGATCACCCGGCGGCTGGTCGATCGCGCCATCCAGACCATCGGCATGTCGGGTGCCGGCATCGACGTCATGGCGATCGCCTCCGTCCGCGCCACCCGCGAGGCGACCGTCAAACGCGACGGCCATGACCTGCCGGTCATCGTCGGCACGCCGATGGCGGGCGAGAAAGTCGGAACCGAGCGCTTCGACGGCAATCGCAAGACGGCCGTCTTTCCCGGCGACCTGCCGGACGATGCGGAAGCGTTCTTCCGCTCGATCGACGAAGGCGCGGACCGTCTGGACCTGCCCGAACTGGACATCGTGCGGTTCCGTCCGCCGCTGATAGAGGAGACGGGCGGCGGGATCACCCTTTCGGTCCCGCATATCCGCCTCGACCGCGCCATGCAGTTCCTGTTTGGAGATCGTCTCGCATGAAAAGGCCCCAGTCGCCGCCCCACGCCGCTCCGCGCCGTCCCGCCTCCTTCGCCATCGAGCCGGACGTCACCACCGTCCCGAAGACCGGCGGCCCCAGGGCGCCGCAGAGTTTTGACGACGAGATTGAAATCACCCCAGACGAAGCCGACCCGTTCATCGGCGGCGATCTCGCCGCAGTCGAACCGCTGGCGATCGCCGGGCCGCGCCGCCGTGGACTGTCGCTCGGCAAGATCGCCGCCGGCGCCTTCGGCCTGCTGCTGTCGCTGGCCTTCGGCCTGTGGCTCGACGGCCTGATCCGCGACCTGTTCGCCCGCTCGGACTGGCTCGGCTATGCTGCGCTCGCGGTGCTGGCCGTCGGCCTGCTTGCCCTGTTCCTGCTTCTGGCGCGCGAGGTCGTCGGCCTCTACCGGCTCGAAGCGGTGCAGAACCTCAAGGCCGACGCCGAAAAGGCCGCCGCGGAAGGGCGCAAGCCCGCCGCCCGCACCGTCGTCCGGCAATTGATGCGGCTCGTCTCCGCCCGCCCGGAAACGGCGCGCGGCCGCGCCACGCTCGAAGCGAGCGAAGAGGACATCATTGATGCCCCGCAGCTGATCGAACTGGCCGAACGCGAGCTTCTGGCGCCGCTCGACATCCGCGCCCGCGGCCTGATCCTCGGCGCATCGAAGCGCGTCTCGGTGGTCACCGCCATCAGCCCGCGCGCCATCGTCGATCTGGCCTATGTGCTGTTCGAGGTCTTCCGCTTGGTGCGGGCCATGGCCGAGCTCTATGGCGGCCGGCCAGGCACCATCGGCATGCTGCGGCTCCTGCGCGACGTCATCGCCCACCTTGCCGTCACCGGATCGATTGCGGTTGGCGACGGCCTTGCCCAGCAGATCCTCGGCCACGGGCTCGCATCGCGGCTCTCGGCACGCCTTGGCGAAGGCGTGATCAACGGCCTGATGACCGCGCGAATCGGCATCGCCGCCATGGACCTCTGCCGACCCCTGCCGTTTCGCGCGGTGAAGCGGCCGGGCATCGGCGATTTCATCTCCGACCTCACCCCCAGCATGACAGGCAGGCCCGAGCAGCCCATGAAGTGACGCCAGGCGGGGCTGAAGAGGCGCATTTACCGTTGCCCACGGCTTCTTTTGCGTCTAGGGCAAGGATGCATTAACCATCTCCCGTTAGTTTGACGGCAGGTTATTGGTTGCTCGTACCAAGGTAGAGTCAATGTCGCTCCGTATCTTCTCGCCAGTCGGCCGCATTGCCGTCATGTCCGTCATCGCTTTGACGGTATCGGCACCGATCGCCGATGCCGCCTCGCGCGACAAGCGCTTCTTCCAGTCGGTTGCGGGGGTCTGGAAAGGTCCGGGCGAGATCGTCGCCGGCAAGTACAAGGGCACCAAGTTCACCTGCAGCCTTACCGGCCTGCCGGCGGACGGAAACCTGACCGGCATCACGCTCGACGGCACCTGCCGCGTCGGCGTCTTCTCGCAGCCGATGAAGGCGACGATCGCCGAAGTCGGCGGCAAGTATCAGGGCCAGTTCCTCGACGGTGCCGAAGGCAAGGGCCTCGACATCGTGTCCGGCGCCGTGACCGGCGACCGCGTGGTCATGGGCATCAACCGCAACAAGCTCAACGGCGCCATGGTCGCCCGCCTGCAGAACGACAGCGCGATGAACATCACGATTTCGGTCAAGGTCGAGGACCGCATGATCCCGGTGATCGGCCTGAAGCTCAATCGCCAGGTCGACGCTTACGCCGTCAAGAACTGACGCGCCGCGGCCAGGGCTGCAGGCACCTGCCCACCCGCTCGCCTACCCTCAACCGCGCCACCAGGCGCGGTTTTCGTTTGCAACGATGATGCCTTCGGCACTGGTCTGGGCGAGCCAGTCCGCGACCGCCCTGCCCTTCACCTTGAGATCGCCGGCGATGTCGGCAAGCGGCATCAGCACGAAGGCGCGTTCCGTCATGCGCGGATGCGGCACGGTCAGCGCCTGCTCGTCGATCTCCAGGCCGTCATAGGTCAGGACGTCGATGTCGATGGTACGCGGCCCCCAGCGCTCGGTCCGCACCCGCTTCATGTCGCGTTCGATGTCGAGGCAGGTTTCGAGCAACCGGAGCGGCGGAAGCCTCGTCTCGATCGCGGCGCACGCATTGTAGAAGTCGGCCTGGTCGGTCTTGCCCCAGGGCGGCGTGCGGTAAAGCCGTGACACGGCCGCAACACGGCAGTCGTCGCGGGCATCGAGACGACGCAAGGCCAGGCCCATGGCCGCGACCGGGTCACCGATATTGCCCCCGAGCCCCAGCGTGGCCGGGCGCCAGTCGTCCTCAACGGAAATGTTCAACGCTCACCTGTACATAGTCGAGAATTCCGGGCACCGGGGCGCTCGGCTTGCGCACCGAGATCTTCGCCCGGATGATCTCCGGGAACCGGGCACACAGCGCCTTGGCGATCGTCAGCGCCAGCGCCTCGATCAGGAAATGCCGGCTGCTGGTGACGGTCTTCTCGATCACCATGAAGGCAACGCCGTAGTCGACCGTACCCTCCAGCGCGTCGTTCTCCAGAGCCGCTCCGGCCGACACATCGAACTCGGCATCGACGTAGAAGCGCTGACCGAGCACCTCCTCCTCCGGATAGACGCCATGGCGGGCGAAGAACGCGCAGTTCTTCAGAGTGATCGTGTAGACGTCCGTCATCGCGCCTGTCCCTTGCCGGATTCTCGTTGTGCCGCGATCATAGCATCGGCGACGGCCAGCGCGTCCCGGTTGATCGCGACATTGTGCACCCGGAAAACCGAAGCGCCCCTCAGCCTGAGCAGTGCGGTCGTGGCCGCCGTCGCGGCGTCGCGCTCGCCGGCATCCCGGCCCGTCAGCGTGCCGAGGAAGCGCTTGCGCGAGGTTCCGACCAGCAGCGGATAGCCGAGCGCCAGCAGTTCGTCGCAGCGCGCCATCAGCGCCATGTTCTCCTCGACCGTCTCCTTGGCGAAGCCGAAGCCGGGATCGAGCACGATCGCCTCGCGCGCCACCTTCGCTTCCGCGGCGATCGTGAGCGACCGTTCGAGATAGTCGAACTGGTCGGCGATAACGTCGGCCAGCCGTTCGCGTCCGCGGCCCGTATGCATGATACAGAGCCCGGCCCCGGTCGATGCCGCGATCTCCGCGATCTCCGGTTCCTTCTGCAGGCCATAGACATCGTTGATGATATGGGCGCCGGCGGCCACGGCGAGGCGCGCCGTCTCGGCACGGTAGGTGTCGATCGAAATCAGCGCCTCCGTCTCGCGCGCCAACCTCTCGATCACCGGGAGCACCCTGTCCTGCTCTTCCGCGGGGCTGACGGGCGCCGCGCCCGGCCGGGTCGACTCGCCGCCGATGTCGAGGATATCCGCGCCGTCGGCGAGACAGCCAAGCGCATGCGCGACCGCCTTGTCGACGCTGAAATGCCGGCCGCCGTCGGAAAAGGAATCGGGCGTGACGTTGACGATCGCCATCAGCCTGCCCTTGCCCTCGAGGGAAATGCCGCGTCCGTGGGCGGCCCGCCAGTATGCGCTCGTTCCGATGGTCACAGCGCTGTCCCTTCCGGCGAAAAATCGCACACGCCGATATTGCACTCTCAGAGCCTATGCCCCAAGGTCGCGGCGAATTCAACACGACGGACACCGAGAATGAAGACTGCGCGCCGTTTGAGCGTCCTCACCGCCGCTGCGGCACTGCTATTCGGCTTGGGTCCTGGAGCCAGGGCCGAGACGATCGTGCGCAAGTCGGTCTCCTATTTCCAGATCGGCGGCACGACGGCCGAGGATCTCGACCGCGAACTGGAGCGCCGCGGACCGGAAACCCGCAGCAGCGGTTCACGCCATCCGGGTGCGACGCAGATCAAGTTCGGCGGAGAATTGACCTATGTGCATTCCGCCGGGCAATGCCGGATCGGCGAAACCAATGTGACGCTCAACACCCGGATCATCCTGCCCAACTGGAAGAACCGCAAGAAGGCCCATGGCGATCTGGCGCTCATCTGGGACGCCCTGTCGAGCGACATCAAGCGCCACGAGGAGCGTCACGCCGAAATCGCCCGGCAGTATGCGCGCAAGCTGGAAATGGCGCTGAAGAAGCTCCGCCCGCAACGCAACTGCGAGGCCATGCAGGCCAAGGTGGCGCAAGCCACCGACAAGATCATCTCGGCCCATGACGCCGCACAGATGGATTTCGACCGAGTCGAAGCGGTCAATTTCGAGAAACGCATGATTCGCATTCTCGAATATCGAGCAAAGCGCAATTCCCCTAAGAATTGAGGTGTATCGGCCCGCCGGCCAGGCAAAAATGCCACAGGGCTTGCGTGAAACTTGCGCGCGAGCCTGTGAATAACTGGCTATTTCTCGGCGTGGTACTTGATCATTTTCTGAAATATAACTGTCATCAAGTTCAGTTGGTCACATGAAGACGGTTCCCGAGTTCTCCCTGGCGCATCCTGGTGCCACAGGTGTTCCCTCCCTCGCCTGGTTATGGCGATGCGCCCTCCTGCCTCGCTCCTCGCTGGCCGACGAGCGGGGCTTTTTTTGTCTTCCGTCAGCCCTGGCGCTCGGGAACGCGCACGACGAGACCATCGAGGGCCGAAGTGACCTTGATCTGACAGGAGAGACGGGAATTGGGCTGCACGTCGACGGCGAAGTCGAGCATGTCTTCTTCCATCGCCGACGGCGCCCCGACCTTTTCGGTCCAGGCCTCGTCGACATAGACATGACAGGTGGCGCAGGCGCAGGCGCCCCCGCATTCGGCCTCTATGCCGGGAACGGAATTGCGCACGGCATTCTCCATGACCGTGGATCCTTCGTCCGCAGCGAGTTCATAACGCGTGCCGTCGAAAGCGATGATGGTGAGTTGTGCCATGATGAGGTGTCCAGACTTCGCCGATTGCAAAAAACGGCGAAGTCATCACCCAAAACCGCAAGGCAGTCAACATTCGGCCGGCCAAATTTGCAGCAGGCCGCTGCATTGCATCAAGCTATGCTTGTGCAATGCGCAATCGTCAGCGGCAGAGCTTCAGGATGAAGTTTTCGGCTTCGATCACCCGGGCAGCGATCGCGGCAACCCGGCCGGCATCCGGACCGTCGCGTTCGACAGCCTCGGCAGCGTTCAGAACAGCATGGGCGCCGACCGCATCGGCGGCCTTCTTCAGGCGCTGGGCGATCACGACGCAGGCCGTTCCCTCGGACTCGTTGGCGAGTGCCTGGAGGCAGCCGCGGGCCTGACGGGCAAACATCTGCAGGATTTCGATTTCGACCGCCTTGTCGCCCTTGGTCTTGGTGGCCAGCTGGACCAGGTCGATCGGCCGGTCCTTGGAGGGGCAACGCGCACCGTAGTTTTCGGGGGCTTCGAATGCGATATTGAGTGCGGCCATGGGACGATTTCCTTCTTATGGGTTTTCTTGGTACAGTCATCTTCGGCGCTGCAGGGTCCATATCCGGTTAAATCCACGCCGATTTGCGGGCAAAACCTCGCGATATGGTTAACAACCTCTAAACGACGGAAGCGTATGGTTTTTCACGCGCTAATTTAGTTTAAATGCTGTTAACAATCGCTCCATCGCATTAGGAATGCCAACCCCGCTTAATTGTCTCTGCTTTCTGAATGTGTCACTACGGTACGGATGATATGGGTGAAGGGTGGAAACCTTTGCCCACAAGCCGGATGATGATAGGAAACGATCATCGTGCTCTCTATAAGGGGCAGCTCCGGCGACGTATTCCGATGGAGATTTCATCTGGCGTGGCGGCAGGATGGGTCCCCGTGAAAAGTTGTTTTGCCGGACGCCCCGTCGCGAGCGACCAGGGGCGGCAGGCACGACGGCTCAATAGGCTTGGTAACGAGGCGTAATCCTATGGCGAACAACAAGACGGTCGAGTCGATTGACGACAGCGCGTTCCAGGCGCTCGAAGCGGCTCTGAGGATCGATTTCGACGAACAGGAGACGCCGGCCGGCCGAGGCAGGCAGGCGTCAGACGCACCGGAGGCCAAAGTGTCCGAGTCCAGCAACCAGCGTCCTGCCCCTCCCAAGAAGTCGAGCGAACGTCGCCCGGCCCGCGCCGCCGACCTGGCGCCCGAAATGGCACCCAAGGCCCCGGCCTTCGAACCCGCCAACGATGCATCCCGCCGTAACCCGGCCGCCATCATGAGGACGCTGGAAGGCGCCTCCATGCGTAGCGCCATGCGCAATGCCACGATCGTCTCGGTGCTCTGGGTGCTCGGCGCCGTCGGCCTCAGCCAGCTTCTCTACGGCACCGCCATCTGGCAGGCGCCCAGCGTCGCGGACGTCGTGGCCATGCCCGGCGTCGTCGCGATCTTCGTCGGCACGGTCATCCCGGTCATGCTGTTCTTCGCCTTCGCCATCATGATGGCCCGCGCCCATGACCTGCGCAACGCGGCACGGTCCATGGCGGAAGTCGCACTGCGCCTCTCGGAACCCGAGACCATCGCCTCCGAGCGCATCATGACAGTCGGTCAGGCCGTGCGCCGCGAAGTCTCGGCGATGAACGAAGGCATCGAGCGCACCATCGCCCGTGCCACCGAGCTCGAAACGCTGGTCCATTCGGAAGTGACCGCGCTCGAACGCAGCTATTCCGACAATGAACTGCGCGTCCGCGGCCTCGTCCATGAACTCGGTTCCGAGCGCGACGCCATCGTCAATCACGCGGAACGCATCCGCAGCTCCATCGTCGGCGCCCACGAGCAGTTGAAGGAAGAACTGTCGCTGGCGACCGAAGAGATCGCGGTCCGCCTTGCAACCTCGGGGGAGGCATTCGCGTCGCTGATCGACACCCGCGCCGCCGCGCTGATGGAAAAGTCGGACGCCGCCGCAACCTCGATCGGCAGCCTGCTGTCGAGCAAGACCGAAAACCTCGTCCAGACGCTGAGCGCCTCGGGAATCTCGCTGGCGAGCGAATTCGACACCCGTCTGCAGCAGCTCACCGGCACGCTCCAGGAGCGCGGCCGTGAACTGCTCGGCGAGTTCGAGACCCGCGCCTCGACCCTCGACGCCAATACCGAAAAGCTCAATGCGGCGCTCAGCGAACGCGCCCGCCAGCTCAATGAGACGCTGGCCGAACGCACCCGCGAGATCGCCGATCGCCTGACCAGCGGCGAACAGGGCATCACCAGTTCGCTCGACCAGGTTCTGGCCAAGCTCAACGCCACGCTCGACGACAAGGGCGCCGCCTTCCGCCACAGCCTGCAGTCCAGCGCCGACGACGCCATCGTCGACCTCGACCTGCGCTCCGGCCTGTTCGAAGATCGCCTTCAGGCGACCATCGGCCTGGTCAACTCGGCCTTCGACGAACGGGTCGCCGAATTCGCCAGCGCATTCGACCAACGCGCCGGCTCGCTCGACAGCAAGCTGATGGAAAGCCTCGCCCGCATCAACGAGACCGTCACCGGCGGTTCGGAGGCGATCGACGGCATTCTCAATTCGAGCATCGAACGCCTCGGCTCGACGCTGACCGACCAGTCCTTCGCGCTGGCCACCGCCGTCGGCACGGGCCAGGAGTTGATCGACGACGCCCTGTCGACCCGCGCCCAGGAAATCGCCGATGCGATGTCGGCCCGCGCCCTTGCGCTGAGCGAGAGCCTGGAGAACGCCCACAAGCGCATCGACGCCGTGATGGAAGAACGAGGCGGGGCGCTCTACTCCGCCCTTTCCGACAACCAGAACCGCTTCGAGGAAACCCTGTCGAGCCGCGCCGAGACGATCGTCAATGCGCTTGCCGGAAACCAGGATCGCTTCGCCGAAACCCTCGACAGCAAGACCCGCGAGATCGCCGATACGCTGGCCGACGGCCAGAAGCGTCTCGACCAGACGCTGGAAGGCCGCGCCTCCTCCATCATCGAGGCCGTGTCCGGCACCGAGGACAGGCTGGCCGCGACCCTCGACGCCCGCAATCAGGCGATCGCGCAGACCTTCGCGGACGGACAGCGGCAGATCGACACGACGCTCGAAAGCCGCGCAGCGACACTGATCGATGCCGTCTCCGGGACTGAGCGCCGGCTCGCCGACGCCCTCGACCGCCGTACCGCGACGATCATCGACACCGTGGCCGATGCCGACCACCGCCTCGAAGCCGCCTTCGCCGACAAGGCCGAAGCGATCCGCAGCGCCTACAGCGAAAACCAGGACCGCCTCGACCTGTCGCTGGCCGGCCACGCCGCCTACCTCGCCTCCACGCTGGAACAGGCCGGCGAGCAGCTGGAAAAAACGCTTGGCGAAGGCACCGGCCGCATCGGCGAGACCATGGCGTCCGGCCTTTCCGGCCTCGGCGAGACCATGGCGTCCGGCCTTTCCAGCCTCGGCGAATCCATGACGTCCGGCCTTTCCGGCATCGGTGATACGATGGCGTCCGGGCTTGCCGGCATCGACGGCAAGCTCTCCGACACCCATGAGCGAATCCGCGCCACGCTGGAAGACCGCGGCAACGCGATCAACCTTACGCTGCGCACGGCCCAGGAGCAGTTGGACGGCACGCTCGCCGAACAGGGAGCCGCCATCGGCGCCTCGATCGCCGCCTCCACCGGCATGCTGGAAATGACTCTCGAGGAGCGCGAGGAAGCGCTGCGCCGCGCCATCGATGAAAGCGGCAAGGCACTCGACGAACGCCTGCGCGGCACGGCTGGCGCGCTCACCAGCCAGATCGGCGAGGCCGCCAGCGAAATCACCCGCACGGCCCAGGACTTCTCCGGCCGCATCGAACAGTCGGTCGGCGGCATGGCGAGCCGTATCGACGATACCAGCAGCCGCATCGAGGTCAGCCTCGAAACGCTCGAGGAGCGGATCAAGAGCGGCCTCGACGGGGTCGACACCCGCATCGGCGACGCCGGCGAAATATTCGCAAGCCGCCTGACCGAGAAGGTCTCCGATCTTGAGCGTGTCGGCGGCGACGCCGTGGAACGCGTGTCGCGCGTGCTCGATGATGGCGCCTTCAAGATTGCCGAGACCTTCGACAGCCGCACCGCGCAGATCGACGAACGCCTGTCGACCATGGACCGCGCCCTCAATATCGGCCTCGACAACGTCAATCGCACGATCGAGGGTAAGGCCGCCGGCCTCGCCGCCGCGCTGCGTGGCGCCGTCGCGGACGCCGCCCGCGACCTGGACAGCGAAGCCCAGCGCTCCGTCGAGCTCCTGAACCAGACGGGCGCCCAGTTTGCCGAGCGTATCGGCGAACGCAGCGCCGAGCTCAGCCGCACGGTCGAGGAAAAGTCCGAAGACCTCGCCAACCGCATTTCCGAAACGCAGACCCGCCTCGCCGGGCAGGCTGCGGCCGTGGCCCAGACCTTCGCCGAAGCCGGCGACGTGATCGCCAACAAGGTCGCGGAAGCCGAAGCCCTCGTCGGCACCCACATCTCCGCGCTGTCGGGCACGCTTTCCGACGCCGGCTCGGCGCTCGAGGCCCGGGCCGCCGCGATCCGCGAGCAGCTGACCGGCAACACCGAGGAAATCACCTCGACCATGGATGCCGTCGAAAAGGCGCTCGAAGCGCGGGGCAACACCATTCGCACCGTGCTCGACGAACGGACCCGCGAACTCAACTCGATGCTCGCATCGCGTTCGGCGGAACTGTCGCGCTTGATCGACGAGAAGGCCGCCCCCCTGGTCGCCGACTATGCCGAGACCGGCCGCACGGCGGCGGAACGGATCGCCGAAGCGGCGGCGCTCAGCGCCGAACGCCTGCGTGCGGAGAACGACGCCATCGTCGAAGCGATCGGCCATCGCGCCGACAAGGCGGCAGAGACCATCAATGCGGCCGAGACGAGCTTGACGCAGAGCGCCGGACGTCTGATCGAGCGCCTGAGCGAAAGCAATTCGGGCCTCGCCAACATGATCGAGCAGGTGGCCGCCAATATCGTGGCCGCCGACGGCCAGCTCGGCCAGACGACCGAGCGCTTTGCCGAGACCACCTCCAAGGCCGCCGACCTGCTGCAGACCTCCGGTCGCCTGCTCGACGGCAAGCTTGAGCGTCTGGCCGCCGTCTCCGGCGAAACCCTGTCGCAGGTCACCTCGATTGTCGGCCGCTTCGGCGAGCATTCGAAGGTGCTGAGCCAGGCCTCCGAGCTTCTGTCCGCCGCCCAGTCGAACCTCGTCGGCACGCTCGAGGAGCGCCAGCAGGCGCTGCGCGACCTCGCCGTCGGCCTCGTCAAGCGCTCTGAAGAGATCGAGACGACGATGCAGAACCTCGGCAACATGGTCGACAGCGCCTTCGAGCGCGCCGAGCAGCGGTCGGGCCAAGTTGCCGGCAACCTGCGCCAGAGCATCCAGACCTCCTTTGCCGACATCGGCAAGATCCTGTCCGAAACGGAAAAGCAGGCGCTCTCCACCGCAGGCAACATGCGCGGTGCGCTGATGTCGGCTGGCGAGGACGCCAACCGCGCCATCGAGAAAACCCTGTCGGAAGCCGAGAAGCGTTCGGGCGATCTGGCCGATCGCCTGCGCGGCGGGCTCACGGCCTCGCTGTCCGACGTCGACAAGCTGCTCGGCGAAGCTGGGCGCAAGTCCGATGGCGCCGCCAACCACCTGCGCGAAGCCATGCGCCAGGCGGTCGAGGAAGCGGTCACCCGCTTTGCCGGCGCGACCGACGAGATTCGCCGTTCGGCCCAGGACATCCGCAAGGAACTGGATATGACCCGGAGCGAGCTGAAGCGCGGCGCGTTCGATCTTCCGGAAGAAGCCAAGGAAAGTGCAGCAGCCATGCGCCGCGCGGTGTCCGAGCAGATCAAGGCGCTGCAGGACATTTCGCAGCTCGTCGGCCGCTCGACCCAGGTCCTGGAAATCTCCGAGCCTGTCGCCCGCAAGCTGGCCGAGGCAAAGCCCGTCGAGGCACCGAAAACGCCCCCTGCACCCGCTCCGGCCCCGGCTCCCGTCGTCGCCCAGCAGCCTGCACCTGCACCCGTCGTGGCCCCCGCTCCGGCCCCTGCGCCGGCACCGGTTCCGGCCCGCACGATGGAACCGCTCGGCCTGCGCGGCAGCATCAACCCGTCGACCGCCCCTGCTCCCGCTGCAGGTGGCGTATCCGGCGGATGGATCAGCGACCTGCTGCGCGGCGCCTCGCGCGACGAGCATGAGGAAGCGGTCGCGGCGCCCGCTCCGCGCGCACCGGCACCCCGTCCGGCCGCCGAGGCCCCGGCCGCACCGCGCCAGGCCGACACCCGCAATCCGCGCCACATGGTGGAATCGCTGAACTCGCTGTCGGTCGACATCGCCCGCGCCATCGACCACGACGCATCGGTCGACCTGTGGCGCCGCTACCAGCGCGGCGAGCGCGACGTGTTCACGCGCCGCCTCTACACGCTGAAGGGCCAGCAGACCTTCGACGAGATCAAGCGCAAGTATGAGCGCGAACCGGAATTCCGCGTCGCCGTCGACCGCTACATCGCCGATTTCGAAAAGCTGCTCGGCGACGTCGCCCGTACCGACCGCGACAAGACCGTGACCCAGTCCTACCTGACCTCGGACACCGGCAAAGTCTACACCATGCTGGCCCACGCCGCCGGCCGGTTCAGCTAAGAGCGAAACGCCGGCGGGCAACGCCGGCCGCAGCTGACAAACAGCACGAAAGAAAGAGCCCCGGCGCCTGAATGGCCCGGGGCTCTTTCTTGTTTATCGTATGTGAGGCAAAGGACGACCGGTCCGCGGCTCCTGCCGGGCCGTTGGCCGGCCTCAGATCTGGGTCAGCGTCCAGGCGACGATTTCCGCGCTCACGCGGCCGAAGGCCTGGTCCATGGCGCGGATATAAGCCTCGTTGGACGTGCCCGACGCCGGCTCGCTGGCGCTGAACACTTTCTGCGCCTTGACCGCGCCGTTGCGGTCGTTGAGCAGCTTGACGGAGATCTCGACCACCCCCCTGTCGCCGCCGACCGTATCGATCTCGAAGGCACGGACGTCGGTGATCAGCTGGTAGTCGATGGCAAGGCCCTGGCCGGGCTTGCCGACGCCGTCCAGCTTGCCGGTGTTCTCGAAGGTCTCGACCAGCTTGGCTTGGACCATCCGGGTCAGCTTGTCGCTCCACTGGGAGTTCGACAGATAGCGGATCTCGGACGGCGAGACGCGCACCAGCACCTGCTCGCTGTCCAGCGCCTTCAAGGCCGAAGGATCGGCGACCAGCAGCTGGCGGCTGCGCGCCGGTCCGCTGCTCTTGACGTCGGGGGCCGCCGTGATGTCGAAGGTATCGTTCGATGCCTTCGACCCGCAGGACGACAGCCCTGCGACCAGCAGCGGCACGAGGATCGCAGCCCTCATTGCCGTCGTGCAACGCGCCATGATAGCGGTTCCGCCCATGTGACCCCTGTCCCTTCCCGTCCCGTTCGTCATCGTCTCGTTCGCCCGTCAAACTGCTTGACGTTGTCGCCGCCGAACAGCAGCCGCTGCGGATTATTGTCGAAATTGGTGATCGCGTCGTTCAGACCGCGCACGGTCTGGCGCGTATCGGTGACCAGCGACTGAATGTCCCTGAGCCCGGTATTGGAGAAGCGCGTCAGATTGTCGGCGATCGGGCCGATCCTGGCGTTCAGGTTGTCGGCGGCACCGCGGATCGACACCAGCGTCTTGCGCGCCTCGGCGCTCAGCGAATCCGCCTCGCCCGAGCCCAGGAAGGCATCGACCTTCTTCAGGATGCCGTCGATCTGGTCCGAGGCATTGTTCAGCTTGTTGGAAAGCTGGGTGAAGTCGGTGATCGCCTGATCGATGTCCTGGGTGCGATCGGTGATGCTCTGGCTGAGATCCTTGAAGCCGCTGATCGCTTCGCGCGCATCGGCGGATGCGACCGAGACGTCGTCCATCACCTGGGTGATCTTCTGTGAATCGACCGCGGCGATCACCGCGTCGACCCTGCCCAGCGTCTTGTCGGCATTCTCGCCAAACTTCTGGAAGGTCGCTGCCGTGTCGCGGAAGGTCTCGATGGCCGGACCGATGCTGTCCGAGGCATCGGCGAAATTGCCGGTGAACGCCTCTGTATTGGTGAGGATCTGGTCAATCTTGTCCGAATTGAGCGCCTTGAACAGGCTCTCGGCCGCGCCGAGCGTCGAGTCGAGTCGGCCCGACAGGCCGGAGACCGATTCCGACAGCGCGCTGACGCTTGCCAGGAACTTGTCGATGCCGTCGGCATTGTCGGCCAGCGACTTGGAGAAGGTCTCGGCGTTCTTGACGGTATTGGTCAGCGGATCTCGGGCATCGGTGATGAAGCCCTGCAGCTGGCCGATCGCATCATCGGCGCGCTTCAGGATCTTGTCGGCCGTCGCCAGGAGGTTGGTGACGCTCGACTGATCGGCGAGCAATACCGCCGGCTCACCGGTGGCGATCGCCTTCTCGAGAATATTGGCGTCCCCCGCATTGCCGCCGGAGAGTTCGATATAGGCCGCCCCGGTCAGGCCCTGGATCTCGAGCACCGCCTTGGTCGAGGCGGTGACGGGCGCGTCGGCCCTGACCTCGGTGAAGGCCACCGAGAATTGCGGATCCTCCTTGTCGATGTAGAGACTGCGCACGGAGCCGACGGCGATGCCGTTGAAGCGCACCGGAGAGCCGATGCTCAAGCCGTTGGCCGAACCCGGAATGCGGATCGCCAGCGGGGCGAGCGTCCCGCCGCGGCCGTATTCCGCCATCCAGTAGACGAAGCCGAAGGCGGCCGCGATGACCAGCATCGTGAAAAAACCGACGATCGCATAATTGGCTTTGGTTTCCATCAGTCAGTCACTCTACCGGATGCCACCGGGTTGCCCCGGCGAGGAATGGAACGGGCCCGCTTGCCCCTGAAATAGGATTTGACCCAAGGATCTTCGCTGGCGAGCATATCGTCCAAGGTGCCTTCGACCAAGACTCGCTTTTGCCCCAGAACGGCGATGCGGTCGCAGACGGAAAACAGACTGTCGAGGTCGTGGGTGACCATATAGACGGTCAAGCCGAGCGTGTCGCGCAGCCTCGCGATCAGTTCGTCGAATTCCGCGGCGCCGATCGGGTCGAGGCCGGAGGTCGGCTCGTCGAGGAAAACGAGATCCGGGTCGAGCGCCAGCGCGCGCGCCAGCGCCGCACGCTTGATCATGCCCCCGGACAGTTCCGACGGATACTTGTCCGCAGCATCCGGGTCGAGACCGACGAGATCCAGCTTGAGGTAGGCCAGCTCATCCATCAGCCACATCGGCAGGTCGAGATATTCACGCATCGGCAGCTGGATGTTCTCCTTGACGGTCAGCGCCGAGAACAGCGCACCGTGCTGGAACAAGACGCCCAGCCGCGTGTCGAGTTCCATCCGCGTGCGCTCGTCCACCGTATTATAGTCGGAACCCAGGATTTCGATCGTGCCGGACCGACGCGGCAACAGCCGCAGGACCGTGCGCATCAGCACCGACTTGCCCGCACCCGATGCGCCGACGAAGCCGAGAATTTCGCCGCGATAGATGTTGAGGTCGAGATTGTCGAGAACGACCTTGCTGCCGAAGGCGACCGTCAGATCCCTGACCGACAGCACCTTCTCGCGCTCGCCCTTCTCTACCGCCCCGGTTTCCGTGTTCACGCCCGCCACCTCAGAAATCGATTGCCGAGTAGAAAATTGCAAACAGCGCATCCACCAGGATGACGACGAAGATGGCCTTCACCACCGCCGCCGTGACGTGTCGCCCGAGAGACTCGGCGCTGCCGCCGACCTTCATGCCCTCGACCGCGGACACGATACCGATGATCAGCGCCATGAAGGGTGCCTTGATCATCCCGGACGCCACGGTCGAATAGTCGATCGCATCATGCAGGCGCGTGGTGAACACGTCGAAGGTGATGCCGGAATAGGTCCAGGCGACCACGGAGGCTCCGTAAAGCGCGGAGAAGTTGGCGACGATCGTCAGGAGCGGCAGCACGACGGTCAGGGCGACCAGTCGGGGAAAAACCAGGACGCCGATCGGGTTGAGGCCGATCACCTTCAGCGCGTCGATCTCCTCGCGCATCTTCATCGAGCCTATTTCGGCGGTGATCGCGCTGCCGGAACGGCCGGCGATCATGATCGCCGTCAGCAGAACGCCGATCTCGCGCAATTGCAGGATGCCGACGAGGTCGACGACGAAGATCTCGGCGCCGAAATACCGTAGCTGAAACGCGCCCTGCTGGGCGATGATCGCCCCGATCAGGAAGGACATCAGCATGATGATCGGCACGGCTCGGACGCCCATATGGTCCATCTGGGTGACCACGGAGGCAGGTGAGACGCCGCTGCCGCGCCCGAGCTTGGTCTGCGCGCCGTGCACGGCCGAGCCGAGCACGAACATCATCGCCACCACATCGAACCACAGATCAACGATCACCTTGCCGACCGG
The DNA here is from genome assembly GCF_059424725.1 of Allorhizobium sp. GW101-3B10. Classification (NCBI taxonomy): domain Bacteria; kingdom Pseudomonadati; phylum Pseudomonadota; class Alphaproteobacteria; order Hyphomicrobiales; family Rhizobiaceae; genus Allorhizobium; species Allorhizobium sp. GW101-3B10. The sequence goes on along the minus strand of NZ_JBWKZR010000001.1, from coordinate 1,366,132 downwards.
CGCGAACAGCCGCTGGAACAGCGGCCCCTTGGCCGCAGGCGGGGTGGGATGCTTGACGTCTTCCGGCAGGACCCGCAGCAGTTCGCGCATCGCCGGACTGCCGCCGGTCAGCTTGATATCGCCGCCCGCCTTCTCGCGAGCGGCGACGAAGCGGCGTACCAGCCAGGCGCCCGCCATGTCCATCTCCGAGACCGCGTTCAGATCGACCTCGATGGGCCGGCTGCCGTCCACGGGAACCAGCCGGCCATTGTTCTGCAGCAATGTGCCGAGGCTGTTGTTGCGCCAGGCGCCGGACAGCCGGATGCGATGCCCTTCGCCCGGCAATTCGTCGATATCAATCGCGGCGCTCTCTGGGTGTACGGACTTCAAGGTTCTGACAACTTCCACGCATTGCGCCACGCGGGCTCGGCCAAATCATCTTGCCGGCGCAAATCACTCAAGCGCGCAGTATAACGACACGCACCGGCAATGAAATCCTTAAGGAAGCGTTTATCGCGGCGCGTCACCATGAAGACACACGCCCACGGTCAGTTCCGGCCAACGTGTGAACCGACGCTCCGGTTCAGGCCGCCTGGACGTCTTTCGCATTCGCCACTTCGGCGGCGATCGCAACCGCCACAGCCCGGGGCGGCGCTAGGGCGGCGACCTTCTTGGCGGCGGCGCCGATCAGATGGCCCCAGGAAATCAGCTCGAAGCGTCCGTCGTGATGCTCGACGATGGCCGTGCAGCTCTCCACCCAGTCGCCGGTGTTGATGTAGTGGATGCCGTCGATGTCTTCCATCACAGCATGGTGGATATGGCCACAGATCACGCCATCCACGTCGTTGCGTCTGGCTTCCTCGGCAACGACGCGCTGGAACTCGCCGATGAAGTTGACGGCCTGCTTCACCTGCAACTTGGCCCAGGCGGAGAAGGACCAGTAGGGCATGCCGAGGCGGCGACGCACCGCAGCCAGCAGGATGTTGATGTTGATCGCCATGTCGTAGGCCCAGTCGCCGAGATAGGCGACGAGGCGGGCATTGCGCACCACGACGTCGAATTCGTCACCGTGCAGTACGAGGTAGCGCTTGCCGTCGGCAGTCTCGTGGATCATCCGTTCGGCCACTTCGATGCCGCCGAAATGGGTGCCGGGAAAGCCGCGCAGGAATTCGTCGTGATTGCCGGGAATGTAGACGATGCGGGTGCCTTTGCGTGCCTTGCGCAGCAGCTTCTGCACGACGTCGTTGCAGTCCTGCGGCCAGTACCAGCTGCGCTTCAGCCGCCAGCCGTCGACGATGTCGCCGACGAGAAAGATCGTCTCGGCCTCGTGGGTGCGCAGGAAGTCGAGCAGGAAGTCCGCCTTGGCCGCCTTCGAGCCGAGATGCACGTCGGAAATGAACAGGGTTCTGAAGTGACGGATTTCCGAATCTGTATTCACGGTCATGGGCCTCTCGCTTGACGAGCCTTCGCCCCCTCCAAAACCAGACTCGTGTTTCAGGATGATGACAGGCCCGCTTGACGGGGTGCCGCAATCGGCAAGGCCCCTATTGCTGGACGAGTTCAGGCAGTTCGCAACGGGAGATCTCGCCGGCCTCCACGCGGTCGACGCCCAGCGAGACGAGGATGAGTTCGGCCACTTCGCTGCCGGCCTCGCGCCAGCTCTTGTAGCCTTCCAGCACCAGCATCATGCCCGACAGGGTCGCACCGCCGATGATCGCGACCATCGATGTCACCTGCTCCTGGCGGATGGCATAGCGGCCGGTGCCGATCGCCGTGACGATCTCCTCGGTCGAGGATGCGGTCAGCAATCCCCGCAACGATTTGTTGCTGAAGCCAAAATGCACGATGAAACGGCCCCATTGCGGCTCCTCGTGCGCCCGGCGCAGGAACAGCCGGATCCCGCAGGACAGGCGGCGCGCAGGATCGGCAATCTCGACGATACTCACCCGGACGCGTTCCTGCATCTCGCAGGCGAGATCGCCCGCAACCTCCTCGAACAGGCGGTCGGGATTGGGGACGGCATTGTAGATCGTGCCGCGCGCGACGCCCGCCTCCTCGGCAAGATCGCTTACATTGACCCGGCTCGCGCCCAATCGCGCGAAGAGACGCATCGCCGCCTCATGGATGCGACACTGAACACCAGACTTCACGGCCGACTCCCTTCAGAACGCCCTAGTCGTACCGCATCGGACGGCCACAAGCCAAGACCCCTGCGCAATTTCTCAAACAATGATGTTGACAACTGAACACATGTGTTCAATATGAGGCACGCAAGTTCAACTACCCAAACGACAGGCCAACGAGAGCCGCCGCGCGGGACATCCACCAGGAGAACGGATCGTGGAAAAGTTACTCGTCGCCCTGCTTATCACCGCAGCGCTTGCCGGCTGCTCGCAGACCACCCGCCCGACGGACGAAAAGCAGACCGCCTGCGCCTATGCCGGCCTGTCCGGCAATGATTGTGCCAAGTCCAAGTACGGCTACCGTCCCACGACTCAGCCTTCGCTCGTATCGCCTTCCACCTGAGACCAGCCCCCGTCTTTGCTGGATCGAAGGCAAGCCCGGCGCTCCCCCGCCGGGCTTTTTCGTGCGCGCGGGAAAAGCCTTCGCCGACAAAATCGGTGAGGAGGGCGGCGGGGTACTCCCAGTCCCGTTCATTTGGTGTATGCAGGAACGCAATCCAAAGAAAAGCGGACACGGGAAAGCATGGATACCAAGGACAAGAACAAGTCGCAGCCGACAACCGCCACGGCCGACCTCGATGAGCAGGCACTTTTCTACCATCGCTATCCGCGACCGGGAAAACTGGAAATCCAGGCCACCAAGCCGCTCGGCAACCAGCGCGACCTCGCGCTCGCCTATTCGCCCGGTGTGGCGGCCCCCTGTCTTGCCATTCGCGACGAACCGGAACTGGCCGCGGAATATACCGCCCGCGCCAACCTGGTCGCCGTCATCTCCAACGGCACGGCCGTGCTCGGGCTCGGCAATATCGGGCCGCTCGCCTCGAAGCCGGTCATGGAAGGCAAGGCCGTCCTGTTCAAGAAGTTCGCCGGCATCGACGTCTTCGACATCGAAATCGACGCGCTGACCGTCGATTCCATGGTTTCGACCGTTTCGGCGCTCGAACCGACCTTCGGCGGCATCAACCTCGAGGACATCAAGGCGCCGGAATGCTTCGAGGTCGAGCAGCAGCTGCGCGACAAGATGAATATCCCGGTTTTCCATGACGACCAGCACGGAACGGCGATCATCGTCGCCGCCGCGATCCTCAACGGCCTGGAACTGGCCGGCAAGAAGATCGGGGACGTCAAGATCGTCGCCTCCGGCGCCGGCGCCGCGGCGCTCGCCTGCCTCAACCTTCTCGTCATCCTCGGCGCAAAGCGCGAAAACATCTGGGTGCACGACATCGAGGGCCTGGTCTATCTCGGCCGCGAAGTGCTGATGGACCAGTGGAAATCCGTCTATGCCCAGGACAGCGCCAATCGCACGCTCGCCGAATCGATCGACGGCGCCGACGTCTTCCTCGGCCTGTCGGCCGCAGGCGTGCTGAAGCCGGAACTGCTGGTGAAGATGGCGGAAAAGCCGCTGATCATGGCGCTCGCCAACCCGACGCCGGAAATCATGCCGGATCTTGCCCGCGCGGCGCGCCCCGACGCGATGATCTGCACCGGCCGCTCCGACTTCCCCAACCAGGTCAACAACGTCCTGTGCTTTCCCTACATCTTCCGCGGCGCGCTCGACTGCGGCGCGACGACGATCAACGAGGAAATGAAGATGGCCGCGGTGCGCGCCATCGCAGCCCTTGCCCGCGAGGAAGTCTCCGAGGTCGCCGCCCGCGCCTATTCCGGCGAATCCCCGACCTTCGGTCCGAACTATCTCATTCCCTCGCCGTTCGACCCGCGTCTGATCCTGCGCATCGCGCCGGCCGTCGCCAAGGCCGCCGAGGAGAGCGGCGTGGCACGCCGTCCGATCACCGACTACGATGTCTATTTCGACCAGCTGAACCGCTTCGTCTTCCGCTCCGGCTTCGTCATGAAGCCGATCTTCGCGGCAGCGAAGAAGGCATCGAGCAAGCGCGTCATCTTCGCCGAGGGTGAGGACGAGCGCGTGCTGCGCGCCGCCCAGGTCCTGCTCGAGGAAAGCAGCGGCAAGCCGATCCTGATCGGCCGTCCGCAGATCATCGAGAGCCGCCTGCAGCGCTTCGGTCTTCGCATCCGTCCGGGCGTCGATTTCGATCTGGTGAACCCCGAGGACGATCCGCGCTACCGTGAATATGTCGAGGACTATTTCGCCCTGGTCGGCCGGGCCGGCATCAATCCGGAGGCCGCCCGCACGATCGTGCGCACCAACAATACGGTGATCGGCGCGCTGGCCGTGCGCCGTGGCGATGCGGACGCCCTGATCTGCGGCGTCGAAGGCCGATTCGACCGCCACCTGCGCGATGTCGGCCAGATCATCGGCAAGAAGCCGGGTGTGCGGGCCTTTTCGGGCCTCAGCCTGCTGATCTCCCAGCGCGGCGCCATCTTCTTCACCGACACCTTCGTCACCTATAATCCCTCCGCCGCCGAGATCGCCGAAATGACGATCCTCGCCGCCCAGGAGATCCGCCGTTTCGGCATCACGCCCAGGGCCGCCCTCGTGTCGCATTCGAACTTCGGCTCGCGCGATTCCGAAAGTGCCCGCAAGATGCGCGAGGCGCTGCAACTCATCCGCGCCCAGGCGCCGGAGCTCGAGGTCGACGGCGAGATGCAGGGTGGTTCGGCCCTGTCGGAAGCCCTGCGCAAGCGGGCCATGCCCGACGGCACGCTGACCGGCGAAGCCAATCTCCTGGTTTTCCCCAACCTCGATGCCGCCAATATCTCCCTCGGCATCGTTCGCACCATGATGGACGCGCTGCATGTCGGGCCGATCCTGCTTGGTGCCGCCCTGCCCGCCCACGTCCTGTCGACTTCGGTCACCTCACGCGGCGTCGTCAACATGGCCGCCCTTGCCGTCGTGGAAGCCGCGCAGCCCGACTGACGCGGGCCTGCGCCAATCCCGGAACATCCGGTATACCCCGCCATCGCCGGTGACGGGGCCTTCGGCTGGGTAAGCTCGTCATCCAAATTACCCGCTGGACATCATGGCCTCCGGCGAACACTCTTGACCCATATTTATTGCAGGGTTTCAGGAATGACGAACCAGGGCGGCTACTTCGACCTGCTGGACTGGCTGCACGATCAGAAGGTCGTGCGTCCGCTCCCGTTCTTGAGGCAGATGCAGACCACCTTCGGCATCACCCACATCTTCTATATCGACGCCATGTGCACGCCGGCAGGCGTCAAGGCGCATCGCCTGTGCCACACCTTCGGTGCTGCGGGGGTCCATGCCGTCAGGGCGCTCGGCCCCAGCGTCTTCGAGCCGCCGCTCCGCCTGGCTTTGGCGGCGATCCGGCCGCTCGACTGGAACGTGCTGACACCAGGCACGCCGGCCCGCGACGGCCTCGACCGGGTGGCCGAGCGCCTCGGCATCACGCCCTGCGGCGTAGCCTATCCGCTCCTCTCGCGCGAGGGCCGCCAGGCCATGCTCGCCGTCCATATCGATGCCGAAGCCTGCGACTGGCACAGGTTCCGCCGGTTGCATGACCGCGACCTGCAGGCGCTCGCCATCGAGTTTCATGCCACGCTCCTCCAGGGCAGCGAGCCCGGCGTGGGCGGCGGCGGCGAGACCAAACCCCGGCTGACGCGACGCGAGCGCCAGGCCCTCTACTGGGCCGCGGCAGGAAAAAGCTACTGGGAGACCGCGGTGATCCTGGGAATCACAGAGCGCACGGTCCGCTATTTCATGTCCAATGCGCGCCGCAAGCTCAATGTCGTGTCCAACACCCAGGCGGTCGCCGAAGCCGCCTGGCGCGGCCTGCTGCCGGGGCCGGACCTGCACTGACCACCTCCGCCATTTGGGGCGCACAAGCATAATCCGCAATTGCAATTTCGCGACCTGTCGCTACCGACAGTTTCATTTCATATGTAATTTGCCATCTTTCAGTCGCCTGGACAAACAAGGGAGACTGGAATGATCAGGATCATCAATGGCGCCAATCGCAACGAATATCCCGAGGAAATCGCCGCCATGCACCGGCTGCGCAAGCGGGTTTTCCACGATCTTCTGAAATGGGACGTAACCGTCAGGGACGACTGGGAAGTGGACCACTATGACGATGCCAACCCCATCTACGTCATGTCCTATTCGCCGGAGGGCCTGCTGCGCGGCTCCCTGCGGCTGCTGCCGACACTCGGCCCCAACATGCTCGACGACACCTTCCCGATCCTGCTCGGAGGGCGGCCGGAGATCCGCAGCGCCGAGATCTGGGAATCGAGCCGCTTCTGCATCGAGCCGGAAATCTCGCAGGACCGCGCCTCGAACCAGGTGACGATTGCAGCCGCCGAACTGATGTGCGGCGTCGGCGAGATCGGTCTTGCCTCCGGGCTCAGCCACATCGTCACCGTGACGGACGTCTTCCTCGAGCGGATGTTCCGGCGCATGGGTTGCCCGGGCGAACGCATCGCCGAACCGCACAAGATCGGCTCGGTCCACGCCGTCGCCGTCGCATGGGAGGTGACGCCCGACCTGCTGGCACGGATGAAGGCGGTCGCCGAAATCGACGGACCCTTGCTGGTCGAACCTCTGTCGATCGAACAGCCCCGCGCCGCCTGACACTTCTTCCGAAAAGGCAAAGCGCCGCGATCCCGCGGCGCTTTGCGTTAACACAGATTTGTGTTCCTGTTTGGCGCTTTGTCCCTCGCAAACTAAGGTGAAAATGCCTATAGGCTCACCAGTAATCCGTACAAGGACCGACGCCGACCGGGGACGCGACTTGCACCATCGCAGACATCGATTGCTCCTGACGCTTGCCGTCGTGTTTGCCTGCCAGCCGCTTGCTGCGCAGGCGTCGGTCGTGTGCGAAAGCCTGCGGCTGCGGCTCGCATCCCAGCCGGAAGTGATTGCCGACACGAGCGAGATGCGCCGCTATGCGAGCGCCATCGCCCGGCAGAACCTGGAAATCCGCAAGGTCCGCTACGACATGCGGCGTCTGCGCTGCGACGGAGCGGTCGTCGAATACCGGGCTGACGGCACCAGCCAGTGCGGCGAGCTCTCCACCGCCTTGACCCGCATGGAAAGCAACAAGCAGATGCTCGCCGGCAAGCGCGACGCGCTGCGCCAGGAAGGCACCGGCGCCAATCAGACGCGCCAACGTCTTCTGGAGGCACTCGAGGCCAATGGCTGCAACACGGACCAGCCGGGTCCGACGGACATGCCGATGGCGCCGCCCCGAACGCTCGGCCGGCCGCTCGAAACCACGGAGCCGATGAGCGAGGCGAGCCGCGCGGGCCGATTCCAGACGTTCACCGGGCACGGCAGCCTCAGAACGCTGTGTGTGCGAACCTGCGACGGCGCCTTTTTCCCGATCTCGTCGAACACCTCGCCGCTCAATTTCCGGCGTGACGCGCAGATCTGCGAACAGATGTGTCCGGAGACCGAGACGGAGCTCTTCTACCATTCGATGCGCACCGAGGAGAGCGCCGACATGGTGTCGGCCGAGACCGGCCAGCCCTACCGGATGCTGCCGACCGCCTTCGCCTACCTGAACCGATCGCGCGGCGACAATCCGTCCTGCGGCTGCGACCTCGCCGGCTACTATCGCCGGATGCAGGGCCAGTCGGCGCAGGGCAATGCCGGCGGCAACAACAAGGCAGTCATCGAAATCGGCCGCTCGGCCGAGGCGACCGCGAAAGCCGATGGCCTGCCCGCGCGGTCCACTCCCGCAATGCCGCAGGATCGGGCCTATGACCCGCAATCTGCCGCCGTGCGCCAGGTCGGCCCCACCTTCCTGCCGTCCGCAACCAGCGACATCGATCTGCGCAATCCGGCGCTGCCGGGTCCCCAGCCGCTTCAGCAATAGCAGCGCCGCCGGCCGCAAGGACCGGCCGCCGCCTCCCCGCCAGCCGAACGCAAACGGCCGGGCGAGAGCCCGGCCCTCTGACGTTTCCCTGGAAAATCGGTTCGATCACGCGGCGTGCGGCCGCGCCGGGCGGATGCGCTGCGGTTCCCGTTGACTGCCACAAGATACGACCAAAAGCCTAGGTCGCTTCGGGCGGCCGGAGATTTCCCCAGACCTCGTCGAAGACGAGTTCATCGATCGGCAGCCTCTGCCGCCAGCCCTTCAGCGCCAGTTCCGGCTGGTCGTAGAGCCGGTCGACATAGCCGACACAGAACCAGCCGATCACTTCCACATGGGCCGGAATGCCGAGCACGGCGCGCACATCGTCCTGATGAAAGATGCTCACCCAACCTACGCCTACCCCCTCGGCCCGCGCGGCAAGCCAGAGGTTCTGCACGGCGCACACGGTCGAATAGCTGTCCATGCGGGGATTGTGGGTGCGCCCCAGCACCACGGGTCCGCCGCGGGTCGGATCGCAGGTGACGCAGATGCCGAGCGGCGCCTTGCGGATGCCTTCGAGTTTCAGCCGCATATAGGTCTCGCGCTGCTCGCCGTCGAACAGGGCCGCGGCTTCCTCATTGGCCCTGGCGAAGGCCCGCCACACCGCCTCGCGGCGCGCGGCGTCCCGTACCAGGAGAAAATTCCACGGCTGCATGAAGCCGACCGAGGGCGCGCTGTGGGCGGCGTCCAGCAGGCGCGCGATCAGGTCTTCGGGCAGAGGATCGGGCAGGAACTGGTCCCGCACGTCGCGGCGGGTCCGGATCGCCCGGTAGACGGCCTCGCGCTCTTCCACGGAAAAGGCGCCGGCCCGGACGAGATGGTCGTTCGGTTCGTCGTGCATCGTCATATCCCCAACAATGCGTCCGACCGCCTGCTGTCCTCGCAGGCTAAGCCTATCTTGCCAGGCCGGTCTTCTGACTGGGCTTCGTCTGCATCGCGCCGACCTTCCCGGCCCGAAGGGCCAGTGGCTCGAACCGCCTCCGGTTCGTTGGCGCGAGGCATCCACCTCACAGCGTTGGGCACGTGCCGGAATTCCACCGGCTTCCCGATTCTCCCGCCCCGACGAGGGCAGGCACCTGACCGGAGAATGTCTACAGCATCGCCGCCCGAAGGCAAGACGGCTTGCTCGTCTCTGCCTAAACGACCGCCGGGAAATACCGGACATAAGCGAATTCGTTGCCATCGGGCGACCAGCACGGGACGTTGATCGTGCCCTGCCCGCCGAACAGTTCGAACAATGTCTCCGGATTGCTCCCGTCCGGATCGATCAGCCGCAGCCGCACGTCGAGATCGCGCGGATGGTCGAAGACGTCCGGGTCGTAGGACAAGAGCAGGACCTTGTCGCCCTTCGGCGACGGATGCGGGAACCAGTCGCCGAATGCGCTATCGGTGACCCGCTCCGCGGCGCCACCCTCGGCCGGCACGCGCCAGATCTGCATCCGCCCCGAGCGGCTGGAATTGAAATAGATCCATCGGCCGTCCGCCGAATAATCCGGTCCGTCATTGCGCCCTTCGCCGAAGGTCAGCCGGGTCTCCTCTCCGCCATCGACGGAGATCGTGTAGATGTCGAAGACATCGTTGCGAATGCCGCAGTAGGAGAGCGTGCGGCCGTCCGGCGACCAGCCGTGCCAGTAGGACGGCAGGTTACGCGTCACCTGGCGCGGCGTGCCGCCCCCGGCCGGCAGGATGTAGATGCACGACTTGCCGTGCTCCACCTTGTCCGACACGACGAGCCATCGGCCGTCGGGCGAGATCCCATGGTCGTTGTTGCAGGCGGTGGCAAAACCGGTATCGATCTGCACCGGCGCGGCACTGCCGTCTGCCGGCAGGCGATAGAGCAATCCCTCGCCATTGATGATGAGGGATGCGCCGTCGGGGCTCCAGTTGGGCGCCTCGACCAGTCGCTCCGTCTGCCATACGACGCGCCGGGCGCCACTGCGAATATTGAAGATCTCCACGGAACTCCGCATCGCTCGCTCCCTGGAAGTTCCGGCAACCGCCTCTGTCAGCGGTCGCGGAAACGATTGGTGATCGGATAGCGCCGGTCGCGGCCGAAATTCTTGCGGGTGATCTTCACCCCCGGCGCCGACTGGCGGCGCTTGTACTCGGCGAGATAGAGCAGGTGCTCGACGCGGTGCACGGTCGCGATCTCATGGCCGCGCGCGACGATCTCGTCGACGGACATTTCCTTCTCGACCAGGCATTCGAGGATGTCGTCCAGCACCGGATAGGGCGGCAGCGAATCCTGGTCCGTCTGGTTGGGCCGAAGCTCGGCCGACGGCGCCTTGGAGAGGATGTTGGCCGGGATGACCTCGCCCGACGGGCCGAGTGCGCCCGGTGGCACATGCTTGTTGCGCCACGCGGCGAGCGCATAGACCTGCATCTTGTAGAGGTCCTTGATCGGATTGAAGCCACCGTTCATGTCGCCGTAGAGCGTCGCATAACCGACCGACATTTCCGACTTGTTGCCGGTCGTCACCACCATCGAACCGAACTTGTTGGAGATCGCCATCAGGATGGTGCCGCGGGCACGGCTCTGCAGGTTCTCTTCCGTAATGCCGCTCTCGGTGCCCTCGAACATGTCGGAAAGCGCGGAGAGGAAGCCGTCGACCGGCTCGCCTATCGGTACCGTGTCGTAGTGGCAACCGAGAGCCTTGGCACAGGCGGCAGCGTCAGTGAGCGATTCCTTCGAGGTATAGCGATAGGGCAGCATGATGGCGCGCACCCGCTCCTCGCCCAGCGCATCCACGGCGATCGCCGCGCAGATGGCCGAATCAATGCCACCCGAGAGGCCGAGCACGACGCTCTTGAAACCGTTCTTGTTCACATAGTCGCGGAAGCCCAGCACGCAGGCGCGATAGTCGGCCTCTTCCTTTTCCGGAATGCGCGACATCGGCCCCTCGCCGCAGCGCCAGCCGTCCGCGGCCCGTTTCCAGGTGGTGACCGACAGGGTGGATTCGAACTGGCTCATCTGGAAGGCCAGCGTCTTGTCGGCATTGAAGCCGAAGCTCGCGCCGTCGAACACCAGTTCGTCCTGGCCGCCCAGCTGGTTGGCGTAGATCAGCGGCAGGCCGCTCTCGATCACCTGTTTCAGCGCCACCTGGTGGCGGATGTCGACCTTCTCGCGGAAGTAGGGCGATCCGTTCGGCACCAGCAGGATCTCGGCACCGGATTCGGCCAGCGTCTCGCACACGCCGAGATCGCCCCAGATGTCTTCGCAGATCGGAATGCCGAGGCGGATACCGCGGAAATTGACCGGCCCCGGCATCTCGCCGGCGCTGAACACGCGTTTCTCGTCGAACTCGCCGTAGTTCGGCAGATCGATCTTGTCTCGCGTGGCAATCATCTTGCCGCCGTCCAGCACCGCGACCGAATTGTAGCGGCCCTTCTCATCCTCGCGCGGAAAGCCGATCACCACGCCCGGCCCGCCATCCGCGGTATCGGCGGCAAGCTGCTCCACCGCCGTGCGGCACGCCTTCAGGAAGGCCGACTTCAGCACCAGATCCTCCGGCGGATAGCCGGAAATGAAAAGCTCGGTGAGGAGCAGCAGATCGGCGCCCTGGGATGCGGCTTCGGCGCGCGCGTCCCGGGCCTTGGCAAGATTGCCGGCGACGTCGCCGACAGTCGGATCGAGCTGCGCAATGGCAATGCGGAGGGTGTCGGATCGGGTCTGAATATCGCTCATGACCCTCGTTTAGCGCGTGCCGCTCGCCTCCGCAATGTCGGCGTGCGAAAGGGGCGTGCCGCGCTGCAACAAACGGTGTTGAAAATCGCAGGAACAAGGCACCGCACGGCTTGGTTCATCTAGCGTTCATGACGACTATGTGACAGCTATGTGAAACTTCTGTTAAGCTTCTTGTCGATTGCTGGAGAGCGCGTTGGCTGAGATTATCTCCGAGCCTGGAATGTCCATTGCGGGCGCAAACGTCGCCCTTCAGGGTGAAAATGGCACACGTTCACAACAGCGCGCCCGCGCGTTCCGCGCCGCGGCAAGACTCGTCAATTCGCTGGTGCTGGCGCTTCTGACGATCATCGTCACCGAATGGCTGGCGCGCGGCACGCTGATCGACGTCTCCGACTACCTTCTGTCCACGGCCCGTCCCGGCATGGTCGCGGTGCTGGCGCTCTTCCTGCTCTTCATCGCCGCCGACGCGCTGTTCGGCCGGGCCTACCAGTCGGCGCTGATCCTCGTGCCGCTGGCGATCCTGCCGGCCTTCCTGTCGATGCAGAAGCAGCAGTACCTCTCCGATCCGCTCTATCCGAGCGACATGCTGTTCGGCCGCCAGATCGGCGAACTCGTGCCCGTGATGTTCGCCGCCCGGCCCTTCGCCGCGATCGGCCTGGTCCTTGGTGTGCTCGCCCTGCTCGCGCTGCTCGGCTATCTGCTCGTGCTCGGACGCCGCCACTTTCCGCAGCTCTCGGCGCCGTCGAAGCTTTTCCGGCTCCTCGTCTCCCTGCCCCTGATCGGCGGCTTCCTGTCGCTCATGGATCCCAACTCGTTCTCCTATGTCCGCGACCGGCTGAACATCGTGCCGATGATGTGGGACCAGCAGGAGAACTATCGCCACAACGGCTTCCTGCTCGCCTTCGCCTTCAACGTGCCGATGGCCAATGTCCAGGCGCCGGGCGGCTATGGCCCTGACGTGATCGCCGACATCGCGCCGGAGCGGCTGCCTTCGACCTTCTTCGGCGGCCGCAACGCCGACGTGATCATGGTCATGAGCGAGTCGCTGTGGGATCCGACACGCCTCAACAACGCCGCGCTCTCGCCCGATCCGATGCCGACCATGCGCGCCAATTCCTCGGGCAACCTGTTCTCGCCGGAGTTCGGCGGAATGACGGCCAATGTCGAATTCGAGGCACTGACCGGCTTCTCCAACGCCTTCCTGCCCTATGGCAGCATTCCCTATCAGCAGTATGTGCGCCGGCCCCTGCCCTCGCTCGCCACCTTCTTCGCCTCGAAGGGCTATACGACGCGCGCCTTCCACCCGTTCCAGAGCTGGTTCTGGAACCGGGCCAATGTCTACCAGTCGCTCGGCTTCCAGTCCTTCATGTCGGAAGAGAACATGCCCGTCATGGACAAGCGCGGCCTGTTCACCTCGGACGACGCACTGACGAAGGAGATCATCCGTTCGGCCGACCAGACCAAGGAACCGTTCTTCTTCTTCGCCGTCACCCTCCAGGGCCATGGACCCTACGAGAAGAACCGCTATGCGAAGAACACCATCAACGTGCAGTCTGCAGCGCTTGCGCCGGAAAACCGCGACAGCCTGGCGACCTATGCCCAGGGCGTGCGCGAAGCCGACAGCAGCCTCAAGGCACTGATGGACTGGGCCAAGAAGCGCCGCCGCGAGACGATCATCGTGCTTTTCGGCGACCACCTGCCGCCGCTCGGCAATGTCTATACCGAGACCGGCTACATGCCGGACGTCGTCGCCACCCGCAAGGCCTCCGTCGGCGTGATGAAGCGCGAGCATGAGACGCCGCTGGTGGTCTGGTCGTCGAAGCGCGGCGTGCAGAAGGACCTGGGCTCGATCAGCCCGTCGCAACTGCCCTATTACGTGGTGCGCCTCGCCGGCTACCGGCACGCCTTCTACACCGGCGTTCTCGGCCGGCTGCACGAACGCTATGCCGTCGTGGACCGGCACCAGCTGATCGAGCGCAACGACCGGCCCCACCCCGACTGGGCGACCTCCGGTGCGCCGATCGATCCGCTGATCCGCGACTACCGCTATCTCCAGCACGACCAGATGTTCGGCGAGGGCTTTGGCACGGAGCGCTTCTTCCCCGAGCAGGCGGAGCGCATGGAGGCACCGGCCAGCTGAGGCGTCGGCGGTTGCAGGACAACCGACCGCAATACCTCCGGTGACCGATCTCCGTTCCCCGCCTTGCGTCGATGACGTAAACCGGCCATTGACACAAAACGGATAAGAAATTTGTCTAGCCAGCAGCTAGGCTCCATTGCCGCGTCGTCATTCCGTTTTAGGAATGCCGGCCGGATGCAGGCCGACCCGAACATCAAAGACCTTTAGCAAAGCGTAGACCAGCCATGCGGCCACTGACCCGCGCCGAAATTGCCGGCCACCCCCTGTTCCCGACAATCGAGAAGCAGATCGCCGAACACCTGATCGGCATACACCTGCGCACGCCGCGCCTGTCGCGGCTCAAGGCCTCGCATCGCAAATGGCTGATGACCCATTCGCTGTTTGCCCTGTCCCTCCAGCGCCGGGACGACGACCCCCTGTCCGGGCTGACGGCGACCCGCTTCGTCGAGATCGTCATGAAGCTCGGCGCGGCAAGCCGCAACACGGCGACGGCCTTCCTCGCCGAACTGGTCGCCTACAAGTTCCTGCGGGACATCCCCGATGTGCCCGACCGCCGCGTGCGCGTGCTGGAAACGACCGAATCCGCCTATGGGGCGATGGCATCCTGGTTCATGGGACACATGGCCTGTCTCGACCGGCTGGACGGCGGAGTGCGCGAGCAGACCGCCGCCGCGGATCCGCGCATCTTCCGCATCGCGCAGCCCTTTGCCGCCGCCCATCTGGTCGAGGATCCCACCTGGCGCGATCCGCCCGACAGCATCGGCCACTTCCTGTGGTCGGATCTCGGTGGCATGGTTCTCCACGATCTGATCGCCCGCATTCCCGGCACCTTGGCCGATCAGGAACGCATCGATGTCGGCCCCTTGTCGCTGCCGGAACTGAGCGAGGTCTACATGATCTCCGCCACGAACCTGAAGCGCATGTTCAAGAAGGCCGAGATCGACGGTCTGCTGGGCTGGCAATTGCCGCGCCGGCGCGGTTCGCTCTGGCTGTCGCGCCCGTTCGTCAGCGACTACTTCACATGGCAGTCGGCGAAATTCGCGGCTCTCGAACAAGCGTTCCACCATGCGACCGGCGAGCTTGGCATCACCCTGCCGGCACTGCAGGCACCTCGCCCGCAGCCGGTTCTTCAGGTGGGCTTGCCGGCCTGATAGGTCGGCAGACCGTCATCGATCGCGTAGAATTCACCCTTGTCGGCACAGAATATGTGATAGCCGCCGACCAGCCCGCTCGGCTCGTCGAACGCCCCCGCCATGACCGAGACTTGGTCGCTGCCGTCGCGCTGCCAGAAAAGTGCCGAACCGCATCGGCTGCAGAAGCCCCTCTGCGCGCCCTCGCTCGACCGGTACCATCCGAGCATGCCCTCGCCCGTCAGCTGGATGTGATCGCGCGGCACGTCGGTCGCGGCGTAGTAGAGGCCGGTCTGACGCCGGCATTGCGAGCAATGACAGAACACGACCTCGCGAACCGGCCCACGCGTGCGGAAGCGGACGGCACCGCACAGGCAGGCCCCGGTTCTCAACTCGTCCATTCGATACCCCCGATCTGGCAAAACGAAACCGGGCCAGCTTGGGGAAGCCGGCCCGGTCGGTCAAATGCGCTTATCTGAAGCTTAGCTTCAACCGTTTGCGACCATCATCCGCTTTTCGTCGCGGCCGCCCTTCATCCGCTCTGCGAGCAGGAAGGCCAGTTCGAGCGCCTGGTCGGCATTGAGACGCGGGTCGCAATGGGTGTGGTAGCGATCCTGCAGGGCTTCCGCCGTGACCGCACGCGCACCGCCGGTGCATTCCGTCACGTCGTTGCCGGTCATCTCGATATGGATGCCGCCCGGATGCGTTCCTTCCGCACGATGGATCTGGAAGAAGCTCTCGACTTCCGACAGAACCCGCTCGAACGGACGGGTCTTGTAATTGTTGAGCGTGATCGTGTTGCCGTGCATCGGATCGCAGGACCACACGACCTTGCGGCCCTCGCGCTCGACCGCGCGGATGAGGCGCGGCAGGTGCTCGGCAACCTTGTCGTGACCGAAACGGCAGATCAGCGTCAGACGACCGGCCTCGTTGTTCGGGTTCAGGATGTCGATCAGGTTCAGGAGATCGTCCGCCTGCAGCGACGGACCGCACTTCAGTCCGAGCGGGTTCTTGATGCCGCGGCAGTATTCCAGATGCGCGTGATCCGCCTGGCGGGTGCGGTCGCCGATCCAGATCATGTGGCCGGACGTGGCATACCAGTCGCCGGACGTGGAATCGACGCGCGTCAGCGCCTCTTCATAGCCGAGAAGCAGCGCCTCGTGGCTGGTGAAGAAATCGGTCTCGCGCAGGCTCGGATTGGTCTCCGAGCTGATGCCGATCGCCTTCATGAAATCCATGGTCTCGGAAATCCGGTCGGCGAGCTTGCGGTAGCGCTCGGCCTGCGGGCTGTCCTTGACGAAGCCGAGCATCCACTGGTGCACGTTGTCGAGATTGGCATAGCCACCCATGGCGAAGGCGCGCAGCAGGTTGAGCGTCGCCGCCGACTGGCGGTACGCCATGATCTGGCGATCTGGATTGGGGATGCGCGATTCCGGCGTGAACTCGATGCCGTTGATGATGTCGCCGCGATAGCTCGGCAGCTCGACGTCGCCCTGCTTCTCGAAGTCGGACGAGCGCGGCTTGGCGAACTGGCCGGCGATGCGGCCGACCTTGACCACCGGCAGCTGCGCGCCAAAGGTCAGCACGACGGCCATCTGCAGGAAGGCGCGGAAGAAGTCGCGGATGGTGTCCGCGCCATGTTCGGCAAAGCTCTCGGCGCAGTCGCCGCCCTGCAGCAGGAAACCGTTGCCTTCGGCCACGTTGCCGAGCGCCTTGGTCAGGCGACGGGCTTCACCGGCAAAGACGAGCGGCGGAAACTTGGCGAGACGCGCTTCGGCATCGGCAAGGGCGCCCATGTCCGGATAGGCCGGAACCTGCTTGATCGGCTTGCTGCGCCAGCTGCTCGGGGTCCAATTCTGTGCCATGATCGTCACCTGCTGTTCGAAATAGGACGGCCTCCTCCCGGCCGCTTTGGATCGGGGGCTTATAGACCCTTATATTTGCCTTGCAAAGCCGAACTTGAAGGGCCACCGGCAACGATTCTGCCGGGGCGGCGAAAAAGACACCCCGCGCTCTGCCCTCGGACCAGATCAGCCGCCCCCTGTTGGCCCAAATCCTCGGACTTGCATTTACATGGACGTAAACGTAAGATTTTTCGTCGTTGGGCGTGGGAGATGGAGGAGTTCAGCCATGCAGGACCGGACCGCCGTCGCGCGCGAAGACATCACATTTGCCGCGAAAGACAGCTTTCCACTCACTGGCACCCTGTTTCGCGGGCATGGCGACGGCCCCCTCGCCCTGATTTCATCCGCCGCCGCCGTACCGCGCGGCATCTACGCGCGCTTCGCCGAACACCTAGTGGCCGAACGCGGCTTCCGTGCGGCGCTGACCTATGACTACCGCGGTGTCGCGGGCTCCCGCATTCCCCGCAGCTGGAAGGAACGGCCGAGCATGGCCGACTGGGCGGAAAAGGACATGGCGGCGGCGGTCGATCGTCTGGAAAGCGTCGCGCCGGGTCATGTCATGGTCGGCGTCGGCCAGTCTTTCGGCGGCCAGGGGCTCGGGCTCTGCGGCCGCGCCAACCGCTTCGACCGCTATCTCATGGTCGCTGTTATGTCCGGCCATTGGGCCTACACCGCCGAGCCCTACAAGGTTTTTGCCTCGATGAACCTCGTTGGCGTTCCCCTCGCTTTGCTGACCGGCCGCGTTCCGGGCTGGATCGGGCTCGGGCAGACCCTGCCCGGCACCGTCTTCCGCCAATGGGCGCGTTGGGGCCGCTCGCCGGACTATTTCTTCGCCGACGCCAAGATGGATGCCGCCCGGCGCTTCGCCGAAGTGCGCACACCCATCCTGTCGATCGGCGTCGAAGACGACGTGTGGGGCACGCCGAAGGCCCAGGAGGCCATCCTCAAGGCCTACGTGAACGCGCCCGTCGAGCGGATGCGCGTTTCGCCGGCGGTGGCCGGCCAGCCGATCGGCCATCTCGGTTTCTTCCGGCCGGCCTTCCGCGACAGCCTGTGGAAACCGGCCGTAGACTGGCTGAGCGACGTTCCCTCTTCATCGTCGGCGATCGCGTCCTGAAACCGGCGGCCCGCATTTCAACCGATTAATGCGACAGATTCTCCCCTTTCGTCCGCGTGGTGATGGAGGCTGGTGTTCATCGAAAAATTGTCATACTCTAACCTTCGGATGCGAGCTGACCGCTTGCGTCAGGAAGTTTGTTTAGACAAGCTTCGCGCCAGTCTCGACCGCTACAGCGGGGTTGGGCAGATATTGTACCTGCCTTCGGGGACGGCGTGGGCTGCTCCCGCGTATCAGTAACGATCATGAGGATCTGTGCTATGGCGTATGATTGGAGTGGTGTTCGTACCAGGCGTATGCGGCGGCTGAAATTTGCAATCGCCTCCTGTCTCGGGCTGATGGTGCTGGCGGCACCGGTTCTGGCCTTCACCTGAAAAGATTTTTCGCACTCGACGGAACCCGCGCGGCGTTCCGGCGTTTGAGCATCGTCAGACCGGCAAGACTACGCTTGTCCGAAGTTCCTTCCGCACGAATTGCCCCGTCATCGACGGGGCATTTTTCGTTCTGAGCCAAGCGTTCCATCGGCGGATGCCAGCTCGCCCCACCTACACCCGCTCGCCGTTCCGGATCCGATAGCTCGGGCTGTACATCGTCACAAGTTCCTCTGCCGCGGTCGGATGCACGGCCATCGTCCGGTCGAAGTCGTCCTTGGTGCAGCCGGCCTTCAGCGTGATGCCGAGGATCTGCGCCATCTCGCCGGCATCGTGACCGAGGATGTGCGCGCCAACGACCTTGCGGTCGGCGGCATTGACGATCAGCTTCATGATGGTCCTCTCGCTGCGCCCGGAAAGCGTCGCCTTCATCGGCCGGAACTGGGCGCGGTAGACCTCCAGGTCGCCGAAACGCTTGGCCGCGTCCTCTTCCGACAGACCGACTGTCCCGATCTCCGGCTGCGAGAACACCGCCGTGGCGATCATGTCGTGGTCCGGAGAGGTCGGATTGTTCTTGTACTCGGTCTCGATGAAGCACATCGCCTCGTGGATCGCCACCGGCGTCAGCTGGACGCGGTCGGTGACGTCGCCGAGTGCAAAGATGCTCGGCACATTGGTGCGCGAGTACTTGTCGACGATGATCGCGCCGCGCTCGTTGGTCTCGATCCCTGCTGCCTCGAGGCCGAGCCCCTTGGTATAGGGATCGCGGCCGAGCGCGAGCATGACCTGGTCGGCAACCAGTTCGCCGCTGTTCTTCGTCGCCGCCACCAGGCGGCCATCGGGACCCTTGCTCACCTGTTCGATGATGTCGTGGCACAGGATGCGGATACCCTTGGCCTCCATCGCCTCATGCAGGCCGCGCCGCATGTCGTGGTCGAAGCGGCTCAGGATCTCCGCGCCGCGATAGATCAGGGTCGTCTCGACGCCGAGACCGTGGAAGATGTTGGCGAACTCGACGGCGATATAGCCGCCGCCGGCGATCACGATCGCACGCGGCAGTTCCTTCAGGTCGAAGGCTTCGTCGGAGGAGATGCAAAGCTCGTGGCCCGGCAGCGCCGCATGCGGATTGGGCGCGCCGCCGACGGCGATGATGATCTTTTCCGCGGTGACGATCTTGCCGGACTTCAGCAGGCGCACGCTGTTCGAGCCGGCCAGTTCGGCGCGCGTCTCGATGATCTCGGCGCCGGCATTGTCCAGCCCCTTGCGGTAGAGACCCTCGAGCCGGGCGATCTCCCTGTCCTTCGCCGCAACCAGCGTCGGCCAGTCGAAACGGGTCTCGCCGACGGTCCATCCATAGCCTGCCGCATCCTCGAAATGCTCGTGGAACTGCGACGCATAGACGAGCAGCTTCTTCGGCACGCAGCCACGGATGACGCAGGTGCCGCCGAAGCGGTATTCCTCGGCGATCGCGACCTTCTTGCCGAGCGATGCGGCCACACGCGCACTGCGCACCCCGCCGGAGCCGCCACCGATCACGAACAGATCATAGTCAAAATCGGACATGGCGTATCTCCCTGCAAATCATCGGTACGGATGGTGGCCCTGATATAGGATGCGGTGTCACCAAAATAAAAGCCCGGAACGTGTCCGGGCTTTGCATTTCTCAAGAAGCGGCTGAGCTCAGGGCTTGGGGGCCGCAGGCGTGGCACCGACTTCCTTGAGCATGGCTTCGTTGGCCTGCTTTTCCAGGTCGCGGGCGACGCCGGCGGTCCAGATGTCGGCGGCTTTCATCAGCTCGCGCATGGCGATCGGGCCGTCCTTGAGCAGTTTCTTGCCGGCTTCGCTGGTGTAGAAGGCCGTCATGGCATTGAGCTCTTCGACGGTGAATGCCTTGGCATAGACCAGGGCCGCCTCGCGCTCGAGGTCGCCGCGGCGCGGTGCGAGCTTCAGGGCCTCGGCATCGACGGTTGCCGAAATCTTGTCCTCGAGGTTCGGATAGGCCTGAATGAGCTGGGTCTTCAGACGATCCGAAATGTTCGGCAGGATGTTGTCGAGGCGGTCGGTCGCGCCGAGCGCGGTGACTGCGGCACGCGCCGCCTGGACGTGTTCAGCCGAGATTTCCTGCGCCTGGGCGGAAAAACCCATGAAGAGGCCGCCGGCAATGACGGTGACAGAAGCGAAACGCCCCAAACCCGAAAATTTGACCATGAAATCCATTGCTCCTGTTTAGTTCTTTGCGTCCATGACCCGCGCACCCGCCGGTCCGGCGATGATGGCAAGCGAGGCCAGATTGATGAATAGCCCGTGCTCGACCACACCGGGGATGGTGTTGAGCGCCATGGCCAAGGCCTCTGCATCAGGAATGCGGCCAAATGATGCGTCGAGAATGAGGTGGCCGCCGTCTGTGGTGAAGAGCCCGTCGCCGGAAGCGCGCAATTTGAGTTCGCCGGTCAGACCGAGGCGCTCGGCCGTCTTTTCCACCGCGATCCGCGTCGAAGCCTGGCCGAAGGGATTGATTTCGATCGGCAGCGGAAAGCGACCGAGGACATCGACGACCTTGCTTTCGTCGGCAATGACGATCATGCGTTCGGAGGCCGCCGCCACGATCTTCTCGCGCAGCAGGGCGCCGCCGCCACCCTTGATCAGCCGAAGCTGCGCGTCGACTTCGTCGGCGCCGTCGATGGTGAGATCCAGTTGCGGAAGCTCGTCGAGCGACTTCAACGGCACGCCGAGTTCCAGGCACAGCCGCGCCGTGCGTTCCGAAGTCGGCACGCCCTCGACCTTCAGGCCACCGGCCACCTTTTCCGCCAGAAGCCGGACAAACTCCTCCGCGGTAGAACCGGTGCCGATGCCGAGACGCATTCCGTCTTCGACATGCTCCAAAGCCGCAGCCGCAGCCTTTATCTTCATCTCGCGGGCGTCCATGCGCCAAAAGCTCCTGTCCGTTTCGTCGTCAGCTGTTTACACGCCTCGCCGGGCAAACGAAAGCCCCTTTCCGATAGCGCCGTATCGGTTGCCTTTTGTCGGTATTTCGCCTACCCGGCTAGTGTATTCCCGCGTTCCATCAGCCAGAGACGGAGCCTGCCCTTGAAAGCCCCCACGATCGTCTTCGACCTTGACGGCACGCTCGTCGATACCGCCCCGGACCTTGTCTCCAGCCTGAACCATACGATCGCCGTCGCCGGCCTGTCGCCGGTCGGCTACGGGGACCTGACCCATCTGGTCGGCCACGGCGCCCGCGCCATGATCGCACGCGCCTTCGCGCTGCGCGGCGTGCCGCTTGCCGAGGAGGAGCTCCAGCCCCTGCTCGACCGCTTCATCGATCACTACACGGCGGGCATGCCTGGCGAGAGCCAGCCCTATCCGGGTCTCGTCGATGCGCTCGGGCGCTTGCGGGAGGCCGGCTTCCGGCTCGCCGTCTGCACCAACAAGATGGAGGGACTGGCGGTCCCGCTGATCGAGAAGCTGGGCCTCACCCATCATTTTGCGGCGATTGCCGGCGGAGACACCTTTGCCGTGCGCAAGCCCGATCCGGGCCATCTCACGGCAACGATCGAGCGGGCCGGCGGTGATCCCGGCCAAGCCGTCATGGTCGGCGACAGCATCAACGACATCCTGGCCGCCAGGAACGCCGGCATCCCGTCCGTCGTCGTGCCCTTCGGCTATTCCGATCGTCCGGTCGAGGAACTCGGCGCCGACCGGCTGATCCGCCATTTCGACGAACTGACGCCGTCGCTGCTGTCGGAGCTGATCGGGCGGGCCTGACACCCGCCCTCAAACATCAGCCGCGCGGCGCCCGTGCGTCGCTGGTCGCCTTGAAGGCCTTGCGGGTCGAATCGTCGCGGCCGTAGACGTCGTCGAAATAATCGACCCCGCCGTCCTTGTTCGGCCAGGCGGTGAAGTAGGCCACGTAGACCGGGATCTTCTGCGGCACCTGCACCGCCCGGTTCTGACCCGACGCGATCTGCTTGGCGATCTCGGCCGTCGTCGTGCCCATTACAGCTGCCGCCATCACCCGCGGCTCGGCCAGGCGCACGCAGCCATGGCTGAGTGCGCGCATGTCGCGCTGGAAGAAGCTCTTCGACGGCGTGTCGTGCATGTAGATCGAGTGCGTGTTCGGGAACAGGATCTTCAACTCGCCGAGCGCGTTGTCGCTGCCCGGAGGCTGGCGGACATCGACGCTGTGAGTGGTGTTCCAGTCGACCTGGCTCGACGAGACCTTGCGACCGCCATAGCTCACCTCATAGCCGAGCCGGTCCAGATAGCTGGGATCGGCCCGAAGCTTGGGGAGCATTTCGTTGACGATGATCGACTTCGGGACGCCCCAATAGGGGTTGAACTCGACCGTCTCGATCTGGTCCTGGAAGAAATAGGTCTGGTTCGACTTAGACCCGACGACCACCCGCATGGCCAATTGCTCGCGGCCATCGTTGACATAATAGGCCGTGAAGGCCGGCTGGTTGATGAAGACGTAGCGTTGGCCCAGATCGTCCGGCAGCCAGCGCAGCTGTTCCATGGCAATGACGAGCTTGTCGATCTTCTCGGCATTGCTGTGGCCGGTCAGCTGACGGATGGTCGCGCGGCCGACGACGCCGTCGGGCTTCAGGCCCCTTTCCTTCTGGAAGGCCTCGACCACGGCCACCAGCTCGGGCGTGTATTCCGGTGCACCGGTATAGGCGGACAGCACCGCCGCGTGGGTCGCCTTGAGTTCCTCCGAGCCTTCGGTTCGGATCGCCGCCAGGATGTTGGCGAGTTCCGGATTGCTCTGGCCGGGCTTCAGCAGGGTGCCGGGTGCGATCTCGACCCGGGCGCCCGCCTGGCTGTCGGCCGCACGCAGGCGCGCCAGCTCCGCCTTCATTGCCTGGAACTGCGCATTGTCCGGATCGCGCGAACGCAGATAGGCGGCAACATCCGGGCTCAGCCGCAGCATGTTGAGGACGGGCTTCAGGTTGACCGCCTTGCGCTTGAAGTCGTGATAGCCGGAGATCTTATTCGGATCGATCCGGCCGCGCGCCGTGTCGGTGGCGTAGGTCAGGAGCTTGGCGGAGAGCGCCACTTCGAACCTTGCAAGCTCGCGGGCAAGCTTGTCCGGGTCGGCCGGATCGGCGGCCTCTGCCGGCAGTGCGACTGCGTAATCATCCGGTGCAAGTCCGGCTTCGCCAGCCTGGCTCAGGCCCTGCATGGCCTGGCGCGCCCGATCGGTGATCCCCGCATCGGTGACCCAGATCAGCGGCTTGTTGTCCTTGTAGTAGGTTTCCACGGCTGCGGCGATTTCGTCCGGTGCGCGTACGCCGGTCTCGGCGAGAAAGCGGCGCACCTGCGGCTGGTCGCTGGCAACGGCCGGGCTTGTCGTATTGACATCCGGGGCGGCCGGAACCGTCGGCGCCTTGATCGCGACAGGACGCGTAGCCTCTGCCTTGTAGGTGTAGTAGCGCGGACCGGCGACCTTCGGCAACGGCTCCGGATCGCCCATTTCCAGCCCACCCCGGGCCTGGGGCTCGAAGATCGTTCCCATGCCGGACCTCGGGCTGGATTTGCCCGGCCCGCCGCGCAGCAGATCGAGAAGCGTGGCCGCCTCAGCCGCCTGGGGAAAGGCATTGAGGCTCGTCATCGCAGCCAGCACTGCCGTCGCCGCGATCTTCTTGTACTTTGTCATTCTCGCACTCGTTCCAGATCTGTCGTCGCGAAGCGGCGCCCGGGGCCGCCGCCGTTCATGGTGCGGATCACTAGCCCAAAGGCATATCATTGAAAAGTTGCCGACGCTTCGGCGCCGAAGCCAACCGGTTTCAAATTTGCGTGAGTCCGCGGATGCCGGCACGCCGGCACTCAAGCCGACTTTAATGAAAATACTCGTTAAATTTTCCTTTACCGGCCGACAAAAGGTTGCGCACAGGCAAATGCGAGCGAGATCGGCCGCACGATTTTACCCGGCCGCGTGCCATATATGACACGTCGCACGACCACTCGATCGCCCGTTCCCCGCTCAGGCGGGAAAATAACGCCGCGTGCCATTGGCCACGGCCACGAGCACCAGCATGGCGGGCACTTCGACGAGAACGCCGACGACGGTCGCCAGGGCGGCGCCGGAATTGAGGCCGAAGAGGCTGATGGCGACAGCAACCGCCAGTTCGAAGAAGTTCGAGGTTCCGATCAGCGCGGCCGGCGCCGCCACATTGTGCGGCAGCCGCCAGAGATAAGCCCAGCCATAGGCAATGACGAAGATCAGCGCGTTCTGCAGCAGCAAAGGTATGGCGATGAGCACGATGACCAAGGGCGAAGAGACGATCGTCTCGGCCTGGAAGCCGAACAGCAGCACGACGGTCGCCAGCAGCCCAACGATCGAGAACGGCTTCAACTGCGCAATAAAGCGGGCAATGGCCTCACCGTCATGCCGTGCGTCGAGCCGGCGACGTGTCAGATAGCCCGCGGCGAGCGGAATGACCACGTAGAGGATGACGGAGAGCAGCAGCGTCGTCCACGGCACCGTCACGTCGGTGACACCGAGCAGGAAGGCGGCGATCGGGGCGAAGGCGACGACCATGACCAGATCGTTGATCGAGACCTGCACGAGCGTGTAATTCGCATCGCCGCGCACCAGCTGGCTCCAGACGAAGACCATGGCCGTGCACGGCGCGACACCGAGCAGGATCATGCCGGCGATGTATTCCTTGGCATCCTCCGGGGAGACGAGGTCCGCGAAGACATACTGGAAGAACAGCACGCCGAGGATCGCCATGGTGAAAGGCTTGATCAGCCAGTTGACCACCAGCGTCACGCACAGCCCCTTGGGCTTGCGGCCGACATCCTTCAGCGAGTCGAAGTCGATGCTCACCATCATCGGGTAGATCATCACCCAGATCAGCACCGCGACGACCAGATTGACGCTGGCATATTCGATCGCCGCCACCGCCTGGAACAGGCTGGAAAAGGACAAGCCGAGGCCGACGCCGGCCGCGATGCACAGCGCTACCCACAGCGACAGATAGCGCTCGAAGAATCCGAGCGGAGACGGAGACGAAGTCGAGGACATGAGCAAACGCCGATCGTTGAAGTAAGGGTGCGCCAGCGCGCCTTTAGGATTTGCCGATGTCGCTGATCCGCTTCTGCAGCGCGAGCCGGTCAAGGCTTGCGATCGGCAGGTTGACGAAGATGGAGATGCGGTTGTTCAGCATGCGGTAGGTGTCGGCAAAGGCCAGCGCCTTTTCCGTGTTGGTGCCCTCGACGGCCGCCGGGTCGGGTACGCCCCAATGGGCGGTCATCGGCTGGCCGGGCCAGACCGGGCAGGATTCGGCGGCAGCCGAATCGCAGACCGTGAAGACGAAATCCATCTGCGGCGCGCCGGGCACGGCAAACTCGTCCCAGCTCTTCGAGCGCAGGCCGGAGACATCGTGGTTCGCCCGCTTCAGCAGGTCGATCGCCATCGGGTGGACCTCGCCCTTCGGATGGGATCCGGCGGAATAGGCGGTGAAGCGTCCCCGCCCCTCGCGGTTGAGGCAGGCTTCGGCGAGGATCGAGCGGGCGGAATTGCCCGTACACAGGAACAGCACGTTGAAATGATCTTGGGTCATCGGAGGGACCTTCAGCAGCGACAGGTGATTTCTTCAAGTATCGGCCGGCACAGCTCGGGCGAACCGCCGCAGCAGTCCTCGAGCAGGAAGGCCATGAGTGCGCGCATCGCCTCGAGATCGGCGCGATAGCGGATATGCCGGCCCTCACGCTCGCTGCTCACCAGGCCGGCATTGGCCAGCACGGTCAGGTT
Source organism: Allorhizobium sp. GW101-3B10 (assembly GCF_059424725.1). Taxonomy (NCBI): domain Bacteria; kingdom Pseudomonadati; phylum Pseudomonadota; class Alphaproteobacteria; order Hyphomicrobiales; family Rhizobiaceae; genus Allorhizobium; species Allorhizobium sp. GW101-3B10. The sequence goes on along the minus strand of NZ_JBWKZR010000001.1, from coordinate 1,340,069 downwards.
GGCCGAGAGCGTGTTGGCGCGAAAGTTGAGCGCGACGGCAATGTCGCCGGCGTTGAGGCCGTCCGGCGCGTGGCGCACCAGCAAGCGGAAGATCGCCAGCCGTCCGTCATGGCCGAGCGCCGAAAGCGCGTCGAGAGTCTGTTTCGTATCCATATTTCCAGAAATCATGAATTATCGAAGTTTACAAGAGGCCGCACCGCGAAAATTTAACATGAATTTCGCACTCAAAAATTCAGCCGGCCATTGCACCGAACCCGACGAAGACTAATTATCCCGTCACGAAACTGTTCGAGAGCAAGGCCAGCACAATGAGCAATACCCGTACCGAATCCGACACCTTCGGCCCGATCGACGTCGCCGCCGACCGCTATTGGGGCGCCCAGGCGGAGCGCTCGCGCGGCAATTTCAAGATCGGCTGGGAAAAGCAGCCCCTCTCCGTCGTGCGTGCGCTCGGCATCGTCAAGCAGGCGGCGGCGCGCGCCAACATGGCGCTCGGCGGGCTCGATCCCAGCCTCGGCGAGGTCATCGTCAAGGCGGCGCAGGAGGTGATCGACGGCAAGCTCGACGACCATTTCCCGCTCGTCGTCTGGCAGACCGGTTCCGGCACCCAGTCCAACATGAACGCCAACGAGGTGATCTCCAACCGGGCGATCGAGATGCTCGGCGGCGTGATGGGCTCGAAAAAGCCGGTTCACCCCAACGACCACGTCAACATGAGCCAGTCGTCGAACGATACCTATCCGACGGCCATGCACATCGCCTGCGCCGAACAGATCGTCCGCCACCTGATTCCCGATCTGAAGCACCTCCACGAAGCCCTTGATGCCAAGGCGAAATCCTTCGCTCATATCATCAAGATCGGCCGCACCCATACGCAGGACGCGACGCCTCTGACGCTCGGCCAGGAATTCTCCGGCTACGCTGCCCAGGTCGCCTCGGCGATCAAGCGGGTCGAGCTGACGCTGCCGGGTCTCTACGAACTGGCCCAAGGCGGCACCGCCGTCGGCACCGGGCTCAACGCGCCGGTCGGCTTTGCCGAAAAGGTGGCGGAAGAGATCGCCGGGATCACCGGCCTGCCCTTCGTCACCGCGCCGAACAAGTTCGAGGCGCTCGCCGCCCACGACGCCATGGTCTTTGCCCACGGTGCGATCAACGCCGCCGCTGCCGCCCTGTTCAAGATCGCCAATGACATCCGCTTCCTCGGCTCCGGCCCGCGCGCAGGGTTGGGCGAACTGTCGCTGCCGGAAAACGAGCCGGGTTCGTCGATCATGCCGGGCAAGGTCAACCCGACGCAGTCCGAGGCGCTGACCCAGGTCTGCGCCCATATCTTCGGCAACAATGCCGCCATCACCTTCGCCGGCAGCCAGGGGCACTTCGAACTCAACGTCTACAATCCGATGATGGCCTACAACTTCCTCCAGTCGGTGCAACTGCTCGGCGATGCGGCCCGCTCGTTCACCGACAATTGCGTCGTCGGCATCGAGGCGCGCGAGGACAACATCCGCAAGGGCGTGGAGAACTCGCTGATGCTGGTCACGGCGCTGAACACCCGTCTCGGCTACGACACCTGCGCCAAGATCGCCAAGACCGCCCACAAGAACGGCACGACGCTGCGCCAGGAAACGGTCGGCGGCGGCTATCTCAGCAATGAGGAGTTCGACGAACTGGTGCGGCCGGAGTTGATGATCGGGCCGAAGTGACAACGCTATGGCGGCCGCTGCAAGCTTCCACATGCATACGCACGGGGAATTCCGCTTTCCTTCGTAATCCGCTAATGTGGCGCACATGCTGCAACCCGCCAAACAACCACTGACGGTCTATCTCGATCCGGACGTCGTCGCCCGGGTCGAGGCGCTGGTCGGCGCGGGACGTTACGACAATGCCAGCCAACTGGTGCAAGAGGCGCTGGCCATGTGGCAGTCGGCCTTCAATCAGCGGGAATTCGAACTGGAACTCAAGAAGGCCTATGAGCGTGGCATCGCCCTGAGGGGCCGCGACAATGTCCATGCCGCGGACTTCCTGCGCACATTGGGCGATCGCGCCTGAGCGGGATGGCCCCATACGGCCTCCCTCTTTAGAATCATTGAAATTTAACGTCCGCCGCCTTACACCACCGCCATCCGACAACCTGCCTCCGAAAGGCTTTTGACTGATGGCTGACGCTCTCTTTCCCCTCGGCGAAGACACCACCCCCTACCGCAAGATTTCCTCCGACTACGTATCCGTCGACAGCTTCAAGGGCCAGGACGTCCTGTCCGTCGATCCGGAGGGCCTGCGCCTGCTCGCCGAGACGGCCTTTGCCGACATCAACCATCTGCTGCGTCCGGGCCATCTGAAACAGCTCGCCTCGATCCTTTCGGACCCCGAGGCGACCGACAATGACCGCTTCGTGGCCTATGACCTGCTGAAGAACGCCAACATTGCCGCAGGCGGCGTGCTGCCCATGTGCCAGGACACCGGGACGGCCATCATCATGGCCAAGAAGGGCCGCCGCGTCTGGACCGAGGGCGGCGACGAGGTGGCGCTCGCCAAGGGCGTGATGGATGCCTACGAGCGCAAGAATTTGCGCTACTCGCAGCTGGCGCCGCTGAAGATGTTCGAGGAAAAGAACACCAGGACCAACCTGCCGGCCCAGATCGACATCTACGAGGAAGGCGAGGACGCCTACAAGTTCCTGTTCATGGCCAAGGGCGGCGGCTCGGCCAACAAGACCTATCTCTACCAGGGCACGCCCTCGCTTCTCACCCACGACCGGATGATCGAGTTCCTGAAGGACAAGATCCTGTCGCTCGGCACGGCGGCCTGTCCGCCCTACCATCTGGCGATCGTCATCGGCGGCCTGTCGGCCGAGATGAACCTGAAGACGGTCAAGCTCGCCTCGGCCCGCTATCTCGACAGCCTGCCGACCGAAGGCTCGGAATCGGGCCACGCCTTCCGCGATCTTGAGATGGAGCAGGAAATCCACAAGCTGACCCAGTCGCTCGGCGTCGGCGCGCAGTTCGGCGGCAAGTATTTCTGCCATGACGTGCGCGTCATCCGCCTGCCCCGCCACGGCGCCTCGCTGCCGATCGGCCTTGGCGTCTCCTGTTCCGCCGACCGCCAGGCGCTCGGCAAGATCACCAAGGACGGCATCTATATCGAACAGCTGGAAACCGATCCGTCGAAATACATGCCGGAGATCGACGAGGCAGCGCTGTCCTCCGCCGTCGTCAAGATCGACCTCAACCAGCCGATGAGCGCCATCCTCGCCGAGCTGACCAAACATCCGGTCAAGACGCGCCTGTCGCTGACCGGCACGATCATCGTCGCCCGCGACCTTGCCCATTCCAAGATCCGCGAGCGGCTGGAAAAGGGCGAAGGCATGCCGGACTATCTGAAGAACCACCCGGTCTACTATGCGGGCCCGGCCAAGACCCCGGCCGGCTATGCCTCCGGCTCTTTCGGCCCGACGACCGCCGGCCGCATGGACAGTTACGTCGACCAGTTCCAGTCCTTCGACGGCTCGATGGTGATGCTCGCCAAGGGCAACCGTTCGCGCGCCGTGCGCGAGGCCTGCAAGAAGCACGGCGGCTTCTATCTCGGCTCGATCGGCGGTCCCGCCGCGCGCCTTGCCCAGGACTGCATCAAGAAGGTCGAGGTTCTCGAATATCCGGAACTCGGCATGGAAGCGGTGTGGAAGATCGAAGTCGTCGACTTCCCGGCCTTCATCGTCACCGACGACAAGGGCAACGACTTCTTCCAGGAATTCAACCTCGGCTGAGCCGGACAGCAAAAAAGTAAACGTCGGGGGCGGCATGGAAGAGCCGCCCCCTTTTTTACGCGGGACGTTTCGTCTGCAATTTCAGCGTGTTGCGAAACATCGGTGCAAGCACTGCAAAATATCGCCGACTATTTCAGGGGTGTCCGGCATTAAATATTTCCAAACAATTTTCGTCTAACTATTGGAAAGGATCGTGGATCCGAGAGATGAATGGAGTTCGCCGATGAACACGGCAACGACGCCGAAGGCGCAGATTCCCGACATAGCGGCGCAGATCACCTATGCCATGCGCACGATGGGCGTCGCCCCCATTCCGCGGAACTATGAACTCTTCTACGAAGCCTATATCGGTTCCAATCCGACCCTGACGAAGGAGCTTGCCGCGCTCGGCAGCAAGGCCACCCAGGAGGAGCTGGACGAACTCGGCCAGCAATATTTCGGCAATCACCAGAGCCGGGTGATCGAGAATGTCCATTCCAAGATCATCACCGAACTCGACGGGCTGCTGCGGCTGCTGAAACAGGAACAGACATCGCTCGAGAGCTACAACAAGCTGCTCGGCGAAACCTATACCCGCATCAGTTCGAAGAACAACACCAGCGCCGACATCCTGCGCAGCGCCATCACCCTCCTGTCGGACGCGACCGGCGACACCATGGCCCACGGCTCCCAGACGGTCGAGCAGGTCAGCCAGAAGTCCCAGGAGATGGACCAGGTCCGCAAGGAACTGGACGAATACAAGCGCATCGCCAACACCGACTCGCTGACCCGCATCGCCAACCGCCGCGCCTTCGACGAGCGCCTGGCATCGATCTACAATGCGACGACGAGCGCGCCGCTGACCGCCCTGGTTCTGGCCGACATCGACAATTTCAAGAAGATCAACGATACGTATGGCCATCCCGTCGGCGACAAGATCCTCGCCACCGTGGCCACGGTGATCCGCGGCAACGTCCGAAAGGATTGTTTTGTCGCCCGGACCGGCGGCGAGGAGTTTGCCGTCATCATCGAGGGCAATACCGCCGAAGAGGTCAACCAGATGTGCGAGCGCGTCCGAACCTCGCTCGAGGCGACGCCCTTCAAGAACTCGCGCACCGGCGTCAACTACGGCCCGATCACCCTTTCGCTCGGCTTCTGCATGGCCGGCGACGCCGAGGATCCCGGCGAACTCTACGCCAAGTCGGACATCGCCCTCTACTGCGCCAAGAATGCCGGCCGCAACCGCACGAAGATCTTCGAGGACGGCATGAAGAAGGACTTCACCAAGAGCTGGCTGATCTACAAACGGTAGCTCGTCGGAGCACTTACGGACAAGCCGAAACGCCGCCGGCCTTGGCAATTGCGATCAATTCGGGCCGGTATTCGAAGTGCATCGTGTCGTAGTGATACCACCGCCCGCCCCAGATGAAACCATGGCGCTCGAAGACGTCGATGATCGCCATCGGGAACTTGTTGGCATAGTTCGGCACCTTGCCGGGCTTGCCGCCGGACCAGATCCAGTAGTCGGCGAACTTGGTATTGATGTCGATCGCCGCGCCGAAACTGTGGACCGACATGTTGGAGGCGTTCGCCACCTTGCGCCAGTTGAACGTGCCGGCCGAAGGCGCGAGGTATTTCTTCAGCTCGGGTTTTGACTTGAGTTCGTCACGGACCTTTTCCAGCGCCGCCGCCGCACCCTGCCTCTTCGTCACCCGGAGGCTCTCGCCGAACCAGGCCACCTTGACCAGCGAGCGCTCCACCTCCCTGGCCGACGCGCCGTAGAGCCGCATCATCAAGGGATCACTGCGGATGCGGCCGGGATCGAAATTGACCGCCGGCTTGGTTTCGCACGGCCCGACCGGATAATCCTGCGAAAGGCTGTCCTCGACGTCGCCCTTTTCGAGCTTGGTGAAATGGTCCTTGGCCTTGCCGTCGTCGATCAGAAGGGGCTCAGCCCCGTCTCGAAAGGTCAGGCGACCATCCTCGATGCCGGCGATCGTCTCGGGATAGGCCGCCACGAGCAGCCTCAGCTTCTCGTCCAGCCCGAGGTCGGCGGCCGCTGCCGCAGAACCGGCCAGAGCAAAGCCCAGGCACATCAGTGCAAATGACCCGACACGCTTCATCCGCTCCCCCTTGCTGGCTGTCACAGCCCCGCGGCCAAAGGGTCGCACGGGCGGCCGGCCCTGACAATGCGTCATGCCGCCGCCGAGAGAGGGAGCTGAGCCGACGCCTTTCTCACCACATGGTCTTGGCGGCCCGCTCCGGCCATTGGCGATCATAGGTTTCCTTGTCGAAATCGGTCTGCGCCGCCTTCAGCAGATCGCCGGGCGTCGGCAGGGTCTTCGGGTCGACAAAACTCTCAGGATTCCACAGATCGGCCCGCATGATCGCCCGGGCGCACTGGAAATACACTTCGTCGATGGTCACCAGCACCACGCTGCGCGGGTGCTTGCCGTCCATCTCGAAGCTGTCGAGCAGGTCGGCACCCACCGAGACGACGGCCTGGCCGTTGACACGGATCGCCGTGTTCGAGCCGGGAATGAGGAACATCAGCGCGACGCGCGGATCGCGCACGATGTTCATCAGCGAATCGATCCGGTTGTTGCCGCGCCAGTCGGGAATGGCGAGCGTCTTTTCATCTTCCACCCGCACGACCGCGCCGCGATCGCCGCGCGGCGAGCAGTCGAGCCCTTCGGGACCGACGGTCGCCAGCGCCATGAAGGGCGATGCCTCGATCATGCGGCGATACTCGGCGGTAAGCGCCGGCGTGACCTTGACGAGCGAGGCCTCCGACACGCCCTGATAGATTTCCCTGAGCGCTTCGGGGGTGCGGATGATCGTCATGGCCTCTCCTTCCAGGTCTGTCGCAATGGGGCGCGGCACGCGGCCGCCGGCCCCGTCTACGACTGGACCGTATCAGAAGGATGACGCCGCACGCAGCCTCGTCGTCTCACCGATCTCACCGGAAGAGCCGTCTCCAAGAAGAAAATCCGAGACAGCGGCAATCACCCCCGGCGCGCTGACGATGCGGCGATGCCCCTGCCCGTTCGCCCAGTGATGGCGGATGTGATCGGCAACGCCGAGATAGCGACGGGCCTGGTCGGCGCTGACCTCCTTGTCGTCCTCGGCATGCACCACCAGCAGGGGCTTGCCGAGCCGAAGCGCGATTGGCACGCCGTCCAGCGCCTCGACGGGACAGCCGACCCGCCGCTCGGTTCTGGCAATGAGCGCCCGGCCGGTCGCAGCTGTGAGGCCGACCATCCGCGCAAAGCCGGTAAACACATCGTCGATCCGCGACGGTGCACCGATCACGACCAGACGGTGCGCCTTGATGGCCGGGATGCCGGGAAAACTGCCGCCCGCCGCCGCCATCAGGGCCGCGCCGCCGAAGGAGTGGCCGACGGCGGCATCGAAGGGTCCGAAGCGCTCCTGCACCCTGGCCATGGCTTCCGCGGCCAGGCGCATGTCGAGGCTCCGGCCATAGGAGCGGCCATGTCCCGGCAGGTCGAGCACGAAGACTTCCGCGCCCGCTTCCCGCAGGCCCATGGCCAGATCGGCCAGATATTCGGCCCGCGAGCCCCAGCCGTGCACGACGAGCACCCGCGGCGCAGAACAGTTCGGCGAGCCGATCCTGTGGACGCCGACCCGGGCCCCGGCAGGTCCGAGCCGCAGCTTCTCGGCGAGTGCCAGCGTGCGCGCGCCCTCGGCAAAAGCCGCCTTCGCCTTGGCCTCCCGCGGCCGCTTCGGCGGCGTGCGGCAGAAAAGGGCAAGGGCGGCACGACTTGCAAGCTCCGGAGAGACGCGCCCGAGTGCGGAGAAACCGAATCGGGTGACCTTGATGGCAAAGGATGGCATAGTCGGAATCCCTGTGAATGTTCAACGATGAACAATAAAGTACAACCATGAACAAAAATCAAGCCCTGCCGTGGGACCACCCGCGCTTCAAGAGCTGGATCTCCGTCGGCCGCGCCTGCCAGCTCATGCAGCAGGCGCTGACGCGCGCGCTCTCCTCGCTCGACATCAAGCCGCCCCACCTGGACATCCTGATCAATCTCTACCGCTTCGAAGGCATCTCGCAGCAGGAGCTGGCCCGCAAGCTGCTGGTCGGCCGCTCCAACATGAGCATGCTGCTGCCGCAGATGGAAAAGCGCGGCCTTATCGAGCGGCGCCCGGACAGCCGCGACAAGCGCATCCTGCGCCTGTTCCTCACCGAGCAGGGCCGCGACCTGACGACCCGCGCCATGGTAATCCAGACGGACCTGATCGAGCGCACGCTTTCGGTGACCCCGATCGAGGATTGCATGATGATGGCGACGCATATGGAGAAGCTGATTGCCCGCCTGCAAAGCGAGGAGGCCGCGGAGGACTGAAGCTTACGGCCCCCGGCCCTTCTCCATTCTGGAGGGCTCGCGGTCAGCGGCGGTCGCGGCTGAGCCCCTTTTCCGCCAGCTCGCGTTCGTATTCGGCAAACTTCACCTCGCCGGTCTCGCCGAGTTCGCGCAGATAGGTCCAGGTGAAGATGCCGCTGTCATGGCCGTCGTCGAAGGCGATGCGCACCGCGTAGTTGCCGGTCGGCGCGACGGCCTTGATCGCCACCTCGCGTTTGCCGGGCACGGTCACCTTCTGTCCGGGCCCATGGCCCTGCACTTCGGCCGAGGGAGACAGGACCCGCAGCATTTCCGCCGGCAGAGCCGCCGTCACGCCGTCGTTGAAGCTCACCGACAGCATCCGCCGATCCTTCGACACCTTGAGTTCGGTTGGCCAGAAATCGCTCATCTTCGCATCCGTCAAATTGTCCTGCGCCGAGAACTATGCCCGCATCTTGTGCAGCGCAAGACATTTTGCCGGCCCGACAAGCACCCATTTGCTTGACGTTGGGCACCATGCTGACCATCTTAGCGGCATATGAGGGAGGTCGTGCTTTGAATTTCAGTGCCGGACCATGGCAGGATGCAACCGCGCTTGCGCCAAATGACTCGCCGATGGTCGATCCGTTCGGCCGCGCCGTGACCTATCTGCGCGTCTCGGTCACCGACCGCTGCGATTTCCGCTGCACCTACTGCATGTCGGAAAACATGAATTTCCTGCCGAAGAAGGACCTGCTCACCCTCGAGGAGCTCGACCGGCTCTGTTCCGCCTTCGTCGCCAAGGGCGTGAAGAAGCTGCGCCTGACCGGCGGTGAACCCCTGGTGCGCAAGAACATCATGTTCCTCGTCCGCAGCCTGTCCCGCCATCTCGAAAGCGGCGCGCTCGAGGAACTGACGCTCACTACCAACGGCTCGCAGCTGTCGCGCTTTGCGGCGGAACTCGCCGATTGCGGCGTGCGCCGCATCAACGTCTCGCTCGACACGCTCGATCCGGAGAAGTTCCGCACGATCACCCGCTGGGGCGAGTTCGACAAGGTGATGGAAGGCGTGCGCGCCGCCCAGGCCGCGGGCATCCGGGTCAAGCTCAATGCCGTGGCCCTCAAGGATTTCAACGAACACGAGATCCCCGAGCTGATGCGCTATGCCCATGCCAACGACATGGACCTGACGCTCATTGAAACCATGCCGATGGGCGAGACCGGCGAGGACCGCACGGACCAGTACCTGCCGCTGTCCCTGGTTCGCCAGCGGCTGGAGGAGAGCTTCACCCTCACCGACCTGCCGCTCTCCACCGGCGGCCCCGCACGCTATGTCAGGGTCAAGGAGACCGGCGGCAAGCTCGGCCTGATCACGCCCATGACGCATAATTTCTGCGAGAGCTGCAACCGCGTGCGCCTCACCTGCACCGGCACGCTCTATATGTGCCTCGGCCAGGACGATGCGGCCGACCTGCGCACCGCGCTGCGCGCATCGCCCGACGATGCCTTCCTGTCGGCGGCGATCGACGAGGCGATCGGCCGCAAACCGAAGGGCCACGACTTCATCATCGACCGCGACCACCGCCGTCCGGCCGTCGCCCGCCACATGAGCGTCACCGGCGGCTGAATGCCGACGGAGGTCTTGCTGGCTCTATGCACTCCGACACGTCGCACACTGCTTTTCTTGCGTCCAATCCGACAAACACCGTATAAGGCGATATCGGACATGCGTCGCTTCCGTTAGAAGGGGCGACAGAGATTTCCAGGATTCCCCCCGAATGGCACTGTCCAACAATACCAAGGGTGCCTTGCTGATGGCGCTCTCGATGGCCGGCTTCACGTTCAACGATGCGCTGAGCAAGGCCGTGACCCCGCTGATGAATGTCGGCCAGCTGATGTTCGTGCGCGGCGCACTCACCACCATTCTGGTCTTCCTGGTGGCCCGCCACATGGGCGCCCTCGGCGACATCCGCATGCTGACAAGGCCAACCGTGCTGTTGCGCATGTTGTTCGAAACGCTGGCCGCCGTCACCTTCCTCAGCGCGCTTGGGCAGATGCCGCTCGCCAACGTCTCGTCGATCCTGCAGTCTCTGCCGCTCGCCGTCACGCTCGGCGCTGCCCTCTTCCTCGGCGAGCCGGTCGGCTGGCGGCGCTGGACGGCGATCGGTATCGGTTTCCTCGGCGTGCTGATCATCATCCGGCCCGGCCCCGAAGGCTTCACGCTGGCCTCGCTCTACGTGCTGATGAGTGTCGTCTTCGCAGCCGCCCGCGACCTCGTCACCAAGAAGATCGATTCCGGCACATCGTCGCTCGCCATCACGCTCAGCACCGCCGCCGGCATCACCATCGCCGGTGCAGCGCTGATCGTTCCCTTCGGCGGCTGGCAGCCGATGAGCGCTTCGACCTGGGGGATCATGCTGATCGCCTCCTGCCTGATCTTCATCGGCTACCTGGCGATCATCATGGCCATGCGCACCGGCGAGATTTCCTTCATCGCTCCGTTCCGCTATACGAGCCTGCTCTGGGCGGTCACGCTCGGCATGGTCTTCTTTGGCGAAGTTCCCGACATCTGGATGGTAGTCGGCACGGTAATCGTCATCGGTTCCGGCCTCTACGCCTTCTATCGCGAGAACAAGCGCCGCGCGGAGATGGCGAGGCTTGAGGCCGCGTCGGCCAAACCGGCCCTGTAAGCCGGCCAGCGAGCACCCATGGACGCGACAAGGAAAGACAGCTTGAAGACCGCCCGCTTCCTCGACCGCCGGTCGCCCCCGCACATCGTCACGCTGGTGGCCATCGCCGGCCTCTCGGCGCTGACGATGAACATCTTCCTGCCGTCGCTGCCCAGCATGGCGAAGGACTTGGGCGTGTCCTACGGCACGATCCAGATCCTGATCTCCGGCTATATCGCCATGACGGCCGTGGTGCAGATCGCCATCGGGCCGCTGTCCGACCGTTTCGGGCGGCGGCCGACCGTCATCGGCAGCCTCGTCATCCTGCTGGCCGCCACCCTCGTCTGCATGGTCGCGACCGACATCTACACGCTCATCGCCGCCCGCATGCTGCAGACCGCCGTGGTCGCCGGCATCGTCCTGTCGCGCGCCATCGTGCGCGACATGGTGCCGATGGAAGAGGCCGCCTCGATGATCGGCTACGTTACCATGGGCATGACCATCGTGCCCATGATCGGCCCGACGCTCGGCGGCGTGCTGGGCGACGCCTTCGGCTGGCGCGCCAATTTCGTCGCCATCTTCGCCCTCGGCGTGGTGGTGCTGGCGCTGGTCGCGGCCGACCTCGGCGAAACCAACCGCAACCGCAGCGCCAGTTTTTCCGCGCAGTTCAGGGCCTGGCCGGGGCTGCTCGCCTCGCCGCAGTTCTGGGGCTACACGGCGGTGGTGACCTTCAATTCCGGCGCCTTCTTCGCCTTTCTCGGCGGCGCCCCTTTCATCGGCGCAACGCTGATGCAGATGAGCCCCAGCACGCTCGGCTTGCAATTCGTCTTCATCGCCGCCGGCTACATGGCCGGCAACTTCGTCTCCGGCCGTTACGCGCGGCGCTACGGCACCTCCAACATGATGCTCGCCGGCACCATCGCCATGATCGTCGGAACGCTGGTTCCGGCCGCCTTCCTGCTGGCGGGCGTGAACTCCGCCTTCGCCTTCTTCGGACCGCAAGTGATCGTCGGCTTCGGCAACGGCCTCACTCTGCCGAGCGCCAATGCCGGCGTCGTCAGCGTCAAGCCCCATCTCGCCGGTTCGGCCTCGGGCCTGAGCGGCGCCATCGCCATGGGCGGCGGCGCGGCGACCTCGGTATTCGCCTCCTCGATCCTCACCGTCGAGACCGGCGCCATGCCCATGCTGCTGGTCATGCTGGCCTGCGGCGTGCTCGCCGTGGCCGCTATCCTCTACCTGCGCTATGGTGATCCTCAGGACAGTTGGAGAGCCGAGGAGGAGTGATGCACGACCGATCCGTCCCCGCGCTGATCCTCGCCGGTGGCCTGTCGCGCCGCATGGGCCGCGACAAGGCCTCGGCCGAGCTTGCCGGCAAACCGATGATCGTGCGGGTCGCCGAACGATTGAGGCCTCAGGTCGGCGCGCTGGCCATCAACGCACCTGAGGATTTTGCGGTGGGTGTCGACCTGCCGCTCGTTCCCGACACGATCGGCGGCCATCCGGGGCCGCTCGCCGGCGTGCTCGCCGGCCTGCGCCGCGCCGCCACCATAACGCCCGCCGCGACCCATCTACTGACCGTCCCGGCGGACACGCCCTTCCTGCCGCTCGATCTCGTGGCGCGGCTCGAAAGCGCGGCCGCGGCACCCGACCAGATCGTGCTGGCCGCCTCCGACGGTCAGGTCCATCCGGTCGTCGCACTCTGGCCGCTGTCGCTCGCGGACGATCTGGAGACATGGCTGGCCGAGCCCGAAAACCGGAAACTGCAGGCCTTCATCGCCCGCCACGCATCCTTGGCTGTCGACTTTCCCCTCCTCGCAACGCCGGCCGGGAGCCTCGATCCCTTCTTCAACGTCAACACGCCGGACGATTTCGCAACGGCCGAACGCTTCATCGAGGTGCGAGCCACATGACCGACGAACCACGCATCTTCGGCATTTCCGGCTGGAAGAACTCCGGCAAGACCGGCCTGGCCGTCCGCCTGGTCGAGGAGTTCACCCGTCGCGGCTACCGCATCTCGACCATCAAGCACGCCCATCACGACTTCGACATCGACAAGGTCGGCGCCGACAGCTACCGCCATCGCCAGGCCGGCGCCCACGAGGTCGCCCTCGTCTCGGGCACGCGCTACGCCATCATGCACGAACTGCGCGGGGCAGACGAACCGAGCTTCGAGGACATCCTCGCCCGGCTCGGTCCCTGTGATCTGGTGCTGATCGAGGGCTACAAGCGCGAGCCCGTACCGAAGATCGAGGCCCGCAGGCTGGACGCGAAGAATCGCCAGCCGCTGGCCCCGAACGATCCGCACATCGTCGCGATCGCCGCCGATCATCCGGTCGCCGGTGAGCCCCTGCCCGTCTTCGACCTCGACGACACCCAGGCGATCGCCGACTTCATCGCCCGCGTCACCGGTTTGCCGCAACCCCGCGCATGAAGACTTCAGCGTAGACCAGACATGAAAAAGGGCCGCCGGATCATCTCCGGCGGCCCTTTCGATTGCGATCGTCAGTCGACCTGTCAGTTGGCGGCGGTCGCCGGGCGAACGAGCGAGGTGACGCGGCGGATGGCGACGCGGCGGTTCTGCTGTTCGTCTTCGGCCGTGCGGATCTTCAGGTAACGTTCGCCGTAACCCTGGACCGAGAGGTTTTCCGGCGGGATGCCGTAGACTTCGGTCAGCAGGTTGGCGACGGTTTCCGCACGCTGGTCCGACAGGATCAGGTTCGAACGGTCCGAACCGACGGCATCGGTATGGCCTTCGATCAGGAAGGTCTCGCCCGGATCCTTGGCCAGCACCTGTTCCATGGCCGCGGCGACCTTGCGCAGCGTCTTGGCCTGGGCCAGCGGCACCTCGGCCGAGCCCGACGGGAAGGTGATCGTGTCGAGGTCGATACGGCGGACCTTGTCACGAATACGGGCCGACGACTTCACCTCCTCGATCGAGTAGACGCGTTCGACGCGCTCGACCGGCGGCTGGGCGAGGAAGTCGTAGTAATCCCGATCCGGTGCATCGGACGTGGTGACGATATAATCCTGGACCGGAATGGTCAGGCGCATCGGCGGCAGGCTGTAGCCTACGTCGACATAGACATGCGGTTCGTCACGGTCGGCTTCCGGCGCATAGAACAGGACATATTCGTCGCCACCCGCCGTGAAGCGCGAGCGAAGGATGATGTCGCCGAAGCGGTTGTAGACCGTCACCAGGCGCGAGCCATCATTGCGCTCGATCGTTTCGCGAACACGACCACGCGACAGTTCTTCGTAGAAGGTCTGCTCCTCGTCATAGCGCAGGCGCGAACGGTCGTCACCGCGAACGACTTCCAGGTTGCCGATGTTGATGATCGTCCGGTTGTCGACTTCCTCGATCACCCGCACTTCGTTCACCTGATTGACGATGTTGGTCTCGTTGTTGTTATTCGTGACGTTCGTGACGGTGGTCACATTGGTCACATTGTTGATGACGGTGGTCGGCACTTCGAAGGTCGGAGCGGAGTCGCGCGTCGTTCCTTTCTCCGTGATGATGGCTTCCATCACCTGCGGTTCGAACTTCGGCGCTTCGCCCTGGGCCTCGAGATCGCTTGTGGGGGCTGCGACGACCGGGGTTTCTTCGCGAAGCACGGTGCGGGCATCGCGGACATTGGCAGCACCGGTATTGTCTGCGTCCTTGTCGCTGTCGAGCACGGCAGCGCCGTTGTCGACCGGCAGCACCACGGTTTCGGCCGTGCTGGACGGATCCTCGGCGATCTGCTGCTTGTCTTCTTCGGTGCGCTCGTCGATGACCTCGACCACCGGCGCATCCTTCGGCGCTTCGACGGCCGGCACGACGACCTGTTCGCCGGTCGGCTGCGCAGCCGGCTCGGTCGTCGACTGATCCTGCGGCACGACCGGGGTTTCGCCCGGAACGGCGTCCTGGGCAGGCTTCAGCTGATCATCGGTCAGCGGGCTCTCGGCCGGCTGCTCGGCAGGAGCCGGTTCCGCTGCAGGAGCCTCCTCGGCCGGCGCCTGATCGGCAGGGGCCGCCTCATTGGCCGGAGCCTCCGGGGTCGGAGCCGGTTCCTCGGCCTGGGCCGGCTTTTCGGCCGGGATCTGCTCGGCAGGCGCTTCCTCTACGGGAGCCGGTTGTTCTGCCGGCGCCTGTTCGGCCGGCGGGCACGCATCGGCAGATGCCGCCTGCGATCCATCGGCACAGGTCACGGCTTCCGCTGCCGGCTGCTGCTCGGCGGCTTTCTGGGCTTCTTCGGCAGCCTGTTGCTCGGCGGCCTTCTGCGCTTCTTCTGCGGCCTGCTGTTCGGCAGCCTTCTGGGCCTCTTCGGCGGCCTGCTGTTCAGCGGCCTTCTGAGCCTCTTCGGCAGCCTGCTGTTCTGCGGCCTTCTGGGCCTCTTCGGCAGCCTGTTGTTCGGCAGCCTTCTGAGCCTCTTCGGCAGCCTGCTGTTCTGCGGCCTTCTGGGCCTCTTCGGCAGCCTGTTGTTCGGCAGCCTTCTGGGCCTCTTCGGCAGCCTGTTGTTCGGCAGCCTTCTGCGCTTCTTCAGCAGCCTGCTGTTCTACGGCCCGCTGGGCTTCCTCGGCGGCCTGCTGCTCGGCAGCCTTCTGCGCTTCTTCGGCGGCCTGCTGCTCGGCAGCCTTCTGCGCTTCTTCGGCAGCCTGCTGCTCGGCAGCCCGCTGGGCTTCTTCTGCGGCCTGCTGTTCAGCGGCCCGCTGCGCTTCCTCGGCAGCCTGCTGCTCGGCAGCCCTCTGGGCCTCCTCGGCTGCTTGCTGCTCGGCGGCCTGCTGGGCTTCCTGAGCCTGCTGTTGCTCGGCGGCGCGCTGGGCGTCGATCGCGTCACAGCTCGCCTGGTCGGCCGCCTCGCTTCCGTCGCTGCAGGTGACGGCAGCCTGGGCCAGCAGGATCATGCCTTCGACCGCACCCGGACGGGATTGGCTGGCGGCGTCCTGCGCACGCAATACGGCCGCGGCGGCCACCGGCTCGACCATCGCCGCGGCGGAAAGTACCGGCACGGCAACGGTGGCGAACAGTCTCGATCTTAGATTCATATTCGTTTCCTTGCGAAGCGTGTCACCACGCGGAGAGTGTTGGAGGAGCCAATGGCGAGGAGGCTTTTTTAAGGCCACGCGATTCTCCCGCTCCCATGCGGCAGAACCTAGTTGTTCGCGAATTAACCCTGGCTGAACGAAAAAGTTTCCTTCCATCGACGTTTTTCGTCATCCCGCCGCAGCCATCCCCGCCACGTCGCTATTGCTCAACTGTACAATTTTTTATCGGCGACGCGTCTTTGCAGTTGATTTTCCCTAGAAAAGAGTAGGAATATCGCGACAGGTACGACACGCCGGTGTCGCGCTTGCCCTGTTCAGCGCAGGAATCATAACAACCGCGCGAACGACCAACAGAGAGGATCTCATGCGTATTTCGACACGTTTCTTCGCCGCCGCTTCGATTGCCGCCTTGTCGCTTTTTGCCGGCAGCGCAATGGCCGAAGGCGAAAAGCTGATCATCGGCACCGAGGGTGCCTACCCGCCCTTCAACAACCTCGAATCGGACGGCACGCTCGTCGGCTTCGACATCGACATCGCCAAGGCTCTTTGCGATGAGATGAAGGTCACCTGTGAATTCGTCACCCAGGATTGGGATGGCATCATCCCGGCGCTGCAGGCGAAGAAGTTCGACGCCATCATCGCCTCGATGTCGATCACGCCGGAACGCCTGGAAAAGGTCGACTTCAGCGACAAGTACTACAACACCGGACCGGCGATCGCCGTGCCGAAGGATTCGCCGATCACCGATGTCGCCGGCCTGAAGGGCAAGGTGCTCGGTGCGCAGTCGTCCACCACCCACGCCAACTATGCTGAAAAGCACATGGCGGATTCCGAGCTGAAGGTCTACCCGACCACGGACGAGTACAAGCTCGATCTCGAAGGCGGCCGCGTCGACGCCGTCATCGACGACGTCGTCGTCCTGTCGGAATGGGTCAAGTCCGAAGCCGGCGCGTGCTGCAAGATCCTGACCGCGCTCGCCCCCGACATCGAAATCAACGGCCCGGGCGCCGGCATCGCCGTTCGCAAGGGCGAAACCGCGCTTGCTGAAAAGTTCAGCGCCGCGATCAAGGCGATCCGCGCCAACGGCAAGTACAAGGAAATCAACGACAAGTTCTTCGATTTCGACGTCTACGGCGAGTAAGCGTTGAGAATCTGATCCCGGAATGGCGGAAGGCTTGCACTTCCGCCATTTCCACTTGAAAAAGAATGACAAAAATTTGCGGCTCGAACCGCAGAGGGGAAATTCAGCATGAGCGGATTGTTTTCCGCGCTCGGGTCGTTCTGGGCCTGGTTCCAGTATGCCTTCGATCCGCTGTGCGGACCGGCCGGCGTCTTCACCATTTTCGGCAGTTCCTCGATCGTCGCCTGTGGCGCGACCGGCTGGGGCGACGAGATCGCCTTCGGCGTCAAGGTCACCGTCTCCCTTTCTCTCGCGACGCTGCCCATCGGGCTGCTGATCGGCTTTTTCGTGGCGCTTGCCATGCAGTCGGAAGAAAAGACGCTCAGGCTCGCCGGCGGCATCTATACGACGATCTTCCGTGGCCTGCCCGAGCTGCTGACGCTGTTCATCGTCTATTACGGCGTGCAGATGGGCATCCAGTCGATCCTCTCGTGGTTCGGCAACGACCAGCGGATCGAGATCAATGCCTTCGTCGCCGGCATGATCGCGCTGTCCGTGGTATTCTCCTCCTATTGCTCCGAAGTGCTGCTCTCGGCCTTCCGCGCCATTCCGAAAGGCCAGTACGAGGCCGGCGATGCGCTCGGCCTGCATCGCGCCCGGACCATGCGGCTGATCATCGTGCCGCAACTGATCCGCATCGCCCTGCCCGGCCTCGGGAACCTCTGGATGAACCTTCTTAAGGACACGGCGCTCGTCTCCGTCATCGGCCTGTCCGACATCCTGCGCCAGACCGGCATCGCCGCAAAGGTCGCCAAGGAGCCGTTCTTCTTCTATCTGCTGGCTTGCGCCCTCTTCCTCTTTCTTGCCGTCGTCTCGTCGATCGGCATCAGCGCGATCGATCGCTGGAGCAACCGCGCCGGAGTCCGCCGATGAGCTACGCCACCCAACTCATTCCGCCGCGCCCGGCCCCGCCGCAGCGCATCGTTGCCCTCAGCGGCTCGCGCATCCTCGGCCTTGTCGGCATCGCATTGTGGCTGCTGCTCGGCGCCGCCCTCGCCTATATGATGATCAGCAACTGGGATACCGACAAGTTCGTCAAATACGGACCGCGCTACCTGTCCGGCCTTTGGGTCACGCTGACGCTGGTAGTGACCTCGATCACGCTCGGCGCCCTGCTCTCGGCGCCGATCGCCTTTGCCCGGATGTCGAAGAACCGCGTGCTGAATGTCATATCCTACGCCTATGTCTACGTCTTCCGCGGCACGCCGCTGCTCGCCCAGATCTACCTGATCTACTACGGCTTCGGCTCGTTCCGCCCGCAGATCGAAGCGGTCGGCCTGTGGTGGTTCTTTCGCGAGGCCTGGTATTGCGCGCTGCTGTCGATGACGCTCAACACCGCGGCCTATCAGGCGGAAATCCTGCGCGGCGCGATCCTCAGCGTGCCGCGCGGACAGACCGAAGGCGCCAAGTCGCTCGGGCTCAGCCCCTTCGTCACCTTCCGCAAGATCATCCTGCCGCAGGCCCTGATCGTGGCGCTTCGCCCCTATGGCAACGAGATCATCCTGATGGTCAAGGGCTCGGCCGTCGTCGCGGTCGTCACCGTCCTCGATCTGATGGGTCAGACCCGCTACACCTTCTCGCGCACCTTCGACTACCAGGCCTATCTGTGGGCTGCGATCTTCTATCTGTCGATCGTCGAGGCCATGCGCCATGTCTGGGCGGCGATGGAAGCGCGGCTGACACGCCATCTCAGGCGCTGAACCCGCCACGTCCTGCCCTCGCGCTGGCAGCACTCGATGAGTTCGGCTGCCAAGTCATTGGTTTCGAACAGAAATTCCGACCCGATCCACCCTCGTTAAGCTTCCGTTAACCTTGCGATGCTGTCATGGATGATAGGCCGCCCCCTCAGGCGGCCGATCGGTCCGCCGAAGCGGAACACCGCCGGCTCCGGTCCTCTGGATAAGGGAACGAAGACGAGGTTGTCATGAACAACGAAATGGAACTGATGCTGAAGGGCTACGGCCTGACGACGGCGCAAATCCTCTACCGCCTGCCCGACCATCCCACCCTGCTGCAAACCTATGTCTGGCAGCAGTATGATCTGGCGCCGGACTTCCCCGAGATGAAGGGCTTCCTGAAATTCTGGCAGGAAAAGCTCGACGGGCCGCTGCATTCCGTCCGCTATGTGCACCAGCAGCTGATAGCCGCCAACGAATGGCGGGCGCTGAGGGGCGAATTCATCCTGCACTGACGCCGGTCAGACATGCACCTCGCCATGGGCGAACTCGCCGTCGTCCGGTTCGCGGTGGAGTGCTGAGTAGACCACGGCACAGTGCAACAGGCCGACGGCGGCCAGAACCAGCCATCCCGGCAAGGGGCCGAGCGTCGCGTTGGCCACCAGGTCGCCGAAGGAATGGATGAACTCGACCGAGGGCTCGTCCGGCAGCAGCTTGGGGCTGGATATCTTGAGCGCCCAGGCCAGCAGCAGGATGAGATACATCCAGACATAGTTGCGGCGGATGCGGCGGAACAGCGCCTCGCGGTAGCTCATTAGAAAGGCGGGGCTGCGCAGGCTTGCCGCGATCGCCACCGCCCAGTCGGGATTGAGCTCGGCCTGCGGGCTCAGCACCTGGGCGAAATAGTGCCGCTCCAGCTGGCGCACCCGTGCCCGGTAGACGTCGAAGAAACGGTAGCGCCGCGCCTCGATCATCAGGAACAGCGAAATCAGCAGCATGGCGAACAGCACCACGCCATGATGCGAGGTCGGTGTCGACAGCGACACCGAGAGCAGGCCGGCGACCACGGTCATGGCCCAGTTCGAGGTACGGTCGATCCGGTCGCGCCAGCTGGTCATTCGGCCGATCTCGCCGCGATAATAATGGATGATCATATTGGCTTTTTCGACCGAATTCGCCGGCAGGGCCGGCCCGTCGCCATGCGTCTTGCCTGCCCCCTGGATGATCGTGCCCGCACCCTGGATGATTTCGCCCTGTTCCGCCATGCCGCTGCCCACCTCCCGTGTAACCTTCGTGGTTACCCCGCCTAACGAGGCACGGCAAGGCCGTGTTCCGGCCACAGGCCGGCCTCACGCATTGCCAAAGGCCCGGCGACCCTTTAGAGGCTGGCCAAACGGGCGCCGGCGGTCGGCGCGCAACGATTGGAGTTTCCCCATGGCCAAGATCGACGAAGACGCATTGGCGGAAGCCTACAACCGGGCGCTGGCGCTCGAAAAGGCCGGCGACATCGACGCCGCCGTCAAGGCCTATGAGGAAGTGCTGGCTATCGACCCCGAGGACCATGGCGGTGCCTCCGTCCGCATCGCCTCGCTCGGCCGCGGCGAAGCCCCGCCGAAGGCGCCGGACGCCTATGTCGAGACGCTGTTCGACCAGCATGCCGAAGCCTTCGAGGACATTCTCGTCGAACAGCTCGGTTATGCGGTTCCCGCCATGGTGCGCCAGCGGCTCCAGGCGCTGGAGCTCGGTCCCTTCAAGCGTATGCTCGACCTCGGCTGCGGCACCGGCCTCACCGGCGGCACGCTGCGCGACATGGTCGACGACATGACCGGCATCGACATTTCCGAAAACATGGTCGAGATCGCCCACGAGAAGGATCTCTATGAGACCCTCTACGTCGCCGAGGTCGAGGATTTCCTTGAGGACAATGACGACGAGGCCTTCGACCTCATCACCGCGACCGACGTGCTGCCCTATCTCGGCGCGCTCGAGCCGCTGTTCTTCGGTGCGGCGGAAAACATGCTCGCCGGCGGCCTCTTCATCTTCTCGTCGGAGACCCTGCCCGAAGACGTGCTGGCCGGCCGACCCTACATGGTCGGTCCGCACCAGCGCTTCGCCCACTCGGAAGCCTATATCCGCGAGCGGCTTGCCTCGACCGGCTTCGAGATCGTCGAGATGTCCGAGATCAATGTGCGCATGCAGGACGGCAACCCGTCTCCGGGCCATCTGGTGATCGCGCGCCTCAAGGGCTGAACCGATTGCCGCGCCGGTGATTTGATGAGAAGCTGAGGGGCACGCCGGAGGCGGCCCCGTCTCTTCTCGTCAGAGGTCCCCTATGATCCGCGCCATGTTTCTCGCCGTTCTTCTCTGTCTGGCCGGAAAGGCCTGGGCCGCGGGCGATCCCGTCGCCGGCGAAGCCGCCTATACGAAGGCCTGCGCCCGCTGCCACCGCAGCGTCGACCGCCTCGTCCCGATGATCGCCGGCCCTGACGCGGCGGCCAGGAGCGCCTATCTCGATGGCTTCCTCGCCGACCACAAGGCACCCGATCCGGCCATGCGCGCCGACATCATCGCCTACCTGCTGAAAGTTTCGGCCTTGTGAGAACCGCAGCCCGGCCTGCCGCGCTTTTCCTTCGCCGCGCAATGCTTTAATCCTGCCCACACGAAACACGAGGCAGGAGAATTCTGAGCATGGCCAAGGTCGCATTCATCGGTTTGGGCGTCATGGGTTACCCGATGGCGGGGCACCTGAAGACCAAGGGCGGTCACGACGTCACCGTCTATAACCGCACCGCCGCCAAGGCCGAGAAGTGGGTCGCCCAGTTCGGTGGCAAGGCCGCGGCCACTCCGGCCGAAGCGGCAAGGGATGCCGATTTCGTCTTCACCTGCGTCGGCAATGACGACGACCTGCGCTCGGTGACGATCGGCAAGGGCGGCGCGCTGTCCGGCATGAAGTCCGGCGCAATCCTGGTCGACAACACCACCGCATCGGCCGAGGTCGCCCGCGAGCTTGCCGAGGCGGCAGCGGCAAAGGGCTGCGGCTTCGTCGATGCGCCCGTTTCCGGCGGCCAGGCCGGCGCCGAGAACGGCGTGCTGACCGTCATGTGCGGCGGTGATCCGGAAACCTTCGACAAGGCCAGGCCCGTGATCGATGCCTTTGCCCGTATGGTCGGCCTGATGGGTCCCGCAGGCGCCGGCCAGCTCACCAAGATGATCAACCAGATCTGCATCGCCGGCCTGGTCCAGGGCCTTGCCGAGGGGATTCACTTTGGCAAGAAAGCCGGCCTCGACATTGAAAAGGTTATCGAAGTCATCTCCAAGGGGGCGGCCGGTTCCTGGCAGATGGAAAACCGCCACAAGACGATGAACGAGGGCAGGTACGAGTTCGGCTTCGCCGTCGACTGGATGCGCAAGGATCTCGACATCGTGCTGTCCGAGGCCCGCCGCAACGGCGCGGCCCTCCCCGTCACCGCCCTGGTCGACCAGTTCTACGGCGAAGTGCAGAAGCTCGGCGGCAATCGCTGGGATACGTCCTCGCTGCTCGCCCGGCTCGAAAAGAAATGACGCTGACGCCTGCATCTTCGGTCGACGAAATCGTCGCCTATCTCCAGTCGTTGAGGAACGAAGCCAACATTGCCGGCATGGCACGGTTCGGCATCGACACGACCACGGCGCTCGGCATCACGACGCCGCAGATGCAGGCTCTTTTCCGGCAGGTGAAGCGCGACCACCGCCGGGCGCTCGCCCTGTGGGACACGGGCCTGCGCGACGCCCGCATGCTGGCGATCCTGACCGCCGATCCCCAGGCGCTGACGATGGACGAGGCGCGGGCCTGGACGGGCGACTTCAATTCCTGGGAAATCGTCGACACCGCCGCGGATATCTTCACCGACACGCCCTACTGGCGCGATCTTGTCGCGGAGTTCGCCGCCGACGAGCGCGAATATGTCCGCCGCACGGCCTTTGCCATGATCGCCGGCGCCACCGTCCATAACAAGGACGAGCCGGATCTGGCCCTGCTCGCCTATCTGCCGCTGATCGAGAAATACGCGACCGACCCGCGCAACTTCGTCCGCAAGGCCGTGAACTGGGCGCTGCGCAATATCGGCAAGCGCAACCGCACCTGCCACGCTCCGGCGCTGGCGCTCGCCGAAAAACTGGCGGCGAGCGACGACAAGACGGCACGCTGGATCGGCAAGGATGCCGTGCGCGAACTGACGAGCGAAAAGATCCTCAGGCGCCTGAAGCCCTGAGGCTCGGCGCGAGCCTCAGTCCTCGGAATTGCGCTGGTTGTCGAGCAGCATGTAGTCGAGCGGCAGTTCCGTCGTGTACTTGATCTGCTCCATGGCGAAGGCAGAGGACACGTCGCGGATCTCGATCTTGGCGATCATGCGCTTGTAGAAGGCGTCATAGGCGGCAATGTCCGGCACGACGACCCGCAGCAGGTAGTCGACGTCGCCGCTCATGCGGTAGAACTCGACGACTTCCGGGAATTCCGCCACCACTTCGGAAAAGCGCTTCAGCCATTCGATCGAATGGCTGGAGGTGCGGATCGAGACGAAGACGGTGACCTTGGTATTGACCTTGACCGGATCGAGCAGCGCGACGCGGCGACGGATGATGCCGTCTTCCTCCATCTTCTGGATGCGCCGCCAGCACGGCGTGGTCGACAATCCGACCTTCTTCGCCAGATCGGCGACGGCCAGAGTGGAGTCTTCCTGAAGGATGCGGAGAATTTTTCGGTCGAGTCTGTCCATGCCAAAGCCTTTCGAATAATTTTCTCGATATAGCTCAAATTTGGTTAAAGCAAAGAAAATCGTTTCAGCCAGCCAACGTCTCCACCGCGCATTTCAGCACCGGCAGAACCTCGGCCTCGAACCAGGGATGGCGCTTCAGCCAGCCGGTGTTGCGCCAGCTCGGATGCGGCAGCGGCAGGACCTTCGGCCCCTCGACATTACCCTGCCAGTAGTCGCGCCAGTGCTCGACCGTCTCGGTCATCGTTTTTCGCCGGCGGCCGCCCAGATGCCAGGCTTGCGCATATTGGCCGATCGCCAGCACCAGCTCGATCTGCGGCATGGCCGCCATCACCGTCTCCCGCCATTGCGGCGCGCATTCGCGCCGCGGCGGCAGATCGTGGCCGCTTTCGTTGTAACCGGGAAAGCAGAAGCCCATCGGGGCGATGGCGAAGCGCCGGCGGTCGTAGAAAGCCTCTCGATCGACGCCGAGCCACTGGCGAAGCCGGTCGCCCGAGGCATCGTTGAACGGCAGGCCCGTCTGGTGAACTTTCAGCCCCGGCGCCTGCCCGGCGATTAGGATGCGGGCTTCAGAGGAGATTATGGCGACGGGGCGAGGCTCGTGCGGCAAGCGGTAGTCAGGCCCGCCGGCCGGACAATCGCGGCAGATGCGGCAGGCGGCAATGGCGCGCCGAAGCGGGTCCATCGCCTCGTCCATGCCCTCGACAGCACCACCGTTCTCCATCATGCGGCCGGTCAGAGGGCCGCGCTCGGCCGCTGATGCACGGCCTTGTACCAGCGCCAGACATGCGTCAGCTCCTCCGGACAGGTGATCTTCGCCGGCTTCATGAATTCGAAGGCGATCATCGCGGTGATGTCGGCGATCGTGTAGCGCGGCCCGGCGATGAATTCGCGGGTCGCCAGCTCGCCGTCGAGGAAGCGCAGGAAGTCCAGCACCTTCGGCTTGTTGACCTCCCCCCATTCCGGCACCTGCGGCACCTCCCATTCGCGCATGGCCGGATGCAGGTGGCGGAAGGCGGCGGCCACCGCGGCGAAGAAGCTCAACTCCGCCCGCCGGTTCCACATCTCGACCAGCGCCTTGTCCTTGGCATCGATGCCGAACAGCGGCGGATCGGGCTGGCTCTCCTCGAAATAGCGGCAGATGGCGACCGATTCGCACAGGATCGTCCCATCGTCGAGTTCAAGGATCGGCAGCCGCTGCAAGGGATTTTTCGAGGTAATCTCGGGGGACTTGTGCCCGAGCGACCCCATATCGACCGGCACGATCTCGACCTCGATCCCCTTTTCCTTGAGGAACACCGTGACCCGCCGTGGATTGGGCGCCCGCCCACCGTCATAGAGCTTCATGATACCTCCCGCGATGTTGGCTCAGTTGACACCAAGCCAACGGCCAATGAAAGCCAAAAAGCCGGGAGAATGTTCCCCTTCTTCGAGCTCCGCCCCTGCCTGATGGCTGCGCCGCCAGTCGGCGGGCCGCTCGAACTCGCCCGCCCAAAGGCCGAGACCGTCAAGCCGCGCCGCCGCCTCCTCGCGGACATAATCGCCATAAGAGACGGCAAGCCCCTCGCGCACCAGCCCCGCATTGACGTCGGCCTTGCCGGCCCTGCAGCGGACCAGCAACCGGCCATAGCGGTCGCGCTCGCCGCCGCTGCAGGAGAAATCGCCATGCGCCGCCCAATCGGCAAGCCTGAGCTTCGCGGTCTCGCCGCAGGCGGTCGGCGCACCGTCTTCGCGGCAACTCTGGTCGATCTCCGGCGCGTCGATCCCCTCGAGCCGGAAACGCGCGCCGGCCTGCATCAGCGTGTCGCCGTCAACCACGGTGAAATGCCCGGCGACGACCTGCCGATTGCCGTTCTCCAGCTTGGCGGCGATCAGAAGCCCGAGGAAAAGCATCGAAAGCCCGACGACGGCATCGCGCAGAATGCGCCATGTGCGCTTCACATTTCGGCCCATTTCAACAACGAAACCTTGGCGAGCATGGCAAACAAATCCTTTTCGACAGCATCTTCTTAAGAATTACCCGCTAATTTTGCCTGATCCGCGACAAGTGACCATCCGACAATATGAGTAAAGGCGTCCCAACCTCGACTGACAAGAACATCGTCGACCTCTCCCGCGGCCATCGCAACACGGCTGTGGCGAAGGCGGTCCGCACGACGCGCGAACGCTTGCAGTCGAACAAGGCCGGGACGATGCTGTTCGAGAGCGAAATGCTCGGCATGCATGTCGGCGCGACCCTGCAGGGTGCGGCCGTGATGCCGATCGTCATCCTCATGGTCAGCGGATTCGGCGCCTACATCAATCCTGACCCGACGCTCTTCCTCTGGACGCTGGCGACCCTTACCGTCCACGCGCTCAACATCATCCTCGTCAAGCGCGCCGCGCGCCATGACCTGACCACAGCGAACCTGGTCAAGTGGCGCCGCCTGCTGCTCGCCGGCCAGGCCGCCATGGGCGTCTGCTGGGCCGTCTTCTCGCTGCAGTCCTGCACCGCCTGCAGCGGCGACACCTTCGTGCTCTACAAGGGCGCGGCCCTGCTGATCGTGCTGTCGGTCACGGCCATGTCGAACATGCTGCTGCGCCAGGCGGTGCTGTTCGGCTTCCTGCCGACCGTCGGCGCGCTGGTCTATGTGGCGATCACCACCCGCCATGCGCTCGACATCGGCGTCACCGCGCTGTTCACTACCGCGCTCGTCTTCTTCATCTACATCACCAGCCGGCTGCATCAGGCCAACTGACCTGAGACCCACTTTCCCTCCAGTTTTCGGGAGAGTCTTGGGTTTTTAATCTGGCCTCATGCGGCCTGTTTTTCCATAGCCATTTTCATTGCGAACTCGCTGGGGGTGATATTGCCCAGCGACGAGTGGGGTCTGCTCCTGTTGTAATCCTCCTTCCATGCGTTGATGGCGGCTCGGGCCTGAGTGAGCGACGAGAACAGGGTCTCGTTGAGGCACTCGTCACGGAAGCTGCCGTTGAAGCTTTCGACGAAGCCGTTCTGCATCGGCTTGCCTGGGGCGATGTAGTGCCATTCGACCTTTGCTTCCTGGCACCATTTGAGGATGGCCATACTGGTCATCTCCGTGCCGTTGTCCGAGACAATCGTCCTCGGCTTTCCCCGTCTGGCGATGAGACTATCCAGTTCGCGGGCAAGCCGTGCCCCCGACAGGGATGTGTCGGCGACCAGGCACAGGCATTCACGGGTGAAGTCGTCGACCACCGCCAGAACACGGAACCGGCGGCCGTCGGTGAAGGCATCGCTGACGAAGTCCAGGCTCCAGCGCTCGCCCGGACGCGACGGCAGAGCCAAAGGACGTCTCGTCCCCAAGGCCCGCTTTCGGCCGCCGCGCTTGCGCACCGTCAGCTTCTCCTCGCGATAGAGACGTCGAAGCTTCTTCAGGTTCATGACCATCCCCTGCCGGTCGAGCATCACGTGGATACGGCGATAGCCGAAGCGACGACGCTCGGACGCCACCTTCTTCATCGCCTCGCGGATGGACGCATCGTCCGGCCGCACGCTCCGATATCGCATGCTCGAACGATCCACCGATAGAACCTCGCACGCCCGACGCTGGCTCACCCCGTGCTGCGCACAGACGTGAGCCACCGCATTCCGCTTCACATCGGGCGTCACCATTTTTTTGCAGCGACATCCTTCAGGATCGCATTGTCCAGCATGGCCTCGGCGAGCAGCTTCTTCAGCTTGGCGTTCTCGTCCTCGAGCGCCTTCAGCTTGCGGGCATCGGACACGTCCATGCCGCCGTACTTCGCCTTGTATTTGTAGAAGGTTGCATCCGAGATGCCGTGCCTGCGGCAGACATCGACTGTCTTCGCGCCCGCCTCCTGCTCCTTCAATATTCCGATGATCTGTTCTTCCGTGAACCGTGAACGCTTCATTCGTCCGTCTCCTTGATGTGACGGACTCTACCAAATTCTGGAGGAAGTTCAGGGTCTCAGGTCACAACCTCAAGCTCCTCTCCTTCCAGACGGAAAAGGACGACCTGATCGCCGAGCTCGAAGTGGCGAAATCGCTGTCCGACGAGGCGCGCCGCCGCGCCGAGGAGGCCAACCTCGCCAAGTCGCGCTTCCTCGCCTCGATGTCGCACGAGCTGCGAACGCCGCTCAACGCCATCCTCGGCTTCTCGGAGGTCATGGCGACGGAAGTGCTCGGCCCGCTCAACAATCCGCTCTACAAGGAATATTCCGGCGACATCCATCGCTCCGGCCAGCACCTGCTCGACCTGATCAACGAGATCCTCGACCTGTCGCGCATCGAGGCCGGCAAATACGAGCTGAACGAGGAAGTCGTGTCTCTGCTCGATCTCGCCGAGGACTGCGTCGGCATGGTCCAATTGCGCGCCAAAGCCAAGAACATCACGATCGAGGAACAATTCGAACCCGATTTGCCGGCCGTCTGGGCCGACGAGAAGGCCATGCGCCAGGTCGTGCTCAATCTCCTGTCCAATGCGGTCAAGTTCACCCCCCAGGGCGGCGAGATCCACATCAAGGCCGGCTGGACGGCGGGCGGCGGCCAGTATGTCTCCATCCGCGACAACGGTCCCGGCATTCCGGAAAACGAGATCCCGGTCGTTCTGTCCGCCTTCGGCCAGGGCTCGATCGCCATCAAGAGCGCCGAACAGGGCACGGGCCTCGGCCTGCCGATCGTCCAAGCGATCCTTGCCAAGCACGGCGGCGAATTCAAGCTCAAGTCGAAGCTGCGCGAAGGCACCGAAGTCATCGCCATCCTGCCCGCGCGCCGCGTGCTCGAAAGCCTGCCGGCCGTGACCGAGACCCATGCGGTCGAGCCGCGCAAACGTCAGTTCGCCTGACCGCCGGCTTCGCCCAGGCTCACGCCGCAATCACGTTTTTCTTTCGTGCGTCTGTCATCAATCCCGCCTATCTTCGGCGAAAATCGACGGATTCGGGAGATCTCCATGACCAAGCTGCTGTCCGCAATGCTCTTCTCGACGGCCCTCGCCGGCGCACCGGCCCTGGCCGCCGACACGCCGACCGAGCTCACGGTCATGAGCTTCAACATCTGGGGCGGCGGTGCCAACGAGCAAAAGGACGTGTCGGAGACGGCCGCCGCGATCCGCGCCGCCGGCGCCGACATCATCGGCATCCAGGAGACCAAGCCGGAACCCGACGTCTGCGACGCCGACGATTGCGTGCCGACCGGCCAAAGCGTCGCCAAGCAACTCGCCGAGGCGCTGGGCTTCCACTACTACGACCAGACCAAGACCAATCCGGCGCTTTGGGCCAACGCGATCATCAGCCGCTACCCGATCGGCAAGCCGACCGACAATGATCTCGGCGCCGAAATCGACGTCAACGGCCGCAAGGTCTACGCCTTCAACATTCATCTCACCGACTTCCCCTACCAGCCCTACCAGCTGCTCGGCATTGAATACGGCCCGGCCCCCTTCCTGAAGACCGCCGACGAAGCCGTCGCTGCGGCCACCAAGGCGCGCGGCCCGGCGCTTGATCTGGTGATGAAGGACATGAAACAGGCCGAGGGCGCCGACGCCGTCTTCCTCTTCGGTGACTTCAACGAGCCGTCCCATCGCGACTGGACCGACGCGGCCGTCAAGGCGGGCCGCCAGCCGATGGCGGTGAAGTATCCGTCTGCGCTGAGGATCGAGCAGGAAGCCGGCATGACGGACCTGCTGCGCACCGCCTATCCCGACGAAGTGGCCAAGCCCGCCTTCACCTGGACGCCGACATCCGAGCCGACCGCCAAGGACGATCATCATGACCGGATCGACTACGTCTTCGGCCGTGGCCCGAAGCTGGAGACGTTGAGCGTTTCCGTCGTCGGCGAAAAGAAGCCGGAGGCGGACATCGTCGTCACACCGTGGCCGGCGGATCACCGCGCGGTCGTCGCCAAGGTTCGCTTTTAGAGCGGTTGCCGGTTAGGCGGCGAAGAAAACGATGTAGCCGGCATAGAGACCGTTCGCCACCAGCAAGCAGAAGACGGCAAACGAGCCGAGATCCTTGGCGTTGCGGCCCACCGTCGAGATTTCCGGCGAAATGCGGTCGACCAATTCCTCGATCGCCGTGTTGACCGCCTCGACGCAGAACAGCACCAGCATCAGGATGATGAAGGTGACAAATTCGCCAAGCGTCGCGCCGACGAAAGCGAACAGCGCAAGGCCGATGACCAGCGCCAGCAGCTCGTGGCGAAACGCCGCCTCGCCGATCAGCCGGCGAAAGCCCTGGAGGGAATAGCGACCGGCCGCGAAGAAATGGGCGATGCCCGTCTTCTTCTCGATCGCCGCCGCGGCCTTGGCCGCGGCTTTCTTGTCGCACGCGTCGTTAGCCATCGGACTTCGTGGATACCCCGGCGCTCTGGAAGGTCGCCATGCCGGAATGGCAGGCGGCGGCGGCCTTGACGATGCCGGCAGCAAGGGCGGCACCCGTGCCCTCGCCAAGCCGCATGCCGAGCGCCAGGAGCGGCGTCTTGCCGAGTTTCTCGATCGCCTTCAGATGGCCCGGCTCGCCGGACACGTGACCGATCAGGCAGTGGTCGAGCGCCGACGGATTGACGGCCTTGAGGATGGCTGCGGCCGAGGTCGCGACATAGCCGTCGATCAGCACGGGGATCTTCTGCATCCGGCAGGCGAGGATGGCGCCGGCCATGGCGGCGATCTCGCGCCCGCCGAGGCGGCGGAGAATCTCCAGCGGGTCGCCGAGATGGTCCTTGTGGAATTCGACGGCGGTCTTCACCGCGTCGATCTTGCGCTTCAGCACGTCGCCTTCCGATCCAGTACCCGGACCGACCCATTCCTCGGCCGTGCCGCCGTAGAGCGCCAGATTGATCGCGGCGGCGATCGTCGTGTTGCCGATGCCCATTTCCCCGATGCATAGCAGGTCGGTGCCGCCGGCGATCGCCTCCATGCCGAAGGCCATGGTCGCGGCGCAGTCGCGCTCGGAAAGGGCGGCCTCGCAGGTGATGTCGCCGGTCGGATAGTCGAGCGCCAGGTCGAAGATCTTCAGGCCGAGATCATAGGTCGCGCAGATCTGGTTGATCGCCGCCCCGCCGGCGGCGAAGTTCTCGACCATCTGCTGCGTCACCGACGACGGATAGGGCGTGATCCCGTGCTTGGTCACGCCGTGATTGCCGGCGAAGATGGCGACCAGCGGGCGCGTGACGGCCGGTGGACGGCCGGTCCAGGCGGCGAGCCAGAAGGCGATCTCCTCGAGCCGGCCCAGCGCGCCGGCCGGCTTGGTCAGCTGCCGGTCACGCTCGCGCGCCGCCACCAGCGCCGCAGTATCGGGACCGGGCAGGTCACGCAACAGCGCACGGAAATCGTCGAATGGCAGGCCGGTCACGGTCATGAGTAAGGCTTCCTTGTAATCTGCGTCGAAATCGGGCTTTGTTGGCTCCTCTAATACGGACCGCGCCCTGCCGCAACAAGCCAAAAAACGGTGCGCACCGTCGTCTTTGCAATGGAGTGAACCGATCCCATGGATTGGCGTGCCTATCTGACCGACACCGCCCGGGCGGTCTCTTTCCTCAGCCGGATCACCGTGCCGGCCCGCGTTTTCGAAGGCCATGACGGCAGTCTGTCGCGCGGGGTCAGGGCCTTTCCGCTGGCCGGCCTGCTGGTCGCCCTGCCGGCGGCCGCGACACTCGGCCTCATGCTTCTGCTCGACGCGAGCCCTCTCCTTGCCGCCTTTGCCGCGCTTGCCGTGCAGGCCGGCGTGACCGGCGCGCTGCATGAGGACGGCCTGTCGGACGCCGTCGACGGCCTTGGCGGAGGACGCGATCGCGACCATGCGCTGGCGATCATGAAGGACAGCCGCATCGGCTCCTATGGTGCCGTTGCCCTGGTCATCGCCTATGGGCTTCGCGCCGCCGCGATCGCGGAACTGGCCACGCATCTCGGCCCCCTCGCCGCCTCTCTTTGCCTGCTGGCCGTCGCCGCGCTCAGCCGCGCGCTGATGGTATGGCACTGGTCGGCGCTCCCGCCGGCGCGCACCGGCGGCCTGGCGGTCGCAGCCGGTGCGCCGCTCAAGTCCTCGCTGAACAGCGCGCTCGTCACCGGCCTCGTGCTCGCCGCGGCCCTGATGGTTCCCTCGGCCTCGCTGTTTGCCTACTTCCTCGCCGTGCTGGTCGCGGCCGTTGCCGCCGCCGGCTTCACCGCCAAGGTCCGCCGCAGGCTGGCCGGCCACACCGGCGATACGATCGGGGCCACCCAACAGGTGACGGAGATCGCAGCACTTGCGGCCCTTGCCATGGCCAGCTGAGCACCCGATATAATCCCGACCCCGTAACCAAGGCCGCCTGATGGAATCGCCCTGCATCCTCGTCTGCTCGATCGACATGAACACCGGTTACTGCTTCGGCTGCGGCCGCACCGGCGACGAGATCGGCGCCTGGACGAGCTATACCGACGCCGAGCGCCGCGCGATCATGGCCGCCCTGCCCGCGCGCCTCGAGACCGTCGAGCGCAAGCCACGCCGCGAGACCCGCCGCAGCCGCATGGCCAGGGAGCGGGAGACCAATTGATGCGGCTGATCATCGTTCTTGCCATTCTCGGCTTCGGCCTCGCCGTGCTCGTCGTCAACCACGACACCGGACAGAGCTTCGGCATGGCCAACGAGGATTTCGGCAGCTTCATCCGCCTGCTGCCCTTCGCCGCCCTGCTGTCGGTCGGCCTTGTCGCCTCGCGCCGCTCGCTGGGCGAGAGCGCCCGGCAGCTCGCCGTCTGGCTGCTGATCATGCTCGCGCTCGTCACCGGCTATCTCTACCGCATGGAATTGCAGTCGATCGGAGACCGGCTGCTGGCCGGGCTCATCCCCGGCCACGCCGTGGTCGTCACCACCAGCGAGGGCGCGGCGGAGGTCATCCTGCACAAGTCGCTCGGCGGCCATTTCGAAACCTCGGTCGACGTCAACGGGGTATCGGTTCCGGTGCTGATCGACACCGGCGCGAGCGCCGTGGCTCTGCGCTACGAGGATGCCATGCGCATCGGCATCGATCCCGCCGACCTCGCCTTCACCCAGACGATCCTGACGGCCAACGGTCGGGCCATGGCGGCGCCGGTCCGCCTGCGGCAGGTGGCGCTTGGTCCGATCCTGCGCGAAGGCATCCAGGCCGCCGTGATCGAAAAGGGCCAGCTCGACCAGAGCCTGCTCGGCATGAGCTTCCTGTCGACGCTCGGCTCGCTGCAGATGCAGAGCGACGAACTGCGCCTGCGCGACTGAACGGTGGTCAGGCGCGCAGCTTGTAGCCCGTGCGGAACACCCAGGCGAGAAAGCCGAGGCAGACGGCGAGGAACAGGCCGATCATGCCGAGGCTGATCAGCGGATGCACGTCCGACACCTCGAAGAAGCTCCAGCGGAAGCCGCTCACCAGATAGAGCACCGGATTGAAATGGCTGACCGTCTGCCAGAAGGGCGGCAGCACGCTCACCGAGTAGAAGGTGCCGCCGAGGAAGGTCAGCGGCGGAACGACCAGCATCGGTACCATGCTCAGCTGTTCGAAGTTCTTCGCCCAGATGCCGATGATGAATCCGGCCAGGCTGAAGGCGATCGCCGTCAGCAGCATGAAGAACAGCATCAGGACAGGGTGATCGATGCGCAGGTCGACGAAGAAGGCGGCCGTGGCGAGAATGATCAGGCCGATGATCATGCCCTTGGTCGCCGCTGCGCCGACATAGCCGATGAGGATTTCCGTCATGGCGATCGGCGCCGAGAGGATCTCGTAGATCGTGCCGGTGAATTTCGGGAAATAGATGCCGCTCGAGCCGTTCGCCACGCACTGGGTGATCAGCGTCAGCATGATCAGGCCCGGGGTGATGAAGCCGCCATAGCCGACGCCGTCGACCGGCTCCATGCGCGAACCGACGGCCGCGCCGAAGACGATGAAGTAGAGCGCCGTGGTAATGACCGGCGAGACCACGCTCTGCAGCAGGGTGCGGCGCGTGCGCGCCATTTCGTAATAATAGATCGCCTTGATCGCTTCGAAATTCATCTGCCTTCTCCGATCAGGGAAACGAAAATGTCTTCCAGCGAGGTCTGGTGGGTCGACAGGTCGGCAAAACCGATGCCCGCCGCCTCGACGGCTGCCAAGAGCCGCGCGATGCCGCCGTGATTGCTCTCGTCGTCATACTGGTAAACCAGCTGCTCGCCGGTCTCGGACAGCGAGAGGTTCCAGGCGGCAAGCGCCTCGGGTATCTCGCTGATCGGCGCCTTCAATTCGATGCTCAGCTGCTTGCCGCCGAGCTTGCGCATCAGCGTGTCCTTGTCCTCGACCAGCATCAGCCGGCCACGGTCGATGATGCCGATGCGGTCGGCGATCTCCTGCGCTTCCTCGATGTAGTGGGTGGTGAGGATGATGGTCACGCCCCCTTCGCGCAGGCGGCGCACCAGCTGCCACATGTCCTTGCGCAGGCTGACATCGACGCCGGCGGTCGGCTCGTCGAGAAACAGGATGCGCGGCTCGTGCGACAAGGCTTTGGCGATCAACACCCGGCGCTTCATGCCGCCCGACAGTTCGCGCAGCGCATTGTTGCGCTTCTCGAACAGCGTCAGTTCGCGCAGCAGCTTGTCGATATGCTCCGGCGCCGGCTTCTTCCCGTTCAGGCCGCGGGAGAAGCTGACCGTGTTGACCACGGTCTCGAACATGTCGGTGGTCAGTTCCTGCGGCACCAGGCCGATCAGACCGCGGGTCTTGCGGAAGTCGCGCACCACGTCGTAGCCGTCCACCGTCACCGAGCCTTCGCTCGGATTGGCGATACCGCAGATGATGGAGATCAGCGTCGTCTTGCCTGCGCCGTTCGGGCCGAGCAAGGCAAGGATCTCGCCCTCCTCGATGTCGAGCGACACGTCGTCGAGCGCCTTGAACCCGTTGGCATAGGTCTTGGAGAGGGAACGCACGGAAATGATGGGGGCCATGGCCGGAGACTCCGGATGGGAGGAAGGTCGTCTGCCCTATATAGGCAGCGCGCCGGCGATTGCCAGCGTTCCGCCCGGCCTCGGGCGGACCGGAAGATGCGGGCAGGCCTCAGCCGCCGGTGGCGAGCATCCGCAGGAGCGTGTTGTCGGAATAGACCCGGTTGCGGCCGTAGCGCTTGGCGAGATAGAGAAACTGGTCTGCCGCGTTGAGGTAATTGCTGAAATTCTCCAGCCCCGCCACTTCGGCAACCCCGATCGACGCGGTCACCGCGATGTCGGTATCGTCGAGCGCGACCCGCAATTCGGCCACGCACCGGCGCACGGTTTCGCAGAACTGGCTTGCGCTCTCGCAATCCATGCCTGTCAGCAGAATGCCGAACTCCTCGCCACCGAGCCGCGCCAGCAGGTAGTCGTTGTCTTCCACCAGGCTCGACAGCCGCGTGGCGACGGCCTTCAGCACGCGGTCACCAATCTCGTGTCCGTAGGTGTCGTTGAGCTGCTTGAAATGATCGATGTCGAGCATGGCCATGCTGCAGGCCTCTCCCCTATCGAGGCAGCTCGCGACACGGGCAGGGCCTTCGTCGAAGAAGTGGCGGCGGTTGCGCAGGCCGGTGAGATAGTCGCTGAAGGCGGCAAGCCGCAGTTGGCGCATCTGCGACAGGGTCTCGATATTGTGGCCGATCCGGCACTGCAGTTCCTCGACCACGAAGGGCCGATAGACGAAGTCGTTGGCGCCGGCCTTGAGGAAGCTTGCCGAGAGGAGCCGATCCGCGGACGAGGAGATACCGATGATCCTCAGGCGGTCGGACCCATGTTCGCGGCGGATGCGCCGGGTCAGCTCGTAGCCGTCCATGTCCGGCATGTTGTAATCGGTGAGGACCATGTCGATGCCCGGATGGCGCACCAGCATGTCGAGGGCCTCGCTGCCGGTCGTCGCCTCGAAGACCTGGAATTGCTGCACCCTGAGCAGGTCGGTGAGCATCTTGCGCGCCGAGGCCACGTCGTCGACCACCAGCACCCGCACATGGCGGTTGGAGAGAACGCGCTCGACCGCGGAGACGACCATGTCGACGGCACGCTCGTTGTTCTTGATGACGTAATCGGCGACGCCGCGTTCGACCAGGCGCTCGCGCATGTGGCGGTTGAAATCCGCGGTGAACACCACGGCCGGAATGCCCATCGCCACGACTTCGTCGAGGATCTGGCCATCGGGCGAATCGGGCAGGTTGAGATCGACCACCGCCGCGTCGAAGGGTTGATTCGTCGCCTCAGCCGCTTGGTGGAATGCCTTGGTCGACGCGCAATGCGTGACCCTGAGCCCGTGCTCCTTCTCGAAGCGATGGCAGAGCAGGGAGGAAAAGGTGCGGGAATCCTCGATTACCAGCACATGCGCACGTTTGCGCGATGCGGCATGAGATCCTGGTGACGGTTCGCTCGGCAGTGACATGGTATTTGCCTTCGGAAATCAGTCGGTTTTCAAAAATGCGCACAGAGTACACAGTCTCCGACCCGAGAATCCCTCCCCGGATCGGCAAAAAATTCGACAGTCCTGCGGTCCGGTGGCTTACTTGCGTGCCGTCGCCGCCTTGATCTGCACGAGCGTGTCGAGGTTCTGGTTGACCCGACAATAGAACTCTTCATCGATGAACGGACGCAGCATGAAGTCGTTGCCGCCGACCTTGAGGAAGCGGGCGGACAGCAGGCGATTGGTCGAGGACGACACGCCAATGATGCGAAGCTCGTGGCTGCCGCGCGCGCCACGGATGCGTCGCGTCAGCTCGAAGCCATCGATGTCCGGCATATTGTAGTCCGTCACCACGAGGCCGATGTCCGGATTGGACTTGAGGATCTCAAGCGCCTTGGCTCCGCTTTCGGCGGTGCTGACGCGGAAATTGTAGCGCTTCAGGCGGCTCGACAGCAGCGCCCGGGCCGTCGGGCTGTCGTCGACGATCAAGACGTGATGGCGATGATTGGTCAGGAAGCGATAGACCGACTCGGCGAGCATTTCGACGGCGAAGATATTGTCCTTGAGGATGTAGTCGACAATGTCCTTGGCGAGCAGCTTTTCGCGGGTCTGCTCCTGGAACGTGCCGGTAAAGACGACCACGGGGATGTTCTGGTCGATCAGATATTCGAGCGCCTCGCCGTTTTCCGCTCCGGGCAGATTGATGTTGGAGATCGCCAGCGTAACGGCTTCTTCCGATAGCTCGTTCGCGGCCTGCAGGTCCTCGAAGGTTCTGCAGATCTCGACATTGATGCCGAACAACTCCCTCATGCGCGTACTGATCATGGACGTGAAGACGTTCGAATCCTCGGCAACAATGATTCGAACATCCGGGAAAGTTTCTCCGGAATATTGCATTCCGGAAATGCCTAGAAAAGCCATGACGCGCCTTCAACCTGAGAGAACTATTGGCATTTTAGCCGATACGGCTTGCAGATCCGTTAATCGACGATATGCGATCGAAGCATGCGAAGATTAATTCGTCATAAAAGCCGAGGCGTCACTTGTGTCTCTTCTTGACGATTGCCTGCTGTGCAGCGACCGGGGACAAGATGCCGCAGGGTCCCGGCCGAATCCCGCGTCTTTCTCGGTCGGGTGGCCGCGCGTTGCCACGCCCTGAACACGCAAAAGCGCTCGGACTTGGCCGGGCGCTGTATTCTGCCGATTCTGTTTGCTGATCGGGAGCCGGCTACTTGACCGTGGCAGCGCCATCCTTGATCTCGACGGTTTCGCCCCCCTCGAGGCCGATGCGGTCGCCGTTCGGCAGGGTCAGGAAACAGCCCGACGGGCAGATGGTCTCGGAGGCGCCGGCATCGATCGCGACTTCCGTGCGGTTGCCGTCTTCGACGACGGTCAAGACGACGGCACTCGAACCGGCATTGGATATCGACGCAGCCCAGGCACCGCTCGCCGAGCCGAAAAGGACCACTGTGGCTGCCAGAAACTTGATCATTACGCATTCGGCGCTTGCTGCGCCGCCCTCTCGTTTTGCCCGTCCGCCGGCTGTTGCCGGTCGATCAGGCATGCCCCTCTTCTAATATGCTTCCCCTGAACGCCTGCTGAACATGCCGTTCATGGCAGGATCTTGTCATCATCCGGGAGATCGCGCAAATCCGTCCGGGTCTCCTGGTTGCGGGCTCTGGCCCGACCACCGAAAACACGTCGGGCCTCCTCGTCGAGATGCAGGTGCACCTCCTGATGGGGATAGGGCATGAGGATGCGCTGCGAACGGAACCGCTCGAGGATCGTCACCCGCAATTCGTTGCGGATTGGCAGGGCGCCCAGCACGTCGCCGATGAAGCCGCGCAGCTCGAAATCGAGCGAGGACGCACCGAAGCCGTTGAACAGCACCACCGGCTCCGGATTGCGCAAAAGGCCCGGATGGGCGAGCGCGATCTCCATCAGCAGGTCCATCACCTGGCGTGGGTCGCTCTCATAGGAGACGCTGACCGGGATCTCGATGCGGCCAAGCTTGTTGCGATGGGTCCAGTTGCCGACCGGCGCGTTGATGAGTTCCGAGTTCGGCACGATGATCGACTGGCGCTGGAACGTCTCGATCTCGGTGGCGCGCACCGAAATGCGGCGCACGAAGCCCTCCGTCGTGCCGGTCGCCACCCAGTCGCCGACCTTGAAGGGCCGCTCGACCAGGAGGATCAGGCCGGAGACGAAGTTGGAGACGATGTTCTGCAGGCCGAAGCCGATGCCGAGCGACAGGGCGCCGGCGACCAGGGCGAGGCTCGACAGGTCGATGCCCGCCGCCGATATGCCGATCAGTCCGGCGATCCCGGTGCCGAGATAGCCGACTCCGGTCTTGACCGAATTGCGCACGCCGGCATCGACCTGCGAGCGGGCCATGACATTGCCGTCGAGCCATTTCTGCAGCCAGCGCGTCGCGACCAGGCCGAGGGTGAACAGCAGGATGCCGCCCAGGATGCCGAAGATCGAGATGCGGATCGTGCCGACATTGATCTCGGTGAAGATATTGATCAGCCAGAGCTCCAGATCGCGCGGCTGGAAGCCCCAGGAGATCAGGATGAGCGGAATGCCGATCGACAGCGCGAAGACGTAGATCAGCAGACCGGCGACGATGCCGGCCTGGTCCAGTGCCACCGGCTTGAGGGAGAACCTTTGCCCCAGATACCGGCCGACCCGCGTCTCGCCGAACTGGTTCGCAGCCGAAATCGCCTTGCCGGAGAGAATGCCGATATACATGGTGGCGACGACGGCGCCGGTCAGGACCATCTGCGTCGCAAGGAAACGGGACAGCCCGACATAGCCGATAGCGCTCAGCACGATCAGGCCGATGCCGATGATGCGCAACGGCACCGCGACCGCCTTCGGCCAGGACCGGCCTCGCTCCGACGGATCGCCGCTTTGGGCGAGCATCGGGCGCAGGAAGGAGACCACGAAGACGATCAGCCCGACCACGACCGAGGAAAGGAAGCTCTTCATCACCGTGAGCACGACGGGAGAGCTCAAGGTCTCGCTGACCGCGCCGAGCACGTAATCGGAGCCGTTGACGACCGCCATGGAGAGCACGGCGAAGTTCAGGTCGCGCGCGCCCTTGTCGGACAGCTTGACGAGCCGCCAGCTCGGCGCCTTCGGCGCAAGCACCGCCCGCGCCAGCATGGCGACGAAGAAGACGAGCCCGCCAAAACCGAACAGCGCTGCGGCGATCGGCGCGATGTCCGGCCGCAGCACATTGAACGTGTCGAGAAAGAAGAAGCTCGCGACGAGGAAGGCGGCAAGGGCCAGGGCCGGCAGGATCGTCGACCAGAACGCCACCGAGAACCGGCTCATATAGCTGGGATCGCTCTCGGCCGGGTCCCGGCGGATGAGCGAACCGAACAGCCGGTATTCGCTGACGAGAAGCACCAGCGCCATGGCGAGCGACAGCGTGACGGCCGTGCCGAGCGGCACCCGCTTGTACTTCCAGATGAAGGAGAACCAGCTGCTGACGGTGCGCTGGAAGTCGCTGAATTCCGCCGAGAAAGCGTTGATCGCGTCATCGACCACGTCGCCGGAAATCTCGGTGTGTTCGAACAGGCGCTCGGTGAACAATTGACGCCGGAGGTCGGTGATGGTGTCGGAGAGGTTGGACGCACGGATCGACAGGTCTTCCGCCCGCCCGGTCAGCGTGTTGATCTCGAGGCGCGCCGCATTCAGGCGATTGCGTTCCTCGGTGACGCTCGGCGCCTCTTCCGGTTCGCCTTCGGCCGGCTTCTCGCCGAGCTGGGCCAGCCGCGCCTTCACGTCGTTGAAGCGGGGCCTGAGCTCGACCGATATCTTCAGCAACTGGCGGATGAGTTCGTCGGCCTTGACCTTGATGTCAACCAGCGCCGCGTCGTCGCTCTTGCGCTCCTCGACCTGCCCCTCGACCACGCCCAGCTGCTTTTCCGCCTCCGCGATCTGGGCGCTGACGCTCTCGATGACATCGTCCCGCGCCGGCACGACGTCCTGGGCGAATGCTGGGACAGCGCAGTAGGCCGCGACGAGGGGCTGGAAAGCCAGCGCCATGACGAGGGCGAACGGAAAGAGGCGGCGGTTGCGAAACAAAGTCGGTCCTTGCAATGGTCTCAAATCTGCGCGGACCATAGTGGCTGTTTTAGCCAAAAGAAAGAACGCCATGACGAGCCCTTACGACGAAAATCGCCGGGCGTCGGTGAGGACACCCGGCGATCAAATCGGCAGAGCCGCGAACGGGCGGCTCAGGCGGTTGCCATCGCCTTGCGCAACGCTTCGAACCGCTGCAACTGGTCGGCCAGCAACGCCTTCTCCGCGTCGCGCCGCACGAAGACCTTGAACATCGCCCGGCCGTCGCCGTTCATGAACCAGACGGAACACGACCGTCGTCCATGGAAGCCGCGGTCGACGAAGGCGATCGAGGCGCAGCGATCCTTGCGGATATGCCCGCCGATCGGACTGTCGCCGTGGATGTTGAACCAGCCGTGGCCCTCGCTGCCCTCCGGCAGCGTCCCCTCGACCTCCAGCACGATGTCGTCGGTGTGGACGATCATCAGCACGTCGCCCCAGCCTGCCATGTCCTGCCAAATCGGCAGGAATTGATCGGAGGAGGCCAGCACTGCGGCGCCGGCCGGCAGGACCGCCAGAACCTCGGCCGGGGTCACGTCAGCCTGAACGGCGATCGCCTCGACGACACCGTCGGGCATTTCGGCAAGTGCTGCGCGCGCCCGCTCGGCGCGCTCGTGGCTGGTTGTCGGCATATCCATCGTACTGCTCCTCACGCCGCCTGGTCGACGCGCTTGCCGTCGCGGTCCTCGTGGATGATGACCTCGAAACCCTCGAAATGCGGGCCGGACAGGTACTGGACCTTGGATTCGCCGGCACGAGCATGAGCGGCACGGAACTGCTCGGATTTGGTCCAGGCCTTGAAATGCTCCTCGGTCTCCCAGACGGCATGCGAGGCATAAAGCGTGTGATCTTCGGCGGTCGGGCCCTTCAGCATGTGGAATTCCACATAGCCAGGCACCTCGGCGAGACGGCCCTTGCGGTTCGCCCACATGGCCTCGAAGGCCTCCTCGTGGCCGGGCACGACCCGAAAACGGTTCATCGCAATAAACATGGCTGAAATCCTCTCTTGTGTCTGTCGGGCAAGTCGCCGGATGGGTCGACAATGGCCGTTCCGCTGCCGCCCTTCGCACCCGTGTCGCGGAGGCGCCGTGTTGCCTTGGTATTTAAACTTGTGTATTTATGTCAAGTTAAATGTCGCCGGCAACGGCGCACCCCGATCATTCGGCTTCCGGCGCTCAGCGTGCCGGTAGCGCTTCCCTTTTGGCAACAGGAATTTTCCAGCATGCAGTTTTTCCGAGCCTCGCGCACCGCCGCAAGAACCCTCGCCGCGCCCCTTGTTCTCCTGGCGCTTGCCGGCGCATCGGCCCGCGCCGAGGAGGTCCCGACGGATGCGAAACGGATCGTATCGATCGGCGGAACAGTGACGGAGATCATCTATGCGCTGGGCGAGGACGTCCGCATCGTCGCCGTCGACAGCACCAGCACCTATCCGGCGAGCGCGGCCGACAAGCCCGATGTCGGTTATATCCGCCAGCTCTCCGCCGAGGGCGTGCTGTCGCAGAAGCCCGACCTGATCATCGCCGAAGCCGGTGCCGGCCCGGCCGACGCGATGGCCATCCTCAAGGCCAGCGGCATTCCGATCGTTTCCATTCCGACGCCGCCCGAGGCAGGTGCGATCGCCGGCAAGATCCGCGCGGTCGGCGCAGCCGTCGGCAAGGCCGACGCGGCGGACAGGCTCGCCTCCGAGGTCGATGCCGCCCTGAAGACGCTGGAAAGCCGGGTATCCGCCCTTCCCGTGCCGAAGAAGCGCGTGCTCTTCGCCCTGTCGCTCGCCAATGGCCGCGTCATGGCTGCCGGTACCGACACCTCGGCCGACGCCATCATCCGGCTCGCCGGCGGCATCAATGCGGCTGACGGCATCGCCGGCTACAAGCCGCTGAGCGACGAGGCGGTGATTGCTGCCGCACCCGAAGTCGTGCTGGTGATGGACAATCCGGCCATGCACCTGACCGCCGAACAGGCCTTCGCCCTGCCCGCCCTGCAGTCCAGTCCCGCCGGAAAGGCCCAGGCCTTCATCGCCATGGACGGGCTCTATTTGCTCGGTCTCGGCCCGCGCACGCCGCAGGCGGCGCTCGACCTGGCGGCCAAGCTCTATCCGGACGACGTGAAGCCGTGAGCGCGATGGCTTCGTTGATGGGACGGGCATCGGTCGCCGGCGATCGTTCCGGCCTCGGCATCGCCGTCATCCTGCTACTGCTGGTCCTGCTGGCCGGCGCGGCCCTGATCTCGCTGATCAGCGGTCCGACCGGGGTCGGACTGCAGGACCTCGTCACCTATCTCGGCGGCGAAGCCGACAGCCTCGCCGACCAGGACCGCATCATCCTGGAAGCGGTCCGCCTGCCGCGCACGGCGCTTGGCCTGCTGGTGGGCGCCGGCCTCGGCATTTCCGGCGCCATGATGCAGGGACTGTTCCGCAATCCGCTGGCCGATCCCGGCATTGTCGGCGTCACATCGGGCGCGGCCTTCGCCGCGGTCTGCGCCATCGTGCTTGGCGGCACGGTGCTGGCGCCGCTCCAGGCCCTGTTCGGCAACCAGTTCCTGCCGGTCATGGCCTTTTCCGGCGGCCTCGCCAACACCTTCCTGCTCTATGCCATCGCTACCCGCAACGGCCAGACCTCGACCACCGCGCTCATCCTGTCGGGCATCGCCATCGGCGCCATGAGTGCGGCGGCGACCGGTCTGTTGATCTTCGTTGCCGACGACCGGGCGCTGCGCGACATCACCTTCTGGTCGCTCGGGTCGCTGGGCGGCGCGACCTATGCCAAGGTGCTGTCCATCCTGCCCTTCATCCTTCTCGTCATGGCCGCCCTGCCCTTCGCTGCCCGCGGTCTGGACGCACTGGTGCTGGGCGACGCCGCCGCCTTCCACATGGGCGTGCCGGTACAGCGGCTGAAGCGCATCTCGATCCTTGCGGTCGCCGCCGCCTGCGGCGCGACTGTGGCTGTCGCCGGATCGATCTCCTTCGTCGGCATCGTCGTTCCGCACCTGCTCCGGCTGGCGATCGGCCCGTCGCACCGCTTCCTGCTGCCGGCCTCGGCACTAGGCGGCGCAAGCCTGCTGCTCCTGGCCGACAGCCTCGCCCGCACGGTCGCTGCCCCGGCCGAACTGCCGATCGGCATCATCACTGCCATTCTCGGCGCCCCGGTCTTCCTCATGCTGCTGCTCGGCCGCAACGGCCGCGCCGCCATGGAGGGCCTGTGATGTTCGTCGCGCAGAATGCCAGCGTCATCCGAGATGGCCGCGCCCTGGTCGCCGATGTCGATCTGGCGCTGCGGCCCGGTGTGTTCACGGTCGTGATCGGCCCGAACGGCGCGGGAAAATCGACCCTGCTCAAGGCCCTGTCCGGCGAGATCCCACCCGATCGCGGCCAGGTCTTCTGCCATGAAAGGCCGCTCGCCCGGCTGTCCGCCGTCGAGCTTGCGGCCGATCGCGCCGTGCTGCCGCAGTCGACCACGCTGTCCTTCCCCTTCACCGCGCTCGAAGTCGTGCGCATGGGGGCGATCGCCAATGGCAGCCTCGATCCGACCCGGGCTGCCCGGGCTGCCCTTGTCCGCGTCGGGCTCGAAGGCTTCGAGGCGCGCCCCTGCCGCGCCCTTTCGGGCGGCGAGCAGCAGCGCGTCCAGTTCGCCCGCGCACTCGCTCAGGTGCCCTTGCCGGTCGAACACGGCCGCGCCCGTGCCCTCTTCCTCGACGAGCCG
The DNA here is from genome assembly GCF_059424725.1 of Allorhizobium sp. GW101-3B10. Lineage (NCBI taxonomy): Bacteria > Pseudomonadati > Pseudomonadota > Alphaproteobacteria > Hyphomicrobiales > Rhizobiaceae > Allorhizobium > Allorhizobium sp. GW101-3B10. Next base: position 1,296,491 of record NZ_JBWKZR010000001.1, on the reverse strand, counting down.
ACCTCAAGCCTCGACATCGGCCACCAGATCGGCGTGCTGGAGATCGCCCGCGATTTCGCCCGGCGTGGCGGCGCGGTTCTCGCCATCCTCCACGACCTCAACCTCGCGGCGGAGTTCGCCGACCATCTGGTGGTCATGCATCATGGTCGGATCGTGTCGGAAGGGTCGCCGCTCGCCACGATCGACGACCGGGTCATCGCGGATGTCTACGGCATCAGCGGCGCGGTCGGACGCCTTCCGGCGGCGTCCGTGCCCTTCGTGCTGCCGCAATCCCGGCACGCGCCGCGCGCGAAAGCCGGCTAGGCAAGTTATCCACAGCAATCCACAGGCGGGAATCGATCAATCGACCGCAAAAACGGGAACACGGGGCGAACATCGCCACGAACCGGAGGGAACAAAAGGGCATTTTCCGATTGTCGCTGTGGTGCGGACCGGCAATCTGCCGGCCGGTCGAGGGAATCGCAGCGCTGTCGAAGACGCTGAGCCGGGCAAGGAACGGGCCGCCAGCCTTCGGCCGGCGGCACCGTGAGGTCGGAACGCTTATTCGTGGATCGTGTAGGAACCCAGTTCGCAGAGGTTCTGGCTGTCTTCGGTCGTATCGAGGTCCGAGCTTTCCTCGAACTCGAAGCGCATGTCGTATTCGCACTGGGTGCGCCCGTCGGCAATGGTCAGCTGAACGCTTGCGCCCGGCTCCAGGACGTGATCGCCGAACACATCGCCTTCCCAGCTGTCAACGCCGACCGGCGAGGTGTAGAAATGGGTGAGCACCGAGCTCGTGCCGTTGGTCAGCGTGAAGACCAGATCTTCAGCCTGGGCGGAGGTCGAGAAGAGGACGGCCAGCAGACCGGCGGCGGAGAGAATACGTTTCATATGGCTGCAATGCTCCAAGCCCGAAAGTGGGCGGGAACGACATATCCCTTGCCTTCGTGACGAAGCAATTGAAGCGCGCGAGAATTCGTGGCTGATGCCAATAATGGCCTGCAACGGGTTGCGTGAACCGCGGCCGGGAAACGCGCCAAGGGCCCGGCGCAGAAGGCGGCCAAAGGCCGACAAGCACTGACGTGCGCCTTGAAGCGCAACATCAGAAAACAGTGCTATGGGATTGAAATGGTGGGTGATGTAGGGCTCGAACCTACGACCCGCTGATTAAGAGTCAGCTGCTCTACCAACTGAGCTAATCACCCGACCAACGCCTTCCGGCGGTGTGAGAGCGCGTATAAACAGCATCTCCGATATTGTCCAGCGTTGAGGCAAAAAAACTTGGCTCAAACTTCAAAAAAATTACAAGAAGCGAAAAAAGCCAACGTTTTCAGAGGTCCAGAATTCCCGACGCAATGCGCACCGCCTGCCCGCCGATCCGCGCCCGGCTGATCTCGCCGTCCTTGGCGTCGACATGCAGATGGATATAGGACGGCCGCCCCATCTCCACGCCCTGCTCGACCATCAGCGGGTGATGACCGTCCGGAAGCCCGTCGAAATGATGGATGGCGCCGGACAGGGCCGCGACCGCCGAACCGGTCGCCGGGTCCTCGGCAATGCCCATGTCGGGGGAGAACATTCGCGCGTGGAACTTCGCCGCATGATGCACCCCGCCCCGGCAATAGACATAGGCCGAAGTCAGCATGCCTTCGCAGAGCGGCGCGATGCGCTCCCAGAGCTGCGAATCGAATTCCAGGGTTTCCACCGCGGTCAGGTTGTGCACCGGCACCATCAGGAAGGGCACGCCGGCGCCCCAGACGGACGGCACGTGATTCTCGAAGCCGATATCGGAGATCTTGAGCGCCAGCGCGTCGGCGATGCCCTGACGGTCCAGGGCAAGTTCGTAGCGGATCGAGGTCTTCGGCAGGTCGAATTCGGCAAAGCTCGCCTCGCCGTCGCGCAGCCTGACGGCGCAGCGCACCGGCCCGACATTTTCCTCCAGCACGGAGACGAGATCGAGCCCGCCGCTGTTGTTGCCATAGGCGCGCTCGGCGAGTGCCACCGCGGCGCCGACCGTCGGATGGCCGGCAAAGGGCAGCTCCCGTCCCGGCGTGAAGATGCGGATGCGGGCGGAGTGGGCGGGATTTGAGGCCTTCTGCACGAACACCGTCTCCGACAGATTGGTCTCCCCCGCGATGGCCTGCATCGCCGCGGGCGACAGGTCCTCGCCGTCGAAGATCACCGCGAGCGGATTGCCGGCGAGCTTCTGGTCGGTGAAGACGTCGTAGATGGAATAATGCCGCGCCAAAGGATCCTCCGCGATCGTTGATCGATTTGGCCAGAGACTGCCCGACCTTGCCCGCGCGCGCAAGCGAGCGATGTCAGCGCGGTCCGGCGAAGAACCAGTCGAGCACAGGCAGCATGGCCGGATTGTAGGGGTGCGCTGCGGGATCGGGCGAGCGGATGGCTACCGCACCGGCGATCTCCTTCTCCTCGTCGACCTCCATATGCGCGGCGATCCGGTCCAGGATCGCACCGGCCGGCAGATCGAAGCGGTAGAGCCGCGCGATGGTCAGCCGCCGACGGGCATAGCTGGCGAAGAAGCGCCCGTCGGTTGCCGCCTCGCCAAGGTCGAGGCCGGTTTCCTCGCGGACCTCGCGCACCATGTTGCCGGCGATGTCGCACTGGCCGTCGACGATGTCGTGCGGATCGAGCGATCCGGCGGCGCAGTAGACCAGGCCGGCATTGGCGGTGTGCGCGCCCATGCGCACCGCGATCAGCGCGCCGTCCGCCGAGGCGATCACCGGAAAGGCGAAGACATGGAAGCCGCCCTGCCCGAGCGGCTGCTTGCGCCACCAGAGAAAAGTCGAATAGGGCACGACATAACCCTCCCCCTCCACCACCCCCTTGCTGAGTGACAGCCGGTGCTGGAACACCATGCGGCCGTCGTACAGCGCCGGATTGGCGGCGATCTCCGCCTGCCAGTTCGCTTTGGCCGCCGCCCGGTTCTCCAGGTGGAACGGATGGGCGCCGTCGAGCACGCGCAGCCGGACGCCCTCCACCGGGAACAAATGCGCCACGGGCGGAAAGCCGGTCGCGCTGTCGGCATCGGTCGCAGACATCAGAGCTCCAGCGCCATGACGATCGGGCAATGATCGGAAGCCTTCGGCCGGTCCCAGCCGATGCGCGGGTAACGCTCCACGGTCTGCCCCGGCGGGAATGGCGTGCGAAAGGGTTGGCCGTTGCGGATGATCTCCGGCGCCCTGCCGGCATTGCGGCGGGCCAGCGCCGGCGACAGCCAGAGATAGTCCAGCTGGCAGAGATGCTGCTCTTCCGGCCCGCGCGCATGATAGAGCGTCCAGCGGTCGAGCGGGTCGCGCCGGCGCATGACGTTCTCGGCAAAACCGTCCGAGGAAAACACGTCGAGCGCGCTCTCCAGCCGGTCGCGGTGGACGAACTGATGACCGAGCCGCCGGTCGCCGATCACATCCACCCGCTCCTGGTAGTCGTTCATGTCGCCGCAGATGACGAAGTTCTCGTCGGCCGTCTCGCCCTTGCCGAAGCGCGCTTCGATGATGTGGCGGATCGCCTTGGTTTCGGCTTCCCGCACCGGCATGGTGAAGCTGCGCCCGTCGATCCCGTCGCGCCCGCTGGTCATCGATTTCAGATGCACGACATAGATGGTCAGCGGCCGCCCGCCGATCTTCAGGTCGAGTTCCAGGCAGTCGCGCTTGAAGATCTTGTCGTCGGCCTTGGCGGTCGCCGCAAGCGCCGGGGTAAACAGGTCGAGGTCGCGATAGGTCAGCGCCGCATGGCTGCGGATATCGACGATCTCGATCTTCTCGCCGTCCCGCGTCTCGTCGCGCATCATCACGCCGACGTCGATGCCGCGGCTGTCATTGCCCTCGACGAGATATTTGTGGCGATAGCCGGAACCCACCATGCGGAACAGATAGCCGTATTCGAAGGCCTTCAGCGCCTCCATGCTGTCGACCTCCTGCAGGCACAGGATGTCGGCCCCCATGTCGGCGATGGCGAGCGCCGAGAGCTGGCGGGTGTCGTCGGTCGAGGAGACCACGCGGGCCGATTCCAGCCGCTGATAGTCCTGCTCGTTGCGCACTTCGAACAGCTGCATCACCCGGTCCTGGCGCAACTGGTTGCGAAAGCCGGTGAAGTCGAACCTGGTCATCAGGTTCTCGATGTTGAACGTGCCAAGCCTGAGCGTCATGATTCTTTTCCCGTTTTCCGACCCAGTATAGACCAGCCTCCGTGAACGGACATATGGCGCGCGATGCCGTTGATCGATGAGGAAAACTACACGTGCCCGGCACTGGGCAGTCCTTGTGAACGCTCGTTAGGTGGCTACCGCCAGGGAACCGCCATTATGAGCCGCCACCGACCGCTGGATCAGAACGTAGAGACACGACGCAACTGTTCTTGCATCCAGTCTCCACTTGGAGATTCATCTTGGGAGCCGCTGCCAAGGTCCAAGTCTGTCTGGGCAGGCATACCTTTTTGCGGTAAGGCACCTTCTTGGGGCGTCACGATGGGGTAGAACAGGTGATTGTCGGAGACAGCAACGTATTTGCGGTCGAAAGCGTGATCACGAAAGCCATTCCGGCTCTCTCGCAACGCGCTCTAGGTTTCTTTGTCATTCACGTCGGCGGACGAACCTTTGGCGTTAAGGACTCTTGCGCCTCCATGCTGGGGTGTTCCTTCGGCGAAGTGAACAATCGACTGCAGCGGCGCGGAACGCATTTCGCAACCGTCCTGGCCAATGTCGATGCTGCACGAGTGGCTGACGCTCTGATGTCCGTTGTCAATGCGTTGGGCGCGAGGAAGCTACCGTTCCGGAGAAACGGCTGTTCATGATGATGATCGCGTATGGGTGGAGGCGGAACTCAAGGACGTCGGTGATCAAGCTCTGATGCGCGGGTTGGCTACCGCATTCCCGATTGTGCGTCCGGGGCTATTCCGATCTTACTGCGGGCGTCGGTCGAATGCCGGCCACAAAGCGTCTGACGGGTGTTCCCCTGCCGTTGTTCCGCCCCCGCCCATGCGCGAGATGCAAGTTCGATGCGGCGATCTACGATCTGATCGACTGCGCCTCCCTTGCAACGGCCCACATGAAGCCACTCAACTCGCGGGCAATGGCGGTACAAACCACCGTCGTTCGCTTTCCTCGTCCGGTCAGCATTCGATAACGAGCCGTCAACCGGCTCTGAGCCTTCCATGCTATCTCCCGCACTTTCGGCGGCGCTTGCTCCATACGGTACAGCTTCCTCGCGCCAACCTTCGGCGGATGGCGATATGTCCAGGCGCTCTCGACCAGCATGTGCCGAACACGCCCATTGCCTGCCTTGGTGATTGAACCCCGTCTGACTATCTCACCCGTTGATCGCTCACCAGGAACCAAGCCGAGATAGCCCATCAATTGGCGGGGGCTCTCAAATCGGGTGACGTCACCGACCTCTGTTGCGAAGGTGACGGCGACGATCAAATCGACCCCTCGTAACGTCTGTAGAGCTCGAACGACGGGCGCGAGAGACCAAGTGGGGATAAACTCCTCAATCACCTTGTCCAGTCGTTCGACGCGCTCCTTCGAGAGGCGCACCGCCTCGACCATTTCCTGCAAAGCGATCTGATGCGCGGGGTGATCGAACTGTTGCTCCTGCAGCCAGCACAGATATCGCATCGTCCAGCCCTTCTTGCGTGGATAGATGCGACTATGCTTGAGCATAAAGGCACTTACCTGTTGCCGATGAACCCGTAATGTCTCGACCGCAGCAGCTCGAGCACGAACAAGATCGCGCATAGCCTCATGGCCCTCGTCGGGAACCCACACTGCCGTGAGCTCGCCGGCCCTCAATAGCCGGGCGAGCGCGAGCGCGTCTCGACGGTTCGTCTTCACCCTGTCGCCAGGCTTCCTCGGGATCAATGACGGGGCGACAACCATGCATTCATGGCCAAGGGATTTGATCAGCCGATGGAGGCCATAACCGGTCGGGCCGGCTTCATAGCAGAAATGCACGTGATCAAACTTCGCGGCTATTCGCTGAATTATGCGACGCATGCTGACATCGGATGCATCAACCTCGCCGAAATAGCGTACCTCTCCGTCCCGGCCAGATTCGGCAACAGCAATCGCATTCTTCAGCTTGGCGACATCGATTCCGACAAAAGCTTCTCTATAATCTGCCACGGCTCGTCCTCCTGTGATGAGGATCGGCTCGGCCCGTCCGAGCAACCCTCGGAAGACCAGTGTAGGGCGAGCCACCTCAGGCGCGAAGACGGACATACGGTCTTACCTTGATGCAATCTATCATGACGCACCACGAACGGATTACTTTGGGCTGACGCGCGAGGCGTTCGCAAAAGCTCTCTACTCGAACGCGGTGACATGGGCTCCGGATGGAGATGCCGCATTTGATGACGGAAGCCATGTTCTCCAGTTCGACGTAGGGAGGAGAGTCCGTCTTGTCGCTTTCGTGAACACAGGCTCTCCGGACGAAATGGTTGGCACTATCCGCGAAGAATGGTTGGACGCTGATCTTTTCTACGGTGTTCTCTCTCGCTGGAGAGACTTGTTCGTCGCAGAGTGGGAAAGCAAACTGGCACAAGACAGTCGCCTCTCTCCTAGAGTCTCGCCTATCGGCGCATGGACCGCCATCCGACAGCGGCGATGATCGCCCAGACCGCCGTGCGCAGCAGCATCGCGCCTACGGTGCGCATCTCGTAGAGGCCGCCGCCGGCGACATGCAGGCCGAAGGCCGCCAGCACCAGAACGGTGGCCACGGCGATCGCGATGGACAGCCAGACGGCCCAACTCCGGTTCAGCAGGAGACCCAGGCCTGCCAGGACATAGAAGAAGCCCGCGATGAAATTGAACCACAGCACGAACGGCACGGCATTGCCGACGGCCGCCCGTGCGGCCTCGCCGCCGAACAGCGCCGTACCTCCCGAGAAGATCGTCAACAGACCGAAGACCAGACCGATCGCGCCTGCCGCCTTCAGCCCCCAGCCGCCTCGCAAAATCGTGTTCATGCCTTGCTCCCTTCCTGGTCTTCCAGCCGACCATCGCGCAGATGGAAAAGCCGATCGAAACGGTCGTAGATCTTTTCGTCATGGGTTACAGCAACGATGCAGGCGTCCTGCTCGGCGGCAAGCTTGCGCAGCAGATCCATGACGATCCCCGCTCGCTTGGAATCGAGCGCCGCGGTCGGCTCGTCGGCGAGAATGATGCGCGGGCTGTTGGCGAGCGCGCGGGCAATCGCCACACGCTGCGCCTCACCGCCCGACAGCAGCGCCGGCATGGCGTCCTTGCGGTGGCCGACTTCCAGGTAGTCCAGGAGTTCGATCGCCCTGCGCCTTGCCTCGCCGGCCGACTTCCCCGCCAGTTGCAGCACCAGCGCGACATTGTCCTTGGCATCGAGGAACGGCAAGAGGTTGTGGAACTGGAAGATGAACCCGATCTTGTCGAGCCGCAGGCGCCTGAGGTCGTCCCTCAGCCAGCGGTTTTCGTAGACCGGCTCCCCGTCCAGCCATACCCGCCCCTCGGTCGGGTCGATGATGCAGCCGATGATGTTGAGCAGCGTGGTCTTGCCCGATCCGGATGGCCCGAGCAGCGCCACCACCTCGCCGGCGCGCACCTCGAGGTCGACGCCGCGCAGGGCATCGACGCGCGTCGCCCCCTCGCCATAGTGCTTGGAGATCGCCTTGAGGTCGATGATGAGGCGGCTTTGCGGATCGGTCATGGCGTCAGCCTCCGATCGCCGTTGCTGGATCGACCCTGAGCGCGGCGCGAATGCCGAGCCCGCTCGCCAGGATGCAAACGACCAGGATAATGCCGGCAAGAGCCACCGCATTGATCGGCTCCAGCAGGACACGGCGGGGAAAATAGTCCTTGATCAGCAGGATCAGCATCAGGCCGAAGCTCCAGCCGACGGCGCCGAGCGCGATCGATTGCTGGACGATCAGCCCGATGATGGTGCGGTCGGGCGCGCCGATCAGCTTCAACGTCGCGATCTGTTTCAGCTTCTCCATGGTCATGGTGTAGATGATGAGCGCGATGACGACGGCCGAGACCGTCAGCAGAATGCCGAGAAACAGGCCGATCTGCCTGCGCGCCCGGTCGACGACGGAGCGGACCAGCAGGTCTTCCTGTTCGGCCTGCGTCATGGCCGAGAGGTGTTTCCACTGGCGCACGGTGCGCGCCACGGAATCGACATCGGCATTGGCGTCGACGCGGGCGATGACGGCGGCCACCGTATCCGCGCTCTCACCCGTTGCGCCCCGTGCCGACTGGACGCGGGCGGCAGGTGGTGCGAGCTGCGATTGCAGCGTCTGCGCGTCGGAAAGCGTGACGTAGAGGACGGGATCGCCGCCGGAGTTCATCGCATCCTCGACAAGTCCGACGACTTCGAACCGGTTGCGGCCAAGCGCGATCCGGTCGCCGACCTGAAGGCCGGACTTGCGATCCGCGACCGCCTCGAAGTGGCTCTGCCCGATACCGCGCCCCTCCACGACCACATCCGGTCCGCCGGGGTGACCGCGCTCGTAGCCGATGATGTAGAGGCGCAGTGTCTTGCCGGCAAAGGCGGCTTCGACGGTCTGGTAGGTGATGCTGCCGGCATCGCTCACCCCGTGCAGGCGCGCCACGGCATCGCGCGTCTCGCCGGGGATCTTGGAGGACTCGGCGAAGGGGCCCTGGCGGCCCGCTTCCACCACCCAGAGATCGGCCTGCGGTGCCCTGACGATGTTCAGCGCATCGGCCACCAGGCCGTTGTAGATGCCCATCATCGCCAAGACCACAGCCATCAGCAGGCTGAGGCCAAGGCAGGTGAGCACGAAGCGAAACAGGTTATGACGGACATCGCGATAGGCAAGGTTCATGGCCTCGCCTCCTCAACGATGCGCGCGGCACGTCCCTCGACAAGGCCCTTGGCGGCCGCCGTGACGACGCGGGCGCCCTCCGGCAAGCCTGCGACGATCTCGACCCGGGCATCTTCCGTGCGATGGCCGAACGTCACCGGCACCTGCGCGAGCTTGCCGTCGACGACGACGAACACCCGCCCCTGATGGCCGTCGAAGCCGCTGATCGCCGCCTCCGGCACCAGCAGCGCCTGCGGCAGTTCGTCGACCGTGATCCGCACTTCGGCCTGTTCGCCGAGAAAGGCCTGCGGCGGACACTTGTCGCAGGTGATCCAGACGCGGCGCTCCTCGTTGGCGCGGTCGCTCTCGATGCCGATCCGCGCCACCCTGCCCGCGTAGACGTCATGCGGCATAGACCGCAGCCGAACCTCGGTCGCCTGGCCGACGGCCAGCGCGCCGGCGCGTTCCTCGTCGATATAGGCCAGTGTCCACACGGTCTTGGGATCCATGAGGGTGTAGATCACATCGCCGGCCCGCACCACGGCACCCGCCTCCGCATGGCGCGCGACGACCACGGCGTCGAAGGGTGCCTCCAGAACATGCTGCTTCAGCACGGCGGTTTCGTAATCCAGCGCCGCGCCGGCGTCGACCTCCTGCGATCTGAAAACATCCACCTCCGTCTGCGCGACGGTGAGTTCGGCAGCCGCAACCTCGACATCGCGTTTCGCCTCCTCTGCAGTCTGGCGAGAGATCGCATTTCGACCGGCCAGTTCCTGCTGGCGCGCATCGGCCGCCTGGCGTTGCGCAAGCACCGCCGCCGCCTTCTCGACATTGGCCTCGGCCTTGTGGGTATTGGCGGCCGCCGCGACGATCGCCGCCTGCGCACGAGCCACCCGGGCCTGTTGCGCATCGCGATGCAGGCGGGCCAGAACCTGGCCGCGCGTCACGACATCACCGCTGTCAACCGAGAGGTCGGAGAGCGCGCCGCCGACCTCGAACCCGATCTTCGACACGATCCGCGCCTCGACCGTGCCGAGGCCGTAGACCCTTACCGCGACATTCCGTTCGACTGCGGCAACCGGAACGGCGACCGGCCGCTTGGTGAGAAACACATAAGCAAGAGCAATTGCCGCGATGACCCCCACGGCCACCAAAAGGACCCGGATCTTTCCGCCCGTCATGACTGCTTCCCTTCTGTCGCCGATCCCGTAAACAAAGCCATCTGCACGGCCAGCAGCCGCACGCCCTCCGGCTGCAGGGCAAATCCGCGCGCACCCAGCGACCAGCGCATCGCCAGCCCCTGAACGAGCGAAATCAACAGCACGGCGCCGTCCGCGGGATCGAGATCCGGGCGAACGGTGCCCGCTTCGCGCGCACGCGCCAGCTCGCCGGCAAGGATGCCATGGAACGTCGTCATCAAGCCGACGAAGGTCTGGCGAAGCGCACCATTCTCGACCCGCAGTTCGCGGGAAAACAGGATGGCCGGAATGGCAGGATGGGCTTCGATGAGATTCAGTTGCGTCTGAACCAGCGCAGCGATCCTGCCTTCCGGCATGGCGCTGGCGGCAAGCGCCTCGTCCCACGCGGCCTTCAGCCTAGCGCTGATGTCCGCCGCCAGCGCGTGCCACAGGGCCTGCTTGGTCGGAAAATGGCGAAAGATCCCGGGCTGCGTCAGGCCCACGGCCTGGGCAACGGCATTGGTCGTCAGCCGGTCGGGTCCCAGCTCGTCCGCCAGCCGCAGCGCGGTCGCCAATATCTCCGCCTTGCGGTCTTCCGCCGATTTTCGCGCCATGACTCGGCTCCTTAGTTAGTTATTACAAACTAACTATTCCTCCGAACCTCTTCTGTCAATGATCCGCATCGGAACGGGGTCCACAAGGAGACCCGCAGGATCGAACGACGCGGCAAGGGCCGACGGACAGGCAACCCAAAAAACGTCCTTCCACCCCCGCCCGTCATCATCCTATGATTGGACATCAGCATGACCGGGGGAGTTCTGCATGCGCCGTGCCTATTCATTCCTTGCCGTCCTGGCCGTCATCTTCACGACCCTGGCTCCGGCCCTGGCGGTCGCCGACAGCTATGGCGCCATCGCCTATTCGCCCTCCACCCGCGCCGACGGCTGGTCGAACTCCTTCTCCACCCGTGCCGACGCGGAGCGCAGGGCCTTGCGCGAATGTTCCGGCCGCGCCCGCGACTGCCGCGTCGCGATCTGGTTCAAGAATGCCTGCGGGGCGCTCGCCGTCGGCCAGAACGGCGGCTGGGGTTCCGGCTGGGCGTCCGACCGTAGGCGCGCCGAACTCGAGGCGATCGGCGTCTGCAACCAGTATGCCGGCCGCTGCCGCGTCACCCGTTGGGTGTGCTCCGGCGCTCCGTGAGCGTTGGCCAGGGCGCCGGACACGGATCCGGCGCTCACCTCAGAGCCGCCAGCCGGCATTGATCCTCACCGTCACCCGCTCACCTTCGTTGCAGGCGACGCGGCTATAGGCCCGAAGCTTCTGGCCGTCGCCGAGCGTCAGCCTCAGCGCATAGCGCTCGCCCTCGAAGAGAACGCCCTCGACTTCCGCCGGAAGCCCCTCGCCTCCGAGCACCACGTCCTGTGGCCGCACCAGCACGTCCATGCGCGTCCCTCCGGGCACCCGGTCGACCAGCCGCGTCAGGATCTCGTCCCAGCCCAGATCGCGCCGCACGGCGCCGCGCTCCGGAAGAGCGAGGATCGCGCCCTGCCCGATCAGCCCGCCGACGAGCCGGCCTTCCGGCCGCGCATAGATCTCGGCCGGCGCCGCCACCTGCAACAACCTGCCCTCCGACATCACCGCGACATCGGTAGCGAGCGCCATGGCCTCGGCCTGGTCATGGGTGACGTAGATCATCGTCGCACCCGAACGGGCATGGAACTCGCGAAACGTCTCCTCCATCTCCTGGCGCAGATGCCGGTCGAGATTGGCGAGCGGCTCGTCGAGCAGGACGACGTCCGGCGCCGTCACCAGGCAGCGCGCCAGCGCCACGCGCTGCCGTTGCCCGCCGGAGAGATCCGCCGGCCGGCGCCCGGCATAGGCTTCCAACCGTACGGCCTTCAGCGCGTCGCTCACCTTCTCCCGGTAGCGTTCGCCGGAGATACCGCGCACCTTCAGCGGATAGCCGACATTGTCGGCGACCGTCATGTGCGGCCAGAGCGCATAGGACTGGAACACCATCGCCATGTTGCGCTTTTCCGGCGGAACGACGCCGCCCGCATCGGCGAGCACCCGTTCGCCGAGCAGGATCGAACCATCGCTCGGCGTCTCGAAGCCGGCGATCATCCGAAGCACGGTCGTCTTGCCGCAGCCCGACGGCCCGAGCAGCGCCAGGAATCCGCCCTCGCGAATGTCGAGTGACACGTCGTTGACCGCCGCCTTGCCCGTGCCGTAGTCCTTACAGAGCTTGTGGAGAATCAGTTTCGCCACGGGACGACCCCTTTCGGCAGCCTTGCCGCCATGAGTTCGAGCAACAACATCAGCACCACGACCATCAGCACCACCAGCACGGAAAGCGCCGAGGCGAGGTCGTAGGAACCGCTGTCGTCGAGATTGTAGATCGCCACGCCGAGCGTCTGGGTGCCGGCCGACCAGAGAAGGGCCGAGACGGTGAGCTCGTTGCAGGAGATGAGGAAGACGAGGATGACCGAAGCGCCGGCGGCGGGCGCGATCAGCGGCACGATGATGTCGAACAGCCGCCGGTAGAACCCCGCACCCGACAGCCGTGCCGCCTCCTCCAGTGCCGGATCGAGCTGGCGAAGCGCGCTGACGATAGGCTTCAGCCCGACCGCCAGGAAACTGGCGAAATAGGCGGCGAGGATGATCCAGATCGTCCCGTAGATGGTCACGCCGAGGAAGGGCAAGGGTGCGGCGAAGACCAGGACGAAGGCGACGGAAATGACGATCCCCGGCAGCGCATACGGGATTTCGATCATCGCCGACAGCAGACCCGTCCAGCGGCTGGCACCCCGCGTCAGCGTGTAGCCGGCGAGAACGCCGATCACCAGCAGGCCGAGGGCCGTGGTGCCGGCCAGGAAGATCGAGTTGCCGAAGGCGGTGCGCGTCACGGTCTGGCGGAACAGGATTTCCTCGTAGGCAGAAAACGACGCCGTCTTCAGCGACAGCACGACGCCATAGGCCGGCACCAGCGAGGCGGAGACGAGCGCCGCCATGGGCGCGATCAGCATGACGAACAGCAGCAGCCAGAGGAAGGCTTCGAGGGCCGGCCGCCAACGGCCGAGCCGGAAGGTTGCCGAGGCGCCGGAGAGCCCGATCACCCGGTAGTCGCGGCCCCTCAGCGCCCGTTCCTGGATCTGCAGGCCGGCAACCGCCATCAGGCCGATCATCGCCGACAGCACGGCGATGTCACCGAAGGTATTGCCGCCGAAGCTGGCGAGCCGCGAATAGATGAGCGTCGGCAGCGTATAGATCTGCGCCGGCAGTCCAAGAATCGCCGGAATGCCGAAATTGCCGACACCGGAGACGAAGGCGATCGCCGCCCCGGCGATGATGCCCGGCAGCGACAGCGGCAGGATAATGTCCTTCAGCACGCGAAAAGGCGAGGCGCCGGCGAGCTTCGCCGCCTCGATGCCGTCGCGCGGCAGGGCGAGCAGCCCGGCCCTGAGCGACAGATAGACCAGCGGCGCATGCTGCACACCGTAAAGCAGGGCAATGCCGCCGACCGAATAGAGCGGTTGCGGACTTCCCATGGCCGGCGCGATGCCGAGTGCCTTCAGGAGCGGGCTCGACGGGCCGGACATGCCGACCCAGGCGAGCGCCTGCACCTGCGGCGGGATCATCGTCGGCAGCATGAAGAGAAAGCTCAGCAGCCACTTGCCGCGCACGTCGGCCAGCGTCAACGCCAGGGCGAAGAGCCCGCCGATGGCGACCGCTGCGACCATGCCGAAGAAGGAAGTCGTGAGCGTATTGACAGCGGCCGACCAGACGCTCGGCTCGAGGACGAGCGCGAGTGCCTTGCCCGACAGGATCGAGGAAATGCCCGCTCCGACCAGCCGCGCCAGCGGCAGGACGCAGAGGCACGCGACGAAGGTGACGACAAAAGGAAACAGCCAGCGGGGCTGGCTGTTCGCTTTGGCAAGGAAATGCGGCATTGACCGTTTCGATCAGTTGGTGCCGAAGATGCCGGAGAAGGTCTTCAGGTCTTCCTCGGTGGCCTTCAGCGCGGCGGCGGCGTCGATCGGCAGGACCTTGATGGTGTCACGGGCCGGGAAGCCTTCGGGAACCGGCATGCCGTTGCGCGCCGGGATATAGCGGAGCTTGAGGAAACCCTCCTGGCCCTTTTCCGACAGCACGTAGTCGACGAACTTCTTCGCCGCTTCGGCATTCTTGGTGGTCGACAGGATCGCGACCGGCTCGGTCACGGCCGATACGCCCTCCGTCGGGAAGACGAACTCGACCGGCGCGCCCTTGGCCTTCTCGCGGATCGGCATGTAGTCGACGACGACGCCATAGGCCTTCTCGCCGGAGGCGACCGCCTTCAGCACCGCGCCGTTGCCGCCGGCGGCAATCGCGCCATTGGCCTGCAGGGCCTTGTAATAGTCCCAGCCGAGGCTGGAGACGCCGGCCAGCGTCTGGGCGTGAATGAGAGCGGCCCCCGAGGTGAGCGGGCTCGGCATGGCGACCAGGCCCTTGGCTTCCGGCTTGGCCAGATCGGCCCAGCTCGTCGGCTTCATCGCCGCGGCGGTATTGTACATGATGCCGGTGGTGATCAGCTTGGTCGAATAGTAGGCGCCATCGGCGTCGTAGAGGCTGGCGTCGTAGTTGACGGCTTCCGGCGACTTGTAGGCCATCAGCTGGCCGGCCTGCTTCATGCGCTCCAGCGTGACGGTATCGGCGATCAGCAGAAGGTCGGCGGCCGGGCTGCCGGCTTCGATCTCGGCCATCAGCTTGGCCATGATCTTCGGCGTGCCGTCGCGCACCCAGTCGACCTTGATGTCGGGGTTCGCGGCCATGAAGCCGTCGACGGTCGCTTGCGCATCCTCGTTCGGCTGGCTGGTGTAGAGCACCAGGTTGGCAGCGCCGGCAGAGGTCGCCAGAACGCCGACGGCAACCAGCGCGGAAAAGACGGAAAGCAGGTTCTTCATGGAAAGCATCCTCGTTATTCAAATGAGGCCGATGCATAACCACACGGGCTTGACAGGCATGTGACAGCCGCACTGCCGGCCGGGAGCCCCGAAATCCCCGGAGACGGCGGCCTGAGCACCGGCGAGGCGCCGAAATCCGGGAAATGCTTGACTTTTATGGGTCAGCCTTCGCCTTGTTCCCGAGGGCACGATTGAAGTTGCGGGCGATTCCTGTAATGGCGGATTTTCCTTATTTTTGAAGACGAACCGAGAGTACCAACATGAAGACGGGCGGAAACTGGCGGGCGCGGTTGCGCTATGAGTTCGACAAGAGCATGGCCGGCGGCGCGGTTGCGCTGATCGGCTGGCTGGCACTGATTTCACTGGTGGTGATTTCGCTTGCCGGCGCGTTTCTGGCCCTCACCGGCATCGCGCCGGAAGGCGGCGAACCCGTGAGCTTCATCGAGGGCACCTGGGCGTCGCTGATGCGCACCTTCGACGCCGGCACCATGGGCGGCGACCAGGGCTGGGGCTTCCGCCTCGTCGCGCTCGTCGTGACGCTCGCCGGCATCTTCGTCTTCTCCGCCTTGATCGGTGTCATCAGCTCGGGCCTCGAAAGCAAGCTCGACGAATTGCGCAAGGGCCGCTCGCGGGTCCTCGAATCCGACCACACGATCATCCTCAACTGGTCATCCTCGATCTTCGACGTCATTTCCGAACTGGTGATCGCCAACCAGAGCCGCCGCCGTCCGCGCATCGTCATCATGGCGAACAAGGACAAGGTCGAGATGGAAGACGAGATCGCCACCAAGGTGGCCGACCTCAAGAACACCAAGATCGTCTGCCGCAGCGGCGACCCGACCGATCTCTACGATCTCGACATCGTCAATCCGCAGAATTCCCGTTCGATCATCGTGCTGTCGCCGGAAGACGAGGATCCGGATTCGCAGGTCATCAAGTCGGTGCTGGCGCTGGTCAACGACCCGAAGCGCCGTCCGCAGCCCTACATGATCGCCGCCGAAATCCGCGATGCCGGCAATGCCGACGTCGCCCGCATCGTCGGCGGCAAGGAAATGCAGATGGTGCTGGCCGACGACCTGATCTCGCGCATCGTCGTGCACACCAGCCGCCAGTCGGGGCTTTCGGCCGTCTATTCGGAACTGCTCGATTTCGACGGCTGCGAGATCTACACGATCGAACAGCCGGCGCTGGAGGGCAAGCCCTTTGCCGCCGGCGTCATGGCCTACGAGAACTGCACCCTGATCGGCCTGTGCGACCGCGCCGGCAAGATCCACATCAACCCCGCCCCGAACCGCGTCATCGAGCCGGGCGAACGGGCCGTGATCATCGCCGAGGACGACGACTCGATCCGCATCTGGAGCAACGAGATCAACCTCGCCAAGGACGCCATCCTGACCCCGGTCAAGCGCCCGGTCGGTCCCGAGCGCACCCTGGTGCTCGGCTGGAACCGCCGCGGCCCGATCATCGCCAGCGAGCTCTGCCGCTACGTCACGCCGGGCTCGCACCTGACGATCGCCGCCCACACGCCGGAATTCGAGGCGGATATCGCCGGCCTCCGCCTGCCGAACGGCAATATGACGATCGACTACCATGTGATCGACACCAGCAGCCGCGCCGCCCTCGATCGCCTGAACATTCCGAGCTTCGACCACGTCCTGGTGCTCGGCTACAGCGACGACATGACGATGCAGTCGGCCGACACCCGCACCCTGATCACCCTTCTGCACATCCGCAAGATCGCCGAGGGCGCTGGCCTGCACATCAACGTGGTCAGCGAGATGACCGACGTGCGCAACCGCGAACTGGCCGAAGTCACCCGCGCCGACGACTTCGTCGTCAGCAACAAGCTGGTCAGCTTGATGCTGGCCCAGGCCTCCGAAAACGAGTTCATGGCGGCGATCTTCGCCGAACTGCTCGACGAGGACGGCTCGGAAATCTACATGCGCCCGATCGGCGACTATGTGGCGATCGACCGCCCGGTGAACTTCTTCACGGTCGCGCTCGCGGCACTGCGCCGCGGCGAGATCGCCATCGGCTATCGCCGCCAGCGCGGCGACGACGAAGACCACCGCAATCTCGGCGGCGTCACCGTCAACCCGTCCCGTTCGGAAATGCTCACCTACAGCCCCGACGACATGGTCATCGTGCTGGCCACCGAATAGGGAACGCACGTCCCGATGCTGGACGGAGAATTGAAAAGGGGTCCGCCGCGCGATGCGACGGACCCCTTTCTCATGGTCGGTGGACGGGAGCCGGCGGCCGTCAGGCCGCCGCCGCCATGGCCCCACCGATCAGCCGGCCGAGGCGCTTGATGCCTTCGTCGATCATCTGCTCGTTGGCGCAGGAAAAGGAAAGCCGCAGCGTGTTTGTGCCCGACCGGTCGGCAAAGAAGGCCTGGCCCGGAACGAAGGCGACCTTCTCGGTCTCGACCGAGCGCGC
Source organism: Allorhizobium sp. GW101-3B10 (assembly GCF_059424725.1). Lineage (NCBI taxonomy): Bacteria > Pseudomonadati > Pseudomonadota > Alphaproteobacteria > Hyphomicrobiales > Rhizobiaceae > Allorhizobium > Allorhizobium sp. GW101-3B10. The sequence goes on along the minus strand of NZ_JBWKZR010000001.1, from coordinate 1,279,141 downwards.
CAGAAGTTCCGCCCCGTCCAGCCCTTCCGGCAGCGTCACCCAGATGAACATGCCGCCCTCCGGCTTGGTCCAGGTCGTGCCGGCTGGCATGTAGGTGGCCAGCGCCTTCAGCATGGCATCGCGGCGCGCGCTGTAGGCGGCGCGGATCTTGGCGACCTGGGCATCGAAATGCCGTTCCGCGACATGGGCGATGGCGATCTGGTTGATCGACGAGGAATGCAGGTCGGCGGCCTGCTTCATCAGCACCAGCTTGCGGATGACCGGCATGTTGGCGACGACGAAGCCGACGCGCAGGCCCGGTGCCAGCGTCTTGGAAAAGCTGCCGCAATAGATGGTGCGCGTGTCCTCGATCGAGCCCTTCTCGGCGATCTCGAGCGCCAGGATCGGCGGCACCGGCTCGCCGTCGTAACGCAGCGACTGGTAGGCCGCGTCCTCGATGATGGCGATGTCGAGTTCCTCGGCGAGCTTCAGCAGCCGCTCGCGCGCCGCGCGGTCGACGGTCTCGCCGGTCGGATTGCAGAAATCGGCCGAGAGATAGGCGAACTTGACCTCGCCGCCGAGATTTTCCGCCGTCGCCTTGTAGCTTTCCGGCGTGCGGTTGCCGAGCGTCAGCTGGTCATAGTTCGGTTCGTAGGCGTTGAAGGCCTGCAGGGCGCCGAGATAGGTCGGCCAGCTGACCAGCGCCGTATCCTTCGGCGACAGGAACAGCTTGCCGAGATAGTCGAGGGCCTGCTGCGAGCCGGAGGTGATGAAGATGTTGTCGGCGGTGCAGGCGATGCCGATCTTCTCCATTTCGCCCTTCAACCATTCGCGCAGCGGCTTGTAGCCTTCGCTGACCGAATACTGCAGCGCGGCCGTCACCTGGTCGCCGCTGAAGATGTCGGCATAGGCCGCCTTGAATTCCTGGTCGGGAAAGAGCGCCGGGTCGGGAATGCCGCCGGCAAACGAGATGATGTCCGGCCGCTCCAAAAGCTTCAGCAGCTCGCGGATTTCAGAGGCGCGCATGCGCGACGAACGCGTCGCAAAAATATGGTCCCAATTCAGCACAGGGGTTTCCTCGACGTTTTTTATGATGCTGAAAATGACCACACAAACGACGATATGTCAACAATACTGACCTATCGTCCGTTATAATATTCCGCATCTGAAATGCGATGTGCGAGAAACTATATTACGCACCAAAGCGAGCGCGCGCACGATTCGACCGGAGCCCCTCACCCCACGGGGGTCGCACGCAGACAGCGAGCCTGCGGCGCGGAAATCGGACGCTCCAGCCGCAGAGCGCGAGGCGCGCGACGCAGCCGCCATGCGAACCGAGGTCCCGAACAGCCGCGGCCTGAAAACGAAAATCCCCGGCTCGTCACCGGGGATCTTCTCATTGCGGTCGCCGTATCGCCAGAGCCGGAGAGGCTTAGTTGCGGTCCTTGTCGACCAGCTTGTTCTTGCCGATCCACGGCATCATGGCGCGCAGCTTGGTGCCGACTTCCTCGATCTGGTGGCTGTCGTTCAGGCGACGGATGCCCTTGAAGCGGGCGCCGCCGGCGCGGTATTCCTGCATCCAGTCCGAGGTGAACTTGCCGGTCTGGATGTCCTTGAGGACGCGCTTCATCTCGGCCTTGGTCTCGTCGGTGATGATGCGCGGGCCGGTGACGTATTCGCCCCACTCGGCCGTGTTCGAGATCGAGTAGTTCATGTTGGCGATGCCGCCTTCATAGATCAGGTCGACGATCAGCTTCACTTCGTGCAGGCATTCGAAATAGGCCATTTCCGGCGCATAGCCGCCTTCGACCAGGGTTTCGAAGCCGGCGCGGATCAGCTCGACCAGACCGCCGCAGAGAACGACCTGCTCGCCGAACAGGTCGGTTTCGCATTCTTCCTTGAAGTTGGTCTCGATGATGCCCGAACGACCGCCGCCGACGCCGCAGGCGTAGGAGAGCGCGAGTTCGAGAGCATTGCCGGAGGCGTTCTGGTGAACGGCAACCAGGCAGGGAACGCCGCCGCCCTTCTGGTATTCGCCGCGAACCGTGTGGCCCGGGCCCTTCGGTGCGATCATGACGACGTCGAGCGAAGCCTTTGGCTCAATCAGGCCGAAGTGAACGTTGAGGCCGTGGGCAAACGCGATGGCCGCGCCGTCGCGGATATTGCCGGCGATGTCGGCCTTGTAGATGTCGGCCTGGAGTTCGTCCGGGGTCGCCATCATGATGAGGTCGCCCCACTTGGCGGCGTCGGCAACCGTCATGACCTTGAAGCCGTCGGCTTCGGCCTTCTTGATGGTCGGCGAACCGGCCTTGAGCGCGATCGCGACATTGGCCGCGCCCGAATCCTTGAGGTTCAGCGCATGGGCGCGACCCTGGGAGCCGTAGCCGACGATGACGACGTTCTTGGCCTTGATGAGATTGAGATCGGCATCACGATCGTAATAGACGCGCATTGTATGTTCCTTCCCTATGCTTGTCGGTTGTGGTGACTGTCATTGACCCGGCTGGCCGGAACGGGTTGCCCCGTCGCGGCCGGCCAGAACCTTTTCCGTGCCGTAGAGCGTCAGGAAGGCATTGACCGCCTTCTCCGCCCGGGCAGCGAAACTCTTTGTCTGCGGCATGTCGCCGAGCAGCATGCGCACGTGCATGTCGCTGACGATCAGCCCGTAAAGCGTCCGATAGGCCTCCTCGCCGTCGGAGAATCGCAAGAGGCCGTCGCGTTGTCCCGCGTCCAGCAGCGCCCTCGCCCGCCGGTCGATCTGCCGGCGGCCGCGCTCGAGGAGCAGCGTGCCGAGCTTCGAGCCGTCGCGATTGGTCTGGCCGATCGCCAGCCGGTTGAGCGCCAGCGACACGTCGCCGGCCAGCACGTCCAGCAGGTCGTGAGCAAAGATTTCCAGATGTTCGGTGAGGCTCGCCGCCGTCAGCCGTTCTCCGGGGCGCTCGAAGGTGCGCACCTTGCTCGCCTGGTAGGAGATCATCGCCGACAGGAGTCCGTCGCGATCGCCGAACCACTTGTAGAGGCTTTCCTTGGAGCAGTTGGCGGCGCGCGCCAGCCCGGCCGTCGTCAGCGCCTTGTCGCCACCCTCCACCAGAAGCCTCAGGGCTTCGGCGAGAACGGCGCTCTGGCGCGGCGTGAATTCGGCGTTGGCGGTTTCGGTCTGCACGATTGACATCTCTCAAGTACCGTACGGTACGGTTCTGTTTAAGGGCAAAATTTGGCTCCGTCAAGAGGCTTCGCAACCGCTGTGCGGATCCTCCGGTTACGATTTCGCCGGCCATCACATTTATTTGAACGTAGTGCCTCATAACAATTTTGGCGCCAAAAACCCGACCTTGGAGCGCTTTCTACCATGCTGTTTTTACACAACAATTGCGACCTATATGCAACCTTTTACGCATTGCAAGATATCGAACTACTTAGTTCGATTGTGCGCAATCATCTCTTGCAATCGGCGAGGAGGAGGCGCAAATCATGTTCATCGAACCACACAGTTCGACCCAAACAACACAGAGTGCAAAGAGGAATTTGATCATGAAAATCGCAATTGCAGCAGCGCTCGCTACCCTCGTCGCCGCACCGGCAGCCTTCGCCCTCCAGCCGATCCCCGGCTCCATCACCTATGGTGGCCACGAAGCCCGGCTCGAAAAGGCCCCCGCCGGCTCCAACTTCTTCCATGTCTTCTACGGCCCGTATGGCGAGGAAGTCCGTGAAGTCTACCAGGTCAACGCCGACCGCACCGTCTCGCTGGTGTCGCGCACCGTCACCAACAACGACTGACCCCTGCTCCCGACTGAGGACCCCCGCCCTCAGCCCCCACAACCCAACGAAGAACTGATGTGTAGCTATGCCATCAGGAAATGAAATCAAGGAGACATCCCATGAAGACCCTCATCGCAATCACCGCCGTCGTCGCTTCGCTGGCCGGCGCATCCGCAGCCTTCGCTCTGGAACCCACCAATGGCAGCGCCGCTCCGGTCCAGTCGTCCGGCAACGTCGACCGCACGGTCGTCGGCTCGATTACCCCGGTGAACGGCGTCCAGGCTGACCGCGCCCGCGTCGACAGCGGCAACCTCAACGCCGTCTACGGTTTCAACTCCGGTCGCGGCGTAACCGTCGGTTCGCCGTCGCACCAGGAATAAGCCAGACCTCCCAAGCCTCGGGCCGACACGACGTGTCGACCTGAGCTGGCCCGGGAATTTCACTCTGAAAGGAATACGACCATGAAGACCCTCATCGCAATCACCGCCGTCGTCGCTTCGCTGGCCGGCGCATCCGCAGCCTTCGCTCTGGAACCCACCAACGGCAGCGCCGCTCCGGTCCAGTCGTCCGGCAACATCGACCGCACGGTCGTCGGCTCGATCACCCAGGAGAGCGGCGCCAAGGCAGACAGCGGCAACCTCAACGCCGTCTACGGTTTCAACTCCGGTCGCGGCGTCACCGTCGGTACGCCTTCCCACGAGGAATGACACCGACCCATACGGTACGCCGTTCGGCAAACAGGCCCCGAAGCGCAAGCTCCGGGGCCGTAATTTTTGCGGTTCCCGCGCCTTGTCCCATTTTTGGCGTTTGGCGAAGGCGGCTCCCGGCGCTATTGCATGGGTTGTCCGCAACAAGGAACCGCACCGATGCAGCCGCGCCGAACCGCCCTCCTTCTCAGCCTCGCCCTTCTGGCCGCGCCGCACCTCGCCGCCGCCAAGGAAAACCGCTGCGGCTGGATCCAGAATCCGACGCCAGGCAATTACTGGCTCGACGACTCCGAGGGCATGTGGATCATGCTGACCCAGGGCTCGGACGAGGAGCCGCTCGGCATGGAGAACTTCCCCGACATCTCGACCGGCGACTATGTCGCCTCGAACGGCAATTACGGCTACACCTGCGGCTGTATCCAGGCCGAGACCGAACGCAACACCGACAGCCAGGATTCCGCCGCCGGCCGGATCACGGCGATCTACGGGGTGAAGCTGCTGCCGCTGAAGAAATGCCTCGCCGATCCCGCCCTGCCGAAGCCGGAGTGAGCTATACGGCGTAATCGACCGGTACGGCCGATCCCGCCTTCAGCGTTTCCATCGAGATGAAGGCGGACACGTCGAACAGTTCGATCCGCTTCACCAGCCGCCGGTAGACCACGTCATAGTGCTCGACGCGGGGCAGCACGATCTTCAGCAGATAGTCGTAGGAACCGGTCAGCCGATGCGCCTCGACGATCTCGGCGAGATCGCTGATTGCCCGGCGGAAACTCTCGATCCACTCGTCCGAGTGGTGCGCCGTCTTGACCAGCGCGAAGACCGTGGTCGGCACGCCGACCCGCTCGCGGTCGAGCACGGCGATGCGCCGTTCAATATAACCCGTCTCCTCCAGCCGCTGGATGCGCCGCGAACAGGCGGACGGCGACAACGCCACGCGCTCGGCCAGGTCTGCCACGGAAACCGAGGCGTCCCGCTGCAATGCATCCAGAATCTTCCGATCGCGATCGTCGAGCACTTCCGCCCCACCCAATAGACAGTTGACGCATTCATTGTGCAACATCACGGCGTATTGCGCAATTGACACGCGCCACAACCCGCTCTTTTTCGAAAAAATGCAACGCGTTTGCCCCAGGCCTTGGCCATAATCCGCGACACCAACCAGGGGAACAAGACCATGAAGACAATCGGCCTGATCGGCGGCATGAGTTTCGAGAGCACGGCGGTCTACTACCGCCTCATCAATGAGATGGTCCGCGCCGAGCTTGGTGGCATCGCCTCGGCGGAAGTCCTGATGCACTCGGTCAACTTCGCCGAGATCGTCGGCTACCAGAAGGCCGGCCGATGGGATCTCGCCGAGAAGCGCCTGGCCGACTGCGCGCTCGGGCTTCAGGCCGCCGGCGCCGCCTGCATCCTGATCTGCACCAACACCATGCACCTGGTCGCCGACGGCATCGCCGCCCGCCTCGACATTCCGCTGCTGCACATCGTCGACGAGACCGCTGCGGCCATCAAGGCCGCCGGCTTCCGCCGTCCGCTGGTTCTCGCCACCCGATACACCATGGAACACGGCTTCTACACCGACCGCATGCGCGCGCTTGGCCTTGATCCGCGCGTGCCGGATGCCGAAGACCGAACGATCATCCACGACGTGATCTTCGAAGAGCTGTGCGCCGGTACGGTCAAGGAAACGTCGCGCGAGGCCTATATGGCCATCATCGACAAGGCCAGGCAGGCCGGTGCCGATTGCGTCATTCTCGGCTGCACCGAAATCTGCCTTCTGCTCGATCCCGATGCGCTGCCCCTGCCCGGCTTCGATTCGACCGCCATTCATTCGCGCGCCGCGGCCGATTTCGCGCTCAGCGCCGAACCTGCCCTCAGGCTCGCGATTTAGTTGACTGCGTCAACAATTTGATTGTCAGAGTAAAACGGCCATGCTAGCGATCGGACCTCACGGGGAGGTCCGATCCATGCGCGAATCCACAGACATCACGACGATAGAGGCGATGCGCGCCTTCAACCGGTTCTACACCGACCGGATCGGCATCCTCGACCGCGCCTATCTCAAGGCCGACTACACACTGGCGGAAGCCCGCATCGTCTATGAGATCGGTACGCGCGGACAGGTCCTCGCCGTGGAACTCGTGCGCGACCTGCGCCTCGACCCGGCCTATCTCAGCCGCATATTGAAGAAGTTCCGCGAGCGGAACCTCGTCATCGTCGCACCTGACCCGGCCGACGGACGAAGCCAGCGTCTGTGCCTCACCGACAAGGGGAGGACCGAATTCGAGACGCTGGCCGAGCTGTCCCGCAGCCAGTTGCGCCGGATGGTGGCGCCGCTCGGACCGGCCGAACAGGCGTCCCTCGTCGAAGCGATGGCGACCATCACCCGCCTGATCGAACCCGGCGACCACGCCACCCCGGTCCTGCGTCCGCACCGTCCGGGCGACCTCGGCTGGATGATCCAGTCGCAGACCGAGTTCTACGTGCGAACCTTCGGCTGGAACGGGCGCTTCGAAGCTCTGGTCAGCCAGGTGGCCGCCGATTTCCTCGAGCGCTACGATGCAAGGCGCGACCATTGCTGGATCGCCGAGCGTGCCGGCACGCGCATCGGCTCCGTCATCGTCATGGACGGCGGCGAGAACATCGCCAAGCTAAGAATGCTCTATGTCGATGCGGCGGCCCGCGGCCTTGGGCTCGGCAAGCTGCTGGTCGAGCAATGCGTCCACTTCGCCCGCCATGCTGGTTACCGCCAGCTCACGCTCTGGACCAACGACATCCTGCACTCGGCACGGCATATCTACGTCGCGGCGGGATTCCGGCTCGTCGCCGAGGAGCGGCATACGATGTTTGGACCGGAACTCAACGGCCAGACCTGGACGCTCGACCTCTGACGGCAGAGCTCAGCCGTTGCGTTCATCGAAGCTGCGGCGTGCGTCCTTGACGGCAAGAAAGTTCGCCTCCGCCCATTCGAGCAGCACGCACAACGCCTTGAACAGCGAATGCCCGAGATCCGTCAGCCGATACTCGACGCTCGGCGGCTTGGTCGGAAACACCGTGCGCAGCGCATAGCCGTCGCGTTCCAGGTCGCGCAGCGTCTGGGTCAGCATGCGCTGCGAGATATCCGGCACCAGCCGACGAAGTTCGCCGAAGCGATAGGGCTTTTCCGAAAGCGCCAGCAGGATCAGCGTCGACCATTTGCCGCCGATGTGATCGATCACCGTGCGCACCGGGCAATTCTCCAGCTTGGGGCCGTCACCCCCGTATCCGGCGATCTTTTCTTCGAAACGGGTGATGGCGACGGTCATGGCGGTTCCCTATCGGTAAGGTGGGCACCAAAAACTGCCTTCTTTACAAGCGCTCGTCAATCTCCATTTTAGCGTAACTCTCATTTTGAGAGCAGCTATTCGTTCGGCAGCACCTGCCACCATTGCCAAAGGAAAGACCATGAGCAAGATCCTCGTCACCGGCGCCGCCGGCCATCTCGGCCGCCTCGTCATCAAGCACCTGATCGAAAGCCAGAAGGTGGCCGCCTCCGACATCGTCGCCGGCAGCCGCGACCCCGCCAAGCTCGCCGATCTGGCCGGTCTGGGCGTCGGCACGCGCCGCGTCGATTTCGACGACAAGGCCTCGCTCGAGGCCGCGTTCGCCGGTATCGACCAGCTGCTGATCGTCTCCACCGACGAGCTTGGCGCTCCGGGCAAGCGCCTGGCGCAGCACAGCGCCGCCGTTGCCGCCGCCAAGGCCGCGGGCGTCGAGCGCATCTCCTACACCTCGATGCCGCAGCCGGACGATTCGGAAGTCACCTTCAAGGGCGACCATCTGGGCACGGAACAGGCGATCAAGGCTTCCGGCCTCGCCTACACCATCTTCCGCAACGGCTGGTACATGGAGAACCTGTTCATGAACCTGCCGCAGGCGCTTGCCAGCGGCCAGTGGTATACCTCGGCCGGTGAGGGCCGGATCGCCCATATCGCGCGCGAAGACATTGCCCGCGCCATCGCCGCAGGCCTCGCGAAGCCGGTAGAAGGCAACGCCACCTACACGCTGACCGGCGAGACGGCTTATACCACGGAAGAAATCGCCGCCCTGGTCCGCGACCTGACCGGCAAGCCGCTTGCCGTCGTCAACCTGACCGATGCCCAGCTGTCCGAAGGCATGGCCGCCGCCGGCGTGCCCGCGCCCTTCATCCCGACGATCGTGTCCTTCGACGCCAACACGCGCGAAGGCAAGATCGCCATGGCGACCGCCGACGCCGAGACCCTGTCGGGTGTCAAGCGCTTGTCGCTGAAGGCCTTCCTCGAGGCCAACAAGGCCGCGCTCGGCTGACAAGCCCCCGGGCCGGACGATCCGACGCGCGGAACCGCCTTCCGCCGTCAGATCTTCTGGCCGCAGGCATGGCGGAAACGGCGCACCGTTTCCGCCATGCCGAATTCCAGCGCATCGGCCGTCAGGCCATGGCCGATGGAAACTTCGGCCAGTTTCGGAATGCGCTTGATCAGCGCCGGAAGGTTGGCGACCGTCAGGTCATGGCCGGCATTGATGCCGAGACCGACGTCAAGGGCGGCATCGGCCGTGCGGCCGAGACGGTCGATCTCTTCGGCCGCCTTGTCCGGATTGTCGTAGCAGCCGCCATAGGGCCCGGTGTAGAGCTCGATCCGGTCGGCACCCGTCTCGCGTGCCTGTTGCACCGCCTCGACATCGCCGTCGCCGTCGGCAAACAGCGAAACCCGCATGCCCCTGCCCTTCAGCCGCGCGACGACCTCGCTCAGGAACGACCGGTGTTTGGCGAAGTCCCAGCCGTGATCCGAGGTCGCCTGGCTCGGATCGTCCGGCACCAGCGTCACCTGCTCCGGCTCGGTCGCCTCGCACAGCGCCAGGAAGTCCTCGGTCGGATAGCCCTCGATGTTGAATTCGGCCTGCGGGAATGCGTCGTCGATCAGCGCCCGCAGCACCGGCAGGTCCGCGAAACGGATATGCCGCTGGTCGGGGCGCGGATGAACCGTCAGGCCACTGGCGCCGGCTTCGAGCGCGATGCGGCCGAGATGGGCGACGTCCGGCCAGGGCAGATCCCGGCGGTTGCGCAGCATGGCGATGGCATTGAGGTTTACGGAGAGCTTGGCGGGCATTCAGCGGTATCCATGAAGGGTGGCATTCGTCCAGAATCCATTTAGGCGATCATGCGAGGGAAGGCCAACGAGAATCACATATGGTCCCATTGACGATACTGATGGATGGGTCGAGGCGTGTCCGGCGTGGCAGAAATCCCCCCTATTTCCGGTATTGACGGCCTATTGCGACTATGATTCTCAAGTTTTTCTTTGTGTCATCCGTCACACTCGCTAAGTTGCGGCCCAGCAGTTTCACCCAGAACGGACAGCACCTCGCAGCACCCGCCAAGGCGGTCGGCACGGCGGGGCGGCGGAAAACCCGGATGGAGACCCAATGACCCAGGTTCGGCGTATCGACGGAGAAAGGATCCGTCTGGCGCTCGCGGCAATCCTGTCGAGCCAGACCTTCGCGCGATCCGAGAGATTGCGGACCTTCCTCAAATTCGTCGTCGAGCATGAACAGCTCGGCCTTGCGCATCAGCTGAAGGGCTACACCATCGGCATGGACGTGTTCAGCCGCGACGGCGCACTCGATCCGGGCGTCGACGCTCTGGTGCGGGTACAGGCCGGCAAGCTGCGCCGGCTGCTCAATCTCTATTACGCCGACGAGGGCCGCAACGACCCGGTGCGCATCCGCATACCGCTCGGCGGCTATGTTCCGGTCTACGAATGGGGACCGGATTCACGCCGGACGCTCGACGCCGTCTTTCCTTCTCTTGTCGCGGCCGAGAAGAACGGCGCCGATGCGATCCGCATCGGCCTGGAGGCCGGCGGCAATGCGGGCGCGGCCAGCAGGCCGACGCATGCCCCGGACCGGCACATGCATGCCCTTCCGCAGATCTTCATCGTCGTCACCGCCGGCAGCGACTGGCGAGCGAAGACCTTCGACAATGCGTTGAGGATTTCGGAGGCAAGGCTTTGCGGCTGCAAGCTGGCGCCACAGCAGACCTCCCTCCCGGCGGAAGTGGACGACCTCGATTTCCTGCTGCAACTGGATGCCTCGTCCGGCAGCGGTCCGCTGACCGCCCGCTTGGCGCATCCTGCGACCGGCGATGTCATCACCCGCCAGGCCCGCCCGGCCGGCGATACCGCCGACAGCCGCCGGATTGCCGCCTTCGCCAATCTGTTCGTCGCCGAGACGATGACGCTCTGCGGCGAGGTCTACGCCTTCTGCCGCCGCCATCGGCTCTCCTCCGCGCTGATGGACTGCCTGGAGGCGACCTACCAGTACAAGCTCGAGAACTCGCATGACGCGTATATCGAAGCGATCCGTCACCAGCAGCGCCTCGCCCACCCTCACCGACTGCCGGCCTTCATCACCGAGCTGTCCGACCTTCTTGCTCTGACGATCCGCCGATCCTGACCCTGCGGACCGCGGACTGCGGTTGATTTGCCAAACCCGATCAAGCCGCCTAGTCTAGTTTTTCGCTATCTATTGCAGCCCAGCCTGAAATAGGTTGTGGGAGATCGGCGCGCGGATGCGCTGGCCAGACGGCCGCTTGGGACGGAGCGGAAAATTCGCAGACTTGATGCAACGCTGGACGGGGGAGGTCATGGCGGACGGATCGAAAATTCTGCAGAGCGACAGCAAACGGCCAGACGGCGTGACGGGTGACGCCGAATTCCTGCCCGGCACTCCTCTGCCCCGCGACCTGCCCGCCGAACCGGTCGCCATCGCCGACATGGCGGAATTGTTCGGCGTCACCCACAGGACCCTGCACTTCTACGAGGAAAAGGGTTTGATCAAGGCCCGGCGCATCGGTCTCATGCGGGTCTACAGCCGCGCAGATATAGCCCGCATGGCGCTGATCACCGCCTGCCGCGAAGTCGGCATGCCGGTCGCAGTGATCCAGGATCTCATGGAGACGTTGAAGTCGGCGCGGTCGCACGAGGAAGCCGATAGGCTTTTCGAGGAAGCCCTGCTGGCCCGGAAGCGCGAACTGACCGCCGGCCTTTCCACCATCCATCGGCAATTGCAGCAGCTCAGCTCGCTGCTGTCGCATGACGCTCTGGATGTTCAGGCCGAACGCACCGCGCTGCGCAAGAAGATCCCGCTGAGCGACCTTGAACGCCGCTGCCTCGAGCTGATGGCCGAGGGTTACGCCTCCCTGCGTGTCGCCCGCGCGCTTGCCTTGACCAGCTCGGATGTCGCCGCGCTGGAAGCCACGATCATCACCAAGCTCGAGGCGCACAACCGCTTCCAGGCCGTCGCCAAGGCGGTCTTGCTGGGTATTGTCGCTTCGTAAAGCACTTTTGAATTTGGTCAAAGATGACAGAGATTTAACACGACACCGCGACTGGACGGCATTAGCGATTGGAGGAAAGCAACAAACAGATGGTCCTCCCAATGCCCGCCTTTCTCTCCCGCTATGCCACGCCTTTCACCACCGGCCTCTTCCTCGTCTCGCTCGTCTCCGGTATCGCCCTGTTCTTCCACTTCAGCACCTCCGCTTTCCGCGAGATGCACGAATGGCTGAGCATGGTGCTCATCCTGCCCTTCGTCCTGCACATCTGGAAGAACTGGCGTCCGTTCCTGATGTACCTCAAGCGTCCGCCCATGGCTGTCGCGCTCGGCCTGTCGCTCGCCGCCGGTCTTGCCATGGCCTGGCCGGCCCTGACCGGGGAAACCTCCGTTTCGCCGCAGGTCGCCATGATCGAACTCGTCGCCAATGGTACGCCCGCCCAGGTCGCGCCGCTCTACAATCAGACGGAAGAGGCCTTCATCGCAACCTTGAAGGAAAAGGGCTTCACCGCGGCTGAAGCCGGTAAGTCGCTGGTCGACATCGCCACCGCGTCCGGCAAGGGCGAGCGCGACGTCGTCATGACACTGACCGCCCTGAAGCAGTAACTTGTCCACGGCAGACGCTTACCGGACGATGGTGAGCGTCTCCGCCGCGCGGGTCACCGCCGTATAGAGCCAGCGTTCGCGGGTATCGCGAAACGCCCAGCTCTCGTCGAACAGCACGACGTCGTTCCACTGCGACCCTTGGGCCTTGTGCACGGTCAACGCGTAGCCATAGTCGAATTCGTCATAGCGCTTGCGCGTGGCCCACGGGATCTCCGCATCCACGTCCTCGAAGGCGGCCTTCAAGAGCTTGATCTTGGCCGCGCCGCGATCCATGTCGTCGTCTTCGGGTTTGATCAAGAGGTTGATGCCCGGCTTCACCGTCTCGCGCGACGAGGTCATCACCTGCCACAGCGAGCCGTTGAGCAGCCCCTTCACCTGGTCGTTCCTGAGACATACGAGCTTGTCGCCCGCCTGCGGATAATCGACGGTGAAGCCTTTGAGCTCGCGCAGACGCTTGTTGTAGCGCCGCCGCGTCTTGTTGGTGCCGACCAGCACCTGATCGGCCCCCAGCACCAGATCCTGCGTCACCTCGTTCTTGGAGATGACCTTGGCGGTGCCGTAGTCGCCATACATGATCTCCTTGCCTTCGCGCACATGCATGGCAAGCTGGATGATCGGATTGTCCCGCGCCTGGCGATGGATGTCGGTGAGCAGATAGTCCGGCTCCTGGTCGGTAAAGAAACCGCCGCCGGAGACCGGCGGCAGCTGGCCGGGATCGCCGAGCACCAGGATCGGCGTGCCGAAGCTCATCAGGTCGCGGCCCAGCTGCTCGTCGACCATCGAGCATTCATCGATGACGATCAGCGCGGCCTTGGCGAGCGGGCTCTGCCGGTTGATCGAGAACATCGGCGCGATCGAGGTGCGGCCCGTCTCCTCGTCCTCCACGGCTTCCTCGCCGCGCGGCCGGTAGATCAGCGAATGGATGGTCCGGGCATTAGTCGCGCCGCGCGAGCGCAGCACCTGCGCCGCCTTGCCGGTGAAGGCCGCAAAGAGCACCTCGCCATCGACATTCTCGGCAAAATGCCGGGCAAGCGTGGTCTTGCCCGTACCGGCATAGCCGAACAGGCGAAACACCGGTTGCTTGCCCTCCTTCAGCCATTTGGCAACGGCTTTCAGGGCTTCGTCCTGCTGGGGTGCGAACTGCATGCTTGGTGCTTGGCAGGATTCCCCTGCCTTGGCAAGGCGAAGGCCTGGGCTCAGCCTGACCGTCCAAGGGTTTGCGACGGGGTCTCCCCATAGAGCTCGGCATAGTAGGCGGAAAACCGCCCGAGATGCCAGAATCCCCATTTCATCGCCACGTCGGAAACGCCGTTCCCGGCCCCCCTGGCCGCCAGCAGGTCGCGCCTGGCGCCGTCCAGCCGCTTCTGCCGCAGCCAGGCACCCGGGCCGATCCCCACCGTCTCGACGAAGGCGAACCTCAAGAGTTCGGACGGTACCGCCAGCCGCTTGGCCAGCGCCGTGACCGACATCGGCTCGTTCGGCTGGTCCTCGACGATCTCGCGGGCCCGCCGGTAGAGGGCATAGTCATGCACCGACGGCGTCCGGTCGCTGCTCTCGCGCCGCATGATCGCGGCATAGAGAAAGCTCAGCTTGTCGCAGATGAGCTCCGGCAGGAAGCGGGCAAGATCGTCGCCGGGGCAGCCCGCCTCGGTTGCAAAGGCCGCCATCAGCGTCAGGAACCAGCCCATCACCGCCTCCGCCTCGGGAAGCTTCTGCGCCGTCGTCACCGAACTCTGCGGCGTGGCTAAGTCTCCGAGCTTGGCCGCATCCACCATGGTGATCAGCACGTCGCTTCCCTCGTCCAGCGCAGCATGCACTTCATGCCCGCCCTTGAGCACGGAAACCTCTGAAGAACCAAGAGAAACGGCGTTGACGCGCCAGGCGTTGCGCTGTGCCAGCGAATGCAGGAAGACGAGGCTTCCCTCAGGTGGACAGGTCGCCTCCTCGACCGCGACCTCGACCCGTTCGCGCGAGATCGACACGCCGTCGAACTGCAGCGTCTGCAGGGTGCCCTGGTAGCGGCCCGGCCGCAACTGCGAGTAGCGCTGGCTCCAGCCGGCGAGGCCCCCTTCCTGCTCGGAGGCGTCGGCAAAAACGGCATTAGTTACGCGGAACTCGGACATGGTCGGCGGTCCTTCGGGCGGATAACCGGCCTGATTGAAAGCGCGTGCCGTGAAATAGTCAATCCGAATCTCTGCCCAATATTTGGGCTTAACGATTTCCGAAACTGGATAGCAGGATGCGACAATGCGCCGCTAGCATCGCCACAGATCAACATGGAGACCATGCCGTGGCAACGCTGAGCCGACTAGCCCTGGGCGCCCTGTGCGCCGCCGCAACCCTCCCCGCCTTCGCCCATGCGGAGGAGTTCACGCCCGAAACCGTGACGCTGAAGGAAACCATCGATCCCGGCCCGAATGTCTTCGTCTACCAGCAGGAACTGAAGGGCGCCAGCTCGATCGCCGTGTTCGGCAAGGACGACCTCGCCTTCAAGGGCTTCATGACCGCCGGCGTCATGGGGCAGATGCTGATCGGGGCCGACGGCAAGACCGCCTACGGCCAGTCCAACTACATGAAGCGCCTGACGCACGGCCCCAACGAACAGGTCCTCGAGATCTACGACATCGCCAAGCTCTCGGCGACGCGCGAAGTGATCCTGCCGCCCAAGGCGACCCAGGCGCTCGGCTACGTGCCGATGCTGCAGCAGACGGCGACCGGCAAGTTCCTGCTCGTGCAGAACGCGACGCCGGCCACCTCGGTCACCATCGTCGACCTCGCCGCAGGTGCGGTGACCGAGGAAATCCCGACGCCGGGCTGCTACGGCATCTATCCGTCCGCCCCCGGCGACAAGTTCGCAACCGCCTGCGGCGACGGCACCTTCGTCAGCTTCACGCTCGGCGCGGACGGCAAGATGGCGGAGAAGCTCGCCGGGGAAAAGGCCTTCGACGTCGATGCCGATCCGGTCTTCATCACCGCCGCCCCCTATGACGGCGGCTATGTCTTCGTCACCTATGGCGGCAAGGCGATCGTGCTGAAGGACGCCGACGGCCCCCTGAAGACGGTCGAGACCATCGCCCTCAACGACGGCATCGAAGGCAATTGGGCGCCCGGCGGCTACGAACTGGTTGCCGTCAATGCCAAGACCGGCGTGCTGTTCATCACCATGCATCCCGACGCCAAGGACGGCAGCCACAAGGCCGCCGCGCACGAGATCTGGGCCTATGACCTGAAGGCCAAGAAGCTCCTGTCGCGTTCGCCGGTCGAGCACATCGTCTCGATCGCGGTGAGCCCGGACGACAAGCCCGTCCTGTTCGGCACGACCGAGACCGGCTCGCTGCTGCGCTTCGAAACCGACCCGGCCGCCGGCTACGCGCTGAAGGCCGCCGGCGAAGCCGGGCTCACCGGCTTCCCGCTCGTCGTGCAGGTGGTCGAATGATGGAGCCCCTCGTCCCGCCGCTCGTGGCGGCAACCGCAACGGTCTTCATGGCGCTCATCTTTGCCCGCGCAGCCTTGCACAAGGTGTTCGACTTCACCGCCTTCACCGGCTTCCTCGCCGACTATGAACTGGTGCCCGAAAGCGCCATGCGGCCGGTCGCGATCGTCGTCGCCATTGCCGAGCTGGCGGTCATCCTGACCGCCATCGTCCCGGCGCTGCATTTGGTCAGCGCCTTGCTCGCCGCGGGCCTGCTGCTTGGCTATGGCGCCGCCATGGCGATCAATCTCAGGCGTGGCCGCGACCGCATCGAATGCGGCTGCGGCGGCGCGGTCCAGCCGCTCGCCTGGACGCTGGTCTGGCGCAATGCCGTGCTCGCCGCCCTCGCCCTCGTCGGCGCCGGATCGAGCGCCAGCGGCTTCGGCGTGGCCGAGAGCGCAGCTGTCATCATCGGCGGCCTCACCTTCTTCACGACCTATCTGCTGGCCGACCAGATCCTGGCCAATGCCGCCTTCATCCGCCTGAAACGCTAACGCCCAACCACGGAAAGTACAGTTCGATGAATGTCATGGTTTTTTCTCTGGCCTTGCTCTGGGTGGTCGTCCTCTTCCTGATCGTCGCCCTCTTCGCCCTCTCCCGCCAGATCGGCATCCTGTTCGAGCGCATCACCCCGCTCGGCGCGCTGGTCAACGACAGCGGTCCGAAGGTCGGCGAGCCGACCCCGCTGTTCAAGCTGCCGAGCCTGACCGGCGGCGAGGTCTTCGTCGGTCCGCGTCAAGGCCGCTCCACGCTGATCTTCTTCCTCTCGCCCACCTGCCCGATCTGCAAGAAGCTGCTGCCGATCCTGCGTTCGGTGCGCCAGGCGGAGAAGGAATGGATCGACGTCGTGCTCGCCAGCGACGGCGACGTCGACAGGCACAAGCGCTTCATCCAGACCGCCGATCTCGGCTCCTTCCCTTACGTGAACTCGACCGAGCTCGGCCTTGCCTACCGCGTCTCGCGCCTGCCCTTCGCGGTCCTGCTCGATGAAAAGGGCATCATCCGCTCCAAGGGGCTGATCAACAGCCGCGAACAGCTCGAAAGCCTCTTCAACGCCAAGGAACTCGGCGTCGAGTCCATCCAGGGCTACCTGGACGGTTACGCCACCGCCCGCAGCTGATTTCAGAAAGGAACGAAACCCGTGCTCTCTCTCATCGACAAGTTCACCGACTGGATGGACCGCCTGGCCGAAACCGGCAGCCGCCGCATGGCCCAGTCGAGCGGCCGCCGCTCCTTCCTCGCCCGCTCCGGCGCAGTGCTCGTCGGCGGCGCCCTGCTCCCGGTCCTTCCCTTCGACCGCACCTTCGGCCAGGCGACCGCCTGGGCGGCGGAAGAAGGCGACGCCTCGACCTGCGAATACTGGCGTTACTGCGCGCTGGACGGCAATCTCTGCAATTCCTGCGGCGGCTCGCTCACCCAGTGCCCGCCCGGCTCGGAAATCTCCAAGGTCTCCTGGGTCGGCACCTGCACCAATCCGATGGACGGCAAGGACTACCTCGTCTCCTACAACGACTGCTGTGGCAAGGCGATCTGCGACAACAGCCCCTTCTGCAACACCAACGAGCGCGAGCGCCCCGGCTATCGCATGGGCCTGCACAACGACATCAACTGGTGCATGGCCAACGCCTCGCAGGGTTATCACTGCACCGTCGCCGCCCTGGTGGGTCTCGCCGAATGAGACTGCGTGCCGCAATCCTCCTGCTGGCGGGTCTCGGCGCGCCGGCAGCAGCACTGGCCGAAGACGGAGCCGCACTTTTCGACACCTCCTGCTCGGCGTGTCACCAGTCCGGCGGCATCGGCAATCCCGGCATCGCCCCGCCGCTCAACGACCCGGCGCTGTGGCAGCGCCTCGGCACCAGGGCCCCGGACTATGTCGCGGGCGTCATGATCTCCGGGCTGTCGGGCACCATCACCGCCGGCGGCCAGATGTATGCCGGGCTGATCATGCCGTCCCACGCCGCGATCACCGATGCGGAACTGGCGGCGATCGGCACCTACATTCTCTCGACCGTCAATGCGACCGGCCTTGCGCTGGACGCGGCCCATCTCGAAGCGGCACGCCAGGCCAAGCCCTCGCATGCCGACCTGCGCAAGCTCCGCAAGGGATCAACGGAATGACCAAGCGTCTCGCCCCCATCCTCGCCATCGCCACCCTCGTCTCGGCCTCGCTTGGCGGGTCACCCGCCGCCCGTGCCGAAAGTGCGGGACCGCTCTCGGCACGGGCCAACTACATCCTGCGCTGCACCGGCTGTCATGGCCTGGAAGGCGCGGGCAGCGAGATCGGCGGAATCCCTGATTTTCGCGGCTATGTCGGCGCCTTCTCGCGCACCAAGGACGGCCGCGCCTATCTCATGCATGTGCCCGGCGTGGTGAACTCCAGCCTCACCAATGCCGAGATCGCCGCGGTGATGAACTACGTCATGCAGACCTTCGGCGGACAGTCCCTGCCGGCCGACTACAGGCCCTTCACGGTGGAGGAGATCGACGCCTTGCGCACCCATCCGGTCGAGGACGTCGTCGCTTACCGTCGCGACGTGGTGAAGGCGTTGACGGCCGCCGGTATCGCCACCGCCGGCTATCCCTGGCCGTAATTTCGCGTCGGACGAAAAAACTTCTGATCGGGCGGGAATAAAACCGCCCCTTGCGATGTCTCATGCACAGGCAGGCCCATGACGGTGCCTGCCGCAAACCTCTCCGGAGAAGACATCCATGAGAAACCGCGTTCTCCTCACCATCGCGCTCGCCGCCTTTGCCGGCTCCGCGCTCGCCGCCCCGGTCAAAACCGTGAAGAGCGGCAAGGGTCCGGTTGTGGCCGCCGACAACGGCATGACCCTCTACACCTTCAAGAACGACAAGAAGGGCGTCTCCAACTGCTACGACGACTGCGCCAGGAACTGGCCGCCCTTCATCGCCGCTTCCGGTGCCAAGGCCGAAGGTGCATATTCGCTGGTGACCCGCAAGGACGGCACCATGCAATGGGCCAAGGACGGCAAGCCGCTCTACTTCTGGGTCAAGGACAAGAAGGAAGGCGACGCCACCGGTGATGGCGTGAAAGGTGTCTGGGATGCCGCAAGGCCCTGACGGCGACAACCGGAGGCCGGGGGAAACCTCCCCCGGCTCCGGCCCGTTCGAAAACGACGTGCTCGCGCTGCTGCCGCAGCTCCGGCGCTATTCGCGCAGCCTTGCCCGCTCGCAAGCCGAAGGCGACGACCTCCTGCAGGATTGCGTCGAGAAGGCGCTGACCAACCGGCGCCACTGGCGCGGCGTCAACCTCAAGGCCTGGACCTACGCGATCATGACCAATCTCTATCGCAACCGCTATCGCCGCAACGCGCGCCATCCCGCCGTCAGCATCGACGAGGCGGCCGAACTGCCGATGGCAGAGATCCACAGCGATCCGCTCGAGCGCGACCGGCTGGTGGCGGCCCTCGACAGCCTGCCGGAGGAGAACCGCGCCGTGCTGATGCTGGTCATCGTCGAGGGCTACGGCTATCAGGAGGTGGCCGACATGCTCGATCTGCCGATCGGCACCGTCATGTCCCGCCTGTCGCGCGCCCGCCAGCGCCTGCGCGATCAATTGAACGACAGCAACATCATTTCGTTGCGGAGACCGCGATGACCGACAAAAATACCCCCGTCAGCGAAAACGACCTGCATGCCTATGTCGACGGCTTTCTCGATCCGGATCGGCGGCGTGAGGTCGAGGCCTGGCTGGACGCCAATCCGGACGCCGCCGCGATGGTCGCCGACTGGCAGCAGCAGAACGCAGACATCCGCGGTCTCTTTGCCGGCCGCGCCGAGGCCCGGGCGGAAGATGCCGTCCTTGTTTCCAAGGCGGGAGATCGGGCGGAGCGCGGGTCTGCCCGCAACCTTCGGCCGCTCTGGCAGGTCGCCGCCGCCGTGATGCTCTTCGTCGGCGGCGCGATTGCCGGCCAGTTGGCGCCGCCCTTTTTCACCGGCGAACCGCAACCGGCATTGCAGGCCATCGCCGCCCTGCCCAATCAGTCGCACTCGGCCTTCCTGATCTATGCGAGCGACGTCCGCCATCCGGTCGAGGTCGGCGCCGACGAGCAACAGCATCTCGCCGCCTGGCTCGGCAAGCGGCTCGACACGCCCCTGCGCATCCCCGACCTCACGGCGGTCGGCCTGAAGCTCGTCGGCGGCCGGCTGGTGCCGGTTTCCGGCAAGGCCGGTGCGCTATTGATGTACGAGGACGATGCCGGCGAACGGGTCACGGTTCTGCTCGGTCGCAACGAGGAGAACCGCGAGACCAGCTTCCGCTATGCCAGCGACGCGGGTCTCGAGACCTTCTACTGGATCGACGGCCCGATCGGCTATGCCGTGACCGGCGAGATCTCGCGCGAACGGCTGCAACAGGTGGCCGACGAATGCTACCGGCAGTTCGAGACCTGACGCCGCCGATCGGGCAAAAAGCGTACCCGACCCGGCATCTGCCGTAACCGCCGGCTCACCCGACGACTGCCAGCTCGACCGCCGCCGATGTGCCGCCGCCCTGCGTGCCGGCTGTGACGACGACCGGCAATTTGCCGGCCTTCGCCAGGTCCTCGGAAGACAGGGTCACGACCAGCAGACCGGCGTTCTTGAACACGCAGTCCCTCTTCTTGTCGCCGACCTTGACCGTGGACTTGTCATCGAAGCCGCTGCCGACCACCTTGAGCGTCAGGTCCGGGTCTTGCACCTTCTTTGCCGGAGGATCGAGCTTGTCGATCTTCGGCCGCGCCACCGGCGGCTTCTCGGCCGTGCGGAACACAGCCTTGAAGATCTCTTCCAGCTTGTCGGACGCCTCCTTGGCGAACATGCCGGCCAGGGCGCCGAGTGCGGCAAAGCCGAAGGGATTGGCGGTGTCCATCACCGCACCGCTGTCGCCGAGCGAGGCCGAGAACAGGCCGCCGCGCACGACCATGTAGAGGAACAGCGCCAGCCCCATGCCGATCGGCACCTTCATCAGATACCACCAGGTCCAGTTCGGCTCGTAGCGGCCGAGACCGTGGAAATTGGCGTAAGTGCGCGCAGCGGAGACCGCACTGCCGAGCGCACCCGAAACGAGCACGATCATCAGCAACCGAACCTCCACCTGATCGGTAAAGTTCCACAGGGACCGCAGTTCGGGCGCGGTCTTGCCTTGCGGCGTAAAGGGGCTCGGCCAGATTGCCACCAAAAGGCATGTGAGGAGAACCGGCAGGATCAGCAGGTAGACGCCAAGCGACCGTTCGAGTTTCCACTCGGCTCTCAGCCGTGCTTCCTTGCGCCGTCTGCTCTCTCTGGCTCGCTCGGCCCTGCCCGTCGAATTCGTCGTTTCCGCAGCCATCCTGCACCCCCGGCTAGCATTGCCCGCATCCGCCTGGACGATACTCCAAGCGAGTACAAATGCAACCGTGCCGCGAATGCGTGCCTCAGGAGCAACGCAGCGGATCGTTGGCGAGCAGGATCGGGCTGCCATGCGGCGTGGCCTCGGCCGCACGCTTCCAGCTTTCCTGCAGCGACAGCACCGTCTCCGGGTCAGCGAGCCCCTTGGCGCCAAGCAGCGTCGTCAAGGCCGCGACCCACCCGTCGAAATAGTCGGAACCGTCCTCGGCGCGCTCGGGCCTGTGCAATTCCGCCGACAATGTCTCGGCCCATTCGGCCCAGCTGAAAAGGCCCCGCTCGTGCAGGTGCACGGTCATGGCGAAGGCCTGCGCATGCCACGGCTCGGCAAAAACCGGATCGCCCTCCGCCGACTTAGGCAGGCCGGGCGACTGGCTCAATGCGGAGGGGATCTCACATGCGCTCAAGATAGCTCTCCCATGCGTCGATCGAAACGCTCAGCGTCGGATCGCAGCCGTCCCCCCAGATCTCGGCGGCATCGAACACCACGGTATAGACCCATTGCGGGTTCTCGCCTTGTCCATGGGCATTGTCGTCGGGGAAGACGAAACTGCCCTGCACCGCCTCGATCATGCCGACCTTGTCGCGTGCATAACGCGGCAGGCGCGTGTGGGTCTCCGGATGGAAGTTGCGGGTCCTGACCCGGTCGCCGGCGGCAAACTTCGGCTCGACATGCAGCGGCCGGTCGCACGGGCCTCCGCGGGCGAGCACACCGGCCACCATCTCGGCCTTCAGGATGCGCATCGGCACGGCACCCTGCGTCACGCTTCGCCCCGAACGAAGCTCGTCGCGCGTGGCAAATCCGTGCCGCTCCAGCAGCGCCTCCAGCGCCCGGATCCAGATCTCGTAATAGCTCGCCGAGAGGTATTCGGCGGGCGGAATGCTTTCGCGCGCGTGCCGGCTCTCGTCGATGTTCCATGCCCCGAAGGCGCCGCAGGAGAGCGTCAGGCCGAGCGCACGCTTTTCCCACTCGGCGTGGAAGACCGGTTCGTCCTTTTCCGGCGCGACCGGGCCGAAGCCCATCTGCCCGCCGAGATCGTGCGGCCCGTTCAAGATGCTGCTCCCGGCGAAAGCGCAAGCCCCGTGCCGATCATCGAATCGCGGGTGACGAGGCCGGCCAGCGCCGCCTCGTCCAGGCCCTCCGTACCGGCGGGGCGCTCCGGCACCACGAGGTAGCGCAGTTCCGCTGTCGAATCCCAGACGCGGATCTGCGTTTCCGGGTTCAGCGTCACGCCGAAATCGGCCAGCACGGCGCGCGGATTGATGACGGCGCGCGAGCGGTAGGCCGGCGCCTTGTACCAGACCGGCGGCAGCCCGAGCACCGCCCACGGGTAACAGGAACAGAGCGTGCAGACGACCATGTTGTGGGTGCCCGGCGTGTTGAACACGGCCCGCATGTGCTCGCCCTGGCGGCCGGTATAGCCGAGGCTGGCGATCGCCGCGGTCGCATCGGCGCGCAGCCATTCGGCATAGTCCGGATTGGCCCAGGCTTTCGCCACCACGCGCGCCCCGTTGCGCGGCCCGACCCTGGTCTCGTAGGTCTCGACGATGGCGTCGATCGCCGCCGGATCGATCAGCCCCTTTTCGGTGAGCAGGGTTTCCAGCGCACGCACCCGCGCCTGCATGTCGCCATAGTGGTTGTCGTGGTGATGGTGCCCATGGCCGTGGTCATGCCCGTGGTCATGGTCGTGATGATCGTGGCTGTGGTCGGACAAATCGCTCTTCCCCCCCTGGAAGAACCCAGTCTTAAGCACCCCCGCACGGTTGGCAAGAGCCCGGCGAACCCTACCGCAGCATCGGCCAGAGGCTGGCGACGAGAAGCACGGCCATGGTGATGTTGAACCATTTGAGCCGCACCGGCACGGAGAGCCATTCACGCAGCACCGAGCCGAAACCCGCCCAGGTCGAGACGCTCGGCAGGTTGACCGCGGCAAACACCAGTCCGATGACGACCACGCTCCACACATAGCTGTTCGGATCGACATAGACGGCCATGGCGGTCACGGCCATCACCCAGGCCTTGGGATTGACCCACTGGAAGGCGGCGGCACCCAAAAAAGTCATCGGCCGGGCCGAGGCCTTGCCTTCGCCGAGCGTGCGCGAGGAGCCGATCTTCCAGGCGATGTAGACGAGGTAGATCCCGCCGGCGATCTTGAGCCCCGTATAGAGGAGCGGCACGGTTACCAGCAGCGCGCCGAGCCCCAGGCCCACGCCGATCAGAAGCGACAGAAACCCGACACCGATGCCCAGCATGTGCGGAATCGTGCGACGGAAGCCGAAATTCACCCCGGAGGCGAACAGCATCATGTTGTTCGGCCCCGGTGTGATCGAGGTGGCGAAGGCAAAGGTCACAAGGGCGGTCAGCGTCGCCGTATCCAAGGCAGGTCTCCCGAAGAATTTGCCGCACGATAGTGGGGCCAAGCCTGCCCCGCCACCGCAGATTTGTCACCATGGCAATCCGCCATGGATTGAAACCGCCCGACGCTGGACTAAGCTGGAGGACCCGCCAAGCGATGAGGAGTCCCGATGCACGATCCGATCCCGACCGTCACCCTGCCCTCCGGCATCGACATTCCGGCGCTCGGCCTCGGCACCTGGCAGATGGGCGAGGTGAAGGCCCGGGCCAATGACGAGATTGACGGCCTCAGGCTCGGCCTCGATCTCGGCATGACGCTGATCGACACGGCGGAAATGTATGGCGAGGGCGGCGCCGAACGCATCGTCGGCAAGGCGCTCGAAGACCGGCGCGACGAGGTCTTCCTGGTGAGCAAGGTCTATCCGTGGAACGCCAGCCGGACCGGCACCATCGCCGCCTGCGAGGCGAGTCTGCAAAGGCTCGGCACCGACCGCCTCGACCTCTATCTCCTGCACTGGCGCGGGGAGCATCCGCTCGCAGACACCGTCGCCGCCTTCGAGCAACTGAAGGCCGCCGGCAAGATCGGCGCCTGGGGCGTCTCCAACTTCGACACCGCCGACATGGAGGAACTGCTGACCGTGCCGCAAGGCGAGAATTGCGCCGTCAACCAGGTGCTCTACAATCTGTCGCGCCGCGGCATCGAATACGATCTCCTGCCCTGGTGCCAGAGCCGCGGCATTCCGGTCATGGCCTATTCGCCGATCGAGCAGGGTCGCCTCGTTCACCATCCCGAACTGATCCGCATCGCCAAGGCCTACCAGGCCACGCCCGCCCAGGTCGCGCTTGCCTTCATTTTGGAACGCGAGAGCGTGGTCGCCATCCCGAAGAGTTCCAACCTCCGGCGCGTGCGCGAAAACCGCGACGCCGTCGACCTCGACATTTCCGACGAGGACTGGGCCGCCCTCGACGCCGCCTTCCCGCCCCCGGCGCGCAAGACGGCGCTCGACATGCTGTGAAAGCGAAGGCACCTCGATCTGCCGCCAGGAAAGACAAGCATGACCATTCTCGTCCTCGGCGCCTCCGGTTTCATCGGCCAGGTGGTCTGCCAAACCTTGAGCGATGAAGGCTACGCCGTCACCGGCCTCGGGCGCGATATCGCCAGGGCAAGTGCCCGCCTGCCCGCGATCACATGGATGGCCTGCGACCTCGCGCAGCTTCGCCGCGCAGGCGATTGGCAATCCTTGCTGGAGGGTGCAACGGCCGTGGTCAATTGCGCCGGCGCACTGCAGGACGGCCTTCGTGATGATCTGGCCGCCGTTCAGCGCGACGCCATGCTGGCGCTGCAGGCCGCCTGCACCGAGCGAGCCGTGCCGCCGATGATCATACAGATCTCGGCGCCGGAGAATCTGGCCGCTCCCGGCACCCGGTTCATTGCCACCAAGCTGGAGGCCGATGCCGCCCTGTCCCGGTCGGGCTTGGCCCATGTGATCCTGCGCCCGACCGTGGTCGTCGGCCGCAATGCCTATGGCGGAACGGCGCTTCTGAGGGCGATTGCCTCGATGCCCCTCGTGCTCCCGCTTGTCGATCCGCACAGTCCGCTGAATGCGGTGCATGTAACCGATGTCGCCCGTGCCGTGGCGGACGCGATCGCCGGCCGCATCCCGAGCGGCAGCGATCTGATCGTTGCCGGCCGGCCGACGCGCAGCCTGGAGGAAATGGCACGTTTCTATCGCGCCTGGCTCGGCCTGAAGCCCGCACCGGTGCTGCGCCTGCCCGCGCTCGCCGCGCGCCCGCTCACCCTCCTCGCCGATCTCGCCGGCCGTCTCGGCTGGCGCTCTCCGCTGCGCTCGACCGCCATACGCATCAGCGGTTTCGGCGTCGCACCGGCGGCGGACCGGGAGACGCTGTGGACGCCCGATCCCCTGATCCGCCTGCGTGGTGAACCAGCCGCAGCCCAGGACCTCTGGTTCTCGCGGCTTTTTCTTCTGAAACCGGTCGTCATCCTCACCCTTTCGCTGTTCTGGATCACGTCCGGCAGTATCCCGCTCCTTGCCCTGACGCGGACGGCCGGCCTGTTTGGCACCGGTCTTTCGACGGACATCGCCCTCGCCGTCACCCTTGCCACCTCGATGCTCGACATCGCCCTCGGGCTCGCCGTCCTCATGCATCCCTTCGCCCGGCGCGCACTTCTTGCCATGCTCGCGGTCTCGTTCGCCTATCTTCTTGGCGGCACGATCATCCAGCCCGCGCTCTGGCTCGATCCGCTGGGCCCGCTGGTCAAGATCTTTCCGTCGATCGCGCTGACGCTCTGCGCACTAGCCACCCTGGAGGAGCGCTGACATGCTGGAGGACCTGCTGCGCCTTGCGCACGTCGTCGGCGCGACCGTGCTGTTCGGCACCGGCGCCGGTATCGCCTTCTTCATGCTCATGGCCAACCGGACCCGCGATGCCCGGCTGATCGCCCATGTCTCAGCCACGGTGGTGATCGCCGACACGCTCTTCACCGCGACGGCCGCAATTCTCCAGCCGATCACCGGCGCCTGGCTCGCCCATCTGATCGGCTGGCCGCTGGCAACGGAGTGGATCGCCTTCTCGCTCGGCCTCTATGTCGTGGTCGGCTTGTTCTGGCTGCCCGTCGTCTGGATCCAGATACAGTTGCGCGACATGGCCCGGGTCGCGGCGGCGCGAGATGAGCCCCTGCCGGAGCGCTATCACCGCCTCTACCGTGTCTGGTTCGCCTTCGGCTTTCCCGCATTTCTCTCGATGATCGGCATCCTCTATCTGATGTTGATCAGGCCCGATCCGGTGCTCTAAACCGTTGACAGAAATGATCGTTCTTGGCACTAGGCACTGCCCTGCCTGCCGGACGCGAAAGGCGGCAATTAGGGAAATAGCTAATTAGGAACTTGCGCGCACGCCGGGCCGCCAAAGAAACGAGGATCCTGACCCGTGAAGAAAAGCCGTTCAGCGAAGACCGCACGGATCGACATGGCGCGGACGACACAGCAGGTTTTCCAGGCGCTGGCCGCCGCGCCGCGCCGCGCGATCCTCCAACATCTCGCGGCCTCGGGCCTGACCGCCGGCGAGATCGCCTCGCGCTTCGACATGGCAAAACCCTCCGTCTCGCAGCACCTCACCATCCTCGAAACCGCCGGCCTGATCAGCCGCGAAAAGCGCGGCCAGTTCGTCCACTATGCCCTGGTGCGCGATACGGTGGACAAGGTCCTGTCCGGTTTCCTCGAGGAGATTGGTGCGGCCGGATCGGAGGCACTGCCGGCGGCGAGGACCAAGCCCGCCAACTCAGACAAGACGCCCGCCCGCAAGACGGCAGCCGTCGAAACGGCAGATGCCGATGGTGAGGCAGCCAACGTGCAAGCCCAGCCGGCACCGGCGCAGATGTCGATGTTCTAGCCGACGGGATCGCTAGCGGCATTCGCTCCTGTATTGACACACAAACGACAACGGGCGCCCAAGGCGCCCGTTGTCGTCTCGTTCGATCCCTGCGGCCGATCACATGCCCTGCGGGCCGCGGTTCATCGCCGCGATCCCGGTGCGGCAGATCTCGTTCAGGCCGAGCGGCTTCATGATCGCCACGAACTGGTCGATCTTCGACGACTTGCCGGTGATCTCGAAGATGAAGTGCTCGACGGTCGCGTCGATGACCTTGGCCTGGAAGGCGTCGGCCAGGCGCAGCGTCTCGGCGCGGGTCTCGCCCGTGCCGGCCACCTTGACCAGCGCCACCTCGCGCTCGACCGGCCGTTCCTGGCCGAGGTCGCGGGCGCGCACCGTCAGATCCACCACGCGGTGAACCGGAATGATCCGCTCGAGCTGCGCCTTGATCTGCTCGAGCACGCTAGGTGTGCCGCGCGTCACCACCGTGATGCGCGACAGATGCGCCTCGTGCTCGGTCTCCGAGACGGTGAGGCTTTCGATGTTGTAGCCGCGGCCGGAGAACAGGCCGATCACCCGGGCGAGCACGCCCGGCTCGTTGTCGACCAAGATCGACAGCGTATGGCTTTCGGCGGCGGCGGTTTCCTTGGCGATGAAATAGGCCGAACCGGTTGGCTGCTGATGTGCGTTCATGTCTCTGTTCCTATTTCAATCGTCAAACCAGCTGGCGGCCCTTGGCGTCGATGGCGTTGGCCACCGCTTCGTCGGTCGCCTCGTCGGGCAGCAGCATTTCATTGTGCGCCTTGCCCGACGGGATCATCGGGAAGCAGTTGGCCAGGTTGGCGACGCGGCAGTCGAAGATCACCGGCTTCTTGACGTTGATCATTTCGAGGATGGCGTCGTCGAGATCTTCCGGCTTCTCGCAGCGCAGGCCGACCGCGCCATAGGCATCCGCCAGCTTGACGAAGTCCGGCAGAGCCTCGGTATAGGAGTGCGACAGGCGGTTGCCGTGCAGCAGCTGCTGCCACTGGCGCACCATGCCCATGTACTGGTTGTTGAGGATGAAGATCTTGACCGGCGCCTCGTACTGCACGGCGCAGGACATTTCCTGGATGCACATCTGGATCGAGGCGTCGCCGGCAATGTCGATGACCAGGCTTTCCGGATGGGCGATCTGCACGCCGATCGCCGCCGGGAAGCCGTAGCCCATGGTGCCGAGACCGCCTGAGGTCATCCAGCGGTTCGGCTGTTCGAAGCCGAAATACTGCGCCGCCCACATCTGGTGCTGGCCGACTTCCGTGGTGATGTAGGTGTCGCGGTCCCTCGTCAGCGCCGACAGCCGCTCGATGGCGTATTGCGGCATGATGACGTCCTTCGACGGCGTGTAGGCGAAGGAATTGCGCGCCCGCCACTTCTCGACGCTCACCTTCCACTCGGCCGTCTGGGCAGCGTCCGGCTTCTTCGGCAGCGCCCGCCACAGGCGGACCATGTCTTCCAGCACATGGCCGACATCGCCGGTGATCGGCACGTCGACCCGGACGTTCTTGTGGATCGACGACGGATCGATGTCGATGTGGATCTTCTTCGAATTCGGCGAGAACGCGTTGAGCCGGCCGGTGATGCGGTCGTCGAAACGCGCGCCGATGCAGACCATGACGTCGCAGTCATG
Source organism: Allorhizobium sp. GW101-3B10 (assembly GCF_059424725.1). Lineage (NCBI taxonomy): Bacteria > Pseudomonadati > Pseudomonadota > Alphaproteobacteria > Hyphomicrobiales > Rhizobiaceae > Allorhizobium > Allorhizobium sp. GW101-3B10. Next base: position 1,250,468 of record NZ_JBWKZR010000001.1, on the reverse strand, counting down.
CATCGCCATGTTGGCCTCGTAGGAACCGTGCATGCCGAGCATGCCGAGCCAGTTCTTGCCGGATGCCGGATAGGAGCCGAGGCCCATCAGGGTCGAGGTGATCGGGAAGTCGGTGAGTTCGACCAGTTCGCGCAGGAGCTTGGAGGCTTCCGGCCCGGAATTGACGACCCCGCCGCCCGAATAGATGATCGGCCGGCGCGCATTGGCCATCAGCTCGACGGCGGCGCGGATGGCGTTGATGTCGCCCTGCACCTTCGGCTGGTAGCTCTTCTGGATGATATGGTTGGACGGCGGCGTATAGGTGCCGGTGGCGAACTGCACGTCCTTCGGCACGTCGACGAGGACCGGGCCCGGACGGCCGGACTGAGCGATGCGGAAGGCCTCGTGGATGATGCGGGCGAGATCGTTGACGTCCTTGACCAGCCAGTTGTGCTTGGTGCACGGCCGGGTAATCCCGACGGTGTCGCATTCCTGGAAAGCGTCGGAGCCGATCAGCGAGGTCGGGACCTGGCCGGAGATGCAGACGAGCGGAACGCTGTCCATCAGCGCGTCCTGCAGCGGCGTCACCGCATTGGTGGCACCCGGGCCGGAGGTCACCAGCATGACGCCAACCTTGCCGGTGGAACGGGCATAGCCTTCGGCCGCGTGGCCCGCGCCCTGCTCGTGGCGCACCAGGATGTGCTGGATGTCGTCCTGCTGGAAGATCTCGTCATAGATCGGCAACACGGCGCCGCCCGGATAGCCGAAGATGTGCTCGACCCCGTTGTCCTTGAGCGCCTGGAGGACGATCTCGGCGCCCGTCATCTGATTGTCTTTGCCCGTCATGCCTCTTCCCGTCTCACTCTGTCTTGCTGGATTGTCTTCAAGGGGGTGCTACCCCGGTTTTGGCCATAAAAAAAGGCCCCTTTGAGGAGCCTGTCTTCTAGCGCATGGGTGGCTGTCGCCGGATGGTCACACCACCCTGCCCATGCGCTTTCCCACCACAATAAGGATCTGCGAATTGTTCATGGGAAGAAGTGATAGACAGAAATATGGCAGGCGTCAACGCGGACGAGCCTAAAAACCAGACCGAAACGACCGCCGATCGGGCACCCTGCGCAATTATCGCGCATTTGTTATACCCCCTGTTAAAGCCTTGGGCACTAGACTGCACCCGACCAGGGAGCCGATATTGCGCAACAGTGACCTTCAGACATCCAGTCAGGCCGGCGAGCAAGATCGCCGCGACCAGATGGCGCGGGGAAACCGCTTCCTCGGCCGTGTCGTCGCCTGCAACGGTTCGCGCGCGACGATCGCGGCCATCGCCGAGGATGGAGGCACGGAGCTGACCGAGCTCTGGTCGGTCGGCCGGCTGATCTCGATCACTGTGGGCCAGAACCGCGTCGTGGCGCTTGCCTATTCGATGCAAACCGGCACGAAAAACTGGGGCGAAGGCGAGGACAACACCGTCCTCATCGAGGTCGAACTGCTGGGCGAAGTGCATGTCGGCGACGACGGCAGCGAGCTCTTCTCGACCGGTATCTCGCGCTATCCCTATCTCGGCGCCATCGCCCATCGCATCCGTGCTGCCGACCTCCTGCGCATCTACGACACCCGCAAGGGCGACACCGCCGTGATCGGCAAGCTCACCCAGGACGAGAGTATCGACGCGACGATCCACGTCCCCTCCATGCTGTCCAAGCATTTTGCCGTGGTAGGCTCGACCGGGGTGGGCAAGTCGACTGCCGTCTCGCTGCTGCTGCGCAAGGCGATCGAGAGCGATCCCAAGCTTCGCGTGCTGATCCTCGACCCGCACAACGAATTCGCCGCCGCCTTCCCCGAACACGCTGTCGTCATCGACACCGACACGCTCGACCTGCCCTTCTGGCTGATGCGGCTCGAGGAATTCGCCGAGGTCCTGTTCCGCGGCCGCCCGCCAATCGCCGAAGAGCTCGACGTCCTGCGCGACCTGATGCCGGAGGCCAAGCGCGCCTTCCGCGGCAATGAGAGCGCACTGATGCGCCGCACCAGCGACAAGAGCTCGATCACCGCCGACACCCCGGTGCCCTACCGCATCGCCGACCTGCTGGCGCTGATCGACGAGCGCATCGGCCGCCTGGAGGGCCGCGGCGAGAAACCCATGCTGCGCTCGCTGAAGATGCGCATCATGGCGGCGATCAACGACCCGCGCTACCATTTCATGTTCTCCAACAACACGATCAGCGACACGATCATGGAGACGATCGCCCACATCTTCCGCATCCCGGGAGACGACCGGCCGATCTCGACCTTCCAGCTCGCCGGCATCCCGTCGGAAGTGGTCAACTCCGTCGCCTCCGTGCTCTGCCGCATGGCCTTCGAATTGGCGCTGTGGTCGAACGGCGCGATCCACATGTTGGTCGTGTGCGAGGAAGCCCACCGCTACGTGCCTGCCGACCCCAATCTCGGCTTCTTCCCGACCCGCCAGGCGATCGCCCGCATCGCCAAGGAAGGCCGCAAATACGGCGTCTCGCTCGGCATCATCACCCAGCGCCCCGGCGAACTCGACCAGACGATCCTGTCGCAGTGCTCGACGCTCTTTGCCATGCGCCTGGCCAACGACCGCGACCAGGAGATCATCCGCTCGGCGATCCCGGACTCGTCGATCTCTACCACCAGTTTCATTTCGTCGATCGGCAACGGCGAAGCGATCGCCTTCGGCGAGGCCATCGCCGTGCCGATGCGCATGCGCTTTACGCGCGTCGACGAAAGCCACCTGCCGAAGGCGAACGGCGTCACCGCCAAGGCCTCGGACGACAGCCCCGACACCGTCGACCTGCGCACCATCGTCAGCCGCATGCGCGCCATTGCCGGCCCCGACATCTCCGCCTTCCAGCAGAGTTTTGACGCCGGACTGTCGGGCGGACTCGACGAAGCAGACGAATACGCGCTGGGCGCCGCGACGGGCGAACTGCCGAGAGCCGGCATCCCCGAGAACGAGGCATTGCCCCATCTCGGCCACGATGCGAGCTTCGAGGAAATCCGCCAGGCCCTGATGACCCCGCCGCCGCAATCGGCCCCGCCGGCCCTGCGCCAGCCGGAACCGGCATTCGAGCGCCCGGCTCCGCGGCTCGACGCCCGGCAGCCCGACGCCGCCCAGTTCGACCGGCCGCGGCACGACGCCCCGCCGATCGAACCCTACCGCCCCGACATGCTGCCGCGCACCGCACCGTCGGACGAGCCTCCACGCTACGCCCGCCGGCTGGACGATCCGTCGGACGCCCTCCGCGACCCCTACACCGCCCGGCCGCAACCGTCGCCGGAGCGAACCGAACCCGCCCCGCCGATCCGGCGCGAATCCGGTTCGTCGCTGCGCGAGAGCATCCTGAAAAAGCCGCTGTCGAGCCTCTACCGCAAGGACTGAGGCTGCCCCGTCAGGCGCGAACGACAACCCTCACCGAGTCTCAGCGTCCGGCGCGATCGGCGGACACCTCGACGATAGCCCTCACCCTGAAGTGGGAGCGCCAGCGACCCTCGAAGGGCGAGGGCGTATGGCTGAGATGCGGCATAGCCAGCCGAACGCTTGAAGCGCGCGGAGGAGAAATTGCCCCTCACCCTAGCCCTCTCCCGCAGGCGGGGGTGAGAAATGGTCGGCGAAGCCGACGAAACGATCCAGTGAATCGTTTCAAATGACGAACGCCATGAGCAAAAGCGAAGGGCTGGCAAAGGTGCCGGCAGGCGGATGAGGGGCAGCCGCGGCGTGCCGTGGCCGGAATGCCCTCACCCTGAGGTGGGAGCGCCAGCGACCCTCGAAGGGCGGGGGCGGATGGCGGATCATGAAACCAGTGCCGCCCCCTCAGCCGACCCTCTCCCAGCTCTCGTCCATCTGGTTGCGGAACCAGGTCATCTGCCGCTTGGCATATTGCCGTGTGGCGGCCGAGGCCGTTTCGACGACCGCTTCCGGCGTCATCTCGCCCCGCAGCATGGCGGCGATCTGCGACACGCCGATCGCCTTCATCGCCGGCATGTCCGGCGAAAGCCTAAGCGCGAGCAGCGCCTCGACCTCCGCGACCGCGCCGTCGGCGAACATCCGCGCGAAGCGGCGGTTGATCCGCTCATGCAGCAGCCTGCGGTCCGGCAACTTGACGATCTTGCGCGCCCGCTCCGGATCGACGATCACCGGCCCGCCCTGCCCCTGGAACGCGGCGATCGACCGGCCGGTCGCCTCCAGCACCTCCAGCGCCCGCACGATGCGCTGCCCGTCCTGGCGGCCGAGCCGCGCGGCCAACGCCGGATCCCGGCTTTCGAGCTCCTGATGGAGCGCCTCCGGGCCCTCCGCGATCAACCGGTCGCGCAGGCGCTTGCGGATCTCGGCCGGGATCGCCGGCATGTCGTCGAGCCCGCCGGTCAGCGCCTTGAAATAGAGCCCGGTGCCGCCGACGATCACCGGCAGCACGCGCTTCGTCTTCAGATCCGCGATCAGGGCCGCCACGTCCCGCAGCCAATCGCCGGTCGAATAGGCGGAACCTGCCGGCACATGGCCGTAGAGATGGTGCGGCACGCCCTCCATCTCTTCCTCCGAAGGCCGCGCCGTCAGGACCCTCAGCGTGTCATAGACCTGCATGCTGTCGGCATTGATGACGTGGCCGCCATGCCGCTTTGCCTGTTCCAGCGCCAGCGCGGACTTGCCGCTGGCGGTCGGCCCGGTTATCAGGATCGCGTCGATGTCGTTTTCAGGGTTTTCCATCATGGCCTTCGTTGCCACGCTTCTCGCCAATCCGTCAAATCCGATCCTTGAGCCCGCGCTTGCCGAGCGCGCCGCCGAGAGCCTCAAGGCATCCGGCCTCTACTGGCTCGCCGACGGCATCGCCTGCGACATCGTGCTGAAGGACGGCACCGACGAAAAGGCCGCCGAAGCGGAGCTTCGCGCGCTGATCGGCGATCAGAAGATCGACGTCGCCGTGCAGGATGCCGACACGCGGCGCAAGAAATTCCTGATCGCCGACATGGATTCCACCATGATCGGCCAGGAATGCATCGACGAACTGGCCGCCGAAGTAGGCCTCAAGGACAAGGTGTCACTGATCACCGCCCGCGCCATGAACGGCGAGATCGCCTTCGAGCCGGCGCTGCGCGAACGCGTCGCATTGCTGAAGGGCCTGCCGATCAAGGTGGTCGACGAGGTGATTGAAAAGCGCATCACGCTGACTCCCGGCGGCCTGGAGCTGATCGCCACGATGAAGGCCAAAGGTCACTACACCGCCCTCGTCTCCGGCGGCTTCACCGTCTTTACCGCGCCGATCTCCGCCCGCCTCGGTTTCCACGAGAACCGCGCCAACATCCTGCTGGAAAAGGACGGAATCCTCACCGGCGAAGTGGCCGAGCCGATCCTCGGCAAGCAGGCCAAGGTCGACGCGCTGGTCGACATCTCCGCCCGCCTCGGCATCGACACCCACGAGGCGATCGCGGTGGGCGACGGCGCCAATGACCTCGGCATGCTGGAACTTGCCGGCTCCGGCGTCGCCCTGCACGCCAAGCCCTCGGTCGCCGCCCAGGCGAAGATTCGCATCGACCACGGCGACCTCACCGCCCTGCTCTACCTCCAGGGTTATCGCAAGACCGATTTCGTCGCGCCCTGATCGCGCACGGAGAGCGGCCATGGCACCGATCCTCGAAACGCCGCGTCTCATTCTGCGCAACTGGCGCGACGACGACCGCGACCTGTTTCGCGAGATCAACCGCGACCCCAAGGTCATGGAATTCTTTCCTTTCCGCCGCAGCACGGAGGAAGCCGACACGATGATGGAGCGCATCCGCGCCGTCATCGATGAGACGGGCTTCGGTTTCTACGCGGTGGAACTGAAGGAGAGCGCCGAGCCGATCGGCTTCTGCGGGCTGGCCAGGGCCGGGATTTCTCCGATCCTGCCGGAAGACACCGTCGAGATCGGTTGGCGGCTCGCCACCCGCTTCTGGGGCCAGGGCTACGTCACCGAAGCGGCCCGCGCGCTCATCGATTTCGGATTCGCGACCAAGGACTTGGACGAAATCGTTGCATTTGCGGTTGAAGCCAACAGCCGCTCGACGGCGGTCATGGAGCGGATCGGTATGCGCCGCGACGCGGATGGCGACTTCGACCACCCGCGCGTCCCTGACACCCATCCGCATCTGAAGCGGCACGTCCTTTACCGGATCGGCCGTCCCGAGGTTTGAACAGGGGCGCGATCAGGCGCCCTTGACGATGTAGCCGCCCGGCGCATTGGCCCACGGGAAACGCTTGACCGGTGCGACAATGCCGTTCTTGCGGGCGAAATCGTCCCAGGCGCGCGTCTCGCCCGGCCATTTGCTCGTTGCATACTCGTCGAGGATCAGCACGCCGCCCGGCACCAGCCGGTCCCAGCAATGCTCGAGAATGGTCTTGGTCGGCTCGTAGATGTCGACGTCGACATTGATCAGGCAGAAGCGCGATTCCGGGTTCTTCTCCAGCCATTCCGGCAGGGTCTTGGAAATGTCGCCCTCGACGATCTGGCCGCGTCCGGTCGGCAGCACGCCGTCCTCGTTGTGCAGCTTCAGGAGTTCGCGGAACTCGTCGAGGAAATTCTCGGAGCTTAAGCCCCCGACTTCCTTCTGCACGTTGGCGTCGAGCGCGCCGTCCTCTTCATGCAGGCTCGGAAATCCGGCGAAGCTGTCGAAGCCGATGACCTTCTTGTGGGTGGCGGTCGGGGTCAGGACCTCGATGAACTTGTGCCAGCTGAAGAAGGACTTGCCGTAGTAGACACCGAAGTCGGCATAGTGGCCCGGCAGTTCCACGGTCAGCTTGAACAGCTCGTAATGCGCCAGCTGCCGGATGAACGAACGCCGGCTCACATAGGTCGGGAACAGATCCAGATAGTGGCGCACGTCGTGCGGCCAGCGGGTGGTGATCTCGTTGAGCTTGGCGAAAAACTTGCTCTCGCCGTCTGAGGGGTAGAAAAAAGTGTCCTTCATGTCCGATGCGCCTTCCCGCCTGGTCGCGTCCGGCCGACACAGCCCTCGATGATGGGCCTTTGAGTCGTCGCCGCTGCGTCTGTCTGCTGAGCGGAACCTAGGCAGCGAAACTTGTCCCAGGCTGTGAGCACCATCAAGGGCGCAAACGCCCGCATTTGTCGCGATTTGGGACAGCCCCCCCGACATTAATCATCCGCTCACGCTGTTTCGACGCACCGCGCGCGGTCTGCGCCGTTTCACGAGCTTTTAAGTTCCTGCATTTATTCTAATATCCATGAACGCCATCAAACCCGCCCGGCTTCTCGAAAAACTCCGTGCCGTCGGTGATGCATTCGTGCGTCTCGGCGAAGCCGGCCAGACCGAAGCCGAGGCGGACCATATCCGCGCGATCCGCCTGTCGACGGTCTTGCGCAATACGCCGTGGATGATGGCTGCCAATATCGCCAATGCCGCGGTCGCGCTCCTGGCCTTTGCCGGCAGCGACATGTTCCCCTGGGTCGCCGCCTGGGCGATGATCGTCATCCTGATCGCGGCCTATACCGGCATCGCCAAATGGCGCAACCGCAAGCAGCCGCCGCGGCGGACGGCCTCCTTGCGGGGCTCGCGGCAAGCCATCGTCTTCGCCGCCGTGCTGAGCGGGCTTTGGGCGGCCCTGACGGTCTTGTTCTACCTGCATGCCACCGACCAGCAGCGTCTGGTGATCGTCGCGATCTCCGTCGGCATGATGGGGGGCGGCGGTTTCGCGCTCGCCATGGTCCCGCCGGCGGCGATCACCTTCAGCGTCTTGATGGGACTGGGATCGCTGCTGGCCCTCAGCGTCGCAGCGGAAGCGGTAGGCATCAGCCTGTTTGCGCTCTACGTCATCTACACCGCGATCATCGTGCGTTCGTCGCTGGCGCTCTGCGAAAGCCTGACCATGCGCGTGCGCGCCCAGATCGCCACCGGCGAACAGCGCGACGTCATCGGCCTGCTGCTCAACGACTTCGAGGAGAACGCCGCCGACTGGCTGTGGGGCCTCGACCGCGATCTGCACCTGCACCGTGCCTCCCCGCGCCTATTCGAGCAACTCGGCTGTACCGAGGAGGAAGCCTACGGTCGCGCGCTGTGGGATCTGCTCCCCTGCGAAAGCGCAGGCTGCAGGGCACGGCACAAGCTGGGCGGTCTGGACGCCCTTCGTCACCAGTTGACCAGCCATACCTCCTTCCGCGACTTCGAGCTGTGCGTCGTCCGGAACGGAGAACAGGGTGTCTGGTCCCTGAGCGCCAAGGCCATCTTCGACGACCACGGCACTTTCACCGGCTATCGCGGCGTCGGGCGCGACGTCACCCAGGCGCGCGAGGCGCACCGCCGGATCGAACATATGGCACGCCACGACAGTCTCACCGATGTCGGCAATCGTGTCCAGCTCAACGAGGACCTCCATCGGGCGATCGACCGCCTGGAGCGCTTCGACGAGCATTTCTCCATCCTCCTGCTCGACCTCGACCGCTTCAAGCAGGTCAACGACACCCATGGTCACGGCGCCGGCGACCAGTTGCTGCGCGAGGTGGCCAAAGTGCTGCAATCGGTGTGCGGCGAGACCGACACGCTGGCCCGGCTGGGCGGCGACGAGTTCGCCGTCATCCATACGTCGACGCAGGACCCGCGCGACGCGGGGGCACTCGCCGAAAGGCTGGTCAATGCGCTCTCCCAACCCTTCCCGCTGGCTTCCGGCACGGCTCGCATCGGCGTCTCGATCGGCATCGCCTGCGCCCCCAATGACGGCCGCGACGCCGACACCATGATGCGGCATGCCGACCTTGCGCTCTATCGTGCCAAGGCCGACGGGCGCAACCGCTTCCACTTCTTCGACACATCGCTCGACGCCGCCGCGCGCCGCCGCAACCTCATCGAACAGGAACTGCGCGCCGCCGTGGCGGCCCGGTCCCTGACGCTGCACTTCCAGCCGCTGGTCGACAGCGGCAGCGGCCAGGTCGTCTGCGTCGAAGCCTTGTTGCGTTGGCACCATCCGACGCTGGGAGCCATCAGCCCGACGGAATTCATCCCGATTGCCGAGGACATCGGCCTGATCGAGACGATCGGCGCCTGGGTCATCCGCCAGGGATGCATGGCCGCAGCCTCCTGGCCGGAATCGGTGCGGATCGCGGTCAACCTGTCGCCCCGCCAGTTCGCCGGAACAGGGCTCTATGCCGCCATCACCGCCGCCCTGCGCGACAGCGGCCTGCCGCCGGCCCGTCTCGAGCTGGAAGTGACGGAATCTCTGCTGCTGAAGACCGATGCGCTGGTCGAAGCGACGCTGGCTGCCCTCGCCGCCCTCGGCGTGCGCGTCGCACTCGACGATTTCGGAACGGGCTATTCCTCGCTCAGCTATCTGCGCAGATACCGCTTCGACAAGCTGAAGATCGACCAGTCCTTCATCTCCGACATTGAAACGAACACCGATAGCCGCGCCATCGTCGACGCCATCATCCGGCTCGGGCACGACCTTGGCATGTCTCTGGCTGCGGAAGGCGTCGAGACCAAAGCGCAATACGAGATCCTGCGGACCCTCGGTTGCGGCGAAATCCAGGGCTATCTGATCGGCCGGCCGATGCCGGACGAGGACCTGGAGCGGTTCCTGACGGACCCGAACGAGACACGGGCGATCCGCCATAGCGCCTGAGATGCGCGCCGCCGGCCAGCGGCCGGACCGCCGATCTGCCGGATGCCCGAAGCGCCGGGACTATTCGAGGGGAATGGCGACGTGGCGCAGGTTGCCCTCGGCGTCGGCGATCATCACATAGGCGTTGCGCCGACCCTCGTTCTTGAGCGCGCTCAGCGTCTGGCCGACATCCTCCGGCGTCTCGACGAATTCCTGGGCCACCTCGACGATCACCTGGCCCGGCTCCAGACCCTTTTCCGCAGCCGGCGAACCCGGCTTGACGGACGTGATCACCACACCCTCGACGCTCTCGGCGATGGAATAGGTCTTGCGCGCGGCATCGTCGAGCGTACCGAGTTCGAGCCCAATCGCGCCCAGCACGGCCGGAAGCTGCGCATCCGGCACCGCCGGCGACTGCTGCTCGCCGCCCTCTTCGCCGGGAGCGGTCTCCTCGCCGTCCTCCTGTGGCAGGTCGCCGTCCTGCGGCGGCGTGCCGGATGCCGACGATGCGTCGGCCGCCTGCTCGTCGTCGAGCTGGCCGAGCTTGACCTTCAGGTTCTGTTCCTTGCCGTCGCGCAGGATCTTCACCTCGACCTCGGCGCCGACCGCGCTCTCGGCGACGATCCGCACCAGGTCGCGCGTGTCGTCGACGCCCTTGCCGTCGAAGCCGATGATCACGTCGCCGACCCGGATCGGGCCGTTCTCGACCGGCCCGCCCTTGACCAGCCCGCTCACCAGCGCACCGCGCGCCTTGCCGATCTTCAGGCTCTCGGCCACCTCATCGGTAACCGGCTGGATACGCACGCCGAGCCAGCCGCGGCGCGTCTCGCCGAATTCGATCAGCTGCTTGATGACGTTTTCCGCAAGTTCGGTGGGAACCGCAAAGCCGATGCCGATCGAGCCGCCGCTTGGCGAGATGATCGCCGTGTTGATGCCGATCACCTCGCCGCTCATGTTGAACAGCGGGCCGCCGGAATTGCCCTTGTTGATCGCCGCGTCGGTCTGGATGAAATTGTCGTAAGGGCCGGCATTGATGTTGCGGCCGCTCGCCGAGATGATGCCGACGGTGACCGAGCCGCCGAGCCCGAAGGGATTGCCGATCGCCATCACCCAGTCGCCGATGCGCATCTTGCGCGAATCGCCGAATTTCACCGCGGTAAGCGGTGCGGGCGGTTCGACCTTCAGCACCGAAAGGTCGGTCTTCGTGTCGGTACCGACCAGCTTGGCCTTGAGCTTGGAACCGTCGGGGAAGATCACCTCGATGTCGTCGGCACCCTCGATCACGTGATTGTTGGTGACGACGAAGCCGGCCGGGTCGATGACGAAGCCGGAACCCAGCGAATTGACCTTGTTGTTGTCGCCGTCCTTGCCGCGGTTCTTGAAGAAGTCCTCGAACAGTTCCTGGAACGGCGAGCCTTCCGGCACCTGCGGCACCGGCCCCTCGCCCTCTTCCTTGACGCTCTGGGAGGTGGAAATGTTGACCACGGCGCCGAGCAGGCCCTGCGCCAGGTCGGCGACCGATTCCGGTCCCTGCGCCAGGGCCGGACGTGCCGGACCGAGCGAACCGAGGGCCAAGGCCGTCCCGAGCAGCAGAGCCGGGATGAGCGTGCGGGACTTGGCGGCGGTCAGGGTCATGCGGTCTTCCTCTCGCGAACTGGCGTCTTTTTTGGCCGCAGCATAAGGCGGAAAGATGAAACGGGAAATCAATTTCGCCGGAGCGATGAACGCGGCGAAGTTAGCCGCGCACCAGCCAGACAAGCCCGACGCCGCAGGTCACGGAGACAAGGCCTGCAAGCCGCAACTGCTCCGGCGGAATCGACGGGAGCAGGCGCGCCATCTGCACGAGAAAGCGAGGGGCCAGTGCATAGACCAGCCCCTCGATGATCAGGAAGAAGGCAAAACCTGCGAGCAGATCCGCCATGGTCACCGTCAGTTACCGACGGCCGGTGCGGCAGGTGCAGCCGGTGCGGCCGGGGTCGCGGGCGTGCCCTCGGAGTCGTTGAAATAGCGGAAGAACTCCGAATCCGGCGACAGCACCATCGTCGTTCCGGTACCACTCAGCGCTCCGGTATAGGCCCGCATCGAGCGATAGAACTCGAAGAACTGCTCGTCGCGGCCGAAGGCCTCGCCGAAGACCCGGTTACGTTCGGCATCGCCCTGACCGCGCAGGATTTCCGAATCGCGCTGCGCTTCCGCCTGCAACTCGACGACCTGGCGGTCGGCGATGGCGCGGCGGCGCTGGCCTTCTTCGTTACCGCGGGCGCGGATCAGTTCGGCCTCGGCCAGACGTTCGGCCTTCATGCGGTCGAAGGTCTGCTGCGAGACTTCCTGGGTCAGGTCGGTGCGGCGGATGCGCACGTCGGAAATGGTGACGCCAAGCGATTCGGCATCGACCCTGAGATCGTTACGCACTTCCTGCATCATCGATGCCCGGGCGTCGGAGAGCGCCGCCTCGAAGCCGCGCAGACCGTAGACGCGACGCAGCGAGGCGTCGAGACGGGTGCGCAGGCGCGATTCAGCCGATTCGCGGTCGCCGGAAACGGTTTCGCGGAAGCGGCGGGCGTCGGTGATCTTGTAGACCACGAAGGCGTCGACCTCGTAGAATTTGCCGCCGGATACCTGGACGCGGATGTTGTCGAGGTCGAAGCGCAGCGCCTGGTCCTCGACATACTGGACACGGTCGGCGTCGGCGAAGGCGAAGGGCAGCTTGAAGTACAGGCCCGGCTCCTTGTGCACGGCCTGGATCTGGCCGAAGCGCACGACGATCGCCTGCTGGCGCTCGTTGACGACGAAGATCGACGAATAGACCAGCAGCAGCAGCGCGGCGAGCCCGATCAGGGCATAAGCGAGACGATTGGACATGATCAATTGCCTCCCTGCGTCTGGGTCTGGGGCTGGGTCGCGGTCTGGCCCATGCGGCCGACTTCGTTGAGCGGCAGGTAAGGCACGACGCCCTGCTGGTTCTCGCCGATGATGACCTTGTTCGAGTTCTTCAGAACCTGCTCCATGGTTTCGAGATAGAGGCGCTTGCGGGTCACGTCCGGCGCCTTGCTGTATTCCTCGTAGATGTCGACGAAGCGCTGCGCTTCACCCTCGGCTTCCTTGACGACGCGATCCTTGTAGGCGGCGGCCTCTTCGCGGATCTGCGCGGCCTGACCGCGGGCCTGGCCAAGCTGCTGATTGGCATACTTGTTGGCTTCCTCGACGAAACGGTCCTCGTCCTGCTCGGCGCGCTGCACTTCGTCGAAGGCATCGGCCACTTCGCGCGGCGGGGCCGCATCCTCGATCGCCACGGCATTGATCGAAATGCCGGCGCCGTAATTGTCCATCGTGCCCTGCATGATGGTCTTGACGTCGGCCGCGATCTGCTGGCGGGCGTCGCGGAAAATGTCCTGCGCCGGACGGCGGCCGACCACTTCGCGCATCGCGCTCTCGGCGACCTGCTGCAGCGTCAGCTGCGGGCTTTCCAGGTTAAACAGGAAGGCCTTCGGATCGCTGACGGTGAACAGGACCGAGAACTGCACGTTGACGATGTTCTGGTCGCCCGACAGCATCAGGCCGGCATTCGACGAGGACGCAGCCTTGGCGCCGATGTTCTGCTGCTGCTCGGTGACCTTGACGATCTCGACGGTCTCCAAGGGCCACAGGTGGAAGTGCAAGCCCGGCATGGAAACGTCTTCGGTCGGCTTGCCGAAGCGCAGCTCGACGCCGCGCTCGTCCGGTTGGACGGTATAGACGGCCTGAACCAGCCAGAAGGCTGCAAGGACAAGAGCCAGGACAGTGATCACGCCGCCGTTGAACCCGCCGGGAATGATGCTCTTCAGCCGGTCCTGACCGCGCCGGATCAGGTCCTCGAGATCCGGGGGCGTATTGCCGCCACCGCCGCCGCGCGGTCGGTTCGGCCCCTGCCCCCAGGGGCCCTTGTTATCACCGCCGCCGCCGCCCCATGGGCCGCCGCCGTTCTGATTGCTCCAGGGCATTCATACCTCTTAGCTTTGAATTCTCTCCCGATGCCTGCGCGGTTGCCTTGCGGCTCCTCGCGGACGTTAGTCCCGTTATAGGTATCGGCACCCGTGCTTTCAACGGAAAGCACCTAACTTCTTCGAGAGTTACGGAAAATAGTGCGTTATGCCGCAGGCCTGCGGCGATAGACGGTGTATCGCGTCGGGAAATTGTCCTTTTCGCCGGCGGGCACGTTCGTTTCCTCGATTTTCTCGAAGGCCGCCGGATCGATCGCCGGGAAGACGGTATCGCCGTCCATCGCCGCCTCGACATGCGTCACATGCAATTCGTCGGCGAACGGCAGCGCCTGCCGGTAGATCTCGCCGCCGCCGGCGACGCAGACCGCATCGACGCCCGCGGCAGTGGCGATCGCCTTGGCCCGCGAAAGCCCCTCCTCGAGGCTCCCCGCCGTCTCGACGCCCGGCATCTCGATCGCCGGGCCGCGGCTGACGATCACGTGCGGCCGCCCGGGCAAGGGTTTTCCGCCGACGGATTCGAAGGTCTTGCGGCCCATCACCAGCGGTTTGCCGAGCGTCAGCGCCTTGAACCGCTTGAGGTCGGTCGACAGCTTCCACGGCATGTCGCCATCGCGGCCGATCACGCCATTCTCGGCCATGGCGACGACGATGACGATCTTGGGGTCAGACATTGCCGGCCTTTCGCATGAACCATCCATGACCATCAGACGGCGATCGGCGCGCTGATGCTGGGATCGGCCTCATAGCCTTCGAGGCTGAAGTCTTCGAACCGGAAGGCGAACAGGTCGCGCACCTGCGGATTGATCCGCATCGTCGGCAAAGCCTTCGGCGCGCGCGACAGCTGCAGCCTCGCCTGCTCGAAATGGTTGGCATAGAGGTGGGCATCACCCAGCGTGTGGACGAAATCGCCGGGCTCGAGATCCGTCACCTGCGCCACCATCATCGTCAGCAGCGCATAGGAGGCGATGTTGAAGGGCACGCCGAGAAAGATGTCGGCCGAGCGCTGGTAGAGCTGGCAGGACAGTTTTCCGTCGGCGACGTAGAACTGGAACAGGCAGTGACAGGGCGGAAGCGCCATCTCGTCGACTTCCGCCGGGTTCCAGGCGGAGACGATATGGCGGCGCGAATTGGGGTTCTTGGTGATGCTCGTCACCAGATTGGCGATCTGGTCGATATGACCGCCCTTGCCGTCTGGCCAGGAGCGCCACTGCGCGCCGTAGACCGGCCCGAGATCGCCGTTCTCGTCCGCCCACTCGTCCCAGATGCTGACGCCGTGCTCCTTGAGATAAGCGATGTTGGTGTCGCCCTTCAGGAACCACAGGAGCTCATGGATGATCGAGCGCAGATGCAGCTTCTTGGTCGTGGTGACCGGAAAACCCTCGGAAAGGTCGAAGCGCATCTGGTGACCGAACACCGAGCGCGTGCCGGTTCCGGTGCGGTCGCCCCGGTCGGAGCCGTTCTCCATCACGTGCCGCAAGAGGTCGAGATACTGCTTCATGATTCTGCCGCCGATTCCTGTTCGGCGGCAATGTAGCGTCCCCGCGCGGCGGAACCAAGCGGCCCCGCCGGTTTTCCCATGCTGAGCTCAGAGGTCGTCCAGTTTGCCGAGTTCCTTGGCGACCAAGTAGTAGAAGGTCACGCGCGACTTGCTGTTGTCCTTCGCCATGATCGTGCATACCGTATCGACGGCCTTGTCGGCGGACGGGCCGGTCACGCCGAGCTTCTTGCCGCACCACTTTTCCTTGACGCGGGCAAGTTCATCCGGATCGGACGCGGAGACGAGCGAGGAATCACGGTTGCGCAGGGCAATTCCGAGGTGACGCACGATCTTGTTGACCGCCTCCTCGTCGGCGCCCGGGTCGTAGTGCTTCACTTCTGCAAGATAGTCCGTCATGGCCTTCTTCCTTTCGCTGAACGCGGACGTCTCATGCGCGCCCGCTTGATAAACAGAATGTGAGAAGCGTGTGTGACCGTCAAGCGCCCGGCCCATGCCCGGTGGGACGCGGCGCAAAATTCGCCGGCGCCAATTGAGTTTTGCCAGGAATCCGGCGATGAACGTCAACCGGCACGCACAGTCGTCCAGAACACACGGAGACACACGCGAATGGCATTCAAACGACTTGTCCTGGCCCTGCTGACGGCGCTTACGACGGCGACGGCTCCCCTTCCCGCCCACGCCCAGTCCGGTGCGCCCCATCGACACGTCGGCATGTGGAATGTCGAGGCCGGCGGGCCGGCCGGAAAGTGCCAGATCGAGCTGCAGAGCCACACGTTTGCCGGACGCCTCGCCGCCCGCTCGATCATGTGCATGGGGCCGCTCGCCTTCGTCAACGGCTGGGCGCCCGACCGCAACGGCTTTTCCCTTCTCGGGCTCGACGGCCGCCCCATCGCCAGTTTCGCCCCGGCGCGCGGCATCATGAACGGTCGGCTCGCCGACGGCTCGCTGGTCATCATGCGACCGGCCGGCCGCCAGCGCATGGATGCCGCACAGCCGACGCCGGGCGGCGGCGCAAACCCCTGCTACATCCGCGAGGACACCGGCAAGTGCGTCGGCCCCGAGGACACGGTCGCGCCGCGCGGACCCCATCCGGTCCGGGTTTTGATCACCGGCCTGATGAACATCCGCCGCGAACGCAGCCTCGAAAGCCAGGTCGTCGGGCAAGTGAAGGCCGGCCAGTGCATCATCGTCAACGCCTGTTTCGACACCAAATGGGGCGTTCGCTGCGAGATCCCGATGGACGGCGGCGCGACCCGCGGCTTCATCCTGAAGTACTATGAGAAGAAAGGCCGCGACTATGTCGGCTTCGTCAATCGCTGCTGACGCAAACTTCCTTTCGCTTTGCCCTTTTCATTGGCGGATGAAACACCTATATCTGCCTTGCCGGGGCTTGCTCCGGCTATGGCGATAAACGGTCGGTGTAATAAGCCTATTGGACCCGGGGGCGGTACCCGGCGCCTCCACCAAAAACCGGTCGGTCTTCGAAGACCGGCTTTTGATGGGGGCGAAATAGGATCGACAAGGGTGTAAAGATCGAACTTTTGCTCGGCATGATACCGCCGTTATCGGGTCACAAGTGTAGTTGCAAACGACAACAACGCTAAGGGTTATGCTCTCGCTGCCTAATGGCGGTGCGGGAAATCCGAACTAAGCCCTCAAGGTTAGCCCCTTGAGGCGGGGTCCGAAGGCACCTGGCAACAGAAGCCTTCACCTTCCCTCCCCTTTGCCTACCCTCTGCTTTTCAAATCGTGTAATATGCATCGTTATGACTCGGGTGACGGGGGCTTTCCCCGAATGCGGCGTCGTGGCATATAGCCGCGCAAAGACGCCAAGCAAGAGAAAGACAGGATCATATGGGGAACGACCATATTCGCTACGACATTCTGGCTCAGGACGCGCTGCGCGGCGTCATCCGCAAGGTGTTGACCGAAGTCGCAGCCACCGGCCGTCTTCCGGGTGACCATCACTTCTTCATCACCTTCCTCACCGGCGCGCCGGGCGTGCGCATCTCGCAGCACCTCAAGACCAAATATGCCGAGCAGATGACGATCGTGGTGCAGCACCAGTTCTGGGACCTCAAGGTCACCGACAGCCAGTTCGAGATCGGGCTCTCCTTCTCCGACACCCCGGAAAAGCTGGTCATCCCGTTCAACGCCATCCGCGGCTTCTACGACCCCTCCGTCAACTTCGAGCTCGAATTCGACGTGCCCCTGGCCGATGAAGACGAGGAAAGCGCGGAGATCACCGCCTACCCGGTTTCGGCCGTCGAACGGAGCGAGGACCAGTCCGAGCCGAAGGCCGGCGACGAAGAGAAGAAGCCGGGCTCGGTCGTCTCGCTCGACGCCTTCCGCAAGAAGCAGTAGTCTTCGAGGAGACCCCGCGCGTCGTCGCCCGATGGCGCGCCCCGTTCCGGGATGAGAGGCATGAGCGCAGACGTCGTCAATCTCCGTCAGTTCCGCAAGGCCAGGACCCGCTCCGAAAAGGAGAAGCAGGCGGAACAGAACCGCCTGACCTTCGGCCGCAGCAAGGCCGAGAAGACGCTGACGAAGGCGCTCAACGCCAAGGCCGAAAAGACTCTCGACCAGGGCCGCCTCGAGACGTCGGACGACGAATAGCCCACCGGCAAATTCGATTCCCGATCAAGCACCTGCGCGGTTTTCCGGATTCACCTTGTCAGCCGCCTGAATCAGATTCCGAGCCGGAGCCGCGATGATCCGCAAGCACTCGATCACCCTGCACGGCCATCGCACCAGCTTTTCGCTGGAAGAGGCGTTCTGGGACGAACTGAACGCCATCGCCGCGGAACGGCAGATCCCGCTGGCCGCCCTCGTGGTCGAGATCGACGAGACCCGCGACCCGCGCACCAATCTCTCCTCGGCCGCAAGGCTCTATGTTCTCGCCCGCCTCAAGGCGGCAGCCGAGCGTTGACCCGCCACTAATGTAGCGGGCGCACGATTATGTCCAATAACCTTTTATTAAGAAGGCCATCCTAGTCTTGGACTATTCATGATTGCGTCGATGCCCCGTATTTTAAGGCTCAGTTGCGCGTATTGCCCATCGATCCAACCGTGTGACGTGATTTCACGAAGCTCCTTTTTCTCAAGGATTTAGACATGGTAACCGCAATTTCTTCAACGTCCGCCACCACGTCCACCACCGCCCTCGACCAGGCCGGCTCCTCCAGCACCTCGCTGAAGTCGTCGATCGCCAAGCTCGAAAGCCAGATCACCTCGAAGGAAGAGGAACTGGCCAGCGCCGAGACCGACGACCAGAAGTCCGAGATCAATGACGAACTGACCGAGCTTCGCGCCTCGCTGGCCAAGCTCGAAGCGCAGCAGACGCAGATGGAAGCGGCTGAAAACGCCGCGAAGACGCCCACCGCCGAGCAGGCGAAGCCCGCGCTCCTGTCGGGCGAAAGCGACAAGATCGGCAGCACCAATTACGACGAAGAAACGCCCTTCGGCGAGCGCTACGCCTATGTCTGAGCGCAGGCTCCAGTGACCAAGGATAAAGGCGGCCGGCAAGGGCCGCCTTTTTTCATGGCCGCGGCTCGGCCTTGGCCGGGCATGGCTTGAAGCGCGTCGCGCCATCGGTATCGAGCGCGCCGGTCGCCGACAGCGACATCAGCGCCTCGCCATCACGCTCGTAGACATGGCGGTCGAGCCAGAAGTCGGCCTCGCCGGAACACAGAAGGTCGACCACGAGGCTCTCCTTGAGCACCGACGCGGCGCCGAAATTGCAACCATATTCATAGCCCCTCACCAGTGCCCTGTCCTTGGCCGCATCATATTCGAACGTCAGCGGCCCCATGTCGCAGGAATATTCCGTCTCCGGATCGGCGTTCTCGACGGCATAGCCGTCCTTCGCCTTGGCAAGTTCGGCAACGAAAGCGGTCACCTTGCCGTCCAGCACGCCGCCGGTCTCGTAATCCCAGTTGCCGAGCCGCCAGCCGGCCGCCTCGGCGAAGTCCTCGAAGCGCTTCTTGCCCTTGCAGGCCGTTGTGTCGTCGCAGTCGAGGAAATAATCCTCCATCTGCTTGTCGATCTCCTCCAGCGTCATCAGTTCCAGCGCCGCCGGATAGTAGCCGAGCAGTGCCGCATTGCCGAGCGCCCCGGCGCAGACGCCTGCGGTCTGCTGTTCGAAACAGGCGCGCATCGACGCCGTCAGCCGCCGCTCGACCACGGGCCTGAAGGCATCCTCGCGCGTCACGTCGCTCGCCTCGCCGTCACGCAAGGCCATGATCTTCACCGGCGGCGCAGATTCGGCATAGCTCGAAAAGGCGTACAGGAAGCGATCGTCTCTGAGGTCGAATTCGATATTACCGTCCTCGTCGAGATCGGCCGGCACGACGCCGAACCCGTCGAACGTGCCGAGCTCGACGGTCTTGACCGCATCGTCGCTTGCATGGGCGAGCGCCACCGCCGTGCAGCAATGCGCCCCGCCGCTGAACGCGGAAAACACCACGCCCGGCTGCGCCCATTGCAGCGGATAGATGCCGATCTGGCCGCGCGCCATCTCGTCCGGCCCGGTTTCGAGGCGAATCACCGTCTCGCCCTTCTCCTTGTGGCGGACCTTGAGCACGGCCGTCGCCGTGCCCTCGTCATTCTGTTCGCCGCTCAGCGTCAGCGTCCAGTCTTCGCCGCTATAGGTCTTGCCGAAATTAGCGCGCGTCCAGTCGACCATCATGCCGGAGCCGATCGTCACCTCCTTGGCTTCGCTCGTCTCCTCCGTCTTGGCCGGGCCGAAATCGCCGCGATCGAGCGCCCGGGCGCAGTCGGCGATCTGCTTCAGCGTATCGTTGGAGCCGGACAGCGAGAACGGGCCGTAGCTGACATTGTCGACGCTCAGCGTCATACGTCCGGCATCGCGCAGCGCGGCCATGAAACTCGCATGGGGATTGGTCAGGTAGAGCCCGCCCGAGCCGTCGGTGACGTTCGCCCGCATGGTGCCGGTCCACTTGCGCCGATCGGTGTGGACGACGACGTCATAGTCTTCCTCGTTGGTCAGCCAGCCAAGCTTGCTGCTGGCGATCAGCACGACCACGTCCTTGCTGTTCGGCCGCACGAAGAACAGGCCACCCTTGCCCCCCTTCGGCGAGGCGATGCAGACCTTGTCCTGGCGGTCATAGGCGACCGTCCAGCCGCGATTCTCGGCGAACGGCTGATAGCGTTCCTCTGAACGCGCAGGACCGGCAGCGCCGGCCAAAACAAGCAGGAAAACATACGTGAAAACAGTGCGAAGCATTCTCAGGCCCCCCTTGCCAGGCCGGGTTCCGACCGGCGACATGTTCCAGCCTAGGCCCCGGCCCCGCGGCAGGCAAGCGGCCCCGCGGTCGCAGTGTTTCAGCCTTTAGTTGACGCCCGGCAGCCCCTCGAACTGCAGCTGCACCGGAGGCAGGGCGCCGCCGCGGGTGACGCCTTCGCCGCGCGGCACCGGCAGTTGCGGCGCCTCCGCATCGCCGATCGGCGGCGGAGCCTGTCTGGCCGCCTCAGCCGCCTTGCGGCGCGCCTCTTCCTCCGCCGCCCGACGCTCGGCCGCGGCCTTCAGCCGGACCTCCTCGGCGATCCTTGCCCGCTCGGCCGCAGCCCTGGCGCGTTCCTCCGCACGGTAGCGGTAGAGGGCCGCCTCGCGGCGCAGGCGCTGTTTTTCCAGCACGTTGGACTGCAGCGTCTCGACCCTTCGGCGCTCTCGCTCGAAGGCGCGCTGCGACAGGAAATTGGCCAGGTCGCCGACGTCCAGCTTGCGTTCGGGGCTGGCGACATCGCCCGAAAGCAGCAGCCGGACGCCCGGCTCCGCGCCGGCCAGCGCGTCGTCACCCGCTGCGAAGGCCATGCGGATGTCGGCTTCGGTCCGGCGCTCGGCAAGATCGACCCGCGCCGTACCATCCAGCTTCGCCGCCTCGTTGGCGAGCGACAGCGTGGTAACGCGCAACACCCCGTCGGTGATGTTGAACGGAACCTCGACATTGGCAAAGGCGCTGGACGCGCCGCCGAGCAGGCGCTCGGCAAGGCCCTGGACCTTCTCGGCGGTAACCTCCCCCTCGATCGCGTCGGCCTCCGGCAGGATCTTGGTCAGGAGCCTGCTGTCGAGGCGATGCACGGTGAGCGCCGCAACCTTGGCCGTGCCGGAACCGTTGGTCGCCTCCAGCAGGCCGCTGACGCTGGCGCCCGTCGCCTCGGCCACGAGGTCGAGGTCGAGCTTGCCCTCCAGCACACCCGCTTCGTCCACCCGCCCGATTGCCTTCTCGACGGCGGTGAGGTCGGCCTGGCGCAACGAGATCCGCCCCTGATAGAAGCCGTTGCCGTCGGTGTTGGCGACCATCAGCCGACCGCTCATCGTGCCGCCGAGCCATTGCCCGGCCGCGTCCTCGAGCGTCAGTTGCCCGCCCGCACCACTCAGCTTGCCGGAGAAACCGGCGATCGGCGCAAACACGCCCGGCGAGAAGCTCTTGGCGGTGAAAGCGAGGTTGAACTCGAAATCGCTGCGCGGCTTCGGCAGCGGCGCTGCCGAGACGGTCCCCGTGCCGGGATCGGTCACGGGCCCCAGCACGCCTTCCGCCAGCCAGGCGAGATCGACGCTGTCGAGCGCGAGTTCGCCGCCGACCTTGGGAACGGCGCCGTTCCAGTCGACCGAGAGTGCGCCGGTGATCCGGTTGCCCGCAGCCTCCGCATCGATCGCCGAGATGGCGGCCTTGCCGTCACCCAGGGCCAGTTCGGCGCCGAGCCGCGCCGGCAGCCCCGCCCCGCCCTGCGGCAGCACGACGCCGGTCATCATCAGATAGGGTTCGATATCCGGGCTCTCGAGCTTGACCGTGCCGCTTCCCTTGGGGAAGCCTGCCGCCGCAAGCCCGATCTTGCCGCGCGCCGAAAGCGTCGTGCGTCCGGCAGCTAGGGTCAGCGTCGCATCGGCCGGTTCGTTGCCGGCACCGTTGACGCTGAACTGCAGCCGCCCGCCCTCGCCGCCGCCGATCGGCAGCGGGTCGAGACCGGCTTGCCCCAAGAGAATCTGCGCCTCCGGGTTTTCCAGCGTTGCGGCAAGGTTGACCTTCGCGTCGCCGTTGAGCTTGGCCAGGTCGTCGACGCCGTAGTCAAGGGCGATGCGGCTGCCGTTCGACGTGCCGGCGACCTTGACCGCCATGCCACCGCCCGCCGCCTCGCCGAAGACAAGGCTCGCCGTCAGATTGCTGTTGCCGTACCAAGAGGCGCTCTTCACCAGCCGCGCGGCCAGCGGATGTGTCGGCAGGCGCCCTGCGATCAACGCCAGGAACGGCCCCGGATCGCCCGAGGACAGCGCCACCTGCGCCTTGCCGGAAGGCGATGTCACCGGCCCCTTGACCGTGCCGCTCGCCTTCAGCGCCGCCCCGGCCAGGTCACCGATGTTCAGCCGGTCGATGACGACGCCCGCGCCGTCATAGGTGAACACCGTCTCGACCTCGCCCGCCTCCATGCCGTAGCCGGTCAGCCGGCCGACCTTCAGCCGCGTGGCGATCTTCTCGGCAAGCAGCGCATGGTCGGCTTCCTCGCCGACGATCAGCCCCGCCACGGCGCGCGCCGCGTCGAGGTCGATCTCATTGCCGGTGAGGTCGATCGACAGCGTCGCCGCCTCCTTGTCGAGCGACTGGCGCTCCAGGCGCCCGTTGAGCAGCGCCGGCCCGATCGCCAGTTCCAGCTTCTCGAAACGCTGGATCTGCGGCGTCAGGTT
Source organism: Allorhizobium sp. GW101-3B10 (assembly GCF_059424725.1). Taxonomy (NCBI): domain Bacteria; kingdom Pseudomonadati; phylum Pseudomonadota; class Alphaproteobacteria; order Hyphomicrobiales; family Rhizobiaceae; genus Allorhizobium; species Allorhizobium sp. GW101-3B10. Next base: position 1,227,706 of record NZ_JBWKZR010000001.1, on the reverse strand, counting down.
GACGGCGGCGGAAAAACCCATGGACTTCAATTGGCGGACGGCCGGATCGACGCCGCCTGAAATCCAGGTGGACAGGCCCGATGGCTGGGTCGACGCGACCAGCAGGTCGCCGCTGAACGAGGGCGCGGTGCCGAGCACCAGCCGCCCCTTGGCCTCCACCTGCGTGCGTCCGGGAAGCACCACGACGGCGCGCTCGACATTCCAGCCACGTCCATCGGGGCGCACATCGAGCGTCACGTCGCGCAGCACCGTGTCGCCGGCGACGATGGCCGGCAGCCTCAGCGTCGCCTTTCCCGGCAGGTTGGGAATCGGGATCTCGCTCGCCATGGCGATCAGAAGATCGAGCCGCTCCCGCACCGAGCCGGCCGCATTGCGCCCGGTTTTGCCCTTGGCGCTTTCATTGGCGAGCCGGTTGACGTCGACCTGCTGGCCCTCCGCCGTCAGCAGGAATTCCGGATTGGCGCCGGTATCGAGCTTGGCCTCACCGGTCACGACATAGGGATCGGCCGCCTCGCCCAGCTCGAACCGGTAGGACTTGACGACGATGCGCTCATTGGTGAGTTCGAAATCGCCCTTGGCCCGCGGCTGCGGCGTCTTCGGGTCGGCCTTGGCGGTCTGTATGCCCTTCCACACCGCCTGGAAACGGCCCTGATAGTTCGGCTTGCCCGCTTTAAGGCTGAGATTGCCGTCGAGCTCGATGTCGAACGGCCGGGCGTCCGGCTGCAGCCTCAGCTTCAGCGAGATGGCGTCGGCGCCGATCTCCGGCTGCAGGCTGGAGAGGAAGAAATGGCCGGCCTCGCCGTCGAGCGCCGCCTTGCCGTCGACCGACCACGGACCGGCCAGCGAGCGCGCCGACATGTCGGCATCGAGCCCGGTAAGCTTGCGGGTGCGGCCGGTCTGCTCGTCGATGAAATCGATCTCGCCGCCGACGATGCGAACCTTCTCCAAGACGACCGTGCGGGCCGGGATATCGGCACTGCTGCCGCGCAGCCAGTCGAGCGTACCGTCGGCGGAAAGCCGGATCCGCGCCTTCGGCTCCTCGATGCGCATGTCGAAGATGCGGGCCTCGCCGGAGAGCAGCGGCGCGAGCTCGGCATCCATGGAAAAGCGCGCGACATGCACCAGCGGCTTGCCGTCTTGGTCGGCGCCGACCGTCACGTCATGCAGCGTCACCGAGGGGAACGGCAGCAGGCGCGCCTCGACCTCGCCGAGCACCGTGACCTTCTTGCCCAGCACGCGACTGGCCTGGCTCTCGAAATCCTTGCGGAAATCGGTCCAGTCGACGAACAGCGGCGCCAGCAGCGCTCCGAACAGCGCGACGACCAACACCCCGCCAAGGAAAACCAGTATGCGTCCGAGCACGTCTTTCGACTCCCATCACTTCCGGCGCAAAGGTAATGCAATTCCCGTCGGGGGCAAGCCGCGAGCGGCGCTCTTCACATACGGAAGATCTTGCCCGGATTGAATATATTGTCCGGATCGAGGCTTTTCTTGATCGACCGCATCAGCGGGATGGCCGAGCCCAGTTCCTGTTCGAGATAGCTCATCTTGCCCTGGCCGACACCATGCTCGCCGGTGCAGGTGCCCTCCATGGCCAGCGCCCGGGCGTTGAGCCGCGCCATGAACGCCTCCGACTTGGCGAGTTCCACCGGGTTCTTGTCGTCGAACAGCATCAGCACGTGGAAATTGCCGTCGCCGGCATGGCCGACGATCGGCGCCAGAAGCCCGGTCTCGCGAATGTCGGCCTGGGTCTCGGCGACGCAGTCGGCGAGCCTGGAGATCGGCACGCAGACGTCGGTCGACAACCCGTTCAGTTCCGGCGCCAGCGCCCGGCCGGCCCAGTAGGCATTGTGGCGCGCCTTCCACAGCTGCGCCCTCTCCTCGGCATTGGCGGTATAGCGGAATTCGTCCGACCCGTACTCGGCGGCGATTTCCCGGAACTGCGCGGCCTGCAGCTCGACCGTCTCCTCGGTGCCGTGGAACTCGACGAACAGCGTCGGCTTCTCCGGATAGGAAAGCTTGGAATAGGCGTTGACCGCCTTCATCTGCATTTCGTCCAGCAGCTCGATGCGAGCGACCGGAATGCCCATCTGGATGGTCATGATCACGGTGTCGCAGGCCGCCTTGAGGCTCGGAAAGGCGCAGACGCCCCCGGAAATCTTGGCCGGAATGCCCTGCAGCTTCAGCGTGATCGAGGTGATGATGCCGAGCGTGCCCTCGGCGCCGACGAACAGCCGCGTCAGGTCATAGCCGGCCGACGACTTGCGGGCGCGCTGTGCCGTCCTGATCTCCTCGCCGTCGGCGGTGACCACGGTGAGCGCCAGCACATTGTCCTTCATCGTGCCGTAGCGCACCGCATTGGTGCCCGAGGCGCGCGTCGAGGCCATGCCGCCGATCGAGGCATTGGCGCCGGGATCGATCGGGAAGAACAGGCCGGTGTCGCGCAGATAGGTGTTGAGCTCCTCGCGCGTGATGCCGGGCTCCACGGTGCAGTCGAGGTCTTCGGCATTGACCGACAGCACCTTGTTCATCCGGGTGAAATCGACCGAGATGCCGCCGCTCGGCGCGTTGATATGGCCTTCGAGCGAGGAGCCGGTGCCGAACGGGATCATCGGCACTTTGTGGGCCGCGCAGGTCTTCACCACCGTCTTCACGTCGTCGCTCGTCTCGACGAAGACGACACCGTCGGGAAGCTGGGCCGGGAGATAGGAGGTCGTGTGGCTGTGCTGCTCGCGGAAGGACTGGCCGGTCTGGAAACGCTCACCGAAGCCCTGCTTGAGGATGCCGAGCACGGTCGTGATCCCCGCCTCGTTGCGAACCCCTGCGACGACATCCTTCAAGGCCATGCGAACCGTCTCCCCCGCTCTGCCGCCTCGGCAGTATGCTCACCAAAACAGGACCGAGCTATGGGCCAAGTCGCTCCCGCTTGTCCAGTGTCGAGACCATGCCCGCCGACGGTAATGCACAAATGGGCCGCGCGAAAGCATTGCGGTGCGAAATGGCCTTGGGTTAGATGGTCTTCATGAGAACCGTCCTCAAAGGCCTCGTCATCATCCTTGTCCTCCTCGGCGCCGCCAGCGGCTATGTCTGGTGGAATTACGCTGCCATGGTGACGATGATCCTCAAGCCCCAGACGGCGGCCGCCGGTGACATCACCGACGAGAGTTTCGGCCTCGTCACCCCCGACGGCAAGCACTTTGCGCTCGGCGATCTCGAAGCAGCGCTGGCGAGCTTCACGCCGTCCGCCGATGGCACGCCACGCCCGCTGGTGCTGTTCGTGCACGGCTTCGGCCCCGACCCGGACGGCGAGTTCGGCCTCTACACCATGGGTGAACTGGCCAAGGGTGCCAATGCCGATGTCATCATGTTCAACTGGCCGTCCTGGATTTCGATGACCGAATTCCCGGTGCTGAACGCCAAGGCGGCGAGCGAAAGGCTGATCCTTCTGCTCCGGAAAATGGCCGGGCTGCGCGGCCCAGGCCTGCCGCTGGCGGATCGCCCGGTGATGATCGTCGGCCATTCGATGGCCGGAGAAGTCTTCCGCCATCTGGCCGAGGCGACCCCCGACCTGCCCGCCGGCCTGGTGAAACGCATCCTCTTCGCCGTCCCGGAAACGGCGCTGCCCGATCACCGGCTATGGATGGAAAAACTCGGCTTTGCCGACGAGATCTTCGTCTTCGTCAACGCGGACGATCCGGCCCTCCAGGTGACCACGCGCATGTACAACACGGCGCGGCTCGGCAGGACGCTCACCAATCTCGACGGCTCGGCCGAACCGCTGGCGCAGAATGCGAACTACATCCTGCTCGACCCGGAAAGCTGGCGCCACTATTTCTTCGTCTCCGGCCAGCGCAGCGAGGCGATCGACCAGATCTTCGCCGACATCCTGAAGAACGGCGCCCCCGCCCTGAAGAATGTCTACCTGCGGCCCGAACCCGCGGGCAATGTCTTTGTCGTCGTCGGTCCGGGCGCCGAAGGCAACTGACGCCGGGCGATCACGCCTTCAGCGTCTCGCCCAGGAAAGTGGTCAACCGCCGCCAGTGCCGCTCGGCCCCGGCCTCGTCGTAGACGCTGTGGTCCGGCACACACCAGCCATGCGCCATGCCGACATAGTTCTCGAGCAGAAAATCCACCTCGGCCGTGCGGAAAGCCTCGACGAGACGTGCCGCCTGCTCCGGCGTGAACGACCCGTCGACGCCGGCCGCGCCGATATGCACGCGCGCCTTGATGGAGGCCGCCTTCAGGTGCGGGCTGTCCGGCTTGTCGCTCGCCAGGTTGCCGCCGTGAAAGCTCGCGGCCGCCGCGATCCGCTCCGGATAGGCCGCCGCCGCAGACAGCGCCCGCGAACCGCCCATGCAATAGCCGACCACGCCGGCCGGACCGCCGGCCCCGGCATCGGAAAGCGCATCGAGGAAATAGGCCGTATCGGCCGCCGTCATCGCCTGGCGCGTGCCGTCGATCATCGCCCGCAACTGCCTGGCGCTCGCCTCCTGCCTGAACGCGGTCTTCGCATCGAACGGACCATAGGCGCCGAAGCGGTAGAACAGGTCCGGCACCAGCACGACATAGCCCTCGCCCGACAACCGTTCGGCCATGTGGTCGAGCGCCGGCCTAGGCCCGAAAGCGTCCATGTAGAGCACCACGCCCGGGCGAATGACGGCCGGGCTCGCGGCACCGGGCAGGAACAGCCCGGCCTTTGCAGTGCCGTCCCCGGTCCTGATGGCGATCTCGCGTTTGCTCATGGACCGTTCCTCCCGTCTTTCGGCCAGGCGGCGAAGCGGATCACTCGGCCGCCTCGATCGCCGCGGCGACCTGCATTTCCTTGTGCAGCCGCGCCTCCTCGTCGGCATGCGGCTTCGAGAAGCGCGCCAGCCCCAGATAGGCGAGCGGCGTCACGTAGAGCGTGACGACCGTGGCAAAACCGAGCCCGCCGACGATCACCCAGCCGAGCGCGATGCGCGCCTCGGCGCCCGCCCCGTGGGCCAGCACCAGCGGCACGCCGCCGAGGATCGTGGCGATCATCGTCATCATCACCGGACGAAGACGCAGATTGGCGGCATTCTCGATCGCTTCGCGCACCCCCTGCCCGCGATCGCGCAGCTGGTTGGCGAATTCGACGATCAGGATGCCGTTCTTCGCCATGATCCCGACCAGCATGACGAGGCCGATCTGGCTGTAGACGTTGAGGCTCGTCCCGGTCAGCAGCAGCGCGAACACGGCACAGGCGAGCCCCAGCGGCACCGTCGCCATGATGATGATCGACGACAGCACGCTTTCGAACTGGGCCGCCAGCACCAGGAAGATGATGACGATGGCAAAGCCGAAGGTCGAGCCCATACCGCCGCTGTTTTCGCTGAGCGTCGCCGCCTCCGCGAGCGGCAGAAGCCGGGCGCCCGGCGGCAGGTTCGGCTCGGCGAGCGCGATCGCCTTCTCCAGCGCCGCTCCGAGCGACAGCCCGGGTCCGAGGCCGGCGGTCACCTGCACGGCGGCCAGCTGCTGTTCGCGCGCCAGCGACGGCGCCACCGCCTTCTCCTCCAGGCTGGCGATCACCGACATCGGCACGGTCTTGCCATCCGCGGTCCTGAGGAAGATGTTTTCGAGATCGGTCGGATCGTCGATCGGCCGCGTCGTCGACGCGAGCTTCACCGGATAGGCCTCGCCGTCGACATAGACGTCGCCGATCGAGCGGCCGTCCAGCAGCGACTGCAGCGCCTGGGCAAGCCCGGTGATGTCGATCCCCAGATCCGCGGCCCGTTCGCGGTCGATCGACACCCCGAGTTGGGCCTGGCTGATGTCGTTCGACAGCCGCGGATTGTCGAAGCTGCCGTCGGCCTCCAGATCCGCCACCAGCTTGATCGCCGCCTGGGTCAGTTGTTCGTGGCTGGAACCGACGAGCGCAAACTGCAGCCCGCTGCCACCGCCGCGGATCCTCAGGCTGTTCGGCTGCATGGCAAAGGCGTTGACGCCCGGAATGCCGGACGCGATCCGCGTCACGTCCTGGACGATCGCGTCCTGGCTGCGCTCCCGCTCCCCCCAGGGGGCAAGGGTCAACACCATGAAGCCGCTGTTCTTGTTGCTGCCGAATCCGGAGATCGAAAACAGGTTGGCGACCTCGCCGCTGTCGCGCAGCGGCTTCATCGCCTCTTCGATGCGCTGCATCTGGTCCTGCATGTAGTCGAGGCTCACCCCCTGCGGCGCCGAGACGCGCACCATCACCGCGGAGCGGTCCTCGCGCGGCGTGAGTTCGCTGGTGATCAGCGAGAAGGCGGCAAAGGCGACGAGCGAGAAGGCGATGCAGACCGCAACGACGACGATCGGCGCATTGAGGCAGGCGCTGAGGCTCCGGCGATAGAAGCGCGAAAACGCGTCGCCGAATCGGGCCAGCGGCCCGCTGTGATGCTCGATCGCGTGCGCGGTCAGCATGCGCGAGGCGAGCATCGGGCAGAGCGTCAGTGCCACGATCGACGACAGCGTCACCGAGAAGGCCAAAACGAAGCCGAATTCGCGGAACAGCCCGCCCACCTGACCCGGCAGGAAGGAGAGCGGGATGAACACGGCGGCCAGTGTGGCCGTCGTGGCGATGACGGCGAAGAACACCTCGCGCGTGCCGAGCACGGCCGCGGCCCGCGGTCCGAGCCCCTGGCTGCGCCGGCGCACGATGTTCTCCAGCACCACGATCGCGTCGTCGACGACGAGGCCGGTCGCCAGCACGATGGCGAGCAGCGTCAGGATGTTGATCGAGAAGCCGACGAGGTAGACGGCCGCCACAGTGCCGATCAGCGAGACCGGCATGGTGACCGCCGGAATGATGGTCGCGCGCCAGTCGCGCAGGAAGAGGAAGATGATGCCGATGACGATCACGGCGGCGAGAATGAGCGCATTGACCACCTCGTCGATCGAGCCGCGGATGAACACGGCGTCGTCGCTGGTGATGCGGATCTCGGTGCCTTCCGGCAGCTCCGTCTGCAGCCGCCCGACCATGGCCTTGACGCCATTGGAGATGCTCAGCGTGTTCGACTGCGCCTGGCGGATGATGCCCATGCCGATGCCGGCCTTGCCGTTCGAGCGCAGCGCCGTGGACGACAGGTCCGGCCCGAAGGTCACGGTCGCCACGTCGCCGAGCCGCACATTGTCGCCGATGAGCAGCCGGGTGAAATCCTCCGGCGTCTTCAGGTCGGCGGTGGCGCGCACCACGATGTCCTGCGTCGACGACGTGATCGAGCCGGCCGGCACGTCGAAGGCGATGTTGGACAGCGCAGACGTGAGCGTCGCCACCGTCAGCCCCCGGCTCGCCAGCGCCGCCTGGTCGACGTCGACGCGGAAGATCTTGTCCTGGTCGCCGTAGAGTTCGATGTCGGCCACGCCGTCGACCGAGGCCAGCCGGTCGGCGATCTCGTTGTCGACCAGCAGCGTCAGGTCCTCGATGTTCATCCGGTCGGAGGTCACCGCCAGCCGCATGATCGGGTCGCTGTCGGAATCTGCCTTGACGATGCGCGGCTCGTCGGCATCGTCCGGCAGGCTGTTCGACACCCGCGAAATGGCATCGCGCACGTCGCTCGCCGCGACATTGAGGTCCGTGGTGTCGGAGAATTCGAGCGTCACGCGGCTCGATCCGAAGGACGAGGTCGACGACATGGATTTGAGCCCGGCGACGCGCGCCACGGCCCCTTCCACCACCGTCGTCAACTGCTGGTCGATGGTCTGCGGCGAGGCCCCGTCGAACGAGGTCCGAACCGTGATCACCGGCCGGTCGACGTCGGGCAGTTCGCGCACCTCGATGCCGTAGAAGGCGGCAAGGCCGGCCACCACCATCAGCGCATTGGCGACCGCCGCAAAGATCGGCCGGCGGATGAAGAGCGCGGTGAAACCGGTCTGCTTGTCGGGCGCAGCCCCCGCAACAGGGCCCTGTACCTCCCCGTCGCCGTTCTTGCCGTCGCTCAAATCGCTGTCCCCGCTCATCGGCTTGCCACCGGTTTTTCGCCGTTCGCGGGCTTCGCACCGGCTTCGTCGCCGATCACCTGCACCGCCCGGCCGGCGCGCACGCGTTGAATGCCTTCGGTCACCACCCGGTCGCCCTCGGCAAGCTCGCCCTCGACCAGGACGGCGTCGGGATTGCGCTGGACGATCCGCACCGGCACCTTCTCGGCCTTGCCGTCGGTCACGCGCCAGACGAAGGAACCGTCGCTGTCCCACTGCACGGACAGGGGATCGACGGCGGGAAAGCGCTCACCGTCGAAGCTCATCGCCACGGTAAAGGCCATGCCGGCGCGCAGGTCGTCGTTCTCGTTGGCGATCTTGGCGCGGATGCGCAGCGTCCGGCTCGCCTCGTCGATGCGGTTGTCGACCGCCGCCACGCTGCCCTCGTAGAGCTTGCCCTGGCGCGCCACCGCGGTTGCGGTCAGCGGCTGGCCGACCTTGATGATCGGGGCGAAACGTTCCGGCACCCAGAAGTCGATCAGCAGTTCGGAGCGGTCGTCGACCGTGGCAATCGCCGTCGAGGTGGTGACATTGTCGCCCGGATTGACGGTGACGATGCCGGCGACGCCGTCGATCGGCGCGACGATCTCGCGCCGCTTCAGCTCCAGTTCGGCCGAGGCAAGCGCGAGTTTCGCCCCTTCGAGCGCGATGGCGGCATCGAAGGCATCGATGCGCGAGGCTGCGGATTTCAGGTTGGTGTAGAGCTCGTTCTTCTCGGTCGCGCTCTTCAGTGCCACCTGCGCCTGATCGCGGGCGATGCGCTGCTCCTCGTTTTCCAGCCGCGCGATCACCTGGCCCTTGGTGATCCGGTCGCCGGACTTGATGGCGATTTCGGACAGCATGCCCGAAACCTGCGGCATGATGGTGACGGACTGGATGGCGTCGCCGGTGCCGAGCGCCGAGAGACGGTCGTTGACCGTGCCCACCTCGACCGGCCGCACGACCACCAGCGCCTGCGCCCCGGCCCCGCGGCGATTGCCGCCCTGGCCCTGCGCGCCCTGTCCGGCGCCCTGCCCCTGCCCCTGCGCACCCTGGCCCTGCCGCGCCTGGCCGTTCCCTGCGGCGTCGCCCGTTTCCTCCGCCGCCGGCGCGACGAGGGCGACCACTGTTTCGGGCACGCCGATCCGCCGCAGCACGCCGTCGGCGCCGGGCACGAACCAGACCCACAGGAATAGGCCTGCGGCGATCGCCACGAGACTGAGGGTCAACTGCTTCCAAAATGCCATTGGGAACTCCGGCCTGTGCTGCGCCCGCCGGGTCTCGCCTTGGAGACGCCATGCAGCCATCAGGCGAATTGCGGGTCATCTGTCCGGCAATATTTCGCTGCAAGGCACAAACGGCAAGGCGCAATGGCCAAGATTACGAAATTGTCATCTCGCAGGCCTCCGGCCCGTGCGGGCGATCAATTCGGTCGCCTTGCCGATCGCACCCGGCAAAACCGTCGACATTCCCTGCGGATAGCGCCCGGATCGGAATGAAAGGGGAACATCTTTTCTGGTCTTTCCGATCCGAATCACTACATTGGCCGCATGAGTAACGGTTTCGACGACATACCCTTCTTCGACGACGAGGAACCCGCCCCGCGCAAACCCGTCGCCGAAGGACGCGCCCCCGCCGCGGCACCCGCCGCCGGCGGCCTCGGCATCGCGGCGCGCGCCATGGCGGCGCGCGACCAGAACCGCGTGCCCGACTATCTTTCCGGCCTCAATCCGGAACAGCGCGAAGCCGTGGAAACGCTGGACGGCCCCGTCCTGGTGCTGGCCGGCGCCGGCACCGGCAAGACCCGGGTGCTGACCACCCGCATCGCCCATATTCTCGCGACCGGCCGCGCCTTCCCGAGCCAGATCCTCGCCGTGACCTTCACCAACAAGGCGGCGCGCGAGATGAAGGAGCGCATCGGCCTGCTCGTCGGCGGCGCGGTCGAGGGCATGCCCTGGCTCGGCACCTTCCACTCGATCGGCGTCAAGATCCTGCGCCGCCACGCCGAAATGGTGGGCCTGCGCTCCGATTTCACCATTCTCGACACCGACGACGTCATCCGCCTGATCAAGCAGATCATCCAGGCAGAAGGCATCGACGACAAGCGCTGGCCGGCCAAGCAGTTCGCCCAGATGATCGACGGCTGGAAGAACAAGGGCCTCGACCCCGCGCAGATCCCCGAGGGCGATGCCCGGGCCTTCGCCAACGGCAAGGGCCGCGAACTCTACGCCGCCTACCAGAACCGCCTGAAGACCTTGAACGCCTGCGACTTCGGCGACCTTCTCCTGCATCCGATCCGCATGTTCCGCGCCAATCCGGACATCCTGAAGGACTATCACCAGAGGTTCAAATACATCCTGGTCGACGAATACCAGGACACCAACACCGCGCAATACATGTGGCTGCGGCTGCTGGCGCAGCGGTCAGGCCCCTCCTCTGCCCAGCGGGGACCCAAACCTCATCCTGAGGAGGCGCGCAGCGCCGTCTCGAAGGACGAGGTTTGGCCAGATCGGGCAGTATCCTTCGAGGCCTCGCTGCGCTCGGCACCTCAGGATGAGGCACCAAAGGTCAACATCTGCTGCGTCGGCGACGACGACCAGTCGATCTATGGCTGGCGCGGCGCGGAGGTCGACAACATCCTGCGCTTCGAGAAGGATTTTCCCGGCGCCAAGGTCATCAAGCTGGAGCGCAACTACCGCTCGACGGAGCATATCCTCGGCGCCGCCGGCCATCTGATCGCCCATAACGAGGGCCGTCTCGGCAAGACGCTGTTCACCGACCGCGTCGATCCCGATGACGAGAAGGTGGTGGTGCATGCCGCCTGGGATTCGGAAGAGGAAGCCCGCGCCATCGGCGAGGAGATCGAGCGGCTGCAGCGCGGCAATGCCGACGGCAAGAAGCACGCCCTCAACGACATGGCGATCCTGGTGCGCGCCTCCTTCCAGATGCGCGAGTTCGAAGACCGCTTCGTCACCCTCGGCCTCAACTACCGCGTCGTCGGCGGCCCGCGCTTCTACGAGCGCCTCGAGATCCGCGACGCCATGGCCTATTTCCGCCTGGTCTGCCAGCCGGCCGACGACCTCGCCTTCGAGCGCATCGTCAACACCCCGAAGCGCGGCTTGGGCGACACCACCATCCGCACGCTGCACGACTATGCCCGCGCCCGCGACGTGCCGATGCTGGCCGCCGCCGTCGACCTGATCGAGACCGACGAGGTCAAGCCCAAGGCCCGCAAGGCGCTGTTCGACGTGATTCAACACTTCAGGCGATGGTCGGAACTGCTTGAAACGACGCCCCATACCGAGCTTGCCGAGCAGATCCTCGAAGAGTCCGGCTATACCGACATGTGGAAGAACGACAAGTCGGCCGAAGCCCCCGGGCGCCTGGAAAACCTGAAAGAACTGATCCGCTCGATGGAGGCCTTCGAGAGCCTGCGCGGCTTCCTCGAACACGTCTCGCTGGTCATGGACACCGAGCAGAATGCCGAGATGGACGCCGTGTCGATCATGACGCTGCATTCGGCCAAGGGGCTGGAATTCGAGACCGTCTTCCTGCCCGGCTGGGAGGAAGGCCTCTTCCCCCACCAGCGCTCGCTCGACGAAGGCGGCCGCTCAGGCCTCGAGGAGGAACGCCGCCTCGCCTATGTCGGCATCACCCGGGCCAAGCGCCGCTGCCACATCTGGTTCGTCTCCAACCGCCGCATCCACGGCCTGTGGCAGTCGACCATGCCGTCGCGCTTCCTCGACGAGCTGCCGGTCACCCATGTCGAGGTCGCCGAGAGCGAGCAGTCCTATGGCGGCTACGGTCGCGGCGGCTACGGCCAGTCGCGCTTCGACAAGGCCGATCCCTTCGCCAACAATTACTCCACCCCCGGCTGGAAACGCGCCCAGGCCAACAAGTCGGACGCCACCCGCGACAACTGGGGCAACCGCTCCGGCCACGCCATCGAGCGCATCGGCTATGGCGAGAGTGGCCCGAAGGCCAAGACCATCGAGGGCGAACTGGTGGCCAAGTCCACCACCACCGAACCGTCGAAATTCACCGTCGGCGACCGCGTCTTCCACATCAAGTTCGGCAACGGCAACATCGCCTCGATCGAGGGCAACAAGCTCACCATCAACTTCGACCGCGCCGGCGAAAAGCGCGTGCTGGACGGGTTTGTCGAGAGGGTGTGATTGACAATCTAAGCAAACAAATGCGTGCATACGTCGAAAGACGGAGGGCAAGATGGCATTCTGGGCACAACCGCTTAATGATCGTGAGGTCGTGGATCTCTTTGAAGAAGCTCATAGGAAATTCCCCGAAGTTTCCGGAAGTCTCCGGGCCGGGAACGTAAATTTTACCTTAGCAAATTTTGATAGCGAGAATCTAAAGTTACTGAAGCGGAATTCAGGCTATTCGGTACGAAATTTCGATCTCGCGTATGGTAGAACTTCGTTCTCTTACCAAAGGGAGAATGAAAAAGGATCACCGCTCGCGAAATTGGAATTGAACTCAAATCAGAACGCGAAACCCGCGACAGATGAGTTTCAATTCTCTCTTTTTGTCCTGAAAAAACTCGGAAATCCGCCTCCGGGCGGAGACGCATCAGACCCGAGCAACCTCAACGTTCAGTTCGTGAAAATTGAAACAGTTCTTGCAGGGGCAGTTGACCAGTTCTCCGAACTTCAAAGGTCGTTCCACGAGAAAAACGAGAGCCTCCGCGAGGCCCATACACATGAGATTGAACGCCTCAAGATTGAGTTAGAATCTCAAAAGGAAGAGTACGCAGAGCGCTTTCAAACCGAGCGAGAGAATCTTGACGCCGAAATCGAAGCGAAGAGATTAGAAATTGAAAAAGCGAAAAAAGATCTGGATGATCGGTCAAACACTTTTGTCCGGAGAGCGATACGCAGCGAGATAAAAGAGTCGATCACCGGCTCGCTCGCTTCGTCCTTGTTTTCTGCCAACACTGCTTCCCAGCGACGGCCTGTGCGATGGGCTTATTGGCTCTTCATTGTCGCCGCCGCCGCATTTACCATTTTCAGTAGCTATCAGATCGCACTCCTCCCTTCGCTCGAGGCAGCAACCGGCATAATTCTCATTATCAAAGCATCGGTCGGAGGCTTCACCACAATTGGATTGGCCCTCCTTTATTTGAAATGGGAAACGACATGGATAAATCAACAAGCGGAATTTGAACGGATCCTGTCGGCAACCAGAACCGACATTGATCGTGCAAGCTGGGTAGTCGAATCTCTTCTGGAGTGGAACAGAGAAGCTCAGACGCCTATGCCGGCCGAACTGCTTGCTGCTTTGACTCGTCGGCTCTTTGACTGGGATGCAAAACTGGAAGAGAGCCAGTCGCCTGCGGACTCGCTTGCCTCGGCCATCTTAGGGTCGGCCTCAAACCTAAAGATCGGCCCCAACGGAGCGGAATTGGATATCAGCAACAGGGGTCTCAAACGCCTACAAGCTGATCAACAATAGCTTCCGCACTGGAAAGGGGCAGCGCCCCCTCACCCACGCGCCTCTTGCGTCCGGTGCAGCCACATCAGTTCCATCTGGACCGCCGCCTGGAAATCCATGATCTCGGCGCGCATCTCTTCTTCCGGGCAGCCGAGTGCCAGAAGTTCGGCGCCGAGCCCGCGGCAGGTCGTGCGCCAGAAATCGACGGCGGCCGGTCCATGGCAGTTGTCGAGCGCGACGGCCGAGCGGCGAACGAGGTCGCGGCGGCTGGCAAGCGGGAAAAAGGCGATGGACGGGGTGGCCTGGCCGATCATGGCGTCGTTACTCATACGTTACATCCTCACGTTGACAAAACACGTGTAGAATCAACATGGTTAACGTTCCGTTTCGCGCAGAGTCCGAAGTCCGGAAAAGGGCATATGAAGCCCCCCGGGCATGCGCGCGCGGCGATTGAAGCCCCCGTCGACCGTCGCAAAGGCGGCCTTTTTTTCCCGGCTGAACCGGCCGCCCCCGATCTCCCCCGAGGCAGCCTGAAGCCCGCCTGCTCCGCCAGCCTATAGGTGGTCACCTGGTCCCCCGGCCCGGCACCCACCGACCTGCGCCCGCCGGCCCTCACGGCGACATATCGCCGGCCGCCCTGCTCATGGGTCATCGCCCTCGCCGGCCCGGCTCTTCCGGCGCCCTTCGTGGGTCGCTTGCGCTCCCCCCTCAGGGTGAGGGCTATCGTGGTGCACCTTGGTGAGGCATTCCCTAGGCCGCCTTGCTGCGAGAGCCGCCGACGTGTGCCCTCATGCTGAGGTGCCCTCGCAAAGCGAGGGCCTCGAAGCATCCCGCGCCAAGCATTTCCCTCATGCTGAGGTGCCTGGCCGCAGGCCAGGCCTCGAAGCATCCCGCGCCACACGCACCCCCATACGGGGAAGCCCACCGCCGATTCCCCAGCAAATTCAGCGCCGACGCACCCCGACTTTCCCCGCCCCCAAACACCGGCCCTAAACTGATCCCGTTCCGTCGCGGATACACCACAAGGCGTTGTGGCGAGGCGGGGCCGGCGCGGGGTTTGGGGGAAAGACGCAAGAACCCAGACCTCGGGTCCGCGGAAAATGGTCTCCCCCTGGCGACGTGGGGGCAAGGTTTTTTTCGGGCTTTGGACGGCCCGAGACCTTGCCGGCCCTGACAGCGCGCCGGGAGCGCCTGTGTGGCGTGGCATGGTGGTAAGACCGGGTTGTCGAGGGTGTGCGGGCGTCCGCCGGTCAAAAGCCGGGCCCCGCGTGAAAAATCCCCGGCAAGGGCCGGCGCCGCAGAGAGGCCGAAGTCGCGGGCAAAAACCGCCGAACGGGGCGCCTTTGGGTGTCATCTGATTTTTTTACCTTACGCGGCAGCCAGAGGCGCCCCGTCCGCTCGGATCTGTTCCGGGCAAAAGGAAATGACAGCGAAACCGGAGGGCATGAGCCCGGCCGGCGTTTCCGATTGGGCGAAACACGAGGCATTTAGCTGGGCGAAGGACCGGTAAGTAGGTTGGGCGAGAGGCCGGCCCCACGTCGATCTCCCCCCTTGAGGGGGGTAAGGAACGGTCCGCGCAGCGGAGCAATCGATCCTGTGAATCGATTGCAGTGACGAACGCCGGCAGGACAGAGGGGGGCGAGCTTGCTCGCCCGGTGGTCGCGACAGACCCCCGCATCGACAAAGTTCGGCCTCGGTCCTCGCGGCTACCCCCCTCTGTCGGCTACGCCGACATCTCCCCCTCAAGGGGGGAGATTGCCCGCTGCCGTCGGCGACGAGCGACACCAACCGCCGCTTCCCCCTTGATCCCGCGGTCCCCCCTTGCCATCTTGCGCCGCACCCGAAGAAAAGGACGACGACCATGACCAAGGCCCTGCTGCTGATCGATATCCAGAACGGCTTCTGCCCGGGCGGCAACCTGCCGGTCGCCGATGGCGACGCGGTCGTGCCCGTCGCCAATGCGCTGATGAAGAGCGGCCGCTACGACCTGATCGTCGCCTCGCAGGACTGGCACCCGGCGAACCATGGCAGCTTCGCCTCGCAGCATCCCGGCGCAAAACCCTTCGACTTGGGCGAGCTCTCCGGCAAGCCCCAGGTGCTCTGGCCCGACCATTGCGTGCAGAGCACGGCGGACGCCGAATTCCATCCCGGTCTCGATATCTCGGCCATCGCCTATGTGCAGAAGAAGGGCGAGAACCCGGCCGTCGACAGCTATTCCGCCTTCCGCGACAACGACCGCGCCGCACTCACCGGCCTTGCCGGCTATCTCAGGCAGAAGGGCGTGACCGAACTCGACCTGATGGGCCTCGCCACCGACTACTGCGTGAAATTCTCCGCCCTCGACGCGGTCGACATGCTGCCGGGCGTCAAGGTCCGCTTCATCGAGGACGGCTCGCGCGGCATCGATCCGCAAGGCGTCAAGGCCGCGATCGACGAGATGAAGTCCGCCGGCGTCGCCGTCGTGTCGAGCCGGGACATCCTCGCCGCCTGATCCGGCACATGCCCTTCCCCCTTCGGCCGATTGATTTCCCCGCCCATCCACGCTAGGGGACCGGCGCGCCATAAGGTATTGCGGAGGACCGATATGGAGACCATCACCACCATTGCCGACCTCAGGGAGAGGCTGGCCGTTCACCGGCGGGCGGGCCGCTCGATCGGCTTCGTGCCGACCATGGGCTATCTGCATCAGGGCCACCTGACGCTGGTCGGCCGGGCCAAAGCGGAAAACGCCGTCACCGTCGTGTCGATCTTCGTCAACCCGCTGCAATTCGGCGCCAACGAGGACCTGGCGAAATATCCGCGCGATCTCGAGCGCGACAGCGCCCTGCTTGAGGAGGCCGGCGTCGATGTCCTCTTCGCCCCCGGCGTCACCAACATGTATCCGCGGCCGATGGAAACGGTGGTCGACGTGCCGAAACTCGGCTCGGAACTCGAAGGCGCCGCCCGCCCCGGCCATTTCGCCGGCGTCGCCACCGTCGTCACCAAGCTCTTCAACATCGTCCAGCCCGACGCCGGCTATTTCGGCGAGAAGGACTACCAGCAGGTGGCGATCATCCGCCGCATGGTGGACGACCTCGCCCAGCCGGTCCGCATCGTGGCCGTGCCGACCGTGCGCGAGGCCGACGGCCTCGCCTGCTCGTCGCGCAATGTCTACCTGACGCCCGCCGAGCGCACCGCCGCCGTGATCGTGCCGCGCGCCCTTGACGAGGCCGCAAGGCTGATCCGCTCCGGCATCGCCGATACGACAAGGCTCGAACAGATGATCGCCGATTTCATCCGCGCCGAGCCGCTGGCCACCCCCGAGGTGGTGGCGCTCCGCCACCCCGAGACGCTCACCGAGATCGACACCGTCGCCGGCCCGGTCCTGCTGCTGCTCTTCGTGCGCATCGGCCAGACCAGACTTCTCGACAACCGGGTGATCGACATCGCATCCGAAAACGGCATGGAGGCCGCCTGACATGAGCACCCCGCCCCGCCAGAAGCGGCTGACCCCGAACGACATCACGGCACTCAAGGGCCAGCGTCCGGTCGTCTCGCTCACCGCCTATACCACGCCGATGGCGCGCCTGTTCGATCCGCATTGCGACCTGTTGCTGGTCGGCGACAGCCTCGGCATGGTGCTTTACGGCATGGACACCACGGTCGGCGTCACCGTCGAAATGATGATCGCCCATGGCCAGGCCGTCATGCGCGGCGTCAACCGCGCCTGCGTCATCGTCGACCTGCCCTTCGGCTCCTACCAGGAATCGAAGGAACAGGCCTTCCGCACCGCCGCCCGCATCATGAAGGAAACCGGCTGCGACGGCGTCAAGCTCGAGGGCGGCG
This sequence comes from Allorhizobium sp. GW101-3B10, assembly GCF_059424725.1. Taxonomy (NCBI): domain Bacteria; kingdom Pseudomonadati; phylum Pseudomonadota; class Alphaproteobacteria; order Hyphomicrobiales; family Rhizobiaceae; genus Allorhizobium; species Allorhizobium sp. GW101-3B10. The sequence goes on along the minus strand of NZ_JBWKZR010000001.1, from coordinate 1,210,477 downwards.
AGGAGATGGCCGAAACCGTCGCCTTCCTCGTATCCCGCGGCGTACCGGTCTTCGGTCATGTCGGGCTGATGCCGCAGCAGGTCAACACCTCGGGCGGTTACCGTTCCAAGGGCCATACCGACAAGGAAGCCGACAAGATCCGCCGCGATGCCCGCGCCATCGACGAGGCGGGCGCCTTCGCCATGGTGATCGAGGGAACGGTCGAGCCGCTCGCCCGCGAGATCACCGGCACGGTTTCGGCCGCCACCATCGGCATCGGCGCCTCGCCGGCCTGCGACGGCCAGGTCCTGGTCTCCGACGACATGCTCGGCCTGTTCAACGATTTCAGGCCGCGCTTCGTCAAGCATTTCGCCGAACTGGCCGAGGTCATCTCCAGGGCGGCCGAGGACTATGCGACGGAAGTGAGGGCCCGCACCTTCCCCGGGCCGGAGCATACCTTCCAGGTCCGTCCGAAGAAGTAGGTCCGGAGACCGGGCGCGAAATGGCCCGGCGACCTATTTGCCGGGTGTCTGCTCCAGCTGGTAGATCGCATCGTTGATCACCTCGATCTGGTTGGTGATCACCGCCTGTGCGTCGTAGAGCCCGCGATTGTAGAAATGCGCGCCGATCTGCTTGGCGAAGAATTCGAGCATGGCCTCGGCCTCGAACCGGCCGACGTCGAGTTCGAATTCGGTGAGGAAATAGTCCCGCACCTGAGCGACGATCGCCGCTTGATCTTCATCGGAGAAATCGAGTTTCGGCACCGGCCATTCCCCTTGTGTTGCCACATCGTCCAGATGGCAAAACACTAAAGCATGTCCGGGCAAAGTGCGAAGCGGTTTTCCGTCTGCCGGGGCGCGAAACCACAAGGATCGAGCATCACGGCCACGGCCTTGGAAGCGGAAGGCCTCCTTGATGACATGTCAGGGGAATCAATCGATCCATCAGGCTTATTCGTTTGTTCGCACGGCAGCTTGCCTCTAAGGGCTATCCTCAAACGAGGTGCGACATCCGATGAATTCCGACTTTACCGAGGGCCTGCGCGGCAGCACGCCGATCCTCGTCTCGACCATTCCCTTCGCCGCCCTGTTCGGCGCCATCGCCGTCAGCAACGGCCAGACCGTCGCCGAGGCGACGCTGATGAGCGCCATCGTCTTTGCCGGCGCCAGCCAGCTGGTGGGCATCGAGCTGTTCGGCCATTCGGTGCCGCTCTGGGTCATCGTGCTGTCGATCTTCGCCGTCAACTTCCGCCACATCCTCTATTCGGCGGCGATCACGCCCTTCATCGCGCATTTCTCCCCGCTGCAGAAAGCTGTGTCATTCTTCCTGCTGACCGATCCGCAATTCGCGCAGACCCTGACGCGCGGCGAGACCGGAAGGAGGGTTTCGTTTGCCTGGTACATGGGATTTGCCACGACGATCTATGTCGGCTGGGTCGGCGTCAGCGCGATCGGCGCCGGCTTCGGCAGGCTCATCGGCAATCCCGCCGCCTGGGGTTTCGACGTGCTTTTGCCGATCTACTTCATGGGTCTGGTGCTCGGCTTCCGCAGGCGATCGAACTTCCTCGCCGTGGTCTTCGTCAGCGCGGTGGTCTCGGTCCTTGCCCAGCAACTGGTCGGCTCGCCCTGGCATGTCAGCATCGGCGCGCTGGCCGGCGTCATCCTGGCAGCCCTGCTGCCGCCCAAGGCCGCAGCCGCAACTGCCGCCGAAGGGGAGGACAAGCCATGAGCGAGTTCTTCACCCCCTACATGACCCTGCTGATCCTCGTCGGCGCGGTCGCCACCTACCTCACCCGGATCGGCGGCTACCTGCTGATGAGCCGGCTGAAGAACGTGCCGCCGCGCGTCGATGCGGCCCTCAATGCCGTGCCCGCGGCGGTCCTGACCACGCTGGTCGCCCCCGCCCTCTTTTCCGGCGGGCTGGACGTGAAGGTCGCCATGGCCGTCTCGCTGGTGATCGGCCTTGGCGCCTCCTCCATCCCCATGCTGATCGGCGGATGGGTCGTCGTGATGCTCATGCGCCAGCTGATAGGCTGAACGGCTCGGTCGCCCGTTCCAGCCAGGCCTTCGCCTTTTCGTCGTGCATCAGCGGCATCAGCTCGTCGCGGGTCTTGGCATGATAGTCGTCGAGCCAGCGCAATTCCTCGTGCGTCAGCAGGTCGGTCACGACGAGATACTTGTCGATCGGCGCATAGGTCAGCGTCTCGAAGCTCATCATCGGCATGTCGCCGCCTTCCACAGGCTCGGCCTCGCGCACATAGACGAGATTCTCGATGCGGATGCCGAAGGCGCCCGGCCGGTAATAGCCGGGTTCGTTGGAGAGGATCATGCCGGGCAGCAGCTCCTGGGTGGCGAGCCGGCTGATGCGCTGCGGCCCCTCATGCACGGAGAGATAGGAGCCGACGCCGTGGCCCGTGCCGTGGGCATAGTCGGCGCCCGCCTTCCACAGCGCGATGCGCGCCAGCGGATCGAGGTCGCAGCCGCGCGTGCCCTTGGGGAAACGCGCCGTGCTGATGGCGATCATGCCCTTCAGCACCAGGGTGAAGAAGCGCTTCTGCTCGTCCGACACCGCGCCGATCGCCACCGTGCGGGTGATGTCGGTCGTGCCGTTGACATATTGCGCGCCGCTGTCGATCAGGAACAGGTCACCCGAATGGATCGGCCGGTCGGACGTGGTCGTGGCGCGGTAATGGATCACCGCCCCGTGCTCGCCGGCACCGGCGATCGTGTCGAAGGAAATGTCCTTGAGCGGGTTCTGCATGCGCTCGCCGACGCGCATGCGCGCCTCCTCCAGCGCCTCGGCCGCACCGATCTCGGTGATCGAGCCCGGATGCTGGTCGTCCAGCCAGGAGAGGAATTCGACGACCGCCGCGCCGTCCTGCAGGTGGGCGGCGGCCGAGCCGTTGAGCTCGACCGAGTTCTTCACCGCCCGGGCGATCTTTGCCGGATCGGCACCGGTCACGACGGTCCCGCCATGGCCGCGGATGAGTTCGACCAGGGCGAAGGGCGCAAGTTCCGGGTCGACCAGGATGCGCTTGCCCTCGACGGCAAGCTTCTCCAGATGCGCGACCAGCATGCGCGGATCGATCTGGCGGCACATCTGCCCGAGATAGGCCTCGACCTCGATGCCGGTCTTGCGCTTGTCGAGGAAGAGCTCGGCCGAGCCGTCCGCCTTGATGATGGCACGGGCCAGGGGATGGGGCGTGTGTGGCACGTCGCTGCCGCGGATGTTGAAGATCCAGGCGATCGACGAGGGATCGGTGATCAGCGCGGCGTCGATCTGCTTGTCGGAGAGGTCGGCGGCGATCCGGGCGATCTTGTCCTTGGCCAGCACGCCGGAATATTCGATCGGCTGGATGACGACCGGACCCAGCGGCTCGGCCGGACGATCCGTCCAGATCGCGTCGAGCGGATTGGCCCCCAGCACCACCAGCGCGCCGTCCTGCTTGGCCAGCGCCTTTTCCAGCCGCTCCACCTCCTGGCTGGTGTGCAGCCACGGATCGATGCCGAGCCGGAAGCCCTTGGGCGCGTGCTTGACGATCCACTTGTGCGGCGGCTCGCCCACCAGATCGCCGGGCGAAAACACGTCGGGATCGACCTGCTCGGCGAGCTGCGTCACATAACGCCCGTCGACGAAGACGACCGCCTTTGCCGTGGTGATCAGCGCCTGCCCGGCCGAGCCGGTGAAACCGGTGAGCCAGGACAGCCGCTCGGCGCAGGCCGGCACGTATTCGCCCTGGTATTCGTCGGCGCGCGTCACCAGGAAACCGTCGATGCCGAGCGCGTCGAATTGCGCCCTAAGCCGCCCCACCCGCTCGCGTCCGAACTCAGGCGTGGAGGTGACATCGAAGGACTGGAACATGACGACCGCTTTCTTCAGGCTGGAATCTGGAGCGCCCCTTATAGCAAGCGGCACCGATCCTGCACCATGGCAAAAGCCGCCCGATACCTGCTGCCCGGAAATCGTGCGGCAATGCAGCATGGAGGCGGAAGGACGCCAGATTTGCGGTCAAAGATTCGGCACAAATGCTGCGTCGGGACGCTACCCATGCGCCATACGCATGACACCCATGTAGCAACCCCACTCACTCAAAGCGTTTGCAGAGCCTATATTCCACTCATCGAACAGCGCAGTCACAACCTGCAAGGAATATGGCAATGGCAAACTCCTTCTTTCGCAATGCCTTCAACCGCTTCGTCGCCGCCCGCGAACTGCAGGCCAGCCGCTACGTCAACGGCGCCCTGATGAACCTCGACGACGAGACCCTGAAGTCGCTGGGCACCAACCGCGAAGAGCTGCGCCGCAAGGGCGTCCGCGCTTCGGCATTCTGAGCCCAACCGCCGGAAAGGCGGAACCGGCGGCTTGACGACATCACTAGCCTGCTTGTAGCTCTCCTCCCAAAGCTCGCAGGTCCCGATCAGGCGACTGATCTGAAAAAGGCGGCATCCCCGGATGCCGCCTTTTTCATGTTCTGTCGGTCGGATGCGCCATGCATCTGACGCAATTGTGCAACGCAGAAATTGCGGACCCTCAGGACAGCCCGCGACCCTGCCGCAGATGGATCGTCACCCAGCCATTGCGCCAGATCGTCCGCACATGGGCCAGGCCCGCGCCGTTATAGGCGGCGATCACCTTCCAGCGCTGGCTGGCAAGAATGCCCGACAGGATGACCGAGCCGCCGGGCGCCAGATGCGTCGCCAGCTGCGGCGCCATCTTCATCAGCGGGCGGGCGAGAATATTGGCGATGATCAGGTCGAACGGGCCGTATTCGCCAAACGCGGTCGAATGGAAGCCAGGCGCAACGCGGAACTCGATGCCGTCGACAAGACCGTTGCTGCGGGCGTTCTCCCGGGCGACCCGCACGGCGATCGGATCGATGTCGGTCGCCAGCACCGGAATGTGCTTCAGCTTGCGAACCGCGATCGCCAGAACGCCGCTGCCGGTGCCGAGGTCCAGCGCATTGCGCACGGTCCGCGACCGCACCACCTCGTCGATCACTTCCAGGCAACCGGCCGTCGTTCCGTGGTGGCCGGTGCCGAAGGCCTGGCCGGCCTCGATCTCGATCGCCAGGTCGTTGACCCGAACCTTGTCGCGGTCATGCGAGCCATGAACGATGAACCGCCCTGCCCGGACCGGCTTGAGGCCTTCCAGCGACTTGGCGATCCAGTCGATGTCGGGCAGCACCTCCCTCTGGATCGGCAAGCCCGGGAAGGTCTCGGCGAAAAGATCTTCGAGACGCCCGCGGATCTCGTCCTCCTCCTCGGTCAACATATAGACGGAGGCTTCCCAGACATCGTTCTTCTCGTCCACTTCGGTCGTGGCGATCGCCAGATCCTCTTCGCCGAAGCAGATCGTCATGAGATCGAGAATCTCCGTCGCCATGGCTTCGGTCGTCGTCACAAAGAGGCGAATTTCACTCACGGTCGGTCATCCTGTCGAAAAGGGAGAGAACGGGACGGCGACGGAGCGCCGCCCGGCGCTTGCGCCTGCGGTACAACGCGGCGCGGCCGATGGCAACAGCAGAGGGCCCCGGCCAAGCGCCGGCGTCAGCCCTTGGCGAGGTTCTCAAGCTTCTTGATCGCCACGTCCGGGTTCTCGCCATAGGAGATGGTGCCGACGAACCGGCCCTCCTTGTCGAGCAGGAAGACCGAGGCGGTGTGATCCATGGTGTAGTCGCCGTTCGGATCCTTGTCGTCGAGCGGAATCTTCTTGGCATAGACGCGGAAGCCCTTGACCACCTCGCCCACCTTCTGCGGATCGCCGGCAATGCCGATGACCCGGTCGGTGACGTTGGAGATATAGGCGCCGAGCATTTCCGGCGTGTCGCGCTCCGGGTCGACGGTGACGAAATAGGCCTGCAACTTGGTCTTGTCCGGATCGACCGTGGTCAGCCAGCCGTTGAGCTCGAACAGTGTCGTCGGGCAGACTTCCGGGCAATGGGTGAAGCCGAAGAACAGCGCCGTCGGCTTGCCGCGGAGGGCCTGCTCGGTGATCGGCTTGCCGTTCTGGTCGACGAGGTGGAACGGCACGCCGAACGGCGCCTCGGCGATCTTGTCCTTGGTGTCGGTTACCGCCAGCGTCAGCCAGCCGAGCACGCCGGCCAAAACGACGACGCCGGCCCAGAGGAGAATGCGCAAAGTCTTCATCGAAGGTCAGGTCCCTTTGGAACGTCGGCAGGAAAGTTACCTGCCGATACGTCGAACCGTGCCGAAGTGCAAATCAACTCGCCGTTTGCACGCCGCAGCGCGCCGATTTGTCCCAGGGCGAGCCGCCCTCTGGCCGTCAAAAGCAGGAGGACAGGCCGTTCTCGGCATAGGTGAGCACTATATCCGCGCCGAATCGCATCCAGCCGGCAAAGACGACGGCGGTCAGCGCCGCCGCGCCCGCAATCAGGGCGGCGATCAGGGCGTGATTGAGCGGTCTTGGCGCGAGGCGATCCATCTCTCTTACATAATACGCGGCCCGGCCATGCGAAAGGGGAAAGGCGCGCGCTTCGTCGGGAAATAAATCGATCAATACCGAGAGTTCTTATGGCCGCCTTCACATGTTATGATTGTGATGCAGACGTTTTGGGAGGAACGAATGGAAGAACAGGTCATTCAGACGGCATTGCCGCCGAAGATGCGGATCAACCGGCTCGAGATGAAGGACGTCACGGGGGCGCTGGCCGAAGGGGTCAGGGACTTCCGGCGTTTCCCACTGTTCGGCCTGTTCTTCGGCGGCATCTATGCGCTCGGCGGTCTCTTCATCGTCGTGATGCTGAGCCTCTACCACCAGCCGTGGATGATCATACCCGTCGCCATCGGCTTCCCGCTGATCGGCCCCTTCGTCGCCGTCGGCCTCTACGAAATCAGCCGGCGCCACGAGCGTGGCGAAGCGATCAGTTGGCGCGGTGTTCTCACCGAAGTCTTCCGCCAGCGCGAGAGACAGCTCTCGTGGATGGCCTTCGCCGTACTCTTCATCTTCTGGATCTGGATCTACCAGGTGCGGCTGCTGCTCGCCCTGTTCCTCGGCTTCAAGATCCCCGCCTCGCTCGCCGCCTTCGCCACCGTCGTGACGACCACGCCCGAAGGCATGCTCTTCCTGCTGGTCGGGACCATCGTCGGCGGGATCATCGCCACCGTGCTCTTCTCCCTGACCGTCATCTCCATGCCGCTGCTGCTCGACCACGACATCGATTTCGTCACGGCCATGCTGACCAGCATCCGCACCGTGGTGGAGAACCCGGTGCCCATGCTGACCTTCGGCCTGATCGTCGCCGCAACCGCCTTCCTTGCCCTGCTGCCCTTCTTCGCCGGCCTGTTCGTCGCACTGCCGGTGCTCGGCCACGCGACCTGGCACCTCTATCGCCGCGCCATCGCCCCGGCATGAGCACCGGACCGGGCGGCGCGTTCCAAGCGCCAGATCTTCAACCGAAGCTGCGACTTCGCCAGCAATATTATCCGTTGCTTAACCACTATTTGGGATCATCTGACCGCGAGATGACCGGTTCGGTCATTCGGACATAACGTCCACCGGGACGGGTTCTCTTCTCCTCGGGCCTCTGCATGCAAGACAGGATCGCCGATGTGCTCCATCGGTGACGCATCTGGGGCAATGGGGAGGCGCATGCTAGACTTTATTTCGGGACGCGGGCTGTCGGTCCGGCAAAAGCTGATGACGCTCGGCGCTGCGACCTCGCTCGGCATCGGCTCGATGCTGGCGGTCGGCTGGTACGAGAACGCACAGGTCGACACCGCCCTGACCCGGGCACTGGCGCTCCAGCACCAGGTCGAGCAACTGAACGAGATGCAGCTCGCCAATTCCCGACTCGTTCTCGCCGCGATGGACACCATCATCGATCGCAGCGAAGGCGCCATCCAGAAGGAGCGTGCCGAAACCATCCGATCCGCGGCGACCTTGCTCTCCGCCGGCGCCCCCGTCATGAAGGCCATCGCCCAGGAAGGCGGCAACCCGGCCCTGGCGGAAACCTATGACGCCGACCTCGCCGAAATCGTCAAGGCGATCGAGGTGGACCTGAAGCGCCTGGTCGAGACCGGCGCGCCGGAAGCCGAATATGCAGCCATCGACGACGCCATCGACGGCGCCGGCGACCGGCTGTCGAACACGCTCGACCAGACCGCCACGCTTGCCGGCCAGATCATGCAGGCGAGCGTCGAAGGCGCGACCGCCAGAGCAGGCGCCTCCCTCTATATCCAGCTTGGCCTCGGTCTGCTCGCGCTGTGCACCACGCTGTTGCTTCAGGCCGTGCACGGCAATGCCATCGTCAACGGCATCCGCGCCGTCCGCTCCGCCATGCAGCGCGTTCTCGACGGCGATCTGGATACCACGATCGACGCCAACGGCCGCCGCGACGAAATCGGCGAAATGGCCCGCGCCGTCGACATCTTCCGCAACGCCGCCGTCGAGAAGCGCGCACTGGAATCCTCGTCCGCCGAAGCCAGCCGGCGCAACGAACAGGAGCGCGAAGCCCGCGCCGCCGCGCTTGCCGCCGACAATGCCGCCGTCAAGCGTGCCGTCGACCAGCTGGCCCTCGGCCTCAATCGCCTGTCGGAAGGCGATCTCTCGGTCACCATCGCCGAAGTCTTCCCCGGCGACCTCGAACGGTTGCGTGCCGACTTCAACCAGACGACCAACCGCCTCCAGAGCGTCATGGGCGAAATCGCCTCCAACAGCAGTTCCATTCGCGCCAACGGCCTGCAGATGCGCAGCGCCGCCGACGATCTCGCCCGCCGCACCGAACAGCAGGCGGCATCGCTCGAAGAGACCTCCGCCGCCCTCGACGAAATCACCGCGACCGTGCGCAACGCCACCGAGCGCGCCGAAGAGGCGAGCCACATGGTCGATAACGCCAAGGTCTATGCGGAAAAGTCCGGTTCCGTCGTCAGCGACGCCATGGCCGCCATGGAACGCATCGAGGATGCCACCGGCGAGATCGGCAAGATCATCAACGTCGTCGACGAGATCGCCTTCCAGACCAATCTTCTGGCGCTCAATGCCGGCGTCGAGGCGGCCCGCGCGGGCGAAGCCGGCAAAGGCTTCGCCGTGGTCGCCCAGGAAGTGCGGGCGCTTGCCGGCCGCGCCGCCGAGGCTGCCCGCGACATCAAGACCCTGGTCGGGCGCTCCAGCGCCGAAGTGAAGACCGGCGTCGAACTCGTCACCGCGGCCGGCGAGGCATTGCACCGCATCGGCGAGGACGTGCTGCGCATCAACGAGCATGTGAAGTCGATCGTCACCTCGGCCCGCGAGCAGTCTGTGGGCCTCAGCGAGATCAACTCGGCCGTCGGTCAGATGGACCAGGTCACGCAACAGAATGCCGCCATGGTCGAACAGACCAATGCGGCCAGCCATACCCTTGCCGGCGACGCGGAGAATCTCTCGCGTCTCGTCGGCCAGTTCAGGATGACCGGGAGCGCCTATGCCGCCCCCGCTCAGCCGCAGGCGGCCACCGCCGTCTCGCTGCCAAAGCCGTCCCCCGCGAAGAGCCTGATCGGCAAGGTCGCGGGAACATTCAACCGAAGCGCTGTCGCCCGCGTCGCAAGCCAGAGCGCCGCAGCCGAAAACTGGGAAGAGTTTTGAAAATGAGCAATGCAATCAAGCAGTCCGGCGCCTATCTCGAGATCGTGTCCTTTCATCTCGCCGAACAGGAATTCTGCATCGACATCATGGCGATCCGCGAAATCCGCGGCTGGGCGCCGGTGACCCCGATGCCGCATACCCCGCCCTACGTGCTCGGCCTCATCAACCTGCGCGGCGCCGTAATCCCGGTCATCGACATGGCCTGCCGCCTCGGCATGAAGATGACCGAACCGTCGGAGCGCGCCGCCATCATCGTCACCGACATCGCCGGCAAGCTGGTCGGCCTGCTGGTCGAACAGGTCTCCGACATGATGACCATCAAGGGCGAAGACCTGCAGCCCGCACCGGAGATCATTCCCGAGGAACAGCGCGCCTTCTGCCGCGGCATCGTCGCCCTGGAGAAGTCGATGGTCTGCTTCCTCAATCTCGACACAGTCATCGCCGACGAGCTCGCCCAGGCCGCCTGATCGCCTGATCGCCTGAGTATTTCGGATCTTCCCACCCCTAACCCCGCTTGCCGCGGGGTTAGGGGCCGTTTTTGTGCATCCGGCAAAGACAGGCTGCCGCGCGCGGCAAACTTTCCGCCGCGCCAAAGCCCATAAAACGACGCCCTCTTCATATCATTCGGACATTCAGGCCATCGACGCCGCCGGTATCGTCCATGTCCGTCAGGGACAACATCCAGCCGAAACGAATTGCGCTCCGAACTCGAAAGAGATCGGAGCGCAACTTTGTTCGAATTCGAGGCTGCAACCCCTCGCATGGCAAGACATGAACAGCAAGCGAACAACTTGGGGTGATGTGCCGCGTACCGATGTCCATTTGAAGTTTGCCAAACTTTGGCGGGCAGCGAAAGTGACATGGCGCGAAAAAATGAACATTGGGCCGTTCCGGACTGACCAATTTTGGGCCAAAGAGCAACCATGCCGCCGGACCCGGCCATACAACCATCCGGCGTACCCGGCCGGCTTACGGCTTGCCGTTCACCCAGTTGACCGGCTGGCCGAACAGCGGCACCGTCGAGATCGCCATCTTGGCTGAGCCGTCGACGACCTGGCGCGAGTGAATCAGGTAGATCAGCGTGTCGTTGGCCTTGTCGTAGATGCGATTGACGACCAGTTGCTTCCAGATCAGCGACATGCCCTCGCGGAACACTTCCTCGCCCTCCTTCGACAGATCGATGTCGCCGATCTCGATCGGCCCGGTCTGGCGGCAGGCGATCGAATTGTTCGACGGATCCTCGAACCAGTTGCCCTTCGACAGCCGGTCGATGATCGAACGGTCGAAATAGGTGACGTGGCAGGTGATGCCCTTGATCTTCGGATCGGTGACCGCCTCGACGATGATGTCGTTGCCGACCCAGTCGACACCGACCTCCCCCACGACCTCGGCAGCGGCCGGGTTGGCGAGGGCTGAAAGAGCGACCGTGGCGGACAAGAGCAGGGATCGGATCGACATGGCAAATCTCCAGGGATGACTGCAAACTAGATAAGGGCGGCAGGCCGCCTTACAAGGCCGGCTCGCGCCGGGCCATGCGGCGCACCGAGCAGGCGTCGTAGCCGCCGCGGTAGAGCCGGCCGGCGGAGATCCCGATCCGCGCCGGCAGCTCCGCCATATGGGCGGCACCAGCCTCGCGCATCATGGCGATCGAGGCAAGCGCACAGACCCGGGCATCGTCCGCCGCATTGTGATGCATGAAGGTGAGCCCAAGATGGGCGGCGAGGCTGTTCAGACGATGCGAGCCGAGCTGCGGCCACATGCGCTGGGCCATCTTGACGCTGCACAGATAGGACAGTTCCGGATAGGGCTGGCGATAGGCATCGAGGGCGGAGCGCCAGACCGAGAAGTCGAAGGCGGCATTGTGGGCGATCATCATCGAACCTGAGAAATCCTCGGCGAATTCGTCCATCACTTCGGGAAACTCAGCCGCATCCTCGACATGCTCCGGCCGGATGCCGTGAATGGCGATGTTGAACGGCGAGAACCGCATGGACTTCGGCCGGATCAGCCGCTCTTCGACGCGCACCACTTCGCCGCCCTCGATCCAGGCGAGCCCGACCGAACAGGCGCTGCCGCGCTCTTCGCTCGCTGTTTCGAAATCGATGGCGATGGTTTTCAAGGGAAACGACTCTTCGGATTCGTTGGCGCTGTCCGGTCATACGGCTTACGCCCAGGCGAAGCAAATACGACATATCCCCGCAGCATGGCCCGGCGGCCGGCTTTCGACACCCGGGCTTCGCCCGCATTTCTCGCCTTTTTCGGCCCTCCCCCTATACATTTCGGCGTTAGCCGGGTAGGAACGCCCCAAACATACCCGCAATCGGCGGGCGCGGTGCATTGGCCCGCTCCACACACCCATTTCGAAAGACCTATTCCATGACAGAATTCAACGGCATCGTAGCGCCGATCGCAGAGGCATTGTCCAAGCGCGGCTATGCGACGCTGACCCCGGTGCAGCAGGCCATGCTCGACCCGGAACTCGAAGGCGCCGACGCGCTGGTCTCGGCCCAGACCGGGTCGGGCAAGACGGTCGCTTTCGGCCTCGCCATCGCGCCGACGCTTCTCGCCGGCGAAAACCGCTTCGGCCGCGCCGGGGCGCCGCTGGCTCTCGCCATCGCGCCGACCCGTGAGCTTGCCATGCAGGTCATGCGCGAACTGGAATGGCTCTATGAGAAGACGGGCGCGGTGATCGCCTCCTGCGTTGGCGGCATGGACGTGCGCAACGAGCGCCGGGCGCTCGAACGCGGCGCCCACATCGTCGTCGGCACGCCGGGCCGCCTGCGCGACCACATCACCCGCCGCGCGCTCGACCTCTCGGGGCTGCGCGCCGTCGTGCTGGACGAGGCCGACGAAATGCTCGATCTCGGCTTCCGCGAGGATCTCGAATTCATCCTCGATGCCGCACCCGACGACCGCCGCACGCTGATGTTCTCGGCCACCGTGCCGCGCTCGATCGCCGACCTGGCCAAGAGCTACCAGCGCAATGCCAAGCGCATCGAGACGGTGTCGGAAAAGAAGCAGCATGTCGACATCGAATACCGCGCGCTGACCGTCGCCAATCCCGACCGCGAGAACGCCATCATCAACGTTCTGCGCTTCTACGAAGCCCGGAACGCCATCGTCTTCTGCTCGACCCGCGCCGCCGTCAACCACCTGACGGCCCGGCTGCACAATCGCGGCTTCTCGGTCGTGGCGCTGTCCGGCGAGCTGTCGCAGAACGAGCGCACCCATGCGTTGCAGGCCATGCGCGATGGCCGGGCCCGCGTCTGCATCGCCACCGACGTCGCCGCCCGTGGCATCGACCTGCCCGGTCTGGAACTGGTCATCCATGCCGACCTGCCGACCAATTCGGACACGCTGCTCCACCGTTCGGGCCGCACCGGCCGCGCCGGCAACAAGGGCGTCTCGGCGCTGATCGTGCCGATGAGCGCCCGACGCAAGGCCGAGCGCCTGCTCGCCGGCGCCAATGTGCAGCCGACCTGGGTCCTGCCGCCCTCGGCCGACGACGTTCTGGCCCGCGACGACGAGCGGCTGCTCGCCGATCCGGCCCTGTCGGAAAAGATCAACGAGGACGAAGCCCCGTTCATCGCCACCCTGCTGGCGACCCACGGAGCCGAACAGGTGGCCGCCGCCTTCCTGCGCCTGCAGCGCGGCAATCGCTCGGCCCCCGAAGACCTGATCCCGGTCAGCCTCGACGCCGGCGCTAAGCGCCGCGAGCCGGACTATGCCAACCCCTCGAGCCCGGCGACCAAGCCGCGCTCGGATTTCGGCGCCAGCACCTGGTTCTCGCTCTCCGTCGGCCGCCGCCAGAGCGCCGAGCCGCGCTGGCTGATCCCCATGCTCTGCCGCAACGGCAACATCACCAAGGCGGTGATCGGCGCGATCAAGATGCAGCCGGAAGAGACCTTCGTGGAGATCGCCGAGAGCGGCGTCGAGGGTTTCGTCGAAGCGATCGGCCCGAACAAGACACTGGAGCGCGGCATCATCGTCAAGCGCCTGGACGGCACGCCGGACTTCAGCGCGCCGCCGAAGGAGCGTCCGGTGCGCGACGCAAAACCCTTTGCCGAGAAGAAGCCCTACGAAGGCAAGAAGCCCTACGACGACGCCAGGCCGCAGGGCGACAGGAAGCCGTGGGCCGACAAGCGCGCCGCTTCGCCGGCACGCAGCGTGCCGGACGACCTGGCCCAGGCCGATGCCGAGGTCTGGGGTGCAGCGCCGGCCAAGCCTGCACGCGACGACTGGAGCAGCGACAAGCCTGCCTTCAAGAAGAAGCCGAAAGGCGCCTCGAACGCCTATGACAAACCCGCAAAGCCCGACTGGGCCGGCAAGCCGAAGGGCGACAAGCCCGCCTATGCGGGCAAGGCCGACAAACCAGCCTATGCCGGCAAGCCGAAGGGCAAGTTCGACGATCGCGGCCCGGCATCGGGTCCGAAGAAGAAGAGCTTCAAGCCCAAGGGCTGATCCCCGCTCGAACGCAATGTTACGCAAAGGCCCGCGTATTCCGATGCGCGGGCCTTTGCATTTGCCGCCTCGCCCGCTCCGCCAGGCACCGGTTTCGATCGTGGCCTTTGCCCCTCACCCTGGCCCGACCGGGGTCGAGCCGCGTGTCTCGCCCCGTCCTTCGGACCCCCGCAGGCGGGGAGAGGGAATCCCGTGCCGACCCTTTTCTGCCGTGCCCCCATGGCCTGGCCGGCCCCGCCCCGTCGTCGACGAGGCGACAAGGATGGCACGGGCGGCGAGGGAACAATTGTCCCGCCTCCGCGTTGTCGAGCGCGCAGGAATGGAGCGGGGGCGGTATGTCGGATTTTGCAGTGCGGGGTCATGCGCTGGACCAGCGGCGAAAGGCGAGATCGGCCTTCCTCGCCGGCATGGGGCGTGGGCTCGCCGGGGCGCTCCTCTTCTCCCTCCCCATGCTGATGACCATGGAAATGTGGCAGCTCGGTTTCCATATCGCCCGCGAAAAACTGCTGTTCCTGACGGTCCTCGACCTGCCCCTGCTGGTCATCCTGTCGCATCGCATCGGCTTCGAGGAAACCTTCGACTGGCGCGAAGACGTGCGCGACGCGATCGTCGCCTATGGCATCGGGATTGCGGCGAGCGCGGCGATCCTGTTCCTGTTCGGCCTGCTGAACCTCGATATGCCGTGGAGCGAGGTGATCGGCAAGATCGCCATCCAGGCCGTGCCGGCCAGCATCGGCGCCATGCTCGGCCGCAGCCAGCTGACGCGCGACGAGGACGCCGACTGCGAGGGACCCGAGCCGCGCCAGCGCCGCACCTCCTATTTCGGCGAGCTGTTCCTGATGGTGGTCGGCGCGCTCTTCCTGTCGCTGAACGTCGCGCCGACCGAGGAGATGATCCTGCTCTCCTACAAGATGACCCCCTGGTATGCGCTGGCGACCATCATGCTGTCGATCGCGCTGATGCACGGCTTCGTCTACGCCGTATCCTTCGAAGGCGGCCACGAGCTTTCGCCCGACACACCCTGGTGGCACGCGCTGATCCGCTTCACCCTGCCCGGCTACGTCATCGCGCTGTCGATCAGCCTGTTCATGCTGTGGATCTTCGAGCAGGTCGACGGCACGGCACTGACGCCGCTGGTCTTCGCCATGATCGTGCTCGCCTTCCCCGCCGCCATCGGCGCCGCTGCGGCGCGTCTCATCCTGTGAGGTATTCCATGAGCCCTTCGCACAGCCGCAGGCATACCGAAGCCGACGATCCGCACTGGCTGGAATGGCTGACCGGCCTCGTTTCAGCGGGCCTCGTCCTGGCATTGATCGGCTGGCTCGGCTGGAAGGCTCTGCGCGAAGTGAGCGAACCGCCGGATCTCTCCGTCCAGGTCACCGACACCGAACAGGCATCGCGGGGCTTTCGCGTTTCCTTCGATGTCACCAACAGCGCCAACAGCACGGCTTCCAGCGTTACGGTGCGTGGCGAACTGATCAGGGAGGGCCTGCCGATCGAGGCGATCGAGGTGATGTTCGACTACGTGCCGGCGGAATCGACGGCAAGCGGGGCGATGCTCTTCGTCCACGATCCGGCGACCGCCGAAATGCGGCTGCGTGCCACCAGCTTCACCGACCCTTGAAGGCACCCTTTGTGGTCGCCCGCCACGCTTCAGGCGGCGCAGCCGGCGGAAAACTCCAGGTGATCCAGCATCCGGGCGACGCCCTCGTCCAGCGTGACCTGGGGCTTCAACCCGAAAGAGGCCTGCATCGCCGTATCGCCGCAACGGTAGAAGACGCCCTCCGGCTTGTCGGACTGGCCGCGCACCCGAGGCTGCCAGCCGATCTGCCCGGCGATCATCTCGGCAAGGTCGATGAAGGGGGTGGCGATGCCGGTCGACAGGTTGAGGCTTACCCCCGCCGGCAGACGGTCGACGGTGCGCCAGATGAAATCGACGCAGTCGGAGATGTGGATGAAGTCGCGGCATTGGCGCCCGGATCCCCAGACCGCCACCTCCGCCCGCCCGGCCTCGGCCATCAGGCGTCGGCAGATCGCCGGGAAGGGATAGGCGAGGTCCTGATCCTCGCCATATCCGGAAAAGGGACGATAGGCCACGGCCCGGCCGCCATATCGCTCGACATAGAGCTTCATCAGGAACTCACCGGTGAGCTTGGCCCAACCATAGCTGAGGTCGGGAACGCCAAGACCCGCCTCGAACGAAATCATGTCCTCGCGGAGCAGGACATGGCCGAGAGGCCCCTGGAGGGCGACCGGATAGGCCGCACTGGAACTGGAGTACACGACCGTGCCCGGGCGCGTCTCGACCGCCCACTTCCACATCAGCGAATCGACGGCGAGATCCTCGGCGACGCAGAGCGCCTGGGTTTCCAACATGATGCGCCCGCCGACCACCGCGGCCAGGTGGTAGACATAGTCGAAACGCTCCGCCGAGCGGGCGAAATAGTCGCGGCAATCCATCGGCACGAAGGTGAATTGGCCCTTGGGCGGCACCGGCCAGTGCTCTGGCGCGAGAGCGCCGGTCCCCTGGACCAGCCCGTCGACGCAGACGACATCGAGCCCCTCCGACAGCAGACGTGCGCAGATATGACGCCCCACGAAGCCGGCGCCGCCGGTCACCAATGCCCTCGCCATGGTATCCCCCTCTCCCCTCACGGGCCTTGTCGTCAATGTACGGGCAGGCTGGAATTCCCCCTGTAGATGTCGAGGATGCGCCGTCGCCATTCGTCGTCGGAGGGCGCGATGCGCTTGCCGTATTCATAGGCGCCTTCGCTGAGGTGCCGGACGAGCACGTCGTTGTCCATCAGGGCAATCGTCTCGGCGAGCGAATCCGCATTGCCGCTCTCGAAGACGAGCCCCGCGTCGTTGCGCACCACCTCCTCGGCGATCAGCGCGTTGCTTGAAACGATCACCGGAATGCCGCTCATCACCGCTTCCGCCGCCACCAGGCCATAGGGCTCGGGCATACGCGACGGCATGACGAAGAAGCGCGAATCGGCTGCCAGCCTGCCGACCTCGCTGTCGTCGAGCCAGCCTGGCACATAACAATGGGGCAGCGCCGCCTGAATCTCCTCGAGCAGCGGCCCGCGGCCGATCAGCGTCGCCGAGCGGCCCGTCTTGTTGAGAGCTTCGGCCAGCGTCCGCACCCCCTTCTCCCAGGTCATGCGCCCGAGGTAGAGCATGCGGTCGTTCTGCCAGGACTTGGCCGGCACGGCCGTCAGCGGCTTGCACGGTGTGCGCAACGTCCGGAATTGCCGGATCGCTCCACCGTTCAGATAAGGCTCCATGCTTTCATGCGCGAGGATGACCTCGACCCGGTCCCAGAAATCCGCACCTGCCCCCAGCTGGGTGAGCATCCGGGTGACGCGCCAGAGCTTGTGCAGGTAATTGCGCTTGTCGCAGTCGCTGGCAAGGCAGCCGAGGGAGAGCGGCCTCTGCAGGCAGACCTCGCCGCTGCGGAAATTGAGATAGCCGCCGTTCGGGCAACTGAGGAAGAAATCATGGGCCGTCACGATGACCCGGACCCTGTGGCGGGACAGCGCATGGAAGATCGACGGAGACAGGATCTGCGACCAGCCATGCACATGCACCACCGTCTCCTCGTCGCTGGCAGCGAGCAGCCGGTCGAGCGCCGCATAGGCGGCGCGATTGTAGTTGCGGTCGATCACGTCGCGGGCGTGGACGCCATCGCGCAGCGGTCTTTCGCCGAGCGCCACGACCTTCGCCTTCGGAAAACTGCGCCGCACGGCCTCCCCGTCGTCGCCCACCAGCACCGTGCAATCGATGTCCGCCTCGGTTGCGGCATCGATGCATTGCATCGCCACCTTGGTGGCGCCGCCCAAGACCACAGACACGTCGTTGATCACCAGAAGCCGCATGCCCCGCAGTCCGCCGAAGAGAACCAAACGACAGGACCATGCGCCGCCTCTCAGGCCCGCCGACGCCCCCCGTTTGCATCCTCGATTGACCGCCATTTGGCGGGGTAGTTCAACCTATCCTTTTGCACTATCGGGTACGAACTTCCGGTCAGTTCGACAGCCTTGAGTCCCGGCGGCCCGCGCCGTTTCAACCGGCGGCCAGCGCCGGCCATTCGTCCGCGTCCATGACGGTCACGCCAGGCCCGCGGGTCTTGCCGAGCTTGGGGCGCGGGGCATCCGATTGCCATAGTCTCCGAACCGCATTGGTTCAAATATCTATAGTCGTTGCGTCTGCAACTTTGGTTTGTCGTCGCGCTTGCTTGTCAGAGATCTCTAGCCGGGACCGCCAACCAACTCCAGCCACTCCTCTTCGGTCATGACCTTGACGTCATACTTTTGAGCATCCGCCAGTTTCGATCCAGCCCCCGGACCTGCGATTACCAGATCTGTCTTTCTCGACACCGACCCGGACACCTTGGCACCCAGGCTCTCGGCCTTTGCCTTCGCCTCGTCGCGGGTGAACTTTTCCAGAGCGCCGGTGAAGACCACGGTCTTGCCGGCGACCGGGCTGCCGCTCACGACCGGCGCCTCGGCGTCGATCGGCGTTACTTCCTGGAGCAGCCGGTCCACCACTTCGAGATTGCGCGGCTCCTTGAAGAACTCGACGATCGAGGCGGCGACCACCTCGCCGATGCCGTCGATGGCGTTGAGCTCGTTCCAGGCGTCGCCGAACATCGGCGCAGCCGCCTTCATCGCCTCGGCAAAGGCCGCATAGGAGCCATAGGAGCGCGCCAGCAGCTTGGCGGTGGTCTCGCCGACATGGCGAATGCCGAGCGCGAAGATCAGCCTGTGCAGGGCGATCTCGCGGCGTGCGTCGATGGCGTCGAACAGCTTGCGCACGCTGACGCGGCCGAAACCCTCGATATTCTCGAGCTTGACCAGCGGCGAGGCCTCCTGCCGGCGCTTCAGCGTGAAGATGTCGGGCGCGGTGCGGATCTGGATCGCCGGATCCGCGGCCTCGAAGAAGAAGTCGACCTGCTTGGTGCCGAGCCCCTCGATGTCGAAGGCATTGCGCGAGACGAAATGCTTGATGTGTTCCTTTGCCTGCGCCGAGCAGACGAAGCCGCCGGTGCAGCGCGTGACCGAATCGAGCTTGCCGGTCTTCTCGTTCATCTCCCGCACCGCATGGCTGCCGCAGACCGGGCACCTGGTGGGAAACGGGTAAGGAACGGCATCCGCCGGGCGCTTTTCCAGCACCACGTCGAGCACCTGCGGGATGACGTCGCCGGCCCGCTGGACGATGACCGTGTCGCCGACCCTAATGTCGTGATCCTCCGGCCGGATGCGCTCGCCGGAATTGCCGATTCCCTGGATGTAATCGGCATTGTGCAGCGTCGCATTGGTCACCACCACGCCGCCGACCGTGATCGGCTCCAGCCGCGCCACGGGGGTGAGCGCGCCGGTGCGGCCGACCTGGATGTCGATCGCCTCGACGGTGGTGAAGGCCTGCTCGGCCGGGAACTTGTGGGCGGTCGCCCAGCGCGGGCTGCGCGAGCGGAAGCCGAGGCGTTCCTGCAGGTCGAGCCGGTCGACCTTGTAGACGACGCCGTCGATATCGTAGTCGAGATCGGCGCGCATCAGACCGATCTGGCGATAGTGGTCGAGCACCTCGGCCGTCGAGGTGAGCCGCTTCATCAGCGGGTTGACCGGGAAACCCCATTCGCGGAATCTTTCCACCATGCCCATCTGCGTGTCGGCCGGCATCTCGGACATCTCGCCCCAGGCATAGGCGAAGAATTTCAGCTTGCGGCTGGCCGTCACCTTCGGGTCGAGCTGGCGCAGCGAGCCGGACGCGGTGTTGCGGGGATTGACGTAAGAGGGTTTGCCTTCGGCCTCCATCTGCGCGTTCAGCGCCAGGAAAGCGCTTTTCGCCATATAGACCTCGCCGCGCACCTCGACCACGGCCGGCGCACCGGCCGGCAGCTGCCGCGGGATCTCCTGGATGGTCAGGATATTGGCGGTGACGTTTTCGCCGGTCGTGCCGTCGCCACGGGTCGCGGCCGTGACGAGCCGGCCGTTCTCGTAGCGGATCGACATGGACAGCCCGTCGATCTTCGGCTCGACGGTAAAGGCGATCGAATCGTCCGGCAGGCGACCGAGGAAGCGATAGACCGAGGCGACGAAATCGGCGACGTCCTCGTCGGAGAAGGTATTGTCGAGCGACAGCATCGGCCGCGCATGGACGACCGGGGCGAAGGTCACCGATGGCGCGGCGCCGACGCGTCTCGACGGGCTGTCGGGGCGGACAAGCGCCGGGAACCGGGCCTCGATGGCGTCGTTGCGCCGTTTCAGCGCGTCGTAGTCGGCATCCGAGATCTCCGGTCGGTCCTTGGCGTGATAGAGCGCGTCATGGCGGGCGATCTCTTCCGCCAGCCGGGCAAGCTCGGCCCTCGCCTGCTCCTCGCTCAGATCCTCGACTGCAATCATATGCTCTGCCATAGCCCCTGCTCCGAATTCGACTCGACGGTCTTAGCCGAAATTCACCGGATGAAAAACCTCACGCAGTGCCTGCGAACGGATGGCTCAGCCCAGACTGCCGGCGCAAAGATCGATCCGCGCCAGGAGCGGCAGGTGATCGGAGGCCTTGCGGGCAAGCGGCGTGTCATGCACCGCCATCTCGGCGATCAGGTCGGTGCGGTTGGCCATGATCCGGTCGAGCGAGAGCACCGGCATGCGGGCCGGATAGCTGGGGATCGGGGTCGGCAGCGGGCCGAAGACCGATTCGAGGCGGGTGAGCGCCGATCCGGGGCCGAGGCGCCATTCGTTGAAATCACCCATCAAAAGGGTCGGTCGGTCTTCGCGCCGGCCGATGATGTCGAGGATGGTATCGGCCTGCTGGCGGCGGGCCCAGCGCAGGAGGCCGAGATGGGCGGCGATGATTCGCAGTCCCTCGCGCGATTCGAGGTCGATTTCGGCGACCAGCGCGCCGCGCGGCTCGAGCCCCGGAAGCGCCACCTGGTGCACGTCGCGCACCACGCCCTCCTTGAACAGCAGCACATTGCCGCGCCAGCCATGCGATTTCGGCTTGTGCAGCACCGGCACCGGCATCAGCCCGGTCTCCAGCCGAAGGCGCGGCAGGTCGAGCAGGCCCGACCGCTCGCCGAAGCGCTGGTCGGCCTCCTGCAGGGCGATCACGTCCGGGTTCATTTCGCGGATGACCTCGATGATGCGTTCCGGGTCGAAGCGGCCGTCGGTGCCGACACATTTGTGGACATTGTAGGACGCGACCAGCATGCAGCCGTCGCGCTCCTCCCGCGTCAGCGGATTATGGATGCGATTGGACCGGTTCTTGATCGAGGCGATGACTGCGGAAGCCAGATTGTGGTTGGTCTTCGTCATTTCACTTCCATGCACACTGCAGCATTGCCAGCCCAGCCCCAAGCATAGGGCGCGAAATGGGAGAAACCACGCCCGTTGCGCAATGACGACAGGATTTCAACAAGACAGATCTCCATCACAGATAGGGCGAACCGAGCCAAAGGAAACGGTCGAACAGACGGTAAACGAACGGGCGCCGGCGCAGTTCCTCCTGCGTGACGGGCTCGGCCCCCTCCAGCGAGGCGTCGATGCGCGCATCTATCGTCGCAGCGAAATCCGGATCGAAGACTTCGATGTCGATCTCGAAATTGAGCCTGAGCGAGCGCGAATCGAGATTGGACGAGCCGACAAAGGCCCATTGTCCGTCGACCGTCATCAGCTTCGAATGGTCGAACAGGCCCTGGGCGCGGAAGATCCGGCTACCGTCCTTGAGGATCTGGTCGAACTGGGCGGCCATGGCATGGCTGACGATGGCAAGATTGTTTTGCGCCGGGATGACGATATCGACGGTCACCCCGCGGCGCGCCGCCGTCGCGAGTGCACCGAGCAGGATGTTGTCGGGCAGGAAATAGGGCGACATGATGCGGATCGACCTCTCCGCGACGGAAAAGGCGCCCATCATGATCTTCTGGTTGGTTTCGAGATTGGTGTCGGGGCCGGAGACGACGCTGCGCACGAAGCTCGGCGCGCCGGGCTCGGCGGCGAACGGCGCGACGCCCCAGTCCGCCCCGGTGAGAATCTCTCCCGTCTCGAAATGCCAGTCCTCGGCCGCCACGGCGAAGATGTCGGCGACCGCCGGTCCGGTCAGCCGGAAATGCGTGTCGCGGGCCGCCTCGTCGCCCTCGAAGCCGGCGCGGATGTTCATGCCGCCGAGAAAGGCCACGGCCCCGTCGGCCACCAGGATCTTGCGGTGGGTGCGCAGATTGGCATAGGGCAACCGCAGCCCCATGATGACCTTGCCGTTGAACGTGGCGACCGCCACCCCTGCATCGGTCAGATAGCCGATGATGCTCGGCACGCTGTAGCGGGCGCCGACCGCGTCGATCAGCACGCGGACCGTCACGCCGCGCCTGTGGGCGGCGATCAGCCGGTCGGCCACCCGAATCCCCGCGGCGTCGCGGTCGAAGATGTAGGTTTCGAGGATGATGCTGCGCTCGGCGGCGGCGATCGCCTCGCAGAAGGCGGCATAGGTCTCGCCGCCTGACGACAGCATGTCGATCCGGTTGCCGGAGGAGAGCGCGTGCTTGGAGACCCGGTCGCCGAGCGTCTTCAACCCGGCCATGCGGCTGCCGAAGCGCGACTCCACCGCCTCGCGCGACACGCGGTAGTGCGACAGCGTGCGCCACAGCTCGTCGAGATGCAGCGCGCGGCGGGAAATCAGCGACTTGCGACGGATGCGGTTGACCCCG
Organism: Allorhizobium sp. GW101-3B10; assembly: GCF_059424725.1. Lineage (NCBI taxonomy): Bacteria > Pseudomonadati > Pseudomonadota > Alphaproteobacteria > Hyphomicrobiales > Rhizobiaceae > Allorhizobium > Allorhizobium sp. GW101-3B10. Next base: position 1,187,754 of record NZ_JBWKZR010000001.1, on the reverse strand, counting down.
ACCACGGCATAGATCAGCGCGCCGAGCAGCGGCGACAGCACGATGACGCCAACCCAGCCGATCGCCGAGCGGACCTCGCGCTTGGTCATGGTCGCATGGATCGCGGCGGCCGTTCCCATGGCAATCGACAGGACGGCAAGGATATGCGGCCAATAGGCAGACAGGACTTCGAACATCGTGCACCGAGGGAAACAGGTTTCGGCCTTGAATGCAATCGCCGCACCAAAGGTCCGCCGGCGCTCAGTTTTCTCCGGCCAGAAGCCGCGCCGCGGCGGCTCTCGCCTCGTCGGTGACCGAGGCGCCGGCAAGCATGCGGGCGATCTCCTCGCGTCGGTGTTCCGGCTCCATGGTCGCAACCCGGGTGGCGATCTTCTCGCCGCCCTCGCCCGTCGGCCCCTTGGAGATCAGGAGATGCGTGGCGGCACGGGCGGCGACCTGCGGCGCATGGGTGACGGACAGCACCTGCACCTTGGCGGAGAGCCGCTTGAGGCGCTGGCCGATCGCATCGGCGACCGCGCCGCCGACGCCCGTGTCGATTTCGTCGAAGACCAGGGTGGGCGCCGAACCGCGATCGGCGAGCGCCACCTTGAGCGCCAAAAGGAAGCGCGACAGCTCGCCGCCGGATGCGACCTTCATGATCGGCCCCGGACGCGTGCCGGGATTGGTCTGGACGTGGAATTCCACGGTGTCGATGCCCTCGGCGGTCGCAGCCTCCGGATCGCTCGCCACCTCGACCATGAAGCGCGCGCGTTCCAGCTTCAGGGCCGGAAGCTCGGCCATCACCGCCTCGGAGAGCGCAGAGGCGGCATTGCGGCGCTTCGCCGAAAGGACCCCGGCCAGGTGATCGTAATGCGCCTTCGCCTCGATCACGCCGGTCTCCAGCGCGCCGAGCTTCTCCTCGCCGGCATCCAGCTCGGCGAGATCGGCGATCATCTTTTCGGCGAGCGCCGGAAGACCGGTCACCGGCACGGAATATTTGCGGCCCGCGGCGCGCAGGGCAAACAGACGCTCTTCGACCCGTTCCAGTTCGTTCGGATCGAATTCGGTGCGCCGAAGTGCTGCCTCGACCTCCATCTGCGCATTGGAGAGATTGTCGAGCGCCGAATCGAGCAGCTGCACGGTATCCTCGAGAAGGCCCGGCGCCTCGTGGCTCTTGCGCTCCAGCCGGCGGACCAGCGAAGCGATCAGCGGCACCGGCGAGGCATGGCCGTTGAGAAACTCCGAAGCCTCGGCGATGTCACCGGCGATGCGCTCCGACTTCTGCATCGCGGCGCGGCGGTCGGCGAGTTCGTCCTCCTCGCCGTCGCGCGGGGAGAGCTTTTCCAGCTCCTCGACCGAAGCGCGAAGATAATCCGCCTCGCGGGCCGCCGCCTCGACGCGGGCCCGATGGGCTTTCAGCACCCGGTCGGCATCGCGCCAGCGGCGATAGCTCTCGCCGAGGCTGACCGCCTCGTCGGAGAGGCCTGCGAATGCATCGAGCAACATGCGGTGGGCATCGGTGTCGACGAGCGCGCGGTCGTCGTGCTGGCCGTGGATCTCGACCAGAAGCTGGCCCGCCTGGCGCATCAGCTGCACGGATACGGGCTGGTCGTTGATATAGGCGCGGGTGCGGCCGTCGGTCGACTGGACGCGGCGGAAGATCAGGTCGCCGTCATCGTCGACGCCGTTGCCGCGCAGGAGGGTGCGGGCCGGATGGCCCATCGCAACGTCGAAGACCGCAGTCACCTGCCCCTTGTCCTCGCCATGGCGCACGAGCGATCCGTCGCCGCGCCCGCCGAGCGCCAGCGACAGGCTGTCGAGAAGGATGGACTTGCCGGCGCCGGTTTCGCCCGTCAGGACGGAGAGCCCGGCTTCGAAGGCAAGATCCAGCCGCTCGATCAGAACGATATCGCGGATCGACAGCTGGACCAGCATGGCAAACTCATCTCGCGTCTAGGAAAGAAGGGTCAGCTCCCGACAAGAATCTTCTTGCCGGCCCTTGCGATCCACGAACCGGAATTCTCGCGGGGCTCGAGACCGCCCGACTTCAGGAGCTTGTAGGAATCGGCATACCACTGGCTGTCGGGATAGTTGTGGCCGAGCACGGCGGCAGCCGTCTGGGCTTCCTGCACCACGCCCATGGCGAAATAGGCCTCGACCAGGCGCGCCAGCGCTTCCTCGATCTGGTTGGTGTTCGGATATTTCTCGACCACGACGCGGAAGCGCGAAATGGACGCGAGATATTCCTTGCGTTCCAGATAGTAGCGCCCGATCTGCATTTCCTTGCCGGCGAGCTGGTCGCGGGCGAAACGGATCTTGGCCTGGGCGTCGTCGACGTATTCGGAGTCCGGATAGTTGTCGACCACCTTCTGCATGGCGTCGATCGTCTGCAGCGAGCTCTTCTGGTCCTGCGTGACGTTGGAGATCTGCTTCCAGTGCGACAGGCCGACGAGATACTGCACATAGGCGGAATCGTCGGAACGCGGATAAAGGTTGAGATAACGGTTGCCGGTGGAGAGGGCCTCCGTGTAGCGCCCCAGGCGATACTTGGTGAACGTGCTCATCACCAGCGCCTTCTGCGACCATTCTGAGAAGGGATGCTGCGCGTCGATGGCGTCGAACTTGCGCGACGCCTCGACGATGTTGCCGGCCTTGATGTTCGCCAGGCCCTGATTGTAGAGCGTTTCCGGCGGGTCGGTTTCGACGCCGAGCTTGGTGATGTCGATGTCCGGGTCGGACTGGCATGCCGTCAGCAGCGCGCCGGATACCGTCATCATCACACATATACTGGCAATACGCGCGGCTTTATTCACAACGACCGACCCTACATGACTCATTCGACAGTTCCCGATTGCAGCGCCGCTAGAAAACAGTCGCTTTCAACACGCGTTTCTAGCCATAAAAGCAGTATGAGAGCAACGCAATGATGGCGATTTAACGCATTTTTGTGGCGGGACGAAACGAAAGCGCAGAAATGGCCGCGGACGCCCGGCGTCGCCGAAACGCGGAATTTTCCGTCCCGGCATAAAAAAGGGCCGAGGATAGGATGCCTCGGCCCGAGTCTGGAGGTAATTTGAAGGTCAGGCGGACCAGGGAGCGAATTCCGGCACGTTGACCGCGACGAATTCGCGCGCCCGCGCCTGGAGGCTGCGCGCCGGCGCCTCGACGACCTCGTAGGCATCCCGGTTGTCCAGGAGCGCCTTCAGCGCATTGGCGTTCAGCTTGTGGCCGCCGCGATAGGACCGGTAGCAGCCGATGAACTGCGCCCCGGCAAGCGCCAGGTCGCCGACGGCATCGAGCGTCTTGTGGCGGACGAATTCGTCCTTCTCGTAACGCAGGCCCTCGACGTTGATGACCGTATTGTCGTCGGAGATGACGACGGAATTCTCGAGCGAGGAACCGAGCGCGAAGCCGGCGGCCCACAGGCGCTCCACATCGCGCATGAAACCGAAGGTGCGGGCCCGAGACAGCTCGTTCTTGAAGGTCGCAGCCGTCAGGTCGCCGGCCCATTTCTGCCGGCCGATCAGCGGGCTTTCGAAATCGATCTCGACCTCGAAGCGCGTGCCGTCATAGGGACGGAATTCGGCCCAGGAGGCGCCGGCTTCGATGCGGACCGGCTTGGTCACGCGGATATAGCGGCGCTTGACGCCGAGATTGACGATGCCGACCTGCTCGATCGCATCGATGAACACTTCCGAGCTGCCGTCCATGATCGGCATCTCGGCGCCGTCGACCTCGATCACCAGATTGTCGAGGCCGAGCGCATAGATGGCCGCCATGACATGCTCGATGGTGGCGATCGACCGGGCCGGGGAGAAGCCGAGCACGGTGCAGAGATCGGTATTGCCGACCTGCGAGGAAACCGCCTTGAACTCGGCAGAACTGCCATCGTCATAGGTGCGCACGAACACGATGCCCGCGCCGGCCTCGGCCGGCAGCATGTTGAGGGTCACCGTGCGCCCGGAATGGACGCCGATACCCGTCAGGCTGAGGGGAGCTGCGATGGTGGTCTGGAAGCCCAGCAATGCGATTGCCATGAAAAACTGCCTTTAGCGGTGCAACCTGCCCCTGCCCTCAGGCACGGATGTTGCGGCTGCTCTTGTCATTTTCGGATCGGGGAATCAGCGGCCGCTGCCGTCCATGCCCATTTCCGACCCCATACATACGGACAGGGCCGCGTCGTGCCAAATCACTGTTTCTTTCGCATTGTAACGAAACCATACAATTGAAAACAAAAGGAAAACCGCCAACCGGCGGAGGCTTGTAAAACACAAAGGGCCCGGGTCGTGAGACCCGGGCCCTTGATCACTGAAAGCGCTCGATCAGTTGGATTGGCGGCGAAGGAAGGCCGGGATTTCCAGCTGGTCGTCCTCGTGGCTCGAACGCGACGGGGGCGTGGCGCGACCCTGGTCGTCAAGCTGGCCGCGACGCGGCGCATAGAGGCTGGCTTCCGGCGAAAGAGCGCGACGCTGCGGTGCGGCCGTGGCCGGCGCAGAGGCGGTCATGTCGACGGCGGGTTCTTCCTCCTGATGGCGGCCAAGCGAGTTGGTGATCCGCTTCAGGAGACCCATCGGACCGCGTTCGTCCTGGGCGGCCGGAGCCGCCGTGTGGGCGCGGTGATCGATTTCGGCACGCAGCACCGGCGGGAAATCTTCCACCTTGGGCATGCGGACCTGATCGACGGTCTGGCGGACTGCCGGGGCAACCGGCTCGTGGCGAACCGGCGCCGGAGCCTGCATGTCCGGGGCGGCTTGCATGGCCGGAGCCGGACGGCTCATGACCGGAGCAGAAGCGGCAACCGGCTCGGCCGGCATACGCGCTGCGGGCTGTGCTTCGGCGGCAGCAGGCGTGGCGAACAGCCGGCTCTGCGGGCGGAATTCCGGTTCGGCGGCCGGCTGCGGTGCCATGGCAGCCTGACGCGCGATGGCGATTTCCAGTTCGCGTTCCATTTCAGCTTCAGCCGAACGGATCGTTTCTGCCACCGGGTCGATGGTCTTGGGTGCCTGCGCCATTGCAGGCTGAACTGCGGCCGGAGCAGAAGCAACGGCCGCCGAAGGACGGATAAGGGGCTTTGCGACCGGAGCGGCGTCGCGGCCGGCCATGGCATTGGCCGCACGATCGATGCCGGTGGCAACGACGGACACGCGGATCAGGCCTTCGAGCGCTTCGTCGAAGGTCGCGCCGAGGATGATGTTGGCGTCCGGATCGACTTCTTCGCGGATGCGGGTCGCAGCCTCGTCGACTTCGAACAGGGTCATGTCGCGACCGCCGGTGATCGAGATCAGCAGGCCCTGTGCGCCCTTCATCGAGGTTTCGTCGAGCAGCGGGTTGGCAATGGCGGCTTCGGCAGCCTGCATCGCACGGCCCTGGCCCGAAGCCTCGCCGGTACCCATCATCGCACGGCCCATCTCGCGCATCACGGAGCGAACGTCCGCGAAGTCGAGGTTGATGAGGCCTTCCTTGACCATCAGGTCGGTGATGCAGGCGACGCCCGAGTAGAGAACCTGGTCGGCCATGGCGAATGCGTCCGCGAAGGTCGTCTTGTCATTGGCGATGCGGAACAGGTTCTGGTTCGGGATGACGATCAGCGTGTCGACCGACTTCTGCAGTTCCTCTATGCCGGCCTCGGCGAGCCGCATGCGGCGCTGACCTTCGAAGTGGAACGGCTTGGTGACGACGCCGACGGTCAGGATGCCCTTGTTGCGGGCGGCCTGGGCAACGACGGGTGCCGCACCGGTGCCGGTGCCGCCGCCCATGCCGGCGGTGACGAAGCACATGTGGGTGCCGTTCAGGTGATCGATGATCTCGTCGATGCACTCTTCAGCGGCGGCACGGCCGACTTCCGGCTGCGAGCCGGCGCCGAGGCCTTCGGTGACGCTGACGCCGAGCTGGATGATTCGCTCGGCCTTGGTCATGGTCAGCGCCTGGGCATCCGTGTTGGCGACGACGAAGTCGACGCCCTGGAGACCGGCGGTGATCATGTTGTTGACAGCGTTGCCGCCGCCGCCGCCGACGCCGAACACGGTGATCCGAGGCTTCAGCTCGGTGATATCTGGCTTTTGCAGCTTGATGGTCATTTCAGACTTCCTTCTTTCTCCGGCCGCAGCGCCACGCCGGCCATTCATTTCAACTTTTCGCCCCGACCGGTCCCGCGAGACCGACCTGGACTGAACTCAAAAACTTTCCTTCAGCCATTGGCCCATGCGGGCTATCCGGCTGTTTCCGTTGCCGAAGGGGGAGAACAGACCGCCCTGCCCGGCATGGGTTTCCTGATCGGCGACCTGCGGATAAATCATCAATCCGACTGCGGTCGAAAAAGCGGGACCCTTGGCCGCGGCCGGGAGGCCGGCGACACCCATCGGGCGCCCGATTCGCACGTTGCGGGCCAGAATGCGGCGAGCCGCCTCGGGCATACCGGTCAGCTGGCTGGCGCCGCCCGTGAGGACGACTCGCTTGCCGACGACGGGCGAGAAGCCCGACTTCTGAATCCGATCGCGCAACAGTTCAAGAGTCTCTTCGATGCGGGCGCGAATAATGCGCGTCAGCAATGCCTTGGGCACCTGCAGCGGCTGGTCGCGGTCGTCCTCGCCGATCGGCGGCACGGAAACCACGTCGCGCTCGTCCGCACCGTTGGCGAGAGCCGAACCATGGACCACCTTCAGACGCTCGGCATCCTCGATGCGGGTCGACAGGCCGCGTGCCAGGTCGGTTGTCACATGATGACCGCCGATGCTGATGGCGTCGGTGTGAATAAGCTTGCCTTCGGCGAAGACCGAGATCGTCGTCATGCCGCCGCCCATGTCGATGGCGGCGCAGCCGAGTTCGACCTCGTCGTCGACCAGGGCTGCAAGGCCGCTGGCGTAAGGGGTGGCGACCACGCCCTCGACGGTCAGGTGCGCACGGTTGATGCAGAGTTCGAGATTGCGCAGCGCGGCCCGTTCGGCGGTCACGACATGCATGTCGACACCCAGGACGTCGCCGTACATGCCGAGCGGATCGCGGATGCCGCGCTCGCCGTCCAGCGAGAAGCCCGTCGGCAGCGAATGCAGCACGGCCCGGTCATTGCCCTGGGACTGTTGCCCGGCCGCGACGAGAACCTTCTTCAGGTCGCTGCCTTCGACTTCCTGTCCGCCGAGATCGATGGTCGCGGTATAGACGTCGGAACCGATGCGGCCGGCGGATACGTTGACGATCAGGCTCTCGACGGTGAGGCCGGCCATGCGCTCGGCCGCATCGACGGCGAGGCGAACGACGCTCTCGACCGCATCGAGATCGGAGATCACGCCGCACTTCACACCGCGCGAACGCTGGTGGCCGATGCCGATGATCTCGACATTGTGGGTGCGACCCGGAAGAACCGAGCTTTCCTTGCGGGGCGTCAGGCGGCCGATCATGCAGACGACCTTGGTCGAGCCGATGTCGAGCACGGAAACCACATGCGCCCGCTTGGACGACAGCGGCTTCATGCGGGGCAGGCCGAAATGGGAGCTTCCGAACAGACTCATATGCTCAGCCCCACCTTCTTCAACATCTTGCGCCGCTCTTCGACAGCAGCCAGCCGGCGCTCCTGCGCACCCGGCGTCAGCTGGATGGTGGTGCGATCGGGAAGGCGGAAGTCGACGGCGGCGATGTCGCGCTCCAGCAGACGCTGTTCAGCGTCGAGACGCGACAGCTTGGCCAGCGCCGCACCGATATTGTCTTCCGGCAGCTTCACGACAACGCCGTTGTCGAGATGGATGTCCCAGCGGCGGCCGGCGACGCGCACGAAGGCCTTCACCCGCGCGGCAATGTCCGGGAACTTGGCGAACTCGCCCTCGACGGCGGCCGCGGCCGTTTCGGCATCACGCCCAACGAACAGCGGCAGGGAGGCAAACTTGTTGTCGCGCAGCGGAGCGATCACGCTGCCGGACTTCTCGATCAGCGAGAGCTCGGTGCCGTGCTGCCAGATGCCGTAGGCCTGACGCTCGCGCAGGACCACTTCGACGGCGCGCGGATAGATCTTGCGAACCTCGGCCGATTCGACCCAGGGCAGGTCCGACAGCGCCGCACGGGCGGCAGCGATGTCGAGACCGAGCAGGCTGGTCGAGCCGTCGAGGCCGAGAAGCTGGAGAATATCGATTTCCGACGTGTGCTCGTTGCCGGAGACGCGCACGTCCTCGACGGCAAAGCCGGCACCGGTGGTGACAGCCTGAACGACCGCCGGACCGTGACCGCCGACAACGATGCCGTAGAGCGCGACGGCGGAATAGAAGCCGACGAGCGATACCTTGCCGGTATGGGCCGGGATGGAGATGCGGCCGGAGCACAGGCTCACGACGAAGCGCACGACGCGGCGCATCGGCCGGGGCAGGACACGCCCCTCGCCAGCAGAAACGGAGGCTACGCCGTAGCGTCCACCCATATCCGCAGATCTATCGCCGTTCACCGCAAACAAGACGCGTCCTCCACCATCCACCGAAGAAACTCACCAAAACCAAGACCGGCATGCGCCGCCATTTCCGGCACCAGCGAGGTCGGGGTCATACCGGGCTGGGTATTGATTTCCAGCCAGATCAACTCGCCATCCTCGGAAAACCGGTCGTCGTAACGGAAGTCCGAGCGACTCACTCCGCGACACCCGACCGCCTGATGTGCCGTGAGGGCCAATGATTGTATTTTTTGGTAAATTTTCGGTGAAATTTCCGCAGGAAGTACGTGACGGGACCCGCCCGCAACATATTTGGAATCATAGTCATAGAAGCCATGCCCCTGCGGCACGATCTCGATGACGCCGAGCGCCTTGTCGCCCATGACGCCGCAAGTCAGCTCGCGGCCGGCGACATAGTGTTCAACCATGACACGGTCGCCATAGCGCCACTCGCTGGAGCCCAGCGACTGCGGCGGATGCGACGCATCCTCGCGCACGATGACGACGCCGAAGCTCGAGCCCTCACGAACCGGCTTCACGACATAAGGCGGCGCGATCGGATGTTCGTTGCCGATGTCGAAACGCGACATCACCCTGGCTTCGGCGACCGGGACGCCGGCATGACCGGCGACGATCTTCGCCTGCCCCTTGTCCATCGCGAGCGCCGAAGCGAGCACGCCGGAATGCGTGTAGGGAATCTGCAGATATTCGAGAACGCCCTGAATCGTGCCGTCCTCGCCGAAAGGCCCGTGCAGCGCATTGAAGGCCACATCCGGACGAAGGTCGGCGAGTACCTGGCCGATATTGCGGTCGACGTCGATTCGCGTGACGCGGTAACCTTCACCCTCGAGAGCAGCAGCGCAGGCATTCCCCGACGACAGCGACACCGGCCGCTCGGAAGAAAGACCACCCATCAGGACGGCTACATGCTTGCCACTCATCAACGCCCCCGCAAATTGCAGACCAACTCTCGGACATCGGGCGGCGATGACGCCATCAGGAAAGGCCCTGTCCTTTGCTCAAGTTAGACAACAGTAAGGTTAATGAAGTGTTTACTTTCGTTAACCGACCGCATCGGACGACGGATTTATTTGCTCGGCCGGCGCGTGATGAAGTGAGCACAAGGCTTTGGAAACAAACGACGAAATTGGGGTTAATGGCGCGCGGCCGCTCAGCCGGCAAGACGCTCGGAACGCGCCTGATGGAGGACCGGCGACAGGGCGATGGCCCCGTTCGACAGCGAGTCGATGTCCCGATGGCGCACGATTCGATTGCGTCCGCTCGCCTTGGCGACATAGAGCGCACGGTCGGCCTCGGAGAAGATCTCGTTGAAGCCCCGGACGCCGGCCAGGTCGGCAATGCCGCCGGATATCGTGATGCGCACGGTTCTTTCACCGGCCGCCACCTCAAGTGCGGCGACCCGCTGGCGCACCATGTCGGCGCGCTCAGCAATGGCTGAGGCGCCGTCCCTCGACCAAAGGACGGCAAATTCCTCGCCGCCGATGCGGGCACAGACCTCGCCGTCGGCGAAGGTTTCCCGGATGACCTCGGCGACCGCGGCAATGACGTCATCGCCGGCCGAATGCCCAAAAGTGTCGTTGACCGCCTTGAAGCGGTCGATGTCGAACAGCACGAGCGAGGCATCGCCACGACTGTCGTCGAATGCCTTGTGGAAGGCCCGGCGGTTGAGCAGGCCGGACAGCATGTCGATCCGGCTGATCCGTTCCAGCTCGGAGCGCGAGACGCCGAGATCGTAGATGGCGAAGCCGACCACGGCATAGGCGATCACCGCGACGACGAAGGACACCGGCGGCGTCAGCACCGTGGCGATCACCAGGGCCGGAAAGAGATCGTAGGGCAAGAGATCGAAAGCGACGAGGACGAAATGGGCGCAGAGGTTCAGCCCATAGGCCAGCATGGCGATCTTCGTCGCCATCCATATCGCACGCCTGACCACTGCGCGGCGGCTGGAGAATTCGCCGAGCGTCAATTGCCGCACGATCCAGTTTCTGGTCGCATTCCCCATGACCCACTCTCCCAAGACGCAGGTAGAATAGAGACGCCCGCTTAACAATTCGTCGAGCGGGCGTGCGAGGGATGAATTATCTGGAATCAATCTTCCCGCCCCGGGCGGCAAACCGGAGAGAAGGGGAGCCGGCCCTGCCCGCTCCCGCCCGTTACTCCGCCGTCACGCCGTGGAACGGCCTGACCTCGCGGCCCGGCATGAAGATGCCGATCCGCTTGATTTCCCATTCGAGCTTGATGCCGGAATGCTCGAAGACACGCTGGCGCACGGTCTCGCCGAGATATTCGAGATCGTAGGCCGTGGCATGGCCGACATTGATCATGAAATTGCAGTGCAGCGACGACATCTGTGCGCCACCGATCATCAGGCCGCGGCAGCCGGCCTGGTCGATCAGTTCCCAGGCCGAATGGCCCTCCGGGTTCTTGAAGGTCGAGCCGCCGGTCTTTTCCTTGACCGGTTGCACCGTCTCGCGGTGATGGCGAACCGCGTCCATGTCGGCGCGGATCTTGGCCTTTTCTTCCGGATAGCCCTCGAACAGCGCGCTGGTGAAGATCAGTCCCTCCGGCGCGTTGGAGTGGCGATAGCTGTAGCCCATCTCGGCCTTCGACAGGACATGCACATTGCCCTTGCGGTCGACCGCCTCGACTTCGACCAGCCGCTCGGCCGTCTCCCCGCCATTGGCGCCGGCATTCATCAGCAAGGCTCCGCCGATCGAGCCCGGAATGCCGTAGTAGAAGTGGAAGCCACCGATATTGTGGTCCATCGCCATGGCGGCGATGTGCTTGTCGGGGCATATCGCGCCCGCCCGGATGCGGTTTTCACCGGCGAGCTCGACCTGGCCGAAACCCTTGGCGGACAGGCGGATGACGACGCCCGGAATGCCGCCGTCGCGCACCAGGAGGTTCGAGCCGACGCCAATTACGGTCAGCGGAACGTCCTGCGGCAGAAGCTTGAGAAAGGCGACGAGGTCGTCCCGGTCGTGCGGCTGGAACATCAGCTCGGCGAGGCCGCCGGCCTGGAACCACGTCACGCGATCCATCGGCGCATCCGGCGTCAGCCGACCGCGCAACTCTTCAACACCCGGCCCGAGCGAGGCCAGCAGCTTTTCCCCATCCACCTGTTTCATTCAAGACTTTCCCGAAAACGCTTCCAGTTCGCGCGGCAGCGACGCCGCCCACTGGGTGATGTTACCTGCTCCCAAGAGAATCACGAAATCACCCGGTTGTGCAATGCCCGCAACGATCGGTGCCAGCTGATCGGGCGACGGCAGGTAGCGGGCGTCGCGATGGCCGCCGGCGCGGATGCGCTCGACCAGGGCCTCGGCATTGGCGCCCTCGATCGGATCCTCCCCCGCGGCATAGACCGGGGCGAGAAGCAGCGTGTCGGCATCGTTGAAGCAGTTGGCGAAATCCTCGAACAGGCTCGACAGGCGGGTATAGCGATGCGGCTGGTGGACGGCGATGATGCGGCCCTCACAAGCCTCGCGTGCCGCCTTGAGCACGGCCTTGATCTCGACCGGATGGTGGCCGTAGTCGTCGAACACCTGCACGCCGTTCCACGTTCCGGTCAGGGTGAAGCGCCGCTTGACGCCGCCGAAGGAGGAAAGCCCCTTGCGGATCGCCTCTTCCGCAATGTCGAGCCGGTTGGCGACCGCGATCGCGGCGCAGGCATTGGCGACGTTATGGCGGCCCGGCATCGGCAGCCGGAGGTCCTTGAAATTGAACACCCGGCCGGTACGGCGGCGGCGGATCTCGACGTCGAAGATCGAATGCGTGCCCTCGAGCCTCACATTGGAATAGCGCACGTCGGCCTGCGGGTTCTCGCCATAGGTGATGACCTTGCGATCCTCGATGCGGCCGACCAGCGCCTGGACTTCCGGATGATCGAGGCACATCACGCCGAAGCCGTAGAACGGCACGTTCTCGACGAACTGGCGGAAGGCAGCGCGCACGGCGTCGAAGGTTCCGTAATGGTCGAGATGCTCGGGGTCGATATTGGTGACGATCGCCACTTCGGCCGGAAGCTTGAGGAAGGTGCCGTCCGATTCGTCGGCCTCGACCACCATCCACTCGCCCTCGCCCATGCGGGCATTGGTGCCATAGGCATTGATGATGCCGCCATTGATGACGGTCGGGTCGAGCCCGCCGGCATCGAGCAGGGCCGCAACCATCGAGGTCGTCGTGGTCTTGCCGTGCGTGCCGCCGATGGCGATCGCATTGCGGAAGCGCATCAGCTCGGCCAGCATTTCGGCGCGGCGCACGATCGGCAGCAGCTTTTCGCGCGCCGCGACGAGTTCCGGATTGTCCTTCTTGATCGCGGTCGAGACGACCACCACCTCGGCATCGCCGAGGTTTTCGGCCGTGTGGCCGACATGGACCTCGATGCCCTTGGCGCGCAGGCGCTGGACATTGGCACCGTCGGCCTGGTCCGATCCCTGGACGCGATGGCCGAGATTGTGCAGCACTTCGGCGATGCCGCTCATCCCGATCCCACCGATGCCGATGAAATGGACGAGCCCGATGGAGGTCGGCATTTTCATGAATTGGCTCCCTTCACGTGAGCGATATCCTTGCCAGCGGCAATAGACTCAACAAGGTCGGCGAGCAAGCGTGTTGCGTCGGGCTTTCCCGCTGTTCTGGCGGCCTCGGCCATCCGTGCCAGCCTTTCCGGCTCCTGCATGGCACTCGTCAACAGTTGCGCCAGGCGCTCGGGCGAAAGCTCCGACTGGGCAATGACGCTCGCGCCGCCGGAGGCCGCAAGGGCCGCTGCATTGGCCGCCTGGTCGTGGTCGAGCGCATAGGGGTAAGGCACGAGGATCGACGGGCGCCCGACCACCGACAGTTCCGAGACCGTCGAGGCGCCGGAGCGGCAGATCACCAGATGGGCAGCTGCGATGCGTCCGGCCATGTCTGTGAAGAAGGGCGAAACCTCGGCCGGAACGCCGAGCTTTTCGTAACACGACTTGACGCGTTCGGCATCCTCCGGCCGCGCCTGCTGCGTGACCGTCAGGCGGTTCCGCAGGGATGCGTCGAGCAGGCTGATGGCGTTCGGCAGGGCCGAGGAGAAGAACTGCGCACCCTGGCTGCCGCCGAACACCACGAGGCGGAACGGGCTGCCGGGCTGCGACGGGCTGTAGGGGATGGACGAAGCGGCAATTACCGCCGGGCGGACCGGATTTCCGGTGACCACCGTCTTGCCGGCATAGGTCCCGCCCTCGGGAAGGAAGCCGCCGGCGATCGCCTTGACCCGCGTGGCGAGCGCCTTGTTGGCGCGCCCCATGACCGCGTTCTGCTCGTGCAGCAGCGTCGGCACGCCGAGGCCGGCGGCCGCCAGCAGCGGCGGCACCGTCGGATAGCCGCCAAAGCCGATCACGGCCTTCGGCTTCAGCTGGCGGATCAACCGCTTCGCCTGGCGAAAGCCTTTCCACAGCGAGAGCAGCGCTCGCGCCACCGCCACCGGGTTCTTCGAGCCGATGGTCGCCGAGGCGACGGTGTGGATCGCCTCGGCCGGGAAGGTGCCGGCATAACGTTCGGCCCGGCTGTCGGTCACCAGATGCACGGAATAGCCGCGCTCGGCGAGCAGGTGCCCCAGGGCCTCGGCCGGAAACAGATGGCCGCCGGTACCGCCGGCGGCGAGCAGGATGATGCCTTTTGTCATGATGGCTTACTCCGCCGGAACGCCGTGCGCGGCGCGAAAGAGGCTGCGCTCCTGGGCGCGCTTTTCCGGCCGCCGACGCGTCAACGCCAGGATGAAGCCGGCAGTGACGCAGATCGCAATCATCGACGAGCCGCCATAGGAGATGAGCGGCAACGTCATGCCCTTGGCCGGCAGCAGTTCGAGGTTAACCCCGATATTGATCATCGACTGCGTGCCGATCAGCAGGACGAGGCCGGCGACTGCGAAGCGGTTGAAGTCGTTGCGCTCCTTGAAGGCGTGGCTGAGGCCGCGCAGAACGAGGAAGCCGAAGATGGAAACCAGCACCATGCAGAAGAAGATGCCGAACTCCTCAGCAGCAACCGAGAAGATGAAGTCGGTATGGCTGTCCGGGATGATGCGTTTGACGATGCCCTCGCCCGGCCCCTGGCCGAACCAGTCGCCGCGGATGATCGCCTGGCGGGCGGTATCCACCTGGAAGGTGTCGCCCTCGCCGGTGAGGAACCGGTCGATACGCCCGGCGACGTGCGGCAGGGTGAGATAGGCGCCGAAGACGCCGGCAACCCCGATGCCGCCGAGCAGCGTGATCCACAGCCACGGCATGCCGGCCATGAAGAACATGCCGCCCCAGACGATCGAGGTCAGGATGGTCTGGCCAAGGTCGGGCTGGGCGACCAGAAGGGCGGCAACGATGCCGAACAGGATGATGGCGAAGAGATTGCCGGGGATTTCCGGCTGGCGCGCATGTTCGGCAAACAGCCAGGCGCAGATGACGACGAAGGCCGGCTTCATGAACTCGGACGGCTGGATGGAGATGCCGGCAATGGTGATCCAGCGCCGCGCGCCCTTGACCTCGATGCCGAAGAACAGCGCCGCCACCATCATCAGCAGCGAGACCGCAAGGATGACCATGGCGGTGCGGCGGACCTGGCGCGGCGACAGGAAGGAGAGGCCGATCATCACGCCGAGCGCCGGGATCATGAAGGCGGCATGGCGCTTGACGAAGTGGAAGCTGTCGAGGTTGAGCCGCTCGGCGACCGCGGGCGATGCCGCGAAGGAGAGCATGAAACCGATCCCCATCAAGAGGATGAAGGTGATCATGAACAGACGATCGATCGTCCAGAACCAGTCGGCGACCGGACCTCTCTCAACGCGGCTTACCATCTCAGTTGCCTCCTGTTGGCACGTCGACCAGCATCGTCACTCCGTCGAGGGCCGCGACGTGGCCGACGAAGGCATCACCTCTGACTTCGAAGTTCTTATATTGATCGAAGCTTGCGCAAGCCGGTGATAGCATCACCGCCACCGGATTATTTTCCGCCGCCGCATCGGCCGCCGCGTGGGCCACCGCCTGGGCGAGCGTGCCGGAGATTTCGTAAGGCACCGCATTGCCGAGCGTCGAGGCGAAAGCCGAAGCTGCCTCGCCGATCAGGTAGGCCTTGGCGATGCGCGAAAACAGCGGCGAAAGGCTGGCGATCCCGCCTTCCTTCGGCAGGCCGCCGGCGATCCAGTAGATCCGCTCGTAGCTCGACAAGGCCGGCGCCGCCGCCTCGGCATTGGTGGCCTTGGAATCATTGACGAAGACGACATGGCCGCGCCGGCCGACCGGCTGCATACGGTGTTTCAGACCGGCGAAGGAGGAGAGCCCCGCCCTCACCTCGTCCGGCGACACGCCGACGGCGAGGCAGGCGGCGATGGCGGCGGCCGCGTTCTGCGCGTTGTGCGCGCCGCGCAGCGTCTGGATGCCGTTGAGGTCGACGAGCACGGCTGTCGCGCCGCCATGCGCCTCGATGATCCGGTGTCCGTCGTTGTAGAGCCCGTCGACCAGCGGCTGGCGCTTGGAAATGCGCACGACCTTGCTGCCGGCCCGCTCGACGCGGTCGGCGATCAGTTCCGAGTAGCTGTCGTCCACGCCGATGACGGCCGTACCGCTGCCGGCGACCAGGCGCTCCTTGACGTCGGCATAATGCTGGATGGTGCCGTGGCGATCGAGATGGTCGGGCGTAACGTTGAGCAGGATGCCGGCGGTCGGATTGAGCGTCGGGGCGAGATCGATCTGGTAGGACGAGCACTCGACGACGAAGAAGCGGCCGGCCTTCGGCGGATCGAGCGTCAGCACGGCCCGGCCTATATTGCCGCCGAGCTGCGTGTCGCGGCCGCAAGACTGGAGAATATGGGCGATCAGCGCCGTCGTGGTCGACTTGCCGTTGGTGCCGGTGATGGCGATGAACGGGCAATCCGGCGCATGGACCCGGCGCTCGCGCACGAAGATCTCGACATCGCCGATGACCTCGACGCCCTCGGCACGGGCGAGATCGACCGACCAATGAGGCTTCGGATGGGTGAGCGGCACGCCGGGCGACAGGACCAAGGTGGAGACGGCCTTCCAGTCGATGCCGCGCAGGTCCTCGGTCGGGATGCCCTCGGCCCTCGCCTTGGCGACGCTGTCGGGATTGTCGTCCCAGCAGACGACGTCGGCACCGCCGGCCACCAGCGACTTCGCCGTGGCGAGGCCCGAGCCGCCGAGGCCGAACAGCGCTACCCTTTTGCCCTTGAACGTGGTGGCCGGGATCATTGCGCCCTCACCGCAGTTTCAGGGTGGAAAGGCCGAGCATGGCCAGCCCGACCGCGATGATCCAGAAACGGATCACCACCTGGCTCTCGGTCCAGCCGAGCTTTTCGAAATGGTGGTGGATCGGCGCCATCAGGAAGACGCGCCGGCCGGTCAGCTTGAAATAGCCGACCTGGATGATGACCGACAGGGTTTCGGCGACGAACAGGCCGCCGATGATCGCCATGACGATCTCGTGCTTGGTGGCGACCGCCACCGAACCGATCAGGCCGCCGAGCGCCAGCGAACCGGTATCGCCCATGAAGATCGCCGCCGGCGGGGCGTTGAACCACAGGAAGCCGAGGCCGGCCCCGATCACCGCGCCGAGCACGACGGCCAGTTCGCCGGTGCCGGGGACGAAATTGATCTGCAGGTAGTTGGAAAACACCGCATTGCCGGTGAGATAGGCGATGATGCCGAAGGAGGCCGCCGCGATCATCACCGGGACGATGGCGAGCCCGTCGAGGCCGTCCGTCAGGTTGACCGCATTGCCGGCCGAAACGATGACGAAGCCGCCAAAGACGATGAAGAACAGGCCGAGATCGATGCTGAAGTCCTTGAGGAAGGGAAAGGCGATCGAGGAGCCGAAGGTCGAGCCCTGCGGTCCGGAGTTGAGTGCCGTGGTCATCATGAAATAGACGGCGATGCCGGCGATGACGAATTCGATGCCGAGGCGCGCCTTGCCGGAAAAGCCCTTCTCGGTCTGCTTCGTCACCTTGAGATAGTCGTCATAGAAGCCGATGGCGCCGAAGCCGAGCGTGACCAAGAGGGTGGCGACCACGTAGACGCTGGAAAGGTCGGCCCAGAGCAGCGAGGAGACGACGATGCCTGCGAGGATCATCAGCCCGCCCATGGTGGGCGTGCCGGCCTTCTTGAAATGGGTCTGCGGCCCGTCGGCACGGATCGGTTGGCCCTTGCCCTGACGGACGCGCAGCGAAGCGATCATGGCCGGCCCGAACAGGAAGACGACCAGGGCGGAGGTAAGGAGCGCGGCTCCCGTGCGGAACGTGATGTAACGGAACAAGTTGAAGAATTGAAAATTGTCCGACAGTTCCACAAGCCAGATCAGCATTGGAGCCCTTTCCAAAAGCCCGGATTAAATTTGGCGCCCCGTGTCGTGGAATGCCGGATACTTGTCAAGCAGAGCGGAGACGATCTTGCCGAATCCGAGGCCGAGCGAGGACTTGATCATGATCACGTCGCCGGGCGCTACGGCTTCGGTGACGAATTCGACCATTTCCGCCGTGGTCGGTTGGTATTCGACGTGAACGCTCTCCGGCAGGGCGTCGCGCAGCGCCGCCATCTCCGCACCGGCCAGCCAGACATGCTCGATGCCGGCAGCCAGCAGCGGGCTCACCAGTTCGGCATGCACCGCGGGCGAGAACTCGCCCATTTCCAGCATGTCTCCGAGCACGGCGATGCGCCGCCCCTCGCCCTCCGGCTGGGCGGCGGCCAGCACGGCAATCGCCGCGCGCATGGAAGCCGGGTTGGCATTGTAGCTCTCGTCGATCAGCGTGAAGCTCGCATTGCCGATCGACAGGCGATGGCGGGCGCCGCGGCCCTTGACGGCGGAAAGCTGCGACAGCGCGTCGATCGCCGCATCCATGTCGGCACCGACCAGCGCCACCGTGCCGAGCACGGCCATGGCGTTTTCGGCGATGTGCCGGCCCGGCGCGCCGATGATGACTTCGCGGGTCTCGCCGCCGTGAGAAAACCAGACGGTCGAAAGCTCGGCCGCGCCGTCGAACTCGGCGAGCCGGAACTCCGCCTTGGCGTGTTGGCCGAAGCTGTGAATATTGTCGATGCCGGCCGCCTGCGCCGCCTGCTCGAGGAAGTCGAACTGGCTGTTGTCGCGATTGAGGATGACATCGCCGCCCGGCACCACGCCTTCGAAGATCTCGGCCTTCGCCGCGGCGATTTCCTCGATGTTCTTGAAATTGCCGAGATGGGCGGGGGCGATCGTGGTGATGATGGCCACGTCCGGCCGGACCATGCGCGACAGCGGTCCGATCTCTCCGGCATGGTTCATGCCGACTTCGAACACGCCATAGCGGGCCTCGACCGGCATGCGGGCGAGCGTCAGCGGCACGCCCCAGTGATTGTTGAAGGAAGCGACGGCGGCATGCACATTGCCGGACGGCTCTAGCGCCAGCCGCAGCATTTCCTTGGTGGTCGTCTTGCCGACCGAACCGGTCACCGCGATGATCGTGGCGGAGCTTCTGTCGCGCGCCGCAACCGCGAGCTTCTGAAGGGCGCCGAGCACGTCTTCGACGACGATCATCGGCACCGTCAGGCGTCCAAGCGCCGGAAGCTTGCCTTCGGAGACGACCAGCAGCGACGCGCCGTTGGCGATCGCCAGGCTGGCGAAATCATGACCGTCCACCCGGTCGCCCTTGATGGCGAAGAAAGCCTCGCCCTGCGCGACCGTCCGGCTGTCGATGGATATGCCGGTGATCCCCGCGGGCAGCGACCCGAAGGGACGCCCCGCCATGGCCTCGATCATTTCCTGCGACGTCCAAAGAAAGGTCAATGGTCAAACTCCTCCAGTGCTTTGCGCAATTCCGCATGATCCGAGAACGGCAGCGTGTCATCGCCGACGGTCTGGCCCTCCTCATGCCCCTTGCCGGCCACGATCAACGTGTCCCCCGATGACAGCATGGCGACTGCGGCGCGGATCGCCTGCGCCCGGTCGCCGATCTCGATGCCCTTGGGCGCCGCCGCCATGATCTCCGAGCGGATGACCGCCGGGACTTCGGAGCGCGGATTGTCGTCGGTGACGATGACGATGTCGGCGAGCCGGCAGGCGATCTCGCCCATGATCGGCCGCTTGCCCTTGTCGCGATCGCCGCCGCAGCCGAAGACCGTAATGACCCGGCCGGTGGTGAAGGGCCGCACCGACGTCAGCACGTTTTCGAGCGCATCCGGCTTGTGGGCATAGTCGACATAGGCGAGCGCCCCGGCCTTGGACTGCCCCACCAGTTCGAGACGGCCGGACGCGCCCTGAAGCTTTTCCAGCGCCTTCATCGCGACAGCCGCCGGAACGCCGGTGGCGATCGCAAGGCCCGCGGCGACCAGGGCATTGGCGACCTGGAAATCGCCGGCGAGCGGGATATGCACCTCGAAGATCTCGTCGCCGAAATGCACTTCCGCGACCTGCTTGTGGCGGAAATGCTCGACCCGCTTCAACGCCAGGAACTCACCACTGCGACCGACGGTCAGCACCTTGTGGCCGGCTTCGGTGGCCACCCGGATCCCCTCGGCCGACCAGGGATCGTCGGCGAAGATCACGGCCGGAGACCCCTTCGGCAACAGCGTGTCGAACAGCCGCATCTTGGCGGCCATGTAGTCCTCGACCGTCGGATGATAGTCCATGTGGTCGCGGCCGAGATTGGTGAAGGCGGCGGCGGCAAGCCTCACGCCATCAAGCCGGCACTGGTCGAGACCGTGGCTCGAGGCTTCCATGGCCGCATGGGTCACGCCTTCGTCGGCAAGGTCGCAGAGCAGTCTGTGCAGTCCGATCGGGTCGGGCGTCGTCAGCGAACCGTACTCGTTGCGGGTCGGCGAAACGACGCCGGTCGTGCCGATCTGCGCGGCGGGATGCCCGGCCTCTGCCCAGATCTGCCGGGTGAAGGAGGCGACCGACGTCTTGCCGGCCGTGCCGGTGACGGCGACCATGGTGGCCGGCTGGCGGCCGAAGAAATTGGCTGCGGCAAGGGCGAGGAAACGGCGCGGATTGGCGACGACGATGACCGGTACAGCGGCATCGACAGCATGGCCGGCGACGACTGCCGACGCGCCGCGCGCGACCGCATCGGCGACATAGGCCGCACCGTCGGCCTTGGTGCCGGCAAGGGCGACGAAGAGCATGCCCTTTTCGATTTTGCGGCTATCAGCAGACAGGCCGGAGATCTCGAGGGCGCCGACCGATTCGCCGGCCTCGTCGACCTGATTGTGAAACTCCTTGCCCGCCAGATCCCGCAACAACATCGATTATGTATCCACTGCTGAGAGGCGATTTTTACGAATCGCCTCCTGAATTGAAGTTCGTTCAATAAGAGACGAGCAAGGCAGAGCCGTCGTCCCCGAATTTGGGTTCTACACCGAGAATTGCGGCGCTTCTGCGGATGATCTCGCCGACCATCGGGGCCGCCGAGGTGCCGGCGAGCGCCGCCCCATTGCCCTTGTCGGTCTTGGGTTCGTCGATGACGGCCAGCACCACATAGCGGGGATCGTCGATCGGGAAAGCGGCAAGGAAGGCATTGAAGTTCTTGTCGCCGACGTAGCGTCCGTTGACGACCTTGTCGGCCGTGCCGGTCTTGCCGCCGACGTTGAAACCATCGACGCGGGCGTTGCGGCCCGAGCCCTTCACCCCGTTCACCTCGAAGAGGTAGCGCATGTCCTTGCTGGTCGAAGGCTGGATGACCTGCTGTGCCACCAGATCGGCCTGTTCGGGCGTGCGCGGCAGGAAGGTCGGCTCGATCAGCCGACCGCCATTGACCAGCGCGACCCCGGCGACCGCCGTCTGCAGGGGCGTGGTCGAGACGCCGTGGCCGAACGAGATGGTGATCGAGTTGAGCTTCTTCCACTGGCGCGGTTGCGAGGGCATGGCCACTTCCGGCAATTCGGTCTGCATCTTCGAGAGCAGGCCGAGCCGGGTGAGGAATTCCTTGTGGGCGTCCGTGCCGACGATGTCTGCGACCTTCGCCGTGCCGATGTTGGACGAATACTGGAAGATTTCCGGAACGGTCAGGATGCGGTGCTTGCCGTGGAAGTCCTGGATGGTGAAGCCGCCGATGCGGATCGGATAGCGGGCGTCGAAGGAATCGTTGATCGACACCTTTCCGGAATCGAGACCCATGGCGATGGTGAAGGACTTGAAGGTCGAGCCCATCTCGAACGTGCCGTTCGACATGCGGTTCAGCCAGCCTTCCTGGGCGCTGGCCGCCGGATTGTTCGGATCGAAGTCCGGAAGGGATGACATGGCGAGCACTTCGCCAGTACGCACGTCAAGAACGACCGCGCCGGCGCCGAGCGCCTGGAATTTGGCGACCGCCCCGGCCAGAACGTCGCGCACGATGTTCTGGACCCGAAGGTCGATCGACAGCTTGACCGGCTCGAGCGGGGAATCGCCCGTCATGCCGAGGTCGCGCAGGTCCGCGAGGCCCTGGTTGTCGATGTATTTCTCCATGCCCGACATGCCGCGGTTGTCGATATTGACATAGCCGACGACGTGGGACGCGGTGGGGCCGCCGGGATAGAAGCGGCGCTTCTCCGGGCGAAAGCCGATGCCGGGAATGCCGAGTGCGAGAACCTGGCTCTGCTGCTTCGGCGTCAGCTGGCGGCGCAGCCATTGGAAATGCGAATTCGGATTGGAGAGCTTCTTGTAGGTGCCCTTGATGTCCAGGTCGGTGAGCACGGTCGCCAGCTTTTCCACCGCCTCGTCCGCGTCGACGATCTTGTGCGGCTCGGCGAACAGCGAAACCGTGCGGATGTCGGTCGCCAGCACCTCGCCGTTGCGGTCGAGGATGTCGGGACGCGAGGCCATCAGGCGGTCGGCCGGCAGAATGCTGGAGGTCACTTCCGGCTGGGCATAGCCGTATTGCACGAGACGGCCGCCGACAACCGCGTAGGCCACGGTGAAGCCGGCGATCATCAGGCCCACCCGCTTGCGGGCGAGTTCGGTCTTGCGCTTGCCGGTGCCCTTGAAGGCGGCGCCGTTGATCGAGGTCCCGCTCCGGTGCACGTCGGTCGAGAAATGCGCCTGGCTCTTCAACAACATGATTCGTGAAAGGAAAGTCATCAGGGCTTCACCGATCCGGTTGTGATGAGATCCGAGACAGGATCCTTGCTCTGCTCGCCTTCGGCCACTTCGGGCTTGGGCAACTGGTCGCGCGGCATGGGAAGCTCGACCGGCCGTGCCAGCTGTTCCGGCAGGGTGGGCTCGAGCTGCAGCTCGGTGCCATAGACCTTGAGCAGGCGCTCCAGCCGGTTCGGCTGAGTCAGGAGCGCCCAGTCGGCCTTGAGCAGGTCGATCGTATCCTTCTCGAGCTTGATCTCGGCCTCAAGGCGGCGGACCTCCTCGAGCTTGTTATCGGTATGATGCTTGATCTGGTAGGTGACGGTCGCCGCGGCCGCCATGGCACCGATCAACAGGAGGTCGAAGGTTTTAATCATCGATCACACTCCGATCTTGTCGAGACTTGCGAGATCCGGCAGG
This sequence comes from Allorhizobium sp. GW101-3B10, assembly GCF_059424725.1. NCBI lineage: Bacteria > Pseudomonadati > Pseudomonadota > Alphaproteobacteria > Hyphomicrobiales > Rhizobiaceae > Allorhizobium > Allorhizobium sp. GW101-3B10. The sequence continues at coordinate 1,164,860 of NZ_JBWKZR010000001.1, read as the reverse complement.
TCGAAGATCGACATGTCGGGGCGCTCGGCCGGGGCGGCGGTGCGCTGGCCGGCACGCAGCTTGGCGGAACGGGCGCGCGGATTGATCTCCGCCTCGGCCTCGCTCGCCGCGATCATCGGCTTGCCGACCGGCTCGAACGTCGCCGCCCGCTCCTGCACCATGGGCATGTGGCGCGAGCCGGACGCCTTGCCGGAACGTTCGGTGAAGAACTTCTTGACGATCCGGTCCTCCAGCGAATGGAAGGTGACGACCACCAGCCGCCCGCCGGGTTTCAGCGCCTGCTCGGCGGCAAACAGCGCCTGGGCAAGCTCGCCGAGCTCGTCGTTGACGAAGACGCGCAGCGCCTGGAAGACACGGGTCGCCGGATGGATCTTGTCCTTGGCCTTGCGCGGGGTGACGACTTCGATGAGGCCGGCGAGATCGCGGGTGGTGCGGAAGGGCTCGCGCAGGCGCTGCTTCTCGATAGCACGGGCGATGCGGCCCGCCTGCTTCTCTTCGCCGAGGAAGCCGAAAATGCGGATAAGGTCGCCGACCTTGGCGCGATTGACGACGTCGGCGGCGGAAACGCCGGCACCCGACATGCGCATGTCGAGCGGTCCGTTCCGCTGGAAGGAAAAGCCGCGCTCGGCCTCGTCGATCTGCATGGACGAGACGCCGATGTCGAGCACCACGCCGTCGAGCCCGCCTTCCGGCGCGTAGTCGGCCAGATGGGAGAACTGCGTATGATGGAGCGTCAGATGCCCGCCGCGCGCCGCGACCAGCGCCTGGCCCGCGGCAATCGCCGTCGGGTCGCGGTCGAGCGCGATGACGTCGGCCCCCGCATCGAGAATCGCCGTCGTATAGCCGCCGGCACCGAAGGTGCCGTCGAGGATGACCTTGCCCGGCCGCGCGTCGAGCGCCGTCAGGACCTCGGAGAGGAGGACCGGAATGTGGCGAACCGGTCCGCCATCGGCTTCAGAAGAACCTCCGCCAAGATTCGCCGCCATTCCGTTTCCCCGTCCTATGAAGTTTGCAGTCCTCGCAGCCTGCGCCCTTCCCTCGCCGCCACCTGCGCCTCGTGAAACGCCTGCGGCTGCCAAAGCTGAAAATGATCCGACCGCCCGACGAAGCAAACCTCCGTCGCGATGCCGGTAAAGTCCCGGATGAAATCCGTGACCATGAGACGCCCTTCGGCATCGAGCCGCATGAAGACGCCGCCGCCATGGATCAGCAACGACATCTCGTTCCCCTCGCGCGCAAACGGATCTCCCGCCGAAATCTGCCGTTCGTAGCGCTCCAGCAGATCGGGGCCACCGACGCTGATTGCCGGAAAGACGAAATCCTGGATGCAGTAGAGCTCCTGGATGTCGCGCTGCGCCAGAACGGCACGGAACGGCGCAGGCACGGAAACCCGCCCCTTGGCATCGATCCTGTTTGTCGCACTGGACAGAAAGCGGTTCATGACGATCGACCGCTCCCCCTTCTGGCAAGAGGCTCCCTATCGAGCCCTGCAAACCCAAAATCACCTGCACCGCCGGACTGCCGCAAAAGATCGGGGGCCACCCTCCGCATCTGGTGACCGACCCACTTTCGACTGCGATTTCCGGGGCTTCAATCAACCCCTCAACGGTACGCTTATGGGATAACATGGGACTATATGGGCGTCAATGGGACAGAGCTTCCGCGATCCTCCAAGGGATTCAAATATTGATAAGCGGTTAAGCTTAACGAATCGTTAGAACCACCTGTCGCGCCACTGCTTTTTCACCCCGGACCTTGACCGTAGCTGGACAAGGGCAAGCCGAAATTGTGACGGTTTTTCAGAACATTGGATTTGTTCGTTGAATCCATTCCCGCCCCGGTGCCTGGGGGGAAGGAAAAATCGCCAGTTGGCCTGTAAGCCGGGTTCTGTATGGCTCCGGTCGCCCGGAACGTGGCAGCCATTCATCTGGGACAGCGTTTGCACGCTGCCTCACGCAACCCACCCGGATGACTGGCCCGGAAACAGGCTGTGGCCACGCTTGCGCATGACCCGCGTCATCCCTATTCGGTCTTGCTCCCGGTGGGGTTTACCGTGCCGTCCCTGTTGCCAGCGACGCGGTGGGCTCTTACCCCACCCTTTCACCCTTACCTCGCGAGCGAGGCGGTTTGCTTTCTGTGGCACTTTCCCTGAGGTCGCCCCCGCCGGACGTTATCCGGCACCGTGTTTCCGTGGAGCCCGGACTTTCCTCACCCTACCGCCTTTCGGCATTGGTAAAGCGCGGCTGCCCGGCCAACTGGCACCGCGTCCTTAACCGAGCGGCCCGGCGATTGCCACCAAAAAGGAGTCTCCTCCAATGGCAGGACGCCGGATGGTGAACAATCAGCGGAAAGCGGGGCGGAAAACATCGCCATAGGCCGCTTCGTCGAGGGCGCCACCGTGAAGAAGCGCCGCGCCGAGCCGGCCGATCTCGTCCGAACTCTTGGCCGCGGTACCGCAGCCGCCGGTCATAACGGCGATCCGGTCGCTGGCAAAGCCGATCGCCGGATAGTTGTTCGGCGTGAACGAGGTGACGCAGGCGGCCATGCTGAGCGGCGCGCCGGCCAGATCCGGAACCAGCCCGTCGATGATTCGCTTGAGATGATCGCGCGTGCCGGCACGGCCGCCGCTGCGAAACCAGGCGCGAATGTCCGGCTCGGTTTCAAGCCGGAGATCGTCCGGATCGCCGCCGATCTTCAGATAGGTCTTGCCGTCCGGATAGCGCACGGGCGGAAGAAGATAGATATGGTCCCGCGGATCGTCGGGTTGGTGGATCAGCGACGGCATGCCGGCATAGCGGGAAAGCTCGGCCTCGGGGATCTCGAAGAAGGAGACGGTGCGCGCATAAACCGAAAGATCAACCGGTCTCGGCAAGAGATTCTCGGCAATGGAGAATCCGCCGGCGGCGACGAGCACCTTGTCGCCTCTCACTTCGCGTCCCTCCGCCGTCCGGACGAGGACGCTGCCGCCGGACTCCTGCGTGCTGACGACGGTATCAGTAATGACGGTCGCCCCTGCGCGGCGCGCCAGGACCGACTGCGCCTCGACCAGGCGTCGCGGATTGACGTAGCCGGCCTCGGCCGCCTCGAACACGCCTTCGCATCCGCTGCCGAAGGAGAAATAGGAAAACCGTTCGGCCAGTCGCCGGTCGTCGATCAATTCGACATCTGCCCCCACCCGTTCGGCCGCAGCGCAGATGTCGGCGACATAGGGATCACGGCCGCCACGCTCAGGCCCGACCATCAGGCAGCCCGTGGGGTGGAAGAACTCGATCCCGCTCTGCGCGGCGATCTCGCCGTAGCGGGCAATGGACCGCTTCGCCAGCAGCGCCCAGACCGGGTCCGGATCGATGGTGCGGGTGATGCGCGCCTCGTCGTAGTGACTGGCGAAAACGCCCTCGTGACGGGCGGCATCCTTGGGCTCATCCGGGCCGATCAGCGCGACCCCGTCGGTCTGTTCTGCCAAATGGCGGGCAGCGGCGGCCCCCATCATGCCACAGCCGATGATGATGTATTTGTAGCTTTCGCCCATTCCTGTCCCCTGTCGACGCGAATCCCGACAGCTTTTCCCGATCAGGGCTTTGCCGGCAAGTGCGGAATCGTCCCCACGAGAAGCCTGCCCGCAATTTCGTCGCCGGGATGGGCGGCCGCCATTCCCGGGTAGCGCCTGGGGCCGAGCGGCACTGCACCGCCTTGGACAGCCCTCCGAAACGGTCGGGCGAGATGGAAGAACGGCCGGGGTTATCGCACGCGCCTGGCCGGTCATTCAGAGGCTTACGAAGCGATCAGCGCCAGCACCTTGCCGCAATAGCGCTTGGAGACCGGGTTCATCCGCTTGGCGCCGTGACCGGCATTGTATTTGAGGATGGTGGTGCAGGTCTGGCCGTCGCCCAGGTCGTGGGCCATCGAGAGGTACTTCATGCCGTAGCGGATGTTCGTCTCGGGATCGTACAGGCCCTTGGAAGAACCCGAATAGCCCATCATCCGTGCCGTGGCCGGCTTGATCTGCATGAGACCGATTTCGCCGGCGCTGCCGCGGGCCTTGGGATTGAAATTGCTTTCGACCCTGACGACCGCATGGGCGAGTGCCACCGGAACGCCGTAGGTTTTGGCGTATTTGGAGATCAGACTCGTATAGGGGCTCTTGGAGAAGGAAGGCGCCGGATAGCCCGCCTCGCGGTTCACGGTCTTGAGCGGAGCCCTGAAGCTGCGCTCCTCGTCTCCGGCCGATGCCGTCATGGACGAGGACAAAAGAATACCGAGGCATGCCGCAGCAGCAACAATTCGCTTCATCATGTAAAAGTCAGTCTCCGAACCAGAGAGGTGGGCGAACGTCCGTTCCGGACGCAAATCTTCCTCGTTCGCCCTACCCGTCGGGTAGGTCGCCGCCCATGCTCTCATCGTTGATATTTGCAAACACGGTCCGCAAAAACTGGGTGCCCGTGCCGCCGTTCAGTTCGTTCTTTAGAGCGGCGAAATGGGGAATTCGTGTGGCGATGCAACAAATTGGCGTTTCACGCGTTTGGCGGCGCCGTCGAAATACGGTGTTTTCGGCCTGCCATTTCAGGCGTAGCGGGGCAGCGTCGTCAGCAGCCGATGTAGCGTTTCGACCGTCGACATGTCGGCGATCCCGTCCACCCGCTCGGGGCGGAAATGGCGCTGGAACGCAGCCACGACGCCTTCCGTCTTGTCGGAATATTCCCCGGTAATTTCAATATCATATCCATAAAGCGACAACATCGACTGCAGGGCCTCGACCGGCTGGCCGTGGTCGCCCTTCTGGAAAAAGCGGCCGCCCTGCACCGGCACCGGCTCGACGAAGTGGCCGACGCCCGCCGCATGCAGCCGTCCCCAGGGGAAATTTTCGCCCGGATCGACCTTGCGAACCGGCGCCACATCGGAGTGCGCCAGCACCCGTTCAGGAGCGATATCGTGCCTCCGGCCGCAATCGCGACACAATTCAATGACCGCCTCGATCTGCTTTTCGGGGAATCCGGGGAGCCCCGCAGGGTGCCCGGCATTGGCGATCTCGATGCCGATCGAGTGAGAATTGATGTCCGTCTCGCCCGCCCAGAAGCTCTTTCCTGCATGCCAGGCGCGCCGATCCTCCGGCACCATCTGCACGATCCGGCCGTCCTCGTGGACGAAATAGTGGCTGGAAACCTGGCTTTCGGGATTGCACAGCCAAGCGAGCGCGCCGTCATGCTCGGGCATTCCGGTGTAGTGCAGAAGGATCATGTCGGGGCGACAGCCGCCCGCCCTTTCGCCCTGGTTGGGCGACGGCATCATGGTGGCGCCGGCGAAATCGGCGGTGAAAGGCTTCATGCGGCGCGGCGTTCTTTCTCGATCGCCGAATAGGCGGCGTTCAGCTTTGCCATGCGGTGGTGGGCCACGGCATGGAACTCGCTCGGCACGCCGCGGGCATGCAGCCGGTCGGGGTGATGCTCGGCGGCGAGCGCCCGGTAGCGCTTGCGGATGGTGGCGAAATCGTCCGACCGCTGGACCCCCAGCACGCCATAGGGATCGCCCTCGAGATGCAGGTGGCGCTGGGTGATCATGTGGAAGCGTTCCTCGGACAGGCCGAAGATCTCGGCGATGCGCGACAGGAAGGCCAGTTCCTTCTCATGCACCAGGCCGTCGGCCGTGGCGATGTGGAACAGCGCATCGACGATGTCCTCGAGCACCGGGCAGAAATTGTCGCAGGTCCGGCACAGCTTGGCGAGCTTCTCCGCATAGGCCTCGAAGCCGGCGACGTCCTGACGCGCAAGATTGTACAGCCGGGCGACGTTCTTCGCCTCTTCCTCGGGGAAATCGAAGATGCTGCGGAAGGCATCGACCTCCGCCGCCGTCACGATGCCGTCGGCCTTCGCCATCTTGGCGGACAGCGCGATGATCGCAACGGAGAAGGAAACGCGACGGCGGGTTTCGGGATCGCCCTCGAAAACGGTTCGAACCGCCTCGACCATACCCGACAGGACGCTGCCCGCTGCATCGCCGATAGCGCCCAGCAGACGATCCCACAACGACGCGATCTGTTCGCAGGCGAAATCGATAATCATCAGCGAGCTTGACCAAATATCGCCGGAAAAAGCAAGCCAAGTGCCCCATCTGCGACATTAAACTTTATTCACGTTCGATTGCAAAACGCTGAATCACAGGGCTGAAACCCGCCCCGCAACGGCCTTGCGACCCTTCGAATTCCCTGGGCCGGCGGCCGGTCCATCTCGCGGATTGATTGGACTATTCGCCGGGCTCATGCGACCACCGCCGCATTTACTCCCAGCGGAGCCCGCATGAAATCGGCAATTCCCTCTCCCGCGCTCGGCCTCGTCCTCGGCATGATCGGCGTCACCATATTCGGGCTCACCCTGCCGATGACGCGCATCGCCCTCGACGGCTTCTCGCCGCTTTTCATCACCTTCGGCCGGGCGGTGATCGCCTCGGCGGCAGCCGGCACCGCGCTTCTCGTGCTCGGCAAACGCTGGCCGCGCGGTGCCTTTCCGGCCCTGTTCCTCGCCGGCATCTGCCTCGTCTTCGGCTTTCCGATCTTCTCCTCGATCGCCATGCAGAGCCTGCCGGCCGCCCATGGCGGCGTCGTGCTCGGCCTGCTGCCGCTGCTCACCTCGATCTTCGCGGTGATCGTCGACGGCGAACGGCCAAGCCCCGTTTTCTGGCTGTGCGGCGTGGCCGGGGCAGGCCTCGTCGTCGCCTTCTCCGCCCGCCAGAGCGGTTTCCATCTCGAGGTCGGCGATCTGTGGCTGCTCGCTTCCGCCGTCTCGGCCTCGCTCGGCTACGTGCTGTCCGCCCGGCTGGCGCGCCGGCTGTCGGGCTGGGAGGTCATCTCCTGGGCGCTGATCGTCATGCTGCCGCTGTCGCTGGTCGGCGCGGCGCTGACCTTTTCGAGCGGCGTCACGGCACCCGGCCATGCCGCGATCGGCGCGCTCCTCTACCACGGCCTGCTGTCGATGTTCGGCGGCTTCATCTTCTGGAATGCGGGGCTCGCGATCGGTGGGATTTCGCGCGTCGCGCAGATCCAGTTGATGCAGACTTTCGTCACGTTGCTGTTTTCCACACTCCTGCTCGGCGAGCACATCGGCATTGAAACGATTATATTCGCAATTGCCGTCGCCTTCGTCGTCTGGCTGGGCCGAAAGGCCCGTATTTCCTGAAGTTTTCGCTTTACAAGGCCATCTGCTCGTCGCATCCATTCGCGCGGAAAAGCTGAAAGACAACGGCGCCAGAGGCGCGCCGAAGGAGGATCAATGGCCAAACAGAAAGTTGCAATGCTGACCGCCGGCGGTCTGGCGCCGTGCCTCTCGTCCGCCGTCGGCGGATTGATCGAGCGCTACACGGACATCGCACCGGACATCGAGATGATCGCCTATCGCTCCGGCTACCAGGGCGTGCTGCTGGGAGACAGCATCCAGATCACCAAGGACATGCGCGAGAAGGCCCATGTGCTGCACCGCTACGGCGGCTCGCCGATCGGCAACAGCCGCGTCAAGCTGACCAACGCCGCCGACTGCGCCAAGCGCGGCCTGACCAAGGAAGGCCAGAACCCGCTGCGCGTCGCCGCCGAGCGCCTGGCCGAGGACGGCGTCACCATCCTCCACACCATCGGCGGCGACGACACCAACACCACCGCCGCCGACCTTGCCGCCTATCTCGGTGCCAACGGCTACAACCTGACGGTCGTCGGCCTGCCGAAGACCGTCGACAACGACGTCGTGCCGATCCGCCAGTCGCTCGGCGCCTGGACGGCAGCCGAAGTCGGTGCCCGCTTCTTCGACCACGTCTCGAACGAACAGAGTGCGGCCCCGCGCACGCTCGTCATCCATGAAGTCATGGGCCGCCATTGCGGCTGGCTGACCGCCGCGACCGCGCGCGCCTACATCGACCGCACGCGCAACAACGAGTATGTCGAAGGCTTGATGATGAACACCGAGCTCAAGAACATCGACGGGCTCTACCTGCCGGAAACCCATTTCGATCTCGAGAGCGAGGCCGGCCGCCTCAAGGAGATCATGGACAGAAGCGGCTACGTCACCCTGTTCGTCTCGGAAGGCGCCTGCCTCGACGAAATCGTCGCCGACCGCGAGGCCGCCGGCGAGGAGGTCAAGCGCGACGCCTTCGGCCATGTGAAGATCGACACGATCAATGTCGGCAATTGGTTCCAGAAGCATTTTGCCAAGCTGCTGAAGGCGGACCGCTCCATGGTGCAGAAGTCGGGCTACTATGCCCGTTCCGCGCCGGCCAACTACGAGGACCTGCGCCTGATCCAGAGCATGGTCGACCTCGCCGTCGAAAGTGCGCTCAACAAGGTCTCGGGCGTGACCGGTCACGACGAAGACCAGGGCGGACGCCTGCGCACCATCGAATTCCCGCGCATCAAGGGCGGCAAGGCCTTCGATCTCAACACCCCGTGGTTCCACGAAGTCATGGATTACATGGGCCAGAAATTCCGCCCGGCCAATTGACGGAACGGGCGAAAGCTGGCTTGCTCTTCAGTGGAGGAGTAGAAACGATGTCACTGGAACACTGGCTGGCTTTCGCCGCCCTGTCGGCGGTCTGCCTGATGTCGCCGGGCCGCGTGCCGATGCTGATCGTATCCTATGCGCTCGGCCAAGGGCGCAAATCGATGCTGGCGACGATTCCCGCGGCAATCCTCGGCTCGCTGCTGGCGATGGCCCTCGTGATCCTGTCGCTGGGCTGGCTGCAATTCGTGGCACCGGAGATCCTCGATCCGATCCGCTGGATCGGTGGCGCCTATCTCGTCTTCGCCGTCATCCGCACCTGGCGCAGGCCCGGCGGCGGCGTGCCGCTCGCCGACAACGACAACCTGCCCCAGGAAAAGCCCCTGCGAATCATGCGGTACGTCTTCGCCCAGACGGGCCTCGATCGCCGCAGCTACGCCTTTTTCGTGGCACTCATCGCACAATTCCTGGATCCGGCAGCGCCCTTGCCCGAGCAGGCGCAGGTGTTTGTCGAGACGTTTCTCGGCCTGGCGCTGGTCTCCTGGCTCGCCGCCGCGATCGGCGCGGGCCCGCTGCATCGCTTCATCCGCAGCCATTCTCCGAAGCGTTCGACCAGGCGGCGGGATCGCAATGTGCTGATTTCGTCCAGTTCCGTAACGGCCGGTTACCGCAAGATTGCCGCATGATCCAATAGTCAGCTTGCCGCAATTTGGCCCATCCATTATGACAACGGAATGTTAATGGACGGCGCTCGCTTCGCTTGCGGCTCGAGGATTGATTGGGAAGTCGGCATGATTGCAAAGAGAGACCATGGATTGCACCTCGGCCTCGCCGCCGTGCTGCTCGCGGGACTGGCCGGCTGCACGAGCAGCATGGAAGACGCCGCAAAGCAGGAACTGAAGGCAAATCCGGTCGCCGGCACCGCCGCCGGGCAGGCCCAGACCGCAGCCGCCGAGGCGGCGAGCACCCTTCCCGCCCCCGTCGATCCGGCCGCAGCGGCCGTGCCCGCGCCGATCATTCCGGGCACGGAAACACCGGCCCCCATTCCCGTCTTCAAGGCCGTAGCGCTCGCCAATCCGGGCGCCACACCGGTGGCGATCGCCATGGCGGCCGGCCAGGAAAACATCGCCATCCAGACCGCGGCCATGCCGACCTCGCCGAATATGGTGACCACGCTGCAGATGTCGACGGATACGGCCGATCCGGCCGTGCTTCCGCCGGAGGTGACCGCCCAGCAGACGATCGTGCCGGTCGCCAAGCCCGCCGGCGGTGCGCTCGCCTATGCCTCGCCCTCCGCCGCCACGTCGCTTGCCGCGCTCGACTCGCAGTTCGACGTCACGCCGCCCGGCCCCGCCCCGATGCTCGAAGCCACCAAGCCGGCCACGTCCGGCCCGACGGTGATCAACGCTTTGATCAAGAAATATGCGGCGATCTATCAGATGCCGGAATCGCTGATCCACCGCGTGGTCAACCGCGAAAGCACCTACAAGCCGACCGCCTACAACAACGGCCATTACGGCCTCATGCAGATCAAATATTCGACCGCCAAGTCGATGGGCTACGACGGCCCGGCCTCCGGCCTGTTCGATGCCGAAACCAATCTGAAATACGCGATCAAGTATCTCAAGGGCGCCTGGCTCGTCGCCGACAAGAGCCATGACGGTGCCGTCCGGCATTATTCGCGCGGCTACTACTACGACGCCAAGCGCAAGGACATGCTCTACGTCCTCCAGCCCGGTTTCATGTGATTGGCGGCTGCTGACCCTCGGCACCGCGCCAGGGTCCCGCCGCACGGGACTTCGATCCCCCACCCTCGCCCGCCAGGCTCACACGCCAGCGCCGAAGGCCACGACGGCCGACGCATGAGCCGGTCAGCGCAGCGCGTCCGAGACGGCCTTCACCAGTTTCTGCGGCCGATAGCCGAGCTTGGAGGGCGTCAGGCCCAGCCGCACGACGACAAGACGTTCCGAAGGGATGACCGCGACCACCTGCCCGTCATGGCCCTCCAGCCAGAAGGTCTCGGGCGTCAGGCCGAAGCTCTCGTCGGGTTCGTCGCCCGGCCCTACCTGCCAGGCCTGGATCTCCGTATAGCGCCCGCCGGACGCGGCCGTCGGCCTCTGCATCGCGGTGACGAAACCATTCGGCAACAGCCGCTCCCCGTTCCACACGCCGTCGTCGACGAGGAACTGGCCGAAGCGCGCCCAGTCGCGGGCGGTGGCGTAGAGATAGGAACTGCCGACGAAGGTTCCCGCGGCATCGGCTTCGAGCACGGCGCTCGTCATGCCGAGCGGGTCGAACAGCGCCATGCGGGGATAGGCGAGCGCCTGCGCCTGGTCGGGGAACTTGCTCATCCAGATGCGGGTGAGCAGGACGCTCGTGCCCGAGGAGTAGCCGAAGCTTTCGCCCGTCTTCGCCAGCACCGGTTTCGCGAGGCTGAAGCCCGCCATGTCCGGTTCGAGATAGAGCATGCGGGTCACGTCGGTGACGTCGCCATAGTCCTCGTTGAATTCGAGCCCGCTCTCCATCGCCAGCAGGCTGCGCAGCCGGATCGACGCGTGCGGCGCATCCGTCCAGCCCGCCAGAAGCTTGTCATCGTCGAGGGAGAGGCGTCCCTCCTCGACCAGCCGGCCGATGATCGCCGCATTGACAGTCTTTGCCATGGACCAGCCGAGCAGCGGCGTTCTGGCGGAAAAGCCCTCACCATAGGCTTCGCCGACGATCCGGCCGTCCTTGATGACGACGACTGCCCGCATGCCGGGGCCGCCAAGCGCCGGGTCGGCAAGGAGTGAAGCGATGCGGCCGTCCGTCGGGCCGGTCTGCTCGCCGGCCGGCCACGGTGTCGCCGGGTCGCCCGCAGGCCTCGGCGGCAACAACGGGGCGGCAACGGCGCGCGCCGCCTCAACGTCGCCATCGGGAACGCTGGCGCAGCCGAGGCCCTCGCGATAGACGGCGGTGCCAGCGGCAAACGCTCCGAGCATCCGCGCCGTGACCACCTTGTTCTCGGTGTCCACGGTGATGCCGATCAGTTTCAGCAGCGGATGGCCGGGCGCCTGGACGTCGAGCGCCAGCACCGCCTCCGGATCGCGCCCGGCGAGGAAGACGTTGGAGCAGATCATCTTCGCCGCATAGCCCGTGCCGACCCGAAGCAGTTCAGGCGGCGCAGCGGACAGCCAGACGATCGCGCCGCCCACCAGCAGGATCGCGGTCAGCACCGCTCCCTTCAGTACCGTCACCAACAGTTGCATGGACGTCTCCTCCGCCGATCTCCATTCATGCAAGCAGGAATTGCCGACGCGCGAAAGGCGTCAAACGCAGCTGCGCACGGCTTTTTTGCACGTGCAAGACCCGCCCGCATTCGCCAACAGGCCGCGTCATCAAACTGTAGCAGTGCGCGGCTAAACGCCATCAACGTTCAATGGATGGCTGACACAGATGACCGATGTTGCGCCCGATGCCGGCTTTCGCAAGAACCACAAGCTGAAGAGCGCCCTGCTCCAGCACAAGCCGCTGAGCCGCGACGGTCTGTCGGAGCGGCTGTTCGAATTGCTGTTCTCCGGCCTAGTCTATGCCCAGATCTGGGAAGACCCCGAGGTCGACATGGAGGCCATGGAACTCTCCGAGGGCCATTCGATCGTGACGATCGGTTCGGGTGGCTGCAACATGCTCGCCTACCTGTCGCGCCATCCTTCGCGGATCGACGTGGTCGACCTCAATCCGAACCATGTCGCGCTGAACCGGCTGAAGCTTGCCACCTTCCGCCACATGCCGGATCACGAGGCCGTGGTGCGTCAGTTCGCCGGCGAGCGCAACCGCACCAACAGCCGCAATTTCGACCGCTACGTCGCCCCCAATCTCGACGACTGGACGCGCAGCTACTGGAACCGGCGCGGCCTCGACGGCAAGCGCCGGATTGCCGCCTTCGACGGCAATTTCTGCCGCACCGGCCTGCTCGGCCGCTTCATCGGCGCCGGCCATCTGCTGGCGCGCCTGCACGGCGTGGATCTCACCGAATTCGCCCGGACGACATCGCTGCGCGAACAGCGCCAGTTCTTTGACATGCGTATCGCGCCCTTGTTCGAAAAGCCGCTGATCCGCTGGATGACCAGCCGCAAGAGCTCGCTCTTCGGCCTCGGCATTCCGCCGCAGCAATATGACGAGCTTGCCAGCCTTTCCCAAGGCGGCACGATCGCCCCGGTGCTGCGTCACCGGCTGGAGAAGCTCGCCTGCCACTTCCCGCTCAAGGACAACTATTTCGCCTGGCAGGCCTTCGCCCGCCGCTATCCGAAGCCGAACGAGGGCGCCCTGCCGACCTATCTGAGGGTAGAGAATTATCCGGCGATCCGCGCCAATACCGGGCGGGTGACGGTCCATCACGCCAACTTCACCGAGCTTCTGGCCTCGAAACCGGCCGGCAGCGTGGACCGCTACAGCCTGCTCGACGCGCAGGACTGGATGAACGACGACCAGCTCAACGCCCTGTGGAGCGAGATCACCCGCACCGCCGCCCCCGGCGCCCGCGTGATCTTCCGCACGGCCGCGGAGAAGAGCGTGCTCGACGGGCGCCTTTCCGACGCGGTGCTCAGCCAGTGGACCTACCACGCCGCCCGCTCGCAGGAACTGAACAAGCTCGACCGTTCGGCGATCTACGGCGGCTTCCACATCTACGAGAGGAAAGCCTGATGGCCGTCGAGCCGACCGCTGGCGCTAACCTCGATACCGAACACGCCGAACGCATGGACGGCATGTATCGCTACCAGCGGCACATCTACGACCTGACGCGCAAATACTACCTCTTCGGCCGTGACCGGATGATTGCCCGCCTCGACGTGCCGCGCGACGGCACGCTGCTGGAAGTCGGCTGCGGCACGGGGCGCAATCTCCTGCTCGCCCACCGCCTGCATCCGACAGCCAGACTCTACGGCCTCGACATCTCCGCCGAAATGCTCGTCTCCGCGCGGGCGAATTTTCGCGGCATTCCGGTCGTGCAGCAGTTGCAGGTGGCCGATGCCACCCGCTTCGACGCGGCCGCCTTCGGCGTGAATGGCTTCGACCGGATCATGATCTCCTATGCCCTGTCGATGATCCCGGACTGGGAGGGTGCCATCGACGCCTCGCTTGCCGCGCTCAAGCCCGGCGGATCGCTGCACGTCGTCGATTTCGGCCAGCAGGAGCGCCTGCCCGCCTGGTTCCGCAGCCTGCTGCAGGGCTGGCTTTCCCGCTTCCATGTCACGCCCCGGGCAACGCTCCGCGAGGCGATGGCGGCGAGGGCCGATGCGGTGAACGGACGGCTGGAATTCGAGGCCGTCGGCCGCGGTTATGCCTGGCATGCGGTAATTCGCACCTGAACCGCATAAGAACAGTTGAAAATAACCGATATTTAACGATGATGGAGGCAGAAAGAGGTTTGCGCCTCTTTTGTATTTGCGTGTGCGCGCGCAGCATCAGGGGCATAATCTCGAATTCGTTTCTATGGATGTTCCATGCGGTGGCTTATTCTCTCGCTCCTGCCGATCGCGCTGACCTTCAGCGGCTGCACATCCGCCAGCTATGACCTGATGGAAACCGCGTCGATCTCGACGCCGCGTTTCGGCGACAAGGACCCGCAGGATTTCGGCGACAAGACACCGAATCACCACAAGGTGCATGGCATCGACGTGTCGAAATGGAACGGCGACGTCGATTGGGTGAAGGTTCGCAAGTCCGGCGTCTCCTTCGCCTTCATCAAGGCGACCGAAGGCAAGGACAGGGTCGATGCGCGCTTCGACGAATACTGGCGCCAGGCCGCCGCCGCCGGCATTCCGCACGCGCCCTATCACTTCTACTATTTCTGCTCGACGGCCGACGAACAGGCCGACTGGTTCATCCACAACGTGCCGAAGGCCTCGATGCACCTGCCGCCGGTGCTCGACGTGGAATGGAACCCTACCTCGAAGACCTGCAACTATCGCCCGAGCGCCATGACGGTGCGCGCCGAGATGAAACGCTTCATGGACCGCATCGAGGCGCATTACGGCAAGCGGCCGATCATCTACACCTCGGTCGACTTCCACCGCGACAATCTCGAAGGCAGCTTCCAGGACTACCATTTCTGGGTTCGCGCCGTCGCCCAGCATCCGGAAGAGATTTATCCGGAGCGCCGTTGGGCCTTCTGGCAGTACACCTCGACCGGGGTGATTCCCGGAATCAAGGGCGACACCGACATCAATGTCTTCGCCGGCACCGAGAAGAACTGGAAGAACTGGGTCGCCGCCGTCTCGAAGCGCTGACGACCTTGGTTTTGCCGAGAAAAATGCCGTATCGAGCGCAGTTTTTCCGCGACGATCTCGCTTTGGTCAAAAAGTCGGCCAATATCGTTTCTGCATCGTTCCGCCCGGCCGCCGTTCGCGACCGGGCGGATTTCGTCAAGCCATTCACGGCGCCGTCACGACCGGGGTGTTCCCTTGGCCGCAGCGCCCATTCACTGCCCGAACCCGCAAGGATGATTCCATGAAGACCGCCTCCCGCCTCGCTCTTGCCCTGACCGCCCTTCTCGCCACCTCCTCGCTTGCCGCAGCCCAGCAATGCGGCGGCGATCTCGGCGCCTTCCTCGAGGGCGTGAAGGCCGAAGCGGTCGCCGCCGGCGCATCGCCCGAGGCCGCGGATGCAGCGCTTGCCGGCGCGCAGATCGACCAGAAGGTTCTGTCGCGCGACCGCTCGCAGGGTGTCTTCAAGCAGACCTTCCTCGAATTCTCCAAGCGCACCGTCAGCCAGGCGCGCCTCGACATCGGCCGCCAGAAGATGCAGCAATATGCCGAAGTCTTCGGCCGCGCCGAGCAGGAATACGGCGTGCCGGCCGGCGTGATCGCCGCCTTCTGGGCCATGGAAACCGATTTCGGCGCCGTGCAGGGCGATTTCAACACGCGCAACGCGCTCGTCACGCTCGCCCATGACTGCCGTCGCCCGGAACTCTTCCGCCCGCAGTTGCTCAACCTCATCACCATGGTCCAGCACGGCGACCTCGATCCGGCCACCAATACCGGCGCCTGGGCCGGCGAGATCGGCCAGGTGCAGATGCTGCCGAAGGACATCGTCGCCTTCGGCATCGATGGCGACGGCGACGGTCATGTCAACGTCAAGAAGAGCTCGCCCGACGCCATCCTGACTGCGGCCAAGTTCATCGAACATCTCGGCTTCCGCCGTGGCGAGCCGTGGATCCAGGAAATCGTGGTGCCGGAAAACCTGCCCTGGGAAAAGACCGGCTTCGGCAGCACCATGACGGCCGCCGACTGGTTCGCGCTCGGGGTGAAGCCGCGCGACGGCAACACCGCGTCTGGCGGACTTCCGGCCTCGATCGTGCTGCCGCAGGGCCGCAACGGACCGGCCTTCCTCACCTATCCGAACTTCAACATCTATCTCGAATGGAACCAGTCGTTCATCTACACGACCTCGGCCGCCTATTTCGCCACCCGCCTGATGGGCGCCGAACCCTACCAGAAGGGCAATCCGGAGCCGGGTCTCGGCGATGAGGAGATGAAGGCGCTGCAGACCAAGCTGCAGGCGATGGGCTACGATGTCGGCAAGATCGACGGCATTCTCGGCTCCGGCACGCGCATCGCCATCCAGAAGGAACAGCAGCGCCTCGGCATGCCCGCCGACGGCTGGGCGACGCCTGCCCTTCTCGCCGCTCTTTGATCCGGACAGGGCGGCGCGAGTCCCTGCGCCGCCCACCGTCTCCCTCCAGGGAGGCATGCCCGGGAGTCCCGGCAACCCGCCCTCCCGAAGGTGGCATCGGCTGGACGGACGGCAAGCCACGCGCCGCCCCGCGCGACGATCCTTGACAGGGTGACAAGTTTCGGGTGGCCTGCGGAACACCCCTCGCCTACACCTCGCTCCAGTTCATATCCAAGGAGCCAGCCGATGCCGCCCGTCACCCCGCCCCGTCTCAACACCACGACCTGGTCACTGCTCGCCCTGCTCGGGCTGATCTGGGGCGGCTCGTTCTTCTTCGGTCGGGTCGCGGTGCCCTATGTGCCGCCGTTGACGCTCGCCTTCCTGCGGCTGTCGATCGCCGCCCTGGCGCTACATATCTACCTGCATGGCCGCATGGACCTCTACCGGTCGCTATGGCAACGCTGGCCGGCCTTCCTGCTGCTCGGCCTCATCAACAACGCCATCCCGCACACGCTGATTCTCTTCGGCCAGACGGAAGTCGGCGCCGGCCTTGCCGCCATTCTCAACGCCACCACACCGATCTGGACCATGCTGATCGCCAACCGTTTCACCGCGGACGAGAAGCTCTCGCCGGCCAAACTCGCCGGCACGGTGCTCGGACTTGCCGGCACCGCCGTGCTGATCGGCCCGAGCGCGTTCAAGGCCAGCGACATTCCGCTCTGGGCCGTCGTGCTGCCGGTGATGGCCGCGATCTCCTACGGCTTCGCCGCGACCTATGGCAAACGCTTCCGCGACCTGCCTGCGCCGGTGACTGCCACGGGCCAGCTGACCGCATCCTCGCTGATCATGCTTCCGACCGCGCTGCTCGTCGACCATTCGTGGCAGATCCCCTTCCCCCCGCTCGAAGCGGTCGCGGCAATCCTGGCGCTGGCGCTGATCTCGACCGCCTTCGGCTATATCCTCTTCTTCCGCATCATGGCGCTGGCCGGAGCCACCAACACCTCGCTCGTCACCCTGCTGGTGCCGCCGAGCGCGATCCTGCTCGGCGCGCTGTTCCTGGGAGAAACTTTGCAGCCCCTGGATCTGGTCGGAATGCTGCTGATCGGCATAGCCCTGCTCGTCCTCGACGGTCGCCTCCCGTTCTTTCGCCGCAGTGCAGCATGATCCAGGCAAGCGTCGAGAACTGTGCCTGCAAGAGGCGATGCGAAGGCCCGTCGATCACGCTTGTTAAGCAACATTAACAAACGCTGAAATTATGCAAGCGGTTGAATTTTCTACGGAAGCCTGGGGGTGCGACAAGTTTTCCACCGTCTTCGACGGCAGTGCAGCACATTAAATGCTTTCCTTGAGACACAAATCCGACATATTATCTAACAGTCAACACAAGGAGGCAGACATGGGACTTACGAACTCTCTCAATGTCCTGATCGTCGGTGCGGCGTTTGTGTTCATTGCCACAATGCTGTTCATCTAACCCAAATGAGTTGAACAAGGGGTCTTTGAAGAACCGCCAGCGGTCAGGCCCTAAGCCGTAAGAGCTTTCCAGTTTCCATGAAGAAGGCGCATGATCCGATCGGACATGCGCCTTCTTCGTTTTCGACGGTTGTGGGCTGCTCACGCGGCGGCGCCGGCCCCTTCTCGCGAGCGGTTCTGCGGTCCAAGGCCGAGATTGCCGAGCGTCGCCGCGACCAGTGCCGAACGGTTCATCGTGTAGAGATGGAAATCGCCGATACCACGGCGCAGGAGATCGTCGATCTGCTCGGCCGCCACTTCGGCTGCGACCTCGGCGCGCGCCTGCGGCTGCTCGTCGAGACCAGCGAAGCGCTCGTCGAGGAAGCCCGGGATGCTTGCGCCGCACATCGAGGCGAAGCGCTTCAGCTGGGTCAGATTCTGGATCGGCATGATGCCGGGCACGATCGGGATCGAGATGCCGGCCGCCCTCACCCGCTCGAGGTAACGCTCGAAGATGTCGTTGTCGAAGAAGAACTGGGTGAGCGCGCGGCAGGCTCCATTGTCCACCTTGCGCTTCAGCATGTCGATGTCGCTCGCCTCGTCCGGGCTCTCGGGATGTTTTTCCGGATAGGCCGACACCGAGATCTCGAAATCGCCCAGCTCACGCAGGCCGGCGACCAGTTCTGCGGCATTGGCATAGCCGCCCGGATGCGGCTGGTAGGCGGTGCCCATGCCGCCCTGCGGATCGCCGCGGAGTGCCACGAAGTGCTTCACGCCGACGGCGCGGAACTGCTCGACCACCTGGTGTACCTCCTCCTTCGTCGCCCCGACGCAGGTCAGGTGCGCGGCGGTGCGAAGCGGCGTCTCGGCGATCAGCCGGCGCACGGTCGAAAGCGTCGGCTCGCGGGTCGTGCCCCCGGCGCCATAGGTGACGGACACGAAATCCGGTGCCCAGTCCGCCAGCTCGTCGACGGTCTTCCACAGCTGGTCCGCCATGTCTTCCGACTTCGGCGGAAAGAATTCAAAGGAGTAGCGCAGGCGCTCGGCGGCCTTGCCGTTTCGATCGTCAGTCGCCATTCACCTGCTCCCGGTCTGTGCGGTGGCCCCGCTGATTTGCGCTTCTGAGACCTCGGCGCCCTTGCGCGCGAGCCAGATGGTCACGGTCAATCCGCGGCTGGCGGTGCTGCCCGGCGGCAGGTCCACGGTCCGCTCGACCGCCATGCCGTATTTCGCCAGCCATTCGGCCATGGTCTGATGCGAGAAACCGAGCCGCACATGGGCATGCTCGTCCCGCAGGTATTCGAGGGTGTGCGGGGCAAGATCAATGATGATCAGCCGCCCGCCCGCCTTCAGCATGCGGCTCGCCTCGGCAAGCGCCAGTTCGGGCTGGACGAGGAAGTGCAGCACCTGGTGGATGATGACGATGTCATACTCATTGCCGTCGAGCGGCAGGTTGAGGATGTCTCCGTGGCGGACCGAAGCCTTGAGCACGCCGGCCTTGTCGAGATTGGCGCGCGCCACCGAAAGCATGTCGCGGCTGGCATCGATGCCGGTCGCGCGGCGGTAGCCGTCCTGCAGAAGCTGGAGAATGCGGCCGGTGCCGGTACCGAGATCGAGCAGGGCATCGACCGTCTCCGTGCCGATCAGCTCGAGCAGCTTGGCCTCGACGGCGGCGTCATCGACATGCAGGCGGCGCAATTCGTCCCATTCGGAGGCGTTGCGCTTGAAATATTCCTGGGCACGCTCGGCCCTTGCGCGCTTGACGGCCGCCAGGCGTTCGCTGTCGCGCAGGAGCACGGCATCGTTCTCGCAGGTGGCGGCCAGCAGCACATTGGCAAGCGCTGCCGCATCGCCGTCCTGCTTCAGGCGGAAATAGGCCCAGGCGCCTTCCTGGTAGCGGTCGATCAGACCGGCCTCGGCCAGCAGCTTCAGATGGCGGGAGATGCGCGGCTGCGACTGGCCAAGAATGTCGGTCAGGTCGGTGACCGTCAGGTCGCCGGCCGAGAGCAGCGCCAGCAGTCGCAGGCGCGTGGGTTCACCGGCCGCCTTCAACAGTTCCACCAGGGCATCGACGCCGAATTTCATGTTTGCCGTCATTCTTCACCCAATCAAGACATAAACATATCTTTATGTCAGTCCCGAATCTTGCGCAAGGGCAAAGTGCGAAAACCTGCGAACGAGCGGCAACCTTCCACGACAGACGGCAGCACGGCCAGCCGCAGGAAAGCATTCAGCGACAAGCCGACGGCAACAAAAAACCCCGGCGAACCGGGGTTTCTGCAGAACCTGGAAGCTTAGCGCGTCAGGCGCTTGTAGCTCATGCGCTTCGGATTGACCGAATCCGCGCCGAGGCGGCGGATCTTGTCCTTCTCGTAATCCTCGAAGTTGCCTTCGAACCATTCGACATGGCTGTCGCCTTCGAAGGCGAGGATGTGGGTCGCGAGACGGTCGAGGAACATGCGATCGTGCGAGATGATGATCGCGCAGCCGGCGAAGCTTTCCAGCGCGTTCTCGAGCGCGCCGAGCGTTTCGGTGTCGAGGTCGTTGGTCGGTTCGTCGAGCAGCAGCACATTGCCGCCGGCCTTCAGCATCTTGGCGAGATGCACGCGGTTGCGCTGGCCGCCGGACAGGTTGCCGACCTTCTGCTGCTGGTCGCCGCCCTTGAAGTTGAAGGCGCCGCAATAGGCTCTGCTGTTCATGTCGAACTTGCCGAGCTTGATGATTTCGGCGCCGCCGGAGATTTCCTCCCAGACGGTCTTGTTGCCGTCCAGCGTATCGCGGCTCTGGTCGACATAACCGAGATGCACGGTGTCACCGATGCGGATCGAGCCGCTGTCGGGCTTCTCCTGGCCGGTGATCATGCGGAACAGCGTCGTCTTGCCGGCGCCGTTCGGGCCGATGACGCCGACGATGCCGCCGGGCGGCAGCTTCATCGTCAGGTCCTCGATCAGCACGCGATCACCATAGCCCTTGGTGACGCCGTCGAGCTCGATGACCACCTGGCCGAGACGCTCGCTGACCGGGATGATGATCTGCGCGTCGCCGGGACGCACGTTCTCGGCGGCTTCCACCAGCTGCTCGTAGGACTTGATGCGCGCCTTCGACTTGGCCTGGCGGGCCTTGGGGCTGGATGCGATCCATTCCTGCTCGCGCGAGATCGCCTTCTGGCGGGAGGCGTCTTCGCGCGCTTCCTGCTGCATGCGCTTGGCCTTCGCCTGGAGATAGGCGGAATAATTGCCTTCGTAGGGGATGCCGCGGCCGCGGTCGAGTTCAAGGATCCAGCCAGTGACGTTGTCTAGGAAGTAGCGGTCGTGGGTGATCATCAGCACGGCGCCGGGATACTGGCGCAGGTGATTTTCAAGCCAGCCGATCGTCTCGGCGTCGAGGTGGTTGGTCGGTTCGTCGAGCAGCAGCAGGTCCGGCTGCGACAGCAGCAGCTTGCAGAGCGCGACGCGGCGACGCTCGCCGCCCGAAAGGCTGGTGACGTCGGCATCGCCCGGCGGGCAGCGCAGCGCGTCCATCGCCATCTCGACCTGGTTTTCCAGGTCCCAGAGGTTCTGGCTGTCGATGATGTCCTGGAGCTTGGCGCCCTCGTCTGCCGTCTCGTCGGAATAGTTCATCATCAGTTCGTTGTAGCGCTCGAGGATCGCCGTCTTCTTGGCGACGCCTTCCATGACGTTCTCGAACACGGTCTTGGTCGGGTCGAGATGCGGTTCCTGCTCGAGATAACCAAGGGTGGCGCCTTCGGCCAGCCAGGCTTCGCCCGTATATTCCTTGTCGAGGCCCGCAATGATCCGCAGCACGGTCGACTTGCCGGCGCCGTTCGGGCCGAGAATGCCGATCTTGGCGTCGGGATAGAAGGACAGGTTGACGTTTTCGAGGATCTTCTTGGCGCCGAAGGCCTTGTTGAGGCCGGCCATGTGATAGATGAACTGACGTGCCATCGTGTTGAGTTGCTCCGCGGGCGTGAAGGGGATTTGCCGCTATGTAGGCGAAAGCGCCGCACGGAGCAATGCGAAACGCAGCAGATCCGGGCTCTTTTCTGGCCAGGCTCGGACGCATTGAACCGTTTCAGCACCGCGCAAGCCCTCAGCTCGCGCCGCGGCGGCGTTCCGTCGACAGAAGTCGCGTCCGGAAAAAATCCTTTGCGGCTCCGCCGGATGCCCTTTAACCCTTGAACCGAGTTTGGGGAGGACGGCAATGGCATTCGAAACCAGCAGGCGGCTTGCAACGGTAACGGGCGCAGAGCTCAGCTATCACCTGGAGGAAGCATCGGGCACTGCGCGTGGCATCGTCCTCGTCTGCCATGGCCTCGCCGAACATTCACGCCGCTACCGCCGCTTCGCCGAGGCGCTCTCGGCCGCAGGCTACCACGTCTTCGCCCACGACCACCGCGGCCACGGCGAAACCACGGCGATCGGCGCGCCGCGGGCGCGCTTCGCCAGTCGAGAGGGCTGGAAGGCCGTGATCTCCGACACGCTGTCCATGCGCGAGCTGGCGGCCGGGCAATATCCCGGACTGCCGGTGATCCTCTTTGGCCACTCCATGGGTGGGCTCGTCGCCCTCAACACGGTTTCGGATCATCCCGAGGCCTTCGATGCGGCGGCGGTCTGGAATTCCAACTTCAACCCGGGGCTTGCCGGACGCTTCGCCCAAGGGGTGCTGGCGATCGAGCGCATGCTGAAAGGTTCCGACGTGCCGAGCCTGATCCTGCCGCGCGCCACCTTCCTCGCCTGGGGAAAGCGCATTCCCAACCGCCGGACCGATGCCGACTGGCTGTCGCGCGATGCGCAGGAGGTCGATGCCTACGTCAACGACCCGCTCTGCGGCTTCGACGCCAGCGTTTCGCTGTGGCGCGATGTCTTCACGCTGACCTTCCGGGGAGCGTCGGCGGAGCAGCTGCAGCGTCTGCCGAAGGACAAGCCGATCCACCTGGTGGGCGGCGGGCAGGACCCGGCGACCGACAATGCCCGGGCGATCGAATGGCTCGGCAAACGCCTGGGCGGGGTTGGCTTCCGGGCCGTCACCACCCGGATCTACCCGGACATGCGCCACGAAACGCTGAACGAGATCGGCCGCGAGGGCGCGACCGCGGACTTCGTCGGCTGGTGCGACGCGGTGACGGCGCAGGCTGGGGCGCCCAAGGTCCGAAGCGCTGGCGATGCCGAAACGGAATGATCCCATGAGAGAAATTCAAGTGCTTCCGGCAAAGGGCGAAGCTATAGATATCGCAAGAGTAACTTGTCCGTAGCACCGCAAGCGCAAAGCTGCAGGCGGTCCTGACCGCAGAAGAGCAAGGCCCGCGATGACCACCCCACCCGGACAGCCCGCGCCGGCCCTGCCCGCCTCGTCCCCGGATGTGACGATCGGTCTGCTGCTCATGGTCGCAGCGGTGCTGATCGCGCCGTTCATCGACATCTTCTCCAAGCTCGCCACCGAAACCACCTCACCGATGGAGATCACCGCGGTGCGGTTCTTCTTCCAGATGGTCTTCATGCTGCCGATCTTCGTCTGGCGGCAGACCCTCCCGCGCTTCTCGCGGACCAATACCCGCTACCACGTGGCGCGCGGCGGGCTGATCGCCCTCTCCATGGTCTGCTATGTCACGGCGCTCTCGGTCATGTCGGTTGCCGATGCCGTGGCGATCTTCTTCATCGAGCCGATCATCCTTACGGTGCTGTCCAGCATATTCCTTAAGGAGACCATCGGCTGGCGCCGCTACACCGCCTGCGCCGTGGGCTTCTGCGGCGCGCTGCTGATCATCCAGCCGAGCTTCGAGGAGGTCGGTTTCATCGCCCTTCTGCCGGCGGTCTCGGCGCTGTGCGTCGCCATCTTCGCCATCCTGACGCGCAAGCTCGCCCATCGCGAGGACCCGTGGTCGATGCAGATCGAGACCGGATTCTGGGGTCTGGTGATCTCGGCCGCGGCCATCGCCCTCTTCGGCCGGAGCATGCCGTCGATCTTCGCGCCCAGCCTGCCCGATCTCACCAGCATGGTGTGGATGACCAGCGTCGGCCTTGCCGCGGCGATCTCAGGCATATTCGGCGTCTATGCCTATCGCTCGGCCCCGGCCTCGACGTTGGCGCCGCTGCAGTATCTGGAGATCGTCACCACGACGATCTTCGGCTGGCTGGTCTTCCGCGACTTCCCCGACCCGATCAAATGGCTGGGCATCGCCATCATCATCGGCTCCGGCCTCTTCATCATCTGGCGGGAACGCCGCTTCACCTCGAAGCCGGTCTCCGAAAACGCCACGCTTGCGCCATGACAGGACCCAGCATGACCGAAAACCCCGTCAAGAAGCCGCCGCTTGCCGGCATCCGCGTGATCGAGCTCGCCCGCGTGCTGGCCGGCCCCTGGGCCGGGCAGATGCTCGCCGATCTCGGGGCCGACGTCATCAAGGTCGAGAACCCGGAAGGTGGCGACGACACGCGCGCCTGGGGACCACCCTTTGTCGAGGGCAAGGACGGCGAGAACCTGTCGGCCGCCTATTACCACTCGACCAACCGCAACAAGCGCTCGATCGCCATCGACTTCCGCTCGCCAGAGGGCCAGGAGATCGTCAAGCGCCTGATCGCCAGCGCCGACGTGGTGATCGAGAACTTCAAGCTCGGCGGGCTGAAGAAATACGGCCTCGACTATGAAAGCCTGAAGGCGGTCAACCCGAAACTTGTCTACTGTTCGATCACCGGTTTTGGGCAGAACGGGCCCTATGCCGAATTCGCGGGCTACGACTACATCGTCCAGGGCATGTCGGGTTTCATGTCGATCACCGGGGAGCCGGACGGCCAGCCGATGAAGGCGGGCGTGGCGATCGCCGACATCTTCACCGGCATCTATGCCGTCACCGCAATCCAGGCCGCCCTGATCCATGTGATGAAGACCGGTGAAGGCCAGTTCGTCGACATGGCGCTGCTCGACGTGATGGCGGGCGTGCTGGCCAACCAGAACCTCAACTACCTCATCTCGGGCAAGGCCCCGGTCCGCCTCGGCAATGCCCATCCCAACATCAGCCCTTACGAGGTCGTGCCGACCGCCGACGGCCATCTGATCCTTGCCGTCGGCAATGACGGCCAGTTCAAGCGGCTCTGCGCCATTCTCGGCATGGCCGGGATCGCCGAGGACGAGCGCTTCGCCACCAACAAGGCCCGCGTCGCCAACAAGGTGGAAGTCCGCCGCATCGTCACCGCCGAGACGGCGAAATGGGCGAAGCGCGATCTCCTGACCGCCTGCGAGACCAATGCCGTGCCGGCCGGGCCGATCAACTCGATCGCCGAGATGTTCGACGACCCGCAGGTGAAGGCCCGCGAGCTGCGCATCGAACTCGAGGATGCCGACGGAAACGTCATCCCGGGCGTGCGCACGCCCATCGTCCTGTCCGAGACGCCGCTGCGCTACGAGCGCCCGAGCCCGCGCGTCGGCGAGCACCAAGAAGAAATCCTCGCCGAACTGGCCGAGATCGAAAGGGAGAGAAACCAATGAAAAAGACTGGCGGGGAACTGATCGTCGAGGCGCTCAAGGCCAATGGCGTCGAGCGCGTCTCCTGCGTGCCGGGCGAAAGCTATCTGGCCGTTCTCGACGCGCTGCGCGACAGCGGCATCGAGACGCTCGTCTGCCGCCAGGAAGGTGGCGCCGCGATGATGGCCGATTGCTGGGGTCGACTGACCGGCAAGCCCGGCATCTGCATGGTAACCCGCGGTCCGGGCGCCACCAATGCCACCGCCGGCCTGCACATCGCCAAGCAGGATTCGATCCCGATGATCCTGTTCATCGGCCAGGTTGGTCGTGACATGCGCGAGCGCGAGGCCTTCCAGGAGGTCGAATACCGCCGCGCCTTCACCGAATTCGCCAAATGGGTCGGCGAGATCGACGACGCCCGCCGTATCCCGGAATTCGTCACCCGCGCCTTTGCCATCGCCACCTCCGGCCGCCCCGGCCCGGTCGTGCTGTCGCTGCCGGAAGACATGCTGGTCGATGAGGTCGAGGCCCCGGCCGCCAAGCCCGCCATGCCCGTCGAAGCCCATCCCGGGCCTTCGCAGATCGAGCGGCTGGGCGAGATGCTTGCCACCGCCAAGCGCCCGATCGCCATTCTCGGCGGCACGCGCTGGACCAAGCAGGCCGTCTCCGAATTTGAGGATTTCGCCAACCGCTGGAAGCTGCCGATCGGCTGCTCCTTCCGCCGCCAGATGCTGTTCGACCACCTGAACGCCTCCTATGCCGGCGATGTCGGCATCGGTATCAATCCGGCGCTGTCCAAGGAGATCAAGGAGGCAGACCTCGTGCTGTTGATCGGCGGGCGTTTCTCGGAGATGCCGTCGTCCAGCTACACGCTGCTCGACGTGCCCTACCCGTCGCAGACGCTCGTGCATGTCTATCCGGATCCCTCCGAGCTTGGCCGCGTCTATCGCCCGGACCTCGCCATCTGCGCTGCCCCGGTCGAGTTCGTCGGCGCGCTGAAGTCGCTGAAGGCGCCGGAACAGCCCGTCTGGGCCGCCCGCACCGAGGCCATGCACGCCGCCTATCTCTCCTGGTCGACGCCGCCGACCCAAGGCCCCGGCCCGGTTCGCATGGGACCGATCATGGACTGGATCGAGGCCAACACGGCCGAGGACACCATCTTCACCAATGGTGCGGGCAATTACGCCACCTGGGTGCACCGCTTCCATCGCTTCCGCGACTTCGCCACCCAGGCCGCCCCGACCTCCGGCTCGATGGGCTATGGCCTGCCCGCCGCCGTCGCCGCCAAGGCGCTGCATCCGGACCGTGAAGTCATCTGCTTTGCCGGTGACGGCTGCTTCATGATGCACGGCCAGGAATTTGCCACCGCCATCCGCTTCGACCTGCCGATCATCGTCTGCCTGGTGAACAACGGCATCTACGGCACGATCCGCATGCACCAGGAGCGCGAATATCCCGGCCGCGTCAGCGCCACGGATTTGACCAACCCCGACTTCGCCGCCTTCGCCCGCGCCTATGGCGGCCACGGCGAGACCGTCGAGGCAACGGAAGACTTTGCTCCCGCTTTCGAGCGCGCCCGCGCTTCGGGCAAGCCCTCGATCATCGAGATCAAGCTCGACCCGGAGGCGATCACGCCGATGAAGACGCTGACGCAAATCCGCGAGAAGACCTAGGTCTTCCGCGACATCTGCCGAGCCAGGTCGGCAAAGGCGCGCAGGGCCGGCGGCAGATGGCGGTGGCCCGAATAATAGAAGCACAATCCCGGAAATGGCGGCGTCCAATCCTCCAGCACCGTGACCAGACGGCCGGCCGCAAGGTCGGCTGCAACATTTCGCTCGGTCATATAGGCGAGCCCCGCGCCACCGATGGCCGCCTCGCGCATCAGGTGCATGTCCTGCAGCGTCAGCGGACCCTCGACATCGACGCGGATCTCCTCCCCATGTCGCTCGAACTCCCAGCGATAGATCGTCCCGCTCGGCAGGCGCAGGCGCAAACAGGCATGTTTTGTCAGGTCAGCCGGAACCAGCGGCTTGCCGTGTCGTTCGAAATACTGCGGTGATCCGACGACGACGAAACGCTCGTGCTGCGTCAGGGGAACGGCGATCATGTCCTGCGGCACCATATCCATCAGCCGGATGCCGATGTCGAAGCCCTCGGCGACAATGTCGACCATGCGTCCGTCGCTGACGATATCGACATGGACATCCGGATAGCGGCGCAGGAATTCGAGAACGATCGGCATCAGCAGGCCTCGTGCCGCACCCTCCGACGTGTTGATGCGCAATCGCCCCGCCGGCGTGGCGCGCGACTGCGTGGCCGCCTCCATCGCCGCTTCGATCTCCTTCAGCGCCGGCCCGACCTTGTCGAGGAACTGCTCGCCGGCCTGCGTCAGCGAGACGCTGCGCGTGGTGCGGTTGAACAGCTTGACGCCCATGCGGGTCTCGATCGCCGCAACCGCGTGGCTGAGCGCCGAAGCCGACATACCAAGCTCCATGGCCGCCGCGCGAAAACTCCGCGCCGCCGCCACGGCCGCGACCGCACGCAGTTCGACCAGTCCCGACTTTTTCATTGTCTTGTATCCTGCATCAAGTCATGCACAAATATGCCTGTTATCAGGACAATGCCAGCGGCCTATCTCTGTTTCCATCACTGAACCCAGATGAACGAGGCACATCATGACCAAGACAGTTTTCATTACCGGCGCATCCTCCGGCATCGGCAAGGCATCGGCCAAGCTCTTTCAGGAGAAGGGCTGGAACGTGGTTGCGACCATGCGCACTCCGGAGAAGGAATCAGACCTCGACCAACTCGACCGTGTTCTGGTGACGCGCCTTGATGTCCAGGATCCGCAGAGCATCCAGGCCGCCGTCGAAGCCGCGATCACGCGGTTCGGCCGCATCGACGTGCTGGTCAACAATGCCGGTTATGGCCTCTATGGCGTGTTCGAGGCGGTGCCGCGCGAGAGCATCCAGCGGCAGTTCGACGTCAATGTCTTTGGCGTCATGGATGTCACACGCGCCCTTCTCCCGCACTTCCGCGCCAACAGAGCCGGCACGATCATCAATGTGAGTTCAGGCGCCGGCCACTTCACCTTGCCGATGATCTCGCTCTACTGCGCCAGCAAGTTCGCGCTGGAGGGTTTTACGGAAGCGCTTTCCTACGAGCTGCTGGCGCTGGATATCGGGGTCAAGCTGGTTGTCCCGCATGGCGGCGTCGCCGAGACCGCCTTCCAGCAACGCTCGGCCGCGGATTTCGCCGACGAGAACACGCCGACCAACTACCGCCCATTCCTGGAACGCTCTACCGTGGCTTTCGCCAGAATGGGCGGCGCGTTGACCATGACATCGCGGGATGTGGCGGACGTGGTGCATGAGGCAGCGACCGATGGAACCAGCCGGTTGCGCTACTTCGTCGGAGACGACGCACGTGGCTTCGTCAAGGCGCGCAGCGAAATGGCCGACCAGGACTATGTCGACTTCATGCGTTCGCACTTCGCCTGAGTCCAAGAAAAAGCCGACGCATCACTACGATGCGCCGGCTTTCGGAATCGCGTTGGCAGACTTCAGATCGCCGCGGTGACGATGAACTCGACCTTGTAGTCCGGGGTCGCAAGCGCCGCTTCGCTGGTGGCGCGGGCCGGCGGGTTCTTCGGGTCGATCCAGGCTTCCCAGACGGCATTCATTTCGCCGAAGGTCGCCATGTCGGAGAGGTAGATGATCGTCTGCAGGATCTTCGACTTGTCGGTGCCGGCAACGGCCAGCAGGCGGTCGACTTCGGCCAGGGCCGACTTCGACTGTTCGGTGACGGACGTGCCGTCGCCGACCTGACCGGCCAGATAGACGGTGTTGCCGTGGACGACCGCGCCGCTCATGCGGGCGCCCGGCTCGATACGCTTGATGGTCATGGCAAATACTCCTGTTGCACGTGATGGGACGGAAAGGCGAGAGGGCGAGCGAAAGCCGATACGGCTGGCTCAGCCGCGCAGGTGCTGGCTCTTCTGGTAGGTCGCGGTGGAACGCGCGCCGGAACGGCAATAGCCGAGCATCGGCCGGTCGAAATCGTCGAGGGCATCGACCATGCCGGAAATGGCGTCGGGCGTGACGCCCATCGGGCCGACCGGCACATGGGCGATCTTGAGGCCGAGTTCCTCGGCGCGCTGAGCGATCTCGGCAAAGGTCGGCTGATCCGGTTCTTCGCCATCCGGGCGATGGCAGACGATGGACTTGAAGCCGAGCGCCTTGATCGTGTCGAGATCGGCGACCGTAATCTGGCCGGACACGGAATATTCGTCGTTGATCTGCGATATGTTCATGGCGTTGCTCCCTGCTTGCGAGGGGCAAACATCTACGATGCGGGCAGGCGGGCGTCAATCGCCGCGCGCCCCGTTCGACCGCATGGAGAGGCCTCAGACGAAGGCAAAGGAGAGCCCGTATTCGCGGCTTTCGCCCGGCGCGAGATCGACGAACTCCCCGCGTTCGGCGAGCCTGGCGCGCGGCTCCCAGCGATGCGAGACCGGCTCGATGCCGAGCACATGGGCGGGTGCGGCCTGGTTGCGCCAGACCTGCAGGAAGGGCAGCGTGTCGGTGCGGAAGCGCACCACCAGCGTCTTGCCGCCGATCGCTGCGATCGGCCCCAGGCGTACCTCGGCCCATCCGCCCTTGCCGGCCGGCACGCAGAACACGCCACCATCGCCCTCGCCGAAGGCCCAGGGAAAGCCGCCCCCGTCCAGCATGGCGCCTTCGAGCCGCACGCCGTCGTCGAAGTGCTTTGCCCCGAGGTTCATGTGGTACATGAGAAACGCCGGGAAGGCCGTCGTGCCGGTATTGTTCACAGTGTCGGCAAGGCTCACCTCCCCGGTCGTCCCGTTGATGCGCCAATGGCGGTCGAGCCGCGCTTTGCCGCCATCCGCCAAGGTCACATCGACGCTCGCGCGACACTCCGTGTCGTCGCCCCCGCCCGAAAGCACGACATCGCGCGCCGGATGCGACGAGAAGGATCCATGCAGCGGATACCTGGCCCCGCTTCTGCCGTCGATCGGTTCGGGGTGGCGAATATGGTCCGGTCCGCAGGTGAAGAGAAAACCTTCGAGCGAATGATCGATGCGCGGGTCGCCGTCGTCCGGGATCGCCCGGCCTGGCGCCAGGTCGACACCGCCGACCACGCAGGCGCCGATATCGAGAACGGAGCCTTCGTCCAGCATCAGCGCCGGACCCTTCCGCCCCTTGAATTCCATCATGCCGCAGGCTCCCCCATCGACGGCTGCGGCGCCGTGAACTGGCCGCTGGCGATCATCACTTCGATGCCGGACAATCCGTCCGCGAGGGACCTGAGGTACGGCAGATCGATCGCGCCTTCAAGCCATCGCTGGTAGTCGGTGGCGCGCCTCTTGAGCATGGCATAGCCCGCCATGCCGGCTGCCGTGAGCGCCAACAACTCGAACCTTCGGTCGTCGTGATCACGACACCGCTCCAGCCAGCGGCGATCCTCGAGCGCCTTCACCGCGCGGCTGATCTTGGTCTTGGTCAGTCCCGAATGGCCGGAGATCGCTTTCGCCGTCTTGTGGATCCGCTCCCCCAGCGACCAGAGCACCTGCCACTCCGCCCAGGAAATCTCCTCGCCGACACCACTGAAGCGCATGAAATGCGCACTCAATCGTTCGGCGACACGGCTGAGGCGATATGGCAGAAAATTATCGATATCGAACCGATTCGGCATCGTTCCCCCTACGATGAGCAGGCAAGGCCAAGCCTGCGCTGCAACGCCCACAAAACTCCGCCTCCCCCCTAGGAGTCGGTATTTAAAGCAATATTCACCATGAATTCACCTTTTCCACACTAGTGTCAAATTTGCCGCGTTTGTCGGATGGGCAAAAGAAGGAAGCGAATCTTGATCGACATGCTGAAAGCGGGAGTGATTGTGGCATCCGTCGCGGCCCTGCAGGCCGGCGTGGCTACATCCGCCCTCGCCAACGACCCCTATGGCTACCGCAACGGTTCCGTCCTGCTGGTATCGCCGGACGGCGACCTGCTCGACTACGTGCCGGAAGAGGGCGATGTGGTGATCAGCCGCGACCGCATGGGCCGGCGCGTCCTGATCGACCGCTACGGCAATCTGGTGGCCACCGAAATGCCCGCCGAAACCTATTTCCCGCGCCAGCGCGAGGCCCGGGCGCCCGCCGCCTATGACGAATTCGGCGATCCGCAGCCAGTCTGGGAGGATGACGCCATCGTCACGGGCGCCATCCCCTCGCCCGGCGCCGTCGACCGCCAGGATCTCGGCGAACCGCTGCCCGGCATGCCGTCCGGCGGACCGGACATGGCGCCGCCGGCCGATCAGGCCCCGGCGCGCACCGTGACGCCGGAAATCCCGGTGAAGAGCAATCTGTCGCAGCTGGAAATCACCGCGTTGCAGGTCTTCCTCGACCGCGAGGGCGTTTCCCCCGGCGTGATCGACGGCAAGATGGGCCAGAACGTCAACAAGGCCCTGGTCGCCTGGCAGCAGATCACCGGCGAGACGATCGACCCGAACAATGCCGAGGACATTCTCGAGCGCCTCCGCCTGTCAGGCGGACTGGCGATCACGGCCTACACGATCACGCCCGGCGACGCGGCGGGTCCTTACGTCGCCGCCATCCCCGAGGACTACGCCCACAAGGCGCAGCTTCCGGCACTGTCCTTCACCTCGACCACCGAAATGCTGGCCGAGAAGTTCCACATGGACGAGGCCTATCTGAAGGCCCTCAATCCCGGTGTCGACTTCACCATTCCCGGCACGACCATCAAGGTGGTCGATCCCGGCCAGACCAGGAAGGGCGAGGTCGCTCGGATCGTCGCCAACAAGGGACTGAAACAGGTCTTCGCCTACGGCGCCGACGGCGCGCTGATTGCCGCCTATCCGGCCAGCATCGGCTCGACGGACACTCCCTCGCCGTCGGGCACGGTGACTGTCGAGCGCATCGCCTTCGATCCGGGATATACCTACAACCCGAAGATCAACTTCCAGCAGGGCGCGAACGACAAGGTTCTCTCCATCCCGCCAGGTCCGAACGGCCCGGTCGGCACGGTCTGGATGGCGCTCTCCAAGCCGACCTACGGCATCCACGGCACGCCCGAGCCGTCGAAGATCGGGCGCACCCAGAGCCACGGCTGCATTCGCCTGACCAACTGGGACGCGACGGAACTCGCCAAAATGGCCAAGCCCGGCGTCACCGTAGAATTCATCGACTGACGCCTCCCCAGCCCGCCCGACGACACGACACGACGAAAAGAGCCGCCAGATCGAAATCTGGCGGCTCTTTCATGCTGCTCGGGAGGAGTGGGAGGAGGATCAAGCAGCGTTTCGAACGACACGGAACATGCGGCGCGGCTCCTGGCTGCGGATGACCTTGGTCGGCAACAGGCGGCGAACCTCGCCGGCGAAGGCCTGCGCATTCTCGCGCGCCTTGTCGAGATTACTGATTCTGGCGGCATCCATGCTGTAGAGCGTGCCTCCGCAGTCGAATATCTCGCGGAATGCGCTGCGCTCGACGATCGGCGTGTCCATGACATTGACGCCGCGGGCGGACAGAAGCCCCTTGATGGTCAGCAGCGCCCGGGTCGTCACCATGGAGGTGACGCGGGTCAGCACGACCGAATGGGCGATCTTGAGGCGACCGGCGCTCTCCATCATCTTGATCAGGTCGAGGATCTGCGCGGCACCCTTGGCATCCATGGCACAGCCCTGAACGGGAATCATCACATGGTCGGAAAGGCCGATCGCGGTGGTGACGATGGCGTCGCGCGCACCGGCGAGATCGATGATCGTGTAGTCGGCAGTGCGCGACGACTCGCGCAGATGGCCCTGAATCGAGGCGACGGACACTTCGGAAATCACTTCGATATTATGCTGGGAGCCGGAGGCCTCGTGCCATTGCGTGATCCAGCGCTGCGGGTCGGCATCGAGGATGGCGACGCGATAGCCCTGGTGGGCGAGCTCGGTCGCAAGCAGCAAGGCGGCAGTGGTTTTGCCGGCTCCGCCCTTGGCATTGGCAAATGAGATGACTGGCATGCTGTTTCCTCGAAAGGGTCTGGACCGAGCGTCTCATCGCTCTTGATGGCACCCTTGGCTCATGGTGTCAGTAAATGCATCATTGCTAACTATGGTTAACAAACCGGTAAGAGCAGCCCGGCCGGCCTCCCCCAAAAATGGTAGCCCAGCCCCGCCATCCTGCTGACCGGCCAAGAAAAAACCCGCCGCACTGTCTGTGCGACGGGCCTTGCCATTTATTAACGTCGGTCGCTCAGAAGCAGTCGAGGAACAGCGCCTTGGTGTTCTCGAGCGTCATCTTCACCGGGTTGCCGCCGCAGCTCGGATCCTCGATCGCCATGGCGGTCAGTTCATCGACGCGGTCGGACTTGATGCCCATGGCCGTCAGGTTTTCCGGAACGCCCAGCTCGGCCCGCAGCGACAGGACGTAGTCGTAGAAGCCATCGAACCCGCCCGAAATTCCGAGATAGGCCGCCGCGCGGGCGATCTTCTCTTCGATGGCCGAACGATTGAAGCGCAGGACCGGCGGCATGACGACCGCATTGGTCATGCCGTGATGGGTGTTGTAGACCGCGCCGATCGGATGCGACAGCGAATGGATCGCGCCGAGGCCCTTCTGGAAGGCGACAGCCCCCATGGCGGCGGCCGACATCATATTGGTGCGGGCTTCGAGGTCGGTACCGTCCTTGTAGGCGCGCGGCAGGTATTCCTTGACCAGACGCATGCCTTCGAGCGCGATGCCCTGGCTCATCGGATGATAGAAGGGCGAGGAATAGGCTTCGAGGCAATGGGCGAAGGCGTCCATGCCCGTACCTGCCGTGATCATCTTCGGCATGCCGACGGTCAGCTCCGGGTCGCAGATCACGACGCCGGGCAGGAACTTCGGATGGAAGATGATCTTCTTCACGTGCGTCTTGGAATTGGTGATGACCGAGGCGCGGCCGACTTCGGACCCGGTGCCGGCGGTGGTCGGGACCGCGACGATCGGCGCGATCCCGTCGGAATTGGCCCGCGTCCACCAGTCGCCGATGTCCTCGAAGTCCCAGACGGGGCGCGTCTGGCCGGCCATGAAGGCCACGCACTTGCCGAGATCGAGACCCGAACCGCCGCCGAAGGCGACGACGCCGTCATGGCCACCGTCCTTGTAGGCCTTGATGCCGGCTTCGAGGTTGATCTCGTTCGGGTTGGGGTCGACGTCGGCGAACAGCGCGCGGCCGAGGCCGGCTTCCTCCAGCACGTCCAGCGCGGTCTGGGTGATCTGCATCGGCGCCAGGCCGCGGTCGGTGACCAGCAGCGGCCTCTTCATGCCGAGCGACTTGCAGGCGTCCGCCAGTTCCTTGATGCGGCCGCGTCCCATCTTGATGGCGGTAGGATAGCTCCAGTTTGCGACGATATTCATTTCGTGACCTTCTTGAGGTGGTAGGATTTCGGACGGGTGAGGTTCTGGAAGCCGAGGACCGAGAGCGAGCCGCCCTTGCCGGTCTCCTTGCAGCCGGTCCAGCACAGCGCCGGGTCGAGATAGTCGGCGCGGTTCATGAACACGGTGCCGGTCTCGATTTCGCGGCCGATGCGGGCGGCGCGAGCCGGATCCTGCGTCCACAGCGAGGCCGTCAACCCGTAGGGGCTGTCGTTCATCAGGGCGAGCGCTTCCTCGTCGTTCTTGACCTTCATGATGCCGACGGCCGGACCGAAGGTCTCGTCCCTCATGAAGGACATGGTGTGGTCGACGTTCACCAGGATCTGCGGCATCAGATAGGCGTGGCCGTCGTCCTGCGGAAAGAGCTTCGGATCGACGAGCGTCTTGGCGCCCTTGGCGACGGCTGCGGCGATCTGCTCGCGCACATGGGCGGCAAAGCGGCGGTGCGCCATCGGCCCAAGCGTCGTTTCCGGATCGAGCGGATTGCCGAGCTTGTAGTTCGACACCCAGGCGACCGACTTCTCGACGAAGGCGTCGTAGAGGTTCTCGTTCACATAGATGCGCTCGATGCCGCAGCAGCACTGACCGGAATTGTAGGTGGCGGCATCCATCAATGTATCGACGGCGGCGTCGAGATCGGCGTCCTCCATCACATAGCCCGGATCCTTGCCGCCCAGCTCGAGGCCGATGCCGGCGAAGGTGCCGGCGGCCGCCCGCTCGATGGAGCGTCCGCCCTCGACCGAACCGGTGAAGTTGATGAAATTGAACTTGCCGGTGGCGATCAGCGCCGAGGTGGTGGCGTGGTCGAGGAACAGGTTGACGAAGACGTCGTCGGGAACACCGGCCTCGACAAAGGCACGCACCATGCGCTCGCCGACCAAAAGCGTCTGCGTCGCATGCTTGATGACGACGGTATTGCCGGCCATCAGCGCGGGCGCCACGGTATTGATCGCCGTCATGTAGGGGTAGTTCCACGGCGCGATGACCAGCACGACACCATGCGGCTCGCGCTCGATGCGGCGCTCGAAGGTGGCGCTGTCTTCAACGACGAGCGGCGCAAGCGCGTCGGCGGCGATCGAGGCGACATAGTTGGTGCGCTCGTTGAAGCCCTTGAACTCACCGCCATAGCGCACCGGACGGCCCATCATGTGGGCAAGTTCCGGCACGACTTCGTCCTTCATCTCGTTGAGGCGCGCGACGCCCTTCAGGACGAGCTGGACGCGCTCCTCGAGCGGACGGCGCGCCCAGGCCTTCTGCGCCTTGCGGGCGCGCGCCACCGCTTCGCTTGCGGCCTCCAGCGACATGGCCGGGCGTTCGGCGTAAACCGATCCGTCGATCGGCGAAATACATTTGATCATGGTCATTTTCTTCTCCAGATAGGCCTAACAGGCCAGTACTTTCACATGCCCCAGGGCGCCATAGGACAGAATGGCGCGGTCCCGGGTGACTATCGTCAAGTCATGCTCACGCGCGGTCGCAATCAGGATGCGGTCCGTCGGGTCGTTGTGTATCGGTTGCGGCAGGAAGGACGAGGCGATCAGGATGTCGGGCGAAGCCGGGAGAACCTCGACCTGGCCCGCCGCGGAAAAATCCTGAAACCAAGCGGAAGCCGATTTTGTTGTCGGAAGCCTACCCTTGCTGATCAACATCCCAACCTCCCAGGCAGACATGACCGACACTGCAACCTTCTTGTTATCATCAACCGCCTGAAGCAATACATCGTCTATCCCGGCGGCGACCGGCTCGTCATGCGCGAGCCAGATCATGGCGCAGGTGTCCAGCAACAGACCATTATCGGTCATCGTAGACTTTAGCCCATTCGGGATCCACAGGGGCCGTGAGATCAAGATCGTCCGGAATTCGCATCGTCCCCTTCATGCATCCGATGATCGGATGACGACGGATGCCCCTGTCTCCTTCACTATCGACGGGAGGGCGCTTGGTGTCTCCGGTTGATGCGTAGTACCCTGACTGCCCCATTTCTTCGAACCCTCCGACAGATGAACCGCGATGTGCCGAGATCTCGAGAAGCGTCAGCCCCAGGAGGGCGGCCACCCGGTCCTGTTCCTCGGCGGACATGTTACGCTTGCCGTTGAACATGCGGGAAACCGCGCTTGGATCCATTCCCAGGGCACCGGAAAAGCGCCGAAGAGAATAGCCTTTCTGCTTCAGTCGCTCGGTGAACCAGTCGCTATCGATCGGAAACTTCTGCGTCACCACACGACCTCCTAAGCGGAGCCCAATTTAGCGCAACGTTGCGATTATATCAACACAACAATCCAGCCAGCATCAACACTCATGCCCGTTCGAACCCTCTCGCCACCTCCCAGTCGGTAATCTTGCGGTCGTATTCCTCCTGCTCCCATTCGGCGGCGCGGACATAGTGCTCGACGACGTCGTCGCCGAAGGCATGCCGCAGCATGGCCGAGCCGTTGAGCGCGACCGCGGCCGAGCGCAGCGTCCGCGGGATCTCGCGCACGTCGCGAGCCCCGTAGGCATCCCCCGTGAAGGCCGGCTCCAGCTCGAGCTTGCGCTCGATGCCGTCGATGCCGGCGGCGATCAGAGCCGCCATGGCGAGATAGGGATTGAGGTCAGAGCCGCCGACGCGGCATTCGACGCGGATGCCCTTGGAGCCTTCGCCGCAGAGCCGGTAGCCGGCGGTGCGGTTATCCTTCGACCAGATCGCCTTGGTCGGCGCGAACGTGCCGGCCATGAAGCGCTTGTAGGAATTGATGTAGGGCGCGAGGAAATAGGTGATTTCGCTGGCATGGGTGAGAAGACCCGCCATGTAGTGCTTCATCGTCGTCGACATGCCGTACTCGCCGTTCGGATCGAAGAACAGCGGCGTCTTGCCGTCGACGCTCCACAGCGACTGGTGGATGTGCGACGAGGAGCCGGCGGCATTGTAGTGCCACTTCGCCAGGAAGGTGATGGCCTTGCCGCGCGACCAGGCGATCTCCTTGCAGGCATTCTTGATGATGACGTGACGGTCGGCCATGGTCAGCGCGTCGGCATAGCGGACGTTGATCTCTTCCTGGCCGGCGGAGGCTTCGCCCTTGGAATTCTCGACCGGGATCTCGGCACCCTGGAGGCCCTTGCGGATCGCCCGCATCACGTCTTCTTCCTTGGTGGTCTGGAAGATGTGGTAATCCTCGTTGTAGCCGCTGGCGAGTTGCAGGTCGCGATAGCCGGAGGCACGGGCGTCGTCATAGGTCTGGTCGAACAGGAAGAATTCCAGTTCCGTGGCCATGAAGGCCTTGAAGCCCATGGCCTCGAGCCGGGCCACCTGCTTTTTGAGGATGGCGCGCGGCGAATGCGGCACGTCCGCATGGGTGTGATGGTCCTGAACGTCGCAGAGCACCAGTGCCGTGCCTTCGAGCCACGGCACGCGCCGCAACGTCGCAAGATCGGGCTTCATGGTGTAGTCGCCATAGCCCTTTTCCCAGCTCGTCGCCTTGTAGCCCGGCACGGTTTCCATCTCCATGTCGGTCGCCAGCAGGTAGTTGCAGCTATGGGTTTCCTCGTAGGCGCTCTCGACGAAATATTCCGCCTGAAAGCGCTTTCCCATCAGCCGTCCCTGCATGTCGACCTGACAGGCGAGCACAGTGTCGATGCGGCCTTCGGCAACATCCTTCTTCAAATCGTCGAACGTGTAGGTCATGTGAGTGAGCCCGCTGATTATTGTTGTTGCCGGCCCTGCCGGCCCGCTTTTCCCATGTGTTCAGGAGACCCCGGCCGCCGGGCGGCCGGGGAGTTTGCCGGGTGCAAGGCTCAGGCCTCGCCGACAGCCTTTTCGGCTGCGGCGATGCCAGCCTGGCGCCGGGCGACCTCGTCACCGATCGGCGGGCCCTTGAAGCGCTTGTTCTCGAACGCGAACCACACGACGGCGGTGATCACGAAGAAGCCGATGGTGATCGGCAGCGCCCAGTCGTTCGGCGGCTGGATGCCGATGTAGAAGATCAGCGCCATGGCGAGAAGGACGAGAACCGCCACCACGCGGAACGCGCCGGCGCCGATGTTCCACGGCCCCATCGTCGGCCACTTCGGCGTGCCGATGGCAACGAAGCCCAGCGCGATCGGCAGTGCGAACGAGAGGAACAGGAAGATGACCGTGCACGACACGACGATCGAATAGGCCGGCGTGCCGGCGATGGTGATGGCCGAAGTGAACCAGACGAACAGGACCGACAGGATTGCGCCGATCCAGATCGAGGCAACCGGCGTGCGGTGCTTTGGGCTGACCTTCGAGAGTACGGCGGAGCCCGGCAGGCCCTTGTCACGCGAGAAGGCGAAGATCATGCGCGAAAGCGAGGTCACGGTCGCGAGGCCGCAGAGGAACTGCGAGAGGAAGATCAGGAAGTACAGGATTTCCTTGACCGTCGGGTTGACCTGGCTGTCCATGGCCCAGAAGAACACGTTCCAGCCCTGCTTTGCAGCATCATCCATGTTCGGCAGCATGAGCACGAACGAGCACAGCATGACGTAGCCAAACACCGCCGACCAGATCACCGAAGTGATCATGCCCTTCGGTACCGAATGGGCGGCCTTGACCGTCTCTTCGGACGTGTGCGCAGACGCGTCGTAGCCGGTGATCGTGTAGATCGGCAGAAGCAGGCCGAGCAGGAAGGCCATGCCGCCGGAGACGGCGAACGGCCAGACCAGAGAAGCACCTTCCGTGCCGGTGTAGTTGGAGAAGGTGAACAGGCGGGCGAACTCGAAGCTCGGCGCGGACACCAGGCAGACGATCGTCAGAAGGATGGCCGTTGCGAAGATC
This sequence comes from Allorhizobium sp. GW101-3B10, assembly GCF_059424725.1. Lineage (NCBI taxonomy): Bacteria > Pseudomonadati > Pseudomonadota > Alphaproteobacteria > Hyphomicrobiales > Rhizobiaceae > Allorhizobium > Allorhizobium sp. GW101-3B10. The sequence goes on along the minus strand of NZ_JBWKZR010000001.1, from coordinate 1,125,613 downwards.
AGGTATCCGGAGAAGTCGGTCAGCTTGGCGGTGAGCCCGATGCCGAAGTGGTTGATCAGGGCCTGGACGGCTGTGATCGCCGCGACGAAGACCACGCGGTGCATGAGCGTGTCTTCGATGCCGAAGTAGGAACCGAAGGCGCCGAAGAAGAAGTAGAACGTGCCGACGTTGATGGCGCCGAGAACGGTCACCAGGCCGAGCAGGTTGAGCCAGGCCGCCAGCCATCCGGTGAAGCGGTTGCCGAGGATCGAGCCCCAGTGGTAGAGGCCGCCTGCGGTCGGATAGGCGGAACTGATCTGCGCCAGACCGATGGCAAACAGGCCTGAAATCAGGCAGCCGACCGGCCAGCCGATGCCGATGGCAGCACCGCCGGCACCCGACGTCGCCTGGCCGAGCGAATTGATGCCGCCGGACAGAATGCAAATGATCGAGAAAGAAATGGCGAAGTTGGAAAACGAGCTCATTCGCCGCTCGAGTTCCTGAGCATAGCCCATCGAGTGCAACATGTGCACATCGTGCTTTTTGTCTGCTTCGGTATAATCTGACATGACGTCCCCCAATTAACCGATCATCCGCGGGATTGCGGATAATTTCGTATCCTGCGCCGCCGGCGGCGCCGACGGCTGTTTCGCAGATCAACTGATCCCCGGGGCCTTGTTATTGGCTGGCAGTATCGATCGCCTTGCGTATCAATCCCGCCAGATAGTCGGCCACAACCCCTTGGCCGACCTCATCTCGTATCAGGTCGTTTCGGACCTCGATCATTACGTTCAAATGCCCGTCCGGCAGGCCGTGCAGCTGAAGACTATGGGTAACGCCGTCCTCCGGTCCATAGGGTTTGTTGCGTTCGACGCGGTAGGGCCCGCCCTCGGCGGCCGCGAGCATCGCGTCGGCCAGCCGGCTGTCGTCGTCGTGCAGTATGCCGATTTCGACCGCACGTTGCTCGCCGAGATAGACCGGCGTGAAACTGTGGACCGTGACGATCACCGACGGACGCCCGGAAGCCTTGCGGGCCGCGAGGACGGCGCAGACCCGGTCATGGAACGGCACGTAGAGTGCGGCGGTGCGCGCATAGCGCTCGGCAACAGTCAGACCGTGGTTGCCGGGAATATCGTAGATCTCACTCTTCTCCGGCATCGCAGCCGGAGACTCCGGCGGACGGTTGCAGTCGTAGACGAGCCGCGAGAAGCGCTGATGGACAAGAGTCCCGTCGAGCATGACGGAAAGGCGTTTGGCAACCTCGAGCGCCCCAGGGTCCCAGGCAATGTGGCTGACCAGGGCGTCGCTGTCGAGGCCGAGATTGCCGGCCCGTTCGGGCATGCGGCGGGACGCGTGTTCGCACACGAACAGGCAGATCCCCGCCCCTTCTGCATTCTCGACGGCCACGGCTTCGCCGTCAGCCTCTGTTAGGATGTCCGACCTCAAGAGCATGCGGAAACTCCCCGGCGCCTTCCGGCTTTTTATCATTGCGAAGAGAATTCTTCACGATTGCCAAGCTGTCAACTGCGTTATGAAAATTTCTATTCAATTTGCACATTGACAGATTTTCCTACTGCAAGGATAGTTTTGTGACAGACCGGCGAAAGATCGGTCCCAGGGGAAAAACAGCAGTTGAGCAATACGCCGAAGACAGTCTCGGACGTGATCCGCGCCCATTTCGATGGGTTGACGCGCGCTGAACGCCAGCTCGCGGAGAGCCTGCTCGACAATTATCCGGTGTCGGGCCTCGGCTCCATCACCACGGTCGCGGAGAATGCCGGCGTCTCCACCCCGACCGTCGCGCGCATGGTGCAGAAGCTCGGCTATAAAGGCTATCCCGAGTTTCAGGCGCACCTGCATCACGAGCTGGAGGCCACACTCTCCAATCCGATCGCCAAGCATGACCGGTGGGCGTCGAACGCACCGGGCACGCATATTCTCAACCGCTTCGCCGAAGCGGTGATGAACAACATGCGCCAGACGCTGAGCGAACTCGACACCGCGACCTTCGATCAGGTCGCCAGGCTGCTCGCCGACCGCAAGCGCAGCATCTATTTCGTCGGCGGCCGCATCACCGGTGCTCTGGCCGAATACTTCTTCACGCACATGCAGGTCATCCGGCCGAAAACCACGCTGATGTCGTCGAACACCAGCGCATGGCCGCAGCATATGTTGAACATGAGTGCCGGCGACGTCCTCGTGATCTTCGATATACGTCGTTATGAGGATGATATTGCGACGCTGGCAAACGTAGCCAGAACGGGCGGCGTGACTATAGTGCTGTTTACCGATCACTGGACTTCGCCCGTGGCCAAATACGCGCAGCACAGCTTCAAGGTCCAGATCGAGGCGCCGTCCGCATGGGATTCCTCGGTCGTCACGCTGTTCGTCATCGAGGCCTTGATCGAGGCGGTACAGAGCTCCGCGTGGGAGGAGACGCGCGAGCGCATGAATACGCTTGAAGGTCTGTTCGAGCAGGCGCGGCTGTTTCGCCGGCCGCGTTGATCGCCATCGCACCGAAAGGGGAGAAGAGAGGAGCCAGAATATCGGGAAGAAGCGACAAGCCAGCAAAAAGCGCTGCCGCGCCCGTCACATAACTATCATGCAAGCTGAATATCAGTCCCGCATCGCTGTACACCAACAAGGAGAACTTCAGTGATTACGAATTTTCGCCGCATGCTCTCGCTGTCGACCGCCATGGTCGTCGCATCCACCTCACTCGCATTCGCTGAGCCGAGCGCCGAACTGATCGAAGCTGCCAAGAAGGAAGGCATGCTGACCACGATCGCCCTGCCCCACGACTGGTGCGGCTACGGTGCGGTCATCGACGGCTTTAAGAAGACGTATCCGGAAATCACCGTCAACGAACTGAACCCGGATGCCGGCTCGGCCGACGAAGTCGAAGCCGTCAAGGCCAACAAGGACAACAAGGGCCCGCAGGCTCCGGACGTCGTTGACGTCGGTCTCGCCTTCGGCCCGCAGATGAAGGCCGAAGGCCTGCTGCAGCCGTACAAGGTCTCGACCTGGGACGAAATTCCGGACACCATCAAGGACGCCGAAGGCTTCTGGTACGGCGACTATTACGGCGTCATGTCGATGATCGTGAACAAGGATCTCGTCAAGGAAACCCCGAAGAACTGGGCTGACCTGCTGAAGGCCGACTATGCCGGCCAGGTCGCTCTCGCCGGCGATCCGCGCGCTTCGAACCAGGCCATCCTCGGCGTTCTCGCCGCTGGTCTCGCTTCCGGCGCCAAGGCTGGTACCGAAGCCGGAGAAGCCGGCCTGAAGTACTTCGCCGAACTCAACAAGGCCGGCAACTTCGTGCCCGTCATCGGCAAGTCCGGCACGCTCGCCCAGGGCTCGACCCCGATCGTCGTCGCCTGGGACTACAACGCCCTGTCCTGGAAGGACACGCTGGCCGGCAACCCGCCGGTTGACGTCATCGTTCCGGAATCGGGCGTTCTCGCTGGCGTCTACGTTCAGGGCATCTCGGCCTACGCGCCGCACCCGAACGCCGCCAAGCTGTGGATGGAGTACCTCTATTCCGACGAAGGCCAGACCGCATGGCTCGCCGGCTACTGCCACCCGGCCCGCTTCAACGCAATGTCGAAGGCCGGCAAGATCCCGCAGGCCCTGCTCGACAAGCTGCCGCCGGCCGCTTCCTACGAGAAGGCCTACTTCCCGACCCTGGAAGAAGTCGACGCCAACAAGGCTGCCGTCACCGGCGGTTGGGACAAGGTCGTCGGCGCCAACGTACAGTAATTAAACGCTGTGAAATGCCGCCCCGGTCTTGAGGCCGGGGCGGCTTTTCTCTTCAATAGAAGCCGCGCATGAAGCGCGGACGGGGGACAATTCGATGGCGTCTGACAGCACGGCCGTATCACACACCACGCGCCCGACAAGGCGGCTGCCGCTCCAATGGGTCGGCATTGCGCCTTTCGCGGCCTTTGCGTTGCTTTTCCTGATCCTCCCGACGATGAAGATCGTCGTCGGCGCGTTCCAGACCCCGGATGGCAGCTTCACGCTCGAGAACATTCAAGGCCTGTTCACGCCCTCCATTCTCGCCGCCTACTGGATCTCGATCAAGATCAGCCTGTCTTCTGCGCTGCTCGGCTGCCTGATCGGCTTCGGCATGGCGACCGCCGTCATTCTCGGCGGGCTGCCGCTGTGGATCCGCGGTCCGCTGCTGACCTTTTCCGGCGTCGCCTCCAATTTCGCCGGCGTGCCGCTCGCCTTCGCCTTCCTGGCGACGCTTGGGCCCATGGGCCTGGTGACCGTCTTCCTGCGCACGCAGATCGGCATCGACCTGCGCTCGCTCGGCTTCAACCTTCTGTCCTTCTGGGGGCTGACGCTCACCTATCTGTTCTTCCAGATCCCGCTGATGGTGCTGATCATCACCCCGGCCATCGACGGCCTGAAGCGCGAATGGAAGGAAGCAGCCTCGATCCTCGGCGCCACCAACCTGCAATATTGGCGCATGGTGGCCTTCCCGATCCTCCTGCCCTCCATCCTCGGCACACTTGCGCTTCTGTTCGCAAATGCGTTCGGCGCTGTCGCAACGGCGATCGCGCTCACCGGCTCGTCGCTGAATATTGTGCCGATCCTGCTCTTCGCCCAGATCCGCGGCGACGTGCTCGGAAACCCGCACCTCGGATATGCGCTGGCCTTCGGCATGATCGTGGTCACCGGTGTTGCCAATGCGATCTATATCTGGCTGCGCGCCCGCAGCGAAAGGTGGTTGAAATGAAGAAGCTCTGGGCCTGGGGGGCCTTGGCATTCGGCCTCCTCTATTTCCTCCTGCCGCTCATCGGCATGACCAATTTCTCGCTGAAGATGCGGCGCGGCGAATACTCCTTCGACGCCTATGCCAAGGTGCTCGGCGATCCCCAGTTCCAGCAGACCTTCACCTATTCGGTGACGATGGCGCTGGTGACCATCCTCTTCGGCGTCATCCTGGTGGTTCCGACCGCCTACTGGGTCCGCCTGCGCCTGCCGGGCCTGCGCCCCTATATCGAGTTCGTCACGCTGCTGCCGCTGGTCATTCCGGCGATCGTCATCGTCTTCGGCTATATCCGCCTCTACAACACCTCGAGCTGGCTGCCGCTGACCGGATCGCTGATGGGCACCAACCTGCTGCTGATGTTCGGCTATGCGACCCTGTCCCTGCCCTACATGTACCGGGCCGTCGATACCGGCCTGTCGTCGATCGACGTGCGCACCCTGACCGAAGCCGCCCAGAGTCTCGGCGCCGGCTGGACCCGCATTCTCTTCCGCATCATCCTGCCGAACGTGCTGATCGCCGTCCTGTCGGGCGCCTTCCTGACCTTCGCCATCGTCATCGGCGAATTCACCATGGCGGCGCTGCTGAACCGGCCGGCCTTCGGCCCCTACATGCAGCTGCTCGGCGCCAACCGCGCCTATGAACCGGCCGCCCTGGCGGTCATCGCCTTCGGCATTACCTGGGGCTGCCTCGGGCTGATCCAGCTCGTCTCGCGCTTCCAGAAAACCACGCAACGCCCGGCCTGAGGATCACATCCCATGACATTCCTGACCCTGACCAACATTCAGAAGTCCTTCGGCCCGGTCAAAGTCGTCCATGACTTCAACATGGCGATCCACAAGGGAGAATTTGTCTCCTTTCTCGGGCCGTCGGGCTGCGGCAAGACGACGATCCTGCGCATGGTGGCGGGTTTCGAGACCCCGACCGGCGGCGCGATTGTCATCGATGGCCGCGACCAGTCCAGCCTGAAGCCGAACCAGCGCAATATCGGCATGGTGTTCCAGGCCTATGCGCTGTTTCCCAACATGAACGTCTTCGACAATGTCGCCTTCGGCCTCAAGATCCACGGCATGCCCAAGCCCGACATCGAGAAGCGCGTGAAGGAAATGCTGGCGCTGATCAATCTCGATCATCTCGCCGAACGCTATCCCTACCAGCTGTCGGGTGGCCAGCAGCAGCGCGTGGCGCTGGCCCGGGCGCTCGCACCGAAGCCACAGGTCCTGCTGCTCGACGAGCCGCTCTCGGCGCTGGACGCCAAGATCCGCGTGTCGCTGCGCGAGGAAATCCGCCAGATCCAGCGGCAGCTCGGCATCACCACGATCTTCGTCACCCATGACCAGGAAGAGGCCCTGTCGATCTCCGACCGGGTCGTCGTGATGAATGCCGGCCGCGCCGACCAGATCGGCACGCCCTTCGAGATCTACAACAAGCCGTCGACCCGCTTCGTCGCCTCCTTCGTCGGCACGCTGAACCTGATCGAGGCGAAGGTCGTCAATCCGCAGGACAGCACCGTCGCCATCGGCGACCTGACGATCGCCATCAAGGAGAAGATCGACGCCCCGGCGGGCAGCACGGTCCAGCTCGCCATGCGTCCGGAAGCGGGCTCGATCATGGACGGCGCCAAGGGCGACACGACGCTGCGTGGCGAGGTCGTATCCAGCCATTTCCTCGGTTCGGTCATTCGCACACGCATCAATGTCGCCGGCAACATCGTCTCCTTCGACATGTTCAACGATCCGAGCATTGCGCCGCCGTCGCTTGGCGACACAGTGGCGCTCAAGATCGATTCCGCCGATCTGCTGATCCTGCAGGCGTGACGTGGCGCGTCCTCACCGGACGCGCCACCCCTCTTGCGACCCCATTGCGCTCGACCTGGCAGCGTGGATTTTGCACGCCTGAACTGCTCCCGGGCATTCCATTTTCTTTACAAAATCATGGAACCATAGGCGGAAGCAAACAGAAGCGTGAGGATCCTGCGCATGTGGAAGCACGACAGAGATGATCTGCCGGTGGCTCCGCCCCGATTCATGGACGAGTTCATGCGGCTCAAGCGCGGCTCGGTGAACCGCCGACATTTCCTCGGGGTCACCGGGCTCGGCCTAGCCGCAGCCGTGATGGGCGCGGGCGGGAGGCCGTCTTGGCGCGAGGCGAGAGCGCAGGCGATCGGCGGCCATGTCTGCCTCAACTCCTGGCCGAACTACCATGATCCGGCGACCTTCGAGGCCTTCACCGCGGCAACCGGAACGACCGTAGATCTCACCGTCACCAACTCCAACGAGGAGATGCTGAAGAAGCTGCGCACCGGCGTGGCGGACTGGGATCTCTTCGTCCCGACCAATTACACGATTTCCACCTATGTCGAACTCGGACTGATCGACGAACTGGCGCTCGAGCGCCTCAGCCATTACAGCGCGGCCGGCCAGAATCCGCTCTTCACCGGGGCCGGCCAGATTTCCGGCCGCACCTATGCCGTGCCGAAGAACTGGGGCACGACCGGGATCGCGACCAATACCGATGAGCTCGGGACGAAGATTGCAAGCTGGGCCGATTTCTTCGCCGTCGCGATGACCGAGGCCAGCGGCCGAACCGTGATACACGACTACCAGTTGACGACGATCGGCTGCGCGCTGGTTTCGCTCGGCTATTCGTTCAATTCGGTCGAGCCTGCCGAACTCGCGGCGGCAGAAAAGCTGCTGCTCGCGGTCAAGCCGCACCTGCTGGCGATCAACAGCGACTACCAGCCCGCCATGCGCGCCGGCGATGCCTGGCTCGCCATGTGCTGGGCCAATGACGGCCAGCAATTGCACCGCGACATGCCGGAGATCGCGTTCGCACTGGGCAAGGACGGAGGCGAGATCTGGACGGACTACTTCGCCATCCCGACCGCCGCGCGGAACAAGGCGGCCGCCTACGCCCTGCTCGACTTCCTGATGGACCCGCAGATCGCTGTGAAGGAACACCTCGCCAACGGTGCGGCGACCACCGACAGCCGCGTGCTGGAACTCCTGCCGCAAGAAGTCCGGACGAACACCATCATCTATCCGGACCAGGCAGCCCTTACCGAGCTGGAGTTCGGAGCCGCCGTGACGCTGACCGATCCCGGCCGGGCAGAGCTGATGGCACGGTTCAAGGCCGCTTGACGGGCGCTGTCGGGATCAATGCCGTTTCCCCGTTTTCCGAATTGGCGTCGCAAGCTGCCGTAATCGCGCCGTGCTGGCATTGGAAGAACTGAACGTGCCGGCCCATGGCTTCATCGGCGCCTGCCGGCGCGAAGAGGTTTTGCGATTCAGCATCAAAGCCTTGCAGCCGGCGCTTGAATCAATTCGCCAACGACCTGACTCAGCCTCTGAACAGCCTGAATCGATACATCAGGCGCGCCAGATCACGACCAGGTCAAGGCCAATGGCCCCGAACCCGACGACCGCCCAGGATCCCCCATCTGTTCCATCGCGGGAGCGCGCTTTCGGAAGTGCCGCCCGACGGCCTCACACGCTCGCCCCCTTGGCCGCACGGTGTCCGCACCGAATAGCCGCTGATCCACCCGGCCACCGAAGCTTGACAGGTTTGACGTCCACCTGTACCAATCGGTAAACTCCGTCACGAAAGGTACAGACAGATGCAAGCCTTCCTCCGCCGCCATCAACCGCCCGTTGCTGCAAGCCGCTGGCTCCTCTCAGGCATCGGCGGTCTCATCGCCATCGCCCTGGCCGGGGCGCTGAGCCACTATGCCGGCACGCCGTTCCTGATGGCGCCCTTCGGTGCGACCTGCGTATTGATCTTCTCCGCGGCGGCCAGTCCTTTCTCCCAGCCAGCGAATGTCATTGGCGGCCATCTGGTCTCGACGCTGATCGGCCTCGTTCTTCGCGCCGCCCTGCCCAATGAATGGTGGGCGGTCGCGCTGGCCGTCGGGCTGTCGATCGCCGCCATGTCGGCGCTGAGGATCACCCATCCGCCGGCAGGTGCCGATCCGATCGTCGTCTTCGCCGCCGACCCGGGCTTCGAATACCTGCTCTTCCCCGTGCTGTCCGGATCGCTGTGCCTCGTTGCTGTCGGCGCGCTGTTCCACCGCGCCACCCGCACGCCCTATCCGCTGAAGGCTGGTTGACCATGGCCCGTCTCGTCGCCGAACGCCACGACGTCATTCCGCAGCTTGCCGAGATCTTCCGCGAGCAGGGTTACGAAGGAACGAGCCTGAAGATCATCACGGAGCGGACCGGGCTCGGAAAGGGAAGCCTCTACCACTTCTTTCCCGGCGGCAAGCAGGAGATGGCGGAGGCAGTGCTCGACGATGTCGACGGCTGGTTCCGCACGCATATCTTCGCACCGCTGCGCGAGACGAAGGATGCGAACGCGGCGATCGAGGCGATGTTCGCCAGCGTCGAGACCTATTTCCGCTCCGGTCAGAGGGCCTGCCTGATGGGCGTAATCGCCTCGAGCGGGGCGATGGACATCTTTGCTGAACGTGTCCAGGACTATTTCGCCGGCTGGAAACGGGACCTCGCCGCCACGTTGGCGCGTGCCGGATTTGCCGGAGACGAGGCGAGCGCCCTCGCCGAAGAAGTCCTGGCCGGCATCCAGGGCGGGCTGATCCTTGCCCGCGGACTGGAGGACACGCAGGCCTTCACGCGTGTCCTGGCACGCCTGAAAGCCCGCTGCCGGCCGCCCCTGCGGCGATAGTGGCGACGATCACGCCGCCTCTTCGCCGGGAACCGCCGGCACGTAGTTGAGCACCGGCCCGAGCCAACGCTCGATCTCCCGGATCGTCATGCCCTTGCGCGCCGCATAGTCTTCCACCTGATCGCGCTCGACCTTGGCCACGCCGAAATAATAGCTGTCCGGGTGGCCGATATAGAGGCCGGACACCGACGAGCCGGGCCACATCGCATAGCTCTCGGTGAGCTTCACGCCGGTCGCCTTCTCCGCGTCGAGCAATGCAAACAGCGTGGTCTTCTCGGTGTGGTCGGGTTGGGCCGGATAGCCGGGCGCCGGGCGGATGCCGGCATAGGCTTCGGCGGCCAGTTCGTCCGGCGTGAAGGCTTCATCGGGTGCATAGCCCCAGAATTCGCGCCGCACGCGCTCGTGCATACGCTCGGCGAAGGCCTCGGCGAAGCGGTCGGCCAGCGCCTTCACGAGGATCGAGGAATAGTCGTCATTGGCCCGCTCGAAACGTTCGGCAATGGCGATCTCCTCGAAGCCGGCCGTGACGACGAAGCCGCCGACATAGTCGGCAACGCCGCTCGCTTCCGGCGCGACGAAGTCGGACAGCGCCACGTTGGGCCGTCCGTCGCGCTTTGACAGCTGCTGGCGCAGCGTGAAGAGCGTCGCGAGCTCCTCGCCCCGGCCTTCGTCGGCATAGAGCCGAATGTCGTCGCCCACCGCATTGGCCGGCCAAAAGCCGACCACCGCCCGCGGCCGGAACCATTTCTCAGCGATGATCTTGGACAGCATGGCCTGCGCATCGGCAAACAGTTGACGTGCCGCCTCGCCCTGCTTCTCGTCCTCGAGGATCGCCGGATAGCGGCCTTTCAGCTCCCAGGTCTGGAAGAACGGCGTCCAGTCGATGTAGTGGGCGAGCTCTTCCAGATTATAGTCGTCGAAGACCTTGGTCCCAAGGAATCGCGGCTTGGCCGGCTTGTAGCTCGACCAGTCGAGCTTCACGGCGTTCTCCCGGGCCCTCGCCAATGGCAGGCGCTGCTTTTCCGCTTCGGCGCGGGCATGGGCCTCGGCCACTTTGGCATATTCGGCACGAATGCCGTCGCTGTAGGCCTGCCTGGTGTCCGGCGACAGCAGCGCCGAGACGACGCCGACGGCGCGGCTGGCATCGGTCACATAGACCGCCTGCCCTGCCTTGTACTGCGGCGCCACCTTGACGGCCGTGTGCACGCGGCTGGTGGTCGCCCCGCCGATCAGCAGTGGGATAGAAAAGCCCTGCCGCTCCATTTCCGCCGCGACATGCACCATCTCGTCGAGCGACGGCGTGATCAGGCCCGACAGCCCGATGATGTCGACCTTCTGCTCGCGCGCCACCTCGAAAATCTTCGTCGCTGGCACCATGACGCCGAGGTCGATGATCTCGTAATTGTTGCAGGCGAGCACGACGCCGACGATGTTCTTGCCGATGTCATGCACGTCGCCCTTGACGGTGGCCATCAGCACCTTCCCGGCGGCCTCGCGCTCGCCGGTCCCGCCATTGGCGCGCTTTTCCTCTTCCATATAGGGCAGCAGAACCGCCACCGCCTGCTTCATCACGCGGGCGGACTTCACCACCTGCGGCAGGAACATCTTGCCGGCGCCGAAGAGGTCGCCGACCACGTTCATGCCGGCCATCAGCGGACCTTCGATGACATGCAGCGGACGATCGGCCTTGAGCCGCGCCTCCTCCGTGTCGGCCTCGATGAACTCGGTGATGCCGTTGACCAGGGCGTGCTCCAGCCGCTTCTCGACGGGAAGATCGCGCCAGCTCATGTCCTGGGTTCGGGCCTGTTTCTCGCCGGTGCCGCGATAGCGCTCGGCGATTTCCAGCAGCCGCTCGGTGCCGTCGGCGCGGCGGTTGAGCACCACGTCCTCGCAGGCCTCGCGCAGTTCCGCGTCGATGCTTTCGTATACCGCCAGCTGTCCGGCATTGACGATGCCCATGTCCATGCCCGCCTGGATGGCGTGGTAGAGGAAGACGGCATGCATCGCCTCGCGCACCGGCTCGTTGCCGCGGAAGGAGAAGGAGAGGTTGGAAACGCCCCCGGAAATATGCACCAGCGGCATCTTCTGGCGGATCGTGCGGGCCGCCTCGATGAAGTCGACGCCGTAATTGTTGTGCTCCTCGATCCCGGTCGCGACGGCAAAGACGTTCGGGTCGAAGATGATGTCTTCCGGGGCAAAGCCGGCCTGTTCCGTCAGCAGCTTGTAGGCCCGCTCGCAGATCTCGACCTTGCGTTCATAGGTGTCGGCCTGGCCCTGCTCGTCGAAGGCCATGACGACGACGGCGGCTCCGTAGTTGCGGACCAGTTTCGCCTGCGCGATGAAGGCTGCCTCACCCTCCTTCATCGAGATCGAGTTGACGATCGCCTTGCCCTGCACGCATTTGAGCCCCGCCTCGATGATCGGGAACTTGGATGAATCGATCATCACCGGCACGCGGGCGATGTCCGGCTCGGCGGCGATCAGATTGAGGAACTCGACCATCGCCTTTTCCGAGTCGATCAGGCCTTCGTCCATGTTGATGTCGATGATCTGCGCGCCGTTCTCCACCTGGTCGCGGGCGACAACGAGGGCTGCCGAATAGTCGCCGGCGGTGATCAGCTTGCGGAACTTGGCCGAGCCGGTGACATTGGTGCGCTCGCCGACATTGACGAAGGGAATGTCCTTGGTCAGCACGAAGGGCTCGAGGCCCGAAAGCGCCATGAACGGCCGGTGTTCGGCCGGGCGGCGCGGCGCCTTGCCGGCAACCGCCTCGGCGATCGCCCGGATATGCTCCGGCGTCGAGCCGCAGCAACCGCCGACCACGTTGACCAGTCCCTCCTCGGCAAAGCCTGAAATCTGGCGCGCCATGTCCTGCGGGCTTTCGTCATACTGGCCGAATTCATTGGGCAGACCGGCATTCGGATAGGCGCAGATGAAGGTGTCGGCAACGCCCGACAGTTCCTGCAGATGCGGCCGCATGGCATCGGCGCCGAGCGCGCAGTTCAGCCCGATGGTGAACGGGTTGGCGTGGCGCACCGAATACCAGAAGGCCGACGGCGTCTGGCCCGACAGCGTGCGGCCGGAGAGATCGGTGATCGTGCCGGAGATCATCACCGGCAGGCGCACGCCCTTGGCAAGGAAGCGTTCCTCGCAGGCGAAGATCGCCGCCTTGGCATTCAGCGTGTCGAAGATCGTCTCGATCAGGATGATGTCGGCGCCGCCGTCGATCAGGCCGTCGATCTGCTCCCCATAGGCGATGCGCAGGTCGTCGAAGGAGACGGCGCGGTATCCCGGATTGTTGACGTCCGGCGAAATTGATGCGGTGCGGTTGGTCGGACCGATGGCGCCGGCGACGAAACGGCGCCGGCCATCCTCGCGCTCTGCCCGGATCGCGGCACGGCGGGCGACCAGTGCGCCGTCGCGGTTGAGGTCGTAGACCGCCTCTTCCATCTGGTAGTCGGCCTGGGCGATGCGGGTGGACGAAAACGTGTTGGTCTCGATGATGTCGGCGCCGGCCATCGCATAGCGGAAATGGATTTCCTCGATCGCGTCCGGCTGGCTGAGGATAAGGAGGTCGTTGTTGCCCTGCTGGTGACAGGCGCAGCCAATGAAGCGCTGACCGCGAAAGGCCTCCTCGTTGAGGCCGAGCCCCTGGATCTGTGTGCCCATGGCGCCGTCGAGGATCAGGATCCGTTCGCTGGCCGCTTGTCTGAGCGCGCGCATGACCTCCGCCCCATCCCGCTTCGTGGCTTGCGAACCGAACAGCGTGTCGAGCATAGGCTACCCCTTCCTTACAAAAGACAATACAGCGAAGTCACATAAAGATATGTTTATGTCAACATACGAATGACATTGTCACCTCATTTACCCTTCGCGCCGCCATCGGTGGAGGAGGTCTTCGGGCGCGGTGACAAGCGCGGCTTTTGCCGGTATGGAATTCAAACGATTAGATGCACGATGGGAGGAACGTCATGTCTGCGGTCACCACAACTTCGACCCTGGCAGAAAACTGGACCGGCCGACCCTACCACCGCAAATGGCTGCTGAACCAGGCAAACGGCCTGTTCGGCTTCTTCCAGTATGGCAGTATCAATCCGAAGGGCGGCTTCTTCGACCTCTCCCGCGACGGCAAGCCGCTGAACTCGGACAATCCGGTACGCGGCATCCATGCCAGCGCCCGCATGGTGCATTGTTTCGCCATCGGTGACCTGCTCGGCCGGCCCGGCGCGGCCGACATCGTCGATCACGGCATGCAGTTCCTGTGGAACCGCCATCGCGACGAGACCCATGGCGGCTATTTCTGGCAGGTCGACGACCAAGGCGCAGCCGATGCCTCGAAGCAGGGCTACGGCCATGCCTTCGTCCTTTTGGCTGCCTCCTCCGCCAAGATCGTCGGCCACCCCCTCGCCGACCGCATGCTGGCAGACATCACCGAGATCCTGGAAACCCGCTTCTGGGACGACAAGCACGGCGCGATCGCCGAGGAGTTCTCCGCCGACTGGCAGCCGGCGCCCGGCTATCGCGGCCAGAACTCCAACATGCATCTCACCGAAGCGCTGATGGCCGCCTTCGAGGCGACCGGCGAGTGCCACTATCTCGACAAGGCGACGAGCATCGCCGACCTCCTGATCCGCCGCCGCGCCGCCGAACAGGGTTACCGCGTGCCCGAGCATTTCGACGAAGCCTGGACGCTCGACCGCATCTACTATCACCCGAACGAGATGTTCCGTCCGGCCGGCACCACGCCCGGCCACTGGCTGGAATGGGCCCGTCTGGTGTTGCAGCTCTGGGTACTCGGCGACAAAAAGCACGACTGGATGCCGGAAGCGGCGCGCGGCCTGTTCTTCCAGTCCATGTCGCTCGGCTGGGACAAGGACAGGGGCGGCTTCTTCTATACGCTCGATTGGGAAAACGTCCCCGACAAGAAGATGAAACTCTGGTGGCCACTGTGCGAGGGCGCTGCCGCCGCGCATTTCCTCAACCAGCATCTGCCGAGCGACTTCCACGAGGAAAGCTACCGCAGGATCTGGAGCTTCATCGCCAACAACAGCCTCGACCATGCTTTCGGTGGCTGGCACGAGGAACTGACCGAGGACCTGAAACCCTCCAACTCGCTTTTCCCCGGCAAGGGCGACATCTACCACGCCCTGCAGGCCTGCCTGATCCCGCTCTTTCCGGCCACCGGCAGCCTGACGCGCGTGATCGGCGAAACCGGCGGAGCGCTCTGACCGCCGCCTATTGCTTTGGCGGTTTTCCGTTCGAGCGGAAGGTCGCCGAGAACTCCACGCCTCGCGGCGTCCTGCCCTTGCAGCGGACGGTCACGGGTCCCTTGGCGATGTCGCCATGGCTGCAGGCGCCGCTCGCGGGAGCAGCCATCGGAGCGGTCGCGGAGGTTCCGTCGTTGTAGATGACCCGGTCGAGTGCATAGGTGCTCCGGTCCCCGCCCCTGGCGAAACCTGAGAAGGTCAGCATCCTGTCCTTGGCGAGCAGGAAATAGAAGCCGGTGCGTCCGTCCGCATAGCGCATGATGCCAACCTTAGAGCCGCAGCCCGCGGTGAGGTCGTCCTTGCCGGCAACGACCTCAAGGCATTGTCCTTCGAGCGCCTGGAAGCCGACGAGTGCCGGCCGTTCTGCGGCTGTAGCGAGCACCGGCGACAGAAGGAACGCGAGCGCCAACCCGCCTATCACTGTGGTCTTGCGCATCGACTCTCCCCCTCTCGTTTCGGCTGAAACTGCCTTGGCGCTCCGCGAACTTCAAGGGGTCCCCTGGCGCCTCCGCTATTCCTGCCGCTGCTCGACCAGCGTTCCTTCGCTGATCACGTCGCTCGGGTGCAGTATGACCTGGTCGCCCTCGGCCAGCCCGCCGATCAGTTCCGCCGTCTCGTCGTTCATATGGCCGATCTCGACAGCAACCTGCCTTGCCCGGCCGTCACGGATGGCGAACAGGCTCCACTGCCGGCCGTCGCGGAACAGCGCACTGATCGGCACTTGCGGCGTCTCGTCGCTCTGCCAGAGGGTCAGCCGCGCATAGACCCGGAAACCGTGGCCGAGGCGCGGATCCTTGTCCTCCAGATCGAGCACCAGATTGACCCGCTGCTCCTCGATGCCAAGCGCCGAGACCTTGGTGAAGCCGGCCGGATCGATGCGCCGGACCGTGGCCGAAAGCGCCTTGTCTCCGCCCCAGTCGAAGATCTCCGCCTTGGAGCCGGGGGCGATGCGCACCGCATCCGAGGACAAGAGATCGACCGTCACCTCGAGATCCGCCGGATCGCCGATCTCGGCGATCTTGGTGCCGATCGCCACCGGCTGTTCGCTCCTGGCGAAGACCGACAGGATAACGCCGTCGACCGGTGCGGTCAGGTAGATACAGCAACTGGCCTCGGGCCTGCGGTTGGGATCCTTGGGCGGGATGAGCCGCGCCTCGGCGCTGGCAAGCTCAGCCTTGCGCAACTCGATCGCGGCCTTGGCCGAGCCGATCTGCGCCTCCAGGACCTCGACATCCGTGCTGGCCTTCTGCAACGCGCTCTGGGCCAGGAAATTCGTCTTGGCGAGCGCCTGCGCACGCTGCAGGTTGTCGCGCGAAAACTGCAGGTCCGACTGCAGGCGCTTCAGGTCAATCTCGGCCATCGAGACCGCAGCCCGCGCGGCATCCCGCGCCGCAATCAGTTCGGCCTCGCTGCGGCTGTCGATCAGCGGCGGATCGAGCGGATGGATCGCCGCCACCACGGTAATGCCCGCCTTCACCGCGTCGCCCTCGTCGAGCACGGTGCGGGCGAGATGTCCGGCGATCGGCGACGAAACCGCATAGACTTGCCGCACCCGCGTCACGCCCTCTTGCGAGACGGTGACGCGCATGGGGCCGCGCGTCACCGCGCCGACGTCGACCAGTTGCGGTTTCTCCCTGAGCGCATAGGCAAAGCCGGCAACCATCGCGCCGACCGCCACGACACCGATGACCCGCTTGATCCATTTTCCCTGCATGGGGTTACTCCCTCGATTTCAGAACCGCGATGAGGTCGAGTTCATCGATGCGCCGGCGCACGATCAGCGCCGAAGCCAGCGATGCCCCGAGAACCACGAGGCTCGCAATGGCAAATGTCGATGCGTTGATGAAGAAGGGTATGCGGAACAGATCACTCTCGATCCCCTCCACCACCAGCCTGGCAAAGCCGTAGCCGAGCAGCCAGCCGAGCGGCTGGGCGGCGAGGATGACCACCGCGAGTTCGGTCATCAGCACGCTGGAGACCTCCGCCGGGGTAAAGCCGAGCACGCGCAGGCTCGCCAGCTCGCGCGCCCGCTCCGAGAGCTGGATGCGCGCCGAGTTGTAGATCAGGCCGAAGGCGACGATGACGGCCAGCGTCGTATAGACGATCTGGATCATCACGATGTTCTCCTCGATGGTCGCCCGGAAGCGCTCGCGCGACAGCCCGATCAGCATGACGAAAGCCAGCGCGGGTGTATTCTTGATCTCGGCAAAGAGGGCATCCTTCTCCAGTGCGTCGAGCGAGACGCGCGCGCCGGAAATGCGCCGCCCGTCGCCGACCAGCCGGTGCAGCGCCTCGATATGCATATAGGCGTCGATGCCGACCAGGCTCTGGCTGATGCCGGTCACCGGAACGCTCACCTTTCGGTGGTCGCGTTCGACCAGTTCGACCTCGACGCTGTCGCCGACCCTGACGCCGAGCGCCTCGGCGACGCGCCCGATCAGCAGGATGCCGCTCGGCGGCGGCGGAATGGGCCGCATCTCGGCATCCATGATGCGTCCGAGATCGGTGTCGCTGCCGACGCCGAAGATCGTCAGATCCTTCTCCTTGTTGCGGTTGCGCAGCGTCACCGAAATGGCGCGAAACGGTTCGGCGCGCATCACGCCCGGCAATTGCCGTACGGAATCGAGGGCCGCCATCGGCCTGTCCTGGTCGAAATAGAGGCTCGCATCCTGCCGCTCCATGCGGAAGAAGATCTCGTTGACCATGTAGCCGATGGCATCCGCCGAAAACATCGAAACCACCAGCAGGGCGACGGAAAAGGACACGCCGAGCGAGGTCAGGAACGAGCGGAGCGGTGCCCTGATGATCTGCCTGAAGGCCATGATGGTCAGTTGGGACACGAACTTCGGCCCGCGTCCATGCCCCTTGAACAGCGAGCGGAAGCGCAGCGGCGCAGGCGGCTGCATGGCGACGGCGGCCGGCAGAACAACGACAGCCCAGATCGCCCGGATCGCCCCGGCAAAGGCGGCCGCGACGCAAATCCCCGCGGAGATCGCATAGAGGTCGAAGCTCTCGCGGAAGATCAGGAAGGGGAAGGAGAAGAAGCGCGCATAGAGCTTGGTCATCTCGCGCCCGGTCCAGTTTCCAGCCAGAAAGCCGATCGCCACGCCAATCAGCGCAATGACGATCGTCAGCTTGAGATAGTGCCAGGCCACCTCGGTCTCGCGATAGCCGAGGGCCTTCAACAGGCCGATCTGTTCGCGCTCCAGCGTGATCAGCCTTGTGAGGATCATGTTGACCAGGAAGGCGGCGACAAACAGGAAGATGGGCGGAATGACGGCCGCCATTGCCCTGAGCTCGTCGAGTTCGTTGGCGAGGAAGGTGTCGGAGATCTGGTCTTCGCGCCCATAGGCGCCGCGTCCACCATATTGTTCGAGCAGGTCGTCGATGGCGGCCGTGATGACGTCGAGGTTCGTGCCGCGCAGTGTCGAGAGCACGACATTGTTGAAGGCGTCGCCCATATCGAAAATGCCTTCGAGGGCCTTGCGCGACATGTAGAAAACGCCGAAGCGCCGCGGATCCGGGACCATGTCGCCGGGGCCGATCGTGTAGATATATTCCGGCGACAGAACGATGCCGGTCACGGTCAGCACCTGCTTGCGGCCATTCATCACGGCGGCAAACTGGCTCCCCTCCCGGAGGCGATGCGCCTTGGCGAAGCTGTCGAGCACCGCGGCCTCGTTGGTGCGCCCCGGTTCGGGCAGACGGCCGCTGCGAATATAGAGACGGTTGACGCCCGGCTGGCCGCTGTCCGGCAGGGAGACCGCCACGCCGGTCGCCGGCTCGACCATGCCCTCGATGTCGAGCAGCACATATTTGACGATGCGAAGCTCCAGTCCGCCGATCCCTTCGATCGCGGCAATCCGGTCGCGCAGATGCAGCGGCGCCCGGTTGGCCTCGGCGAAGAGATTGGCAAAGCGGTAGCGTTCGTAGAAGACGTCGCGCGTCCCCTCGAGCGAACGGTAGGAGCCGATGGCGATGATGATCGTCGCAACGCCGCAGGCCATGACCAGCGCTACGGCGAGCACCTGGGCCCAGAGCCTGAGCAGGTCGCGGTAGAGCTTGCGGTCGAGCATCGACATGGCGCTACCAGCTCACGGCGGAGGGCGGCAGCCGCACCGCATTGGTCGAGGATTCTTCGATCCGGCCGTCGCGGAAGGAAAAGACGCGATGGGCGATCTGGCGGATCGCAGCATTGTGGGTGATAATCCCCATGGTCGTGTTGAACTCGGCATTGACGCGGCACAGCACGTCGAGCACGAGCACGCCGGTCTTGGAATCGAGCGCCCCGGTCGGCTCGTCGCAAAGCAGCACGTCCGGCCGCTTGACGATGGCGCGGGCAATCGCCACGCGCTGCTGCTCGCCGCCGGAAAGTTGCGCCGGGAAATGATCCATGCGGTCCTTCAGCCCGACCATTTCCAGCGCCTCGCCGGGGTCCATGGGATTGCTGGCGATTTCCGTGACGAGTGCGACATTCTCATAGGCCGTCAGGCTCGGGATGAGATTGTAGAACTGGAAGACGAAGCCGATATGGTCGCGGCGGAACTGTGTGAGCTGTCGCTCGCTGAAGGCGGTCAGCTCATGGTCGGCGCAGCGAACGCTTCCCGCCGTCGCCCGGTCGAGTCCGCCCATGATGTTGAGCAGGGTCGACTTGCCGCTGCCCGAGGGGCCGAGCAGCACGGCCATCTCGCCGCGCTCGAGGCTCAGATCGACGCCGCGCAGCGCCCAGACCTCGACATCGCCGGTGCGATAGGTCTTTGTCACGCCCTGAACCTGGAAAAGAGGCTCTGCCATCCTGCACCCTTGCTGAACTCGGTCGACGATAGAGTACGGCGCGGGGTCGGGCTTTGACCATTGTCAAAGTGCGCAAGCCCGCAAGCCCTGCTAGCCGGGAACGTCAGGGGATATGTCGATGCGGCCGGCGAGCCGGAATGTGAGGCCGCTCGGTTCGAACGCCATGCGCCCCTCGCCGGAGAAGATCGCCGAGATGATCCGCTCGGTCAGGCGTGAGCCGAAGCCGCGGCGCCCAGGCACCGTCACCGGCGGGCCACCGATCTCGACCCATTCGAAGGACAATGTCCCGTCTTCGCCGACCGACCAGCTGATCTCGATCCGCCCGTCGGGAATCGACAAGGCACCGTATTTGGTCGCGTTGGTCGCCAGTTCGTGAATGGCCAGCGACAGCCCCAGCGCCTGCTGAGCCGTCAGATAGATCGGCACCCCGGAAATCACGAAACGATCGTCGCGATCGCGATGCGGCACGAGCGCCGCCATGACGATTTCCTCGAAGCCCGCGGCCGTCCGCAGCGTGCCGGTGAGAATATCCTGCGCCTTGGACAGGGCGCCGATCCGCGCCGTCACGGTGGCGATCGCATCAGCGATCGATTCCGCCCCGCGCAAGCTCTGTGTCACGATCGATTGCGTCATCGCCAGCGTATTCTTCATGCGATGGGCAAGCTCCTGGTTCAGGAGCTTCAGTTCGCCCTCATGACGCGCGCGCTCGCGAATATGCTCCTGCGCCCGCTCGTAGGCCACCTGCAATGCCTCACGGTCGGCCACCGCCCGGGTGGTCTCGGTCACGATGTTGAGCAGGCCTTCGATGGCGCCGCCATCGCCGCGAAGCGGGCTGTAGGAAAAGGTCCAGTGGGTCAGTTCGGGATAGCCGTTGCGCTGCATGGTGAGCGGCATGTCCTCCATCCAGGTGGCCTCACCCGCCAGCGCGCTGCGAACAAAGGGCAACATGTCGTCCCAGACATCCGCCCAGACCTCCTTGAACGGCCGTCCGAGCGCCTTGCCGGCGCGCTGACCGAGCATCGGCACATAGGCGTCGTTGTAGAACTTCAGCAGCTCGCGACCCCACCAGAAACACATCGGCTGCCGGGACGACAGCACCAGACTGACCGTGGTCTTCAGCGAAATCGGCCAGCCCTCGATCAGTCCGAGGCTGGTGGCGCCCCAGTCGAAGCGCCGGATCTCCTCGCCGCTCGCTCCGCCGCCGGCCAGGAAATCGCCGGACGGAAGGGTCCGGGGGGAAGCAGGCCAGGCCTCGCTCGCATTCGAATACGCCATACAGCCGAAACCCCGATCCAATTGATGCGACTATTTCAGAACGGGACAGGCGTTGCAATTGGCGCTAGACTAAACCTGCAAGGGAACAATGTTCCTTGCCGAAGCCTTTGGTGGATCTCAGCCTGTTGCCCTCGGAGGGACTATGAAGCCCATTTTGTTTGCCGCCGCCCTGCTCGCCGCCCCGCCCCTCGCCCATGCCCAGTCGCCCGGTCTTGGAGACACCTGCGCCCTTGTCGCGCGCAACTTCGAGATGGTCAAGGCGGTCAAGGTGGGCATCGTCCAATCCTTTCCGGAATTGAAACCACCAGGCGTTCGCATGACCTATTCGACGAAGATGGACGCCGCGGAGATGGATATCCGGGATACGATCGAATGCCAGTTCGAAACGGCATCCGCCCCGTTCAAGCTCATCAAGTTCTGCCTCGGCAGCAGCACGTGCTATTCGGCCGACGAGAAGAATGCGGATCGCCTCCGCCGTTTCCAGGAGGCTCAGTCGCTGCTCGCCAAGCCAAACTGAGATGCAACAGTTGCAAACCGCCATCGGCCTTCCGGCCGGTGGCCATGACTGGACGCCCTAGTCGCGCCAGGCGTTCATTTCCTCTTCGGAAAAGATTTTCTTGCGGCTTCGGTTCCATGTCACGCCGCGCTTGGCGATGCGGGCCGGCACGCCGACGATGACGACCCCTTCCTCGTCGAATACCCCGTTCACGAAGGCCATGGCGCCGACAATGCTGTCCGCGGCGATGCTCGCCCCCTTGTTGATGACGGCGCCGACACCCACCCAGACATGATCGCCGATTGTGATCGAAGCGGGCGTATTGAGACGCTTGCCGGTCTGGCGGTCGATCACCGAATGTGCATCGGTCGTGCGGATCTCGATGTCGCGCGAGAGCATGCACCAGCGACCGATCCTGACGCTCGCCCCCTCCTGGCACAGGATGTAGACGCTGTTGCTGGTCGAATGGTCGCCGAACACCACGGTCTGGCCGTGGTCCTTGACGACGATCTTTCCCCGGAAGTGGCAATTGTCGCCGATCACCACGGTGTTCCGCGTGCCCTGGATCTCGATCGAACCGTCGAAACGGGTTCCACTGCCGATCGTGACAGAGTTGCCGGTTCCCCGCTTCACGATGACGTGCCCCTTGAGCGCGGCTGCGCCCTTGTTCTCGAAACTGTTGCCCTCAGGCATGTCGAGCAGAAAGAACCAGCGCGCCCGGATGAAACGGACCACCCGCGAGACATACGACAGCTTCATTTACCCCCTCCCCGACAGCCTTGTCTTCCGGCTCATTCCTCCCGCATGGCGCGGGCGGCATGGTCGGTAATCGGCTTCAGGAGCCAGGACAGCACGTTGCGTTCGCCGGTGCGCACGAAGGCCTCCGCCGGCATGCCGGGAACCAGTTCCAGGCTGGCGTGCCCGGCGACATCCGCCTTGTCGACGGCGATATCGGCCCGGTAAAAGGCCGCGCCGGTGCGCTCGTCGACTTCCAGGTCCGCGGAGATGCGGATCAGCTTGCCGTCGAACTCCGGCGTCGTGTTGCGGTTGAAGGCGGTGAACCGCACGGTGGCCGGCTGCCCGACCAGCAACTGGTCGACATCGTCCGGCCGCACCTGCGCCTGCACCACCAGGTCGGCTTCGCGCGGCACGATCTCCATCAGCGCCTCGGCCGGTGATACGACGCCGCCGGTGGTATGGACCATGAGCTTGTGGACCACGCCGGCGACCGGCGCGCGGATATCGACCCGCTGCAGGTCCTCGATCAGCGCGATCTCTTCGCTGCGCATTTCGCCCTCCCGGGTCTCGAGGTCGCGCAGTTCCGTCGATACCTCAGCCCGCATGGCCTGGTCGATCTGGATCTTCTGCAGGCCGATCTCCTCGATGCGGGCCTTGGTTGCCGCGATCTGCGCCTTGAGCTGGCCGAACTCGCCGTTCAGCCGCACGGCCTCGCGCTTCAGCGCGAGCACCTGGCTGAGCGAGGTCAGGTTCTTGGCATAGAGCGCGTCCTGAGCCACCGCCTCCTCGGCGATGAGGGCAATCTCGTCTTCCTTCGCCTTGACCTGCACGGCGAGCCCTGAGACCTGTTCGTCGAGCTGCGTCACCTGGCCGTCGAGGCGTTCCTTCTGCCCCTGGCGCTCGGCGAGCCGGTCGGCGAAGAGCCGCCGCTCCGCCTGCATGATCGCGTCGCGCGCCTCCGGAGGCAGGCGCTCGACAAGGGCTTGCGGCACGTCGACCTGCCGCGCATCGCCGAGTTCGGCGAGCAGGCGCGCCTTGCGGGCATAGAGCTGGTCAAGCGCCGCCTTGGTCGCGTCGAGCTTGGCGCGGGTCACGGTGTCGTCGAGCTTGATGAGGATCTGCCCCGCCTCGACCGCGCGTCCCTCCGCCACCAGCAATTCGCCGACCACGCCGCCCTTGGGATGCTGGACCTTCTTGACGCTGCCCTCGACCACCAGGAAACCGGAGGCGATGACCGCGCCTGACAGGCTGGTGGTCATGGCCCAGCCGCCGGCTGCGGTGAGGAAGAGTACGGTGGCCAGGAGGCCGGCGACGAGGTGACGGTCGAGCGACAGGCCAAGGACCGTCTGGCGCGAAACGGGCATCATGCCTGGCCCTCGTTCTCGATCACGGTCAGCGCCCGCGGCGACGCAGGCCGCTTGGGTGTCTGCGGCGCCTGACGCGCCTGCGCCAACGCCTTGAGAATTTCGTCGCGCGGTCCGAAAGCCTTGACGGCTCCCTGGTCCATGATCAGCAGACGGTCGAGCACGGCCAGCACGCTGTCGCGATGGGCGACGACGACGGCGATGCCGCCGCGGGCCTTGACGCCGCGCAGCGCCGCGGCCAGCGCCTGCTCGCCCTCGGCGTCGAGGTTGGAATTGGGCTCGTCGAGCACGACGAGGAAGGGATCGCCATAGAGGGCGCGCGCCAGCGCGACACGCTGGCGCTGGCCGGCGGAAAGGGTCTCGCCACCGGCGCCGAGTCGCGTCTCGTAACCGTCGGGCAATCCGACGATCATGTCATGGGCGCCCGCCGCCTTCGCCGCCGCGACGATCGCCGCATGGTCCGCCTCGCGGTCGAGCCGGGCGATGTTCTCGGCGATCGTGCCGGTGAAGAAATCCGACTGCTGCGGCATGTAGCCGACGTGCCGGCTGCGCGCTTCCGCCGACCACTGGTCGAGGCTCGCCCCGTCGAGGCAGACCTTGCCGCGCAGCACCGGCCAGGCGCCGGTGAGCGCCCGCACCAGCGAGGATTTGCCCGACGCGCTCGGGCCGATGATACCGAGCACCGTTCCGGCCTCCAGGCGGAAGCTGACGTTCTGCACTGTGATCCTTTGCGCACCCCCGGGCGGCCCGACATAGACCCCCTCGACGCCGAGGCTGCGGCTCGGGGCCGGAAGCGCCGTGCGCGTCTCCTCCGCCGGAAACGCGGCAAACGCCCGGTTGAGGCGTTTCCACGCTTGCTGCGCCGACAAGAGCCCGCGCCAGTTGGCGACCAGTTGCTCGACCGGCGCCAGCGCCCGGGCGACGATGATCGAGCCGGCGATGATGGCGCCGCCGCTCAGGCTTCCCTCGACCACGAGATAGGCGCCAAGCCCGAGCGAGGCCGACTGCACCACCTGGCGGATCGTCTTGGAAAGACCGGAATAGAGCCCGGCAATGTCGCCGGTTCGGCGCTGCGCCTCCGAAGCGGCGTCGGCCGTTTCGTTCCAGCGGGCGGCAGCGCGCGAATGCATGCCGAGCGCCACGAGGATCTCGGCATTGCGGCTGGCGTCCTCGCCGACCGCATTGCGGTTGGAAAGCTGGGCCGACTGTTCCAAGGTCGGCTTGCGGGTCTGCCAGCTGGCGGCGAAGTTGAGCAGCAGAAGCAGGACCAGCGTGCCCGTCGCCAGCCAGCCGATGGCCGGATGCAGGAAGAAGCAGGCGACCAGATAGACCGGCAGCCACGGCAGGTCGAAGAAGGTGACGGGCCCAGGCCCGGCCAGGAACAGGCGGATCTGGTCGAGATCCTGGGCGGGCCTCAGAATATCGCCGCCGAGCTTCAGTTTCAGCGGCCCGCCGGCGATGACGGCAAAGACCCGCTCGGTCAGGTTGGCATCGACGATGCCGGCGAAGCGCGCGAGGATGCGCGTGCGCAGCACGTCGAGCAGGCCGGAAAAGACGAACAGCAAAAGGGCGAACACGGAAAGGGCAATGAGGGTCGGTACGCTCCTCGACGGGATGACCCGATCATAGACCTGCAGCATGAAGAACGGGCCGGTCAAACCCAGCACGTTGAGCACAAGGCTGATGATGGCCGTACCGATTAGCGCTCGGCGCATGGAAACTCCGTGGTTCAAGGCGGACCGCCACATCCAACGAACCGCCGACCTTAGTCAATCCCATGTTGGTGCGGCAGGCGATTTTTTGCAACATTGGTCGGGGTGCTGGGGATGGTGCGGGTGTTGCGCGTTTTCCGGCAGAGTTCGGGCGTGAACTGGCGGACTTCGCGGCACACGTCTCACAAGCGCTACGGATCACGGTCGAAATGCGCCGAAGGATTAGGCAGCCCGCGCAATTGCGGATATGATCTCTTGGAATATCACGGGAGGCGGCCCCTCAAGAGCCGGTGATTTGATGGGTTTTGCGGATCACGTTAAGGAAATCGAGCGGGTCGGCCAGGGAAGCAACACCGGTCGCGACGCCGTCGTCGTGGAATCCTGGCGGCGTTGCCTGGACACCTACCAGCTCGACCCGGCGCAGGCGCGCGAGGCGGTCATCGTCTCGCAGACGCGGCTTCGCGAACATCGCCAGCAGGCGGAAGACCTCGTGCACATCGCCCGCTCCGGTCTGGAGCGGCTCTACCGCCAGGTTGCCGAACAGAACTATGTGCTCCTGCTCTCCGACCGTCAGGGCGTCACCGTCGAATTCCTCGGCGATCCCTCCTTCAACAACAACCTGCGCAAGGCAGGCCTCTATCTCGGCTCCGAATGGGCCGAGCCTCGCGCCGGCACCTGCGCCGTCGGCGCCTGCATCGCCACCGGCGAGGCGCTGACCATCCACCAGACCGACCATTTCGACATCACCCATACGCCGCTATCCTGCACTGCCGCGCCGATCTACGACACGCAAGGCGCCCTGGCAGCCGTTCTGGACATTTCGCTCCTGAGTTCGCCCATCCTGAAGGCGAGCCAGAACATGGCGCGCCATCTCGTCTCTTCCACGGTGCGGCGCATCGAGCTCGCCAACCTCATGGCCAACAGCCGCCACGATCTGGTGCTGCGCTTTGCCGGCGCCCCAGAGTTCCTCGACGTCGATCCGGAAGCGGCGATTTCCGTCGACGGCGCAGGCCGCATCACCGGCATGACCCATGGCGGCGCGCGCCTTCTTGCGGCCTCGCGCGGGCTCGACTGGCGCAGGCCCGAGCTTCTGATCGCACAACCGGTCACCGACTTCTTCGAAGCGGGGCTCGACGAACTCGCATCCCTCACCCGCGCCAGCCTGCCGCAGGATCGGCGGATCGCCGTGCGCGACGGGTCGACCCTCTTTGCCCATGCCATCGAGCCGCAGCAGCGCACGGTGAGCGCGCCGGTTGCGCGTCCGTCCCGCCAACCGCCGGCAATGAGCAGTCTGGGCGGCAACGTTCCGACCGTCGACGAACTGAGGCGCAAGGTGACGAAACTCGCACCGAGCCAGCTGCCGATCCTCATCCAAGGCGAGACCGGGACCGGCAAGGAATACCTGGCCCGCATCGTCCACACCGTGAGCGGGCTTTCCGGCCGCTTCGTTGCGGTCAATTGCGCAGCCATTCCCGAACAGCTGATTGAGAGTGAATTGTTTGGCCATGCGCCGGGAGCCTTTACCGGCGCGCTCGCCAAGGGGCGCAAAGGGCTGGTCGAGGAGGCGCAGGGCGGAACCCTGTTCCTCGACGAGATCGGCGATATGCCCTACGCCGCGCAAAGTCGGCTGCTCCGGGTTCTGGCCGAAGGCGAAGTCCTGCCCGTGGGCGGCTCGGTACCCCGCAGGGTCGATTTCCGTGTGCTTTCGGCGTCGCACCGGTCGCTAAACGACATGGTTGCGGCGGGTACGTTCCGCGAAGACCTCTATTACCGACTGAACGCCGCTGCACTTTCGCTGCCGCCGCTCTGCGAGCGCGAGGACCTGCCCTGGCTGCTCGAACGACTGCTCGATAAGCATGGCACGGAGGGCCGGCCTCTCAGGCTCTCCAGCGCTGCCAGACTGCTGATCCTCAACTATGCCTGGCCGGGCAATATCCGCGAGCTGGACAATGCCATCGCCTTTGCCTCGGCGCTCTGTGATGAAGGTCTTGTCGAGGTGGCGGACCTGCCGGACCAGCTGACGGGCATGACGTCGAGCCTCGGCGACGACAGCCATCAAGCCGACCTCAGGGCAGTGCTTATGGCCTGCAAGGGCAATGTATCCGAAGCCGCCCGGCGGCTCGGAATCGATCGCACGACCATGCATCGCCGCATGAGACGGCTCGGCATAGACCGTCCACATTGAGCGTCACACTGCGGCATACGCCACAGCTGTTGCGCCACAGCTGTGGCATGCCGCGCCGCTGCCGGCACGAAAAGCCGAAGCATTTCAGTCCTCAGCGCCGGTGCGTGCCGCTGGCATGGGCATTGCTCCTCTCCTGCTGTCAAAGGCAGCCTATGGAGGAAACATGCGCGCACTCAGATTTCACGCAGCCAAGGACTTGCGGCTCGACGAGATCCCCGAGCCGAAGCAGCCGGGGCCGGGACAGGTTCTCGTGCGCAACCGCTTCGTCGGTATCTGCGGCACAGATCTTCACGAATACAGCTACGGCCCGATCTTCATCCCCAAGGAGCCGCATCCCTTCACCGGCGCGCATGGCCCCCAAGTCCTCGGCCATGAATTCGGCGGCGTGGTCGAGGCCATCGGCGAAGGCGTGACGTCCGTCGCCGTCGGCGACCGCGTCTCGATCCAGCCGCTCGTCATGCCGCGATCGGGCGACTATTTCGCCGATCGCGGTCTTTTCCATCTCAGCACGCAACTGGCGCTGGTGGGCCTCAGCTGGGATGGCGGCGGCATGGCGGAAGCCGCCATCGTCAACGAATACAATGTCCAGAAGATTCCCGACGAGATGACCGACGAAGAGGCCGCACTCGTCGAACCGACGGCCGTCGCCGTCTATGCCTGCGACCGCGGCGGCGTCACCGCCGGCAACAGCGTTCTGGTGACGGGCGCCGGGCCGATCGGCATGCTGACCCTCCTTGCCGCCCGCGCGGCCGGCGCGTCCCAGCTCTTCGTCTCCGATCTCAACGATGCCCGGCTGGAGCTGGCCACGAGCGTGCTGCCCGACGTCATCACGATCAACCCGAAGCGCGACAATGTCGGCGATGTCGTCCGCGCGCAGACGGAGGGACAGGTCGGTTGCGACGTGGCGATTGAATGCGTGGGCAACGAACACGCGCTCAAGGCCTGCGTCGATGCGGTACGCAAACAGGGCGTGGTCGTCCAGACCGGATTGCACCCGCACGAAAACCCGATCGACTGGTTCCAGGTCACGTTCCGCGACCTCGAGGTCAAGGGCTCCTGGGCCTATCCGACGCACTACTGGCCGCGCGTCATCCGTCTGATCGCCTCGGGCCTACTGCCGGCGACCAAGATCGTCACCAAGCGCATCACGCTCGACACGGCGGTGAAGGAGGGCTTCGACGTCCTGCTCGATCCGGCCGGCACCCATCTGAAGATCCTGATCGATCTTTCGAAATAAGCATCTCTGCCGACGCCTGTTCCGGGAGAGGAGCCCGGCCGGCGGAGGCTTTGACGCTTTGCGGAACGCCCCATACGGGCGTTCCATGACCACCCCCAAGCATCCATGGAGGAGAAAAAATGCTTGATATCAGCCCCGGAACCAAGATCGACACGATGCTTTCAAAGCTCGGGCAGGCGCTGGAAAGCGGCGACATCGACGCCGCCGTCAACCTGTTTCAGGCCGATTGCTACTGGCGCGACCTGGTGACATTCACCTGGAACCTGAAGACGCTGGAAGGCCATGAGCAGATCCGCGACATGCTGACCAGCCAGCTTGCCGCCGCCAGGCCCTCGAACTTCGTGCAGGACACGAAGGAGGCCGCCTCGGAGGCCGGCGGCGTCACCGACGGCTGGTTCGAATTCGAGACCGGCGTCGCTCGCGGCTATGGCCATATCCGCCTCAAGGAAGGGCTGATCTGGACCCTGCTCACCACCATGACGGAGCTGAAGGGCCATGAGGAGCCCAAGGGTTTTCGCCGTCCGATGGGGGCCGAACACGGCCATGACCGGGAGCGCAAGACCTGGAAGGAAAAGCGCGAGATTGAGGCCGCCGAACTCGGCTATTCGGTCCAGCCCGAGGTCGTCATCATAGGCGGCGGTCAGGGCGGCATCGCGCTCGGCGCGCGCCTTCGCCAGCTCGGCGTGCCGACGATCATCATCGAGAAGAACGAACGGCCCGGCGACAGCTGGCGCAAACGCTACAAGTCCCTCTGCCTGCACGATCCCGTCTGGTACGATCACCTGCCCTACATCCCCTTCCCGGAGAACTGGCCGGTCTTCACGCCCAAGGACAAGGTCGGCGACTGGCTGGAAATGTACACCAAGGTCATGGAGCTGAACTACTGGGGCTCCACCACGGCCAAGTCGGCACAGTATGACGAAAAGACCGGCGAATGGACGGTTGTCGTCGAGCGGGACGGCAAGGAAGTGGTGCTGCGGCCGAAGCAACTGGTGCTGGCGACCGGCATGTCCGGGAAGGCCAATGTGCCGAAATTCGAGGGCCAGGAGATCTTCAAGGGCGAGCAGCAACACTCCTCGCAGCATCCCGGCCCGGACGCCTATGCCGGCAAGAAGGTCGTGGTGATCGGCTCCAACAACTCCGCCCACGATATCTGCGCGGCGCTCTGGGAGGCCGGCGCCGATGTCACCATGCTGCAGCGCTCCTCCACCCATATCGTCAAATCCGATTCGCTGATGGAGATCGGTCTCGGCGATCTCTATTCCGAGCGGGCGGTCCAGGGTGGCATGACGACGCGCAAGGCCGATCTCATCTTCGCCTCCCTGCCCTATCGGATCATGCATGAGTTCCAGATCCCGATTTACGACAAGATCCGTGAAAAGGACGCGGACTTCTATGCGGCGCTCGAAAAGGCCGGGTTCATGCTGGACTTCGGCGACGACGATTCCGGTCTCTTCATGAAATATCTGCGCCGCGGTTCGGGCTATTACATCGATGTCGGAGCCTGCGACCTCGTCATCGACGGCTCGATCAAGCTGAAGTCCGGCGTCGACGTGTCCCACCTGACGGAAAACGCGGTGGTGCTCAAGGACGGGACGGAACTGCCCGCCGACCTCGTGGTCTACGCCACCGGCTATGGCTCGATGAACGGCTGGGCCGCCGATCTGATCTCGCGCGAAGTGGCCGACAAGGTCGGAAAATGCTGGGGTCTCGGCTCCAACACGACCAAGGACCCGGGTCCCTGGGAGGGCGAGCAGCGCAACATGTGGAAACCGACGCAGCAGGAGGCGCTGTGGTTCCACGGCGGTAACCTGCACCAGTCGCGCCACTATTCGCAATATCTGTCGCTTCAGCTGAAAGCCCGCCAGGTCGGCATCGACACGCCGATCTATGGAATGACCAAACCGCAACACCTGTCGTAAGACCCATCAGGGCGCCGGCCACGCCGGCGCCCTTGCTGTGGGCTCAGAAGGCATCTGAGCTCCACATTAGCCAAGTCACAAGACGAGACAAACGTTAGAAACAACTACACTCAAGCCCAAAGTCCTTCGCGCTACTTCCCTTCCACGACGCCTCGGCCTCGATCTCGACCTCGTAGTCGCCGATCAGGGCGCCGGCTTCGATCAGGGTGTTGGCGGGCAGGATCTCGGAAAATAAGCGGCGGTGAGCGCGGGACACGGGCTCCCATTGCGCGGCATCCTTGAGGTAGATGCGGGTGCGCACGACATCCTACATGCTCCCGCCGAGCGCCGGGCACGGCGGCTCATGGAATGAACCAGATTGGGGTGCCTGAGGAATGAGGCCCAATCCATGCTGGTGAACTGCGAGCTCTGATCCGAGTGGACCAGCACCTGATCCTTCAGCTTGCGTCGCCACACCGCCATGAGCGGAGCCTGCAGCACGACGTCGGTTGCTTGGCGGCTCTGCATCGCTCAGCCGATCACCCGGCGGGAATAGAGATCGATGACGACGGCCAGATAGGCAAACCCCTCGCAGGTCCGGACGTAGGTGATATCCGTCACCCAGGCTCTGTCCCGAGTCTCGACGTCGAACTGCCGGTCGAGCGTATTGTCGACAACGACGGAGGGGCGGCCGCCATATTGGCCGGGACGGCACTTGTAGCCGATCTGCACCTTGATCCCGGCAAGGCGGGTTAAACGTGCAATCCTTTTCGGGCAGCATGTCTCGCCTTGGTCGAGAAGGTCGTCGTGAAGCTCTTCTGCTCATAGAGCGAATGCTGGCTGCCCCCCACCCGCTGCGAAACCTCCGCTGCCGGGTAGCCACGCTCGGTGATCTGCCGCACCGCGTCGCGCTTGAACTCTTCCGTGAAGTTGCCTTTGCCCATGAAGGCCTCCTTGCCTCAGTTCTAGGAAAGAAGGTGTCTACAAATCCAGGGGCTATTCATTCGCAACGATTTTTGGCTCTGTCAAAGGAATGCTCGAGGTCTTAGGGCAGAGGTATGCGACGTTGAAAACTATGGATCTGGTCCTCCCGTTGCTGAAAGAGGCCGCCGCTATTCTGAGCAAAAGCAACAGGAAAGACTAGCCGGCCCCGCAGTAATTCGGCAGGACGCGCTTCTGGATCAAATGCGGTAGTTCTACTTTTTTACCGGCAGTCCAGCGTTCCCGTTCCGAGGAACAAAGCCAACACCAAAACCGAATAACCGCCTGACCTGAGACCCTGAACTTCCTCCAGAATTTGGTAGAGTCCGTCACATCAAGGAGACGGACGAATGAAGCGTTCACGGTTCACGGAAGAACAGATCATCGGAATATTGAAGGAGCAGGAGGCGGGCGCGAAGACAGTCGATGTCTGCCGCAGGCACGGCATCTCGGATGCAACCTTCTACAAATACAAGGCGAAGTACGGCGGCATGGACGTGTCCGATGCCCGCAAGCTGAAGGCGCTCGAGGACGAGAACGCCAAGCTGAAGAAGCTGCTCGCCGAGGCCATGCTGGACAATGCGATCCTGAAGGATGTCGCTGCAAAAAAATGGTGACGCCCGATGTGAAGCGGAATGCGGTGGCTCACGTCTGTGCGCAGCACGGGGTGAGCCAGCGTCGGGCGTGCGAGGTTCTATCGGTGGATCGTTCGAGCATGCGATATCGGAGCGTGCGGCCGGACGATGCGTCCATCCGCGAGGCGATGAAGAAGGTGGCGTCCGAGCGTCGTCGCTTCGGCTATCGCCGTATCCACGTGATGCTCGACCGGCAGGGGATCGTCATGAACCTGAAGAAGCTTCGACGTCTCTATCGGGAGGAGAAGCTGACGGTGCGCAAGCGCGGCGGCCGAAAGCGGGCCTTGGGGACGAGACGTCCTTTGGCTCTGCCGTCGCGTCCGGGCGAGCGCTGGAGCCTGGACTTCGTCAGCGATGCCTTCACCGACGGCCGCCGGTTCCGTGTTCTGGCGGTGGTCGACGACTTCACCCGTGAATGCCTGTGCCTGGTCGCCGACACATCCCTGTCGGGGGCACGGCTTGCCCGCGAACTGGATAGTCTCATCGCCAGACGGGGAAAGCCGAGGACGATTGTCTCGGACAACGGCACGGAGATGACCAGTATGGCCATCCTCAAATGGTGCCAGGAAGCAAAGGTCGAATGGCACTACATCGCCCCAGGCAAGCCGATGCAGAACGGCTTCGTCGAAAGCTTCAACGGCAGCTTCCGTGACGAGTGCCTCAACGAGACCCTGTTCTCGTCGCTCACTCAGGCCCGAGCCGCCATCAACGCATGGAAGGAGGATTACAACAGGAGCAGACCCCACTCGTCGCTGGGCAATATCACCCCCAGCGAGTTCGCAATGAAAATGGCTATGGAAAAACAGGCCGCATGAGGCCAGATTAAAAACCCAAGACTCTCCCGAAAACTGGAGGGAAAGTGGGTCTCAGGTCATATTCACCGTACAGCGCCTTGAACCAAGGTGGCAAAATAGCCAAAATAGCCAAATTAGCTTCGATTCGAACTGAGGTTGCGCATGCAAACAATGTCGGCGAAGGATGCGAAAGATGGCTTTGGCCGTCTCATCGACCTTGCGCGAATGGAGCCCGTAACCGTTGAGAAACACGGGCGTCCTGTCGTCGTTGTGATGGCCGTTGAGGAATATGAGCGATTGCGCGATAGCGCCAGTAGTCCCGCAACCTCAGTGAAGCCGCTCACCGCCGAGCCGCGCAATGGAATGAGTAAAGCATGAGTAACGGGGATCTAACCTGGATCACGAACTTCATTTGGGGCATCGCCGATGATGCTCTGCGCGATCTTTATGTTCGGGGCAAATACCGCGACGTGATCCTGCCCATGATGGTGCTCCGCCGCCTCGATGCTGTCTTGGAACCGACCAAGGCCGCCGTCCTTTCGATGAAGGAGAACCTGGACAAGGCTGGCATCACCAATCAGGACGCTGCACTTCGTCAGGCGGCGGGACAGGCATTCTACAACACATCGCGATTCAGCATGCGCGATCTTCGCAATCGCGCGTCTCAATCGCAGTTAAAGGCTGATTTCGAGGCCTTCCTCGATGGCTTCTCGCCGAATGTCCAGGAGATCCTCGACAATTTCGAGTTCCGCAACCAGATCCCTAAGCTCTCCAAGGCTGACGTGCTCGGTACGTTGATCGAGAAGTTCCTCGACAACGCGATCAATCTCGGCCCGAAGCCTGTGCTGAACGGCGACGGATCGGTGAAGCATCCCGGCCTGGACAACCATGCCATGGGCACGATGTTCGAGGAACTTGTCCGCAAGTTCAACGAAGACAACAACGAAGAAGCGGGGCAACATTGGACACCGCGCGACGCCGTGAAACTCATGGCGAAACTGCTCTTCGTGCCGATCGCGGATGACATTCAATCCGGCACCTACCTGCTCTACGACGGCGCATGCGGTACCGGGGGCATGCTGACGGTCGCGGAAGAGACGCTGAACGAACTTGCCGAAGCGCACGGCAAGCAGGTTTCCACGCACCTGTTCGGTCAGGAGATCAATGGCGAGACTTATGCCATCGCCAAGGCTGACCTGCTGCTCAAGGGCGAAGGCGAAGAGGCGGATAACATCATCGGCGGACCGGAATGGTCAACGCTCGCGAACGACGCCTTCCCATCGAAAGAGTTCGACTTCATGTTGTCGAACCCGCCCTACGGAAAGAGTTGGAAATCTGACCAGGAGCGTATGGGCGGCAAGTCCGGGATTCGCGATCCGCGCTTTGTGATCGAGCATGCGGGTAATCCAGAATACAGCCTCCTGACGCGCTCCAGCGACGGACAGATGCTGTTCCTGGCCAACATGCTGTCCAAGATGAAGCACAACACACCGCTTGGGAGCCGTATCGCCTCGGTTCATAACGGCTCGTCGCTTTTCACGGGCGATGCGGGCTCCGGCGAAAGCAATGTGCGGCGCTGGATCATCGAGAACGACTGGCTTGAGGCCATCGTGGCCCTGCCGCTCAATATGTTCTATAACACGGGCATCGCAACGTATGTCTGGGTTCTGTCGAACCGGAAGCCAGGCCACAGGCGCGGTAAGGTGCAGTTAATCGACGCCACCACGTGGTCCAGCCCACTTCGCAAGAACCTGGGCAAGAAGAACTGTGAACTCTCGGAACCTGATGTCGACCGTATCCTCCAGACTTTTCTTGCCTTCGAACCGAACGAGCATTCGCGCATCTTCGACAATGCCGAATTCGGCTATTCGAAGGTCACCGTGGAGCGTCCCCTTCTGGCACGGGGCATCGATGCCAACCGCGCCTATGCGCCCAAGGAGATCAAGGTGCTGAAGGAAGAAGGTCGGATTGCCGAGGATGGCGTGCCAGTCATTCGTCGTATTCACAAACCGGGCAAGGTCGAGGCCGATCCATTGCGCGGGCTGTTCCCGCGCACGATTGACGGCAAGCGTTGTGTCGTCGAATACGAACCCGACAGCGACCTGCGCGACACCGAGACGGTGCCATTCAAAGAACCCGGAGGAACCGAAGCCTTCATTCGCCGCGAGGTGCTGCCGCACGCGCCCGATGCCTGGATAGATGAAGCCAAGACCACAATCGGCTACGAAATCAGCTTCACCCGCTACTTCTACAAGCCGCAGCCGCTGCGGACACTCGACGCCATCCGCGCCGACATTCTGGCGCTGGAGCGCGAAACGGATGGCCTGATGGCCGAAATCATCGGTGCGGCGCGATGATTGATGGCTTGCGCCCATATTCCGAGACAAAGCCGAGTGGCCTGCCGTGGCTCGGAGAAATGCCGGCGCATTGGGATGTTCGGCGCAACGGTCGTCTGTTCGGATCAAGGCGGGAAACCGGGTTCCCTGACCTGCCCGTGCTCGAAGTGTCGCTTCGGAGCGGAGTTAGGGTTCGCGACTTCGAAAACGGCACGCGCAAGCAGGAGATGGGCGACCGCTCAAAATATCAGCGCGCGGTTCGTGGCGACATCGCCTACAACATGATGCGCATGTGGCAAGGTGCCGTTGGTGTTGCGCCCGTCGATGGGCTTGTCAGCCCGGCCTACGTGGTTGCTCGTCCATTCGAGGAAACTGACGCTGCCTATTACGCCTACCTATTCCGCACATCAGCCTACATGCGCGAGGTCGATACCTTTTCTCGGGGCATAGTTCCGGATCGCAACCGGCTCTATTGGGAGGCTTTCAAGCAGATACCTTCGGTCTACCCGCCATTCGAAGAACAGCGGCTAATCGCACGGTTGCTGGATTGGCATGGAGCGCAGACGGCAAAGCAGATCCGCGCGAAGAAGAAGATCATCGCACTTCTGAACGAGCAGAAACAGGCAATTATCCACCGCGCAGTCACCCGCGGCCTCGATCCGAACGTCCGCCTCAAGCCCTCAGGAATTGCATGGCTTGGTGACGTACCCGAGGGGTGGGACGTGGTTCCATTGAAGCGCTTGGCTTCATTCAAGAGCGGTGCGGGTTTCCCTGTCAGTGAACAAGGCGGTAAAGATCTCGACATCCCCTTTCTCAAAGTTTCTGATATGAACCTGGCAGGAAACGAGAGATACATAGAAGCGTGGAACAACTCGATATCACGGCAAACTGCGCGGGTGCTCGGGGCATATATCTTTCCAAGAAATACCATTATCTTTCCGAAAGTCGGCGGAGCTATGCTGACGAACAAGCGCCGCATACTTAAGCGAGAAAGCTGTATAGACAATAATATTATGGGCTGCACTGTCAGAAGTGGCATCATACCGTATGTTTTTTTGACTCTTGAGCAAATTGATTTCGGGAAGGTTTCGAAACCTGGCCCCGTCCCCGCAATTGGTGAAGGGGAGGTTCGTGAAATTCGAGTCGCCCTTCCTCAGATCGAGGAACAGCAAAAGATTCTGGAATGGCTGGACTCCGAGACGCGCAGCATCGACCAGGCCGTTAATTTTGCCTATTCCGAAATAGCCCTCATCCAAGAGTTCCGCACCCGCCTTATCGCTGATGTTGTCACTGGGAAGCTGGACGTCCGCTCTGCCGCGACCAGTCTGCCCGAAGCGGTCGAGTATGAAGCCATCGTCGAACTTGCCGAGGACGACGAGTTCGAAGAAGCTGCTAATGAGCTAGAGAACGAGGAGGTCGCCGCCTGAAAATGCCCGTTCCCGCCCAGCCCAAAATCTATCACATCGTCCATGTCGACCGCCTTGCTTCGATCATCGCGGACGGCTTTTTGTGGTCGGATGCGGCTATGGTTCAGCGGCAGGGTGTTGGCACGACAATCGGCATGAGCAATATCAAGGCTCGTCGATTGAACGAACTCAGCTTGAGCTGTCATCCCGGCTTGCATGTTGGTCACTGCACCCCATTCTATTTCTGCTCCAGATCGGTGATGTTGTACCTGATCTATAGGCGGAATGAAGAGCTTGCCTACAAAGGCGGACAGGAACCTATCGTTCACCTCGAAGCCGATCTCTATGCGACGATTGCTTGGGCACAGCAAAATAACCGACGCTGGGCGTTCACGCTGTCGAATGCTGGCGCGTACTATTTCGAGGACATTGCAGACGTTACTCGCCTCGGTGAGGTCAACTGGGATGCTGTTCAAGCTCGGCAGTGGGCCGGCACTGCCAAGGAAGGCAAGCAGGCCGAGTTCTTGATTGAGCAATCGTTCCCTTGGCATCTCGTCGAACGGATCGGCGTCTTTTCTCAGGGATACGTGCAACATGTGTCGCAGGCCATGCAGGGTGCCGCGCACAGGCCCAGGATAGAAATCAAAAGAGAATGGTACTATTGAGGGGGATGGCAATGATCGAGTTCAAGACAGGAGACATCCTTCGGGCAGACGTGGAAGCCCTCGTCAACACGGTCAATTGTGTCGGCGTCATGGGGCGCGGTATTGCGCTGCAATTCAAGAATGACTTCCCGGAAAACTTCAAGGCTTATGAAGCCGCCTGCGCACGCGAAGAGGTGCAGCCGGGCAAGATGTTCGTGTTCGAGACGAGGACACTGACTAACCCAAAGTTCATCATCAACTTCCCAACCAAGCGTCATTGGCGCGGCAAGAGCCGGATGGAGGACATCGATGCGGGCCTCAAGGCGCTGGTTGACGAGATCCGCGCGCGCGGCATTCGCTCAATCGCCATCCCGCCGCTTGGCAGTGGCCTCGGTGGCCTGAACTGGGCGGATGTGCGCCCCCGCATTGTCGAGGCCTTGAGCGGCCTCAACGATTTACAGGTCATCGTTTACGAGCCGAATAGCGCCCCTGTCGCCACCAAGTCGCGCGAGGTGCCGAACATGACCCCCGGCCGCGCGGCGCTCGTCGTGCTGATGCACCGCTACCTAGGCGGGCTGATGGACCCATTCGTGACGCTGATTGAAGTTCAGAAGCTGATGTACTTCATGCAGGAAGCGGGCGAGCCGCTGCGCCTGAACTACATCAAGCATCATTACGGCCCTTATGCCGATAACCTGCGGCATGTGCTTCGTACCGTTGAAGGCCACCTCGTGTCGGGCTACCACGACGGCGGCGATGCGCCCGAGAAGCAACTTGAACTCGTGCCCGGCGCTATGAAGGAAGCGGAGGCATTCCTCGGTCCACAGGCCGATACACGCAACCGCTTTGATCGGGTCGGCAAGCTTGTCGAAGGGTTCGAAACGCCATTCGGTCTTGAACTGCTGGCGACTGTTCATTGGGTTGCTAGCCGAGAGCACGCGACGAATGCCGAGGACGCCGTTGCCAAGGTTCATAAGTGGAACGACCGCAAGAAGCGTTTCACGGCCCGCCAGATCGGCATAGCCTTCGAAACCCTTCGCGCGAAAGGCTGGCTTGAGGCCGCATGAAAACCGACACATCGGAAAAGGGCCTTGAGGCTCTCATCGTCGCTGAAATGACGGGCCGTCGGATGGAGGGGCTAGTACCCGCATCCGGAGGATTTTCCGAAGACCCGGAGCCCTTCGTTGGCTTGCACAACTGGCTGCTCGGTAACCCGAAGGACTATGATCGGGCCTGGACGGTCGATCTGGTACAGTTACGCGCCTTCATCGGCGCGACACAGCCCCAGTTGGTCCCGGCATTCGATCTCGACAATGACAGCCCGGCACGCCAGAAATTTCTTGCACGGCTACAAGGAGAGATCGGAAAGCGCGGGGTCATCGACGTTCTGCGCAACGGGGTAAAGCATGGCGCCCATGACGCTGATCTCTTCTACGGCACGCCGTCCCCCGGCAATGCGAAAGCCGCCGAGCGCTTCGCGCTGAACCGCTTCTCCGTCACGCGCCAGCTTCGCTATAGCCGCGATGACACGGCACATGCGCTCGACATGGCGTTGTTCATCAACGGGCTTCCGATTGCGACCTTCGAGTTGAAGAACAGCCTCACCAAGCAGACCGTTGAAGATGCCGTCGAACAATACAAGCGCGATCGCGATCCACGCGAAAAGCTCTTCGAATTCGGTCGTTGCATGGTGCATCTCGCAGTTGACGATGCCCAGGTGAAATTCTGCACGCATCTGAAGGGCAAGGCATCATGGTTTCTGCCCTTCAACAAGGGCTGGAACGATGGAGCTGGGAATCCGCCGAACCCTGCTGGTATCAAGACTGACTACCTATGGAAAGATATCCTCACGCCAGTGGGTTTGACGGACATCATCGAGAACTACGCGCAGATCGTCGAGCGCAAAGATCCAAAGACCAATCGGACGAAGCGGGATCAGCTTTTCCCACGTTTTCATCAGCTCGATGTTGTGCGCAAGCTTCTGGATGATGCCAAGGCCAAGGGCGCGGGTCGGCGCGTGCTGATCCAGCATTCGGCGGGATCCGGAAAATCGAATTCCATCGCATGGCTGGCGCATCAGCTCGTGCGACTTGCGAACAGCGCGGGTCAGGTGTTTGACTCGGTGATCGTCGTCACCGACCGACGCATTCTCGATCAGCAAATCCGGGACACGATCAAGCAATTCGCCCAGGTTGGTTCGACCGTCGGGCATGCGGAGCGCTCTGGCGATCTTCGACGGTTCATTGCTGATGGCAAAAAGATCATCATCACCACCGTTCAGAAGTTCCCGTTTATCCTCGATGACATCGGCGCGCAGCACAAGGACCGACGCTTTGCCATCATCATCGACGAGGCGCACTCGAGCCAGGGCGGCAAAGCTGCCGCCGCATTGAATGCTGCGTTGACGGGCGCGGACGATGGCGACGAGGACGAAACTCTCGAAGACAAGATCAACGCGATCATGGAGCAGCGAAAGATGCTGCCCAACGCGAGCTATTTTGCCTTCACAGCGACGCCGAAGAACAAGACGCTTGAGATATTTGGCGAACCGTTCCCCGAAGGCGATGCCGTGAATCACCGTCCCTTCCACAGCTACACGATGAAGCAGGCGATCCAGGAAGGATTCATCCTGGATGTGCTTCGCTATTATACGCCCGTCAACAGCTACTATCGGCTCGTCAAGACGGTCGATGCCGATCCAGAGTTCGACACCAAGCGGGCGACGAAGAAGCTTCGGCGATATGTCGAGAGCAACGATCACGCGATCAAGCTCAAGGCCGAGATCATGGTGGATCACTTTCACGAGCAGGTGCTGGCGCTCAACAAGATCGGCGGCCACGCGCGAGCGATGGTAGTGACGTCAGGCATCGAACGCGCGATCCAGTACTATCAGGCCGTGAGCGCTTATCTGGTAGAGCGCAAGAGTCCTTATCGCGCGATCGTCGCTTTTTCAGGCGAGCATGAATTCCACGGCGTGAAAATGACTGAGGCTAGCCTCAACGGGTTTCCCTCGAAGGATATCGTCGATCAGATCGAAACCGATCCGTATCGCTTCCTGATTTGCGCCGACAAGTTCCAGACGGGCTACGACCAGCCACTTCTGCATTCAATGTACGTGGACAAGGCCCTATCGGGCATCAAGGCGGTTCAAACGTTGTCCCGGCTCAATCGGGCGCACCCTCAAAAGCACGACGCCTTCGTTCTGGATTTCATGAACGATACCGAAACGATCCGCGCGTCTTTCGACACGTTCTATCGCACCACGATCCTGAGCGACGAAACCGATCCGAACCGGCTTCACGATCTCAAGGCCGCGCTGGACGGCCATCAGGTTTACAATCCGGCTCAAATTGACCTACTCGTCGGATTGTACCTTTCGGGCGCTGATCGAGATCAACTCGATCCCATTCTCGACGCTTTCGTCGCCGCCTACAATGACAACCTCGACGAAGATGGCCAAGTCGACTTCAAAGGCAAGGCAAAGGCTTTCGCGCGAACCTACGCCTTCATCGCCTCAATCCTTCCTTACACGAATCCCGATTGGGAAAAGCTGTCGATCCTCCTGAGCTTCCTGCTACCGAAGCTGCCTGCGCCCCGTGAGGAAGATCTCTCCCAGGGCATACTCGAATCTGTCGATATGGATAGCTACCGGATTGAGAAGCAGGCCGCGCAGCGGGTTCAGCTCACTGATCAGGATGCTGAGATCGATCCCGTTCCCACGGACGGAGGTGGCCACAGAACCGAACCTGAGTTGGAGCGGCTCTCGAACATCATTAGAAGCTTCAACGATCTCTTCGGCAATATTACCTGGGCCGACACGGACCGCATTCGCCGACTGATAGCAACTGAGATCCCGGAAAGGGTTGCAGCCAATGCTGCTTATCAGAACGCAAAACAAAACTCCGACAAGCAGAACGCGCGGATCGAACACGACAAGGCCCTAGCCGGCGTGATCGTCGGGCTGATGAAAGATGATACCGAACTATTCAAGCAGTTCAGCGACAACCCGGAATTCAAACGCTGGCTTACCGACACGATCTTCTCAGCGACATATGATCAGCCTCCGATGCATGCCACTTGATGGCGAGTATGGTCGGGTTTGGGGCAGGAAGCGGACTGGCAGCTTCGCGCCGTCAATGTCGCCGCCGGGTGAGCACGTTGTTGTTCCTAAAAGCTGCCGTAGGTCTACATTGACGATCGCCGCTGTGCCGACGATCGTCGCTCTTAGATTTTCCTCAGATTGATGCCCGTCGCTGTGCTAAAACCAAGCGGAGTCACTGCTCACCTTCTGTCAATTAGTATGTGAACGGTAAATGTATTTGAGATCGAGCATCGACAAACCCGAGAGCACATCAACATCCGACGCCGAGCTGAACGGTCCGGTGCCCGCCTCTCCACGACGTTCAAAGAGACAATTCGCTGTCGCTGGGCTGTTTGCTGGAATTGGTGGCCTAGAGAGGGGCTTTCACGAACAGGGCCATCGAAGCGTTCTACTCTGCGATGCCGACGATCGTGCCCGAGCCGTGCTTTCCAATCGCTTCCCAAAGGTGAGGATCTCCGACGATGTTCGGGCGCTCGGCGAGCTTCCGCAATGCGACGTCCTGACCGCGGGATTCCCTTGTCAGGATCTTAGCCAAGTCGGCCGGCGGCAGGGAATATCGGGGCCTAACTCGGGGTTGATCGATGTCGTGCTCGACCTGCTCCTGAAAGCACGGCCGGGACCAACCTGGCTTGTTCTCGAGAACGTGCCTTTCATGCTGAGCCTCGACGGCGGCCGCGCGATCGATCGGATTGTGACGGCGCTTGAGGCAATGGGTTTCATGTGGGCCTATCGCACCGTCGATGCTCGCGCGTTCGGATTACCGCAACGCCGCCGCCGCGTCGTGATCCTAGCCTCGCGCTACGAAGACCCTCGACCGGCACTTCTTGGTGTGGACGCCTCAGCTCCTGTCATGGACAAGCGCGGCGCTCATGCCTGCGGGTTCTATTGGACAGAGGGGAATACGGGGCTCGGTTGGGCCATCGATGCGACACCACCCTTGAAGGGCGGTTCGGCGCTGCACATCCCTTCGCCGCCTGCCATCTGGTTTCCACAACGTCGCTTGATCGGCGTGCCCTCGATTGAGGATGCGGAAAGACTTCAGGGATTCGACGCAAAATGGACAGAAGTTCCGGGGGAGGATGTCCGCCAGACACGCCAGCGCTGGCGATTAGTCGGCAATGCTGTCAGCGTGCCATTTGCCTCTTGGATCGCGCAGCGATTGCAAACGACTGGCGACTATCATTCGAATGACGAGTTCCACGTTGGCGGAACACGCTGGCCCAGCGCGGGTTGGGGCTTCGAAGGCCAGCGCGGTCGATCCGCGGTGTCGGAATGGCCAGTATTGAAGCCGCAGTTGCATCTTTCTTCATTCATATCGCGCCCGCTGAAACCATTGTCCCGAAAGGCGACTGCCGGTTTTCTCTCTCGTCTCGAACGAAGCACGCTGCGTTACGAGGAAGCTTTTCGCCTCGATCTCCATCACCATATTGCAGCGCATGACGCATCCGAAACCAGTTGATGCCGTCGCGCCGGCGACGTCCAAACGAATGGCAGCGACGGCAGGGCGCAACAATCAGCGCGAGCGCGCCTTGCGATCCGAGCTCCATCGGCGTGGACTCCGTTTTCGGCTGCACCAACGCCTACTAGCCAATTCGCGGCGCACCGTGGACATAGTCTTCAGCCGCTCACGCGTTGCCGTCTTGCTTGACGGCTGCTTCTGGCACGGCTGCCCAACGCACGGCACTTGGCCCAAGAATAATGCGGCATGGTGGCGGGAAAAGATCGAAGCCAATATTGCGCGCGATCGCGACACGGATCGCAGACTGACAGACGCGGGCT
The DNA here is from genome assembly GCF_059424725.1 of Allorhizobium sp. GW101-3B10. Taxonomy (NCBI): domain Bacteria; kingdom Pseudomonadati; phylum Pseudomonadota; class Alphaproteobacteria; order Hyphomicrobiales; family Rhizobiaceae; genus Allorhizobium; species Allorhizobium sp. GW101-3B10. Next base: position 1,082,531 of record NZ_JBWKZR010000001.1, on the reverse strand, counting down.
GGCACGTATTGCGTATATGGGAGCACGAACCAATCGAGGTCGCCGCCGACCTGATCGAAGCATTAGTGCTCCTATGCAGCAATGCAAAATCTATTCCCGCCTTGCGTCAGCCGACCGGCAAGCCTGACAGCAATTAACAGATCACGATGTGACATCGGAGCGCCAGAAACGCAAGGCTGCGCAATTCGCTCGATTCCGGATTAATTCAATCTGACGGCGAAGAACGTGCCGTTTGGGCCGTTCTCGACCACAAAGGGTTCCTGAATCGCCGCGATTTGAACATGAACCGATGCCATCGGGTCGAAGGAAACCACGCTTTGCGTGGTCCAAGAGCCGACGCCCTGATCGAAGAATATCGTTCCCGCTCCTTTCGCGGATCGGAATTCAAGCCGGCGCCGGTGCGGCAAATGCTGGTGTAGGCGAAGCTTTGCCGTCGGAGCAATCGTCGTGAGCAGGTGGCGAAGGACAATGTCACGTTCGGTGACATCCGGCCAATCGTCCCTCAAGGTCTTGCCCACGCGCGGGCGACGACCGTCACGGCGTTGGATTAACGTGTCAACGTTGATGAGTGTGTCGGGGTTCGAAAACCCCATCAAGAATTCGGTCACGAGCCGCGCCACCAGCGGACTGAAGAGATACCGATCCGAATAGGTCAGCTCAAGGCACGGCTCGTCGAAGACGGTCGCCAGCGCCTCGTTGCGCATAATCATCGCACGTCTTAGCCGCTCCCCGAAGCCGCTCGCCGGGCCATCGATCTGGTCGTCAATCTCGAAGATGCTTTCACGCATGCGTTCGATCAACAAGGAGGATGTATCGATCGGCACGACCGCTTCCCCGCCGACGTCAATCGGACCACGGACGACCGGGGCGGTCGACGTGCTCGCCCAGGTCGCCGAGATGCCACTGGCCGCAGGATCGAGGGATTGCCAAGCCGTCGCTTGATCGCCTCGGTTAGTGAACGCGAGAAGGTTAAGTTCAGCGGTGGAAATGTTCCGCAGGTGCGCCCGTGCGCGCTCGATCCAAAGAGCAATACGTCGCCGTGTGACAGCATCGGCTCCTGCGACTGCGCTTGCATCGACCAATACCGACACCGCTCGTCCGCGAGCGCCCCATCGCTCGACAATTGGCGCCATCGGCCAAGCGTCGAAATCCCATTCCAACGGCGTGCCGTGTAGGACGACTGACAATTCGGTGGACGAATCGGTGGACATCCTTTCGTTTAGAGCGTCGGCAAGGGGCGCCGCCTCGTAAACAGTGGCATCTCCGAAAAATCGATGTTGTTCGGGAAGCGCGATGCGACCGAGTGTAGTTCCGAGCAATGCTGCCGCTGCCGCGCGATCAGTCGTGTCGGCTACGTGCTGGGCGTCCGGTGCCAGGACGCAACGGGGACAGGCACGCTGCGCTTCGGGGTCGCCGCAGCGCCCCGGGCGCATGCAATCCAGGAAGGTCGCAGCCTCGCGCAACAGACCTACCGGATCGCGCGAAATGGTGGTGGAGAAGCCGGCGCCACCGCTCGCACGATCAAAGACCACCGCACTGAAATTGTCGCGCCCACGGGCGTTCGGCGCGGCAGGTGCAGCGAAACCCATCTCGTCGGCGTCGATACCCAGTCGCTGGGCGACGGCCTCCCGCAGGGCAAGCGCGATGGTGAGCGCCACTTCCTTGGAACGACACTCGTAGAGCTGGATCTCGCAGAGGTCGGTGCGGATCTCGTGACCCAGCATCAGATTACGGGTGACGGCATATGGCGCGAATTCGGGGGCGCCGCTGCACGTGACCTGATCGATTGCCGTGGGCGCCCCACGCAGTGGCCGATGGCCAGCGAGCCCCGGACCACCGGCGGCATCGGGTTCGGATTCGGCCCGACCACAGTGGAGGCAGAGCGCATAGCCGTGACCGTGGTCTCCTGGGTTGAACCAGAAAACGGTACCGTCGGCGCTTGCGCGCACGCGTCCGACGTCGGGATCCGGGAGCGAGCGCCATGGGGCGTCCCGCGCGGACACCCAAGGATCGACGACTTTGCTGCTCCCAACGTCGGAAGGGTCGTCGTGGACGTGGAAGCGAACGTCGACTGAGAACCCGTTCGGACTGAGATAACGCCTGGGTTCGAGGTTACTCGATCCGCATTCCACGCACGGTGTCTCCTCGACCGCGGACGGCTTGGACGAAAGCGCGCCGCAGGTCCTGCAGGACGACATAGTCCTCAAGCTCTGGATCTCGCGCAAACCGGCTTCCGACACCGGTCGTTGCCAATTGAGGGTGACACCCGCCGATTCCCGCACCACCCCGTCGACGACGATCCCTCGTCCTGGCGCGTACTCATAGATCCCTACTTCGCGCGACCGCGATGGATAGCCACGGCCGAAACTTCGCTCTTGGGGCTCCGCACCGGCATCGCTTGCTCGTTGCTTCGCGACCTTTTCACTGGCGGTTTCGGTCACGAATTGAACGACGTCAGTCGGAAAACCGTAGGATGGCAGGAACCCGCGCCCGGCGAGTTCGCCAAGCAGATAACCCCGTTCGAGGCGCCGACGTTGAAGCTCACGGGCCTTGTTCACGGCCGCTAGCTCAACGTCGCCCGATAACGTTGCCGCCACCTCTGGCGCGAGCGCCTCCCATTCGGCGCGGACCTCGGCCGAGATGCGCTCGATTCGGTCCCGAAGAACCTCGACCAGGTCCCAACCCGGCATGACAGGCGTTCCCGTGAGCAAGGTCCTCAACTGATCCGTTAGCGCAGTATCGGCCGGGACTCGATCGAGCCACGCCTGGAACGCCGTTGCCGGTGGCGAGTCCGTGGCGGTGTTCGAATCGTCCAACAGACCGAAGAATGTTCCGTTCGTGAGCTTGTGGAGTTCCGCGCCCAATCCGGAGAGAAACCGGGCCAGCAGGAGCGCCGCGGCGTGACGCGTTGCAATCGTGGGACTCTCAAGGCTCACGCGAGGCGTCTTGACCTGCCGCAGCAGATAATCGAGCGGATTGGCAATGGTCATGCGATCGAGAGGACGATCCTTGCACAATGTCAGGCCCACGGCGATCGGTTGACGTTGACGTCCCGCGCGACCGACGCGTTGCCGATAATTGGCGATCTCGGGCGGTGCGTTGCTGTTCAGCACGGCTTCGATGCTGCCGATGTCGACACCCATCTCCATTGTGGTCGAACAGCCGAGGACGTTGATCTGTCCAGCCTTGAACTCCCTCTCGTACCGTCTGAGCGTCGTGCTGGCCTGTTGGGCGGAATGCTCGGCGGCGCGGAGCCACGGCAGGAACTTGGCAGCGCGATCGTGCTGGTCACCCCACCGGCCGGCGTCTCGAAGCTCCGTGACGATCGGATCGGCGGCCAACCATTCGTCCAGGCGATCTTCGTCGACGGCATGACCGAGCGCATCCCGGCGCCAAGGGTATTTCAATGTCGGCATCCTGATAGGTGCCGCCACGGGATGAGTTCCATCGACGTCGTAAGGGCTCAATCCGCGCAACGTCGTATCGAGGACCCGACGCGTGGTCGGGCACCAGTATGCGTTCTCGACCTTCGCCACGGAGAGATCACCGAGTTTGAGGCGGTAGCCATTGCCGGTGTCGACCATGAAACGCATGAGCGTGCGCCACGCGTCGGCGAGCACTTCACCAACTACGTCCTTATCGCTGCGATTGTCGGGGTCGAGCCTCACGGCTTGAAACAGCAGCCGGACGACGCGGGTCAGACGCACGCCATAGGGGTTCGGCCAAAGACGAACGTACCTGCTCGATTTCTCGCCAGGCGCCCAAGGTTTGACCTCGATGTGGCTCTGCCGTCGATCGATCCAATTGAGCCACCAGCGATCGAAATCCAGGGCAACGTTGGTCCTGAGGAAGTGCGTCACCAGCAGCCTTAGAAGGTCTCGCCAGTCGGCGTCGTTCAACCCCAACGTCCGCACCGATGCCGGAAGCGGCGTCGCTGCATCGTCGATACCGGGTAGCTCGAACCGAAACAAACCCAGTGTCTCGGCCGAATTTGCGCGGACCGGCCGTCGCATGGCTTCACGATAGAGCAGGAATTCCGCGAGGGTCTCCGCGTCATCGAACCGAGGATCGCGGTTCGTCGTTGTCCAGAGCGAGCGCAAGAAATGATCGACGGTCGTATGGGTCGACAAACGTCGAACCAGGTCTTTCCACGGTTTCGGTCCGCTACCGATCATCTTGGCGCGGTCGCGCTCAAGATCGTCGGCGAGGCTCGCAAACATGGCGTCCTCGGGCGACTGTCGCAATCGAGCGATACGGTCTTCGAGTAGCGTCAGTGCCACGGGATCATAGGACGGACCATCTTGGACGAACTGATAGATGAAGCCGCGAACGAAGGTGCGCTCGGAGGCGATCTGGACGTTGGCCGCGTGTCGTGCGGTGCCCTGCCGTGCATCGGTGAAGGTGATCAATCGCCGCCCGTCGAACGGGAGTGGCTCGTCCGACTTGGGTTCCGGGGAGAGATCCGCAAGAAAGCCAGGCGTAATCTGCGCCATGAGAAAGGGCGCTCCAGCCACCACCGCTCGCATCGCCCCGCGCTCCGGATCGACACGGCTCGGCGCCTTGGCGCACGCGGGACAGGTAGACGTGTCGCGACTGGCAGAGAAGGTGAAGCTTCTCTCGGCGGCCGCGTCGATCGCTCCCGTGGCGAGATCCACGTCCAGTCGGATGGATCCAGCCTTGATGGGTAGGCTCAGATAGCGTCGTGAGACGATCGCCGGCGCGATCGGCATGCTCAACTCCGCCTCGTCGTCGTCCGCGGCGTCGGTGGAATCCTCTCGCTCCAGCGTTTGTTCGAAACCATCCTCGTCGTTTCCGTCGCTCCAAGGCGCGATCCGCGACCCACCGTCATATTCCTCGGCTCGCAGAGCACCTTCTCCGCAGAGCGTGCAGCAGACCCATTCGAGAACGATCGACGCACAGTGCGGGCAATGCTCGCGAGCGTCGGAAAATATCGGACCAAACGTCCAGTCGGACCCTTCGCGAAGCGACGGGCTCTCCGGACATTCCGGATTTATGCATGCCCACAGCCCAGCGACGGTCTTGTGGAACAGATGGATGCGATTGGGCAGAATGGAATCGTTGCCGCTCGCTGCCATGACCGGGTCCGCATTCGGGTCCCGTGCGCGGGCGGTTTCGACGAGCATGGCGGTCGCATCGGCGGAACCGCCAGCCAGCGTCGCCACGCGCTCCGACCATCGGCCCCACGAGAATATCTTGCCGTTCCGCAATTCTTCGCGCGTTACGCGCAGCATTTCCGAGGCAGCCAACATTTCCCCGCTGACAAGCGGATCGAGACTGGCCAAGTCGTGTGAGCGAAGATGACGGCTCTCGAAAAGGTCCGGCGCGGGCGGCAGCGGCGCTCGGTGCCCTTCGATGACGTGAATCGCATCCGCGGGCGCACCGGAGAGATCCTGGAGGAAACGATGGAGGTCGGTAGCAGCGTTGACGCCCCCGATCGTGGCCGAGGTGGCCACATACCTTATCTCGCTGGGTTGGCGACCGAACGCCAGCGCGACACGGCGCAACAGGAGCGCGACTTCTGCCGCCTGGGCACCCATGTACGAATGCGCTTCGTCGAGGACGATGAAGTCCAATTTGCCCTGCGATGCCGCGAGGATGGGCGCGTCGTTCTGGCGAATGAGCATGTATTCGAGCATCGTGGCGTTCGTTACGAGAACGGGCGGCGGGGACGCTCGCAAGGAGAGGCGATCACTCACGCGCCACGGCTTTTCGGCGCGTGAGGCCGCCCGAATGCTCTCGGGCGTCTCGCCGTTGTAGAGGCAATATCGCAGGCTGCCGCCAAATGGCTCGAACCAACGGCTGAGCCGTTCTTCCTGACTACTGATGAGCGCGTTGAGGGGGTAGAGCATCAGCGCGCGCACGCCGTCGAGCGCATGCCGGCCACCATCGGAGAGGCGCACCAGCCGATCCAGGATCGGTACGAGAAAGCATTCGGTCTTGCCCGAACCGGTTCCGCTGGAGACGATTACGGATGCCGGTTCGGCCGCGGTGAGGCAGCGCCACGCATTCGCTTGGTGGACATAAGGCGGAAAGGAAACCGAGCGCAGTACGTCGATCGTACGGGGGTCCAGGATCGCGGGATCGAGAGCCTCCCAGCCACCGGCCAGGGGGAGCCAAGGAAATGCCCCTTCGACGAAGGGCTCGGCAATCAGCGATCCTTCGGCGCCGGCGGGAGCGGCCCAAGTCGTGCGCAGATGCTCCGCGAGCGTCCGCGACTTCGGTCGCAGCATACCGAGAATGGCGTCCGCTGCCTGCTGCGGCAGGCGCACCATCATTCGGTCCAAGTCGATCATGCCCGCCCCTTTTCCATCCTCGCGGCACCCCGCAATTGTTCGTCTATCCCGATCGGCACCATGGATTCGAAGAATTCGGGGTCGTAGAGCCAAGCGTCTCTGCATCGCCGAAGTTCATGAGCCGAGAGCGCGACCTTGCCGGTCGCGTGATCGGCAACGGCGAAGGGTGCAGCGATGATCTCGCCGAAGGCCTCGTCGTAGGGACTCCAACGTATTTGCTGTGCCGACTTATTGCTGGGAGAGAGCAGGCCTTGCGGGGGCGGATCGGTTTCGACATGTCGCGCGATGAGCCGATCGATTTCGGGTCGTATCGTCTCGCTGGCACCTAGCTTCAGAAACTGTCCGTCAGCGCTATCGATCGACAACCCTACGCGTGACATTTCGGCCGTCACGAGCACGAGGAATACAGCTTTGGCGTGCCCAGCCAACTCATGACGTAATCCCACGATGTCGCCAAGCGCCGACAAGATGCTCCGATAAGTGATCGCGTCGTCGATGCCGGCTTCCGTAAGCCGACGGCGGGTATCCTCGATCCGTGCCGCGAACGCGTCGAGCCAGTTCGCGATCGTCGTCGACGACCAAATGAATGGCAGGTCGCGCTGCAAGTCAAGCAAGGCGGCGCGCTCGTCGAGGGTGTCGCACGCCGCCAGTAACAATGCTGCGAGACCCGGCGATCGATCGAGCGCCTTCAAGGCGTCGATGGATGAAATCGGCAACCCTTCTCGTCGCGCAAGAGCCAAGAGATTCACGATAGTGCGCCGGTCAGAGGCGGCGACTTGGGCCGGCTGCGCATAGGCCTCGACGAATGCGATCACCCTCGCGGCGGAAGCATCGGTGCCTATGGCACGCTCAAGGAGCGTGATGCCCGCAGTCGCAGCCCGTGCAGCGGCCGGGACGATCCGCGGGCGGAGCTTCGCACCGTTTTTGCGGCGGCCGAAGACTAGCCAGGGTCCCGGCGGCAGCAATCGTGACAATTCGGCTCGCATCGCAGCTTGCGTCGCCGGAGCTGTCACGGGGGATGTGCCTGCAGATGGGTGAGCGAGGGCGAATGCCTGCATATCGAGCCCGTAGGTCGTTGTCAGAACGGAGAAGGCGTTGGCACGTGGCGCATCGAAAAGATCGACGTCCTCGGCATACCAACGAATCTCCGCAATTTGATCCGCGCTGCCGATGGCGCCAAGCGTCACCTTCGCGTCGAGGCTTTCGGAGCTCCCAAGAAGCTGCCGCATCGAATCTGCGAATGCGGAGAGCGGCACTTCGCCCGAGATCTTTCGCATCACGCACAATCTCGGGGCATCCACCGCCCGCAGTTCCATGGTCAGCGTGATGTCACTCGCTGCCAAGATGCGGATACCCTTCAGGTCATCGAGCGACAGCACCGAGCGAGGTGGCATCAAACGGTCGGAGGCGTCGAACAGACGGAGGTCATTGCCGGGATCGGGAACGGTGAGCGTTAGCTCGGAATCCCAGCGGGCGCGCAGCACTATCGTCGCGATGCCCGCCGGTGGACCGAGTGACACGATCGCCGCATCACGATCGAACCCGATCTGGAGATCGGACGCGCCCTTCGCGGCGAGCATACGGGTTTCAAGTCCCTCGACCCGCAATTCCCGACGGCCACGATGCACGCTGATCTCGAAGGCCGCGGGCACGATGGCAGCCCCAATGGTGAGGCGCAACTCGCCCCGTTCAATTACCGCGAGATCGACGGCACCCCAAGGCCGAGCCCCGTCGATGGGACGCCACGCCCCCCTCCCTTTCGGTCGCCAGTGCACGTCTGCTCGGCGCGGTGCGGCGAGATGCCCGTCGCGCGCTATCCAGCATGAGGGGGTTCCCCGGTACACCGGTTCGCGGACGCCGCGCAGGAGGTCCCCGACCAGTACGAGGCGGGCATCGACGGTACGCTCGGCGCTCGTCTTCCACGTCCACGCGGTACCGCTGAGGTCGAGGCGCGCTGTTCCGGCAAAGCCGACCAACCGACGATCCGTACCGACAACCTGCCCGAGGTCTTCATATCCAGCAGAAAAGCTTACGGCGCCGAAGAATTCCGGTTTGACGGCAAGCGCAAGCATCGGGCGGCTGGTTTGCACTGGCGATGGCCCGAGCACACGCATGCTCGACGGCAATTCGGGTCCATCCACTCGCTCAAGATCGAGAGCGATCACTGGATCGTCGAGTGCTTCACCGCCGGTGGCGATAAACTCCGCGATCGTCGCCCCGCCGGCCTGAACGAGAAGGCGGGCTTCGTCTTGCAACGCGAGCGGGGCGTCGAACTGGTCCACGAAGGCCCTGAGTTCGTAAGCCGGGCCATCTTCATCTTCGAAAGTCTCGATAGCGGCGACGGCCAGCATATCGTCGCAATAGGGCGCGCGCGGCAGCACCCGCAGCCGCCGGCCTTCTCGAATTGCCCCGCCGATGGACGATGGTAGCCGTCTCAGGTCCACAGCGCCCGTTAGGCCCAGTGCCGCACGCGGCTGCCAACCTCCCGCCGTGCGAAGAAGATGCCGCGTCACGTCGAGCGCATTGGCCCCATCGGCACGCGTTCTAACGATCTGTTCGACCATCGCGCGAATGTCTTCGCATTCGACGTCGAAGGGGAGCTCTTCGCGCCAACCATGTCGGTGCTGGTCTAGGAATTGAACGGGATCGCCGCGGGATTCCATGGGCGGGAGCAACCGTCGCAACTCGACGATCTTGTCGCAAAGGTCGACTGCCGGATCGAACAGTGCCTGAGCCAGTCTGGTGGAAACTCGCCACGCTTCCGCGCCTACGGCATCGCGAGTGGCGAACCCCCGCTCGGCACACAACACGGAGTGCTTCAACCAGGACGAGATACGCGGATCCTCGCGAACGGAGGCAACCGGAAAGCCTGCTTCTCGAACGATCGCAAGTAGGCGCTCCCCACCGCTAGGAGCGGGACGCCGCCAGACATGCAGCCCCAAGTCGATCATTCCTTCGACGTCACGGTACCGCACCGGAGCATGTGGGCCATATTCGAGACCTAGCGTCTTCAATGGGCGGATCCAATCCCAGTGGCCACCACCCCGCTCACGTCGAAACCACTCCGCGACGTGACAGATCACGAGAGCCGCACCACTACGATTTTGCAGAACAGTTCGCCCGGCGCGTCGTAGTATGTCACGCCGCCGCTCCAATTCGTGCGTTGAAAATCGATAGGCATAGAGAGGCCGTCCGTCAGGTTGATCAAGACCTCTGGTCGCCAACAACGAAGAAAATGCGTCCCTTAGGTCAACCAAAAGCTGAATTCCCCCCCCGTCATTCGCTTCGGTGCAATATGCCGTATTCGAGCGGGAATATCACTCAATATCTACGCCATTTCGCCAAAGTGCATGGCGGCCGGAGGGGCGTACTGTATTCGCACTGGTTGGGGCGTATTCGTTACTTCTCCTCGTCGGCAACCTCCGCGATAGCGACGCTATCATCATCGGAACCAACTCAATCATGCCGCTCCCGGTCACGATGGGCCCACCAGTGAGGCCGCCGAAGCTCGGCGCCAACGCCGGGTCAAAATGGCTTAAAGCTTGACGGTGGTGCAAGCTGAACGGCCGCTATCTCCCCAGCCACACCGCAAGCGGAACTTCCGTTTACGTGAAGAGTTTCGGGCGCCGGCAGGCGTACGAAAGTCCCCGAGGAAGGAACCCGCGGACCACAGTCGGAGGCTATGGAGATTTCGATCTACGGCTGATGTCTGCGGTGGCGCGACCGCAGCCAGAGAGTGGGGTGATGGATGCGGACAGGCCGCTTCGTTGCGCATCCGCGCGGTATAGCCGGCCCGGCGCCCGGCTCGTCGCGACCCTGTCGGCGGCGATAATCACCATGAATGCGCGTGGGTCGGTTGCCGGAGGCGAGGCGCCTGCGGCTGAAGCCTGGACCATGCCATGCCGGGTCATGAAGCTGTCTCCCGGTTCGTCGCCGTCGCATCCGGTGGTCCTCGCGGCTGCCTCCAGCGTTCAAACACCTCGATGACGATCATTCGTCCGCCGCAGCAGAGGCATGGCGGGCGGAAGTCATCCGGTTCGCCTGGTGTGTCGTCATCGGCCGGTACGGCGACGTGCAGCAGTTCGCGAGCGAGCACGAGGCTGGTCTTGCGGGCTGAGCCGGCGAGCAGGCCGTAATGCCGGATACGATGGAAGCCGCGCGGCAAGACATGGAGCAGGAAGCGGCGGATGAACTCATCGACCGCGAGCGTCATGATCTGCTGTCGGTCGCAGACGTCGCGGCGGTAGTCCTTGTAGCGGAAGGTGACGCCAGTCTCGTCGAAGGTGATCAGGCGGCGGTTCGAGATTGCGACCCGGTGGGTGTAGCGGGACAGGTAGGCGAGCACTGCCTCCGGCCCTGCGAACGGCGCTTTGGCATAGACCACCCAGCGTTTCTTTCGGACCGGCGATAGATGCCGCAAGAATGTCTGCCGCTCGGCGAGATGAGCAAGTGCGCCAAAGAAGCAGAGCCGCCCGGCATCGTGCAGAGCGACCAGCCGGGCAAGGAACAGCCGTCGAAACAGTTTGCCGAGTACGCGTACAGGAAGCAGGAAAGCCGGGCGCGATGATATCCATCGGCTACCGTCCGGCGCGATGCCACCGCCAGGCACGATCATGTGCACATGCGGATGGTGCGTCATCGCCGATCCCCAGGTGTGGAGCACGGCGGTGATGCCGATGCGCGCGCCGAGATGCTTGCGATCGGCCGCGATGGTCAGCATCGTCTCCGACGCCGCCTTGAACAGCAGGTCGTAGACGAGCGCTTTGTTCTGGAACGCTATGTCGGCGACCTCGGCCGGCAGCGTGAACACGACGTGGAAGTAGCCGACTGGAAGCAGATCGGCCTCGCGTTCGGCAAGCCATGTCCGTGCCGCCGCGCCCTGGCACTTTGGGCAGTGCCGATTGCGGCAGGAGTTGTAGGCGATCCGCCACTGGCCGCAGTCCTCGCAGGCCTCGACGTGACCGCCCAGCGCTGCAGTGCGGCAGTTCTCAACCGCCGACATCACCTTCAGTTGCTGCAGGCTCAGGTGCCCTGCATGGGCGCGCCGGTACGCCGCCCCGGCAGCACGGAAGATGTCGGCGACCTCGATCGAGGCACGCAAGGCTCAACCGTCGGGGAAGGCCTCTTCCGGCTTGAACAGACCGAGCGTGTCGAGCGGACTCGTAACTGTGCGGACCGTCCTGGTCGCCACCTTTGCGTAGAGGGCGGTGTTGTTGAGTTTTGCGTGTCCGAGAAGGACCTGGATGATCCGAATGTCCGTGCCGTCCTCCAGCAGGTGGGTGGCGAAGCTATGGCGCAACGTATGCGGCCCGACCCGCTTGGCGATGTCGGCGGCCTGGGCCGCCTCAACGACGATGCGATAGAGCTGCCGCGTGCTGATCGGCTTCATTGCGTTTTGGCCGGGGAATAACCAGCCGTCGCGATGCATCACACCCTGCTGCCGCCCCACCTTCCACCACTGGCGCAGCAGGGTGAGCAGGTCCTCCGAAAGCATGGCATTGCGATAGCGCCCGCCCTTGCCACGCTCGACGCGCAGCAGCATCCGCTCGCTGTCGACGTCGGCGACCTTCAGCATCGACACCTCCGCAACACGGAGGCCGGCGCCATAGGCGACCGACAATGCTGCCTGGTGCTTGAGGCAGGTGGTGGCATTGAGCAACCGGGCAACCTCGTCGCGGCTCAGCACCACAGGCAGATTCCGAGGATGCGCCAGCCGGACGAGCCTGCGCGCCAGGTCCGGGCGGTCGAGGGTCTGGGTGAAGAGGAAGCGTAACGCCGACACGATGCTGTTCATCGTCGGAACGGGAACGCCATCGTTCTGCTGCTCGATCTGGAACCGGCGCAGATCGTCGGCGGTCGCCGTGTCTGGTGACCGCCCGAGGAAGGTCGCCAGGCGTCCGATGTCGCGAAGATAGTTGCGCTGCGTTTCGCGTGAGAACCGTCGCATGTTCATGTCGTCGATCAACCGCTGGCGCAGCGGGCTGATGGGTGTGTCGGGTTGGGGGTACTGCATGATCAGGCTCCTTTGTTAAAGAAGCCCGTCATGCTCTGCCCTTGCCGGAAGACGTTCAATCCAGGCGCAATCTCCAGCCAGCGCCCTCTACCTCAGCCGTAGACGCCCTCCCGCGCAGCGGGTTCGTTCCACGGCCCCATAACGGACATTCCTCATGGTCGCATAGCAGTAAACTGGATCAAAGAGGAAAAATCACACAACCTTGCAGCGGATTCAATATAATTCACAAATCCTCTGAAATGAAGATTCCGAAGGACTCAATACAGCTCTCACCTTCAACAATTACCGACAACAACGAAACGCAAGGATTCGTTTGAATAGGATTCATTTCTCATCTATTGTCAACAATAGTTTAGCCATTGTTTACGATTTACATTATGTAAACTCTTTAATGCACATCATTTCGTGCGGCTGTTAAATTTCGTCATGCCATGATGAAAGCAAACGATGGAGAAGTGCAGATGCCTACATTAAAAAAGCGGCTGTACACGCCGCGAGAAGTTTTCCGCAATACCACCCTCTCTCGGAGCACCATCAACAGGATGGTGAAGAAGGAAAAGTTTCCAGCCCCGATCCGGATTTCGTACCGTCGCATCGCGTGGGATGCCGATGAAGTTGACCACTACATCGTCAACTGCCCGACGAATCCCTGAGCGAAAGCTAAAGCTATCCGGCCCGCGTCGCGTGGGCCGGCACCTATGAAGCTGAGTTGGCGTTGTCAAAAATGTTGCCAAAATTGAACACGGAAGCTGCGGAAACGCTTAACCGCTTGAAAATTTGGTGGGCCCGGAGGGCCTGCCGAATTCCAAGAAAATCAGCAGCTTAACCCCGTGTGGGACGAAGACCCCATTTTATAAAAATCAATGGCTTAGTAAAGCCGCCGTCCCACTTTTTCCGGCCGTTTCCGCCCCTTCTTTCCCGGTCGTGTTGCGACCAGGGAGGCGCGCATGAGCGGGGCGCGACCGTTTCGGGACGTGAAGCTGCAATGGCTTCAGCAATTGAGCTGCGACAAGGATTTGAGCGACAACGCGCGATCCGTGGCGCTCTACATCATCACCACGCATTTGAACGGCCACACCGAAAAGGCGTGGCCGTCCTATCAAACGATTGCCGACGCGACCGGCAAGAGCGTCAAGACCATTCAGCGCGCCGTCCGTGAACTTGAGATCAAAGGATGGTTCGAGGTCCAGCGCGGAAATGGCGTCGGGCACAACACAGAATATCGTCCCTCAGCGGCATCGATTTTACGCGCATCGGACGCCCGGGAAAAGACGGACAAAGTTGTCACCCTTTACCCTGACAAAGGCGGTCAAAATCGTCCGGAAAGGCGGTCAGATGTGTCCGGCGAAGGGGGACAAATATGTCCACCAAACTTAGAGAAAGAAGAAATATATAAACCTAACCCGCGCGAGGACGCCCCGCCGCGCGTCGAGACGCGGCGAGCCGTCCCGCTCGTCTTCGTGGCCGAGACCAAGGCGGATCAGGTCGAGCAATGGCGCACCTGGTTGCGACGTCACGGCTTTCCTTCGATCGATGCCTTAGGCATGCGGACGGTGAAAAACGGAAAGCCCGGCTATGCCCTGCCCAGCTATTGGCCACCGGACGAGACGAGCCCCAGTGCGCTGGATTGGATCGCTTTCTTCAGCCGCCGCCGAGACCACATCGCCGCCGACACCGCCCGACAAACCGACCTACGGAGGGCGTCATGACGGCCGGCGATCTGAAGGGAGCAAGGCCGACCCCTGTCATACGGCGAGCCTTCTGACAGGGAGCCTTGTGAGGGGAGGCAAGCCTCCCCTTCAAACCCCACCAAGAGCACGCGGCGACCGCCCAAAGGCGAACTCAATGCCGTCGTGGTTTTCCGCTGCACGGCATCGGAAAAGCAGGCGCTGACCGCACGTGCGGCGCGGGCCGGTCTGCCCTTCGCCACGTTGATGCGGGAAGCGCTTGGCCTCACCGAGGCGCGCCGCCGCCGTCCGGTTCCCAAGGTGGACCCGAAGCTGGTGCGCGCCGTCGCGCGGATCGGCGGCAACCTCAACCAGATCGCCCGATGGCTGAACACGGCCCAGGCTCAGGGCCAGGTATCCGCCATCGACACAATCACGGTTGCCGCCCGCCTGGTCGCCATCGAGCGGGCGCTTTCGGAAACTCTTGAGCAGTTCACGGCAAAGGATAGCGCGCCGTGCTGATCAAGTTCTTCCGCAACGGCCAGGGCGGCGGATCGGGACCGGTTGACTACCTGGTCGAGCGCGACGTCGTCGCTTACGACCAGAACCGCAACGCGATCCGCGACGAGCGCGGCGAGATCATGCTGTTTGCCCGCGAGCCCCTGCCGGAAGTGCTGCGCGGCGATGCAGACCGCATGCGCGCGCTGATCGACGTCTGCCCGCACCAGTGGACCTATCGCGCCGGCGTCATCGCCTTCACCGCAGAGGACGCGCCGAACCCTGCCCAGCAACGACAGGTGATGGACGCCTTCGAGAGCCTTGCCTTTGCCGGTCTCGAAGCCGACCAGCGCGATATGCTCTGGGTCCGCCATACCCACGAGGGCCGCGTCGAACTGCATTTCGTGACGCCGCGCATGGAGCTTGCGAGCGGGCGCAGTCTCAACATCGCACCACCCGGCTACCAGAAACATTACGACGCCTTGCGCGACGTCCTGAACAAGGAACACGGTTGGAACGATCCGATGGCGCCGGAGCGTGCCCGCGAGACCGTCAGCCTCATCGAGAGCGTCAGGCGCGGCGATGCCCGTGAGTTGATCCATGACTGGATCGTCCAGCGCATCGAGACCGGCGACATCCGCGACCGCCCGAGCATGACCGAGGCTTTGACGGCGGCAGGTTTCGACCTGCCGCGCGCCGGCAAAAACTACATCACCGTGCGCGATCCGGAGACGGACGAGCGCTGGCGCCTGAAAGGAGACCTGTTCCGTGAAGACTGGACCCGAGAGAATACCCTTGAGCGAGCGCTTGAAAGATCGACTGGCGAGCCCAGCCGCTCCGGAAGCCGGCTCGACGCCATCGACCTCAACGAGCTTCGAGACCGATTGGAGCGAAGCCTTGAAGCGCGCGCAAGCTACAATCGAGACCGATATCCGCAACTTCACGGACGCGAACCGCCGGAATTTGAGCGAGGCACTGGCGATGACCGAGGCGGACGTGAACCGGCTCCGGGCGATGGTACAGCCGTTCTTCCTGACCATGGGCGCGGTGACGTTGCTGATCGTCCTGTTGAGCTTCACCGCGAGCTGGTTTTGGGCGGGCCTGATGATCGACCGCGCCCAGAGCGCCAGCCTCTGGCAAATGGGCTTGCAGATCAACCAGACCAGCAACGGCAAGGTCCTTACATGGGACGTCAACCGCCTTCAGCTGATCACCTGCCAGGCCGGGAGCGACAAAGCGCCATGCCTGAAGATCGTCCAGGGAGATTGACCGATGACCACACCCACCAGACCACCGATGCCCGAGAGCTTGTCGCCGCTGGAGCGCGAATTGCTGGGCTACGTCGAGACCTTGGTGAACACATTGCAGAGCGGGACCGCGCAGTTCGAGGCGCTGGAGAAACGCTCGACCGACATGATCGAAAATCGGCAAGCAGCTTTGGAAGGATCGCTGAAATCGCTCATCGCGTCACAGGCTACCTTCATGAACGCCTGGCTCGCCTCCGGCAATCCTTCCAGCGACACAGCGTCGACCGAGCTGGCCGAAGCGTTCGCCCTGCTGGAGCAGGCCGAAGCGATGCTGGAGACGGTCGCGCCGCCGACGTGACAACCCGATCACCCGCGCCCGGTCGCGGCCGCATCTGATTTTTCATTTCCGTCTGGAGTCTCGATCAATGAATTTGATTATTCCGCCCTATCGTTATGCCCTTTCCATCGCCGTCGTGGCGGCCGGTTTCCTGCTGATGGAAACCGCGCCCTTGTTCTGGCCACCCATCTACCAAAATTCCCGCGCCGCGATCCTGGTCATGTTTTGCGGGTTTGCGCTGCTGACCTTGGCGGGAGACACCCAGGGCCGCATCCGCAGCGCGTCGGGCTTAGCTGTGGGGGCTGCCCTCCTTGCCGCGTCTGCTCTCGCCCTTACCGACCCCACCATTGCGGCAGGCGTTCTGCTCGACAGCTTCAAAGCTTGGCGAAATGCCGGCTATTCCGGAATCGAGAGCGTCCAGGGGATGGTTTCGACATGGGACCGCTTCACAGAGGCGCAAAAGCTTGGCGTGCAAACCAGCCTCGCCATCGGCCTGCCTGTGCCGCTGTTCCTGATTCTGTGGGGGATTTCGATTGCCGCCCCAGTATCATCCAGCCGTATCTCCAAACAAGGCCCATGGCGCGCCCGGTGGATGAACCGTCAGGAGTTGCGCCAGCTCCGCCACAACGGTACCGGCTTGCCGCTCGGTCTCTCCAGCGGCGCCATGCTGCGCTATTGCCCCAACCCGAAAACCGGATGGCGCGCCGGTCACCATGTCGCCATCGCCGGCACCCGCGCCGGGAAAGGGGTGTCCGTCGTCATTCCTGCCATCATCGACCATGACGGGCCGGTCGCGGTCCTGGACATCAAGGGCGAGAACTTCGCCGTGACGCGCCGATATCGGCAGTCGCTCGGCCGTCAGGTCGTGGTTCTCAACCCCTTCGGCGTCATCGAGCCGTCGAAGGATCGTTTCAACCCACTCGACTATATCAGGCAAGCGCACCTCGTCCGCGACATCGAGGTCATTGCCGAGGGGCTTGTTCGACCGGAAGGTGGAAACGGTGCGCACTTCGCCGAAATGGCGAAATCCATGATTGCCGCCGTAATCGAGATCGTCATGACCACGCGCGCGGAAGCCGATCGCAACCTGATCACCGTCATGGACCTGTTGTTTTCCACCGGCTTTGAAAAGACACTGACGGAATGGGCCGGAGCGCCAGAGACATTCGGCACCCGCCCAGCGGCCGCCGCTGCCACCTTCCTTGCAGCCGGCGAGAACGAGCGCGGCGCGATCAAGACAACGATCAAGAAGGCTTACGATTGGGCGCGTTCCGACGAATTGCGCGCCTTTCTCAGCACCTCCACATGCTCGCTCGAAGACCTGTTCGAGGGCCGCGCCGATCTCTTCATGGTCGTGCCTCTCGACCAGGTGGACGCCCAGGCCGTCTTTCTCCGGCTGCTCACAAACATCATTCTCGGCATGGCCGTGCGCCTGGAGGGTGCCAAGAAGCCGAAAAAGAACGTGTTGCTAGTCTTGGACGAGTTTGTCCGTCTCGGCCGGATGGAAAAGCTGATCAACATTGCCAACGTCGCCGCCGGCTGCGGCATCGAGGCGCTATTCATTACCCAGGACAAGGGGCAGATCGAAAGCGTCTATGGCAAGGGCGACACCGCCAGCATTCTCGGCTCCTGCGTCACCACGCGGATTTTCGGCCTCGGCCGCGCCGAGTTCGAAACCGCCAATTGGGCAGCCAATGCGCTGGGCGATCAGACGGTTCTGACACGCACCAAGCAATCGTCCGCGAAGTTCGGCGAAAGCTGCAAGACCTCCACCGCCGAACAGCGCCAGAAGCTCATGACCGCTGATCAGATCCTGGAAATGAAGACCGGCAAGATGCTGCTATTGACGGGCTCGAAACCTCCCGCGTTGATTGAGGCGATCGTTTCGCACCGGCATCCGGCATATCGGGGAACGCTGGACCGAAATCCAATGTTGTAATTTACTTGTACATTCCGCAGTCGGACATTGGCTATTGGAACTCAAAGGCGGCAATCTACAGGGCACGGAACGCGATTGTTCGTCGGATCGGGTCATCTGGCGCGGGATAGCTTGTCCAAGTCCCCGTGAACTTTCTCCACAAGGGAGGTGTTCAGGGCGTTGAAGAACTGATCGCAAAAGCACTCGATGAACATCAAATGCTCAAGTCGAACGTTAAGCTCCTGCCCCCTCTCGAATTTGAATACGTCAGTGATGAGCGTAGCGGTAATATCTGCTAGCTTGTCGGAGACTGTGCCGACACCGTGAACAATCAGGTTACGCACTTCTCCAATAGCCTCTATCACGCGAGCCCAGTCAGAAATATCGCTCTTTTTGAAGCCTGATGGCCTCTTTAAACCAGTATTCTGAAAGTAGGCTTTGAAAACGTCATGTAGGCCGTCGTAGATTCGCTTCCTTTGCCACTTCTGTAGGCGAGAAGCCCAAGCTGTCTCCCATTCAGCCGCAGCATCTCGTCCCTGATCTTTTCGGCGATACAAACGTTTGAGCTCGCGAAATTCCTCTCCCTTAATCAGATCTGATGGATCATCGTTGAGGTAAATCAGGTACATCTCAAAGATAATTTCTTCCAGAAGCCCATATAGATCAGTCAATGCGAAGGCCGAAAGAGAAGGCATTGAAAGCTCATAGTTTCGGGCCGTGTCCGCAGCAGTCCAGGTTTCCAGCACCACGATTTTTGCCTGCCCATCCGGAGCTCGGAATGTTTTTGTCTCCAGGCCTAGTTCTGGGTGCGATCGATACCGATCGCGCGCAACGTGCATAGCATTAATGGTGATTGCCCATCGTAGATAGACATCCTTCACATCTCTTCGCCACTCGGGGATCTTCCTGGTTGTATCTGCAATCCAGCTAGGTGTCTTATCCCCTTTCTCCAAAAGTATGTCGAAAGAGCCTTCGCCTTTCCGTCCAACCCAGTCCTGATGGGGATGCTTCTTAAAGCCTGCCCTTCGTCTCAAACTTTCGCTCATTTTCACCTCTGCTTATGTGTGGCCAATACAGCTTCAGCACACTAAATTAAAAAAATACAATTTTTGCTACCTAGGCTGGCTATTCAAATGTTTCTCAGGACGTCGTTTGCAATATCGGTCCAGCGTTGATTTGCAGTTGGCGTCCCATCTCTTCAAAACGTCTACCAAGTCAATGACGCACATAATAAATTGGTCGTAATTTCGGCGCGTTCCCGCCCTTGCGGCATATCGTATCCGCACGCGATAAACTTGGTAGCTTGGCACTCACCATCAGGGTAGTTCATCCTAACCTGCCAAAGCTCGCATCGCCGCATCGGTACCCATTGGAATTCCCGATCGGGATATTTTTCTCGACAAATGGGCTGGTACCCTACTATTTTCCCGATCGGGAAAGTGAAGTTGATGAAACAAGTAAAAACTCCGGCCGATATCGGTTTATTGATCAGGAGAGAACGCAAAGAGCAAAACTTGCGGCAGGACGAACTCGCCGGGGTCTCTGGCGTTGGGGTCCGGTTCATTGTGGATCTCGAAGCAGGTAAGCCAACAGCCCAGATTGGAAAAGTCCTGCAGGTCCTACAGACGCTTGGCTGTTCAGTCGACATTCTCGTGCCTGGTGAACGCAAACGCTCATAGAGCCAAGCACGACGGAGGGACAATTGGCCGACCGACTTGACACCCAACGCCGCTCCCAGAATATGGCCGCTATCAAAAGCCAGAATACCCAACCTGAACTGATAGTTCGCAGGGCATTGCACCGGCTCGGTTATCGTTTTCGCCTCCACCGGAAGGAGCTACCGGGTTCACCGGACATTGTTCTTCCGAAGTTCAAGACGGCAATCTTCGTTCATGGCTGTTTCTGGCACCGGCATGTCGGATGCAAATATGCCTACACACCAAAATCCCGGACAGATTTTTGGGAGAAGAAATTTGCTCAGAACATGCTACGGGATGAGAAGGCTGTTCACGCCCTGCAAGACGCTGGTTGGCGCGTCTTGGTCATATGGGAATGTTCGACTAAGGATAAGGATCAAGTCCAAAAAGCGATTCTGAATTTTTTGGCGTCAGATGGCGGGTGTGATGGATAAACCAACAACGGCGATGCAACGGAAAATTGCGCGTCTCTCAGCAGGAGAGCAGCCAAGAGTTCTCGACCTATTCGCTGGTTGTGGCGGTATCTCTCTTGGTTTTCAAGCTGCGGGTTTTCGAATTGATGCAGCCGTTGAGATCGATTCGACGGCCGCTGCATCGCACGCATTGAACTTTCATGGCGGTGACCCAGCGCATTCAAAGGCTCGGGACATCACACAATTGGAGCCGCAGGACCTGACTGATGAGCTGGGGCTGGGTGACGCAGCTGAAGCGTTTGACGTCGTAGTTGGCGGACCGCCATGTCAGGCGTACGCCCGTGTTGGGCGTGCCAAGCTGCGCGAGATATCCGAGCACCCGGAGGCATTCAAGGTTGACCCGCGCGGCAACTTATATCTGCGTTACTTGCACTTCGTGCGGGCAACGGAGCCGCTGGCGGTGCTGGTGGAAAACGTTCCTGACGCCCTAAATTACGGCGGCCATAATGTAATGGCGGAAATAGCCGAAGTCCTTTCGGGACTTGGATATGAGGCACGTTATTCGTTGATCAACACCGCATTTCACGGCGTTCCACAGATGCGAGACCGTGTCTTCCTGATGGCCGTACATCGATCCGTGAAAGACGCTCTGGAATTCCCGCCGGCGGTCCGGCATTTCACTCTCCCATCCGGCTACGCAGGGACCCGAGCCGTTGCCTTCAAGAATATCGACCCTCTGTTTAAGGGATCATTTGTAGAAGCAGACCATGGCGACCAGCATTTACCAATGCCAGTTACGGCAGTGGAAGCGATCGGCGATCTACCAACTATTACACTGCATCTTGAGGGTAAGCTGAGACGAGGAATGAAGCGCCTCGATCAAGCTCTTTCCTATCCAAAAGTTCGAGTACTTTCCGAGTATGCCAAACAAATGCGCTCATGGAAGGGATTCGAGGCCCCTGCCGAGGGGCTGACAGACCACGTAATTAGAAACTTGCCCCGCGACATCGATATTTTCAGGAAGATGCCCAACGGTGGTGAATATCCGGCCGCTCACGCGACGGCGGTGGCCTTATTCGAAGCTGAAGTTGAAAGGCGAGAGGCTGACGGCATCACGCTTTCGGAGGCTGATAAAGAAAAACTCAAACGGGCTATGGTTCCTCCATACCCAGTTC
Organism: Allorhizobium sp. GW101-3B10; assembly: GCF_059424725.1. Classification (NCBI taxonomy): domain Bacteria; kingdom Pseudomonadati; phylum Pseudomonadota; class Alphaproteobacteria; order Hyphomicrobiales; family Rhizobiaceae; genus Allorhizobium; species Allorhizobium sp. GW101-3B10. The sequence continues at coordinate 1,061,252 of NZ_JBWKZR010000001.1, read as the reverse complement.
ACAACTTCCCAAATCGCTGGTGGAAGCTCCGACCAGAAGCGCCCTCCCGGACGCTTCTTGCGCACATAGGCAAAGATACCTATTCGCATATTCATTATGATAGTGCCCAAGCGCGAGTTATTTCAGTTCGGGAGGCTGCTCGGCTTCAGTCATTCCCAGATGGCTTTAGATTCTGCGGAGCCATGAATGCAGCATACCGCCAAATTGGTAACGCGGTTCCACCGCTTATGGCGCAACGGCTGGCAGCTCAAATCAGACTTGCGCTGCCAGCAGCCCGTTCAAATCTTGAGGCTGCCGAATAACTATTCATCTGGCTCGTCTTGGTACGAGGCCGTGACGGATTCTGACCATGGTTCCAGCGAAGAGGGCGCAATCGTCCACCCCGTAGGTGATACTCCGGGCACCGGCTGCATTGACGCAAGGATTCGCCTTGCCAAGTCAGGGAGACCTTTCGTTCTACGTATCAAGCCACCTTCAGCAGATAAATTTGAAACACGCCATACTTCGAAATTCTCATCTCCAGCAGCGTGTTCAATCTCTGCCTGGGAAAACATCATTGTACGGCTATGTTCGCCGGTGGTGGATTTTACTTCTACTTTCAGAGGCTCTGTGCCTTGGTAGACCGTAAAATCAAACGGATGTGTGGCGTTCGTTTCAGATTCCCAAATCGCTTGGCTAATTTTCTGCTCCGCAATTTGTCCATGTAGATAGGCGGCAACGAGCGTTTCTCCATCACGCCCTATTCGCTCGGCGGTTGCCTTTGCTTCAGCAAGCGAATCATGTGACGTCCGGCGGATTCCTCGTTTTCGCACCACTGCGAGAGCCGCGGCCGAGCCTTGAACAGCCTCTATAAGAACTTGGTCGAGCTCTGGATCGATAAGCTCGCGGATCGGGTGGTTTTCCGCGCAAAAATCCAAAAGCGGCAACAAGTCCGCCTCTGTTAACATCCTCATTCTTGCTGAGCCGAGAATACCGTCCAGGGACTCGAAGAGGTGAACTTCTTCACTATCGACGCCTGAGACAAGCAAAATGTCGATAGCTTGGGGTACTTCGGCTCCTTCGAAACGGAAAAGCGCGAGATCGTTTTCCTGCAAGTTGTCATAGCGATCGGGTCTCGGCGCATCCTGGTCCGCCGTGACGGTTTCTCCATTCAAGCGCCAATTCTTTTGAGTGCCACCAGCCGCAATGACCTTCCGCATTACTGTTCTCGGTGGGCTAATAAGGCCCGGACCAAATATCCTTATTTCACACGGAAATCGTAGTGGCGCACCCGCTGATCTTGCCGGGGCGAGCGGGAACAACAAATCAATAAATACGTCTCGATTAAGGTTTATGGCCTTTTGATTTCCCGATTTCAAACGTCGAAACTGAACATCAAAGAAGGTTAAGTCAGATTTACGAAGGCGCTTAACTGCAAAAGTCATTTAAATTCACCTAAATGTCGTCGCCATACGCTTGGCGTTGATAAGCCTGTGCACCAGCTTGATCGTTCAAAAGCGCAATCAATTCTTTCAGGCAAATCGCATAGAAAGTTGTGTTTGCGGAGCGGACGACATGAGTCAAGCCATGATGCGGACGATGGTGTATGTGATCGAAATCCAACAATGAAAGAACTGTATAGTCTTTCTTGTACTCCGTGCCCATGTCCCAAAAGACAGCCAAAGCAACGTCCTTTTGCTTTTTGACGCCGCTTTCAAACTCTCTGATCAGACCATCGAGAGAGAATTTATATTCAAGTATTTGAGGATGGCCAACATAGGCCTTTTGCAGCTGTTCGGCATATACACCAAGAGGGTTTGTCACTTCGTCGAAGACCAAATGTTCCATAGGTTCCTCGGCCACAAACCTTAGCACACCGTCATACTGCGCGACCTGAGACGTCGCCAAAAGCCTCACCCCTCTGATAACGCCGCCGGCAAGTAACTGATTGAACAGAACGATTACATCTTGCTCCGACAATGGCTCCGATTGCACAGAAATCTTCCGCGTGGGCAAGAAAAAGTTATCATTTTTCAAAAGGAGAGGATGATCATCTTCATGCTTTTCCTGCTCGCGAAGCCAGTCATGCAAGTGAATCTCGCGCCCAATATCCGGCTCCTCTCCGCTGTCACCCTTTAGAAGGTCTCGCCTACCAGCAAGATGGCCCACGATGAAAACTGCAATCTTTTCGGCGAGAGTCCTCAACTCCGGTTGAAAGCCCTTTCGCCCCAGGTCGGGCTCAGCTCCCGAGAAATGTACGATCACATGTGTCTGATTTTGATGCCCTATACTTTTGGTGAGGGGGATCGTGATCAAATCACCCTGGGCCATGTGATTGTTGGCCATTTGAAGGCCGCCCCGGAGAATTCTATAGTTTTTCCTTAGCTTTGCTTTGACATCGTTGAGCTGGTCCCAAATCGCTGTCGAATAAGCAAAGTATCCGTATGCAGAAATCGAATGAGAAATTATATTGTTTTTCTCATCTTCCGTAAGATTGCGCATTTGAGCGAGCAATTCAGCAGGCGTAAACCAATCAAATAACCCATTCGAATTGCGATACTTCTCAATCGCTCGATTTGGGTCTTTTCCGGCGTCTATGGCCGCTTTTTGGGCACCGATGACGACACTAAGTCTCTGGCTTGCCTTGATTTCTTCATGAGGATATTTGTACTTTGCCTTGCAGTCGATCGAAACATTCGATACGCCGGCGGCATCTACAACTGTGAGATCGAAGCTGATTAAACTGGCCGCGCCATCTTCAATGTTGATATGTCCCAGCGGAGTCTTTACCAGAAGTAGATATAACCACTGCTCCGGTGTGGTGGCCTGATACCATGATAGGTTTGACGGGCGGGTGTTTTTTCCGCCAAACGTGATCTTAAAGCTAGTCCCTTGGTTTAGGGCGTCAAAGCGCGCCTCTGCAGAGGCAATTGGTGAAACCTGGGGGCGATGCACCGTGCCAGACGAGTCTTCGACCCAGTCTCGGCCATTCCGAAAACGACCCGAGAAATGGAAATTTGGGTTCTTAGTCCGAATCTCGAGTTCGTTGAAACCGTATGCGATGTAGGTTGCTCCAACTCCCTTGTTGCCACGGCTCGTAGCCTCTTTCTTGAAGGAGATATTTGGAGCCATGAACGCCCGGAACTGTTCGCGGTCAAAGCCTGTGCCATTGTCAACAACCTGGAAAGAATTTTCCTTTAGGTTGATTACAATATCCAGCTTCGGCACAAAGCTTTCATCAGTATCTTGCCGCTTTTCCACAGCGTCCATTGCATTCTGAATTAATTCAGACATCGGATCATAAGTTCCGACGTAAGACTTCAGGATATTTTTTATTTCTCTTTTCTTTGCGGCCGTTAGTATTTCCAGGTCACTTCGGTTCGCTATATCCAGAGGGTCCCAGGGCTGAAGTTCTGTTTGCTGATCCAAAATGGTCCCCTCTGCACAATATGGTACGTTCAGCCAACGAGCGGTTGGCAATTCGATAGCGCTCAATGCTGCCTAACTGTGAGTCTATGGTGATATAACTTAATCAACCTATCGTATCCACACCCGAAACCGAACGCTCGGCTGACCGCAATCAGGGCGATTCGGGTGGCGGGAGATACACCGTTCAGTAATCACTCATCCAATCTGCTTCTGCACAAAACCAACTTTGAAGCCAAACAACCTACCGATTTTTTGCAGCGTTTTCAGCGTTGGATTTGACGCACCTACTTCGATTTCTGCCACTTGACGCCGTGTGAGCCCCAATGTCTTGGCAAACTCTTCCTGTGTCATCCCGATACCTCGGCGGATTTCCGAAACGGCATCCGGTAACACCAATTCAGCGTGGCGCGCCCTGTCGGCCAAGGCTCGCCGGTTCTCCAGGATTTCGTCTTTCGTCGGCTTCTTCCAGCGTACCATGCTTCCACTGCCTCTTGTATCTCCAGCGTGCCCACGCCTGATCTCAGGAACGTCCTTCTCGAACTCGACAGTCTTGGGGGAATTCCACACGCCGTTAAATTTGGTTTGTAGCGCAAGTCGCATTAATTGACCCTTTAAATGGGTCAATTAATGCATTGCTTAAGCTATTTAACCCCTCAAAGTGGGTTCAATCGTTGCCTTCAAAACTGCCAGCTACCGAAGCGGTCATTGAAGCTTCTGATCCGGCTGACCATCTTCCGGCCAAGCAACGCACTACCGCTGGCGAACAGCATGAGGGACAGGCTCAGCACAGGCGTCAACCAAGCATCGGAGTCGCCTCTCCCATCAAACACAATGAGCAAGACAGCTCCGATTGCTGCGAAGAAGACCATCCCGAAATCGTACTGCTTTGAAAGGCTCGTGAGCCGGGCCGAATGCTGGGCATAGCGCAATTGCCTTGCCAACCTTCGCTTTTCGGATGCCAGTTGCTCGCGCTGGCGACCAAGGACATATACGCCCTGCATGATCTGCTCTTCGAAGCTCGATTTACTCATATTGCTGACCTCAGATATTTTTCTGCAATTTCCTCTGTGAATTCGCCGTGTTGTTCGGCGTAGTCGATCAGGAACCGGATGAGCTTCAAGCGCTTGTCCGGTTCCACCTGACAGTCTTCCCTTGCGATGAAAGCGTCAACCGCACCCGTGACCTGATGATACAGGTCGACGGTGTCCCGATTGTACGGGCTTCCTTCCCCCGTGAGCATCCACACGGGGTTCACATTGAATTTGACGTGCAGAAGCCGGAGAAGTTTTGCCGGGATCTCACGATTTCCGCGCTCGTAGGTGTTGTAGGCGCTTTGCGATACTTCAAGCGCTTCGGAAAAGGGCACTTGCTTTAACCCGGAGTCCTTCCGGATTTTCCCCAGCCGTTGCCCCATCGCTTCCATGAATCCATCTTGCATCGAAATATCTCAAATGCGATAAAAGTGTTGCGTCCAGCGCAATTATATGATTCGTTCTGTCTCGTGTCGAATTATCTCTAGGGAGTTGAGCAGTTATGCAATCTCAGCTTTTATCACCGAAGCAATTGGCCGACCGGTCCGGATGGCCGGTTGCTCGCATCCGGAACCTGATCGCCAAGCAGGAAATCCGTCATGTCCGGATTGGCGGAAGCCTCTTCCTGCCGGAAACCGCCGTGGATGAGTATCTTGCTGCGAATATGGTCGAGCCCAGGCAGAAGACCTTGGCGCTTGCTGATAGCGCCTCTAGAGCGTGAGGAGCAGCACATGAAGCAGCAAGCTGAAGCGCTAGCCCCACGACCGCTCTACAAATTCGCGGTGAGCCGCGTCCGAGCGGCGGAGCTACTGGACGTCTCGACGGGTACCTTTGATGACTGGGTCCGCCGTGGGTTGATGCCCCGGGGCGTGAAGATCGGCGCGTTGCGCCGATGGGATGCGGAGGAAATCCGGGCGTCCTGGTACGACATCAAAGAACAGGGCTTGAGCGGAGACGAAGACGATGGCGAAAACCCGTTTGATCACGCGGTTGGGTAGCCAGCGCGTCCCTTTCAAATATTGCTCGCGGGATATCGATCGGCACGGCAACGAACGGTTCTATCTCCGCCTGCCAGGAATGCCGAAGTACCGGATGACGTCGGCCTATCTGGACGAGGCGGGCAGCGTCACCCAGGCGTTTACCGAGGAATATCATCGCGTGCTGGCTGGCGATCGTGGTGAAAAGACGGTCCCAATTTCAAGACTGGAGCCCGGCTCCGTTCGCTGGCTTGTCGAGACCTATTATCGGTCCAAGGCATTTCAAAGCCAGTCTCCGGCCACGCAGAAAGACAAGAAAAGCGTTCTCAATCGCTATTGCAGCATTGTGGGCGAACTGCCCTTCAAGAAGATTCGCAAATCCGACATCGAAGCCAGTCAGATGAAGCGTGTTGGCACGCCCGGCGCTGCTGACAAGCTGGTGAAGTACCTGAAGGCGCTCTTCAATTGGGCTATCAGCGCCGAGCTGGCGACCTTCAACCCCGCGAATGGCGTCACCAAAATTCATAAGTCCCCCGGCTTCCATACCTGGAGCGAAGCGGAAGTGGCGCGCTATCGCGCAGCCTATCCATTCGGCACCATGGCCCGGCTTGCAATGGAACTGATGCTGAATTTGGGCGTCAGACGCTCGGACCTCGTCAAGCTCGGCTGGCGGAACCTCGTCGGCAACCGTATCGAATTCATGCCGGAGAAGGGTTCGGGCAAATATGCACAGTCCCTCAGCCTGCCGGTCACGGACGAGCTTCGCGAGGCGCTGGACGCGATTGCGCATGATCAGCCGACCTTCCTTGTCACCGAATACGGCAAGGCTTTCAGCGGGAACGGGTTCGGCAACAAGATGCGCCAGTGGTGCAACGACGCTGATTTGCCGGAATGCTCGTCGCACGGCCTCAGAAAGGCATCCGCGACCATCCTCGCCGAGGCCGGAGCGACCGAACATCAGTTGATGGCGATCTTCGGCTGGTCTGATTCCAAGATGGCGCAGCACTACACCAAAGCCGCCCAATCCAAGCGCATTATTGATGCCGGTTTCGAGCGCCGCAAAACCTACGTAGCCCGCAATAATGTCCCACTTTCATCAAGCCGGAATTCCGGTGAGACAAATCGAGGAAAAAATGATGCAAAAACAAAGTCCGAAGACAGAAATGGTGGGCCCGGAGGGACTCGAACCCCCAACCAAGCGGTTATGAGCCGCCGGCTCTAACCATTGAGCTACAGGCCCAGCCCGGCGTCTGGCGCCGCAGGCGGCGGGCAATGGCACCCGGCACCTTGGCTGACGCTCTAGCCGAATTCGCCACAGGCGACAAGTCTCCGCCGCAATGGCTTCACAATCGCCGGTCATCAAGGCAAGTGTAAGGGACGCCAATCCGAGGAAACCATGATGAACCATCTGAAGACAACGAGGCTCGCACTTGCCGCCACCCTCTCCTGCGCAGTGCTCCTGCCGCTCTCCGCGCTTGCCGCGGAGCCGGAAATCCGCGAGGCGACGATCATCGTCTCGGGCGAGGGAGATGCGGCGATCGCCCCCGACATGGCGGTTCTGAACCTCAGCGTCGTGCGCGAGGCCGAAACGGCGGCAGAGGCGCTGAAGGCCAACAGCCAGGCCATGGCCGAGGTCATCGCCGACCTGAAAGCCAAGTCCATCGCCGACCGCGACATCCAGACCTCCGCCTTCTCCGTCGATCCGCTCTACCGCCAGGACAAGGCCGACGACGACACCTACGAGGCGCCGGTGATCGTCGGCTACCGGGTCACCAACGGGCTGACATTGCGCGTCCGCGACCTCACCATGCTCGGCGGGCTGATCGATGCGGCCGTCAAGCTCGGCGTCAACCAGGGCGGCGGGATCACGTTCACCAACGACAATCCCGATGCGGCGATTGCCGAGGCCCGCAAGAAGGCCGTGGCCGAGGCGATGGACAAGGCCAAGGTGCTGACCGAAGCCGCCGGCGTCAAGCTCGGCCGCGTCATCGAGATCAGCGAGAACTTCGCCCGCCCCATGCCGCAGCCGATGTATCGCGCGGCCATGGCCAAGGAGATGGCCGATGCGGCACCGATCGCCGCCGGCGAAAACGAATACACGGTGACCGTCAACATGACCTACGCCATCGCGCAATAGCCCGCGGCATTCCCCGCCCGGCTTTCCACCGGGCGGACACCCTTGCTGATCGTGAAAATGCGAAAGGCCCGCCATCTGGCGGGCCTTCCTCGTTCCGACGGGCGGAGACGATCAGTAGGCGATGACGGGGCAACCGCGGACATTGGCGAAGACCATGCGGTCGAACTCGCCGTGGCGGAAGCCGGCGACGACGACCCGGCGCGGTGTCACATTGTGGATACGGGCACGGCGCAGGCCGCTCCAGCGGGCCTCTTCCACCGCGCGGCGCGGCGAGCAGCCTTCGGGGCGGTGGCGGCGCGGGTGATGACCCCAGCCTGGGCGGTGACCGTAGCGGTCGTAGCGATCATAGCCGGGTTCGCCGCCGCCGATATAGATGCCCCAGCCGAAGTCGGAGCCGGCCACGGCGGTCGACACGGTGCCGACGGTGGAAGCGAAGGTGACGAGGGCAACAAGGCCCAGTTTTGCAAGCATGCCGGTCATGGGGTTCTCTCCTTTGGCTGTCCGGCCTTGGCCGGGTGACGCTCCCGCTTTCCTCAGCGATTGGGAGGAGATTGCCTGAACATGCCTGAATGCGGTCCGAACCTGTTATTCAGCGATCGTTCATACACAGAAAGCGGCCGGCGGCTCAGCCGCCGATGTGCAGGATCACCTCGCGCCGATGCGGCAGATCGCGGTGCTCGAACAGATAAAGCCCCTGCCAGGTGCCGAGCAGCAGGCGCCCGGCGGAAAACGGGATGCCGATCGACACCTGCGTCAGCGCCGCCTTGATATGGGCCGGCATGTCGTCCGGCCCCTCCTGCCGGTGCTCCATCCAGCCCATCGCCGGGTCGGACGAAGGCGGCACCAGGCGGCGGAAGAAGGCCTTGAGATCGCGCTGGACGGACGGATCGGCATTCTCCTGGATCAGCAGCGAACAGGATGTATGGCGCACGAAGACCGTCAGCAGCCCCTCGTCCGCAGCCTCGGCCGCGAGGAACGCCACCGCCTCATGGGTGAACTCGTAGAGCCCCTGCCCTTCGGTCCGAATCTCTAGCCGCCGCAAGGCCATGCGCTCCTCCCTCTTGCTCGGCCGGCACGTCGTCCGGCAGTTTCTATATGGGCCAGATCCGAGCGCGGTCACCGCGGACGGCCAGGCCGTAGCCGGTCGTGGCGCTGCCCCCGGCACCTGCCGGCCGCACGGCCGACCGCTGCGGCCAAGACCGCTTCGCCGCCGGGGCACCGGTGTATAACATGGCCGCGGCCTTTGCGTGCCGCACGCAACGCGTTAATCTTCTGCCAACCCCGCAAGGAAGAGGAGACACCATGTCGAACGACCGAGACCTGCTCGACACCCTGGCCGGCCAGGAAGACGCCCTGGTCTTCAAGGCCTTCAACGAAATCACCGCGATCGAGGTGGGCGAGCACCTGCTGCGCTCCGCGCGCGCCGGCGACCTGCCGGTGGTGATCAACATCCGCACGGCCGACCGCGTGCTGTTCCATGCCGCCCTGCCCGGCTCCTCGCCGGACAATGACGAATGGGCGCGCCGCAAGAGCAATGTCACGCTGCGCTTCCACCGGTCCTCGATGCGCGTCGGCGAAAACTACCGGCTGAAGGGCCGCGAAGTCTGCGTCGAACTGGGTCTCGATCCGATCGACTATGCAAGCCATGGCGGCAGTTTTCCCGTGCGCGTCGCCGGGACCGGCGTGGTTGCCGCCATCACCGTTTCGGGGCTGACCTCCGAGGACGATCACGGCCTGATCGTGCGGGTGCTGGAAGACTATCTTTCGGAAGAACAATAGGCTGCCGAAGGCCGGATGAGCGTCAAAGCGCGCTCGACAGGTAGAGGCTGAGCCGGGTCAGGTGATCGTCTTCCGCTTCGAAGACCAGGACGCAGGGCAGTGAAAACCGCGCGCCCTCACCCGATCCGGACGTGCCCGCGCTATCGGTGCCGCCGATCGTGCCGTCATAGGCGCCGCGCAGGCCGGCCTCGTCGGCCATGGCGACGCCATTGGCGAAACGCGCGTCGTGACGCAGCAGATAGGCCGACAGTGTGTCGCGGATCGAGGCGAAGCCGATCACCCGCTGGCCGTCAGGCATGTCGAGCACCGCATCGGCATCGAACAGAGCTTCGAGGGCGGCAAAATCGCGCTGGTTGAGCGCCTCGATGGCGCGCGACATCTGTTGTCGGATGGGCATGGACAGATTCTCCGCTGAACTGGTCCTCATGCACTTAGGGCAGCAGACGCGCCTCGGCAATGGCGCGTCTAGGGGTGGCGTGCGGCGGCCGCAGGCTGCTTCGCGCCGTCTCGCTCACCGCCTGGGTGAGCGGCCTGAGGGCCGTGGCGACCGAACGGCTCCAGTGCCAGTAGAGCGGCACGTCATAGGCTGCATCGGCCAGCAGCGGCACAAGCCGCCCCGCGGCGATCGCCTCCGAAACCAGCCCTTCCGGATTGAGCCCCCAGCCGACACCGGCAAGCGTCGCATCGACGAAAGCCTGCGAGGAGGGTAGCCAGTGGGTCGGCGGCACGATGCCCTCGCCGACATGTGCCTCGATCCAGCGGGCCTGCAGCATGTCCTTGGTGTTGAAGGTCAAGGCCGGCGCCCGCGAAAGGGTCTGCGCCGTCACCCCGTCGGCAAACCAACGAGCGACGAAGTCCGGGCTCGCCGTCGCGAGGTAGCGAAGCGCGCCGAGCGGCCGGCAGTCGCATCCCTGCACCGGCGCGTCGGAACCGCTGACCGCCGCACGCACCTCGCCGCGGCGCAGCCATTCGGCGCTGTGTTCCTGGTCGTCGAGCACCAGATCGAACAGGCAATCCGGCACGGCCGCCATCGCCGCGACGAACCAGGTCGCCAGGCTGTCGGCATTCACGGCAATGCGGATGGTGGGCATTCGGCCGTCCAGCGCCCCGCGGCCGAGCTCCAGGGTCAGCGTGCGCTCGAGCAGCGCCACCTCATCCGCATGCCGCGCCAGCCGCAGCCCCGCTTCGGTGCCCTTGCACGGCTGGCCACGGATGACGAGCACGGCGCCGACGCGTTCCTCGAGCAGCTTGACGCGCTGCGAGATGGCAGACGGCGTGACGCCGACCTGCCGGGCGGCGCGCTCGAAGCTGCCCGTCCGCACCACGGAGGCCAGCGCATCCAGAAGCGCATAATCGAGCATGTTAAGCACTCCTAATCCAGATGAAGAAATATTAGTTTCTCTAATTTTGCAGCACTCACTAGTCAAGACGAGTTTCGTGTTGGAGCTTGCCATGCTGATTGCCGCCACCGCCGGTTTCTTCCTCGGGCTGAGCCTGATCGTCGCGATCGGCGCGCAGAACGCCTTCGTCCTGCGTCAGGGGCTGCGGCGCAGCCACGTCTTCGCCATCTGCCTCACCTGTGCGGCCTCGGACGCGGCGCTGATCGCCGCCGGCGTCGGCGGGCTTGGCAAGGCCATCGCCGCCCTGCCCTGGCTGACACCCCTCATGCGCTATGGCGGGGCCGCCTTTCTTGCCTACTACGGGCTTCGTAGTCTTCGGGCGGCACTGAGCGGCAATGCGGCGCTGAAACCTGAAGGAGAGGCGCAGGAAAGTCTTGCCGCAGCGCTTTTCACCTGCCTGGCACTCACCTGGCTCAACCCGCATGTCTATCTCGACACCGTAGTCCTGCTCGGCTCCATCTCGACGCAGTATCCGGGCCAAGGTCTGGCCTTCGGCCTCGGCGCCACGACCGCGTCCTTCCTCTTCTTCTTTTCGCTGGGCTTCGGCGCGCGCTATCTGCGCCCGCTTTTCGCCCGTCCTGCCGCCTGGCGCGTGCTCGACGGGCTGATCGCGCTGGTGATGGGATCGATCGCCGTCAATCTGGTGTGGAGCAGTTGATCCGCCGACGATCGGCGATGGGCTATCGCCCGCAACCGGTGTAGGTTCGGGGCAATATCGTCTTGCACCGGATGCGCCCGATGTTCCTCACCAATCACGACATGGTCGATCTCGTCGACTTCCGTCACGACCTTCACCGCCATCCGGAAATCTCCGGCGAGGAAGAGGAAACCGCGCGCCGCGTGGCGGATTTTCTGGGGCCCATGAAGCCCGTCCGCATCCTGACGGGGCTGGGCGGCCACGGCGTCGCTGCGGTGTTCGAAGGAGCCGAACCCGGCCCGACCCTGCTGTTCCGCTCCGAGATCGACGCCCTGCCGATCGAGGAGAAGACGCAGATCCCCCATGCCTCCACCATTCCCGGCAAAGGCCATCTGTGCGGTCACGACGGTCATTCGACCATCCTGCTCGCCCTCGGGCTCGGTCTTTCGCGCGCCGCTCCCAAGCGTGGCCGGGCCGTTCTGCTGTTCCAGCCGGCGGAAGAGAACGGCGTAGGGGCGGCGGCCGTCATTGCCGATCCGCACTTTGCCGAGATCCGGCCGGACTTCGCCTTTTCGCTGCACAACCTGCCGGGCCTTGCGCTCGGGCAGGTCGCGCTGACCGACGGCCCGGTCAGCTGCGCCTCGCGCGGCATGAAGATCAAGCTCTCCGGCAAGACGGCCCATGCCTCCCAGCCGGAAACCGGGCTCTCGCCGATGACGGCCATGGCAAGCCTGATGCCGGCCCTGACCGCCCTGTCCCGCAGCGCGCCGCCCGACCGCGATTTCCGCCTGGCAACCGTCACCCATGCCGCGCTAGGTGGACGGGCCTTCGGCATCGCCCCCGGTGACGGCGAGATCTGGGTGACGCTGCGCACCCTCGTGGACGACCGCATGGCCGAACTCTGCGCCGAGGCCGAAGCGCTCGCCAGCCAGGCCGCCAAGGCGGAAGGGCTCGATCTGGACATCACTTACGACGACATCTTCCTGCATTGCGAGAACGCGCCGGAAGCCGTCGCCCACCTCGTCCGCGCGCTCGATGCCGAGGGCGTCAGCCACGACCGCGACAATCTGCCGATGCGGGCTTCCGAGGATTTCGGCCGCTTCCGCGCCTGCGCACCCTCCGCCATGTTCTTTCTCGGATCGGGCGAAGACCACCCCGCCCTGCACAATCCGGACTACGACTTCCCCGACGATCTGATCGCCATCGGCGCGCGGGTGTTCATGCGCGTGGTGCGCGACATCCTGGGCTAAGCCAGGCCAGGCGCGGCTGCAGACTAGAAGTCGGGAAAGCCGTATCGCTTCCACTCGGATTTCGGAATCGACCGGCCGACTTCGAAGGCGAAGGACAGGACGCGCGTGGCGTCGGTGTCGATCTCGCAGCGGAAGCGCACATCGAACCACTGGCCGGCGGCACGAAATGCCGCCTTGTTGACCTCCAGCACATTGCCGTCCTGCAGGCGGAACGACGGCAGAAGCTCCGGCCGGTAGGCCGGCGTTCCGTGGCGCAGTTGCTCCCGCAGTTCGGTGACGCACAGCTGGTCGGCCCGGTCGGGACGCGGAACGTCGCTCATCGCCGTCATCGCCGCCGCGTCGCCCGAAAGACTGGTCGAATAGAGCGTCTTCACCTCGTCGAGCTCGGCCTTGGCCGGTGCCGCCTCGGTCGTCGGTTTCTCGGCGGCCTTCGGCTCGGCCGCTGGCGGCTCGGGCCTCTCGGAAGGCGTCGGGCGGGCAAAGGCGATCGTCGTCTCCTCCGGCTTTTCCGCCGGCTTCGCCCCGTCGGCCTCGGCGCCATCCTGACCGGTGTCGACTTCGGGCAAGGTGATGTCGTCGGGCAGTGGCGTGCCCTCCGGCTTGTCCGCCTCGGCAGTCTTTTCGTCCTCGGTCGGCACCGATTCCGGCTTGTCGGCCGGCGGCTCGCTCTCTTCGGGCGGCGTTTCGGCCGGCTTTGCAGCCTCCTCGACCGCATCGCCGCTCGTGTCCTGGCGCGGCCCGGCATCCTTTTCGCCGAACTGGATCACGGGACGCAGCACCGGCATGGGCGGCGCCTGCTCTTCGTTTGCTGCCTCCTCGACCGGCGGCTGCTCGGCCGGCCTCTCGGGCGGCGTCGGCACGCTCTCCGGCGGCGGTGGTTGCGGCGCCGGCGGCGGAGGTGGTGGTGCCGCTGCCTGCTCCTGCTTCGGCGGCGCAGGCTCGGGCTCTTCGGTTTTCTCCGGCTCCGGCTCCTTTTCCTCCGGCGGCGGCACGATCTCGACCGCGACGCTTTCCTCCGGCTCCGGCTGGGACATGGGCTCCGGCATTTCCACGAACAGAACCGCAAAGGCGACGAGATGCAGCAGGATGGAGACGACGAGCCCCCCACCCAACCTTCCCCAACGCTTTGACGGTGTCTTTTCCATGCCGCTCGATAGGCCTTTCCCAAGTCCCGGCTGATGTGGCCCCAAAAAGCGGCGCCATCAAGGGACAAATGCGTGATCGCCGCTCGATGTGACCGCGGCCAAAAGAAAACCCGACTGGATCGCTCCGGCCGGGTTGTCGTTTCGTCGGACCTTTTATGCGGCTCAGCTGTCCAGGAACGAGCGCAGCTTGCGGCTCCGGCTCGGGTGCTTGAGCTTGCGCAGCGCCTTGGCCTCGATCTGGCGGATGCGTTCGCGGGTGACCGAGAACTGCTGGCCGACTTCTTCGAGCGTGTGGTCGGTGTTCATGCCGATGCCGAAGCGCATGCGCAGCACGCGTTCCTCGCGCGGGGTGAGCGAGGCGAGAACGCGGGTCGTGGTTTCGCGCAGGTTCGCCTGGATGGCCGCGTCGATCGGCAGAAGCGCGTTCTTGTCCTCGATGAAGTCGCCGAGATGGCTGTCCTCTTCGTCGCCCACGGGGGTTTCGAGCGAGATCGGTTCCTTGGCGATCTTCAGGACCTTGCGGACCTTTTCGAGCGGCATGGCGAGCTTTTCGGCCAGTTCTTCCGGCGTCGGCTCGCGACCGATCTCGTGCAGCATCTGGCGCGAGGTACGGACGATCTTGTTGATCGTCTCGATCATGTGCACCGGAATGCGGATCGTCCGGGCCTGGTCGGCGATCGAACGGGTGATCGCCTGCCGGATCCACCAGGTCGCATAGGTCGAGAACTTGTAGCCGCGGCGATACTCGAATTTGTCGACCGCCTTCATCAGGCCGATATTGCCTTCCTGAATGAGATCGAGGAACTGCAGGCCACGGTTCGTGTACTTCTTGGCAATGGAGATGACGAGGCGCAGGTTGGCCTCGACCATTTCCTTCTTGGCGATGCGCGCTTCGCGCTCGCCCTTCTGCACCATGTGCACGATGCGGCGGAATTCCGTCACCGAAATGCCGGTCTCGGTCGCCAGGTTCTGGATCTCGCCGCGGATGTCGCGGATCGTCTGGTTTTCCTCGCGGGCAAAATCCTTCCAGCCACGGGCCGAGAGGTTGCCGATCGACTTCATCCAGTTCGGGTCGAGTTCCGCACCCTGATACTGCTCGAGGAAACTGTCGCGCTTGACGCCGTAGGATTCGGCGAGACGCAGCAGCTTGCCCTCGTTCTGCACGAGACGCTTGTTGATGTCGTAGAGCTGCTCGACCAGGCTGTCGATGCGGTTCTGATTGAGCGACAGCGACTTGACCGCCGTGATCAGCTGATCCTTGAGCTCCTTGTAGCGGCGTTCCTGGCCGGACGACAGGGTGCCGGCGCAGGCAAGGCGCGCCTCGACCTGCTGGTCCTGCAGCTTGCGGAGCTTCTTGTAGGTGTCGGCGATCGTGTCGAGGGTTTCCATGACCTGCGGGCGCAGTTCCGCTTCCATGGCGGCCAGCGACAGGTTCGATTCGTCCTCGTCCTCTTCCTCCTCTTCCGGCGGAGCACCGTCGCCGCCGACATCGGTGATGTCGTCGTCGCCGCTCGGCGCGCGGGCGCGGCGGGTCTTTTCCTTCTCCTCGGCCGCCTTGCGGTCGGCTTCGATCTTTTCCGGGCTCTGGAACTGCGGCGCAGCCTTGGCCTCGGGGCCGGAATAGGTGGTTTCGAGATCGATGATCTCGCGCAGAAGAGTCGTGCCTTCGTTGAGTTCGTCGCGCCAGATGATCAACGCCTGGAAGGTCAGCGGGCTTTCGCACAGGCCGGAGATCATCGTCTCGCGGCCGGCCTCGATGCGCTTGGCGATGGCGATTTCGCCTTCGCGCGACAGAAGCTCGACCGAACCCATCTCGCGCAGATACATGCGCACCGGGTCGTCCGTGCGGTCGGTCGGCTCTTTCTTCTTGGCGGTCGCCAGCTGCGTGCCCTGCGACGGCGCAAGTTCGCTGCCCTCGCCGTCACCGTCGCTGTCGTCGTCGCTGTCCTCGGCCGGGGCCGCCTCTTCGGCGTCCTCGTCCTCGATGACGTTGATACCCATGTCGGACAACATGGCCATGGTGTCCTCGATCTGCTCGGAGGTGACTTCCTCCGACGGCAGGACCGAGTTCAGTTCATCCATGGTGACATAGCCGCGCTTCTTGGCGGCCTTGATCATTTTTTTGACCGCGTCATCCGAAAGGTCGAGAAGCGGACCGTCGGTAGCGCCGTCGCGTTCGCTGTCTGCTTCTTCGTTTTCTTTGACTTTGGATGCCATCTATTTCGTCGCTTTCCTGACGTGTGATCTTGTCCGCACGATGCAAAGCGGAGAGCGGCCCGAAGGCCCCTGCCCGCTACGATTTCTGTCAATGACCTAACGGAATGGTGCTTAATTCCCGATTAACTAAGGACTGCATCGCCGCCGCGCAAAAGCCCTCGTTCTTCCGAATGACCGGTCATGGTACTAGAGATTCGCCTGGACCCACTTCACCCTTGTGTGCCTGTATTGGTGATTCCCACAATTTTCCCTGCCGTCAAGCTCTTCCCGTACGATTGCCCGGGAAAACGGGAAAATTCTTAACACTGATGCCTGTCTTTGCTGCTGTGGGCAGATGTAGGTCCGAAAGCGCAGGAAACAAGGGGCAAGGCTTCGACAGGCCCCGGCCCGCCTGTCGCAGGCCGTCTGCCCGGCCGGGAAACGGCACGCCTACGCCTTGCGGCCGTTGAGAAACCAGACGCGCATCGAGCCCTTGCCCTTGACCTCGATCTCACCGCGCAGTTCGAAGTCGAAGCGATCCTCCAGCATGCCCTTGAGATGCTCGCCGACCTGGATGCGCCCGGCGACGCCGTGGGATTCCATGCGCGCCGCCATATTCACCGTATCGCCCCACACATCATAGAGCAGCTTGTTGGAGCCGATCACGCCGGCGACCACCGGACCGCTGTCGAGGCCGATGCGCACGTCGACCGTTTCGCCATATTCCGCCGAGATCTGCCGGCAGCATTCCAGTATGTCCAGCGCCATCAGCGCCACGCTCTCGGCATGATCGGCGCGGGGCTCGGGAAGACCGCCAGCCACCATATAGGCGTCGCCGATGGTCTTGATCGTCTCCAGCCCGTGGCCGGCCGCCAGATCGTCGAAACTGCGAAACACCCGACCGAGAAAGGTCACCAGTTCGTTGGGCGGCCACTTGGCGGCCCGCGGGGTGAAGTCGACGATATCGGCAAAGAGAATGGTGGCCGAATCGACGTGATCGGCAACCATGGCCGTTTCGCGGTGCTGGAGGCGAAGGGCCACGGCACGCGGCAGGATGTTTTCCAGCAGGCGCGTCGAGAAACGGTGTTCCTTTTCCAGCGCCACCTCCGCCAGGCTCGCCTCCTGGAAAGCGAAATAGACGGTGGTGAAGATCAGCAGGAAGACCAGCGGCACCGTCATCAGGAAGAGGATTTGGACCAGGGCAGGATCCGCCGCCGCAAGCGCCGGCATCGGGAAGAATATCGCGACCGCCAGGAACGCCAGGAGAGCCAGCACCGTCACCAGGGCCGACAGAAGCACCCGCTCGGCACCGAAAATCAACATCGCCGCTGCGGCCCCCGCCAGAAAATAGAGCGGCAGCCCCGACCCGCGTCCGAAGAGAAAACAATAGAGGATAGCGAAAGCGAGCCAGGTGACGCTGAAATAGAGCGCGGCGGCGGACGGTCCAAGCCGATGGAAACACGGCGTGATCGCATAAAGCACGATCTGCGGCGCCAGAACCACGATCGCCGGCCACAGGCCCTGGTAGTCATAGAGGGCGTAGAGCAGGATATAGGGCACGGTCATCAGGCTGCAGAGCAGCGAGACGACATTGGTCACCGCCATCCGCCGGCGCACATGCGAAGGATAGCCCGCAGTTCCACAGCCTGCGAGCAGGCGCGACACCGGCAGGGATTGGCGGGAACCGGTGCGGCGCTCCCGACATGATGGCATTTCAAGGTCTTGCGTCGACACGACTTGTTCCGCTTCGCCGTTTGCACTGCTGAATGAAGTATTCACCGCGTTACAGCAACCGTTTAAAGCGGAACGTTCTAAGAATTATGACCCGTGGCCGCTCCCTTGACACGTCCGGACATGACGCCGAAGCCGTCGATGATCGCCTCTTGGTTTTCCATTCGGGTAATCTCGAGCTGCACCTGGTGCAATGCTCCGATCACCTGGTCGATCCGTCCCCCGTCCTCGGCCTCCGTCGCCTCGGCGACCTCACGCTCGAGTTCGATCCGCTGACGCCTCAGCGCCTTGGTCCGCTTGTGCAGCGAGAGCGCCTGGCGATAGCCCTCCCCCGCATCCTCGGGGGCTGCGATCTCGGTCGCCGTCCATAGCCGCGCATTGCGGATCTGCTGGTCGAGGCTCTTGATCAGGCCGCCATGCCCCTGTTCTTCGAGGCGGGCGATCAGCGTCTCGCGCGTCAGTTGCGCACCGGCGCCGGCCGCGATCGTCAGCAGCGAGGACCACAGCTTCTGCAGCTCGCGGTTCTCGTAGTCGATCGACGCGATCTCGTCATACTCGTCCTGCAGCAGTTGCGGGTGGTTGACGATGGTCAGCGCCAGTACGCTCTCCCTCAGGGCCGGTTGGTCCTGGTGTCCCTTGACGAGACCCGATCTCGCCAGCCGATCGGAGACGCCGGCGCTCGTTGCCGAAAAGCCGGTGCCCGGCCGCCCCTGTTTCCCCTTGTCGCCGCCGCGTCCGCCGCGATTGCCCCCGTCGAAGCCGCCGCGCCGTTCGCCACGATTGGCCGAGGCGGGCTGGAAGAAGGCGTTCAGCCGGTCGCGAACGTCCTGCTGGTAGTGGCGGCGCACATTCTCGTCGGCGATGACCGCAACCACCTGCTTCATCCGGGCTTCGAGTTCGGCGCGCTTCTCCGGCGTGTCGAACTGGCCGGCGCCCAGCTCGCGGATCCACAGCATCTCCGCCAGCGGCCGCGCTTCCGAGAGCACCTTGTCGAACGGCGCGCGGCCGTCCTGCTTGACGAGGTCGTCCGGGTCCTTGCCGTCGGGCAGCATGGCAAACCGCACGGAGCGGCCAGGCTTGAGATGCGGCAGGGCCAGGTCCACGCCGCGGAAGGCCGCCCTCTGGCCGGCGCTGTCGCCGTCGAAGCAGAGCACAGGCACCGGCGTCATCTTCCACATCAGCTCGAGCTGGTTCTCGGTCAGCGCCGTGCCGAGCGGCGCAACCACATTCTCGATGCCGGCCTGGTAGAGCGCGATCACGTCCATATAGCCTTCGACGGCGATCAGCGTGTCGGCCCCGTCGGCGCCCTGGAGCGCACGGCGCGCCCGGGAGAAATTGAACAGCACATTGCCCTTGTGGAAGAGCTCGGTCTCGGGCGAGTTCATGTATTTCGCCATGGCATCCTGCGCCATGGCCCGGCCGCCAAACGCGATCACCTTGTCGCGCGACGACAGGATCGGGAACATTATGCGGTCGCGGAAATAGTCGTAGGAGACAGGAATGTCCGGGCCATGCCGCACCAGCCCGCAGGCCTCGATCTGCTCCTTGGGCACGCCCTTGCCCGCCAGATATTCCTTCAGCGCGTTGCGGCTTTCGGGCGCATAGCCGAGCCGGAAGGTCTCGATCGTGCGGCCCGACAGCCCGCGCTCGCGCAGATAGGCCCTGGCCCTCGCGCCGCTCGCCGTCTGCAACTGGTCCTGGAAGAACTGCGTCGCCATTTCCATGACGTCCTGCAGCGTCGTGCGTTCCTTCTCGCGACGCTCCGCCTGCGGATCGGCCTTCGGCATGGCTATGCCCGCCATGTCGGCGATCTGCTGCACGGCCTCGGGAAAGCTCAGCCCCTCAAGATCAGTCAAAAAGCGGAAATGGTCGCCCGACACGCCGCAGCCGAAGCAGTGGTAGCGGCCCTTGCGGTCCTCGCAGTGAAAGCTCGGGCTCTTCTCGCCGTGAAACGGACAGCAGGCCCAGTAGTCCCCGCGCGACACGTTGGTCTTCTTGCGATCCCACGCCACGCGTCGACCGACCACGGCCGAAATCGGCACGCGGTCGCGTATCTCGTCGAGAAAGTCGTTGGAAAAGCGCATGTCTGTCCCTTGATGGTTCCCTTCATATAGGCGGGTGCCCCGGCAAGCGCCAAGGGTTTTGCGGCTTGCACCCGCTATTCACAGCCTTGACCGGAATGACGGCTGTATATACATTTGAGTTTGAGCTGCGACACGGTCAGGAGACGGATGGCTTTGGGATGCCGAACGACCAGTTGCCTGACCTCGTCGCGTTCGAATGGGACGAGAGCAAGCGGGAAAGGAACCTCGCGAAGCACGGCATCGATTTTGAGGATGCAGTCCTGGCGCTCTCGACTGGGCGGGTCGAATTCCCGTCACCGAGAGGGGATGAAGAAAGGAGCATCGCGATCTGCCGGGATTCGGAAAGGCTTATCGCCGTCATTTACACAATGAGAGGAAGCGTTTGCCGGATTATTTCGGTCCGCGCGGCAAGAGACAATGACCGAAGAGAATATCACGCGCGTTACCCTGGATGAAATCCTTGCAAGGCGGGCGCGCGGCGAAAAGAGCAAAACCGACTGGGCCCGCGTCGATGCGCTGACCGATGAGGACATCGAACGCGCCATGCGTGACGATCCCGACTGGAAGGATCTGATGGACATCGACTGGTCCAAGGCCGAGATCGTCATTCCGCAGAAGAAGAAGGCGATCTCGATCCGGCTGGACGAGGATATCGTCGATTTCTTCCAGACGTCCGGAAAGGGATACCAGACCCGCATCAACGCGGTGCTGCGCCATTTCATCACCGAGCAGAAGCGCTCGAAAGGCTGAACGCAAAACTCCGCCCGAAGGCGGAGTTCCGGCAGTCCGTTGCGAAGCGATCCTTACTTCAGCAGATCCTTCACCACTCCGGAGGCCTTGGCGAAATCGATCTGTCCGGGATAGCGCTCCTTCAGCGTGTTCATGCACTTGCCCATGTCGCGCAATCCTTGCGCCCCGGTTTCGGTGATCACCGAAGCGCAGAGCTCGCGCACCTTCTCCTCGGGCAACTGCTCTGGCATGAAGCTCTTGATGATGCAGATTTCCTGCCGCTCCTGCTCGGCAAGCTCGGGCCTGCCGTTGTCGGCGTAGATCTTCGCCGATTCGTCGCGCTGTTTGATCATTTTCATCAGGATCTGCATGATCTCGTCATCGGTGACCGGATCCTTGCCGACACCGCGATTGGCGATGTCGCGATCCTTGATCGCCGTCTGGATCAACCGCACGGTCGACGTGCGGCGCACATCCTTCGCCTTGAGCGATTCCTTCATAACGTCGGTAAGCCTGTCGCGCATCATCTCTTCATCTCCACGGAAAAGCCGGTTGGCGGGCTCCGCCAATTGTGGCTTTTCCTTGTCATTTTGGTCGAACTCTTAACCAGACCTGCAGGTCCACGCAAATCAATTAGACAACCCATTGAAATACATGGGTCTAAATTCCACGCTTTCCACAACGGCGAATTGACCTCGCGGATCGATCCGTCTATTTTCCGGCACCTGCACGAAAATTGTCATCAGGGGAAAAGCGCGCGCTTCGCTGCGCGACCTTGATCTGCGATCATAAATGGCGCGTGGGCTCCGGTTCTTCAAGGGATCGGTGGTCCTCGGCCGGACAAGGAACGAACATGACCTCGACAGCCCCATGGACCACCCGCAAGCCGACCGCGCTTCTCGTTCTCGCCGACGGCACCGTCATCGAAGGCCACGGGATCGGCGCCACCGGCAAGGTACAGGCCGAAGTCTGCTTCAACACGGCGCTGACGGGCTACGAGGAAATCCTGACCGACCCGTCCTATCTCGGCCAGATCGTCACCTTCACCTTCCCGCATATCGGCAATGTCGGCACCAATGAGGAAGACATCGAAGACCTGACGCCGGCGGCCCGCCACGGCGCGGTCGGCGTGATCTTCAAGGCCGACATCACCGAGCCTTCGAATTATCGCGCAGCAAAGCATCTCGACGCCTGGCTGAAGGCCCGCGGCATCATCGGCCTGTGCGGTGTCGACACCCGCGCGCTCACCGCATGGATCCGCGAACACGGCGCACCGAACGCGGTCATCGCCCACGACCCGGGCGGCGTCTTCGACATCGATACGCTGAAGGCGGAAGCCAAGGCCTGGAGCGGCCTCGTCGGCCTCGACCTCGCCAAGGTCGCCACATCCGGCCAGTCCTCGACCTGGGACGAAAAGCCCTGGGTGTGGAACGAAGGCTATTCGACGCTCGGCGCAGCGGATGCCAGGTATCACGTCGTCTGCGTCGACTTCGGCGTGAAGCGCAACATCCTGCGCCTCTTTGCCGGCCTCGACTGCAAGGTGACCGTCGTTCCGGCATCGACCAGCGCCGAAGACATCCTGGCCCTCAATCCGGACGGCATCTTCCTGTCGAACGGCCCGGGCGACCCGGCCGCGACCGGCGAATATGCCGTTCCGGTCATCCAGAACCTGATCAAGTCGAACAAGCCGCTGTTCGGCATCTGCCTCGGCCACCAGATGCTGGGCCTGGCGCTCGGCGGGAAGACCGAAAAGATGCACCAGGGCCACCATGGCGCCAACCATCCGGTCAAGGACTTCACCACCGGCAAGGTCGAGATCGTCTCGATGAACCACGGCTTCGCGGTCGATTCGAAGTCGCTGCCGGAAGGCGTTGAAGAGACTCACGTTTCCCTGTTCGACGGTTCGAATTGCGGCCTGCGCCTCGCCGGCAAGCCGGTCTTTTCGGTGCAGCACCACCCGGAAGCTTCGCCCGGCCCGCAGGACAGCCACTACCTTTTCCGCCGCTTCATCAACATGGTGCGCGAGACGAAGGGTGAGCCGGCGCTCGCAGAGCGCTGATTCGACTCTCACATTA
This sequence comes from Allorhizobium sp. GW101-3B10, assembly GCF_059424725.1. Taxonomy (NCBI): domain Bacteria; kingdom Pseudomonadati; phylum Pseudomonadota; class Alphaproteobacteria; order Hyphomicrobiales; family Rhizobiaceae; genus Allorhizobium; species Allorhizobium sp. GW101-3B10. The sequence continues at coordinate 1,038,673 of NZ_JBWKZR010000001.1, read as the reverse complement.
GAAATTGAAGATGCGGCCCGGTCAGACCCGGGCCGTTTTCATTTCGTAGCGCACCTTGTGGAAGAAGCGCAGGCAGAGCAGCAGCGCCGCGCTCATCAGGCCGATCAGGAAGCCGAGCCAGATGCCGATGCCGCCGAAACCGAGCGGAAAGGCCATGACCCAGGCGAGGAAGAAGCCGATCGGCCAGTAGGAGATCAGCGCCATCACCATCGGAATGCGCGCATCCTTCAGGCCGCGCAGCAGGCCGCTGGCGATCGCCTGCAGGCCGTCGACCAGTTGGAAGATGCCGGCGATCACCACCAGCGGCACGGCGAAGTCGAGCACGGCCGCGGCCTCGGACGTATTGGCATCGATAAAGGCGCTGCTGAGCGCGCGCGGCATCAGGTAGAACAGAAGTCCGCCGGCAATGGCGATGGCGCTGGCGATCCCCAGCACGGCGATCGCCGCCCGCATCAGGTCCGGGTAATCGCCCCGTCCATGCGCAACCCCGATCCGCACCGTCGCGGCCTGCGACAATCCGAGCGGGATCATGAAGGCGATCGAGGCGAGCTGCAGCGCGATACCGTGGGCCGCAAGCTCGATCGTGCCGATCTTGCCCATCATCAGCGAGGCGGCGGTGAACAGGCTGACCTCCGCCAGAACCGTGACGCTGATCGGCAGTCCAAGATGCACCACTTCCCACAGCGCGTGCCAGTCCGGCCGCCAGAAGCGGACGAACAGCTCGTAGCGGCGCGTCTCCGGGCGCGTCTGGATATAGGCGACCATGAACAGGAAGCTCGCCGTCTGGACGATCACCGCGACGATGGCCGCGCCGATCATGCCGAGCCGCGGCAGGCCGAAATGGCCAAGCACCAGCGAATAGGCAAGCACCGCGTTCATCAGGAGCACGGCGACCGTGACATAGAGGATGATCCCCGCTCGGCCGATCGCGCTGACAAGCGAACGCAGCACGGCAAAGAGAAGGGCCGGCAAAAGGCCGAACTGCACGATCATCACGTAATTGGCGGCGAGCGCTGCGACCGCCGGTTTCTGTCCGAGCGCGAGAAGGATCGTCTCGGCATTGAAGAACAGCGGCGCGGTCAGAAGCGTGTAGCCGATCGACACCCACATGCCCATGCGGATCGCCCGGCGAACGGAGACCACGTCGCCCCGGCCAAAGGCCTGCGCCACCATCGGCACGACGGCGATCGAGAAGCCCGAGCCGAAGATGAAGATCGTGAAGAAGAACTGGCCCGACAGCACCATGGCGGCCAGCGACTGCGCGCCCAACTGCCCGACGATCACCACGTCCGTCGTATGAATGCCGAGCTGCGCCAGTTGCGCCCCGATCAGCGGAATGCCGAGCGCGAGCGTGGCGCGAATGTGCGATGCCCAACTGCTGGCTGCTTTGCCGGTTCCGGCGAATGCAAAACGACTAGACATGACGATATCCAAGACGAAAAAAGCCGCTTCCAGACGATACTGGCGAGCGGCGCTTGTCCTCTGGATAGAAGAAACCCGCTACGGTAGCAAGCCGCAGCGGGATAGTGCAAAAAATATCGTCAATAGTTCACAAACGCTGATGGGCGTGCGCAATCGCCTTAGATCGCGCCTGAAAACGTGTCGCAGGCCGTGAACTCGCCGCTTTCGAAGCCGCGCTTGAACCACTTTGCCCGCTGCGCCGAGGTGCCGTGGTTGAAGCTGTCAGGCACGACATAGCCCTGGCTGCGCTTCTGCAGCGTGTCGTCGCCGATCTGATGGGCGGCATTCAGCGCCTCTTCGAGGTCGCCGGCCTCGAGCAGGCCCTTCTGCTCGGTATACTTGCCCCAGATCCCGGCGAAGCAGTCGGCCTGCAGCTCGACGCGGACCGACATCTGGTTGGCCTCGACTTCGCTCATCGACTGGCGCATCTGGTTGAACTTCGGCAGGACGCCGGTCAGGTTCTGCACGTGATGGCCGATCTCGTGCGCGATCACATAGGCCTCGGCGAAATCGCCGGAGGCGCCGAACTGATCGCTGAGCTGCTGGAAGAAGGCGGTGTCGAGGTAGACCTTGCGGTCGCCGGGGCAGTAGAATGGCCCCGTCGCCGAGGATGCGAACCCGCAAGCCGAGCTGACCTGCCCGGAGAACAGCACCAGGGTCGGCTCTTCATAGGTCTCGCCTTCCGCCTGGAAGATGCCGTTCCAGGTGTCCTCCGTCTCGGCAAGCACGGTGCGGACGAAGGCGGTCATCTCGTCGCCTGCGGGCGAGCTCGGACGCTCGCCCACCGTCTGCTCGTAGCCGGACTGCTGCGTCGAGCCGTCATCCAGCATCTGCAGCATGTCGATGCCCATCATCTTCAGGACGAAGTAGATCACCACCAGGAAAATGATCGTGCCGATGCTCAAGCCGCCGCCCCGACGACCGCTGCCCATCGGGATCTGAATGCCGGAACGGCCGAACGGATTGCGGCCCCCACCCGTGGGGCCGGCCGACGTACCGCGCCGATCCTCGATATTGTCCGACTGACGCCGACCCTTCCATTCCATGATGTGCTTCCTCTCCGTCACATATCCTTGCGGCTTGAAACACTTCATAGAGCAAAGCGTTCCCGCGGGCCACGCAAATTAGGGAACAATTGCATAGCCCGCAGATCGGCACCTCAGGTCGTGGCATAGCTGTAGGCGCCGCCGCGCGCCAGGGCGCGCTGATAGGCCGGCCGGGAGCGGATCGCCTCGAGATAACGACGGACGGCGGACAGGGGCCGCCCCATCCTTGGTTCGATCCGTGACATGGCTGCCTCCACCGGGAAGCTCATCGCAATGTCCGCAGCCGAGAAATCGGCGCCGGCGAAATGGCCGCGGCGGGCGAGTTCGCTTTCCCAGAAGGCGATGTGGTCTTCGAGTTGCGGATCGATGAAGCTCCTTGCCGCGGCTTTGGAGATCATCGCCGCGATGGGTCGGATCAGCAGTGGTACCTGGCCCGGCAGCTTGGTGAAGACCAGTTTCATCACCAGCAGCGGCATGGCCGATCCCTCGGCGTAGTGCAGGAAATAGGTGTAGCGCAGCCGCTCGTCGGACCCTGCCGCGGGGCGCAGGGCTTCACCGCCATAGGTGTCGATCAGATATTCGATGATCGCGCCGCTTTCGGCGATCATCTTGCCGCCATCCTCGATCACCGGCGACTTGCCGAGTGGGTGCACCGCCTTGAGGCTTTCCGGCGCCCGCATGTCGGAACCCCGACGATAGACATTGATGTCGTAGGGAACGCCGAGTTCTTCGAGCAGCCAGAGGATGCGGTGGGCGCGGGAGTTTTCGAGGTAGTGGACGATAATCATCGGGTGCTCCGTGGTCGAGGCTCGGCAGGAAAGGCGGCGGGCGCGATGAAACCACTACGTCCCCGCGACCGGCGCGGTTTCATAGCCCCGGAACTTTCCTTCGGTTCCATGGTCTCAGCCCTGCGGCTCGATGACCAGCAGTTCCTCGAAGTGATTCATGTCCTTGAAGCTGCAGAAGGCGGGAGGACACAGCTCCAGCAGTTCGGCCCTTCGACGAATGTCATCGACGACCTCGGCCAGCATCCGCTGCCAGCGGATCAGGGCTTCCTCGTCGAAGCGCTCGATGACGTAGGCAAAGGTGATGTGGAACTCATAGTCGTCATGATCGGGATGGCGACAGCCGAACAGATCCGCCAGACGGTCGCGCCAGGTCTTCAAGGCCAGCCGATCCGTTTCCGATGCGCCCACCACGGCGAGGCCGGTGGGCAGCACCTCGGCCACGCGCATCCGGAAGGGCGGACCGCCTTGAAAGCCGACGAGACGCTGTTCGAGCACCGCTGTCGTATCGTCGATCGGCGTGTCGAGCGGCAGTTCGGGCGGCCAGTATCCCGGCTTGCGGCGGGTCTCGATCACGCCCTGGAACAGGGTCATGTGCAGACTGGAAATGGGCGTGAAGGCAAGGCATGCCGCCTCCGGCATGGCAAGAAAGCGCCCCCGCGCATCCACCAGGGCCCTCTGCGTCTCCGATCCCTCGATCAGATGGCAAACCACCGTGTTGCCGGGCTCCGGCAGGAAGCGACCGGTCGCATCGTAGCGACTGCCGAAATGCGCCGGGACGCCGGGATTGCGCACCTTGGAAAAGGGGAAAAGCTTCGGCGAGATCATTGCCGCGTCCATGACGTCCATCCTTCGATCGAGGGGAGATGGGCGCCGCTTTAGGCCGCCAATGATACCGTCTTGTGACAGGCCTCCACGCTCAGGCCGGTGGGCGCCGATCCTTCCATGGCCTTGCCTGTTCCAGTTCTCCTGCGAGGCTGAACAGGGTCTCCTCGTCGGCGAAGCGCCCGACGAAATGCATGCCGATCGGCAATCCCTCCAGCGACCAGCAGAGCGGCACAGACATGGCCGGCTGGCCGGTGACGTTGAACACCGGCGTCCAGGGGATGAACTCGAAGGTCTGGGCGGCCAGCTGGTCGGCGATGCCGAGCTTCTTCAGCAGCGACCCGCCGTGGATATGCCCCATGAAGCGGATCAGCTTCTTCTCGATCGGTTTCGGCTGGAGCGCCCCAATCTTGACCGGCAGGCTGGAGAGAACCGGCGTCATCAGCACGTCGTGGTCCTCGAAGAAGCCGAGGACAGACCGCGCCGAAAGCTTCAGATAGCGCAGCGCCGCAGCCAGTTCGGCGGCGGAAAACGCCTGGCCGAGCAGGCCGAGGCCGAAGGAGGACGCATCGAAATCCTCGGGCCACACCCGAACACCGCTCAATGCGGCGATGAACTCGATGTCGGCGCGCAGTTCGGCGGCAAGGACGGTGAGGAAGGCGAGCGAGAACCGCTCGCGCTCGACCGGGGGAGCCGCCTCCACCACCTCATGTCCCAATCCTTCAAGCAGGCGGACCGTCTCGGCAAAGGCCGCGCGAACCTCCGCTGCGACGGCCTTGCCGAGCATCGGTTCGCAGGACACCGCGATCCGCAGCCGTTTCGGAGGACGCCCGACGGCCTCGAGCCATGATCCGCGAAACTCCGGGAGGGGATGCGGATTGCCAACATCCGGCCCATGGGTGGCGTCCAGCATGGCGGCGGAATCGCGCACCGAGCGGGTCAGTACATGCTCGCCGGCAAAGCCGGACCAGGCCTCGCCGATGAAGGGACCGACGGGCGTTCTGCCGCGCGTCGGCTTCATGCCGAACAGGCCGCAGGCCGAGGCCGGGATGCGGATCGAGCCGCCGCCGTCGCCCCCGGAGGCGAGCGGCACCATGCCCGAAGCGACGGCCGCCGCCGAACCGCCGGAAGAGCCGCCCGGCGTGCGCGTCAGGTCCCAGGGGTTGCGGGTCGGGCCAAAGGCCTCCGGCTCGGTATAGGGCGTCAGGCCGAATTCCGGCGTATTGGTCTTGCCGAGGATGATCAGCCCCGCCCGTTTCCAGCGCTTGACCAGTTCGTTATCGCCGGAGGTCGGGATCTTGGCCCAGAGACGGTTGCCCTGCGAGGTCGGGATGCCTGCCACTTGCGAGAGCAGGTCCTTGAGCAGGAAGGGTACGCCGGCAAACGGGCCGTCGCCGAGCGGTCCGGCAGCCGTTTTCCGCGCCTCGTCGAACATCGGCCGGATCACCGCATTGAGGGGTGGATTGAGCCTCTCGATCGCGGCGATCGCGGTCTCGACCAGCTCCGGCGCACTGACCTCTCCGCGCCGGACCAGGTCGGCAAGTCCCAATCCGTCATGCTCAAAATAGGAAGAATACATCCCATGCCCCCGTTTTTTACCCAAACTAGCAGGTCAAACCCCGCCGACAACGCAATAATTCGAGTAAAGCGCCGAAACGGCACGCAGATTGGGAGTGCTTAAACACCTGCTTAACCACGAAAAGTCTAATCTTGCCCGGCCGCGCTGAAACACTGCGCGGTCGCCTGCCGGTTCGCCCTGTGGACCGAGGGCTCAGTAACTTGCTCGGGAGGGGCACCCCATGCTTTTCAAATCGGCCACAAGCCGCAACATATTCACGGCGGTCGCGCTCGGCGTGGTCACGACCATCGGCGTTGCCGGCACGCTCGTGTCCATCTCCTACGACAATATCCGCACTGCCAGCCTTAACGAAATGCGCGCAGCCGCCCAACAGGCCGCTGCCGAGATCGATGCGGGTCTGCGTGACGGGCACAGGATGGTCAGCGGCCTGGAGGCGGCGATCACGTCGCTGCGCGAAACCGGCTCGGCAACGCGCGAGAATACCGTCGCGCTGATGCAGAAGACACTCGAAGGCTATCCGGGCGCAATCGGGCTTTCGACCGGCTGGGAGCCCAATGCCTTCGACGGCAAGGATGCGGACTATGTCGGCAAGCCTTTCCATGATGCGAGCGGCCGCTTCGTGCCTTACGTCTTCCGCGCCGGCAGCGACATCAAGGTCGAGGTTCTGGTCGACTACGACAAGCCGGGCGCCGGCGACTACTACCAGCTGCCGGTGAAGACCGGCAAACCGGTCCTCATGGAGCCCTACGTCTATCCGGTGAATGGCAAGGACGTCCTGATGACGACCCTGTCGCTGCCGACCCGTGCCAATGGTGCGGTCGTCGGCTATGTCGGCGCCGACATCGACCTCGACAAGACGGCAGCCGACCTGGCCGCCAAACGCCCGCTGGGCGACGGCTATATCGCGCTGCTTTCCTCCGCCAATGCTTTCGTCAGCCACCCGGACAAGGCGGTGATGGGCAAGGCGCTCAAGGAAAGCGGCGTCGACACCGCAGCCTGGGAGCGCGCCCTGGCAAAGCCCGGTGAGGCTCAGACCATCGTCCGGCCCGACGGCACCGAAGATCTCGCCATGGCTCTGCCGATCGTGCCGTTCGAAGGCGCCGTCTGGAACGTCGTCGTTTCGGTCCCGAGCGCGACGGTCTATGCCAGTCTCACCAGAATCGTGTGGAACTCCGCGGCGATCATCGGCCTGGCGACCGTCCTTCTGGTCGTGGCCGGCTGGTTGCTGGCCCGTGGCTTCATCGGTCGCATCAACCGGGTGATCCACCAGACCACGCAGATCGCCGAAGGTCGCCTCGACGTCGAGCTGACCGACCGCGAAAAGCCCGACGAACTGGGCGATCTCTCCCGCTCGCTGCAGATCCTGCTGGAAAACAACCGCCGCAAGGTGCAGCTCGAGAATGAAGCCGAGGCGCACCGCGTCCAGGAAGAAATCGAACGGACCGAACGGTCCAAGGGCCACATGGCACGCGAGGAGGAAATCCGCTTCGTCGTCACCGAACTCGGCAACGGCCTGGCCCGCCTGTCGGACGGCGACATGACGGTTCGCCTCGAAAAACCGTTCAGCGGCACGCTGGATTCCATCCGCGGCAACTTCAACGAATCGATCGAGAAGCTGCAGGCCGCCATGCTCTCCTTCCGGGAGAATGCCTCGACCATCCAGAACGGTTCGAACGAGATCCGCTCCGCCGCCGACGACCTCGCCCGCCGCACCGAACAGCAGGCAGCCTCGGTCGAGCAGACAGCCGCGGCGCTGGCCGAAATCACCCGCTCGGTCCATGAATCGACCCAGCGCGCCGAGGATGCCGGGCTCCAGGTCAGCCGCACCAAGGAAGGTGCCGAGCGCTCGGGCGAAGTGGTTCGCACCGCCGTCGACGCCATGAGCGCGATCGAGCAGTCGTCGCAGTCGATCTCCAACATCATCGGCGTGATCGACGAGATCGCCTTCCAGACCAACCTGCTGGCGCTGAACGCCGGTGTCGAAGCCGCTCGTGCTGGCGAAGCCGGCAAGGGCTTCGCCGTCGTCGCCCAGGAGGTGCGCGAACTCGCCCAGCGGTCCGCCAATGCCGCCAAGGAGATCAAGGCGCTGATCACCGCCTCCGGCGAACAGGTCAAGCACGGCGTCTCGCTGGTCGGCCAGACCGGCGAAGCGCTGCAGGCGATCGTCTCCGAGGTCCAGCAGATCAACACCAACGTCCAGGCGATCGTGCTCGCCGCCCGCGACCAGTCGACGGGGCTGAGCGAGATCAACTCGGCCGTCAACATCATGGACCAGGGCACGCAGAAGAACGCGGCCATGGTCGAGGAAACCAACGCCGCCTCGCACACGCTTGTGTCGGAAGTCTCGGCGCTTTCCGCCCGTCTCGATCAGTTCAACCTCGGCAATGGCCGCGGCACCGCGGCTGCGATGCGGACCGCACCAGTGGCAACCGCCCCGGTCCGGCCGGTCGCGGCAAGCCCCGCCCGGTCTGCACCGGTCGCCTCCCCGGCCCGCGCCCTCGGCAACCGCCTGGCCGCGGCGATCGGCGCCAAGCCCGCGCCGACCACGAGCGATTGGGAAGAGTTCTGAGCCTGAGGGCCAGAGCACCGAAAACAGCAAATGGCGGGCCACGAGCCCGCCATTTTTCGTTCTGGAAGTCTGCAATTGCCATCCGAGGGTGAAAGCCCGCAGCTCTGTGCAGTGCTTCACGTCCTTGAGGGCGCAGAAGCGCGACGCTCGCGCTCGATCACAACGGAAATTCCTGTTCACGGGTGGTGAGACGCGTCTGTGGCGGCGACAGCGTCCCATCGGATCTGCGGCGCGATCGGAGCACGCGTCAGCGCGCCTTGAAAGTCGGGACTGGAATGGCAACCGAAACCCTGGTGACCAAGGCGCTGCGCCGGATTGCGCCGACGGCGAGAAGCGCGAGCAAGGCCAGGACCATGCCCGCGATGACGTCGATCACATAGTGCCCGCCATGGGTCAGGGTGGAAACCACCATCAGGACATTCAGCACCAGGATCGGATAGCGCAGCCAGACATGGCTGGCGGCGAACGCCGCGCATAATATGGCCACCGCCGTGTGCAGCGAGGGAAAGGTCAGGATGCCCTGGGCCTTCGCGACCGACAACACGAACGTCGCCTGATCCCGCACCGCATGGAATTCGTTGAGGAAAGCATAGCCGAAATGGACGTTCACCGACGAGAGCGCCTGCGAAGCGATCCCGTAGGTCACATGGGCGCCAAGGGCCGGGAACCATACCGAGATCACGCTCGCACCGAAGCCTGCCATGCCGTAGCCGAGGACCAGAGCGAATGCGGAACCCGGGTGCCCCAGAAGAATCAGCAGCATGGGAAGCACCAGCAACTGAGGTGCAAAGGACGAATAGGCGTGCATGAGCAGCCAACTGAGCACGGGCATACCGTCCACCCACCGGACGAAAGCAAGGCCGTCGAAGCCAAGCCATTGATCCAGCCGCGCGAGAAACGGGTCCGCCAGGGGATAGTTGGCCGAGACAGCCAGATAGGATGAAATCAGCACCAGCAGAGAAAGCGCGATCCCGCCGGCCAGCACCTCGATGAGGAGCGACGCGGCCTTCAGTCCCCTGATTCTCGTGACCAGCACGCCGACGACCAGCAAAGCCAGCGTGGCGACCGCAGGCGTGAACGAGCGGTCGTCGAGCACGATCTTGGATGCAGCCAGAAACGTCAGGACGCTGCCGGTACCGATCAGGACCAGGCCAAGAAGGGCCACCCTAAAATTGGTCAATCCGTCAGACACCACCTTCGCCCCCAAGCCCGAGACACGCCATAGGACTCATGCCCGTTTTGCATTAAGATTCGGTTGGTCCGGCAGCCGGATCGGTGGCACGCTCGCCCATGAAGCTGGCCCTCGGAGGATCTCGGAATTTTCCTGGCCTAATGTGCAATTTCGGGGTTCCGCTTCGGTCAACATTTCCCTATAAGCCGCTTCTAGCCTTAAAAGACCTCGTTTGCGCCCCGGCCGGTGAATTCACCCTGGCCGGCCTTTCGCGCAACTGAAAATTGGAAGACGCCGATGCCGAAGCGCCAAGATATCAAGTCCATCCTCATCATTGGCGCGGGGCCGATCGTCATCGGTCAGGCTTGCGAATTCGACTATTCCGGCACCCAGGCCGTCAAGGCGCTGAAGGAGGAAGGCTACAGGGTCATCCTGGTCAACTCCAACCCGGCGACCATCATGACCGACCCGGGCCTGGCCGACGCAACCTACGTCGAGCCGATCACGCCGGAAGTCGTCGCCAAGATCATCGCCAAGGAACGCCCGGACGCGCTGCTGCCCACCATGGGCGGCCAGACGGCCCTCAACACCGCGCTGTCGCTCAAGCGCATGGGCGTGCTCGACCGCTACAATGTCGAGATGATCGGCGCCAAGCCGGCCGCGATCGACAAGGCCGAGGACCGCGCGCTGTTCCGCGAGGCCATGGCCAAGATCGGCCTCGAAACGCCGAAGTCGATGCTGGCCAACGCCACCGAAATCAAGGATCTGGACCGCAAGACGCACGAGGTCGCACGCGCCGAAATCAAGGCCCGCCTCTCCGGCGCCGAACTCGACACCGCGCTCGACGCGCTGGAAAACCAGTGGAACCTCGGCGAGACCGACCGCAAGCAGCGCTACATGAACCATGCCATGGCGGTTGCCGCCCAGGCGCTCGACGTCGTCGGCCTGCCGGCGATCATCCGCCCGTCCTTCACCATGGGCGGCACCGGCGGCGGCATCGCCTACAACCGCTCGGAATTCTTCGAGATCATCGGTTCGGGCCTCGATGCCTCGCCGACCACCGAAGTGCTGATCGAAGAATCGGTCCTCGGCTGGAAGGAATATGAAATGGAAGTCGTCCGCGACAAGGCGGACAACTGCATCATCATCTGCTCGATCGAGAACATCGACCCGATGGGCGTGCATACGGGCGATAGTATCACGGTGGCGCCGGCCCTGACCTTGACCGACAAGGAATATCAGATGATGCGCAACGCCTCGATCGCGGTCCTGCGCGAGATCGGCGTCGAGACCGGCGGCTCGAACGTACAGTTCGCCGTCAACCCGAAGGACGGCCGCCTCGTCGTCATCGAAATGAACCCGCGCGTGTCGCGCTCCTCGGCGCTCGCGTCGAAGGCCACCGGCTTCCCGATCGCCCGGGTCGCCGCCAAGCTCGCCGTCGGCTATACGCTCGACGAATTGGAAAACGACATCACCGGCGGCGCGACCCCGGCCTCGTTTGAACCGTCGATCGACTATGTCGTCACTAAGATCCCGCGTTTCGCCTTCGAGAAATTCCCCGGCGCCGAGCCGACGCTCACCACCGCGATGAAGTCGGTCGGTGAAGTCATGGCCATCGGCCGCACCTTCGCCGAATCCTTGCAGAAGGCGCTGCGCGGTCTCGAAACGGGTCTGACCGGTCTCGACGAGATCGAGATTCCCGGCCTTGGCCAGAGCGACGACAAGAACGCCATCCGCGCCGCCATCGGCACGCCGACACCCGACCGCCTGCGCATGGTCGCCCAGGCGCTGCGGCTTGGCATGTCGGCGGAAGAGGTGCACGAAGGCTGCAAGATCGATCCGTGGTTCATCGCCCAGCTCAAGGGCATCGTCGACATGGAGGCCCGCATCCGCGAGCACGGCCTGCCGGAAGACGCCGAGAACCTGCGCATGCTGAAAGCCATGGGCTTCTCCGATGCCCGCCTCGCCAGCCTCACCGGCAAGCGTCCGAAGGAGGTGGCCGAGATCCGTAACGCGCTCAACGTCCGTCCGGTCTTCAAGCGCATCGACACCTGCGCCGCCGAATTCGCCTCGCCGACCGCCTACATGTACTCGACCTACGAGACGCCCTTTGTCGGGCAGACCCGCTCCGAAGCGGAGGTTTCCGACCGCAAGAAGGTGGTCATCCTCGGCGGCGGTCCGAACCGCATCGGCCAGGGCATCGAGTTCGACTACTGCTGCTGCCATGCCGCCTTCGCGCTGAAGGACGCCGGCTTCGAAGCCATCATGGTCAACTGCAACCCGGAAACCGTATCGACCGACTACGACACCTCGGACCGTCTCTATTTCGAACCGCTGACGGCGGAAGACGTGATCGAGATCCTGCGCGCCGAGCAGGAGAAGGGTGAACTGGTGGGCGTCATCGTCCAGTTCGGCGGCCAGACCCCGCTGAAGCTCGCCGAGGCGCTGGAAAAGAACGGCATCCCGATCCTCGGTACCGCGCCGGACATGATCGACCTTGCCGAAGACCGCGACCGCTTCCAGAAGCTCCTGATGAAGCTCGACCTCAACCAGCCGAACAACGGCATCGCCTACTCGGTCGAGCAGGCCCGCCTCGTCGCCTCCGAAATCGGCTTCCCGCTGGTCGTGCGCCCGTCCTACGTACTCGGCGGCCGCGCCATGCAGATCATCCACAACGAGAGCATGCTGCAGTCCTACCTGCTCGACACGGTTCCGGGTCTTGTTCCGGAAGACATCAAGCAGCGCTACCCGAACGACAAGACCGGCCAGATCAACACCCTGCTCGGCAAGAACCCGCTTCTGTTCGACAGCTATCTGACCAATGCCATCGAAGTCGACGTCGATGCACTGTGCGACGGCACGGACGTCTTCGTCTCCGGCATCATGGAGCATATCGAGGAAGCAGGCATCCATTCGGGCGACAGCGCCTGCTCGCTGCCGTCGCGCTCGCTCAGCAAGGAAACCCTCGACGAACTGGAGCGCCAGACCAAGGCCATGGCCAAGGCGCTCAACGTCGGCGGCCTGATGAACGTGCAGTACGCCATCAAGGACGGCGTGATCTACGTTCTGGAAGTCAACCCGCGTGCCTCGCGCACGGTGCCCTTCGTCGCCAAGACCATCGGTGCGCCGATCGCCAAGATCGCCGCCCGCATCATGACCGGCGAGAAGCTCGACGCGGCGATCGCCGCCTATGGCGCCAAGCCCGACCCGCGCAACCTCAAGCACATCGCCGTCAAGGAAGCCGTCTTCCCGTTTGCCCGCTTCCCCGGCGTCGATACGCTGCTCGGTCCGGAAATGCGCTCGACCGGAGAAGTCATCGGCCTCGACACCGATTTCGCCCTGGCCTTCGCCAAGAGCCAGCTCGGCGCCGGCGTCGAACTGCCGCGTGACGGCACGGTCTTCGTCTCGGTCCGCGACGAGGACAAGGTCCGCGTCCTGCCGGCCATCAAGCTTCTGACGGAGATCGGCTTCAAGGTCATGGCGACCGGCGGCACCCAGCGCTTCCTCGCCGAACAGGGCATCGAGGCGATCAAGATCAACAAGGTTCTGGAGGGCCGCCCGCATATCGAGGACGCCATCCGCAACCGGCAGGTCCAGCTGGTGGTCAACACCACCGACAGCAACAAGGCGATCTCGGACTCCAAGTCGCTGCGCCGCGCCGCCTTGATGCAGAAGGTGCCCTACTACACCACCATGGCCGGCGCGCTCGCCGCCGCGGAAGCCATCCAGGCCCTGAAGAAGGGCCAGCTCGAAGTTCGCCCGCTGCAGAGCTATTTCTGACAGCTCGAACGACAGCGTGCCGCAAAAAAGAACGACCATAACGCGTCGCGTTATGGTCGTTCTTTGTTATATTCGGGAAATGATCCGAAGCTTTGCAGACGAAGCAACGAGCCTGGTTTGGTCCGGTCTGCGAAGCCGGAAGCTTCCGCCCGACATACAAGCAGTCGCGTTGCGGAAATTGCGCATGCTCAATCAGTCGCGCTCGATCACAGATTCGCGCGTGCCGCCAGGAAACCTGCTCGAAGCATTGAAAGGCAATCGCCAGGGGCAGCACAGCATCCGCGTGAACGACCAATGGCGGCTTTGTTTCGTTTGGAAGGATGGAGGAGCAGAGGATGTCGAAATCGTCGACTATCATGACTGAAGCGGAACACCTCCCAAATCCCTCGCCGGGTGAAATCTTGGCCGAGGAGTTCATGAAGCCAATTCAGCTCAGCCAGAACGGCCTCGCCCGCGCGATCGGTTTGCCGCCTCGCCGCATCAACGAAATCGTCCTTGGAAAGAGATCGGTTTCGGCGGATACCGATCTTCGCCTGGCGCGGTACTTCGGCGTCAGCGAGGGGTATTTCCTTGGGCTCCAGGCGGATTTCGACCTGTTGCAGCGGCGGCGCGTCATCGCCGACGAATTGGCCGCCATCACGCCCCGCGCGGCCTGATATCAACTTCTCCGCCCATTGCCGTGTTGCGAACGCCTTAGCGCGGAACTGGGATTGACCGTGTTTGTCATGTCATGTATTTAGCCATTAGGTTAATTAACCAATGAGCTAAATATGTCTCTCGACCCCCTCTCCGATACGCTCTCCGCGCTCGCCGACCCCACCCGCCGGGCGATCCTGGCGCGACTGGCGCGCGGCGAGGCGACGGTCAACGAACTGGCCGAGCCCTTCGCCATGAGCCTTCCGGCGGTCTCCAAGCACCTGAAGGTGTTGGAGCGGGCCAAGCTGATCTCGCGAAGCCGCACCGCCCAGTGGCGCCCCTGCCGGCTGGAGCCGGAGCCGCTGCAGAAGCTGGACAGCTGGCTCGAGGAATACCGCGATCTTTGGGAGCACCGCTTCGACCGGCTGGAAACCTATCTCGAAACCATCAAGCACGACGCTGACAAGAAAGGCGACGATCATGAGTGACAAGCTTGAAATCCTGAACACGCGTCTCTTTGCGGCGAGCCGCCAGGCGGTGTTCGATGCCTTCGCCGAGCCCGACCAACTGAAGCACTGGTGGGGTCCCCACGGCTTCACCAATACCGTCCCCGAATTCGATTTCAGGCCGGGCGGCAAGTGGCGGATCGTCATGACCGCCTCCAACGGCACCGATTTCGACAACCACGCCACGTTCGAGGAGATCGTCGTGCCGGAGCGGATCAGCTATGTCCACCACCTGCCCATGCACGTCTTCACGATGACCATGACTTTCGACGAGGAGGCGGATGGCACGCGGCTCACCTGGCGCATGCTATTCGATGCCACCGAGGAAAACCTGCAGCTCGAGAAATTCCTGGCGGCGGCCAACGAGCAGAATTTCGACCGCCTGGAAGACCACCTTCAAAACCAGACCGGGAAGGCTTGACCATGACAGTCCACGCAGATCCGAACAGAATCCTCTCCGTCTCGCGCCTCGTCGGCGCTCCTCCCGAACTCGTCTTCAGGATGTTCTCCGAGGCCCGGCATCTCGACGCCTGGTGGGGGCCGGACGGCTTCACCAACGAGACCCATGAAATGGATTTCTCGGTCGGCGGCCTGTGGCGCTACACGATGCATGGCCCGGACGGCAAGGCCTGGCCGAACTGGATCCGCTACCGTGAGATCAACCCGCCGACACGCCTCTTCTATGATCACGGCGGCGAGATCGACGAGCCCGCCCATTTCGAGGGCGAGATCCGCTTCGAGGCGGAAGGAAACAAGACCCGCGTGACGCTGACCCTCGTCTTTCCCACGCCCGAGGCGCGCAACGCGACGCTGAAGTTCGGTGCAGTCGATGGCGGCAACCAGACGCTCGCCAAGCTCGACGCTTATCTCAGGACGCAGACCGGCTGAACCACCGGGAGTTGCGGCCGAACAAAATTGACACTTGCCAAGGCGGGGAATTCGCGAAATTCTCCGCCGGATTTTTCGCGGACACGAGGTCATGACCGAATCTTTGCCCATTGCAGCGCGGGCGACCGGCCGCGAATGGATCGGACTGTTCGTCCTTTCCATCGCCTGCCTGGTCTATTCCATGGACCTCTCCGTCCTGTTTCTCGCCATGCCCGCGATCACCGCCGATCTGGCGCCGTCGGCCGCCGAACTGCTCTGGATCAACGACATCTACGGGTTCATGGTCGCCGGCTTCCTGGTGACGATGGGCACTCTTGGCGACCGGGTCGGCCGCCGCAGGATCCTGATGATCGGCGCTGCCGCCTTCGGTCTGGCCTCGCTCTTCGCCGCCTTCGCCACGACCGCGTCGATGCTCATCTTTGCCCGCGCCCTGCTCGGCATCGCCGGGGCCACCATCGCCCCCTCCACCCTCTCGCTGGTCGTCAACCTGTTCTCCGACGAGTCCGAGCGAAACCGGGCCATCGGCATCTGGGGCACGGCCTTTGCCCTTGGCGGCCTGATCGGACCGCTGCTCGGTGGCGTCCTGCTGGAATTCTTCCACTGGGGATCGGTGTTCCTGATCAATGTCCCGGTCATGCTGGCGCAGGTCGTCGCCTCCCCCTTCCTGCTGCCGGAATTCCGCAGCGAAGAGTCCGGCCGGATCGATGTTGCGAGCGTGCTTCTGTCGCTGGCGACCGTCCTGCCCGTCATCTACGGTCTCAAGCACATCGCCACTGACGGCTTCGAGCCGGTCCAGCTGTTGCCGATCGCGATTGGCCTCGGTCTGGGCGTCCTGTTTCTCCGCCGCCAGATGCGCCTGGAAGACCCGCTGATCGACCTGTCGCTGTTCGCCATCCCCTCCTTTACCGCTTCGCTTATGGTCAACCTGTTCGGCGTCTTCTTCGTCTTCGGCATCTTCCTGTTCCAGAACCAGTTCCTGCAGCTGGTGCTCGGGCTTTCGCCGCTGCAGGCCGCGCTCTGGTCGATTGCGCCCAGCCTTGTCTTTACCGTCATGTCGCTCCAGGCCTACCGGATCATCAACCGGCTGGGCCCGGTCCGTACCGTGCTGCTCGGGCTTGCCGTCAATGCGATCGGTGCGGCCGTCATGGCGATGGCGGCGTATGGCCAGAGCCTCTACGGGGTGCTGTTCGCCAGTATGCTGATCGGCCTCGGCTTCGTACCGGTCGTCTTGACCACGACCGGCCTCATCGTCGGCTCCGCCCCGCCCGAGCGCGCTGGTGCTGCCTCGGCGATCTCCGAGACCAGTGCGGAATTCGGCGGCGCCATGGGTGTTGCCCTGCTCGGCAGCCTCGCCAGTGTCATCTACCGGCTGGCCATGGCCACCACCGACCTCGGCGCCTTGCCGCCGCCTCTGGCTGAGGCCAGCCGTTCGACGCTTGCCGCCGCCGTCGAGGTCGCGGGCAGCATGAAGGGCGAAGAGACGCCCTGGCTCGGCGTGGCGCGCGACAGCTTCTCGCTCGGCTTTGCCGTCTCCTGCGCCGTTGCCGCGATCACGCTGGTGGCGCTCGCCCTGCTCGCGCGCAGGGTCTATGGCACGAACCCGCCGGCAGCCGCAACGGCTGCCCACTGAGACAGCGGCCGAAGAAAGCACCGGACCACGCCGCATTGCCGATGCGCGGGTGGGTGCTGGGCGAAGCGCTATGATAAGCGCCTCGCCCAGCCTCCCCTCAGACGGCGGGACCGGTAATCGTGGCCACGACCGGAGCATGGTCCGACACGACGCCGCGCACCGAGTCGTCGAAGAGATGCGCATCAAACACCTCGACCTTGCTCACCGTACCGTGTCGCCGCGGATTTTTCGGATTGAGGCCGTTCGACAGGATCACGTAGTCGAGAACCGAGCTGTGGCTGGCGCTGACGTGGGTAACCGGGCGGGTGTTCTGCTGGTTCGGCACGAGATTCCAGGCGTCGTAGAGCTTGAAGACGTGCTTCAGATGGGCGAATTCCTCCGGGATCGCATCCCCGGCCACGCTGCCCCAGGAAAACACCCGTTCGCCCTGCGTCAGGATGCCGAGCGTGTGGGATTCGGGATCCTCGTTCATGTCGCCGAGCAGGATCACGGCCGCGTCGGGATCGACGTCAATCGTGCGCCGGAAGGTGCGGTAGAGCGCAGCCGCCTCGGCGGCCCGCTTGGCCACCTGGTCGACGCCGGCCATGGCCCTCAGCGCATAGTAGCGCTTCACCTTGTCCGCCCAGTCGCCGATCGCGTCGATCTCGTCCGGATCGACGAAGGCGCCCTGCGATTTCAGATGGCAGACATAGACCATGACCTCACCGATGCCCGGCACCTGCACGACGGCCTCGACCGGAACGCGCGAGAAGCCGAAGCTCTGGTCGATCACCGTGTCGGCCGGGATGCCGGCGACACCGGCTAGGTCGTTCACCGTGGTGAAAGGCAGCCGCGAGGCGATCGCCACCGTAGCGTTGACATAAACCTCCGGGTCGTCCGGATCGAAGATCGCGCGCGCCGCCTTGAAGAAGTAGGGATAGCCGGCCGCCTGGGTGAGAACCCTCAGGGCCTCGTCGGAAACCACTTCCTGGAAACCGACCACATCGGCGTTCATCTTTGCCAGCATGCCCGAAATCCATGCGAGCTTCGCCGCCCATTGCTCCGGCGTGTAGGTCGCATTCGCCTTGCGCTCGTGCCAGAAGATGCCCGGCGCAGCAAAATGGTAGAGATTGAAGGTGGCCACTCTCAGATCAGGCATGCTCGTCCTCCCCTTGCCCGCAATCCTCGACAGGATGTCGCAAGACTGCGGCATCCACTTAAAATTGTAAACATGACACGGCTGTGATAGCTTCGATGCGCTACGATGACGGGGGCAGACCATGGGCAAGAACATCGTTCTTCTGTTCGACGGAACCTCGAACGAGATCGCCGCCGACCGCACCAATATCCTGCGCCTGTTCGGCACGCTGCGCCGTACCGAAGAACAGATCGTCTACTACGATCCCGGCGTCGGCACCTTCGGCGCCGACAATGCCTGGTCGCGCTGGTGGCGCAAGGCGGTCGAGATCTGGGGCCTTGCCACCGGCTGGGGCATCGACGCCAACGTCAAGCAGGCCTATCGCTTCATCGTCGAGAACTACCAGGCAGCCCCGCGCGACAAGGACGGTAAGAGAATCGGCGAGGACGACCGGATCTATCTTTTCGGCTTCAGCCGTGGCGCCTATACGGCAAGGGTTCTCGCCGGCTTCATCCACAGTCTCGGCCTGATCCGGCCGCAGCAGCTGAACCTGGTCGACTATGCCTACCGCACCTACAAGGGCATTTCCGAGCACAAGACGACGGCCGATGGAGAGGACGAGGCAGGCAATTCCGCCTTTGCTGACATGCGGCTCTACGAGCGCACGCTCAAGGGCTACCGCCCTGCGATTGAGCTGCTCGGCCTGTTCGACACCGTCGCCTCGGTGATCGAATCCGGCAGGGTCGGCCTGAAACTCAAGACCCACCCCTTCACCCACCGCAATCCGAGCGTCCGGCGGGTGCGCCATGCCGTCGCCATCGACGAGAAGCGGACCATGTACCGCGCCGAACCCTGGGTTCCCGACCAGCCCTTCTGGGGCAGCCCCTTCCGGCCGCCCAAGGACAAGCCCGTGGTGCCGCAGGACGTCAAGGAGGTGTGGTTCACCGGCGTGCACGGCGATGTCGGCGGCGGCTACCCCGAAAAAGAGAGCGCACTTATCAAGCTTCCGCTCGCCTGGATGATCGAGGAGACGAAGGCCATGGGACTCGACTATGCGACACTCACCGTCAACGAGGTCGTGCTCGGCAAGAATCCGAAGAAGGCCTATGTCGAGCCCGATTCGATGGCCAGAGCACACGACTCCATGAACCTCGTCTGGCGACTGGTCGAATATCTGCCGCGTCGCATCCCCTCCTCGTCCTGGCGCCACGGCGGCAAGGGCGGTGGGGTATATCTGCCGCTCTCGGATCCGCGCTTCATTCCGGAAGATGCCCTGATCCACCGATCCGTGGTCGATCGGCTGAACGGAATGCCATCCGACGGTCCCTATCGCCCCCGCAACCTGCCGAAGAACTACCGGATCGAGCCGTGACCGGCCACCGCGCGGCGCTGCCCGCTCGAGGTTCCTGCGAAAGGAAAAATTAAACCTCTGGAAATTGCGCGATCCTATCTGCTATAGTTCTTTGATCGTTGATTTGAACTGGTTCCGTGGCTTCGCTTCGGGACCTGTTTTCTTTTATGTCCAGCGCCAAGCGGGCATGAAATGCGAAGGAAAATGACATGGTAGAAAAGGTACCGATGACGCAGTCCGGCTTCACGAAGCTGAACGAGGAACTGCGTTGGCGCCAACAGGAAGAACGCCCCCGCATCATCGAGGCGATCGCCGAAGCGCGCGCCCATGGCGACCTTTCCGAAAACGCCGAGTATCACGCCGCCAAGGAAGCCCAGAGCCATAACGAAGGTCGTATCGGCGAGCTTGAAGACCTGATTGCCCGCGCCGAAGTCATCGACCTGTCGAAGATGTCCGGCTCCACGATCAAGTTCGGTGCGACCGTCAAGCTCATCGACGAGGACACCGAAGAGCACAAGACCTACCAGATCGTCGGCGACCAGGAAGCCGACGTGAAGGCCGGCCGCATCTCGATCTCCTCGCCGATCGCCCGTGCCCTGATCGGCAAGGAAGTCGGTGACAACATCGAAGTCGTCGCACCCGGCGGCTCCAAGGCCTACGAGATCCTCGCGATCCACTGGGGCTGATCCCGCCCGGAAGGCTTCCCCCTTGCCTCCCCTCCACGACATCACGGTGATCGCGCCGCATTTCAAGCGGCGCCTCTCCGGCGTGACTTCGACCGTCGTCCAGCTCATCCCCGAACAGCGACGGCTCGGGCGTGGCATCGTCACGCTCGGCCCCGGCCTGCCGGACGACCTGCCGCGCATGGCGTGGTGGCAATTGCCGGCGCTCTGGCCCCGGCCGAAATCCGCCCGCCACCGCGTCTGGCACGCCCGCCGCAACAACGAGATGTTGTTCGGCCTTTTGCTGCGCGACGTCCTGCGCATGCCGCTGAAGCTGCTGTTCACCTCGGCCGCCCAGCGTCGCCACACCGCCTATACCCGCTGGCTGATCGCGAAGATGGATGCCGTGGTCGCCACGAGCGCCCGCTCAGGCTCGTTCCTCGAAGTGCCGCATACGGTGATCCGGCACGGCGTCGACATCGACCGCTTCCATCCGGGAGACGGTGCCGACGACACGATCGCCGCAACCGGCCTTCCCGGACTATATCTGGTCGGCTGTTTCGGCCGCGTGCGCCACCAGAAGGGCACGGACCTCTTCGTGCACGCCATGATCGAGCTCCTGCCGCGCTATCCCGACTGGACGGCCGTGATCAGCGGACGCGTGACGCCGGACAACAAGGCTTTCGCCGACCAGCTGAAGGCCGAGATCGCGGCTGCCGGCCTGTCGTCGCGCATCGTCTTTCTCGGCGAGGTGGATGACATCAGGCCCTGGTACCGGCGGCTCACCCTCTATGTCGCACCCTCGCGCAACGAAGGCTTCGGCCTCACCCCGCTCGAAGCGATGGCATCCTCCACCGCGTCCGTCGCCAGCGATGCCGGCGCCTATGCCGAACTGATCGCCGAAGGTGAAACGGGCAAGGTCGTGCCCGCCGGCGAATACGAGCGCCTGCGCGACGCGATCGCCGGCTATCTCGCCGACCCGAACGAGGCGATTGAGGCCGGCCGGCGCGGACGCGCCCATGTGGTCGAGAATTTCGCCCTGGTGCGGGAAGCGACGGCGCTGGAGATGGTCTATAACCGGCTTCTCCTCGAGAACTGACGGACCGCGCCATGGGCAACAGGGATTTCATCGTCTGCCGGACCAGCCACGTACGCGGCTTCGTCGCGCGCTTCCAGGACCGTGTCGCCGCATTGCCGTCCGACCTCAAGAGCGCCGTCAAGATCGTCCTGAAACGCAAGGGCTTTTCCGGCCTGCTGCGCACGGTCCTCGTCAATGGCGGGCCGGTGCTCGACGAACTGGCCGAGCGCAACCTGAAGCGCCGGCAGATCCGTTTCCGCGCGGTGTTTTCCAATCCGCTGGTCGCCTGGATCTATCGCAAGGGAACGCGCATTCAGTGCCGCCTGATCGCCGCCGCCTTCGAGGCGCGGCTCGAGGAAGACCCGCAGGCCAGCGTCGTCGTGTTCAACGGTTATCTGATGCCGGACTCGATCCTGGCCGCCGTGGCAACCCGCGAGAAACGTCGCATGGTCTTCCTGGAGAAGGGATTCTTTCCCGCCACGCTGCAATGCGACCCGCACGGCATCAACCACCAGAGTTCGCTGCCGCGCGATCCCGACTTCTATCGTGCCTTCAGCCCCGCGGAACTGGGCGACAAACCGACCGCACTGGTCAAGCGTGCGTCCAAGCTGAAGGACGACGGCCCGGCCGCCCTGCCCGGCCGCTATGTCTTCGTTCCCTTCCAGGTTCCGAGCGACATGCAGATCCTGGCGCTGTCGCCGTGGATCCGCGACATGCGCCACCTCTATGACGAGATTTTCCGGCTCGCCGAGGCGGAAGGCCAAAGCCAATTCGTCATCAAGGAGCATCCGAGCTTTCCGCTGTCGATCCGCGCCGAGGTCACGCCGCATCCGCGCATCCACTTCGCCAACCACCACGACACGCAGGCGCTGATCGAGGGCGCCGACGCGGTGATCACGGTCAACTCGACCGTCGGTCTCGAATCGGTGCTGCTGGAGAAGAAGGTCATCACCCTCGGCCTCGCGCCCTATGACATCGAGGGACTGGTGCTGAAGGCCGGCAATGCCGCGGACCTGCTCACCGCCTTCCGCTTGCTCGACAGCTGGTCACCCGACGCGGACCTGCGTGAACGGGTCATCCGCTATATCCAGAACGTCTTCCTGCTCCAGGGCGAGCTGAAGAACCCCGATCCCCGCCTGCCTGGCATGATCGCCGCCCGCCTGGCCGGCACGGATCGGCACGGTCAGGCGGTCGCGGCCTTTGCTGAGGCGAAGCGCGGATCATAAGGGAAACCCGCGCCGATCAGGGCGGAGACCGGCGAGAAATTCAGGATCTCAATGCGATCCGCGGCGCAGACCCGGCGTGCGAGCGCGAAATGCGCGACGATGCGCCCCGCCGCTCCGGCAATGCCCGACCCTGCCGTATCGCCGGCCTTCTCGTAGAAACGCGGCTCGCCGGCATTCGAAATGTCGATGCCGAACAGGCCGATGATGGCCGGCCGGCAAAAGGCGGCGAACTGCAGCGCCGACACGGCGACCGAGCCGCCCTGGAACACGCCCCGCGACGGATCGCGCGAAAACCCGGCGCCATTGTCCGCGAGTACGGCAAAGTCCAGGCGCTTGAGGTCTTCGTCCGAACGCCGCCGCACCCGATAGGGCTTGCGGACATCGTCGATCAGAATGACCCGTTTGTCGGCGAGCCAGCCCCGATCCGTCTCGCAGATTGCCCGAATGACACCCACTGACAGGAGGCAGGTCGTCCCGGCATTGATCTTCTCGCGCATCAGCGGAAAATGCCGCCAGATGAAGCGCTCGTCCTCGATGGCGACCGCCAGGGGCGCACCGATGCGCGTCCCGATCAGGTTGATGGCGCCGTTGAGCAGGATCACCTCATGGGGTGCAACCCTCGAAAAATCGACGCCCGCGATCGAAGGTCCCGAACCGACGATATGAATGGTCTCATGCGCAGTCTTGCGCAGCAGATCGGCATGATGAAGCGCAGCGAACCGCTCGCCCTTGTACAGGATTGCCCCCTCGCCCAGCGGCGTCGTGGGGAGGCGTAGTTCCAGCCCCGGAAGCCAGTTTTGCGCATGCGCCCAGGCCTTGCCGAGGAAGACGGTCGCAGCGAGCTTGACGATCGAACGCTTGAGCGGGCGCTCCGATTTCAGTTTCAACGCCGTTCTCTCCTTCCCGGACCGCACCGGACAGTCACGCATCAGCGCCCTGCCAAGAAACTTGATTGTGCCGCGCCTCTCGGCCTAAATGCTCGCCAATCCAAGCATGGCCTGCCAGAGACGGCCATTCCGGCATACGCGAAAGATCGATCCCTTGCCACTCAAAGCCGTCATATTGAACGACACCCGCGGCGACAACCATTTCGGCTGCATGCGGGTGATGCGGATCATCGAGCAGAACCTCGAGGCCCGCGGGATCGAGATCGCCGCGACCAGTCTGGTGCGCAACGACTGGAAGCGCGACGAGGCTTTCCTGAACGCCATGCGCGCCGCCGACCTCATCGTCATCAATGGCGAGGGCACGCTGCACCACGGCAGCAAGCAGGGTGTGAGACTGCTCGACGTGGTCGCCCACCCGGCCCGCGGCGCGACGCCGGTGGCGCTGATCAATGCGGTCTATCAGGACAATCCACCGGCCTGGAACGAGCGCCTTGCCCGTATCGACCTCATCTCGACGCGCGATTCGTGGAGTGCGGCCGAAGTGGAAAAGGCGATTGGCCGGAAGGTCGGCTTCGTGCCCGATCTCTCGCTGACCGAGGGAGCGATCGCGACGCCCGGAACGGCGCGGCGCGATCGGCTGCTGGTCGGCGATTCCGTCAATCGGGATGTCGGCCGGCAGCTGCTGGCCTTTGCCGACCAGCGAGACGATGCGCGCTATCTGCCGATCCTCACCTCGATCAAGCCGCCCAAGCCCCACTATCCGCCGCCCCTGCGGGCGCTGCGCCAGGCCTATATCGACCTGCACGCCACGCTCTTCGGCTGGCGCCACCGGCACACCGAGTTCAACACCTCCGAGGCCGGATTCCTCAAGAGCCTGCAGTCCGGCTACCTGCATCTTAGTGGCCGCTTCCACGCCGTCTGTCTCTGCCTTGCGACCGGCACGCCCTTCCTGGCGCTCGAATCGAATTCCTGGAAGATCGCCGCCCTGCTCCATGATTTCGGCCTCGGCGCCGAGCGCATCGTCACGCTCGATGAGGCCCGGCGCCGGATCGAAGCGAACGAGCGCTTCGACTTCACCCCGCAGGAGCGCGAGACCGTCGCGACCGGCCTTGCCGCAGCACGCAAGGGGGCCGACGACCTGTTCGACAGCCTGCTCGCCCTTGCCAGGTCCAAGACCGCCGGAGCCGCAAAGCCATGAAGAATGCCTATGCCAGGATTGCCGGCATCCTTGCCCACTCACTCGGTGCCGCCCGCCTGACGCTTCACGGCGAAGGCATCGCCGCCCGGCAGATCGCAGCACTACCGATCGCGCACCCTGCGGCCGGCCCCGCACCGACCGAAGCCACTCTGGTGGTTTCGGTAAACGAGCTGGAAAAGGCGGAACCAGCCGTGCTCAACGCCCTGATCGAGAGCCGGAAGCGTGGCGGTACGCACCAGATCTTCGTCGTATCGACCATCTTCTCGTTGAAACTCGATGAGGCCGGGGTCAACGTCAACCGCATCATCGAACGGCCGGAATGGTGGCGCGACCGTCTGGCGGCGCATTTTCCAGACGTCAGCCGATTGCCGGAGGTGGAGACGCATGAGGTGATATTCCTCAGTTGGGCGCCCGGGCCGGCCGTGCGAAAGCGCCTGGGCAAGGCCTTGAAGATGATGAAGCTCGCCAGCCGCATCCGCTCCCTGCCCGGTCGGCTGCTGCAGCATTTTCGCGTCAAGCGCGCCGGCTTCATGTCCGAGCGACTGCTGTCGCACCTGCTCAACGGCAAGTCCGTCGCGCTGGTCGGCAATGCGGTCAGCCTTCGGGAAAAGACCTATGGCATGGCGATCGACGCAAACGACATCGTCATCCGCTGCAACCGCGCGCCGATCATCACCACCCGCTCGCATGGAACGCGTACCGACTGGATCGCCACCAGCATCGACATTCCGGAAGACGTGGCCCGCGAGCGCGGCGCCCGGCTCATTCTCTGGATGTCACCGAAATTGAAACGCCTGCCATCCTGGTTGTTCCGCTGGCCGCAGGTGTTCATGAACACCAAGGCCGGCAACCAGCGGCTCGCCGAACGACTAGGCAGCCGTCCCTCGACCGGTGCCATGGTGATCGATCTTCTGGTGCGATCCAACTGCCGCAGCGTCGAACTCTATGGCTTCGATTTCTTCAGCGGCCTGTCGCTTTCGGGCGTGCACACGCGCGAGACGACACCCCACGACTTCGGCTCCGAAGAGGTCTGGGTCCAGCAACTGCTCGAAATGGACAACCGCTTTTCCTTGCACCGCTGAGTAGGTCCCGCAGCGCGCCTGACGCTCAGATCTCCACCAGACCGGCCTTCTTGACCTGGCGGATGGTCAGCATGGTGCGCACCGTGTGGACGTGCTCGTTGGCGGTTAGCACCTCGATGACGAAGTCCTGGAACTTGGTCAGGTTCTCCGCCACGCAATGCAGCAAAAAATCGCTGTCGCCGGACACCATCCAGGCCTGGCGCACCATCGGCCAGCCGTCGGTGGCCGCGGCAAAGGCCTTGAGATTGCTTTCCGACTGATGCTTGAGGCCGATCATGCAGAAAGCGACGAGGTCAAAGCCCAGCTTCGGGGCATTGAGCATCGCGTGATAGCCTTCGATGATGCCCGCCTCTTCCAGCTTGCGCACGCGCCTGAGGCAGGGCGGCGCCGAAATGCCCACGCGCTCGGACAGCTCGACATTGGTCATTCGACCGTCGCGCTGCAGTTCCCGCAGGATCTTCAGATCAATTGCGTCCAGCTCGGCTCTCACCAGGGATCGACCTTTCATGGGATGATGATCCCGATATCTAGCTGAATCGCGCCAATAAGCAAGAATCTGTCGGAGACGAGCACAAAAATTGCCGCGCTTCGCCACTGCCTTGTTGGTATTGCAAAGCTGACCTTGAATAAATGCATGGACCATTCATAAATGAGGCTACAAACAAGCGTCGCGCGGCCTTATATCGCCCCTCCCTCTGCTACGCTTTGAAAGGACTAGCCATGACTGCCCGCCATACCAAGGTGCTGATCATCGGTTCCGGCCCGGCCGGATATACCGCAGCGATATACGCCGCCCGCGCAATGCTGAAGCCCGTCCTGATTGCCGGCATGGAACAGGGCGGCCAGCTGATGATCACCACCGACGTGGAAAACTATCCGGGCTTCGCCGATCCGATCCAGGGGCCATGGCTGATGGAACAGATGCTGAAGCAGGCGACGCATGTCGGCGCCGAGATCGTCAACGACCTGGTGACCGAGGTCGACCTGTCGCACCGTCCCTTCACCGCCAGGACCGATTCCGGCCAAGTCTGGAGCGCCGACACGCTGATCATCGCCACCGGCGCCAAGGCCAAGTGGCTTGGCATCGAGAGCGAACAGCACTTCCAGGGCTTCGGCGTCTCGGCCTGCGCCACCTGCGACGGCTTCTTCTATCGCAACAAGGACGTCATCGTCGTCGGCGGGGGCAATTCAGCAGTCGAAGAGGCGCTCTATCTCTCGCACATCGCCAAGTCGGTGACCGTCGTGCACCGCCGCGATTCGTTCCGCTCGGAAAAGATCCTGCAGGAACGCCTGTTCGCCAAGGACAATATTCGCGTGATGTGGAACACCGAGGTCGCCGAAATCACCGGCGCCCCGGCCAAGCCGCCGATGCCGCCGTCCGTCAGCGGCGTGAAGCTGCGCGACACCCAGAACGGTACCGTCACCGAAATGCCGATCGACGGCGTCTTCGTCGCCATCGGCCATGCGCCGGCCGTCGAACTGTTCAAGGGCAAGTTGAAGCTCAAGGCCAACGGCTATCTGTGGACCGCACCGGATTCGACCGCCACCGACATCGAGGGCGTCTTTGCCGCGGGTGACGTGACCGACGACATCTATCGCCAGGCGATCACCGCCGCCGGCATGGGCTGCATGGCAGCTCTCGAGGCCGAACGCTTCCTGTCAGCCGCGCCGGTCCGGGCCGAAGCCGCGGAATAACGATAAAGAGAGGGGGCGGCATGCCTTTGGATTGGGACAAGCTGCGCATTTTTCACGCGGCGGCGGAAGCGGGGTCGTTCACCCACGCGGCCGACAGGTTGCATTTGTCCCAGTCGGCCATCAGCCGTCAGGTCAGCGCGCTGGAGCAGGAGATCGGCGTCAAGCTGTTCCACCGCCATGCGCGCGGCCTGATCCTGACCGAACAGGGCGAGCTGCTCTACCGCACCGCCCATGACGTGCTGCTAAAGCTCGAAACGGTCAAGATGCAGCTGACCGAGACGACGGAAAAGCCGAGCGGCAAGCTGCGCGTCACGACGACCGTCGGCCTCGGCCAGGGCTGGCTCACCGACAAGATCCAGGAATTCCTCCAGCTCTATCCCGACATGTCGATCCAGCTGATCCTCGACAACGAGGAGCTGGACGTCAACATGCGCCATGCCGACTGCGCCATCCGCCTTCGCCAGCCGCAGCAGTCGGACCTCATCCAGCGCAAGCTGTTCACCGTGCACATGCACGTCTACGCGGCCCCCTCCTACATCAACCGTTACGGCGAGCCGCAGTCGATCGAAGATCTCGACAACCATCGCATCATCACCTTCGGTGAACCGGCACCGGGCTACCTGCTCGACGTAAACTGGCTGGAAGTGGCCGGGCGTACGTCGGACAATCCGCGCCAGCCGCATCTGCAGATCAACAGCCTGACCTCGATCAAGCGCGCCGCTCTGCTGGGAATCGGCATCGCCATGCTGCCCGACTACATCGTCGGCCGCGATCCGGGTCTGTTGCAGCTGGTGACCAGTGCCGACGTGCCGTCGTTCGACACCTATTTCTGCTACCCGGACGAAATGAAGAACGCAGCAAAACTGAAGGCTTTCCGCGATTTCATCGTGGCAAAGGCCCGCAATTGGAACTTCTAGGGGCCGATTGCGGAGCCAAAGGTTAAGGCCTGCGGTCAGCGCATGCCAGCAATGCATAAAAAAGCATTGTTCACTGCACAAAAAACCACTATATCGCACTCAGTTGATGCACATGGTGGCTTTTTCCTCCCAGTTCCACCGCATCAGCTGTTCCCCTCTGGAGGTTTTTGACCTTCATAATTAAAGGGCCCTGGAGCAATCCGGCGGCCCTCTTTTTTTGCGCACATGACGGATGGTCGCTTTCCGCCCGATGCAGCACCGCGAAATCCTGCGCGTCAGAATGTCCCAAAATTGGACATCTTTGCATGCTCTTTCACGCGACCGTGAGTTGACGGTCCCCAATCCTACCATATGTGAAACGGCATACACCGATACGGACGACTGCTGATGAATCTCGATGATACCCTCAAAGCGCTTGCACACCCTGCTCGCATCGAAATGCTGAACTGGCTCAAGGAGCCGGAACGCCATTTCTCCGCGCAGCTCCAGCCCCTGGCGCTGGGCGTGAGCGCCGGCCAGTTCGAACGCTGCGGCCTGTCGCAGTCGACCGTCTCCGCCCATCTCGCGACCCTGCAGCGCGCGGGCCTGATCTCCTCGACCCGCGTCGGCCAATGGGTTCTGTACCGCCGCAACGAAGACACGATCAGCGCCTTCCTCGAAGCCTTGAAGAAGATGCTCTGAAGCCCCAGATTCGACCAGCCGGTGCCCTCCTCCCAATTCACCGGCCTTTCTGGAGATCTTCATGACCAGTCTCTTTGATCCGATCGAGATCGGAAACATTTCCCTTTCAAACCGCATTGCCATGGCACCGCTGACCCGCAATCGCTCGCCGGGTGCCGTCCCCAACGATCTCAACGTCACCTATTACGAACAGCGCGCCACGGCCGGCCTGCTGATCTCGGAGGGGACGCCAATCAGCCATCAGGGCCAGGGCTATGCCCAGGTGCCCGGCCTGTACCTCCCGGAGTCGATCGAAGGCTGGAAGCGCGTGACGTCCGCCGTGCATGCTGCCGGCGGCCACATCGCCGCCCAGATCTGGCATGTCGGCCGCGTGTCGCATACCTCGCTCCAGCCGAATGGCGGCCAGCCCGTCGCCCCGTCGGCCATCCGCGCCAAGTCCAAGACCTATATCGTCCACGAGGACGGCACCGGCGGCTTCGTCGAGACTTCCGAGCCGCGGGCCCTCACGCTCGACGAGATACCGGGCATTGTCGAGGACTATCGCCGCGCCGCCCGCGCCGCGATCGACGCCGGTTTCGACGCGATAGAGATCCACGCCGCCAACGGCTACCTGATCGACCAGTTCCTGCGCTCGAACTCCAATACCCGCACCGACGCCTATGGCGGCTCGATCGAGAACCGCACGCGCTTCGCCCTCCAAGTCGTGGATGCGATCGTCAAGGAAATCGGCGCGGAGCGCACCGGCATCCGGCTCTCGCCAGTCACCCCCGCCAACGACGTCTCGGACCCCGAACCGCAGCCCCTGTTCAATCATCTGGCCGAAAAGCTTGCGGCCTATGATCTCGCCTTCATCCACGTCATCGAAGGCGCCACCGGCGGACCGCGCGACAACCTTCCCTTCGACTGGGCAGGCTTCAAGGCGGCCTATCGCGCCAAGGGCGGCAAGGCGGCCTGGATGGTCAACAACGGCTATGACCGTGCCATGGCGATTAATGCGGTCGCCTCCGGCCGGGCCGACATGGTCTCCTTCGGCAAGGCCTTCATCGCCAATCCGGACCTTGTGCAGCGCCTGAAGGAAAACGCGCCGCTCAACGAGGCGGACCGCGCGACCTTCTACGGCGGCGGAGCCGACGGCTACACGAACTATCCGAAAATGGCCTGAGTCTGACAGCAGGAACCCCGGCCCATCGCCGGGGTTTCTCCTTTCAGGCCCTGCGGTCGCCCTGCCCGCCGAACGCCTCGTTCACCAGTCCGACAGCCGCCCCCATCATGAAGAGCCCGTTGACCGGATGCAGCGCGGAGACAAATGCAAGGCCAAGCTCGCGTCCGAGGGCGACCAGCAGGACCTGCAGGCAATAGAGGCAGAACAGCAGAACCGTGTGGCGGCGATAGCGGTGCGCCGAAGGGCTCGCCAGCGACAGCGCCAGCAAACCGATGACCGGCAGCGACAGGCCGCCGCCGATTGCACCGTGGAGCGACCACAGGGCCGCATCGGAGAAGATCGACAGCCCCGCCAGGAAGAACTGCCCGCAGATCCCGACCACCAACGCGGCGGACATGAGGCGGACGCCGGCGCTGACGCGGGCCGGCTGGATGGTCGAAACGGAACTCATGCCGCCCTCCCACGAGCGAGGCTCGGCGCGACCGACGAGGCCGCGGCGGGCTTGTCGAGACACCCCAGAGATGACAGCGTCGCCCGCACAGCCTCGTCGATCGGCGTCTGCGGCTCGCTTCCGAGCATCGCCACCAGCCGGGCGTTGCGCATGCGGATCGGCTGGCGCCACAGATAGCGCATTTCAGCCAGTTCCCGGAACAACGGCACGAACGGCGAAGCCAGCCGGACCACCATCCACGGAAAGCGTTTGATCTTCAGATCCGGCTTGCCGGTCGCCCGGCCGATCGCCGCCGCCATTTCGGTTCCGTCGGCATCGAAGAAGCCGTCCATGTGGAACCGCGCGAACGGCGGAAGCTTGTCGGCCCGCTCGATCAACTGCATCATGGTTTCGGCGACATCCGGAAGATAGGCCCATTGATGCCCAACGCCGCGCTTGCCGGGATTGGTGACGAAGGTAACCGGCTTTCCCGGCCTGATCAGCCCCTGCGCAAACCAGTTGTTGCCGGCACCGGGGCCGAAGAAGTCGCCGGCCCGCACGATCAGCACCGGTGTACCGCGCCCGGCTGCCGCCTCGAGACGCTGCTCGAGGGCAACACGGATCCTGCCCTTGGCGGTCTGCGGGTTCTGAGGGCTGTCCTCGTCGATCAGCGGAAAGGCATCGGGCCCGAAATTGTAGACCGTCCCGGGCATGACGATCCGCGCGCCGACTGCGCCGGCGGCAGCGATCGTATTGTCGATCATCGGCAGGACCAGTTCGCCCCAGTTGCGATAGCCCGGCGGATTGACGGCATGGACGATCAGGCTGGCGCCCTGGGCAGCCTTGACGATGTCCTCGCGGCGCATGGCGTCCCCCGGCACCCATTCGAACTGCGGATGGCGCAGCGCCATCTCCCTGGCATTCCTGTGCATGGCGCGCACGCGGTAGCCGCGGGCGGCAAGCTTGTGGGCCATGGCGCCGCCGATCCCGCCGGTGGCGCCGAGAACGAGGGCAAGCGGCAATTGCATCAATTCCTGGGTCATGACGTATCTCCTGTGTCCGGCATGTTGCGATGACCGGAATATCGCTTGCAGACGCTCCATACGGAATTGCCTATTTATCTTGACTTGCTATACATATTTGAATGGGTGAGCTGAACGCAAACTGGGATTACTACCGCACCTTCCTCGCCGTGTTGCGCGAGGGGTCGCTGTCGGCCGCCGCCCGGGACCTGGGCCTGACGCAGCCAACCGTCGGCCGGCACATTGATGCGTTGGAAGCGCTCTCCGGCGCGCCGCTCTTCCTGCGCTCGCAGCAGGGCCTGCTGCCGACGGAAACCGCGCAGCAGATGAAACCCTATGCCGAGACCATGGCGGCCACCGCAGCCAGCCTGGCGCGTGCTGCAAGCGGCCAGCCCGGCAGCGTCACCGGTACGGTACGCATCAGCGCCAGCGAGGTGATCGGCATTGAAGTCCTGCCGCCCATCATAGCCGAACTTCAGGAACGGCATCCCGCTCTCAATGTGGAACTCTCGGTCTCGGACGCCGTGGAGGATCTGCTGCGCCAGGAGGCCGATATCGCGGTGCGCATGGTGCCGCCGTCGCAGGGGGCACTGGTGAGCCGCCGGATCGGCGCGATCCCCCTCGGACTGCACGCGCACCACCGCTATCTCGAGCGCCACGGCACGCCGACAGGGCTCGATCAGCTCTCCTCCCACCGGCTGATCGGCTTCGACCGGCAGCTCGCCTATATCCGGGCGATTCTCAAGGACAAGCCCAAGCTCGCCGACATCCATTTCACGATGCGCACCGACAGCAACCTCGCCCAGATGGCCATGATCCGGGCAGCCGGCGGCATCGGCATGTGCCAGAACACGCTTGCCCGGCGCGATCCCAACCTGGTTCCGGTCCTGGCAGAGGCGATCGAGCTGTCGCTGGAAACCTATGTCGTCATGCATGAGAACTTGAAGACGGCGGCCCGCTGTCGCGTCACCTTCGACGCCTTGGTCGCCGGGCTGCTCGACTACGTTTCCCGATGAGGAGAATTGGATGACCGAGCTTTCACGTGCCGAGCGCGACGCGTCAGCGGGAACCGGCAGCGGCCCTACCGGCGGCTTTGCACCGCTGGTGCCCGAACTCGACGTCACCAGCATCGCGGCGAGCCTCGCCTTCTGGTGCGACGGGCTCGGCTTTCGCGTGGCCTACGAACGGCGGCAGGCGAAGTTTGCCTACCTCGAGCGCCAAGGTGCGCAGGTCATGCTGTGTGAAATCAACGGCAATTGGCGGACGGCACCGCTCGAACGGCCGTACGGCCGCGGCATCAACTTCCAGATCGCCACCGACGACCTCGAATCCATACTTGAAGCCCTTCGCAAACTGGATTGGCCGCCCTTCGAAGAACCGAGCGAAAGCTGGTATCGCGTTGGCGAGACAGAGGAAACCGGTTCACGGGAGTTCCTCGTGCAGGACCCTGACGGCTATCTGATCCGGTTCGCCCAGTCGATCGGCCTCCGCAGCATCCGCTAGGCCGGCGTTTCACCGGACTGGTAGCGATCGACGATCTCGACTTCCGGCCGGTCGCCGCCGTCACTGACCTCGTAGTGCCACTTGCCCTTCTCGTCCTGATAGCTGATCTTGACGGGCTCGTCGCCGACCTGCTGTTCCTGCATGACGATACGTGCTGCCTCCAGGGCCTCGTCGTGGCTGGCAAAGCTTTCGGAGAAAACGTCGCCGAGCTTGTAGGCCCATCCCCCGTCATGGGGAACGATCTCGTAGGCAACCTTGGTCATTCTGTCCTCCTTTCTTATGCTTGGGCTTAGTATCGCATCAAGCGCACCAATCCGCAAACCCGAAGCGGGGCGGAACAGTTCCATCCGCCCGACCGTTCCCGCCCATCGCCCGTAAGGGGCGGTACGCAATGCACAGGAGCCGTCCATGCTGAGACAGGAGAAGATCCTTCTCTTTCCGATCCTTATGGCAGTTTTCGGATTCAGTTTGGAACACGAGATCCTCGCCATGGGCACGGTCGTGTCGCTCGCCGCGGCTGCTGCGCCGATTGCCGCCATCGTCGCGGCATCGCTGCGCGTCGCCCACCATGCGGAAGTGCTCGCCGTCAAGGTCGGCGATCCCTACGGCACGATGATCCTGACGCTGTCGGCGGTGGCGGTCGAGGTGCTGATCCTCGCCATCATGATGAACAACCGTCCCACTCAGCCCTCTTCCGTCACCGATTTTCACGCGCGAACGCATTGAATAATAACGTTTTTTCGCAATTTTCAGCGACCCGCGCTCTGGCGAACTGGGATCGGAGAAATCGTTATGGCAAGCCTTTCCGACACAGCCATCCGACAGGCCTTCAAGCGGGTCGAGAAGACCGGGAGGCAGGAAAACCTCCCCGATGGCAACGGGCGCGGCACGCGTCGCCTCATTCTGTCCGTCAAGTCCATGCCCACGCGCGTGACGGCCGAATGGATGGCCCAGCAATGGCGCGGCGGCGACCGGCGCCGCGGCCGGAAGATGTCGGCGGCTTGCCCGGCTTCGAGGACTTCCTCGAAGCAATGGCAAAGCCTCGACATGCGCAACACCGCGAAGTCGTGGACTGGTACGGCGGTCGCTTCGAGCCGGAAGATATTGACGTCGATACGATCAATGATCGGATAGCCAAACTCGCGCGCCGCCGAACCCTCGGAGAAGCTGGCTACGCAAAAAGCCAGAACAAACGCCACTGACGGGAAGCCGGCCCATCCGTGGCCTACGCCGGATGCTTACAGCAGGATGGCTACGTCGCGCCAATCAATCGGGCCTGCAGCAGTTCGAGTTTCGCTCGCCCAGGCCTGGCGGGACAGTCTATAGTGACGCGAAACGCTCGGGCCTGAAGGTCGCAAGCATGGTATGTTCCTTGCCGGTCGCAACCTCGTAGGCGAGCAGTTCGCCGACGATCAGGCCGAGCGTCGCGCCGCTGTGGCTGAAGGCGACGTAGTAGCCGGGGATGGCCTTGAGCGCACCGACCACGGGTTCGCCGTCGCCGGGGATCGGTTTGCCGCCAACGCCGACGGAGGCGACCTCGAGCCTCGGATTGCCCTTCATCACCCTGGCCGCCTCCGCCAGCAGCGCCTCAACCACGGCTTCGTCGATGTCGTAGCCGCCGTCGGGACGCGCTTTCACGCCTTCGTCCGCGGCCCAGTCGGCATCGAGCGAGAAGGTGCCGCCGGGCGCAGGCCGCACGGCCACGCGCGGGGTGTTGAGGACGGCGCGCAGCGGGTGGGAGAACGGCTTGGTCTGCACCAGCAGGGCGATCGGGGTGTCATCGCCGATCACCTGGCCGCTGTCCGCCGCCATGCGCGGCACCGCCGGCCCCGTTGCGACCACGACGGCGTCGCTGAGGAAGTGTCGGCCGGTGGCGGTTTTCGCACCGACGGCCCGGCCGGCCTCGACCAGAACCTTGGCCGCGCCCTGATCCGTCACCACCACGCCCCCGAGAGCGGAAAACTCTTCGAGAAGCATGCCGATCAGGACCGGAAGGTCGACCCAGCCCTCGCCGGGATTGAAGATCGCGCCCTGGCGGGTGATCGCCCTTGCGTCGAGACCGGGCGTGACCTCGGCGACATCGGCTGCGCAGACGCGCCGTGCGTCATAGGCAAGCGAAACCTCGTGGCGGTAGGCGGCGTCGATCTCGTTGCGCTCGTCGTCGGCGTCCCAGGTCAGGCCGCCGTCGAACCGAAGCCAGTCCGTATCGGGGTGCTTGGCGAAAAGGGTGCGGTAGCGATCGATGCCGGCCATGCGCAGGCGGTGATAGGGCTCCGAGCGCATGCGCGCCGAGTTCAGCCAGGAGAGCGAGCGGCCGGACGCGCCGTTGGCCGGAGGGCCATCATTGAGGATGGTGACCCTGATGCCGCGGCGGGCAAGCTGAACGCCGGTGGAAACGCCGAAAATGCCGGCGCCGATGATGACGGCCGAAGAGATGCTGTTGTCTGTCATGGGATGTCTTTCGATCGGTGGGTCATGGAAATGGTCGGGACGTCTCAGGGCTGCTCCCAGCGGCCGGAGACGGCGGAGCGGAAGAGCGCGTCGATCACCTTCATGTTGGCGATCGCATCTCCCAGTCCCGTGTCGAGCGGCTTGCCCGAGAGAATGGCTTCGCAGAGGGCGTCGGCCTGTTCGCGGTACTGGTCGACCGCCGCGATGGCGATCTCCTCGCGCCCGCCGCCGGCAAGATCGCGGCCGTCGTCGAGGATCAGCCGGCTAGGCTGATCGGCCGGCGCGTTGAAGGGAATGGGGATTTCCAGGCGTCCGCGCGTGCCGAGCACCGTGACCATCTGCGTCAGGGCAAGTTGCGTGGAACAGGTGAAGGCGAGCTGCCTGCCCTGCGGAAACGCCAGCAGACCGCTGGTCAGCCTATCCGTTCCGAAGACCGGATCGCGCTCCACCAGGGCGATCGCCCGCAGCGGTTCGGCGCCGAACAGGAAACGGGCGGTATTGATGGCGTAGCAGCCGACGTCGAACAGGCCGCCGCCACCGATATCCGCGCGGTTGCGCACGTTCTCAGGATCGTCGAGATAGTAGGAGAAGATCGTCTGGATCGCCCTCGCCTCGCCGATCCGCCCTTCCGCCACCAGCGCCTGCGCCTTCTTCCATTGTGGGTGATGACGCACCATGAAGGCTTCGGCGACCGGCAGGCCGGTGGCCTTCTGCGCGTCGGCCAGCGTCATGGCCTCTGCTGCGTCGAGCGCGATCGGTTTCTCGCAGAGCGCCGGCTTGCCCTGCTCCAGTGCCTTTATCGTCCAGGGCACATGCAGATGATTGGGCAGCGGATTGTAGATCGCGTCGATCTCGGGATCGGCCAGCAGGTCCTCGTACCGGCCATAGGCCTTGGCGATGCCGAACCGGGCCGCCATGTCGCTTGCCTTGCCGGCATCGCGCGAGGCGATGGCCGTCACCCGGCCGAGGCGGCTGGACTGGATGGCGGGAATGGCCGCCTTGGCGGCAATGCCGGCGCAGCCCAGCACGCCCCATCTGATCGTTGCTGTCATCTGGCTCTCCTCTGCGCCATCAAAGCACTTCCGCAAGGAAGCGCTGCAGACGCGGGCTCTGCGGGTTGTCGAAGATCGCCCCGGGCGTGCCGGCTTCCACCACACGCCCCTCGTCCATGAACACGACCTGATCGGCGACCCGGCGGGCAAAGCCCATTTCATGGGTGACGACGACCATGGTCATGCCGCGTCCGCCAAGGTCGGCCATCAGGTTAAGGACACCCTTGACCAGTTCCGGATCGAGCGCGCTCGTCACCTCGTCGAACAGGATGACCTCCGGTTCCATGGCGAGCGCCCGGGCGATCGCCACCCGCTGCTGCTGGCCGCCCGAAAGGCCGCCGGGGCGGTGATGCTGCCGGCTCTCCAGCCCGACATCGGCCAACCGCGCCTTGGCGATGCGCTCGGCTTCGGCCATAGGCAAGCCCTTGATCTTGGTCAGCGACAGCATGACGTTTTCGAGCGCCGTATGGTCGGGAAAGAGGTTGAAGTGCTGGAAGACCATGCCGACCCGTCGGCGCAGCGTTTCGGGCTTCATCGACAGGATGCTTTCGCCGTCGATCTGGATGTCGCCGCTCTTCGGCTCGACGAGACGGTTGAGGCCGCGCAGCAGCGTCGACTTGCCGGAGCCGGACGGACCGATGATGCAGGTGACGCTGCCCGGCTTCACCGAAAGATCGACGCCCTTGAGCACATCGAGGTCGCCATAAGCCATGCCGAGATTGCGCACGTCGAGGCTGCCGCCCTTGAAGGCGGTCCCGGAGGCGCGGGCGGCGGCGTCGAGTTCGCTGACCTCCTCCAGCCCGCTGGTTACGGCCGAAGGACGCTGCTTGCCCAGTCTCAGGCGATTGTCGATGGCGTTGACGACATGGGTGAGCGGCACGGTGACGAAGAGGTAGAACACGCCGGCCAGAAGCAGCGGCGAAAGATTGCCCGTCACGACCGCCTGGTCCTGCCCGACACGAAAGATCTCGCGCTCGGAGGCCAGCAGGCCGAGGAAGTAGACGAGGCTGGAATCCTTGACGTTGCCGATGAACTGGTTGACCAGCGCCGGCAGCACGCGGCGCACGCCCTGCGGCACGACGATCAGCCGCATGCCCTGGCCGTAGCTCATCGACAGCGCCCGGCAGGCCTCCATCTGGCCGCGGTCGACGCTCTGGATGCCGGAACGGAAGATCTCGCCGATATAGGCGCCGGCGATCAGGCTGAGCGCCAGGATGCCGAGCGGATAGGGCGAGGGGCCGAACAGTTCGCGGCCGATGCGGGCAAATCCCTGCCCGATCAGCAGAATGGTGACGATGGCCGGCAGGCCACGGAAGATATCGGTATAGAGGCGCGCGGGAATGCGCAGCCAGGCCGAGCGGGAAATGCCCATGATGGCGAGCACCATGCCGATGACGACGCCCAGCACCGTCGAGGCGGCCGCAAGGATCAGCGTGTTCTTCAGGCCGACGGTGATCATGGTCGGCAGCACTTCGGCCATCGCGTTCCAGTCAAGGAAACTGCGGCGCAGGTTTTCGAGCCAGTTCATCAGGAAATCCCTTGGAGGAAAGACCGGTCCGACCGACAGGGTCGGACCGGCAAGGCGGCATCACTGCTTGGGAAGATACGAATCCGGCATCGGCGTGCCGGGGAACCATTTTTCGTGCAGGGTCTTCCAGGTGCCGTCCTGCATGGCTTCATGCAGGGCCTTGTTGATCGCTTCGCGCAGCGCGTCATTGCCCTTGCAGATGACGAAGCCGGCCGGCGCGTCGAAGCTCGGAATGTTGACCCCGACCTTCAGGTCGGCATAGCGGGCGGAATAGTCCTTGGCGGCCTCGTAGTCGAGGAAGTGGGCGTCGACCGTGCCGTTGTTGAGCCCGGAGATGGCGGAGTTGTTGTCCGGGAACTTCACCAGATCGGCGCCGGTGAAATTCTTCTCGGCATAGATTTCCTGCAGCGTGCCCTGCACGACGCCGAGACGCTTGCCCTTGAGGCTCGCGGCGTCGGTGATGCCGGCATCCGGCGTCAGCACGGTGAGGAAGCCCGCGAGATAGCCATCGGAGAAGTCGACGGTCTCCTTGCGCTTGTCGGTCGTGCCGATGGCGGCCGCCGCAACATCGAAGCGGCCGTTGGCGACCGAGGGCATGAGCGCGGAGAATTCCTGCCCGGTGAAGATCACCTGGTCCTTCTTGAAGCCGAGGCGCTCGGCGATGTTGAGGAAGAGCTCGATGTCAAATCCGGAAAAATTGCCGTCGGCGGTGGTGAAGGCATAGGGCTTGGCGTCCCCCATCGTGCCGACGCTGATGACGGCGGGGTCGATGAGGCCGAGCGGATTGTCCTGGGCAAGCGCCGGGATTGCGGCACCGGCCAGCACGCCGAAGGCAAGCGCGACGGCGGTCGCACGCATCCGGGCAAAGGGGGCATTGAAGGCTTCGATGAATTGCATTGGTTTCGTCTCCTCTGGTGATCTTGTCTGCGAGGTCTTCAGGGCGCACGGGTCCCATCCGAAAGGCGGCAAAACCCGCCCGTCCGGCCCGTGCAGTTCGCATGTCGGCACTTGTTTTTCTTACCTCAGAGACCGGTCTCAAATTGAAAGAGACCGGTCTCTTTGACTTTTGCCAATTGTTATAGACGCATTTGCCAATCGTCAATATCTCTTGTAAGGCTACCGCTCATGGAACAGAGCCCGCCCCGAAATACGTCCGTCACAGTGGCCGATGTCGCACGCATGGCGGGCGTCTCGAAGGCGACGGCCGCCCGTGTGCTGGGCGGATACGGAACCGTCAGCGAACGGGTGCGCGAAGCCGTGACCGCCGCCGCCCGCGCCCTCAACTACCGGCCGAACGAACTGGCCCGCAGCATGACCACGGGACGCTCGGGCACGATCGGCGTGGTGGTGGGCGACATCGAGAACCCGTTCTTCAGCCTCGCGGTCAGGGGCATTACCGACATTGCCCGGCAGGCGGGTTTCACCGTCATCCTGATCAATTCCGGCGAGGACGCGGAAACGGAAAAGGCCGCGATCCGCACGCTGCTCGCCAAGCGCGTGGACGGCCTGATCGTCTCTCCGGCCCGCGAGAGCGATATCGACCATCTGAGGGAAGCGACGCGCTCCGGCCGGCCGATGGTGCTGCTCGACCGCGGCAGCGAGATGCTCGGCGTCGACACGGTGGTCGCCGACGATCGGCATGCGGCGGAAGGCATCACGCGCCGGCTGATCGCGCGCGGGCACAAGCACATCGCCTATCTCACCGCCTGCGACACCCCGGACCACCGCTTTCATACGCCGGCCGACATCAATACGGGCTCGGTGCGCCGCCGCATCGAGGGCTTTCTCGGTGTCTGCCGGGAGGCCGGCCTCAAAGGGATCGAAGACTGGGTGCATGTCGGCGCGACGACGCCGGAGCATACCCATCGCATCGTCGAGGCCATGCTCACCTCGGCACAGCGTCCGACGGCGATCATCGCCTCCGACAGCGTGATCGGTCTCGAAGTCTTCAAACTCTGCCGCGAGCTTGGCATCCGCATCCCGCACGATCTGTCGCTGGTGTCGTTCCACGACGCCGACTGGACCTCGGTCACGACGCCGCCGGTCACCGTCGTGCGTCAGCCGGTCTATAAGCTGGGCGAGACGGCGGCCAGGCTGCTGGTCGAGCGCATGAACGGAGACGAAGCGCCGGCGACGCGCATCGTGCTGCAGACGGACCTGGTGGAACGCGCCTCCGTCGCCGACGCACCCGCATAGACGTTCCGCCAGGCGCGTCGGCGAGCGGAGCCTTTTAGGGCTTCGGAACGACGGTTGCGAGCTTGCGGAAGGGCGACAGGATCTCCAGACGGCTCGGCACGCCTTTGGCGATGCTGACGATCGAACCGGGGCCGATCTTCACCGGCTCCTCCTCCGCCTGCGCATACATCGCCTCGCCTTCGACGACGACGAACGTCTCTTCGAGATCACGGCCCGGATAGTTGTAGATGCCGGGCTCGGCCTTCCACACCGCGACGATCGTGCCGTTCTCCATCGGATCCTGCCAGATCGCCCGGCGATAGGAACCGCCCTCGCGCCCCTCGGCCGGCATGGCGGGGGTCAGGTCGATGTCGTCGGCAATGTTGTAGATCGGCATGCTCATGGCAGTCTCCTTGGTTGTCCGTGGTGTCGGCCCGCGCGGCGGCGGGCTTCTCGAGGTGAAGGGTCAGGCGTGCGGCGGCAGGTCCGCTCCGGAAAGCCGGGTCTGGAGGTTGTCGCGCAGTCGGTAGTAGCGAAGCGTCAGCGCGGGGCCGAAATTCATGTAGAAGGGTGCTGCGGCCAGCGGCTCGAGCTTCAGCGCGAGTTCGTTCTGCGGCTTGCCGAGCGCCCATTCCGACAGGATCGAGCCGAGCATCGAACCGGTCGGCACGCCGCGGCCCGACAGACCCGTGAGCGCCACGACGCCGGGCGCCAGGTCGTAGAAACGCGGCACCGTGCGGTACTGCATGTCGAGCTCGCCGAACCAGAAATACTCCCAGCGGATCTCTTCGTGGATCTGCGGATGCAGCCACTTCAGCCGATCGCTCATCACCTGGCGCGTATAGGCAATATCGCGGCCGCGCCTTCCCATCGGGAACATCGAGGCGACGATCCGGCCTTCGGCATTGTACTTGTAGACGTAGATGTCGCCGCGCCCGTCGTGGATCGTCGTGTTGCGCGGCAGGACGGTCCGGTGCGTCTCCTCAGAGAGCACCTGGGTCGCGGCGACGAAGACGCGCTGGATCTTGAACGTGCGGTCGAGCTTCGGCCAGCCGCCGACCGTGTAGGCGCCGGTGGTGAAGATGACCTTGTCGGCGATCGCATGGCCCTGCTCCGTCCTCACCTCCCAGCCGCCGCCGGCATGGCGGTCGCAGGAAAGCGCCGCCGATCCGGTGAAGATCCTGCCGCCCTCCTGCAGGACGGCACCGGCAAGGCCCCGGGCATAGCTCAGCGGATTGAGATGGCCCGCCTCCTCGTGCAGCCATCCGCCGTGAAAACGCGGGCTGCCGGTGATCGCCGCGACCTCGTCCCGGCCGATCAGGCGGGTCCGTGCCCCCACCGCATTGTAGGTCTCGACCTTGTGCCTGATCTCGTCGAGCGCGCCCCTGTGCGGCGCGCCCATGACATAGCCGTTCTGCACCCATTCGCAGTTGATCTGGTAGTCGCGGATCATCGCCGAGACGCGGTCATTTGCCCGGGTCTGTCGCTCGATCAGCCGCTCCGCCCAAGGCTCGCCCAGCATGTCCCTCAGTTCGGGCAGGCTGTAGTGGGTGAAGGTCGGCGTGCAATGGCCGGCATTGCGACCCGAACCGCCAAAGCCCGCCTCTTCGCGCTCCAGCACCACGACGCTGACGCCGGCCTTGGCGAGTTCGAGCGCCGTCGTCAGTCCCGCATAGCCGGCACCGACGATGCAGACATCGGCCTTCGCCGCAGCGGCCAGAGGCTCGGTCCGGGGTGCGGGTCTTGCCGTCGCATACCAGAGCGTGACGTCGAAGGGCGAAAAGGCCGCCATGGTCCGCTCCCTCAGTTCAGATCGCTGCGGGCGTCGAGCGCGTCGCGCAGGCCGTCGCCGATGAAGTTGAAGCTGGTGACCGCGAGCGTGATCGCCACACCGGGAACGATGGCAAGCCAGGGCGCCTTGTCGAGATATTGCTGCGCACCGTTGAGCATGTTGCCCCAGCTCGGCAGGGGCGGCTGGATGCCGTAGCCGAGGAAGCTGATATAGGCTTCGAGCAGGATGGCGCGGGCGACCGTCAGCGTGGCCGCGACGATGATCGGCCCGACCGCGTTCGGCAGAAGCTCGCGGAACATGATCCAGCCGTTGGGCAGCCCCACCATGCGCGCCGCCAGAACGAAATCGCGTTCCCGCAGCGAACGCACCTCCGCCTCGACCAGCCGGGCGATCTCCATCCAGCTCGTGACGGCGATGATCACGGTGATCGTGAAGGGGCTGGGCTTGACGAAGGCCGCCAGCGCCAGCAGCAGGAAGATGCTGGGGAAGGACAGGAAGGCGTCGACGAAACGCATCAGCACGGCGCCGACCCGGCCGCCGTAATAGCCGGCGACGACACCGATCACCGTGCCGATCAGCGTCGACAGGATCATGGCGAAAAAGCCGACCAGCAGCGAGATGCGGCCGGCGTTGAACAGGCGGGCGGCGATATCGCGGCCCAGCGGATCCGTGCCGAAGATGTGATAGCCGGTCAGCGGCGGAGCGAACCGGGCGCGCAGGTCGATATAGAGTTCGTCATAGGGCAGGATGTGCGGCCCGAACACGCAAGCAAGGATCATCATGCTGATCATGACGAGGCCGACCACGGCGAGCTTGTGACGGGCAAACCGGCGGACCGTGCGGCCCTGCCACCAGCGGGAACTGGCTGCGGCAGCGGAGGAAGGGAGCGTTGCGGCGGACATGATCTCTCCTATGTGTGACGGCAGCTGTCGCGGAACAGGCTTCATCCGAGCCGGATGCGAGGATCGACGAGGGCGACCAGCAGGTCGGCGAGCAGACTGCCGAACAGCACGAGAATGGCGGAAAACATCAGCAGGCCCATCACCACCGGATAGTCATGGTAGCCGAGGCTATCGAGGAAAAGGCGCCCCATGCCCGGCCAGGTGAAGACCGTTTCCGTGACGAGCGCACCGCCGAGAATGGTCGGAAGCTGCAGCCCGGCAAGCGTGATCATCGGCAGCAGCGCATTGCCGACCACGTGTTTCATCAGCACCCGGCGCGGCGTCAGCCCCTTCGCCCGTGCCGTGCGCACGAAGTCCTGGTTGATGACGTCGAGCGTCGCCGTCCGCATGTAGCGGCTCCACACCGCGATGTTGACGAGGGCGAGCACGAGGCTCGGCATTATCAAATGGATGGCGTAGTCGTAGAGCGACTGGTCGCCGATCGTGTACATGTTGCCGGCCGGCAGCCACTTGAGCTTCAGCGCGAAGACGTAGATGGCGACGAGGCCGAACCAGAAGGTCGGGATCGAGAGTGCGACCATGGCGCCGACGGTGGCGGTGTAGTCGAAGAGCGAATAGCGCTTCGTCGCTCCCTTGATGCCGATCCACGTGCCGATCAGGATCGAGATCAGCGTCGACGAGACCATCAGCAGCAGAGTTGCGAACAGATGGCCGGAGATGATCTCCAGGACGGGTCTTTGATCGCGATAGGACTTGCCCCAGTCCCCCTGCAGGAGGCGCCAGGCCCAGTCGAAATATTGGATCGGCAGCGGGCGGTCGAGGCCCATCTGCTGGGCGATGCGGTCGAGCGCCTCACGCGTCATGCCGGGCGTCAAGGCAAACTGCGACAGCGGCCCGCCGGGCGCGAGGTTCAGGACGGCAAAGCCGATGATCGAGACCAGCACGAGCAGCACGAGGCTCTGCGAGAGCCGGTTCAGTAGATAGGTCAGCATGGGCGTAACTCCGGGTCAGTCGAGCGGACACGACAGAGGATCGTCAGCGGCAATGGACGGCGCGCCGGCGCGTTAGGGCCGGCCGCGGTGGATGGCCGGGCTCCGAAGAGCCCGGCATTGCAACGATCAGCTCAGGCTCCAGCTTCCGACGTTCCAGGTGTCGATGCGGGTGTTGATGTTGAACTTGACGTTCTCGATACCCTGCCGGTGGCCACGCACCTTGGCGTACTGGAAGAGCGGCAGGAACGGCAGTTCCTTGCGCATGATCTCCTGGATCTTCAGATAGGCGACCTTGCGGTCCTCCGGCACGAAGAGGCTGCCGCCCTTGGCCAGCAGGTCGTCCACTTCCTGGTTGGCGTACTGCCAGGTGTTCTGGCCGGAGCCGCCCTTGGCCGGGCTGGAGGTGGAGCGGAAGAAGTCGGAGGTGTCCGGATCAGGCCCGGTCAGGAAGTCGAGGCCGACGATGACCGTGTCGAACTGCGAGAGCATCCAGTAGTCGCCCCACATGACGGCCGGCGGCAGGTTGGAGATGGTCATCTCCACGCCGAGATCCTTGAACGACTGCTGCA
This sequence comes from Allorhizobium sp. GW101-3B10, assembly GCF_059424725.1. Taxonomy (NCBI): domain Bacteria; kingdom Pseudomonadati; phylum Pseudomonadota; class Alphaproteobacteria; order Hyphomicrobiales; family Rhizobiaceae; genus Allorhizobium; species Allorhizobium sp. GW101-3B10. The sequence goes on along the minus strand of NZ_JBWKZR010000001.1, from coordinate 994,325 downwards.
TGTACTGCTGCACCTGTTCGCGGATGTGGTTGCCCGCCGTGGTCGAGCAGGTGAAGGCGAGCTTCACGCCGTCCTTGGCGCGGATTCCGTCGGCGCCCGGCGCCCAGCCGGCGTCGTCGAGCAGTTGCTTGGCCTTGTCCATCGAATATTCGTGCTTCGGCAGGTCCGGATTGTAGTAGATCGACTGCTGCGGCATGTAGCTTTCGGTCGGCGTCGGCAGGCCGTAGTAGAGCGCATCGATGATCGATTGCTTGTCGATCGCATGGTAGAGCGCCTCGCGCACCGCCGGATCCTTGAACTGCGGACGTTCCATGTTGAAGGTGAAGGACTCGACGGTGGAGGCCGGATCGACGGTCACGACCTTGCCTTCGAGCGCCTTGGCTTCGTCATAGTGGTCGGGCGTGATCCACTGCAGGCCGACCACGTCGATGTCGCCGGTCTTGAACTGCGTGTACATGACGTTGAGATCTGGAATGTATTTGTAGATCACCCGCTCGACATGGGGGCCGTCGGCAAAATAGTCGGCGTTGGCCTCGAGCAGGATATAGTCGCCCGCGACGCGCTCCTTCCACTTGAACGGCCCGGTGCCGATTGGCGCATTGTTGTAGGCGGCGGTGTTCTTGTCGGCTTCCGCGCCGAGAATGTGCTTCGGGGTGATGAAGGTGGACGCGAGGATCGACGGATAGGGCGCGAAGGGCCTTTCCATCTTCCAGGTGAGCTCGGTCGGCGAAACGACCGTCAGCTCGCGGACCAGTTCATGACCCGTCTTGCGCCAGGAACGGAAGTTGGGATCGACCAGAAGTTCGAGGGTGAACTTCACGTCTTCGGCGGTGAACGGCGTCCCGTCATGCCATTTCACGTCGTCGCGCAGCTTCACCTTCCACGACAGACCATCGGCGGAAATGCCGCCATTCTCGACGGTCGGAACCTCGGCGGCGAGCGCGGCGACGAACTTGCCCGTCTCATCGACGTAGAAGAGCGGGTCGAAGATGCTGAAATGAATGCCTTCATCGACCTCGATATGCGGCATGTGCGGGTTGAAGACGGTGGGCTCCTGCGAGAAGCCGACGGTCAGCTGGCCCTTCGGCGTCTTGGATTCCTGCGCCAGGGCGCGGGTCAGTCCCGGCAGGCCGGAGAGGACCACCCCGGAAGTGCCGAGCGCCAGCAGGCCGAGAACCTGACGGCGTGTCGTATGCATGAACGGCTTTTTCTGTTCGGACATTTTAGTTCCCCTTCATCCGATGGATTGCTTTGATCTCATGTCGTTGCGTCCGCCTCTTCGGGCGGTAGGCCTCCCCTCGGCAGTTGCCTGCCGCATGCATCGGAGACAGGCGGCCAGGCCGCCTGCCCCCTCACCTTTAGAAGCCGCTGATCAGTTCGATCTTCGAACCATCGGAAAAGCGGCTGAAACGGAAATCGCGGCGATCGACGAGCGGTGTGCGGCCGGTGACGATATCCGCCATCAGCCGGCCCGCCGCCGGACCGATGCCGAAGCCATGGCCGGAAAAACCGGTGGCGACGTGGAAGCCGGGGATCGCGTCGATGGCGTCGATGACCGGAACAGCGTCCGGCGTCACGTCGATCATGCCGCCCCAGCGCTGGGCGATCTCGGCCTTCTTGAACACCGGGAAGGCCTGCGACAGGCGTTTCAGGGCCGCGTCGGCCATGGCCTTGGAGGGGATGGGATCGAGCACGCGGTTGTATTCGAAGGGCGACGCCTCATCGAGCGCCCAGCGCCGCGGAATCCGGGCCTCGTCGAAGAATCGGCCGCCGAGCCGGAGCCGAAGCGAGCGCCATTCATGCGACAGGGCCGGCAGGAATTTCAGCGCATGGCGGAAGGAATCCGGCACGATGTCGACGATGTTCTGAAAACCGTCGGCGATCGTGTAGCCGCCGTCCTGGCGCTTGCGCAGCGCAAAGCCGCTCGCCCACAGGGCCTCCTCCGGTCCTCCCTCCAGCGGCTTCGTGCGAAGGACCGAGTTCAGGACCTTCAGCTGCGGCAGGTCGAGGCCGTTATTGCCGAGGAAGAGGCTGGACCAGGCACCGCCGGCGAGCACGACCGACTTGCAGGCGATCTCCCCCCGTTCGGTCACGACGCCCGACACGCGGCCGCCGGACAGCTGAAGGCCGCGAACGGCGCATTCGGTGAGGATATGAGCACCGCGATCGCGTGCAGCTTCGGCAATGGCGGGCGCTGCCTTCTGCGGCTCGGCGCGGCAATCGCCGGCCGTGTAGAGCGCGCCCGCGATCTTCATCGTATTGCCGGGATATTTCGCGTTGAACTCAGCGGCACTCAGCATGCGGGATTCGATCTGGTAGCCTTCGAGGTTCCGGTTCCAGCGTTCATGCTCATCGAACTGCTTGTCGTCCGCGCAGGTGAAAACGATTCCCGATCGCGTGAAACCCGTCTCGCGACCCGTGCGCCGATTGAGATCAGCCCAGATCCGCAGCGATTCAGCCATCAGCGGCACCTCGCGCGGGTCCCGCCGGGAGATGCGCACCCAGCCCCAGTTGCGGCTGGATTGCTCGTGGCCGATGCCGCCCTTTTCGCAGAGCGCGACCCTCAGGCCGCTGTCCGCAAGTTCCAGGGCAGTCGAAGTTCCGATGATCCCGCCACCGATGACGACGACATCCACCTCTTTGGGCAGGTCGACATCGCCATGGACGGGAACGACATAAGGACCGGGCATGTCAGAAAAATTCCTCAAGCTGGCAGTTGACGGCGAATTCGGCGACGGACGCTTCGTTCGGAAGGGAAAGCAGCATGGCGATGATGCGGGCGAGATCGTCCGGCTGCGTCAGCTGATCGCTGGCGCGATCGGTGAGTGCGGCCGCCATGTCGGTGGCGACGAAGCCGGGGCACACCGCGGTGGCGCGCACGCCCTTGTCGAAACCGGTCTGGCGGATGGCGTGCGCAAGCGCGACGGCCGCAAATTTCGACAGCGAGTAGCTTCCTGCAGCGGCCGACTTGACCCGCTTGCCGGAGAGCGAGGCGAGGATGATGACTCGGCCCCGGCCCGTTGCGCACAGCGCCTCCCAGGCCGCCTTCGCCAGCCGCCGCGGCGTCTTGACGTTGACCGACATCATGGCCTCGATGTCGTCGTCATCGGCTTCGATGACCGTCTTCGGGATCATGATGCCGGCATTGGCGACCAGCGCGTCGATCCGGCCGAAGCGGTCGAGTGCCTGGCGCACCCAGCGCGCTTCGCCGCCCACGTCGCCCGCATCATAGGCCGCAAGCTGAACCCGGTCCTCATGGCCCGCGGCCCAGCCCGGCATGACCGGCGTACGCATGCCGAGCGAGACCGACCAGCCCTGCTGCAGCAGTTCGGCGGCGACATGGCTGCCGATGCCGCGACTGGCGCCGGAAATGAGCGCGACGGAACCTTTGGGATGACCGTTCATGAAAGCCCCACAATCCGCCGATAGGCGCGCCGAAGAATGTCGATGAGCAGCTTCTGCTCGTCTTCCGGAATGAAGGAGAAGAAGTCGCGGGACTGCTTGGGCACGATCTCGCGAACCTTGACCGCAAGGGCCGCCCCCGTCTCGGTGATGTAGAGTTCCTGCGCGCGGCTGTCTTCGGGCGAGACTTCGCGCCGGATCAGACCGTGGTCGACCATCTGGTCGATGAGCCGGCCCATGGCCGAACGGTCCCTCAGGATCAGATGGGCGATCACGGACGGGCGGATGCCCGGATAGTCGTCGACCAGCAGCAATGTCGTGATCTTTCCGGTTCCCTTCGCCACGTCCAGCCCCTCGAGCCTTTCGTCGAGATCACGGGAAACGGCGATGTTGACGGTGCGGATGTAGAAGCTCAGCGTATCTTCCAGGACATCGATGTTGATGTCCTGCGGCATGGTCGGCGGTTTGGCAGGCGGTTTGCTCATGGGGGTTCCGTTCGAATGGACAAAAGGGCTCCCGTCCGGCAACGCGCTCTCCAGCGCGCCGTCGTCAGGGTCTTCCGGCCATGTCGTAGTGCAATTTCGTGCCCATATGAAAGGGCAATTAGTGGATAATATCAACTATTTTCTTGGCATAATTTTGATTATTTTCACTTTAATATCAATGATTTAACAAAAAGAAGCGTCAACGCCGGCCCTGCGAAAAGCCAGCGGAAAGAGGGCCGCAAAGGCCGGAACGGGACTGGTGGGAGGGGGCCACCCCCCGCCATTGGTCGCCGTTCGTGATCAGACAGCCACTGCGGCCGGTTCCCAGTCGGCGCCGGGGATCGCGGCGACGAGCTTGCGGGTATAGTCGTGCTGCGGATCGCGGAAGATCCGCGTCGGCGGGCCCTGCTCGACCACCACGCCCTTGTGCATGACCAGCACCTCGTCGCAGATCTGGCTCGCGACCCGCAGATCGTGGGTGATGAAGATCATCGCGACCTTCGTCTCCCTCTGCACCCGGGCCAGAAGCTCAAGGATCTGCGCCTGGATCGACACATCGAGGGCCGAGACCGCCTCGTCAGCCACCAGGACCAGCGGATCGAACATCAGCGCCCGGGCAATCCCGATGCGCTGGCGCTGGCCGCCGGAGAACTCGTGGGGAAAGCGGTCATAGGACTGCTCGTCGAGCCCCACCACTGCGAGGAGCCTGAGCGCCTTGGCGCGCGCCTCCTGAACCGTGGTGCCGTGCGCCACCGGCCCGACCGTCAGGATCCTGCCGATCGTATGGCGCGGATTGAGCGAGGCGAAGGGATCCTGGAAGATCATCTGGATATAGGGCCGAAGCGGCCGGAAACTCTCTTCCGTCATTTGGGCAATGTCGCGCCCGTCAAAATGGATCGCGCCGCCGTCCGGCTCCAGGAGCTTGAGAAGCACCCGGCCGAGCGAGGACTTTCCCGATCCGCTTTCGCCGACAACCCCGAGCGTCTGGCCCTTGCGCAGGCTGAAGCTGATGCGATCCACCGCCTTGACCACCCGTCCCTTGCGGAAGAATGACCCGGTGCTGCGATACTCCTTTTCGAGGTTTTCGACCGTGAGCACCACCGGAGGCTCCTCGCTGACGGCTCCGGCGTTCGCCCGCATGCGCGGTACGGCGGCGACGAGGCGTTGCGTGTAGGGATGCGCGGGATGGACGAGAACCTGGTCCGCCCTGCCCTGCTCCACCACGAAGCCCTTTTCCATCACCACGACCCGGTCGGCGATCTCGGCGACCACGCCGAAGTCGTGGGTGATGAACATCACGCTCATGCCCTTGCGCTTCTGGATCTTGCGGATGAGATCGAGGATCTGCGCCTGGGTGGTGACGTCGAGAGCGGTCGTCGGCTCGTCGGCGATCAGCACGTCCGGATCGAGCGCAAGGGCCATGGCGATCATGACGCGCTGGCGCTGGCCGCCGGACAAGCGGAACGGATATTGCAGACGCATCAGCGGCGGATCGGGCAGCCCGACCTCTTCGAGCAGGTCGAGAACCTTTTGCCTGCGGCTCTCCGCCGTACCATAGCGGTGCGCCTCCAGCACCTCGGCGATCTGGTCGCCGACGGTCATCAGCGGATTGAGGGCAGACAGGGGGTCCTGGAAGATGATCGATACCGCCTGGCCGCGAAGCGGCCTGAGCGTCTCCTCGCGGGCGGCGAGAATGTCCATTCCCTTGAAGTGGATTTCGCCGGTGCTGACTTTGATCACGGGCGAGAGGAGCCCCATGATCGCGTTGGCGGTCACGGATTTTCCCGATCCGGACTCACCGATGATGCAGAGGATTTCTCCTGCACGGAGATCGAATGAAATGTTCTTGACCGCATGGGTGCGCTCCATTCCCGGCGGCAGATCCACCGTGAGATTGCGAACGGACAGCACCACGTCGGCCGACGTGGAGGTTTGCGACATAAGTTCCCCTTGTTTTTTGTCAACTATGTTCGCTTGGTCAGCACTTACCGTGCGCGGGAGATAGTGGACTATATCCACTATATTGTCCAGTGATCGTCGCCCTGGAAACAGAGGATGTCCCCCGCCTTGCCGCGCAAGCCTCGCTGGACGAACTCCTGGAAGCGGCGGAACTCATCGAAAAGGGCTCCCCTCTTACGCCCGCGCTCGACCAGGTCCTCAATCACGGCGCCTCGGTCGGCGGCGCGCGCCCCAAGGCGCTGATCAATGACGGCACGAAGAAATTCATCGCCAAATTCTCCGCAAGCAACGACACGTATAGCGTCGTGAAGGCCGAATTCATCGCGATGAAGCTGGCAAGCGCCTGTGGGCTCAACGCAGCTTCAGTTTCGATGACCCATGCCGCTCGCAAGGACGCGCTACTGATCGAGCGATTCGACCGCACGCGCACACAGGCTGGCTAGGCACGGCGCGCGATGGTCTCGGCGCTGACCATGCTTGGCCTTGACGAGATGCTGGCGCGCTATGCCTCCAACGAGGATCTGGCGGAACTGATCCGCCATCGTTTCAGCGATCCCAAGGACACGTTCAAGGAGCTTTACGGCCGGATCTGTTTCAACGTGCTGTGCAGCAAAACCGACGACCATGCGCGCAACCATGCCGCCTTTTGGGACGGCAAGATGCTGACCCTGACGCCAGCCTATGACATCTGCCCGCAGAACCGCACGCGCAACGAAGCCACGCAGGCTATGTTGATCAAGGGCGGCGGCCGCGCCAGCACCCTGAAAACCTGCCTTGCGGCCGCGCCTGATTTTCACCTGAAAGAGGTGGAAGCCGCAGCGCTGATCGAGCGCCAGATCACGGCGATCGCCGAACACTGGCAAGAGGTCTGCGACGAAGCCGACCTGAGCCACGTCGACCGCAAGCTGTTCGCCGGGCGTCAGTTCCTCAACAGCTACGCCCTTGAGGGGCTCGATGACCATACGGCCCTGCAGAACGCGTTTCGTGCCGCTCGGGATCTGCTGATCTCAGGATGAGTCGCCCGAGATTAAGGCGACGCGGCGGCTCAAGCGCAGTCGGTCAGACCCATCGCGCGCAGCGCAGGGCAAGCTGATGCCTATAGCGCCACATGGAGAAAATCCGCACTGTCGTTTGGTCCAAGAGCATGGTAGAAAGAACAATGATAGAAATAATAGAGACTTAGGTAGTATCGAGAGGCCGATGAAAAACCCCTTCCATTCCCACACCGTTAGAGTGACAGCATTCATGCTAACCCTCCTGGCAACGACCAACGTCAATTCGGCGGATGTCATTGACCAGGCGCCTGAGCAGGCGGTGGAGGCACGCCCTCTGACGACTGGCGAACTCTACGACATCTACGCAAACCGCACCTGGATCTGGGAGGACGGCGCGGGCTATTTCGAGGTCGCCGCCCGCCGCTTCACGGCCTTCACAAAGAGCGGACGTAACGGAAGCTATGCCGAGGGTCGATGGTTCCTGACGAATCCGGGACGCGCCTGTTTTCGCGCGACCTGGTCTGCCGCGGATGGGAATGCCGAGGCCCTGACCTGCTTCGAACACAAAACGGACGGCAGAACGATCTCGCAACGTCGGCTGCCAGACGGTGAGTGGTATGTGTTCAGCCACCTTCCCCGCCAGACCGGCGACGAGATCCTCAAGCTGAAGACCGGCAATCGCGTAGCCGCCAGCTACGAGCGTAACAAGCTGGCTCTTTCTCGATAGCGAGGGACGAACGCCCACCGCTTGCCGTGGCGTGATTAACGACGTCGCGCAACCTGCGTCGTTCGCACATTGCCACCCGTCAGCTCCCAACCCGGATCGACGAGTCGGGGTGGTGGACCGGGTGGAAACTCATGGGAGGTGGGGCAGCACCGCACCTCCCATGGTATCAGAGCATGCTCGCGCGCTGGACGCATCGACCCTTCTGGCCGAAGCCGCTCGGCATGCAGACATAGGCCGAGCCCGACACGCGTACCTTTTTGCGCATCTGGGGCCACAGCGGCGTCGTCTGGGCAACCGCCTTCACCATCGGAGCTCCCCTCTTTTCGGCGAAACTCGGCGCAGCCGTGAACGACAGGCAGGCCGTCGCCAGCATGATCCTGGCGATCACGTTCGGGAGGCGTCGCTTCGGGGCGCGATCGACGGATGGGCTGTCTGGCATGGAATCGTATCCTCTTGGGTTGGCACCGCCGGCACTCCCGGCTTTGGAATCAGTCTAAAAGACGAATATTAACGTCCACTAACACTGATCCCGGCAATTCTAAGGAATCGCGGGTGATGACCGATTTTTTTCGTTTGGAGGACACGGAATTCAGCCAGCAGGGTGCCGGGCCTTCTTCTTGAGGTGCCACCGCCAAGCCGTCTCCACGATCTCGCCGATGGAACTGTGTGTCGGCTGCCAGCCGAGGACGGCGCGCGCCCTCGAGGCATCCGCGACCAGCACCGCCGGGTCTCCGTCTCGCCGCGCGCCGCGTCGATGGGGAACCTCAAGACCCGTGACCGTCCGGACGGCCTCGATGACCTGCATGACCGAACAGCCGGCGCCGGTGCCAAGATTGAGCGCCTGCGACGCCTCCCCGGCGAAAAGCGCGTCGAGGGCCCTTACATGGGCATCGGCGAGATCGGTGACGTGGATATAGTCCCGAATGCAGGTCCCGTCGGGAGTGTCGTAGTCCGAGCCGTAGACGGTTACGTCCTCGCCCTGCTGATCCGCGGCCGCCAGCACGAGCGGAATGATGCGGGTTTCCGGATCGTGGTCCTCGCCAATCTCGCCGTCCGGATCGGCGCCCGCGGCATTGAAATAGCGCAGCGCGATCCATTGCAGGCCGTGCGCGATTTCGAAATCCGGCAGCATCCGTTCGAACATCAGCTTCGACATCCCGTAGGGATTGATCGGCCGCTGTGCATCGGTCTCGGCTATCGGCACCCTGTCGGGAATGCCATAGGTCGCGCAACTGCTCGAAAAGATGAGACGCTTCACGCCCTGAGCGATCATCGCCTCGAGCAAAGCGAGGCTGCCGCCGACGTTATTGCTGTAATACTTTCCGGGGTCGGCAACGGATTCGCCCACATAGGCGAAGCCCGCGAAATGCATCGCCGCCTCCGGTCGATAACGCGAGATGACCTCGTCGAGCCGTCGACGGTCGCGCACGTCGCCATGCTCGAAAGGCCCCCAGCGCACGGCCTCGCGATGGCCGTTAACCAGGCTGTCGTAGGTAATTGGCCGATAGCCGCGCGCGGCCAGCTCCTTGCAGACGTGGGAGCCGATATATCCGGCTCCGCCGGTGACGAGAATGGTCTTCATCTTGCTGTACCGGTCCAAGTGTTTCTTCTTCTCTCAGCGTTACGATAAAAGCCGGCCACAAAGCTACCAAACTTTCGGCCGAATCACGCCGTAGGGCCTGCCGGGGCCTGGACGCGAATTGAGTTCGCTGCGGTGAGCGACATCGCTGCATCAACTGCGGTCCCCAAATGCGAGAACTCGTTAGAAGACAACGGATCGCTTTAGCATTTCCGAAATCACGTGATGGGAGAATGACGATTGGTTCACCTAGGAACGATGGTGATGAAGGGCATTGTGATGGGCTTGGTGTCGATAGCCGTTCTCGCGCTGGGCGGCGTGGCGGCGATCCCGGCGACGGCCCCGAAGGGCGTGACGGAGGAGAACGCGCGGGTCGCCCTCGGCGTCTACGATCCTCATCGCGAATTCGCCGGCGAAAGCGACGTGGATATCGAGCACATCTTCGTCTACTGGCAGGCGCTGGACGTCCAGGATCTGAAGGGCCGGCTCGCCTATGCGCGAAAGCGCGACCGCGCGATGATCGTCACCGTGGAACCCTATACCAAGGCCGCCAACTGGCGTGACGGCGGTGAACGGCTGTTCGGCGACATCACCGCCGGCAGATTCGACAAGCAGATCGATACCGTCTGTGGCGCAATGGGCGATTTTGGCGGCCGGCTGCTGGTCCGCTGGGGCCACGAGATGGAAGACGCCACGGGCCGCTATCCCTGGGCGCGAAAGGACAGTGAAGGCTACAAGTCGGCCTATCGATATTTCGTGGATGCCTGCCGTCGCCACGTGCCGGACGCAGCCTTCGTCTGGTCCCCGAAGGGCGAGAAGAATCTCGCGCGATACTATCCGGGAGATGCCCATGTCGACTATGTCGGCCTGGCAGTCTGGGGCCTTCAGGCCATGGATCGGGACTATTTCGGAGGCTGGCGCGATTTCCGGCAGACCTTCAGGGAAAAATACGACCGCGTCGCCGGCTTCGGCAAGCCGGTCCTGATCGCCGAGCTGGGTGTGTCGGGCGATGCGGCCTACCGGCGCGACTGGTTTGGCAGTCTCTATGACACCGTTTCCCGGCGCGGCGAGTTCGGCCTGCTGCAGGGCGTGGTCTATTTCAACGACAAGGAACCGCACCAGTGGCCGCTTGGTTACGGTGCCCCGGACTGGCGCATCAAGAGTGGTTGGTTCGCGAATGCCCGACGCCTGTCGACGGCCGTGGCCCAGAACACGCCCTGAGCGATATCCCTGGACCGAAACCCTCAATGGCAAAAGGGCCGGCTCATTGCCGGCCCTTCGTCTTTCACCATGTGCTCGGCCGAAGGCGTCAGCCGCGCTTCGGACGCTGCGGGTAGGACGGAGCGTCGCGCACGACCCGCCAGTTCGGCGTTCCGAGCCCGTGCGGCCAGGGCCAGACTTCCTTGTCGTTGAAGTAGACGACTTCCTCGAGCGCCGGGTACTCGGGATAGCCGAGCGTCGCTTCCTCGACCCACTTGGTGATGTATTCCTTGCTGCCTTCATACGCCAGTTCGGCGACCCAGATCGGCTTGCCGAACCCGGACGACTGTTCGTATCCCTGCTTCACGCTCTCCGCGAAGGAGCGCGGCCCGCCGAATTCGATCTTGTCGAAATCCTCGTAGCCGAACACGCTGAGACCGATGATGTCGACGAACTCGTCACCGGGATAGTAGTCCTGCAGACCCTTTTCGCCGCGCGGCGACCACATCATGGTGGCATTCGGCAGCGTCTTCTTGACGATCGCATGCATCCGCTTGAAGGCCTTGATATAGTCCGCCGGCGGCCACAGCGACCAGGTGAAGCGGCCGTAGGGGTTCTCCATCTCATGCGCCCAGCGGATAATGATCGGGCACTTGAAGCCGGAGACCGCGTCGCAGATGGCTTGCATGTTTGCGTCGTAGTAGCCGGAAAGGACGCGCTGGCGCAATTGGTTCGACGAGACGTTCCAGTCTAGGTCCCAGGACCAAGGCTCGACGGTGATGAGGATTTTGCGGCCGCGTTCGAAGGCATAGGCGTCTGCCATGCCCAGGCCGGACAGGTCGACGTCCTCCCAGGGCAGGAACAGGTGCTCGGTGACGTCGCCCTTCTCGTCCTTAAAATCGCCATAGGGGTCATAGGCGCCGAACCGGGATCCGTCAGGATGAATGATCGGACGCTTGTCCTTCATCACATCCCTGAAAGGTGCCGCGTCCTGCGCTTGTGTCCGCCCGGCGGCAAACACGAACGTGGCGCCGCCCGCGAGCGCGGCTGCGGTCCGGAACATTCCACGTCGGGACATACTCATGTTCTTCTCGCTCATCGTTAGTTGCCTTTCTGATTTGAATCCTTGGCGCCTATCTCGGCTTTGATCTTCGCTAATTCCTCAGATACAAGGTCCTCCTTCGTGAACTTGGCGTACTCGTCGGTCTCGAGCAGCGGCGTGTGCTTGAATGCATACCAATCTCCGCCGACCTCGCGGCGCTGGTAGATGATGCCGTCGGCCTGCTTGTGGAGGAAGCAGGTTCTGGCATCGCTTGTAGACGCGGGCTCATGCCAAGTGGAAACGAGACAGAGGCGCCCGCCGTCGGTGACGAGGAAACGGCCCTCGCCATACTTGGGACCATCCTTCCCACGCGTAAAGGCGAGGAACCGTCTCTCCTTGTCGAAGAAGCGCCCGGCGCCCTCGCTCCATCGCCACGAGCGATCCTTGATCAGCATGAAGATTTCGACCGCAGTCAGCGGCCGGCCATCGGCGGGCAACGGCTCCTGCGCAAGGACTGGCCCGACACCGAGCGCGATGGCCGCGGCGAGCGCGACAACGGCCTCTGTCCGTCTGCGTGCCTTGACGAGCTGGGCCCTGTATCTTGCCGGAACCAATCCCATTTCCATTCCCTTGCCTGCGAATTCGAACTACGCGAACTCTTCTTCCGCTTTCCGTGTGAAGGCGTTGATGTCGGGGCTCATGAACTGCGGCTCGAATTGCGCGATCGGATGCGGTTCAAGGCCGGTTCGTCCAATGGTTTCGACCGTAAATCCATATTTTGCCGCCTCCTCCGGCGGATAGACCCGACGCAGGTCGATCAGCAAATGCGACCGCATCACCGACGATAGCATCGCCAGATCAATATGTCTTATACTCTCCCAATCCGTCATTATAACTACCGCGTCGGCACCCTGCGAACATTGATATGGGTCAAGATGGTAGGTGACATCCTTCAAGATCTTCTTCGCCTGCTCGATGCCTTCAGGGTCATAGGCGTGCACGTCTGCGCCTGCTCTCTGCAGGAGCTCGATCAACGGAATGGACGGAGAATCGCGCATGTCGTCGGTGTCGGCCTTGAACGTCAGTCCGAGCACCGAGATCTTCTTTCCCTCCACTTTGCCGTGCATAATGTGACGCACCTTCAGCGCCATCCGGCGCTTGCGGGCGCTGTTAGCCGCGACGGTTTCCTCGACGATCCTCAGGTGGACGCCGAACTCCTGCGAGGTGCGCACCAGCGCCAGCGTATCCTTGGGGAAGCATGAGCCGCCATAGCCGGGACCCGCCTGGAGGAATTGCGGGCCGATGCGGCTGTCCGTTCCCATGCCAAGCGCCACGTCGGCAATGTCGGCATCCACGGCCTCGCACAGATCGGCCATCTCGTTGATGAAGGTGATCTTGGTCGCCAGGAACGCGTTCGCGGCGTACTTGATGAGTTCGGCGCTGCGGCGCTTGGTCTTGATCAGGCGATAGCCCTTCGCCTGCAAAGGCGCGTAAATGGCGCTCAACGTATCTTCGGACGCCTTGTCGTTGCACCCGATAACGATACGATCCGGCTCCATGAAATCTCCGATCGCGGATCCCTCGCGCAAGAATTCGGGATTGGATGCGACATGGATCGTGATGCCGGGACGAGTCTTCCTGACGATCCGCTCGACGGCGTCGCCTGTGCCGACGGGAACGGTGGACTTGTCGACGATCACCGCGCCGGGTTTCAGCACGGCGGCGAGCTCACGCGCGCATTCGTAGACAAAGGAGAGGTCGGCCTCGCCGTCGGTCTTGCGGGGTGGAGTGCCAACCGCGATGAACGCCGCATCGCAGGGCGCCGCGTCGGCGATCTTCGTCGAGAAGGTCAGCCGTCCGGCGGCCACACCCTCGTGGACGAGCGTCTCGAGGCCAGGCTCATAGATCGGAATGCCGCCCCTCTGCAGCATGACGATCCGTTCCGCGTCGATGTCGACGCAAATCACATCGTGGCCCATTTTGGCAAAACACGCGCCCGCGACCAAGCCCACATAGCCGGTGCCGACGACTGCAAGCTTCTTTCCAACCATTTTTTTCACTCCGGTTTCAATACTCTTCAGCGCGGGGATTCCAGCGCGGCTCGAATCTCAGTTCTGGCTCGCCCGACATCGATTGGCCGGCGCCGGAGTAGGAGTAGATCCGTCGCGTCAAGGAGAAAGCGGTAATGCCCTCGTTCCAGGCCGCTAACCCCTTCAGTCCGTTATCGTGAACGGCGAGGCTGATACCGCCGCTCAACGTCGCGAACAGGACTGCGACCAGCAGGCCCTGCGCGGTTCGCGGCAGGAAGTCTGACCCATTCTCCAGACTGTGCCGGATCAGTACGAGGAGCGTGAGACCGCCATAAATGACGGCATTCATGATATTGAACACGTAGAAGCCGGCAGCCGTGCCGGGGTCGCGCACCAGCCAAGCCGTGGCGGCAGAAACGAGCGCAAGGAAGAGATAAGGAGCGATCACCCGGAAGGGCAGCGGCGCCGTGCTCTTTTGACCTTTAGGGGTAACGCGGAAATCCGCGACCCGGCCGCCCAGATGGTCGATGATCGCCGCCACCGTGCCGATAAGAGACCAGGGCCAGCGCAAGAAGAGAAAGGCGATGCCTTCCCAGGAGAGGATCTTCGCATCCGCGGGACGGAACATTCCTGTCGAGCGCCACCAGTAGGCCAGGATGAGAACCACCGTCGAGACCGGAAGCATATGCGTGAAGAAATCGAAATAGGTCGCGTTGACCATCGGCGCGCCGCTCAGCAGCGAGTAGAGCGGCATCACGTACATCATCGCCATCATGACCGAAAACAGCGGATACCAGAACTGCGAGAACAGGAACTGGAACCGAATGCGCCCATGGAGCCTCGGCATGTAGGTCGGCGAGTATTTCAGAAGGATCGTCATCAGGCTGCGCGACCACTGAAACTCCTGCACGACGAGGTCGGTGAAGGTTTCCGGCCCCGCGCCGTGCGCGATCGCGTTGACGGCATGGACCCCGCGCCAGCCGCCGGCATTGAACAGCAGGGTGGTGGAGTGGTCCTCTGCGAGTTCCGGACCAAGGCCGCCGATCTGCTTCAACGCAGCTGTGCGAACCGTGTAATGCGAGCCGATGCAGAGCGGGCCCCACCCCGAATTGTATCCGACTTGCAATGCCCCATGCAGGCTGGCCTCGACATAGAGCCGTCCCCGCGCCGCCCAGTTTTGCTCGGCATTGGTGTCGCAGATGCTCGGTGCTGACACGTAGCCGACCTTCGGGTCGATGAAGGGCGCCACGGCGCGCTTCAGATATCCGGGAGACGGCACGTGGTCGGCGTCGAACTGGGAGACGATGTCATAGCGGCTGTAGCCGTAATGATCGTAGAAATAGGCGAGATTGCCTTCCTTGCAGCGTGCCCGCCGGGGCCAGTCGGCCCGCTGGTAGTCCTCGGCACCGCGCCGGGTCGAGACCCGAACGCCATTTTCGTGACACCATGCGAGTGTTTCGACGCTCGGTGCCTCGTCCGCGAGCCAGACGTCGTGCCGCACGCCCTCCTGATGCAGCGCCCCGAGCAGCGTCTTCTGCACGACGGCCAGCGGTTCGGACGGAGCCTTGGTCACGACGGCCGCGATCCGCCAGTCGGACGGCACGTCCACGTTGTCCACAGGCACCGTGGCGAAGGCGAAGATGAAGATGAAATAGGCCGGGATCAGCGTGATCCAGGCGAGCGCGATGGTCACCGCGATGTAGCGCGGATAGCTTTTGACATGCGCGCTGTCGAACCACCATTCGCCGAGATAGCCGACGCAGCCGAGCCAGACGAGGATTCCGATCCAGTTGACCGCCTTTCGCCAACCGGAAAACACCGGCTGCAGAAGCTGCCCGTCCGCGACTCGAACCTTCGACTGGAAGGTGCCGTCTCCGATATGCGGGATCGCGCTCATCGCCGCCCGCCTTTCGGCTGCGGCGGGAAATCGGCACGTGGAAACCACTGTCCCTGAGATTGCATGGCGTCACGCGAACTCCGGAACGGTCTCGACCGCCGCCGTCATGGCGCGGCCGAAATGGTCGATGGTTGGGCGCAGCCCGTCCGCGATATCGACTCTCGGCCGCCAGCCGAGCAGGGTCGTCGCCCTCGAGATGTCGGGACAACGGACCTTGGGGTCATCGACGGCATTCGCCAGATGCACGATGCGCGAACGGGATCCTGTCATGGCCAGCACGAGTTCGGCCAGTTCGTTGATGGCGATCTCGTGGGGGTTGCCGAGGTTGACCGGCTGTGGATGCTCGCCGTCGAGTTCCATCAGCAGCAAGATACCGTCGACCAGATCATCGACGTAGCAGAAGGACCGGGTATAGCTTCCATCGCCGTAGACCGTCAGGTCCTCACCTGCCAGCGCCTGGACGACGAAATTCGAGACCACCCGGCCATCATCGGCACGCATGCCGGGCCCGTAGGTGTTGAAGATGCGCACGACCCGCACGTCGGCGCCGCGGACCCGGTGATAGTCGTGGAGCAGGGTCTCGGCACAGCGCTTACCCTCATCGTAGCAGGCGCGCGGTCCCATCGTCTTCACGTTGCCGTTGTAGCTCTCCCGCTGAGGATGCTCGAGCGGGTCCCCGTAGACCTCGGAGGTCGAGGTGTGCAGCAATCGGGCATCGTTTGCCAGGGCCAGCTCAAGCATGTTGCGCACGCCGAGCACGCTGGTGAGCGCCGTCTTGATGGGATCGGCCTGATAGGCGGGCGGCGAGGCCGGACACGCGAGGTTAAAGATGCGATCGACCTTCAGCGACAACGGCTCGCAGATGTCGTGATGCAGGAAACGGAAGTTCTCGTGGCGCCGGAGTTCGTCCACATGCTGCGGCATTCCTGAGGTCATGTCGTCGACGCAGATGACATGGTCGCCCTGCAGCAACAGTCTCTTGCAGAGATTGAATCCAATAAAGCCTGCACCGCCGGTAACGAGAGATACTCTTGAAACGCTGACTGTCATTTCCGGATGCCCCCCGAACGCTTGAACTCAATGCATTTGGGCTTACGCCCCTTACCTAGTTATATTGATATGTTAGAATACCTTAAAATTCTAGGGGTGAATTTCCGTAGAGCCGTGTTAGTGCTATTTTAACCAATAAAAGTCAGAGCACTGCGTTTACACCGCCCGATCAGAGCAGTGCTGGCAGCAAGCTGACGGGACAAATCATGGTGGCAATGCTGCGCGCCGGCCCGCTTGGCCGTTACGTCCTCTCCCTAAGCATGTTCGACGAGCTGAACGTGCCCCCCCCCGGAAATGTCCCCGGTTTGAGGTTCGTCTATTCTCCGGAGAAGGAGACGGAGAATGATGCGTTCCCGTTTCAGCGACGAGCAGGTCATCGGTAAATTGAAGGAACATCAGGTCGGGCTTTCGGCTGTTGAGCTGTGCCGCAAGTATGGTGTCAGCGACGCGACCTGTTACAGGTGGGGTTCGCGGTATGGCGGCATGGAAATGGTCGAGGCCAAACTGTGTTTCGGCGTGATGCGGAGGATCAGAAGAACAAGGTCAGATGCCGTGATGCGAAAGGCTCCGCCATGCCGATTGATGATCGGCAGTGAAGCCCGAAAACACTGCGGATCTGCGGCCCCGGCTGCAGATCACAGCCACAAACAAAGGCGCGAACACGATCCCGCCGACGCGGATGCGCCGACGGCCCGCTCGATCGGCGTCATCCTGTTCGGCGTCGTTCTGATCGGCGTGCTCGCCGAGCTCATGTCGACCTTCATGAACACCGGCCTCAAGGAGATCGGCGCGCCGATCGCGCTCACCACCCCCTCGTCGCCGGCATTTCCGCCGGGCCAGAGATCCTGACCGCACTTCACGCCGCCCTTGCCGACCGCATGCAGGCGACGGTCAGCATCGCCATGGGCGCCTCGCTCTCCACCGTCATCCTGACCGTAGCCGTCATCGAGGCGATCGCGCTCTACACCGGCCAGCCCTTCATCATGGCGATGAAGCCGGTGCAAACCGTGATGGTCGCCATCACGCTGATCGCGGCGGCGATCAACCTCAACGACGGCGAAACCGACGCAATCGAAGGCATGACCCATTTCATCCTGTTCGCCACCTTCATCATGCTGTCCGTCCTCGGCCTTTGACGGCTTTTCCTCACCCGGAAGGGCGGAACTTTTCCCACCCTTGCCGCTTTCCCCGGACATGGAACCCAACTTGGTGAGTGGTTCGCCCCATTCTCACCAAGATGGCGGGCCAGAAACCTCCCGCGGTCGCGGGGGGCAAACTCGGGAGCCGAATCTTGAAGAGACTCGACATCATCGACGGCATGCGCGGCTATTTTCTGGTCTTCATGCTGATCAACCATCTGGTCTTCACCGGCGGCCTCTGGCTCGTCCAGATCAACCACCGCAACCTGGCCTTCGTCGAGGATGCGCAGGGCTTCGTCTTCCTGTCCGGCCTGCTGACAGGGATGGTCTATGCCCGCAAGATGATGAAGGATGGCTATGCCGTCGCCCGGGACCGGATCTGGTCGCGGGTCTTCGAACTCTACCGCTACGCCATGGGGATCGTGCTGGTGATTCTCGCCCTGCAGCTCATGCTGCCCGGTGCCGCGGAGATCTGGACCAACTGGCTCGGCGCAACCCGAGTGGACGATCCGCTGCGTCTCGCAGCCATTGCCGGCTTCCTGTTCCAGCCGACCTTCATGGACATCCTCCCGCAATACATCATCTACATGTTCTTCGCCCCGGCCATCATCTGGCTCTGCCTCCAGGGTCGGTGGAAGACGGTCGCGATCATTTCCGTGCTGGCCTGGATGGCCGCCCAGCTCGGACTGCAACGCATCGTCACCTATCCGGTCAGCGACTGGCTGTCCGGCGGTGCAGCGTCGGAAAAGGAGGGCATTCGCGCCTCGTTCAACCTGCTCGGCTGGCAGATCGTCTTCTTTGCCGGCCTGCTCGCCGGAACGCTGACCTCGATGAAGAAGGTTGAGTGGACCCGCATCTTCGATCCCCGCAAGGATTTCATCGCCAAGGCGGCGCTGGCCGTCTGCGCCTTCTTCCTGCCGCTGCGCATCCTCACTGCCCACGGCATGATGCCGGGTATCGTGCTGGAAAAATTCGGCCTCATGGAAGTGCGCGCCGACTTCGGTCCGGTCTATCTCCTGAACTTCGCCGCCGTCGCCTATGGCCTCGCCTGGCTGCTGATCGCCGGCCCGCGCCACGAGAACGCGACGATCCGCAAGATCGCCTCGACGCTCACTGGCCTGTTCTCGCTGAGCTATTTGCAGCTGCTCGGCCGGCATTCGTTGCAGATCTATGTCTGGCACGTGCTGATCGTCTACGGCGTCTTCTATCTCGACGGTCGTTTCGGCGCCTTCTCCGACGCGACCAAGACCGTGATCACCTTCGGCTCTCTGGCACTGCTCAGCCTGCCCGCGCTGTGGCGCGAGCGCAACCGCACGCCCGCCACTCCGGCACCCGCGCCGGCCAAATTGCCGGCGACCATGAAGATCGCCACCTGACGGCAGTCATATCACCAACCAAAGAAAAGGGCGGGACCGCGAGGCCCCGCCCTTTCCCAGTCCGTCTATTGCAGCACCTATTTGCAGGCCGCGCAGAAACGCTGGATGCGCTTGCAGGCTTCTTCCAGCTGTTCTTCCGACGTCGCGTAGGAGATGCGGAAGTTCGGGCCGAGGCCGAAGGCCGAACCGTGCACGACGGCCACGCCTTCCGATTCCAGCAGTTCGCTGACGAAATCCTCGTCCGTTTCCATGACCTTGCCCGACGGAGCGGTCTTGCCCATCAGCCCGGCGCAGGACGGATAGACGTAGAAGGCACCTTCCGGCGACGGGCAGACGATGCCCTTGGCCTGGTTCAGCATCGAGACCACGAGGTCGCGGCGGCCTTCGAAGATCTTCTTGTTGGCCGGGATGAAGTCCTGCGGACCGTTGAGCGCCTCAACGGCGGCCCACTGGGCGATCGAGCAGGCGCCCGAGGTTTGCTGGCCCTGGATCATGTCCATGGCCTTGATCAGCTCGAGCGGACCGGCCGCATAGCCGATGCGCCAGCCGGTCATGGCATAGGCCTTCGACACGCCGTTCATCGTCAGCGTGCGGTCGTAGAGCTTCGGCTCGACCTCGACCGGGGTGACGAACTTGAAGTCGCCATAGGTCAGGTGCTCGTACATGTCGTCGGTCAGGATCCAGACATGCGGGTGCTTGACCAGCACGTCGGTCAGCGCCTTCAGCTCGTCATGGCTATAGGCGGCACCCGACGGGTTGGACGGCGAGTTGAAGATGAACCACTTGGTCTTCGGCGTGATGACGCTTTCGAGTGCAGCCGCCGTCAGCTTGAAGTTGTTTTCCTGCTTGGTCGAGACGAACACCGGCGTACCGCCGCACAGCGCCACCATTTCCGGGTAGGAAACCCAGTAGGGTGCAGGCACGATGACTTCATCACCCGGGTTGAGGGTCGCCATCAAGGCGTTGAAAAGAATCTGCTTTCCGCCGGTGCCGACGATGGTCTGCTCAGGCTTGTAGTCGAGGCCGTTCTCGCGCTTGAACTTCTCGGCGATCGCCTTGCGCAGTTCCGGAATGCCCGAAACCGGCGTGTACTTCGTCTCGCCGCGGTTGATCGCGTCGATCGCCGCCTTCTTGATGTTGTCGGGCGTATCGAAGTCCGGCTCGCCGGCGCCAAGGCCGATCACGTCGCGGCCCTTGGCCTTCAGCTCGCGGGCTTTCTGCGAGACTGCGATGGTTGCGGAGGGCTTTACACGGGAAAGAGCGTCGGCAATGAAGGCCATTGTGATTGTCCTGAAGCTGTTGATCGGCGGAACCTCGATCGGCCAAGGCCCCAGGTTCAAGTTCTATGGCGAAATCGCTCCCGCGTTTCAAGCGGAAAGCGGCACGGCGCGGGCAATCGCCAAAGTTTTCATTTTTAAGTCTTTCTTAACGCGCCGGTAAGTCTTCGGCGATAGACTTGCGTGCAATTTCGATTCCAAACAATCATGACGCGAAGCCGATGACCACGAACAGCATCTACGCTCAGCTCGTCAAGACAGGAGACGCATGGTCGGCGGCCTATGGCCCCTTCGTGCTGCGCTCCGCCCTGCAGCCGATTTTCAAGAGGGTGGCCGACGGTGTCTTCGACATTCATGCCTTCCAGGGACTGGTGCGGGCCGAGCGCAACGGAGAGGCCTATCCGCCGTCGCAATTCTTCTCTCTGGTCGCCCCTGAGGATCTGCCTGCCGTCGACAGCCTGCTGCGCAGCATCCACATCCTCAATGCCGGCCTGATGCAGCGGGAACGGACACTGGTGCTGGTGAGCTTCCAGCCGCAGCTTTTCACCGACGGCGTCGAGCTGCGCCACGAACTCGACCGCATCCGCCTCGCCGCCCATGAGGCCAGACTGGCGCCCGAACGCATCGTGTGCGACGTGTCGGCCGGCAGCTCTAACGGCAAGGTCTTGGCCCGGACGATCGAGCAGTTGCGCCGCGCCGGCCTGCGCATCTCGATGTCGAACTACGAGGCGAGCGAGCATGACATCCAGGATGTGCTGGCGCTGCGACCCGACTTCGTCCGCTTCGACGGGGACTGGGTTCGGGAATATCTGCACAATTCCGCGGGCTTCGCCCTGCTTCGCGTCATCGTCCGGCAGTTGCAGGACGAGGGCATTGAGCCGATCTTCGAGCGCCTGGAGGAGACCTGGCAGGTCGATCTCTGCCTCGACCTCGGCGTGACCTTGCTGCAGGGCTACGCGCTGGCACGGCCGCAGATCGCCCCCACGGCGTTCAACGACGAGTTTCCGGAAATGCTGCTGCCGCCGTCAGAGCCGGCAACCGCCCCGGCAGCGCAGTCGCAAGCCCAGCCGCAGCCCCCTTCGCCGGCGGCACAGCGTCGCGAGCCCGGGCTGCGCCCGCCCCGCGTGTTCGGCAAGAGGCGCTAGCAGGCCTCTCCCGCAGGCATCGTGCTCAACCGTGAGGCAGGCATCGATTTCGCCACGATATCGCCACGACAAATACCGGATGACGCCGCAATTCGGTCCCCGTGAAGCCCTCAAACGGGGTTCTTCTCGCTCGCATTGCACGAATTCAATTGCGAGGACTGACGAATGTTTCTGGAAGACGAGAGTTCCGAAGCGCGTCCCTGGTTCCAACGGTTCTTTGAGCGCGGCCGCGTGGCGTTTGTCGGCCTGTTCGCCTGCGCCGCCATGTTGATCGGTCTGGCCGCCACTGCCCGTGCCGAGACCGTGCAGGCGCAGCCGCCGGGCAACGCCGCCATCGTCCTTTCCCTCGCCGCCGCCCCGGATGCCAGCGATCAGGCACAGCCGTCGCAACTGGCGACCGCGGTCACCGTTG
Organism: Allorhizobium sp. GW101-3B10; assembly: GCF_059424725.1. Classification (NCBI taxonomy): domain Bacteria; kingdom Pseudomonadati; phylum Pseudomonadota; class Alphaproteobacteria; order Hyphomicrobiales; family Rhizobiaceae; genus Allorhizobium; species Allorhizobium sp. GW101-3B10. The sequence goes on along the minus strand of NZ_JBWKZR010000001.1, from coordinate 972,610 downwards.
ATCCGATGCCGACCGCCTCGACTCCGATCGTCGCCCCGCGGCTGGTCACCACCCCCACCGGCCTCGCGCTGCCGCGGGCCGAGACGCTCTCCGACAGGTACATCCTTCTCGGCCTGATGATGGTCTGCTTCGCCGCGATGGCGGCGGGCAGCCTGGCGCTCTGGCGCCGCAGCCTGAAGGAACTGTTCCGGGCGGAGACGGGCCGCCGTCGTGTCTGAACATGGCGCCCGCGACCGCCCGCCCCTGTGGCGCCGTCTCGGCCCGGCCGAGCGTGCCGTGGCCCTCTGCCTTGTCATCGTCGCGATCGGCGGCCTGTTGCTGATCGCCGACGGGCTCTACATCAAGGCCAAGGCGGCGGATTTCCTCCCTTCTTCGGGTGCAACGTCCCTCGGACCCTCCGTTCCGCAAGTGCTTGACGACCGGAGGCGCGCCTCAGGCCCGGTGCGCCCGGCGGTCCCGTTCTTGGGCTCGCCCCTTGCCAACGCAGCTTCACTCCCCAGATAGAACTCTGGATCACAGGAAGGCCGCCAGATGTTCAGGACCACCGCAAGACAAAGCCCGGGCTATTGCGTGCGATCAACGGCCTATGCCGCGCTCGCCCTTGTGCTGGCGGCAGCTCCGGCCATGGCAGCCGATCGCTTTTCCTCGAAGAAGGCAGAGCTGGAAGTCACCGTGCTTGCGACCGGCCTCGAACATCCGTGGTCGGTCGAAGTGCTGCCGGACGGCGCCTATATCGTCACCGAGCGGCCCGGACGGCTGCGGATCGTGCGGGACATGAAGCTCGGCGAACCGATCGCCGGCCTGCCCGAACTCTTCGTCGGCGGCCAGGGCGGCCTGCTCGACATGGCCCTCTCTCCCGACTTCCCCGAAAGCCGGAAGCTCTATTTCACCGCCTCCATACCCGGGGCCGGAGGCCAGGGAACGGCGCTCTTCGCCGCCCGCCTGTCCGACGACGAGGCGAAGCTGGAAGACGTCGAAAAACTCTTCGCCATGAACCGCTTCACCGACACCACCCAGCATTTCGGCTCGCGCATCGCGATCGCCAGGGACGGCAGCCTGTTCTTCGGCATCGGCGAGCGTGGCGACATGGATCGGGCGCAGGACCCGCAGGATCATGCCGGCTCGATCCTGCATGTCGGCACGGACGGCAAGCCTGCTGCCGGCAACCCCTTCGCCGATGGCGGCAAGGGCCTCCCCGAGATCTGGTCGATCGGCCACCGCAATCCGCAAGGCATCGTCATCGATCCCGCCGACGGCACGCTCTTCACCGTCGAGCATGGTGCGCGCGGCGGCGACGAGATCAACGCGCCGAAAGCCGGCAGCAATTACGGCTGGCCGGTCGTCTCCTACGGCAAGCATTATTCCGGCGCGGAAATCGGCATAGGCCAGTCGGCCGAGGGCTATGAACTGCCCGTCCACTATTGGGATCCGTCGATCGCACCGGGTGCCATCGATGTCTACCGCGGCGCCATGTTTCCGGAATGGGATGGCGACTTTCTCGTCGCCGCCCTCAAATACGAACTCCTGGCCCGCATCGAACGCGACGAGAGCGGCGCGATCATCGGCGAGGAACGCCTGATCGCTGGCGAATACGGGCGCCTGCGCGACGTAAAGGTCGCCCCGGACGGCTCCGTCCTGCTGGTGACAGACGAGGAAGACGGCCAGTTGCTGCGCGTCAGCCGCGCCGTCTCCCCCTAGTCCGCTGATCGAGGCGGACCTGCCCAGACCGGCGTCCAGTTCTGCGGCCCGCCAAGGTCATTGGCGTCGCAGGCGCCTTTGACCCGCTGGTCCATCAGCACGAGCACATGGTTGTTGCGCGTCAGGTCGACATGCCACCGGTACCACGAACCGCAATCGCCGGAGCCCCGGCCACGGTGAAAGGACGTCAGTGTCTTCGTCGAGGGTTCGTAGGTCAGATTGTAGGCGATCATCAGGATTGACGGCCCCTCCTTTGTCATGTCCGGAAACACGATGCGGTGGAGGCTGGCTTCGTCGATGCCGAAATAGAGGGCGTACGGTTCGTTGTAGGCACCGGGCGTGCCGCAGGGCATGAGAACCAGACGATTGCCCTCAGCGTCCTCCAGGTCCGTGCCGGGCGCGAACCGGAGCCTCGCCTCGTCCACATGACAGGGGGAGGCTTCCTGCGTGAACGCCGGGAGAATGGGCGCCGGTATCGCGTCATAGCCGTCGATCGCTTTCGCGACAGATCGTTCCGTCGCCGGCATTACGCCGCTTGGTTCGGTGGCACACGTCGCACCGGCAGCCGCCGTCGCGGCGCTGGCGATCGTCAGCAGTCCCCTCGTCAATACTCGCGCTGCCGTCATGTTCCTGTTCGTTTCCGGATGTCTCTCGCCGAACGTTCGTCCCGACGTTCGACCTTGTCGAACACAAAATCAACTGTTACGCCTCGCCTCCCACCATCCATCCGCGATCCGGAACCCCATGTCTCGCATCCAGGCCAATCTCCTCCTCCTTCTCGCCGCCGCGATCTGGGGCGGGGGCTTTGTCGCGCAGTCGGAGGCGATGGAATGGCTTGGCCCCAACTGGTTCAACGCGCTGCGTTTCACGCTGGCGACGCTCGCCGTATTGCCCTTCGCGCTCCGCGAGGGGAAAGGCGCCGGCCGGCCCCTGGCACTTCGCGACTATGGCTGGTTCCTGCTGGTCGGCCTCTCCCTGCTCGCCGCACAGACCCTTCAGCAGATCGGCATCCAGTCGACCAGCGTCACCAATGCCAGCTTCCTCACCGGCCTCTATGTCGTTCTCGTTCCGGTGATCGCCGTCGCCGCCCTGCGGCGTCGTCCGCACTGGGTCATCTGGCCCGCCGCATTGCTGACCGTGCTCGGCATCCTGCTGCTGAACGGCGGATCGCTCTCGGCGCTCGGCGACGGCGACATCCTCGTCATTCTGTGCGCCGTCTTCCTCGCCGTGCAGATCACCCTGACACCGATCGCGGTCAGGATCAGCGAACGGCCTTTGGCGCTCGCCACGGTGCAGTTCGCCGTCTGTGGCCTCGGCGCCGGGCTCGCCGCCACGGCGCTGGAGCCGATCAGCACCGGCGCCATCGCCGCCGCCCTGCCCGAGATCCTCTATGGCGGATTGCTCTCCTCGGGCCTCGCCTTCGTCCTGCAGATCATCGGCCAGCGCTACACAACCGCCCCACAGGCGGCGATCTTCCTGTCGTCGGAGGCGCTGTTCGGCGCGCTGTTCGGTGCGGTGCTGCTGGCGGAATCGCTTCCCGGCATCGGCTATGTCGGCTGCGGCCTGATCTTTGCGGCCATGCTGCTGGTGGAACTCGTGCCGGAGCTGACCAGGCGGCGGGCCCTTGCCGCCTAGCGACTACTTCACCCGATCCGAAAACACGCCAACTTTTCCTAATGAAGGAAGGTTTTGACCAAAAAAAATGCATCGCTCGCGATGCAATCCGCGTCGGGCGAGCAAAATATTTCGCCGAAGAGGCCTCAAGCCCTGAGAATAGGGGCTTTCGGCTCGCCAACCACCGCCGGAAGTTGGAAAACTTTCGCTTGCCAATTTTTAATAAACCAAGCACTCTTTGCGGGTTCGGGCAATTTTTGCAAGCACGGGAAGACCTTATAACACATGCGCGCCGGAGACGCCAAAAGTTCCGGGCAGGTTATGCACTGTAGAGGCGAGTATACTTGCTTTTTTGGCGCCGGCTTGCGGTAACAGGGGCCCCTTTCCTCAAATGTCGAGAAATGCCTGTCGAGCACCCGGTTACGGGTAACATTGCAATGCTGCCCCGCCGACACAGGGCAGAGAGAAAAGGACCTGACGCATGGCCGAGACTGGCATCGTAAAATTCTTCAACACCGACAAGGGCTTTGGCTTCATCAAGCCTGATAATGGCGGCGCGGACATCTTCGTACACATTTCCGCCGTCCAGGCTTCCGGACTGCAGGGACTTTCTGAAAACCAGAAGGTCAGCTACGACACTGAACCGGATCGTCGCGGCAAAGGGCCGAAGGCCGTCAACCTGCATATCGCCGGCTGACACTGACATTTTGCTTCGGCACTGGCTTTTCCGCCCGGCAGGTTTGCCGGGTTTTTTCGTTCAGGCTGCATTCAGCCTTTCGCCCCTATCCTGACTTCATTGTTCGCTATACGCGACGAAGACAATTGCAGGTTACAGGAAGGCAGAGCCATGATGAACTTCGCGAAATATTCCCTGCTGTCGGCTGCGATCGCCATCGTGCCGCTGGCTGCATCGACCCAGGCCAATGCGGGCGACTATTACCGGCGCCATCACAATGAGGACGCGCTCGCCGCCGGTGCCATCGGTCTGGCCGCCGGCCTCGTCACCGGATCATTGATCGCCAGCCAGCCGCGCACCGTCTATGTCGAACCTGAGCCCGTCTATATGGAGCCGGCACCGCGTCGCGTCTATGTCGAGCCGGAGCCGGTCTATGTCGACGACTACCCGCCGGCACCGCGCCCGGTCTATGGCGCAGCCGTCGAGCCGTGGTCGCCGGAATGGTATGACTACTGCTCGGCTCGCTACCGCAGCTTCAATGCCCGCTCGGGCACCTATGTCGGCTACGACGGCCGCTCGCATTTCTGCACCGCCGGCTGAGCCGGCAGCGTTCGAACCCAAGAGAAATGCGCCGCACCGCCGGCGCATTTTTTGTTTCAGCCTTGCAAATGCGCGCTCAGATCCCGCGCAGGAAGGGATTGGTGCGACGCTCCTCGCCGATCCGTCCGCCCGGCCCGTGGCCGCAGATGAAACCGACATCGTCGCCGAGCGGCAGCACCTTGTCGCGGATCGAGGCGAGCAGCGTCTGATGATCCCCGCCGGGCAGGTCGGTCCGGCCGATCGAACCGGAAAACAGCACGTCTCCGACGTGTGCGAAATTCTGTGCGCGGTTGAAGAAGATGACATGGCCCGGCGCATGACCCGGGCAGTGGAAGACCTCGAATTCATGCGCGCCGAACGACACCCTGTCGCCCTCTTCCAGCCAACGATCCGGCACGGTGTTGCGCACCTTCATCGGAACGTTGAACATCAGCGCCTGCTGCTCGAGCTTCTGCAACAGCGGCAGGTCGTCCTTGTGCGGACCGACAATCTCGATGCCGAGGGCTTCTTTCAGTTCCTGCGCCCCGCCGGCATGGTCGATATGGCCATGGGTCAGCCAGATCTCCTTGAGCGTGATGCCGTTTTCCTTGAGCGTCTGGAGGATCACGACGACATCGCCACCGGGATCGACGATCACACCCTCGTGCGTATCGCTGTCGAACAGGATCGTGCAGTTCTGCTGGAAGCGTGTCACCGGAATGATCCCGGCCTGCATTTGTCCCATGGGGCGGTTCCTTCTTTTCGCGCAGGCAGCGCATAACACGTCCCAGACAAAACTCAAATCCGCGCAACCTTGCCGGTAAACTGTGCGATCCCGGTAATTTCGTTGGAGTTTTTCCCCGTCTGCGCTTAGTTTTGCGGCAAAACGGGTGCCGGCCTGACGGTCGTATCGCACTCATCGGGAATGACCGGCAGCCATTGCCGCGGCAGGTCGATAAGACCGCCGCCCAACAGGCGCCGCCAGAACAAGGAAGTGACAAAGTGGCTCGACAGTCTGCGGGTAAGGCTGCCAGGAAAGAACTGCCGGAAATGCCGGTGGTCGACGACAAGACCATCGATTTCGAGACGATCGAACTCCTGTTCTTCGCCTATCGCGATTTCGTCTCGGATCCCGACGCGATCCTCGCCAAGATCGGCTATGGCCGCGCGCATCACCGCGTCGTCTATTTCGTCAGCCGCCGTCCCGGCATGACGGTCGCCGACCTGCTCAACATCCTGCAGATCACCAAGCAGAGCCTCGCCCGCGTGCTGAAGGAACTGATCGACTCGGGCTATATCCGCCAGATGGCCGGCCCGGCCGACCGCCGCCAGCGCCGCCTCTACCCGACGCTGGCCGGTCGCGAACTGGCGCTTGCCCTGTCCGAACCGCAGTCGCGCCGCATCGCCAAGGCGTTGGAGGGCTTCACCCCCGCCATGCGCGAGGGCGTGCACAAGTTTCTGGAAGGCATGAGCCGCTCGGATACAGTGCAGCCCGCGGACACGGCCGGAGTGGACTGACATGGCGCGCAAGATCTTCATTGCCGATGATGCGCCCCATCTCCTCGTCGTCGACGACGACACGCGCATCCGCGACCTGCTGCAACGCTATCTCTCGGAACAGGGCTTCCGTATCACCGTCGCTGCCGATGCCGGAGAGGCAAGGCGCAAGCTCGAAGGCCTGCACTTCGACCTTCTGGTGCTCGACGTGATGATGCCGGGCGAATCCGGCCTGTCGCTGACCCGCAGCATCGCCGCCGACAAGCAGATCCCCGTCATCCTGCTGACTGCCCGCTCGGAGGCGGAATCGCGTATCGCCGGTCTTGAGGCCGGTGCCGACGACTACCTCGCCAAGCCGTTCGATCCGCGCGAACTGGTGCTGCGCATCAACAACATCCTGAAGCGCAACCTGAACGCCGACCAGCCGAAGATCGAGCAGGTCATGTTCGGGCCGTATAGTTTCTCCATCCTGCGCAAGGAACTGAAGCGCGGGCCGGAAGTGATCAAGCTCACCGACCGCGAGCAGGACATCATGCTGCTTTTCGCCACCCGCGCCGGCGACACCATTCCGCGCCACGAACTGATCGGCAACGACACCGAAGTCGGCGAGCGCACGATCGACGTGCAGATCAACCGGCTGCGCCGCAAGATCGAGGACGACCCGGCCAATCCGGTCTGGCTGCAGACCGTGCGCGGCATCGGCTACCGGCTGAGCATGGACTAGCGCCGGTCGGCGCAGCAACGGAAGCGAAGGCAAGATGACGCTGTTCGACAGCATCCGCAGGGACAATGATCGTTCGCCCGGCGGGCTCAAGGGCCTGTCGCGCTGGCTGAGGCACCAGTTGCCGACCGGCCTCTATGCGCGCTCGCTGCTGATCATCATCCTGCCCATGCTGATCCTTCAGACCGTTCTGGCCGCCGTCTTCATGGAACGTCACTGGCAGATGGTGACGGAGCGCATGTCGAGCGCCGTCACGCGCGACATCGCCGCCATCATCGCCCTGATCGAGGCCTATCCGGCGGACGTCGATTTCAAGAACGTCGTGCGCATTGCCCGCGACAAGCTGAACATGACGGTCTCGATGGAAGCGGGTGGGCAACTGCCGGCGACGCGGCCGAAGCCGTTCTTCTCGATCCTCGACCAGATCCTCTCCGACCAGATCGAAAACCAGATCGCCAAACCGTTCTGGATCGACACGGTCGGTGATTCCCGTCTGGTCGAGATCCGCATCGCGCTCGACCAGGGCGTTCTCCGCATCTTCGCCCGTCGCAACTCGGCCTATGCCTCCAACACCCACATCTTCCTCTTGTGGATGGTCGGCACTTCGTTGGTGCTGATCGTCATCTCCACGCTCTTCCTGCGCGGCCAGATCCGGCCGATCCTGTCGCTCGCCAAGGCGGCGGAGAGCTTCGGCAAGGGCCAGCGACCGCCGGAGGACTTCAGCCCCCGCGGCGCCGACGAAGTGCGCCGTGCCGGCCTCGCTTTCATCCTGATGCGCGAGCGCATCGAACGGCAGATGGAACAGCGCACCGCCATGCTGACCGGCGTCAGCCACGACCTGCGCACCATCCTCACGCGCTTCAAGCTGCAGCTGGCGCTCGCCGGCGACAATCCCGACCTCCAGGGCCTCAACCAGGACGTCGACGACATGCAGACCATGCTCGAAGGCTACATGGCGTTTGCTCGTGGTGAAGCCGAGGAGGATGTCGGCAAGCTGAGGCTCGGCGAACTGTTCGACAAGCTGAAGGCGGACTTCGAACTGCACGGCAAGGCGCTCACCTACCACATCGAAGGCGACGAGGAGGTGTCCGTCCGGCCAAACGCCTTCACCCGCCTTGTCACCAACCTCGCCTCCAACAGCCGCCGCTATGCCGACCGCGTCGAGATCGAGGCGAAGCACAGCGCGAAATGGCTGACGATCGTGATCGACGATGACGGTCCCGGCATTCCGGCCGACTATCGCGACGACGTGTTCAAGCCGTTCTTCCGCCTCGACGAGGCGCGCAATCTCGATGCGTCGGGGACTGGGCTCGGCCTGGCGATCGCCCGCGACATCGCCCGCAGCCATGGCGGCAATGTGACGCTGAGCGACAGCCCGCTTGGCGGCCTGCGCGCCACGATCCGGGTGCCGGCCTGATGCCCGATCAAGGAGGGCCACCCATGTCGACGGACTGGAACGCCATGACCTGGCTCAACCCGCCACCGTGCACGCATGTGGAGCCCGAGGGCCTGCATGTCGTCACCGGCCATGAAACCGACTTCTGGCAGAAGACCTATTACGGCTTCCACCACGACAACGGCCATTTCCTCCACCAGCCCCGCACAGGCGAGTTCACCATCGAGACGCGTTTCACCGGCCGCTTTGAGGCGCTCTACGATCAGGCTGGCCTGATGGTCCGGCACGATGAGCGCCACTGGCTGAAATGCGGAATCGAATTCACCGACGGCCTTTGCCATCTGAGCACGGTGGTCACCGTCGCTGGCCGCTCCGACTGGTCGGCCTTTGCGCTTGCGGATTTCTCCGGTGCGCTCGAACTTCGCCTGAGCCGGCTCGGCGATGCCATGTTCGTGCAATACCGCGTACGGCCCGAAGGGCTCTGGCGGATGGCGCGGCTTGCGTATTTTCCGCCCGGTCTGGAAAGTCTGGATGTCGGGGTGATGGCCTGCTCGCCGCAACGCGCCGGCTTCGAGGTGGTGTTCCACCAATTCCGGGTGAGCGATCCGGCGAGCCGCGACATCCACTGACGCCGCGGACGGCCTCACATCATCTTCATGCCGTTCGGCACCGGCTGCTCGACCGCCGCAAGCACGATCGCGCCGTTTTCGTCGGCAAAGCCGAGCGTCAGCACTTCGGAGCGGAACGGACCGATCTGGCGCGGCGGGAAATTGACCACGCCCAGCACCTGCCGGCCGATCAGGCTCTCCGGCGTGTAGTGCACGGCAACCTGCGCCGACGATTTCTTGATGCCGATCTCGGGGCCGAAATCGATCTTGATCTTGATCGCCGGCTTGCGCGCTTCCGGAAAGGGCTCGGCCTCGACGACCGTTCCGACGCGGATATCCACCTTCTCGAAATCGGCATAGCCGATCTCGGGCTGAACCCTGGTCGTCTCGCTCATCCGGCCAGTTCCTCGGCCCGCTTGCGCGCCGCCTCAATCGCCTGGTCGAACAACGGCTGCATGCCGCCCTCGGCCATCAGCACGGCCAGGGCTGCCGCTGTCGTTCCGCCCGGCGAGGTTACGTTCTGCCGCAGTTTCGCGGCGGCGTCGGGGGACTGGTGAAGCAGTTCACCAGCCCCCGCGACCGTCTCCCGTGCGAGACGCATGGCCAGGTCCGCCTGCAGGCCGGCTTTGCGGCCCGCCTCAGCCATGCACTCGACGAGATAAAACACATAGGCCGGGCCGCTGCCCGACACGGCCGTCACCGCATTGATCTGCTCCTCGCCGTCCAGCCATTCGACCGGGCCGGAAACCTTGAGGAGACGATGAACCACGTCGCGCTGCTCGGCGCTGACGGCATCATTGGCGAAGGCGCCGGTCACGCCGCGACCGATCATCGCCGGCGTGTTCGGCATGGCGCGCACCATGGCGGCGGCGCCCAGATGTTGTTCCATGAAGGCAAGCGTCTTGCCGGCAGCAACCGAAACCACGACGGTCTGCGGTCCGACCAGCGCCTTGAGCGGCGGCAGAACCGCCTCCATCACCTGCGGCTTGAGGGCAAGGAACAGGATACCGGCCTTGAGACCGGCGGGCACCTCCCTGGTGTACGTCGCGCCGGCATCGGCGATCTGCTTCAGCATGGCCTCCGACGGACCAGGGTCGATCACCGTGACGGAAGACCCCGGCACGCCGCTCTTCAACCAGCCGGACAGCATGGCGCCGCCCATATTGCCGGCACCGACGAGTACGACGGATCCCATCGTCGAATAGGTCATGCTCAGGCTTCTCCGGCTGTTTCGAAAAGAACCGCTTCCATGGCGCTCTTGGCGTCCATGCCGGACCAGACCACGAATTGGAACGCCTGGAAATAGGCTTCGCACGCATCGACCGCGCTCGACAGCAGGACTTCCACCTGGCGATTGGTCGGCTCGGCACCACCGGCCAGCAGCAGCGACTGGCGGAAGATCACCACGTCCTCGTGCCGCCAGATGTCGAAATGGCCCATCAGCACCTGCCCGTTGATGTGCGACAGGAGCCTGATGACCTCGTTGACGCGCGCTTCCGGAATTTTCAGGTCGAAGGCGGAAGCGAGATGCAGCGCCTCGAACTCTTCCATCCACGAGAAGGACACGTGGTAATCGGCCCATCGCCCCGCGACCGTCATGGCGAGTTCATCCTCGCCCGAGCGCTCGAACGACCAGTCGTTGTTCGAAGCGACGAATTCGATCATGTCGACCGGGTTGGACTGTCGTTCGAATTCAAATTCCATCAGGCTCATGCGACACCTTCTTGACCGGGATGAATGCGATATTTCGAGTGGCGACACCCAAGGACACAGACAAATTAACCGGATACAACACTAGGAATGATTACCTATGGACCCCAGGATACAACACCCACCCTGTCCGAAACTTGCGCAGGTCCGTTTCGAATCATCATTTAAAATCAGTGTATAATGGCGAAGACCAAGTACCAGCCCCGAAACGGCGTTTTGGCCAACGGGTCTGTGGACAGCAGTTGCGGCACAACCTGTGCACTCGCCCTTAAACGACTCTGGCCATTGGCTTTTTTCCAGCCGCGAGCATGTGGAAAAATAACCTGTATGAACCCGCAGCCGGCAGCGGCGAAAGAAACCGGGCGGAAAAAGAAAAAGCCTGGCGCGAGGCTTCGCGACAGGCTGCGGAAGACGATGGATTCTGGTCGGAAAGGCCCTCAGACATGGGCCTCCCGGATACACGAAAAACGCGCTTACTTGGCTTTGGCCGCGAGCTTGGCCTCGAGCGCCTCGATGCGCTTCAGCAGGGCGTCGTTCTCGTCGCGCGCCTTGACCGCCATCTCGCGGACGGCCTCGAACTCCTCGCGCTTGACGACGTCCATGCCGTTCAGCCAGCGCTCGGCCTGCGAATGGAACGCGGTCTCCACCTCCTTGCGCACGCCCTGGGCGGCGCCGGCGGCATCGGTCATAAGCTTGGCGAATTCGTCCATAATACGGTTCGGGCCCGTCGACATGGCAGTGACTCCTCTTGCGTTCGATCCCTGGACGGTGTCCTCGGTAACAGCAGTTGAGGTAGGCATTCGACAGCACCGTTGCAAGCAAATTTCGCGCCCGCGCCCGCGTGCGTTCACGACGCGGCAAGATTCCATCTTGACCGTGCCATAGCGGAACGCCATTTTCCGGCAACATTAGAGAAAGAGCACCCTTGTCGTCAGCCGCCGAACTTCTTTCCATCCTGACCTTCCCGGCGATCGATCCGGTGGCCTTCTCCCTCGGCCCCCTGGCGATCCACTGGTACGGTCTCGCCTATGTCGCCGGCATCATGCTGGGATGGCTCATGGCGCGCGGCATGCTGCGCAATGAGAAACTCTGGCCGAACGACACGCCGCCCTGCACCGCCGCCCATCTCGACGATTTCCTCGTCTGGGTGGCGCTCGGCATCGTGCTCGGCGGCCGCATCGGCTACATCCTGTTCTACGATTTCGCCGCCATCGTCGCCGACCCGGTCCGCGCGATCGAGATCTGGAACGGCGGCATGTCCTTCCACGGCGGCTTCCTCGGCGCGACGCTGGCCATGGTCTTCTTCGCAAGGCGCAATGCGGTCCCGCTGTGGAGCCTGTTCGACATCGTCGCCAGTGTGGCGCCGCTCGGCATCCTGTTCGGCCGCATCGCCAATTTCGTCAACGGCGAACTCTGGGGACGCCCTTCGGACGTGCCCTGGGCCATGGTCTTCCCCACCGGCGGCCCCTTCCCGCGCCATCCGAGCCAGCTCTACGAAGCCCTTCTCGAAGGCCTGCTGACCTTCCTCGTGCTGCAGGTGGTCGCACGCCTGCTCGGCGGCTTCCGCCAGCCCGGCCTGGTCACCGGCTGTTTCGTCATTCTTTACGCCTTGTCGCGTATCACCGTCGAATTCTTCCGCGAACCGGATCCGCAACTCGGCTATCTCGCCGGCGGCTGGCTGACGATGGGCATGCTCTTGTCGTTGCCGATGCTTGCGGTCGGCGCCTGGGCGCTCCTGAGAGCCCGCCGCGCCGCCGGCCCGCGGTCGTGACGCGAACATGAGGCGCCCCGCATGACCACTGCCCTCGCCCAGAAGATCAAGTCCCTGATACTGGCCAACGGCCCGATCAGCGTGACCGACTATTTCGCACTCTGCCTCGCCGATCCCGAGCACGGCTATTACAAGACGCGCAATCCCTTCGGCCGGGCGGGCGACTTCGTCACAGCCCCCGAGATCAGCCAGCTGTTCGGCGAGATGGTCGGCATTTTCCTCGTCGTCGCCTGGCAGCGCCATGGCGAGCCGCTCGATGCCCGGATCGTCGAGATCGGTCCCGGCCGCGGCACGATGATGGCCGACATGCTGCGGGTCGTCGCAAGGCTCGCGCCCCGCCTTTACGAGACGGCGAGCATCCATCTCGTGGAAACCAGCCCGGCGCTGCAGACCGTGCAGCGCGAGACGCTGTCGGCCCATGGCGGCAAGATCGCCTGGCACACGAGCTTCGACGAAGTGCCGGAAGGCTTCTCGCTGATTGCGGCCAACGAGCTTTTCGACGCCATTCCGATCCGCCAGTTCGTCAAGACCCCGACCGGCTTTCGCGAGCGTATGGTCGGCCTCGATGCGGATGGCGAGCTGTGTTTCACCGCAGGCGTTGCCACGCTCGATCCGGCACTTCTGCCGCCGCGCCAGATCGCCCCGCCGGATGGCGAGATCTTCGAGATCGCCCCCGCCCGCCAGGCGGTGATGACCACGCTCTGCGACCGCCTGCTGAAGTGCCACGGCACGGCGCTGGTGATCGACTACGGCCACATGGTCAGCGGCTTCGGCGACACGCTCCAGGCCGTCCTGGCGCACGAATATGACCCGCCGCTCGCCCATCCGGGCATGGCGGACCTGACCAGCCATGTCGACTTCGAGAATCTCGCTCGCACCGCACTCGCGGCCGGCGTCCATGTCAACGGCTGCATGTATCAGGGCGACTTCCTGATCGGCCTCGGCATTGAGGATCGCGCGGCTTCGCTCGGCCGTGGCAAGGACGAACTGACGCAGGGCGAAATCGTCAAGGCGGTCGAGCGTCTGGCCGGCGCCGGAGAGGGGCGCATGGGCGAGCTCTTCAAGGTCATGGCGATCTCGAGCCCGGCCGTGGCCCTGCCCCCATTCAAGGGAGCCAATTGACAGGGGCGGCGGCGATAAGCCAACATCGCGCCGACTGAAACTGCGGCGGGATCCTTGTTTCCCTAATGTTTTCAGGGGCGAGGCGTTCGAATCGATCGCCCGCGCGCCGCTTCGGAGGCTGCTTATGCAGGACCACCCTTTGCCCGACCCGATCACCAGCCCCCTGTTTGCCGAAGCCGAGAGCAAGGGCATCCGCCATGGCTATTTCACCCGCAAGGGCGGTGTATCGCAGGGCATCTACCGCGGCCTGAATGTCGGTCTCGGCTCTCGCGACGAAAGGGAGAAGGTCGAGGAAAACCGTCGCCGCGTCACCGGCTGGTTCGGCCTTGCGCCTCAAAGACTGGCGACTGTGCATCAGGTCCATTCGCCGGACGTGGTGGTCGTCGACCGAACCTATGCCGGCGACCGCCCGACGGCCGATGCGCTCGTCACCGCCTCTCCCGGGGTCATCCTCGGCGTGCTTTCGGCCGATTGCGGCCCGGTGCTGTTTGCCGATGCCGAAGCGGGTGTCATCGGGGCTGCCCATGCGGGCTGGAAGGGTGCGCTCGGCGGCGTGCTGGAGAACACCATTTTGGCCATGCAGTCGCTCGGCGCGCGGCGCGAGGCGATCACCGCCTGCCTCGGCCCGTCGATCAGCGGCGCCAATTACGAAGTGGGACCGGAATTCGTCGATCGCTTCATCGCCGAGAACCCGGCCTTCGCCCAGTTCTTCTGCCCCTCGGAAAAGCCTGGCCATGCCATGTTCGACCTGCAGGGCCTGACGGTGAAGCGGCTGACCGATGCCGGGGTGCGGGCCGAAAGCCTCGGCATTTGCACCTATGCCGACCCTGACGCCTTTTTTTCCTACCGCCGCACGACCCATGCCGGCGAGCCTGACTATGGACGACAGATATCCGCGATTGCCATAAGGGAGGACTGACATGGCCCTGCACTTCGACGCGAGCGAATATGCCGTCCGGCTGGAGCGGTTGACCGCCAGCATGGCCGAGCAGAAACTCGACGCCATCCTGCTCTTTGCCCAGGAAAGCATGTACTGGCTGACCGGCTACGATACGTTTGGCTATTGCTTCTTCCAGACGCTGATCGTCAAGGCGGACGGCACGATGACGCTGCTGACGCGCTCGGCCGACCTGCGTCAGGCGAAGCAGACCTCCAACATCGAGAACATCGTCATCTGGGTCGACCGGGTGAACGCCGACCCGACCATGGACCTGCGCAATCTCCTGAGCGAGATGGACCTGCTCGGCGCGAGAATCGGCATCGAATACGACACCCACGGCATGACGGGCCGTGTCGCCCGCCTTCTCGACAACCAGCTCACCAATTTCTGCGAGATCATCGACGCCTCCTATCTCGTCAGCGAGCTGAGGCTGGTGAAAAGTGCGGCGGAAATCGCCCATGTGGAGCGGGCCGCCGCACTCGCCGACGATGCGCTGGACGCCGCGCTGCCGCTGATCAGGGCCGGCGGTGACGAGGCCGCGATCCTCGCCGCAATGCAGGGGGCGATCCTGGCCGGCGGAGGGGACTATCCAGCCAACGAATTCATCATCGGTTCCGGCTCGGATGCGTTGCTGTGCCGCTACAAGGCCGGACGCCGCGCGCTCTCCGACAAGGACCA
The DNA here is from genome assembly GCF_059424725.1 of Allorhizobium sp. GW101-3B10. NCBI lineage: Bacteria > Pseudomonadati > Pseudomonadota > Alphaproteobacteria > Hyphomicrobiales > Rhizobiaceae > Allorhizobium > Allorhizobium sp. GW101-3B10. Next base: position 957,600 of record NZ_JBWKZR010000001.1, on the reverse strand, counting down.
GCTGACGCTCGAATGGGCGGGCGTCAGCGCACACTATCACGCCGCCATGATGCGCACGATCATCATCGGCGAGCCGAGCGCCCGCCACCGCGAGCTCTATGTCGCCTGCCATGAAACCATCAAGGCGATCGAGGAGGTTCTCCGCCCGAGCTTTACCTTCGGCGACGTGTTCGACACCCATGCGCGGATCATGGACGAGCGCGGCCTTGCCCGCCATAGGCTCAATGCCTGCGGCTATTCGCTTGGCGCCCGCTTCTCGCCTTCCTGGATGGAGCATCAGATGTTCCACACCGGCAATACGCAGCCGATCCTGCCCGACATGTCGCTCTTCGTGCACATGATCATCATGGACAGCGAACGCGAAACTGCGATGACTCTCGGCCACACCTATCTGACCACGGCCGAAGCGCCGCGCGCGCTCTCGCGCCATCCTCTCGAACTGCTGGTGCGGTAGCCGGCGGCCCCCTGAGACGACTGTCCCTCCTCTTCGCCGGCACTCTAAGGAATTGATAGGATTTTAACGTTATCCTCTTCAAATCCACACGGAGGTGGCACGAGGACAGCAGCGACGATGAAACTCTCCCGAACGGCGACGGCCGGCCTGATCGCGGCGGCAGCACTCACGGCCTGCAACACGCCCGATGCCCTGGTGCCACCGATGGAAATCGGCGACGGCGGCCAGCCCGTGAGCGAGAACGAACTGTCGCAAGGCCCGCAATCAGCCTATTCGGAACCGTCCTACACCCAGAGCCCCTCGCTCGCCGAGCAGGGTTATAGCCAACAGCCGCAGAACTCGTTGGAAGCCCAGGCCGCCGCTCTCGCATCGGGCCAGAGCAATCCGGTCGCCTCTCCGCCGCTCTCCGGCGGACAGTTCAGCGAGGACAGCTATCCGCAAGCTCCCGCCCCGGCGGCCCAGCAGCTCGCACCCGCGGAGGGACCGCTGCAGCCGCCCGCCCAGCCGGCCGAACCCGCCCAGGCACCCCAGCAGGCGGCGCAGCAGCAGCCGGCCCCCGCCCAGCCGAACGTCGCCGCCCTCGCCCCGGCCGGCGCCGCCGGCACGATCCGCTTCCTGCCGATCATCGGCGCCCCGGTCCAGTCGATCACGCCGCTGTCGCGCCAACTCGGCGCCGAGGCGCGTGGCAAGGGCCTGACGATCAAGAGCGCCAGCGATCCGGCCAGCGAACACATCCTGAAAGGCTATTTCTCCGCCTTCGGCGACGGCGGCACCGTCACCGTCGTCTATGTCTGGGACGTGCTGGACAGCGGCGGCAACCGGCTGCACCGCATCCAGGGCGAGGAGAAGGTCCCGTCCGCAGCGACCGATCCCTGGGCCGGCGTACCGGCTTCGCTCATGCAGCAGATCGGCACGAAGACCATCGCCGAATACACGTCATGGCGGCAGACGCGCGGCGGCTGAACGGCACGGCCTGGAATCTTTTCGCGAAAAAGGTAGGCATTTCCGGCAAACCACTTGCATTCGGGGGGAAGGGCGCTAAAAAGCGCCCATCTCAGCATGACAACAGGCGGACCAACATGAAGGTTTTCGCAGGTAATTCGAACCGGCAGCTCGCCGAGGCAATCTGCAATTATCTCAACGTACCACTCGGAAAAGCCAGTGTCAGGCGGTTCGCAGACCAGGAAATTTTCGTAGAAATCCAGGAAAATGTGCGCGGTGAGGACGTCTTTGTCGTCCAGTCGACATCATTTCCCACCAACGATCACCTGATGGAACTGCTGATCATGATCGATGCCTTCCGCCGCTCGTCGGCCAAGCGCATCACGGCAGTCCTTCCCTATTTCGGCTATGCCCGCCAGGACCGCAAACCCGGCCCGCGCACCCCGATCTCGGCCAAGCTCGTCGCCAATCTGATCACCGAGGCCGGCGCCGATCGCGTGCTGACCCTCGACCTGCATGCGGGCCAGATCCAGGGCTTCTTCGACATCCCGACCGACAACCTCTATGCCGTGCCGCTGCTCGCCCGAGACGTTAAGGATCGCTACGACACGAAGAACGTGACGGTCGTCTCGCCCGACGTCGGCGGTGTGGTGCGTGCCCGTTCGCTCGCCAAGCGGCTCGACTGTCTGCTGGCCATCGTCGACAAACGTCGCGACCGGCCGGGTGAATCGGAAGTCATGAACGTCATCGGCGAGGTGGCCGGCAAGGACTGCATCCTGATCGACGATATCGTCGACAGCGGCGGAACGCTCTGCAATGCGGCCGAAGCGCTGTTGAAGAACGGGGCCACCAGTGTCACCGCCTATATCACTCATGGCGTGCTGTCCGGCGGCGCGGTCGCCCGCGTGACCTCCTCCAAGCTGCGCGAGCTGGTCATCACCGACTCGATCCAGCCGACCACGGCGGTCCAGTCCGCCCACAACATCCGCGTGCTGACGACGGCCAACCTGCTGGGCGAGGCGATCAACCGCACCAGCGCCGAAGAATCGGTATCGAGCCTGTTCGACTGATCCCTGGCGGCGCACGCAAGCGCGCCGCCACTCCCAGATCAACCACCCCTCGCTTAACCGCTCCGTAAGCAATTCGCTCGAAACTTCCCATAGGTTGTATGCCCGTGGGAGGGAAATTTATGTTACGAAGCCATTTGGGCGGCGCCAAACCGCGCGCCTTGTCATCCGTCAAAGCCAAATTTGCCGCGCTCGTCGTCGGCGCAACGCTCGTCTCTTGCCTGTCCGTCGGCATCCTGAGCTACCAGGTCGGCAAGAGCGGCCTGATCGAGGCCGGCAAGCTTCGGCTCGAATCCGTCACCAATACCCAGTCGAAGGACCTCAACGCCTATATCAGGCGGATCGACCAGTCCCTCTCTGACCTCGCGCAGAACACGGCGATCGGCGAAGCGACGGACATGATGGTCAACATCATTCCCCTCGAAGCCAAGGACATCAAACAGGTCTTCCAGCCCGCCGGCATGAGCATCGACGAGCGCGCCGCCATCGACGGCTCAAAGCTCAAGCTGCTCTACGGCGTGCGCCATGCGAGCTTCCACGGCACGGCCGCAAGCGCCTGGAAAAACACCAATGCCAGCGACGTGATCATCATCGATAACGCCGGCACGCTGGTCTACACGGTCACCAAGGGCAAGGAATTCCTCTCCACCGTGGCCGACCCCGAAAATGCGGCGATCAAGGAGATCTACGACCGCGCCAACGCCGGCAAGCTCGACGAGACGCATGTCTCCGGCTTCGCCGACTACCCGCAGGGCGAAGACGGCGCCTCGGCGCTGATCGCAAAGCCGCTCGCCATCTCCGTTTGGGGAGAGACGGTGAAGAAGGGCGTGGTGATCATGCGCATTTCCGCGAGCAGGCTTTCCGCCATGCTGGCGCCCGACGGGCTCGGCACCAGCATCGACGATGCCTTCCTGCTCAGCGGCGACGGCACGGTGCGCGGCGGCACGGTCAGCGGCGGCAAGGACGCCGTGATCGCCCCAGCGCTGAAAACCGCAGCATCGACTGGCGAAACCGGGTCGACCTTCGCCGTTTCGGGCGACCATTCGTCCTTCTACTCCTACCTGCCCGTCACCCTGTTCGGCCAGAAACACCTGCTCGTCGTCGGACAGGACGAAGCCAAGGTGCTTGCCTCCGCCAACGAACTCGCCTGGTGGGCGGTGTTGACGACCGTGGCCGTTCTCGTCGCCATGGGCGGGGTGGGCATGATGGTCTCCTCCGGCCTCACCCGGCCGCTCACCGATCTGGCTCGCCTGATGAACCGGCTGAACGAGGGCGACAAGAATATCGACATCACCGCGACGGGTCGGGCCGACGAGATCGGCGTCATGGCGCGGGCATTGGAATCCTTCCGCCAGAACGCGGTCGAAAAGGAGCGCATGGAAGCGGATGCCGTGCAACGCGGCGCCCAGATCGACGACGAGCGGCGCCAGCGCGAGGCGGAGAAGACCCGCAGTGCCAAGGAACTCGAGGATGCCGTCTCCGCCCTCGCCGGCGGTCTGCAGAACCTGTCGGGTGGCCGCCTCGACCTGCGCATCGAGCGGCCCTTCGTGGCGTCTCTCGATCACCTGCGCGTCGACTTCAACAACTCGGTGGAACGCCTGGAAGACACCATCCGCACCATCAGCGAAAGCGCCGACACGATCCGCGCGGGATCTGCGGATCTGAAGAGCGCCTCGGAGAATCTCTCCCATCGCACGGAGCGCCAGGCCGCCTCGCTGGAAGAGGCAGCCGCGGCCCTTGGCGAAATGACCGGATCGGTCAACGACGCCCTCAAGCGCTGCGAGACCGCCGTCAAGGTGACCGCCGACACGCTCTCGGACGCCAAGACCTCCTCCAGTGTGGTCAATGACGCGATCGTTGCCATGGAGCGGATCGAAAGCTCCTCGGCCAAGATCCGCCAGATCATCGACGTGATCGACCAGATCGCCTTCCAGACCAATCTGCTGGCGCTCAATGCCGGCGTCGAGGCAGCTCGTGCCGGCGAGGCCGGCAAGGGCTTTGCCGTCGTCGCCCAGGAGGTGCGGGAGCTCGCACAGAAGTCCTCGGGCGCCGCCCGCGACATCAGCCAGCTGATCAACACCTCGACCAACGACGTCGCCGACGGCGTGGCTCTGGTGCTGAAGACGGGCGAGAGCCTGCACAAGATCGAGGGCAATATCGAGACGATCAACAACCATATCGGCTCGATCGCCGACGCGTCGCGCGAACAGTCGCAGCGACTCGGCGAGATCAATGCCTCGGTCAACGATCTCGACCAGGTGACTCAGCAGAATGCGGCCATGGTCGAGGAAACCACCGCCGCCGCCTTCGCGCTGGCCAGCGAAGCCGACGGACTGACCCAGCAGGTCAACAGTTTTGCCATCGACCACGCCCCGCGCGGACCGGCCCGCCGCGCCGCCTGAGACAAGACTGCCAGGACTGAAAAGTCCCGCGAAGCGCAGGCTCCGCGGGACTTCCTGTTTCGAGCCTATGCGGAGGTCTTCGCCGCGACTGCCGGAACGGCGCAGGCCTCGCCGCCGGAAAACAGCCGCGAGCGCGTGAGGAAGCGTCGCTCGCGTCCGTTGTCGAGCGAGAACATACCCCCTCGCCCCGGCACCACGTCGATAATCAGCTGCGTGTGTTTCCAGACCTCGTACTGCGACCCGCTGATATAGACCGGCACGCCGCCGATCTCTCCGAGCTTCACGTCGGTCTCGCCGACCCGGTACTCGGCGGTCGGATAGCACATCGGCGACGAGCCGTCGCAACACCCGCCGGACTGATGAAACAGAATGTCTGGATGATCCGCCTGGATCTCTCGGATGAAGTCGAGCGCCGCCTGCGTGGCTATCACGCGCGGCTCCGCCGGATTGGTCTCGTCGATCATGGCGTATTCCTCCTTCCCGAAACGGCAATCCCTCCCCCTGCCAGGGGCAGGGAGAGGGACGGCAAGAGGCTGAAGCGGGGGCAACAGACCTCTTCCCTGTGGAGATGGTGGATCAGAAGAAGCCAAGCGCCTTCGGGCTGTAGCTCACCAGCATGTTCTTGGTCTGCTGGTAGTGATCGAGCATCATCTTGTGGGTCTCGCGACCGATGCCGGACTGCTTGTAGCCACCGAAGGCCGCATGGGCCGGATAGGCATGGTAGCAATTGGTCCACACACGGCCAGCCTGGATGTCGCGGCCGAAATTGTAGCAGCGATTGGCGTCGCGGCTCCACACGCCCGAGCCGAGGCCGTAGAGCGTGTCATTGGCGATTTCGAGCGCTTCGGCATCGTCCTTGAAGGTCGTGACCGACACCACGGGTCCGAAGATTTCCTCCTGGAAGACCCGCATCTTGTTGTGGCCCTTGAACACCGTCGGCTTGACGTAGTAACCGCCGGCGAGATCGCCCGCCAGGTTGTTGCGCTCGCCGCCGATCAGCACTTCGGCGCCTTCCTGGCGGCCGATATCCATGTAGGACAGGATCTTTTCCAGCTGTTCGCTGGACGCCTGGGCGCCGATCATCGTCGACATGTCGAGCGGGTCGCCCTGCTTGATGGCGGCAACGCGCTTCAGCGCTTTCTCCATGAAGCGGTCGTAGATCTTCTCATGGATCAGCGCGCGGCTCGGGCAGGTGCAGACCTCGCCCTGGTTGAGCGCAAACATGGCGAAGCCTTCGAGCGCCTTGTCGAGATAGTCGTCGTCCTCGCGCATGACGTCTTCGAAGAAGATGTTGGGCGACTTGCCGCCGAGTTCGAGCGTGACCGGGATCAGGTTCTGGCTGGCATACTGCATGATCAGCCGGCCGGTCGAGGTCTCGCCGGTAAAGGCGATCTTGGCGATGCGCGGGCTGGTGGCCAGCGGCTTGCCGGCTTCAAGGCCGAAACCGTTGACGATGTTCAATACGCCCGGCGGCAGCAGGTCGGCGATCAGTTCGGCGAGTACCAGGATCGAGGCCGGGGTTTGCTCGGCCGGTTTCAGGACGACGCAATTGCCGGCGGCGAGCGCCGGTGCGACCTTCCACGCAGCCATCAGGATCGGGAAGTTCCACGGAATGATCTGGCCGACGACGCCGAGCGGCTCATGGAAGTGATAGGCGATCGTGTCGTGGTCGACTTCGCCGATCGTGCCTTCCTGGGCGCGAATGCAGGCGGCGAAATAGCGGAAATGGTCGATGGCGAGCGGAATGTCGGCCGCCATGGTTTCGCGCAACGGCTTGCCGTTGTCCCAGGTCTCGGCGCGGGCGAGCAGTTCGAGATTGTCCTCCATCCGCTGCGCCACCTTCATCAGGATGTTGGAGCGTTCGGTGGTGGACGTCCGACCCCATTTGTCCTTGGCGGCGTGGGCTGCGTCGAGCGCCAGGTTGACGTCCTGCTCGTCGGAGCGGGCAACCTCGCAAAGCTTGCCGCCGGTCACCGGCGTGGTGTTGTCGAAGTAGCGGCCATTGACCGGCTCGACCCACTGGCCACCGATGAAATTGCCGTAGCGGAGCTTGAACGGCGTCTTGCTCGTGGTCTGCACCTGAATGTTCATGCTGTCATCCTCCCTGGAAAAGGTCCCTCCAACGGACCCGTGCGAGGATGATTGCGGAGAACGGTCGGCGGCGATAGGGAGGCGAAATCATACCGCAGCGCACACTGTTTCAGGAATGCGACAGATAAGGCCTATCGGACTATTGCAGGGAGAACCGCTTGATCTTGCGATGCAAGGTGGCCCGGCTGATGCCGAGAAACTGTGCGGCTTGCGAAACATTGCCATTGGTGCGTGTCAGCGCGCGCCGCAGCGCCGCCCGCTCCGCGTCGTCCAGATCGGAACTCGCATCACCTCGGCTCTCGAGCAAGGCGTCGGCCGCCGGCAGCCCCTGGGCGATCCGCTGGTCATCGAGCTTGAGGGCGGCACGCGCGGCCTTTGTTGCCCCGAGGATCAGGTCGTCATAGTCGACCGCGATGAGGGCCGCGGTTGCAGCATGGGCGGTCGGCACCATGATGATGCGCGCGCCCGGAAAGGCCTGGCGGAAGAGTGTTGCCTCGACCCGCGAGGCGACGTCGCGCACCGCCTGGGACAGGATCGCCAGCGTCATGTCGGTCACGTCGCTCCGGCAGGTGGAAATGTCGAGGGCGGCAGCCACCCGGCCCATGTGGTCGCGGATCGGCGCCGTGGCGCAGCTCAGCTCGATGTTGGAGCTGAGGAAATGCTGCTCCCGGTGGATGATGACGGCACGCTCGTCGGCCAGCGCCGTGCCAATTCCGTTGGTGCCGACGCTCGCCTCGCTCCAGACATTCTGCTGCCATAGCCCCAGTTCGCGGAAGTCGGCGTCGTCGCCGGCCGATCCTCGCCGATCGAGCACGATCCCGTCGCGGTCGGACAGCACGATGCAGCAACCGGAGCGCCCGATCGTCTGGTGCAGGCGGTCCACCTCGTCGCTGCAGGCAAGGACGAGATGCTCCATCCGCTCCCGCGCCGAGCGGAACACCGCATCCTCGACCTGGACCGGCTTGCGGCCCTCTTCGGGGGCCAGTTGGTGGAGGTTGAGGCAGCGCCGCCACGACGCGGCGATCGGCGAACTTGCGGCCGCGGAACTCTGCGACGCGGTCGCGTAGACGAGGTCAGAATGGTTGGATGGCTGGCGCATCGGCTCCTCCCAAAGCGATAATGCCTTCGTCGTGGGACTCTTTCAATGACCATGGACTAAAACAAGCACTGCCGCATTGTCGTGGCGCAAACTGTCGCAGATGTGAGACACCTTCGCCAGCCACCTGCCCGCCCGCATGGAAAACGGCGCTGGCCTCAGAGCCGAAAGGTGGCATGCTCGTCCCTTGGCGAGGAAAACGCCCGGCAAAGCTTGCCTTTCCGGCGCTTCTGTTCTATAGCGCGCCCGTCCGTGTAGACACCCTTGGAGGCAACGCGGATGAGGATCTCTATGAGGCCTCCGGTTTCAGCAGGCGACGATATGGTACGCCGGCGAGACTCTCCAAACAACCTCGAAAGGTAAAACCATGAGCCACTCTTCTTACGAGCTCAAGGCCGAGGCGCGCGAACGGGTAGGTAAGGGGTCCTCCCGTGAACTTCGCCGCAACGGTTTGATTCCCGCTGTCATCTACGGTGACAAGCAGGCCCCCATCGCGATCTCGCTCAACACCAACGAAGTGACGAAGCGTATTCACGCCGGCGGTTTCATGACCACCGTCGCCACGATCGAAGTCAACGGCGAGAAGATCAGCGTCCTGCCGAAGGACTACCAGCTCGATCCGGTCCGCGACTTCACCATGCACGTCGACTTCCTGCGCGTCTCCGCTGACAGCAAGGTCACCGTGGAAGTTCCGGTCCACTTCATCAACGAAGACAAGTCGGCCATCAAGATCGGTGGCGTTCTGAACGTCGTTCGTCACGAAGTCGAGCTGCACTGCCCGGCCAACGACATTCCGGAATTCATCACCGTCGACCTCGCCGGCCACAAGATCGGCGACAGCCTGCACATCTCGCATGTCAAGCTGCCGGCTGGCGTCACCCCGGTCATCACCGACCGCGACTTCACGATCGCCACGATCGTCGCTCCGGCTGGCGGCATCGCCGAAGAAGGCGAAGCAGAAGCCTGATAATATACGGCAGCATCGTTGCCGCATGACGATCCCGCCTCCCATCGGAGGCGGGATTTTTTATGCAAGAACCGAGCAGATAGATATAACTTGCGCGAAATTTGTGAGCCACTGCTTTAGCGAGATTTAATCAATTCGTGAAAGCCTGCGGTTTCAATTCATGGGCATCGGGGAGCATATCGTCTTGGCTTTGATCAAGGACCGTCACATGTTTGATGGGACCGCCGCGCCATGACCCGGTCGATCGAAAGCCGTTTCCTTGCCATCGTCGCCGTCACCGTCTTCATTCTGGTGGTACCGCTGTTCGCGCTGTTCCTGACGCTGTCGTCCGAACGCGCCGCCAAGGAACTCCAGGATCACGTGGAAATCCTGCTGGCCACCAATTCCCAGGCGCTGGCCAAGCCGATGTGGGACTTCGACCGCGAGGGCGTCGAACAGATCGCCGCAACCATCGTCTCCGCCAACGGTGTCAGCAAGGTGCAGGTCCGAGACCTGTCGGGCGGCATCAACATCTCCTTGCCGCCCCTGCCGGCCTGGCCGAAAAGCGGCGTGGAATCGAAGTCGCGGGAAATCTTCTACGAGGGCGTGGAAGGCCGAAAGCCGGTCGGAACGATCACCATCTACTACGGCCGGTTCGATACGCTGTCCTCGTTGCGCGACGCGGAAGCCATCCTGATCGGCATTTTCGTCGTCGCCGTCCTTGGCGTCGTCCTCGCCGCGATCTTCGGCAACCGCCTGATGATCATCCAGCCCCTGATGAAGCTGACGGCGGCGATCGAGGCGACCCGCCAGCTCGGCTCGCGCCATCACGTCGACTGGCACTCCAACGACGAGATCGGACGGCTGGCGAAGAGTTTCAACGCCATGCAGATCCAGCTCGAGCAGGAAGAGCGCGAACTGAAGATCGCCCACCGCCGCGCCACCGACATCTACAACCTGACCCCCGCCATGCTGTTCTCGCTCGACGAGCAGGACCGCATCACCGGCGTCAGCGACTACTGGCTGCTGGCCACCGGCTACCAGCGCAACGATGTGCTCGGCAAGCGTTTCGCCGACCTCGTGCATGAGGATGCCCGCGAGGGCTATCTCGAGCGCAAGCGGCAGAAGCACCGCGAGAATGCCGTGGTCGAGAGCACGACCAAGTTCGTCTGCGCTGACGGCAACCTCATGGACGTACTGATCGTCGAGGCGAGCAAGGAGGGCAAGACCGGCGAGAACGGGCTGTCGCTGAGTGTCATGACCGACGTGACCGCGCTCAAGCAGTCCGAGGCCCGCAACCACCGCCAGGCCATCACCGACCACCTGACCGGCCTGATGAACCGCCAGGGTTTCGAAAACGCGCTGGATGCCGAAATCCGCCAGACCGACGCAATGGGCGGGGAACTGGCCTGCATCTTCGTCGACCTCGACCGCTTCAAGTGGATCAACGACAATCTCGGCCATCAGGCCGGCGATACGGTCCTGCGCATGCTGGTCGACCTGATGCGCCCGCTCCTGCCGTCCGGCGCCGTGGCCGCCCGCCTCGGCGGCGACGAATTTGCCGTTCTCCTGCGCTCCGCCAGCGTCGAGCACGACGCGCTGGAGCTCAGCCACCGCCTCTGCGCCATCTTCGATGAGCCGCTGCTGGTGCAGGGCGCCACGGTGCGCCTCAGCGCCAGCGTCGGCGTGGCGCTCTATCCGCGCCATGCCAGCAATGCCGCCGAGCTGCTGCAAAAATCCGACATGGCCATGTACAGCAAGAAGCGCGACGGCAAGAACGGCGCCCTGCTCTACGATCCGCTGATCCAGGACACCACCCGCCAGCGCGCCGCGATCGAGCGCGACATCGAGGCTGGCCTCGAGGAGGACTGGTTCGAGGCCTATTTCCAGCCGATCGTCGATCTCGCCAGCAACCGGGTCGTCGGCTACGAGGCGCTGCTGCGGCTGGAGCACCCGACCAAGGGCACCCTTCCGCCCAGCGACATCATCAAGGTCGCGGAAGAAACCGGTGCGATCACCCGCATCGGCAACCGCATTCTGGAAAAGGCCCTCGCCAATCTGGTGAAGATCTCGAAGGCGACGAAGGACGACGAGGCCTATATCGCCATCAATTTCTCGCCGCTGCAGTTCGACCAGGGCCTGCCGATCCGGCTCGCGGCACTGAGCACCCGCTACGGCATCGCGCCGCACCGCCTGGTGATCGAAATCACCGAAGCGACGCTGCTACACGACAACCCGCAGATCCGCACCATTCTCGACGAATTCAACCGCTTCGGCTGCCGCATCGCGCTCGACGACTTCGGCACCGGCTATTCGTCGCTCAGCTACCTCAACCGCTTCCCCGTCGACATCGTCAAGATCGACCAGTCCTTCATCCGATCGCTTTCGGTCGAGGAGCCGGAACTGCAGCACAAGAGCCGCATGCTGGTCGAAGGCATCACGGCGATTTCGCACAAGATGGAATGCTCGGTCGTGGCCGAAGGCATCGAGACTGAGGAACAGCGCGACATCCTGCGCCAGTTCGGCGTCGATCGCGGCCAGGGCTATCTGTTCGCCCGGCCGCAACCGGTCAGCCAACTGATCGAGACAATGGCAGTAAAACGCAACCGCAGGAGCTCGGTCGCCTGAGCATCCGCTGATATCGAGAAGGAAAGTGCCTATGAGGATCGCCGCATTTCTTCTGTCGATGACATTGGCCGGCGCCGCTAGTGCCGAGACCATCCATTTCACCACCGAGGACTACCCGCCCTACAATTTCCGCGAGGGCGGCGAATACAAGGGGGTCGGCTACGAACAGACGGTCGCCCTGATGAAATACGTCAAGGCCGATCACACGATCGAGATGATGCCCTGGGCCCGGGCGCTGTCGCTTGCCGAGACCGACCGGACGCACTGCGTGTTCACCACCGCCCATATCGCCGAGCGCGACAAGCGCTTCAAATGGGTGGAGCCGCTCGCCATCGACCGCAACGTGATGATCGCCAACAAGGCCTCCGGCATCAAGCCGCGCTCGATCGAGGAAGCCCGCCAGTACACCGTCGGCACCCAGCGCAACGACTATACCCAGGATCTTCTCGAGCGGAACGGCTTCCCGAAGATCGACCTCGCCACCGACCTGAAGCTCACCTTCAAGAAGCTGATGAGCGGACGCATCGACCTGATGCCGATCTCGGAAAAGTACTTCGAGGACCTGAAGGCTGAAGGCAACGCCATCGAGGCGCTGTTCGTCCTGTCCGAACAGAAGTTCGCCATCGCCTGCAACATCGACTTTCCCGATGCGTTGATCGCGGAAATGCAGGCGGGCCTGGACAAGCTGATCGCCGACGGAACGCAGAAGACCATCTTCGAAAAGTACAAGATGCCGACCGGCGACTGACCGGCGCAAGCGCCGCCGCCGCAAACCGGGTTGACAAGGCGACCGTTTCGCGGTGCTGAGAGGCGACCTTTCATCATCGACGGACACGGCTCATGATCATCATAGCGGGGCTCGGCAATCCCGGCGCGAAGTACGGCGACAACCGCCACAATATCGGCTTCATGGCGGTCGACGCCATTCACCGGCGCCATGCCTTCTCGCCCTGGGCGAAGAAGTTTAGGGCCGAGATCGCCGAAGGCGAGATCGCCGGCGAAAAGGTGCTGCTGATGAAGCCGCAGACTTTCATGAACCTGTCTGGCGAATCGGTCGGAGAAGCCATGCGCTTCTACAAACTCGGCCCTGGCGACATCGTCGCCGTGCATGACGAACTCGACCTCCTGCCCGGCAAGGTGCGCATCAAGACCGGCGGCGGCCACGGCGGCCACAACGGACTGAAATCCCTCGATGCCCATTGCGGCAAGGATTACCGGCGGCTGCGCCTGGGCATCGGCCATCCGGGCGACAAGGACCGCGTGCATGGCCATGTGCTCGGCGACTTCGCCAAGATCGATCGCATCTGGCTGGAACCGTTGCTCGACGCCATCGCCGACAATGCCGACCTGCTCGTCAAGGGCGACGACGGCAAGCTGATGAACAAGCTGGCGCTCGCCACCGGCGGCAAGGAGGAGGCCCCATCGCCCGCCAAGGTCGACAAGGCCGACAAGCCTGCCAAGCCGGCCGGCCAGTCGCATATCCGCCAGGCCCGCAACAACGTCCAGCCGAAGAAGCTTCCCGAAACGGGGCCGATGGCGGAAATGCTCAAGCGCATGTTCGGCAAGAAGGACGATTGACGCGATGTCGAAGACCGTCGAGGTCCGGCCGTTGCAGAAAAGCGATCTGGCAGGCCTGCTCGCGCTTTATGCGCAGCTCATCGAAAACGACCTGCCGCTTGCTCCTGCCTTGGCCGAGACACGATTCGATGAAATGCTGAATCATGACGGCCTTACCGTGTTCGGTGGTTTCGCCGACGGCGTTCTCGCCAGCACATGCGTCCTGATCGTGGTGCCCAATCTCACCCGTGGCGGCATGCCCTATGCCTTCATCGAGAACGTGGTGACCGACGGGGCGCATCGCCGCACCGGCCTTGGACGCCAGACGGTGAAGACCGCGATCGATGCGGCATTCGACGCCGGCTGCTACACGGTTCGCCTGCAGACGGGCGGAAAGCGGCCCGGCACGCTCGACTTCTACAGGAGCTGCGGCTTCGACATGACGAAACACGGGCTGGAGGTACGCCGGATCCCACCCCGCTAGGTTTCGCCCGCTCACCCGGGCGGAACAAGGACGGCCGCTGCTGCATTGACCAGCCTTGGAGGCCCCTTACATGCAACTCGCCCTATCGCCGCTACCCCTGCCCGGTCCCTTGAGCCGCAGACTTGATCTCTTTGCCCTCAAGCTGTCCCAGCCCAAGGGCATGACTTTCGACTTCTCCACGCCGCAGGGAGAACCGGCGCTGGTGCCGGCCGACTCGGTCTCCTGGCAGGTGTTCAAGAATCCGGTCACCGTTTTCATCGGCGGCATCGCCGCGGTGCTGCTGGAACTGGCCGAGCCGCATGTGCGCGACGGGGTCTGGCAGCACAGCAGCTTCCGCACCGACGCGCTCACCCGCATGCAACGCACCGGCCTTGCCGCGATGATCACCGTCTACGGCGCGGCCAGCCGCGCCGAGGCGATGATCGAGGGCGTCAACCGGCGGCACGGATCGGTGACCGGCCTGACGGCGGAGGGAAAGCCTTACCGTGCCGACGATCCGATCCTGCTCGACTGGGTCCAGGCGACCGCCGCCTTCGGCTTCATGGAAGCCTATCACCGCTATGCCCGGCCGCTCTCCGACGAGGCCCGCAACCGCTTCCTCGCAGAGGGCAAGGCCGCGGCCGACCTCTACGGCGCGACCAATGCGCCGGTCTCCGTTTCCGAGATGAACATGCTGTTCGACGTGATGCGTTCGAGACTGGTGAAAACCGAGATCGTCTTCGAATTCCTCGACATCGTCGGCAAGGTTCCGGCGCTGCCGGCGGCGCTCCGTCCCTTCCAGAAGCTGCTCATCACCGCTGCAGTCGAGCTTGTGCCCGGCTGGGTGCGCGACCGGCTGGGGCTCAGGCAATCCTGGTCGCTAACGCCGATGCAGCGCGCCCTGGTCAAGGCCGCGGCCTTCGGCGCTGAGCGCATCATGCTGCCCTCGTCTGCCCCCGTTCAGGCCTGTCGCCGCCTGGGACTCCCAGACACCTACCTCTACCGCCAGCGCCCTTGATCACGGCGCAGCACGCCTATTCCTCGGGTTCCGTGGTGAACATCAGCGGAAAGCCGGCGTCCTTGCCGAGATCCGTCGCCTCCTTGGCCTTGGTCTCGGCAATGTCGCGCGTGCAGACGACGACCACGGCCGAGCCGAACTTGTGGGCCGTCATCATCACCCTGTAGCCGGTCTCCTCGCTCATGCGGAAGACCGCCTTCAGCACCATGGTGACGAACTCGCGCGGCGTGTAGTCGTCATTGAGCAGCAGGACCTTGTAGAGCTTCGGCCTTTCCGGCTTCGGCTTGGTCACCGTCTTCGGCTTGAGGGCGACATCGTCTCCCGTCATCGGAACCTCTCCAACGATGACATCGGGCCCGGATCTTCGGCGGCCGGCCCGGAGTTTGCATTCTAGCGCAACGCGCAGCGACCGTCGACGGTGCGCGCAGATAGGCCGGCACCGTTCCGGAGACTTGACCGCACCCTTCCTTTATCCCATAGGCGTGGGCAAAGATCATTCCAAGCTAAGCAGGTACTCTGGCCATGGGCTTCAAATGCGGTATCGTCGGCTTGCCCAATGTCGGCAAGTCCACCCTCTTCAACGCGCTGACCAAGACGGCAGCGGCTCAGGCCGCCAACTATCCGTTCTGCACGATCGAGCCCAACACCGGCGAAGTCGCCGTTCCGGACCCGCGCATGCAGAAGCTCGCAGCCGTCGCCGGCTCGAAGGAAATCATCCCGACCCGCATCTCCTTCGTCGACATTGCCGGCCTGGTGCGCGGCGCGTCGAAGGGTGAAGGCCTCGGCAACAAGTTCCTCGCCAATATCCGCGAAGTCGATGCCGTCGTGCACGTGCTGCGCTGCTTCGAGGACGACGACATCACCCATGTCGAAGGCCGCATCAACCCGGTCGGCGATGCCGAAACCATCGAGACCGAGCTGATGCTCGCCGACCTCGAAAGCCTGGAACGCCGCGTCGAGCAGACCCGCAAGCGCGCCGCCTCGAAGGACAAGGAATCGCTGGCCCAGTTGCCGGTCATGGAAGCCGTGATCAAGCTGCTGAACGAAGGCAAGCCGGCCCGCCTGCTGCTGAAGACGCTTGCCCCCGACGATATCGAGATCCTCAAGAGCCTGAACCTCCTGACCTCGCATCCGGTGCTCTATGTCTGCAACGTCGCGGAAGCCGATGCGGTGAGCGGCAATGCCCATACGGAGGCCGTCGCCAAGATGGCGGCCGAACAGGGCGCGGAATGCGTGATCATCTCGGCGGCAATCGAATCGGAAGTGGCCCAGCTGCCGGAAGAAGAAGCCAAGGAATTCCTATCCGCGCTTGGCCTGGAGGAAGCGGGCCTCGACCGCCTGATCCGTGCCGGCTACCACCTGCTGGATCTCATCACCTATTTCACCGTCGGCCCGAAGGAATGCCGCGCCTGGACCATCGTGCGCGGCACCAAGGCCCCGGCCGCCGCCGGCGTCATCCATACCGACTTCGAACGCGGCTTCATCCGCGCCTTCACCATCGCCTATGACGACTACATCAACTACAAGGGCGAAGTCGGCGCCAAGGAAGCCGGCAAGGGCCGCGACGAAGGCAAGGAATATGTCGTCCACGACGGCGACGTGATCCACTTCCGTTTCAACACCTGAAACGAACCGCCCCCGACATTACAATGAAACGTCAAGCTGCCGCCCTTTTTACCGAAGAGGCGGCAGTTTTGCCTGAAGCGACGGCGGAAGGGTCGAGACCACGCCCCGGCGAAACCACGGCCAGCCAATGCCGATGGTCAGCACCACGAGCCCGACGATCAGCAGGGTGACGAAGACATAGAAGCCGATTTCCATCTGCGCCTTCTCGAACAGCTTGTAGATGGCAAAGCCGAGCGACAGCAGGCCTGAGGTGACGAAGGCGCGGCGGTCGATCACCAGGCCTATGCCCATGAACATCGCGACGATCACGACCACCATCAGGGCCTCGAAGCTGCCGGCAGTCTCGGAGAAGACGGCGAAACCGCCGGCATCCCCGATGAAGACGAAGGACAACATGGCGTAGAGCAAGGCCGGTGCCGCACCCAGATGCATCCAGAACGCCACGTCCGAATTGCGCGTCGTCCTTGCCGGATCCTTGAGGTCGAAGCTGAGCGCAAGGGCAAACAGCGCCAGCGCCGCCGCCAGCAGGATGACCGAGGTCGTCGTGCGATGGTTGAGGATGAAGCCCGGATCGCCGGTTGCCGCGATGATCCCGTTGAAGAGGGCCACCAGCCCCAGGCCACAGGCCGTCATGAACAGGAGCGCCAGCGACAGCGGCACCCGGTAGCGCCAGTAGAAGGGCGCGAGCAGGACCGGGAAAGGCAGGACAAAGAGCAGCGCATAGACCGCCGGCCTGATCCCCTCCCCGTCCGTTTCCAGCACGAGGGCCGCAACGACGGCGATCCACTGCACGAAGGCGACAGTCAGCGCGACGGCCGGCAGGGCCAGCCGCTGTCGGCGCACCAGCACTTCGGCAAGGATCAGGATCGCCGGCAACGCGCCATAGACCGTGCTCACGCCCCAGATCCCGGCGAGCAAGATGACGATGCCGATGGTGATCAGCACATCGTGAAAGCCGCGCACGAAACGCGGCGTCTCGGTGTCGCCCACCGGGCTTTCCGCCTCGGCCGCGTCCATGTCCGGCGGCATCGCCGCGCTGGTCCTGCGGGTTATGTAGGACTGCAACTGCTCGGCCTGGCTGTCGCTGATGATACCTTCAGCGGCCGCATCGGCCAGAATGGCCTTCATATTGGGAACCACGAAACCGTCCTTCGGTGAATTCTGTAACGCCCCTAGATACAGAGCCGCCGATCAGCGGACCAGACCCGTGCCGTCGATTTTCCGAATTGGTGTCGACGGGGGCTTCGAAAGGACTTGCGGCGCATATGCCGTCGCCGAATGGAAAAAGGACCCGCCAGCAGCCAGCCAGCGGGTCCCTCTTGTCGCAACGGGAGTGATCCGAAGATCAGACCTTCTTCATCGGGCAGGTCGACGTACCGAGGATCGAATAGAGCGGGCAGGTCGAGAGAAGCCCGGTCAGAAGCGGTACGATGCCGAGGAGAGCGAGATAGCGCCACGAGGAATCGGGATAGATGAAGAACAACGACAGCACGACGAGACCGACGACGATGCGCAGGATACGATCGATCGATCCGACATTCTTGGCGAACATGGCAATTTCCTTTCGGGGCTGGGCATCTTGCACAGGACCGTCACTATAGCGCGCGGAGCCGATGCGTCGGTGACTAAGTCACGCTTTCGACGACTTGGCCATGCGGCCAAGCTCGGCCGCGTCCAGCACACGGATCAGACCCCGCTCATTGGCGATGACGCCTTTCGAGCCGAGCGCTTCGAGCCGGCGCGACACGACCTCGCGCGCCGAACCGATCATCACCGCCAGTTCCTGATGCGTCACCTCGATCACGTCATGGCCGGCGGCCCTCTCGACCAGCGCATGGGCGAGCCGCTGCTCGACCTTGACGAAGGCGACCTGCTCCAGCACGAACATCAGATCGTTCAGGCGCGCGGCAAAGGCGCGGAACACGAAGGCGCGAAAGGTGGCAGACGTCGCCATCAGTGTCTCGAACACCGCCTGGGGTACCATCACCGCGACAAGATCGGTCTCGGCGATCGCCTCCCCCGTATAGACAGCGCCTCCGAGTACGCCGAGCGTGGTCTGCACGCAGGTCTCGCCGGGCGTCACCGCATAGAGCAGCAGTTCGCGCCCGCTCCGCCCCGTCAGGTAGACGCCGATGCGCCCGGAAACGAGAATGACGAAGGCCTCGGCCTGGTCGCCCGGGCGAAACAGCGTGGTGCGGTCGGCAATGAGCTGCGGCCGCAATCCCTCCAGATGCCCCAGCGCCTCCCGGTCGAGTTCCGAAAGGAACGACGCCTGTTCGATCCATCCCGCCATCGGCACTCCTTGTAATTGTAGTTCGAGGCGGCCATTCTGCACAGAAACGCCCACAAGGAAACGTCGCATGCTATCCCCGAAACTGCATTTCGAAGACTTCCATGTCGGAAGGGTGTTCGAGCTTGGACCGAAGATCGTCGATGCCGCCGAGATCATTGAATTCGCAACGGAATTCGATCCGCAACCGATGCATCTCTCGGAACAGGCCGGCAAGGCCAGCATCCTTGGCGGGCTCAGCGCGTCTGGCTGGCACACCAGCAGCATGTTCATGCGGATGATGATCGATTCCTACCTCCTCTCGTCCGTGTCGGAGGGCGCGCCCGGCATCGACGTCATGGAGTGGAAGAAGCCGGTTCTGGCCGGCGATACGCTCAAGGGCCGCTCCACGGTCACGGCTGCGCGCACCATGCGCTCGCGCCCGCATATCGGCATCGTCACCTTCAGTCACGAACTGGAGAACCAGCGCGGCGAGACGGTGCTGCACTCGGAAAACGCCATCATGTTCCGCATTCGCGACGAGGAAAATGCCGCATGAAGATGACCGAACTCTACCCTGCGGGCCACAAGGTCGAGACCGGTTCGACGCTCTTCACCGCCGAGGACATCATCCGCTTCGCCGAAAAATTCGACCCGCAACCCTTTCACACGGACCCGGAGGCGGCGAAATCCTACGTCTTCGGCGCACTCTGCGCCTCGGGCTGGCACACCTGCGCCGGATGGATGCGCTGCTTCATCGACTTCTGGGGCGCCGAGATTCGGCGACTCAGGACCGAAGGCATCGCACCGCCGAAGCTCGGCCCCTCGCCGGGCTTCGAACAGTTGCAGTGGCTGAAGCCGGTCTATGCCGGCGACATGATTACCTATAGCCTGACCAGCGTGGAAAGCCGGCCGCTTGCGTCGCGACCCGGCCTGATCCTCAACATCGGCCTTGGCGAAGGGGTCAACCAGAACGGGGAAACGGTCCTGCGCTTCAGGACCAAGATCCTCGAATTCGAATAGGAGAAGAGCCCCATGAACCTGCACGATTTCCACGCCGTCGACATCGACGGCAAGGACCGCCCGCTTTCGGACTTCGCCGGCAAGCTGGTTCTGGTCGTCAATACGGCGAGCGCCTGCGGCTACACCCCGCAATATGCCGGCTTGCAGCACCTGCAGGAAAGCTTCGCCGACGATCTCGTCGTCCTCGGCTTCCCCTGCAACCAGTTCGGCGGCCAGGAGCCGGGCAGCGAAGCGGAGATCAAGGCCTTCTGCGACATCAACTACAAGGTCGGCTTCCCGCTGTTTGCCAAGGTGGAGGTCAATGGCGAAGGCGCCCATCCGCTGTTCAAGTACCTGACGCATGAAGTGCCGGGCATCCTCGGCACGGAGGCGATCAAATGGAACTTCACCAAGTTCCTGGTCGGCCGCGACGGCGTGCCGATCGCCCGCTACGCCCCGGGCACCAAACCGGAAGACATCGCCGGCGACATCCGCAAGGCGATCGGGGGCTGAGGCGATGCGGGCGCGCACGAGCGAGTTTCGGCTGCTCCCGACCGGACATCCGGGACTGTCCGCCGTCGTCGCCCGCTCGGCCCACAGCTTCCCGCGCCACACCCATGACGAGTTCGGCATCGGCCTGATTACCCGCGGCGGCCAGATGTCGGCCTCCGGTCGCGGACAGGTGACTGCCGGCGCCGGCGACATCATCACCGTCAATCCCGGCGAGGTGCATGACGGCGAGCCCCTGCGCGGCGAGGCCCGCGAGTGGCACATGCTCTATCTTTCGCCGGGATGCATGCATGAGGTCTCGCTCGGCTTCGGGCCGGCCGGCGAGTTCGAGTTCACCGCCCCCGTCTTCCAGAACGGCGAACTGGCTCGGACCTTCGCGGCCGCCTTCAGGCGGCTGGTGCAGGCCGATGTCGCACAGCCGCAACTGGCCGCCGACGAGGCCTTGCTGAAGCTCTTCGCCTCATTGGTGAGAAGGACGGATCGCCAGGCACCCGATCGCCTTCACACCGGCCTGCAGCGCGCACGGGCACTGCTCGATGCCGACCCGGCAAGCAATCATTCGCTCGGCGGCCTCGCCGCCGAGGCGGGCCTCGGCCGCTTCCAGCTGCTGCGGGCCTTCGTCTCCTGGACCGGGCTGACCCCGCACGCCTATCTGATGCAGAGGCGGGCAAGCCACGCCCGACACCTGATCGCCGCCGGCCACGGGCTTGCCGCCGCCGCGCTCGAAGCCGGCTATGCGGACCAGAGCCACATGACCCGAGACTTCCGCCGCCGCTATGGCCTGACCCCGTCCGCTTTCGCCGGCAGCCGCTGACAGGCTGCAATTCCGTTCAAGACCGGTCCCCGCGGCGGCACTAGGCTGTCCCGGAACGCAATCCGAACGGAAGAGATCATGCTGCTGGAATTCACCCTCACCTCCCTGATCGTCATCGCCACGCCCGGCACCGGCGCGCTCTATACGATCGCCATGGGGCTCTCGCACGGCCGTGCTACCGCCCTCGTCGCAGCGCTCGGCTGCACGCTCGGCATCGTGCCGCACATCGCCGCCGCCATGCTCGGCCTGGCTGCGGTCCTGTCAACCAACGAGACCGCCTTCAACCTTCTGAAATTCGCCGGAGCGCTCTACCTGATCTGGATGGCGATCAGCGTCTGGCGCGATACCAGCCTGCTTACGCCGTCCGCCGACGACAAGCCGAGGTCCGGCCACGAGATCGTCCGCCATGCGGTCCTGATCAACCTGCTCAATCCGAAACTGTCGATCTTCTTCCTGGCGCTGCTGCCACAGTTCGTCCACCCCGACCAGCCGCACGCGCTTTTGGCCATGAGCGGCTACAGCATTGCCTTCATGCTGATGACCCTGGTGGTCTTCGCCCTTTACGGCTGGTTCGCCGCCCTTGCCCGCGACCGCGTGCTGTCGAGCCGGGCGCTCACCAACGCCATCCGCCGGGTCTTCGCCGCAGGCTTCCTGATGCTCGGCGTGAGGCTCGCCCTCGCCGAGCGTTGACGTGCCAGGCTCAGTGGCCGGAGAATTCGACCAGCGTGCGCACCTCGACGCCCAGCGCCTCAAGCTTCTGGCGGCCGCCGAGATCGGGCAGATCGATGACGAAGCAGGCCGAGACCACGTCGGCGCCGAGCTTGCGCAGCAGCTGCACCGCGCCGACCGCCGTACCGCCCGTGGCGATCAGGTCGTCGCACAGGATTACCTTCTCGCCCGGCTCGACGGCGTCGATATGCATCTCCATCTCGTCGACCCCGTATTCCAGGCTATAGGCGATGCTGACCGTCTCATGTGGCAGCTTGCCCTTCTTGCGGATCGGCACGAAACCGGCCGAGAGCTGATGCGCGAGCGCACCCCCGAGGATGAAGCCGCGCGCTTCCATGCCCGCCACCTTGCCGACCTTCAGGCCCGCATAGGGCTGCACCAGTTCATCGACGGCGCGGCGGAAGGCGCGCGGATTGCCGAGCAGCGTGGTGATGTCGCGGAAGATGATGCCCGGCTTCGGATAGTCGGGAATGGAGCGGATCGAGGAAGCGAGCTCCAGCGCAAAATTGCTCATGTTGGGTCCATTGTCTGGTCTGTGGGAGGATGACGCCGGACACTATCAAGTCGGCAAATCCAGACCAACAAAAAAGGCGACCCGAGGGCCGCCTTTTCCGTTCAAACTCCAAAACCCGAAGGCTCAGTGTTCCTTGTTGGCATAGACCGACTTCTTCGTCATGTAGACGAGAGCGGTGAAGATCGCCAGGAACACCATGACCATGAAGCCGGTGCGCTTGCGTTCTTCGAGGTGCGGCTCGGCGGCCCACATCAGGAAGGCGGAAATGTCCTTGGCATACTGGTCGAGCGTCTGCGGGGTGCCGTCGTCATAGGTGACCTGATCGTCGGCGAGCGGCGGGGCCATGGCGAGCGCGGCAGCGCCGGCGAAGTACGGGTTGAAATACGTACCTTCGGCGACGGTGACGCCTTCCGGCGCCTCCTGGTAACCGGTCAGCAGCGAGTAGATATAATCCGGGCCGCCTTCCTGGTACTGCGTGAAGATGTCGAAGACGAAGGTCGGGAAGCCGCGCTCGACGCCGCGAGCCTTGGCCAGCAGCGACATGTCCGGCGGAGCCGCACCGCCGTTGGCGGCCGCAGCGGCTTCGTCGTTCGGGAACGGCGACGGGAAGTAGTCGGACGGAACGGCCTTGCGGGTGAACATTTCACCGTCGCCGTTCGGACCGTCCTGCACTTCATACTCGGCGGCGAATGCCTTGACCTGTTCCTCGGAGTAGCCGAGGTCTTCCAGCGTGCGGAAGGGCACCAGCTTCATCGAGTGACAGGCCGAGCAGACTTCCTTGTAGATCTTCAGGCCGCGCTGCAGCTGCGCCTTGTCGTACTTGCCGAACGGACCGGCAAACGACCAGCCGAGATTGTGCGGCTTGATGATCGGATAGTGGCTGGCAGCCGCGGCATGTTCCACGGCAGCCGCCAGGTCATGGCCTTCTTCCGCTGCCGAGGCGCTGGAAACGAAACCAGCCATGGCAGCGATCAGCGCGATGCTTGTAACAAGCTTTTTCATGTTGTTGATCCCTCTCTCGCGCACTCAGGCCTGGGTCGCGGCAGATTTGCCGCTCTTTTCGAGAACTGCCTCGGTAATCGAGTTCGGAATGCGGCGCGGGGTTTCGAAGAGACCCAGAAGCGGCATGATCACCAGGAAGAAGCCGAAGTAGTAGGCCGTACCGATCTGCGACAGGACGACGTACAGGCCTTCAGCCGGACGCGAGCCGAGCCATCCGAGCATGATGGCATTGGCGACGAAGATCCAGAAGAACAGCTTGTACCACGGGCGGTAGACGGCCGAGCGAACCTTCGACGTGTCGAGCCAGGGCAGGAAGAACAGCACTAGGATCGCGCCGAACATGACGAGCACGCCGCCGAGCTTGGAGTCGATGAACAGCACGTTGAAGGTGATGGCGCGCAGCATCGCGTAGAACGGCAGGTAGTACCATTCCGGAACGATGTGGGCCGGCGTCTTCAGCGGGTTGGCCATCGTGTAGTTGTCGGGATGGCCGAGGTAGTTCGGCATGTAGAAGATGAACCAGGCGAAGACGATCAGGAAGACCGCTACGCCGAAGGCATCCTTGAGCGTTGCGTAGGGCGTGAACGGAACGGTGTCCGTCTTCGACTTGACTTCGACGCCGGTCGGATTGGTCTGGCCGGTGACGTGCAGCGCCCAGACGTGCAGGACGACGACGCCGGCGATCATGAACGGCAGCAGGTAGTGCAGCGAGAAGAAGCGGTTCAGCGTCGGCTGGTCGACGGCGAAGCCACCGAGCAGGAACTGCTGGATCCACTCGCCGACCAGCGGGAAGGCGGTGAAGAAGCCGGTGATGACGGTCGCGCCCCAGAAGGACATCTGACCCCAGGGCAGGACATAGCCCATGAAGCCGGTTGCCATCATCAGCAGGTAGATGACCACGCCGAGGATCCAGAGGATTTCGCGCGGAGCCTTGTACGAGCCGTAATAGAGGCCGCGGGCGATGTGCAGGTAGACGGCGATGAAGAAGAAGGATGCGCCGTTGGCATGCATGTAGCGCAGCAGCCAGCCGTGGTTCACGTCGCGCATGATCTTCTCGACCGAGAAGAAGGCGATGCTGGTGTCGGCGGCATAGTGCATGGCCAGAACGACGCCGGTCAGGATCTGTACGATCAGCATCACCGACAGCATGGCGCCGAAGGTGTAGGCGTAGTTCAGGTTGCGGGGAACCGGATAGGCGACGAAGCTGTCATAGATCATGCGCGGCAGCGGCAGCCGCGCGTCGATCCACTTTTCAAGGCCGGTCGACGGCTGGTAACTGGAATGATCACTCATATTTCTGAATCCCCTCAGCCGATCTTGATCACAGTATCGGAAACGAATGCAAATGTCGGAACGGGCAGGTTCTGCGGTGCCGGACCTTTGCGGATACGGCCAGCGGTGTCGTAGTGCGAGCCGTGGCAGGGACAGAACCAGCCACCGAAATCGCCGGCCTGACCGAGCGGTACGCAGCCGAGATGGGTGCAGACGCCGATCATCACCAGCCAGTTTTCCTTGCCTTCGCCGGCCGAGCGGGCGAGGTCCGTTGCTTCGGCGGCGGCATCGCCGTTGGCGTTGCGGGCGACCGGGTCCTTGAGGTCGGCGAGCGCAACGGCCTTGGCCTCTTCGACTTCCTTGTCGGTGCGGTTGCGGATGAACACCGGCTTGCCGCGCCACTTGATCGTCAGCGACATGCCGGGCTCGAGTGCCGCAACGTCGACTTCGATCGCACCGAGTGCGAGCGTGGAGGCGTCCGGGCGCATCTGGTCGATGAACGGCCAGGCAACCGCAACGGCGCCGACCGCACCGGCCATGCCCGTGGTCAGGTAAAGGAAGTCGCGGCGAGTAGGCTCGCCCAAGGTTTCGCTATTCATCTCGTGCTCGCTCACGGTCAAACCATCCTCTTCGCAAATTCTGCGACACACCGCATTGCCAGGCGACGGCGAATCCGCGCGCGGACACGATTGCGCCACAGATTCCCGCCAATTTGGCGCCTTCTAAGCTTGATATCGGATTATGTCCAGTCTTCACAGGGGGATGGGGGCACAATGTCGCGGATTTATTCACGCCTCTCTGCGCGTCGTTCGGACCGTCGGCGGGCATGTTGCAATGCGGTGTAAATTGCGGCATGGTCGCGCCTTTCAGACCCCGTCCGGGCCCACGGATTTGCACCTTTGACAAGAGATCGAATTTCCTCCGCTCTGGGCGTGCTCATCTCTTTCGGCCTGCTTGTCGTCAGCCTGCGCTATGTCACCGACTTCTGGCTGTTGGCCTTCTTCTTTAGTCTACAGCCGCAACTCGGCGTCGTCGCGGCGCTCGGTGCCCTCACCTGCCTGGCACTCCACCGCAGTGCCTTCGGCTATGTCCTGCTGGTCGTGTCGTTGCTGCTCTGCGGCCACGCCTTCTGGATGCAGCGGGAATTCCTGCCGGCATCCGACATTGCCGTTCCGGCCGACGCGACGCGCTTCCGGCTGCTGTCCTTCAACATGCTGGGCAAGAATTACGAAAATGTCGGCCGCATCATCGACATGGTCAAAGCCTCGGGCGCGGACGTCGCTTACCTGCTCGAATCCGGGCCGCTCCTGCATCACCTTTCGGACCTGTCGACCGCCTATCCGTACCGCATCGGCTGTGGTGTCCAGATCGAAGCCTGCGACCTGATGATCCTGTCGAAATACCCGATCGAGGCTCCAAGCGTCGTCAGCCTCAGCGATATCCGCAGCAACCGCTTTGCCGTGGCGACGATCCGCATCGGCGGACGGCCGATCGAGTTCGCCGCGATCCACCTGACCAAGCCCTACTTTGATGACTACCACACCACCGAGCTGCGCCGCGCCGGCGCCATCCTGCGCAAGCGCGGCGGAACGCTGGTGATCGGCGGCGACTTCAATTCCGATACCATCGCCCCGGACATGCAGCGCTTCCTCAGGCGCTCCGACCTGCAGACGGCCGGAACGGAGCCGGCCACCTGGCCGGTCGAGGCCGGCATATTCGGCATTCCGATCGATCACATCTACATATCGAAGGCCGTCATCCCGCTGTCGCTCACGCGCCTCGAGGACGACTACGGCTCCAACCACTACGGCCTGGTCGCCGATCTGGCTGTTCCGCCGCTGCCCTGATCGGTCGAGAGATCGGAGACGTCAGGCGGTCGCGGACACGCTCGCATCCGCCTCGTCGTCGCCGTCGTGGGTATTGAGGAAACCGCCGGACTGGCGCGCCCAGAGGTCGGCATAGAGACCGCCCTTCTCGACGAGCTCGGCATGGGTCCCCTCCTCGATGATCCGGCCCTTGTCCATGACCACGAGACGATCCAGGGCGGCGATGGTCGACAGGCGGTGGGCGATGGCGAGCACCGTCTTGCCCTGCATCAGCTTGTCGAGATTGGACTGGATGGCAGCCTCGACTTCCGAGTCGAGCGCCGAGGTCGCTTCGTCGAGCACCAGGATCGGTGCATCCTTGAGCATGACCCGGGCGATCGCGATGCGTTGCCGCTGGCCGCCGGAGAGCTTGACGCCGCGCTCGCCGACATGCGCGTCGAAGCCCTTGCGTCCGCGCTGGTCTTCCAGTCGTTCGATGAACTCGAGCGCCTCGGCGCGGTCCGCCGCCTTGCTCAGCATCTCCTCCGTCGCATCCTCGCGGCCGAAGACGATATTGTCGCGGATCGAGCGATGCAGCAGCGCCGTGTCCTGCGTCACCATGCCGATCTGCGACCGCAGGCTCTCCTGTGTGACGGTGGATATATCCTGGCCGTCGATCAGGATGCGCCCGCCTTCGACGTCGTAGAAGCGCAGGAGCAGGTTCACCAGCGTCGACTTGCCCGCCCCCGAACGTCCGACGATGCCGACCTTCTCGCCGGGGCGGATGGTGAGCGTCAGGTGATCGATCGCCCCCTTCTTGCGGCCGTAGTGGAAGGAGACGTCCTCGTAACGGATTTCCGGGCTCCGGACCTCGAGTTCAGCGGCACCCGGCCTGTCGGTCAGTTCGATCGGCTTGGAGACGAGTTCCGCCGAGTTCTGGATCGTGCCGATATTGCGCATGATGCCGTTGAGCTGCGTCATCATCCGGCCAAGGAGCATGTTGAGCCTGAGCACCAGGCCGAGCGTGAAGGCGACGCCGCCGGCCGTGATCGCGCCGGAGAACCAGAGATCGACGGACAGCGTGGCGATCATCAGGATCATCGCCCCCGACAGCATGGCAAGCGACGAACGCACCCCCGTCAGGAGCCGGGCGAACGGCGTCAGCGTCGCCTGGAACCGGTCGAAGCCGGCGCGGATATAATGGTCGTTCTGCTGCTCGCGCCCGAACAGCTTCAGCGTCTGGATGTTGGAATAGGAATCGACCATGCGGCCGTTCAGCATCGAGGCTGCTTCCGCCGTCTCCCTGGCGTGGCGGCGGATGCGCGGCACGAAAATGCGGGCCAACACGAGGAACACGGCGATCCACAGCGCGATGATGCCGGCGAGCCGCCAGTCGAGCTGCGCCACCAGCGCCATGGTCGAGGCCGTATAGATCACCATGAACCAGACGACCTGCAAGAGCGAGGTCAGGAGGTCGCCGGTGGACTGCCCGGCCGACCAGACCTTGGTGACGATGCGGCCGGAGAAATCGTTCTGGAAGAAGGAGAGCGACTGGCGCGCGACATGGGCATAGGCCTGCCAGCGCACCAGATTGAAGAAGTTGAGGACGATCACCTGCTCCTCGACCAGCGCCCCGATCGTGACGACGACGAAGCGGCCGGCGAGCACGATCAGCGCCATGACGAGCAGTTCGCCGCCATGGGCGGCGAGCAGGCCTTCCCAGCCTGCCTCCTTCGGCACGGTGTCGAGCAGATCGACGAGACGGCCGACGAACCAGAACAGGGCCGCCTCGAGCATGGCGACCGCGCCGCCGAACAGCGCCATCATGACGAAGGGCATCTTCGCCTGGCGCACATAGAACCAGACAAAGGCCCAGGTTCCGGACGGCGGCCTGAGGTCGTCCGTGCGGGCGAAGGGAGAGATCCAGTTTTCGAACAGGCGGGCGACGGAGCGGAAGATCATGCCAAGCGATATAGGCGGATTCCCGAGCGGGGCAAAGAAAATGCGGCCGGAAAGGGATTACATTTGCGTCATGCCCGGAATTTCTCCGACGGCGCTCTTCGTGCCCTCACTTCGAAAAGCGCGTGAGATAAATGCCGAACAGGATAAGCGCCACGCCGGCCGGCTGGCCGACATGGAAGGTTGCGGTGCCGCGCAGATAGTCGATCGCCAGCCCGGCGATCATCTGCCCGCCGATGATCAGCAGGGCCGAGCGGGCAGCGCCGATGCGCGGGAAGACATAGGACGAGATGGCGACGAACACGGCGCCGACCATGCCGCCGGTAAAGGCCCAGCCCGGCACCTGGCCGAGCAGCGCCAGGCCCTGCCGCTCGAACAAGACGACGAACACGGTGAGCAGGGCAAAACCGATGAAATGGTTCCAGAACGAGGCGCGAAACGCCCCGCGGTCCATGGTGAGGCGCCCGTTGATCGAGCGGCTCATGCCGACGGCGGCCCCGCCGGCAAGCGCGATCAGAACAGAGGTCAGCATCACGCGCCTCCCGAATAGATGATGAGCGCGCTACCGGCGATGACGCAAAGAGCCGCCAAAAGGTCGAAGCGGTTGAGCATCCGCTTCGGCGTGCCGAACAGCCCCCAGAGATCGGAGATCAGGCCGAACAGGATCTGCCCGACCAGAAGCAACGAAAGCCCGCCGGCGAGCGCCAGCTCGGAATTGACCGCGATCGAGGAGAGCGCCACGGCAAAGGCGCCCGGCGCGCCGCCGAGATAGGACCAGAGCGGCGGCTTCGACACCCCCTGCCCCGCGCCGCGCCTGCCGGTAACCAGCAGCAGATTGACGCGCAACAGCAAGAAGGCGGCGACGGCCCCCACCCCATGCACCACCCATGAGGCGACAAAGGGCGTCGAATGCGCGGCGAGCCCGCTATTGATGGTGATCATGACGGCCAGCAAGCCGCCGGCCAGCCCAGCCCAGACCCAATCGAGATAATGTCGCATCATGCCCCGCTCAGCAGCGCCTTGTCCCGCTTCGTCCGGAGGCGGGACAGCGCTGCTTAGCCCCGCCCTTCCCTGCCGACAATCGATTTGTCCGCGAAGCCCCTTCACGAAAACTGCATGCCCTTCGCCCGCGCCGCGATCGGCGGGGCGAAGGGCTGTGCGGCGGAAGATTATTCCGCCGCAGCCTCGGTTTCGTGCTGATCGGCGAGGAAGCCGCCGGACTGGCGGTTCCACAGGTCGGCATAGACGCCGCCCTCGGCCACCAACTGGCCATGTGTCCCCGTCTCGATGATCCGGCCCTTGTCGAGCACGACCAGCCGGTCCATCTGGGTCAGCGTCGACAGGCGGTGAGCGATGGCGATCACCGTCTTGCCCTCCATCAGCGAGAACAGGCTTTCCTGGATTGCCGCCTCGACTTCGGAATCGAGCGCCGAGGTCGCCTCGTCGAGCACCAGGATCGGTGCGTTCTTGAGGAACACCCGGGCAATCGCGATGCGCTGGCGCTGGCCGCCGGAGAGCTTCACGCCGCGCTCGCCGACCTGCGCGTCGAGCCCCTTGCGGCCCTGCATGTCGACCAGGCCCTCGATGAACTCGGTGGCATTGGCGCGCCTGGCCGCCTCCAGAACCTCCGCGTCGCTCGCCTCGGGCCGCCCATAGGCGATATTGTCGCGGATCGACCGGTGCAGGAGCGAGGTATCCTGGGTGACGACGCCGATCAGCGACCGCAGGCTGTCCTGCGAAACCCCGGAAATGTCCTGGCCGTCGATCAGGATGTGGCCCTTCTCCAGATCGTAGAAGCGCAGCAACAGGTTCATCAGCGTGGTCTTGCCGGCACCGGAGCGCCCGACGAGGCCGACCTTCTCGCCGGCCTTGATGATCAGCGAGAAGTCCTCGATCACGCCCTTGTCCTTGCCATAGTGGAAACGGACATGGTCGTAGACGATCTCGCCCTTCGGCGCGGCAAGCGCCTTGGCTCCGCCGGCATCGACGATGTCGTGCGGCTTCGTCATCATGCCCATGCCGTCATAGACCGTGCCGATGTTTTCGAAGAGCGCCGAGACCTCCCACATGATCCACTGCGACATGCCGTTGATGCGCATGGCAAGGCCGATGGCGACCGCGATCGCGCCGACAGAGACCGTGCCGCCCAGCCAGAACCAGATGCTGAGACCGGATATGGCAAAGAGCACGATGGCATTGTTGATGTCGACGAAGACGTTGAGCAACGTGATCTGCCGCATCTGCCGATGAACCGTGTCGAGGAAGGCGTTCATGCCGTCCTTGGCATAGGCTTCCTCGCGGCCGGCATGGGAGAACAGCTTCACGGTGGCGATGTTGGTGTAGCTGTCGACGATCCGACCCGTCATCATCGAGCGCGCGTCGGCCTGCTCGCTGGAGAGCCGGCGCAAGCGCGGGACGAAGAAGGTGAGGATCAGCGTATAGACGACGATCCAGATGATCAGCGGCGCGACCAGCCGCCAGTCGGCGGCGAAGACCAGCGCCAGCATCGAGACGAAGAAGCTGATCGCATAGACGAACACGTCGATGATCTTCATCACCGCTTCACGCACGGCAAGGGAAGTCTGCATCACCTTCGTCGACACCCGGCCGGCGAACTCGTTGGCAAAGAAGGTCATCGAATGGCGCAGCAGGAAGCGATGCATCTGCCAGCGGGCGATCATCGGGAAATTGCCGGCCAGCACCTGGTGCATGGTCAGCGTATGGATGAACCCGACCACCGGCAGGCCGATAAGAAGCAGGGCCGCCATCCAGATCAGCCGGCCCTGCTCCGTCTCAAGGAAGGTGGCGCGGTCGGCAACCGACAGCCAGTCGACGATATTGCCGAGGAACTGGTAGAGCAGGACCTCGCCGACGGCGATCAGCATCGAGCACAGTCCGAGCAGCAGCAGCCAGGGAGCGGCCGGCTTGGTGTAATGCCAGCAGAATGCCACGAGCCCCTTCGGCGGCAGCACGGGCGCTTCCGGCGGATAGGGATTGAGGCGGTTCTCGAACCACGAAAACATGCGGAATTCTCCAGAAAATCAGCGCCCGGCGTATGACCGGAATCCGTCCTGCGGATCCGGAAGGGCCAAAAATCAGACAATGAGGCCGCAACCGGCCGCAAGGTGATTCAAATGGAAAAGTCTTGAAAGAGGGGCGACTGTGTCGCCGTCACGCAGCCTGCCAGTAGTGCGGCACCGGAAGGCGCGTCATACCATGTGATATCATCGAGGCCTCCCTGTTGCGTGTTGAAGAGGAGTGCTTTCTACCTTTCCTACGCAGAATTGAAAAGCATCAAACCTCCGGTCGATGCTCGATCCCGCCGACCTGTTGCCCGAAGACAACAGGCAATTGCACCTGACCACCCCTTGAGCGACATGGCCGTACCGCGATAGGAAGGGCCATGACCGGACTTCGCATCGCCCTCTACCAGCCCGACATTCCCGGCAATACCGGCACGATCCTCAGGCTTGCCGCCTGCCTCGGCCTCGGCGTCGACATCATCGAGCCCGCCGGCTTCGAAATTTCCGACCGCAACCTGAAGCGCGCCGGCATGGACTATCTGGCCAGCGTGTCGCTTGTCCGCCATGTCAATTTCGAGCGCTTCGAGGACTGGCGGCGCGACAGCGGGCGGCGTCTGGTCCTCGCATCGACCAAGGCTGCGGAACGCTATACCGACTTCGCCTACCGCCCCGACGACATCCTGCTGTTCGGCCGCGAAAGTGCCGGTGTTCCCGAGCCCGTCCACGACAGAGCCGACGCGCGCGTCCTCATTCCCATGGTCGAGGGGCAACGCTCGATCAATGTCGCGATGTCGGCGGCGATGATCGCCGGCGAAGCCCTGCGCCAGACCAGCTGACGTCGTTTGCGGCAGTGGCGCCGCGCGCATTCCCTGCCCGCCCATCAATCAACCGTCGTGAAACCACGCTAGACTGGCCGCGGCCGCCGACCCGCGGCCCGTCCATCGGTTACGTTTGCAACTGCGGCATGATGGCTCGTGGTTCCCGCAGAGTTTGCTAATTCTACCGATAGATGCTATATTGCACCGCAGCATAAACCGGGAGACGATCGATGTTCGAGACCGCATTCGCCCTGAGTCTGACCCAGTTCGCCAGAAGTCTGAGCTTTCCGGAGCGGCTTCAGCATCGCCCAGCCCGCAACGCCGCGCTTGAGCCCTGGCGCCTGCGCAACACCGGACTCGATGCGATCTTCTATGACGTGAAGTCGCTGACCGCCGAGGAAACCTTCTACATCAGCGATTCCCTCGCCTCCGAAGGCCTGATCATGATCGTGCCGCCGAGCGGTGGCCCGATGCTGACGATTTGCGACAGCGTGGCGGAATACAAGCTGCGCGGCGGGCGCGACGTGCACGCCCTGGCGGTCGCCGGCATCGGCGGCTCGGCGATCGGAGCTGCGGCTTTCGCCCGCAACGTCGCCGACGCCATCGGTGAACCGGTCGCCGCCGTGGTCTCGGGCTACGGCCTCGGCGACATCATCAACGAGACGATCGGCGGCTCGTTCTTCTTCGGCTGGCTCGGCCATATGCGCAACGATCTCGAAGTGATCGACGACGTCGTCGGCCGCCCGCATCTCGGCGCCTACGAAGACCGCCACAAGCTGGCCCTGAAGCAGCATCCGAGCGCCCTCGACACCGACACCGTCGAAACGCTGCTGGCCGATCCCGGCCTCTCCTTCCATCTGCTCGCCGGTCATTCGCGCGGCAACCGCGTGCTGTCCGAGGCTCTCTACGCCATCCGGGAAGAGGACCCCTCCCGCCTGCGCAAGATGGCAAGCGGCCTGCGCATCGTCACCTTCGGCGGGCGCATCACCATGCCGCCGGATTGCCGCGACGTGGTCGACGTGATCGGCGAACTCGACTGGTTCGGCGAGATCAACTCCCGCCCGCAGATCGCCAGCGACATCCGCGTGCCGCTCGCCGGACACGCGACCAATACCGACTTTGCCGGCGCCTTGCAGGTCACCAAGATCCTCAGGGACATCGTCGCCCGCAGCCTGCCGGCCGTTGTCGAGCCTGAACAGTCGGCCACGACCGAGGCGGTCGGCGCCGGGGCGCCAGCCCTTTCACCGAGCCCGGCAATCGAGGCCGAAGCGGCCATCGAGACGGTATCCGACGAACCGGAACAGATCGACGACGCCGTACAGGTCGCCGAGCCCGAACCGGTGGCAGATGCCGATCTGGCTGCGGAAACCGGACCGGTCACGGATGCCGTGATCGAACCGATCCAGGCGCTGGCGTCGGAGAAAGCGGAAGAGCCCGTCGCCGTTATGGCAGAGCGTGAAGAAACGGATGAGGCGGTCGTGGAACAATCTCCTCGGGCCGTCGCCGCCGATGACGAGGAGATGCCTGCCGCCCCGATCGAAGCGATCGCCGAGGAGCAGCCCGCCGAAGCCGAAGCACCGGCAATCGTGGCCGCTCCTGAACCGGTCTCGGCCGCCGTCCCGCAGCGCCACGCATCGAGCAAGGCGACCCGTGCAACGCGCAGGACCCCGAAATCGAAGGGTCCGACCCGCCGTTGACGGGCGTCAGAACTCGACATTCCCCAGACAAGTGAGCCCGGCACATCAGGACGATGTGCCGGGCTCTTCATGTAAAGCATGGGCGAAGCCTTTTCCGCCCTCCTGTATCAATGCGTCACCCTCAGGCGAACAGCTTGAGCGAGGCCCCCATCGAATTGTTGGCAATGTTGAGCCCGATGGTCTGCAACTGCTGCTGGACCTTCTGCGCCGAAAGCTTGGCCGATTCCTCTTCCATGTCGGCATCCACCAGACGGCCGATGCCGATCTCGGTGATGTCCTGGAGGTCCTGCAGGAACTCCGTGCTGGAAGCGATCCGGCTTCGGGTGGCGCCGAGATTGGCGCTGGCGTCGATCATGTTGGTCATCATCGAATTCATCGCCGAGATCATGCCGTCGAATTCGGCGCTCGTCGTCGCGTCGGACACCGAAATCTCATGGGACGTGGCGGCAACCGGAACGGCCGAATTGGCATCGAGCAGATGGTACTCATAGGCCACCCCACTCTTCGTCGTGCCCGCATAGGACTGCGTGAGCAATCCGTCCTGCGCGTCCTGGCCGCTGACCAGCGTCGACTTCGCCGTGTCGAAATCGATCACGTTGACCGACACGTCTCCGTCGCCATTGCTGGTGACGGAGGCGACCATGGACTGGACCTTGGGCTGCTGCCCGGCATCGAGGTTGAGCCAGTTCTGGCCGTTGAACGAACTCGACTGGGCGATCGTGCCGAGTTGCGCCTTGAGCTGGGTGATCTCCGCATTGACCGCCGAGCGGTTCGTGCCAACCGCCTGGGCGAGGATCAGCTTGGACTGGATCTCGGCGACGATCGACGTCGCCGCTTCCATCCCGAGCGCGGCGGTATCGGTGATTGCGGCGGATAGCCCGGTCGCGTCCTCGGCGCTGGACAGCGACATGGCATCGGCGCTCATCGTCGTTGCGATCGACCAGTAGGCGGCGTTGTCCGATGCCTCGTCCACCCGCTTGCCGGAAGCCACCCGTGTCTGTGTCGCTTCGAGCGCCCTGCTCGAACCGGTCAGCAACGACAGTGCCGAGGCGGCCGTCGAATTGAAGGAAACACTTGTCATCAGTTGTCCTTGCTGTGAACCACGAAAAATGCCGGGCGGTGGCCATGGCTTTGACGACGGGCTTCATGCCGGGTCCATGCAGAGGCGCACAGACCGTCAACAGGGAAGATGATGCCAGAGCCGATTTGATATCGGCTTTAAGAAAACCTTAGAAGTTTAGCGATTGCTGGAAATACCAGAGAAATGCCGGGGGCTCCCGGCAGCCGGCCCCGTCAGTCGGCCGATGGCAGCCGGCGCATGGTGAACTCGATCTGGTCGCCGTCCAGCTGGCGCCAGCTCTCGACTTCGGTCCAGTAGGCGGCCTTGGGGAAGGTGTCGAACCATTCCCGCGCCTTGGCCCGCGCCTCGTCGCGCGTCAGGCAGAAGGTCTCGCGCACGAAATGGCCGCCGTCCTTGCCGGCCTTGGCCAACCGGTGGTCGGCAATGCGCTTTTTCAGGCCGTCGAGCGGCGGAGGACCGGGTATTCTGCTCATCAAACACCTCGCTGGCAGACAAAATAATGCCCCTCTTGCGGTTTTGCGAGTCGATTTTCGGGGACGTGGCCGCAGCGCCGCTGTTCGAGACCGGGCCGTCCTGTTAATTCCTAAACTGCAATAGGCGACGAGTCGCCAAGCATGGGCTGATGCCCAGGGGAAGCCATGCAAAGACCTGATCTGCCGAAAGGCCTGCCAGACGACATCGAGGACAAGAAGCTGGCGGCACGCGCTTGGTTCGAAAGCCTGCGCGACACGATCTGCGCCTCCTTCGAAGCGCTCGAGGACGAGCTTTCCGGTCCGCTGGCCGACCAGGCGCCCGGCCGTTTCGCGCCCAAGGACTGGCAGCGTGACGGCGGCGCCGGGGGCGGCGGCCGCATGTCGATGATGGAAGGCCGCGTCTTCGAGAAGGTCGGCGTGCATACCTCGACGGTCCACGGCGAGTTCTCGCCGGAATTCCGCAAGACCATGCCCGGCGCCGAGGAAGATCCGCGCTTCTGGGCCTCGGGCATCTCGCTGATCGCCCATCCGGTCAATCCGAACGTGCCGGCCGTGCACATGAACACCCGTATGGTGGTGACCACCAGCCAGTGGTTCGGCGGCGGTGCCGACCTGACCCCGGTGCTCGACCGGCGCCGCACCCAGGAGGACCAGGACAGCCGCCTGTTCCACCGCGCCATGGAAATCACCTGCGGCCGCCACGCCGCCGTCGCGGACTACCCGGCCTACAAGGCCTGGTGCGACGAGTATTTCTTCCTGCCCCATCGCAACGAGGCGCGCGGCATCGGCGGCATCTTCTTCGACTGGCTGCACTCCCCCGAGGAGCGGGGCGGCTGGGCCGCGGACTTCGCCTTCGTCCAGGACGTCGGTCGCGCTTTCAATCTCGTCTATCCGAAGATCGTGCGGTCGAACTTCAACCAGCCCTGGACCGAAGAGGACCGCGACGAGCAGTTGATCCGCCGCGGCCGCTACGTCGAGTTCAACCTGCTCTATGACCGCGGCACGATCTTCGGCCTGAAGACCGGCGGCAATGTTGAATCGATCCTGTCCTCCATGCCGCCGGTGGTGCGCTGGCCCTGAACCGGGGCAAGGCAAGACCCCTTCAGGGCGAACAGCCGGGCGCGTCTGTTTCTGGTCACATTTCTCGGAGCCCGCGCCTGCGACACTAAATTGCATTTGGAATAGGCTGCCGTCGTGTTATCTTTCTCATTGGTTACATGGAGGAGATGTGCGATGGCCTACCCGAGCAGCATTCCGCCCCAGCAATCCACAGCCACCGACCGAGCGCTTGATGCGCTTGAGCTCATTGATCGCCTTGCCGAACAATTGCGGGCGACGAGCGGCGTCGATCTTCCCCACGCCTATTTCGTCGAACAGGTGCAGTTGGGGCTGGCCGACCGCGATCTGGCCGATCTCGCAGCCGCAAACGACATTGAGGGCGCTCCCCGCCGTCGTCATCCGCAGACCAACGGCTCGGTGTTCCGCGCCTGGGCCATGCCGGAATAGGCAGTTCGAACGCACCTCCGCGCCGCAAAAGACCGCGGTCACCACCGTGGACGTTGCGCGCCTTACGTGTCTCGCCTTTGTCTGATTAGCGCTTCATGATATATTTCAATGCCTTGAACCCAGTCGAAGAGGAGATCCGACATGAAGCAGTTTGAATGCGGTTCACTGGTTCCGGGTTGCCCTTGGCACACCCGTGCCGAGGAGGAAGCCGAAGTCGTCCGCCGCACCGTCGAGCACATGCGGACTGCGCATGGCGAAACGATCATCCGCGAAACCATGGTCGACGCCATCAAGGCCCGGATCACCGATCAGGCAAAAGCCGCCTGACGGTCAGGGGTCTCCATGGCCCCGCCGGCACTTGATTCAACATCTGAGAACCGCCGCGAAATCCGTGCAGTTTCAGTCGCTTGGCCGGCCTGACGGAATCGTTTTCGCAACGACTTGAATCAGTTCCTGACGAGGTCCGACAGCCGGGCGAGCAGCTTCGCCCGGTCGAAGGAGAAGTTGGACGAGATCCATTCCTGCTCCAGCGCTTTCAGCGTTTCACCCACCTTGGGTCCCGGCGAAGTCCCGGCCGCCAGCACATCGGCGCCGCTCAAGGGAAAGGACGGCCGCTCGAATTTTTCCGCCCGCGTCAAGAGGACTGACAGCCGCCCGGCCCGCGCCATCGCCTTCGGGTCTGCGGCGGCGTTGCTGCGCGCGGTGGCCAGATCGATCTTCAGCGACGCGATCACACTGTCCTTGCCCAGGCGATAGAGCTCACGGTCGAAGGCCGCGTCCGTCACCTCACCGTTCGGCTTCGGCGCCCGGGCAAAGCGGTCGAGGAAAGCGGCCTCGGCATTCGAGAGGCGCAGCCGTTGCGCAAGGGCCGCCAGCCGCTCGGCGTCCTTGGGCACGATCGCAGCGAGCCGCAGCATCGGCTCCGGCTCCCATCCGAGCGCCTGCTCGGCGGCGACCAAGGCCGGAATCGCGTCGATACCCCACTTTTCGGTTTCGGGCAGGATGGCCCCGAGCACGCCGGACTGGCGCATCCACAACAGCGCGCGGCCCGGATCGCGGGCCGACAGCAGCTTCTTCGTCTCCGCCCAGACCCGCTCCGCCGAAAGGGTCGAAAGCTTGTCCTTCGCCCGCGAACAGGCCTTGAGGCCCGCTGGATCCGGCCGCCCGCCGCCATAATGGGCGAAGAAGCGGAAGAAGCGCAGGATGCGCAGATAGTCCTCGGCGATCCGCGTGTCCGCGTCGCCGATGAAGCGCACCGTCTTCGTCTCGACATCCGGAAGTCCGCCGATGAGGTCGATCACCTCGCCATCGGCACCGACATAGAGCGCGTTGATCGTCAGGTCACGGCGCTCGGCGTCCTCCTGCCAGTCCTCGCCGAAAGCCACCTTGGCGCGGCGGCCGTCGGTCTCGACATCGCGGCGAAGCGTGGTCACCTCGAAGCCCCTGCCGTCGAGCACCAGCGTCACCGTGCCGTGGTCGATCCCGGTCGGCACCGCCTTGATCCCGGCCGCCTTGGCGCGCTCCATCACCGTCTCGGGCGGCAGCGTGGTCGCAAGGTCTATATCGGCGACCGGCAGGCCCATCAGGCTGTTGCGCACCGCCCCGCCGGCGACGCGCGCCTCGCCGCCATCGACATTGAGCAGCGCGAACAGCCGCTGCAGCGCCGGATCGGTGAACCAGGTCTCGTTCGACAGGTTGGTCATGCATAGAGCCTTTCATAAAGCGTCCGGATGATGCCGGCGGTAATGCCCCAGATATGGCGCTCGCCATAGGGCATCACGTAGAAATGCCGGATGATCCCCTGCCAGGTGCGGCTGTCGCGCTGGTGATTGTCCGGGTTCATCAGGAAGGACAGCGGCACTTCGAAGACCGCATCGACCTCGTCGGGATTGGGCTTGATGACGAAGCCGCGCCGGACCACGGAGAGCACCGGCACGATGCGAAAGCCCGTGCCGGACAGATATTGCGGCAGCCGGCCGACCGTCTCGACGAAGGACGGATCGAGCCCGATCTCCTCCTCCGCCTCGCGCAGCGCCGCGACTTCCGGCGACAGGTCGCCCTCGTCGATGCCGCCGCCGGGAAAGGCGACCTGGCCGGAATGCTTGCGAAGCTTCGCCGTGCGCTGGGTCAGGATCACCTTGGCCCCCTCTGGATCATCGACCACCGGAACCAGAACGGCCGCGTCCTTGAGCTTCAGCCCCTCGACCTCGAGCAGCGTCGCCGGATTGAGGATGTGGTCGCCGTGATCGCGCCAGGCATGCTCGATCGGCGCACCGATCTGGTTCAGCGCGCGGTGACGGAAGTCGGCGGCGGAATAGATGTCGAAACTCATTTCGACAGCCGGTCGAGTTCTGCCGCCGGCATCACCGGAAAGATCGTCCCGCCCGAGCGGATCGCGAACATCTCCACCCCGTCGATCTCCACCGTCTCGCCTTGCTCCACAAGGTCATACATAACGGCGCGCGACACCAGCGCCTCCAGCCGCCCGCGCACATGCAGGTAAGGCTTGAGCTCATGGTTCTCACCATGCACGACGAAGCGCAGCGCATAGTCCGGCCCGGCCTCGACCACGTCGCCGACATTGGTGCGGAAGGTCAGCAGCTTGTTCCCGTCCCGCTCGCTCTCGCTCATCTCGACCGCGAGAAAGGGTGCATCCTCGATGCGGATGCCGACTTTCTCCACAGGTGTTACGAGATAGGTCTTGCCGTCCTCGTCCTTGCGCAACACCGTCGAGAACAGCCGCACCAGCGGCGCGCGGCCGATCGGCGTGCCCATGTAGAACCAGGTCCCGTCGGCGCGGATTTCCATGTCGATATCGCCGCAGAATGGCGGTTCCCAGCGCTCCACGGGCGGCAGGCTCGGCTTGCCGCCGGCCGTCTGCGCCGCCGCGCGCGAAATCATCGCCGCCAGTCCGGCCGCATCCGTCGTCGCCTTCAGCGTATCGCCTGCCATCTTTGCGTCCCGGTTGGTGCCTAATCAGTGTTATGTCACGAGATAGTCATTCGAAACGCGCTTGTCAGCCGCCCGTTGGGGAATAAGTTAGTTTCATGTGCCGCTGTCGGGAAGACCGCCCCGATTCGGCCGCGACGGCAAAACCAGATGGAGAAGACCATGGGCCTGATGCCAACCCCGGATGCCGCCCTCGACGAAAAGGCCATCATCGCGGCCGCCGAAAAGGCCCTGGCCGACATCGCCGCCGTGCGCCTGGCCGTCTCGAAGGTCATTTTCGGTCAGGAAAAGGTGGTCGAGAACACCCTGCTCGCCATCCTCTCGGGCGGCCATGCGCTGCTCGTCGGCGTGCCGGGTCTTGCCAAGACCAAGCTCGTCACCACGCTCGGCACCGTGCTCGGCCTCGACGCCAACCGCATCCAGTTCACCCCCGACCTGATGCCCTCCGACATTCTCGGCACCGAGGTCATGGACCAGGACGAGAACGGCCGGCGCTCCTTCCGCTTCATCAAGGGTCCGGTCTTCGCCCAGTTGCTGATGGCCGATGAGATCAACCGCGCAAGCCCGCGCACCCAGTCGGCGCTGCTGCAGTCGATGCAGGAATATCAGGTGACCATCGCCGGCCGGCCCTATGACCTGCCCGCTCCTTTTCACGTTCTCGCCACCCAGAACCCGCTGGAGCAGGAAGGCACCTATCCGCTGCCCGAAGCCCAGCTCGACCGCTTCCTGCTGCAGGTCGACGTAGGCTATCCGGAACTGGCCGCCGAACGGCAGATCCTGCTCGAAACCACCGGCGTCAGCGACCAGAAGGCGGCCGGCGTCCTGACCGCCCCCCGCCTGATCGAGATCCAGAAACTGATCCGCCAGATGCCGGTTTCCGACAGCGTCGTCGACGGCATTCTGTCCCTCGTCCGCTCCGCCCGCCCCGGCCACGGCAATGCCGAGACCGACAAGGCGGTCGCCTGGGGCCCCGGCCCGCGCGCCGGCCAGGCGCTGATGCTCTGCGCCCGCGCCCGCGCGCTCTATGAAGGCCGTCTTGCCCCTTCGCTCGACGACGTCCATGCACTGGCCGAACCCGTTCTCGAACACCGCATGGCGCTCACCTTCGCCGCCCGCGCCGAAGGCATGTCGGTGCGCGACGTGATCGCCGGTCTGGTGAAGCAGGCGCGCGGCTAGAAACCGGGAAGGATCGCGGACACGTGGCAGCCATCGGCCAGATCGTCGAGCAGACCCCCGCCGGGGACGCGCTGACCCGCGCCCGCCAGCGCGCCAGCCTCGTGCCCGATTGCATGGTGGAGGCCCGCCGTATCGCCAATACGGTGATCGCCGGCTGGCATGGACGGCGCAAGCGCGGCATCGGCGAGAATTTCTGGCAGTTCCGCCCCTATGCGGAAGGCGAAAGCTTCGCCCGCATCGACTGGCGCCGCTCCGCCCGCGACGACCACACCTATATCCGCGACCGCGAATGGGAGGCCGCCCACACCGTCTGGCTCTGGGCCGATCTTTCGCCGTCGATGATGTACAAGTCGACGCTCGCCCCCGTCTCCAAGGAAAGCCGTGCCCTCGTGCTGATGCTGGCGCTTGCCGAAATCCTCGCCCGCTCCGGCGAACGCATCGGCTGCCCGGGCGTCATGGAGCCGGCCTCGGCCCGCAACGCCGCCGAACGGCTGGCGACCGCGATCATCCACACGCCGCTGTCGGGGGGGCTTCCGGACACGGCGATGATCCGCGGCGCGAGCGACATCGTTTTGATCGGCGACTTCCTCGACGACGCCGACGCGATCATGGAGAAAATCGCGCCGCTCGCCCGCCGCGGCCTGCGCGGCCACGTGGTCGAGATCGCCGATCCGGCCGAGGAAAGCTTCCCCTATACCGGCCGTACCGAATTCACCGATCCGGAAACCGGCCAGAAGCTCGTCTCCGGCCGCGCCGAGGGTCTGCGCGACGACTATCGCCGCGCCTATCTCGCCCGGCGCGAAAACCTCGGCGAGCAGCTGCGCCGACTCGGCTGGAGCTTCGTCCACCATTCGACCGACCGTCTCGCCTCCGAGGCGCTGGTCGCGGTCCACATATATCTCTCCGGCACGCCGCCGCTCGTCAGCCGGAGCGCCGCGCCATGAACGCCCTGCCGCTCGCCTTCGCCACTCCCGCCGTGCTGATTGCGCTCGCCGCCCTGCCGTTGATCTGGTGGCTGCTGAAGCTCACCCCGCCGCGCCCGAAGACCGAAGTCTTCCCGCCCCTGCGCATCCTCGCCGGTGTGCTCAAACGCGACGAGACGCCGTCGAAGAGCCCGTGGTGGCTGACGCTGCTGCGCATGATGCTCGCGGCCCTGGTGATCTTCGCGCTGGCCGACCCGGTGCTCAATCCGCGCAACGCCTCACTTTCCACCGACGGCCCGCTGGTGCTTCTCGTCGACAATGGCTGGGCGACCGTCGCCGACTGGGACCGACGCGTCGCCACCGCCGAAGCCCTGATCGGCGATGCAAGCGACCGCGACCTGCCGGTGTCGATCGTCTTTGCCGCCGATGCCAGCCACGACGCCGTGCCGACCGGCGCCGCAGCCGCCCTGGAAAAACTGCGCGCCGCAAGCCCGAAGCCGCTGCGGCCTGACCGCGCCCACGCGCTCAACGCCCTTCGCGCAGCACTTGACGGCACGAGGCCCGGCACGCTGGCCGTCCTCTCCGACGGCATCGCCGCCGACGACAAGGAAGACCTGATGGCCGACCTGGCCGCCCTTTCGCCGGCACAGCTCCGCCTGATCGAGGGCGACAACGCCGCCGCGACCGCCATCACCGGCGCATCCAACGGCGCCGATGCCCTCACCGTCACCCTGTCGCGCCTCGACGGCAGCGCCGCGCGGAGCCTGATCGTCGACGCGCAGGACCGCCAGGGCCGCGTCATCGCCTCGGGCAATGTCGACTTCGCCCCCGGCGCAACCGTGGCCAGCGGCCAGATCACCGCCCCGTTCGAACTGCGCAACGACTTTGCCCGCCTGTCGATCGCCGGCCTTGCCACGGCCGGCGCGACGCACCTGCTCGATGACGGTTTCCGCCGCCGCCGCGTGGCGCTGATTTCCGGCGATGTCGGCGACGATTTCCAGCCACTGCTTTCGCCGCTCTACTATATCGAGCGGGCGCTCGCGCCCTATGCCGACCTGATCAAGCCCGGCGTCGCCGATCTCGCCGTCTCCGTGCCGGAGATCCTGGCGCAAAAGCCCTCCGCGATCGTGCTGGCCGACATCGGCCGCCTGCCGGAAGCGGTCTACGAGCCGCTGCAGGCCTGGATCGCTCAGGGCGGCACGCTGATCCGCTTTGCCGGCCCCCGCCTCGCCGCCGCCCCGGTCGGCGATCCGCTGGTGCCCGTCATCCTGCGCCAGGGCGAACGCGAACTCGGCGGTGCGCTGTCTTGGGCGGAGCCGCAGCCGCTCGCGGACTTCCCGAAATTCGGCCCCTTTGCCGGCATGCCGAGGCCGGACGGCGTGTTGATCAAGCGCCAGGTGCTGGCGGAGCCGACGCCGGATCTGGCCGAACGCACCTGGGCGAGTCTTGCCGACGGCACGCCGCTCGTCACCGTCAGAGAAAGCGGCGCCGGCCGCACCGTGCTCTTCCATGTCAGCGCCGAGGCCACCTGGTCCGACCTGCCGATCTCCGGCGAATTCGTCGAAATGCTGCGCCGGGTGGTGCAGCTGTCGCGCGCCGGCACGGCCGCGGCCAATGCCGATCCGGCAGCCAGGGCCACGCTTGCGCCCTTCCGCCTGCTCACCGAACGCGGCGCGCTGACCGCAGACACAGCCAACGCCCGCCCGCTCGATCTCGGCGAGGCGCGGCCGACGTCGGCGACCTTCGACAACCCGCCCGGCCTCTACGGCACCGAGGACGGCTTTGCCGCGTTGAACCTCCTGCCCGCCGGCGCCGAGCTGAAGCCGCTGAAAGTCGATGCCGCGCTTGCCGTGGCCCGCGAACCGTTGGCCGGCACCGCCGCCCTGCCGCTGAAGCCGATCCTGCTGACGCTGGCCTTCGCACTTCTCGTCATCGACAGCCTCGTCGTTCTGTTCATGGGCGGCGCCTTTTCCCGCCTGCCGCGCCGCACCGCCACCGCGTCCGTCGTGGCGCTCGCTTGCCTCGCGCTCTTCGCGCCAGGCGACCGCGCATCGGCCGACGACGCCAAGCCCGGCGACGCGGTGATCCTCGAACGCCTCGACAACACCCATCTGGCCTATGTCGTCACCGGCGAGGCCGAGGTCGACCAGTTGTCGGAAGACGGCCTGCGCGGCCTCACCGATTTCCTCACCTACCGCACGACGCTGGAGCCGGCCCCGCCCGTCGGCCTCGACATCAGCAGCGACGAGCTGTCCTTCTACCCGATCATCTTCTGGCCGATTTCGGCGACCGCCCCCATGCCGTCTGCCGCTGCGATCAGCCGGATCGACGCCTATATGCGCGCCGGCGGCACCGTGCTGTTCGACACGCGCGACCAGTTCTCCGCGCTGGGCGACGAAAGCG
This sequence comes from Allorhizobium sp. GW101-3B10, assembly GCF_059424725.1. Classification (NCBI taxonomy): domain Bacteria; kingdom Pseudomonadati; phylum Pseudomonadota; class Alphaproteobacteria; order Hyphomicrobiales; family Rhizobiaceae; genus Allorhizobium; species Allorhizobium sp. GW101-3B10. The sequence goes on along the minus strand of NZ_JBWKZR010000001.1, from coordinate 913,385 downwards.
GACCGAGTGCCAATGGCGAGCGGCTGCAGGCGATCCTCGCCAATATCGACATCCCGCCGCTGGAGCCGGTGCCCTCCGACCACGTGCTGACGCGGTCCTTCTATCTGCTGACCAATTTTCCCGGCCGCTACACCGGCAGCCCGCTCTGGGTCGAGGCGCGCCAGGAGGCCAGGACCTCCAACAGCGGCGTCGCCTCCACCGGCGACGGCGTCTCGCCGATCCTGATCACCGGCAACGACCTGCTCGGCGCCTGGGCGATCGATGCCAATGGTGCCTCGGTCCTGCCGACCGTGCCGCCGGACGAGATGCAGCGCGAAATGTCCTTCCGCTCCGGCGTCAACATCATGATGTACATGCTGACCGGCAACTACAAGGCCGACCAGGTCCATGTGCCGGCCCTCCTCGAACGGCTGGGGCAGTGACATGACACTCCAGTTCGCTCCCTTCATTCCCTGGTTCATCCTTCTGGCCCTCGCCGTGCTGGCCCTTATCCTCGCCACGGCGGGTTTCGCCCGCGGCGTGCGCGGCACCGGCATCCGCCTGCTCGCCTCGGCGGCCGTGCTGGCAGCACTCGCCAATCCGCTTCTGATGCAGGAGGACCGCGAGGCGCTCTCCACCGTCGTTCCGGTCATCGTCGACCGCAGCCAGAGCCAGGAAACGCCGGAACGCATCGCCATGACCGATGCGGCGCTCGAGGGCCTGAAGGATCGGCTGTCGCGCTTTGCCCGCATCGAGCCGCGCATCGTCGAGGTGCGCGACCCCGCCACCTCCGACGCGCCCTCGACCCGGCTGTTCGAGGCGCTGGCCTCGGCCATCTCCGATGTGCCGCCGGCGCGCATCGGCGCCGCCGTCTTCATCACCGACGGACAGGTCCACGACGCGCCCGCCGCCGGCCAGGCGCTTGGCTTCGATGCCCCCGTCCACGGCCTCGTCACCGGCAAGGCCGACGAGTTCGACCGCCGCATAGAGGTGCTGCGCGCGCCGCGCTTCGGCATCGTCGACGAGGACCAGGAACTGAGCTTACGCGTCTTCGACGACGGCCGCCGCACCGATACGCCGGCCACCGTCACCGTGCGCATGAACGGCGAGGAGATCGCCACGCTGAATGCCACGCCCGGTGTCGAGACGCCCTTCGGCTTCAAGGTGCCGCGCGGCGGCAATAATGTGCTGGAATTCACCGTCGCCGCCACGCCCGGCGAGGTCACCGAGGTCAACAACAAGGCGATCCACCTGATCGAGGGCATCCGCGAGAACCTGCGCGTGCTGCTCGTCTCCGGCGAGCCCCATGCTGGCGAGCGCGCCTGGCGCAACCTGTTGAAATCCGACGCCGCCGTCGACCTGGTGCATTTCACCATCCTGCGCCCGCCGGAAAAGCAGGACGGCACGCCGATCAACGAATTGTCGCTGATCGCCTTCCCGACGCGCGAACTCTTCGTCGAGAAGATCAACGATTTCGACCTGATCATCTTCGACCGCTACCAGCACCGTGGCGTGCTGCCGATCCTCTATTACGACTACATCGCCGAATACGTGAAGAAGGGCGGTGCCCTGCTGATCGCCGCCGGCCCGGAACATGCGGGCGAGGATTCGATCGCCATTACCCCGCTCGCCTCCGTGCTTCCCGCCGCCCCGACCGGCAACATGCACGAGGCGGCTTTTTATCCGCGCCTCTCCGACCAGGGCAAGCGCCACCCCGTCACCCGCGGGCTCGACGGCTCGGCCCTCGAGCCGCCGCAATGGGGCCGCTGGTTCCGCAGCGTCGACGTCGACCCGCCGCGCGGCGAAACGGTCATGACCGCCGCCGACGGCCGCCCGCTTCTGGTGCTCGACCGCGCCGAGGAAGGCCGCGTCGCCATGCTGCTCTCCGACCAGGGCTGGCTCTGGGCCCGCGGCTTCGAGGGCGGCGGCCCGCATGTCTCGCTCTATCGCCGCATCGCCCATTGGCTGATGAAGGAGCCGGAACTCGAGGAAGAGGCCTTGAAGGCCCGCGCTAGCGGCCGCACGCTGGAAGTGACCCGCCAGACGATCGCCGGCGATCCGGGCGCCGCCACCATCCGCACGCCGTCGGGCAAGACCGAGACGCTGGCGCTGACCGAGATCGCGCCCGGCCTCTATCGCGGCGAAAAGCGCATGGACGAAACCGGCCTCTTCACCATCGCCAACGGCGAATTCTCCACCCTCGTCCATGTCGGCGCGGTCGACGCGCCCGAATTCAAGGCCATGGTCTCCACCCTCGACACGCTGAAGCCGATCGCCACCGAGACCCGCGGCAGGATCGCCCGCCTCGACGACGGCAAGGGCGGCCTTCGCCTCCCCGACATCCTTCCCGTCCGCGGCGACGTCCGCATCGCCGACGACCGCCGCCTGCTGGTGCGCCTCACCGACGAAACGGTGCTGAAAGGCGTCAATACCCTGCCGCTGTTTGCCGGCTTCGCGGGATTGGCGGTGCTGCTCTTGGCGATGTCGACGACGTGGTGGCGTGAGGGGCGGTAGAGCGGGCGCTTGCGACCGACTTGCCGGATCAACATGGATCAGACTTGAGGCTCGGCAGACCAGCGCCAGAAGCTGGGCTCGGGCCCCAAGGAGGGGGTATTCGGATATTGCTTGCGTTGAATTCGTTTTTAAACGAAGATATATTATATGCTGACCATACGCCACTACCTGACGCGCGATGGCGAGGACCTGATTGTCGAATGGCTGCGGACACTCCGTGACCTGCAGGGCAAGGCAGCGATTATCCGGCGACTGAACCGGCTGGAGTTGGGCAACTTCGGTGATTTCAAACCGATACGCGAGGGCGTATTTGAACTGCGCATAGATGTGGGCCCGGGCTACAGGGTCTATTGCGCGAGGTCAGGCAAGGCTGTGATTCTGCTCTTATGCGGGGGAAGCAAGCGAACGCAGGACGCCGATATCGACCGAGCCTGCACCTACTGGCGCGACTGGAACAGCCGCACCGACTGAAGGAGTGATGTTGATGAAAGACCGCAGCCATGACGATGCGATGGCGGATCTCTTCCGAGATGATCCGCAGATGGCGGCTGCCACGCTCGACGCGATCCTGGCAGACGGCGATCAGGGTGAGTTGCTGGTGACGCTTCGCCAGATGACCAAGGCCTTCGGCGGCCTGCCCGCCGTCGCGAAGTCGGCCGAACTGAACCCGACGCAACTCTACCGGACCCTCTCGGAAACAGGGAATCCGGAACTACGCAACCTGAGCGCCCTGCTTCGCAGCATGGGCATGCGCTTGTCCGTGCAACCGCTCGACAAGGTCACCTCGCACACTGCGTCCTAGGCAGAAAACTGGCTGAGCCACGAGCGGGTCAGAATCGCATCTGCACGGTTCGGCGCCCATCCATGCCCCGCTTCAAGCGCATGATGTGTCACTATCGAGCCGGCATCTGAAAGCTGCATGGCCAGCCGGGGCGCAGCGCATGGCTTCCGTCGGTCATCGTTCTTGCCAGACAGGATGAGAACGGGCATCGCAGCCATCGTGGGGAACACAAAATCACCCGCAAGTGGCTCCGGGCGTAGCAATACAGCACCGGCGAACCGTTCAGGTGCGATCGACAGCAGGGCCGAGATAAATATGGCCCCGCTGGAATAGCCAAGCGCCACCAAGCTTCCGCCCATTGCTCCCAGGTCACCCGTCGGGGACAGCGTTTCTCTGGCAAGCGCAACGACCGCACTTGTATCAATACTGCGGTCAGGACGGCGCGTGGTGAATGTGAATCCTTCTCCGGAGGCTATCGGCCCCCTCGGCGCCAGATGCGGCCAGTTTGGCGCAACCTCATGAGCGAATGCAGACAAGGCAGTCTCATCCTGGGCTGAACCATGAAAGGTAACAAGTCTCAAGGTCGCCACTCCATCGACACGGGCTCGAACCCAGCTAGCAGAGTTGACTCAGGCCGACAATGTTCGACAATCTGCCGTTGATTGCGCTGCCAGCCCCCCATCGACATCCGCCCCAATTCCCCCTAACCTCTCCCCATGAACCTCCCCCTCCCCCTTTCCGAAACCGTCCCCGACGACGCCCGTGAAACCATCCTCGCCGGGATCAAGGCGCACAACAATGCCCTGCTCGGGCCGACCGACCGGCGCGACCTGTTCATTCCGCTGACCGATGCAGAGGAACAGGTCGAGGGCGGCCTGGTCGGTTATACCGGGCGCGGCTGGCTCTATGTGGAAATGCTGTTCGTGCCGGAGCACCGGCGCGGCCAGGGGCTGGCCGGTGCGCTGCTGCAAAGGGCGGAGGACGAGGCGAAGGTCCGCGGCTGCAAGGGTGCCTATATCGACACGATCAATCCCGACGCCCGCCGCGCCTATGAGCGGCAGGGCTATTCGGTCTTCGGCACGCTCGACAATTTCACCGGCGACTTCGCGATCACCTGGCTCATGAAGCGATTTTAAGGCCCGTTGTCGGCGTCACGGTCAAAGTCTCGCTCATCACCTCGCGGATCTGCTGGCGCAGCCAGCGCCCGGCAAGGTCATTGTCGGAATGGGTCGGCCAGACCATGGCGACCGGCCGGAACCTCAAGCTCAGCGGCACCGGACTCGTGACAAGTCCCAGCAGCGGCCCGTAGCGCTGGGCGATCCGCGCCGAGACCGTGGCGATCACCGGGCTGATGCGCGCCGTGACCAGAACCGACATGAAATCGGGCGCCGCCGTGACGATGTTCAGCTCCACGCCGGCAAATTCCAGCGCTTCCTTGATGCAGCCGTGCAGGCTTTCCGTTTGCGAGATGACGGCATGGTCGGCCGCCAGATAGGCGTCGAACGGCACGGGATTATCCAGCGCCAGCAGTTGAGGATTGTAGCAGCAGGCCACCTCGGCATCGAACAGCATCTCGCAGATCCGCCGGTTCGCCTGGGCATAGGTGCAGCCAACGGCAAGATCGATGGCACCACCGTCGAGCATCGCATCCACCTCGTCCGGCTGGCAACCGCGCGCCAAGATCTTGATACCCGGCGCCAACCGGCGCAGCCGCGCCGTCAGGTCCGGCAAAAGCAGCAGCTCGACCTCTGCCGACATGCCGATCCGCACCACGCGCTGCTCGGTCGCCGGATCGAACATATCGGCCGCCGTCAATGCCGTCTGTGCCTGCTTCAGCGCCTGGCGGATCGGCCCGGACAGGCTGCGCGCCCGCGCCGTCGGCTGCATGGTCTGGCCGTTGCGCAGGAACAGCTCGTCCTGGAACAGGACTCGCAAGGTGGAGAGCGCATGGCTCATCGCCGGCTGTTGGATCTTCAGCCGCCGCGCCGCCCTGGTCACGCTGCCCTCCGCCATCAGGGCGTCGAAGGCGACCAGCAGGTTGAGGTCGAAGGAACGAAGATTGAAATGATCGATAGTGTCCATGAGCCGTATCGATTTGATTGCTGACCCAGTCATAGATACCTGTTTGCAAGGTTCTTGCAAGGCCACCTCGTCACATCGAACAATCGGGAGTGCCACCATGCACACACGTCGATCCATTCTCAAAACCGCCGGCACTGCGGTGCTGGCCGCCGGCGCCGCGACCAGCCTGCCCCTGTCGGCCTATGCCAAGGCACCGTTTGCGGCGCGCCAGGCGCCGGCCTTCTATCGCCTCAACCTCGGCACGGTCGAAGTGACGGCCCTGTCCGACGGCACCATTTCCCTGCCGCTGGCCAAGCTTTACAAAAACACCACCGAGAAGGAGGCCACAGCCGCCCTTGCCGCCGCCTTCCAGGGCAGCCCCACCGAGACCTCCGTCAATGCTTTCCTGGTCAACACAGGCGAGAAGCTTGTGCTGATCGACGCCGGCACCGGCAACTATTTTGGGCCTTCGCTTGGCCATCTCGTTACCAATATCGAGGCCTCAGGCTATCGCGCCGCCGACATCGATGACGTCATCCTCACCCATGTCCACACCGACCATTCCGGCGGTCTGGCCATCGAAGGCAAGCGCGTGTTTGAAAATGCCACCCTGCATGTCAACAAGCGCGAGGCAGCCTTCTGGCAGGATCCGGCCGAACGGCAGAAGACGGCGGAGGCGATCAAGACGCAGTTCGCCGAAGCCCACGCCGCACTGACACCCTATATCGACGCGGGCCGTTTCGAGACCTTCGCCGACGACGGCGATGTTCTGCCTGGCTTCGGGTCGATCCTCAGGGCCGGCCATACGGCGGGCCACAGCGCCATCGTGGTGGAAAGCAAGGGCAGCAAGATCGTCTTCTGGGGCGACATCACCCATGGCGACGTCCTGCAGTTCGACCAGCCGGATGTGGCCATCGAATTCGATCACGACAAGGACGCGGCGATCGCCGCACGGGCCAAGGCCTTCGACGAGGCGGTGGCCGAGGGCTATCTGGTCGCCGGCGCCCATATCGCCTTTCCCGGCATCGGGCATGTGAGGCGCGACGACAGCAATTTCGACTGGGTGCCGGTCAACTACGACTCGACACTCTGAAACGACAAGCCGGGCGGCCCTGCGTGGCCGCCTCGCACTCCCAATCGTCATCCGCCGGCCGCCAGGCGATCAGACCCGTCAGCCGCTCGTGCACGTCGGCGCCGAGCGGCACGACCAGCACTCGCGCCGGATCGACCGGGCCCGGAAAATCCAGCGCCTTCCAAGCCACCTTCTCGAAGCCGAGCGGCATGTAATACGGCGGATCGCCGATCAGGATGACGGCTTCGGAGCCGGCGCGGCGCGCCGCCTCGATGGCGATGCGCACCAGTTCCCGGCCGATCCCCCGGTTCTTGTGCGAGGGACGGACGGCCAGCGGCCCGAGCAGATGGCCCTTGACCGTCCCGGCAATCACCGGCGTCATCCGCACCGAGGCGATCGTCTCGCCGTCGTCGGCGCAGATGAAGGACAGGTGCCGGTCATGCGGCCCCTGCTCGCGGATGCGGGCAGCCGCGCGGGTATGCCGGCCGGGGCCAAAGGCTTCTTCGTTGATGTGTTCGATGACCGCGTCGTGCGACGCATCCTCGGTGAGGTAGACAAGACCGTGATTTTTCATGGATGAACGAACCAGCAAGACAGACAGAGATATGGGTTCTCGTTAACGCCCAAGGGGCGTTCGGGAAGCATCAGCGTCGTCGCAGGGTCCGTGGTGCGGTCATGGAAAAGGGTCATCCGTTTTGCGAAATCCCGGATAGCAGCAAATTTTCCGGCCGTCCAATGGAAAAACGCAGTGTTCACCCCTTGGCATCTCCCAATATGCGCGGCGAGGCGTATCTATGGGCCAGGACATGAACAACTGACAGGAGAGCGCCGATGGGCATGCTCATTGACGGCGTCTGGCACGACGTCTGGTATGACACGAAATCCACTGCCGGCCGCTTCGAGCGCTCCAAGGCGCAGTTCCGCAACTGGGTGACCGCCGACGGCTCGGCTGGCCCGACCGGCAGCGCCGGATTCAAGGCCGAGGCCGGGCGTTACCACCTCTATGTGTCGCTCGCCTGTCCCTGGGCCCACCGCACCCTGATCTCCCGCAAGCTGAAGGGCCTGGAAGGCCTGATCTCGCTGTCGATCGTCGATCCTCTGATGCTGGAAAACGGCTGGGAATTCCACGACCGCGACGGCGCGACCGTCGACCATCTGTTCGGCTCGGATTTTCTCTACCAGGTCTACCTGAAGGCCGATCCGGCCTATTCCGGCCGCGTCACCGTGCCGGTGCTGTGGGACAAGCAGACCGGAACGATCGTCTCCAACGAGTCGGCCGACATCATCCGCATGTTCAACACGGCCTTCAACGGCCTGACGGGTTCGCAGACCGACTACTACCCTGACGACCTCCGCCAAGACATCGACGCGCTCAACGACCGGATCTATGACGCGATCAACAACGGCGTCTACAAGGCCGGCTTCGCCACGACTCAAGCCGCCTATGAAAGTGCGGTCATGCCGCTCTTTGCCATGCTGGACGAACTGGAGGAGCGTCTCGCGACCAATCGATACCTGTTCGGCGCGCGCCTGACCGAAGCCGACTGGCGGCTGTTCACCACGCTGGTGCGCTTCGATCCGGTCTATGTCGGCCACTTCAAGTGCAATATCCGGCGCATCGTCGACTATCCGAACCTTTCGGCCTATGTCCGCGACCTCTACCAGACGCCGGGCGTCGCCGAGACGGTCGACATGCGCCACATCAAGCACCACTACTACCGCAGCCACAAGACGATCAATCCGACCGGCATCGTACCCGTCGGCCCCGCCCTCGACCTCGACCGCCCGCATGGGCGTGACGCGCTGGCGGAGACGCCGGAACTCACCAGATATCGGCGGGGCTGACCTCGCCGCTCAACTCCGCCAGCCGCCGGAGCGTGGCGGAGGTCACGTCCTTCGGCAGGTCGCGCGGATCGAAGAAACCGGCCTCGACGATCTCGCGGTCGGCAAGCCGCGGCGCCGTCTGGACCACTTCGGTGCGATAGAGCAGCACATGGTCGCGCGGGCTGATGCGGCGGTTGAAATAGACATGGAAGAGCTGCGGCGGGGCGGTGAGCTGAAGATTGCCCTCCTCGCGCAGTTCCTTCTCCAGCGCCTCGAAGGCCGTCTCGTGCCGCTCGACGCCGCCGCCCGGCATGTACCAGCCGGGAACATAGGAATGGCGCACGAGGAAGATCTCGCCTTGCGGGTTGAAGCAGGCGGCCCGCACGCCGAGCGTCATGCCGCGCGACATGGCAAAATAGCCGTGCAACACCTTCAGCAACAGGCGCCGCCGCAGCCCCGTCCCCTCATCCAGGCCCTTTTGCTGGTTCATTCTTCTTGCTCCCGTCGCACCGCGTCTTTAAGAGTGGCGCCATGTTCAAGCTCGCGCATATATCCGATGTTCATCTGGGCCCGCTCCCGAACCTGACCATCCGCGAATTGGCCTCCAAGCGCATCACCGGCTATGTGAACTGGCACCGCAACCGGCGCAAGCATCTTTTCACCAATGCGCTCGATCTGGTGATGGAGGACCTGCGCCAGCACGAGCCTGACCACCTGGCCATCACCGGCGACATGGTCAACCTCGCCTCCGGCATCGAGATTCGCCTTGTCGCCGAGTGGCTGCGCCAGGCCGGCGCGCCGCTCGATACCTCGGTCGTACCCGGCAATCACGACGCCTATGTGCCCGGCGCTCACGACAAGGCGGTGCAAGCCTGGTACGACTACATGCGCGGCGACGACGACCCGCTGATCTGGCGGGACGGCTACAAGCTGTTTCCCTATATCCGCCGGCGCGGACCCGTGGCCCTGATCGGCTGTTCCACCTCGATCGCCACGCCCCCCTTCTCCGCCACCGGCTATTTCAGCGCCCGCCAGGCGCGCGAGACGGCCGAACTCTTGAGGGCTGCCGGCGAGGAAGGCCTGTTCCGCGTGGTGATGATCCATCATCCGCCGATCCGGGGTGCGGCCGCCTCCCACAAGCGCATGATCGGCATCCGTCGTTTCGCCGCGGCGATCTCGCTGGGCGGCGCCGAACTCGTGCTGCACGGGCATACCCATCTCAACACGCTCTACTGGCTTGACGCCCACGGCAAGCGCGTGCCTGTCGTCGGCATCGCCTCGGCCTCGCAAGGCCCCGGCGCGCCGAAACCGCCCGCCGGATACAATCTCTTCTCGATCAGCGGCGAGCCGGGCGCGTGGAATCTCAAATGGGACCGCCACAGCCTGTTCGACGCCGCCGTCAAACTCCGCCACGACCATCACCAGATCCTTTTCGGCTAGAATGCTTCAATCTGGCCGGGAGACGCTCTCGGCTCTGTTGCGCTCGCGGTGGCGAGCGACGATCGCCCGCAGGTTGTCGGAAAGGACCGCTATGGCCGCCTGCGCCTCGTCGAGCCCGAAGCCGGACCATCCCATGCGCTTGACCACGACCGGCTTGCAGATCCGGAAGAACACGGCCTGGCCGATGAGCGAAAACACGGTAAGCGACAGCGCGTCGGCATCGCCGGGACGGCCGACGGCAATGGCGAACAACTGGCAGAAACGCTCATGCAGCGGCTGCGCCATCTTCTCGTAGAGCAGGCCGTCGACCTCGCCCGGCACGACCAGTTCCCGGGTCATGAAGGTGGAGATCCGGTCGGCGTCCGGCCGCGTCGAGCCGATCAGGATCAGCGTGCCGATCATGCCGTCGAGAAGATCAAGCGCCTCGTCCGGCGTCAGCATTGGCGGCAACGGCTGCGTCAGCGGAGCGCCGAGCGATTCGAGAACGACCCCGATCACATATTCGATGCATGCCGTCCTCAGGCCCGGCTTTCCGCCGAAATGATAGGCGATGCTGCCGATATTGGCCGCGGCATGGTCGGCGATCTGCCGCGTTGATACGGCTTCGTATCCGCGATTGCCGAACAACTCGAGCGCCGCCGAGATCAGCGATGCCCGCGTGCCGGCCGCCCCCGATACCTGTCTGGCCATGCACTCCTCCCAGCGAACAATCAGTCGATTGACTAATCGGGAGCGGCAGCAAATTCAACTGCGTTCCCGCGGCCCAATATGCCGCGCGGATCGAGCCGGCAGGAAGCCGGCGCGGCGCGGGCGCATCGACAGCTTGCCGCTCGCCCGGGCGAACACGATTGACGAGTGCGGCAAACAGAGGATCGGGCCATGCAGGGCCAGCAGCACCCTGCCCCAGGATCTGCAATGCTGACGCCCCCTTGCCGGTCCGTCAGACGGGTCATGCCTTGCCGTCACGGCCAAAGGCGTCCATCCGCCGATGGGTCAGGCCGTCATCTCGCGAATCACGGCGGCCACCGCCTCCGGGCATTCGTCGATCAGCATGTGGCCGGCATTGGCGATCCTGGTCAACGCTATGTTGGCGGGCAGCCGGTCTGCCTGCCACGACGGCAGGATGCAGTCCTCCCCGCCCCAGACCACCCGGATCGGCATGGTGAGCGCCGCCAGCGCATCGAGCGGCAGTTCGCCCTGCAGCCGTTCGCCGCTCGGCGCCACGAAGGTGATCGCCTCGAAGATATGCTGAAAGGCCGCCTGCGCGCCCGGCTGGTGCCGGACCGCCAGCATGTCGTCGACCAGATCGTCATCGATCGTCGCATTGAAGCCGGACATGCCTTCCAGCGCCCATATCAGGTCGAGATGGGTTTCGGCCTGGGCATAGTGGGACAGCAGGCGGTGGTTGATCGAGGGGCCGAAGCCGCCGGGCGCCAGGAGCGTCGCGCTCAAGACCCGCTTCTGCTCGCGAAGCGCCAGGAGCGCCGCCGTGGCGCCGCCGAGCGAATGCCCGGCGACATGAAAGGCGGTGACGCCGCGCAGGTCGAGATCGTTGCGGATCGCCTTGGCCATCTTGCCGGCCCCGCCGATCCCGTCGGCTTCGAGCGAGCCGGCATGACCGGGCATGTCATAGGCGATCACCGGCAGGGCGGGGCCGAGCCCCGCCATGACCTTTTTCCAGACGAAAGCCCCGCAGCCGAAACCGTGCAGAAGCACGAGCGGCGGTGCGCTCCTCACATCTCCGATCACTACCGCGTGGAGCGCCATGGTTCAGCCCTTCGTCGCGCGTTCGTCGAGAACCCGGTTTGCCGCCGAGACGATCGCCTCGAGCGAAGCCGCGACGATATTGGTGTTGATACCGACGCCGAACAGCTTGCCGCCCGGATGCACCACTTCGACATAGGCGATCGCCGAGGCGTTGGAGCCGTGCTGCAGCGAATGCTCGGAATAGTCGGCAACCGTCAGCTCGATACCCAGATAGCTCGACAGCGCATTGATGAAGCCGTCGATCGGGCCGGTGCCCTGCCCTTCGATCCGCTTCGTCTCGCCGCCGTCGGTGATCTCGGCGGCGACGATGCGGCGGCCCTTCTGGGCCGGATCGGCATAGGTGTGGTGATCGACATATTTCAGGCGTCCGCCGGGCTGCTCGACATAGCGCTCGATGAAACGCTCATAGATGCGCTTCGAAGGCAGTTCGACACCTTCCTCGTCGGTGATGCGCTGGATGTCCTCGCGGAACTCCACCTGCAGGGCGCGCGGCAGGTTGATGCCGTAGTCCTCCTGCAGGATGTAGGCGATGCCGCCCTTGCCGGATTGCGAGTTGATGCGGATGATCGCCTCGTAGGTCCGGCCGACGTCCTGCGGGTCGATCGGCAGGTAAGGCACTTCCCACAAGGGAGAATTGGCCGTGCGCCGCGCCTTCATGCCCTTGTTGATCGCATCCTGGTGCGAGCCGGAAAACGCGGTATAGACCAGCTCGCCGACGTAAGGGTGGCGCTCCGGAATGGTCATCTGGTTCGAATATTCATAGACCGCCTTGATCCGCTCGATGTCGGAACAATCCAGTTTCGGATCAACGCCTTGCGTGAACATATTCAAGGCCAGCGTGACGATGTCGACATTGCCGGTGCGCTCGCCATTGCCGAACAGCGTGCCCTCGACGCGGTCGGCGCCGGCCATCAGGCCGAGCTCGGTCGCCGCGATCCCGGTACCGCGGTCGTTGTGCGGATGCAGCGAGATGATGACATTCTCGCGATTGTCGATGTTGCGGCACATCCACTCGATCTGGTCGGCATAGATGTTCGGCGTCGCCATCTCGACGGTCGACGGCAGGTTCAGGATCAGCTTGTTGTCCGGCGTCGGCTTGATGATGTCGATGACGGCATTGGAAATCTCCAGCGCCACCTCCAGTTCGGTGCCGGTGAAGCTCTCCGGCGAATATTCGAAGCGAAAGCCGCCATTCGCACCCGTGGCGGCCTTCGCCGCCATGTCGGTGATCATCTTCGCCGCATCGACGGCGATCTGCTTGATGCCGGCGACATCCTTGCCGAACACGACGCGGCGCTGCAACTCGCTGGTCGAATTGTAGAAATGGATGATCGGACGCTTCGCGCCTTCCAGCGCCTCGAAGGTCCGCGTGATCAGCTCCGGCCGGCACTGCACCAGCACCTGCAGCGATACGTCGTCAGGCACATTGCCTTCCTCGACGCACCAGCGGGCAAAGTCGAAATCGGTCTGCGAGGCGGACGGAAAGCCGATCTCGATTTCCTTGAAGCCCATGTCCAGCAGCAGCTGGAACATGCGGGCCTTGCGGTCGTGGCCCATCGGATTGACCAGCGACTGGTTGCCGTCGCGCAAGTCCACCGAGCACCAGATCGGCGCCTTGGTGATGGTCTTCGACGGCCAGGTGCGGTCCTTGATGTCGATCTGCGGATAGGCGTGGTACTTGATCACCGCCTCGGGCATTCCCACAACGCCGGCTCCGGATTTCATCGTCATGTCGTTCATCTCTTCCTCTTCCGCATATGCCCGGCTCTTAGCGCATCAAGCGCGATTTCGCGACGGCAAATGCTGGCCTCAAGTCGGCCAAATGGTCTCAGTGTAGGGGATTTGCTTCGAGGAGCTGAGCCATGCGGCTATCCGGCCGCCGGGCGCTCCTCAAAGGACCCGGCAACCGCGGATAAGGCTAAGAAGAAGCGAGTTTGGCGCCGACGCGACGAAGCCGGCCGCGGGACGGGCAGCTTTCAGGGTCGCAAACAGGGTCGAGCCGATATGGGTCATGATGGACAAGAGATAACGCGCGACGACACATCGCGCAAGCCCGTTATTCGGCGCCAGTGAGGGACTTCAATTTTTCCTCGAGCCATCGGGCGCAAGAACACCATCCTCGCCTCACGTTCACCGCCGGGCGGCGGCGATCTTCAGGAAACCAAGCATCAATCCCCCGGCCACCAGCCCCCAGAAGGCACCGGAAATGCCGCCGAAGGAGACGCCGGACGCGGTGATGAGGAAGGTGACGGCCGCCGCCTCGCGGGTTTCCGGCTCCTTGAAGGCGGCAACGGCCGAGCCGGAAAACGCGCCGATCAGCGCGAGGCCTGCCACCGCCTGGATCAGGATCGGCGGCGCAAGCGAGACGAAGGCGGTGACCGCGCCGGCCAGAAGACCGAACACGATATAGCCGACGCCGCCGATGATCGCCGCCCAGTAGCGCCTCTTCGGATCGGGATGGGCGTCCTCGCCGGCGCACATCGCCGCGGTGATCGCCGCCAGGTTGACCGCATGGCCGCCGAAGGGGCCGGAAAGCAGCGAAAACAGCCCGGTCACGGCAAACAGCGGCCCGGGATTGGGATTGTAGTGGTTGACCTTCAGCACGGCGATGCCGGGAATGTTCTGCGACGCCATGGTGACGATGAACAGCGGCAGCGCGATCGAGATCAGCGCCGGCAAGGTGAAGACCGGGGCGACGAGTTCAATCGGCGGCGCCAGCGACTGCGCCCAGGTCGCCATCGCGCCCTCCGGCAAGTCCACGCCGAACACCATCACGATGACGAAGGCGAGCAATGCCGCCGGCACGGCATAGAGCCGCTTGAAGGCCAGCACCGCCGCCCAGGCGACGAGGATCGGCAGGCCGAGCATCGGATCGAAGGCGATCGCCTTGAACGGGGCGAAGCACAGGCCGAGGATGACGCCCGACAGCATGGCATTGGCGAGCGGCGCCGGGATCGCCGCGACTGCCCGGCCGAGCGGCCGGAACAGTCCCGCGATGACGATCAGCAGACCGCAGACCAGGAAGGCGCCGACGGCGGCGGCAAAACCGCCCTCGACCGTGCCGGCGGTCGCCAGCAGCGCCGCCCCCGGCGTCGACCAGGCGATCGACACCGGCAGCTTCGTCCAGGCGCTCAAGACGATCGCGCAGAGCCCCATCGACACCGACAGTGCCATCAGCCCGGAGGCCGCCTCATAGTCTGTCGCGCCGACGCCCTTCAGCCCCTGCAGCACCACGGCGAACGAGCTGGCAAATCCGACGAAAGCCGTCAGGCAGCCCATGAAAAAGCTTTGGAACGAAAGGTCTTTGAACATCGGGAGCCCGGCGAACGAAAATGACTATCGTTCACCAACAGCAAAGATCGGTCCGATTGGCAAGCCGGGCACGCGGCAAACGGGTACGGCCGTAATCCGCAACAAGATCGTCGGCGCACCTTCTCAAGACGAGCAAGCATCCGCGGTCGCTCCCTGCCCCGGGCTGGCGGGAAGGCTCCGACACGAGAGAAGCAGCTCAGTTGTCCGGCGCAGCCAGCCGGAAACTCGTCACCGCGTCCAGAATGCGCTTCTGGCCCTTGTTGTCGCCGAGGAAGTGATAGCCGACGATGGTATAACCGCGCTTCTTGTAGACCACATAGGCCGCGATGCTGCGAACCGTCGCTCCGCTCACCTCGCCCTGGTACTGGCGCATGACCACCGGCACCTTGGGCAGGCCGACGCCCGGATGCTCGCCGGCCGGCTTGGCCAGCCGCTCGTTCATGAAGAAGATCTTGTCCGCCAGGTTTTCCTCCCAGGCATCGGCAAAATCCTTGACCTTGGTGCTCTGGTCGAGGTCCAGCGCCCAGACGATCACGCCCTCCACCCGGTCCGGATGGCGCATGTCGAGGGAATAGGGCTCGGCAGCATCGATCTGGCTCGACCAGATGCGCGGCACGGCGATCCAGAATCCGCGATCGGAATTGCGGCGCCAGACGATTGTGTCCTCGTCGTCGGTGGCGGGCGCAGGCTTGCCGGCGGACTCCTCCTCTTCCGCGCTCTTGGCTGGAGGCGCCGGCGTCTGCGGCTCCTCCTCGGCGGCTTCCGGCTCGGCCGCCTTCGGCTCGCCGATGGCGAGCGTTGCCGAACAGTTCTCGAACACTTTCATATGCTCGTCGAATATCCCTTCCGGTGCCGAATAGGACATCAACAGGAACACGCGCGGCGCGGTCACCACCATCTGGATATGATTGAACGTGCGCAACTTGCCGGCGGTATCCGTGGTCTTGTAGCTGGCGATGACGAAGGGCGCCTGCTGGCCGGCGATCGGAGCTTCACCCTCCTTGAGGATGCGGCCGTCGCGGATGTCGAGCAGTTGCGCCTTGAGCACGCCGAGCTGGGCCTTGGCCGTCTTCTCGCTGGTCTTTGCCCGGTCGATCACCTGGACGATGATGGTGGCGTCGCGGGCGGTGCCGCCCAGCCCGGAAAACACCCGGTCGGTGTTTTCCGCCTGCTGGAAATCCCAGTCCGAGGGAAACTCGCAGGAGAAGCCCGAATTGTCCTTGTAGGTCCGGAACACGGTCTCCTGCGCACCGGCCGGAATCACGGCCGCAAGCACCAGAGACGCCACCAGAAGCAGGCACTGGACCATAGCTTTGGCAAAATTCCGCATCGATCTCCGCCTCCCGTTGCACGATCGACCATATTAGCCCGATCGGCTGTGTCAAACGATATGCGGCTAGACCTTCGTCGGGCGAAGGGCGGCGGATGGCCGGAGCTTGACGATCGTCAGGAAGGGACGCGGGAAATCGACAGGGAAGGCCCCAGGCATTCCGTGTGACCGCCGCGCGGTCGCAGATCCCGGCAAGACAAAGCCCCTGCCGACTCTCGCCGACAGGGGCCTGTGAATGCAGTCTCCGGGCCGAAGCTCAGAGTTCCGACTGCTTCTCGGCGATCTTGCCGACGAGGCCGTATTCCTTGGCTTCTTCGGCCGACAGCCAGTAGTCGCGGTCGATGTCCTTGGCGACCTTCTCTTCCGACTGGCCGGTGGCCTTGGCGAAGATCTTGATCAGGCGCTTGTTCATCTTGATGATTTCGTTGGCCTGGATCTCGATGTCGGAGGCCATGCCGCGGGTGCCGCCCGAGGGTTGGTGCAGGAGGAAACGGGTGTTGGGCAGGCAGATGCGCCGTTCCTTCGGAACCGAGACGTAGATCAGCGCACCGGCCGAGGCGACCCAGCCCGTGCCGATGATGGTGACCTTCGGCTTGATGAACTTGATCATGTCGTGGATCGAGTCACCCGATTCCACATGACCGCCCGGCGAGTTCACATAGACGCGGATGTCGTCGTCGGAGGCGGCGGCAAGTGCCACCAGTTGAGTGCAAACCTTCTGCGCCAGTTCCTGGGTGATCCCGCCATAGATGAAGATCGAACGCGACTTGAAGAGGTTCGCTTCCGTTTCCTTGCCGAGCGGCAGTTCCTTGCTCTTGTCGTCTTCGTCTTCATTCATCGGATAGTCTCCACTTGGATTCGGTCACCCGCACATAGTGCGACTCATGTCCTAAAACAATGCGGGAAAAAGGGGAAGCGCGGAACCGGTGAACAGCGCGTTAGCGCGGGCTGCCTAGCGCGAGATCCGCGTCGACAGGATGATCGACGACAGCGTGCGCTCGACGCCGGCGATCGCCCCGATGCGGTCGATCAGTTCGTCGAGTTCGGCAATCGAGCTCGAGGCCAGGATGGCGATCAGGTCGAACGAGCCGTTGACCGAATGCAGCGTCGTTACCTGGCGGATGGCGTCCAGCTCGGCGGAAACCATCGGCAGCGACTTCGGCGCAATGGTGATCAGCACATGGGCGCGGATCAGCCCGCTCTGGAAGGCCTCCGACAGCCTGACCCCGTAGCCGGCGATCACCCCTTCGCGTTCCAGCCGCTCCAGCCGCGCCTGCACCGTCGTCCGCGACAGGCCGAGCCGCCTGGCGAGATTGGCCACCGGCATGCGGGCGTTCTCGCCGAGCAACGCCAGAAGTTCGCGATCCTTGTCGGTAATTTGCATTTCGTCCAATCCTCTCGGCAATATGCCGAAACAGATACCACGAAACGAACATATCGTCGCTATGAATCGAAAGGCGCAGTCGGCATCCTGTGCAAACCTGACGAAATTCAAGAGGGGATATTTCAATGAAGGACGTAGTCATCATCGGCGGCGGCAAGATCGGCAGCGCCATTGCACTCATGCTGGCCGACAGCGGCGCCTACAGGATCACGGTCGCCGACCGCAGCGAGGCGCAGTTGGCCGCCATCGACCGCCATCCGGCGATCACGACCGCCGCCGTCGACATCACCGATGCGAACGCCCTCGACGCGGTGCTGGCCGGCAAGTTCGCCGTGCTCTCGGCCGCCCCCTTCCACCTGACCGGCGCGGTCGCCGAAAGTGCGGCCCGCACCGGCACCCACTATCTCGACCTCACCGAAGACGTCGCCACCACCCGCAAGGTCGAGCATCTGGCGAAGAATGCCAGGACCGCCTTCATCCCCCAGTGCGGCCTGGCCCCCGGCTTCATCTCGATCGTCGCCAACGACCTGACCAAGCATTTCGACACGCTCGACAGCGTGCGCATGCGCGTCGGCGCGCTGCCGCAATATCCGTCCAACGCGCTCAACTACAATCTGACCTGGAGCACGGACGGCCTGATCAACGAATATATCGAGCCCTGCGAGGCGATCGTCGAGGGCAAGCTGATCAATGTTCCGGCGATGGAAGAGCGCGAGGAATTCTCGCTCGACGGCGTCACCTACGAAGCGTTCAACACGTCCGGCGGCCTCGGCACACTGGCGAAGACGCTCGAAGGCAAGGTGCGCACGATGAACTACCGCACCATCCGCTATCCGGGCCACCAGGCGATCGTCAAGGCGCTCTTGAACGACTTCAACCTGAAGAATCGCCGCGACGTCCTGAAGGACCTGTTCGAAAATGCGCTGCCCGCCACCATGCAGGACGTCGTCGTCGTCTTCGTCACCGTCTGCGGCGTAAAGGACGGCCGTTTCCTGCAGGAAACCTATGCCAACAAGGTCTATGCCGGCGTCATCGGCGGCCGCCTGATGAGCGCCATCCAGATCACGACGGCTGCCGGCATCTGCACCGTGCTCGACCTGCTGGCCGACGGCAAGCTGCCGCAAAAGGGCTTTGTCCGCCAGGAGGAAGTCAGCCTTCCCGCCTTCCTCGCCAACCGCTTCGGCCGTGTCTACGACCCGGAAGTGGCAAGGCTCCCCAAGGTGGGGTGATCGGTCTCCTGGGGGGAGGAGTGGACCGACAAGGTCCTGGATGGAGCGGCGACAACAAAAAGACGAGCCGCTCCGTCCATCCCGCCCAGCCCTACGCGCCACCTTCTCCCTAGCGGGGAGAAAAGGCTGCGCTACGACGTTTCCGGCCTCCTCGCCCACCGGGGAGAGGAGGCCGAGCGAAGCGGAGGCGGGGTGAGGGGGAAGCCCCGCGCGCCAAGGAAACGAGTCTTTCGCCCCGCCGATGGTGATTTCTGAGGGGGCCGACGAATCGGCCACTCTCCCCGACCGCTTTTTCCAAAGTGAGCTTCGCCCCCCTCATCCGGCCCTGCCGGGCCACC
This sequence comes from Allorhizobium sp. GW101-3B10, assembly GCF_059424725.1. Classification (NCBI taxonomy): domain Bacteria; kingdom Pseudomonadati; phylum Pseudomonadota; class Alphaproteobacteria; order Hyphomicrobiales; family Rhizobiaceae; genus Allorhizobium; species Allorhizobium sp. GW101-3B10. Next base: position 894,354 of record NZ_JBWKZR010000001.1, on the reverse strand, counting down.
TTCTCTCCGCTGGGGAGAAGGGCCCCACCGCCAGCGCCTCCACCCTCAGCCGAAGCGTGCCAGCACCTTCAGAAGCATGCCGGCCAATTTGCCATAGGGCGGATAAAGCAGCGCCACCGCCGACAGCCGCGACTGGCGCAACACCGGCTTTTCCTTGCTCATCGCCACGAAGCCCGCCTCGCCATGACAAGCGCCATAGCCTGAGGCGCCAACGCCGCCGAAGGGCAGATTGTCCTGCGCCAGGTGCAGGATCGTGTCGTTGATCGTCACGCCGCCGGAAATCGTTCCGTTCAGCACCCGCCCCTCGGCTTTCCTGTCGGTCCCGAACCAGTAGAGCGCCAGCGGCCGGTCGCGGGCGTTGATGAAGGCCAGCGCCTCGTCGAGCGTATCATAGGGAATGACCGGCAGGATCGGCCCGAAGATTTCCTCCCGCATCAGCGCCATCGTGTCGTTGGCCCCGGTGACAACGACCGGCGCGAGGATGCGCCGCGCCGCATCGGTGCCGGGCAGCAGTTCGATCACCTTCGCCCCCTTGTCGCGCGCCTCCTCGATCAGGCCGGCGAGCCGGTCGAAATGGCGCGCGCTGATGATCGACGTATAGTCGGGATTGTCGGCAAGCCTCGGATATTGTCTTTCCGCCGCCGCCTTCGTCGCTTCCACGAAGGCCTCGACGCGGTCGCGCGGCACCAGCGCGTAATCGGGCGCAACGCAGGTCTGGCCGGAATTCAACAGCTTGCCCCAGATCAGCCGCGGCACGGCGCTGTCCAGATCGGCGGAGGCATCGATGATCGCCGGTGATTTGCCGCCGAGTTCGAGCGTGACCGGCGTCACGTTCCGTGCCGCTGCCTCCGCCACTTTGCGGCCGACAGCGGTCGAGCCGGTGAACATCAGGTGATCGAACGGCGCCGCACTGAAGGCGGCCGCCACCTCCGGCCCGCCGGTGATGACCGCCAACTCGTCCTCGGCGAAGAACGCCTTGACCGCCGCATCCAGAACCTCGGAAAACCGCGGCGTCAGCTCGGACGGCTTGAGCATGGCCCGGTTGCCGGCGGCAAGCGCCCCCACCAGCGGCGAGAGCGTCAGGTTCATCGGATAGTTCCACGGCGCGATGATGCCGACGACGCCGAGCGGCTGGCGCAGGATCAAACCCGATCCCGGCTGCCCCGTCCAGGCGAGCGGCACGCGGCGCGGCCGCATCCAGCCCTTCAGGTGCCGCCGCGCATGGCGGATCGCCGCCCGCGTCGGCACGATGTCGGCGAGCGTGGTGACCACCGCCGACCGATTGCCGAAATCCTCCGAGATCGCCTGGGCAAGGCGCTCCTGCCAGACAAGGATCATCCGCTCCAGCCGGTCGAGACGGTCGACCCTCAGCGCGAGTGCCGGATTGATGTCCGTGAGATAGGCCGCCCGCTGGCGCGCCAGCACTTTCCCGATCGCCAACTCCGGCGAAACCGCCTGCCGATCGTAACCGTTCCCGTCCATCATCCGCCTCCCAATGCTCCGACGCTCTACAGATGAGCCGAGACCGGAGATTGTTCAAGTGCGAACAGATGACAGGCGGGAATTAAACACCGCCGATCCTGGATCGCCCTCAGGCTGAGCTGCTCGCGACACCGGTCCTCGAAGCATCCTGATGTGTCGTGGATCGCGGGCCTCGTGCTTCGAGGCCGGGCGCTGCCCGCCAGCTCGGCATGAGGGACATGGAGTGGAACCGTTCGCGCGACGCCCCATCTCGCCCTTGGTGGGGGAGAAGGCGATTTCGATGAATTGGGCGCAGCACCTGCCGCGGCCAAACATCAGAAATCGCATGTGGGGGGGATTGTTGGTCCTGCCCGCAGCACCGGTCCCCTCACCAACAAGATCTGAAGTTTAGCCCTGATCGGGCTAAGCCTTCGATTTTGTAACCTCTCCCACAAGGGGGAGAGGTATCGCCGCCGCCCCTATCCCTCGTCGATCGGCAGCGCCGAGAGCTTGAGCCCCATGGCCTTCATCAGCTTCAGGACGGTGGCAAATTCCGGATTGCCGTTTTCGCCGAGCGCCTTGTAGAGGCTCTCACGCCCAAGCCCTGCCTCTTCAGCTATCGCCGTCATGCCGAGCGAACGCGCGACAGTGTTGAGCGCCCGGCAACTTTTAATCGATCCCACACATCGGAATACAATCAACGTTCACAACAAAAAGGGGCCCCACTCTGGAGCCCCTCATACAATCGCGATTCGATGAATTAATCGCAATTAGTCTCGTATACCTTGGAGCCAAGCGTAAAATGATCCCTAAAGTCACGAATCGCGTCGTTGTAGGCGTGCTCGTTTTTCTGCACCAACGACTCGAGTCGATCCAACAGTGGCTTAGGCTGCTGGACACTTGAAGCGCCCTTTTTTTCCACACGAGGTTGCATTGTGTTCCCTGAAATTAGGTGTAATCGTGAGTCTAGCATCACTAGAAATCCTTAACAAACGAAGAAGCCAATGGCCACCGAAACGTTCCCAAAACCCGACAAAAATCTACCCGAGATTTTTATCGGAATTGTCTCGCCCGTGGGAACCGGATTGAAAACCACCATTGACGCACTGGCAAAGGAATTCAACGTTAAAGGATACAACGTTCATCACATAAAAATTTCTGACCAATTTCCAGCAATCAGCGACACCTTTGGCTACACTAAATTAAATACACGCACACGATATGATCGAATTGATACCTACATTAATTTTGGAAACTATCTACGTAATCAATTAGGCGGACGCGCACTTTCTGCTTTCGCAATATCCCAGATCGCTGAAAAACGCTCAGAGGACAAAACCCGAGGAGACTTATTCATCATCGACCAACTGAAAACTGAACAAGAACTCGATCTACTCCGAGAGGTTTACGGGAACTGCTTTTTCCAGATATCAGTTTATTCTGCCCGAGATGTCAGGGTTGATAACCTCGCGAATACGATGGCCCATGACAACAAAAAGCGCGACGCCAATTTTTTCCGAGGTAAAGCAGAAACGCTCGTCGCGAGAGACGAAGACGAATTCAACGAGCCTAATGGACAGAAAGTAGGCAAAATATTCCAATATGCCGACGTGGTTATAAATGCAGACAGAGCCGACGATCACAACAACGTACCTCAACAAGTACGCCGATTTGTTGAGCTTCTTTTTGGACATAACGGTTATTCGCCAAATCGGTTGGAATACGGAATGTATCTGGCGCACTCAGCAGCGCTTCGAAGCCTGGACCTGTCAAGGCAAGTTGGGGCGGCAATATTTCGGAAAACAGGCGAAATCGCAGCTCTGGGTGCGAATGAAGTACCGAAGGCAGGCGGGGGCACCTATTGGGCTGATGACCCATTCGACGCACGCGAGTACAAGTTGGGAGCGGACAGCAACGATAAAAGAAAAAATGAGATACTTGACGAGGTGATCGAAATTATTTCCGGAGGAAATCCGGCGCTAACTAAGGATAAAATAAAACAATTAGAGAAATCCCAGTTCATGGACGCTCTGGAATATGGCAGGATCGTTCATGCGGAGATGTCAGCTTTAAGCGACGCTGCTCGCCTGGGTATTTCAGTTCATGACGCAACAATATATTGCACAACATTTCCATGTCATATGTGTGCAAAGCACATCGTTGCGAGTGGGATATCAAAAGTGGTATTTCTTGAGCCCTATCCAAAAAGCTTAACTTCCGACCTGCACTCTGACTCTGTGAAAATTGAAGGTATGTCGAGAGGAGCTTATGGCAAATTCCCTGCGGTGGAATTCGCGCCATTCTTTGGCATCACACCGCGCAGATACAGGGAGTTCTTTCACCGAGTCAAAAGAAAAAACGGTATCGAATTCGAAGATTACCGGAACAATCAGCCCATGCCTATGGTTCGCTCAAATCTCGCTGCCTACCTTCCTTTAGAAACGGAAACTTTCAAGGCGTTGAAACAAAGCATCACCCAAATACTGGAAAAACCGAGACGGCGCAAAAAACCCGCCAGCCTCTCGACCGACGGGTCCATAACCCTCTGAGTAAACCGCTCCCGCCTCAGCTCCGCGGCTTCAGATTCTCCGGGTCATACAGCGGCTTGTACCCCACCGCCGCCACCTCGACCGGATAAGTCTCGGCAAAATACTCGACGTTCAGCTTCCGCCCCACCTGGCAATATTCGTGCGGCAAATACGCCAGCGCGATATTCTTGCCGATGGTCGGGCCGAAGGCGATCGAGGTGGTGTAGGAGCGGCGGCCGAGGCTGTCGATGAGGGTCTCGCCGGTTGCCGGGTCCATGACCGGCAGCGAGCCGACCGGATAGCGGGCGACGCCGTTTTTGTCGGTGTTTTCCGTCATCACCAGCGTGCAGAGCATGGCCGGCTGGTGGTCGCGCGCCTTGTATTCCAGATGCTTGGACTTGCCGCGGAAATCGGCTTCCTTGACCTTCGGGCGGGCAAGATCGGCCTCGATCAGGTTGTACTGGGTCAGGAGGTCGCCGTTCTGCAGGCGCAGGCTCTTTTCCATGCGGCGGGAGTTGGCATAGGTCTCGACGCCAAAGGCCATGACGCCGGTGGAGCGCAGCGCGTCCCAGACGGCCAGGCCGTCCTCGTACTTCATGTGCAGTTCCCAGCCCTGCTCGCCGACATAGGAAATGCGGAAAGCGGTCACAGGCTTGCCGGCGATTTCGATCGGCTTGATCGCGGCAAACGGGAAGTTCTCGATGTCGAGCCCGGCCGGGTCGGCGACGACCTTCTTCAGCGTGGCGCGGGCGTTCGGGCCCCAGATGCCGATGGTGATGAATTTCTCCGAGACGTCGGTGATGGTGACGTCGAGGCCCCGATCTTGCGCCACGCGCTTCATGTAGTGGTAGTCGCGCGGGCCGGCATCGGCGCCGTTCACGAGACGGCAGCGGTCGGCCATGCGGAAGACGGTGAAGTCGGCGCGCACCATGCCCTCGTCGTCGAGGAAGTGGGTGTAGATGCCCTTGCCGATATTGCCGTCACCGCCGATCTTGGCGGCGCAGAGCCATTCCAGCAGCTCGACATGGTCCGGCCCTTCGATGTCGACCATGTGGAAGTGGCTGAGGTTGACGATGCCGCAATCCTCGCTCATCGCCAGATGCTCGGCGTTCGAGACGCGCCAGAAGTGGCGGGTGTCCCACTCGTTCGCGCGGACGGGAACGCGGTCGCCGTATTTCTCAAGGAGATGCTCGTTGGCCTTGTAGCCGTGCGCGCGCTCCCAGCCGCCGAGTTCCATGAAGTAACCGCCGAGCTCCACTTCACGCTCGTAGAACGGCGAGCGCTTGACGTTGCGGCCGCTGGCATACGGTTCGCGCGGATGCACGGCGGGGAAATAGATCTTCTGCGCGGCCTCGAAGCAGCGCCCGGCGATGAAGTCTTCGGTCAGCTGATGCGGATAGAAGCGGGCGTAATCGATCGAGTTGTGGTCGATCTCGGTGCGGCCGTCGGTCATCCAGTCGGCGATCAGCTTGCCGTAGCCCGGACCATCCTTGACCCAGATGGCGACGCAATACCAGAGGCCGCGGACCTTCTGGCTCTCGCCGCAGGACGGGCCGCCGGCGGCCGAGACCTGCAAGAGGCCGTTGAAGGAATGGCCTTCATTGTAGCCGAGTTCGCCGAGGATCGGTGTGAGCTCCATGGCCCGCTCGAGCGGCTCGAGGATCTGTTCCATCTCCAGATCGCGCTGCGAGGGCGAAAGCCGCGCCTCGTGCTTTTCCAGGAGCTCGCGCGGATGGCACATGCGCGGTTCCTTGGTCTCGTAATAGCCCCATTCGATCTGGCCGCCCTCTGTCGTCTTCGGGTCGCCGGTGTCGCGCATATAGGCGGAATTGCCCTGGTCGCGCAAAAGCGGATAGCCGATTTCCTTGCCGGTGCCCTCGAACTCGTTGAACGGGCCGAAGAAGGTCAGCGGATGGTCGACCGGCATGACGGGCAGGTCCTCGCCGACCATTTCGGCGATCAGGCGGCCCCAGAGGCCGGCGCAGACGATGACGTGGTCGGCCATGATCGTGCCGCGATGGGTAACCACGCCCTTGATGCGGCCGCCCTCGACGATCAGCGATTTTGCCGGCGTATTGGCGAACATATTGAGCTTGCCGGACTTTTCCGCCGCATCGACCAGCTTGCCGGCGACCGTTTGGCTGCGCGGAATGACGAGGCCGGCGTCAGGATCGAACAGGCCGCCCTGCACCATGTCCTCCTCGATCAGCGGGAACTTTGCCTTGATCTCGGAGGGACTGACATAGTGGGCGCGGGTGCCGAACGCCTTGGCCGAGGACAGCTTGCGCTTGATCTCCTCCATCCAGGCATCGTCGCCGGCGCGCGCCACTTCCAGGCCGCCGATGCGGGCGTAGTGGCCCATCTTCTCGTAGAAATCGATCGAGTACTGCGTCGTCCAGACCGACAGGAAGTCGTGGCTGGTGGTGTAGCAGAAGTCGGAGGCGTGGGCGGTGGAGCCGATGTCGGTGGGAATGCCCGACTTGTCGATGCCGACGATGTCGTCCCAGCCGCGCTCGATCAGGTGATGGGCGATCGATGCGCCCACGATGCCACCCAGCCCGATGATGACGACCTTCGCCTTTTGCGGAAACTCTGCCATAGCCTCAAAATCCTGTTTGATGTTTGACGCGGATTTTAGGGCGACCGGACGCGTCACCACATTCTCAATGCGACATTATCGAAATGCTGCACGACCCAGTTTTCGGCGGACCTTCGATCTGCGACTGCCAAGTTTGCGACATCCGCGATACGGACACAAGAAGCTTTGCCATCTCGGCCGGCGCGCACCCTCCATGGGCGTGCCGGCCGCCATCACCGCTCAGATCATATAGCCGCCGGAAACCTCGATCGACTGCGCATTGATCCAGCCCGCTTCGTCCGACAGAAGGCCGGCGATGGCGCGCCCGACATCGTCCGGCTCGCCGATCCGCCCAAGCGCCGTCTGCGACGCCAGCAGCGCCTCGAAGGCGTCGTCGAGCCCGCCGCCGAGCTCCGTGCGGATGGCACCCGGCGAGACCGCATTGGCGCGGATGCGGCGCTCGCCGAACTCCTTCGCCATGTAACGGGTCAGCACCTCCAGCCCGCCCTTGAAGGCGGCGTAGGGCGCGACACCCGCCGTCGCGACGCGGGTCGTGGCGCTGGTCACGTTGACGATCTGCCCGCCGTCGCGGATCAGCGGCAGCAGGGCCTGCGTCAGGAAGAACGGCCCCTTGAGGTGGATGTTGAACAGCCCGTCGAACTGTTCTTCCGTCACGGTCGCGATCGGGTTGAACAGGCCGTAGCCGGCATTGTTGACGAGACCGTCGAAGTCCGCGCGGCCCCAGACGGACTGCAGAGCCGCGCTGACTGACTCGCGGAAGGCGGGAAAGGACGTGCTGTCCGTCACGTCGAGCTTCAGCGCCACGGCCTTGCCGCCCTCGAACGCGATGTCGCGCACCACCGTCTGGGCAGCGTCCGGCTGGCTGTTATAGGTGAGGATGACGCCCATGCCGCGCTTGGCACATTGGACGGCGGTGCTGGCGCCGATGCCGCGGCTTCCGCCGGTGATGATGACGATTTTCATGGAAATGGCTCCGTTTCGTTGACGGCGCAGGTCTAGCCGGCATGGGCTCCGGCGCGCGCGCCCGATCCTCTTCGAAACTTGCCTATTCGTGCTTTCGGCTTGCGGTCGCGCCAAGTCTCTGCAAGATCGCCACCCATGGAAGAACAGCTGCAGGAACTGCGAAGACTGGCATCGCGCGCCGAGAACCGGCGAACGGAAACCGGCATTCCCCGCGTCGCCATGGTCCGGGGCGCCATTCCGGAACACGAACTGACGGCGGTCTATGAGCCGATGGTCAACCTCGTCCTGCAGGGCGGCAAGACGATCACGGTGGGCGAGCGCAGCTTCCATTACGACCCCGCGACCTATTTCGTCATGACGGTCGATCTGCCGGCCGCCGGCTCGGTCCATGCCTCGGCCTCTGGCGCACCCTACCTTTCGGTGGCCCTGACACTCGATCCCGCCCTCGTCGCCACGCTTCTGTCGGATTTGCCCAAACCTGCCGCAGGCGGCGTACAGGACGGCGCCTTCTCGGTCGCGCCGGTCACCGGCGAGCTTCTGGATGCCTGGCTTCGCATGCTGCGCCTGATGGACCGCCCTCAGGACATCGCCGCCCTCTCCCCGGCCTATGAACGCGAAATCCTCTACCGGGTGCTGCAGGGACCGCATGGCTGGATGCTGCGCGACATGGCCAGTCCCGGCACGGCGCTGGCGCGGATCGCCGTCACGATCCACTGGCTTCGCCGGCATTTCGCCGAACCGCTCAAGGTCGAGACGCTGGCGGACATGGCGGCGCTCAGCATTTCCGCCTTCCACCGCCATTTCAAGGCGGTCACGGCGCTGAGCCCGCTGCAATACCAGAAGCGCCTCAGGCTCCTGAAGGCGCGCTCCCTGCTGATCGTCGGCGAGGCGACCGCCACGTCCGTCGCCTACGCGGTGGGATATGAGAGCCCCAACCAGTTCAGCCGGGAATATGCCCGCCTCTTCGGCCTGCCCCCTGCCCGCGACCTCGCCCGGATTTCAGCCGAACTCAGGTCGCGATAGCGCGGGGGGCTCTGAGGGCCGGACGCGCCGTCACGTTCCGCAGAAGGTTCGCTCCACCCGCTCTTCGACCGCCGGCTTTTCCTGATAGGCGGCAAATTCGGGGATTTCCGCATAGGGGTTCTGCAGAGCCGCGTGCAGCCGCTCGAACACCGTGAAGTCGCCGGCAAGACCGGCCTGGATCGCTTCCTCGATGCGGTGGTTGCGCGGGATGACGGCCGGGTTGACGGCCTCCATCGCCGCCTGCCGCTCGCCCATGGTGCGGGGATCGCCCTCGAGGCGCAGGCGCCAGCGCCGGAGCCAGTCGCCAACGCCGATGGGATCGGCAAATTCGGCCTCAAGGACGGGATCGCCAGCGCCGCCGGCGACCTTGCCGAGCGCGCGCAACGTCCGGGTGAAGTCCGCCTCGCCGTCCTGCATCAGCTTCAGCAGGCTGTTGACGAGATCGAGGTCGCCCCCCGCCTCGCCGGCAAGGCCGAGTTTGGCCCGGAACAGGTCGAGCCAGCGCGACTGGAACAGTCGGCCGAATTCCGCCAGCGCGGCATTGGCCGCCGCAACGCTCTCCTCCTCGCTCGATGTCAACAGCGGCAGCAGCGTCTCGGCGAAACGCGCGAGGTTCCACTGGGCGATCCCCGGCTGGTTGGCATAGGCATAGCGCCCGCGCTGGTCGATCGAGGAGAACACCTTGCGCGGATCATATTCGTCGAGGAAGGCGCAGGGGCCGAAATCGATCGTCTCGCCCGAGACCGCCATGTTGTCGGTGTTCATCACGCCATGGATGAAGCCGACCGACAGCCAGCGCGCCACGAGATCCGCCTGACGCGCCGCGACCGCATTGACGAGCGCCAGATAGGGCTGCTCCACGCCTTCCAGCTCCGGGTAGTGGCGGGAAATCACGTGGTCGGCGAGCGTCCTGATCGCCTCGTCATCGCCGCGCGCCGCAAAGAACTGGAAGGTGCCGATGCGGATATGGCTCGCCGCCACGCGCGTCAGCACCGCGCCGGGAAGCTTCGTCTCTCGATGCACCACCTCGCCGGTCAACACCGCGGCGAGCGCCCGGGTCGTCGGAATGCCGAGCGCGTGCATCGCTTCCGAAACGAGATATTCGCGCAGGACCGGCCCGAGTGCGGCCCGCCCGTCGCCATTGCGCGAAAAGGGTGTGACACCTGCACCCTTGAGCTGAATGTCGCGGCGCTGGCCGTCCCGGTCCACCACCTCGCCCATCAGGATCGCCCGCCCGTCGCCGAGCTGCGGTACGAAATTGCCGAACTGGTGGCCGGCATAGGCCATGGCGATTGCCGCCGCCCCTTCGGGCAGGCTGTTGCCCGAAAAGATTGCGGCCAGATCCTCATCACTCGCTCCGGCGAAATCGAGGTTCAGCTCTTCGGCCAGCGTCTCGTTGAAGCGGATCAGCCGCGGCGCACGGGCGGCAGCCGGGCTGGCGGGGCGGTAAAACCGCTCCGGCAGACGCTGGTAACTGTTGTCGAATGCAAACACGGCCATCGCTCCGGATTGTCGTTCGCCCGCCAAACAGGCGGGTCTCCTGCCCTCAATATGGGGCCGAGCTTGGCGCGAGCAAGCGCAAAGCCCGCCGGAACCTGCCGCAGCGAAACGCCGGTGGGGAAAACCGGACCAAATCTGGGTGCATACCCGGCGCGCTATTGTCTCCAGGATTGCCGGCCTCTTAACGTATCGTCCGATCGGAATGTGCGCTTCGGGGTCACGGGGCGGCAGAGCCGCATTTTATTCGCCGCGGCTCCTGCCTCTCCGGAAGGGGCGGCGCAAGGCCCGGCTGCTGATTGTCGAGGGGAAGATCAGACATGAAGATTCGTTTCGCCGCCGTCGCGGCCATTGCCGCCGCGATGCTCGCCGGCTGCACCACCACCGAGGAAGCCAACACCGTCATCCAGTCGCGCTGGATCGGCCAGCCGGCCGAGCTGTTCTTCACCCAGTACGGCCCGCCGATCTCGGAGTTTCCGATGGGCAGCGGCAACATCCTCTACACTTGGCGCGGCGGCGACAAGACCCGCTACATCCCGCCGCAATATTCGACGCCGGAACCGGTCCAGACCACGACGCGCACCGTGACCCGCGAGGCCAAGCCCGGCGTGACGGTGACCAAGACCACGACGCTCGGCGGCGGCTACGCGCCCCAGCCGCAGATGATCTCGCCGCCGCGCTACGAGGAGCTGTTCTGCGAACTGCAGATCACCGCTGACCCGTCAGATCGAATCGTCGCCATCCGCGCGACCAACGACACCGACGGCGAAGGCTTGAGCTTCTCGCGTTGCGCCGAAGTGCTGGACGCCCATCCGCAGAAGTAGTTTCGGCCGTACGGCTGTGTGTTTCACCCTCCGCGCCCGCGCGCGGAGGGTTTCTCTTTGCTGCGGCTGCCGCGTTTCCGGCGGTGCAGACGCCGCTGTGGGAACAGCCGCGGTCAGGGCTTTGGCGTAGACAGCGACAAAGCGCTTACGATAGTCTTCGCAGTGCGATATAGCCGAAGGCCGGCGCGACTGATTTCCGGGCGCCGTGTCGACCACAAAGAGGGACAACCATGTTCAAACGCCTTTCGATGACCGCAGTAATTTTTGCCACCGCCACCGCCCCCGCCTTTGCCCACCTCGATCCGGCCGAGCATGGCTCGCTGATGGCGGGTCTTTCCCATCCGCTCTCGGGCGCCGACCATATCCTCGCCATGGTGGCCGTCGGTCTCTGGGCCTCGCAGATCGGCGGACGTGCCCTTTTCGCCGTCCCCGCCGCCTTCGTCGGCACCATGGCGCTGGGTTTCCTGCTGGCCGTCTCCGGCATTGAAATCCCGTTCGTCGAGCCGGCCATCCTCGCCTCGGTCATCGGCCTCGGCCTGCTGGTCGCAACCGCCGTGCGCCTGCCGGTCCCCGCATCGGCCGCCGTCGTCGGCTTGTTTGCGCTGTTCCACGGCCATGCCCATGGCGGCGAACTCGGGGCCGCCGGCGCAGTCCAGTTCGGCCTCGGCTTCCTCTTCGCCACCGCCGCCCTTCACGCCGCCGGCGTCGGCCTCGGCATCGCGCTCGGCCGCATGGGTCCGCTCATCACCCGCCTGCTCGGCGTGGCGACCGCTGTCGGCGGTGCAGCCCTCGTGCTCGGCTGATTCGGCAGAAGTCGATCAGTGGAAATGCGATCGGCGGGTCCTCACCCGCCGATTTTTTTATGTCTGATCGATTGGAATAGACCTAGACGGACGAAAGCCGTGGCGTCGTCTTCGCCCGGCCCGACAACAGGGCGCCGACATCCTCCTGGGTCATGGGCTTGGCAAACAGGAAGCCCTGCAGCTCGTCGCAGCCGATGCGGATCAGAAAATCGTTCTGCTCCTTGGTCTCGACGCCTTCGGCCGTGGTCTTCAGGCCCTTGGCCCGGGCCAGCTCCACGATCGCCTGGATGATGGCCTCGTCGCCGCGATCCTTGCCCAGGCCGTCGACGAACATCTTGTCGATCTTGATATGATCGACATCGGTTTCGTGCAGACGGCCGAAGGTCGAAAAACCGGTGCCGAAATCGTCGAGTGCGATGTGGATGCCGACGGCCCGCAGCGCGCGGATATTGGCGGCGCAGCTGTCGGAACTGTCCATCCAGGCCGTTTCGGTGACTTCGAGTTCCAGCTTGTGCGGCGAAAGCCCGGTCGCAGCAAGAATGGCCATGACTTCGATGGAAAAGGCGCTGTCGCGCAACTGAACCGCAGAGACATTGACGGCGATGTTGTCGATCGGCCAGGCGGCGGCGGCGCTGCAGGCCTGCTCGAGAACCATGCGGCCAAGCTCGCGGATCAGGCCGCACTCTTCGGCAATCGGCACGAAATAGACGGGCGAAATCAGGCCGCGGGTCGGATGCTGCCAGCGCACCAGCGCCTCGACGCTTCCCACCTGGCCGGTCCCGGCGAAATACTTCGGCTGATAGAGCACCTGGAACTGCTTGCGGTCGGCGAGCGCATCGCGCAGGTCCCGCTCGATCTCCGCCCGCTCGCGGACCAACGCATCCATGTGCTGCCCGAAGATCGAATAGCATCCGCGTCCGCTCGCCTTGGCACTGTAGAGCGCCACGTCCGCCTTGCGGGTCAATTCGGCGCGGTCCGTGCCGTGCAACGGCGAAAGCGCCACGCCGATCGATATTCCGACGAACACGCTCTGCCCGTCGATGCAGATGGCCTGGCCGACGGAATCCACGATGGCCGCGCAAAGCGCCTCGATCGCCTCGACCTGGTCATAGGTCACCAGCACGTTGAACTCGTCGCCTCCGACACGGCACAGCGAGGCGCCCGGTGGCACGAGTTTGCCGATGCGCGATCCGATCTCGCAAATGACGAAGTCGCCGGCAGGGTGGCCGAGCGTGTCGTTGATCGGCTTGAAGCGATCGAGATCGAGATAGAGGATGGCAATCTGGCGGGGCTTGTCCCCGACCTCCGAGAGCGCTGTGTCGAGCCGCGCTTCGAACGCAGCGCGATTGAGCAGGCCGGTCATGGAATCATGGGTCGCCAGATAGCGGATGCGCTCTTCCTGCTCGCGATTGGCCATCGCGCGACGGTAAAGCATGGCGATGAAGATGCCGACGACGACGACCAGGCACAGAAGAATGATGACCAGTGCCGGCGTAATCGATTGCAGGAAGGCCAGTCCCGGACGGTAGGACTGCCAGACGACATAGCCGATGCTGTCACCGCTGTTCGTCACCAGCGGCAGGCTGGCCTTGTTGATTGTCGCCTCTTCCGTCAGCGAGAAATGCATGTTGCTGAAGTCGTACTTCGTCTCGAGTTCCTTGAGAAAGGGACCGTCGATATAGCGGACAGCGACATGGACGAATTCCTCGCCTGCGACCTGTTCGATGTCGCCGCTGTCGCTGACGATCGGCTTCAGGCTGACGACGGCCGGACGGCCGTTGAGGAAGCGAAAATCGGTGACGCCGGGGCTGTCGATCCCTTCTTCGATTCCGATCGTCTCTCCTTGGCGCAACGCCGCCACCAGTTGCTGCAGCATGGGGGCCGTGGTTTTCTCGATCGAAGCGTAGCTCGTCGCCTCGTCCTGCACGCCGTTTGAGAAGGCGTAGACCGGCTGCCCGTCCGGCTTGACGACGTAAGCGGCGTCGTGGCCGAAATAGGTGTGCATCCACTCGCCGAGATTGGCGTTTATCCACTCCAGGCTTTCGGGCGACGCATAGCCGCGGACATTGACGACAGCGTCGTCCCACACCGTAGCGCTCTCCTGGTCATGGGCGAGCTGGAAACGGAAACGGCCGATCACATGGCGCGCCATCTCGGTCTGTCGCGCGGTCGATACAGCGTCGATCTTCCAGGTCGACCAGACGAGGAAGGAAAAGGTTCCGGCAGCCAGAACGACCAAGCCGAGGACGGCGGCCGCGACGACCTTGACGATGGAAAAGTCGGCCGCTCGGCGGAAGCCAGGAATCGCCATGATATGTGAGCCTCTGTTCATGTACTGAACAAATGGCAGGTTTGCCTTAACACCGCACTTCGCAATTAGGTTTCCGATCCGTTAAAACTGTCCCGGATCCGCCCTCGCGCCGGAGATTTCGCCCCTCGGGATTCGCTCAGCCGCGGCCGCGATAGGTGGCCACGCCCTGTTCCGGCAGCCAGACACCCTCCGGCGGCGCGCCGGTCTGCCAGAAGACGTCGATCGGGATGCCGCCGCGCGGATACCAGTAGGCCCCGATTCTCAGCCATTTGGGATCGAGCAGTTCGATCAGCCGTTTGGCGATGTAGATCGAGCAGTCCTCGTGGAAGGCGCCATGGTTGCGGAAGGAAAACAGGAAGAGCTTCAGCGACTTGGACTCGACGAGAAAATCGCCGGGAATGTAGTCGATGACGATGTGGGCGAAATCGGGCTGCCCGGTCATCGGACAGAGCGAGGTGAATTCCGGCGCGGTGAAGCGCACGACATAGTCGGTGCCCGCATTGCCGTTCGGCACGCGCTCCAGCACGGCGGTCTCCGGGCTGGTCGGCGCTTCGACACTCTGGCCGAGCTGCGAGAGCCCGCTGACATCGGTCTTGCTCATGATTTCCGCTCCTTTGCTCTTGCCCCGACACCGACCCTGACGCCATGCGCCCTCTCGCTCTCGGGTTCGACATGAATGGTCACGCGTCCGCCCGGAAGCACAGCCTTGACGGCAGCCTCCAGCCGGTCGCAGATCTTGTGCGCCTCGCGAACCGGCATGTCGCCGGGGACGACGAGGTCGAAGGCGACGAAGGTGACGGCGCCGCCGCGGCGCGTGCGCAGATAATGGACGTCGAGCGAGCCCGTCGAATTTTCGGCGATCGCCTGCTTGATCGCCGCCTCTTCATCGGGCTCGACCGCCTTGTCCATCAACCCCGCCACCGAATGCGAGATCACCTTCCAGCCCTGGTAGATGATGTTGATGGCGACGAGGATGGCAAGCACCGGATCGAGGATCGCATAGCCGGTGGCGACCACCAGCACCAGGCCGAGGAACACGCCTGCCGAAGTCACCACGTCCGACATGATGTGATGGCCGTCGGCAGCGAGCGCGGGAGACCGGTGCGTCTTGCCGATGCGGATCAGGGCCCGGGCCCAGATCAGGTTGATGAGCCCCGCTGCGCCGTTGATCGCAAGCCCCAGCACCGGCGCCTCCAGCACCTGCGGATCGGTGAGCGCTCCGACCGCCTCGCGGATGATGAGCAAGGCCGCGACGACGATCAGCACGCCTTCCAGAACGGCGGACAGATATTCCGCCTTGTGGTGGCCATAGGGGTGGTCGTCATCCGCCGGCTTCTGCGCATAGCGGATGACGAAATAGGCGACGAAGGCGGCGACCACGTTGACGGTCGATTCCAGCCCGTCCGACAGGAGCGCCACCGAGCCCGTCACCCACCAGGCGACGAGTTTCAGGCCCATCACGCCGAATGCCAGCGGAATGCCCCAGAAGGCGAGGCGCGCGACGATGCCATTGCCCTGTTCCGTCATCACTTTTCTTGCCCTTGCAGATGCGAACGAATTGCAGAAATTCGCCCGTAGAAAACGCAAAACCGCCCGCGTTCGATGCGCGGACGGTCGTTGGCCCCGGTATGGTCGAAGTCGATCCTCTTGTCAAAGGCCATGACGCCCGGCGGCACTCAGTTATGCCAACAAAAGGCGAGTCTAGCGCCCTTGGCCGGGCTCGAGAGAACTGCGGAACAGCGAAACGAGGAAGGAGATGCGGGCTTCCGCCGTCTCCGGCGCCAGCGAGACCTGCACCACCAGATCGACGCCAAGGGCTATCATTGTCTCGGCCATCAGCGCGGCATCGTGTGGCCTGATGCGGCCGAGCGCCGTCCAGTCCAGCAGGTCCTTTTCCAGGTCCCTCTGGATGTCGGTCTTGCTGTCGGCAAGGTAGAAGATCCGCCGGAAGATGGTCTGGTTGCGCGCGATCAGCAGCGCATTGTCCGGATCCTTGAGCGCCACTTCCGCCGCAAGCGCAAAAGGCGCGCGCAGAAAGGCCTCGACCGTTTCGGCCTCGCGCCGGCTGCGGCGCAGGTTCTCGGCCAGCGGCTGCATGATCTCGGCGACCAGCGCCTCGAACACCGCCTCCTTGTCGTGGAAATAGTTGTAGAAAGACCCCGGCGCCAGACCGCTGCCCCGCACGATGTCCCTGACGGTCGCCGCGCCATAGCCGAGCTGCGACAGCACGGCCCTCGCCGATGCCAGCAGGGCATCGCGGTTCGCCTTCTTGTTCTGCTCTCGCTTCGATTCGCTCACCCCGGATTTCTCCCACAAAGCCGGCCGGGCGTGAAGGGGAGCGCGGCACGCGACAGCGCGCAACAGAAAAATGACGCCTGCGTCATTTAATAATTGACACAGGCGTCATTTTTATCGAACGTCAGTTCCAGGGAACACTTTGGGAGGAGGAAACCCATGTCATCGAAACGTGTCGCCGTCATCGGCGCCGGCCCGGCCGGCATTGCGGCCATCAAGAATTTCACCGATCTCGGCTTCGAGGTCGTCGGCTTCGACCGCTGCCAGGGCGTCGGCGGCAACTGGCGGTTCGACGATCCGACCGGCCATTCGAGCGTCTTCGAGACGACACACATCATCAGCTCGAAATACACCTCGTCCTACGAGGATTTTCCGCTGCCGGACAATGTCGCCGACTATCCCTCGCACCGCGTTCTGGCGAAATACTTCGAGGACTATGCGCGCACATTCGGCGTCGACCAGCGCGTGCGGTTCGAGACCGAAGTCGTCAAGTGCGAGCCGGCGCCCGGCGACCGCTGGTCGGTGAGCTGGCGCCGCTCCGGCGACGAGGCGTTCACGACCGAAGTCTTCGACGCGCTGTGCGTCTGCAACGGCCATCACCATACGCCGCGCATGCCCGACTATCCCGGCACCTTCACCGGCAAGATGATGCATTCGCACGAATACAAGCGCGCCGCCCCCTTCGCCGGCCAGCGGGTCCTGGTCATCGGCGGCGGCAATTCGGCCTGCGACGTGGCGGTGGAGACCTCGCGCGTCTCGGCCAGGACGGCCATCAGCTGGCGCCGCGGCTACTACCTCATCCCTAAATTCATGCTCGGCCAGCCGGTCGACAAGCTGTTCTACCGCTTCACCTGGCTGCCCAAGCGCCTGCAACTGATGGGGCTCGAATTCCTGCTCAACCTGCTGCAGGGCAAGAACCGCGACATCGGCCTGCCCGATCCGGATCACCGTATCATGGCGACCCATCCGACCCTCAACTCAGACCTCTATCTCGCCATCCGCCACGGCAAGGTGGAGCCTAGGCGGGACATTCAGCGCCTCGACGGCAAGCGCGTGCATTTCGTCGACGGCACGTCGGAGCAATTCGACGTCATCGTCGCCTGCACCGGCTACCAGATCACCCACCCCTTCCTCGACAAGGCCGTGATCGATCTGTCGAAGGCGCCGGTGCGGCTCTACCAGAAGATGCTGCCGGAGAAGCTGAAGAACCTCTATTTCATCGGCCTGTTCCAGCCGCTCGGCTGCATCTGGCCGGGCGCCGAACTGCAGGCCAAGCTTGCGGCCCGCCACCTCGCCGGCCTGTGGCGCCCGAGCGCGCCTCTGCCGCAGCTGATCGACCATGAGCTGGCTCACCCGGATGTCGACCAGGTGAATTCGCCGCGCCACACCGTCACCGTCAACGACATGGCCTTCCGCAAGCGGCTGAAAGCCGACCTTGCCCGCTCGGCCCCGGTGCCGGCGCGGCTGGGTCTGGTCACGCCGCGGCTTGCGGCCGCCGAATGAGCCGCCTGACCACCGGGACCGCGCCTGGTCCCGCCGGCCGCCTCGGCCTCCGGCGCATGGAGGCCGAGGGACGAAAGCGGGGCGAGCTTCTCTTCGTCCATGGGGCCTGGTCCTCGAGCTGGTATTGGGAAGAGCATTTCATGCCCTTCTTCGCCGATGCCGGCTTCGACGTCGTGGCCCTGAATCTGCGCGGCCACGGCGACAGCGAAGGCCGGCTGCGGCTGGCGACGATCAACGGCTATGTCGACGACGTCGCCGCAGTCGCCGCCACGCTCATGAACCCCGTCATCATCGGCCATTCGATGGGCGGGCTGATCGCCCAGCGCTATGCCGTGCGTCATCCGGTGCGCGGCCTTGCCCTCCTCGCCTCCGTCCCGCCCTGGGGCGCCTGGTCGGCGCTGTGGAGTGTCATCCGCGAAAGCCCGGCCAAGCTCATCGCCTGCACGCTCGCCTTCGATCTGAAGCCGATCGTCGCCGACCGCGATCTCGCCCGTCGCCTGCTGTTCTCGCGGGAGCCCTCCGTGCGCGACATGGATCACCTGCTCCACCATCTCGGATCGGAATCCTATCTCGCCTTCCTCGGCATGCTCTTCCAGCGCCTCACACCCCGCCTTCCCGATCATGTCCCGCGCTTCGTGCTCGGCGCCGACCGCGACGCGCTTTTCCCGGCAGAGACCGTCCGCGCCACCGCGCGGGCGCTGAAGACCGAGGCCCACCTGATCCCGCAATGCTCGCACATGCTCACCGTCGAGCACCGCTGGCGGGACGCGGCGGAAGCCATGCTGGCCTGGCTGGACGGCTACATCCCCGCGCGGGCGGCCGTCGACGGTACGGCCGCCCGCACCAGTCTCGACGCCGGATAGGGAGCCCGCGATGCGAAAGAAATCGATCCTCATCACCGGCGCCGGGTCCGGCATCGGTCTGAAGTCCGCCCTGCTGTTCGCGTCACGTGGTTGGCTCGTCGGCGCAGCCGACATCGACGCCGCGAGCCTGGAACGCCTCGCCGCCATGGCACCGGCCGGCAGCATCGTGCCGATCGTCGGCGACGTCACCGATCACCAGGCGGCGATCCATATGGTCGAGGCCTTCACCGCGCAGACGCTCGGTCAGCTCGACGTCGCCTTCCTTTCGGCCGGCATCCTGCGCATGGGCGCCTATATCGACATCGCGCCGGGGGACCACGCCCTGATCAACCGGGTCAATATCGACGGCATCCTGAACATGGTCGGCGCCACCTTCCCGGCGCTGAAGAGAACGCCCGACGCCCACCTGATCAGCATGAGCTCGGCCTCGGCCGAATACGGCGTGCCCGAGCTTGCCGTCTATGCCGCCTCCAAGGCCTTCGTCCGCAGTCTCACCGAGGCGCTCAGCATCGAATTCGCCGAGCACGACATCACGGTGAGCGCCATCACGGTGGCCTATGTCGCAACGCCGATGGTCACCGACGCCAAGGTCAAGGCCCGCTCGATCGAGAAGCTCGGCGTCAAGATCACCCCGGAACGCGTCGCCGAAACCGTCTGGTGCGCCGCCCACGGCCGAAAACTCATGTGGCGCATCGGCCTCGACGCCAAGCTGCTTCACCTCGTGGTGCGTCTGCTCGGGGACCGGTTCAGTTGGATTGGAAAAAGGCTGGCCGGTTACGACTAGCGGCCAAGGCAAGGCGTTTTCACGCAATGGCGGCGTCGATTGAAAACCCTCTTCTCCCCAGCGGGGAGAAGTGCCGAGCGCATGCGAGGCGATGAGGGGGCCAAGTGCGCAGGCCTTATGAGCTGCGCTCCCCCTCATCCGGCGCTACGCGCCACCTTCTCCCCGCAGGGGAGAAGAGGGACCGATACCGCTCGCCCGAGTCAGATCGAACGCCCCGACCACATCTCAGCCAAACGCTTTACAGCCAGTCTGAAACCCGCCGGAGGGCGGGCTTCCCGGATCTCGCAGCCTTACGCCGCCTTCACCTTCACCCTTCTCGCCAGATGCGCCACGACGTTCTCGATCATGCGCATGCCGGCATCGTGGCCGAGCGTCATGATCGATTCCGGATGGAACTGCACGGCGGCGACCGGTTCCTTGGTGTGCTCGATGCCCATGATGGTGCCGTCCTCGCTTTCGGCCGTGATCATGAAGTCGCGGTCGAGCGTGGTCGGGTCGGCGAAGATCGAGTGATAGCGGCCGACGGTCACTTCCTTGCCGAGGCCGGAGAAGACGAGGCCGGGTTCCAGCACGCGGATGCGCGACGGCTTGCCGTGCATCGGCACGGCGAGCTGGCGCAGTTCCCCGCCATAGGCTTCGGCGAGCGCCTGCAGCCCGAGGCAGACGCCGAAGATCGGCAGATTGCGGGCGCGCGCCTTCTTGATCGTCGCCTTGCAGTCGAAATCCTTCGGGCTGCCCGGTCCGGGCGACAGCACGACGAGGTCCGGATCCATCCGGTCGAATACTTCCTCCGGTACCGGCGTGCGCACGGTCGACACCTCGGCGCCGGTCTGGCGGAAATAGTTGGCGAGCGTGTGGACGAAACTGTCCTCGTGGTCGACCAGCAGGATCTTGACCCCCTGCCCGACCTTGGCGACACCGCGCTTGGCCTTGCCGTCGTTTCCGGTCTTGGCATCACGGATCGCCGCGATCATCGCCGAGGCCTTGAGTTCGGTCTCGGCCTCCTCCTCGTGCGGATCGCTGTCGTTCAGGAGCGTCGCGCCGGCGCGCACCTCGGCAATGCCGTCCTTGATGCGCACGGTCCTGAGCGTCAGCCCGGTATTCATGTCGCCGTTGAAGCCGACCATGCCGATCGCCCCGCCATACCAGGCGCGCGGGCTCTTCTCATGCGCCTCGATGAAGCGCATGGCCCAGAGCTTCGGCGCACCGGTGACGGTGACGGCCCAGGCATGGCTGAGGAACCCGTCGAAGGCGTCCATGCCGTCGCGCAGCCGCCCCTCGATATGGTCGACGGTGTGGATCAGGCGCGAATACATCTCGATCTGCCGGCGGCCGATGACCTTGACCGAGCCCGGCTCGCAGACGCGGGACTTGTCGTTGCGGTCGACGTCCGAGCACATGGTGAGCTCGCTCTCGTCCTTCTTGGAGTTCAAGAGCTTGAGGATCTGTTCGCTATCGGCGATCGGATCGTCGCCGCGCTTGATCGTGCCCGAGATCGGGCAGGTCTCGATGCGCCGGCCCGAGACGCGCACGAACATTTCCGGCGAGGCGCCGACCAGATATTCCTGGTGGCCGAGATTGATGAAGAAGGAATAGGGCGACGGATTGATTTCCTTCAGCCGCTTGGAAATCTCCGACGGCTTGCTATCGCAGCGTTCCATGAACTTCTGCCCCGGCACGACCTCGAACAGGTCGCCCCTGCGGAAGCTCTCCTTGGCCTTCACCACCAGTTCGGCATATTCGCCCGGACGATGGTCGCCGCGCGGCGGGATCGTGTCGGTGTGCTTGAACGGTTCCGGCGCGATCTCGCCCGACTTGCCCTTTGTCGAAAGCTCGCCCTTGGCGAAGTCGTAGCGGTCGATCCAGGCCTTGGCGGAATAGTGGTCGACGACGAGGATTTCGTCGGGCAGGAACAGCACCATGTCGCGCTGGTCCTCCGGCCGCTGGAGCGACAGCTTGATCGCATCGAACTGGAAGGCGAGATCGTAGCCGAAGGCGCCGAACAGGCCGATCGACGAATCCGCATCGGAATGGAAGAGATCGGTGACGGCGCGAAGCACGGTGAAGACGGTCGGGATCTTCGAGCGTTCCTCTTCGGTGAACACGCGGTCCGGTTCGTTGACGACGAGGTCGAGACGCTGCGCCGTGCGGGCACCGAGCGTCAGGTCGGCGACGGTCGAAAGCCTGTCGGCGATCAGCGAAAGGAGCACTTCGCCGCGCTCGTTATAGGCCTCGATCCACACCTTGCGGCCGAAGCAGGAAAGCCCGAGCGGCGGATCGATGATGGCGGTGTCCCAGCGGGTATAGCGGCCCGGATACTCGTAGTTGGAGGAGAACACCGCGCCGCGCCGTTCGTCGAGCCGGTCGATATAGCTCGAAATGGCATCGGCATAGGGCGTCGGCCGTCGCTCGCGCGTGACGGTGATCCCGCCCCGCGTCTCGTAGGTCTCTCCGCCATCGTCCCGAATGATCGTCGCCATGCTTCCGTTTCTCCGTCTTCTAAGGCCCGGATCGAGGCGCCTTGAATACAAAAAAGCCGCCTCAGGTTCTCCGGGCGGCTTTGGGGTCACTTGTCGTTGGACATGACTGGTCAAGGCCGCGTTAGCGTGCCCACCACCAGTTACCGATGTTCATCGACTTGATCATGAGCGATTTCATAGCGTGGGCCGCATTTGCGCGCAACGGGATTTTCCGCGCCACCGGCATTTTCCGGTAGAGCGCATGCGCAAGCCCGTCAGGAGGATGGCCGCTCCCGCGCAACCATTCGCCCCGCCGCGCGTTCTCTTGGGTGCCCATCCAACCGAAAGGCGGCCGAATGACGAAGCGGCTTGCAGTCATCCTGATCGGCCTCGGCCTGCTCACCGGCGCGGCCCTGCCGCCCACAGGCCCGGTCCCGACCGAGAAACCGCCCGCGCCCGCGGATCAGCCCGCCGTTCCGGCCCCCACCGAAAAGCCGCCTGAAGCAGAGGAATCCGTGCCGGTCCCGCCCCCCGTCCCCGCACCAGACCCGCCGCCTGCCGAAGACGTGGTTCCGGCGGAGAAACCGGAGGATGCTCCCGCGCCCGCCCCCGACGTCCGGCTGCCCGGCCCGCCGCCGCCGGCGCGCGGTCTTCCGCCTGTCCCCGGCCTTCAGCCCGCAAAGCCCGCGGCCATCCGCGTCGCGCCGGAAGATCCAGCGCAATTCGCCGCCTGCCAGTCTGAGCTCAAGACGCTCGGCACGGTGTTCGAAACCGCCGCCCCGATCGACGACGGCGAAGGCTGCGGCATGAGCAATCCGGTCATCGTCAGGGAAATCCTGCCCGGCATCAAGCTCGCGCCCGAAGCGACCTTCCGCTGCGAGACGGCCCTGCAGCTGGCGCACATGACGCGCGAGACGATCATCCCCGCCGCGCGCATCGCGCTGGCCGACAAGGGCGAACTGAAGGCGATCCAGCAGGCCTCGGCCTATGTCTGCCGCAACCGCAACAGTGCGGCGAACGGCAAGATCTCCGAACACGCCCACGGCAACGCGATCGACATCGCCGGGCTCGAATTCGACAAGGGCAGCGTGCCCATGGTGATCGCCGCCCAGGACGACGGCTCCTTCCCCGCCGCCTTCCAGCGCAGCCTCAACGCCGCGGCCTGCCTCTACTTCACCACCGTACTCTCCCCCGGCAGCGACGACGCCCACAAGGACCACCTGCATCTCGACGTCATCGAGCGCAAGAGCCGCTACCGCTTCTGCCGGTGAAGGCCGTGGTGACCAGACGAAAACGAAAAGTGGTGGCGCCCTGTCCGCGCCACCCCGTCATTGCTGTTGAAAATCAATCGTCTAGAATTTCTGCGTAATGGAAATCTTGAAGGTGCGGCCGGGTTCCGAATAGTAGTCCTTCGGCTGCGAGGCGCTCGCGGTCAGGTCGATGTCGCGCCATTTGACCGCGTCGTAGTATTCCTGGTCGAACACGTTGTAGACGCCGGCGGTAAGCCGCAGGCCCTTCATCTGTTCCGGCTCCCACCAGCCGGTGAGATTGACCAGACCATAGCCGTCCGGCTGGAACTCGGCGGTCGAATCCTCGTCCACCGCGGCAACCCCGATGAAGCTCAGGTCCGTGCCCCAGGTCTCGGTCTGGTAGCCGACCCCGACAATGCCCTTGAACGGCGGCACGCTGTCGATGAGTTCGCCGGTTTCCTCGTCCTCGCCATTGGCATAGGCGAAGGAGGCATGCACGTTGAAGCCGTTGTCGAAAACCTTGTGGGCCCGCGCCTCGAAGCCGAAGATCCGCACCCGGTCGAGGTTCTCGTAGGTGGTCGACCCCCAGGGAAAGCTCGGATTGGTATAGGTCGTCTCGCTGTCAATGAAATTCCTGTACTTGTTGTAGAAGGCCGTCACCCGGCCGCCGAACTCGGCATCGCCGAGATTGGCGCCGATCTCGAAGCCGTTGCTGGTCTCGGATTCGAGGTCGGGATTGCCGATCACCTGATACATCGGCGGCGTCGAGTAGCTCAGATAGAGTTCCGAAACGTTCGGCGCCTTGAAACCCATGGCCCACTGGGCAAACAGCTCGACCTTGGGATTGACCTCGTAGGCGGCGCGCAGCTTCGGCGAGAACTGGAAGTCGCTGCGGTCGTCCGGCAGGCCGCCGGTCGCATAACCGCTATTGGCGAGATAGTCGTCGGTCTCCTGCGGCTGGTAGTCGAACCAGTCGAAGCGGATGCCGGGCGTCAGGCTGAAGCCGGTGTCGCCGAAGGTGATCTTGTCGTCGGCGAACAGCCCGACCCGGAAGGCGTCGACATCCGGCATGTCGGACTGGTTGGTGTGGTGGAACGAGCACGAATAGGGCGGAACCGCCGCCGTGTCGCACACGTCCTCGCCGGCGGTGTACTGGCCGTATTGCGAGAAGGAGACATTGCCGCCGATCGTGACGTCATGGCGCGTCGTGCCAAGATCATACTGGTTGGCCAGCGAACCGACGACGCCCACAGACTGCTCGTCCATCTCATTGGAGCGGTACCACGGGCCCGCCAGCGAACCGACGCGCGTGCCGTCGACGGCCGAGCTGGTTTCCACCCGCTGCCAGTAGATCGTCAGGTCCGCCTTGTCGACCGGGCCGGTCAGGTCCGGTGCGTCGTATCGGTAGTCGATCGAGACGCGGTCGCGCTGCTTCAGCTCGTCGCCGTCGAGTTCGGAATAGTTGCGGGATGCAGTCTCCTCGGTCTTGAGGTCGGTGGCGATGTCCTTGCGGAAGCGCTCGGCCGTCAGGCCGATCATGTGGCCGGCGCCGAAATCCTGGCGGAGCTTGAACAGCAGGTTGTGCTGGTCGAAATCGGCCGGATTGGCCTCCGAGCGGGTGGCCCCCGTTCCGCCGACCGAACCCTGGTTGTCGCGCTCGTGGCCGGCCTTGTAGCCGCCCTGGAACAGGATCGAGGTGTTCTCGACCTTCTTGGCGATGGCGACCGATCCGCCGAGCGAGTTGTCGGTGCTGTCATAGGTGGTCTTGGCCATGCCGCCGAAGGTGGCGCCCTCGGCAATCAGGTCCTCCGGCTCCAGCGTCCGCAGGATCATGGCGCCGCCCAGCGCGCCCGAACCGGCGCGGCTCGAGTCGGCGCCGCGCATGATGTCGACGGTCGAGAGCGTCGAGAAGTCGAAGGTGTCGATGCCGCCGTCGGCCCGCGTCGAGGAGCCGAGCGAGGTGGCGCCGGCTTGGCGGGCGTCGTTGACGAGATAGGGGATCGGAATGCCGTCGATCGTGGTGAGCACGCGGTCGGCCTCGAGGCCGCGAATGTTCACGCCCGCGCCGGCAAAGCCCGCCTGGACGCCCGGCTCGGTGGTGTTGCCGAGCTCGTCGATGCTGGTGATCTGCTTCTTTTCGATCTCGGCCGCCGTGGTCTCGGTGGCAAGCGGCGTGTCCGCCGCCGAGCCAGCCGGAATGCGCTTGCCCTTGACCAGGATGGTCTGGAGCTGCGTGTCGGCGGCCGGCTGCGCCGTCGCGCTCTGCGAGAAGGCGCCCGAGGCCGGGACAAGCCCGGCGAGCGCGGTGCAGGTCATGAGGATTGCTCTGAAAGGATGCGAGCCCATAAAATTCCCTTTATCCGCGGCCGCAAAAGTCCCCAGCCGCGGATGAGCACCCGCGACGGCCGGCCGGATCAATCTGTGTCTAAAACGTGGCAAAGGGCTGCAACTGCCCTCTTAATGCCATCTATAAAACATGATTATTCAAGTCAATATATAAAACATGATTTCAGTTGTCATGTTTTAATGCGCGGCTATGCGCATGCCGAAATACCACATCGGCTTTGCCGGTCCGGATCGGGTGAAGTGCGTGAAACGCTCTAGAAAAGCCCTTCGATGAAACCCTGTTCGTTGAGTGCGATGCGCTCGGCAGCCGGCGAGCTCGGCAGGCCCGGCATGGTCATGATCTCGCCGGTGATGGCCACGACGAAGCCGGCCCCGGCCGACAGACGCACTTCCCGCACGTTGACGACATGCCCCTCCGGCGCGCCGCGCAAGGCCGGATCGGTCGAGAAGGAATACTGCGTCTTCGCGATGCAGACCGGCAGGTGGCCGTAGCCCTGCGCTTCCCAGGCCGCAAGCTGGTCCCGTACCGTCTTCGCCGCGGTCACCTCGGCCGCGTGATAGATCTTCGACGCCACCGTCTCGATTTTTTCCAGGAGCGGCATGGCGTCCGGATAGAGCGGCCTGAAGCCGGCCTGGCCTGAATCGGCCAGCTCCGCCACGCGATGCGCCAGTTCGGCAATGCCGGCCGAACCGTCCGCCCAGTGGCGGCAGACGATCGCATCGGCCCCGAGCCGCGAAACATATTCCTTGACCGCCGCCACCTCCGCTTCGGTATCGGAGGTGAAATGGTTGATCGCGACGATGACCGGCACCCCGAAGCGCCGCACATTGGCGATGTGGCGGCCGAGATTGGCGCAGCCGCGCGTCAGCGCCTCGACATTCTCGACACCGAGATCGTCTTTCTTCACCCCGCCATTCATCTTCAACGCCCGGACCGTCGCAACGATCACCGCGGCGGCAGGATTCAGCCCCGCCTTGCGGCACTTGATGTCGAAGAATTTCTCCGCCCCGAGATCGGCGCCGAAACCGGCCTCCGTCACGACATAGTCGGCGAGCTTCAGCGCCGTCTTCGTGGCGATCACCGAATTGCAGCCATGGGCGATGTTGGCGAACGGCCCGCCGTGCACGAAGGCCGGATTGTTCTCCAGCGTCTGAACCAGGTTGGGCTGCATCGCGTCCTTCAAAAGCACGCTCATGGCCCCGTCGGCCTTGAGATCGCGGGCAAAGACCGGGCTCTTGTCTCGCCGGTAGCCGACGATGATGTCGCCGAGCCGCCGTTCGAGATCGGCAAGGTCTGCCGCGAGACAGAGGATCGCCATTACTTCCGAGGCCACGGTGATGTCGAAGCCGCATTCCCGCGGGAACCCGTTGGCGACACCGCCCAGCGAACCGACCATCTGCCTGAGCGCCCGGTCGTTCATGTCCATCGCCCGCCGCCAGGTGATGCGGCGCACGTCGATGTCGAGGGCATTGCCCCAGTAGATGTGGTTGTCGACCATGGCCGCGAGCAGGTTGTGGGCCGAGGTGATGGCGTGGAAATCGCCGGTGAAGTGCAGGTTGATGTCTTCCATCGGCACGACCTGCGCATGGCCGCCGCCGGCCGCCCCGCCCTTGACGCCGAAACACGGCCCGAGCGAGGGCTCGCGGATGCAGACCATGGCCTTCTTGCCGATGCGGTTCAGTCCGTCCACCAGGCCGACGGTCGTCGTCGTCTTGCCCTCGCCCGCCGGGGTCGGATTGATCGCCGTCACCAGGATCAGCTTGCCGTCGCTGCGCCCTTCCAGGGAGCGGATGAATTTGGCCGAAACCTTCGCCTTGTCGTGGCCGTAGGGCACGAGCTGTTCGACCGGAATGCCGAGCTTCGCGCCGATCTCCTGGATCGGTTTCTTGGACGCCGCACGGGCGATCTCGATGTCGGACTTGAATTCACCCATGGACTGCAGACTCCCCTTTCCCCGCTCCGGCCCTTGAGACCGTTGCCGCGCCAATAGATCGCAGAACCGCCTTCAAGGCGATACCGCGCCAGCCTCCGATTTATCCGACAGCGACAAGAAAGGAAATGAATGCGGCCTCTCGGGCGAAATCTGTCCACCATGGACCTTTCCGCCCGCATATGGCCGCAACCGCGCCATCCGTCGGTCTTGCAGCCAACGCCCGCTCCGCCTATGTCTGCCAGCCACAATCGAACGTCTGTGGAGCAACGCCCCATGAAATCCCTCGAATTGCTGGTCGAACGGATCATCCTGTCGAGCCGCTGGCTCCTCGTCGCCTTCTACCTCGGACTGGTCGCCGCACTCGCCGTCTATGCTGTGTCCTTCGGCTACAAGTTTCTCAAGGTCGCGGGCAACGTCTTCACCTACAATGATGCCGAAATGATCCTCGCCATGCTCGGCCTGATCGATGCCGCACTGGTGGCGAGTCTGATCGTCATGGTGATGATTTCCGGCTACGAGAACTTCGTCAGCCGCTTCGATGAGGCCGAGGACCAAGTCTCCTTCCTCGGCAAGCTCGATTCCGGCAGCCTCAAGATCAAGGTCGCCTCCTCAATCGTCGCGATCTCGTCAATCCACCTGCTCCAGGTCTTCCTCAATTCGAGCCAGTACACCGACGGCAAGATCATGTGGCTGACGCTGATGCACCTCGCCTTCGTCTTCTCGGCGCTCATGCTCGGCTTCCTCGAAATGATGATGAAGAAGGCCAAGGAGGCCGGCCCGGACAAGGGATGAAAAGACGGGAGGCTTTCGCCTCCCGCCCTCGTCTTTCGGATCAGCCCTCGCCGATCGCGATCAGGCTGGCATTGCCTCCCGCGGCGGCGGTATTCACGGAGATCACCTGCTCCACGGCAAAGCGCATCAGATAGGCCGGACCGCCGGCCTTGAAACCGGTGCCCGACAGGCCCGATCCGCCGAACGGCTGGGTGCCGACCACCGCGCCGATCATGTTGCGGTTGATGTAGACGTTGCCGGTGTCGAGCGCCTCCGTGACGGCTCGGATGGTCGACTCGATGCGGCTGTGGACCCCAAGCGTGAGGCCGTAGCCGGTGGCGGCGATCGACTCGATCACACGGCCCAGATCCTTGGCCTTCCAGCGCACCACATGCAGCACCGGGCCGAACACTTCCTTGGTCAGCGCCTCCGGCCGGTCGAGCTCGATGATATGCGGGGCGAAGAAATTGCCCGTATTCGGCACCGTGCCGGCATAGCGGACCTTCTGGCCCTCGTGCATCTCGGCCACATGACCTTCGAGCATGGCCTTCTGCTTCTCGTCGATCACCGGGCCGACATCGGTCGTGGTGAGCGCCGGATTGCCCAGATTGAGCTCGCGCGCCGCCCCCTCGATCATGTCCAGCATGCCGTCGGCAATGTCTTCCTGGAGATAGAGGATGCGCAGAGCCGAGCAGCGCTGGC
The DNA here is from genome assembly GCF_059424725.1 of Allorhizobium sp. GW101-3B10. NCBI lineage: Bacteria > Pseudomonadati > Pseudomonadota > Alphaproteobacteria > Hyphomicrobiales > Rhizobiaceae > Allorhizobium > Allorhizobium sp. GW101-3B10. Next base: position 865,438 of record NZ_JBWKZR010000001.1, on the reverse strand, counting down.
CGGCCGAGCGGAAGGCCGACATGACGACGTCGTCGGCCACCTGTTCGGCAAGCGCCGTCGCATCGACGATCATCGCGTTGATGCCGCCGGTCTCGGCGATGAGCGGCACGATCGGGCCGTTCTTGGCGGCGAGCGTGCGGTTGATCGCCTGCGCCGTTCCGGTCGAACCGGTGAAGGCGAGGCCGCCGAGCTGCGGATGGGCCGAAATGGCGGCACCGATCTCCGGACCGCCCGGCAGAAGCATCAGCACATCGGCCGGAATGCCGGCCTGGTGCATCAGCTTGACCGCTTCATAGGCGATGAGCGGCGTCTGCGGCGCGGGCTTGGCGACGACGGCATTGCCGGCGACGAGCGCGGCCGAAACCTGGCCGAGGAAGATCGCCAGAGGAAAATTCCACGGCGAGATGCAGGCAAACACCCCGCGCCCGCGCCAAAGAAGCCGGTTGCTCTCGCCGGTCGGGCCGGGCATGGCCTCGGCCTCGCCGAACAGCTTGCGCGCCTGGGCGGCGTAGTAGCGGCAGAAATCGACCGCCTCGCGGATTTCGGCAATACCGTCGTCCAGCGTCTTGCCGGCTTCGGCGGACAGCAGCGCCAGCAGCCGGTCGCGATTGGCTTCCAACAGGTCGGCGGTCTTGTCGAGGCAGGCGGCGCGCTCCTCGACCGGCGTCTTCGACCACACGGCAAATCCCTTGCGGCCCGCGGCAAAGGCACGATCGACGTCGGCGACGGCCGCATTGCGCACGGTTCCGACGACCCGGCTGCGGTCGGCCGGCGACAGGACCGGAACGGCCTCCGCCTGGCCCGTCGCCCCTGGAACCAGCGGGGCGGCATCGACCTTGGCCGTCTGGCCGGCCAGCGACGCGATCAACTCTTCAAGGCTTTCGCGATGGCCGAATTCGAAGCCGGCGCTGTTCTTGCGCTCGCCGTAGAGCGCGAGCGGCATGGGGATCTGGTTGTGGCGCACGCTCTTGCCCTGGTCGATGCCGAGCCGTTCAACCGGCCGTTCGAGCAGGTTGGCGATCGGCACGTTCTTGTCGCCGGCAACCGCGACGAAGGACGAGTTGGCGCCGTTCTCCAGCAGGCGGCGCACCAGATAGGCGAGCAGGTCGCGATAGCCGCCGACCGGCGCATAGATGCGGCAGGCGATGCGTTCGTTGCCGGAGAGCAGGTTGTTGTACAGGGCTTCGCCCATGCCGTGCAGGCGCTGGAATTCGAAGCCGGTGCGGTCGGCACCGGCCAGTTCCAGGATCATCGACACGGTGAGCGCATTATGCGTGGCGAATTGCGGAAAGATCCGCTCGCGCTTGGAAAGCATCTGCGCGGCGCAGACGAGATAGGACAGATCGGTCGCCGGCTTGCGGGTCCAGACCGGATAGTCGTCGAGGCCGCGTTCCTGCGCCCGCTTCACCTCGGTATCCCAATAGGCGCCCTTGACGAGGCGCACCATCATGCGCCGGCCGTTCCGCTTGCACAGGTCGTCGATATAGTCGATCACCTGCGGCGCGCGCTTCTGGTAGGCCTGGATGGCCAGCCCGAAACCGTCCCAGCCGGCCAGCGACGGATCGGAGAACACCGCGCCGATGACGTCGAGCGACAGTTCAAGACGGTCGGCCTCCTCGGCGTCGACGGTGAAGTTCAACTGGTGCGCCTTGGCCATCTGGGCGAGCTTCAAGAGATCCGGCACGAGCTCGCGCATCACCCTGTCATGATGGGTGGCGAGATAGCGCGGATGCAGCGCCGACAGCTTGACCGAAATGCCCATGCGGTCCGGCAGCTGGCTGCCCTTGCCGTGCTTGGCCATGAAGGCGCCGATCGAGTCGATCGCGTCGGCATAGGACTTGAAGTAGCGCTTGGCGTCTTCCGCCGTTCGGGCGCCCTCACCCAGCATGTCGAAGGAATGGCGATAGCCCTTCTCCTCGCTCTTGGCGGCGCGGCCGAGCGCGTCCTTCATCGTTTCGCCGAGCACGAAGTGATGGCCGAGGAAACGCATGGCCTGCTTGGTGGCCGAGCGCACGGTGGGCAGGCCGAGCCGCTTGACGAGGCCGCGCACCACGCCTTCCGGCGTCTCGCCGGGACGGATGACGCGGGCGGACAGGCCCAGCGCCCAGGCCGAGGCCGAGACGAACCAGCTGTCGCCATGCGCCTCGTGCTCGCTCCAGCCGCCCTCTTTCAGCTTGTCTTCGATCAGCCGGTCCTGGGTCAGCGCATCGGGCACGCGCAGCAGCGCTTCGGCCAGCACCATCAGCGCCAGGCCTTCGCGCGTCGACAGGCCGTATTCGCGCAGGAAGTCCTCGACGCCGCCGATCGAGCCGGAATTGTCGCGGATCGCCTCGATGAAGCGCGTGGCGCGCTGGTCGATCGCGGCATTCTGCTGGGCTCCCAGCGTCAGGCGGGCGGCAAAGCCGCGCATCATCTGGTCGTCGTCGCCGGCGAAAGGCGCGGAAAAGCGGGGGAAATCGGGCATGGCACTCTTGATCATTGTCACCTCCGTGTTATCGGCAAGGTATCGACAGATAGGTGATTTTAATCGCTGATTTTCGGTGTATAGTCAGTGACTATAACTGCATTTTCGCCGCATGGTAGATTTAGATGAAAGAACTCGACAGACTGGACCGGAAGATCCTCAGGACCCTGCAGAAGGAGGGTCGGCTGACCAATATCGAACTTGCCGAGCGCGTCAGCCTCTCGCCGACGGCGACCGCCGAACGGGTGCGCCGGCTGACCCGCGACGGCATCATCACCGGCTATATGGCCATTCTGTCGCCGGAAAAGCTCGGACGCAACTTGCTTGTGTTCATCGAGGTCAAGCTCGACCGCACCACGCCGGATGTTTTCGACGCCTTCGCCGCGGCGGTCAAACGCTCGGACGACGTGATGGAGTGCCACATGGTGGCGGGTGGCTTCGACTACCTGGTGAAGGCGCGCGTTGCCGGCATGGAGGCCTATCGCCAGTTCCTGTCGGAGGTCATCCTGCCGCTCCCCGGCGTGCGCGAAACCCATACATACGCCGTCATGGAAGAGGTCAAGACCGGCTCGGCCCTGCCGGTCTAGCCCCCGATCGTCCGCACCCCATCCTTTGTTTACCAAGTGGTGTGCTTTTTCCGTTTTGAACGTAGACTTTGTTCCATTCCGCAGTAAGAAAGTGCTGGCTTTTCAGTGCAACTGATATATTTGTTATTGTTAACATTTCCCTTACCCTCAACTTTCGAATTCACATATGATTTCCGCCGACCGTCAATCGCTGCTGAGCGGTGAAATTGCGAGCAGCCAGACACGCGCTCATTTTATGAGTGTCATGGGCCGGGTTGTCGGTGAATTCGGCCTCGACCACGTCACCGTCATGGCGGCGCCAAGCCCCAACGATATCGCGATCATCCCTCTCGTTCTCGAGAGCACCCTGCCTGCGCAGTTCTCCCGCGAGTTCGACAAGCACCAGTTCCTGCGCTACTGCCCGATCCTCCCGAAATTCAGCAATTCGGTCCTGCCGCAGACCTGGTACCTCGGAGAATCCGGCCCCTCGGCTAGCTTCGACTGCCCTGAGAAAATGTATGAACTGATGAGCCGTTACGGTCTCCTGATGGGCACGATCTTCCCGATGACCTCTGTCGATTCGGGGCGCTACTTCCTGCGCTACGACGGCAGGCGCTCGCCGCTGCACCAGGTTGAACTGAACGAGCTCGGCATGATCTCGCTGCACGCCTTCGACGTCTTCGACCGGATGCGCCGGTCCGAGATCGCCGTGCCCAACGTTCTTTCGGTCCGCGAGCTCGAAGTGCTGCGCTGGACGGCCCAGGGCAAGACCTCGGTCGAGATCGGCCAGATCCTGTCGCTCTCCGACCATACCGTCAACGCTTACATGACCAATGCCATCAGAAAGCTGGATTGCGTGAACCGGACGCAGTTGGTAGCCAAGGCGATACGTCTGAAGCTGATCAACTGATTCCTGGTGGAATGTGGGCGTGCCTGCGATCAGGGGAAAGAGAACCTCGTTGCCCCTGCGTTTCGACCAACTCGATCACAAGCAATTCCAGGACTGCACCACGGTCGGCATGAGCGAACGCGAGGTGGTCGAACTCGCCCAGGCCTTCCACCTCTACGGCTTCTGGAGCATCAACCTCGACACGGGCCTTTTCCTCGCCACGCCGGACGTCTACCGCATCTTCGACATGCAGCCGGAGGACGGGAGAATGAACCTCGTCGAGTTCCGCGAACACATCCACCCCGACGATCTTCCGATCCTGATGGAATGCTTCGAGCGCTGTTCGTCGCAGAAGCAGAGCTATCACATGATCTACCGGATCAAGCGCGGCACCGACTGGAAGTTCGTCCGCACCGTCGGCAAGTTCCGCGAGAAGCCCGGCACGTCGGGCGAGATCGTCGGCATCACCTACGAATTCTTCGAGCGCCTGCGCACCGCGGCATTCTCCGACGGCGACGACTGAAGGCGGAGAAGCCGACCCGCCGCTGGCGGGCCGGCAAAGGCGCCTAGCGGTCCAGCACCGAGCGCAGCTCGACCATGTTGGAACGCACCCTGAGGATATAGAAGCCCATGGTTGCCAGATGGGTCGGCATGATCCAGCCGTCTTCCGACCCGTTGGAGATGATCGCCGGCTGGATGCGCAGGGCGCCCTGCAGCTGCTTTTCCATTTCCGTCCAGATGGCGGTCAGGTTGCGTTCGCGGATCACGTCGACGAAGTCGGCGCGGGTCGCCTGCAACAGCGCATACTGCGCATAGAGCTGGCCGTAGGCGAACCAGAAGCGGTCGTCGGCACGCGTGTCGAACCAGCCGGCATTGTACTCTTCGGAGCGGCGGCGAAGGATGTCGGACGTGTTGCCGAGGTCGCTCGCCATGCGATCGAGCAGTTGCACGAGATTGTCGGCGCGCGCATCGAAGATCGCGGTGCAGGTCTCGAGCGACGAATTGAACTTGCGCCAGCTCTCGACGGCCGAGCGGTAGTAGTTCGGCGTCGGTGTCTTGAAGCCGAGCGGATCGGTGCCGAAATACCAGGTGCCCTCGTCGAACTGGATATTGCCGCGGGCGTCCTGCAGGTCGTTGTTGATGCTCGACGTACCGCGCACGCGACCGAGATTGTCGGCCAGCTCGATCGCCAGGCGACGCGCGACCTGGTTGACGCCGCGCTGGAACGACGCCTTGTTGTCGAAGAACGGGGTATGGTCCCAATCCACGCCGAAGAGGCCCATCTTGTAGACCAGCGACGACGAGATCCAGATATTCTGGTTGACGTTCGTATCGGTGAGGTCGGCGACCACGGTGACGATGGCCGAATTCTGGCAGGTACCCGGCTTGGCGGCGTTTTCCTGCCCCGCCGCGATCTGGCGCGCCGGGAACTTGTAGGCCTGGGCGAATTCGGGATCGAAGCCGTACCAGACCTGGGTGCGCCAGACGAACTGGCCGTAAAGGGCGATCAGCGCCAGCACGAACAGCAGGACCGGGATCTTGATCAGCCAGTTGCGCCGCTGATACCAGCTGTGCGCCGCCAGGAACGGCCAGAAGATTGCAGCCACCACCATTCCGATGCCGCGTCCGATGGCAGCGAAGACGCGTTGGAAGAACGCGATGATCGGATCAAGCATTGTCGTCTTCTCCTATGCCGTAGAGGCGTTTGCGGAAACCCGCCTTGTCCTGCAGATAGGTCTGCGACAGACGGGATACAACGAATTCCCGGAAGCCATCGCTAAACCCTTCGTAGGCATCGTAAAAGCCCTGCTTGTCGAAAATGAACCGCGACACGAAGTCCATCGGCGTCATCTGCGAAATCAGGCGGTTGGTGAGCCACTGGTCGGCATGGTCGGGCCTCGCCCTGACCAGCAGGAAGCGTCTCCGCGCCTCCACATCGTCGATGCGGATGCTGCCGGAAACGCCGACCGCCCGGATCATCTCCTGCAGGAAGGGATAGGTGCCCTCGGCCGCGATGCGCTCTGCATTGCGGTGCAGGAAGGTCTGCAGCCAGACGGCGTCGACCTTGGAGAAGTCCATCGTCGGATCGGCCGCATAGGCGACACCGAGCGCCGCCATCTCGGCGCGGTGGGCCAGAAGCCCGGAACTTTCGACCCAGCTTGCCCGCGGCAGCTCGACCCGCCCCGTCTTGGTCAGGAAATCGAAGATCTGCGCCGGGTCCTTGATCGAGATGTAGCTGACCTGCCAGGGCCGCGAGCGGCGGAAGCCGGGCGCCGACGGATCTGAGATCACCGTGGTGATCTTGTCGTCGACGAAGACATAGGTGCCGCCGAAGTGATTGGCCCAGAAGGCGTCGTGGCGGAACACCAGCTTGTCGGGCACCAGCACGTTCTGGCGGATGTCGCCGGTCAGCTTGGCAAGCTCGACCATGCGGTTGAGCAGCGCGTCGTCGCGCCAGGCATCGGGCTCGCTTTGCAGTCGGTCGGAGAGCCGGCGAAGCTCCGCCGCCTTGCCGAGCACGTCCTCGGCAGAGAGCACCCGGAACTGCACCTCGTTGATCGACAGGAGATCCTCCAGGCTCTCGACCGTCGCCACCGAATCCTCGATCTCGCCGTAGAGCGCATCCTTGATCGTCACCGCGTTGATGGCGCGCGCATTGGCCTTGAAGAACTCGTGCATCAGGCCGGCCGTGTTGGAAAAACTGGTATGCACGACCGGCAGGCTCTCCTGTTCCGGCGTCAGGATGACGAAACGCCGGTTCACCCGGTTGGGATCGAGATAATCCTTGTCGCCCAGTTCGTCGGCGACCTGCGGCGAAAAGCCGGTCATGTCGATATCGAATTCGGCAAGCGCCGTCGGCTTCAGCCCGAAACCGGACAGCGCCTTGTTGTAGCGCGCGACGAGATGCGGCTCGGTGACGGCGAGCAGCCGGCCGTAGATCAGTTCGGCTTCGAGGAGACGGTTCATTTATTGTCGCTCGACGGAAAGAACGCGAAATCGCGGCTGCGGCATGGTTCGGCGATCCGGCCGTCGAGCACCGCCATAATCGTCTCCAGCACAGCGCCACGCTCCAGCAGCACGTCAGTGTTCCAGAGCCGCGCCACAGACCATCCGTTCAGGTTCATAAAGGCATTCCGTTTCTCGTCATATTCGCTTTCGGCATGTTGGTGACCGTCAATCTCTACCACGAGCAGAGCTTCACGGCATGCGAAGTCTGCGAAATACGGTCCGATGGGCAATTGTCGGACAAACTTGAAACCATTCAACCGTCGCCCCCGAAGCTCGTACCACAACACAGCCTCGGCATCGTTATCAACATGATGCAGGCTTCGTGCGCGAGTTGTCTTGCGTCTGTTCGGCCCCCTCATAACGCCTCGCCAGAAGATTGCCCCTCACCCTAACCCTCTCCCCGCAAGCGGGGAGAAGGAAACCGGCTGTGTCGGCCGCCGTCCCTTCTCCCCGTTTACGGGGAGAAGGTGCCCGAAGGGCGGATGAGGGGCAAGGCCGGCTTAACTGCTGGCAGAATAGAGCCCCCCTACCACCGCCCCTCGCGCTTCATCGCCTCGATCGCGCCGATCGCCCGTTCGCGCTGCCGCTCCCGGCGGATGATCTCGTTGACTGCCGCTTCGTCCGACTTGTCGGCATAGCGGAACTCGCTGTCGGCATAGCGGTTGATCTCCTGCAGGATCATCTCCATCGTCACCGGCCCGCGCAGCTCGGCGATCATCGCCTTCTTCTCGTCGTAGCCCTTGTGCATGAAGGCCTCGGGCGTCGCGAACCAGTCGTCCGGCAGTTCGACGTCCATCGCCCGCATCTTCACCGCATCGGTGATGTTCTTGATCGCCCGGCCGGTAAAGCGCGGTTCGGCCAGCTTGATCTCGTGCAGATAGGCGCCGACGTCGGCGAGCGTCTCGATCCGGCCGCGTTCCTTCTCGAACCGCTCCCAGACCGCGACGAGCCCCTCCTCTTCCGGCCGGCCGTGCTTTTCGTAGGAGATGCCGACCGCCCGCTTGATCTCCTGGTTGGCAAACAGCTGGTGCTCGCCGAGAGGGATCGTGTGGTTCTTGCCGATCAGCAGCGCGAAGATGTCGATGTAGTCCTCTTCCGTCTGTGGACCGTCGACCAGCCAGCGCGCCCCGGCACGCTGCCTGAGCGCATCGTCGACATTTTCCGGATAGTTCGAGAACATGCCGAAGGTGCAGTTGCCCCGCACCACGGTGGATGCCCCGGCGAAGGCCTCCATCAGGACGGCGGTGATCTCGTGCTGGCCGGCCGACGCCCGGTCGTCGGACCGCTTCGCCGCCACCTGGTCGACGTCGTCGATCGTGCCGAAGCCGATGACGCGCGGGTTGACGACATTGTCGATGAAGGCCTTGCAGTTCTGCCCCGACTTGCCCTGGTAGGACGAGATCTGGTCGACGCCGAAATTCTCGTAGTGGAAGGCATAGCCGGCCACCTGGCAGTAGTCGTTGAGCAGCCCGGCGATCATCTGGATCAGGATGGTCTTGCCGGTCCCCGGCATGCCGTCTCCGATGAAGGTGAAGAGAAAGCCGCCGAGTTCGACGAACGGATTCATCTGCCGGTCGAAATCGTAGGCCATCAGCATCTTGGCGAGCTTCATCGCCTGGAACTTGGCGATGTGGTTGCCGACGATCTCCTCCGGCTTCTTGAAGGTCATCACCAGCGGCTTGCGCCGCTGGCCGGGCGCGACGTCGAAACCGTCCAGGGTGAAATCGTCCTGGTCGATGCGGATATGCGTGTTCTCGAAGGCGGAAAGCCCGGTGAACCGCGCCTTGCGGGTCAACAGTCCGTCGATCGCCGCGCGGGCAAAGGCGCGCGCCCGCTGGCCGAGCGTCGCGTCGTCGGCGGCCCCCTTCAGCGCCGCATCGAGCCCGGCCACCATGCTCTTCAGCGCATCCTGCGGCGTATCGAACAGGAAATCCGGCTCCGGCGTATCGTTGACCGGCTCGCCCTCGCCGGCCAGCGTCGAGAGCAGATAGGCGGCCAGCGAAAAGGCCGAGACATAGGCCGAGGCCGACAGCAGCGCCTTGAAGCGGGCGGCCTCCTCGCCCTGCAAAGGCGCCGTCACATTGCGCGCCTGCAATTGTTCCAGATCCGTCTGCCGGCCGAACACTTCGCCAATCGCCAGAGAAACCTGGATGCCGCGCCGAACCCGGTAGAGCACGCCATGCTGGGTCGGCGACAGAAGCGGATCGCTGCTGCCGGACGACTGGATGGTCTTTGCCAGCTCCACCTCGCGGGTGCGCCGCACGCCGCCGGTCGAAACCGTCGAGACGAAGCGCCGCCCGGTGCCGGCCAGCGCCGTACCCGCCGCCCCCTCGCCCGGATCGAGCGCCACGAACCGCGTCACCAGCGCCTGCGCCACGGCCAGATGCCGGGCGATTTCGTCCTCGCGAAGGGTGGTGAGGCCTGCGTTCAACCCGTTGCTCATCGGCTAGACCTCGCTGACGACGTTGTTCCCGGAAATGACATGGACCTTGTAATTGCCGAAGATCGCATTGGCCTCGCCCGAGGCATAGAGCGCCTGGTAGGCGTCGTGCGGCACCAGCGCATGTTTCTCATAGGCCGAAACGCCCATGCGGGCGGCTTCGAGGTCGTTTGTGTCGATGTGGAATTCCTGCGTCGCCGGCGTCGAGGAGAAGAAGCCCTTGGTCGCCGGACGCTCGGCCTTGGAAAACACTTCCTGCACCGTCCAGGTGAGCAGCCAGGCGTTCTCGGGCTTCCGCACCCGCGACAGGATCTCGTTGATGCGCGCATTGTTCTCGGTGATGCCCGCCGAATAGAACGGCCCGAGCACGAGGCGCCTCAGCTGTTTGGGATGCAGCGTCGGGAAATCCTTGTCCATGTTGGTGGCGATCGTCGCCGGCGTCAGCGAATAGGCGCCGTTCTTCGAGGCAAAATCGTCGAACTGGGCGGCGAGCTGCGGATTGAGCAGCCCGCCGACCGGCAGCGGAATGTCGAGGTCCGGGTTGATCTTGCCGTCCTTGCCGACCAGCAGTTCCTGGATATTCTCCGAGGAATCCTCGATGCCGGCGACATAGACCATCGGCAGCGTGTTCGATCCGTCGAACACCGCCCAGGTCACGACGTAATAGGGCCGCCCGGACTTCTCGTTGACCGCGACGCGCACCGTCTCCGGCAGGACATAGGGTGAGAAGATGTCGCCCTTGCCGATCTGCTCGAGATAGATCCGCTCGGCCATCTGCGACTGAAGGGCACCGGGAAAGGCCTTGGTGCGCAGGATGAAATCGGCCATTTCCGCCCGGATCGCCTGGGCGTCCGGAATGTTGGCGAGCCGCTTGTCGGCAGTGAGCCGGTCGTTCTCCAGCTCCAGCACGTTCTGGAACACCGGAAAGCCGCTCTCGGCGCGGGAGATGCGGAACTGCTCGGTGAACCCGATGCGGTTCTCCCAGCAGGCAAAGGAGTTCTTCAGCCGCGCCACATAGGGCAAGAGCAACTGGCCGGCAAACCCGCTTCCCGCCAGCGCGAGATCCGGATTGGACAGATAGGTCTCCAGCCCGCCGAGCGCGGCGCGGATGGAGTTGAAATACTGGGCGACGGGTGCGCCGTTTTGCTCGAGCATCGTCTGGTTTCTTCCAATCGTCTTCGCCGGCAGGGCGCCGCGACCTTACTTCACGCCGATGAAAGGCACGGCCGCCCCGGGGATCATCGTGGTCGGCAACTGGCCGTCCCAGCGTTCCGCCGCCGTCAACTCGATGAGCGAGGGGTTGTCGCGCAAGGCGGCGCCCTTGGCGCGGATCGCATCGGCCTCAGCATCGCCGGCAAGCCGCGTCGCCGCGGCTTGCGCCTCGGCCTGGGCCCGCACCGCGTCGGCCTGGGCGTTCGCCTGGGTCACCGTGATCTCGGCCTGCACCTTCTCGCGCTCGGCATTCTGGCGCAGCTTCTGCACCTCGACCTCCGCCAGCATGCGGTTTTCGATCGACTGCTCATAGGCGTCGGAGAAATCGATGTTCTCGATCTGGACGCTGTCGATCATCACCGGCCCCTTGACGGAATCGCGGATGGCCGTCTCGGTCTCGGCATTGAGCCGCACGCGCTCCTGGATCGCCGTCACCGCATTGAACTGCCCGAACACGTTCTTCGCCTGCTCGAACACCCGCCGGTCGATCAATCGCTCGACGAGCCCCTGCTCGCTGCCATAGTCTGCATAGATGCGCTCGACCTCGCCGGCGGGCAGCCGGTAGTTGACGGAGAGTTTGATCACCGCGGCCTGCTGATCGCGCGAATAGGCCAGAACCTCGTCATAGATCTGCGCCCGGCTCTGGACGCTGATCTTCACCACGCGGTCGAGGAAGGGGATCTTGAAACCAAGGCCTGGCTCTGCGGTACCGACGACGGCACCGGTTCTGAGGATCACGCCGCGTTCGCCCTCGTCGATGGTATAGAACGACTTGAGGCCGACAACGAAGACGAGGAAAGCAAGCCCCGAAATCACGACGGCCTTGCCCAGCAGTCCACGCGGGCCCGTCGTCCCGTCACCGCCCTTTGCGGCACCCAAAAGAAATTTGGCCATTCAGTTCCCCAATGAAGTTCCTCTGAAACATGGAACCGGCAAAGGCGGCGCCAGCGCCTCGCCAGCCTTGCCGGAGGGCACGCGAAGATCGCCGCTCCGGCCCCGGACACCCCAAACGGGCGTCACGACTTCACGTAATTGGCCGAATTGTGCTTTTCGAGAACCGCCTGGAAGCGCCGCGCGAAGGCCTCGTCGGCGAGCTTCTTGCGGCGCTGGATGTCCTGGGTCGCCAGCATGTTCTTCTCGTGCAGCTCGAGCAGGTCGCCGATATGCTTCTGGGCGGCGGCGCCCACGCCGGCCATGGTCTCTTCGGCCGCCGTGTCGACCTGGCTGCCGAGCGTGTTGATCTTGTGGGCGACGTCCTGCTGGGCGGCCGTCTTCAGCGAGTCTTCCAGCGCCTTGTAGAGCACGATGCGCTGCTCGGTATCGATGGTCAGCTTGTTGATCAGCGTGTTCTGCGCCGCGATCTGGTTGTTGAGGCTGTCGACGAAGGTCTGGAACATCGAGGTATAGCGTTCGAGCGTCTGGCTCTCGGCCAGCAACTCCTGTTCCTTGGCCTGCGCCTGGTTATACTCGGTCGCAAGCTTCGAGCGCTCGCCCTCGAGTTGCGTGCGGGCCGACTGGTCGATCGAGGCGGCGATCCTGTTCTCGATGTCGAGCAGCATCGGGTTCAGTTCCTCGATGCGCTTCTGCGTCGTCTCCAGCGTCGCGATCGTGCCCTTGCGCCGTTCGATCACCTGGATCAGGCTCGCCTCGGAGCTCTTGTAGCGCTGGTCGAGAACGGTGCGCTGCTCCTTCAGGATGCCGACGATGCTGTCGGACTTCGCCAGCAGTTCCTGCAGGTTTCCGGCCAGCGACATGTTACGCACCCGTTCGGTGCGCATGCGCTGGGCCCTCTGCTTGGAGAAGATGCCGATGAACTTCTCGTAGCCCGAATAGCTCTTCATGCTCTCGAACTCGGCGCCGAACACGTTGGTCGCGTCTTCCAGCCCGATGATCAGGTCGGCGATATTCGCCTCCATCACCTTCTGTTGCTTGATCACGTCCTCGATGCGGGCGTTCTCGATGTCGAAGTTGACGTCGCCCAGCTTGGTATCGGCCTTGGCGAACTGGTCGAGCACCACGCTCGACTGCTCCATCTTGCCCCTCACCTCGTTGACCATGGTGCGGGTCTTCTCGATTTCGCTGTCGAAGGATTGTAGCGAGGCCATGCGATCGTCTCCCTGAACTGTCGCCGGATACCCGTCCGGCCCAAGCGGCATGTGACCGCAACCTTATAACAAATCAATGATATTAGAACCGCCGCGGCTGACGCCGGACAGAAAAATACAAGTCAGATATGGAGGCTGTCGCCGCGCCTGCAAGAGCGGCAGGCAAAAACGGGCAGCGGCACGCCTTTGCGCCGCTGCCCGTCAATGGAAGGTCGATGAACCAGGCCGCTTACTTGGCGGTCGGGTTCTTCAGGTAGGCGATGACGTTTTCGATGTCATCCTCCTTCTTGAGCCCGGCAAAGGTCATGGTCGTGCCCTTGACCAGGTCGCGCGGCTTGGGAAGATATTCCTTCAGCAGCTCCTCGGACCAGACCTTGCCGTCGGCGCCGAAATCGGTCATGGCCTTCGAATACTTGAAGCCTTCCACGGTGGCGACCTTGCGGTCGACGACGCCCATCAGCGACGGGCCGACCTTGTTCTTGGCTTCCGTGGCCGTGTGGCAGGCCTGGCATTGCTTGAACACCTTGGCGCCGGCGACGGCATCACCTTCGGCGAAGGCTGCGCCCGCCGGAATGGTCAGCGAAGCAGCCAGGATCAGACAGCGAAGTTTCATGAACTCTCCCTTTGAATATCGTGGCGCGCCGCGCGAATACGGCTCGTCCATCGGACAAACTAGAGCAACCATGCGCCAATTTCCACAGGACGCAATGCCGCGGGCGAAAACATCATCGAGCCCCCCTAGTCTTTTCAGCAACTTCCCCGGGTCAAGCTCGACTTAAGAATCGTTCGGCAGGCGCTTTTTCCACGTCGCAAACAGGGAGGGGTTTGAGGCGCAAATGCGCAGGTGCGCTTGCTTTTGTGGTGTATAGAATGTTGACTTGGGAACATTAAAAAAACGGGAGTACCACTATGACGAAAATCAAAATCCATCGCCTGACGATTGCCACCCTTGCCACAGTCCTCGCGCTCGGCAGCGTACAGGCGATGGCGGCCGAAGCAGAAAGCTGCTCCGCCGTCCGCTTCTCCGACGTCGGCTGGACCGACATCACCTCGACCACCGCAACCGCGTCCGTGATCCTCAAGGCGCTCGGCTACGAGCCCACCGTCACGGTTCTGTCGCTGCCGGTCACCTATACCTCGATGAAGAACAAGGACATCGACGTCTTCCTCGGCAACTGGATGCCCAGCCAGGCCAACGACATCAAGCCCTATACCGAAGACAAGTCGGTCGAATCCTACGGCCCGAACCTCGAGGGCGCGAAGTACACGCTGGCCACCAACGCCAAGGGCGCCGAGCTCGGCATCAAGGATTTTGCCGACATCGCCAAGCACAAGGATGCGCTGGAAGGCAAGATCTACGGCATCGAGCCGGGCAATGACGGCAACCGCATCGTGCTCGAACTGATCGAGAAGAACGAATTCGGCCTGGAAGGCTTCGAAGTCGTCGAATCCTCCGAACAGGGCATGCTGGCCCAGGTCGCCCGCGCCGAACAGGACGGCTCGCCGGTCGTCTTCCTCGGCTGGGCTCCGCACCCGATGAACGCCAACTTCAAGCTGACCTATCTCACGGGCGGCGACGCGACCTTCGGCCCGAACTTCGGCGGCGCATCGGTCTACACCAATGTTCGCGCCGGCTACCTCGCCGAATGCCCGAACGTCGGCAAGTTCATTACCAATCTCAAGTTCTCGCTCGACATGGAGAACCTCGTCATGGGCGGCATCCTGAACGAAGGCAAGGACCCGGAAGTCGCGGCGACCGATTGGCTGAAGGCCAACGGCTCGGCGATCGAGCCCTGGCTCGCAGGCGTCACCACCAAGGACGGTGGCGACGCACTGGCGGCGGTCAAGACTGCCCTCGGCCTCTGAGGCAACTGACCAAGGGAGCGGCGAAAGCCGCTCCCTCTTCATTCAGGAGTATCACGAGCCGAAAAGGCACTGGGGAACCATGGACTGGCTGACGGATTACAAGATCCCGATCGGGGTTGGCGCCAAGGAGGCAGTCAACTGGCTGACCACCAATCTGAAATTCTTTTTCGACTTCATTGCGACGATCCTCAACGCATCGATCAATGCAATGCTGTTCGTGCTTCAAGCGCCCTATCTCAAGGGCACGGACTTCGCGGACTATTATCCGCTGATCATGATCGTCGCGTTTACCGGCGTGGCCTGGGTCATGCGGCGCTCCGTGGGCGTCGCGGCCTTCACGCTGGTCGGCCTGCTGATCATCTACAATCAGGGCTACTGGAAAGAGACGATGGAAACGCTGGCCCTGGTGCTGGCCGCGACCGGCGTCTCGATGGTGGTCGGCATCCCGATCGGGATTGCCGCGGCCCGCCGTCCGTGGCTCTATTCCGGCATCCGGCCGATCCTCGACCTGATGCAGACGATCCCGACCTTCGTCTACCTGATCCCGGCGCTCATCCTGTTCGGTCTCGGCATGGTGCCGGGCCTGATCGCCACCGTGATCTTCGCCATTCCCGCGCCGATCCGGCTCACCCGCCTCGGCATCATCTCGACCCCGCCCTCGCTGGTTGAAGCCGCCCAGGCCTTCGGCGCCACCCCCTCCCAGGTGTTGCGCAAGGTCGAACTGCCCTTCGCCATGCCGCAGATCATGGCCGGCCTGACGCAGACCATCATGCTCTCGCTGTCGATGGTGGTGATCGCCGCCCTCGTCGGCGCAAGCGGGCTCGGCGTGCCGGTCGTTCGCGCACTCAACACCGTCAACATCGCCAAGGGCTTCGATTCCGGCCTGTGCATCGTCATCCTCGCCATCATCCTCGACCGCATCTTCCGGTCATCCGACGAAGGAGACGCCGCATGACCGCCGTTCAATTCGACAATGTCTCGATCATTTTCGGACCGAACCCGCAACGCGCGCTGACCATGGCGGATGCGGGGCGCACCCGCGACGAGATCAGCGCCGAGACCGGGCTGGTTCTCGGCGTGGCCAATGCCTCGCTCGACATCAAGGAAGGCGAGATCCTGGTCCTGATGGGCCTGTCGGGGTCCGGCAAGTCGACGCTGCTGCGTGCCGTCAACGGGCTGGCGCCCGTGGTGCGCGGCGACGTCAAGGTATTCAACGACGGCAAGACGACCAATCCCTACACCTGTTCGCCGCAGCAGCTGCGCGACCTTCGCATGCACACCGTCTCCATGGTGTTCCAGCAGTTCGGTCTCCTGCCGTGGCGCACCGTCGCCGAGAATGTCGGCTTCGGCCTGGAACTGGCCGGCGTGCCCGAGGCCGAGCGCCGCATGCGGGTGGAAGAACAGCTCGAACTGGTCAACCTGGCGAAATGGTCCACCCGCAAGGTGCAGGAACTGTCGGGCGGCATGCAGCAACGCGTCGGGCTTGCCCGCGCCTTTGCCACGGGCGCCCCGATCCTTTTGATGGACGAGCCCTTCTCGGCCCTCGATCCGCTGATCCGCACCCGCCTGCAGGACGAACTTCTCGAGTTCCAGCGCCGCCTGAAGAAGACCATCCTCTTCGTCAGCCACGACCTCGACGAGGCCTTCCGCATCGGCAACCGCATCGCCATCATGGAGGGCGGGCGGATCATCCAGTGCGGCACGCCGCAGGAGATCGTCCGCAACCCGGCCGACCAGTATGTCGCCGATTTCGTCCAGAACATGAACCCGATCAACATGCTGACCGCGCGCGACGTCATGCATGCCGGTGTCGGAAGCGCGCCCGGTCAGGGCACCGTGGCCGGCACGGCGAAGCCCGAGACACCGCTCGTCGAGATCCTCGACGTGCTGTCGCGCCAGCCCGGGACAATCGGCGTGGTTGACAACGGCGCGATCATTGGGACGATCTCGGCGCAGGATGTCGTCGCCGGACTCACCCTTCACCGGCGCAAGGCCTGATCGGACCCCTCCGTTCAGGCGGCATCGCAGGAGACGGAGATAGTCATGACGGACAAGCCCTCGGTGATTCGCGAAACCGACGACGAGGCGCGCGGGCTTGCCCGCCGCCTCCTGCGTTCGGCCCGCTATGTCGCACTGGCCGTGATCGATCCGCAGACGCATTTCCCCTCGGTGAGCCGCGTCCTCTTGGGAACCGACACGGACGGTTCGGCGGTCATTCTCGTCTCGGCGCTCTCGGCTCACACGAGGGCGCTCGAGGCCGACCAGCGCGTTTCGCTGCTGGCCGGCGAGCCCGGCAAGGGCGATCCGCTCGCCCATCCGCGCCTCACCCTGCAATGCGTCGCCGAACCCGTCGAGCGCGGCAGCCCGACGCATGACCGTCTCAGAAGCCGGTTCATCGCCCGCCACCCGAAGGCGAAGCTCTACATCGATTTCCCCGATTTCCGCTTTTTCCGGCTCGTGCCCCGGTCGGCAAGCCTCAACGGCGGCTTCGGCCGCGCCTATCTGCTGCCCGGCGAAGACTTCAGAATCGCGCCGGAACCCACCGGGAATTTCTCCGGAAGGGAGCTCGAACTACTACAAGATTTAGTGAGTACGAAACCGGAACTTGCGCAGCAGGTGGCGACCGAACGCTGCGGCCAGAAGCCGGGAAAATGGACTTTCTGTGGCTTGGACAGGGCCGGAATTGACCTAATTTCAGGCGATTTACTGGTTAGATACGATTTTGGGCATCATATAGGATCGGAAACAGAACTCTATTCCGCATTAGCTAATACAGCATACCCGGTACCTTAAATTTAGGCATATACAATTTCTTGAGCATTGTTAGAGTTCTAACATAGCCAATTTGATGGATTGCAAACCGTCGCCTTCCCCCCGAGGCCCGGAAAACGAAAGTTGATATGATGAAAACCAAGGCATTGTCCGAACAGTCCATTGCAGCAGCCGGCCTTCTTACCGCCATGGCGAATCCCAAGCGCCTCATGATCCTTTGCAGCCTGGTCGAGGGCGAAGTTCCCGTCGGCGTCCTCGCCACCCAGGTCGGCCTCAGCCAGTCCGCCCTGTCCCAGCACCTTTCGAAATTGCGCGCCCAGAAGCTGGTGAAGACCCGCCGCGACGCGCAGACCATTTATTATTCCAGCACCTCCGAATCGGTGATGAAGATCCTCGGCACGCTGGAAGACATCTATTGCTCGACCACGGCTAGTAAATCGGCCGCCTGACATAGCGCCGCCGGCGGTGGTGACAGGCAGATCGATCGGGACCTGGCGTTTGCCCGATCTGCATTGCGGCCATTTGAAATCACCCAGTGACAGGCTCGGGCCGGCAGATCTCTGATTTGCCGGTCATTGTTCTTCACAATGCAGGGATTTCTGGCAATGCAGGCACCGATCCCTCGCGTGGGAACCCCGGGATCGGCACCTGCCAGCGCTTGCCGCCGGTCCGCCGGATGACGCCCAATCTGCCCTTCGGGTCGGCCATCCTGCATTCGGCACTTTCCACCACCGACCTTGCCCTGAGCTTGACGGAAAGCTCGGCGCCCTCCGCAACAGGGCGCCTGGAGCCCCCATCTGGGACGCCGCTGACCGGCCGGCCACGGCACCGTCCCGGTCGGGCACGATCAGCGCCGGGCGAGCCGGCCGGACAGGGCCTCCACGCCGGCGTTTTCCGGGGGAAACATAACCGGAACCCGCACCATCCATGATGTTTCGTGATGACGGTTGACGACCTTGGTCGCGCTGTTAATTTGTCCGGGTTTTCTCGAATATCCGGCATATTCGCCGCCAACCGGGAAATGGCCGCCCGAAACACAAAGGCCATGGAGAAATTTGATGTCCAACCGCCTGAATACAACGCCCAACGACCTGCGCGCCTTCTGGATGCCGTTCACCGCGAACCGCCAGTTCAAGAAGGAACCGCGCCTGTTCGTCGGCGCCAAGGATATGTATTACACGACCCATGACGGCCGCCAGGTGCTCGACGGCACCGCCGGTCTCTGGTGCGTGAACGCCGGCCACTGCCGCCCGAAGATCACCGAGGCGATCCGCGAACAGGCCGGCGAACTCGACTATGCTCCGGCCTTCCAGCTCGGCCACCCCAAGGCCTTCGAGCTTGCCAACCGTCTGGTCGACCTCGCGCCCGACGATATGGCGCATGTCCTCTACACCAATTCCGGCTCGGAATCGGTCGAAACCGCACTGAAGGTGGCGCTCGCCTACCAGCGGGTGAAGGGTCAGGGATCGCGCACCCGCCTGATCGGCCGCGAACGCGGCTACCACGGCGTCAATTTCGGCGGCATCTCGGTCGGCGGCATCGTCACCAACCGCAAGATGTTCGGCACGTTGCTGACGGGCGTCGACCACATGCCGCACACCCACCTGCCGGCCAAGAATGCCTTTTCCAAGGGCATGCCGGAGCATGGCGGCGATCTCGCCGACGAGCTGGAACGCATCGTCACACTTCATGACGCCTCGACGATCGCCGCCGTCATCGTCGAACCCGTGGCCGGCTCCACCGGCGTGCTGATCCCGCCGAAGGGCTATCTGCAGCGCCTGCGCGAGATCTGCACCAAGCACGGCATCCTGTTGATCTTCGATGAAGTCATCACCGGATTCGGCCGCCTCGGCGCTCCCTTTGCCGCGCAGTACTTCGACGTCAAGCCGGACATCATCACCACCGCCAAGGGACTGACCAACGGCGTCATCCCGATGGGCGCGGTCTTCGTCACCTCCGAGATCCATGATGCTTTCATGACCGGTCCGGAACATCTGATCGAGTTCTTCCACGGCTACACCTATTCCGGCAACCCGATCGCCTCGGCCGCAGCCCTCGGCACCCTCGACACCTACAGGGAAGAGGGCCTATTGACCCGCGCCGCCGAGCTTGCGCCCTACTGGGAAGAGAAGCTGCATTCGCTGGCCGATTGCCCGAACGTCGTCGACATCCGCAATATCGGGCTGATCGGCGCGATCGAACTTGCGCCCATCGCCGGCGAACCGACCAAACGCGCCTTCAACGCCTTCCTCAAGGCCTATGAATCGGGCCTGCTGATCCGCACCACCGGCGACATCATCGCCCTCTCGCCGCCGCTGATCATCACCAAGGCCGAGATCGACGAACTGTTCGACAAGCTGCGCAAGGTGTTGGTGGCGAACATCTGAGCCTGGCGTTCAGAGCAAGATCCGAAGCGGCCGGAAACGGCCGCTTCTTTCGTTTCGGCCCCTCGACAACCCATGCGTCGCGCCCGGCACAGCGATCGCCGCAGCTGCCCGTCCATCGGCCACGACGCCCGCGTCCCGTCTTCTCCCCGGCGGGGAGAAGGTCGCGCGCAGCGCCGAATGAGGGGGTGGCAAAGCCTCGGGGCAAGACACGACCGGGCATGGGTAGCCCCCATGGGAGATGCGCCGAGGTATTCCCATTAGAGACAAGCGATCGGGACACGAGGCCCCAGCGATAAGCGACCGGGCCATGCGGGGTATGCGTCCCGGCATGCGACCAAGGCGCCCCACTCCATCACCAGCGACCGGGGCATAGGGGACCCCCTCATCTGCCCTTCGGCCCTCTTCTCCCCGCTGGGGAGAAGAGGGCGTCGGCGCTGGCCGCCAGCCCTACGCTATCCCTCCGCCCTACGCCGCCTCGCGACATAGGGCTGCGCGAACATGTAGAGCCCCGTGACGAGCAGCGGGATCAGCGGCACAAGCGCCAGCAGGCCGATCCAGACGGCCGGTTCGGCCATGCCCATCGCGGCGATATTGGCAATGACCGCCAGGGTGAAGGCGAGCGACAGCCAGCGGTGAATTTGCCGGATCCATTTGTTCCAGTGCACGGACACACTCCTCCTGATTGCGGGCCGCACACGCTGGCCCTTGGTTGATCGCGTTGGTTTTCGGCAGAGCACGACCGCACCGTCAGCGGCCCCGCCCTGTGACGGGACCGAGTGATGACGACGCCAGCAAGGCCCGTGCTCTGTGTCTAAGGAAGCGGGGCGACCGCCTCAGTCCATGCGCGCCAGAACGTCTTCCAGGCTGTCGATGAATCGCGGCCAGCCCTGCTTCGCGCCGCCGTAGAACATCGGCTGGTCGGCCTTGAAGCCAGTCTGCTCCATGCGCAGCATGGTGCCCTTTTCCGTCGGCGTCAGCGTCCAGGTGACGACGCTTTCCAGCGGCTTCGCATTCCAGCTGTAGGAGAGCTTGCGGTTTTCCTCGACGGTGCGCACGCTGCATTCCACCGTACCCCAGTCGGCCCGAAGCGTGAAGGCATGGCCGACCGCCGGCTTGAACTCGTTCTTCATCAGCCATTCCTCGATCAGTTGGGGCTGGGTGAGCGCACGCCAGATCTTCTCCGGCGCATGCGGCAGCTCCCGTTCGACCACGACGGAAAGCGTTTTGCTGGCAGTATCGTTCATTGGTCCATCCTTTTCAGCAGGTCCTCGAGATCGTCGAACCGGCTTTCCCAGAAGCCGGTCATCTGTTTCGTCCAGTCCACCAGTGGCGCCAGCGCCTCCAGCCGCGCACTGTAATGGGTCTGGCGCCCCTCGTGCCGGTCGAGCACGAGGCCCGCCCGCTTCAGCACGCCGAGATGCTTCGACACCGCCGGCTGCGACACGCCGGCCTGCGCCGTCAGCGCCCCGACCGTCTGCTCACCCCGGCGGCAGAGCCGCTCGAAGATCGCCCGGCGCGTCGGATCGGCCAGGGCGGCGAAGAGAAAGTCAGGCGTGTCGTTCATCGAAATTCATAACCCGTTGGCTATTGATCAATTCAATAACTCTACGGTTATAGGTTTGTCAAGACCAGTCGCCGGTTTGAGAAATCCGCAAGGTTGAACGGGGGAATAAGTCGCACACTGCGCAAAATACGACTGGTCAGCCCACTCGCTCCGGTGTCTAATGAGGTCCCGCTAAAGAGCGCCTCCAATCATCCCGACGGCCAGAACCGCCGGGAAAAGACAGCTGTTCGGGAGCAGCAGAAAACGGCGCCCATCCAAGGAGAAAAGACATGAACCTGAAACTGCTGACGAGCACCGCACTGGTCGCCGCCCTCGCCTTCGCGTCCGGAGCGCGCGCCGAAATCGTCATCGGCCTGATCGCGCCGCTCACCGGCCCGGTCGCCGCCTACGGCGAACAGGTCAAGCACGGCGCCGAAGTCGCCGTGGACGAGATCAACAAGCAGGGCGGCATCCTCGGTGAAACCGTCGTGCTGAAGCTCGCCGACGATGCCGGCGAACCCAAGCAGGGCGTTTCGGCCGCCAACCAGCTGGTCGGCGACGGCATCCGCTTCGTCGTCGGCCCGGTCACCTCCGGCGTCGCCATCCCGGCCTCCGACGTGCTCGCGGAAAACGGCGTGCTGATGGTCACGCCGACCGCGACCGCCCCGGATCTTACCAATCGCGGCCTGACCACGGTGCTGCGCACCTGCGGCCGTGACGACCAGCAGGCAGAAGTCGCCGCCAAATATGTCCTCGCCAACCTCAAGGACAAGAAGATCGGCATCATCAACGACAAGGGCCAATACGGCAAAGGCCTCGCCGACGCCTTCAAGAAGACACTGAACGAAGGCGGCGTGACCGAAGTCTTCAACGACGCGCTCACCCCCGGCGACAAGGACTTCAGCGCGCTGACGACCCGCCTCAAGTCGGAGGCCGTCGAAGTGATCTACTTCGGCGGCTATCACCCCGAAGGCGGCCTGCTCGCCCGCCAGCTCGCCGACCTCGGCGTCAAGGCGACGATCATCGGCGGTGACGGCCTGTCGAACAGCGAATTCGCCTCGATCGGCGGGGATTCCGCCAACGGCGCGATCTTCACCAACGCCTCCGACGCGTTGAAGAATCCCGATTCCAAGGCTGCAGCCGACGCGCTCGCCGCCCGCAATATCCCGGCCGAAGCCTTCACGCTCAACGCCTATGCCGCCGTCGAGGTGCTGAAGGCCGGTATCGAGAAGGCCGGCAGCGCCGAAGACGCCGCAGCCGTCGCCGAGGCCCTGAAGACCGGTGAGCCGATCGCCACCGCCATCGGCAAGGTCACCTACGGCGAGACCGGCGACCTCACCTCGCAGACCTTCTCGCTGTTCAAGTGGGACGCCGGCAAGATCGTCGCCGTCGAGTAAGGCGCCCAGCGGCCGGCTCAAGTGCAAGACGAAACAGTGGGGCGGCCGGCGACGGCCGCCTTTTCCCGTCGGCGGAAAACACGGGGCCTCCTGCAGAAACGACCGCCCCCGCCCCCTGGCGCCCCGGGCGCAGGTTCACTCCGGAATCATTCCGGCCGTCAGGTTCACATAGGCTGCCGTCATCGCACGCGCCTTATCCGACATCAGGAAGACGGCTGTCTGGGCAACATCCTGCAGGGTCGGCAGCTGTTCCAGCATAGTCGTCCCCGCCGCTGCGATCAGCCATTCATCCACCGTGAGGCCCATCGCCGCCGCTTTCGGCGCAAACAACTCGGCCGTGTAGGAACCGGCTTTCGGCGCATCCGCCAGCGCGTGCGGACCGAGACAGACGGCGCGGATGTTGCGTGGCCCAAGCTCGGCGGCGAGCACGCGGGTAAAGGCTTCGACGCCGGCGGAGGCGACGCTGTTGCCGAGATGTCCCGGCGCGGCCGACCGTCCGGCAGGTGTCGTCAAGGTGAGCACGAGCCCCCGCCGATCCTTGCCCATGTGTCGTACTGCGGCCTTGCTGGTGTTGAACAGAGAGGTCAGAAACCGATCGACCGGCAGCATGAAGTCCTCAAGATCGAGCGTGTCGATGAACGAGCCCTGGTCGTGCAGAGAGCTTGTGGCATCCATGACCACATCGATCTCGTCGAGCCGAGCCGCAATGCCGTCGACGGTGCGGGTGACCAGGTCGGGCTCCAGCGTGTCGACGAGGAAGGTCTCAAGAGCCCCGGGGCCGATTTCAAGCGCGCCAGCCGCGGCTACGAGCCGTTGCGCGTCCCGCGCGCCGATGAAGACGCGGGCGCCCTCCGCCAGACAGGCGCCGGCCACCGCGGAGCCGATCGCCCCCGAACCGCCAAAGATGAGGATATTCTTGTTGGACAGAAGCATGATGATCTCCATCGCTGTCGTGAAGTCCGGGCACGAGCATGCCCAAACGCACGGGTTCACGGAATTCATTCACCCTTATGGTTGAATGTATATTCAGTAGCTCCGCCGCAAAGAATAGTCAACCATTTGGTTTAATGAATTGCCGACCGCGCTGACGGCGATCGCCGAAGTGAACCCAGGCAGCCTCACCCCACATCGAGACCGCCGCGGCATGGCGGTGCATGCCGACCCACAACGACGCGGATCCGGCACCGCCCTCCGGTGGCCCCCGCGGCCGTGGACGCTGTGCCGTTCGGGTCGGTGTTGAGGCCGAAGCAACGAGGCGGCATTTCCCTCGCACCGCGCAGCCGCTACAGTCGGGCAACAACGGAATCGGAGAGACCCATGACTGATCTGGACCGCCGCATCGACCAGGGCGTGGGCCGCACCCCCGCCGACATCGTGCTGAAGGGGGGAAGGTTCTTCGATCTCGTCACCGGCGAGCTCGTCTCGTCGGACATCGCCATCTGCGGCGACACCATCGTCGGCACCGGCGAAAGCTATGAGGGCCGCGAGGAAATCGACATTTCCGGCAGGATCGTCGTCCCCGGCTTCATCGACACCCATCTGCACATCGAGTCGTCCCTCGTCACGCCGCACGAGTTTGACCGCTGCGTCCTGCCCTATGGCGTGACGACCGTGATCTGCGACCCGCACGAGATCGCCAACGTGCTGGGCACGGAAGGCATCCGGTTCTTCCTCGAGAGTTCCGAACGCACGATCATGGACATCCGCGTCCAGCTCTCCTCCTGCGTGCCGGCCACCCATCTGGAGACTTCCGGCGCCGACCTGCCCATTGAGGCGCTCTTGCCCTTCCGCCACCATCCCAAGGTGATCGGGCTTGC
Source organism: Allorhizobium sp. GW101-3B10 (assembly GCF_059424725.1). NCBI lineage: Bacteria > Pseudomonadati > Pseudomonadota > Alphaproteobacteria > Hyphomicrobiales > Rhizobiaceae > Allorhizobium > Allorhizobium sp. GW101-3B10. The sequence continues at coordinate 840,971 of NZ_JBWKZR010000001.1, read as the reverse complement.
CGAATTCATGAATTTCCCCGGCGTGATCCACAAGGATCCGATCTGCATCGCCAAGCTCGAAGCCTTCCAGGACGGCCATATCGACGGCCATTCGCCGCTTCTGTCCGGCCGCGACCTCAACGGCTATCTCTCCGCCCGCATCCGCACCGACCACGAATGCACCAATGTGCCGGAAGCCATGGAGAAGATCCGCAAGGGCATGCACATCCTGGTGCGCGAGGGCTCGGTGTCAAAGGACCTGCACGCCCTGATGCCGATCCTCACCGAACGGCTCTCGCCCTTCCTCGCGCTCTGCACCGACGACCGCAATCCGCTCGACATCGCCGAGGAAGGCCATCTCGACTACATGATCCGCACCGCCATCGCCCATGGCGTCGACCCGCTCGCCGTCTACCGCGCCGCCTCGATCTCGGCGGCCCGCGCCTTCGGCCTGCGTGACCGGGGCCTTGTCGCTCCCGGCTGGCGCGCCGACCTCGTGGTGATCGACAGCCTCGAAAGCTGCAAGGCCGAGATGGTCTTTGCCGCCGGCCGCCGCGTCACCGATGCCCTGTTCGCCACCCGCGAGGCGGTCGCCCCTGTCGGGCTCGACAGCGTCAAGGCCTGCATCGTCAAGGCCGCCGATTTCGGTGTGCCGGTCACCGAGGGCGAGACCCCGGTCATGGGCGTGCTGCCCGGCAAGATCATCACCGAATACCGCCGCTTCCGGCTGCCCTCGAACGGCAACCAGACCACCGTCGATCTCGACCGAGACATCATCAAGGTCGCCGTCATCGAGCGCCACGGCAAGAACGGCAACCATGCCAACGGCTTCGTCCAGGGCTTTGGCCTGAAGAAGGGCGCGATCGCCTCGACCGTCGGACATGACAGCCACAATATCTGCGTGGTCGGCGTCTCCGAGGACGACATGGCGATGGCCGCCAACCGCCTGGACGAGATTAAGGGCGGCTTCGTCGTCGTCGAGGACGGCAAGGTCACCGGCGAGATCGCCCTTCCCGTCGCCGGCCTGATGAGCCTCGAACCCTTCGAGACCGTGCGCGACACGCTCCATCACTTGAGAAAGGCCGCCTATGCCCTTGGAACGACTCTGCAAGAGCCCTTCCTCCAGGTCGCCTTCCTGCCCCTGCCGGTCATCCCGCACCTGAAGATCTCCGACAGGGGCATGGTCGACGTCGACAAGTTCTGCCTGATCGGGTGAGCGCTTGGCAGTGAGCGCCACACGCACTATCTTGGCCGGGATGGAGACGGACATGACGAAACTGGAACAGATCGAAAAGATCGTCCGCGACCTGCCGCCGGAGGAGTTCGATGGCTTCGCCCGCTGGTGCGAGGAACTGAGCGCCGACCGCGGGGACCGGCGCATCGAGAACGATTCGACAAGCGGCAGACTGGACGCCCTCGCCGATGCCGCTCTCGCGGCCTTCCGCAAAGGGGCCAGCAGGCCGCTGTGAACCATCACGCCACCGCCGGTTCTGGGCCTGCTACGACGCACTGCCGGAAACCATACGGCGGCTGGCCGACAGGAACTTCGAGAGGCTGAAGGCGGATCCCCATCATCCCTCGTTGCATTTCAAGCAGATTGGCAAACTGTGGTCCGCCCGCGTCGGGATCGCCTATCGGGCACTGGCTGTCCTGACCGGCGACGACGTCGTATGGTTCCGGATCGGTTCTCATGCCGACTATGACAGGTTGACGGGCTAGAACAGGGTCGTCCGACCGGGTCAGCATGGTCGGCTCTCCGAGGATGACTTGACGATCGCTCCCAACCGCCTGATCGGGAGAGTGCTTGTGGAAAACGGAGAGCTGTACTATATTCGGTACAACTCAGGAGGTCGGTGATGGATACGATATTCTTCTCGAAAGCCCGGGCGGAGCTTGCCGGACTGCTCGACAAGGTGAACGAGGATGCGGCCGCGGTGGAAATCGTCCGGCGCGACAAGCCGTCGGCGATTCTGATTGGCAAGGAAGAATACGAGGGCATGATGGAAACCATTCACCTTCTGTCGTCCCCGGCCAACGCCGCGCGTCTGCTCAAGGCGAAGTCAGAGATCGAGGCGGGGCAGTTCACCGTTCGCGACATTCCGCTCGAGCGCAAGGCCTGAACCGTGCAGCTCGCGTTCACTGAGGACGCGTGGGCGGACTATCTGTATTGGCAGGAAACCGACCGCAAGACGCTGGCGCGCATCAACGACCTTCTTCGCGATACGCTGAGGAACCCGTTCTCGGGCATCGGCAAGCCTGAACCGCTGAAAGGAAGTCTCAAAGGCTTCTGGTCGCGCAGGATCAACCAGGAACACCGCCTGGTCTATCGGGTCACGGAGCGCGATGCCGATCAGGTGCTGGTCGTCGCCCAGTGCCGCTATCACTATTAGGAAACACGATGTCTCCCCAGCCGGCCGCACCATCCCTCCTCCGCCAGCGCCTGTCCCGCCTCTATTTCGGCGAGGATGCTGCGGCGATCCGGTTCCAGTTCGCGCTGATGGTCATCGACCTCGCCATCATCGGCTTTTTCCTCGCCGGTCCCTACCTGCGCGACCGGCCGAGCTATCTGATCATCGACTACGTGATCGCCTTCTGGATCGCGGCCGAGCTGTTTGCCCAGTGGACCATTTCGTCCTCGACCCGGCGCATGTTCGCCAAGCCGATCACCTGGCTGGATCTCCTGGTGCTCTGCACCCTGCTCTTCCCGCAATGGCTGTTCAATTTCGGCTTCCTGCGCGTCGCCCGCATCTGGGCCGTGGCGCGGCGGCCGGTCTTCAAGCTGATGCTGCGGCGCCTCGGCCTGCGCGAGCAGGTCGACGTCGTGACCGCCTTCATCAACCTGTTCGTCTTCCTCTTCCTGGTGACGGGCTTCGTCTACACCTTCTTCTTCTACCGCGAGGACGCCGGCACCGGTTTCATCGACGCCTTCTATTTCACCGTGGCGACCGTCACGACCACCGGCTTCGGCGACATCACCCTGCCCGGCACGTTCGGCAAGCTCACCTCGATCGTCACCATGATCATCGGCATCTCGCTCTTCGTGCGCCTCGCCCAGGCGATCGTCAGGCCCTACAAGGTGTCCTTCCCCTGCCCCGAATGCGGGCTGCAGCGGCACGACGCGGATGCCGTCCACTGCAAGGCCTGCGGCCATATCCTCAACATCCCCGACGAGGGGCTTTGAGATCGAGCGGGCTCAGGCCACCGGCTTGCGGAAGTAGACGACGCGCTCGGTCTCGGCAAAGCCGAGCGCCTGATGCATCGCGTGCGAGACCCGGTTGTCGATCTCCGCGTCGGACGCCATCTCCTTGACGCCTTTGCCCCGTGCCCAGTCTTCGAAGGCCGCGATCAGCGCCCGCGCCACCCGCTGTCTGCGGAAGGCGGGCGCGACATAGATCCCTTCGAGGAAGGCGACCGGCGATCCCTCGCAGCCATTGACGTAATCAAAGCGCATGGCGGCCTCGAGAAATCCGATCACGGCGCCGGCCGCGTCGACAGCGACGAAGGCGGCCCGCGTGTCGGAACTGGCGAAAGCCTCATCGACTTCCGCGGCATGGCCTTCGCCAGATTCCTCCGGCCAGAGCTGTTGCCTAAGAGCGATCCAGCCGGTGCGGTCCGCCGCCGTCGCAGGTCTGACGTCCATCGGCACTCCCTCCCTTCAAATCCGCGCGCAAAAACCGTCCCGCGCCTCGACCAGCACCACGCCATCGACAATGCTGCCGGAAAGGCCGGGCATGCCGACCAGTTCCTTGATGGCAATGCGCTGCGGCAGCTTCACCTCCTGCGGGCCGCCCCTCAGGTTGAAGACGAAGAGCAGCCGGTCCTCGCCCTTCTTGCGGGTGAAGGCGAGTACGTCCTCGTCGAGATCGAGGAATTCCATGTCGCCGTCGGTGAGCGCGGCATGCGCCTTGCGGAAGGCCAGCGTCTGCCGGTAGTGCTCCAGCACCGAGCCCTCCTTGGCGTCCTGGGTGTCGACCGCAACCGCCCTGTGTTCGGCCGGAACCCGCAGCCAGGGCTTGGCCGCCGTGGTGAAGCCGGCATGGTCCGCGGCCGAAACCCAGGGCATCGGCGTGCGGCATCCGTCGCGCCCCTTGAAGGCCGGCCAGAAGCGGATGCCGTAGGGGTCGGTCAGGTCCTCGAATTGGAGTTCCGCCTCCGGCAGCCCCAGTTCCTCGCCCTGGTAGAGGCAGATCGAACCGCGCAGCGTGGATAGAACGCTGATGGCGAGCTTCGCCACCGCCTCCCGCTCCTCGGCATTCTGGGCGAACCGGCTGACATGGCGATGGACATCGTGATTGGAAAAGGCCCAACACACCCAGCCGTCGGCGACCGACTTGTGGAAGGCGTCGACGCAATGGCGAATGTGGTTCGGGGTGAAATCGGGGCCCAAGAGATCGAAGGTGTAGCACATGTGCAGCTTGTCGCCGCCGGCTGTATAGGCCGCGACCGTTCTCAGCGACCGCGCGCCGTCACCCACTTCGCCGACCGAGGTGCGGCCCTCATACTGGTCGAGCAGCGTGCGGAACCGCTTGAGAAAGCCGATGTTTTCCGGCTGGGTCTTGTCGTAGAGATGGCTCTGCATGCCATAAGGGTTGACGTCCGGCGCGTCGAGCCCGGCCTCCTCGCTGTCGGGCATGTGAGCCGGATTGTCGCGCAGTTCCTTGTCGTGGAAATAGTAGTTCACCGTGTCGAGGCGGAAACCGTCGACGCCGCGCTCCAGCCAGAACCTGGCCGCATCCAGGAGCGCCTCCTGAACCTCGCGATTGTGAAAGTTGAGATCCGGCTGCGAGGCGAGGAAATTGTGCATGTAATATTGCTTGCGCACCCCGTCCCACTCCCAGGCGGGGCCGCCGAAGACCGAAAGCCAGTTGTTCGGCGCCGTGCCGTCCGGCTTGGCGGCCGCCCAGACGAACCAGTCGGCCTTGGGATTGTCGCGGCTGGTGCGGCTTTCCTTGAACCACGGATGCTGGTCGGAGGTATGCGACAACACCTGGTCGATGATGACCTTGAGGCCCAGGCCATGGGCCTGCGTCATCAGCGCATCGAAATCGGCAAGCGTGCCGAACATCGGGTCGACGTCGCAATAGTCGGAGACGTCATAGCCCATGTCGGCCATCGGCGAGGTGAAGAAGGGCGAGAGCCAGATGGCGTCGACGCCGAGCGAGGCGATGTAGGGCAGCCGTTCCGTCACACCCTTGAGGTCGCCGATCCCGTCGCCGTCGGTATCCTGGAAGGACCGCGGATAAACCTGGTAGATGACGGCGCCGCGCCACCAGTCGGCATTGCTCTTCTGCGGCTTGGCCTTGGCCGGGCTCTTCGTCATGCGCGCTCCTCGAGGGGATGGTGAAACGGGTGGGTGCGTCTGCAATATAGGACATGACGCGCCTGAGGCGAGTGGCGAAATCGCACAAAGGGCAAGAGACCGAAGCACCATGCACGGCAAGCCGTCCTGCTCCGCGTCACCGGCCTGACATGCAGCTGTAACATTGCCCGCCCATAACGGCCCTGAACGATGGAGAAACCTTGAGTCCCGAGGCAGCCTCCCGCTCGAGGCGGGTGTCCGAGCCGGGACGCGACGCGGACCACCGGCCCATGCGCCGCCGGCCCGCCAGCGAGAGAACAGCGACCGCGCCATGCCGAAGATCATGATCGTCACCGATGCCTGGCACCCGCAGGTGAACGGCGTCGTCCGCTCGATCGAAACCACCAATCGCGAACTGGCGGCCATGGGCTACGACGTGGCGATGATCACACCGAGGCCGTTTCGCAGCATTCCCATGCCGACCTATCCGGAGATCCGCCTGTCGCTCGCCACCTACGGCCAGATCGCCCGCCGGATCGAGGCGGAGAAGCCGGACTTCATGCACATCGCCACCGAAGGCCCGCTTGGGCTTATGGCGCGGCGCTGGTGCCTGAAGAAGCACATGCCCTTCTCCACCAGCTACCACACCCGCTTTCCCGAATATGTCCGCACCCGCGTGCCCGTGCCGCTCTCCTGGCTCTATGCCTATGTGCGCTGGTTCCACAATCGCGGCGGCGCCTGCATGGTGGCGACCGAGAGCCTGAGACGCGAACTGGCGGCCAAGGGCATCGCCAATCTCTGCCTGTGGAGCCGCGGCATCGACCTTTCCCTGTTCCATCCCCGCCCGCAGACCGACAACCCCTTCGGGCTCCCCCGTCCGATCTTCATCACGGTCGGCCGCGTCGCGGTGGAGAAGAACCTGCCCGCTTTCCTCGATCTCGACCTGCCAGGCTCCAAGGTGGTGGTCGGCGACGGCCCGGCGCGTGCCGAGCTTCAGGCCCGCTATCCGGACGTGCTGTTCACCGGGGTGAAGTTCGGCGAGGACCTGGCGAGTGCCTATGCTGAGGCCGACGTCTTCGTTTTCCCGTCGAAGACCGACACTTTCGGCAATACCATTCTGGAGGCGCTCGGCTCCGGCGTTCCGGTCGCCGCCTATCCGGTCACCGGCCCCGCCGACATCATCCCGGCGGCGAGCGGCGCGGGTGCGCTGGACGAAGACCTGCGCACGGCCTGTCTTGCCGCGCTGGAGCGATCGCGGGAGGAAGCCCGCCACCTGGCCGAGGGCTATACCTGGCAGGCCGCGACGAAGCAGTTCCTGGACAATGTCATCGAGGCGAAGACGCAGGCCAAGCGGCGGCGGCTGTCGCGGCGACTGCCGGTCCGCCCCGCGGGCGCCTGACGCGGCGGCCCCTGCCTGTCAGCGCTTCTTCTTGCGGTTCTCGAAGGGATTTTCCGCCGCCTTGAAGTGGATGCGGATCGGTACGCCCGGCATCTGGAAATCGACCCGCAGACCGTTCGTCAGATAGCGCACATAGCTCTCCGGCAGCGCATCGGCGCGCGTGCAGGAAATCATGAAGGCCGGCGGGCGGGCCTTCACCTGGGTCATGTATTTCAGCTTGATGCGCCGGCCCGAAACCGCCGGTGGCGGATGCTGGACCTGAGTATGCTCGAGCCAGCGGTTGAGCTTGGCGGTCGAAATGCGCTTGTTCCAGGTGCGGTCGGTCTCGATGATCGCCTGCATCAGCTTGTCGAGGCCGTAGCCCGTCTGGCCGGAGATCGGCACGGCGCGGATGCCGCGCGCCTGCGGCAGAAGACGGTCGGTCTTTTCGCGCAGGTCGGCCAGCACTGCCTGCGTGTCCTCGACCAGGTCCCACTTGTTGAAGGCGAGCACGGCGGCACGGCCTTCGCGCAGCACCAGGTCGACGATCTGCAGGTCCTGCTTCTCGAAGGGGATGGTCGCGTCGAACACGATGACCACGGTTTCGGCAAAGCGGATGGCGCGCAGCGCGTCGGCGACGGAGAGCTTTTCCAGCTTCTCCTGCACGCGGGCCTTGCGGCGCATGCCGGCCGTGTCGAACATCTTGATGGTGCGGCCGCGCCAGTCCCACTCGACCGAAATGCTGTCGCGGGTGATGCCGGCCTCAGGCCCGGTCAGAAGCCGGTCCTCGCCGAGGAAGCGGTTGATCAGCGTCGACTTTCCGGCATTCGGACGCCCGACGATCGCCACGCGCAAAGGCTTGGTCTCGTCATATTCCGGCTCGATGTCCTCGCCGGTTTCGCCGCCGACTTCGTCGGCCGAGACCCGAACGTCGGTCTCCGCCTCGTCGATGTCTTCCGGGAAAGCGCGGTCCTCGCCGATCGCCGAAACGATCGCGTCGCGCAGGTCGATCATGCCCTGGCCGTGCTCGGCCGAGATCGGCACGGGCTCGCCGAGCCCCAGCGTGAAGGCGTCGTAGAAGCCACCGTCGGAGCCCTTGGCTTCCGACTTGTTGGCGACCAGCACGACCGGCTTGCCGCTACGGCGCAGGAGCTCGCCGAAGGTCTTGTCGAGCGGGGTGAGCCCCGCCTTGGCATCGACGACGAACAGCGTCAGGTCGGCATCGTCGATCGCCATCTCGGTCTGGGCGCGCATGCGGCCCTCGAGCGTGTCCGGCCCGGTCTCTTCGAGGCCGGCGGTGTCGATGATGGTGAAGCGGAGGTCGATCAGCTTGGCGTCGCCCGGGCGACGGTCGCGGGTGACACCCGGCGTATCGTCGACGAGCGCCAGCTTCTTGCCCACCAGGCGATTGAACAAGGTGGACTTGCCGACGTTCGGACGCCCGACGATGGCGACGGTAAAGCTCATGACTGATCGTGTCCTTCTGGCGTTTCCGCCGTGCTGGCTTACGGCGCCTTGCCGGAAGCCGTGATGTTGTCGAGCAGGATCTGGGCGCGGCTGGCAACATTGCGCGGCGCCTCGCCGTCCTCGACGATCTGTTCGAACCATTCGCGCGCCTTGGTCATGTCGCCGGCCTTGTAAGCGGCAAGACCCAGCGCCTCGCGGGCCGAGTGGCGCATCGCGTCGCGCGGCGTCGCCATGGCTTCGACCTCGGCCGAAACCTGCTCATACGTGCCGTTGTCGATCAGCAGCCAGGCGGCCCGCATGCGGGCGACGTCGCGGATGACGGCCGGAACCGAGTTGTCCTTGCCGATCGCCGAAAACGCGACGATCGCAGCGGTCGGATCGCCCTTTTCCGCCTCGACGGTGGCCGAGCGCATGCGCGCCAGCACCGCATAGGCGCCGTAGCCGTCGGTCTCCAGCGCAGCGAGCGCGGCCTTCGCCTCATCCGCCTTGCCTTCGTTGGCCAGCGTCAACGCAGCCAGGAACTTGTCGCCGGCATCCGACGACTGGCTTTCGTGCCAGTATTCGTAGCCGCGATAGCCGGCGGTGCCGACGACGATCAGCACGGCGACGGCGATGACGAAACGGCCGTAGTTCTTCCACGCGTTGCGGAACTGGTCGGAGCGGAGCTCCTCATTGACTTCGCGGATAAAGCTGTCGTTGTTGTCAACCATGAATGCTTCCGGACCGGCCGGCCTTTCGATGCAATGGGATGCGTGAGCGGCCTTCTAACCGATTTTTCCGCACTTGTAAGCGGAAAACGGCAGGAAGGCCGGTTGGCGGGCGCGATGCCTCACAGGGGAAGCGGCGCTACGCCGAACAGAAGCGCATGCAGCTTCCAGATGAACAGCCCCCAGACCAGCAGGCCGACGACCACGGCGGCGAGGTCCCACTTGGCCGAGACGAAGGGACGAAGCGTCACTTCACCGGCACGCTGGCGGCGCTTCAGCGCGATGCGGGCGATCACGCCCCAGGCGAGGAAGGAGGCGAACATCAGCACCGAGCGAAGGTCGCCATTGGAGAGAAGATGCGCCAGCGCCCAGATCTTCACCGACAGCACCATCGGATGCTTGGCCTTCGTGGCGATGTGGCCGGCCGGCAGAATTCCGGCAACCAGACAGATCACGGCAAACAGCATCAGTGTCAGCGTCAGGTGCGTCATGCCCTTGGGCGGGAACCAGAGATCGATGACCGGGGCCTGCTGCCAGCCGAGGACCAGCACGACGAGCGCCAGAATGCTGATAAGCCCATGCACGCCCTTCCAGCCGTTCTCGCCGAGCTTTTGCACCATGGCGCGGCGGAAACCGGGCGCCACGATGCGGATCATGTGCGTGCCGATGAAGAGAATGATCCCGAGGATCAGGATTGTCATGGTTTGGACCCCAATTGAACTTTCGTCTCCATGGCATAAAGGTCCCGGATCGGAAATTCCACCCTGTTCAAAGCTTCGCCGCATTTGGCTGACAGAAAACCGCCTTGATTTTTTCCAGGTTTTTCCATGTCGCGTTCCCTTGCTGCCGTTTGTCTCGCCCTCCTCCTCGCTCCGCCGGTTCTGGCCGAGCCGCAGGCCGTGGCGGAGCCAGCCCGGCCGAAACAGCTGCTGCTGATCTCCTTCGACGGCGCGCATGACAATACGCTGTGGGAGAAGAGCCGCGACATCGCCCGCCGTGCGGACGCGCACTTCACCTACTTCCTCTCCTGCACCACGCTGATCCCTCGGGAAAAGGCGAAGGACTACAAAGCGCCGGGCATGAAGGCCGGGAAGTCGAACATCGGCTTCGCACCGACCGTGGAGGATGTCGCCGTCCGCCTCGATCATATCTGGAACGCCCGCCAGGAAGGCCACGAGATCGCCAACCATGCCTGCGGCCATTTCGACGGCAAGGACTGGACCAAGGCCGACTGGCTCTCGGAATTCGAAACCTTCCGCAGCGTCGTCACCAATGCCTGGAAGGCGAACGGCCTCGCCGACCGGGAGCCGCAAGGCTGGGCAGCCTTTGCCCGCACGGGCATTCGCGGTTTCCGCGCGCCCTATCTTTCGGCTCCCGACAGCCTGGTCGCGGCGGAGAACGAATTCGGCTTCGCCTATGATGCGAGCCTCGTCACCAAGGGGGCGATGTTGCCGAACGAGGACGGTTCGCTCGTCCGCTTCGGCCTGCCGCTCATTCCCGAAGGCCCGCAGAACCGCCGGATCATCGGCATGGACTACAATCTCTTCGTCCGCCATTCCGCCGGCATGGACAATCCCTCGCAATCGCAGGAATTCGAGGCGCGCAGCTACGCGGCCTTCAAGGCCGCATTCGACAAGCAGTACGAAGGCGAACGCATCCCGCTGCAGCTGGGTTTCCATTTCGTCGAGATGAACGGCGGCGCCTACTGGCGGGCGATGGAGCGGCTGGTGACCGACGTCTGCCACCGCGCCGACGTCGCCTGCGTCAGCTATTCCGAGGCGATCGACCTTCTGGCGAAGCAGCCGGCCAGCCCCCGCTCCTGATTCCGAGACGGGGAAGATTTTTCCACGCTTGCCAGAAATTGACGCGTGCGATCAGCCACATGGGCAAAAACCGCCGGTGCGGTTTTCCCCGCACGCCGCGATCCGGCCTATCCTGCAAGGGTCATCGGACGGGGCACCGGGTCGCGAACCGGCTTCTCCACCTCTTCGAGGCGCGGTGCGATGACGGTCGTGACGGCAGGGTTCTGGCGGAAACAAGGATGATCGCCGCAGGACCCGAAGGCAGCCGGCGCGATCGGGGCAGGCGGAAAGCCTGATACCAATCCCCAAGATCCACCCCGCCTGCCCTCCTCCCGAATGCGAAACCGCGCCGGATCGCTCCGGCGCGGCTGAAGGCGCATGTCTTCTGTCGTCTCGGCTCAGTCGCGGACGAGCACTTCACCCTCTGCCGCCAGATATTCCTGGTCGATCTCCGGCAGCGGCTCATTGTCGATCGCCGCTTCGAAGGCGACGAGACGCTTGTAGATCGACAGCAACTCGACGATCGTCGGCCAGACGTTGACCAGATACTGGAATGAGTTCGAGACCTGGCCGAAAGCCGTGGCGATCTGCTGATAGATACCATAGGTGATTTTCACCGCGACGATTGTCGGCACCAGCATGAAGATGAGGAACAACCCGTCCGCCTGTATGTAGAACGAGCGAGCAAGGTTGAAATAGGTGTAGTGGAAATACAGCCGGAAATAATTGCGCCGCACATTGTCGAACAGTTCGGCGATCGTCAGCGGCTTTGCCCGGTTCGGATCGTCCTCACCATAAACCAGTTCCTTACGATAGGCCGCTTCCACCCGCTGGTTGCGGAATTCCAGCCCGGGAAGCTTGATACCGACCATCGCAAGCAGCGCAGTGCCAAACACCGACCAGACAAGCGCCAGCCAGAATAGGCTATGCGGGATCGAGCCAATGATCGGCAGGTCCGTAACGTATTTCGACAGGGCGAACAGGATCGGCAGGAAGGCGACGAGGTTCATCACCGCACTGATCAGGCTGACGCCGAGCCCTTCAAAGGTACTGGCAAACCGCATCGTGTCTTCCTGAACACGCTGCGAGGCACCTTCGATATGACGCACCTTCGGCCACATCGACATATAATAATTGTTCATCGCCGTGCGCCAGCGGAAGACATAGTGACTGATGAAAAAGCGTACGATCACAAAGACCGCCACGTTCAGGAAAGCGATGCTCCAGAACGTGATCATGAGACTGTAGAAATCCCAATTCGTAATCCCGGGCTTGCCTGTCAGCGCGTTCTGCAGGAGGTCGCCGAAAGGGCGCCGCCAATTGTTCAACAGCACCGAAACCTGAACGTCGAAATAGGTGGTGAAGATGATGAAGTAGGAGCCCCAGATAGCCCAATGTCGCCACGGATGGTCCTTGGCGTAGATCTCCCAGAATATCCCGAATGCCACCGCCCAAACGCCGGTGTAGATGTAAAACCACAGATAGTCGCGCGTGATGAAAAAGCTCAGGTTGATGATTGGCTCTACATCTTCCGGCAGCGGCGGCAGTCCGATGGCAGTCCCCATCTGTTCGCCGAACAAATACCAGACGAGGATCGAGAGAAGGGTCCAAATTGCGAAGGACGCAAAAAACAGTCTCGGATTGGGAAAAAATGATTTGAACACGGGGACAGCTGCTTTCTCGGCGGGGGACGGAAGGGCCTTTGAAACCCGGTCTTTGGCGCGAAACTAGGGCAGAAAAAAGTGGCCAGCAATGCCATCAACCGAATGTGACGAATTTGGCCGCCGCCAATTCACAGTTTCGCGCCGTCCCGCGATACCCCTGTCATTTCAGGGCAGCCGCCGCAGCACCGGCAGGATGAGTCCTGCCGAAGCCAGAAGCACCAGCGCCGCGACCAGGCTCGGCGCCGAAAAGCTACCCGTGCGCTCCGCCAGCCAGCCTGCGACCAGCGGCCCGAGGATCTGGCCGATGCCGAAGGCGGCCGTCATGAAGGCGAGCGCCCGGCGCTGGCTTTCTGGCGAAAGCGCCCGTCCGAGCCTCAAGCCATAGGCCGTGATGATCATGAAGGTCACCCCGAGCAGCGCCCCGCCGACCAGAGGCGCGGCCGGCGACGGCAGGGCGACGGAGGCGAGCACCCCGATAGCCTGGATCAGCAGGCCGGCGAGATAGGCGCCGCCGAGCCCGATCCTGAGCATCACCGGCCGCCAGGCAAACAGCGAGGCTGCGGCCGCAAGTCCGGTGACGAACCAGGTGAGGAATTCCACCGTCGCGCCGGCATTGCCCATCCGCGCCATGGTGACGATGAAGGTCGCGGTCACCACATAGCCGAAACCGAACAGGCCGTAGGACAGCGTCGTGAGCACCACGGCCGCGCTCCAGGCGATCGGCGGCTCGCGCGGGACCTGCGAGGCGTGGAAGGGGGAGCGCGGCAGGAGCCGGGCGACGACGACGAAGACAGCGAACGCGATCGCCGCGCCCACCAGCCAGTCGGCCCGCCAGCCGAATCCCGAAAGACCGACCAGCATGACCATCAGCGACGAGGCGGCGATGCCGAGGCCCACGCCGGCAAAATGCGCCGACTGCACCGCCTCGCTGCCGGCCCGCGCAGCGTGGCCGAGCACGATCGAGGTGACGAAGATCATGGCGAAGGCGCTGGCGACGCCGGACAGGAAACGCAGCACGACGAAGACGGCGACCGAATCGGTAAGACCCATGCCGGCGAGAAGGACGGCGGTCGCCAGCAACGCCGCAAGCCCGATCAGCCGCTCGCGTCCCGCCGCCCAGCCATAGGCGCCGGCCACCGCACCGGCGAGATAGCCGGTGAAATTGGCCGCGGCAACGATCCCGGCCTCGGTCGAGGAAAGCCCGAGATCGCCGATCATGCCGGGCAGGATCGGCGTGAAGGAAAACCGTCCGAACCCCATGGCCGCCGCCATGGCAAGAGCCCCGGCAAGGGCGGTGGACACGAGATGGCGGCGGTCGGTCGAGGCTGTCGTCATGCGCACGCTTATTGCACCGCAAGAGGCCGCCCACAAACCACAAATACTGATCGCCGATGCAACGGCAAGCGATGGATCGCCCCTCTCGCAAGGGCTTCGCCCTGTGCGGGTTCACAATCCCCGGCTTGCCCCGGCCGCAAAAATCGCTAGTGGAGGGGCAACGAATCCAAGGAGTGCCCCATGAGCGACCTCACCCTGAGCCAGGCCATCGACAATATCTACACCTCGATCAACAACGACAATGAGGATATCGACCTGCACATCGCGGCGCTGAAGGCGGCCATGGCCCGCGAAGGCGTGAAAGAAGCTGTGTTCGAGACGGCCAAGCTCGCCCAGTCCAACCGCCAGGGCCGCAAGATCATGCAGTCCTACTTCAAGAAGAAGGGCGTCGCCGTCGCCTTCTCCGTCTGAGATCGGACGGCTGGCGCTCTGTGGTCAGGGCGCCTCGTCACGTCAGTCGGCGAGCGTCAGGATGATCGGACCGTTCCTGGTGACGACGATGGTGTGTTCGAACTGCACGGTCGGCGCCTTCGGGTCGCTGTAGAGCGTCCAGGGATCGTCGCCGTCCTCGGCCCACAGGCCGCCGAGCGACAGGAAGGGTTCGATGGTGAAGACCAGGCCTTCCTCCATGATCCGCGTTTCGTCCGGATCCGGCCAGGTGGACAGTTCCTTCGGCTCCTCGTGCAGCGAATGGCCGATGCCGTGGCTCGCCAGGTTCTGGATCAGCGTGTAGCGGTTCTTCCTGGCGAAGGTGCCGATGGCATTGCCGATATTGATCATGGGCTGGCCGGTGCGCACCTGGTTGAGACCGACCCACAGCGCCCGCTTGCCGTCGCGCAAGAGCCTTTCGATCTTCGGCTTGGCCGGCGGCACGATGAAGGACGAACCGGTATCGCCAAACAAGCCGTTCTTCACCCCCGACACGTCGATATTGACCAGATCGCCGGCCAGAATCTTGCGGTCGCCGGGAATGCCGTGTGCGATCTCCTCGTTGACGCTGATGCAGGTGGCGCCGGGAAATTCATAGCAGAATTCCGGCGCCGACTGCGCGCCCGCATCGTCGAGCACCTTGCGGCCGATCTGGTCGAGTTCGCGGGTGGTGATGCCGGGTTCCAGCGCCGCCCCCATGATCTTCACCGCGCTTGCGCAGATCCGGCCGATATCCTTCAGGCCGTTGAGGTCGTCTTCGCTGGAAACAATCATCGTGCGTCTTCCGGGCCTGAGACCCGCTCTTTGTAACTCTGGGATGGCGGGTGCTTACGCCCCCGCTTCCGACGGGGTCAACGCCTTTCTGACCAGCGGTGCGACTTTTGTGCCGTAGAGTTCGATACCGCGCATGATGTCGCGATGCGGCATCGGCCCGATCGCCATCTGCAGCAGGAAGCGGTCGTTGCGGAAGATCCTGTGGTTGGCGACGATCTTTTCCGCCACGGTTTCCGGATCGCCGACGAAGAGCGCGCCGCGCGGCCCCCGCGACGCGTCGAAATGCGCCCGGTTTGTCGGTCCCCAGCCGCGCTCGCGGCCGATGCGGTTCATCACCGTCGCCTGCGGCTCGTAGAAGAGGTCGGCGGCGCGTTCATTGGTGTCGTGGATGAAGCCGTGCACGTTGATCGAGGTCTTCAGCGCCTTTGGATCGACGCCGGCCTTGGCGCCGCTCTGGCGGTAGAGGTCGAACAGCGGGGCGAAGCGGTGCGGCTCGCCGCCGATGATGGCCAGCGCCAGCGGCAGGCCGAGATGGCCGGCCCGCGCCGCCGACTGCGGCGTGCCGCCGATGGCGATCCACAGCGGCAGCGGATCCTGCAACGGCCGCGGATAGACGCCGCGCCCGGCGATAGCTTTGCGGGTCTCGCCTTCCCAGGTCACCACCTCGTTCTCGCGGATCTCCATCAGCAGCTGCAGCTTTTCGGCAAACAGCAGGTCGTAGTCCTCGAGGTCGTAGCCGAACAGCGGAAAGCTCTCGATGAAGGAGCCGCGCCCGGCCATGATCTCGACCCGGCCGTTCGACAGGAGATCGACCGTCGCATATTGCTGGAAGACCCGCACCGGATCGTCGGAGGAGAGCACGGTCACGGCGCTCGACAGCCGGATGTTCTTCGTCTTCACCGCGGCGGCAGCCAGGATGGTCGCGGGGGAGGACGCCATGTAGTCGGGACGGTGATGTTCGCCGAGCCCGAAGACGTCGAGCCCCACCGCGTCGGCGAACTGGATTTCCTCGAGCAGGTCGTCGAGGCGACGCTTGGCCTCCGCGCCCTTGTTGGCCGCGTTCGGATCGACATCCGCGAATGTGTAAAGCCCGAGTTCCATCATTTTCTTCCCGTTGAGGTCACGCAAGAGATAGGCGCGAACCGGCCAGCCGGCAAATGCGATTTGCCGCACACAGCGTTCACCGGCTGCGCCCCGCCCTGCCCCAACGTTCGTCTTTTCAACGGCTTGGCGCGAAAAACGGAATCACTTTGCCAGCGGGTCGCGGAGCAGTGCCACATCCGGGCGGGAACCGGCCCTGGGCGCCCCGCCGCGGCATGACGAACGGGAGCCAGCCCGTCGACTTCAATCGGACTCTGAATCGCAAGCTTTGCGGCCAAGCCGCTGCTCCGATTCATCTTTTCCCCGACGATCCGCCGCCGCCCCGTTCCCCGGCGCACCCGCCGGCCACCCCGAAACGAGGGCCGCAGGCATTTAAAAAGCCAATTGCCAGCCCTCGCGATTTGCGCATAACCTTTGCGATCTACTGCGGCGCAGCAGAACGCCGCAGGCTTTCGGGAGGATTCGAGACATGAACAGAACCGTCGTCGTCACCGGATCGACCAGCGGCATCGGCCTGGCCATCGCCCGGGCGTTTGCCGCCCATGGTGACAATGTCGTCATCAACGGCTTTGGCGATGCCGCCGAGATCGAGGCGATCCGCCAGAGCCTGGAAGTCTCCGGCGGCCGGGCGATCTATCACGGCGCCGACATGTCGAAGCCGGCCGAGATCGACGACCTGATGGCGACCGCCGCGCATGAGTTCGGCATGGTCGACGTTTTGGTCAACAATGCCGGCATCCAGCATGTCTCGGCGGTCGAGGACTTTCCGACCGAGAAATGGGACCAGATCATCGCCATCAATCTGTCCAGTTCCTTCCATACCATTCGCGCAGCTGTGCCCGCGATGAAGGAAAAGAAGGCCGGGCGCATCATCAACGTCGCATCCGCCCACGGCCTGATCGCCTCGCCCTTCAAGTCGGCCTATGTCGCCGCCAAGCACGGCATCATGGGGCTGACCAAGAGCGTGGCGCTGGAACTGGCCGAATTCGGCGTGACGGTGAATGCCATCTGCCCCGGCTATGTGCTGACCCCGCTCGTCGAAAAGCAGATCCCCGACACGGCCAGGGCACGCGGCATTTCCGAGGCTGAGGTGAAATCCGACGTGATGCTGAAATTCCAGCCGACCAAGGAATTCGTGGCCGTGGAGGAAGTGGCGGCGGTGGCGATCTTCCTTGCCAGCGATGCGGCGCGCCAGATCACCGGCACGCATATCTCGATAGACGGCGGCTGGACCGCGCAATAACATCGGCCCATGGGCCAGCGAGAAGACAAAGCATGACCGATTGCATCCGTTTCATCCTGAACGGCGAGGACGTCGCAGTATCCGGCTTCGAGCCGACGGAGACGCTGCTCGACTTCCTCAGGCTGAAACGCCGGCTGACCGGCACCAAGGAAGGCTGCGCCGAGGGCGACTGCGGCGCCTGCACCGTTCTCGTCGGCCGGCTCGACGGCGGACGCCTCGCCTATGAGACGGTCAATGCCTGCATCCGCTTCCTAGGCTCGCTGAACGGTACCCATGTGGTGACCGTCGAGCACCTGGCCGCCGAGAACGGCAATTTGCATCCCGTCCAGCAGGCCATGGTCGACTGTCACGGCTCGCAATGCGGCTTCTGCACGCCGGGCTTCGTCATGTCGCTCTACGGCCTGTGGCTGTCGAACGACAAGCCGTCGCGCGCCGAGATCGAGCGCGCGCTGCAGGGCAATCTCTGTCGCTGCACCGGCTATGAACCCATCGTCAAGGCGGCCGAACAGGTCGCGCGCACCCGCCCGAGCGCGCTGTTCGACCCGCTGGAGCGCGACCGCACCAATATCATGGCCCGGCTGTGGAACCTGCAGGGCAGCGATACCATCACCGTGGTCAAGAACGACCGCCGGCTGATCGTGCCCGGTTCGGTCGCAGCGCTCGCCGACCTGCTGGCCGAAGAGCCCGAGGCGACGATCGTCGCTGGTGCGACGGATGTCGGGCTGTGGGTCACCAAGCAGATGCGCGACCTCAACCCGGTGGTCTTCATCAACCACCTCACCGACCTGCAGACGATCGCGTCGGACGACCGCGCCATCACCATCGGCGCCGGCGTCAGCTATTCCCGGGCCTTCGACACGCTCAAGGCCGAAATCCCCGCGCTCGGCCGGCTGATCGAGCGCATCGGCGGTCAGCAGGTGCGCAACATGGGCACGATCGGTGGCAATATCGCCAACGGCTCGCCGATCGGCGACACACCGCCGGCGCTGATCGCGCTTGGCGCATCGGTCAGGCTGCGCTCGGCCTCGGGCAGCCGCGAGCTGCCGCTCGAGGATTATTTCATCGACTACGGCAAGCAGGACCGCCGCGCGGGCGAATTCGTCGAGAGCATCCGCGTGCCGCGCCCGGAGGCCGGCAACCACTATGCCGTGCACAAGATCTCCAAGCGCCGCGACGAGGACATTTCGGCGCTTTGCGGCGCCTTCCACCTGACGCTTGGCGAGGACGGCACGGTTTCCCACATCCGCATCGCCTTCGGCGGCATGGCCGCCACCCCGAAACGCGCCCGCGCGGTCGAAGCCGCCCTGTTCGGCAAGCCGTGGAACGAAGCGACGATCGACGCCGCCCGCGAAGCCTTCGACCAGGACTACAAACCGCTCACCGACTGGCGCGCCACCGCCGAATACCGCCAGCTGACTGCCAAGAACCTGCTGACCCGCTTCTTCCTCGAGACGACCGGCACGCCGCAGGAGTTGAAGCGGTTTGCAGAGGAGGAGGCGTGACGATGCAGGGACACCCCCCTCTGTCGGCTACGCCGACACCTCCCCCTCAAGGGGGGAGATGGTCGAAGCCGCACCCGTCTGTCCGTACTCCGGAGATGGCAGGGCAAAAGGCGCCTTGTTCAAATATGAGGTCTGATGCTCGGGCAAGGCGTCACCGCGTGTCGATCTCCCCCCTTGAGGGGGAGATGCCCGGCAGGGCAGAGGGGGGTGAAACGCGCCAGGATACGTCAGCCAGTGCGCGCCCTCTTCTCCCCAGCGGGGAGAAGTGCCGAGTGAAACGAGGCGATGAGGGGGCCGGGTGCGCTGTGGCCGGCGAGCTTCGCTCCCCCTCATCCGGCGCTTCGCGCCACCTTCTCCCCGCCGGGGAGAAGACACGTCCGGCCGCAGGAGCCTGAGTGATGCATAAGCCGACCTTCGAGACCTACAAGCTGATCAACGGCCCGATGCACCAGTCGCTCCGCCATGATTCGGCGCACAAGCATGTCGCCGGAAGTGCCGAATATATCGACGATATTCCCGAACCCGCCGGCCTCCTGCACGGCGCACTCGGCATGTCCGACCGGGCGCATGCCGAGATCCTCTCGGTCGATCTTTCCGCAGTGAAGGCCTATCCCGGCGTCGTCTCAGTGCTCACGGCCAAGGACGTGCCGGGCGTCAACGACGTCTCGTCCGGCGGGCGCCATGACGAGCCGCTGCTGGCCGACGACAAGGTCGAATTCCACGGCCAGCCGGTCTTTGCCGTCATCGCCGAAACCCGCGATGCCGCCCGCCGCGCCGCGCGCCTGGCCAGGATCGAATACCGCGACCTGCCCTTCTGGACGGATGTCGATGCGGCGCTCGCCAACGAGGCGCCGCTGGTCACCCCGGGCATGGTGCTCAAACGCGGCGAGCCGGAGGCCGAGCTCGACAAGGCCGAGCATCGCCTGAAAGGCTCGATGCGGATCGGCGGGCAGGAGCACTTCTATCTGGAAAGCCACATCGCGCTCGCCATTCCCGGCGAGGACGACGAGGTGGCGCTGTGGTCCTCGACCCAGCACCCCTCCGAGATCCAGCACATCGTCGGCCATGTGCTCGACATTCCGAGCCATGCGATCACCGTCAACGTGCGGCGCATGGGCGGCGGCTTCGGCGGCAAGGAGACCCAGGGCAACCAGTTTGCCGCCCTCGCCGCCCTCGCCGCCAAGAAGCTCAACCGCGCCATCAAGTTCCGCCCCGACCGCGACGAGGACATGGCGCTGACCGGCAAGCGCCACGACTTCCGCATGGACTTCGACGTCGCCTTCAACGGCGACGGCCGCATCCATGCGCTCAACGCCAACTTCGCCGCGCGCTGCGGCTATTCGGCCGACCTCTCCGGCCCGGTCACCGACCGCGCCCTCTTTCATGCCGATTCGAGCTATTTCTATCCGCATGTGAAGCTGACCTCGCAGCCGCTGAAGACCCATACGGTTTCCAACACGGCGTTCCGCGGCTTCGGCGGCCCGCAGGGCATGCTGGGGGGCGAGCGCATCATCGAGGAGATCGCCTACCGGCTGGGCAAGGATCCGCTCGAGATCCGCAAGGCGAATTTCTACGGCGATGTCGGTTCCGGCCGCAACGTCACGCCCTACCACCAGACGATCGAGGACAATGTGATTGCCCGCGTGGTCGAGGAACTGGAAACCTCCTGCGACTACCAGGCGCGGCGCCGCGCGATCATCGAATTCAACCGGACGAGCCCGGTCATCAAGAAGGGCATCGCGCTCACCCCGGTGAAGTTCGGCATCTCCTTCACCATGACCGCCTTCAACCAGGCCGGCGCCCTCGTGCACGTCTACCAGGACGGCTCGATCCATCTCAATCACGGCGGCACGGAAATGGGCCAGGGCCTCTACACCAAGGTCGCCCAGGTCATTGCCGAGTGCTTCCAGGTCGATGTCGAGCGCGTCAAGATCACGGCGACGACGACCGGCAAGGTGCCCAACACCTCGGCGACCGCTGCCTCCTCCGGCACCGACCTCAACGGAATGGCAGCCTATGACGCCGCCCGCCAGATCAAGGAACGCCTCGTCGCCTTCGCCGTCGAGCATTTCCAGGTTCCGCCGGACGAAGTCGAGTTCCTGCCGAACCGGTTGCGCGTCGGATCGAAGGAAATCCCCTTCCCCGACTTCGTAAGACAAGCCTATTTCGCCCGCGTCCAGCTCTCGGCCGCCGGCTTCTACAAGACACCGAAAATCCATTGGGACCGCGCCGCCGGCCGCGGCACGCCGTTCTACTATTTCGCCTATGGCGCGGCGTGCTCGGAAGTGTCGATCGACACGTTGACCGGCGAATATCTGATGGATCGCACCGACATCCTGCACGACGTCGGCAAGTCGCTCAATCCGGCGATCGATATCGGCCAGATCGAGGGCGGCTTCGTCCAGGGCATGGGCTGGCTGACGACGGAAGAACTGTGGTGGGACGCCAAGGGGAGGCTTCGCACCCATGCGCCGTCGACCTACAAGATTCCGCTCGCCTCCGACCGGCCAAAAATCTTCAACACGCGGCTGGCCGAATGGTCTGAAAATGCCGAGCCGACGATCGGCCGCTCCAAGGCCGTCGGCGAACCACCGCTGATGCTGGCGATCTCGGTGCTGGAAGCCCTGTCCATGGCCGTCGCCTCGGTCGCCGACTACCGCCATTGCCCCCACCTCGA
This sequence comes from Allorhizobium sp. GW101-3B10, assembly GCF_059424725.1. Classification (NCBI taxonomy): domain Bacteria; kingdom Pseudomonadati; phylum Pseudomonadota; class Alphaproteobacteria; order Hyphomicrobiales; family Rhizobiaceae; genus Allorhizobium; species Allorhizobium sp. GW101-3B10. Next base: position 819,614 of record NZ_JBWKZR010000001.1, on the reverse strand, counting down.
CGCCCCCGCAACGCCCGAGCGCGTGCTGATGGCCGTCGAGCGGCTGAAGGGAATGTGATGGCAAGGATGGCACCCCTCTTCTCCCCATCGGGGAGAAGGTGGCGCGCAGCGCCGGAAGAGGCGCGCGCGAGCGGGCCTGCACGCCCCTCATCCGCCTGCCGGCACCTTCTCCCCGCAGGCGGGGAGAAGGACGATCGGCGTGCGCACCCCGCAACCAGGGAGAAAGACGCGTGCCGCGGACGTCTCGCGGTTCAAACGCGCTGTGCTCCGGAGACATGCGGGACGTGGCTGACCGCCGGCGACAGGGCGCAAGGCTTCCGGATCGTCCCTTCTCCCCGTCACGACGGGGAGAAGGTGCCGGCAGGCGGATGAGGGGCAAACAGCAATGACTGCGCCTTCCCTCCCCGCCTTCCTCGCCACCCATCCCGATGCCGTCCTCGTCGACGTCGCCGAGGCCAAGGGCTCGACGCCGCGCGAGGCGGGCGCCTTCATGGTGGTGGCGGCCGACGCGCTGTTCGGCACGATCGGTGGCGGGCAGCTGGAATTTCTCGCCATCGACCATGCCCGTACGCTGCTGGCCAGCGGCGCGCCAAGCTCGTCCCTCGACGTGCCGCTCGGCCCCGAGATCGGCCAGTGCTGCGGCGGGCGCACCCGGCTCGCCTTCACCCGCCTCGACGCACGGTCGCAGCAGGTTCTGGTCGACCGGCAGGCAAAGCTGGAAACCGCCTATCCCGACGTCTTCCTCTTCGGCGCCGGCCATGTCGGGCTCGCGCTGGCGGCGGCCCTTGGCCCCCTGCCCCTGACCGTCACGCTCGTCGAGACTCGCGACCTTGCCCCAGGCGGTCTGCCGCACGGCGTCGCGCTGCACCGGGTTGCCGTGCCCGAAGCCGAGGTGGCGATGATCCGGCCGGGCGGCGCGGCCGTCATCCTCACCCACGACCATGCGCTGGATTTCCTGATCGCCCGCCAGGCGCTCGCCCGCCCCGATCTTGCTTATGTCGGCATGATCGGCTCGGCCACCAAGCGCGCCACCTTCGCCCGCTGGCTGGACCGCGAGGGCGGCGATCCGTCCATGCTCGACAGGCTCGTCCTGCCGATTGGCGGCAGCGCGCTCCGCGACAAGCGCCCCCCGGTGATCGCCGCCCTGGTCGCGGCCGAACTGCTCACCGTTCTGCTGAGCTGACCGAAGCATGGGCGGTCAGCGCCCACCTGAATCACCGCATGAAGCGGCGGAATCAGTTCGTCAGCTGGCCGGCGCATCGTCTTGATCCGGCAAGGCATTTGCTTAGAGCGGGCCGGAGCGCAGCCAGTCGCCGTGGCGCCTGGGGTTGGAGAAATAGGCCTCCGTGCGGTTCCGCGACGGACGGCCCTCGAGAAGGCCGAGATCCTTCTTCACCTCCGGCGGCAGATCCTCGGTGGCCGTGCGATCCGGCTGGAACAGGCGCTCGACAAAGCGGCGCAGTGGCCGGAACACGGCTCCGGGCGTCATGCCCGCGGGAACCCAATTGCGTCTTGTCGCTTGCAGCATCGTCGTCTCCTCTCCATCGGCGAAATGACCGGATGGACCAAGAGATGCGCCGGATTGCCGCCGGTTTCCAATTCGAATACGGTAGGCATGCATCAAGAGAGCTTATCCATGAAACTGTCGAGACAGTTCCCGCTCAATGCCCTGCGCGTCTTCGAGGCGGCGGCCCGGCATATGAGCTTCACCAAGGCCGCCGAGGAGCTGGGCATGACCCAGACGGCGGTGAGCTATCAGGTCAAGCTGCTGGAGGACAATATCGGCGAGCCGCTGTTTCTCAGGAAGCCGCGCCAGATCGTGCTGACGGAAACGGCCGAGCGCATGCTGCCGAAGGTGACGGATGCCTTCGCCGTCCTGCGCGAAGCGATCGCCACCGCGCGTCAGGATGCCGACGAGATCCTGGAAATCCACTCCACGCCGACATTCGCCTCCCACTGGCTGGCCCGGCATCTCGGCGCCTTTCAACTCGCCCATCCCAACATTGCAGTCCGACTTCTCCGCGGCTCCGTGCTGACCGACTTCAACCGGGAAAGCGCCGACCTCGCCATCCGCATCGGCCGGGGGCCGTGGCCCGGCCTCGCGGTCCACCCCCTGCTTCGGCTGAGCTATTCGCCGATACTGAGTCCGAGACTGGCCGAGAGCGTCGGCGGCATAAAGGAGCCGGCCGATTTGCTGAAGCTGCCGTGGATCACCGACGACGACGGACGCTGGACATACTGGTTCACGCTGGCGGGCCTCGATGCCGCGGAGCACACCGCACGGACGTTCGACGCAGGCGGCGTGCTCGATCTTGAAACCGGAGCCGCGATGGCCAGCCATGGCGTCGCCATGCTGAGCCCTTTCTTCCTTCAGGACGAACTGGCGTCCGGGCGGCTCATACAGCCGTTCGAACTCAGCTGGCTGGACGACAACCGCTATTGGCTGGTCTATCCGGAAAGCCGGCGCAACCTGCCCAAGATACGCAAATTCCGCGAATGGCTGGAGACCACACTGGCACCGGAACGAGCCGCCATGGGCCTGGAAGCGCAATAGCGCGCGCGGACCTCAATCAAAGAAATTCTCTGGATTGGCCCGCGATCCGACCTGCGGGGCTTCCCTTGCGGTGGATAATTTCCCAGACTGGAAGGCCGGGGGGAAGAAAGGGAACTTCTGATGTATGAATACGCCATTGCCTGGGAATGGCTCTCCTTTGCCGTGCGCTGGCTGCACGTCATTACCGCGATCGCCTGGATCGGCTCGTCCTTCTACTTCATCGCGCTCGATCTCGGCCTGGTGAAGCGCGCGCATCTGCCGGCCGGTGCCTATGGCGAGGAATGGCAGGTGCATGGCGGCGGTTTCTATCACATCCAGAAGTATCTCGTCGCGCCAGCGACCATGCCGGAGCACCTGACCTGGTTCAAATGGGAAAGCTACGTCACCTGGCTCTCGGGCTTTGCCATGCTGGCCGTCGTCTACTACGGCGGGGCAGACCTCTTCCTGATCGACCGGCACGTGCTCGACCTCACCCAATGGCAGGCGATCGCCCTTTCCGTCGCCTCGCTCGCGGTCGGCTGGCTGATCTACGACCAGCTCTGCAAGTCGCCGCTCGGCAGGAACATCTGGGTGCTGATGGGCGTGCTCTACGTGGCGCTGATCGCCATGGCCTGGGGCTATACCCAGGTCTTTACCGGCCGCGCCGCCTTCCTGCATCTCGGCGCCTTTACCGCCACCATCATGTCGGCAAACGTCTTCCTGATCATCATCCCGAACCAGAAGATCGTCGTCGCCGACCTGATCGCCGGCCGCACGCCCGACCCGAAATACGGCGTGATCGCCAAGCAGCGTTCGCTGCACAACAACTACCTGACGCTCCCCGTCATCTTCTTCATGCTGTCCAACCATTATCCGCTGGCCTTCGGCACGGCCTATAACTGGGTGATCGCCGCACTTGTCTTCCTGATGGGCGTCACCATCCGCCACTGGTTCAACACCACCCATGCCCGCAAGGGCCGGCCGACCTGGACCTGGCTTGCCACCCTGTTGATCTTCATCGCCATCATGTGGCTGTCGACCGTGCAGAAGGCCCCGGTCGAGGAGGAAGTGTCGGTCGCGCCGAGCAACCTGCGCTTCGTCGAGAACGCCCATTACGAAGCAGCCCGCGACGTCGTCATGTCGCGCTGTTCGATGTGCCATGCCGCCGAACCGGTCTGGGAGGGAATCGTGCGGCCGCCGAAGGACGTGAAGCTGGAGACCGATGCCGAGATCGCCGCCCATGCGCGCGAAATCTACATCCAGGCCGGCCGCAGCCACGCCATGCCACCCGGCAACATCACCGAAGTCTCGGCCGAGGAGCGCGCCCTGCTGGTCGCCTGGTTCGAGAGCGCGGTCTCGGAGGCCAAGCAGCCATGAGCGCCGTCCTCTATCGCGGCCGAACCCTGAGCTTCTCCCGCGCGCCGGAGCATATCGACGACACTGGCAGCTATCGCTACGAGAGCGACGGCGCGCTGCTGGTCGAGGACGGCAGGATTGTCGCCCTGGGCGATTTTGCCAGCGTCAGCGCCGGCGCGCCGGAAGGCACGGAGGTGGTCGACCACCGCCCGCACCTGATCCTGCCCGGCCTGATCGACACCCATGTGCATTTTCCGCAGATGCAGGTGATCGCGTCCTATGCCGCCAACCTGCTCGAATGGCTGAACACCTATACCTTCCCGGAGGAATGCCGCTTCGTCGAAAGCGCCCATGCGGAGCGCATCGCGAAGGCCTTCTTCGACGAATTCTTCCGCAACGGCACGACCACCGCGGTCGCCTATTGCTCGGTGCACAAGGCTTCGGCCGACGCCTATTTCGCCGAGAGCCTCAGGCGCGGCAGCCTGATGGTCGGCGGCAAGGTGATGATGGACCGCAACGCGCCTCAGGGTCTGCTCGACACGCCGGAGACCGGCTATGACGAGACGCGCCAGGTGATCGCCGACTGGCACGGCAAGGGTCGCAACCACGTCGCCATCACCCCACGCTTCGCCATCACCTCGACGCCTGGGCAGATGGAGCGCGTGCGGGCGCTGGCTGAGGAGTTCCCCGACCTGCACATCCAGACGCATCTGTCGGAAAACCACGACGAGATCCGCTACACCTGCGAGCTCTTCCCCGACGCCAAGGACTACACCGACATCTACGCGCATTACGGCCTGCTGGGCCGCAAGAGCCTGTTCGGTCACGCGATCCACCTGTCGGACCGCGAGGCGGATGCCATGAGCGAGGCGGGCGCGGTCGCCGTGCATTGCCCCACCTCCAATCTTTTCCTCGGCTCCGGCCTGTTCCCGATGCGCAAGTACCAGCAGCGCGAGAAGAAGCTGCGCATCGCGGTTGCCACCGACATCGGCGGCGGGTCGAGCTATTCCATGCTGAAGACCATGGACGAGGCCTACAAGATCCAGCAATTGCTCGGCGAACGGCTGAACCCGCTAGAAAGCTTCCACCTGATGACCCTCGGCAATGCCGAGGCGCTGTCGCTTCAGGACCGGATCGGCACGCTGGAACCGGGCACCGACGCCGATTTCGTCGTGCTGAACGCCGCAGCCACCCCGGCCATGGCGCTGCGCATGGAAACCGTCCGCTCCCTTGCGGAAGAACTGTTTCTGCTGCAAACCTTGGGAGACGACAGATCCGTCGTCGAAACCTATGTCGCGGGCAAGGCAATGAAGCCGGCCGCCGCCTGAGGGATCGATGCAGCACGGCTATTCCGGCACACCGCTCGCCAAGAAGCTCGGCCTCAAGCCGGGCATGGCGACGCTATTCCTCGACCTTCCGGAGCATTTGCGGGATCTCACGCTGACCGAGGGGCTGGCTCGCGTCGAAACCCGTCTCGACGGCGTCACGACGCGGGAGTTCGACCTGATCCATACGTTCGAAACCAGCCGCGAGCGGCTTGCCGACCGCCTTCCGGCGCTTCGCGCCGCGCTCAAGGCCGATGGAATGCTGTGGCTTTCCTGGCCGAAAAAGTCCTCTGGCGTGCAAACCTCGATTACCGAGGACGTTCTGCGGGAAGTGATCCTGCCGACCGGCCTGGTCGACGTGAAGGTCTGTGCCGTGGATGCCATCTGGTCGGGGCTGAAATTCGTGTTCCGCAAGGAACTGCGCGGAACGCTCGTCTGATGAGCGCGGAAATCAATCCATGAACCTGTTTGCCAACCTCGCCCTCGGCACGCTGATGATCTCGCTGACCGTCGTGATCCACACTTTCGGCCTGATCGGCGTCACCCGAGCCATGAGCTGGATCAGCGACCGCATCCGCCTGCACGGTCATCGCAGCCACCTGCTGGCGATGAATACGGTGGTCATCGGCGTTTTCGTCGTACTGACCACCGAAGTCTGGCTCTGGGCGCTGTGCTATCGCCTGCTCGGCTTCATTTCCGACTTTCCGACGGCCCTCTATTTCGCCACCATCACCTTCTCGACGGTCGGCTATGGCGACATCGTCCCGAGCACGGAATGGCGCATGCTGGCCGCGCTCGAGGGTGTGAACGGCTTCGTGCTGATCGGCTGGTCGACCGCCTACCTCGTCGCCGCCGGCATCCGCGTCGGTCCCTTCCGCTCCGGCGAGCATTTCTGAGCCGGCGGCCGGTGCGGCGCCGGCTATGGCGAGGCGGCCTTGGTGTTTGCGTGATCCGCTGCGGTCTCGCCCCCGCGTCCGGGGCCTGCGACAATAATCATTTCGCCGCGGTCCGGATCGAATACGGCGGTCTCCCGGATCGCCTGCACGAGGGCGGCTGCGGCATTTCCCGTCGGCTGGTAAGCGGCCGACAGCGGGACGGCGACAACCAGGAGCCATGCACCGATCTCCACCAGGATGCGCCGGGCCAGCATAGCATCGATGCGGTTTTCGACATCCTCCCTAAGCTCGGCAGTGAATGTAGAGATATAGGCGTCACGCTTTCGGGCTCTGGAAAGATCGTCAAAAATCTGCCGGTCGAGCCCGGACAGAAGGGTGACGGGTTGCCGTCTGCAGGAGCGCGTGTCGATGATCAGGACTGACGTGCCCTTGTCGACGCTGACCAGCACGCTGGATTCGTGCTCCTTCTTCCAGCAATCCACACGATCGCGAACCTCCATCGTGTAGCCGGCGACGTCGCCGCTGCAGGCATATTCGCCGTCGAAAAAATAGGCCAGATCCTCAAGCCTGTCGCCGGCAAAGGGAAATGCATAGCGATACGCCGGCGCTGGCAGCTTGTGCCCGACGCCCAACTGGGCGGACTGCTGGAACATCGGGCTGAAACGGTGAATTCCGACGGGGCCGGCTCCGACCGGCGGCTGCAGATGGAAAAGCGATGGAAGGAGTTCGGCCGTCTTTCTGTATTCTTCCGCCGCCTCGCCAGGAAAGCCCCACAGGATGTTCCATCCGGGCGTTATGCCGGTCGCCGCGCAGTCGACGAGAAGCTGTACGTTCTGGATGGCCCGCACACCTTTGCGCATCAGCTCCAGTATCGAATCCGACAGGCTTTCGATGCCCGGTTGAACATGGGTCACCCCGGCGCTGCGAATGATCTGCAGGTGCTCGCGGGCCAGATTGGATTTCACCTCCCAGAACGCCTCCATGCGAATATCGGCAGTGGTCAGGCGGGGCAGGAGCGTCTTCAGATATTTCATATCGAGAATATTGTCGGTTACCGCTATGCGGCAACCGGGATGCGTCCGGATGAGGTCGATCAGTTCGACATAGGCGCGATCCGGCGATTTGGACCGATAGGCCATGCCTTCGCCATTCAGACCGCAGAACGTGCAATGGTGCTTCTCCCCCCACCAACAGCCACGCGCCGTCTCGAACGGCAGCTCAACCCGGAAGAACGAGCGATCGAGTTCAAGCGCTTCCAGTTGGCGGAAGTAGTCGGAATATTCCGGGATAGGCAGGGCATCCAGCTCCGCGCGCGACGACAGACTGACGGCAGCACCGTCCCGCCGGGCGCCGAGTTTCGCCCCTGCGCCTCGACGGGCGGTCTTCTCCATGTTGTCTTTCCGGTCGCTAAGGATCTGGTCGAAAGCTCGTTCGCCCTCCCCCGACACGACCCTGTCGATCCAGGGAGCGATCTCGCTCAGAGCCTGCCCCATGACACCTTCGCAATTGGCGCCGCCCATGACGATGAAGGACGAAGGGCTGAGCGCCCGGATCTCCCGGGCGAGGGCGATGGAGGCCGCATGCTGCTGAAATACGCTCGTGATACCGACGAGTTCCGGCTTCTCCGCGGTGATCGCCCTTGCGCAGTCCTTCACGAAACCAGCGGCCAAGGACTTGGCTGACAGCAGCTGGGCGATAAACTCGCCGACATCCACGGGCCGGTTGAGGATCGTTCGCGCACTGTCCTGGAACAATGGCCTGACGATCGCTTCGATGAATTCCTGGTCCGGCCTTCGACCCGAATCCGGAAAACAGTCCGAGAACACCCACTCGCCGACAAGGGAATGGGTGGGCAGTCGCGAGGCGATGTCGTTGTAGAAGCGATCGCCGATCAGCTTGGCAAACTTCAGGTTGAAGTAGTGCACGGAAACGTCCCATTGCCGCAACAGCGCGAGCTGTTTCAGCAGACCCAGTGCGATCGAGGGCGAAAAGATCATGCCGAAAGGCATGGACACCAAGGCCACGCGCATGAGGTTCTCCATTGTGACGTCATCGTCCGCGGGAACGCCACGGCCAAGGCGCGCGAGCATTCCTATGGCAGGGCTGGCAAACTGATCCACCCTGAGAACGCAGCGCAACGGGTTGAGAAAACTGCTCAGCTCAAAGCGAGTGCTGGGCCGAAGGCACTGCGCATTTCACGCATCTGACCTCTGCCCCGGCCCAGCCAGATCACTCCCGCGATCGCAATCAGACCTATCCCCAAACGACGCCGACATACTCCTGGTCGACCTTCGGGTTCTTGACCGACGCCGTCAGCTTGTCGGTCAGATAGGCGCTGAGTTCCTTGTTCTGAATGGTAACGCTTCCATCATGGTTCAGCTTGAAATTCTCGGCGGTCAGTGTCGCATCGGCAGGCAAACGCAATTTCTTTTCTTCGGCCATTTTCGTTTTCCTCAAAAGAAACGCCCGCATAACGGGCGTTTTTCGCTGCTACACCACAACTATATCGGGATCTTTAAAATTTACAACAACCTTAAGAAAATTTCCACTGCGCCTTCGGGTCCCACAAGAACGCCCAAAGCGACAATGCAGGCACTGTATCGGCCGCCCCTTCCTCCATGGCCTCGGCGCCATGGGCAAGCCGGGCCTCACCAAGACGCTGGAGATCATCGCCGAGGAGATGGACACCGCCATGGCACTCTGCGGCAAGCGCCGGATCACGGAAATCGACGGCGACATCATCGCCGAGAAGCCGTTCAAGGCCTGAAATCGGAAGGCACGGAGGCGTGGCATCGCAGCTGCTGGCTCCTGCGTCCTGCCAGGACCTGCTAGGCCGACATGCGTCCCGCCAAATCCCGTGCCAGCGCCTGCATCCGCGCCTTCGGCGCATGCCCGATCAGCATCAGCGCATGCGATCCGTTCGACCAGTGGACCACCGTCATGCCGAGGCGCTGTTCGGTGTCCGGGGCGATGGCCGGCCCGGCCTTGCGCACGATGCAGAAGGCTAGCGGCCCGCTTTTAGGATCGAGATAGAGGATCTGGGCAAGCGGCCGGCCGTCATAGGAAAGGACCTGCGCCCGTTTGAAATCCACCCCTTCGAGGGCGACGGCCTGCGGCGTCAGCGCCAGCGCCAGCCGCTCATTGACCGCTCCGAGTTCCGCTACCTGTCGCTCCGGCGGCGGCGCCACGCCGACGAGCGTGTCGGCATCGTAGAGCGCCATGTACTGGGCGACCAGGCCGCGCCATTCGCCGGCCTCCGCCTGTTCCTCGCCATCACCGGCGCCGGTGCCACGCAAGGGCTGCAGGGCGAAGCGGTCGAACACCATGCCGAAGGCGACCGAGGCGGCGAGCGCGGCCAAGAGCCCGCGCCGGCTGATGGCCAGGCCCGACCTTGCGGGTCTCGCCGCGGAAACCTCATCCAGCATCGCCTCGAGGCGTGCAACCGGCGCCTCGTCGAGCAGCGGCCGATAGGCCTCCGCGAAGGGCAGGCTCGCCCGCATCAGGAACTCGACGCGTTCGGCGACCGCCGGATCCGTGTCGATCCGCCGTTCGACCGCAGCCGCCTCTTCCGGCGACAGCGCGCCGTCGATGAAGGCCGTCAGGTGCTCGTCGCTCAGCATGTTTGCGTCTTCTTTCATCGCGCCGCCTCCGAGGTCGCCTCTGCGAGTTTTGCTCGGGCCGCGGCCAGCCGGCTCATCACCGTGCCGATCGGTACGTCGAGGATCGCGGCGACCTCGCGATAGGCCATTCCCTCCACATAGGCGAGGAAGACGGCGCTGCGCTGCGCCTCCGGCAGGGCATCGACGAGGCGCATGACCTGATTGGCGAGCAGCCGCCGGTCGGCCTCGATCCCGCCGTCGAACGACAGCACCTCGCCCGCCTCGACCGTGCCCTGGCCCTGGCGCACCCGGCGCGCGCGAAGCTCGTTCAGCCAGATCGAATGCAGGATGGCGAAGAGCCAGTGATCGATATGCGGGCCGGAAAACTGTGCCGCCCGCTCCAGCGCCCTGACACAGGTCTGCTGCACCAGATCGTCGGCCACGTCGCGGGCGCGCGCCAGCACGAAGGCATAGCGCCACAACCGCCCGAGATGCGGCACGAGGCCGCTGCGGACATCGGTTTCGCTGGCGATGGCTTCCTCCCGAACAGGATGGCTCGCCGCAGATGCCGGACGATCCGGCACCCGCGGGCGCGGGCGACTCTGGGAGGCGAGACTGAACGGCGCGACCGACATTTGCAAGGAACCGGCGGTGAAAATGGGAGCAGCGACGGCTGGCTGACGCGGACGGCCTGCGATGCCCGAAAGCATGGCCGCGGACCGTCCCGTTCCATTCAACCGGGCGGCGGCGATCAGATCTTCTTCGCGCCGCTGATGACGGCGTTCAGATCCTGGTATTCCTCGCAGGTCGTGCCGCAGATCGCGTCGATGGCCTGCAGCTGCTCCTCGGCGAGATCGACCTTGCCCTTGATGACATAGGCCTCGCCCAGATATTCGCGGACCTTGGCATACTGCGGATCGACCGCCACGGCCTTCAGATAATAGCCGATGCCCTCGTCGGTGCGGCCGAGCTTGCGGGTCGCATAACCGCGATAGTTCAGCACCTCGGCGCCGGACTGGTCCTTGACCGTGTCGAGCACGGCCAGCGCCTCCTCGTAACGCTCGGCCTTGGCCAGCGAATAGGCATAATCGGCAAGGTTCTCGTCGCTCAGGTTGGCGCCGGACTGCTTCACGCATTTCTGGCTGGTCTTGTCATAGACCTCGCCCTTCTTGCAGACAGGCGTGGTGTCGCTGTCGCTGCCCTCGGCGAAGGCCGGAGCACAGAAAAGCGTGGCGGACAGCGCGCCGACGGCGGCGAGCGATGCGATGCGAAGGGGAGCGAAGATCATCGGGGTTTCCTCTGCGTTTGGGGTTGCAGGAGGTGAACACCTCGGCCCGCCGCATTATTCGGCGCCATCGCGAACTTTTTTTGCTGCCTCAGGCGATCCAGCCGGTCGACAGCGCACTCACCCAATCGGCCATGCCGTGCACCCTGGCCAGCTCCGCGGCAGCCGCGTTGTCGTAGCGTACCTGCCGGAAGGTCGGCTGCCAGCCGCGGCTGGTCTTTTCCAGCACCGCATAGGCGGCAAAAGGCGCGCCGGCCTGGGCCTTGTGGTAGAAGGGCCTGTCATAGTCGAAGCCCGGGCAGCCGACGCTGCCGGGATTGACGATCAGCCGCCCGTCGGAAAGCTGGGCGGAGCGGGCGATATGGCTGTGGCCGCACAGGATCAGCGGCTGTTCGATGCCCTTGGCTATGGCTTCGATCTCACCGATCGGCCTCAGGTGAAAGATGCCGGCCTCGTGCAGTGTCTCCATCCAGTAGGTATTGTCGTCCTGGGGCGTCGCGTGACAGAGATAGACCTCGTCGCGATAGACGGCACTGAAGGGCAGCGCGCGGATCCAGTCGAGCTGGGCTTGCGAAAGCTGCGCATGGGACGGCCGCTCCCAGTCGCCCATCGCCTCGAACGGCCGGTCGATCAGCGCCCGGTCGTGATTGCCGCGCACCGTCACGGCATCGAGCGGGATCAACAGATCGGCGGTCAGCCCCGCTTCGAGCGGGCCGGAAAAGCAGTCGCCGAGATTGACGATCTCGCTGATCCCCTGCCGGCGGATGTCTTCAAGCACCGCCTCCAGCGCCAGGTGGTTGCCGTGCACGTCGGCAATGGCGGCAAAGATCATCAGCTGCCCCGGTAGGTCGAATAGCCGTAGGGCGAAAGCAGGAGCGGCACATGATGGTGCGCGCTCGGATCGGATATGCCGAAGCGGATCGGGATGACGTCGAGGAAGGGCGGCTCGGTCAACGAAACGCCGCTCGCCTTCAGATAGTCGCCGGCATGGAACAGCATCTCGTACTGCCCGGCCTGGAAATCCGCGCCCTGGAGCAGCGGCCCGCCGTCGATCCGTCCGTCGGCATTGGTGAAGACCGTGGTGATCAGCTCGGCCTCCTCCCCGTTCATCCGCATCAGCTGGATCTTCAGCCCTTCGGCGGGTCTGCCGAGGGCGGTATCGAGGACGTGGGTGGTGAGGCCGGTCATAGATGGGGCTCCAGAATGCGGTATGGCGTTGCGAAGAAATGCTCTTCGAGATTGTTGCCCGGACCGTCGCGATCGACAACCAGAAAATCGGAGACGGCGCCGATTGCCATCAGCGGATGGTGCCAGACATTGCGGCGATAGTTCACCCCCTGGTCGGGACGCGCCAGGAAGACCTCAGGCCGGCCGGGCCGACCGCCCTCGTCCGGCGACACGGCCACCAGGAAGGACCGCCCCGACAGCGGCGAAAAGCTCTGGCTGCCGAGCGGGTGGCGCTCCATCATGCCGATCTCGTAGGGAAAGCTGCGCGGCTGGCCGCGGAAGACGTTGACGATCACACGCGCCCCCTCGCCGGAAACCTCGGGCGAAAACAGCGCATGGAATCGCTCGGTCGTGCCGCCGTTGATCAGGCGCATGGTGGAAGGATCGGCCTCGATCACCTCGCCGAACGGCGAGAAGGCGGCGGCGGTGAGCGGCTGGATGGAAAGGAGATCGGTCAAGCGGGGTCATTCTCCCTGGATATGCGGATGGCGCAGCTGATCGAGCTGGGCGATGAGTGCCGGCAGGTCCTTTTGGACGGTGTCCCAGACCAGCGGCCAATCGGGATCTCCGTATTGGCGGAGGACCACGTTGCGCAACTCCTCGATCTTCGACCAGGCGATGTCCGGGTGCTCGGACGCCACATCCGGAAAACGGCTGAGTATCCTGGATGCAGCGGCGGCGATCAGCACGAACGTCATCGCGACCGCGCGCTGGGTCAGGATTTCCCGCTCGAATGTCTCCAGTGTCGATCCGCTGACGAAGCCGATCGCCTCGGAGGCTGCCTGCTGCATGTCGAGTAGATTGTCGAGCAGTCGTTGCTCCGGGGTCATATGGCCGCCGCCTCGGCCAGGATCCGCTCGCGCATCCGGGGCTTCAGGCCGCCCGAGGTCACCACATCCACCTTGCATGGCAGCAGCTTCTCCACCTCGGACTGCAAACCGCCCAAGTCGAACAATGTCATTCCCGGCAACGCGTCGACCAGGATGTCCAGATCGCTGTCGATACGGTCCTCGCCGCGGACCACCGAGCCGAAGACGCGCGGGTTGGCCGCGTTGAAGCGATTCGTCGCCTCGCGGATCACCTGACGGTTTTGTTCCAGCACTTCGGACGGCTTCATCGGACATCTCCTTGGCGGCCAATATAGGCGAGCCGGCCCGTCGAGGGAAGCGCTGCACAGCGCAAGGGGCTGATCCTCAAACGCAAACGACGCCGGCTTTCGCCGGCGTCGTCGTCATCGTCTTGGGAAAGAGACCCGATCAGGCGGCGCTGCGGCCGTAGTCGGCGGTGGCCACTTCCGAGATCGTCTTCAGCACCTGCGAAGCGATCTGGTAGGGGCAGCCCTGGGAGTTCGGACGACGGTCTTCAAGATAGCCCTTGTAGCCGTTGTTGACGAAGGAATGCGGAACGCGGATCGAGGCGCCGCGGTCGGCCACGCCGTAGGAGAACTTGTCCCACGGAGCGGTCTCGTGCTTGCCGGTCAGGCGCATGTGGTTGTCCGGACCGTAGACGTCGATATGCTCTTTCCAGTTCTTGGCGAAAGCAGCCATCAGGGCCTCGAAATATTCCTTGCCGCCGACTTCGCGCATGTACTTGGTCGAGAAGTTGCAGTGCATGCCCGAGCCGTTCCAGTCGGTGTCGCCGAGCGGCTTGCAATGGAACTCGATGTCGATGCCGTAACCTTCGCACAGACGCAGCAGCAGGTAGCGGGCGATCCAGATCTGGTCGGCGGCCTTCTTGGAGCCCTTGCCGAACACCTGGAATTCCCACTGGCCCTTGGCCACTTCGGCATTGATGCCTTCGTGGTTGATGCCGGCTTCGAGGCAGAGGTCGAGATGTTCCTCGACGATCTGGCGGGCGACGTCACCGACGTTCTTGTAGCCGACGCCGGTGTAGTACGGGCCCTGCGGTGCGGGGAAACCATGTTCCGGGAAGCCGAGCGGGCGGCCGTCCTTGTAGAAGAAATATTCCTGCTCGAAGCCGAACCAGGCGTCCTCGTCGTCGAGGATGGTGGCGCGGGCGTTCGACGGATGCGGGGTGACGCCGTCCGGCATCATGACTTCGCACATGACCAGCGCGCCGTTGGTACGGGCCGGATCGGGATAGATGGCGACGGGCTTCAACACGCAGTCGGAGCTCCGGCCTTCGGCCTGCATCGTCGACGAGCCGTCGAAACCCCAGAGCGGAAGCTGCTCCAGCGTCGGGAAGCTGTCGAATTCCTTGATCTGCGTCTTGCCGCGAAGGTTCGGAACCGGCGTGTAGCCGTCCAGCCAGATATACTCGAGCTTAAACTTGGTCATTCTTCGTCTCTCTTCAGTCAAGCGCTCGCCCAAGAGCGCAACAGAGGGCTGATTCTCCGGGTTCCCGGCGAGTCCCGATTAAGAAAGCATGAAGCGTGCCAGTTTCGCCGAAACGCGCGCCAATGGACCTATTTTTTAGCGCCCCCGCCAGAATTGGCGGCCTCGCACCGCTGCCATCCACGGTCCTTTTGCCTATTTTGTGGGAACTTCCGCAGCCATGGCGTGTTTCCCTGCACGACGGATCGCGCGAGGCGAAATGATGAAATCACGATCATCGGCAGCGCGCCGCAAATTATGCCTACATATTAGGCATAATGCACTTTCCGTGTGCATCAGCCTGAAAACTCTGGTAGGCTCAGCCATCGAGCATCGTTCTCGATGAACAACGAGGGCAGTAGCATGACGACGAACATGGTTCGGGAATCGGCGAAGATCTTAGAGTTCCCGGTTCGAAACATTCAGAAGCTGATGGAAATGCGGGAGCGCGAGGGCCGCGCACGCCCGGTCATCGTCGAATGCGGCAACTGGTATCACCAGGAAGCGATCCGGGAGATGGAAGAGGCACCCAAGCAGTAGGCGCCCCACCAGGTTCCGGCCTCAGGCCTTGGTGCCGAAGAGGCGCAGGCGCATGACGCCGCCATCCGGATGCATGGCGAAGCGCACATGGGTCACCGGCCCGATATCGGCGACGAGCGACCCGGAAAATTCGTGTTCGCGGTCCATCTCCAGCTTCTGCCGGGTGAGGATCGGCTTCCAGCCTTCCGAGCGGGTAATATCCTCCGGGCTGAACGTGTCGCCGGCCTCCGGCAGATAGGCGCCGAGCAGTTCGCAGGTGTCCGGATAATTTCCCTTGAAGAAATGCGTATCGACGACGATGCGCTTGATCAGGCCGGCGTGGCCGAGGCGGATGATCGCCCAGTCATGGCCCGGTCCGCGCCGACGCTTGGTCTCCCAGCCGTCGCCCATGTTGAGGCCGCGTCCCGGCCCGAGCATCTTGTCGGGATGGCCATAATGGGCATCCGACCAGGCGAGCGCCTTGGCGCCGTGGAAGACATAGGCGAGATCGAGTTCCTGATCCGCAGCAACCTTCGACCAGTCGAAATGGGCCGCCCCGTAAACGCGTAGCCGCGCCACGCCGCCATCCGGATAGATGTGCAGCCGCAGATGCGTCCACACCCTGTCGCGGTCGGCATTCTCGAAGAAATGCTGGGCGCCCGGACCGAGCGGCGCCTTGGCCAGAAGCTCGGTCCACACCGTCGCCTCGGTCGGATCGCCCTCGGCGACATGGGCCGCCTCGATCGAGCAATGCGGCGGGTAGTTGCCGGTGAAGAAGCGGGTGTCGACGTCGAAGCCGAAGATGCGGCCGGGCATGGCCAGCCGGATCACCGCCCAGTCGTGGCCGGGAACACGCTTGCGCCGGCTTTCCCAGCCGTCCATGTACTTGCCGTTGTCGTCGTAGAGATCCGGATCGAATTCGGCCGGCGCGTCGTTCAGCATGCGCGACAGCGGCGCGAAGAACTCGTCGGTCGAGAAGATGCCCTGGGCGCCGAGGCGGGCCGAGGCGAGATTGACGGCGCCTGCGGCAAAGTCGGGCAGGACCACGGTAGAGATTTCGGGCATGTCAGTCGTTCTCCGGAATGAGGCTTTCGAGGCGAAGCCGGGCAATCTTCTCGACCTGCGCGCAGGCCGTGTCGAATTCCGTCTCGCGGCTGTTGTCGATCCGCGTCTCGAAGGCGGCAAGAATGTCGTCCTTCGTCAGCCCCTTCACGGCGATGATGAAGGGGAAGCCGAATTTGCTCGTATAGGCGGTGTTGAGCGCGGTGAAGCGGGCATGTTCCTCGGGCGAAAGCCGGTCGAGCCCCGCCCCCGCCTGCTCCTTACGGCTGTCCTCGGTCAATCCGCCGGCGATCGCCAGCTTACCGGCCAGATCCGGATGGGCGCGCAGCACGCCGAGCCGTTCGTCAGGTGAGGCGCTCCGGAATTTATCGGTGAGCACCACATGCACGCCGGACGCCGAAAGCGGCTGGGCGACCAGACCGGCATCGAAGGCCCGCTCGGCGATGAAAGGCGAGTGTTCGAACACGCCGCCGAAGCGGGAAATGAAGTCCGCCTTTTCCATGAAGTCTCCCGGCACGCGAAGCAGTTGATTGGATCAGAGGCCAAGGAGTAGCGAAGCCCGGAAGGCTTGTCGAGGCGCCGCCCCGGTCCGATGAGGCAAGGCAAGGACGGCCTCCGGCGCTATGCCACGAAGGGATCAGGTCTCGACCAGATTGATTTCCAACCTTGCGCCGGTCGCCTCGGCATAGCGCCTCAGCGTCGAGAGCGACGGCGAGACGCCGCCGCCTTCCAGCCGGGCGATCGCCGATTGCGTCGTCCCGATCCGGCGTGCCAGTTCCGCCTGCGACAGCTTGGCCCGGGTGCGGGCAAGCACCAGTGCCTCGATCAACCGGAACTCCTCGTCCGCCTTCTGATATTCGGCCCGGAACTCCGGGTTCTCCATCAGCTTCTTCTTGAGATCGGCGATCCTGGTCATGCTTTCACCTCTTTCAGGCGCGCCCGCGCCAATTCCAGCGCCCCCTTCGGGGTCTTCTGCGATTTCTTGACGAAGACATGCAGCACGACAACGCGCCGCCCCGTCACCGTGACATAGATCCCCCGCGCGATACCCTCCGATGCTTTGGCGCGCAGTTCCCAGAGCTTGCCGTCGAGATGCTTGACATGCGGCTCGTGCAACTGCTCGAGCCCGACAGCCTCTATCGTTTCGAGGAGGCGGATCAGACGCGCCTGCAATCCCGGCGGCAGCGCCAGGATCTCGGCATCAACGGCATCGTGGGTTTTCACAATCCATCGCATATACGCTATATAGCGCATCCGCTATGACGCTGCAAGATCGAAGCAGCAGTCCCGCGACTCAGACCGGCTTGTGATGCTTGTGCCAGTGTTCGGCGATCTCGATGCGTTTCGGGATCCACACCTTCTCGTGGCTCGTCACGTAGTCGATGAAACGGGCAAGGGCTGCGGCGCGGCCGGGGCGGCCAACGAGGCGGCAGTGGAGGCCGACCGACATCATCTTCGCGCTGCCCGCCTTGCCTTCCGCATAGAGCACGTCGAATGCGTCCTTCAGATAGGTGAAGAACTGGTCGCCGGAATTGAAACCCTGCGGCGTGGCGAAACGCATATCGTTGGTTTCGAGCGTATAGGGGATGATGAGGAAGGGTTTGCCGTCCACGCCTTTCACCCAATAGGGCAGGTCATCGGCGTAACTGTCGGAGGAATAGAGGAAACCGCCCTCCTCCATCACCAACTTCAGGGTGTTGTCCGAGGGTTTGCCCTGGTACATGCCGCGCGGATGGGAACCGGTCAGTTCCCTATGCAGGCGCACCGCTTCGAGAATGTGCTGGCGCTCGAGTGCTTCGGGAAAATCCTTGTATTCCAGCCAGCGATAGCCGTGGCTGGCGATCTCCCAGCCGGCCTCCTTCATCGCCGCGACCGCGTCCGGATTGCGCGCCATGGCGCGCGTTACGCCGTAGACGGTGACGGGCACCTGACGCTCCGTGAACATCCGCCACAGCCGCCAGAAGCCGGCGCGCGAGCCGTATTCGTAGATTGATTCCATGTTGAGATTGCGTTGGCCGGGCCAGGGCTGCGCCCCGACGATCTCGGACAGCAGGTTTTCGGAAGCCGGGTCACCGTCGAGAATCGAGCTTTCGCCGCCCTCCTCATAGTTGACGACGAACTGCACGGCGATGCGGGCATCGCCCGGCCAGCGCGGATCGGGAGTGTTGCGACCGTAACCTACGAGGTCGCGCGGGTAGCTGTCGTTGTGCATCAAATCACCCTGAAATCGGACACCAGACGGTAAGCAGGCCGGCGCCCGATGTCGAGATGCAAACGCAGGCGCAGGGCGCTGCCTTTTAGGCTCCGCTGCGTACGCCGGCGTTCAGGCGATCTTGCGGGCGGCGACGCGACCCATCGGATGCAGCGAATGCACGAGGAAGGGCGCGCCGGGTTCCTTCTCGACGAACAGCGCCAGGTTGGCGATCTCGACCGGTTCGCCGAGCACGGGGTCGAAATGGGCGCCGAGCGCCGCCTCGATCCGGCCGAAATCGCGCGACAGCAGCGGGCCGGTCAGCGTCATGTGGAAGCGGAACTCGTCCATCACGTAAGGATGGCCCCAGCGATGCAGGTTGGAGAACTGCGGCGCCGACAGGCCGTCGGGATTGCGCCGCTCGATCTCCGCTTCGCTGAGCGGCGCGCGGTAGCCGTCGAACTGCTGAACCACGGCGGCCGCCAGATAGTCGAGCGAAGCGCAGGGTTTCTCCGGCACGAGGCCGTAGAAATCGCCGAGACGGCCGACCACCAGCCGCGGAATCTCGAAGGGTTCGAGCGTGCCGGCAAAGCGCATGAGTTCGCGCAGCAGCGCCGCCTCGGTGCTGTCCAGATGCAGGTGGAACGGCGCCTTCAGCGTCGCGTGGAAGCCGTAGCGGCGCGGCAGCGCCGTGTGAAAGGCGATCTCATGGATACCCAGGCCGCGCACCGCCGGATGCTCGACCGGCTCGCCGGAATAGACGTTGCGCCCGAGCCAGCTTGCGGCCGCGAGCGTCAGCGGATCGCTGAAGGACGGGGTGAAATAGATGGCATACCGCATGCGACACCTCGCTTCCGGGGGACGTCCATTTTAGCAAGAGACGTTATACCAGAGCAGTTAGGTGATTTGCGTGACAGTATGACGAAGGGAAACGGGAAAGACGTTCACGCTTTGCGTGTGGCAACGGCGATGTGGCTCGCGAGATGGAAACCGTCCGGCATGGTCATCGGCCGGCCCTGGACCGCGCCGAGCGCTTCCTCGGCCAGACGATGCGCCATGCCGAAACTGACCTTGAAACCGCCGGTCAGCGCGATGACGCGGGCATTGCCCGGATGCGGTCCGACCATCGGGTCGCGATCGATCGCCTTGGGGCGAAGGCCCGCCCAGCGTTCGACCACGTCGGCCATCTTCAGCACCGGGGCGAGCAGACGCGCCCGTTCGATCAGGTCCTCGATCTGGCCATCGGTCGAAAAGGGGTTGTCGAAACGGTCCTCGCTGGTGCTGCCGATGGCGGCCAGTCCACCCTCGTGCGGCACAATGTAGAGCCCGTCGAGATAGAGCAGAGGCAGGTCGGGATCGATGTCGCCCTTCAGCAGGGCGGCCTGTCCCTTGACCGGCTGGCCGAGCGGCCGGGCGAGTGGCGGGCCGAGCGTTTCCAGGAGAGGGAAAGACCGGTGGCCCGCCGACACGATGCAATGGCCGAAGGCGACGCTTGTGCCGTCCGACAGCCGGGCCGTAGTCCCCTCGATACTCTCGACGCCGCAGCCTTCGATGATCCGCACATGCTGCGCCCTGCGCAGGCGCTCGACCAGCGTGCCCGTGAGGCCGCGCGGCGAGACCCGCGCCGCGAACGTGTCGTGGACCAGCCCGGCGCCTGCAACGTCCGGGGTCGGCCAATCCGGACCAAACGGCGAAACGTCGACCGCATTCCAGAGAAACGATCGGTCCCCTGCCCGCCAGTTGACCAGCGCCTCCCGCTCATGGCGTTCGGCGATCGTCCGCAAATGTGGCTTCGGCAGCGGGATCAGGCGGCCGGAACGGCGATAGCCGGCGGACCGGCCGGTCTCGGCCTCGAGGGCGCGCACCTCGTCTTCCAGCGACAACAGGGCATCGAACTGGTACTGCTTCTTGTCGTTCCACTTGTCCGGCATGTGCGGCATCAGCGCGCCGAGCAGGCCGCCGCTTGCACCCCACGCCAGCGGTCCGGCGTCGACCAGCAACGTGTCTATGCCGAGGCGATCCGCCTTCAGCGCCGCCCAGAGCCCCATCACGCCGCCGCCGGCGATCAGTAGTGCTGCGCGCGATTGACCGACAGGCCCGCTGGCATTATCCGCAATGGTCATGACCCATTCCACTTCGACATCACCGACCGCGCCGGCCGCCCAGGAACTCACCTGGCGCGACGGCGATATGCCCTATTCGACCGCCTTTGACGACCACTTTTATTGCCAGACCGACGGACGCCTCGAATGCGGCCATGTCTTTCTCGCCGGCAACGGCCTGCCGGAGCGCTGGGTCCGCCCCGGCACCTTCCGCGTCGGCGAACTGGGCTTCGGCACCGGTCTCAACGCCTGCGAGACCTGGCGGCAATGGAAGGCGACGCGGCTGAAGGACGGACGCCTGCACTTCGTCTCGTTCGAACTCTATCCGATGCGGGCGGAAGAGCTATCCCGGGCCCTGTCGCGCTGGCCTGAGATCGATGCCGAACGCCAGGCGCTCACCGCCCTCTGGCCGGAGAACCCGACCGGAACGGTCGAATTCGACCTCGACGAACAGACCCGGCTGACCGTGCTTTGCGGCGACGCGCTGCAAAGCCTCACATCGAGCCCGCTTGCCTTCGACGCCTGGTTTCTCGACGGCTTTGCGCCGGCGCGCAATGCCGCCATGTGGTCGCCGGAGCTGATGGCGGAGGTCCATGGCCACACCGTGCCGGGCGGCAGTTTCGCCACCTATGCCGCGGCCGGCTTCGTGCGCCGCAACCTGATCGCGGCGGGCTTCGCGGTCGAGCGGCGCAAGGGGTTTGCCGGAAAACGCGAAA
This sequence comes from Allorhizobium sp. GW101-3B10, assembly GCF_059424725.1. Lineage (NCBI taxonomy): Bacteria > Pseudomonadati > Pseudomonadota > Alphaproteobacteria > Hyphomicrobiales > Rhizobiaceae > Allorhizobium > Allorhizobium sp. GW101-3B10. The sequence continues at coordinate 798,470 of NZ_JBWKZR010000001.1, read as the reverse complement.
TGCTTTGCGGCGTGAAGCCCGGCTCAGTGGCCGGAATCGGCCAGGACTGAGCCGTCACGCAAAGAATGGCCGAGCCAGCGCTCGATCTTTGCCTCGAGCTGTTCCGGGCTGATCGGCTTCGACAGATAGTCGTCCATGCCGGCGGCGAGACAGGCCTCCCGGTCGCTGTCGAGCGCATGGGCGGTAACGCCGATGATTGGCACGTGCCGGCCCTCGCCCTCGGCCTTCTCGGCCTCGCGAACGGTGCGCGCCGCCTGATGGCCGTTGAGGACCGGCATCGAGACGTCCATGAGGATCAGCCGCGGATTGTCGGTCCGCCAGGCGGCGATCGCCTCGCGGCCGTTGCCGACGATACGGTGGGACAGATCGGTCGACTGTAGGATCTGCCGGAAGACGATCTGGTTGACCTCGTTGTCCTCGGCGACCAGCACGTCGCAACCGGCCCGCGCCGGCATGGCCGTATCGCGCCGCGCCAAAGCCGGAGACCTGGGCTGCGCCGGACCGCTGGCCGGGACCGCGAGGCTCCTGCGATCGGTTCCTGCCGGAGGCGCTAGCCGCGCGGCCGGCTCCACCATGCTCAGCGGCTTGCCGAGCCTTGCGGCCCGGACCACGTCGACGATGGCGCTGCGCAGGAGATTGGCGCGCGCCGGCTTCATCAGATGCGCCTGGACGTTCAACTGCTGGAAGATCCGCTCGTCGCCGACCATGTCCATCGAAGTCAGGAAGATCATCGCGATGCTCTCGAACCGCTTGTCGGCGCGGATCATCCGGGCGACGTCGAGCCCGTTCATCACCGGCATCTGGTAGTCGATGATCAGGGCATCGATCGACACGCCGATGCGATGGGCTTCCTCGAGCACCGCCATCGCCGCGTGACCGCTTTCCACGGCAACGCCGTCGAAGCCCCAGAGCTCGAGCTGCTCGGTGAGGATGCGCCGATTGATGTCGTTGTCGTCGATCACCAGGACGCGCGCGCCCTCGACATTGACCGGCAGCGGCTGCGGCCTGTGGCGCTCGTGGGCGACGGTGAACGGCACCTGGACGGTAAAGACGGAGCCCTCGCCGACGGCGCTTTCGACATCGATATGGCCGCCGAACAGATCGACGAGGCCGGCCGTGATTGCCAGGCCGAGCCCGGTCCCTTCATGGCGCCGCGTCGACGAGGTATCGACCTGGGAGAATTTGTCGAAGATCGACGCCCGCTTGTCTTCGGGGATGCCGATGCCGGTATCCTCGATTCGAATCGTCAGCATGACCTGCGAACCGTCCGAGGGAGTGCTCGACAGCTCGATCAGCACATGGCCCTTCTCGGTGAACTTGATCGCATTGCCGACCAGGTTGGTGACGATCTGGCGGAAACGGCCGGGGTCGCCCGACACCATGTGCCGCACGGTCACGTCGCCGCAGACGATCAGTTCAATGTCCTTTTCCGCCGCCGAGGCCGACAGCAGCGTCGCCACGTCCTCGATCGCCTCGACGGGATCGAACGAAACCTGGCGCAGCTTGAGCTGTCCGGCATCGATCTTGGAGAAGTCGAGAATATCGTTGATGATGGTGAGGAGTGCGTTGCCGGACTTCACGATAATATCGACGAACGTCTTCTGGCGAGTATCCAGCGCCGATTTCGCCAAGAGTTCCGCCATGCCGAGCACGCCATTCATTGGCGTGCGAATCTCGTGACTCATATTGGCGAGGAATTCTGACTTGGCCTTGTCGGCCGCCTCGCTGCGCGCCAGAAGCTCGGTCAGTTCCCCTTCGCGAGCCTTGATGTCGGTGATGTCCGAATAGAGCAGCATCCAGTGCCCGCGCCGGCTGACCGTCGCCTCCAGCTGCACCCAGGTCTTGCCATCGGCCAGGAACACCTCGGAGAAGGACTGATGGGAGAGGATCTTGTCCTGCCATTTCTGCAGCTCGGCCATCGGCTCGTCGCCGAAATCGCCCCGCTTGGCGCAATAGGCAAAGCAGGCATGCCAGCTCTGCCCCGGCTCGAGATACATCGACGGAACATTGAGGATGCGCGCCAGCGCCTCGTTCGACTGGAGGATGACGCCATCCTCGACGAAGACGAGGCCCTGCGCCATGACGCGCGTCGCATCCTGCATGAACTGGCCAAGGCGTTCGAGCTGCTCGCGCGCCTCGCTGATTTCGCGTTCCTTTTTCCGCATCTCGGTGAGATCGGCATAGGTCAGCAGAATACGGTCGCCAGTCAGGCGCGTGGCGGTGCTCAGCACGTGTTTTCCGTCGGCATACGCCATCTCGCGAGTCACCGACCCGCGAAGTTCCGCGAAGGCAGCGACGCGCTGCCGGTAACCCTCTTCGAAGTCGATCTCAGGCCAGCTCCACCCCTTCTTTTGATTGAGCTCGCAGTAATGGCGAAACGACATACCCTCGAGCGGCGTGCCTTCGGGCCAGGCCCAGATCGTCGCGCATTGCTCATTGGCGAATTCGACGTTATAGTCACGATCGAGGATTGCCACGCCGACCGGCATAATTCGGAAGACGCTGACGAGATCGTCGTAAAGCTTCTGCGCCCGCACCTGCGCCTCCACCAGCTCGCGCTCGCGCGCCTTGAGCAGCGAGACATCGGTGATCGACCCGACGATGTAGCGCCGTTCGTCCGGCGTGATGATCCGGCCGAGGGAGGTAATGACCGAGTGGATCCGGTCGCCGGCCATCGGCAGTTCCTGAGCTCGGTCCATCGCCTCGCCGGTTTCGAGCAGTTGAATATTGTCCTCGCGCAGCTGCTGCCCCGAACGCGGAAACATCTCCTCCTCGGTCAGACCGTAGAATTTCTCGCGTTCGCCACCCTGCAACGCGGCATAGGCGGAATTGGCGAAGATCAGCCGGCGTTCGCTGTCTCGAATGAAGACCGGAACCGGCAATTGCTCGATCGCCGTGCGGTAGAGGACACTCTCCTGCTCGCGCTTATGCAGAGCGGTGATATCGGAATAGGTGATCAGGATCTTGCCTGAGGCGAGCCTCTTGCTGCGGATCGCCAGGATCTGGCCGCTCATTGTCTCCGCCCGCGAAGTGGTGTCGTTCTCAGCATCGCTAAACTGCGAGACACGCTTGGCGAACAGGGCTTCGACGTCGGCCTCGACGCTCTGCGATCCGCCGCCACGGACGGTAAAGGCCAGGAAGTCGCGATAGTGCCAGCCGGTCATGTCGATCGGCGCATCGGCCTCGAGCATGTCGTAGAAGGCGTCGTTGGCGTATTCGATGGCGTAGTCCGCACCGAGGATCAGGATGCCGACCGGCATCGACTTCAGCAGGCTCTCGACATGCTGATGCAGGCCTTCGGCCTCGTTCTGGGCCTCGACCAGCTGGGCCTCGCGGTTCTTCAGCAGCGATATGTCTGTGATCGAGCCGACCATGTAGCGATCGCCGTTCGCCATTTCGATGCGGCTTGCCCGAGAGATCACCGGCACGACGACCCCGTCCTTGCGGCGGAAGACGTCCTCCTGCTCGCAGGTAATGCCCTCCTCAAGGACGTGGCGGTTGCCCTCGTAGTACTCGTCACCGCGATCGGGGAAGCACTCGTGCTCCGTCTTGCCGATCAGCGCTTCCTTGGGCGCGCCGACCATGTCGACGAAGGCGCGATTGACGAAGACCATGCGATGATCGGCGTCGCGCACATAGGTCGCGACCGGAAGGTCTTCGAGCGTGGCATGGAACAGATCGCCCGGGTTCTGCGCCGCAACAGCTTTCGGCGCGGCCTTGGCCGCCGGCCGCCGAGACCGCGTCGACCTGGACGGCGCCTCGTCGAACAGGCCGAAGACGTAGATCGCGTCGTCGTCGCCGAAGAATCGCTCGACCCTTAAGGGATAGCGTTCGTGACCATGAGGGTCAAAGACCAGTGTCGTCTGTTCGTCACCGAACACCACGACCTGACGCTCGCGGTCGTCGCGCACGCCATCCTCGAGCCGGCCGAATAGTTCGCGGTCGGTCTTGCCGACAAAGGCCTCCGCCCGCTCGCGGAAGAAGGCGGCATAGGCGCCGTTGACCGCAACATAGCGCAGCTCGCTGTCCTTGATGAAGGCGGGCACCTCCAGTTCGGCGATCTTTTCGCAGGCCAAGTTGAGCAAGTCGCCACCCGTATTCAAGAACTGTAATCCTTCCCAGAAAATGCTCTCGAATGGTAAATGCGAGGTAACCATGGAACATGGTTCGGCAGCTGCGCCGGCAAAGCCGGAGCCCGAACGGGACCATATTGTACGGTTTGCCTTGTCCGAGCCTGTCAGCCCCGGAAGAACCATGCGTCGGCAGGGCTGCTGACGCGAAAAGTCCCGGACAGAGGGGTGCGCCGTCCGGGGCTTTCTTCTCGGCCGTATTCACGCGGAGACCAATCTCCCGGCCTTGAACTCAGCGGCTGCGCTTCCAGCCGTTCAGCATGGCACGCACGAGATTCTCGCGGTGCTCGAAGCTGGCAAAGGCGACGCCGGCGAGATGCAGGGCGACGAGACCGAGCGTGCCGTAGACGAGCGCCTCATGCGTCTCCTCGACCCATTCGATCCCCCAGAAGGCATCCGTGGTCATCATGTAGCCGGTGGCGGCAATGCCCGAGATCGCCGCAAGCAGCGCGATCACCATCGCACCGCCGGCCGGGTTGTGCCCGAGGTAACGCTTGGCCCGCATACGCGCCGTATCGGCGAGGAAGGCGAGCACCGTGGTCGGCCGATAGATGAAGTTCGCGAACCGCGCATGTTCGGTGCCGACCAGCCCCCAGACGACGCGAAGCGCCACGAGGCCGGCGATCAGATAGCCGGAAAGGATATGGGCCGACTTCCATTCGTCTCCGGTCAGGAAGGAAAAGGCGAAAAGCCCGACCAGCGACCAATGGAAGATCCGTACGAACGGATCCCACACCTTGATCCATTCCGTCCGCTTCAAGCGGACGGAATCGGCGCCATGCAAATCCTGCGTGGCGCCAGTCATCAGTCCGCTCCAACCTGTTCGCCGGTTTCCGGATTGAAGAGGTCTTCGACCTTCTTGCCGTCCTTGATGCCGTACACTTCGTAGCAGGTGCCTTCGACCTTGACCTGGCGGACTTCATAACCCATCGCCACGGCCTTGGCCTTCATCGCATCTTCGGTCATCCACTTGTCCTTCGGCACGTTGCCACAGGCATTTTCGCTCTCGGCGTAGGCAGCCGAGGCGAATGCAGCGGTGGAGATGAGGGAGGCGAGAATGATTTTCTTCATGGATTTCGTCCTTCGTCGTTAGGCCGTGGCGCCATTGCCATCGACCGTTGACGCAGACCCTAAAACGCGTCCGCTGAGCGATAACTGACGGCAATTGTCAGCGAAAAATCAGTTTCGCCGTGTTATTGAGATGCGATGGGCGGTCATGCGAGACATATCTATCGGCAGTTGATGACAACGGGATGCTCGGCCGTCCTGTTGCTCGCCCTCTCTTGTCCGGCGATGGCCGATGGCACGAGCGACGACCACGACACGGTGCTCAAGGCCGTCGACAGCGGCGAGGCCCGATCGCTGGCCGAACTCAAGCGCATCGTCATGGAGCGGGTGCCCGGCGAAATCGTCTCCGTCAAGCTCGACCACGAGCGTTCCGTCCTTGTCTACGAATTCCGCATCCTGACCGCCGTCGGCCGCCTCGTCGAAGTCGAGGTCGATGCAGCCGACGGCACGATCCTCGAAATCGAGAACGAATAATGCGCCTGCTTTTGATCGAGGATGATCCGCTGATCGCGCGCGACGTCACGCTTCACCTGGAGCGGGCGGGCTATGTCGTGGTGCATGAACGCGATGGCGAATCCGGCTGGTATACCGGCGATTCGGAGGAGTTCGCCGCCGTGGTGCTCGATCTCGGCCTGCCGGCCATGGACGGCCTGGCGGTGCTGAAACGCTGGCGCGCCGCCGGGCGGCGGATGCCGGTGCTGGTCCTCACCGCCCGCGGCAACTGGCAGGAACGGGTCGAGGGCATAGACGCCGGCGCCGACGACTACCTGACCAAGCCGTTCCAGATGGCCGAGCTTCTGGCCCGTCTGCGGGCGCTCATCCGGCGCAGTGCCGGCGAGGCCAATCCCGTGCTGCAGATCGGCGACATATCGATCGACACGCGTACCAGCACCGTGAGCCGCGCCGGCCTGCCCGTCGACCTCACCCCGCTCGAATATCGCTGCCTCGCCCACCTCGCCCACAATCGCAGCCGCAACGTCTCGCAACTCGAACTCACCGAACAGCTCTATGCGCAGGATTTCGAGCGCGACAGCAATTCCGTCGAGGTGCTGATCGGCCGGCTGCGCAAGAAGCTCGGCAAGGACACGATTTCGACCCGGCGCGGCTACGGCTATCGCTTCGGCGGGGACGAAGGCTGATGCGGTCGATCCGCCGCCGTTTTCTGATCGTATCCGCCGCCAGCGTGCTTCTCGCCATGGTGCTGGCCGCCATGGTCTTCGTTTCGCTGTTCAGCCGAAACCTGGAGCGCCGCATCGACGAGGAGCTGACCGGGCATATCAACCTGTTTGCCGGCACGCTGCGCTTTGCCGCGGACGGCACCCTCGATCTGCCCGACCGGCCCGTCGACCGTCGCTTCACCGAGCCCTATGGCGGGCTCTACTGGCAGGTGGAGGACGATCGGAACAAGCGCCAGCTGCGCTCGCCGTCACTGTGGGACTATGCCCTGCCGCTGCCCGCCGACACGCATGAGCCGAGCGCAGTGCATCGCTACACCTTGCCGGGACCGGACGGCGCCGACCTCATCGTGCAGGAACGCCAGATCATCGTCGCGGCACCCGAAGGCCCGCGGCCCGTGCGGGTTGCGCTGGCCATCGACGCACGCACGCTGACGGAAGCGCGACGCGCCTTCGTGCTCGACATCATTCCCTTCATGGTCGCGCTGGCCGCCTTCCTGATTGCCGCTTCGCTCGCGCAGCTGACCTTCGGCCTGCGTCCCATTTCCTCGGTCAGCGAGGGGCTGAACCGCATCCACGAGCGCAAGGCCGAACGACTGGACGGCCGCTACCCGAAGGAATTGCAGGGGGTGGTCGATGCGGTGAACCGCCTGCTCGACGCTCAATCCGACATCATCGAGAAGGCGCGGACCCGCTCGGCCGACCTCGCCCACGGCCTCAAGACGCCGCTGACCGTCGTGGCGAACGACGCAGCGACGCTGAAAGAGCGGGGGCAGACGGATATCGGCGAAGAGCTTGCCCATCTGGCCTCCGTCATGCAGGCGCATGTGGACCGCGAGCTGGCGCGCAGCCGCATCGCCGCCACCGCCGAGCTGCGCGCCTCGGATGCCGACGTCGCCACCGCCGTCGACCGCATCGTGCGCACCCTCAAGCGCACGCCAAAGGGCGGCGACCTTGCCTGGCGGGTCGACGTGGCGCCGGGCGTCACGGTCGAGGTCGATCCCCACGATCTTGAGGAACTGCTCGGCAATATCCTCGACAACGCCGTCAAATGGAGCCGCTCGATGATCGGCGTCACCCTCGACCGTGTGGGGACGAGACCCCGCCTGGTGATCGAGGACGACGGCCCCGGCGCCGATCCGGCCGGCATGAAGCGGATGACGGAGCGTGGCATCCGTCTCGACAGCCAGACGCCGGGCACCGGCATCGGCCTTTCCATCGTCAAGGACATCGCTTCGGTCTACGATCTCGGCGTCGAGATTACGAATCGCGAAGCGGGCGGACTGAGGGTGTCCATTTCATTCTGACTCGCGACTGTCGGGCGACGTGCGGACGGCCGCCGCAGTGCGTACCGAGACCACGCAGGCCAGACCCACGCAGACCGAGAAGGGCTTTTTCATGTTGCACACCCGCCGCAGCCTCATCCAGGGCGCGCTCGCCTCGCTGGCCTTCGGTGGCATCGGCCATGCGGTAGGCACGGGCGCGAAGGAGCTCTCCTTCCTGGTGGTCGGCGACTGGGGAGACGGCCAGTCGCGCACCACGGCAGACGCGGTTGCCAAGGCCATGGGCGCGATCGGCCGGCAAAACGCCATATCCTTCGTCATCTCGACCGGCGACAACTTCTATGAGAGCGGCGTCGAAAGCACCTCCGACAGGAAGTGGCAGACCAATTTCGAAGACGTCTACGATGCACCGTCGCTGCAGGTTCCCTGGTATGCGGTGCTCGGCAATCACGACTACGGCGGCAGCACCTCGGCCCAGATCGACTATTCGAAGAAAAGCCGGCGCTGGACCATGCCCGACCGCTATTTCGCCGTCAGCAAGGACTTTGGCGGCGCAAGCGCGGGCTTCTTCTTTCTCGACACACAGAGAATGAAGGGGGACACCCTGCTCGAGATCGTGTCCCACCTGGATGCGGAAGTGCAGCTTCGGTGGCTCGACCGGTCGCTTGGAGAAAGCCGGGCGCCGTGGAAGATCGTCGTCGGTCATCATCCGGTCTTTTCCGGCGGCCGCCATGGCGACAGCGAGTTCCTGGGCGAACGCCTGAAACCCATCCTCGAGCGCCATGGCGTCGCCATGTATCTGTGCGGCCACGATCATCACCTCGAAGCGCTGCGCTCGGAACAGGTGGCCTATTTCGTCTCGGGCAGCGGCAGCCGGAGCCGTCCACCGCATCCCCATGCGAAAAGCCTGTTCGCCTCGGCCATGCCGGGCTTCCTGCTGGTCAAGTTGACGCCGAACGGAGGCACCGCCTCTTTCTTCAGCAAGGATGCGGCCCTGCTCTACAGCCAGCCGCTGAAGATCTGACGCACGGAGGCGGCCGCGCCTTCACCGGTCGTCCTGGGTGGAGGCCGGCGCAGCCAGCGTGAAGGTCGCGTAAGCAAGGCTTGCGCCATTCACCAGGATCTCCAGCCCGTGTTCGCCCGGATAGTAGACCCGGGTGGTGATCGGCCGGAAGGCATGACGCCGGTCGACCGTCACGCCCTCACTTGGCGCAAGCGTCAGGCTCCTGCCCTTGAACACCTTGGGCCGCAGGCTGCCGTCCTTCATGCGATGGTGGATGGCATAGTCGAGCATGACCTGTTGCGGCTCGGGCGTCGCGTTGCTCAAGCCGATGCGGAACGCAAGCTGGCCCGGAAAGGCGACCTCGGCACTCTCCAGCGAGAGGTTAGCCGCCACGCCGTCGAGCGGCCGGAAGCCGAAATTCGCCAGGGCCGCTGCATGGCCCTTCTTGAGCAGCGTCCGGGAGGCATGTTTCAACAGCCACAGCCGTTCCGGCGAGGCGCCCGGGCGATGCGACGCGACGAAGCCGGCGACGAGATCGGGATGGTCCTTGGCGATGTCGTTGAGGCTGTTGGCCACCGAGCGGCGCACATAATCTTCGCGGTCGTCGATCAGAGCCGTCAGGATCGGCAGGATCGGTGCTGGATCGCGCACCAAGGCCGGCAGGCGCATGGCCCAGGGCAGACGCGGCCGCGTGCCTTCGCTCGCCAGCCGCCGGACGTGGTGGTTCGGATCGCCGGTCCAGCCGGAGATGATGGAAAGCGACACCGACTGCTCGCGGTGGATGTAGGGGCGAATGCCGAATTCCGCGGTGAAGTGCGGCGTCAGCGCCTTCAGGAGATCAAGGGCGATCTCCACATGGTCGAGACCATGGGCGGCGATATACTGGTTGAACGACAGAAGCGCCCAGCCCGTCAACCCGCCCCGGCCGTCCTGTGGCAGGCAGGCCCGAAGGATCGGCGCGGCCCTTTCGAAATCCTGCGGCAGGCTGTTGCGCAGGGCATCGGCGATCAATTGCCCGCGCTGCATCAACTCGAGCGACTCGAGGTTCGGCATCACGGCGGCGAGAAAGTCCCGCTCGGCAAAATCCGGCCAGGCCCGCGACAGGGCGCTTGCCGTGTCGCGGGCTGTCTGCGCGCCGATCAGATGTTTCAGCGGCTCGGCCATGATGTCTCAGATCGCCTCTCGCGTTTCGAAATGCTGCATCAGCGATACCGCGCTGATCGCCGCCATGTAAGGGGCGAAGGCGGGATCGCGCCCGACCTTTTCCGCCGCCGCATCGGCCGCCGTCTTGTCCTGCCACTCGACGAGATCGGCGATCATGTCGCCCTGTCCCAGCGCCGTCAGCGCGCGCCAGCTGACGAAGCCCGGATAGTGACGGACCGCCTGCATGGCCGCGAGGCGGGCCGCCTCGGCCTGAGGCTTGTCGGCCACGGTGCAGACGGCGATTTCGAGCACGGTGTTCTTGGTCATGGAAGGCTCTCCTGGTTGTCGATGCGCTTGACCTAGCACAAGCCAACTGACAACCTTATGGCAATTCCTTTTATCGAAAGTCTTCGATGCGGCCCGCAGATCGCCTCTTCCGAATCATCCAATTGATGCGCGCCACCGGGCGGGCCATGACCGCCGCCGAGATCGCCGCCCGGATGGAGGTCGCGCCGCGCACCATCTACCGCGACATGGAGCACCTGATCGCCTCGGGCGCCCCGATCGAAGGCGAGCGCGGGGTCGGCTACCTCCTGCGCGAGGCCTTCGACGCGCCGCCGCTGACCTTCACCTTCGAGCAGCTGGAAGCGCTCGCCTTTGGCTTGAGGGCCGTGGAAATGCTGGGCGATCCGCGGCTCGGCCAGGCTGCCCGGGAAGCGAAGGACAAGATGCTGGCGCTCTTGCCGCCCGAACACGCCGCACGGCTGGTCGGTGCACCGATCCATGCCTTCCGGGCCGCAAGCCAGCCCGAGCCGCCGGATTGCCTGGGTGACGTGCGAGCCGCGCTCTCGGCCAGCCGAAAGGTCTGGATCGCCTACCATTCGCTTTCCGGCGAGCGGAGCAAGCGAACCGTCTGGCCGCTCGGCCTCAGCGCCTTCGGTGCCCTGTGGGTGGTCACCACCTGGTGCGAAAAGCGCAATGACTTCCGCGATTTCCGCCTCGACCGCGTCGAGGACTGGAAGGTGCTTGCCGAACGGTTCGAGCCGGACGAGAACCAGACCTATGCGGTCTACCTGGCAGGCCTGCAGGCGAGCTGATCGGACAGCGCCAGGTTCCGGCCACGACCCGTCTTTTGCCGCAACGCAAAAACATTTCCTTGACTTTCCGGGTCGAAAGGCCCATCTGCAGGTCAGCTTTCACCTTCCGGCCACCGCGTGAGCGGCCCGCGATCTCGTAAAGACGCGAAGAAGGATCCAAAGCGCACGACAAATGGTTGCTCGATGCAACCGAACGCGCTGGAAAGTTTTTTCCAACTTACAAGTTCCCAATTCACGCGGGGTTCTTGACGCTACGAGACAGGCAGGATCGCAAGCAGCGATTTCGCCCGATGTCGCGTGGCGCCCCGAAAAGGTATTAGAATTGACCAACTTTCTTGAGCTTGGCCTGTCGCAGAACATTGCCGCCACGGTTGCAGGCCTCGGCTACGACACCCCGACCCCGATCCAGCTGAAGGCGATCCCGATCGTGCTGGAAGGCCGCGACCTGATCGGTCTGGCCCAGACCGGCACCGGCAAGACGGCGGCCTTCGGCCTGCCGCTGATCGAAATGCTGCTCGCCAAGCCGACCCGTCCGGACAACCGGACGACCCGCACTCTCATTCTTGCGCCGACCCGCGAACTGGTGAACCAGATCGCCGACAGCCTGCGCTCCTTCATCAAGAAGACCCCGCTCAGGATCAACCAGGTCGTCGGCGGCGCCTCGATCGGCAAGCAGCAGCTGCAGCTGGAAAAGGGCACCGACATCCTCGTCGCCACCCCCGGCCGCCTGCTCGACCTGATCTCGCGTAACGCCATCTCGCTGCGCGCCGTCACCTATCTGGTGCTCGACGAAGCCGACCAGATGCTCGACCTGGGCTTCATCCACGACCTGCGCAAGATCTCCAAGATGGTTCCGGTCAAGCGCCAGACCCTGCTGTTCTCGGCCACCATGCCGAAGACGATTGCCGATCTCGCCGCGACCTTCCTCAACAACCCGGCCAAGGTCGAAGTCTCGCCTCCGGGCAAGGCCGCCGACAAGGTCGAGCAGCATGTACACTTCGTCGCCGGCCAGAACGCCAAGACCGAAATGCTGAAGAAGATCCTCACCGACAATCCGGACGGCCGCTCCATCGTCTTCCTGCGCACCAAGCATGGCGCGGAAAAGCTGATGAAGCACCTGGAGATCGTCGGCTTCTCGGTCGCCTCGATCCACGGCAACAAGAGCCAGGGCCAGCGCGAACGGGCCCTCAAGGGCTTCCGCGACGGCGAGATCCGCACGCTGATCGCCACCGACGTCGCCGCCCGCGGCATCGACATCCCGGCCGTCAGCCACGTCTTCAACTACGACCTGCCGGAAGTGCCGGACGCCTACATCCACCGCATCGGCCGTACCGCCCGTGCCGGCCGTGACGGCATCGCGATCGCTTTCTGCGGTCCGGACGAAGGCCGCCTGCTGCGCGATGTCGAGCGCCTGATGGGCATCGACATTCCGGTCGCCAGCGGCGAAGCACCGACCAACTTGAGCCGTCCGGCCCGCCCGCAGCGTCGTGGCGGCGGTGGCGGCGCTCCCGGCGGCAACAACCGCAATCACCAGGGCCAGGGTCGTCCGAAGCATGACGGCGAAGGCCGCCCGGCCGGCAAGCCCGGCCAACGCAAGGGTGGCAGCGGCGGCGCAGGCCGTCCGGCCGCAGCCCATGGCAAGCCGGCCTCCGGTCGCCCGAGCGGCCCCGGCGGCCAGCAGCGCACCCGCCGCCGCGAGGCGTGAGCCTTTCTGGCTGACGGAATGATAGACTGAAGATGGATATGGCGCGGCCCCGGCCGCGCCATTTTCGTTGCGGCCCGTCAGGCGGGCTGCTGAGCGGGCTTGCGGTTGGTGAGATAGACGCCGGCCACCACCACGCCCGTACCGATGATCATCGGCAGCGTCAGCTTTTCGCCGAAGACGATGGCCGCCTCGACCGCCGCCAGCGGCGGCACGAGATAGATCAGCGAGGCAGCCTTCGACACGTCGCCGCGCCGGATCAGATAGAGCAGCAGCGCGATCGCGCCCATCGAGATGCCGACCACCGACCAGGCCAGCGTGGCGAAGAGGCCGATCCCCCATTCGATATGCAGGTCCTCCAGCAAAAGGGCGGCCGGAATGGTGACGATCAGCGCGCCGACATATTGCAGCGTCGCCACCGCCCTCAGGTCTCCCTCGCGCAGATAGCGCTTCTGGTAGATCGTGCCGGCGGTCACGCAGGCCATGCCCAGCACGTTGACCGCGACCGCATAGGCCGGGATCACGTCGGCATCGATCGAGAACACTTTCGGCAGGACGGCGATGGCAATTCCGGCAAAACCGATGAACAGGCCGAGACGCTGGGCAAGCGACAATTTTTCGCCAATCAGGTAGGCGGCGGCAAGGCCGGTCATCAGCGGTTGCAGTCCGGCGATGATGCCCGAAAGCGCGGCCGGCACGCCCTGCCCGATCGCCCACCACAACATGCCGAGATAGAGCCCGTGCAGGAACATGCCGGAAACGATGGCGTGGGTGATCGCCATGCGGCTTTTCGGCCAGGTGACACCGGCGAACCGGCACACAAGATAGAAGAGGACGACGGCCACGCCGTAGCGCAGGGCGAGGAAGGTCAGCGGATCGGCGAACAGGTTCGCATACTTGGCCGCCACCCAGCCGGTCGACCACAGGAGAACGAAGAGCGCCGGCGCGAGGCGGCTGAGGGTCATGCGGTGCCTCCAAGAAGATCCAGGGCCGCCGGAATGCCTGGAGGTCTCCCGGTCGCCTGTCGTTAGCGGCGACATGGGCCTAGGTCAAAGGAGTTTTCCTGCGGCGCTGGATGAATTCCGCTGAACCATCTCCGGCCTGAAACTTTTTTTGCCGCGCGCCATGATGACATTTTAGGCAAAATGCGGAAAAGCGGACGGCCATCAACCGAAGATCGGCCTCGTCGGCCGCGCATTTCCCTGCCCTGCCGCGCTCCACGCATCCGCAAACTGCTGTAACTATAAGCTTTTGCCGCTTTTTCGCGCCGGCCAGATTATTCGTCTTCGACGCTGCACGCTTCTTGCATTGGCCAATGGGTTGTATTCAAATGGTAAAAAAGAAGGGGATGGCGCCATTGGCATTTGATGAAATGATTAATGCGGACAACAGTCCGCGACTGCCCTACCAGAACTACCACGACTGGTACTCCCATCAGGATCCGGCCCGACTGATTGCTAAGTCGCGAGACGCGGAGAACATCTTCCGAAAGACGGGCATCACCTTTGCCGTTTACGGCCACGCGGACTCCGCCGAAAAGCTCATTCCCTTCGACATCATCCCGCGCATCATCTCCGGCAGCGAATGGCGTCGTCTCGCCCAGGGCATCGAGCAGCGCGTGCTGGCGCTCAACGCCTTCCTCGACGACATCTACCACAAGCAGGAGATCATCAAGGCCGGGCGCATCCCGCGCCAGCTGATCGAGAAGAACGACGCCTTCCTGCCCGAGATGATCGGCTTCAGGCCGCCGGGCGGCGTCTACACCCACATCGTCGGCACCGACATCGTGCGCACCGGCGAGGACCAGTTCTACGTTCTCGAGGACAATGCGCGCACGCCCTCGGGTGTCAGTTACATGCTGGAAAACCGCGAAACCATGATGCAGATGTTCCCGGAGCTGTTCCAGGAGAACAAGGTGCAGCGGGTCGAGGACTATCCCTACCTGCTGCGCCAGTCGCTGGCATCCCTCGCCCCTCCGGGCTGCAAGGGCAAGCCGCGCGTCGCGGTGCTCACCCCCGGCATCTACAATTCGGCTTATTACGAGCATTCGTTCCTCGCCGACATGATGGGCGTCGAGCTCGTCGAAGGCTCGGACCTGCGCGTCATCGACGGCAAGGTGAAGATGCGCACGACACGGGGCTATGAGGCGATCGACGTGCTCTACCGCCGCGTCGACGACGAATACCTCGATCCGCTGACCTTCCGCCCCGACAGCTGCCTCGGCGTGCCCGGCATCATGGACGTCTATCGCGCCGGCAACATCACCATCGCCAATGCGCCCGGCACCGGCATTTCCGACGACAAGGCGATCTATTCCTACATGCCGGAGATCGTCGAGTTCTACACCGGCCGCAAGGCGCTGCTGGAGAACGTGCCGACCTGGCGCTGCTCGGAAGCCGACAGCCTGAAATACGTGCTGGAGCATCTTGAGGAACTGGTGGTCAAGGAAGTCCACGGCTCGGGCGGCTACGGCATGCTGGTCGGCCCGACGGCATCGAAGAAGGAACGCGCGACCTTCGCCGAGAAGCTGAAGGCGAGGCCCAACAACTACATCGCCCAGCCGACGCTGTCGCTGTCCACCGTGCCGGTGCTGGTCAACAAGGGGATCGCGCCCCGGCACGTGGACCTTCGCCCCTACGTGCTCGTTTCCGACAAGGTGCAGATCATCCCCGGCGGCCTCACCCGCGTGGCCCTGAAGCAGGGTTCGCTCGTGGTCAATTCCAGTCAGGGCGGCGGCACCAAGGATACCTGGGTACTGGAGGACTGACATGGTCATGCTCGGAAGAACGGCCAACGGCCTCTACTGGATGTTCCGCTACATCGAGCGGGCGGAAAACATCGCCCGCCTGGTCGACGCCGGCCTCAGAATGTCGCTGACCCGTAGCGGCGCGAACGATGACGACTGGGGGGCGGTGCTGCTCAGCGCCGACGTGCGCGAGGGATTCGACGCGAGCCATGCCAAGCTCACAGCCGCCGATGCGATCGACTTCCTGCTGCGCGACACGGCAAACCCGTCGAGCGTGCTGTCCTGCATCGACTCGGCGCGCAACAATGCCCGCATGGTGCGCACCGCGCTCACCCGCGAGACCTGGGAAGCGACCAACGAGTGCTGGATCGAGCTCAAGCAGATGCTCGCCCGCAAGCTGAAGTCCGCCGACCTGCCGGAGGTCATCGACACGGTCAAGCGTCGCGCCGGCCTGATCCGCGGCGCCTTCCACGGGTCGATGCTGAGGAACGAGATCTACAATTTCGCCCGCATCGGCACCTTCATCGAACGCGCCGACAACACCAGCCGCATCCTCGACGTCAAATACTACGTGCTGCTGCCGGCGATCACCCATGTCGGCTCGTCTCTCGACAACATGCAGTGGGAATCGATCCTGCGCTCGGTCTCGGCCCACCGCTCCTATCGCTGGGTCTATGACGGCGAGTACAAGGCGGCCAACATTGCCGACTTCCTGATCCTCAACGGCCAGATGCCGCGCTCGCTCGCCTATTCCTACGAGAAGATCGTCAGCAATCTCGGCTATGTCGCCAAGGACTACGGCGAGCGCCTGACGGCCCACGATACCGCCGAGAAGGTGCGCGCGACCCTGCAGTCGACGACGATCGGGGAGATCATGGACCAGGGCCTGCATGAGTTCCTCGACAACTTCATCTCGCGCAACAACCGGTTGGGCCAGGAAATCACCGAGGGCTACCGCTTCTACAGCTGAGGCAGGCCGGGAATGGACAAGAGATCATGCGTTTGAAGATCACGCACACCACCCACTATCGCTTCGATGCGCCCGTCCTCTATTCGCTGCAGCGGCTGAGGTTGACGCCGCCGAGCTGCCCCGGGCAGCACGTGGAAAGCTGGCACATCACCGTCGACGGCGCCAAGGTCGAGGCGGGCTACAACGACCAGTTCGGCAATCACGTGCATCTGGTCTCGACCGATGGCGAAGCCCATGAGGTTCGCATCGAGGCCTGCGGCGAGGTGGTGACCGAAGACCATGCCGGCGTCTTCGGCCCGCATATCGGCTATTGCCCGCTCTGGCTGTTCCTGCGCGACTCGCCCCGCACCAAGGCCGGAAAGCTCACCCGCGAACTGGTCAGAAGCCTTTCTGCGGACGAGCCGCTGGCCATGATGCACAATCTGATGGAGGCGATCCACGCGGCGGTCGACTATCTTCCCGGGTTCACCGACAGCGACACCACGGCCGAACAGGCTCTCGAGGCCGGTCAGGGCGTCTGCCAGGACCATGCCCATGTGATGATCGCGGCGGCCCGCAGCATGGGCCATCCGGCGCGCTACATTTCCGGCTACCTGAAGATGGACGACAAGGTCGAGCAGGCGGCGACCCATGCCTGGGCGGAAGTCCATCTGGCGGGCCTCGGCTGGGTCGGTTTCGACGCGGCGAACAATCACTGCCCGGATGCCCGCTACGTGCGGCTGGCGACCGGCCTTTGCTATGCCGACGCCGCCCCGGTGTCGGGCATGCGCATCGGCCAGTCCGGCGAGGATCTCAAGGTCACCGTCCTGGTCGAATCGAAGGGCCAAAGCCAGAGCCAGAACTGACCTTCGCAGCACCGGAATGTGCCGGCGCGTCGCCGTCCGGCGATGGCAAGCCCGGCGCCACCTTGCCGTGCTCTCTTCTCCACCAGCCATGAGGAGAGGCAGCGATGCTGTTCGGCAAATCACTCTTTCAGTCCGTCGTCGAACGGCTCGCCGAAGAGGCGGACGATGCGGATGCCGCCCCCGTGGTCACGGCCTACCGGGTCTCCGGCCTGTCGAGCGGCTTCGTCGCCGAGAGCGTCGACCATGGGTCGGCCGCGGCCTTTCACCTCGACGCCTATCTCGCCCTCATGCCGGACCCCATGCCCGAACCGATACCGGCGCCGCCCGCAGCGCCGGTCAGACCCGTCATGCCGAGCCATCTGGCGCGGCTGGCGATCGAGCAGATTGCAGAAGATCTCGACCTGAAGGCGGAAGATGACCGGGAGACGCTTGGCGAAAAGCGCCGCGCCTTTGCCCGCCACAATCACCCCGACCGGTATCATCCGGATTTTCGCGACATGGCCACGACGCGCATGAAGATCGCCAACCTGCTGGTCGACGAAGCGATTCGCAGGCTCAGGCCGGTCTGACGACCGCGCCGTCCTGTCTCAGTCGTAGAGGCGCTTCAACAGCCCGATCAGCTGGTCGCGTGCCTGCTCTCCGCCAAGCTGCGCCAGCAGGCGCTCCTCGTGCTCCTGCCAGATCGGCAGCAGTTCATCGAGATAGGCAAGCCCGGCATCGGTGATATAGAGCGACTGCACGCGCCGGTCGATCTCGGATTTGCGCCGCGCGACGAAACCCTTGTTCTCCAGCCCGTCGACGATGGCGACGAAATTGGCCCGCTGGATGCCCAGCGCCTCGGCCACTTCGCTCTGCTTGGCGCCCTGATTGCGGGTCAGCACCATCAGGACGGCAAAATCCGTCGGCCGCAGGCCCTTGGCCGAGAAGGCCTCGTTGAAATCCTGGAACACCGAAAGCTGCGCCCGCCGCAGACGGTAGCCGACCGCGTCTTCCATCATCGAAAAATCTATCTTGGAAGCGCTGCGTGCCACCTCCTCAGCCTGATCGTCCATCATGCCGTCGCCATTCTTGTACTCGTTTCCCCCCACCCAGACGGAGGCATTGCGAAAATACCTTAATATCTGGAAATCTATGAATGATTTTATAGCATTGCATTGCCCGCACAAGGGTTTGCCGACGCCGCCGGGCAAAAGTTGACAGATTTCCCCGCGTCAATTCGCGCATTTTCCGCATTGATGCCAAGGGAAGTCTAGGGTATGACCGCCAAACCAGATGAACGGCGAGTCACACGACGCGCCGTCGGATGCACCCGTAGCTCAGCTGGATAGAGTGTTGGATTCCGATTCCAAAGGTCACAGGTTCGAATCCTGTCGGGTGCGCCATCAGCTTCCTTCACCGGCAACAGTTCAGGCAGCACATCTCCCAAGACGCGATCCTGTTTCACGCATGGTCGGCGTCAGCGCGGATGAAACGCCTGGCAGGCGACCGCCGGTGGACCGGATGAAGGGGAATGTGGCGTGCTGAGAACCTTTGAACACGCGGCCTTGGCCGCCGGCCGCGCCATCCTGGAGATCTGCCAGGCGAGTGCCGCGGTCACCCTGAAGCCCGACGCCTCGCCGGTCACCGTGGCGGACGAGCGCGCCGAAGCGATCATTCTTGCCGCCCTTTCCGAAGCCCTGCCGGACGTGCCGGTGGTCGCCGAGGAAGCGGTCGCCGCCGGAAAGATCCCGGATACCGAGGGCTCGACCTTCATTCTGGTCGACCCGCTCGACGGCACCCGCGAATTCATTGCCGACCGGCCGGAATTCACCGTCAACATCGCACTGATCGAAAACGGCGTGCCTGTCGCCGGTATCGTCTATGCGCCGGCCCTGGGCGTCGCCTATGTCGGATCGAAGGCCGGCGCCGAGAAACTGACCATCTCGCCGCAGTTCGAGATCGTGGAGCGGCGGCCGATCGCGGTTCGCCCGGGCCACCGGCCGCCGGTCGCCGTTGCGAGCCGCTCCCATGGCAGCCCGCAAACGGAGCAGTACCTGACCGACCACGCCATCAGCGAATGCCGCTCGATCGGGTCGTCCCTGAAGTTCTGTCTTCTCGCCGAAGGCGTGGCGGACATCTATCCGCGTTTCAGCCGGACGATGGAATGGGACACCGCGGCCGGCGACGCCGTGCTGCGGGCGGCGGGCGGCACGACGCTTTGCCTCAACGGCACGCCGCTCACCTACGGCAAGCGCAACCAGGCCCTCGATATCGATTTCGCCAACCCGTCCTTCGTCTCCCGCGGCGGCTGAGGCAAACGGCCCTGCCGGGCGGTTTGCAGCACGAGGCCGTCAGTTCACCACCAGCAGTCCACCGTCGATCCGGCCCTTGATGTGGCGGTCGACGCCGGCGCGATCGGCGCAGGTGTGAAGCCACCCCTTGCAGGCCTCGCTCAGCGCCAGCAGATCCGTCCAGACCCGTGAAACCGGCATATTGGCCGCGGCAAGCACCCGCGCCGACAGGAAGGCCGCATCCTCCGCCTGGTGCAGAAGGCGATAGTCGACCGGCGTGCCGAAGCCCTCGACGCGATAGAAGGTCTCGTAGAGCGGCGAGCGGAAGTCGGTGAGCATGGCCTCGGCCGGCCGGCCGGCGGTGAGGTGGTCGCGGGTCACGGTCGCATGATGGTCGCCGAATTCGACCATGACCGTGCCCCGCGGACCCGGCTCCGACTTGCGGCGGTCGAAGAAGGCCTTCAGGTCGGCGCGCGCCAGCCAGACCCGCCGCATATATTCGCTGACCTCGCCGGCACCATCATATTCGTGCGGCGGCGCCTGCTCGTCCGGCAGCAGGACATAGTCATAGGGCTGGTGGGCGAACATCGTCTGCACATGGATGAAGAGCGGACGCGGGTCGTCGCGGCGGTGATCGGCGACCAGTTTCTCGATGAAGGCGAAATAGCGCTTGTCCCGCACCGTCATGGGTTTGAACCCCATGCCATCGGCGTCGTAGATCTCCTGGAAACCGATCGACGTCAGGAAGGCGCCCTCGTTCAGCGCGTTGAAGGGCAGCGGCATGACGGCCACGGTGCGGTAGCCGCAGCGCGCCAGGAGATCGGGCAGCGCACCCTTGATGCGGTGCTCCAGCAATTGCGTGACATAGGCCGCCTGCCAGCCGAAATCCGCGGTCGACAGGCCGGTCAGCACCGAAAAATTGGTCATCCAGGTGCCGGCCCCGATCGTCTCGACGTGGAGCGGCTTGATCGTCCCGTCGCCCGAGCGAAACGTGTCCACAAGTCCGGTGGACATCGGAATGCGCGGCACGACGCCAGGCGCCGTCTGGCTTTCGGACAGCACCATGAACAGATCGGGCTTCACCCGCGACGGGCCGCAATCGGCATCGTCGACCAGGGGAGTGGCGACGCTCGCATGGGCGACCCGGGCGGCGATCGGCAGTTCGCCCAGGAGGTCGGGCAGGTTGCGCAGCGACAGAGGCAGGGCAGAGGCATTGTATCCGGCGATGTAAGGCAGGTAGTCCGCCTCGCGCGGATTGTGGATCGGGTGGGTGATTTCCGCGGCCAGGGCGAAGACGAAGACCAGCGGCAGCCGGACGAACAGCGGCACGCGCAGCGCCCGCTCGCTGCGGAAGAGCCCCCTCAGCAGAACTCCCACCAGAACGATCGCCAGGCCGCCGGCCACGGCATGGAAGCGGTAGTGCGACCACAGGAAATCGACGATCGACAGATCGGTGCCGGTGAAGAAGAAGTCATAGGCATGCAGCGCCAGCCCCTTCAGCTTGAACTTGACGACCGAGAGCAGCGTCAGAAGCATGATGAGGGTGCCGGCCGCGTAGAGCGAGAAGACGGCCCTCCGGCCGAAGACGAAGAAGATCCCGGCCAGCGCCAGCGTCACGGCGAACGTGTAGGGCATGAAGCGCCAGCGCGTGTCGAAATAGTAGACGAGCAGGAAATAGAGCGCCGCCGCGACCAGCACGGCCATCGGATGCAGGATCACGGCGGCAAGCCGAGCCTGCCAATTGCCTGTCATGCGCGCCTCCTCTGAAGGGCGAGGACACAAGCTTTACACGGCCAGGGGGCAAAGAAAACACGGTCTTCGTGTTATACTTAATTGGAGAGCAACCAAAGAGTGTCGGCCAGCGCGCCGGCATTGCCGTTTTCAACGGCCGGCATTCCTGTCAAGTTCCGGGGTGAACGGCATCCGGAGTCGGGGGCAGACATGGGGCGAAGAAGGCGGGCAGACGGAACGGGCACGACGCCCTGTCAATGGTTGGCGACCGGCGGCATGATCCGACGTGGCCCACCGCGGAGCACGATGCTCTGTCTGCTCGCCCTGATCTCCTGGGCCGTGCCGACCACCGCGCAGGACGGGCAGCCCGGCCCGCTCGACACGGTAGAGATCGACAAGCTGTTTCCGCCTACCGATCCGGACGCACCGCAAACGCCTGAGGCTCCGGCAACCGATCCGGGAAAACCGGACGCCGACACGACGGTCAGCGACGACCCTTTGAGCGACCTTCGCGACATAAAAAAGCGCACGCTGGAGGAACGCACGGAGCAGGCGATCCAGCGATACAAGACGATGGTTGAAACCGCCCGCACCCTGCTCAAGCAACCGGAAACGCCCGCAGCCCCGCCCCCATCGCTCGGCGTCGAATGCAATGACCAGGACGACGTCGTGAAGATGCTTACGAGCCAGCTCGTCCAGAACTATGTGAAGACGGCCGGCGATCCGGAGGCGGCCGCCCTGGATGCGCTGATCGAGGCACGTCGCGGCCTCCAGCTTCTCGGCAAGGACGCGAGCGAAAGCTATGCGATGGAATCCGAGTTGGCCGGTCGGCTGATGCGCAAGGCGGAACAGCTGTTGCGCAGCACGCGCAAGCAGCGAGACAAGATCCTGCCTGTCGTCGCCTTCGCCAACCGCACGGCCCAGCTAATCCAGCTTCTCGGCGACACGGGGCTCGAACAGAAGCTGATCGTCGAAGCCGGCGCATGGGCGGCGGAACTCATACCGCCGATGCTCGACGATATTTCGGCCAAGCACGACTACAGCCTGGTAAACGCTGTTTTCCAGGTGGCGCGCACCGCCAATTCGGTCGGGCTCGACACCGGCAATGCGGACATCGACAGCCTGATGCGCCGTATCGAGGCTGTCATGCAGTTCGACCTCACACTGGCGTTCCATCTGACGAGCACCGGTGCCAACGGAAACGTCGAGGAATGGGAGCTCAAGAGCGAGTTCCCGCTGCGCTACACGCTCGGCGGCAGTGGGAAGACCTTGCGCGCCGTCCTGGTTGGAGACGGTACCGGCGACTATGTCAGCTATGTCGACAAGGAGCCCGGCTCCAAACTCACCATGCAGGCCCCGAGCTTTCCGGTGGGCGCCAAGATCGAGGATTTCGATGCCTGCCTTGGCTCGGCGACCCTCATCGTCGACCAGTTCTATGCGCAGACCGAGACCTATCTGACCCATGACGGTTTCCCGGCAGAGCTGCCGACCGTGCAATGGGCCTGGATCATGATGTTCGAGGAACGGCAGTCCGGAGGGGCCTTTGCGTTCAAGGTTCCGGTAAACAACCCGAACGCCACCGCCATCGACAGGCAGATCCGCGTCATCATGGGCGTGTTCGACGGCACGCTGACGATCAAGCTGGTGCACCGGCCGAAGTGAGGCGGGAGCGCACGCACGCATCGGTCGTAGTTAACCCGCCCCCTAAGGGGCGACAAGCGCCGGCGCCGGCTCGGCCTGCATCCTCGCGCCAGGGATTCCCCGCCTCCGCGAGAATGGCATTGGCCACCGTCTCGCCCAGCTCGAACGAACTGGTGATGCCCTGGACGAAGGGGAACTGGTGCAGCAGGAAAGGCAGGGCCAGGCAGTAGAGCCGGTTGCAGAGCGGCTGGTCGAACGCCAGCCGGTAACAGGCATCGAGCCCGACGCCGCCGGCCTCCTCCTGCTCGGCGACCGCGTCGCCCATGATGATCCGTCCGCCAGTGTGCACCTTGGCCTTGCCGACGACGCCCTGGATCAACAGGCTTGGGAAGGGAATGTCGGCCGCCGACAGTCGTCCCTGCCCGGTCGCATCGACAAAGGCGTCAAACTGCACGCGGCCGTCGGGCCATGTGACGATAGCCCCGCGCTCGCAGGTCTCCGAGTCGAGCTCGTAGTCCGAACCGAGCGTGATGATGTCGAGCACGCCGGCACGGCGAAGCGCCAGGATCCGCTCGATCGAGGCATGCGGAACCGTCGCATAATTGTCGACGAACAGGCTCTTGAAGTGGCGATGAAAGCGCTTGAGATCACCGGCATTGAGATGCGGCACGACCTGGGCGATCACCTCGTGCATGCGCAGGATCGCATAGCGCCAGGCAATCGTCGTGCGGCTCTCGTAGTTCTGCTTGGCCTCGGCAAGATTGCGCGCCGCCCAGACGAAGGGCTCCTGCGATTCGCGCTCTGCGAAGTAGGCCGCCCCGATCGTCTCGACCGTCAGATGGGCAAGGCCGAGCTTCGCCGCATAGTCGGGATCGCAGGCGCTCAGCTCGCGGGCAAATAGCCCGAACACCGCATCGAGCAGATCCTCCCGGCCGCTCTCGACGAGCGCATCGATCGCCTCCTCGGTGCAGATCGACAGCGGCTCGTAGGGAATGGCGAAATAGAAGTCCGCCTCCGGCAGCATGCCCTTGCGCGACATCAGGCTGATGCGCAGATCCTGCAAGCCGTTGGCCGGCTGGTATTCGAGAAGCCCCGCTTCGTCGTGATACAAACTGCCGTGGCGGGTGGCGACCGTCACCATCGCGTCGATGGCGCTGAGCGACGTGCCGAGAATGCCGACCCGCCCGGCCGGAATGGTCTTCAGCAGGTTTGCCGGCCAGGGCGAGGCGAAAAAGCCGGGCTTCACTTCGGTCACGTCGGCAAAGCTGTGACCCGTCGCCATGACCACATGGCCGAACGCGTAGTGTTGCGGCGGCTCCTCCGGGCGGGCGACGGTCAGTCGGATGTCGTCGCTGCCGAGCGCGATGTCGGTGACCTCGTATCCGGCTCTCACGTCGATCGCATGGCCGCGGGCGATGCCCTCGACGACGAGGCGGTCGAACTGCGACTTGAAATATTCGCCAAGGACGATCCGCGGATAGAAGGCGCGCTCGCCGATGGCAGCCCTCTGTACGCGCATGCGCTCCAGCTCTGCGTCGGACTGGCGGTCAAGCCAGTCGACCAGTGTCTCGCGGATCGGCGGGATCTCGATGCTGGCGATATTGGCGAGCATGGCCCGGTCGTTGACGGCGGGATGGTAGGGCATGCCCTTGCCGGCGACCGCTTCCTTTTCGAAGATCGTGATCGTCAGCGGCCGAACGGAGGCCAGAAGGCCGCGTAGCGTGTAGATCGCGGTGGGGCCCGAGCCGATGAGCGCGATTGTCTGGGTCATGGTCCGCCTTTCTGAAGGCCGGCATCGGATCGGCCGGCTTGAACGTGACGGGTCGGGCATGACAACCGCCAGCGACGGGCCTTCGTGACCGCGATGTCTGGCGCCGATCGAGAAAGTGCCGCACCGCCGAAAGTCCATGGAGCCCGCTCCCGCCTGCCGATAGCGCGCGAACGAAATCTTTGTTCCCCGCCGCCGCAAATTTTGCTTCCACGGACAGCGCCCGACCACCTGGTCAACCCTCGAGCAGCACGGCCCCTGCCGGCGGACGGAGGGGAGACCTCGCCTCAGGCGACCCGCCGGTCGTGCGGCGCATGCAGCGATAAAGCGTCGAGCGGCTGACGCCGAACTGCCGCGCCGCGGCGGCAAGCGGAACCCCCTGCCCGATCGCCTCAAGGGCCGCATCGACCTCGCCGGGCATTAGCTTGATCGGCCGGCCGATCGCGCTGCCGCGCGCCCTGGCGGCCGACATGCCGGCCTTGGTGCGCTCCGAGATCAGCGCCCGCTCGAACTCGGCGAGCGCCCCCATGATATGGAAGATCAGGATGCCGCCGGCCGACGCCGTGTCGATCGACTCGGTGATCGAATAGAGCCCGATCTCCTTGCGTCCGAGTTCGGCCACCACCTCGATCAGATGGGAGAGAGACCGGCCCAACCGGTCGAGGCGCCAGATGACAAGCGTGTCGCCGGCGGAGAGCTCGTTCAGCGAGCGGGCAAGGCCGGGGCGCGAGCGCGACGCGCCCGACTGGCCCTGGTCGGCATAGATCTCCGCGCATCCGGCGGCGCGGAGCGCCTGCATTTGCATCTCGATGTTCTGATCATGGGTGGAAACACGGGCATAGCCAATTCGCATCGTCACACGCGCCAGACATCCTTTTCGCACCCCGCCGCGGGGCACTGCTGCAGCCGCGAAAGTGTATCACAAGCGTTCCTTTTTGAGCACGACGCAATATCTGAGTCAATATCAAAATACACGTATAGGTGTATAA
This sequence comes from Allorhizobium sp. GW101-3B10, assembly GCF_059424725.1. Taxonomy (NCBI): domain Bacteria; kingdom Pseudomonadati; phylum Pseudomonadota; class Alphaproteobacteria; order Hyphomicrobiales; family Rhizobiaceae; genus Allorhizobium; species Allorhizobium sp. GW101-3B10. Next base: position 772,909 of record NZ_JBWKZR010000001.1, on the reverse strand, counting down.
ATCCTCTACGCGTTCGCTTTCGGAACGCGACCGCTAAGTCATTTGCAATGCTGCACTTTTTGTCACCCCTACATTTTACGGGAAAATCGGAATCGTCGAACCAATTGCGTTCACAGGTTGAATTTTTTCAAAAGGGGCTTGTGCAAATAGGAACGCTTTAGCGACGCCGGAAGCGTCCTGCAGCAAATCGTTGAACCCTAGAGAAGGAAGGAAATTGCCATGCCCAATTATTCGCTCACTCTCAACATCGCCCCCAGCGACCTCAACGTCATCAAGGCCGCCGGCCAGCGGTTGACGCTCGCCAAGCCGGTCGGCAGCGGCGATCCGAATGTCGTGTGGCTGTCCATCGATCCGTTCCAGTCGACCACCGTCGAGTGGACGGAAGACTACTGGATCTACGCCTCGACGACCGAGATCGCCCAGGGCAACAACATCTCCAAGCTGTCGGAAGTCACCCCCGGCCCGGCTCTCGACGCCGGCTACTACCCCTTCACCCCGGCGGCGACCTTCGGCGTGTTCCAGAACAGCCCGGCAATCCCCAGCGGCACCTTCGCCGCCGAGAACATGATGCCCTATAGCCAGTACCCGGCGCTCACCTTCGGCCTGTCGCAGTCGGCCATGGTCAGCAAGAAGCTGGCCGAACGCAAGCCGATCTCGGCCCAGTCCGTGCTGTCGCAGCAGCAGATCCAGATGACGCCGTTCACCAACGTCTATGTCTGGCTGCAGAGCCAGTTCGCCAGCGAGACGATCATCACCAAGATCATCGGCAACAATGCGGTGGCCCGCTTCGGCGGCGGCGTGACCGACATCACGCTGAAATACGATCCGAACCGCGGCATCTTCGTCCCGGACGTCAAGTCCGAGGGCCTGATCGAGCGCGGCATGATCGAACTGCGCATGCCTTTGATGATCTGAGGCAGACAGCGAGCACGGGTGGCCGGATCATCCGGCCACCTCCCCGTCACCGAACCATGGGCAGCGAGGCAGAAAACGCTCCGCGCCGGATGCACTCCCTTGCCGTCGCGCCCGACAAGCAAAGAGGATCAGGACAATGACGAAACTGCATGGCGCCGCGCGCCGCACGACCTCCGCCCTGCTTTCCCTGGCGCTCGCCGCCTCGGTCGCATCGGCGGCCGATCTGAAGATCGAAAACCTGAAGAAAGCCAAGGACGCCCAGGCGCCGCTCAGCCTGGAGGAGCTGCGATCGGCAAGACCTATGCCGAGCAAGGAAGTCACGCCGGAAGAGCTTCAGAAGATGCGTGAACGTTTCCGCGCACTCAATCCCGGCATGCTCGACCTCAAGGCCGATCCCGGCAAGCAGGGCAGCCCCGTCAAGGGCGTGCCGGAGAAGGTGGACGACCCGGCCGCCGCGGCTCCCTACTGGAGCGCCGGCCGGCTGACCTTCCGCGACGACGAGGGCGATCTGTCGACCTGCAGCGCGCAGTTCGTGGAGGACGCCGCCGTCATCCTGACGGCCGCGCACTGCGTCATGAACGAGGAGAACGGCAAGTGGTTCTCGGACTTCGTGTTCGAGCGGGCCTATAACAATGGAGAAAGGGCCCAGACGGTCGGCTGGCGTTGCGTCTCGCTGTTCGACGCCTTCCATGATCCGGACCCCAACTTTGCCTACGACTATGCCTTCATCCTCGCGGACAAGACGGATGACCAGGCGCCGCTCGAACTGGCGATCGGAACGCCGGCGAGCACCGCACTGACCGCAATCGGCTATCCCGACAATTTTGGCGGCAGCGAGTTCCTCTACAAGGTCGACGGCGAATGGGCCGAAGTTGTAGGCGGTATCGTCACGATGAAGGGCAATCCCATGCGCTCGGGCAATAGCGGCGGCGCCTGGTTCACCGACTTCAAGGTCGACGGCGGCGCCGGCGAAAACCGGGTCATCAGCCTGAACTCGCACCATCTCGAAGGCAATACCGAGGACGAGAACGGCCCGCTGTTCACTGCCGACACCAGCCGCCTGCTGGCGCATGTCGCGGACGCCAAGTGCCTCGACTGACATCAGCCAGGCCTCCACTATGGGGAAACCCGCCACGCGCGGGTTTCCTGCCCGTTCCGATCCGGCTTTGGGCGCGTTCCACGCAAAAGATCGGCCGCGTCAGGCAATCGTAACCAATTTACGTGATAACGGCGGGACAGCAGGAGTCTCGCGATGAATGTATCATGCGCCGGTTGCCGCGACGGCCAGGCCTTTCAAAACCCTTTCTCCATGGCGTTCCAGCCGATCGTCGATGTCGAGCGGCGCCAGGTCTTTGCCCATGAGGCGCTTGTGCGCGGGGCGAAGGGAGAAGGCGCCGGCTCCGTGCTGTCCACCGTCGACCCGGGCAATCGCTACGCCTTCGACCAGCAATGCCGGGTGAAAGCGATCGAGCTTGCCTCGCGTCTGGACCTGACCGCCAGCGATGCCCGGTTGTCGATCAACTTCATGCCGAACGCGGTCTACGAGCCGCGTGCCTGCATCCGCGCCACGCTGGCCGCCTGCAAGACCTTCGATCTGCCGGCGCAGCGCATCATCTTCGAATTCACCGAAGGCGAGGCGCTCGACGTGGCGCATCTGGAGAACATCCTCAAGACCTACCGCGAAATCGGCTTCATGACGGCGATCGACGATTTCGGCGCCGGCCATTCCGGGCTCAACCTGCTGGCCAAGATGCAGCCGGACATCGTCAAGATCGACATGGACCTGATCCGCGGCATCGATACCGACAGGGCGAAGCGGGTGATCCTGAAACATCTGGTCGCCATGCTGGGCGACCTTGCTGTGACGGTGGTCTGCGAAGGGATAGAGACTGAAGAGGAACTGAAGGCGATCCGCGACACCGGGGTCACCCTGATCCAGGGCTACCGGCTGGCCCGGCCGAGCTTCGAGCGCCTGACGCCGCTTGCCGAAATCGCCCTGCCGGACTGATCCACCTCACCGCAGATGCGGTCCGGTGTCGGCCCAGGCCGCGCCGCGCACCATTTGTCGCAGCACGCCCCCCAAGGCCACCCTTGCCCAAGAGCCGCCAAACCGGCAAAAGAGGGCAGGAAACCGAGGCCTGGACGTGACAGAAGAAACGATCACCCTTTACGAAGCGATCGGCGGCGACGCCACGGTGCGAGCGCTCTGCCGCCGCTTCTACGAGCTGATGGACACGCTTCCGGAGGCCGCGCATTGCCGCGCGATCCATCCGCCGAGCCTGAAGGACAGCGAAGAAAAGCTCTACGAATACCTGACCGGCTATCTCGGCGGTCCGCCGATCTACATGGAAAAACGCGGGCATCCGATGCTGCGCCGCCGCCACATGGTCGCGGAGATCGGCCCCGAAGAGCGCGACGAATGGTTCCTGTGCTTCCGCCAGGCACTCGACGAAACGGTAGAGCACGAAAAACTGCGCGAGATCATCTGGGCACCGATCGAGAAGCTCGGCTTCCACATGCAGAACAAGGAATGACGGCGATGACGGGATTTTGCGACCGGATCCGCCCGCTCGTGCTTTTGCTGGCCGGGCTGATGGGCGCCTGCGGCGTGGCGCTTGCCGCCGCCGCCACGCATATGGGCGGTGCGCTGCTCGGACCGGCCTCCGCCATGTGCCTCGCCCATGCGCCGGCCATGCTGGCGCTTTTCGCCGGCCACAGGCTGATCCGGACGGCCACCAGTGCGGGCGCGCTGATGGGCCTCGGCACCCTGCTCTTTGCCGGCGATCTCGTTTTCAAGCAGTTCTACGGCACGGGCCTGTTTCCGATGGCGGCGCCGACCGGCGGTATTCTGATGATGCTCGGCTGGCTGCTGGCCGGGATCGGCGCATTTTTTCCCGTATCCCGGAGCTGACACCGCAGCCCGCAGGGCGACAGCCGCGAGACCAGGCCGCGCGGTGTCGACTGTTTCCGCAAGGATCGACGGGAGCGACCTTGCGGTGGAACGGCATTGACCAGACGGGTCAGAGGCCGGCGGTTTCCCTGCGCCCGAACAGAAGCAGATTGCCGTGGGGATCGCGAATATAGAAACGGGCGATCTTTTCGTCGCCGTCCTCGTCTTCGATCCGCACCAGGCCGTCCACTCCGCGCGCCAAAAACTCTTCGTAAAGCGGCGTCAGGGAATCGCTGCGGATGAAGACCGAGCTGTTGACGGCCATGTGCGGGTCGTCGCAGTTCCAGAAATGCAGGACCATGCGGCCCCGCCTCAGCACGAGGTATTCTTCACAGGCCGCCGGCTGCTGTTCGAAGCCGAGCGCATCGACATAAAAATCACGGGTCTGGGAGAAGTTGAGCGACGGAAGGATCGGTGTGACGTCGACGCCACCAAGATCCACGGGGTTGATCGCGTTCATGCAGTCCGTCCTTGAAAGGTCCTGCGCCGCCGCAAGCTTCGGTGCTACCCATTCTTGCGTAAGGCATTCCGCTGCCATTTCGGTGCAGGAAAGTTGATGATCGTGGCGTCGCCATAGGGCAACCTGCATGACATGGGTGTGGTGGGGCGCTGATGCAAGCCCGGCAAGGGTACGATTTCCGCGCTGTGTTGCCGAACGGCCCGGACGTCGGCCAGCCGTTCATGCAGGGCCGGCACCAGGCCCTCGCAATTGTGCCCCGCCAGCTTGTGCAGGCCGATCAGCAGGGTGGCGTCGAAATCATCGTCGGTCATGAATTGTCATTCCTCTCATTCAGGGTCTGCAAAGCCCGCTCCAGGCTGGACTTCGAGCCATTGCGCAGGGGAATGAAGGTCTTGCCGAATTTCTTGCAGCCGCTCTTCACCCTCAGACACGCATCATGGCTGATACAGTCGATGGGGCAGAAAACGCAGTCGACCGAGGGCAGCACGGTATCGATGCGCGACACCGCTTCCCTCAAACCGCCGTCATGGTGGATGAGTTCCGCGCCATGATTGCTGGCGATCTGGCGCAGATGCGCGACCTGGCAGTCCCGCCCTCCGACATAGAGGAAGCTGCGAACGCTGAGCGCAGACTTTTCAGCGGGTGCGCCCGCGCCCTGGTCCGCTTTGGCCGCCAGCTTCTGGGCCGCCTGCTTCTTGCCGTTTTTCGCCATGTCCGTTCCTCAAATCTCGCCGCCACCTGGGCACGGCTTTTTCCCATCTTGTGAGACCGGACCTTATTAAACTTGATATTTACAGTAAAGATTAAAACATGACAATTCGCATCATATTTTGACACAAGACGAATGCGGCCGGCTGCGTGGCAGCCGGCCGCAGGCGCGGGGACGTTCGATGCCGGTCGGCCTAGTATGGCAGACCGACGTAGTTCTCTGCCATGGCGCTCTGTGCGGCCCTCGAGCTGGAAAGGTAGTCAAGCTCCGCCTCCTGCACCTTCTGGCCGAAATCGCCCTCATCCGGGAAGCGGTGCAGCAGCATGGTCATGGACCAGGAGAAGCGCTCGGCCTTCCAGATCCGCGACAGGGCGCGGCCCGAATAGGCGTCGAGAGCGGCCGGGGACCGGTCACCATAGAATTCCTGCAGGCCCTCGAACAGGTAATGCACGTCGGATGCTGCGAGATTGAGCCCCTTGGCACCGGTCGGCGGCACGATGTGGCCGGCATCGCCGACCAGGAACAACCGGCCGAACCGGAGCGGCTCGGCGACGAAGGAACGCAGCGGCGCGATCGATTTCTCGATCGACGGGCCGGTGACCATGGCTTCCGCCACATCGGCCGGCAGGCGACGGCGGATCTCGTCCCAGAAGGCGTCGTCCGACCATTGTTCGACCTTGTCGGAGAGCGGCACCTGGACATAGTAGCGCGAACGGGTGAGCGAGCGCTGCGAACAGAGCGCAAAGCCGCGCGCGTGGTTCGCATAGATCAGCTCATGATCGACCGGCGGCACATCGGCGAGAATGCCGAGCCAGCCGAACGGATAGACCTTCTCATAGGTCTTGAGCCCCCGCCCTTCCACCGCCGCGCGGCTCGGTCCGTGATAGCCGTCACAGCCGGCGATGAAATCGCAGTCGATTCGGTGCGTGGTGCCATCCATCTCGTAGGTGACATAGGGGGTTTCGCCGTCGAATTCGTGCGGCGTGACGTGGGCGGCATTGTAGATGGTCTTGCCGCCGTCGGCCTCGCGGTGGTCCATCAGGTCGCGCGTCAGTTCCGTCTGGCCGTAGACCATGACGGAGGTGCCGGTGAGACCTTTCAGGTCGATCCGATGGCGCCGGCCGGAGAAGGACAGCGCAAAGCCGTCATGGACAAGCCCTTCCTTGTGCATGCGCGTCCCCGCGCCCGCCCTGTCCATCATGCCGACGGCACCCACTTCCAGCACGCCGGCGCGGATGCGGCCGAGGATGTAGTCGCGATCGACGCGATCGATGATGACATTGTCGATGCCGGCCTTGCTGAGCAACTGACCGAGCAAAAGGCCCGAAGGCCCGGAGCCGATGATGGCGACCTGGGTGCGCATGGAAATCCTCCTCCTGTTCTTGCGGAATGATAAGCCGCAGCGCCTTGCCGACAATGGAAGATTCCGGCACACTCTTGGACAATTCGAACACGGAGCCAAGCCCGAGGCGTGACCAGACCCGTACCGATCTACAGCCTCTACGGCGAGAAGCCGACAGAACATGCGGAGTTCTGGGCCCATGCCGAGACGATCTTCAGTCGAAGCTCGCAGCACAGCTGGGAGATCCGGCCGCATCGCCATGAGCGGCTGTTTCAGATTCTGCACATCCGCGCCGGCCAGGGCGAAGCCCTGATGGACGGCCGATGGCAGGCCTTCGGGCCGCTGACGGTGATCGTCATGCCCGAGCGCCACGACCACGGCTTTCGCTTCTCCCGGGATGTCGACGGTGCGGTCATCACGCTGGTGTCGCGGCGGTTTCCGGCGGACTATCCAGGCCATCCGGGACTAGCCGAATGGCTTGCGCGGCCAAGCCTGACCCGCCTGCCTGCAGACCACCCCGACACGCCCTATCTCGGCGAAACGCTCGACCGGGCCGAGCGCGAGATCGTCGAAGGCGCGGCGCGGCCGGCGACTCTGGTCGAGACCATGCTGACCACGGCGCTGCTCCTGACCATGCGGATGAGCGGCGCGGAACGGGAACGGCGCGAGGCCGACCGCGACCGGGAGCGTTTTGCCCGGCTGACGGACCTGATCGGCGAGAGCTTTCGCATCCGGCTGCCGGTCGACCATTACGCCGCGCAACTCGGCATCTCCGCGACGCATCTCAACCGCATCACCCGCGCCATCGCCGGCAAACCCGTGAGCCGCCTGATTGCCGAGCGCATCATCCTCGAAGCCAAGCGCGACCTGGTGTTCAGCGCCTTGTCGATCCAGCAGATCGCCACCCGGCTCGGCTTCGAGGACCAGGCCTATTTCAGCCGCTTCTTCACCCACAATGTGGGCATGCCTCCCAAGGTCTACCGGGAGCGCGAGCAGGCGCGGCTGGAGGGCTAGAACCCCTGCACTGCCTAGGGTTTGTGCATCGCGCCGGGATAAATTTTACCGTTTGATAAATTTTTTTTCCTGGGTTAGCCTGTCCTCAATCGCACCATATAAAAGAGGGAACTTCGATGCGACGACTGGAACCGGGCCTGAAGGCCGGGCGGCTTGACGCTGCCGAATACGTGAAGAATTTCTCCGATCTGCATCCGCGTCTCGACGACCATGAGGCGCTGGTGGCCTCGGACCGCTGTTACTTCTGTCATGACGCGCCGTGCATGACGGCCTGTCCCACCTCGATCGACATTCCGCTGTTCATCCGCCAGATCTCGACCGGCAATCCGATCGGCTCGGCCAAGACGATCTTCGACCAGAATATCCTCGGCGGCATGTGCGCCCGCGTCTGTCCGACCGAGACGCTCTGCGAAGAAGCGTGCGTGCGCAACACGGCGGAGGAGCGCCCGGTCGAGATCGGCCGGCTGCAGCGCTATGCGACCGACATCGCCATCGAGCAGAACCGCCAGTTCTACACGCCGGCAGCGACGACCGACAAATCGGTGGCCGTCGTCGGCGCCGGCCCGGCCGGCCTTGCCTGCGCCCACCGGCTCGCCATGCACGGCCACCACGTGACGATCTACGATCACCGCGAAAAGGCCGGCGGTCTCAACGAATACGGCATCGCCGCCTACAAGGCGACCAACGACTTCGCCCAGAAGGAAGTCGACTACATCCTGTCGCTCGGCAATATCGACGTGTTGGACGGCCAGATGCTCGGCCGCGACTTCACCCTCGCCGATCTTCAGGCCAAGCACGACGCCGTCTTCCTCGGCACAGGCCTTGGCAACGTCAACGCGCTGAACATTCCCGGCGCCCATGTCAACGGCGTGCTGGATGCCGTCGAGTTCATCGCCAACCTGCGCGAAGCCACCGACAAGGGTGACGTCCCGGTCGGCCGCGACGTCGTCGTCATCGGCGGCGGCATGACCGCCATCGATGCGGCCGTGCAGGCGAAGCTGCTCGGCGCAGAGAACGTCACCATCTGCTACCGCCGCGGCAAGGAGCACATGAACGCCTCCGAGTTCGAACAAAACCTCGCCGCCTCCAAGGGCGTGCACATCCGCCATTGGCTCCAGCCGAAGGAAGTGGCGCATCACCACGGCCACGTTTCGGCGATCACGCTGGAATACACCCATGTCGAAAACGGCATCATGAAGGGCACCGGCCATGCCGCCGAGATCAAGGCGGACCAGATCCTCGTCGCCATCGGCCAGAAGATCGACCTCATGGGCGTGGAGCAGTTCCAGCTGCAGGCCGGGAAGATCGCCGTCGACGGCGAGGGCCGGACCTCCGTCCCGGGCGTATGGGCCGGCGGCGACTGCGCCTTCGGCGGCCAGGACCTCACCGTTTCCGCCGTCGCCATGGGCCGCGATGCGGCCGAATCCATCAATCGTTCTCTCGCCGTGCAAGCGGCGGGAGCAAGTGCTGTCGCTTGACCCGGGATCGAGAGGAACGAAACCATGGCTGATATTCGCAACAATTTCGTCGGCATCAAATCGCCGAACCCCTTCTGGCTCGCCTCTGCGCCGCCGACTGACAAGGCCTACAATGTCGAGCGCGCCTTCAAGGCCGGCTGGGGCGGCGTGGTGTGGAAGACGCTGGGCTCGGAAGGCCCGCCGGTCGTCAACGTCAACGGCCCGCGCTACGGGGCGATCTGGGGCGCCGACCGCCGTCTTCTCGGCTTGAACAACATCGAGCTGATCACCGACCGCCCGCTTCAGGTCAATCTCCAGGAAATGAAGCAGGTCAAGATGAACTGGCCGGACCGGGCGCTCGTCGCCTCGATCATGGTGCCTTGCGTGGAGGAAGAGTGGAAGGCGATCCTGCCGCTCGTCGAGGAGACGGGCGCCGACGGCATCGAACTCAATTTCGGCTGTCCGCACGGCATGTCGGAACGCGGCATGGGCGCCGCCGTCGGCCAGGTGCCGGAATATATCGAAATGGTGGTGCGCTGGTGCAAGCAGTATACCCGCATGCCGGTTATCACCAAGCTGACGCCGAACATCGCCGACATCCGCAAACCCGCCCGCGCCGCCAAGGCCGGCGGCACCGATGCCGTCTCGCTGATCAACACGATCAACTCGATCGTCTCCGTCGACCTCGACAATTTCGCCCCCAACCCGTCGGTCGGCGGCAAGGGCACGCATGGCGGCTATTGCGGGCCGGCGGTCAAGCCGATCGCGCTGAACATGGTGGCCGAGATCGCCCGCGATCCGGAAACCTACGGCCTGCCGATCTCCGGCATCGGCGGCGTGACGATCTGGCGGGACGCCGCCGAATTCCTGGTTCTCGGCGCCGGCAATGTGCAGGTTTGCACCGCCGCCATGACCTACGGCTTCAAGATCGTCGAAGAGATGATCACCGGTCTTTCCGACTGGATGGACGCCAAGGGCCATCGCAGTCTCGACGACATCACCGGCCGGGCCGTGCAGAACGTCACCGACTGGCAGTATCTCAACCTCAACTACATCGCCAAGGCGCGCATCGACCAGGATGCCTGCATCAAGTGCGGCCGCTGTCACATCGCCTGCGAGGACACCTCGCATCAGGCGATCACGGCGGAAGTCAACGGCCTGCGCCATTTCGAGGTGATGGAGGACGAATGCGTCGGCTGCAACCTTTGCGTCAATGTCTGTCCGGTGGAGAACTGCATCACCATGGTCGGCCTGGAAGCCGGAACGCTCGACCAGCGCACCGGCAAACCGGTCGATCCGAACTACGCCAACTGGACCACTCATCCGAACAATCCGATGGCCATGCAGGCCGCCGAATAATAAAATTCTACGGATTGATTTGCACAGACCCCCGAAAGGGGGTCTTTTTCTTTGGCTTTACTCGGATCAGCCAGGAACAGGCATGATCGAGCAGGATTTCATCGCAGTGATTCAACAAATTTCAAGGGTTTCATGAAATTCTCCTCATTTAGAGTGGATCAAGGCACAACCAAAGATTGCCGAGGCCTATTGAATGGGGACGCGAGGCATGGCCAGGGGCAGCGGGAAAAGAGGTTGGGGCACGCTGAGCGCGGCTCTTCAATACTATATTCCCGCCGTCATCGTCGTTGCCGCAGTCGCGATCGCGCTTCTCTATGCCGACCATCAGAAGAGCCGCCTGCATCAGGAAAACCTGCGCAATGGGGTCGCCGAGCAACTCGGACTGATCCGCGCCCGTCTGGAGGGGGGCATCAACGCCAATATCCAGCTGGTGCAGGGCATGGTCGCCGTCATCGAGACGGAACCGAAGATAAACCAGCAGCGCTTTTCCGCCCTGGCACGCCGCATTTTCGACACGCCCCACCAGCTACGCAACCTCGCCGCAGCACCCGACCTGGTGGTTCGCCTCGCCTATCCGCTTTCCGGCAATGAACGGCTGATCGGCTTCGACTACCGCACGAGCGAAGCCCAGCGAAAGGCCGCGCTTCTGGTGCGGGAAACCGGTCGTCTGGTGGTGACGGGGCCTGTCGACCTCGTTCAAGGGGGGCGTGGACTGATCGCCCGCTATCCGGTCGTCGTCACCAACGGCAAGGGCGGGCGCGACTTCTGGGGTCTGGTGGCCGCCGTCATCGACCTGGACAAGCTCTACGCCTATGGCGGGCTTGATGTGGACGGTCTGGGCATCGACGTGGCGATCGCCGGCAGGACGGAGGATGGCAAGCTCGGCGAACCCTTCTACGGCAACGCCGCAGTCTTCAAGGACAACCCGGTCGGCATGCCGATCAATTTCGGCAACGAGATATGGGAAATCGTCGCGACGCCAAAGGGCGGCTGGAACCAGCCGGCGCCGGATCTGTGGATCTCGCGCTCCCTGATGCTTCTGGTGGGCGCCATGATCGTCGCGCCCGTGGCCTGGATCGCCCGGCTGCTGAGCGAGAGGCAATCCCATATCGCCGCCCTTCGCCAGCGAGAGGAGCAACTGCGCGTCCTGTCCCACCGGCTCGAAATCGCGCTGGAAGCCTCGCGCATCGGCGTCTGGGAGCTCGATGTCGGCAGCGGGCAGCTGCATTGGGATGCGCGCATGCAGCAGCTCTACGGCGTCCAGAGAGATGGCGAATATACATACGAGACGTGGCGCAACGCCCTGCATCCCGACGACCTCGATGAAGCCGAGCGCGTCTTCGCCCGGGCCATCGAAACCGGCAAGGACTACGTCACCGAGTTCCGCGTCATGACGGCCAACGGCGAAGTGCGCCATATCCGCGCCTACGGCACGACCTATCGCGACAGCCGCTTCCGCAAGAAGCTGGTCGGCGTCAACTGGAACGTCACCGCCGATGTCCGGCTGCAGCAGGAACTGCGCGAGGCGAAGTTGCAGGCCGAGTTGCAGAACCTGGAGCTCGAGGAAGCCCGCCAGCACATGGAGCACAATTCGCTGCATGATGCGCTGACCAACCTGCCCAATCGCCGCTATCTCGACCAGCATCTGATGCGGCTCGACGCGGAGGCGGCAACCGATGCCAGCGCAACCGTGCTGCATATCGATCTCGACCGGTTCAAGGACATCAACGACACGCTTGGCCATGGCGCCGGCGACGCCATCCTGCGCCATGTCGCAGCCAAGCTCCGCGAAAACACGCGCACCGAGGACTTCGTCGCCCGCATCGGCGGCGACGAATTCGTCATCGTCTGTGCCGACACCATGACCGAAGGCGAATATGGTGACCTTGCCCGCCGGCTGATCGACGCCGTCAGCACGCCGATCACCTATGCCGGACACGAATGCCGCGTCGGTGCCTCCATCGGCATTGCCATGCGGGAGAAGGGCGACGTCATGGCCGAGCAGCTGCTGGTCAATGCCGACATCGCCCTTTACGAGGCCAAGCGCCACGGCAGAAACCGCGTCGAGCGCTATACCGAGCACCTGAAATCGCTGACGATCAACACCAAGAAGACCGCCGACGCAATCCTCCGCTCGCTGGAGCAGAACGACTTCATCGCCTATTTTCAGCCGCAGTTCGACGCCAACACGCTGGAGATCAACGGCGTCGAGGCGCTTGCCCGGTGGAGCCATCCGGATGAGGGAATCCTCGGCCCGGACCGCTTCCTGAAGATCGCCGAAAGCCTCAATGTCGTGTCGCAGATCGACGCGGCCATCCTCGACCAGGCTCTCTTCCAGCGCACCCGCTGGCTGGCCAACGATCTGGCCATCGACCGGGTCTCGGTCAACATCTCCGCCCAGCGGCTGTTCGACGAGAGCCTGCTCCAGCGGCTGGATGAGCTCGATCTCGTGCCCGGCAGCCTGTCCTTCGAGCTTCTGGAATCCATCTCCTTCGACGACAAGGGCGCCGCGGTCACCAGCAGCATCGAACGGATCAAGGCCTACGGCATCGACATCGAGATCGACGATTTCGGCACCGGCTATGCCTCGATCCTGAGCCTCCTGAAGCTGTCGCCGCGCCGTCTGAAGATCGACCGCCAGCTGACCGCGCCGATCATCTCCTCATCCGCCCAGCGCCGGCTCATCAGCTCCATCGTCGACATCGGCCGCTCGCTCGGCATCGAGATCGTCGCCGAGGGCGTCGAGACCATGCATCACGCCTCGATCCTGCGCGATCTCGGCTGCCAGACCCTGCAGGGTTATGCCCTCGCCCGGCCGATGGACGGAAACGCCTTCATCGAATTTGCCCGCAGCCGGTCCTGGATGAAGCTGAAGACGGCAGAGGCCGTCTGACCTCTCCCTTTCGCAGCACGTCCGTCCGGGCAGCCTTTCCTTCGCCGTCGCAGCCGTGATAAGCAGTCGGCCCCGGCCATTCCGGCCCCGATCAGTGACCTCGAAGCCTCCGTGACCAAGCCAGATTCCGCCAGCGGCCGCCACAATATCCACGCCATGGGACGGGAGAAGCTGAAGGCTCACCTCGCCGTGCTGCTGTTTTCCCTGCTCGTTTCCGGCTCGTTCTCCTTCGGCGGCATCGCCACGCAGCTGATCGACCCGATCGCGCTGCAGGCGCTGCGCTATGCGCTGACCGTGGCCCTGATCGGCATCCTCTGCCTGAAGCTGGGTGTCTCCCTGGCGCTGCCGCAGGCGCCGTGGCGCTTCGGCGTGCTCGGCCTCTTGATGGCAATCTACATGACGACCATGTTCGTGGCGCTTCAGTTCACCAAGCCCGTGGCGACCGGCGCGATCTTCACGCTGATGCCGCTGCTGAGCGCCGTCTTCGCCTGGTTCCTGATGCGCCAGCATACCCGTCCGGGCGTGCTCGTCAGCCTGCTGATCGCCGCAACCGGCGCCGTCTGGGTGATCTTTCGCGGCGATGTGGACGCGCTCGTCGCCTTCGACATCGGCCGCGGCGAGATGATCTATTTCGTCGGCGTGCTCTGCCATGCCGCCTATGTGCCGCTTCTGCGGCTCTTCAACCGCAAGGAAGCGCCGCTTGCCTTCGTCTTGTGGGCCGCGGTCGCGACCTTCGGCTTCATCCTCGTTCCGGCGGCACCCCGCCTCGTTGCGGTGGACTTCCTGGCCCTGCCGCCGATCGTCTGGATCGCGGTCCTCTATCTTTCGGTCATCGCCACGGCCGTGACCTTCTTCCTCCTGCAATATGCCTCGATGCGGCTTCCTGCCCCCAAGGTTCTCGCCTACGGCTATCTAACGCCGACCTTCATCATCGTCATCGAAGGGCTGATCGGCCACGGCTGGGCCTCGGCTCCCGTCTTCCTCGGGGCGCTGGTCACGGCCTGCGGCCTGCTGGTGATGGCACTGCTGCCGGATTGATCAGGCGCCGGCGGCCTTTCGCGGAATGAGGCCGCGCACGAAGAGCTCTTCCAGATAGCGCACCGCATCCTCGAAGCGGGACGTGCTTCTTTCGCCCTCGCCGAGCACCGCCTGCACCTGCACGTCGAAATCGGCATAGTGCTGCGTGGTCGACCAGATCGAGAAGATCAGGTGGTAGGGATCACAGTCATAGACCTTGCCGGCCCGGATCCAGGAACGGATGACCTCGACCTTCTCGTCGACCAGTTCCTTCAGCTGCCCCTTCAGCATGTCCTCGATATGCGGCGCGCCCTGCAGGATCTCGTTGGCGAAGAGCCGGCTCTCGCGCGGAAAATCGCGGGCCATCTCCAGCTTGCGGCGGATATAGGAGCGGATTTCCTCTTCCGGGTCGCCTTCGGCATCAAAGGCCCTCAGCGGCTCGAGCCAGTTTTCCAGCACCCGGTCGATCAGCGCCCGGTGCATGCCCTCCTTGGTGCGGAAATAGTAAAGCAGGTTCGGCTTCGACATGCCGGCGACCTCGGCGATCTGGTCGATGGTCGAGCCGCGGAAGCCTCTCAGCGAAAAGACGTCCAGCGCCGCTTCCAGGATGAGCTCTTCCTTCTCCTCCTGGATCCGGGTCCGCCTCTGTGTCTGTGCCGCTCTCGGTATTGCCATCCGCTGCCCGCTCCGCCCGCGACCAAGCCTAAAAGCTTGATCTTTCTCAATTTTACCCGTGCACTTTTTTCGGGCAGATGCCCGCTATTTTGTCGTGATTTTTCGCTTTTTCCGTCTTGAGTGCCGCGTCGGAAGCTGTAATGTTTACCAGTCGGTCAAATTATTGGTCAGTTGTCAAATAAAGGCAACCGGCCATTTCGCCAGCCAGAGAAACAAAAAACATCGGCTGTCGGCGACAAGGGGAATTACGGGGCATGCGGTTTGCATGCCCCCTCGAAAACAGGTGAGGATACTGGCATGACGGCTCAACCCGGCGTGAACTTGCGCGTGAATGGCGACCGCCTTTGGGATTCGCTGATGGACATGGCGAAGATCGGCCCCGGCATCGCCGGCGGCAACAATCGCCAGACGCTGACCGACGCCGACGCCGAGGGCCGCAAGCTCTTCCAGACATGGTGCGAAGAGGCCGGCATGACCATGGGCGTCGACAAGATGGGCACCATGTTCATGACCCGTCCCGGCACCGATCCCGACGCCCTGCCGGTCTATGTCGGCTCGCATCTCGACACCCAGCCGACCGGCGGCAAGTATGACGGCGTGCTCGGCGTCCTGGCCGCCCTCGAAATCGTCCGCTCGATGAACGATCTCGGCATCCGGACGAAGCACCCGATTGTCGTCACCAACTGGGCCAACGAGGAAGGCGCGCGTTTTGCCCCGGCCATGCTCGCCTCGGGCGTCTTTGCCGGCATCCATTCGCTCGACTATGCCTATGGCCGCCAGGATCCGGACGGCAAGACCTATGGCGAGGAGCTGAAGCGCATCGGCTGGCTCGGCGACGAAGAGGTCGGCGCTAGGCAGATGCACGCCTACTACGAATACCATATCGAGCAGGGTCCGATCCTCGAGGCCGAGGACAAGCAGATCGGCGTCGTCACCCACTGTCAGGGCCTGTGGTGGCTGGAATTCACGCTCACCGGCCGCGAGGCCCATACCGGCTCGACGCCGATGAACCTGCGCGTCAATGCCGGCCTCGCCATGGCCCGCATCATGGAAATGGTCCAGACGGTGGCCATGGACAACCAGCCGGGTGCGGTCGGCGGCGTCGGCCAGGTGAAGTTCTCGCCCAATTCCCGCAATGTCCTGCCCGGAACGGCGATCTTCACCGTCGACATCCGCACGCCGGATCTCGCCAAGCTCAACGCCATGCGCGCCCGCATCGAGAAGGAAGCGGCCGCGATCTGCGAAACGCTCGGCGTCGGCTGTTCGGTCGAGGCCGTCGGCCATTTCGACCCGGTCACCTTCGACCCGAAGCTGGTGGAAACGGTGCGCAACGCCGCCGAGCGGCTCGGCTACAGCCACATGAACCTGATCTCCGGCGCCGGCCACGACGCCTGCTGGGCCGCCAAGGTGGCGCCCGCCACCATGATCATGTGCCCCTGCGTCGGCGGCCTGTCGCACAACGAGGCCGAGGACATCTCCAAGGACTGGGCCACCGCCGGCGCCGACGTGCTGCTGCAGGCCGTGCTGGAGACGGCGGAGATTGTGGCGTGATGTCACTCGCCTTCGGCGCCCCCTCATCCGGCCCTTCGGGCCACCTTCTCCCCGCTGGGGAGAAGAGGGTGTCTGTGGCGACCTCGCCATCTCCACCGACCGGGTCGGCGACGCCACTGTTTGGCTTAGAGGCATGGAGCGGACGGCATCGGCGTGACCTCTTCTCCCCAACGGGGAGAAGGTGGCGCGTAGCGCCGGATGAGGGGGGCACCCACATGGCAGGCGATCAACCGGATATCACCAAGCGGCGCGCCGGCAAGACGGATCAGGCGCGCTCACTGAGACAGAACGAAACGGAGGCCGAATTTCGCCTCTGGAGCGATCTTCGCAACCGGCAACTGAACGGCCACAAATTTTCCCGACAAGTCCCGCTCGGTGCCTATGTCGCGGATTTCGTCTGCCGGGAGCGGCATTTGATCGTCGAACTCGACGGCAGCCAGCATGCCGAAGGCATTGCGGATGAGCGGCGCACCCTTTGGCTGAACGAGCATGGCTATTCCGTCCTGCGCTTCTGGAACGACGAGGCGCTCAAGGAGCGACGTGCGGTATTGGAGACCATTCTGGCGGTTCTGGAAGGCCGGATCGTGGATCAATGCGAAACCATCCGCTTCTCTCCGGCTAAACCGGAGAACCGGTGACCGCCATGCCGCAACAGTGCTCGCTTCGCGCCCCCTCATCCGGCCCTTCGGGCCACCTTCTCCCCGCTGGGGAGAAGAGGGAGGATGTGGCGACCTCGCCGTTCCCAGCGACAGTTGCAGTGACGGAAATCCTGGGCCTCGACAAAGGGCGCGCGCGGCGCCGGCGTGACCGCTTCTCCCCGGTGGGGAGAAGGTGGCGCGTAGCGCCGGATGAGGGGGTGCCGAAGGCACGCTTTTCCCTCGCCATGCATCGAAATCATCACAATAGCGCACAAGACACGGGGTGAAACGACATGAGCACAGTCATCAAGGGCGGAACCATCGTCACCGCCGATCTTACCTACAAGGCCGATGTGAAGATCGAAGGCGGGGTGATCGTCGAGATCGGGCCGGACCTCAAGGGCGACACGGTTCTCGACGCCGCCGGCTGCTATGTCATGCCGGGCGGCATCGACCCGCATGTGCATCTCGAAATGCCGTTCATGGGCACCTATTCCGCCGACGACTTCGAAAGCGGCACGCGGGCGGGCCTTGCCGGCGGCACCACCATGGTGGTCGACTTCTGTCTGCCGGCGCCGGACCAGTCGCTGCTCGACGCGCTCTCGATGTGGCACAACAAGACCAGCCGCGCCAATGCCGACTATTCCTTCCACATGGCGATCACCGGCTGGAACGAACGCGTCTTCGACGAGATGAAGACCGTGGTCCAGGACAAGGGCATCAACACCTTCAAGCACTTCATGGCCTACAAGGGCGCGCTGATGGTGAACGACGACGAGATGTTCGCCTCGTTCTCGCGCTGCGCCGAACTGGGCGCCCTGCCGCTCGTCCATGCGGAAAACGGCGACGTGGTGGCGGCGATGACCGCAAAGCTGCTCGCCGAAGGCAACAACGGTCCGGAAGCCCACGCCTATTCGCGCCCCGCCGAAGTGGAAGGCGAAGCGACCAACCGCGCCATCATGCTGGCCGACATGGCGGGCGTGCCGCTCTATGTCGTGCACACGTCGTGCGAACAGGCCCATGAAGCCATCCGCCGCGCGCGGCAGAAGGGCATGCGCGTCTATGGCGAGCCGCTGATCCAGCACCTGACGCTCGACGAGAGCGAATATTTCGACAAGGACTGGGACCACGCCGCCCGCCGCGTCATGTCGCCCCCCTTCCGCAACAAGCAGCATCAGGATTCGCTGTGGGCCGGCCTGCAGTCGGGCTCGCTCTCCTGCGTCGCCACCGACCACTGCGCCTTTACTACCGAGCAGAAGCGTTTCGGCGTCGGCAACTTCGCCAAGATCCCGAACGGCACCGGCGGTCTGGAAGACCGCATGCCGATGCTGTGGACCTATGGGGTGGCGACCGGCCGCCTGACGATGAACGAGTTCGTCGCCGTCACCTCGACCAATATCGCCAAGATCCTCAACATCTATCCGAAGAAGGGTGCGGTCCTCGTCGGCGCCGATGCCGACCTCGTCGTCTGGGATCCGAAGCGCTCCAAGACCATCTCGGCCAAGAGCCAGCAGTCGGCGATCGACTACAACGTCTTCGAAGGCAAGCAGGTCACCGGCCTGCCGCGCTTCACGCTCACGCGCGGCAAGGTGGTGATCGAGGAAGCGACGGTGAAGACCGAGGAAGGCCACGGCCAGTTCGTCAGCCGAGAGCCCTTCACGGCGGTCAACAAGGCGCTGTCCACCTGGAAGGAACTGGTCGCGCCGCGCAAGGTCGAGCGCAGCGGTATTCCGGCGACGGGGGTGTGACGGTAGAGATGGCCGCAGTGCTTGAAGCCACCCCCCTCTGCCCCCT
Organism: Allorhizobium sp. GW101-3B10; assembly: GCF_059424725.1. Lineage (NCBI taxonomy): Bacteria > Pseudomonadati > Pseudomonadota > Alphaproteobacteria > Hyphomicrobiales > Rhizobiaceae > Allorhizobium > Allorhizobium sp. GW101-3B10. The sequence continues at coordinate 754,135 of NZ_JBWKZR010000001.1, read as the reverse complement.
GAGCCTGTCGAAGGGCGGGCGTCTCCCCCTCAAGGGGGGAGATCGGGTGGGGCTGGCCGCTCGGCTGGGACAGACTGCGCAGAGCAACATCTCGCCACTGGGACGTCCCGTTCCGGCAGAACATCCGCGGGGTCCGATCTCCCCCCTTGAGGGGGAGGTGTCCGGCAGGACAGAGGGGGGTAGAGCGCCCACAACCGAAACCCTCTTCTCCCCAGCGGGGAGAAGTGCTGAGCGCAGCGAGGCGATGAGGGGGCCAAGTGCGCTGGACCTTATGAGCTTCGCTCCCGCTCATCCGGCCCTGCGGGCCACCGTCTCCCCACCGGGGAGAAGGCCAGCCTCAAACTTCCACCAACCCATCCAGTTCCGGCAGAAGAACGACGCTTTCCTGCTCGTTGGGATCTGTCCGCGCGATCAGCGCCGTGCAGGGCGCGTTGGAGAGGTTCGCCGGCAGGTGCGGCACGCCGGCCGGGATGTACATCAGTTCGCCGGCATGCAGGATCACATGGTTTTCCAACCGGTCGCCGTACCAGGTATGCGCCTGGCCCGACAGGCAGTAGATCGCCGTCTCGTGGTTCTCGTGCAGATGCGCCTTGGCCCTCGCGCCCGGCGGCATGGTCAGAAGGTGCATGCAGATGCCCTTCGAGCCGACCGTTTCGGCCGAAATGCCGGCGAAATAGCTCAGACCCTGCTTACCGTCATAGGTGCTTTCGGGCCGAACGATCCGGCAGGTGGGTTTGAATGACGTATCCATGCTGGCACTCCTCCATGAGCTCCGAAATTCCCGCAAAGTCCGATAGGCCGGCCCGTGCCTGCCATGTATTGATAGTGTGCAAGAGGCTTGGCGCCTTTGCAAGAAAGCCCATAGGTTCCCATCGATGACCGCTCCCTTTTCCGTCGTGTCCGCCAAGGACCTCTGTCTCACCTTCCAGACGGGGGACGGGCCGGTCCATGCGCTGTCCAATGTCGATCTCGAGGTGAAGAAGGGCGACTTCGTTTCCTTCATCGGCCCGTCCGGCTGCGGCAAGACCACCTTCCTGCGCGTCATCGCCGATCTGGAGAAACACACCTCGGGCACGATCACCGTCAACGGCATGACCCCGGAGAACGCCCGCAAGGACCGTTCCTACGGCTATGTCTTCCAGGCGGCGGCGCTCTATCCCTGGCGCACGATCGAGAAGAACATCGCCCTGCCGCTCGAGATCATGGGCTTTTCCAAGGAAGAGCAGAACAAGCGGGTCGAGCAGACGCTGGAGCTGGTCAACCTCACCGGTTTCGGCAAGAAATTCCCCTGGCAGCTGTCGGGCGGCATGCAGCAGCGCGCCTCGATCGCCCGCGCGCTCGCCTTCGACGCCGACCTGCTGTTGATGGACGAGCCCTTCGGCGCGCTCGACGAGATCGTCCGCGACCATCTCAACTCCGAACTGCTGAAACTCTGGGACCGCACCGACAAGACGATCTGCTTCGTCACCCACTCCATTCCCGAAGCGGTCTATCTGTCGACCAAGATTGTCGTCATGAGCCCCCGCCCCGGCCGCGTCACCGACATCATCGAATCGACGCTGCCCAGGGAACGCCCGCTGGAGATCCGCGAAACACCGGAATTCCTCGCGATCGCCCACCGCGTCCGCGAGGGCCTGAAGGCGGGGCACAGCTATGAGGAATAGCGTGATCGTGTCTCGGGTGCTGCCATTGTCCTTCGCCGCTCGCGTTGCGAATGAGAAGCCCCTCACCCTGACCCTCTCCCCGCAGGCGGGGAGAGGGGACGGCCGGCGCGGTGCCGCTCGTCCCTTCTCCCCGTCAGAACGGGGAGAAGGTGCCGGCAGGCGGATGAGGGGCACAGGACGCTTCCGCGTGGCAGAGGGGGGTGCAAACCTCAAGATGGGAGGCCGTCCATGACCTCCCCCTCCCTCCTCCGCGACCGCGTCCTGCCGATCCTCACCGTCGTCTTCGCCATCCTCGTCGTCTGGCACATCTTCGTCGTCTACCTCAACGCGCCCTTCGTGCGCGACCAGGCGGCCAGGGCGAGCGAAGAGATCACCTTTTCCCAGGTGGTCGAGCGCACCTTTGCCCAGGAGCGGCCGGTACTGCCCGCCCCGCACCAGATCTTCCTCGAACTGTGGGACACCACGGTCAACAAGGCGGTCACCTCCAAGCGCAGCCTCGTCTACCATGCCGGCGTCACGCTGTCGGCGACCCTGCTCGGCTTCGTCATCGGCACCGTGCTCGGCATCCTGCTTGCTGTCGGCATCGTCCACAACCGGGCCATGGACCGGTCGCTGATGCCCTGGGTGATCGCCAGCCAGACCATTCCGATCCTGGCGATCGCGCCGATGGTCATCGTCGTCCTGAACTCGGTCGGCATATCGGGCATCCTGCCCAAGGCGCTGATCTCGACCTACCTGTCCTTCTTCCCGATCGTCGTCGGCATGGTGAAGGGACTTCGAAGCCCTGACACCATCCTGCTCGACCTGATGCACACCTATCATGCGAGCCCCTCCCAGACCTTCTGCAAGCTGCGCTGGCCGGCCTCGATGCCCTACCTGTTCACCTCGCTCAAGGTCGCGATCGCCATCTCGCTGCTCGGCGCGATCGTCGCCGAACTGCCGACCGGCGCCATTGCCGGCCTCGGCGCGCGGCTGCTCTCCGGCTCCTATTACGGCCAGACCATTCAGATCTGGGCGGCGCTGTTCATGGCCGCCGGCCTTGCCGCCATCCTGGTCTCGATCGTCGGCGTCGCCCACGCCCGGGTGCTCGCGCGCATGGGGGTCAAGCCATGAACGGATATCTCGTCTTCGCCCTCGTCTTCTGGCTGTCCGCCTGGGGCCTCAACGAATGGCTGGTGCGCCGGACCTTCAAGGATCGCACGGTGCGCCGCATCGTCAACATCGCCGTGCCGCTGATCTTCGGCACGACGCTGCTGGTCATCTGGGAATGCCTGGTGCACGGCTTCAACATCCCCTCGATCCTGCTGCCGGCACCGTCGATGATCTGGGCACGGCTCACCACCTCGGTGCCGACGCTGTGGGCCGATTTCCGGCAGACCTTCCTGAAATCGGTGATCACCGGCTATGCGCTCGGCTGCGGTCTCGGTTTTGCCGTCGCCATCCTGGTCGACCGCTCGCCCTTCCTGCAGAAGGGCCTGCTGCCGATCGGCAATTTCGTCTCGGCCCTGCCCATGGTCGGCGTCGCGCCGATCATGGTCATGTGGTTCGGCTTCGACTGGCAGTCCAAGGTCGCCGTCGTCGTCATCATGACCTTCTTCCCCATGCTGGTGAACACCGTGCAGGGGCTGTCGGCGGCGAGCCACATGGAACGCGACCTGATGCGCACCTATGCGGCATCGTGGTGGCAGACGCTGGTCAAGCTGCGGCTGCCGGCCGCATGGCCGTTCATCTTCAACGCGCTCAAGATCAATTCCACGCTGGCCCTGATCGGCGCCATCGTGGCGGAGTTCTTCGGCACCCCGATCGTCGGCATGGGGTTCCGCATTTCCACGGAAGTGGGTCGCAGCAATGTCGACATGGTCTGGGCGGAGATTGCGGTTGCCGCGCTCGCCGGATCGATCTTTTATGGGGTGGTGGCGCTCGCCGAGCGCGCCGTCACCTTCTGGCATCCGTCTGTCCGTGGTGGACAGGCGTAAATAAGAAAGAGGGAACCAAAATGACATTGAAACTCGCATCCCTGCTGCTGGCCGGCGCCGTCTCGCTGACCGCCATGCAGGCGGCCGCTGCCGAAAAGGTGACGCTGCAACTGAAGTGGGTCACCCAGGCTCAGTTCGCCGGCTACTACGTCGCCAAGGACAAGGGCTTCTACGAGGAAGAAGGTCTGGACGTCGAAATCAAGCCGGGCGGCCCGGACATCGCGCCCCCGCAGGTTCTTGCCGGCGGCGGGGCCGACGTGATCGTCGACTGGATGCCGTCCGCTCTCGCCACCCGCGAAAAGGGCGTTCCGCTCGTCAACATCGCCCAGCCGTTCAAGTCCTCGGGCATGATGCTGACCTGTCTCAAGGAAACCGGCATCACCAAGCCGGAAGACTTCAAGGGCAAGACGCTCGGCGTCTGGTTCTTCGGCAATGAATATCCGTTCCTGTCCTGGATGGCCCATCTCGGCATCAAGACCGACGGTGGCGCCGACGGCGTGACCGTGCTGAAGCAGGGCTTCAACGTCGATCCGCTGCTGCAGAAGCAGGCCGCCTGCATCTCGACCATGACCTACAACGAATATTGGCAGGTCATCGACGCCGGCATCAAGGCCGAAGACCTGGTGACGTTCCAGTACGAGAAGGAAGGCGTGGCCACGCTCGAAGACGGCCTCTACGTCCTTGAGGATTCGCTGAAGGACGCTGCCTTCAAGGAAAAGATGGTCAAGTTCGTCCGCGCCTCGATGAAGGGCTGGAAGTGGGCCGAAGAGAACCCGGATGACGCAGCCGAGATCGTCCTCGAAAACGATGCCTCGGGTGCCCAGACGGAAGTCCACCAGAAGCGCATGATGGGCGAAGTCGCCAAGCTCACCGCCGGCTCGAACGGCGCGCTGGACGAAGCCGACTACAAGCGCACCGTCGCCACCCTGCTCGGCGGCGGTTCCGACCCGGTCATCACCAAGGAGCCGGTCGGCGCCTACACGCTCGACATCACCAACGAAGCCCTCAAGTAAAACCAGGGCAGGCGTTCGAAATAGAGGCGTCCGGATCCAGGTCCGGGCGCCTTTTTGCTTGAACAGGTTGGAGTTACGGATGCGAAAGCAGCCGACCATTCCCGACCGGATTGCAGATTGATTTGTGCGCCGCAGCAGATTAAAAAATTAGAGGCTTGGAGATCCCTTGCGGGGACTTGTATCAGGCCGCGTCGATACCAACTAAAGTTCCAGACATTACAATCGGCAGAATTGTCGTCCGGTCGCAAAGACGCTATACCGACCTGCTTGGGGCGGGAACCGTGCGTTCCGGCCGGTAATGCCCGCATCTCATGATTTTTTGACAGCCTGTCCAGAAACCTCGGAAGGGACACATGGTCCGCTCTACGAACGTCACTGCCGGATTGCTTGTTTTGTCCGTCGCCTTTTTCCCGTTTGCCGCCGCCGCCGAAGAGGCTCCGGCGAGCCAGCCGAAGCAGTCCCTGCCGTCCATTGTCGTGACCGAGGCAAGCACGCGTGCGTTGATCGACCGGATCGTCGCGACCGGAACGATCAAGGCCACCGAGGAAATCTACGTGCAGCCGCAGGTCGAGGGCCTGTCGATCCGCTCGCTCGAAGCCGATGTGGGCGACCGCGTCGCCGCGGACGCCGTCGTGGCGCGGCTGAACGACGACAGCCTGCTTTTGCAGAAGAGCCAGCTGGTGGCGACCAAGGCCAAGGCCGAAGCGTCGCTTGCCCAGTACAAGGTGCAGCTTGGGGATGCGAAGTCCGGAGCCGCCGAGGCAGAACGTCAGTACAAGCGTGCCCAGACCCTGGGCAAGTCGGGAACGCTGTCCCAGTCCTCGATCGACCAGGCCGAAACGACGGCGACCAGTGCCATCGCCAAGGTGGACAGCACGGTGCAGGCGATCGCCATCGCCGAGGCCGACATCAAGGTGGTCGAGAGCCAGCTTGCCGACATCGATCTGAAGCTCGCCCGCACCGATGTGAAGACTCCGGTCGCCGGCGTGATCGCCGACCGCAACGCCAAGGTCGGCGCGATCGCCAGCGGTGCCGGTGAGCCGATGTTCACCGTCATCCGTGACGGCGAGATCGAACTCGTGGCCGACATTTCGGAAACCGACATCCTGAAGATGCGGGTCGGGCAGAAGGCCAGGATCAAGGTCGCCGGCGGCGCGGCAACGCTGGACGGGTCCGTTCGGCTGATCTCGCCGCTCGTCGACCCGCAGACGCGCCTCGGCGCGGTCCACATCGCTATCGACGACGACCAGGGCGCACGCTCCGGCATGTATGCGAGCGCCGAGATCATCATTGCCGAAGCCGATGGCGTGGCGTTACCCTTGTCGGCAATCACCACCGACAAGCACGGCACGACGACGCGCCTGGTCACGGACAACGTGGTCAAGCAGGTCAAGATTGAGACGGGCATCCAGGATGGCGCCTTCATCGAGATCAAGGACGGGCTAAAGCAAGGCGATGTGGTGGTCGCCAAGGCCGGCGCCTTCGTCCGCGACGGCGACCGCATCAATCCAGTCCGCGACGAGACGTCGGCGGAGTCGAACTGAGCAGGAGCGCGCCGTGAATTTTTCCGCCTGGTCCATTCGCAATCCGATCGCACCGATTCTCGGCTTCTTCCTGCTGATGGTCGTGGGCGTGCAGTCGTTCTTCGCGTTGCCGATCACCCGCTTTCCCAACATCGACGTGCCGCTCGTGGCCATCACCGTTCAGCAGAGCGGCTCATCCCCGGCCGAGCTGGAAATGCAGGTGACGAAGGAGATCGAGGACGCCGTCGCCAGCATCACCGGCGTTGACGAACTCTCGTCCACGGTCACCGACGGCCAGTCGCAGACGGTCGTGATGTTCCGCATGGAAATTCCGACGGAACAGGCCGTTCAGGACGTCAAGGATGCCATCGACGGCATTCGCGGCGACCTGCCGGCCTCCGTCGAGGAACCGATCGTGTCCAAGGTCGATGTCGAGGGGCAGGCGATCCAGACCTTTGCCGTTTCCTCGCCCAACATGTCGCTCGAGGAACTGTCCTGGTTCGTCGACGACACGATCAAGCGCGCGCTGCAGGGCCAGCCGGGCATCGGCCGTATCGACCGCTACGGCGGCGCCGATCGGGAGATCCGGGTCGAGCTGAACCCCGACCGGCTGGACGCCTATGGGATCACCGCCGCCGACGTGAACGGGCAACTGCGCGGCACCAATGTCGATCTCGGCTCCGGCCGCGGCCAGGTTGCCGGCGCCGAGCAGGCGATCCGCACGCTGGGCGATGCGCGCAACGTCTCCGACCTCGCCAATACGACGATCGCGCTTTCGGGCGGCCGCTTCGTCAAGCTGTCCGACCTCGGCACGGTCCAGGACACCTACGAGGAACAGAAGTCGTTCTCGCGCTATAACGGCGAACCGGTCGTCACCTTCGCCGTCTTCCGCGCCAAGGGCGCCAGCGAAGTCTCGGTGGCCGAAACCGTCGGCAAGAGCCTGACGCAGGTCCGCACCGAGTACCCGGATGTCGATATCGAGCTGATCAACGACTCGGTCTACTTCACCTACGGCAATTACGAAGCCGCCATGCATACCCTGCTGGAAGGCGCGATCCTTGCCGTCATCGTGGTCTTCCTGTTCCTGCGCAACTGGCGCGCCACGCTGATCTCAGCGGTTGCCCTGCCCTTGTCCGCGATCCCGACCTTCTGGATCATGGACATGATGGACTTCTCGCTCAACCTCGTCAGCTTCCTGGCGCTGACGCTCGCGACCGGTATCCTCGTCGACGATGCCATCGTCGAGATCGAGAACATCGCCCGTCACATCAAGATGGGCAAGACACCCTATCGTGCTGCCATCGAGGCGGCGGACGAGATCGGCCTTGCCGTCATTGCCACGACCTTCACCATCATTGCCGTCTTCGTGCCGGTGTCGTTCATGCCGGGCATTCCCGGCCAGTACTTCATCCAGTTCGGCCTGACCGTCGCCTTCTCGGTGTTCTTCTCGCTGATGGTGGCGCGCCTGATCACGCCGCTGATGGCCGCCTATCTGATGCGCTCCGAAGACGCGATGGACGACCACCACGACAACGACAGCGCCTTCATGAAGGGCTATACGCGGCTGGTGCGCACGACGACGACGCACTGGTATGCCCGCTATGCCACGCTGATCGGCGCGTTCGCCTTCCTCGGCGCCTCCATGTTCCTGCTCAGCCAGGTCCCCGGCAGCTTCCTGCCGCCGGAGGACGCCGGCCGCGTCACCCTTTCCGTGGAACTGCCGCCAAACGCGACGCTCGCCGAAACCGAGAAGAAGACGGACGAGATCTACGCCGCGGTTAAGGATCTCGACGGCGTGGAGAGCACCTTCATTCTTGGCGGCGCCTCGCCGAAGGGTGACATGGAGCTGCGCCGCGCCAGCGTGACGCTGAACCTGATCAAGATCGAGCATTCGCTGCTGAAGACCATCGTCAACAAGGGCATCGGCGGCATTCCGCTAGTCGGCGACTATCTGCCGAAACTGCCGGTCGAGGGCCGCACCCGTCCGCAATGGGATATCGAGCGCGAAGTCTTCGAAAAGCTGAAACCGATCGCCGATATCCGCGTGCTGAAGCTCAACGACCGCGGCGAACGCGACCTGACCTTCAACTTCCTGTCGAAGAACGAGGAAGAGCTGAACGACGCGGTCGGCCTGCTCGAAGCCAAGCTGCGCACCGTACCGTCGCTGGCCAATGTCAGCGCCGAAGGCGCCCTGCCCCGGCCCGAACTGCAGATCCGTCCGCGCAAGGACGAAATGGCCCGCCTCGGCATCACGCCGAGCCAGATCGCCGAAACGGTTCGCGTCGCCACGATCGGCGACATCGACGCGGCCCTGTCGAAGATTTCGCTCGACAACCGCCTGATTCCGATCCGGGTCCAGGCCGCGCTCGACCTCAGAACCGATCTGGCCGCCATTCGGTCACTGAAGATCCGTACCGCGACCGGCGCCACCGTGCCGCTCGCCAGCGTCGCCGACATCGACTACTCGGAAGGTGTCAGCTCGATCAAGCGCAACAACCGCAACCGCGTCGTCACCATCGGTGCCGACCTGCCGCAGGGCGTGGCGCTCGACACCGCGTCCGCGGCCTTCCGACAGACCGTCGAACAGGCCGATATTCCGGCAAGCGTGCGCCTGGCCGAAAGCGGCGACACCAAAGTGCAGAACGAAATGCAGCAGAGCTTCCTCAACGCCATGCTGCTCGGCTTGCTGCTCGTGCTGACCGTCCTGATCCTGCTGTTCAAGGACGTCATCCAGCCCTTCACCATCCTGCTCTCCCTGCCGCTCGCCATCGGCGGCGTGGCGGTGGCGCTGATCGCCACCAACAATGCGCTCTCCATGCCCGTGCTGATCGGTATCCTGATGCTGATGGGCATCGTCACCAAGAACGCCATCCTGCTCGTCGACTTCGCCATCGAGATGCGCCATCGGGGCATGGCTCGCGTCGAGGCCATGGTCGAGGCGGGCCGCAAGCGTGCCCGGCCGATCATCATGACCTCGATCGCCATGTCGGCGGGCATGCTGCCCTCGGCGCTCGGGGTCGGCGAAGGCGGTTCGTTCCGCGCGCCGATGGCGATCGCCGTCATCGGCGGCATCATCGTCTCGACCGTCATGAGCCTGCTCGTGGTGCCGGCCTTCTTCCTCATCATGGACGACCTGTCGCGCCTGCTCGGTTGGCTGTTCAGCCGCATGGTCGGCAAGAAGGAAGAAGAGCGCCAGCCCCTCTCCCCCGAGACCCTGACGGACATCACGGAAAAGAACAGCGCGGCGCTCTCGACCATGGAGGAACGCCTCGCCGCCGTGGAAAAACGCCTGCCCGAAACACCGCGCAAGAGCGGCGAGAGTGCCAAACTCATTTCCCTGCCGCCGCTTGCGGCGGAGTGAACCACGCACGAACAAGAACAAGGCCGGGCAAACGCCCGGCTTTTTTCCGCGTTTTATGCGAATTTCCGCCAAAATCGCTCTATCCGGCGAGGTGATTGATCGAAATCAATTCACCCGTTCCCGGCCTTGCCTATCGTTACTTTGCTGAGAAACAAGCGAAGTGAGGGTGGTTTCTTGGCCAGGGAGCGAAACGGGACGCAATAGCCAGTCCCACCCTTTCCGGCCACGGAACATCGGAGTTGCGGGACGGATCGCGTGCGTAGTGGCGGCATGGCGGAGCCGTCTGCCGGACGAGACGACCGCGTTCACCCCGCTCCTGCCTCGCCGTTTTTCACCGAGACTGGCCAACGCGCTCCACCAGGAACGCAATCTGGAGCCGAAAACCGTGAACAAGATTTTGAAATTGAACACACGCGACAAAAACACCCTGCTCAGGACGCCCTTCATGGCATCACTCGGTGCGAGCGCGCAGGCGCGCATGCTCGAGATCGCCACCGTGATGAACTACGAAGCGCGGGACATCCTCTTCCGCGAAGGCGAGGCGGCGGAGAGTTTCTACTGCGTGCTGAACGGCTATGTCCGGCTGTTCCGGCTGAACAAGGACGGTCGCGAGGCGGATATCCGCATCTGCGGCCCCGGCGACACCTTTGCCGAATGCCTGCTGGCGATGGGCGACCACTACCTCTACAATTCGCAGGCCGCCGAGACCATCACGGTCGCGCGCTTCGAGTTGAACAAGGTGCGCGCCTTGGCCGAGCAGGAAAAGGACGTGGCCAAGGCCATCATCCAGTGCCTGTCGAACCATTTGCGCAACACGATGGACTGCATCGCCAACGACCGGCTGCAGACCGCGCCGCAGCGCGTCGCCCACTACCTGCTCGACAACTGCCCGCAGGACGGCAGCTCCGCCTCGATTCGCCTGCCCTTCCAGAAGAGCCTGCTGGCCGGAAAGCTGGGCCTTGCCCCGGAAGCGCTGTCGCGCGCCTTCTCGTCGCTCCGGCGCTCCGGCGTCACGGTGCGCGGCCGGATCATCCAGATCGCCGACATCAGCGCGCTGAAGCAGATCTGATCCGTCGCCGCTTCGCCAGGCATTCGAACGGGCGGCCCCTCAAAGCCCGCCCGTTTCCTTGAGGAAACGGACGATCTCGGCGATCCCCTCGCCGCGCTTCATGTCGGTGAAGACGAAGGGCCGTGCGGCGCGCATGCGCCCGGCATCGCCCTCCATCACGGTAAGGTCGACGTCGACATAGGGAGCCAGATCCTTCTTGTTGATCACCAGAAGGTCCGAGCGGGTGATGCCCGGCCCGCCCTTGCGCGGGATTTCCTCGCCCTGGCAGACCGAAATCACGTAGATCGTCACGTCGGCGAGATCCGGCGAGAAGGTCGCGGCCAGATTGTCGCCGCCGGATTCGATGAACACCACGTCGAGGTCTGGGATGCGGGTATGGAGATCGGCAATGGCCTTGAGATTGATCGAGGCATCCTCGCGGATCGCCGTGTGCGGGCAGCCGCCGGTTTCGACCCCGACGACGCGATCGGAGGTGAGCGCCTGCATGCGGATCAGCGCATCGGCGTCCTCGCGCGTGTAGATGTCATTGGTGACGACGGCGACGGAATAGTCGTCGCGCATCGCCTTGCAGAGCTTTTCGGTGAGCGCCGTCTTGCCCGAACCGACCGGTCCGCCGATGCCGACCCGCAAGGGTCCGTTTGCCGATTTCATGCCGAGTATCCTGTTGCAAGAAGAGTGAAGCCCGCGCCGATGACGAGACAGAGCGGCCCATAATAGCGCCGGTCGAGGCTCGCGAAAGGCTCCTGCGGAACCAGTGCACGCCAGGCCGGGACATAGGCCGCAACGCCGCGGGCGAGGAACACGAAAGCCACAACCAGCCCCGCCGCCGGCAACGACCAGATCCAGAACGGCCAGCCGCAGACGGAGCCAAGCGCCAGCGCGACATAGGCGACCACGCCGAGCGCCCCGGCGACCAGCGCGGAAGCAGCACGCGGCGGCATGTGGTCCCTGTGGGCAAAGCCTGCGACCATCCGGGCAAGATCCCCTTCGCTCGTCGCGGGAAAGGTTGAGCCTGCGGCCCAGGCAAGATGCAGCGCGGAGATCGCCAGAAGCACAAGGGACAGGAAGACGGCGAGTATGGTCATGACTGGAACAGCCGCGAATACTGGGTTTCGTGCCGCATCGACAGCAGGTCGGCGAGCACCGTCGCCGAACCGAGATCATCGAGCCCCATGGTCTCGACGGCCTGCGCCCTTGCGATCAACTGTCCCTCCAGCCCGGCGAGGATCGCCACAGCCTGGCGCTGGCCGATGACGCCAAGGCGGATGGCGGCGGAGACGAGCTGCGCGCACTGCGCCTGCAGGAAGGCGAGCAGGGTTTCGGCAAGCACCACGCCGTTGGCTGCGGCAACAGCACCGATCGCGACGCTGTAGGCCGTGCCGGCACCGAGCCGGGACAGGACCGGCTGCGGCCAGGCGGAGGCCGCGGCGAGGAACGCATCGCCCTGGTTGATCGCCTCATAGTAACGCTCGGCCGAGCCGGCCAGCGCCGCGGCAAGGGCTGCGACCTCCGACAGCCGCCCGGCATCGTCGAAGGCGCGGTGCGCTTCGGCAAGGAGGATGGCGTCGTTGCGCAGCGACCCCGCGCCGAGCAGGACTTCAAGCCAGGCGGCGAGATCGCCCGCACCGGACACATGCCCCTCGGCGACTGCCGCCTCCAGGCCGCCCGAATAGGCAAAGCCGCCGACCGGAAAGGACGGCGACAGCCAGACCATCAGCCGGATCAGGCTTTGCGGATCGCCGGCGCCGCGCAGCCGTTCAGGCATGGTCGTGATTGTGGTTCGAATGTCCGCCACCATGGGAGTGATAGGCGCCGCGCATCGGCTGGAAGCGTTCCGTGACCTCCGTGACGGTGGCGCCGAGGCCGGTCAGCATGTCCCGGATCACGTGGTCCCTGAGGATGAGGATGCGCTCCTCCTCGATCTGCGCCGGCAGATGCCGGTTGCCGAGATGCCAGGCCAGTTCGACCAGATGCAGCCGGTCGCGCGACCGGACTTCGAAAAGCTTCTCTTTGGCGGCCCGCACCTCGATGGCATTGCCGTCGTCCATCAGCAGCAGGTCGCCATGGGCGAGAAGCACCGGCTGCTTGAGGTCGAGCATGACCATGTCGCCATCCTCGAGGTGCAACAGCTTGCGCCTGAGATGCCGCTCGTCATGGCCGAGCGTGACGGAGCCGACGACCGTTTCTTCGGACGTCCCGGCGGGGAGATAGGTGGTGACGCGACGCATGGCTTTCCCGAACTGGTTATTTTTCAACCATGCAAAAACAAGAGGCAAACGGCAAGGCTGAAGTTTCAGCCGGCCGCCGGAACCTGTTCGCCGGAGAAGTGCATCATGCCGATGTGGGTCGCATCGTTCGCGAGGTTTTCGAGCGGTCCAAAACCCGCTTCCTCGGCCTCGTGGACCACGCGGTTGCGCCCTCCGGCCTTCGCCTGGTAGAGCGCGCGGTCAGCGGCCGAATAGACGCTCTCCGGACGCCGCTCGGGGCTGAATTCGGCTATGCCGGCCGAAACCGTGGTGCTGATGGCAACCCCCTCGCAATGGATCGCCCGCGCTTCGACCAGGTTGCGGGCGCGCTCCACGAGGGCGATACGCTGCACCACTCCCCCGCCCCGGACGATCACGCCGAATTCCTCGCCGCCGAGCCGCGCAATCAGACTCTGGTCACCGAACACCTCGCGCAGGACTTCCGCCACCGCCTTGATGACCTCGTCGCCGGCACCGTGGCCATGGCAGTCGTTGACGGACTTGAAGCGGTCCAGATCCAGGATCACTAGCGACGCCCCGGCGCCGGTCTCGGCCAAGGCGGCATTGAAGGCGCGCCGATTGAGCAGGCCCGACAGCATGTCGGTCAAGCTCAGACGCTCGAACTCGGCGCGAGAAACGGTCAGTTCTCGGATCACATGCCCCGTGACGAGCGCAAGCGCGCCGGAAACCGCGCCGCCGAACAGCCACGAGCAGGCGACCGACAGCTTGACCGCATCGGCCAGCGACAGCGGCAGTAGTCCGAGAGCATAGCCCAGCGGCAGCAAGGCAATGTTGAACATGAAGGCCAGCAGAACGGCACGAAAGGTCATCTTCAAGGCAAAATTGTAGACCGCCGCACGGCTGTCGAAACTACCGAGATCAACCTGATGCGACACCCATCTCTTAAGAATATCCACCGCGCCGCCCCCTGTTCATGCAGCACTGATCGAATAGGCCCGTTCCCTTGGCTTATTGCTAATCAAATCGCTAAAATACCAAACAAAGCCAAAATAGAATTGTAAAGCCCTGTGGCAAATATTGATAACCTTTGATTGCATGCTTTACAACATTGCTTCAGGCACAAACTCACTTGCGGAGTCGTCGGAAACGCCCAAAATCCGCCCTAATTTGGCCGACGGACTGCCTAGCACCATGATTTGAATACTGCATTCAAGTTGTCCGATGGACGCAAAACGCATCGACCGATTGTTAACGCCGGCGCGCCCGACACCTCCCGGACAACCCTGCCGCGTTAACGAAAACAGGCCCGGGTGAGCCCGAGCCTGTCCGATTCGAATTCTGTGGCGAATTGCCTCAGGCGGCGATCTTCGCCTTCAGCTTTTCCATGATGTTCTGCGGCGAGGAGACGCCATAGGGATCGCTGTCGCAGTTGTCCGAATAGCCCTCTTCCTCGAACCACTGCTCGACCAAGCCATCATTGATGATGGCGGCGTAGCGCCAGGAGCGCATGCCGAAACCGAGATTGTCCTTGTGGACCAGCATGCCCATCTTGCGGGTGAACTCGCCCGAACCGTCGGGGATCAGCTTGACGTTGTTGAGGTTTTGCGACTTGCCCCAGGCGTTCATGACGAAGGCGTCGTTGACCGAGATGCAATAGATCTCGTCGATGCCTTCGGCCTTGAACTCCGGATACATCTTTTCGAAGTCCGGCAGCTGGTAGGTCGAGCAGGTCGGCGTAAAGGCGCCCGGCAGGGAGAAGAGGATGACCCGCTTGCCCTTGAAATAGTCGGCCGACGTCATGTCCTGCCAGCGAAACGGATTGGGGCCGCCCACCGATTCGTCGCGAACGCGGGTACGGAAGGTGACATCGGGAACTTTCTTACCGATCAACATGGCAATCTCCTTAGAAATCAAAAAAAGATCCGGCCTGCCCGCGCAATCGGGGCGATCGGCCCTGAGAATTAGAACTAACCTAAAATCGGTTGCAACGCAGCATGAAACCGCCGCAACGGGCCTGCGCATGGCAGAATTGCACAGGGCGCATAGCTATATGTCCCTGGACCTACCTTCCTACCGCTCCATCGACATGCCTCGCAAACCGGTGGAGCGGCAGAAGCTCAGAACAGGAAATACCGCTGCGCCATTGGCAGGACCGTCGCCGGCTCGCAGGTCAAAAGCTCGCCGTCGGCGCGCACCTCGTAGGTTTCCGGGTCGACTTCCACATGCGGGGTCAGGTCGTTGAGAATCATCGACTTCTTGGAAATGCCGCCGCGGGTGTTCTTCACCGCCACCAGTTGCTTGGCCACCCCGAGCTTGCCGGCGAGACCGGCATCGAGCGAGGCCTGGGAAACGAAGGTGACGGAGGAATTGGTCCGCGCCTTGCCGTAGGCGCCGAACATCGGCCGGTAGTGCACCGGCTGCGGTGTCGGGATCGAGGCATTCGGATCGCCCATCGGCGCGGCCGCGATCATGCCGCCCAGGAGCACCATGCTCGGCTTCACGCCGAAGAAGGCGGGATCCCAGATCACCAGGTCGGCGCGCTTGCCCACCTCGACCGAGCCGATCTCGTGGGAAAGCCCCTGGGCAATCGCCGGATTGATCGTGTACTTGGCGATGTAGCGGCGGACGCGGAAATTGTCGTTGTCGCCGGTCTCCTCAGCCAGCCGCCCGCGCTGGCGCTTCATCTTGTCAGCCGTCTGCCAGGTGCGGATCGCCACTTCGCCGACGCGGCCCATGGCCTGGCTGTCCGACGAGATGATCGAGAAGGCACCAATGTCGTGCAGGATGTCCTCCGCCGCGATCGTCTCCTTGCGGATGCGGCTCTCGGCGAAGGCGATGTCTTCCGGGATCGACGACGACAGGTGGTGGCAGACCATCAGCATGTCCAGATGCTCGGCGATCGTGTTGACGGTGTAGGGCCGCGTCGGATTGGTCGACGACGGGATGACGTTCATCTGGCCGCAGATCTTGATGATGTCCGGCGCATGGCCGCCGCCCGCCCCTTCGGTGTGGAAGGCGTGGATGGTGCGGCCGCGGATCGCGCCGATCGAATCCTCGACGAAGCCGGATTCGTTCAGCGTGTCGGTGTGGATCATCACCTGCACGTCATACTGGTCGGCCACGGTCAGGCAGCAGTCGATGGCGGCCGGCGTGGTGCCCCAGTCCTCGTGCAGCTTGAGCGAGGAAGCGCCGCCGAGGATCATTTCCTCCAGCGCGCCGGGCAGCGAGGCATTGCCCTTGCCGGCAAAGGCGAGGTTCATCGGGAAGGCGTCCGCCGCCTCGATCATCCGGGCGATATGCCAGGGACCGGGCGTGCAGGTCGTGGCGAGCGTGCCATGGGCAGGACCCGTGCCGCCGCCGAGCATGGTGGTCAGCCCGCTCATCAGCGCTTCCTCGATCTGCTGCGGGCAGATGAAGTGGATATGGCTGTCCATGCCGCCGGCGGTGACGATCTTGCCCTCGCCCGCAATCACTTCCGTGCCGGGTCCGACGATGATGGTCACGCCCGGCTGGGTGTCCGGATTGCCGGCCTTGCCGATCGCGGCGATGCGGCCGTCCTTGAGCCCGATGTCGGCCTTGACGATGCCCCAGTGGTCGACGATCAGCGCATTGGTGATGACGGTGTCGACCGCCCCATGGGCGCGCGTCACCTGGCTCTGGCCCATGCCGTCGCGGATGACCTTGCCGCCGCCGAACTTCACCTCGTCGCCATAGGTGGTGAAATCCTTCTCGACCTCGATGAACAGTTCGGTGTCGGCGAGCCGCACCTTGTCGCCGGTGGTCGGTCCGAACATAGAGGCATAGGCCTTGCGGGACATCTTGTAGGGCATGACGATCAGACTCCTTGGGAGGGGGAGGACGCAGTGTCTGGATTGAGCCGCACCAGCTTGCCGGAGGCCACATGGGCCTCGATCAGCTGGCGCTCGGCGGCAAACGGATGGCCGTCCCAGCCCTCATGGCTGAAGCCGGCCAGAAAGATTTGGTCGCGGTCGTGACCCGGATCCGCCAGCACGTCGGCGAGAACCTGCGCCACGACGATCATGCCGCTGCTCGGCACCACATAAGGCCCCGGCTCGTAGGCCAGAAGCGCCTGGTCGACCGCCTCGTGCACGTCACGCGACAAGACGCGGTGGCGCTTGTCGCAGGCTTCGGCCGCCGCGGCGAAGCCGGCCGTGTAATCGTCGCAGAAATCGTCGAGTTCCGGATGGCTGACCAGCAGGGCCTGCCGCATCTGGCCGAACTTTTCCGGATCGCGCACCGACCAGATCTCCGAGCAGGCGCTGACCGGCGGGCTGTCCAGCCAGGCGCCGGACAGCATGGCGCGCGCCGGCCGCCCGGTATTGCACACGGCCACGACGTCGGTGCGGCTGCCGGCCGCCCCGAAGTTGCGGCACTCGTTGAAACGGATGACCCGGTCGGCGGCGTCGATCCTGGCCGCTGACCCTTCCGGTACATCTCCGTTTCCGACGATCATGATGCGCTGTCCCATCTTACTCCGATCGTCAGTTGCCGAAGCCGTTGACGAGGTCTTCGAGCTCGACGGTGCGCTTGCGCGTCACTTCGGCCAGACAGAGCTCGATGATCGCGGGCTCGAGCGTTCCGCCACGCACCGAAAAGCCTTCGACGTCGCAATGGGCATCGCGATACTGGATCCACGCCCTCTGCGCCTTCATCAGGGCATCGACGCCGCCGCGCTGATCCTCGTCGAGCGCGGCATCCCAGTCGGCAACGGCCTTCTTGGTCTTTGCCCATTGCGCATTCAGCTTCTTGTCTTCCGCTTCGTGCTCCTGCACGGCGCAGAGGGTCATGTCCGACTGGGTGACCGCATCCTCGCACTTGATGATCGGCTCGTCCTCGGCCAAGGCCGGTAGGGCCATCAGCGTGGCAAGGCCGCCGACCGCCAACAGCCTCTTCATCGTCTTTACCTGCCCCATCAAAGCGCACCCATGATCTTCTGCCGGAATCCGTAGACCTCGCGTTTGCCGGCGAGCGGGATCAGCGTGACCTGCCGCGTCTGGCCGGGTTCGAAACGCACCGCGGTTCCGGCCGGAATGTCGAGCCGCATGCCGCGCGCCGTGTCGCGATCGAAGGAAAGCCCGGCATTGGTCTCGAAGAAATGATAGTGGCTGCCGACCTGCACCGGCCGGTCGCCGGTATTGGACACTTCGATCGTCACGGTCGGTTGACCGGCATTGAGTTCGATCTCGCCGTCTGCGGCAATGATTTCACCGGGGATCATGGACAGTCCCTCCCTTGATCAGGCGGCCTTGACGGGCTTGCAGCCCTCGGCCTTGAACACGCGTATGGTCGACGCTGGATTGTTTACGAGTTTTGCGGCCGGCCGGATCGGTCGGCGCACCAGTTCGCCGCCGCAGTTCGGGCAGAAACCGCGGAGCACGGTCGCCGCACAGTCGCTGCAGAAAGTGCATTCGAAGCTGCAGATCAGCGCATCGCCGCTTTCCGGCGGCAGGTTGCGGTCGCAACATTCGCAATTCGGCCGGAGTTCGAGCGCCATCGTCGCGTCCCCTCACCGGATCGGTTCGTGGACGGTCACCAGCTTGGTGCCGTCGGGAAAGGTCGCTTCCACCTGCACGTCGTGGATCATCTCGGCAATGCCCTCCATCACCTGGTCGCGGGTGATGACATGGGCGCCGGCCTCCATCAGCTCGGCGACCGGACGTCCGTCGCGTGCGCCCTCGACGACGAAATCGCTGATCAGGGCGATCGCTTCCGGATAGTTGAGCTTGACGCCCCGCTCCAGCCGGCGCCGCGCCACGATGGCCGCCATGGCGATCAGCAGTTTGTCTTTTTCCCTCGGGCTCAGGTTCATGACCGCTCCACGTTCTTGATCACTGTCATAGATTCCAGACTTTCGGCACTGACGACCCGCCGCGCAAGACGGAAATCACCGGGATCAGGCTTTTTCTCAAAGTGTACCCATCTTCGGCCGCGAGCCGGGCGACAAGCTTTCCGTTCCACTGGCTGGCGCCGCCGGGGTTATTGCCAAGCGCGGCGCGCACCTTGGGCAGCATGGCCTCACACAGCGGACCTGTGTAAAGCACGGTGGCGAAGGCGACCTTGCCGGCGAGCACAGCCGCCGAAGCCGTGAGGTCGGCGACGTCTCCCTCCATGCGTAGGTCCTCGGCATGGATCAGCCGGCCGCCGCGGCGGATGCGCCAGCGGTCGCGCACCATGCCCTGCGCCATGGCCTCGCCCATGGCCTTGCGCCCGAGCAGGATCGCCTCGACGGCGACGAATTCGGCACTCTCGTCGAGATCGACCTCAAGCCGGCGCGACAGGGCGGCATTGTCGAAGAGAATGGATTCCTGCGGCAGCCAGTGCACCCTGGCGCCTGAGGCGGCCTCGATGCGGGTGACGACTTCGGCCGCGCCGGCGGACGCCTTGTAGACCTTCTCGCAGGCCTGGGTGGTGACGGTCAGAAACGTGTCGGGACCGGCGGAAAACGACCAATCCATGCGGTCGCCGCCGGTCAGTCCACCGGCAGTATTGATGATCACCGCCTCCATTTCCGCGGTAAAGGTCTCGGGCAGGCGGATCTTGGCCGCCCCCTCCTGATAGAGCTCGGCGAGGCGCGTGCGCCCGCCGAACGGCTTCGTCACAAGCCTTCCGACGCCCCTGGCGCGCTGAGGTCTGGTTGCACTGGCTGTCTGCACGCTGTTCCCTGCCCGCCTTTGTTATTCTTGGCGGTTGTTGTCGTGTCGGTGCAGGTCGCCTTGGCGCTCGACGCCATCAGCTCCCCTCCCGCACTGCGAAAGAAGTCCCACATTCTGCCGGTCGCATCAACCTCCCGGATGGCTTCGTCCCCGGTCGAGGCGAGACGGAAGCGGATGTTTTTGCCGGGCCAGTCATGCGTGGCGTCGGCAATCACATACGACATGACGCTCGCACCCGCGCGGCAGCCGGGATAGGTGGTGACGGCGAGCGTGTCGCCCTTGTCGGTGAGCGCCCGACCGTCGCAGCCATTGAGCTCGGCCCAGCGCTTGACTGCGACCTCGCCACCATATTGCCAATAGGCCTTGCCGCCGCCGGCGAAGGGGTTGACGTGGTCCTTCAGGCCGGAAAAGGCGATGATCGAGATCGGCTTGGCCGGCTGGCAGCTCGCCTTGCGCGGCCGCCAGACGCCATCCTCCTGCTCCGGATAGCCGGCGCGCAAGCCCATGACGAAACCGGCGGCAGCAAAATCGGCATGGCCGTCGCAGACATATTGCGACAGCATGCGCCCGCCGCCGGAATAGCCCGAGGCGTAGATGCGGGCCGGATCGACGCAGAAGGTTTCCTTCGCCGCCTCGACCGCGTCGCGGATGAAATCGCCCTCGTCCAGGCCATTGCCGCGGCTCACACCCGGCAGCGGATTGACCCCCGGCACGTTCCACGCATGGGTGCCCGGCACGCTGCCGTCGAGGCTGCCCTGAAGCGCCATGACGACGAAGCCTTCGCGCTCCGCGACCTCGTCCCAGCGGCTGCGGTTCATCTGCCCGTCCGGATGGCTGTTGGAGCCATGGAAGTCGAAAACCAGCGGCAGCTTGCGCTTGCCGTCATAGGCCGAGGGGATGAAATAGACCGCCGAACGGTCGACACCGCCGGACCGGATGTCCAGGTCGTGCCGGCCGGCCGGCAGCGCCGTGCCGCATCCCGAGGCCGATGCGCCTCCCGCAAGACCAAGAAGGGAGAAGATCGCCGTCGCGAGCAGGCCAACGGATTTGCCGCCCCGCCGACGGCGCAAGGCCGTGCTGGTTGTCATGGCTATGCCTTCTGTTAGCAGATACGTGTCCTTACCACGCTGATTCTCAGCATCGACCATATTTCACTAATAATTCATCAACCCTGCTGTGCAGGATCATACCGTCAGGTGGCGCCGCGCTTCCGCCGTGTCCAGCGTTTCGGCCGCGCCTTCGTGAACGATTTCCCCGCGATCCATGATGTAGACATGGTCGGCAAGCTCCCGGCAGAAGTCGAGATATTGCTCGACCAGCAGGATCGCCATGCCGGTCGAATCCCTCAGATATTGGATCGCCCGGCCGATGTCCTTGATGATCGACGGCTGGATACCCTCGGTCGGCTCGTCGAGCACGAGGATCTTCGGCCGCGTCACCATGGCCCGGCCGATGGCGAGCTGCTGCTGCTGACCGCCCGACAGGTCGCCGCCGCGCCGCGACAGCATGGTGTTGAGCACGGGAAAGAGACTGAAGATCTCGTCGGGGATGAACCGCTCCTTGCGCGGCAGCGGCGCATAGCCGGTCTCGAGGTTTTCCTTGACGGTGAGCAGCGGAAAGATTTCCCGCCCCTGCGGCACGTAGCCGACGCCGGCCCGCGCCCGGTTGAACGGCGCCATGCCGTTGAGCGTCACGCCGTCGAAGGCGATCGTGCCGGCCGAGACGCCGTGCTGGCCGGTGACGGCGCGCAAGAGCGACGACTTGCCGACACCGTTTCTCCCGAGCACGCAGGTGATCTTGCCCATCTCCGCCTTGATGGAAACGCCCCGGAGGGCCTGGGCTGCGCCGTAGTGGAGGTTGATGTTGTCGACGACGAGAGCGCTCATGATGCTGTCTCCTTGAGGAAGCCCCTGATTGCGGTGAACATTTCCGCATTGTGTCCGATCCAGACATGGCCGCCGGTCGGGTAGAGAAGCAGTCTTGCGCCCGGCACGCTGGCGGCGATGTGGCGCGCCGCGTCGGCGGTCAGGTAGCGGTCGTCTTCGACCGAAATGGCAAGCGTCGGGGCGGTGATCCGCTCGAGCGGCATCGGCTGGGGATCGCCTGCCAGCCGCATGTCGTTCAGAAGTCCCTGCGCCCGCTCGCTGACTGGCAGGATCGCATCGAGAATCGCCTGCACGCGGCTACGCTCATCTGCGCTGGCGGCGGCCAACAGCGCTGGATCCGTCGCCAGGACCGAGCCGATCATCATCTCGGGCATCGCCGAAATCGCCGCCCAGAAAAGGAAGTCCGACCCGAGGGCCGCCTCGACCACGTGTTGCTGGCCCGGCGACCAGGGGCGCGCCGACGGTCGGTCCGGGACATAGGTGGCAGGAACGACCGGGATCAGCGCCGAACAGCGATCCCGGTGACGGATGGCGAAAGCAATGGCCGAGAGCGCCCCGGCCGAGCCGCCGATGACCGCGATCCTGTCGACGTCGAGCGCATCGAGCAGATCGACAAACGCATCCGCCTGGTTTTCCGAAGAAGGATCGGCCGGAAAGGCCGAGCCGAGATAGCCGAACCGCGACGGGGAAATCACCCGCATGCCAAGTTCGACCAGCGGCGCGGCAAACAGCAAACCCTGATCGCATCCCCCGCCGCTGCCATGGATCATCAGCACCGGAACACCGGTGCCGGCCTCGGCATATTGAAGCGGGCCGAAGCGGCTATTGATCGTCGTGGCGCGATAGCCGGCGATGCGCGCCCGCGCAGCATCGAGGGCCTGCGAATAGCCGCGGTGCAGCCAAGCGGCCGCAAGCCCGGCCGCTGTGCCACCCGCGGCCAAGGCGAAAAGCGTTCTGCGCGTCAACATCGTCCCGATCTCCGCAACCCCATCCACGACGCCCTGCCGCGCCGCAGAGAGCGAGACCAGACTACCAGCGGGGCGGGTGGCAACATTGACCGTGATCAATTTTATCGTCCCAGATAGTTCTCGATCACCTTCGGATCGGCCGAGACAAAATCGATCGAGCCCTCGGCCAGTACCGAACCTTCGGCTAGGCAGGTCACCTTGACGCCGAGATCGCGGATGAAGCCCATGTCGTGTTCGACGACGACGACCGAACGGGTCTTGGCGATCTGCTTGAGCAGGATCGCCGTTTCAGCCGTCTCCGCGTCGGTCATTCCGGCCACCGGCTCGTCGACGAGCAGGAGCTTGGGTTCCTGCGCCAAGAGCATGCCGATCTCCAGCCATTGCTTCTGGCCGTGGCTGAGATTGGCGGCGAGGTCCTTGGCGCGGGCGGTCAGCCGCACCGTTTCGAGGATTTCCTCGATGCGCAGCCTGTCTTCCGAACTCAGCCGGTAGAACAGCGTGCCGAACACGCCGCGGTCACGGTTGAGCGCCAGTTCGAGATTGTCCCACACGGTGTGGCTCTCGAACACGGTCGGCTTCTGGAACTTGCGGCCGATACCGAGCTGGGCGATTTCGGCCTCGTCCTTCTTGGTCAGGTCGACCTCGCCGTTGAAGAAGACCTCGCCGCTATCGGGCCGCGTCTTGCCGGTGATGATATCCATCATCGTCGTCTTGCCGGCGCCGTTCGGGCCGATGATGGCGCGAAGTTCGCCGGGCTCGACGACGAAGGACAGCGAATTCAGCGCCTTGAAGCCGTCGAAGGAGACGGACACGCCATCGAGATAAAGAATGCTCGTCGGTTTCCTGTCGTTCATGACCTTCGCTCCGCCGCCTGGCCGACCGGCAGCGCCGCGTCGGATGCCTTGTCATTGTTGGCGGCATCGTCCGCCGCCTTGCGCTCCCGGCGCACGGCCAGCCGCTGCTGGATCGTGCCGACCACGCCCTTGGGCAGGAACAGCGTCACGCCGATGAACAGGCCGCCGAGCGCGAACAACCAGAGTTCGGGAAAGGCCCCGGTGAAATAGCTCTTGCCCGCATTGACCATCAGCGCGCCGATGATCGGACCGATCAGCGTGCCGCGCCCGCCGACGGCGGTCCACACCACCACTTCGATCGAGTTGCCTGGTGCGAACTCGCCCGGATTGATGATGCCGACCTGCGGCACGAACAGCGCGCCGGCGATCCCCGCCATCATCGCCGAGACGGTGAAGGTGAAGAGCTTGATGTTTTCGACCCGGTAGCCGAGGAAGCGCACGCGGCTTTCGGCATCGCGCACGCCGACCAGAACCTTGCCGAACTTGGAGCGCACGATCGCCGAGGAAATCACCAGGCAGAGCGACAGCATGATCGCAGAGAGCGCGAACAGCACCGCACGCGTCCCGTCGGCCTGGACGTTGAAGCCGATGATTTCCTTGAAGTCAGTGAGGCCGTTATTGCCGCCGAAGCCCATGTCGTTGCGGAAGAAGGCCAAGAGCAGCGCATAGGTCATCGCCTGGGTGATGATCGACAGGTAGACGCCGTTGACGCGGGAGCGGAAAGCAAACCAGCCGAAGACGAAGGCGAGCAGGCCGGGCACGACCAGCACCATGACCATGGCGAACCAGAACATGTCCATGCCGTGCCAGAACCACGGCAGTTCCTTCCAGTTGAGGAAGACCATGAAGTCGGGCAGGACCGGATTGCCGTAGACACCGCGGCTGCCGATCTGGCGCATCAGATACATGCCCATGGCATAGCCGCCGAGCGCGAAGAAGGCGCCGTGGCCGAGCGAGAGAATGCCGCAATAACCCCAGACCAGGTCGAGCGCCAGCGCCAGCAGCGCATAGCAGAGATACTTGCCCATCAGCGACACGGCATAGGTCGGGATATGGAAGAAGCTGTCCGGCGGGGTCAGCAGGTTGAGCGCCGGAACAAGAATCGCCACACCGAGAAGAATGGCGACGGCGGCGACGATCTTGCCTTCGAGTGCCCTGAAGATGAAGCCCGTGATCATGCTTCCACCGCCCTTCCCTTGAGCGCGAAGAGCCCGCGCGGCCGTTTCTGGATGAAGAGAATGATCAGCACGAGCACGAGGATCTTGCCCAGCACCGCGCCGACCGAGGGTTCGAGGAACTTGTTGAGGATGCCGAGCGACAGCGCGCCGACGAACGTGCCCCAGAGATTGCCGACGCCGCCGAACACCACGACCATGAAGCTATCGATGATGTAGGCCTGGCCGAGATTGGGCGAGACATTGTCGATCTGGGAAAGCGCCACCCCGGCAATCCCGGCAATGCCGGAACCGAGCGCGAAGGTGAAGGCATCAACCCAGGGGGTGCGGATGCCCATGGACGACGCCATGCGGCGGTTCTGCGTGACGGCGCGCATCTGCAGGCCGAAGGCCGAGCGCTTCATCAGCGTCAGGAGGGCAAAGAAGATGGTCAGCGAAAAGAGCACGATCCACATGCGGTTCCAGGTGATCGTCAGCCCGCCGAGGGCAAACGAGCCGGACATCCAGGACGGATTGCCGACCTCCTGATTGGTCGGGCCGAAGATGGAGCGGATCGCCTGCTGCAGGATGAGCGAAATGCCCCATGTGGCAAGCAGGGTCTCGAGCGGCCGGCCGTAGAGGAAACGGATGACGCCGCGCTCGATCACGAGGCCGATGACGGCCGTGACGAGGAAGGCGACCGGCAGCGCGATCGCCAGCGACCAGTCGAGCAGGTCCGGATAGGAGGTGCGGATCACCTGCTGGACCATGAAGGTCGAATAGGCGCCGATCATCACCATCTCGCCATGCGCCATGTTGATGATGCCCATCACGCCGAAGGTGATCGCAAGTCCGATGGCCGCCAGCAGCAGGACGGAGCCGAGCGAGATGCCGTACCAGATGTTCTGCGCGGCGTCCCACAGCGCCAGATCACCCTCGATGGCGGCGATCGCCTTGTCGAGATCGGGTTTGAGGCTCTCGTCGATCGACGAGGAGACAGTCATCAGGATGCCGATCGCCTCGCGCCCGCCAAGCGAGGCGACCATGTCGATCGCGGCACGCTTCTCCTCGACGGAACGGCCGGAGGCCAGCAGCGACACGGCGCGCGCCTCTTCCATACGGGCCTTGACTTCCGGATCGGTCTCCTTGGCGAGCGCCGTCTCGACGAGGTCGAGATTTTCCGCGCTCGGCGATTGCAGCACCTGCTGCGCCGCCTGCAGCCGGACCTCACGATCGGGGCTCAGCAGTGTCAGCCCGCCAAGCGCGGAGCGGATGGCGCGGCGCAGCGTGTTGTTGACCTTGATCTTGGTGAAGGCGCCCTTCGGCTCCTCGCCGATCACCTCGCCGGTCAGCGGATCGATGGCGGAGAGCCTGGCGCCGGCGGCCTTGGTGATGACCACGACACCATCCGACTTGCGGACATAGAGATCGCCCTCGGCAAAGGCCTCGAGCGCGGGAACGACGCGGGCATCGCCGGTCGCGGCGATCTGCGTCAAAAGCTCCTCGGCCTGCTTGAAACTGGCCTTGCCGAGCGCGTCGATCAGGTCCTTCGGATCGCTCTGCGCCAGGGAGGGCGCGGCGAAGCCCATCGTCAGCAGGATAAAAATGAACTGTAGCAAGTATCGCATCGTCATCACGCAGCCCCTCGTTCGTGCGCGTTGCCGTTCGCCCGCTCACCTGCGATTTCTAACACTTAGCTACGCTAAGATGTTGAAACCGCTTCCTCTCCCACAAGGGGAGAGGAGAAAGCGGCGAACTCGGCACCCCGCCTCTCCCCTTGTGGGAGAGGATACAAAATCGCGGTCTTAGCGTTAGCTAAGGCGCAGATTTTGTTGGTGAGGGGGAATTACACCCCTCACCGGTCCTTCGGACCACCTTCTCCCCGAAGGGAGAAGGGGATGATCAGCTGCCCTTGCCGCCGCACTTGCCGGTAGCGACGTTGAAGTTGCCGCATTCCATCGGCTTGCGCCAATCGGAGATCAGGTCCTTCGAGTCGGCCAGGTAGTCCGACCATTCGTCGCCGACGACGGCTGGCGTTTCCTGGACGATCTCGAACTGGCCGTCCGCCTGGATTTCGCCGATCAGCACCGGCTTGGTGATGTGGTGGTTCGGCATGACTGTGGAAGTGCCGCCCGACAGGTTCGGAACGGCGACACCGATGATGCTGTCGAGAACAGCGTCGGTGTCGGTGGTGCCGGCGGCCTCGACGGCCTTGACCCAGGCGCTGAAGCCGATATAGGCGGCTTCCATCGGGTCGTTGGTGACGCGCTTGTCGTTCTTGGTGAAGGCGTGCCACTGCTCGATGAACTCGGCATTGACGTCGGCGTCGACGGACTGGAAGTAGTTCCAGGCGGCGAGATGGCCGACCAGCGGTGCGGTGTCGAGACCGGCGAGTTCTTCTTCACCGACCGAGAAGGCGACGACCGGGATGTCTTCAGCCTTGATGCCCTGGTTGCCGAGTTCCTTGTAGAAGGGAACGTTGGCGTCGCCGTTGATGGTCGAGACGACGGCGGTCTTCTTGCCGGCCGAGCCGAACTTCTTGATGTCGGAAACGATCGTCTGCCAGTCGGAATGACCGAACGGCGTGTAGTTGATCATGATGTCCTCTTCGGCAACGCCCTTGGACATCAGATAGGCCTTGAGGATCTTGTTGGTCGTCTGCGGATAGACGTAGTCGGTGCCGGCGAGCACCCAGCGCTCGACGCCTTCCTCGGCTGCCAGGTAGTCGACGGCCGGGATCGCCTGCTGGTTCGGGGCGGCGCCGGTGTAGAAGATGTTGCGCGAGGATTCCTCACCCTCGTACTGGACCGGGTAGAACAGGATCGAATTCAGTTCTTCGAAGACCGGCAGGACCGACTTGCGCGACGACGAGGTCCAGCAGCCGAACACGGCGGCGACCTTGTCCTGGGAAATCAGCTGGCGGGCCTTTTCGGCGAACAGCGGCCAGTCGGAGGCCGGGTCGACGACGACGGCCTCGAGCTTCTTGCCCAGAACGCCGCCCTTCTTGTTCTGCTCTTCGACGAGCATCAGCATGGCATCCTTCAGCGTCGTTTCCGAGATCGCCATGGTGCCGGAAAGCGAATGCAGGACGCCGATCTTGATCGTGTCGTCGGCGGCAAACGCGCCGCTGAATGCCGTCGAGGACAGCATGGCGCCGAGCATCGCGCCGGTGAGTTTTGCCTTCAGTTTCATCTGGTTGAACCCCTCTTCTTGTTCCCGCAACCGGTGGGTAAAGAAAACTTTAACCGTTGCTGGGAGGGACTATCCGATGCTGCGGCGCAAAACCGTATACGTCGTTTGACGTATGCCAGGGGGGAAAGACGGCGCGGGCCGCCGGGACCGCGCAAACGAGAAACGCCGGGCTCCACGTTGGAACCCGGCGCAGCGGCCGCCTGTCAGGCGGCAAAGGAAGATTGACGGCTCAGGCGAGAGACGCGACCGCGTAGGGCCATACCTCGACCAGGCCATGATAGATCATGGTGACGGTGACGTAGGCGATGACGCCAAGGCCGACATAGGCGATCCAGCGATGCCTGTGCAGCAGGCGCGCAACCAGATTGGCGGCGAGGCCCATAAGGCCGATCGACAGGATCAGGCCGATGATCAGGACGCTGGTGTGTTCCTTCGCCGCGCCGGCGACGGCCAGCACATTGTCGAGCGACATGGAAACGTCCGCAACCACGATTTCGGTGGCGGCCATCATGAAGGTCTTCTGCTTGACCGTGAATTCGGTGTCGTCGGTCTCGCCCTGCTTGTGCGGCTCGTGTGCCACCGCACGCAGTTCGGTCCACATCTTCCAGCACACCCAGGCAAGCATCAGGCCGCCGATCAGCTGCAGGCCGACGACGCTGAGCAGATAGGCGGTGGCCGTGGCGAAGGTGACGCGCAGAACGGTCGCCGCGCCGATGCCGACCAGGATGGCCTTCTGCCGCAAGTGGTCCGGCAGACCGGCGGCCGCGAGGCCGATCACGATGGCATTGTCGCCCGCAAGCACGAGATCGACCGCGATCACCTGAAGAAGTGCCGCGAAGCCCGCAGCGGTAAAGATTTCCATCATGACAGTTGGTCCGTCCCCACATTTCAGCAAAGTCTGGACACTCGTTACAATCGGAGTGTCCGGAAAGAAAAGGGGAAATGCGCAACTGAGGCGGAATTTCCGCAGTTTTCACGGTCTGGGGCGCTCTTGCACCCCGTCACGCCGGCATTTCCCGCACCGCCAAACAGGCGGGAGCCACGACCGGGTTACGGCATCTCGCCTTCGCCGACGGGAGCCCTCGCCCCTTGCATTTCCCGCCATTCCCGTGAAAATGCCTATTCTGCAATCACATCCTCAAGAGCGTTAGAAATTAGGCATGGCCGCACGCCAACGCATTATTCCGGTCCGGCGCGAGTACAATCGCTGGGTCGCCAACCAGACGCTGGAAGACTACGCGCTACGCTTCACCGCCAAGAGCGCCCGGCAGTTCTCCTCGAGCCGGATCTCGCAGACGGCGATCGGCGCGATCTCCTTTCTGGCGCTTGAGGCCATCGGCGGCACGATCACGCTCTCCTACGGCACCACCAACGCCTTTTTCGCCATTATCGCCGCCGCCGTCCTGATGCTGCTCGTCGGCCTGCCGATCAGCCGCTACGCGATCCGCCACGGCGTCGACATCGACCTTCTGACCCGCGGCGCCGGCTTCGGCTATATCGGCTCGACGATCACCTCGCTGATCTATGCCAGCTTCACCTTCATGCTGTTCGCCATCGAAGCGTCGATCATGACCGGCGCTCTGGAGCTCGCCTTCGGCATTCCGCTGTGGATCGGCTACATCATCTCGGCCATGGTGGTCATCCCGCTGGTCACCTACGGGGTGCGGCTGATCTCGAAATTCCAGCTGTGGACCCAGCCCTTCTGGATTGTGTTGAACATTTTGCCCTTCATCTTCATCGCCTTGTCCGACTGGGAGAAGATCGATCTCTGGCGCGCCTTCGCCGGCATCGGCCACTCCAATGCGCAGGCCGGAGGGGCAGCCCCCTTCGACCTGATCGAGTTCGGCGCCGCCTCCGCGGTGATCCTCGCACTGATGCCGCAGATCGGCGAACAGGTCGACTTCCTGCGCTTCCTGCCACCCGAGGGCGGGCGCAAGCTGCGTCATCGTTTTGCCGTCTTCCTCGCCGGCTCCGGTTGGGTCGTGCTCGGCGTGCCGAAGCTGCTGGCCGGTTCCTTCCTCGCCGTGCTGACGTTGTCGACCGGCGTTCCCGCCCGCGAGGCGGCCGACCCCGCCCACATGTATCTCGCCGCCTTCGGCTACATGATCCCAAACGAGACGGCAGCCATGCTGCTGATGGCCTGTTTCGTGGTGATCTCGCAGCTCAAGATCAACGTGATGAACGCCTATGCCGGCTCGCTCGCCTGGTCGAACTTCTTCTCGCGGCTGACCCACAGCCATCCCGGCCGCGTCGTCTGGCTGGTGTTCAACGTGGCAATCGCCCTGCTGCTGATGGAGCTCGGCATCTACCGGCTGCTCGAGGAAACGCTCGGCATCTTCTCGATCATCGCCATGAGCTGGCTCTGCACGCTGTCGGCCGACCTTTTCATCAACAAGTCGCTGGGCCTCGCTCCACCCGGCATCGAGTTCAAGCGCG
Organism: Allorhizobium sp. GW101-3B10; assembly: GCF_059424725.1. Classification (NCBI taxonomy): domain Bacteria; kingdom Pseudomonadati; phylum Pseudomonadota; class Alphaproteobacteria; order Hyphomicrobiales; family Rhizobiaceae; genus Allorhizobium; species Allorhizobium sp. GW101-3B10. The sequence goes on along the minus strand of NZ_JBWKZR010000001.1, from coordinate 724,158 downwards.
CCCATCTCTACGACATCAATCCGGTCGGCTGCGGCACGCTGGCGCTTTCCGCCGGCATAGCGCTCGCCGCCCATTTCGGCCTGTTCGGGCCGCTGATGGCCTCGCTCGCCACCTATGTGACGCTGATCGCCTTCGTGATCTCGCCGCTGATCGCCTGGGGCACGAAGGGCAAGTACTATCTCGCCCGCAAGCCGCGCCACAGCTGGAAGAACCTCACCTCGATCACCTGCTCGATCTGCGAACACCCGTTCGAGCCGGAGGACATGGCCTGGTGCCCGGCCTATGCCGCGCCGATCTGCTCGCTGTGCTGCTCGCTCGACAGCCGCTGCCACGACATGTGCAAGCCGCACGCCAAGCTCAACGCGCAGGCGACCTTCGTCGCTGCACGCTTCCTGCCCGAACCGGCGCTGGCATGGCTCTCCACCCGCCTCGGCCGCTATGCGGTGACCGCGGTCGTCGCCGTCTCGCTGATCGGCGCGATCCTCGCGCTCATCGCCCACCAGGTCTCCACCGCATCGCCGGAGACGGCCGATGTCGTCAACCGCACGGTGCTGATCGTCTTCATCGTCTCCGCCGTGATCTCCGGCGTGGCCAGCTGGTTCTACGTGCTCGCCCATGACAGCCGGGTGGTGGCGGAAGAGGAATCCTCACGCCAGAACACGCTGCTGCTCAAGGAGATCGCCGCCCATCGCAAGACCGACGCCGCCCTGCAGACGGCCAAGGAAACGGCGGAGGCCGCCAACCGGGCGAAGAGCCGCTATGTCGTCGGCCTGTCCCACGAACTGCGCACCCCGCTCAACGCCGTCCTCGGCTATGCCCAGATCCTCGAGCGCGACGAGACGATCCCGCCTGCCCGCCAATCGGCGATCAAGGTCATCCGCCGTTCCGCCGACCACCTCTCCGGGCTGATCGACGGGCTGCTGGACATTTCCAAGATCGAGGCCGGCCGCCTCCAGGTCTTCTCCAACGAGCTGAACATCCAGGATTTCCTCGACCAACTGGTGGATATGTTCACCCCCCAGGCCGCGGCCAAGGGCCTGACTTTCGAGCATCAGCGCTCGCGCGCCCTGCCGCTCTATGTCCGCACCGACGAGAAGCGGCTGCGCCAGATTCTCGTCAATCTGCTGTCCAACGCCATCAAGTTCACCGAGCAGGGCACGGTGCGCTTCGAGGTCGGCTATCGCAGCCAGGTCGCGACCTTCACCGTGTCCGACACCGGCACCGGTATCGCGGAGAAGGACCTGAAGCGCATCTACGAGCCGTTCCAGCGCGGCGAGGCGGACAATATCCGCCCGCGGCCGGGCCTCGGCCTCGGGCTGACCATCACCAAGCTCCTGACCAATACGCTCGGCGGCGAGATCTCGGTGGAAAGCGAGCGCGACAAGGGCTCGACCTTCAAGGTCCGGCTGATGCTGTCGGCAATCGACCGCCCGAGTACAGCCCCTGCCCCCGAGCGCAAGATCGTTTCCTATACCGGCCCGCGCCGTACCATCGTCGTCGTCGACGACAACGAGGACCATCGCGACCTGATGCGCGAGGTGCTGGGCCCGCTCGACTTCGTCGTGCTGACGGCGGCCGGCGGGCCGGAATGCCTGACGCTGATCGAGGGGGTGCGGCCCGATCTCTTCCTCGTCGACATCCAGATGCCGGGCATGAACGGCTGGCAACTGGTCGAGAAGCTGCGCGGCGCCGGCCAGACGGCGCCGATCATCATGCTGTCGGCCAATATCGGCGATGCACCAGGTCCCGGCGGCGAGGGCCATGATGATGCGATCGCCAAGCCGGTCGACGTGCAGCGGCTGCGCGACAAGCTCGCCATGTATCTCGGCCTCGACTGGATCTATGCCGACGAGCTGGCCGCCCTGCCCGCGTCGGTGCCAGAGGCCGATCGCCCGCTTGCCTCGCCAGGCACCGCCCATCTCGCCGAACTGTCGCGCCTCAGCGAAATCGGCTATGTGCGCGGCATCGAGGCCAAGCTTGCGGACCTGTCGAAAATCGAGGAGAACGGCGCCTTCGTCGACGCCTCGCGCGGTTTCGTCCAGGCCTTCGACCTGGCCGGCTTCGCTGCCTTCCTGAAGGACGTCGACCGCGGGGAGGAAAAGAGCCATGGCTGACGTTAACCGTCCGCGCGACATCGTGCTGCTCGTCGACGACAGCCCCGAGGCGCTCGGTTTCCTGACCGACGCGCTGGAGCAATCCGGCTTCTCCGTGCTGATCGCCACGTCGGGCCAGGCGGCGCTGTCGATCGTCGACAAGATCAGCCCCGACCTCATCCTGCTCGACGCCATGATGCCCGGCATGGACGGCTTCGAGACCTGCCGCAGGCTGAAAGCCGACCCGGTCGTCGCCCAGGTGCCGGTGATCTTCATGACCGGGCTGACCGAGACAGAGCATGTCGTCCACGCGCTCGATTCCGGCGGGGTCGACTACCTGACCAAGCCGATCAACATCGACGAGCTGCGCGCCCGCATTCGGGTCCATCTGTCGAATGCCCGCTCGGCCCAGAGCGCGCGCGTGGCGCTCGATGCGGCGGGACGGCATCTGCTGGCGGTTCGGGCCGACGGCACGATCCACTGGTCGACGCCCCAGGCCACCCGGCTCGCCGACAGCGCCACCGGCAGCGCCAGCGGTCTCGACCTGGTCGCCGGCGCCATTGCCGGCTGGATGGCGCGGCGCGGCGCGCTCGCCCACGGCGCAGAAACCGCCTTCTGCTTCACCCATGCAGGCGGCACCGAGCTGCAGCTCGGCTTCCTTGGCGGGCTCGGCCCGGACGAATATCTGTTCCGCCTCACCGTCGCCAACCGCAAGCACGAGGACGAGATCCTGCGCGGCCAGTTCGGCCTGACGCAGCGCGAGGCCGAGGTGTTGCTATGGATCGCCAAGGGCAAGGCCAATCGCGACATCGCCGATATCCTGGGACTTTCGGCGCGGACCGTGAACAAGCATCTGGAACAGATCTACGTAAAGCTCGGCGTGGAGAACCGTGCTTCCGCGGCCGTCAAGGCGGCGCATGTTCTGCATGTGGATTAGGGGCTGAGTTAACGGCTTGCCCCTCACCCTAACCCTCTCCCGCATGCGGGGAGAGGGGATGCCAAGGCGGTGCCGCTTGTCCCTTCTCCCCGTCGAGACGGGGAGAAGGGACAAGCAGGCGGATGAGGGGCGCCTCTGACACTCCTTCTCGGAACTAGAGCAGTGGTGCCTAACCCCTAAAGCGCCTTGGCCTTCTCGCGCAGCACGTATTTCTGGATCTTGCCGGTCGAGGTCTTCGGCAGTGGCCCGAACACCACCGTCTTCGGCGCCTTGAAATGCGCCATGTTGGCGCGGCAGAATGCAATCAGCTCCTGCTCGGTCACCGTCGCGCCGGGTTTGAGCCCGACGAAGGCGCAAGGGGTTTCGCCCCATTTCTCGTCCGGCCGCGCCACGATCGCGGCTTCCATCACGGCCGGATGGCGATAGAGCACGCCTTCCACCTCGATCGAGGAAATGTTTTCGCCGCCGGAAATGATGATGTCCTTGGAACGGTCCTTGATCTCGATATAGCCGTCCGGATGGCAGACCGCGAGATCGCCCGAGTGGAACCAGCCGCCGGCAAAGGCCTTGGCCGAGGAGGACGGGTTCTTGAGATAACCGCGCATGACATTGTTGCCGCTGAAGAAGATCTCGCCCATGGTCTCGCCATCGCGCGGCACCGGTTCCAGCGTTTCCGGGTCGGCGACCATCAGCCCGTCGAGCACCGAATAGCGCACGCCCTGGCGAGCCTTGAGCCGGGCCTTCTCCGAAATGTCGAGCTCGTTCCACTCGTCATGCCAGGCGCAGACCACGGCCGGGCCGTAGGTTTCGGTAAGGCCATAGGCGTGGGTGACGTCGAAGCCGAGTTCCTCCATCGCCTGGATGACGGCTGCCGGCGGCGCCGCCCCCGCGGTCATCACGCTGACCTTGTGATCAATGCCGGCCTTCATATCGTCCGGCGCGTGGGCGATCAGGTTCAACACGATCGGCGCGCCGCAGAAATGCGTCACCCTCTCGCTCTTGATCAGCTCGTAGATCGGCTCGACGCGCACCGCGCGCAGACACACCGAGGTGCCGGCCGCCGCCGCGATCGTCCACGGGAAGCACCAGCCGTTGCAGTGGAACATTGGCAGGGTCCACAGATAGACCGGGTGATTGGCCATGTTCCAGGTCAGGATATTGCCGATGGCGTTCAGATAGGCGCCGCGGTGATGGTAGACGACGCCCTTCGGGTCGCCGGTGGTGCCGGAGGTGTAGTTGAGGCTGATCGCGTCCCATTCGTCGGCCGGCCGTTCCCAGCGGAAATTGGCGTTGCCATCCGCCAGCAGCTCGTCATAGGTGGCCACGCCGATGCGGTGACCACCCTCGAAGCTCGGGTCGAGAATGTCGATCACCTCGATCGGCCGTCCGGCAATGTGCACGGCGCGCTCGGCGACATCGGCGAATTCCGGATCGACGATCAGCATGCGCGCTTCGCCGTGATTGAGGATGAAGGCGATCGCCTCGGCGTCGAGGCGGGTATTGATCGCATTGAGCACGGCCCCGACCATGGGCACGGCGAAATGGCATTCGAAGATTTCGGGAATGTTGGCGCAGATCACGGCAACCGTATCGCCCTTGCCGATGCCGCGCCCGGAGAGCGCGCTGGCCAGCCGCCGCACCCGGTCATAGGTCTGTGCCCAGTTGCGGCGGACCTCGCCATAGACGATCGCTGTGCGGCCCGGATAGACCGACGCGGCGCGTTCGATGAAGCTGAGCGGCGTCATCTGGCAAAAGTTCGCGGCATTCTTGTCGAGTTCGCGATCGTAGATCCCGTCGCCGGGCGCCACTGCTGAAACCTGCATGCTGGTCGAGCCTCCCACTCCATTCGAGGTGGGCAGTATTACCCAAACAGCCGCCGCCGCAATCCCAATATTCGCGGCATGCGACCAAGGACGGATGCCGCGCGGGATAGTGCCAAAAAACAGATGGCCCGGCACAAGGCCGGGCCATCCGATGCAGGTGATACGGTCAGGCCGAAATCCGGTCGACGCGATTACTTGTTCTGCAGGTAGGTGTACTTGCCGTCGGCACCCTTCTGCCAGGTGTACATGACGTAGTCCGGACGGGTGATGTCGCCCTTGGCGTCGAAGCCGAGTTCGCCGATGACGGTCGTGTACGGACCCTTTTCCTTCAGCGCTGCGGCAACGGCTTCGGCATCGTTCGAGCCGGCCTTCTTGGCGGCTTCGGCGATGACCTGGAGAGCTGCGTAGGAATACAGCGTGTAGGCTTCCGGTTCGAAGCCGGCGTCGCGGAACTTCTTGACGGCTTCGGCAGCGTTCGGGTTCAGGCGCGGATCCGGCGGGAAGGTCATCAGGGTACCGTTGACTGCGTCGCCAGCGATCGAAGCAAGTTCGTTCGAGGTGATGCCGTCGCCCGACATCAGGACAGCCTTGAGGCCGCCGTCAGCCATCTGACGCATGATGAGACCGGCTTCGGTGTGCAGGCCGCCGAAGTAAACGAGCGTTACGCCGGCTTCCTTCATCTTCGAGATCAGAGCCGAGTAGTCCTTGTCGCCGGCGGTGATGCCTTCGTACATGACTTCGGTGATGCCGAGGCCGTTCATGGCCTTCTTGGTCTCGTCGGCAAGGCCCTGGCCGTACGGGGTCTTGTCGTGAACGACGGCAACCTTGCCGTCCTTGAAGTTATCGGCGATGTACTTGCCGGCAACGGCGCCCTGCTGGTCGTCACGGCCGCAAGTACGGAAGGTGTTCCACATGCCGCGCTCGGTGAAGACCGGGTTGGTTGCGGCCGGGGTGATTTCGAGAATGCCGTTTTCGGCGTAGACTTCCGAAGCCGGGATCGAAACGCCCGAGTTGAAGTGACCGACAACGAACTTGACGCCGTCCGCTGCGAACTTGTTGGCAACCGAAACGCCCTGCTTGGCGTCGGAAACGTCGTCGCCGAGGACGATCTTGACCTGTTCGCCGTTGATGCCACCAGCTGCGTTGATGTCGGCAGCAGCCTGTTCAGCACCCTTCTGGAGCTGTGCGCCGAAAGCGGCGTTCGGACCCGTCATCGGGCCGCCGACGCCGACCAGCAGTTCGGCCCAAGCGGTACCGCTGAAGGCAACCATTGCCGTCAGCGCCACGGCCGAAAGAAGAGACTTCTTCATTTTGTTACTCCCAATTTTTTAGGCGGGTTAGGTTTCGAACCCCTGCGCAATACCCACCATGACTGCGCCGGAAAAGCTGTTCCACTCTTATGAAAGCTCACGCTCTTGCCACCCATGTGAGGCAAGAAAAACGCGGCTGTCAATCTTTCTTCTTCCAAGAGAAGGCCGAGGTCTTCTCGTAAAGCCAATAGTAGTTATCGGCCATCTGCGTGGTCCGCCGCGTCCGGAAGCCGGCCGTGGAAAACACAAGCAAAATCAACACGTCAAGCCCGTATAGCAGCGGGCTGAGCATGGGTCCCTGGAACAGCGCGTAATGCAGAAAACGCATCACGAGGCCGAGCAGCAGGGTGTAGACAACGACCGTCGCATAGCCCTGCCAGCCCTCGGCCGTCGCCTTGCCGGCCCGCCATGCGGTCCAGAAGCCGAGGAGAAGAACCAGGACGCGCAAAACGTAGCGGACGCCGGTATCGCTTTCGAAAAACAAGCCTTGCATATTCTATACTCCCTGCCCGCTCAGTGGTGGCCGCCTTCGAGATAGGCTGCCCGGACCTGCGGATCGGCGAGCAGTTCCTTGCCGGTTCCGCTCATGGTGACCTTGCCGTTGACCATGACATAGGCACGGTCGGAGAGCTTGAGCGCCGCGAAGGCGTTCTGCTCGACGAGGAAGACGGTCAGCCCCTCTTCCTTGTTGAGCTTCTTGATCGCTTCGAAGATGCCCTTGACGATCAGCGGCGCAAGGCCGAGCGACGGCTCATCGAGCAACAGCAGCTTCGGCCGGGCCATCAGGGCGCGGCCGATCGACAGCATCTGCTGTTCGCCGCCCGAGAGCGTGCCGCCGCGCTGGCTCTGGCGTTCCTTCAGACGGGGAAACAGCGTGAAGATCTTCTCCACGTCCTCGTTGAAGTGCTTCAGATTGTCGAGGCCGGCGCCCATCTGCAGGTTTTCCAGCACGGTCATGCGCGGGAAGATGCGGCGGCCTTCCGGCGACTGGGCGATGCGGCGGCGGGCGATCAGATGGGTCGGCATCTTGGTGATGTCCGTCCCGTCAAAGGTGATCGTGCCGGTGCGTGCCTGCGGGCTGCCGCAGATGGTCATCATCAACGTCGACTTGCCAGCGCCGTTGGCGCCGATCAGGCTGACGATTTCGCCCTGGCGGACTTCGACATCGACCCCGCTGAGCGCGCGGATATTGCCGTAATAGGTCTCGACGCCCTGTACTTTGAGAAGCGGTTCAGCAGACATCAGACCTGCCCTCCCGCAACGGCTTCGACCTCAGAGATCGCTTCATCCAATTCTTCATCCTCGACACCCAGATAGGCCGCGATGACCTTCGGGTCGTTCTTCACATGATCCGGCGTGCCGTCGGAGATCTTCTGCCCGTATTCCAGCACCACGACGTGGTCGGAGATTTCCATGACCACCGACATGTCGTGCTCGATCAGCAGCACCGAGGTGCCTTCGTCGCGGATGCTGCGCAACAGGGCGTTGAGCGTCAGCGACTCTTTCGGATTGAGACCGGCGGCCGGTTCGTCGAGGCAAAGCAGTTCGGGCTCCGTGCACATGGCGCGGGCGATCTCCAGACGGCGCTGGGCGCCGTACGGCAGATCGCCGGCGGGATCGTCTGCACGCTCCATCAGATCGGCCTTGTCGAGCCAGTATTTGGCCTTCTCGACCGCGGCCGCTGCCGCCCGCTTGTAGGCGGGAAGGCCGAGCAGACCGAGAACGGTATAGCCGGACGCCCGCATCAGGGCGTTGTGCTGGGCGACCAGAAGGTTTTCCAGAACGGTGAGGCCCGAGAACAGCCGGATGTTCTGGAAGGTGCGGGCGACCTTCGCCTTCTTGGTGATCTCGAAGTCGGGCAGACGCTCGAGCAGAAACTCGGGCCCCGCCTTCTGGCGCAGCGTGATCATCCCCATCGTCGGCTTGTAGAAGCCGGTGATGCAGTTGAACACCGTCGTCTTGCCGGCGCCGTTCGGTCCGATCAGCGCGGTGATATCGCCGCGCCGAGCTTCGAAGGAGAAGTCGTTGATGGCCATCAGGCCGCCGAACTTCATCGAGAGATGTTCGACCTTGAGAAGGATGTCGTTGGTCATCGTGTTCGTTCCGGAAGTCATCAGCCGTGACCTTCCTTGGTAAAGCTTCCCGAGACGGCCTTGCTCTCCTTGAGGAAGGCTGTCGGTTGACGCGAGCCGACGAAACCGCGCGGCTTGAACAGCATGACCACGATCATGGCCAGGCCGAAGAGCAGCATGCGGTAAAGCTCCGGCGTGAAGTCAGGCCCGAAGACGTGCTTCAGGAACTCCATTTCGCGCAGCAGTTCCGTGCCGCCGACCATGACGATGGCGGCGATTGCGATACCGGTGAGCGAACCCATGCCGCCGAGAACGACGATGGCGAGGATGACGGCCGATTCCAGGAAGACGAAGCTTTCCGGAGAGACGAAGCCCTGACGGGCGGCGAAGAAGGAGCCGGCGAAACCACCGAACATGGCACCGATGGCGAAGGCCGTCAGCTTGGTCGTCACCGTGTTGATGCCGAGCGAGCGGCAGGCGATCTCGTCTTCACGCAGCGCTTCCCAGGCGCGGCCGATCGGCATGCGGCGAAGCTTGATCGTCACATAGGCGGTCAGCATGCAGAGCGCCAGGATGAGATAGAAGAGGAAGATCTTGTAGTAGGCCGAGGACATCGGCAGATCGAAGAGCTTGGCGAAGCCCGTCGGCGAGGCATCGAACTTGATGCCGAACAGAGTGGCCTTCGGGATGCCGGAGATACCGAACGTACCCTTGGTGACGTCCGTCCAGTTGATCAGCACGAGGCGGATGATTTCACCGAAGGCAAGCGTCACGATGGCAAGGTAGTCGCCCCGAAGCCTGAGGACGGGGAAGCCGAGGATGATGCCCCAGAAGGCTGCGAGAATGCCCGACAGCGGCAGCAGGATCCAGAAGGACAGGCCGAAATGCTGGGACATCAGCGCGTAGGCATAGGCGCCGACAGCGTAGAAGGCGACATAGCCGAGGTCGAGCAGACCGGCCAGACCGACGACGATGTTGAGCCCCCAGGCCAGCATGACGTAGATCAGGATCTGGATACCGAAGTTGTCGACGAACTTCAGCGCACCCTGGATACCGGTCAGCCAGATGATGACCGGCGGGTAGAGCACAAGTGCGAGAAGCGCGATCTTCAGGAAGTGCTGATGGAAGAACGAGGGCTTCGCCTCGACTTCATGCACCGGCATTTCCGAAAGCCGCTCCTTGCGGGCGCGGCTCCACGGATGGAAGAAGCCAACGATCAGGAAGCGGCCGACGGCGGCGACGGCGACGAAGATCGCCAGCAGCCCCCAGCGCGGATACCAGATCGGCGCGTTGTTGATGTCCTGGTCGGTCTTGATGCCGACATAGAGGACGAACAGGCCGAGCGCGAGAACACCCGCGAAGAGGCCTTCCTTGAGCGCGCGCGCAAGGGTACCGGATTGAGACGTGCCGGTCACGTTTGCAGGATTTGCCATGGGATCAGACCTTCTCGACTTCCGGCCGGCCGAGGATACCGGTGGGCTTGAAGATCAGCACGAATGCCAGGAGACCGAAGGTCGCGACATCCTTATAGGCGATGCTGAAATAAGCCGACCAGAGCGACTCGATGAGACCGATCAGCAGACCGCCGAGCACAGCACCGGGAAGCGATCCGATGCCACCGAGAACCGCGGCAGTGAACGCCTTGACGCCCGGAATGAAGCCGTCGTTGAACGAAGCCACGCCGTAGTACATCAGGTACATCGTACCGGCGACCGCAGCGAGTGCCGCACCCATCACGAAGGTGATGGAAATGGTCTTGTCGACGTCAACGCCGAGGAGAGCCGCCATCTTGCGGTCCTGCTCGGTGGCGCGCTGGGCGCGACCGAGCGGCGTCTTGTTGACAATGTACCAGAAGGCGGCGAGCAGCACCGTGGTGATGACGACGATGAGCAACTGCTTCAGCGAGATGGTGATCGCACCGAAGTGGAACACATCATTGACCAGCGCCGGGATCGGCTTGTTGCGCGGCCCCTGCGTGACCTGGATGAAGTTTGACAGGGCGATCGACATGCCGATCGCCGTGATCAGCGGCGCCAGGCGGAAGGATCCGCGCAGCGGCCGATAGGCGACCCGTTCGATCGTCCAGTTCCACAAACCGGTCATCAGCATCGCGATGACCAGCATGATTAGCAGCGCGAGCGCCACCGGAATGCCGGCAAAGAACGATGTCAGGATGAGATACACGATAAGAGCGGCGAAGCCGCCAAGCATGAAAATGTCGCCATGGGCGAAGTTGATCATGCCGATGATGCCGTAAACCATCGTATAGCCGATTGCCACCAGGCCATAGATGGATCCAAGAGTCAGCCCGTTGATGAGCTGCTGGATGAAGTACTCCATTACCAATCCCCCGGACGCAAATTTTTGGAGCGTCCCTTTTTATGTTGTCCCTTAGCGGGGTTCTTAACATGCTCGGATTTGATAGCGTTTTCGGCAAAAATGTGAAGCCAAAAAACTAGGCAGCGCGCATTTTACCGTCAATTGCTCACAGTTTGGTGCTTAAATCGGCAGAATCATCAAAAATGCGGCACAAAATGGCGAAAAATTAGAAGCCACCGTGCTTTTCACTGTCGGGGGTTGGCCCTCATTCGGCCGTGACGGTGGCCGAATTCCGCCTGAAGTGTGATCGCGCCGCCGCTCACAACGGGAGGTCGTACCAACGGAACCGCCACACCGGCGCTAACATAGCCACGAAATCGCCGGCAGGCCAATCACAAAGCGACGGCGAGCATCGCTGAATCCGCCGCGGGCAACCCGAAACGAGAGCCGGGAACGGCCCGCATCGCGATTTCCGCCCACGGTTTCATGACCCGCGCTCATCCCACCACAGAGTCGGCAACGGGAAAGACGGTGCGGCAAAAACCTGTCTTTTCAATGCGGCGTCCGCCATTCGTCCCCGCAGCGACAAACCGGTCCAAAATCTTGGCATCGGATCGGTCGAAGCGGAGAAAGCGATTATGTCGGATACAACGGTCAACCTTGCCCTGCCCTATATCAAGCCGGCACAGGCCCAGAAGCACGTCACCCACAACGAGGCCCTGCAGGTGCTCGATGCCGCGGTCCAGCTGGTGATCGCCGCGCGGCTGGCCAGTCCGCCCGCAACCCCGGTCGAGGGGGAATGCTTCTGGGTTCTGCCGGGAGCGACGGATGCCTGGGCGGGCCGATCGGGACGCCTCGCCTTTCGCCAGGACGAAGCCTGGATCTTCATCGCACCGGGTCTTGGGTGGCGCGCCTTCGATCGTGCGGAGGGACGGCTGAAGGTCTTCTCCGGAACGGACTGGGGCGACATCCCCCTGCCCGCCGCGCCGCAGGTATCCGCACTCGGGATCGACACCACGCCCGATGCGACCAACCGGCTGGCGGTATCGGCGCCGGCCACCCTCTTGACCCATGCCGGCGGCGATCATCGCCTCAAGATCAACAAGGCCGCGGCATCGGATACGGCATCGCTGCTGTTCCAGTCAGGCTGGCAGGGCAAAGCCGAACTGGGTCTCGCCGGAGACGACCGGTTTGCCATCAGGGTCAGCGGCGACGGCACGGCATGGACGACGGCGCTTTCGATTTCGCCTGACGGCATGGTGCGGACGGACAAGCGTCCGCTGGTCCGCGCCTCGCGCGCCGCCGGCAGCCTCTCTCCGTCCGCGGGCATGGTGACGGGCTTCGACGATCTTCATCTGGCGACGGGAGGATTTGCCCTGGGCGCGGCACTGGCGTCCGGTCAGGGGCGTGAACTCGTCGCTCCGGCTGACGGGACCTACCTCCTGACGCTCAACGTCGAGGCACAGACATCATCGGGCCACGGCGTGGTGCTTCAGAGAAACGGGGCAAGTGACATCGTCACGGTTTCCGGCGCGGTCGGCACGCAGTCCTCGACCGCGCTCGCCACGCTGACGCAGGGCGACATTCTGGCGCTTCGCCATTCCGGAAGCGCTCAACTCCTGTTCGGCTATGGCCACACGGAAGTGTCGGCATTCCTGTTGTAGCCGCACGAGGGCAGGACGCGCGGTCGGGTCGCCCCGGCCGCCGAAGGAACCGGCTCGATCAGAGCAGCCGGAAGCGGCAGGCGCGGGCCACCGCCTGCATGCGGTTGACCGAATCCAGCTTGCGCATGGCGCTCTTCAGATAGCTGACGACGGTGTGGCTCGAGATCGACAGGATGATGGCGATCTCGTCGCTGCTCTTGCCGGCGGCCGACCAGCGCAGGCACTCGATCTCCCGGGCCGACAGCTTCTCGCGCGGACCGTCCTTCTGGGCGATCTGGCTGGAACAGCTGTCCAGCAGTTCGAGGCATTCGAAGTAGAAGCTCGCGATCTCCTGGCGGTCCAGTTCGGCCCGCTCGCCCGAAAAGACGAAGAGATAATGGGCAAGCTCGGAATCGTGGATGGCGAAGGCCAGGCTGACGCCCATGCCGAAATCGCGGAATGCGCCGGAGATGCCGCCCTCCGCCTCCTTGTCCTTGCCGTCGGCGAAGACGCTTTCGTCGGACTGAAACGGCAGGATGCTCTGCTTCAGCCGCGCCACCAGCAGGCTCGTGGCGAATTGGTCTTCCGTGCGATAGCGCGCCTTGAGGTCGATCGGCCAGTTGCAGAACAGGATGTTCGCCGAAAATTCCGGCTTGTCGGCCTTCGGAAAGGTGCTCACGAGAAAATAGTCGAAGCCATAGCGCCGACCAAGGGCTGCAAACTGCCGGCCCAGAGGGCAGAGGCCGGCGTCGTCGACCGCGATCGCCGAAACGCCTTTGCCTTCGTCTTCACGGCAGATGGACTCGGACACCCTGAACATTGCGCTCCTTTCGACCGAAGCTATTTCGGCCGCACCTGAGAGAATAAGCATCGAAGAATATGTCTGGAACGGTAGAGAACGGAACTGGCGCCGGTCTTTCGGTTCTGGCTCGGGGCGGGATATTTTCGCACGCCCGGAGTTCACGGCGGTGAATGAATCATCAGACACCCACGTCATTGTCCGGGCCTTTTACTACATTTTTGAATCTGGAATATTTCTAAATCAGCATAACTCCTATGCAGTTGCCGCAAGTTTACGCAACGGCAGACAAGAATCGTGCGCGGCGGCCATTTTCCCTCCGCTGCAGGTCGAGAAAATTATTATCAAATGCTTACAAGGCGCTTAGGCAAATTTTAAAGGTGGGCAGCTACGATGCGCTCGTGTGGTCTTGAGTATGTATAGAGAGTCCAATGACCGAAATGATCCGCCCCCGAGTGAAATATGTCATCGGCCCCGATGGCAGCCCGCTTACCATAGCCGATCTGCCGCCGGCCAATACGCGCCGCTGGGTGATCCGCCGGAAGGCAGAGGTTGTCGCCGCGGTGCGCGGCGGCCTGTTGAGCCTGGAAGAAGCCTGCGAGCGCTATACACTGACGGTCGAGGAATTCCTCTCCTGGCAGTCCTCCATCAACGACCACGGCCTGCCGGGCCTGCGCACCACGCGCATCCAGCAATATCGCCATTGACGAGGATGTCGGGTCGGCGGTAGCCGCCCTTCGCCTCCGATCGAACCATTGTGCGCGCGGGAACCCTTCCTTGCGCGCACTTTGTCTATTCTGCCCGCCCCTGCGTCTGCAGCAGATGGTGAAGCACGCCAGCCAGCAGCGATGACGCCGCGTAGAACCACAGCCCCGGCTGCGTGAAGGCCTCGGCCAGACCGCTGGACTTGGCCGCGAAGATGACGATCGCCACCAGCAACACGTCCATCATCGACCACTTCGACAGGAACGGCACGAGAGCATGCAGCAGTCCGCTGCGCGCACCGGCGCTCGCAGCGGTGAAGGCCTCCGCCCCAAGGCCGACCAGCTTGATCGCCGGAAAGGCGATCGACAGCAGGCCCACCAGCACGGCAAGCTCCGCATTGCCGTCCTGCCAGAGTGCGGCGACGATCTCGACCAAGGACGGATTCTCGGTGAAAAAGTAGAGCTTCTCGAAGCGTACCAGCGGAAGCACGATGCCGAGCGCCAGAAACATCGGGGCCAGCACCAGCATCGCCGCCTTCACCCAGATCATTCCCCATGCCCCTCGATCGAATCGCCACCGGGACGGCCGGCCGCGCACCCGGCCATCATTGCCGTGAAAAGCGACCGGTGTTAAGCCATCGGCATATCGATTTCGAAAGGACACCTATGAATATTGCAAGTGAGGAAGCCGGCTCGGGCGGCCGCTATGTCGGACGGTTCGTCGAAGGAGAGACGCCGGCGGCCATGACCTATTCTCGCGCTTCGCCGAGCCTGATCATCGTCGATCACACCGAAGTGCCCGAGAGCATGCGGGGCAAGGGTGCCGGCCAGGCGCTCGCGTTGTTTGCGATCGAGCAGGCGCGCAACGGCGGCTGGAAGATCATCCCGCTCTGCCCGTTCTTCCGCGCCCAGGCGCAACGTCACCCCGACTGGGCCGACGTCATCAAGTTCTGATTCTGTCCGGCCGGCGACCCGCCGCCCGGACAAGTTTCGACGAACGGGTCGACAGCGGTCGCGGATCTCTCCGCACCGCCACCGGCCGCGCCTTGTCTAGAACGCTCCGGGGCCTAGGCCCGGATACGCATCTGGCCGTCGCGCTCCTCGAGCGCCGCGGCCTTGGCATGTTCGGCCTCGGCTTCCTCGAGCAGAAGCTCGGCCGCTTCCTGCTGAACCTTCAGTTCGCGAATCGAAACCTGGAGATTGTCGGCCCGCTGCCGGGCCGCCTTGGCAAAGGTTGGATAGGCGAAATGGTTCGGATCGGTGATCCCGGACTTCTTCTCCTCGATGGCGATCTGGTTTTCCAGCTCCTTCGCCATCCGCTCGAACTCCGCCATCATTGACTGCAACTGCTGCAATTGCCGACGTTTTTCTGTGACCTGAAATCCTTTCAGGCGCACTAGGCTCTCACGCGACTTCATACGCAATACTCCCGTGATGCGAGACCCCCCGCCACACTTACTGACAAAATGCCAAGCCGCTTTTCCCGACGAATCATTCTCGAAAAAAAACGGCGGCGTTAACAAAAAGCTACCCCTGGTAACCTTTCGTTTACGGGCATCGTTAATGATAGGTGAGATCATTTAAGGGTCAGTAAATGCCACGGCCTTAAAAAGCCCATGACAATGATGAGTCAAATGAATCGGTTAGGGGGAAAATCTCATCTTCTGATTCAATTGTGGCGATGCCGGAAACAGATGAAAAATCAGGAGACTGGTATCTTTGTTTAATAAATTCGATACACCTTGCCAGAAGGAATCAGAATTTGTTAACCATTTGGTGGCAGCCTTCAAATCAGGCAACGACTGGATCCGTATCGCGTAGGGGGCCAAGTACGACCTTTCGGCGGCGGTAAAGGGGATAATTATGCGGGTTCTACTCATTGAAGACGATAGCGCCACGGCGCAGAGCATCGAACTGATGCTCAAATCGGAGAGTTTCAACGTCTACACGACCGACCTGGGCGAGGAAGGCGTGGATCTCGGAAAGCTCTACGACTACGATATCATTCTGCTCGACCTCAACCTCCCGGACATGTCCGGCTACGAAGTGCTGCGCACGCTGCGGCTTTCCAAGGTCAAGACGCCGATCCTCATCCTCTCCGGCATGGCCGGCATCGAGGACAAGGTTCGCGGTCTCGGCTTCGGCGCCGACGATTACATGACCAAGCCGTTCCACAAGGATGAACTGGTCGCGCGCATTCATGCCATCGTCCGCCGTTCCAAGGGCCATGCCCAGTCGATCATCACCACCGGCGAACTGATCGTGAACCTCGACGCCAAGACCGTCGAAGTCGGCGGCCAGCGGGTTCACCTGACCGGCAAGGAATACCAGATGCTGGAGCTGCTTTCGCTCCGCAAGGGTACCACGCTGACCAAGGAAATGTTCCTCAACCACCTTTATGGCGGCATGGACGAACCGGAACTGAAGATCATCGACGTCTTCATCTGCAAGCTCCGCAAGAAGCTCGCCAATGCCGCAGGCGGCGCCAACTACATCGAAACCGTCTGGGGCCGCGGCTATGTGCTGCGCGAGCCGGATGGCGCCGAATACATGGAAACTGCCTGACACCCCGCTTAGGCGCTTCCCCCGCGCTGCATTCGACCTGCCCCTCACCCGGGCAGGTTTTTTGTTTTTGTGTCCCCAGACACTCCCATCCCCACGCCGTCCCAGCGGCCGGCGCGAGGCAATGAAAAACGCCCCGGACGGGCGGGGCGTGGAGTTCAGTGCCGAATTTCGGGGGGTGTCAGGCGGCAATGGCCTTGTCGGTGAACATCTGGGTCAGGATCTTGCGATCGAACGGCTTCAGCAGGAAGTCGTTGGCGCCGGCCCGTTTGCCCGCCATCATCGTCTTCAGGTCGGCCTCGACCACGCAATAATAGATCAGCACGCTCTTGCCGTCCGGCAGCGCGCGAATGTTGGCGATGAGGTCCAGGGCGCCGTCCAGGCCGGCATCGACGATGATGATGTTCGGCAATTCCGTTTCGCTGCGCGTCAGGGCTTCGCGTGCGGTGCCTGCTTCGAGGACGAGAAAACCGATCTCCGACAGGATCTTCTTGCCGACCTTGCGGACCACATCAGAACTGTCCGCAATCATCAAACGCTGCATCGTGAACCCCCATGTCACTACCCTTCCCGTCATAGGAAGCGCGAAACCTGACTGCGACAATAAGCGCTTTCGACTAATGAAACGTTACCGCTTGCGATGCGCCGTGCACGCAAAACGAGAAGCACGCCGACGTGGCGTGCTTCTTCAAGGGGGTGCGATGGCAGTGGAAAGGCGAGCCCGTCAGGCCGCGGCAACGGTTTCCGCGGTGAAGACGATTTCGTCGTCCGTGGCGAAATACTTCAGCTCCATGCCGCATTCGTCAGCGAGCAGGACCGTGTAATAGGGCTGGATAGAATGGGCGTCGATCGCTTCCTCGATGGTGCCGCTGCAGATCTCGGCGAACTTCGGCGGCACCCGCATCATCCGCCCCTTGGCGGTCAGCTTGAACTTGGCCTCGTATTCCGGGTTCTCCAGCGTGATGTCGATCTGGCCGCCCCGCGGGATCGCGCCGTAGGCGACGAGGAAGAGGTTGAGCAGCAGCTTGACCCGGTTCTTCGCGATGATCGCGCGCGGACCGTTCCAGCTGACCTCGGTCTTCTTTTCCGCCGCAGCGAAGTCCTTGGCGGCCTTCTCGGCCTCGCCGGTGTCGATAGAGGCGCCGACCGAGCCCGACGCGCCGAAGGCAAGCCTGGCGAATTTCAGCCGGACCGAGGCGTTGAGCGCGCTGGTACGGATCAGGTCCATCGCGTCGGCGTCGGCACCGCCCTCGTCGAGCAGTTCGAGGCCGTTGTTGATCGCGCCAACTGGCGAAATCACGTCATGGCAGACGCGGCTGCACAACAGCGCCGCGAGGTCGGGACCGGCAAGGGTCAGATTCGGATTTTTCGGCATCGGTCGCTCCTGAAGATCGATCCCCACGGAAGGGCCGGATGCGCAATAGAGGGCGCCCGGTGTGGTCGGATTCCTTTCGGCCATAGTGACACCATATTTGGTAAACCGATTATTAATAGGATGCTCGCTAAATAGCTTTACCCGCATTGGACATGCCAATTGTGCCGATTACGGATGGAGGAGACCCCATGCGCCTTGTGACGACCCGCGATTTCGCCGCCTTCCGGATGTTTCTGGTGGCCATGTTTCTCTCCCTTGCCGGCTTCGGCCTGGCGACCGGGGAAGCGAAAGCCGAAGGCGAATACAGCATTCAGGAAATCGTCGATGCCGGCCACGGCTTCTTCGGTTCGACCAGCGGCGCGCTGGCCAAGGTGATCGAAGAGGCCTTCCAGCAGCACGGCCTGCCGAACGGCTATATCCTCGGCCAGGAAGGCTCCGGCGCCTTCGTCGCCGGCCTGACCTATGGCGAAGGCCAGCTCAACACCAAGAACGCCGGCCAGCACGACGTCTTCTGGCAGGGTCCCTCGCTCGGCATCGACTACGGCGGCAACGGCACGCGCGTGATGATGCTCGTCTACGACCTGCCGTCGGTCGACGGCCTCTTCGCCCGCTATGGCGGCGTCAGCGGATCGGCCTATGTGGTCGCCGGCGTCGGCATGACCGTGCTGAAGAGCCGCAATGTCGTCCTCGTGCCCATCCGCACCGGCCTCGGCGCCCGTCTCGGCGTCAATGTCGGCTATCTGAAGCTCACCCGCGCGCCGACCTGGAATCCCTTCTGAGCCGCACGTCGCAGGGTCCGCGCAAGCTCGCGCCGCTCTTCTCCTGGCGGCAAAAAGATTCATGATCCGCGAAAGCGCGCCGCTTGTCCTGACAGGCGGCGCATGTTTATTGATTGCGGAACTTCGAATAAACTCAGAAGTGGCTGACCCGTGATTGAATACGCCCTGCTTTTTGGATTGGGTTTCCTCGCCGCCGCCCTGCTCGTGATGCTGGTCGCACCGGCCATCCACAAGCGCATCGTGCTCTACACGGAGAACCGGCTCAAGGCCACGATGCCGCTCAGCCCGCAGGAAATTCGCGCGCAGAAGGACATGGTGCGCGCCGTCTACGCCGCCGAGAACGCCAGGACCGCCCAGGAACTGCTGCGCGAGCGCGAGGCCTCCATTGCGCTCAGGCTGGCCAACGAGACGCTTTCCAAAGATGCAAGCCACCTGGTCGCGGACAATCAGGACCTCAGGGCGCAGATCCACGACATGAGTGTCGAGGCCGCGGACTTCCGCTCGAAGATACGGCGCGCCGAGGTCGAAGCCGACAATCTCAAGGAGGCGCTGCGCCGCACGGAGGAGTCCGTCGTGGCCAAGGACCTCGACATCCAGGCGCTCGGCCGGCGCATCGAGCGCATCATGGCGGACGTCGACAATCTGAAGATCGAACGGACGACACGCGAGACCGAAATCGAGAACCTCAAGATGCGGGTCCAGGCCCTGCGCGACGAACGCGAGGAACTGCGCCGCGAGGCCAAGCTGGTGACCAAGCGGGCCAAGGACGCCGAAATCCGGCTTGCACAGGAGGAACACAAGCTGCTGCGGCTCGATGACCGCCTCGCCCGAGAAATGGCCGACAATGTCGACAAGGACGCTCTTCTCGAGCGCCGCGCCAAGGAAATCGCGCGCCTCAAGCAGGGCGTGAAATCAGCCAACAGCCAGGTGCGCGCCGCCGTCAAGTCGTTGCGGGCGGCCAATCTTCCCGTGCCGGATTTCAAGGAGATCGCCATCGCCGACGACGAGCCTGTCGCCGCGGCAGTCGCAACGACTGCGGTTGCCGGCGCCGGAGACCTGGAGGACGAACTGCGCCACCGCCACACCGCGCTGACCGAACGCCTGCTCAAGGCGAAGACGGCGACCAACGACAAGGCTTTGCGCGAAGAGATCGCCGACATCGCCGCCAAGATGGTCGTGCTCACCGCCGCCCGCGAGGGTGAAAAGTCGCCGATCCCGGAACTGCTGCGGGCCAAGTCGGCGAAGGGACCCGGCAAGGGGCTCACCTTGGCCGAACGCGTGCTGGCGATCGATCCGTCGCTGGCCGGCTCGGCTTCGCAGCAGGGACCGCTCGCCGAATAGAACTACACGCCTGCCCGGCGGCAAGCCCCGCCTATCCCTGCAGGCGCCCCATCGACTTCGCCAGGCTGTAGAGGGCAATGCCGCTTGCCGTTCCGACATTCAGGCTGTCGAGACCCGGCATCTGGGCGATCCGCGCCGTGTGGAAACGCTCAAGGATGGACTTGGGCAACCCCTCGCCTTCCGTCCCCATGACCAGCGCCATGCGTCGCGCCGGCGAAATCTCGCCGATCTCGGCCTCCCCGGCCGGAGAAAGCGCCCATATGGCAAATCCCGCCTCCGCAAGAGCGCCGAGCAGCGCCTCGCTGGAGCCGTCCCGCGCATAGGGCATTGTCAGCACCGAGCCCACCGACACACGCAGCGCCTTGCGGTAGAGCGGGTCGCAGCAGGTCTCGTCGAGCAGGACGGCGTCCGCGCCAAAGCCTGCGGCATTGCGAAACAGAGCACCGATATTGTCATGATTGGAAATGCCGCAGCCGACCAGCACCAGCGCGTCCTGCGGCAGGTTCGCGATCAATGCGCCCGTTTCGGCCGTGCCGTCGCGCCGGCCGAGCGCCAGCACGCCGCGATGGAGGTGAAAGCCGGCAATGGCATCGAGCACCGGCGCCTCGGCCACATAGACCGGCACCTCCGCGGGAAAGGCCGCCAGCAGTTCGGACACACCGTCAACCCGGTTGCGCAGCAGCAGCAGCTTCTCCGCCCGGATACCCCGCCCGGCCGCATGCGCAGCGGCGAGCATCCTGAGGACCACCGTGCCCTCGGCGATGAACCGGCCACCGCGACCGGTGAGGTCGCGCTCGCGGATCTGCGAGAACTCGGCGATCCGCGGATCGGCCGGGTCCTCGATGGCGATCAGCCCGCGTTCGCTCATCGACGGCGACGCGCTCAGTTGCCGGACACGGCGACGTCGGCGATGATGCGTCCGACGGAGAGATCATAGACCAGCGCCTTCCTGGCACCGTCGGCCGTCGTGCCGAAGAACAGGATCTGGTTGTTCGACAGGTCTGTCGACAGCACGGTGAAGCCGGCCGGCAGGTTGGCCGTCAGGTTCAGCGGCTGGTCGGCGGGAATGGCAAGGCCGGAGGAAGCCACCGGCGTCTCGCTGCCGTCCGGCCGGGTCACCTTGTAGACGATCGCCGCCAGCACGGCCATGAACATCAACAGCATGATGCCGCCGGAGACCAGTTGCAGCTTCACCATCTTCCGACGGACGTTCTCCATCGCCGGATCGAGCGGCTTTTCTTCCTGTTCGTCGGGTTCGACATGGGCCATGGCGGTCGTCTCTGTTCCTGAAGTCCGCAAGGTCTGGTCTTTTTCCCTGATGCGAACCATTGTTCAGGGAAAAACAGCCATGAAACATGGCTGACGATTGTCGAAGGCTGCAGTCTGTGCCAAGTGGCAGCGAAACCTATGAGCCGCAACGCCGGTGGTTCTACACGCGGGATGACAGAATGACAGACCCCTTTAACGAAGCCGAGCCGGCAAGAAAAGACCTGATTGCCGGGGAAGACGCCGAAGGGCGGCTCGATGCCTGGCTGGCGGCGGCACTTGAGGGCGAGTTCTCGCGCAATCGGGTCAAGGCGCTGATCGAACAGGGCGCGGTCACCATCAACGACGTGGCCGTCACCGAGCCGAAGCGCAAGGTGCGCCCCGGCGACCGGCTGTCGATCGTCCTGCCCGAGCCGGAGGATCCCGAACCGAAAGGCGAGGACATTCCGCTGGAAGTGCTCTACGAGGATGCCGACCTGATCGTCATTGCCAAGCCGCCGGGCCTTGTCGTCCATCCCGGCGCCGGCAACTGGACAGGAACGCTGGTCAATGCCCTCATCCACCATTGCGGCGACAGCCTGTCGGGCATCGGCGGCGTCAAGCGCCCCGGCATCGTCCACCGGCTCGACAAGGACACGTCCGGCGTCATGGTGGTCGCCAAGAACGACCTCGCCCATCGCCACCTTGCCGACCAGTTCGCCGACCATGGCCGCACAGGCCCTCTGGAGCGCGCCTATCAGGCGATCGTCTGGGGCCGTCCGCGCGGCCTCACCGGCACGATCGACGCCCCCTTGGGGCGTGCCGGCGACCGCACCAAGCGCACGGTCAAGAAGGAAGACACCGACGACGCGCGCGAGGCGATCACGCACTACCAGGTGCTCGAACGCTACGGTGAGAAGCCGGACGCGACCTGCATCGCCTCGCTGGTCGAATGCCGCCTGGAGACCGGCCGCACCCACCAGATCCGCGTGCACATGGCCCATATCGGCCACCCGCTGATCGGCGACCAGGACTATGGCGCGGCCTTCAAGACCAAGGCCAACCTGCTGCCCGAGCCCGCCCAGACGACGGTCAAGAACTTCCCGCGCCAGGCCCTGCACGCCTACCTGCTCGCCTTCGAACATCCGACCACCGGCGAGACCATGCATTTCACCGCGCCGATCCCGGCCGACATGCAGGAAATCATCGACGCGCTGCGATCGATCTGAAGGCTCCGCGAGGGTACCCGCCTCTCACGGCCTCGTGATACGAAGGCGCTCTTGTATCCGGGTTTTGCCACACTTATCTGTTAGCCGGGTTTCTGTGGGATTTTGGGAAATCCACGGAAATCAGGCTCGCCCACTCGCCACGGGGGGCCGAAACTTTTAAGGGGGTGCTCTATGGCCCGCAATAATTTGCCTTCCATTACCGCCGGCGAGGCCGGTCTCAATCGTTATCTCGACGAAATCCGCAAGTTCCCGATGCTGGAACCGCAGCAGGAATACATGCTCGCGAAACGCTACGCCGAGCATGGAGACCGCGACGCGGCCCACAAGCTCGTCACCAGCCACCTGCGCCTCGTCGCCAAGATCGCCATGGGTTATCGCGGCTACGGCCTGCCGATCGGCGAAGTCGTGTCCGAGGGCAATGTCGGCCTGATGCAGGCGGTCAAGAAATTTGACCCGGAACGCGGCTTCCGTCTGGCCACTTATGCCATGTGGTGGATCAAGGCATCGATCCAGGAATACATCCTGCGTTCGTGGTCGCTGGTGAAGATGGGCACGACCGCCAACCAGAAGCGGCTGTTCTTCAACCTGCGTCGCCTCAAGGGCAAGATCCAGGCGATCGAGGAAGGAGACCTCAAGCCCGACCAGGTCACCGAGATCGCCACCAAGCTGAAGGTCTCCGAAGAGGAAGTCGTGTCGATGAACCGGCGCCTGTCCGGCGACGCTTCGCTAAACGCACCGATCCGGGCCGCCGAAGGCGAGTCCGGTCAGTGGCAGGACTGGCTGGTCGATGACCATGAAAGCCAGGAAGCGGTGCTGATCGAACAGGACGAGCTCGAGACCCGCCGCCTCATGCTGGCCAGGGCGATGAGCGTGTTGAACGACCGCGAACGCCGCATCTTCCAGGCGCGCCGCCTGGCCGAAGACCCGGTGACGCTCGAAGATCTTTCCGCCGAGTTCGATATCAGCCGCGAACGCGTCCGCCAGATCGAGGTTCGCGCCTTCGAGAAGGTGCAGGAAGCCGTGCAGAAGGAAGCGCTGGAGCGCGCCTCGGCGCTTCGCGTCGTCGAGGCTTGAGCGCGCGGCGGTCAAGCGGTCTACATTGCCGACAAAGAAAAACCCGGGTCTCGCGATCCGGGTTTTTAATGGGTGAGCCAGTGACGGCGAAGGATCAGTTGCCCGGCTTGCCGAGCGCTGCCCATTCCTTGATGACCTGGTCGAACACCGCTTTGCCCGCCGCGCCCTTGTCGAGCGTCAGCAGGGCGCGCCGGCCGTTGCGATAGCTGATCGGCATGTCGATCCATCCGCGGGTCGACAGCAGGTCGAGGTTCGCCTTCATCACGTCTTCGAAATCGTTCAGCGCCACGAGATAGGTATCGTCCGTAACCTTGGCGGAGACGGCGACCAGCGGATCGCCGCGGTCCTGCTCGGTCCGCTTCATGGCGATGCGCTCCAGCTTGTCGATCGCACCGCCTTCGAAATCGGCCGGCAGGGAGAACACGACCTCGATCAGGTGGCTGGCGGGCAGCGAGCTGTCGGCGTTGCGCTTGATGGTGATCAGCGCCGTCAGCCCACGATCCGGAATGGTGATCTTGCCCTGGATCTCGGGATTGGGCTTGCCGTCCTCCCCGGTTTCGCGCAGCGCCGTCCAGGCCACCGTACCGGGCACGGCCGTCGGCGAAGTCTGGCCGAGGCGTTCCTCGTAGAGGAAGACCCGTTCGCCATTGGCGGCCGCAGCAATCGTATCGCCCGCAGCCGGGGTGGTCCCCGCCGGGGTCGTGCCCGCGGGCGTTGCCGCCTGCGGAAGACCGGCATTGGTGCCGACGGCCGGCTGATCTGTCGGATCGACGGTCGAGGCGACGTTCTGCTCGGCAACCGACTTGCCTTCGCTCGAAGGACCGCCCGGTGCCGTGGTGCCCACTCCTTCGTCGACCTCGGTGCCGTCCGGCATGAGGCGCTGGGTGAATTTCTGTCCGGTCACCGAACCGTCGTCCGGCGTGCCGTTGACCGGCGCATTGGTGTCGGCGGCGGGTGTCGGCTCACTCGTCGCGGTCTCGGCCGTCGGCGACGTCTCGGGCGTGGTCGGCTCTGTGACGGCCGGCGTCGAGGATCCGGTCAGGCTGCTGACGAACTGGGTGACCTGATCGCGATAGGTCCAGGCCGCGAAGCCGCCACCGGCGACCAGCGCGATGCCGAGGAGACCCAGGACGATCGGGGCATAGTTGCGGCCCTGCTTCGGTTCGATCCGATAGGCGCGCTGCTGCGATTCGGCGAGGAACGCATCGACGTCCTCGATGCCACGCGTCGGCTGGGCGGGAGCCGCGGCCACGGCCTCTGGCGGCACGCTCGTCGGCGCGACGGGGGGCGGTGCGGTTCCCGCGGCTTCCGCAGCGGGGGTCTTCGGCTTGTCGTATTCCGCAAACCAGTCGGAGAAATCGTCGGCAGCCGGCAGGTCGCGCGACTGGCTGTCAGACGCCGCAGCGACGGGCTCGGCATAGGCCGGGCTTTCCCAGTCGAGAAGGTCGAGCGAGGCCGGCACGGGCGGCTTGGATGTCGCAGCAACGTCCGTCGCAACCGGCGGCGTCCACTCCGAGGTCTCAGCCTGAGGCGCGGTTGCGGCAACCGACCAAGCCGGCGTCTCGGCCGGGATCTCCCAGGATTCGTAGGCCGGCGCCTGCGCCGGTTCCGCCGCGGCTTCCGCCTGCTGCGGCGCGCCCGTGGCCGGGCCAGCGCCGAAATCGGTCCCGCGCGGTGACATCCAGCCGTCATCGCTGGTGAGCGGCATTTCGACGAGGCGATTATAGGCCGGGACGGTCGGGGCAGGTTCGGCGGCAATCGTTTCGGCTTCGGCAATCTCCGCCTCGGCCTCGTCCGCCCTCACCCTCTCGCGATGCTCTTCCGGTTCCTCGTCCGCGACCGGTGCAGCATAGGCCTCTTCCGGCTCGACCTGTGGCGCGGCAGAGTGGTCGACGTCCACATAGACGGGTGCTGCGGGCACGGCCGGCTCCTCGGCCCATTGGACCGTTTCCTCGCGGGCGGGTTGCTCGACGAACGGCTCGGGCGCTGTGGCGGGCTCAGGCTCTGGCTCCTGCGCATAGACGTCTTCCGGCGCGGCCAGGGGCTCCGGTTCGGGTTCGGGTTGCGGCCGGTGTTCCGGCTCTGCCGGTTCGGCCCAGGGATCTTCCACTTCGTCGGCCGGCGTCTGGGTCCCGGCCTGCGGCGCGGCTTCGGCCACGGGCTGCGGTTCCTCGGCAGGAGCCTCGGAAACCGGCGGCTGTTCCTCGCGCCATTCTTCCTCGGCAGCCGCAGGCGTCATCGCCTCCTCGAAGGTGGCGGCGGCTTCCTCGTCCGGCAAGGCCTCGGCGTATTCCGCCTCGACCTCGAGGATGGCGGCATCCAGTTTTGCCAGCTGCCGCTGGAGCATCTGCTCCGGCGGGCGCGGATTCATGTTCTCCAGCTGCCGCAGGACGGCGCTGCGTGCCTTGTCATAGACCTTGGCACGCATCTCAGGTGTATTGTTCGACAGGCCGTCCACGGCACGCCGGATAACCGCTATGAAGTCAGCCATCAGCACTTTCTCGTTGGCACCGGCGCGCGCCGGCGGGCAAAAGCTTAACGAAATCCAAGCTTAGTCTTCAAATGGATCAGTCACAAGTATGGTGTCGTCGCGCTCCGGGCTGGTCGAAAGCAGCGCCACCGGCGCCCCGATCAGTTCTTCGACCTGGCGAACATACTTGATCGCCTGGGCCGGGAGATCGGCCCATTTGCGGGCGCCGACCGTCGATTCCTTCCAGCCTTCCAGCGTGATGTAGATCGGCTCGACACGGGCCTGCGCCGCCTGGGCGGCCGGCAGATGCTCGATTTCCTCGCCATCCAGCTTATAGCCAACGCAGATCTTCAGCTCTTCGAGACCGTCGAGAACGTCGAGCTTGGTCAGCGCGATGCCGGTGATGCCGTTGGTGGCGACCGACTGGCGCACAAGCGCGGCATCGAACCAGCCGCAGCGACGCTTGCGGCCCGTCACGGTGCCGAATTCATGGCCCTTCTCGCCGAGGAACTGGCCGATCTCGTCGGTCAGTTCGGTCGGGAACGGGCCTTCGCCGACGCGAGTCGTGTAGGCCTTGGTGATGCCGAGAATATAGCCCAGCGCGCCCGGGCCCATGCCCGAACCGGCCGAAGCCTGGCCGGCGACAGTGTTCGACGAGGTGACGAAGGGATAGGTGCCGTGGTCGATGTCGAGCAGCGAGCCCTGGGCGCCTTCGAACAGGATGCGCGACCCCTTGCGGCGTTCCTTGTCCAGCATCAGCCAGACGGTGTCGCGGAAGGGCAGCACGCGATCGGCGACGGAGGTCAGTTCCTCCATGATCGTCTTGTGCTCCACTTCGGGCGCGCCGAAGCCGCGACGAAGGGCATTGTGATGCGTGAGAATGCGCTCGACCTTGCCTTCCAGCGCTTCAATGTCGGCGAGGTCCATCAGGCGAATCGCGCGACGGCCGACCTTGTCTTCATAGGCCGGGCCGATGCCGCGGCGGGTGGTGCCGATCTTGGTGCCGCTGTTGGTCGCCGCATCCTCGCGCATGCCGTCGAGTTCGCGATGCAGCGACAGAATCAGCGTCGCGTTGTCGGCGATTCGCAGGTTGTCCGGGGTGACCGTCACGCCCTGCGCCTTCAGCCGCTCGATTTCGGCCAGCAGCGCATGCGGATCGACGACGACGCCGTTGCCGATCACGGCCTTCTTGCCCGGGCGCACGACGCCGGAGGGCAGCAGGGAGAGCTTGTAGCTGATGCCGTCGATCACCAGTGTATGGCCCGCGTTGTGGCCGCCCTGGAACCGGACGACGATATCCGCCCGCTCGGAGAGCCAGTCGACGATCTTGCCCTTGCCCTCGTCTCCCCACTGCGAACCCACAACCACGACATTCGTCATTTCGAAATCCTGTCTATCGCGCAAACGCTCTGCGCCTTATCCAAACCCGCGCATCTATACTGTGTTGTTTTTATGAAATCGACCCGTTTATGAGAGGAGAATCGGCTTTTTGCGTGACAATGCACGGCCCCTCGCCTATCCCATGCGGCAAATCAACGCCTCCTCGCGCCCATCTTCCCAACCCTTCGGTGAAATCCATTGCTTCTCAGAGCCTATTTCTTTCTGACTGTCGCAACGCTTTTCTGGGGTGGAAATACCGTGGTCGGCAAGCTCGCCGTCGGTCATGTGAGCCCGATGGTGCTGAATTTCTCCCGCTGGACGATCGCACTGATCATCATCTGCGCCATCTCGGTTCCGCAACTGAAGAAGGACTGGCCGGCGCTCAGGCGCAACTGGCTGCTGATGCTCGCCTTCGGCGCGATCGGCTATACGGCGTTCAACGGCTTCCTCTATACGGCGCTCAAATACACCAGCGCCGTCAACGGTGCGATCGAGCAGGGCGGCATTCCGGTGCTGATCTTCATCCTCAACTTCCTGCTGTTTCGCATTCCGGTCTCGGCGATCCAGATCGTCGGCTTCGCCATCAGCTTCGTCGGCGTGGCGCTGACGGCGACCCGCGGCGACATCGAGGTGCTCCTTTCGCTGTCGATGAACTTCGGCGACGCGCTGCTTCTGCTCGCCGTCGTCGCCTATGCGGTCTATACCATCGCGCTGCGCTGGCGCCCGCCGATCCACTGGAAGAGCATGATGGCCGGCTCGGCCCTCGGCGCCTCGCTCTCCGCCATCCCGCTGGTCGCCTGGGAAGAGACCAACGGCAACCTGATCCTGCCCGACCTGATCGGCTGGGGCATCATCGCCTATGCCGCGCTCCTGCCCTCGCTGATCTCGCAGGTCTTCTACATCATGGGCGTGGAAGGCATCGGCGCCAACCGGGCCGGCCTTTTCATCAATCTCGTTCCGGTGTTCGGCACGCTGCTGTCGCTCGCCCTGCTCGGCGAGGCGCTCCAGCCGCTGCATCTGATCGCGCTGGCGCTGGTGCTCGGCGGCATCGCCATCGCCGAATGGGGAAAGCCGAAGCTGGCGAGCTGAGACGGCGGCCAAGCCGCGACCCCGCGCCCGCTCCATCTCGCCACATCGCGCGCTTTAAGGCAGCGCCCTGCACGCATTATGATGCTTTTCCAAGCCCGCAATATTGCCTACTCCATTGGCTGACGCTCATATGAGGGAAACAGCCATGGCCAAGCCATTCTTCTGGAACGAACTGAACACCGCCGACTTCGCCGGGCTTTCCCCCGAAACGACCATCGCCATCCTGCCGATCGCCTCGACCGAACAGCACGGCCCCCATCTACCGATCGCCACCGACGTGGCGATTGCCAACGGCATGCTGGCGGAACTGAAGAACCAGCGCCCCGACGACCTCGACTTCCTCGTGCTCCCGACCCAGGAGATCGGCAAGGCCAATGAACACATCTACGGCCCAGGCACCCTGTCCTTCGGCCCCGAGATCCTGATCCCCGCCTGGACGGCGATCGGCAGCAAGGTCGCAGAGGCAGGCATCCGCAAGATGGTCATCGTCAACTCGCATGGCGGCAATGTCGACGTGATGAGCATCGTCGCGCGCGAATTGCGCGTGCGCCACCAGATGGCCGTCGTCTCTACCCAGTGGGGCCGCTTCGGCAATCCGGACGGCATGATCTCGGAACACGAGACCCGATACGGCATCCATGGCGGCGAGGTCGAAACCTCGCTGATGCTCTATTTCCGCCCCGACCTGGTGCGCATGGACAAGGCCGAGAACTTTGTCTCGCGCGCGGAGGAGATGAAGGCGAACTCGAAATACCTGACGCCGCTGCCGCCGCATTCGCTCGCCTGGATCGCCCACGACCTCAATCCGAACGGCGTGGTCGGCGATGCTTCCAAGGGCACGGCGGAAAAGGGCGAACAGATCTGCAAGCACCAGGTGAAGGGTTTCGTCGAGCTGCTGCGCGACCTCACCCGCTACCCCCTGTCGAACCTTTACACGCGTTAGTCCTCGTCACGGACGGCAGAGGCCCGTTCGCCCGGCTTTTCGCTCGGCGGGATATGGCCCTTGCCCTGCAGCTCGAGGACCAGGACCAGCAGTTCCTGCATCAGGTATTCGACGAACAGGCTGGTCGCCGCATCGAGCGGCGCCCGCGCCCGGGCAAAGAGTTTCATCGGCTGGTGACGCAATTGCCCTTCGAGCAGCGGCCGGAACATCAGTTCGCCGGCACGACACTCGCTGATCACGTCGAGCGGGTTGAGCAGCGTCAGGCCGGCCCCGCATTTGACCAGTTGCTTCATCAGCTCGGACGAATTGGTCTCCAGCACCGGCTCGACCGGCAGCGGCACCGGCGCCAGCGCGAGGTCGATGATGTTGCGCAGGCTGGTACCGGATTGCGCGAGCACCAGTTTTTCCTGCACCACGTCGACGAGGTCGATCGGCCCGGCCTCATGCGACAGCGGATGGCCGGGCGGCAGCACGACGCCGACCGGCACGTCGAAATTGGCAAGCGTCCGGATGCCGGGGGTGGCGGGAATGTTGAAGCCAAGGCCGATATCGACCTCGCCGGTCAGCACCGGATTGATGGTCGTCGAACCGCCGTCATTGCGCAATTGGATGCGGACCCGCGGATGCGCTTCGAGGAACCGGGCCAGGATCAGCGGCAGTGGCCCGGAGGCCAGACCGACCGTCGTCACCAGCGTGACCTTGCCGGCCTGCGGCATTTTCAGGCCGCGAATGCGGGATTCGAGCTTTTCATAATTCTTCAGCACGTCGCGGATGTGTTCGACGCAAAGCTCGCCGGCCGCCGTCAGCCGAAGGCCGCGCGGCAACCGCTCGAACAGCGGCGCGCCGAGTTCCTCCTCGAGCGCGAGGATCTGACGGTTGACCGCCGAGGAGGCGACGTTGAGCCGGGCCGCGGCCTTGCGGATCGAGCCGCAGCGGACGATCTCGTTGATGTACTGGAGTTTTCTGGAATGCAGCACGGGTCACCATTGCATAAAATTTGTTCAACAAGCATTATTTGTGCATCGACCTTCGATATGATGCAAAAAAGGCATCAATGCGGACGAATTTTGATGCTTTTCAAAGCGCAAGGCAACCGCTCAAATGAAGGAAATGGAGCCCCATGGCGGAGCTCCAGACCATGGACAGGGGAACCCGATCGATATGCGCGACACTCTCAGCAAGACCACCTTCCTCGCCCTTCTCGGGCTCGGGACGGCGCTTTCGGCTTCGCAGGCCTATGCTCTTGATGAAGTCAGCTACGGCACCAACTGGCTGGCCCAGGCGGAACACGGCGGCTTCTACCAGGCGGTCGCCGACGGCACCTATGAGAAGCATGGCCTCAAGGTCACCATCGTCCAGGGCGGCCCGAACGCCGCCAACCGCGCGCTCCTGATCGCCGGCAAGGTCGATTTCTACATGGGCAGCCCGCTCGGCGAGATGGACGCCGTGAAGGAAGGCATCCCGCTGGTCGACGTCGCCGCAATCTTCCAGAAGGACCCGCAGGTCCTGCTCGCCCATCCCGACCAGGGCGTGGAAAAGTTCGCCGACCTCGCCAAGCTCGAATCGATCTTCATGGGCAAGGACGGCTACGTCACCTATTTCGAGTGGATGAAGAAGAACTACGAAGGCTTCAAGGACGAGCAGTACAAGCCCTACACCTTCAACCCGGCCCCCTTCATCGCCGACGCGAAGTCTGCCCAGCAGGGCTACCTGACCTCGGAACCCTACGAAATCGAGAAGCAGGCCGGCTGGGCGCCGAAGGTCTTCCTGCTCGCCGACAACGGCTACAATCCCTATTCGACGATGATCACCACCACCGCCACCATGGTCGAGACCAAGTCCGACGTGGTCCAGCGCTTCGTCGATGCCTCGCTCGAAGGCTGGTACAACTACCTCTACGGCGACAACAAGGCCGCCAACGACCTCATCAAGAAGGACAATCCGGAAATGACGGATGGCCAGATCGAATACTCGATCGCCAAGATGAAGGAATACGGCATCCTCGAATCCGGCGAAGCGCTGGACAAGGGCATCGGCTGCATGACCGAAGCGCGCTACAAGGAGTTCTTCGACGACATGGTTTCGATCGGCGTCCAGCCTGCCGATCTCGACTACACCAAGGCCTTCACCACCAAATACGTCTGCAAGGGTGTCGGCATGGCGCTGAAGAAGTGACGCGGGGCCCCTCTCCCCAGCGGGGAAAAGGGGCGAACTGATGCGAGGCGATGAGGGGGAGGCCGGAGGCCTTGCTGACGCCCCCCTCATCCGGTCCTTCGGACCACCTTCTCCCCGATGGGGAGAAGCGGGAATGCGCCGATCCCGACCAACAAGAAGCAATCAAGGCCCGCAATGACATCTCCAGACGCCGAGACGGCAACCTCCTCCGCCCAGAACGGCGCATCGCCGGCCGATACGCGGCGGCGCCCGCTCGTCGTCATGGATCAGGTGACGAAGATGTTCTCGAGCGGCACCGTGGCGCTCTCCGACATGTCGCTCACCGTCAACGGCGGCGAGTTCGTCAGCCTGCTTGGCCCGTCGGGCTGCGGCAAGTCGACGGCGCTCCGGATCATCGCCGGGCTCGGCGACGTCTCGAGCGGCACGATCGACTGGCCGAGCTCGCGCATCAATTCCAAGGGCCTGCCGGAAGGCGACATTTCCTTCGTCTTCCAGGAGCCGACGCTGATGCCGTGGCAGACGGTGTTCGGCAATGTTCACCTGCCGCTCAAGCTCAAGGGCATTTCCAAGGCCGCCGCCCGCGACGAGATCATGGCGACGCTGGCGACCGTCGGCCTCAAGGATTTCGCCGACGCCTATCCGCGCGAGCTCTCAGGCGGCATGAAGATGCGTGTCTCGATCGCCCGCGCGCTGGTCACCAAGCCGAAGCTGCTCTTGATGGACGAGCCCTTCGCAGCACTCGACGAAATCACCCGGCAGAAGCTCAACGACGACGTGCTGCGGCTGTGGAAGGAGACCGGCATCACGGTCATCTTCGTCACCCATTCCGTCTTCGAGAGCGCCTATCTCTCCAGCCGCATCGTCGTGATGAAGGCGAGGCCCGGCCGGGTGCACGCCGACTTCCCGCTGCACACCAGCCTCGAACGCGACGCGCATTACCGAACCTCGGAAGAATATCGCCAGGCCTGCGAGACCGTATCGGAGACCCTGCTGGAAGCCATGGGCGGAGAGGACGCACACTGATGACCACGAGCCCCCACTCCCCCGCTGCCATGAAGCCTGCAATGCCGTCGCGGACCCGCGAGACGCTGCTGAAGATCTTCGTGCCGATCCTTGTCGTCTTCACCCTCCTGGCGCTGTGGCACATCGGCGTGACAGTCTCCGGCGTGCCGCAATACATCCTGCCGAGCCCGCTTGCCGCGGCGACCGCGCTGGTCAAGGACTGGGGCACGCTTTCGCCGGCCCTCTGGGTGACCACCAAGATCACGCTCGCCTCATTGGCGCTGGCGCTGATCGGTGGTGTCGGCATTGCCGTCTTCCTCGTCCAGTCGCGGTGGATCGAACTGGCCTTCTATCCGATCACCGTCATTTTGCAGGTGACCCCGATCGTCGCCGTCGCCCCGCTCATCCTCATCTACGCGCCGTCCACCCAGGTGGCACTGCTGATCTGCGCCTTCCTCGTCGCCTTCTTCCCGATCCTCTCCAACATGGTGCAGGGCCTGAAGAGCGTTGACCACAACCTGTTGAACCTCTTTGACCTCTACGGCGCCTCGCGGCTGCAGACCCTGCTTTACCTGAAGCTGCCGGCATCGCTGCCCTATTTCATGACGGGCCTCCGGATCGGCGGCGGCCTTGCCCTGATCGCGGCCGTGGTCGCCGAATTTGCCGCGGGCTCGGCCGGCGCCGGTTCCGGCCTCGCCTTCCGCCTGCTGGAAGCGCAATACCGCCTGAACATTCCCCGGCTCTTCGCCGCCCTCTTCCTGCTGTCCTGCCTCGGCGTGATGATCTTCGCCGTCACCTCGTTCATTTCCTGGCTGGCCCTGCACCGCTGGCACGAAAGCAGCCTCAAGAGAGAAAACTGATGCCGTTTCCCGCCTTTTCCCTGCCCGCCGCCGACCGCTACGTCCTGACGAACGCCACTCTGCCGGCAGTGACCGTCGACGGCTTCGCCGGACCCGCCGGGCGCGAGGGCCTGATCGGCGCGGATATCGTCATCGCAAACGGCAAGATCGAAGCCCTCCTGCCGGCTGGCACCGCCCCCCACGACCTGCCGGCGGCCGATCTCGACGGCGGCATGGCCTGGCCGCGCTTCGCCGACATGCACACCCATCTCGACAAGGGCCATATCTGGGACCGCCGCCCCAACCCGACCGGCGATTTCTCCGGCGCGCTCGATGCGGTCCGCACCGACCGGGAGAGCTGCTGGTCGGCCGCCGACGTGCGCACCCGCATGGAATTCTCGCTGAAGACGGCCTATGCCCACGGAACGGGCCTCATCCGCACCCATCTCGACAGCCTGCCGCCGCAGCATCGCATTTCCTTCGAGGTCTTCTCCGAGATGCGCGACGCCTGGAAGGACAGGATCGCGCTTCAGGCCGTCGCCCTCTTCCCGCTGGACATGATCACCGACGAGGCATTCTTTCGCGACCTGACCGACGTGGTGGCGAGCCATGGCGGACTGCTCGGCGGCGTGACCTATCTGATGCCCAACCTCGAAGCCCATCTCGACAAGCTGTTCCGCACGGCCTCCGAACGCGGCCTCGACATCGACCTGCATGTCGACGAGACCCAGGACCACGAAGTCCTGACCCTGAAGACCATCGCCGAGGCGAAGATCCGCAACGGCTTTGAAGGTGCCGTCACCGTCGGCCATTGCTGCTCGCTCGCCCGCCAGAACGACGAGCTTGCCAAGGCGACGATCGATGTCGTGGCAAAGGCCGGGCTCTCTGTCGTCTCGCTGCCGATGTGCAACATGTACCTGCAGGACCGGGCACCGAACCGCACCCCGCGCTATCGCGGCGTGACCCTGTTTCATGAACTGGCCGAGGCCGGCATCCCGACCGCGATCTCCTCCGACAACACCCGCGACCCGTTCTACGCCTATGGCGACCTCGACCCGGTCGAAGTGTTCCGCGAGGGCGTGCGCATCCTGCACCTCGACCATCCGCTTGACGAGGCTGCGCGCGTCGTCACCCGCTCGCCGGCCGACATCCTCGGCCGGGCCGACCACGGGCGCATCGCCGCTGGCCTCCCGGCCGACCTCGTGCTGTTCTCGGCGCGGCGCTGGAGCGAATTCCTTTCCCGTCCGCAGGCTGACCGCATCGTTGTGCGGAATGGCAAGGGCATCGACCGTAGCCTGCCGGATTATCGTGACCTGGACCCGCTGATGAAAGACTGACCATGCCGGACTACCAGCAGATCAAGAAGGAACTCGAGGGCATCGCGGTTGAAGACAATCCCGCGCTCGTCAAGCAGAAGAGCCGCGACTTCTATTGGTACTCGCCGATCCTGAAAGCCCAGCTCGACAACGTTGTCGGCGACCTCGTCGTTTCGCCGAAGAACGAAGAGGAAGTGATCCGCACGCTGAAGGTCGCCTATGCCCATGGCGTGCCGGTCACGGCCCGCGGCGGCGGCACCGGCAACTACGGCCAGGCCATGCCGCTCTCCGGCGGCATCATCCTCAACCTGCTCAACATGAACAAGATCAAGGCGATCCATCCGGGCCGCGTGATCGCCGAACCCGGCATCATCACCGCCGAGCTCGACCGCCTCACCAAGGCGCATTCCGGCCAGGAGCTGCGCTTCCATCCCTCGACCACCGGCACGGCGACGCTCGCCGGCTTCATCGCCGGCGGCTCCGGCGGCGTCGGCTCGATCACCTGGGGTGGCCTGCGCGACCTCGGCAACATTCTGCGCCTGCGCGTCGTCACCATGGAAGCCGAACCGCGCGTTCTGGAACTCTCGGCCTGGGACCTGCAGAAGGTCTCTCACGCCTACGGCACCAACGGCATCATCACCGAAGTCGAAATGCCGCTCGCTCCGGCCTATGACTGGGTGGACGTCATCGTCGGCTACGACGAGTACATGGACGCCGTGCGCTTCGCCGATGCGCTGACCCACCGCAACGGCATCCTGCTCAAGGAAGTCGCCCCGATCGCCGCTCCGGCGCCATTTGAATACTTCACCCGCCACAAGCCGTGGCTGAAGGAAGGCCAGTCGGTCGTCGTGCTCATGGTCGCGCCGCACTCGATGGAGCCGTTCGCCGCCTATGTCGAGAAGATGAAGGGCGAGATCCGCTTCCGCTCCGACCAGGTCGACAGCATGAAGGGCATTCCCCATGCCTATGAACTGGCCTGGAACCACACCACGCTGCGGGCGCTCAAGATCGATCCGGGCTTCACCTATCTGCAGGTCCAGTATCCCGGTCCCGACCACGTCGAAAAGGTCGGCAAGCTCGCCGCGATCTTCGGCGACGAGGTCATCGGCCATCTCGAATTCATCAAGTTCGACGGCGCCGTCCAGTGCGCCGGCCTGCCCATGGTGCGCTACACCACGCCGGAAAGGCTGGAGGAGATCATCAGGATCCACGAGGATCACGGCTGCCCGATCTTCAATCCCCACCGCTATACGCTGGAAGAAGGCGGCATGAAGCAGACCGACACCGTCCAGCTCGCCTTCAAGAAGGAGACCGACCCGAAGGGCCTGTTGAACCCCGGCAAGATGATCGCCTGGGACAATCCCGATTTCGACTTCAAGGCCGGCAAGAACTACCTCTTCCCCGGCCTCCAGGCATTCCAGGAGGCCTGACACCGCCACGACCCAATCCACTTCCGAAGGTACTCCCGACCGGGGCTGGCACGCCTGCCCCGGTGCATGGAAACAACCATGGTGATCGAGGGCCCGGCTATGGCGGCGGGTTCCCGCTCGTCGGGACAAACGGCGCGGAAAATTTTCACTCAACGCCCGGCGGCCGCGGCCGCCGGGTCACGACATGGAGCTTTTCTGAAATGCGCGTACTCGTTCTACATTCCCATCCGCTCGACGAAAGCTATGGCCGGGCGCTCTATCGTCAGACCTGCGAGAGCCTGACCAAGGCGGGTCACCAGGTCGATGGCTGCAATCTCTACGAAGAAGGCTTCGACCCGGTCCTCTCGGCCCACGACCGCACCGTCTATCACGACTATCCGGAAAACACCGTTCTGGTGAAATCCTATGTCGAGCGGCTGAAGGCGGCGGAAGGCCTGGTCATCGTCACCCCGGTCTGGAATTTCGGCTTCCCCGCCATGCTCAAGGGCTATTTCGATCGCGTCTGGGTCAAGGGCGTGTCCTTCGACCTGGAAGACGGCAGACTGACGCCGACGCTGCGCCACATCAGGAAGCTCGCCGCCGTGATGACCTATGGCGCAACCCCCTGGCGCGCCTTCCTGGTCGGCAATCCGCCGAAGAAGATCGTTACGCGCGTGCTCAGGGCGCAGATCAAGATCGGCGCACCGGTCAGGTACATGGCGCACTACGACATGAACAACTGCACCGACGAGACGCGCGCCGCCTTCCTCGCCAGGGTCCGCCGCGAGATGGAACGTTTCTGATCCGCTGCCGCCCTTGTCCGGCATCTCGTTTTCCGGCAGAAAACTTGTGTTTTGTCAAAGCGAGATGCCCATGGCCGCCCTGATTCCTGCCCTCCGCAACCTCATGTCCCCGCTCAGGCCGCGCGATCCGGAGGAGCATCACCGGGCGGCAACCCCGCTGGAACTGCTGTTTGACCTGGTGTCGGTGATCGCGATCGCGTCAGCGGCCGTGGGTCTCCATCACGGCCTCTCGGAGGGGCACGCGCTCGAGGCGACGATCACCTTCGGCATGGCCTTCTTCGCCGTCTGGTGGGCCTGGATGAATTTCACCTGGTTTGCCTCGGCCTACGACAACGACGACACGACCTACCGACTGCTGACGATGGTCCTCATGGCGGGGTCGCTGGTCATGGCCGCCGGCCTCCCGAGACTGTTCTCCGCAACGCCCGACTTCACCACGGTGATCATCGGCTATGTGGTGATGCGCATCGCCATGGTGGTGCTCTGGCTTCGCGCCGGCTGCGCCGACACGGCCCACCGCAAGACCGCCGTCGCCTATGCGATCGGCATCGCGCTGGTGCAGCTCTACTGGGTGTCGTTCATGCTGGTTCAGCCGCTTTCGAGCGGCCTTTCCTACGGCCTATGGGCAATCGGGGTCTTGCTGGAAATCTCCGTTCCCGCCATCGCCGAATCGCTGACCTCCAGTACGCCCTGGCATCGCCACCACATCATGGAGCGCTACGGCCTGCTCAACATCATCGTCCTGGGGGAAACTCTGCTGGCCGGAACGCTCGCACTGCGCGAGACGGTCGAGCACTTCGATGTCATGCTGGTCCACACCGCGCTTTCCGCCCTGATCATCGTCTTTGCGCTGTGGTGGGTCTATTTCCTGCCCGAGGAACATCTGCCGACGCGATCGCTGCGCCGGGCCCTGGTGTGGGGCTATGGGCACTTCTTCATCTTTGCTTCGGGCGCCGCGGTCGGGGCGGGCTTCGCCGCCCTTGTCGATATCATCACCCATCATTCCAAGGTCTCGCTCATCGCCGGCGAATATGGCGTAGCGATCCCCGTGGCGGCCTATTTCGTCAGCCTCTGGGCGGTCCGCGATCGTTATACCTGCAAGGGTGCCTGTGTCGCCGTCCTGCCCGCTTTCGCCTTGCTGGTTCTCGTCGCGCCGGCCATTGGCCTTGGCCTGGAGGGCGTTGCCGGCGCGGCCGCGATGAGCGCCGTGGTGCGCAGTCGACTGGCACAGCCGGCGCCTGCCGCCCATGAACGCGCGGCGACCAAACCCGTGGGCATCAAGAAGACGTCGAAGGCCAAGGTCCGCGGAACTGGCAAACCCCGCTGACCTGGCGGCAAAATGAGAAGACCGGCCCTCCCGAGGGAGGACCGGCTTTCACACGCGACGGGCAGCAAGAGGGTTTACTGGCCGGCCGGTGCGGGGGTCGTGGACGGAGCCGGAGCAGCGGGTGCCGGGGCAGCTGGAGCCGCATCGGTCGACGGTGCCGGGGTTGCCGGAGCAGCGGGGGTCGCAGGAGCAGCCGGAGCCGGAGCCGCATCAGTGGCCGGGGCCGGAGTGGCCGGGGCCGAGGTGGTCGGTGCGGTCGTATCCGCATCACCGGACTTTCCGGTCAGCGAAAAGTCGGTGAACATGAAGACGGCGCCGATGCCGAGCGCGACGGCGACGAGAAGGGCGATGGCCCAGCCGGCGCTGCTGCTGCGGTCATTGTTGACGACCGTGGTTCCGCGGTCTGCCGTAGTCCGGGTATCCTGCGGCTGGACGGGGCGGGTCGTGGTCGTGGTGGTGTTGCCCGGATATTGATCGGTCATTTGAGGTCTCCTCGGTTTCAGCGCCCGAGATCGAGCGCGTTGGCCGGATCGGGCAAGAAACGCGGCCCGACCCGACGAATGTTCAGTCTGTGCTCAGGAATCGGACGCGGTGCGAATACATCGACCGGCCGATTGTTTCCGGCATCCAGGGGCTCCTCATGAAGCACCGCCTCGACCGTCCAGCCGGCGGCTTGCACCTCGGACTGAACAACGACCGCTCCTGCGGAACGGTCGTTCGATTGCGGCGCGGCCTTCACCGAAAAGGCGATGGAAACACCGATGACTAACGCACTCAGTGCGAGAACCGACGTTTTCATCGCCCACTCCTTGGTCAGGTTGCCGAAAGGGTTGCGGATGATGCCGGGCAGCCAAGCTGTCCGGCATCATTCAGATTGGTTATTCGACGACCTGAACGACCACATGGGTCTGCGGGTCGACGATCACGCGCTGGTTGTTGACCACGGCGTAGGCGTAGGTCGGGTCTTCGGCGACCGGCGTGAGCACGACGGTTTCCGGGATCGGCTTGCCCACCACGACCGGCTGCTCGATGACGACCGTTTCGGCCGGGACCGGCTGCTGGCGCACATAGGTGACCACCTGGGTCGGCGGCGGAGCGATGGCTGTACCGGCGATGGCGCCGACGACACCGCCGACTGCGGCTCCGACCGGACCACCGACGATCGCGCCGGTCACGGCACCACCAGCGGCGCCGGTGACGGTACCTTCCTGGGCAACGGCCGGAGCGGCAACGGAGCCGAGGACGACGGCGGCGACTGCAAACATCTTGGTGTTCATGACGGTATCCTTTCCTGTAAGCGTGTCATTGACCGTAGAACTTGCGGAACGCCCTTTTGTTCCTGCGGCCATTTCTTCAATACGGACAAGGATCGGCATCACCGCCCGGGCATAGCCCCCCGCGCAGTCGCTCACTGGAATTGGAAAGCCGGTAATTCAGGCGCTTCAGGCGAGCTTTGCCGCCGTTACCTCAACCTCGACCAGAAACTCCGGACGGGTGAACCCACCGACGACGATCAGCGTCGAGACCGGCTTGGGTTCCAGCGTGTAACGGTCGCGTACCGCCATGTAGGCGGCAAAATCCTCCCGCCGGGTGACGAAGCCCGAGATGCGGATCACGTCGGCGAAGCTCATGCCGGCTTCGTCGAGGATCGCCTTGATCGCCTCGAAGCACAATTCCGCCTGGCCGGTCACGTCGGACGGAATGCTGTCGTCCGGCCGGATGCCCAATTGCCCGGACGTTACCAGCAGGCTGGCGCCGGGCGGCACCAGCAGCCCGTGATTATACTGGCCGAAGGGCGGACGAACGGAGGGCGGATTGAAGACGCGTTTCATCAGGACAGATACTTCCCTAAGGTTCAGGAGGGGAACGCCCCGCAGTTAATCGGCTTGCGACAGTCGTTGCAAGGTTCGGTCAGCCGCGAGGGCGACGGAAGTCAGCCTTCGTAGCCGTCGAGCATACGGTACCAGGCGATCAGGGCGCCGACACCGATCTGCCGCAGGGCATGCAAGGGGATCGGCCGGATCGGCGAAACCGGAAACGGCAACGCGGCGGGATCGCCATGTTCGATATAGTCGGCGAGGCGCGGCCCGAGCGCCGTCATCAGCCCGACGCCCCTCCCCTGGCAGCCGGCAACCGCGAGCAGCCCCCTCTCCGGTTCATGGACATGCGGCAGATGGTCGGGCGTCATCGCCACCCGGCCAAACCAGCGATGCTCGATGGCAACGCCTTCGAGTTGGGGAAAGAGCCGGATCATCGCCTGCTGCAGATGCCCCCACTCCTTTTCGCTGCGCGGTTCGCTCATTCGGCCACGCCCGCCGAGCACCAGGCGGCCATCCGGGCTCTTGCGGTAGTAGACCGAGATGCGGCGGCTGTCGGAGACGGCCTGCCCGTGCGGCAGGATACTCGCCTGCATCTGGTCCGACAGCGGCACGGTGGCGATCTGGAAGGAATGCAGCGGGACGAGGCTGCGCGCCAGCCCGGGCACCAGCCGGTCGGAATAGGCATTGGTGGCGACGACCACGGCGCGGGCCGTAACCGCGTGACCGGCCGACGTTTCGACCTGCCAGTCGGCGCCTTCGCGCCGCAATCGCGTCGCCTTGACGCTGGTGGCGATCCTGACCCCGACCTCCGCGGCAAGACGCGCGAGCTCAAGGGTGAAGGCCAGCGGATTGATGGTGCCGCCGC
This sequence comes from Allorhizobium sp. GW101-3B10, assembly GCF_059424725.1. Lineage (NCBI taxonomy): Bacteria > Pseudomonadati > Pseudomonadota > Alphaproteobacteria > Hyphomicrobiales > Rhizobiaceae > Allorhizobium > Allorhizobium sp. GW101-3B10. The sequence continues at coordinate 683,415 of NZ_JBWKZR010000001.1, read as the reverse complement.
GGCGGTCGAGCCAACTGCCCAGATAGCCGTTCACCCCGGTGAGCAGCGCCGTCTCCGCGTCGTTGAGCAGCACGACGTCGGCGCCCCGCGCGCGCCATTGCCGGTTTCGCTCCTCGGCGACGGCCAGCGCCGCGTGGGTATGCACCGCTTGGATCCAGCCGGTCCGGACGTGTTCGACATCGAGCCCTTTCGTCTCGATGAGGTCGAAGACCGCATCCGCGGTCCCCGCGGCGAATTCGATCAGAGCCGTGCCCCGGTCTTCGCCAAAATGCTGGAGCAACGACTCCGGATCGTATTTCAAACCCGGGATCACCTGTCCGCCGTTGAGCCCGGACGCCCCTTCGCCCACGGCGCGTGCCTCGATGACGCGAACCGACATGCCTTTGCAAGCTGCGGCATAGGCCGTCGAAAGTCCCTGCAGGCCGCCACCGACGACGGCCAGGTCGACGCGCTCCGGCGCAGCTATCGGCTGGTCCGGCAGCGGCGCGCGATCGGGCCATCGCCAGACTGGCCTCGAGAAATGCGAGGGGTTCATGCCGCTACGTCCTGAAAAATGCCTTGCAAAGGCAGTGGGCATGCTGGACTCGGCGACATTGAAAATCAATAGAATTTTAGGGAGTATACGGCGTGCACCACACGCTAGAGGGCCGCCACTCGGGGTGCCTCGGGCAACTGCCAATCAATCGGATCGAGCCCGCGCGAGACGAGGAAATCATTCGCCTTCGAAAAGTGGCGGCAACCGAAAAAACCGTTATGGGCGGACAGCGGCGAAGGATGCGGCGCCTTCAGCACGAGGTGGCGCTGGCCGTCGACGAAGGCCGCCTTCTTCTGCGCATAGGAGCCCCAGAGCATGAAGACGACGTTCTCGCACTCGTCATTGACGGCCCGGATGACCGCATCGGTGAAGCGCTCCCAGCCGCGCCCCTGATGCGCGCCGGCGCGCGCCTCCTCGACGGTCAGAACGCTGTTCAAGAGCAGCACGCCCTGCCGCGCCCAGCTTTCGAGAAAGCCGTGCGCTGCGGGCGGAATGCCGAGATCGCTCTGCATCTCCTTGTAAATGTTGACGAGCGAGGGCGGAATGCGCACGCCGGGCTGGACGCTGAAGCACAGGCCATGGGCCTGTCCCGCACCGTGATAGGGATCCTGGCCGAGGATGACGACCCGCACGCGCCCCAGCGGCGTCAGGTCAAGCGCGCGGAAATACTCGGTCCCCTTGGGAAAGATGCGCTTGCCGTTGCCTTTTTCGGCGATCAGAAATTCCCGCAACTGCTGCATGTAGGGGCTTTCGAATTCCCGGCCCAGAGCCTTCTTCCAGCTCTCCTCCAGACGAACATCAGACCCGCTCATTGCCGCACCATGCCTTTTCCGTTTAGATGACCCGGGCCGATTGAAAGCCAGCGGCCGGAGCTGTCAAGCCCGGCCGCGATCGATACGGAGAATTCAGTGGGGAACGACGGTTGAAGGCTCCTGCAATCCTGTGGCAACGCCATCGCCTGCTGCTCGGCGCCTTCTTCGGCGCGACGCTGATCGCGCTGTTCTTCGGCTCCCGCTTCCTGCTGTCGGTCCTCTATTGGAGCGATCCGGCCCATCGCAACCAGCCGCTCGAAGGCTGGATGACGATCGGCTACGTGGCGCATTCCTACGACGTGCCGCGCGACCGGTTGGTCGAGATCCTCGGCCTCCAGCCACCGGACAGTCCCGACAGGAAAGCGCGGCCGACCCTGGAGCGGATCGCCCGCGACCGGGGCCAGCCGCTCGAGGCCTTCGAGAACGACATCGAGGCCGCGATCGCGCGACTGCGTGCCGAAGAGCCGCATAAATGACGGATCAATTGCTGGCGCTGCTCCCGCTCTATGGCCTGCCCCTGCTCGCAGCGGTCACCGGCTTTAGCTGCCTCGGCCTGCCGCTGCCCGCCTCGATCGTCATGATGCTGATGGGCGCCTTCGCCGCCGCCGGCGATTTCAACCTCCTCGCCGTCTTCGCCACGGCCCTTACCGCCTCCGTGCTCGGCGACCAGACCGGCTTTGCCATCGGCCGGCTGGGCGGAGCGGCCATCATAGCGCGGCTGGCGAAGACGCCGTCGCGGCAGGAAACGCTCGCCCGCGCCGAGGCACGGATCAACAGCCACGGCCCCGTCGCGGTCTTTCTCACCCGCTGGCTGCTTGCCCCGCTCGGTCCCTATGTCAACCTGATCGCCGGCGCCACGGCCTTTTCCTGGGCGCGCTTCACGTTCTACGGCGTCACCGGCGAGCTGTTCTGGGTCGGCGGCTATACGGGCCTCGGCGTGATCTTCAGCGACAATGTCATGAATATTGCCGAGATCGTCGGCGACCTGAGCGGCTTCCTCGCTGCCGGCGTCGTCGCGCTGTACCTGGGCTGGCGCATCGTCAAGATCCTGCGACACGACCAAGTGGAAACGAAACCATAGCGCAAGGACGGAACCTTCCCGTCTTGGCGCCCCGACCACGCGGGTCTATGGTTGCCGAACTGTCATATGCCGATGCTATGCGGGAATCGCCCCGCAACGAGGATGTGCCATGACCGTTTTGATCTGGACCTTAGCGATCGCTCTCTCCGTTCATCTCCTCAGCATGCTGATCGTGCTGGTGCGCAAGACACGGACCGAGCCGGAGACGACCGCGACGGTCCGACCTCCCGTCACCATCCTCAGGCCGCTGTGCGGGGTCGAGAACAATCTGGCGGAAACCCTGAATTCCGCCTTTGCCCTCGACTGGCCGAACTACGAGGTGGTCTTCTGCGTCGCCTCGCCGAGCGACCCGGCGATCGAAATCGCACGCGGCTGCATGGCGGCCCATCCCGAAAGCGCCGCGCGCCTGCTGATCGGCGAGGACGTCTTCAGCGTCAACCCGAAGATGAACAACCTGATCAAGGGGTGGCGCTCGGCCCAGCATGACTGGATCGTCATCGCCGACAGCAACGTGCTGATGCCGGCCGACTATCTGCAACGCCTGTTCGCCCGTTGGACCCCGGGCACCGGCCTCGTCTGCTCGCCTCCAATCGGCTCGGCGCCTGAGGGCTTTGCCGCCGAACTGGAATGCGCCTGGCTGAACAGCTTCCAGGCACGCTGGCAATTGCTGGCCGACACCGCAGGCTTCGGTTTCGCCCAGGGCAAGTCCATGCTGCTCAACCGCCAGGTCATGGCGCGGGCCGGCGGGTTCGAACGCCTCGGTGGCGAAATCGCCGAGGATGCGGCGGCAACGCATGTCATCCGCCAGATCGGCCTGAAGGTGAGGCTGGCGCGTGAGCCCTTCGAACAGCCGCTCGGGCGCCGCTCGCTGGCGAGCGTGTGGAAGCGCCAGTTGCGCTGGGCGCGGCTACGCCGCTCGTCCTTCCCGCTTGTCTTCGCGCCGGAACTGCTCGCCGGCGGCGCCCTGCCGATCCTCGCGCTGGCCGGACTCACCGCCTCAGGCGTCTGCTCGCAGCTGACCTTTGCGCTCTATGTGCTCGCCTGGTACGGCGGCGAGATCCTGCTGAGCAAGGCCTTCCACTGGCACATCGGCCGCATGACCCCGCTTGCCATGATCCTGCGCGATCTGGCCCTGCCCGTGCTGTGGGTCGCCGCCTGGTTCGGCGACAGCTTCGTCTGGCGCGGCAATTCGATGACGGTCGCCTCGGGCACCCAGGCCAGGGCACCCGCCACCATGCGCATCCGCCGCCTCGTCGACAAGACGAAGGAACGCGCCAAGGCGCTGGCGACCTTGCGCCACTGAGCCGGATCAATCTGCGGCGCGTGAGCGTGCCAGAGCAGAATGGCGCGAGATCCCGTGGCACAACGGCGGCCCGGACGCAGAACGGGGGCGGCACCGGAAACCGGCCACCGCCCCCGCCCGCAGGGAGGTTCCTGTCAGATCGAACCGGCGCCCATCTGTTCCGCGATATAGTCGGCCTGGCGGATCGCCAGCGTCACGATGGTGAGCGTCGGATTCTCCGCCGCACCCGTGGTGAACTGGCTGCCGTCGGAGACGAACAGGTTCTTGATGTCGTGCGTCTGGCCATGCTTGTTGACCACGCCGTCCTCAGCCTTCTCGCTCATGCGGTTGGTGCCGAGATTGTGGGTCGACGGATAGGGCGGTGTCGGGAAGGCGCGGGTCGCCCCGACCGCCTCGTAGAGCTTGATGCCCTGGCTGTAGGCATGGTCGCGCATCGCCACGTCGTTCGGATGGTCGGTGAAGGACACGTCCGGGATCGGCATGCCGTACTTGTCCTTGAGCTCCTTGTGCAGGGTCACCCGGTTCTGCTCCTGCGGCATGTCTTCGCCGACGATCCACAGACCCGCCATGTTGGCATATTGGTCCATGGCCGAGGCAAACGACCGGCCCCAGCCGCCCGGATCGAGGAAGGCCGCCATGAACGGAATGCCGAGCGCCAGCGTCTCCAGCTCATAGCCGCCGACGAAGCCGCGCGACGGATCATGCCGCGCCTCGTCGCGGATGATGCCGGCCATGGTCGTGCCGCGGTAGAAGTGCACCGGCTTTTCGAACACGGCATAGACCGAACCGGTGGTGTGGCGCATGTAGTTCTTGCCGACCTGGCCGGACGAGTTCGCAAGCCCGTCGGGGAACATGGACGAGGCCGAGTTGAGCAGCAGGCGCGGGCTTTCGATCGAGTTGCCGGCGACGCAGATGATGCGCGCCTTCTGGCTCTTCAGATTGCCGTCCTTGTCGGCATAGACGACCGCCGTCACCTTGCCCGACTTGTCGTGCTCGATCTTGACGACATGCGAATTCGGCCGCACTTCCAGCTTGCCGGTCGCCTCGCCCTTCGGGATTTCGGTGTAGAGCGTCGACCACTTGGCGCCCCATTTGCAGCCCTGGAAGCAGAAACCGGTCTGCTGACAGCTGTTGCGGTCGTCGCGCGGCGCCGAATTGATCGCCATATTGCCGGTGTGACATTCCTTGTAGCCGAGCTTGTCGGCGCCGGCTTTGAGGATCTTGAAGTTGTTGTTGCCCGGCAGGCCCTCGATGCCGTTGGTGCGGGTCACCCCCATCTTGTCCTCGGCCTTGGCATAGTAGGGCTCGAGATCGGCCAGCGTGATCGGCCAGTCGAGCAGGTTCGCGCCCTCGACCTTGCCGTACGTCGTCAGGTCCTTGAACTCGTGCTCCTGGAAGCGCAGCGAAGCGCCCGCCCAGTGGGTGGTGGTGCCACCGACCGCCTTGACGATCCAGGCCGGCAGGTTCGGGAAGTCCTTCGCTACCCGCCAGCCGCCGCCGGTGGTGCGGTTGTCGAGCCAGGCGAGCTGGGAAAAGCTCTCCCATTCGTCGTTGATGAACTCCTCGTATTCGTGCCGGCTGCCGGCTTCGAGGATGACGACGTCGATGCCCTTCTGGGCGAGTTCGTTGCCGAGCGTACCGCCGCCCGCACCCGAACCGATGATGACGACCACGCTGTCGTCGTTGAGATCATAAGGCGCTGCCATGATTTCCTCCCAGGAATGTCAAATCGGCATATCTTCGAGAATGCGCCGCCGTTCCCATCCACGATGGGCCTCCTCGGGCGGCGATACTGTTGTCTTGCGCGAGCGGCGGCGTCTAGAGCCACTCGAGATCGTCGAAGCCGCGCTCGATATAGCCGCCCTTGGAATAGGACTCGCCCTCGTAGCCGAAGATCGGCCACAGCTCCTTCTGGTTATAGAGGCTGACGACGAGGTCGCCGCGCACCGCCTGGAAGAAGGGCGTCGTCTCGATGTCGCGCAGGATGGCGACACGATCGTCCTCCCAGCCGAGGCCGCGATAGCCGACTGGCCCTGCGCGCTTGTCGAGATCGGCGATACCGTCCTCGATCAGCGTCTTGTGGACTTCATCCTTGCCGGCGCGATCGTCCTGCCCCTTGACGGCGATCGCATAGAAGCGGTCGGCCAGCTGGTCGTGCGGATAGATGTCGCGGGCGAGCTTGATCAGCGTCGCCATGGTTTCCGGCTTGAGCGCCTTGGCCTCCAGTGCCCAGGCGGCCTGCGGACAGATCACCGCCGAGCCGCTGATCACCAGCAGCGCGCCGACGCTGCCGCTGCGCTTCAACAGGTCGCGGCGGGAAATCCCATTCGATTTTTCGTAAAGCGTGACCACGTCATTCTCCTCCCAGGATCGTGTGGCATTGGCGGCGGCCCTTCCCTTGCGGGCCGTCGGTGGGCGGCGCGGAGCCCGCGCCCTCCCCTGTCTCGGCAGCGCCCGGCAGGTCCTCCAGCCCGCCGGTCCGCGGCCCTTATTTGAAGCGCCCGTGGCGCTGCAGAACCTCGATCTTGTAGCCGTCGGGGTCCGTCATGAAGAAGAAGCGCGCGAGCAGCGCCCCGTCGCGGTTGAATTCGACGATCTTGCCAGGGGCGAGCCCCAGATCGGTCACCCGTTTGTGCTCGCCGTCGAGATTGGCGACGCTGACGGCGAGGTGGCCATAGCCGGTGCCCAGATCATAGGCCTCTTCCCGCCCCTTGTTGACGGTCAGCTCTAGCTCGAACTCGCTCTCGGCATTGCTAAGATAGATCAGCGTGAAGGTGTCGAAATCGAGCCGTTCGGCAATAGCGAGGCCGAAGGCCTTCCGGTAGAAATCGACGGAACGGGCTTCTTCCATCACGCGGATCATCGAATGGATCATCTTCGCCAAGGGCTGCTCCTCGTATATGGCAAACATCGAATGATCGAAGTTTCCGACACCGGTGGCAAATCGGGTAGCAGCCCGCTACCGCACCGACGATTTTTGCCCGATCGGCCCCGGATTTATTTGCGCCTTGCGCAGAAACCGCCACGTTTTGGGAAATTGACCGGCAATCCATCGGGCCGCATAATGCGTATCAAAAGAAAAGCCGGAGGAGCATGCCATGTGTGAAGTCTTTGCGGGACAGGACCCCGCCCGTTACCGCGCGGTCAACCGGTCGGTCCGGATCGCCGGCCATTCCACCAGCATCCAGATCGAGGCCGCCTTCTGGGACCTGATCGACGAAATCGCCGCCAGCCAGTCGATGTCGACGTCGCGCTTCCTGTCGACGCTCTATGACGAGGCGCTGGAGATCAACGGCGCGGTCTCCAATTTTGCGTCGCTCCTGCGCACCAGCTGTCTGATCTACCTGATGGGCAAGGCACAGCATCCGGAAGCCCGTCACGAGTTCCACATCCTCGCGGCGGAATAAGCGGCACCGCCCGGCCCTTCGCTTCTTAGGCCCGCGGAAGCCAATTCGGTCGCGCCGGCAGACCACGCAGGATGCGCGACCGGCTCGGGTTGCGCACGAGGGAGGCGCGGGCAAGCTCGCCACCTCCATCTTCGTTGACCGTTATCGGCGCGCGAGGCGAGGCCTCAAGCCTTCCTGACCTCGGCGAGAAGCGACTGCGCGCCTTTCGCCAACACCCCCACATCGGTGCCGACAGCGATGAAGCAGGCGCCGGCCTCGCGGGCAAGCTGAATCATCGTCGGATCGGTGGTCATGATGCCGGCCGGCTTGCCGAACGCCACGATCGTGCGGATCAGCGCGTCGACTGCCGTCATGACATCGGGATGGCGCGGATTACCGGTATGGCCCATATCGGCGGCGAGATCAGCGGGGCCGATCAGGACGCCGTCGACGCCCTCGGTGGTGACGATCGCCTCGGCATTGTCGATGCCGAGCCGGCTCTCGATCTGGACGATCAGGCAGATCTGATCGTTGGCGGTCTCCACATAGTCGGCGATCCGGCCGAAATCGGCGGCACGGCCGAGCCCTGCCCCCATGCCGCGAATGCCCTCCGGCGGATAGCGGCAGGCACGGGCGAGCCGCAGCGCCTCCTCGCCCGTCTCCACCATCGGGATCAACAGCGACTGCGCGCCGATGTCCAGCGCCTGCTTGATCAGCCAGGTTTCACCGACCGGAAGCCGGACCACCGGATGGGCCGGATGACGCGCGACCGCCGCGAGTTGCGCGGCCACCAGCGGAATGTCGTTGGGACCGTGTTCCGCATCGATCAGGATCCAGTCGAATCCGGAGCCTGCCGAAACCTCGGCCGCATGCGGGCTCGCCAGCGCGACCCAGAGACCATAGAGCGTCCGGCCATCGAGGATGGCCTGCTTGAAGACATTGACGGGTGCGGGCATGAAGGGATTCTCCTCAGGCAAAATAGCAGCTGACGGTGCCGTGCGGCCCGAAGTCGCTGGTGATGGTGTCGCCGCGCCGGCCCTAGACGGGACGGATGAAGGAACCGGTCGGCACAACCTGTCCGGCTTCGATCTTCGCATCATACTGGTGCAGCCGATTGGCAGGCCAGGCAATGCCGCGGGCCGGAAGATCAAGCACGGCGGCGCCGAGTCGGGTTTCCTCCACTTCCGCATTACGCGAAACGATCGCCTCCATCCAGCGGATGTCGACGTCATCCTCTTGGCATGACGGACCCGGTTGCGGATCGCGCCCTCGATCACCTCCTTCAGCGTCGGTCATCGCGCGCCGAAACGGACCGAAAGATCGAGGGCGCATAAGCGGCGCGGCCGTCGATCGCCAAGCTTGTGAGCTTGGTCGTCATGGTCTTTCCTCCTTCATTCCTCCGGCCAGGATGGGGCGTATTCTCCTCATCCCTGCCGGAACAGTGTCCCGGCGTGCGGGGAGACGGTGGCGGTACCCGGATGCGGGGCGTTCACCCCCGGCCTCACGGCGCAATGGTCGGCTGGGCCTTCACGATCGCCTCACTGACCTCGGTGCCGGCAAACGGACTACCATGCTCGAACCACGCGCGCGGCGCCGGCGCGCGGCTGTCACGCCAGTGGCCGGGCGGGTCGCCGGTGCGCTGCCTGAAGAAGCGCGAGAAATAGGCCGGATCCTTGAAACCGGTCTCGTAGGCGATGTCCTCGACCGTGCGCAGCGTGAAGAGCAGCAGGCGTTTCGCCTCCAGCAGGCGCCGGTCGCTGATCAGTTCCTTGACGCCCTTTCCGTGGACCTCACTCGCCGCCTTGGCCAGCAGATGGGGCGTCGTGCGGAGCATGGCGACATAGTCGCCGACGCTCCGGTCCTCGCGGAAATGCAGGTCGACAAGCCGCTTCAGTTCGCTAGCCAGCGGCACCTGAGCCGAAGACCGCATGATCGCCGCCTGCGAGGAGAGGCGCGCCATATAGGAGAGCACGGCGGTTGCCAGCGGCAGGATGACCTTCTCCATGCCGGGCTGGCCGGTCATGTACTCGTCCCGCGCCATCATCATCAGCGTGCCGATCCGGTCCCAGATCGGGTCCGGGCCTTGCGAGCGCAGCATGACGGGCCTGTCGAGCCCCAGCAGGCTGTTGGCCGCCACCAGCGGCAGCACGCCATCGGCTATCGAGATGACGGCGGCATCGGAATTCGGCCCGACATCGAACCCATGCACGACATTGCTCGGCACGAAACTGATGGCCGGCGCCGAAAAATCCAAGGACTTGTCTTCTATCAGATAGGTTCCACCGCCCCTGATCCAGAACGTCACCTGCGCCATCTGCTCGTGCTTGTGCGGCTCTGCCCGGCCATGATGGATATCCTGCCGCTGCGAAATCAGCTCGACATGGAGGAACCCGATATCGAGCGGGCGCGGTGTCTCACCATAGATGAAGTAGTCGGGAATCTCGTTCACACGTTAAATTCCGGAAAAAGTACAATCGATTTTTCCATTCTGTGCATGGGCCACCCTGACCGCAAGACCTAATTTTCAATCGAGGACCAGGGAGGAAGCCATGAGATCCGAAGACTACCGCGCCGACACCAAGCGCCCGTTCACCGGAGCGGAATATCTCGCCTCGCTCCGCGACGGCCGCGAGGTCTACATCAACGGCGAACGCATCGAGGACGTCACCGCCCATCCGTCAATGCGCAATTCGGCGCGCTCGCTGGCGCGCCTCTACGACGCCCTGCACGATCCGGAAAAGAAGGACCTGCTGACCACGCCCACCGACACTGGCAGTGGCGGCTACACCCACAAGTTCTTCAAGATCGCCCGCTCCGTCGACGATCTGGTCGGCCAGCAGGCGGCGATCACCGAATGGGCCCGCATGTCCTACGGCTGGATGGGCCGCACCGCCGACTACAAGGCGGCGCTGATGAACACGCTGTCCGCCAATGCCGAATGGTATGGCGACTACAAGGACAATGCGATTGCCTGGCACAAGCGCACTCAGGAAGCCGCCCTCTTCCTCAACCATGCCATCGTCAATCCGCCGATCGATCGGCACAAGCCGGCCGAGCACGTCAAGGACGTCTTCGTCCACGTGACGAAGGAAACCGACGCCGGCATCTACGTCTCCGGCGCCAAGGTGGTGGCGACCTCGTCGGCGCTGACGCACTACAACCTGCTGGCCCAGGCTTCGGCGACCGTGACCGAGGACCCTTCGCTGTCGATCACCTTCATCGCGCCGATGAACGCGCCCGGCGTCAAGATGTTCTGCCGCACCTCCTATGAGGAAACCGCGAACACGACGGCCGAGCCCTTCGACTATCCGCTGTCGTCGCGCTTCGACGAAAACGACGCGATCCTCGTGCTCGACAATGTCTTCGTCCCTTGGGAGGACGTCCTGATCTACAAGGACTCCAAGCGCATCCTGTCCTTCACGGTCATGTCCGGCTTCATGCACGGTTACTGCTTCCAGGGCTGCAACCGCTTCGTCGTGAAACTCGAATTCCTGGCCGGCCTGCTGGCCAAGGCGCTGCGCGCCACCGGCGGCGACGCCTTCCGCGGCAACCAGGCCATGCTGGGTGAGGTGATCGCGCTGCGCCACAAGTTCAAGAGCTTCGCCGACACCATGGCCCGAAACCCGATCGAATGGGTGAACGGCACCAAGCTCCCCAACCTCGAAGCGGCGCTGTGCTACCGCACCTTCATGTCGGATGCCTATCCCCGCATCATCGACCTCATCCGCCGCACCGTCGCCTCCGGCCTGATCTACCTGCCCTCTTCGGCCAAGGACTTCGCCAATCCGGAAATCAACCGCTACCTGGCGCAGTATGTGCGCGGCTCGAACGACATGGGCCATATCGAGCGCATCAAGATCATGAAGCTCCTGTGGGATGCGACCGGCACCGAATTCGGCGGCCGCCACGCGCTCTACGAGCTCAACTATGCCGGTGCACCGGAAGACGTGCGGCTGCAGGTGCTGAAGGGAGCGGAAAAGGGCACGATCCTGCGCGACATGGAAGCCCTCGTCGATACCTGCATGAGCGATTACGACGAGAAGGGCTGGACCGGCGACACCTGGCTCGGGCCGATCGGCAAGCAACCGCCGCTGCGCAACGCGGCAGAATAGGGAGGGCGCCATGCCGGCCGGTGTTTCCAGGACCGAGTTCCGCAATGCCATGGCGCGGGTCTGCGCTCCCGTCAACATCGTCACCACCAACGGACCTGCCGGACGCGGCGGGTTCACCGCCACCGCCATGTGCTCCGTCACCGACGAACCGCCGACCCTGCTGGTGTGCATGAACGGCCGTTCGGCCCAGGCTCAGCTCTTCCTCGCGAACAAGCGCTTCTGCGTCAATGTGCTGACCCCGGAGCACCGGGATCTGGCCAACCTGTTCGCCGGCGGCACCGCCGACATGGGCGCCCGCTATGCCGCCGCCAGCTGGATCACGATGGCCGGCGGCACCGAGGCGCTGGCCGATGCCATCGTCTCCTTCGACTGCACGCTCGAGGATGTGCAGCGCGTCGGCACCCACCATGTCTTCATCGGGCGGGTGGAGAGCCTGCGCGCCCGCACCGACGGCAACGCCCTCGCCTATTTCGACCGCAACTATGTGCAGGTCCCGAGCCTGCTGGCGAGTTGAACGGGACCCACCCGGCAGCCCACGAATGCGCGAACGATGAGAGCCGCGGCGATATCCTCGCCGCGGCTCGTCTTTCATTGCCCGTCGATTTCGCCTCAACTGCCGAGATAGTGCGGCAGCCAGAGCGAGATGGCCGGGAAGGCGACCAGCAGCGCCAGCCGCACCAGCTCCATCAGGAAGAACGGGAAGACGCCCTTGAAGGTCTCGCTCATCGGAACGTCCTTGGCGAGCGAACTGATGACGAACACGTTCATGCCCACGGGCGGCGTGATCAACCCGAGCTCGACGACGATCAGCGACAGGATGCCGAACCAGATCTTCACGTCGTTCGGATCCATGCCGAAGTCGAGTTCGCTGATGACCGGCCAGAAGAACGGCATGACCAGCAGGATCATCGACATCGAGTCCATCAGGCAGCCGAGCACGATCAGTGCGAGCAGAAGCAGGACCAGGATCACCATCGGCGACAGGCCGGAATTGACCATCATCTCCGCCGCCGCCTGGGGCACGCCGCCGCGCGACATGAATATCTTCAGAAGCTCCGCGCCAAGCAGGATCAGGTAGATCATGCCGGTCGTCTTGGCAGTCTCGAGCAGCGCCCAGCGGTAATCCTTGAGGCCGACCCCGCGCCTGAGCGAGCCGTAGACGGCGACCAGCGCCACGCCGACCGCCGCCGCAGGCGTCGGGTTGTAGAAGCCGACATAGATGCCGCCGATGACGATGACGAAGATCGCCAGCACCGGCACCACCCCGAAGGTCGCCGACAGCCAGTCGGCCCGCGAAATCTTCTCGCCGGCCGGGCCGGCATCGGGATAGATGCGGACGAAGATGGCAATGGTGATGATGAACAGGGCCACCGCGATCAGGCCGGGGAAGAGTGCCGCCGCAAACATCGCGACGATATTCGCCTCCACGATGATGGCGTAGACGACCAGCACCACCGAGGGCGGAATGAGAATGCCGAGCAGGCCGCCGGCGGCAAGCGTGCCGGTCGCCAGCGAGCCCGAATAGCGATAGCGCTTCAATTCCGGCAGCGCCACCTGGCCCATGGTCGTGGCGGTGGCGAGCGACGAGCCGCAAACGGCGCCGAAACCGGCACAGGCCGCGATCGCCGACATGGCGACACCGCCGCGCATCCGGCCGAACCAGGCGTTCGCCGCCCGGAACAGGTCCTGTGACAAGCCCGCCCGGGTGGCGATGTAGCCCATCAGCACGAACATCGGGATGACCGACATGTCGTATTTGGAAAACTGGCTGAAGCCCAGCGTCTTCAACTGGTTGAGAAATACGTTGGGGCCGTTGAGCGCGATCGTGCCGACAGCGCCGACGACGATCATGGCATAGGCGATCGGCACGCGGATACCGATCAGGAAGATCAGTGCCGCAAGGCCGACGAGCCCGAGAAACAGACTTTGGTCCATCAGTGATACACATTCCTGCTGGGGTGGACGACGTCCTCGTAGCTCTCGATGAGAGTGATCACCGCGGCGGCGGCGACAAGGATGAGGGAGACGACGATCGCGATGAAGGCATAGCCGATCGGGATCTGCAGAATGGCAGTCTGGTAGTCGTATTCGAACTGGTTTTGCGCCCCAAGCCAGGTTCGCCAGGCCATGACCGAAGCGAACACCAGCGCGATGATCGCCGACAGCAAGGCGAGGATCGCCTGACCGCGCCGGCTGAGACCGGAGGTGAAGATGTCGGCCGTCACGTTGGCGTCCGTGATCTGGCAATAGGGGAGGAAGGCGAAGGCAGCGACGGCAATGCCGAGCTCGGTCAGCTCGAAATCGCCCGGCAAGGGATGCCCGAAGGCTCCGGTGATGACGCTGAGCGTCTGGACGGCAACCACGACGAGGGTGAGAACCCCGCCGAGCAATGCCCATCCCTCGATCAGGCGGCAGGTGAGGCCTCTCAGCCCCACCCGTCGGTTGATGATGTTGTTGTCTTCAGAGGCCATCGCACTTACTTCTTGGTGTGGGCGGCGACGGCTTCGCGGGCCTTGACGACGAGCGCTGCACCATCGACGCCCTTGCTCGACACTTCCTGGATCCAGCGGTCGATGACGGGGTTGAGTGCCGTCTCGAAGGCCTTGGTTTCGTCGGCCGTCAGCTGGATATGCTTGTTGCCGCTGTCGATCGCGACCTTGATGCCGGCATTGTCGGAATCACGCCAGACCTGGGCGACCTGGGCGATCCATTCGGGACCGGACTTTTCCATGAAGATCTTCTGGATGTCCTCGGGCAGCGAATCCCAGCGGTCCTGGTTCATCGATACCTGGAACGTGGTATTGCCGAAGCGCGTCATGTCGATGCCTTCGATCTGGTATTCGGTCTGTTCCTGGACGGAGAGAACCGGGATGATTTCCCACGGAATGAACGCACCGTCGACGACGCCCTTCGACAGCGCCTGCGGCAGGTCCGGGACCGGCATGGCGGCAGGGGCGGCGCCGAGCGCCTCGATCACCCAGGCGCCGGTGCGGGTCGGAATGCGCATCTTCTTGCCGGCGAGATCGGCCGGCTTGCGCACTTCGTCCTTGGCCATGTGGATCGCCTGGCCGGCATGGACATGCAGGAACATGACCTTCACGCCCTTGTACTCCGGCGCGAGATATTCGTCGAACATGTCGCGCATGGCGAGGTCGGTGGCCAGGATGTCATTGGTGTGGATGAAGGGCAGTTCGAACACTTCCGTGCGCGGGAAGAGGCCGGGCGTGTAGCCGTTGACCGTCCAGACCAGATCGACGACGCCGTCGCGAACCTGGCTGATCAGTTCCGGCGGAGCGCCGCCGAGCGACATGGACGGATAGATCTCGATCTTGACGCGACCACCCGAGGCCTCCTCGATGCTTTTTGCCCAGGGCTCGAGCATCTTGGTCTGGGCCGGGGACTTCGGCCCGAGAAAATGGTGCAGTTTCAGCGTGACTTCCTGGGCCAGCGCCGAGGCGCTGAGCGCGGCCGTTGCCAGACCGGCAAGCAAGAGTGTCTTTAAGGTATTCATAGGCGTTTTCCTCCCGTTTAAATGCCTGTGATAGCTACCGCCCCTCCCAGGGCGGGTTACCTGTCACGCCACCCGGATATCGAGCAGCGCGGTACGCTTGTTTTCCAGCACCTCGGCGATCGCCGCCTGAAGAGCGGACATGAGTTCGCCACGTTCCGTCACCTTTCGCGCCCAGGCATTGCTGGCCTCGGCGACCTTGGTGAAATCGGGACTCGGCGAAAGGCCGGTGAGCGGCATCCGGTTCGCCTTGGCCGCGTATCCGTCCGGATAGAGCATGGTCACGGACTGCCGCACCGCACCCCACTCGGCATTGTTGAGGATCACGATCAGCACCGGGATTTCGTAGGCTTCCATGATCTGGTGGCAGGCCACCGGATTGGCGAACATGTAGGACCCGTCACCGAGCGTGGCGATGACGAGCCGCTCCGGCTTGGCGAGCTTCATGCCCATGGCGCAGGGCAGCGACCAGCCGAGGCCGCCCGAATGCGGCTCCTGGTACCAGGCCTGCGCATGGTCGAGTGTCATCGGCGCCAGCGGGCAGCCGAGTTCGGAAAGCACTGTGGCCTTCCGGTCGGCGATCGCCTTCGACAGGCAAAACGCGACATGGGCCTTGCTCATCACCGGCCCATCCTCGTCTTCGGCGGCGCAAATCGCCGCCTGGCGGACCGCCCCAGCCCGCGCTTCGACCGTGGCGCGCCGCGCGGCACGCCCCTCCGGGTCCGGATCGCTGCGCGCCCGGAGGGCGGCGAGCAGAGCGGCGATGCCGGACGCGGTTTCGCTCGCAATCGACAGGTCGGAGCGGAAATTGCGCACCGGGAAACGGCTGAACAGAGGATTGGGCCCGAGCTGGATCACCTTTGCGTCGGCGCGCGGCCCATGCATGTCCGGTGCCCAAGGCGCCAGCGCATCGATCACCAGGACGACATCCGCCTCCGACAACCAGGGCTCCGGGCTGAAGCCCGCGAACATCGCATGGTCGGTGGCGATGCCGATCTGCGTCGCCCAGTAGTGCACGACGGGAATGGCATAGTCCTCGGCCAGCGCCGAAAGGGCGGCGAAGCCCGCCTCGTCGCCCGCGCCGCGCTGTACGAAGATCACCGGACGCCTTGCCGAAATCAGCCAGTCGGCCGCCATGCCGATCGCCGCCGCCGGAGCTTCCGCAACGGCTGGCGCCATCAAGGGTCTGTCGGCGATCCCGCTCGCATCGATCTGCTCGGACAGGACCTCGCGCGGCAGGCTGATATAGATCGGCCCCTTCGGCGTCGAATTGGCGATCGCATGGCCGCGGTCCAGGATTTCGGCGATCTGTTCTGGAAAGCGCAGCTCGTAGTCCCACTTGACTGCCTCGCGGACCAACGCTGTCTGGTCGCGCATCTCCTGCCCCCAACCGATCGGCACGGTGCGCGCGCCGAAACGGCCGCGCTCCACGGTCGGCGTGCGGCCCGACATCAGCACCATCGGCACATGATCGGTGGCGGCGTTCAGCGCGCCGATCGCGCCGTTCGCCAGGCCGACATTGGTGTGCAGCATCACCGCCTGCGCCCTGCCCGACAGAAAATAGTAGCCGTGCGCCATGCCGAGCGCGGCATGTTCGTGCGGAATGGTAAGCGCCTGCGGCAGCGCGATGCCGGATGCGGCGGCCTCGGCCAGCCCCTCGATGATCGGCGGAAAATCGGTTCCCGAGTTGGCGAAGACATAGTCGACACCAAGCGTCTTCAAGCGGCTGAAGATGACGCTGCCGGCACTGACCTCCCCGGGCTTTGCATTCCGAACATCCAAAACGCGACCCTCCCAAGCCGGCTTGACATTTCAATAATTGAAATACAAATTTCAATAACTATCACATTCTTGAACTTGAACGTCAAGGCATCGTGATTGATGAGATTTTTGAATGAAAAGATGAGCGCGAGCGATAGAATGGCAACCCCCACCAACAACTCCATCGTCAAGGCCTTCGCCATCCTCGACCTCTTCGACGACCAGCGCGGTGAGGTCACCACGGCCGACGTCTCCGACCTCGTGGGGTTGAACACGATCACGGCGCATCGCTTCCTCAAGACTCTCGTCTCGGTCGGCGCCCTTCACTCGCCCCGCAAGGGCATCTACCGGCCGGGCGGAAAGCTGATCGAATATGGCGAACGGGCCCGGAGTGCACGCCAGCTGGCGGTACAGTTGCAGCCCTTCCTCAACTCACTGGCCAGTGAATCGGGCGAAGGCGCCATGGCCACCACCTTCGACGGGACGATGATAACCTGCATCGCCGCCGCACATTCCAACAATGCCTATGTCTACAGCGCCCGCGTCGGCGCCCGCATGGAGGCCTATGCGACGGCCAACGGCAAGCTCTGGCTTGCCTATTCGGGCCGCGAGGCTGTCGAGAGCTATCTCAACGCCAACAAGCTGGTGCCGCTGTCGCGCGCCACGCTGATCGACCGGGACGCCCTGCTGCGGGAGACGGAAGAGATCAGAAAGAACGGCCATGCGGTGAATCACGGCGAGCGCGAAGCGGGCCTGAGCGCGGTGGCAATGCCGCTCTTTGCTCCGAACGGCGCGATGATTGCCGGCCTTTCGATCTTCGCCCCGATCGCCGCGCTCGATCGGGCGACTGAAGACCGCTTCGTCGCGCTGCTGAGCGCGACCATCAAGGCGGCGGTCAATACCCTCTTCCCACCGGTGGCGGGCTGAGCAACGCCACCCGCAGGGAAAGGCGCCGATTGATATCCGGCGCCCCGTCGTGATACGTGAGCCAACGTTTCTCGACATTGAAAGAATGCCATGCTCCCCTGGATCCAGCTCGATTCCGCCGTCATTCCCGGTGGGGGTGGCGAATTGCGCCTCAAGCAGCGCGGCACTGAGTTCTCGATCATGCTCGGCACCAACGAGCTGATGAACAGCCGCCTGAGCGGTTCGGAAGAGGCGCTGGCGACCCTCGCCTGGCAACAGATCACCCCGCGCAAGCGTCCGCACATCCTGATCGGCGGCCTCGGCATGGGCTTCACCCTGCGCGCCGCCCTCGCCGTCCTGCCGGCCGACGCACGGGTGACGGTCGCCGAACTCGTGCCGGCCGTCGTCGCCTGGGCGCGCGGCCCGATGGCGGAGATCTACAAGGGCAGCCTCGACGATCCTCGCGTCAAGGTGCATGTCGGCGACGTGGCCTCGCTCATTCACACCTACCGCCACAGCTATGACGCGATCCTGCTCGACGTCGATAATGGACCGCAGGGACTGACCCGGTCGGCCAATGACGGTCTCTACGACTATGCCGGCCTGCGTGCGGCCAAGGGAGCGCTGCGTGCCAGGGGCGTCCTGGCCGTCTGGTCTTCAGGGCCCAATCCGGGCTTCACGCGCCGCCTGGGTACCCTCGGCTTCAAGGTCAAGGAAGAGCATGTCCGCGCCGGCAAGAAACGCGGCGCCCGTCACGTCATCTGGCTGGCGAGCACGGATGGCGGCGACGGTCCCGCGCAGCCATAACACCTTGCGGCCACGGACTTCATCACGGCGAGGCCGTCCGGTGTGGGATCAGCCCCAAAGTGCCGGATCCGGCACCTGCATGGTCGAACCCTCGTAGCGGATCGGCACCTCACGGTCGGCGGCGAGCAGCAGCGGACCGTCGAGATCGGCGAATGCCGCCCCTTGCGCGACGAAGAAGGCCGGCGCCATGGCAAGCGAGGTGCCGAGCATGCAGCCGACCATGATGTCGAAGCCCTCGGCGACCGCCGCATCGCGCATCAGAAGCGCCTCGGTCAGCCCGCCGGTCTTGTCGAGTTTGATGTTGATCGCATCATACTTGCCCTTCAGATGAGAAAGCGATGCCCGGTCGTGGCAGCTCTCGTCGGCACAGACCGGCAGCACCCGCTCGATGTCCCGGAGGGCATCGTCCTTGCCGGCCGGCAGCGGCTGTTCGACCAGTGCAACGCCGAGCCTGACAAGCGCCGGCGCGAGCGCCAGGTACTGCTCCACCGTCCAGCCCTCGTTGGCGTCGACGATGATGCGGGAATTGGGCGCGCCGGCCCGCACCGCCTCGATGCGGCCGAAATCGTCGTCCGTACCGAGCTTGACCTTGAGCAGCGGACGTTCCGCATTCTTCGCCGCCGCGTCGCGCATGCTCTCCGGCGTGCCAAGCGACAGGGTGAAGGCCGTCTCGATCGGCTTCGGGACGGTGAGGCCGGCCAGTTGCCAGACCGGTTTGCCGGCGCGCTTGGCTTCGAGGTCCCAGAAGGCGCAGTCGAGCGCATTGCGGGCGGCACCCGGCGCAAGCCGGTCCTCCAACCCCTGCCGGTCGAGACCATCGCGCAGATCGTTCGCCGCGCCGAGGATCGCCTCCATCACCCCGTCGACCGTCTCGCCATAGCGGGCATAGGGCACGCATTCGCCCCGACCGGCATGGACGCCGTCTGAGAGCGTGACGGCCACGACCCGGATTTCCGTGCGCGAGCCGCGCGAGATCGTGAACGTCCCGGCGACCGGAAAGACATCCTCGACGACCGTGAGCCTCAAACCATTCGCCATTTTATCGTGTCTCCTTCGGCGGCACCGAACCCCGTCGCGAATCGGCGCCCCTTGCGCGTTGCGACATTCCTTTCTATATCCGTCAACAATTAGGTCGAGGCCTGAACAGTCGACGGACTGCAATTTGCCCAGATCCCATGCCAGCACGCTGGCGATGGCGAAAGGGCGTCCCGAACCTCGCCTTCGAACGCATCAGATTGGCGGAAAAGCCCGTGAACACGCTGGATTTTGACAAGAAGCCGGAAGATACGCGCGTCGTCGTCGCCATGTCGGGCGGGGTCGACTCCTCGGTCGTGGCCGGGCTGCTGAAACGCGAGGGTTATGACGTTCTCGGCATCACCCTGCAGCTCTACGATCACGGCGCCGCCGTCCACCGCGCCGGCTCCTGCTGCGCCGGCCAGGACATCGACGATGCCCGCCGCGTCTGCGAAACGCTCGGTATCCCCCATTACGTGCTCGACTACGAACAGCGCTTCCGCGACACGGTGATCAACCCGTTCATGGAAAGCTATGTGGCCGGCGAGACGCCGATCCCCTGCGTCGCCTGCAACCAGACCGTCAAGTTCGCCGATCTCCTGGCGACGGCCCGCGAACTCGGCGCCGATGCGCTCGCGACCGGCCATTACATCCGCTCGAAGGCCGTTCCGCTGCCGAACGATCCGGGCCACCGCGCGCTGTTCCGCCCGATCGACAGCGAACGCGACCAGAGCTATTTCCTCTTTGCCACCACGCAGGAGCAGATCGACTATCTGCGCTTCCCGCTCGGCGCCATGTCCAAGGCCGAAACGCGAAAGCTTGCCGAAGACATGGGCCTCGTCGTCGCCCAGAAGGCCGACAGTCAGGACATCTGCTTCGTGCCGCAAGGCAAATATGCCGATGTCATCAACAAGTTGCGACCCGATTCGGCGCTGGCCGGCGAAATCGTCCATCTCGACGGTCGCGTTCTGGGCCACCACGACGGCATCCTCCACTACACGATTGGCCAGCGGAAGGGCCTTGGCGTCGCCACCGGCGAACCGCTGTACGTCGTCTATCTCGACGCCCGTTCGCGCCGGGTCATCGTTGGTCCGCGCGAGGCGCTGGAAACCCATCGCGTCTATCTGCGCGACATCAACTGGCTGGGCGACCACGGGCTGGAAGAAACGGCCCGCGACGGCTTTGCCTGCTTCGCCAAGGTCCGCTCAACCCGTCCGCCCGCCCCGGCCGTGCTGCATGCGGACGAGCGCGGAGTCTATGTCGACCTCGAGATCGGCGAAGCCGGCGTCGCGCCGGGCCAGGCCTGCGTGCTCTATTCGGCGCCGGGTGCGGATGCGCGCGTCTATGGCGGCGGTTTCATCGAGCGGTCGGAACGCGCGCCGAGCGCCGAAAGCCAGCTGAAGGCCCTTCTGGCGAGCCCCGTCGCGGCCTGAAACCGGGGCCGCGCCCAAGTCCACAGAAGTGCTTCGGTTTTTGCTTGCCTCGCGCTTGACACTGGCAGGATCATCGCCTTATAAGCCGCCCATCGCTTCGGACGGCTCCGCTTTTCAGCAGGCCTTCGCGATGTGTGGCGGGGTAGCTCAGGTGGTTAGAGCGTGGGATTCATAACCCCAAGGTCGGCGGTTCAAGTCCGCCTCCCGCTACCAAATCTCTCTCTTTGTAAAACCTAGAATTCCGCACCGAACGCGGCGCGTCGTTCGCCGCGGAGCGCACTTTCACTCGCCTTGATCTCCGGTGCGGAAACGGTCGAAGCCTTTGGCAAACCTGCCATCGTCGAACGGATAGAGCCAGCGGCCGAGCCGCCTGAGCGCGGGGTCGGACTGTTCGCGGAAAAAACCGATCGGGTCGCGGCGATAGCAGGCGGCATCGTCGACATTGCCGATGCGCGCGATGAGCGGCGCGATGACCAGCGGCAGCATGTGGCGCCAACCGAGCATTCCATAGGCACCGAAGGGTCGCCACGGCGCCGACCGACTGCGCGCCGACAGCAGCCGGCGGCTGTCGGCGGGTAGTCCGTTCTGCTGCCATTCGACCATCTCGGCGAGCGTCGTCTCGAAGCACCTCGGCGTGCCGGTGCGCGGATCGAAATAGCGCGGATAGAGCAGATAGACGCCGGCAAACAACGCCTCCAGACTGAGCGTGCGGCCCCGGCGCGGGTTGGGCTGGCGGTCATCTGTCAATCCCCAGCCGGCATAGAAGGGCGAACCTGAGACCGTCAACCGCTTGCCCCGCATCAGCGCTTCGAAACCGGCGAGCGAGGTGATCGTGTAGACGTGATCGACGGCATCGAGCACGTCGGGCAAGGCCATGGGTGCGGTCAGGACATGGCAGAGATCCGCCACCTCGGCCGGATCGGAGCTCGGCTTTCGCACGCCCTTCAGCACGTCCGGATGCGGCTTGTAGAGGATCGTCGCGCCGGGATTTTCCCGCGCCGCCAAACGCACCAGATCGTTGTTGAGGATCGGCCGCTCGGCCCCGTAGCGGATGGAGGCGTCACTTTCGACCTGGCCGACCACCAATACCCTGCGTCCCGGCCCCTGCGGCAGGTCGACCATGCCGCGCGCCGGCTGCCCTCCGTACTTTCCGATGCGATGCTCAAGCATGGCGGCAATCCCGGCCCGCGCCCGCTCGATCAGCGCGGGGTCGGCATCGAAGTCGTAGGTTTTCAGCAGGTCCTCCAGGTCGGACGGTCCCCGGCTGTCGAAGAACGGTCGCTGCCTGTCGATGGTCAGTGAAAACGGCGCGCTCTGGCCGGCACTGCCGCCGACCGAACGCAGGAAACCGTCCTCGATGAAGTGGACCGGTATGTTGCGTCTGGCGCAGAAGTCCGCCGCCGCCTGCGGCAGGTTCGGTCCCCAGACGATCACGTTCGGATTTTCGAGCGCGGCGATCCGCGCCTGCCAGACGTCGACGAACGCCTTGTCGCCGACGAAGAACGGCATGTAATGGAAGTCCCATTCCGGGAAATACGCTTCCAGCACCGACCGCTTCCACTCATGGATATGGAAGGCGACGACGGGCGGGCGATCGGTCGGGGTTCGCGGCATGGGCCGGGTTCAATCCTCGTTGGCGGGCAACCGTTCATAGCCCGACATGGCCGGGTCGACAATTGCTGCGCGCCCATCCTTCCCGCACCCCGTCCGGCCCATGCGAAACCCGGGTTCCGTCCACCCGATCGGGTGGACGACGATCATTAAGGATCCGAAAACCTTTCGTTAAATTTTAAGTAATATCCTCGTGGGCCTGAGTGAGGATGAACGATGCGTGGCGTAATTGTCGTTGGCCTTCTGCTGGCATTGACTGCTTGTGCGAAACCGCCGAGCCAGACCAAGAATGCCTGCGCGATTTTCGAACAGCGTGACGGCCTGTTCAACAACTGGCGGCGTGCAGCCGAAAAGACCGAGCGTGAATACGGCGTTCCGGTGCCGATCCTCATGGCGACGATCTATACCGAATCCGGCTTTCGCCATAACGCCAAGCCGCCGCGCAAGAAGCTGCTGGGCTTCATTCCGTGGAAGCGCAAGTCGAGTGCCTATGGCTATTCGCAGGCGCTCGACGGCACCTGGGATCGTTACCAGCGCGAGACCGGCCGATGGAGCGCACGGCGCACCGACTTCTCCGACGCCATGCAGTTCATCGGCTGGTACCACCGCCAGACGGCGGAGAAGACCGGCATCCCGCTCAACGATCCCTACAAGCTCTACCTCGCCTATCATTCCGGCCATGCCGGCTATGTGCGCGGCAGCTGGCGCACCAATTCGGAGGCGCTCAACGGCGCCAAGCGCTTCACCGACATCACCTATACCTATGCCCGGCAGCTGAAGACCTGCCCGAACTGAGCATCCACCGCCGGAAGACGCGAAAAGGCCCGCGCGAAGCGGGCCTTTTTGTCTGTGGCAAAGGGATCGTTATTCCGGGTCGCCGACGGCCTGGATGGCGGAAATCTGCCAGTCCGTGCCGGGACGCCGAACGAAGGTCCAGATCTCGGTGGATTCCGATACATTGTCCGGATCGCCGCTGACCACCTTGCCGCTGGTGCGGTCGCGCAGCACGTCGATGCTCTCGTAGCGCATGGCGACGGTCGCATAGTCGACATTGCCCTCGCGCCAGCTCTCGGACACGTCGCCCTGGACCAGATGCACGTCACGCACCTCGTTCTTGAGGCCCCTGGTGGCATTCTCGCTGAGTTCCTCGGCGAGATAGGACATGGCTTCCGGCGTGGTGATGCGGCGCAGGCTCGCATAGTCCTCATCGGCATAGGCCGCCTGCATTTCCTTCAACAGCCGCTCGAAACGCTCGAGATCCTTCTGCCCGATGCCGATCTCGTCGGCAGACGCCGAAGGACCGCGCGGCATGGCGGAGGCCGAGGCGGACGAGCCGCCGAGATTGATGCCGCCCATGCGCGGGATCTGGAAGCCAGGGCCTGTCGCCGCATTGCTGCGGGCCGAAGGACCGGCACCAGCGCCCGAATAGGCCGTCTGACGGTTGCCGAACATGCGCATGGCGAAGCGGACGAGGAAGAAAATCAGCACGCCCTGCAGCAAGAGCCCGAGGAAGCCGAAGCCGCCGCCGAAGCCAGAGCCCATCAGCATGCCGAACAGGCCGCCCATGAGCAGGCCGCCCATGAGACCGCCGGCCAGGCCGCCGAACAGGCCGCCGGGGCGTCCTGCCTGGGTCTGAGCGTTCGGCGCGGTAGCCGGCCGCGTGGTCTGGCCCTGCGGCGTCATGGTGCGCTCGATCGGCGCTGCCGGTGCCGGAGCCGTGCGGGTGGCGGCGGGCGCCTGGAAGGTGCGCGTGCCGCGGCTGCCGAAACCACCGCTGGCGCGGCGAGCTTCGGCAAAGTCGGCCAGCGTCAGCATGGTCGCCAGGCCGATCGCCAGAACTCCAAAAAACTTGCCGTAGCGCCGCATTTCATCTCCTCGTTTTCAATGCCTGAGCGGATTTCAACATCCGTTGCGCCTTCATATGGCGTCCCCTCGCGGAGAATTGAAGCCTCGGCCGCCTGTTTTTCGATCACGATCGCGCCATCGGCCAGGTCAGGCCCCAAGCGCCAGCTTGATGGCGTAGGCGACGACCCCGACCGCGAGCACACCGGCAAGCCACAGACCGATGAACCAGCCGAGGCGCTTGATGAGGGAAGCCTGCGCCATCAGTGATAGCCCTCCTCCGGGTCGACCTTGCCGCGGAACACCCAATAGGCATAGGCCGTATAGGCCAGGATGATCGGCACCAGTACCGCCGCTCCGACCAGCAGGAAGGCGAGGCTGGACTGCGGCGCCGCGGCATCCCAGATGGTCAGCGAGGTCGGCACGATATAGGGGTAGAAGCTGATGCCGATGCCCGCATAGCCGAGCACGAACAGCCCGAGTGCGGCGACGAAGGGCTGGGCATCCTTGCCGGCGCGCAGGCCGCTGAGGATCAGGTAGAGGCATCCCAGGACCAGCAGCGGCACGACGAAGGAGAAGACCGCCGTCGGATAGCCGAACCAGCGCTCGAGGTAGAGCGGTTCGAGCCAGGGCGTCCAAAGGCTGAAGACGCCCATCGCCCCGACGGTCGCCAGCGCCGCGCCATAGGCGAGACGCCGTGCCTTCTCCGCCAGCGGGCCGCGTGTCTTCATCACCAGCCAGGTGGCGCCGAGCAGCGCATAACCCAGCACCAGCGCCACGCCGGTCGCGATCGAGAACGGCGTGAACCAGTCCCACCAGCCGCCGGCATAGGCGCGGTCGACGACCGGGATCCCCTGGACGAGGGCGCCGAGCGCCACCCCCTGCGCGAAGGCCGCGATCGTCGAGCCGCCGGCAAAGGCATAGTTCCAGAGATGCTCCGCCCTCTTGGTACGCCAGCGGTATTCGAAGGCGACGCCACGGAAGACCAGCCCGAGCAGCATGGCGATCAGCGGCGCATAGAGCGCCGGCAGGATCGTCGCATAGGCGAGCGGAAAGACCGCCATCAGACCTCCCCCGCCGAGCACCAGCCAGGTCTCGTTGCCGTCCCATACCGGGGCGACCGAATTCATCATCTGGTCGCGGTCGGCCTTCTCGGGAAACAGCGGAAAGAGAATGCCGACCCCGAGGTCGAACCCGTCGAGGATGACATAGGCGAGGACGGCGAAGGCGATGAGGGCCGCCCAGATGAATGCGAGATCAAAGGCCATGCTTGCCTCCCTCGGTTTGCGCCGCCGGCGTGATGCCGGACGTGCGGATCGGTCCGCCGTCGAGATCCGGCATCGGATCGCGCGGCAAGCGCGCCATTAGCCTGAGGATGTAGAAGGTCCCCGCCCCGAAGACGAGGAAGTAGACGATGATGAAGGCGATCAGCGAGGCCGCGACGGCGGGAGCGGCGATCGGCGAAAGAGAATCGGCGGTCAGCAGGTGACCGTAGATCGTATAGGGCTGCCGTCCGACCTCCGTGGTGATCCAGCCGGCCAGCACCGCCACGAATCCGGCCGGCGCCATGGCCAGCGCCACGCGATGCAGCAACCGGTTCTCGAACAACGTGCCGCGCCAGCGACACCAGAGGCTGAACAGGCCCACGCCCAGCATGGCAAAGCCCAATCCCACCATGACCCGGAACGACCAGAACACGACGGCAACCGGCGGCTCCTTGTCGTCGTCGATCGTATCGAGGCCGGCCAGCGGCGCATTGAGATCGTGCTTGAGGATGAGGCTGGAAAGCCTGGGGATCTGCACGGCATAGTCGATCCGCTTCTCCGCCTGGTTCGGCAGACCGAACAGGATGAGCGGCGCGCCGTGCGGATGGCTGTCGAAATGTCCTTCCATGGCCATGACCTTGGCGGGCTGGTGCTCCAGCGTGTTGAGGCCATGGGCATCGCCGACGAGGATCTGGATCGGCGCGACGATCGCCGCCATCCACATCGCCATCGAGAACATGGTACCGGCCCGATCGGGAGAAGTGCGGCGCAGCAGATGGTAGGCGCCAACGCCGCCGACGACGAAGGCGGTCGTCAGATAGGCGGCGATCACCATATGGGTGAGGCGATAGGAGAAGGACGGGTTGAAGACGATCGCCCACCAGTCGACCGGCACAAACTGGCCCACATCGTTGATGGCAAAGCCGGCCGGCGTCTGCATCCAGGAATTGACCGAGAGAATCCAGGTGGCGGAGATGAGCGTGCCGAGCGCGACCATCAGGGTGGCCAGATAGTGCAGTCCCGGGCCGACGCGATGGCGGCCGAACAGCATGACGCCCAGGAAACCGGCTTCGAGGAAGAAGGCCGTCAGCACCTCATAGCCCATCAGCGGCCCGATGACCGGCCCCGCCTTGTCGGAAAAGACGCTCCAATTGGTGCCGAACTGGTAGGACATGACGATGCCGGAAACGACGCCCATACCAAAGGCGACGGCGAAGATCGTCTTCCAGAAGTCGAACAGTTCCAGATAGACCTTGTCCTTCTTCCACAGCCAGAGGCCTTCCAGCACCGCCAGGTAACTGGCAAGTCCGATGGAAAAGGCGGGGAAGATGATATGAAAGGACACGGTAAAGGCAAACTGCAGCCGTGCCAGCAATTGCGCGTCGAAGATCTCGAACATCGTCCTGTCGCTCTCGTTGCCGTCTTGATCGAAGGTCCGAGAAAGCAAATAGGCTTTGTTCCCTTGCGATCAATGCGACAAGCCGCCCTGCGTCAACTTGACTTCCATCAAAACCCACCGGCCCGAAGAACGAAAAAGGGCGCGGACGTTGCCGCCCGCGCCTCTCGTCTGTTCTGGGAGGACCTAAGTTCAGTCGACGTTGAAGCTCAGCGGCTTCGCCTGGCGGATTGCCGAATGGGCGATCAGCTTGTCGAGCACGTCCTGCTTGATCGGTTCATCGACATAGAGCAGCGCGATCGCATCGCCGCCCTGCTTGTCACGGCCGAGCTGGAAGTTGGCGATGTTGACGCCGCCCTCGCCGAGCGTGGTGCCCATGAAGCCGATCATGCCGGGCACGTCGGTGTTGGCGATGTAGATCATGTTGGCACCGACATCGGCGTCCATGTTGATGCCCTTGATCTGGATGAAACGCGGCTTGCCGTCGGAGAAGACCGTGCCGGCGACGGAACGGGTCTGGTTCTCGGTGGTGACCGTCAGCTTGATGTAGCCGTCATAGACGCCGGTCTTGTCTCGCTTGACCTCGGAGAGCACGATGCCCTTTTCCTTGATCATGATCGGCGCCGAAACCATGTTGACGTCGGACACCTGGCTGCGGATCAGGCCGGCCAGCAGCGCCGAGGTCAGCGCCTTGGTGTTCATCTGCGCGGTCTGGCCGTCGTAGAGGATCTCGATTTCCTTGATCGCGCTTTCCGTGACCTGGCCGACGAAGGCGCCGAGCACATCGGCAAGCTTGATGAAGGGCTTGAGGATCGGCGCCTCTTCGGCAGTGATCGACGGCATGTTGATGGCGTTGGAGACGGCACCCTTGATCAGATAGTCCGACATCTGCTCGGCAACCTGAAGGGCGACGTTCTCCTGGGCTTCCGTGGTGGACGCACCGAGATGCGGCGTGCAGACCACGTTCGGCAGGCCGAACAGCGGGCTTTCCGTGGCGGGCTCGACCTCGAACACGTCGAAACCGGCGCCGGCCACATGGCCCGACTTGATGGCTTCGGCAAGCGCCGCTTCGTCGACCAGGCCGCCACGGGCGCAGTTGACGATGCGAACACCCGGCTTGGTCTTGGCCAGCGCTTCCTTGCTGAGGATGCCGCGGGTCTTGTCGGTCATCGGCACATGCAGGGTGATGAAGTCGGCCTTGGCGAGAAGCTCGTCGAGTTCGACCTTGGTGACGCCCATTTCCTCGGCGCGTTCCTTCGACAGGAAGGGATCGTAGGCGAGCACGTGCATCTTCAGGCCGATGGCGCGCGAGCAGACGATCGAACCGATATTGCCGGCACCGATGACGCCGAGCGTCTTGCCGGTGATCTCGACACCCATGAACTTCGACTTTTCCCACTTGCCGGCCTGGGTCGAGGCGTCGGCCGCCGGGATCTGGCGGGCGACGGCGAACATCAGGGCGATGGCGTGTTCGGCGGTGGTGATCGAGTTGCCGAACGGGGTGTTCATGACGATGATACCGCGGCGCGAGGCAGCCGGGATATCGACATTGTCGACGCCGATGCCGGCGCGGCCGATGACCTTCAGGTTGGTCGCGGCGGCGATCAGCTTCTCGGTCGCCTTGGTGGCGGAGCGGATGGCGAGACCGTCGTAATTGCCGATGATCTCGGCGAGCTTTTCCTTGTCCTTGCCGAGCTTCGGCTGGAAATCGACTTCGACGCCGCGGTCACGGAAGATCTGGACGGCGGTTTCCGACAATTCGTCGGATACGAGAACGCGAGGTGCCATGTGAGGCCTCCTTCAAAGGGGTTCAGGTCTGGTACGGGTATGGGAATGGGCGGCCTCGCCTCAAGGGCGAAGCCGGATCAGTCTCAGGCGGCCTTGAGCGCGGCCTTCTGGGTCTCGAAAGCCCAGGTGAGCCAGGGCATCAACGCCGTCATGTCGGCGGTCTCGATCGTCGCGCCGGCCCAGATCCTGAGGCCCGACGGGGCGTCGCGATAGGCGCCGATGTCGAAAGCGACGCCTTCCTTGTCGAGCGCCGTGACCATGCCCTTGGCAAAGGCGGCCTGGGCGTCGGCGTCGAGAGCCGCCACGTCCTTGTCGACGATGGTGAGGCACACCGAGGTGTTGGAGCGGGTCGCCGGAACCTTGGCGAGATTGGCGATCCAGTCATTGGCCTCGACGAAGTCGAACAGCACCTTGGCATTGGCATCGGCCCGCGCCATCAGGCCCTTGAGGCCACCGATCGACTTTGCCCAGAGGAGCGCGTCGATATAGTCCTCGACGCAGAGCATCGACGGGGTGTTGATGGTCTCGCCGGTGAAGATGCCCTCGATCAGCTTGCCGCCCTTGGTCATGCGGAAGATCTTCGGCAGCGGCCAGGCTGGAACATAGGATTCCAGACGCTCGACGGCGCGCGGCGACAGGATCAGCATTCCGTGGCCGCCCTCGCCGCCCAGCACCTTCTGCCAGGAGAAGGTGACGACGTCGAGCTTGGCGAAATCCATGTCCTGGGCGAAAGCGGCCGAAGTGGCGTCGCAGATCGTCAGGCCCTTGCGGTCGGCCGGAATGAAGTCGGCGTTCGGAACGCGGACGCCCGAGGTGGTGCCGTTCCAGGTGAAGACGACGTCGCGGTCGAAATCGACCTGGGCGAGATCGGGAAGCTCGCCGTAGGGCGCTTCGAACTTGCGGATATCCTTGAGCTTCAGCTGCTTGACGACGTCGGTGACCCAGCCGGCGCCGAAGCTTTCCCAGGCCAGCATGTCGACGCCGCGCTCACCGAGCAGCGACCAGAGCGCCATCTCGACGGCGCCGGTGTCGGAGGCCGGAACGATGCCGATGCGGTAGTCCGCAGGCACGTTCAGAATTTCGCGGGTGAGATCGATGGCCTGCTTGAGCTTGGCTTTGCCGACCTTGGCGCGGTGCGAGCGACCGAGCGGGGCATCGGCGAGCGCTTCGAGCGACCAACCGGGGCGCTTCGAGCAAGGGCCAGAAGAAAAATGGGTGTTGTTCGGACGCAGGTCCGGCTTGGCGAGTGTCGTCATCGTGCTACCCTTCCAGGTATATGGCCTCTCGTTGGGGAGAGGTGTCCCGCCGCTGGAACTACGCCTGTGGAAAATCCGCGTCAAGAAAATTCTATGTCGCAGAGAGAAGATTTTTTGGCGCACCGGTGAAACTGCCCCGCCCGGCCGAATTGCAGCCGGAACGCGAAAAGGCCGCCCACTGCCGGGCGGCCTTGTGCAATTCGAAGGGTGGAGAAATTACTTGTAGACGATCGGCTGCGGCGGGGGCTCGTAGGCCACCGGCTGCTCGCAACCACCGAACAGGTAGCGGGCACCGACATGCGCCTCGTGGCTGTAGAAGCCCTTGTCGCGGCCCGGTCCGCCGTTTTCCTCGAAGCCGAACATACCGCCGGCAAGCGTGTGACGGAAGCGGTAGCCGATATCGGCCTTGACGTTGCAGGTGACGTCGATCGAGGCGCCGGCCATCAGCTGATAGGCAAACCGCCAGTTGTGGTAGCCCTTATGGGTGACGGTGTCGTCACAGCCGCCGCCATCGTCCTGGCAGGCGGTGTTGCGCAGCTTGTCCCACTTGACGTAGGCGCCACCGATACCGCCGCCGACGTAAGGCGTGAACATGCCGTAGGTGCCGAGGTCGACATAGGCATTGGCCATCAGGTGATAGGCGCGCATGGCGGAGACGTCGCTCGACGTGCAGGGTTCGAGCGGGCTGCCGCAGGTGCCCGTGGTCGAGCCTTCGAAATCGGACTTGAACATGTAGTCCAGCGTCAGGTCCGTGCGCAGGTAGTTGTTGACCTGGTAACCGACGCCGACGCCGAGCGTGAAGTTGTCCTTCAGGTCGGTGTCGTCAAAATCGACCAGATTGCCGTTGGAGCCCTGGAAGTATTCGGCGCCACGCATCTTGTTGAAGGAATAGCCGACGTCGCCGCGCAGGTACCAGCCGGAAGCCTCCGAAACTTCGACTTCGGGCGCCATGATCGGGGCAGGCTCAGGCTGATAAATGTCCGCAGAATGGGCTGCTGTGCCGGCGAGCAGAACGGCAGCCACGGCGAAAAGGCTCGTCTTCATGGCAAGATACTCCAATATCCATCGTTGTTGCACGGGCCTTGTTGCGGCCGATGTTTTGATCAGGATGGATAATGAAGCAGAAAGGTTAAGGTGCGCTTAACTACGTCTGTTTACCTTGATGATCTACGATATTCTTGCGGACCGGCACGAAACGGTACTTCGAACGCACCCGACGCTCTCCTGTTGCGTCCCGGCATTCGACTGCGACCGCTCCCCCAACACGGCAAAAGGGGCCGGAAGCACGCTTCCGACCCCTTCGATCGAATAGAGAATGACGGTGCGGGAGCTGCTTCAGCTTGCCCGACGCCATTGCTGGGCACACTGGCCGGGCTGGCCGGCGGAATGGCCTCCGCCAAGCGAGAACTGCCCGAGACGCTGGTCCATCTCGCCTGCTTCCTGTGCAAGCCGGTGGATGGCCGCCGTGGTTTCCTCGACCATCGCGGCATTCTGCTGCGTCATGGCATCGAGCTGATTCACCGAGCCGTTGATCTCCGACAGGGTCTGGGCCTCCTCGCGGGTCGAGCTCATGATCTCGCTGATTCGGCCGTTGATCGCCAGGACATGGGAGCCGATGCCCTGCAAGGCGGCGCCGGCCTTCTCGACGAGCGTCACGCCATGGCTGACCTCGGTGGTCGATTTCGCGAGCAGGGCGGCAATCTGCTTGGCCGCAGAAGCCGAACGCTGGGCGAGTTCGCGCACTTCCTGGGCAACCACTGCAAAACCCTTGCCGCTTTCGCCGGCTCTTGCCGCCTCGACACCAGCATTGAGCGCCAGAAGATTGGTCTGGAAGGCGATCTCGTCGATCACGCCGATGATCTGGTTGATCTCGTGCGACGACCCCTGGATCGCCTCCATCGCGGCAATGGTCTCGCGCATGATGAGGCTCGACTGTTCCGTGTCGGTCTTGGCGTTGCGGGCGATCTTCTCCGCATCCTCGGCACGGGCGATCTGGGTGCGCACGCCTTCGGTGATTGCCTTGATGGCGCTGGCCGTCTCGGTCAGCGCCGCCGCCTGGCGTTCGGTGCGTTCCGCCAACTGGTCGGCGCCGGAGCGCATTTCGTCCGAACCTTCGCGCACGGCGACCGAGTTGCCGCCGATGCCGGCCAGCGTGGCGCTGAGCGTGGACAGCGCCTTGTTGAAGTTGTGGCGGAGCGATTCGAGTTCCTGCGGGAAACCGGTGCGGATTTCGAAGGCCAGATCACCGCGCGCCAGCCGGTCCAGACCCTCGTCGAGGGCAGCGACGACCGCCTGCAGGCTCTGGGCTTCCGTCTCGCGTTCCGCCATGCGCTGGCGACGCTCGATGTCGGCGCGTTCGCGTTCGGAGCGGGTTTCGCTTTCGAGACGCTGCTGTTCGATCAGGCCGAGGCGGAAGCGTTCCAGCGCCTTGGCCATGGTGCCGATCTCGTCGCGGCGCTCCTGGTTGGCGACGGCCTCTTCAAGCTTGCCGTTTGCGACGTCACCGGTGACGGTGGCAAGACGGGCGAGCGGCGCGAACAGCCGGCCGGTCAGGTAGCCGGTCGCGATCGCCATGACGGTCAGCACGATGATCGCCGTCACGAACAGCGTCATGGCGATATGCCACGACCCGGCGCCGAGTTCGGCATGCGTCAGGCTCTCGGTGACCAGATACTTGTCGCCGCCGTAGGACACCGGCCGGCCATAGGCATTGGCCGCACCATCGGCACGCTCGAACTTGGAGATGACGATCTTTTCGCCGTTGATCGCGTCGGCGGGAAAGCCGAAGGGCGCCGCGGAAATGTCGGCGAGCTTGCCGTCGGCCGACAGGCTGATGCCGGTTCCATCCTCGGAAAGAATCGCCACCTGTTCGCCGCTATCGCTATCGATGCCCTTGGAGAGGATGCTGGTGATTGCTGTGTCCTTGAGCTGGAACAGGATCGCGCCCTTGAAGGAGCCGAACTTGACCACCGGAACGGCGAAATAAATGTCTGGTGACTGCGGATTGCTGCCGGCCTTCAGACCCGAGAAACGCGTCGGGGCGGCATCTTCGACGGCCTTGCCGGCCTCTTCGACGCTGCGGGCAAAAGCACGCCCTAGACCCGTCTCGGCCAGCGGGCCGCTGGCAACGTTCTCGGCGAACGTCTCGCCCTTCTTGTAGGAATAGATGACGTTGCCGGTCTGGTCGACGATCAGCAGGTCGCGGAACTGGGTGCCCTTGAGGAAGCCGGCGACCTGCGTCTGGACCGTCTCATGGCTGGAATAGTAGAAGCCGCTCGGGCCTTCCGGCTTCAGCAGCTTTTCCAGTTCGGCCGGATTGGGGTTCTTGGTGATGAAGACGTCGCGCAGCTCCTTGCGGGCGTCGCCGGACGTCTTGACGATCGTGTTCCAGCCACTCTTCATCGCGGTGATCGACTGCTGCAGGCTTTCGATCTTGGCGATCGAGGTCGCCTGGTTCTCCAGCTGTGCCAGCTGTTCATTGAGAATGTCGCCGCGGAAAGTCAGCGTGGAGCGCATCGACCGGAAGGTCTGGTCCTCGAACACGGCGCTGGATGTGGAATAGGCGAGAACGTTCAGCAGTCCTACCGACAACACGGTCAGCAGGAGAAAGATGCCGATGACCTTGGAGGACAGCGAGTTGAAACGACTTGTCATCTTGAATCCCGTTTTGCCGCGCCCACTCTGCGCGTAGGTGCCGTTTGAAAGCGACTTGACGGCCAGGAGCACACTCCTCGCCGTCAGATACTCTACGGTCGGGACTTTTCTTTAAACGCCGGTTAAAAAACGCGGCAATTTCTCATCACAAAGTCGAATTAACGTCTTTGCGCCCTCAATCGAGCATTTTTTCGCGGAGATCGGCAAAGATCTCGACGGATCGCAGCCGTTGCTCCACGGAATGGATCGGCATGGAGACGATCAGTTCGTCCGCACCGGTCGCCTTGAGGAATTCCGCAAGCTTG
This sequence comes from Allorhizobium sp. GW101-3B10, assembly GCF_059424725.1. Classification (NCBI taxonomy): domain Bacteria; kingdom Pseudomonadati; phylum Pseudomonadota; class Alphaproteobacteria; order Hyphomicrobiales; family Rhizobiaceae; genus Allorhizobium; species Allorhizobium sp. GW101-3B10. The sequence continues at coordinate 649,640 of NZ_JBWKZR010000001.1, read as the reverse complement.
TTCCTGGCCGTCGCCGCAGCGCCGACTACGGCGTAGCGCAGGGTATGCTCGACCCCGTAGCGCTCGACTTCGGTCCAGAACCCCTCCATGGTTTCGATCGGCCGGGGAAACGGCTTGCGCACGTTGCGACGCAGGTTGACGAACTGCTGCTGCGACGAGGTGAACAAATGCTCGGCCTCGGCATCCGTCTCCGCGGCGACGCCCATGATGCCCACCATGACATACGGCTTGTCGAGTTCCTCCGAGGGCTGGAAGCGCTCTCGGTAGATCGAGATCGCCTCCATCAACTGATCGGGAGCGAAGTGCGAGGCAAAGGCGTAAGGCAACCCGAGCGCTGCCGCGAGGTGGGCGCTGTAGAGGCTGGAGCCCAGCAGCCAGAGAGGCACATGACTGCGCATGCCCGGCACAGCGAGCAGGGCCTGGTCCTCGGTCGGCGCGCCGAGCAGACGCCTGAGTTCGATGATGTCGTGCGGGAAACTCTCCGTCCCTGCCTCCATATTGCGCCTCAGCGCCCGGGCGGTGCGCATGTCGGTTCCCGGCGCGCGACCGAGGCCGAGATCGACACGGCCGGGAAACAGCGCCTCGAGTGTGCCGAATTGCTCGGCAATGACCAGCGGCGCATGGTTCGGCAACATGATGCCGCCCGAGCCGATGCGGATGCGCTTCGTCGCCGCGCCGACATGGCCGATCACCACCGAGGTCGCGGCACTGGCGATCCCCGGCATGCCATGGTGCTCGGCCAACCAGAAACGGTTATAGCCGCAATCCTCCGCCTTGACCGCCATGCGCCGGGATGCGTCGAGCGCTTCGGTCACGGTATGGCCCTCCGCGATCGGAGACAGGTCGAGAATGGAAAAGGGGATCATTTGCGAGGGTCCGTCCGGTTCTTGCAGGACCCTCTATGTAGATGCCCGTCCCGCGAAAACCAGAGCCGGAATGACGAGTTTCGTTGACCGTCACTTCAGTGTTTTTGTTTTGTTCACTTAGTTCTGGCAGACCGGCTGGCAGGACGTTAAGGTGACATCATGCAGAACGCGATTCGAATTATCGGCATTGATCCGGGCCTCAGGCGGTGCGGCTGGGGCGTGATCGAAACGCTCGGCAACTCCCTGCGTTTCGTCGCCTCCGGCACCGTGACCTCCGATGGCGACATGGATTTGGCCTCGCGTCTCTGCCAGCTGCATGACGGGCTCTCGGAAGTCGTGCACGCCTACCAACCGCACGAAGCGGCCGTCGAACAGACCTTCGTCAACAAGGACGCGGTGGCCACGCTGAAGCTCGGCCAGGCCCGCGGCATCGCCATGCTGGTTCCGGCCCGGGCCGGGCTGCGGGTTGCCGAATATGCGCCCAATGCAGTGAAGAAGGCAGTCATCGGCGTCGGCCACGGCGAGAAGCAGCAGATCCACATGATGCTGAAGATCCTCATGCCCAAGGCGGAGTTCAAGGGCAATGACGCCGCCGACGCGCTCGCCATCGCCATCTGCCACGCCCACAATCGCGGCGGCGATCGCATGCGCCAGGTGCTGGCCAGCGCCTAGTTTGTTCTTGACTTGTTCCGTCAGTAAGATATTTTCTTACCCTAGAAGGAGCGAGATCATGCGCGTCACATCCAAGGGTCAGGTCACCATACCCCGCGACTTGCGCGAACTGGTCGGCATCGAGCCGAACAGCGAGGTCGTTTTCACCGTCGAAAACGGCAAATTGACCTTGGCGCCCAAAGGCAACCGGCATTCCGATGCCGACCGCACGCGTCTCGCCGCGTTGATGCAAGCGCTTGACGCACTTGAGGGAACCGGTGACCAGACGATCGATGCCGACGCCTTGATGGCCATGACGAGGGATCGCTGATCCATGGCGACATTGGTCGACACGAATGTCCTGGTCGATGTAGCGGTGCGCGACCCGGTCTGGCTCGGCTGGTCGCGCACTGCGCTGACCCGGGCGGCAGCCGAACAGCCGCTGGTGATCAATCCGGTCATCTATGCCGAGTTTTCGGTGCGCTATAACGATATTGAGACGGTCGACCAACTGCTTCCGCAATCCGATTTCCATCGCGAAGGCTTGCCCTGGGCGGCGGCCTTTGCCGCCGGCGTGGCTTTCCGCAGGTACAGCAGGACCGGCGGAGCGCGCGAGCGTGTGCTGCCGGACTTCATGATCGGCGCGCATGCCGCCATTCGCGGCTATTCGATTCTCACGCGCGATCCGAAAGGCTACCGCACCTATTTCCCGATGGTTCCCCTCATCACTCCCGAAACTCATCCCTGACGGACTTCTCCCATGATCGGCAAGCTCAAAGGCACCATCGACGAAATCGGCGACGACTATGCGCTGATCGATGTGCATGGCGTCTGCTACGTTGCCTTCTGCTCCTCGCGCACACTGTCACGCCTCGGCTCGCCGGGCGAGGCCGCGGTGTTGTTCATCGAGACCTATGTCCGTGAGGACCAGTTGAAGCTGTTCGGCTTCATGACGGCGCTCGAGCGCGAATGGTTCAACCTCCTGCAGAGCGTGCAGGGCGTCGGCGCCAAGGTGGCGCTTGCATTGCTGTCCACCCTTACCCCGTCGGAACTCGCCAATGCCATCGCGCTGCAGGACAAGACCGCCGTGTCGCGCGCGCCAGGGGTCGGCCCGAAGGTCGCGGTCCGCATCATCACCGAGCTGAAGAACAAGGCGCCCGCCTTTGCCGGCGAGGCGGCCGCCACCATCGGCCTCAAGCAGGAACTCGGCGAAGGCGTCGCCCCTGCGCCCGTTACCGATGCCGTGTCGGCGCTCACCAATCTCGGCTATTCCCGCGAGCAGGCCGCCAATGCGATCTCCGCCGCCCTGAAGAACGGCGGCGAAGGCGCCGACAGCGCCAAGCTGATCCGCCTGGGGTTGAAGGAGCTGTCGCGGTGATTGCTGGAGAAGGCAAATTGCCTTACTATTCCTGAAAAGTAAGGAGTATCGGATTTGGGCTTTAACATCACTGTCACGGCCAAGGGCCAGATGACCATTCCAAAACACGTTCGGGACGCACTCAACGTCAGGCCCGGCGACAAATGCTACGCCTGGGTCCGAAATGGCGAGATGATCGTTGTACCAAGGAACAAGCCGCTGAGCGAGCTGGCCGGCTTTATGGGCAAGCCGCCATCGGGACGCGAGGCGACCGTGGAGCAGATCGACGCGGCGATCGAGGAGGAGGCCGTTGAGCGCTACGCAAACTCCGGACGCCGGGGCTGAGAGTGATGAGCACGCGACAAGGCATCGATACGAATGTGCTGCTGCGTATCGTGGTCGGCGACAGCCCCGAGCAAATCGGAACGGTTGAGCGGCTGCTGGATCGGTTGCGCGACAGAGAGACCATTTTCGTCAACGTATCGGTCGTTCTGGAGGCAAGCTGGGTCCTGAAACGGTTCTATCGCTTTCCGCGTGACCGTATTCTCGACTTTCTCCAGGCCCTGCTTGAGAGACGCGAATTCGAGATCGCCGACTACGAGGCCGTCGGAAATGCGTTGGATCTCTGCCGGCGCGAGAATGTAGACTTTGCCGATGCGCTTATGGCCGAGATGAACCGGCTGGCCGGCTGCGCAACGACCTTCACCTTCGACAGACACGCTGCGTCCCGCGTACCCGGCATGGAACTCCTCGCATGAGCACCCCAAACCCCATCCTCTCGCCGGACAAGCGGGGCGAAGATCTCGACACGGCGCTGCGCCCGCAGTCGCTCGACGAATTCACCGGCCAGGCGGAAGCGCGCGCCAACCTGAAGATCTTCATCGAGGCGGCGAAGAACCGGGGCGAGGCACTCGACCACGTCTTGTTCGTCGGCCCGCCGGGGCTCGGCAAGACGACGCTAGCCCAGATCATGGCCAAGGAACTCGGCGTCAACTTCCGCTCGACCTCGGGCCCGGTCATCGCCAAGGCCGGCGACCTTGCCGCCCTCCTGACCAATCTCGAAGAGCGCGACGTGCTCTTCATCGACGAGATCCATCGGCTCAACCCGGCGGTTGAGGAAATCCTCTATCCTGCCATGGAGGACTACCAGCTCGACCTGATCATCGGCGAAGGCCCTGCCGCCCGCTCGGTGAAGATCGACCTTTCCAAGTTCACCCTCGTTGCCGCCACCACCCGCCTCGGGCTCTTGACCACGCCGCTGCGCGACCGTTTCGGCATTCCGGTGCGCCTCTCCTTCTACACGGTCGAGGAACTGGAGCTGATCGTGCGGCGCGGCGCCCGGCTGATGGGGCTCGGCATGACGGACGAAGGCGCCCGCGAGATCGCCCGCCGCGCCCGGGGCACGCCGCGCATCGCCGGCCGGCTGCTCCGCCGTGTGCGCGACTTTGCCGAGGTCGCCCGCGCCGAAGCCGTCACCCGCGAGATCGCCGACGAGGCCCTGACCCGGCTCCTGGTCGACAATATGGGCCTCGACCAACTCGACAAGCGCTACCTCAACATGATCGCCGTGAACTTCGGCGGCGGCCCGGTCGGCATCGAGACGATCGCCGCCGGTCTCTCCGAACCGCGCGATGCGATCGAGGACATCATCGAGCCCTACATGATCCAGCAGGGCTTCATCCAGCGCACCCCGCGCGGCCGCGTGCTGACCACCACGGCGTGGAAGCATCTCGGCCTGCAGCCGCCGAAGGATCTGGAGGCCGCCCAGTTCCGCCTGACACTAGAGGAAGACTGATGATCGCGCGGCGCGGCTTCCTCAAGCTTTTTGCCAGCCTTATCATGGGTGGCTTCGGAACCGCCACCTACGCAGTCGGCGTCGAGCCATTGTCACAACCGCGCGTCACCCGCTACGCGCTTACGCCGGCCAGATGGCCGCATGGGCTAAAACTCAGAATCGTCGGCCTTGCCGACTTCCATGCCTGCGAGCCCTGGATGCCGGCGAGCCGCATCGCCACGATCTGCGAACAGGCCAACAGTCTCAACGGAGACATCGTCGTCCTACTCGGCGACTATATGACCAGCATGCGCTTCAACTCCGGCTACGTGAAGCCGGAGCGCTGGGCGGAAGCCTTGGCGCGCCTGCGGGCACCGCTCGGCGTCCATGCCATTCTCGGCAATCATGACTGGTTGAATGACCCCACGGCCCAGGCGGCAGCAATGGGACCGACACTGGCACACAGGGCCCTCGCCGACGTCGGCATCCCGGTTTATGACAACCGTGCTATCCGCATCGAGAAGGATGGGCGACACTTCTGGCTCGCCGGTCTTGCCGACCAGCTCGAACCCGGTTACGCCGCACCCGACGGCTCCGGCTGGATCGATGGCCTGGACGACCTGCCCGCCACAATGGCGCAGATAGACGACGACGGGCCTGTCATTTTGATGGCCCATGAACCGGACATATTCACCGACGTTCCCGGACGGGTGACCCTGACGCTCTCGGGCCATACCCATGGCGGCCAGATCCGCATACTCGGTTATTCGCCGCTCGTGCCGTCGCGCTTCGGAAACCGCTACGCTTATGGACACGTGTTCGAGAACGGCCGTCACCTGATCGTGTCCGCTGGTCTTGGACTTTCCAAATTGCCGGTGCGGCTGGGCGTACCACCCGAGATCGTCGTCGTCGAACTCGGCTAATATCGGTTTGCCGCTCGGGATCGCAATAGCGTGGCAACAGCCGTACCAACGAAGAAGGGACCGTCCATGACCGATGCCCTCGACCCCACCCGCGTCTTCCGCAAGCTCGCCCGCGCCAATGCGCTCGCCAACCTGCGCCTGCACAAGGCCGTGGCGCTTCTGCGACCCGGCGAGTTCGAGGCACAACGCACAAGTTTCTTCCCGTCGATCCGGGCGACGCTCAACCATATCCTGGTCATCGACTGGTTCTATGTCGATGCGCTGGAGGGCGGTACGCTCGGCCCGAAGGCCTGGGAAAAAGAGGAACCCATTGCCGACCCGGCAGAACTGCGCGCCGCACAGGCCGACGTCGACCGCCGCCTTGTTAGGCTCTGCGACAACCTGACGCCAGGCGAGCTCGCCCGCGCCGTCGCGGTCCATCGCGGCAGCCGTATCCAGACCGACCGTCTCGACGACATCCTCAGCCACCTGTTCCAGCACCAGACCCATCATCGCGGCCAGGTCCATGCCATGCTCTCCGGCACAAGCGTGAAACCGCCGCAGCTGGACGAATTCATCGTCGGCGACGACGCGCAAGCGCGGGCTGTGGAAATGGCCGAGCTTGGTTGGAACGAAGCCGATCTGATGGGTTGAACTTCAGGTTCGGCCGCTGTCCATCAGGCAGTGGATCGTGCTTTCCAGCAACGATTCGTCGCCGGGCTTCCAGCCGAGCGCGCGGATTTTCTCCGTCACCATCTCCGCCACGAGCGTTTTGTCTGCCGGCGCGGGCAGTGGATGAGGACATCCGGTCGCCATTTTCACGGCGAAAAGGATCTTACGTGTATCGGTAACGACGTCGGAGACGTTGAATGCCTCGCCGCTCACTCTCGCCGTATCGCTCTCCAGCATCAGGCGCACGGCCTGGCCGACATCCCGGCCATGCACTTCCGATCCGGCCCGCACGGGCACTGCCCTGCCCGCCAAGTAGTCGGCGAACAGTCCTTCCCACTTGTTGGGCCTGAGATCGCCATAGACGCCGGTCAGCCTCAGGCTCGCGCCGGCAAAGCCCGGGCCGGACATATCCGCCAGCACCTGCTCCGCCAGCAATTTGACCTCGCCGTAGAGGCTCGTCGGATGCAGCTCGACCGTCTCGACCAACGGTTCCCCCGGCGCAATGCCGTCATAGACCGCCCGGCTGGACAGGAAGACGACGCGCCGGAGGCCCGCCCGCCTGGCCGCATCGAACAGGTTGATCGTGCCATCGAGATTGAGCCGGCGGAACCGCACCGGATCGTCGCCCTCCCCGCCCCGGTATTTGCCCGTCACGTGATCGAAGGCGGCATGCACGAAGACATAGGTTTCATCGAAGGCCTCGATCGGATCGAGATCGGGATCGAGCGACATCGACCGGAACTTGACGGGCCGGGAGAAGTACCCCGCTGGAGGAACAGAACGCCCGCCGACGGTGACGTCATAGCCGCCCGAAAGCAGCGCTTCGACCACATATCGGCCGACCAGGCCCGTCCCGCCGGAAACAAGAACCTTCATGCCGCCGCTACCGGCACCGGATTGGCAAGCGCCCCCACGTCAGGAATGCCCTCGCCGGCATAATAGGCGTGCCACAGGTCGATCAGAGGCTTGAGCAGCGCCGCCTTCGGGTGATCGGCCTCCCACGGCTTTTCATACTGGTAGTGCAGCACGCCGATCTCTTTCCAGTCCCAGAGTTCCGGCAGGTTGAACCAGACATATTGCAGCATGTTCATGAAAACCGGCAGGCCATGCCAGTCGGGGAAGAAGGTTTCGAGAAATGTCTGGTCGGTACGCCGCCAGAATACGTCCGGCTCATCCAACTGCTTGAGCATGGCGCCGAAGGTGGCGAGCGAAGGCCTGGCGACGAACACACCGGAATTCAGCCGATGGAAATCGGCAAGGCTTTCATAGACGTTCGGCGCCGCGGAGAATTCCGGATAGTCGAACAGCTTGTCGATGTTCTTCAGCACGATCGCGTCCGCATCGATGAAGACGCAGGTGGCGTAGTCGATCAATTGCCAGAGCCTGAGCTTGCAGAAATTGTCGAGCGGCGAGTGGAAGGCCGGCTTGCGTCCCTTGGTGAAGGGCGCATTCGCATGCAGATTGCCGCGCGCATGGCGCAGGTTGAACGCATGCGAGAGCGGCAGGTGGTCGACCTCCACCAGCCGGCAACCGAGCGCTTCCAGCGGCCGGAGGGCACCGGCCTCCACCCCGCCGGTAAAGAGCACGACGATGTCGGCCGGGCTTTCCGTCAGCCGGATCGACCGTGCGAGCGCCACCGCCCCCATCGCGTAGTCGGCATTGGTCACCAGGGTGACGAAGGCATTGCGCGACCCGGCCGTCGTCTCCGGCCGAATGCCGCGCAGCATTTCCGTGCCCATCATCATGACACGGATTTCAGCTTCTTGCCTTCCGGGTCGCGGTTGATCGTCTTGGCGATGTCCTTGGTCCAGGCCGAGACGGCCGGCACGCGCGAACGATCGACGCGATAGGCGAACTTCCGCGCGACGTCGACGATCTCGTCGAGCAGGCCGCCCTTCAGAGTCGTCGGCTCGAGCCCGAGGCCGAGGAACTTCTCGTTCTTGACGATCAGGTCGTTTTCCGGGGCTTCCTTGCGCGGATTGGGCAGCCAGGCGATCTCGGCGCCGGTCATCTTCGAGATCATCTCGGCGAGGTCGCGCACGCGGTGCGTTTCCGTCATCTGGTTGAAGATCTCGACGCGCGAGCCCCGCGCCGGCGGGTTCTTCAGCGCGATCTCGATGCAGCGCACCGAGTCCTGGATATGGATGAAGGCGCGGGTCTGTCCGCCCGTGCCATGCACGGTCAGCGGATAGCCGATCGCCGCCTGGATCAGGAACCGATTGAGGACGGTGCCGTAGTCGCCGTCATAGTCGAAGCGGTTGACGAGCTGCGGATGGCGGCGCGTCTGTTCGGTGTGCGTCCCCCAGACGATGCCCTGGTGCAGGTCGGTGATCCGCAGGCCGTCATTCTTGGCGTAGAACTGAAACAGCAGCTGATCGAGGCACTTCGTCATGTGGTAGATCGAGCCGGGATTGCTCGGGTAGAGGATTTCCTGGGAAACGGTCTCCCCTTGCGTCGTCTCGATGCCGACCGGCAGATAGCCTTCCGGGATCGCCGCGCCGATGGTCGAATAGCCGTAGACGCCCATGGTGCCGAGATGGACGAGGTGCGAATCGAGGTTGAGCTCGGTCAGCGCGTTCAACAGATTGTGCGTGGCGCTCACATTGTTGTTGACCGTGTAGTTCTTGTGGCGGTCGCTCTTCATCGAATAGGGCGCGGCGCGCTGCTCGGCGAAATGGATGATCGCGTCGGGGCGGTTCTCCGCCAGCCAGTTCTTCAGCAGTTCATAGTCCTTGGCGAGATCAATCAGATGGAAATGGATCCGCCGACCGGTCTCCGCATGCCATATGCGGGTGCGCTCCTGGATCGAGTCCATCGGCGTCAGCGACTGCACGCCGAGCTCGGTATCGATCCAGCGGCGCGACAGGTTATCGAGGATATGGACGTCGTGGCCGGCATCGGAGAGGTGCAGGGAAGTCGGCCAGCCAACGAACCCGTCTCCGCCCATGATTGCAATTTTCATATGATAGTCTCCTGTGCCGGTGAGCCCCCAAATCTGATAATGCCAATTTGTGACAGAACTACAATGGGCGAGGAAAGGCTATGTGGCAGTGCGCCTCCGGTTGCCGGGAAAACAAGGTAAGAATATGAATCAAAAGACGATTTCTCTCTGTGGAGAACTGACGGACGAAGGACACCGCCTCACGCAGCGCGTCTATTATGAAGACACGGATTTTTCCGGCCTGGTCTACCACGCCCGCTATCTGCACTTCCTCGAACGCGGCCGAACGGACTATCTGCGCTGCCTCGGCGTCGAACAGAGCGCGCTGATCGGGATTGACGAGGAAGGCCTCGTCTTCGTCGTCCACCGGATGGAAATCGACTTCAAGGCGCCGGCCCGCATGGACGATGTGCTGGAGATCCGGACCGTCACCACCAAGGCCGGCGGCGCCAAGATGGTGCTGGAACAGGAGATCCGCCGCGCCGGCGACCTGCTGATCGCCGCCAGGGTGGTGATTGCCGTGGTCAATCGCATCGGCCGGCCGCGGCGCCTGCCCGAGGGACTGGCCGCCCGTTTCCTCGGCTGACAGGTCGTCGCTCGCCCCTCACGCTAACGGTCCCTTAACGATAATGATGTCTTACTGCCGCCAGGGAATTTTGTGCGGCGCACGCCTTCCTTTGACCAAATTTGAAGGCAAGAAGGCAATCTGGGAGCTTGAAGCGGAATAAGGGCGTTCGGCAACGGCAACCGCACAATTCCGCAACAGAGCTTTTTCACCGCCCGGTCATGTGCCGGGCGTTTGGATTTCGGGGATTTAAAAGCGATGGAAGAAGTAGGTTTGGCAGCGGCGACGCATGACGTGAGCCTTTGGGCCTTGTTCATGCAGGCAGGCTTCGTCGTCAAGTTGGTCATGCTCGGACTGCTCGCCGCCTCGGTCTGGACCTGGGCAATCGTCATCGACAAGTTCTTGAGCTATTCGCGCGCGCGCCGCCAGTTCGACCAGTTCGAACAGGTGTTCTGGTCCGGCCAGTCTCTCGAGGAACTCTACCGGACGCTCGCCGAACGCAGCAATACCGGACTTGCCGCGATGTTCGTCGCCGCCATGCGCGAATGGAAGAAGAGCTTCGAGCGCGGCGCCCGTTCGCCGATCGGCCTGCAGATGCGTATCGACCGCGCCATGGACGTGACGCTCGCGCGCGAATCCGAGACCCTCGAGGCCCGCCTTTCTTCGCTCGCCACCATCGGCTCGGCAGCCCCCTTCGTCGGTCTGTTCGGCACCGTCGTCGGCATCATGACATCGTTCCAGGCAATCGCCGGCTCGAAGTCGACAAACCTTGCAGTCGTCGCCCCCGGTATCGCGGAAGCGCTGCTCGCCACCGCGATCGGCCTTGTCGCCGCTATCCCGGCGGTCATCGCCTACAACAAGTTCTCCGGCGAGGCAGGCAAGCTGACCGCCCGCATGGAGGGTTTCGCCGACGAATTCTCCGCCATTCTTTCGCGCCAGATCGATGAGAAGCTGCAGCCTCGTCAGGCCGCGCAGTAAACGTCCGGCTTAGGAGACGCTTAGTATGGGTATGAATGTTGGATCGAGCGGCGGCGGTGGCCGTCGCGGCGGAAGGCGCGGCGGCAAGAAGGCGCCGATCAGCGAGATCAACGTCACGCCGATGGTCGACGTCATGCTCGTGCTCCTGATCATCTTCATGGTCGCGGCACCGATGATGACGGTCGGCGTGCCGATCGACCTGCCGGAAACCCAGGCCAAGGCGATGAATTCCGACACCCAGCCGATCACCATCTCGGTCAATTCGGCCGGCGAGATCTATCTCCAGGAAACGGCCATCCCCCTCGAAGACGTGGTTGCCAAGCTCGAGGCGATCGCCACCACCGGCTACAACGAGCGCATCTACGTGCGCGGCGATACCGCCGCTGCCTACGGCACCGTCATGCAGGTCATGGCTCGCATATCCGCGGCAGGATTCAAGAATATCGGCCTCGTGACCCTGCAAGAACAGGACAAGTGATCGAACGCGATGAGAGCTAGTCTCATTTCTTCGGCTGTGCTGCACGGGCTGGCGCTTGCTTTCGCGCTGGTCAGCATCAGCGCGCCCGAATCCTTCGACGTCGCGGACGTCGAGGCGTTGCCGGTCGATATCGTGCCGATCTCCGAACTCACCCAGATCCAGCAGGGCGACAAGAGCGCGCCGGTCGCCGAGAAATCGGCACCCGTGCCGACCAAGAAGCCGACCTCCGTTCCCGATGCGCAGAATGTCGGCGAGAACGATGTCGACCTGAAGTCCGTGCCCAAGCCCGTCGAGAAGCCGACCAAGGCCGAATCCTCGGCAGCACCCGAGAAGGTCGAGAAGGTCCAGCCGACCCAGGATGACGTCACCAACGACATCAAGGACATCATCAAGGAAGAAACGGTCGCCGAGCCCACCAAGCCGACCGAGGTCGCCAAGGCCGAACCGCCGAAGCCTGAGGTAACGCCCGAGCCCAAGCCGCCGGCCGAGAGCGAGCCGAAGCCGGAAGAGGCTCAGGCCGAGGAAATTCCGCTGCCCGACAGCGTGCCGGTTCCGACCGCCAAGCCGAAACCCGAAAAGCCGAAGCCGACCGAGGCGAAGCCCGCAGAGACCAAGCCGACCCAGAGTGAGACGGCGAAGGCTGACAACAAGAAGAAGGACGTCAAGACCCAGGAGACGGCGAAGTCGAAATCCGCCAAGGAGAGCGACTTCAACGCCGACGAGGTCGCGGCCCTCCTGAACAAGAACGACCCGACGGCCGGTGGCGCCAAGGCATCGCCGGACAAGGCGGCCTTCGGCGGCAAGAAGACCACCGGCGGCTCGGAGCTCAGCCAGAGCGAGATGGACGCGTTGCGCGGCCAGATCCAGAACAACTGGTCGGTTATTCCGGGCCTCGCCGATGCGGCGGACGTTCGCATCAAGGTGAAATTCCAGCTCGACGAGTCCGGCGAGCTGATCGGCGAACCGGAAGTCACCGCGACCGGCGGAACGCCGCAGACCCAACAGGTGCTGATGGGCGGCGCACGCCGCGCCGTCCTGCGCTCCGCCCCCTTCAAGAACCTTCCCCGGGACAAATACGATGCCTGGTCGGAAGTGATCGTCAATTTCGACCCCAGCGAACTGATGTAAGAGCTGAAAGGCTTGGATCTTATGATGAAACTCAACCTTCTTCGAACCCTGATGGTGATCGTCGGCATGGCCGGCGCTTTTGCCACCCCGGCGAGCGCAGTCGTCGAAATCAACATCAACAAGGGCAATGTCGAGCCGCTGCCGATCGCGATCACCGACTTCGTCTCCGGCGACGGCATCGGCGCCAAGATCGCCGCCGTCGTCGAGGCCGACCTCAAGCGCTCCGGTCTCTTCGCCCCGGTCAACCGCGCGGCCTTCATCGAAAAGATCACCAATCCCGACCAGGCTCCGCGCTTCGAGGACTGGAAGGTGGTCAACGCCCAGGCGCTCGTCGTCGGCCGGATCAGCAAGGAAGGCGACGGTCGTCTTCGCGCCGAGTTCCGCCTGTGGGACACCTTTGCCGGCCAGCAGATGACCGGCCAGCAGTTCTACACCCAGCCGGAAAACTGGCGGCGCGTCGCCCACATCATCGCCGATGCGATCTATGAGCGCATCACGGGCGAAAAGGGTTATTTCGACACCCGCATCGTCTTCGTCTCGGAAAGCGGTCCGAAGACCGATCGCAAGCGCCAGCTCGCCATCATGGACCAGGACGGCGAGAACGTCCGCATGCTGACCGGCTCCAAGGACATCGTCCTGACGCCGCGCTTCTCGCCGAGCCGCCAGGAAGTAACCTACATGTCGTTCGAGGGCCAGCAGCCCCGCGTCTACCTTCTCCAGCTGGAGACCGGGCAGCGCGAAGTGGTCGGCAACTTCCCCGGCATGACCTTCTCGCCGCGTTTCTCGCCCGACGGCCAGCGCGTCATCATGAGCCTGCAGCAGGACGGCAACGCCAACATCTATACGATGGACCTGCGCTCGCGCACCACGACGCGGCTCACCTCGACGGCCGCGATCGACACCTCGCCGTCCTATTCGCCGGACGGCGCCCGGATCGTCTTCGAATCCGACCGCGGCGGCCGCCAGCAGCTCTACGTGATGAACGCCGACGGCTCTGGCCAGCAGCGCATCTCGTTTGGCGACGGCTCCTACTCCACCCCGGTCTGGTCGCCGCGCGGTGACCTCATCGCCTTCACCAAGCAGTCGGGCGGCAAGTTCTCGATCGGCGTGATGAAGACCGACGGCTCGGGCGAGCGCATCCTCACCTCGGGCTTTCACAACGAAGGCCCGACCTGGGCGCCGAACGGCCGCGTCCTGATGTTCTTCCGCCAGTCCGCCGGCTCCGGCGGCCCGCAGCTCTACTCGATCGACCTCACCGGCTACAACGAGCAGCTCGTCAAGACCCCGACCTTCGCCTCCGATCCGGCCTGGTCTCCGCTTCTTGAATAGGCCGCATTCACGCCGCTTTCCTGCCGCAAGGTCCGCACCAACGGCGCCTTGCGGCAGCGATTTGACACTTTCTTAACCATGTTCGTTGGATGCCGGTTAACCTCGAATGGTTAAAGTCCGGCAACCCTAACGGAAGACATCAAGGAGACCGGCTATGAGCCGCATTCACACTCCGGCGAAGAGCCGCATGCAGCAGATCGCCAGCAACCCCGCCGTCCTCGCCATCGCGCTGACCCTGGCGCTTGCCGGCTGCGCCTCGAAGAAGAACCTGCCGAACAGCGCCTCCGACCTCGGCCTCGGCGCCGGTGCGGCGACCCCGGGCTCGACCCAGGACTTCACCGTCAATGTCGGCGACCGCATCTTCTTCGACACCGACTCCACCTCGATCCGCGCCGACGCCCAGCAGACCCTCGACCGCCAGGCCCAGTGGCTTGCCAAGTATCCGAACTACGCGATCACCGTCGAAGGCCATGCCGACGAGCGCGGCACCCGCGAATACAACCTCGCGCTCGGCGCCCGCCGTGCCGCCGTCACCCGCGACTACCTGGCATCGCGCGGTGTTCCGGCGAGCCGCATGAAGACCATCTCCTACGGCAAGGAACGTCCGGTCGCCGTCTGCGACGACATCTCCTGCTGGTCGCAGAACCGCCGCGCCGTCACCGTACTCGGCGGCGCCGGAATGTAATTCCCGCTTCAGGCGGCAGACTTGCGAAAGGCGGCTTCCCCCGGGGAGCCGCCTTTCGGCTTTTCTCCATACTTTGGCCGAACTTCGGTTGCTTTTTGCCGGCAATTGGAAAAAATCTTCCGGTTGCGCCAAACCCGGCGCGACGATTCATGAAGACAGGAACAATGACATGAAAAGACTTGTCATGGCCGCATTGCTCGGGGCGGCGACTGTGGCCGGCCTGCACGGAAACGCCAGTTCGATGCAGCTCCTCGCACCGCGCCCCGCGTCGGAAGCACGGACTGCCGATACCGCAGCCGAGCGCGCGCCGGTGATACTTGCCCAAAGCACCGATCCGTCGATCCGCGTCCTGCAGCTCGAGGAGGAGATCCGCAACCTCAACGGCCGGATCGAGGAAATGAGCTTCCAGATCCTGCAGATGCAGGAGCAGATGCGCAAGACGCAGGAAGACAACGAGTTCCGTTTCCAGGATCTCGAAAAGGGCGGCACCAAGAAGAGCGGCGCCCTCGACACACCGGTCGACGGCGGCGGGCAAGCCGATTCCGTCGCCGGGGTCATCACACAGGATCCGGTACCCGGCAGCAATGCCGGGGCCGACCCGATCGGCCAGCCCGAGCAGGTGCTCGGCTCGATCGAACTCGACCCTCAGGGCGTGCCCAGCGCGGCCACGCTCAACCCGGGTGCGATCGACAACGGATCGACGGCCCTCCCCGGCGTCGAAACCGTCCAGCCGAACCAGACCGCTTCGCTCGGCTCGGAAGGCGACGCCTATCAGGTCGCCTACGGCCATGTCCTGTCCGGCGACTATGCCATGGCGGAGAACGAGCTGAACGGCTTCATCGCCAGCTACCCTCAGAGCGCGAAGATCGCCGACGCCAACTTCTGGCTGGGCGAGGCGCAGTATTCGCAGGGTAAGTTCAACGAATCGGCGAAGACCTTCCTCAACGCCCACCAGGCCTATGGCTCCTCGCCCAAGGCCCCCGAAATGCTCCTGAAGCTCGGCATGTCCCTTGCCGCCCTCGACAACACCGAAACAGCCTGCGCCACGCTGCGCGAAGTGACGAAGCGCTACCCCAAGGCATCGCGTGCCGTGGTTTCCAAGGTCGCATCGGAACAGAAGCGGCTTCGCTGCTGACCGGCCGCGGCACAACCGCCGTGGACACGCCTTCCCCCGCCTCCCCTGAAGACGCCGCCCGCCGGCTCCTGATTTCCCTTCGCAATCCCACCCGCCTTCTCGTCGCCATCTCCGGCGGCAGCGATTCGACCGGCCTGCTGGTCGCTCTGAAGCGCGTGCTTGCCGATTCCGGCAGCCGCCACAGCCTTGTCGCAGCGACCGTCGACCATGCACTCCGCCCCGACTCGTCCGGCGAAGCCCAGGCTGTCGCCCAGCTCTGTGCTTCACTCGACATTCCCCACCGCATCATGACCTGGCATGGCGCCAAGCCCACCAGCGGCATTTCGGCGGCGGCCCGCGAAGCACGCTATCGTCTGCTCGCCGATGCGGCAGCCGATTTCGGGGCCACGGCGATCGTCACGGGCCATACGGCCGACGACCAGGACGAGACGATCGCCATGCGCGCCGCCCGCGCCGAGGACGACAATCTGGGACTCTCCGGCATGGCAGAGGCCATGCTGTACCATCGGCGCATCTGGGTGCTCAGACCCTTTCTTTCCGTGCGACGCGAGGCGATCCGCGACTATCTTTCCGCCACCGGCCTCGGCTGGATCGACGACCCGAGCAATGCCGACCGCCGCTATGAGCGCGTGCGCGTCCGGCAGGACCGCGACGCCGGCGCGAGACCGTCCGCAGACGAAGCCATCGAACGGCGCCGGCAGTTGTCGAAAGGTGCGGCCCTCATGATCGCGCGCTGCGCCATGCTCCATGCCGGTTGTCTCATTGCGCTCGCTCCCGACGCACTGAACGCCGAGCCGAAAATCCTGCGCCATGCACTGGCGACGCTCGTGGCAGTGGCCGGCGGACGGCCCCACCGGCCAAGCCCGGCGGCCATGGACAAGCTGATCCAACTCTTCGCGTCCGGATCGCCGGGCCGGATGACACTGGGACGCGCACTAGTGCAGTGCCGCCGCGACGGCGTCTATCTGCTACGCGAAATCCGCGATGTTTTGCCGCGTCCCGTGCCTGCGCATTCGAGCATCCTTTGGGACGGCCGCTACCGCATCACCAACAGCACCGACGAAGTCTTGCAGGTGGGGCCACACACGGAGCTGCTTCCACCGTCTGAAATCCGCGGGCTGCCGCCTTCGATGCAACGCCACATGGCCCGGATTTCCCCGCAGATCAGGGCGCACGGGGAGACGGAAGCGGGCGCCGACGAGGCTTCGGCCCACGCCACGGTCGAGCCCGCCTTCCCGCTGTTCGACCGCTTCCTCGCGGAAACCGATCTTCCGCTCGCCGATGCGGTCGCCCGCCTCTTTGGACGGAAGGCCTATTTGCCGCCTCCGGCTTAAGCGGTTATTGACGGAAAACGCACTCATACCGCCGCTTTGCCTTGGCAAGGCCCCAGTGCGATCCTATGTTAGTCGACAATCAGGCGGGCTCTTCAGCGCGCAACACATGTTCGGGGAGTTCGATGAACCCAAATTTTCGGAATTTCGCGCTATGGGCGATCATAGCCCTGTTGCTGATCGCCTTGTTCAGCATGTTCCAGACGTCGCCGTCACAGACCAGTTCGCGCGAAATCCCCTATTCGCAGTTTCTCCGCGAAGTGGATGCGGGCCGCGTTCGTGACGTAACCGTCACCGGCAATCGCGTGCTCGGCACCTATGTCGAGAACGGCACCGCCTTTCAGACCTATTCCCCCGTCGTCGATGGCAGCCTGCTGGACAAGCTGCAGTCGAAGAACGTGATGATCGTCGCTCGCCCCGAGACCGACGGTTCCTCCGGTTTCCTGAGCTATATCGGCACTCTCCTGCCCATGCTGCTGATCCTCGGCGTCTGGCTGTTCTTCATGCGGCAGATGCAGGGCGGCGGCCGTGGCGGCGCCATGGGCTTCGGCAAGTCCAAGGCCAAGCTTCTGACCGAAGCGCATGGCCGCGTGACGTTCGAAGACGTCGCCGGCGTGGACGAAGCCAAGCAGGACCTCGAGGAAATCGTCGAATTCCTGCGCGATCCGCAGAAGTTCCAGCGCCTCGGCGGCAAGATCCCGCGCGGCGTGCTGCTGGTCGGCCCTCCGGGCACCGGCAAGACGCTGCTCGCCCGCTCGGTTGCCGGCGAAGCCAACGTGCCCTTCTTCACCATTTCCGGTTCGGACTTCGTCGAAATGTTCGTCGGCGTCGGCGCCAGCCGCGTGCGCGACATGTTCGAGCAGGCCAAGAAGAACGCGCCCTGCATCATCTTCATCGACGAAATCGACGCCGTCGGTCGCCATCGTGGCGCCGGTCTCGGTGGCGGTAACGACGAGCGCGAACAGACCCTCAACCAGCTGCTGGTCGAGATGGACGGTTTCGAAGCCAATGAAGGCGTCATCCTGATCGCTGCGACCAACCGTCCCGATGTTCTCGACCCGGCGCTGATGCGTCCCGGCCGTTTCGACCGCCAGGTCGTCGTGCCGAACCCCGACATCGTCGGCCGCGAGCGCATCCTCAAGGTCCATGCCCGTAACGTCCCGCTCGCTCCGAACGTCGACCTCAAGGTCCTCGCCCGTGGTACGCCCGGCTTCTCCGGTGCGGATCTGATGAACCTCGTCAACGAAGCTGCCCTGATGGCCGCCCGCCGCAACAAGCGCGTCGTCACCATGGCCGAGTTCGAAGACGCCAAGGACAAGATCATGATGGGTGCGGAGCGCCGCTCCTCCGCCATGACCGAAGCCGAAAAGAAACTGACCGCCTATCACGAAGCCGGCCATGCGATCACCGCGCTCAACGTGCCGGTCGCCGACCCGCTGCACAAGGCAACCATCATTCCGCGCGGCCGTGCGCTCGGCATGGTCATGCAGCTGCCCGAGGGCGACCGCTACTCGATGAGCTACAAGTGGATGGTGTCGCGCCTGATCATCATGATGGGCGGCCGCGTTGCCGAGGAACTCACCTTCGGCAAGGAGAACATCACGTCGGGCGCCTCCTCCGACATCGAGCAGGCGACCAAGCTTGCCCGGGCCATGGTCACCCAGTGGGGCTTCTCCGACGTGCTCGGCCAGGTCGCCTATGGCGAGAACCAGCAGGAGGTGTTCCTCGGCCATTCGGTTTCGCAGACCAAGAACGTCTCGGAATCGACTGCCCAGAAGATCGATACCGAAGTGCGTCGCCTGATCGACGAGGCCTATACCGAGGCCCGCCGCATCCTGACCGAAAAGCACGACGACTTCGTCACCATGGCGGAAGGCCTGCTGGAATACGAAACGCTCTCGGGCGAAGAGATCAAGGCGCTTCTGCGCGGCGAAAAGCCGGCGCGCGACATGGGCGACGAAGGTCCGTCCGGACGCGGCTCGGCGGTTCCCTCCACCGGAACCAAGAAGGACGCGCCGAAGGGCGGCGAGCCTGAAAGCGGCCTCGAGCCCCAGCCGCACTGAAGTCGGCGGATAGAATGCAAAGGCCACCCTCCGGCTTCGGAGGGTGGCCTTTTACTTTTCACTCACAAGATGTAAGCGCTGTTGACGCTAATTGACGTGCTCTCCGCCGCGTTTTGTGGCAAGAGCACGCGCATTGGCGTAGCCGGCGCTTGGCCGGTCGGGAATCCAGCGCCTTTCGCCAGCGCCTCGTGACGCCGGCTCGATCATTGCAGGAGAACAGATGACTCGTCGCTATTTCGGCACGGACGGCATTCGCGGCCAGTCCAACAAGTTTCCGATGACCCCCGACCTCGCCATGCGGGTCGGGATTGCGGTCGGCACGATCTTCCGTCGCGGCCACCATCGCCACCGCGTGGTGATCGGCAAGGACACGCGCCTCTCGGGCTACATGCTGGAAAACGCGCTGGTGGCCGGCTTCACCGCCGCGGGCCTCGACGTCTTCCTGCTCGGGCCGATCCCGACGCCCGCCGTCGCCATGCTGACGCGCTCGCTGCGCGCCGATATCGGCGTGATGATCTCCGCCTCGCACAATCCCTTCGCCGACAACGGTATCAAGCTGTTCGGTCCGGACGGCTACAAGCTTTCGGACGAGATCGAGCACCAGATCGAGGCGCTGCTCGACGACGACATCTACGCGCAGCTGGCGCCCGCCCATGAGATCGGCCGGGCCAAGCGCGTCGAGGGCGACATCTATCGCTATATCGAGTTCGTCAAGCGCACGCTGCCCCGCGACGTCACCCTGCATGGCCTGCGCGTCGCCATAGACTGCGCCAACGGTGCCGCCTACAAGGTCGCGCCGCTGGCGCTATGGGAGCTCGGCGCCGACGTCGTCACCATCGGCAATGAGCCGAACGGCACCAATATCAACCTCGAATGCGGCTCCACCCATCCCTCGGCCCTGCAGAAAAAGGTGCATGAAGTGCGCGCCGATATCGGCATCGCCCTCGACGGCGACGCCGACCGCGTCATCATCGTCGACGAGAACGGCACCATCGTCGATGGCGACCAGCTGATGGCGGCAATCGCCGAAACCTGGGCGCAGGACCAGACGCTGAAGGGCGACGGCATCGTCGCCACCGTCATGTCCAATCTCGGCCTCGAACGCTTCCTCTCGGATAAGGGCCTCACGCTCGCCCGCACCAAGGTCGGCGACCGCTATGTCGTCGAGCACATGCGCCAGCACAATTTCAACGTCGGCGGCGAGCAGTCGGGACATATCGTCCTGTCCGATTTCGGCACCACCGGCGATGGCCTGGTCGCAGCGCTGCAGATCCTCGCCTGCGTCAAGCGCACCGGCAAGACGGTGAGCGAGATCTGCCACCGCTTCGAGCCCGTGCCGCAGCTCTTGCGCAATGTCCGCTTCTCCGGCGGCAAGCCCTTGGAAAACGCGACCGTCAAGCAGGCGATCGCCGACGCCGAGAGCGAACTGTCGAGGAACGGCCGGCTGGTCATCCGCCCGTCGGGCACCGAACCGCTGATCCGCGTCATGGCCGAGGGCGACGACCGCGAGCAGGTGGAACGCATCGTCAACGAGCTGGTGAGCGTGATCGGCAGCGTGCGCGGCGAGGCCGCCTGAGCACATCGACGAAGACACGAAAAGATGGCCGGCGGGTCTGACACCTGCCGGCCGATTTCTCTGTGACGAATATGCTGTGCGAAGCTTTGGGCCGACTTACCGCGGCCGGTAGACGGCGCAAAGCTTGTTGCCGTCGGGATCGCGCACATAGGCGAGATACATGGTCCCGAGACCGGACGTCCGCGGCCCGGGTGCGTCCTCGATCGAAGTGCCACCCAGCTCGACCGCGACATCGTGGAACTGCTGAACCTGTTCAGGTGAGTCGCACTTGAAGCCGATCGTGCCGCCATTGGCAAAGGTCGCGGGCTCGCCATTGATCGGCTCGCTGACGCCGAACGAATTGCCGTCATGCCGATAGAACAGCCGAACCTGGCCACCGGCCGCGACGTTGCGCAGCGCTTCGCCGGTACCGAGCACACCCAGGACCGCATCGTAGAAACGCTTGGACCGCTCGATATCGTTGGAACCAACCATGATGTGATTAAACATTGCCTGTCTCCCTTTATGGACGCCACACGCCCGCCGCCGGCAAGGCCGGTGTGAATGCACTTGAAAAACGCGGGGCTTTCCGCATGGCCAGCCGACCCCTCCCCCGATGCGATCAGCGGCCGGCTCCAAAAAACAACCGGCCGAGCATGGCCCGTCCGGCTGCAAAACTGAAAACTCGGAAAGATCAGGCCGAAAGCTTGGCCATGACTTCGTCGGAGACTTCGAAGTTCGAATAGACGTTCTGCACGTCGTCGTCGTCTTCCAGCGTGTCGATCAGCTTCATCAGCGACCGTGCCTTTTCCTCGTCGACCTCGATCGTGTTCTGCGGCTTCCAGATCGCCTTGACGCTTTCCGCCGCACCGAGCACCTCTTCGAGCGCCTTGGACACTTCGTTCATGTCCTCGAAGGCGCAATAGATCGTGTGGCCGTCCTCGTCGCTGGTGACGTCTTCGGCACCGGCCTCGATCGCCGCTTCCATGACCTTGTCGGCATCGCCGACCGAGGCCTTGTAGGTAATCTCGCCGACGTGATCGAAGGAGAAGGACACCGAGCCGGTTTCGCCCAGCGCGCCGCCGGCCTTGGTGAAGGTCGAACGGACGGTGGATGCGGTGCGATTGCGGTTGTCGGTCAGCGTCTCGACGATGACGGCGATGCCGCCCGGACCGTAACCCTCGTACCGGATCGCGTCATAGCTCTCGGCGTCGGCGCCCGACGCCTTCTTGATCGCACGGTCGATATTGTCCTTCGGCATCGACTGGGCCTTGGCGTTCTGCACGGCCAGGCGAAGGGCGGCGTTCATGCTCGGGTCGGGCAGGCCCATCTTGGCCGCAACCGTGATTTCGCGCGCGAGCTTGGAAAACATCTTGGAACGAATACCGTCCTGTTTTCCCTTGCGATGCATGATGTTCTTAAACTGTGAATGGCCAGCCATGGCACCCCTGATCAGGTCTATTTGTGAGGAATGGCGCCTTATACGAGCGAAACCGGCCCTGTTCAAGGGGAAGCCGGAGATTCGCCAACCGTCCTAGCTCCCATCTGGATCCGTGCCGGCAGCGCTTTTGCTGGAACAACTTCGCCGCCCCGTCGTTTCCACTGCCGACACCCGTCAACAACAGGAGATGGTTCATGGCAAGCTTCAGCGAAGCGCGCGAAACCCCGGTCGAGCAGCTGTGGGAGGAGATCGACGATATCCATGCCGGCATGCTCGGGCTCGAAGGCAGCCACATGCACATGCAGCCCATGGCTCCCTTCGCCGATCCGAAGACCAATACGATCTGGTTCTTCGCCAAGACGGATTCGCATCTGGTGCAGGCGCTGAAACCCGGCAGCCGCGCGCATTTCTGCGTCGTCGGCAAGGACCACGACTATCACGCCTGCCTTGGCGGTACGCTCGCGGAACGCAAGGATCCGACCAAGGTCGAGGAATACTGGAGCTCGATCGTCGAAGCCTGGTATGACGGCGGCAGGGACGACCCCAAGCTCACCATGATGGCCCTGAAGCTCGACGACGGCAAGATCTGGGCTTCGACCGGCAATCCTCTGAAATTCGGCTGGGAGATCGCCAGGGCCAATCTGAACGACGACCGGGAACCGGATATCGGCGTCCACCGCCGCATCTCCTTCGGCTGAATCTTCGAAATCCCAAACGACAAACGCCCGGCCAGTGAGCCGGGCGTTCTTGTTTGGGCGATCAGGCGGCCGACGTGGCGGCCTGCCGACCGATCATCGCGCAGATTCCGTGTTCTTCGGCTGTGAACTCGGACCCGATGATCGCGCCGAACGCCGTCGCCGCCTGGTGGCTGCGCGCCGCGGCATCACCAAAGGCGTCGGGGCCGGCCAGCCGGAACGAGACGGCCGACAACGGACCGAACAGAAGCGCCCGTTCCAAATCCGGCCATTCGGCCGGGTCCGGCTCGACCCCGGCATGGACGGCAAACATCAGCGCCGCCGCATTCATTGGCATGCTCGGGGGGCCGGCCCGCATCGCCTTGCTGCGCGCCACCCCTTCGCGCATCTCCGCCTGCGACGGCATCGGCCGCAGGCCGGCGAAGCAATAGCTGATCCATCGGGCCTGAAGTTCGAGCACGGGAAGATAGGGACCGACGAGATCGTAGAGGCCCAGGAAGGCGAGCCCCGGCAGATCCGGATGAAAGCTGTGATCGTGCAGGTCCAGATGGGTGTCGTCCAGATCGACCGCCTTGGCGATATCGGCTCCGAGCCACGGCATGGAGAGGCGATAGCCGGTGCCGAAGACGATGCCGTCCGCATCGAAGGCGGAGCCGTCGTCGAACAACACCCTGCCGCCTTCGATCCTGCGGATCCAGGGCGCGACCGTGATGCGGCCTTCGGCGACGGCCGGCAGGAAATGATGCGACTGGGTAATACCGGCCGCGAAGATATTCTCGTCCGGGGCCGGCGCGCCGAACTGCGCCGGATTGCCCGCAACGCTCAGCACCTTCGCCTTCAACCCGGCCGCCAGCGCCTCCGGCGGCGCCACCGCCCCCAGCAACGCCGAGGCACGATTGAACATCACATGCTCGGTCGGCACGCCGGCAATCAGCTTCGGCAGGACATAACGCTGGCGACGGTTGGCCACCACCACCTTGGCAGCGCCGCCATAGGCAAGCTCCGAGGCGATCTCCAGCGCACTGATCGAACAGCCGGCGACCAGAACCCTGCGGCCACGATAGCGTTCGACACCGTTATACTGGGCCGCATGCACCGCGCCCAGGCTGCCGCTGAAAGTGTCGAGGCCGGGGATCTCTGGGATTTGCGGCGTGCGGTGGCGGCCACTGGCGACGATCACCCGCTTGAACACGTCTTCGCGAATCCGTCCGCCCGCGACCGAGCGCACG
Source organism: Allorhizobium sp. GW101-3B10 (assembly GCF_059424725.1). Taxonomy (NCBI): domain Bacteria; kingdom Pseudomonadati; phylum Pseudomonadota; class Alphaproteobacteria; order Hyphomicrobiales; family Rhizobiaceae; genus Allorhizobium; species Allorhizobium sp. GW101-3B10. The sequence goes on along the minus strand of NZ_JBWKZR010000001.1, from coordinate 625,865 downwards.
AGCCAGCCGCCCTCCGGCGCGCGCTCAAGCGCCTCGATGCGGGTGGAGAGCCGCAGATGCGGCAGAAGGCCAGCGGTGAAGGCGTAGCGCTCCAGATAGTCGAGCATGTCCTCCTGGCTCGGGTAGACCGGCGTGCCGGGCGCATGGTCGAGATCGGAGAAGGCAGTCATCACCCGGCTGGTATTGGTGCGCATGCCCGGCCACGTTGCGCTCGACGCCGAGGCCGAGTTCCACTGGCCGCCGACCCGGGCCGCGGCCTCGAAGATCACCGGCTCGAACCCGTGGGCGCGCAGCCACCGACCCGCGGCCAGGCCACCCGGACCGGCGCCGATGATCGCTACCGAATTCTCCGGCATGATGCTTGTCTGTTTCTCTTGCATGGATTTGCTCCTTGGGCTGTGATGGAGCGTGGCTATAGGCGCTTGCGATACGCACGTTTCCTAAAAGCTTCCTAAGTCGCGGATCGCCTATCCTAAAACCTGCCTAACTGCGATATGGATCGGTCCCCCTCACGGAGAACACCATGCTGGATGCAGAGCTTGCGGCTTTCATCGAGAGCCCGGTCATGCAGATTGTCGGGACGGCGGACGCCACGCGGCGGCCCGGGATCGCGCGCGGCGTCGGCGCTTGGCGTGCAAGAGACCCGGACACCATCGACCTCGTGCTCTCGGCCTGGCAATGGCCGGAAACGGTTGCCAACATCGAGGCGAACGGCCGCATCGCGGTGACGTTTTCCCGTCCTTCCGACTACGTCACCTACCAGATCAAGGGGACGGCGACCCTCAGGCCGGCCGATGACGGGGAGATCGAGCGATCTGCCGGCTACATGGTCGCGATCGTGTCGACACTGATGCGAAACGGCCTCTTGCCGGAGATCATCGCCCCGTGGCTCACCGCCCGAGATGTCGTGGTCGCCACCATCAGGATATCGTCGGTCTATGTGCAGACGCCCGGGGCGCAGGCCGGCACGAAGCGCGCGAGTATTGGCCGATGACGTGGTCGCTCGTCGAACTCGAAGCCTGTTTCGAAGGCGTCATTCCGTCGATCATCTCGACGGCCGATGCCGACGGCATTCCCAACATCTCCTATCTCTCCCAGGTGGTGATCGTCGATGACGATCACGTCGCCCTGTCCAACCAGTTCTTCGCCAAGACCGCCGCCAATATCCGGCTCAATCCGCAGGCCACCCTTCTCGTCGTCGATGGGCACAACGGCGCCCAGTTTCGACTCGACCTCCGATTTGCCTATTCCATGGAAAGCGGCCCCCTGTTCGAGAGACTGGCCCTTCAGGTCGAGGCCAGCAGCGCCCAGGCCGGCATGGCCGACGTCATGCGGTTGCGCCATGTGGATGTCTTCCGGGTTCTCGACATCGTCGACACGCCCTCCCCGACGGCCACACCGGCCAGACGCAGGCCGGAGAGGAACCGCCTCGACGCCACGCGCCACATCGTCGAAAGGATCGCCGCCGAAACGGATGCCGACGGAATCGTCGATGCGACGCTCGGCGGGATCCGCGACGGTCTGGGGTTCCACCATGGCCTGTTCCTGCACTGCTACGCGGACAAGGGCCAGGTCGTGGCGATCGGCAGCACCGGCTACACACCATCCGGCATCGGCGCGGAGGTTCCGCTCGGCGAGGGCCTGATCGGCGCAGCTGCCGAGAGCGGCAAGACGGTCAAGGTCAGCGACCTGAGCCGCATCCGCCGTTTCGGTTCGGCGATCCGCGCGACCACGCCCGACGAAAACCGGACCCGCTCTATTCCCCTGCCCGGCATGGCCGAGGCGATGAGCCAGATTGCCGTGCCGCTGCTGGTGCAGGATGGGGCCGAGGGCGTGCTGTTCTTCGAGAGCGCCGAGAGACTCGCCTTCGGCCGCGACGACGAGGCGGCGCTCGCCATCATCGCCCGCCAGGCGGCGACATCACTGGCGCTCTGCGAACGGCTGTCGCTCGAGGGCGAGAGCGCAGGCCATCGCCCTTCCGGCGCACCGGCCGGCGAAACCCTCATCGACGTCGTCCATCACCGTTTCGACGACAGCGTCTTCGTCAACGGCGACTACGTCATCAAGGGCGTCGCGGGGCGGCTGCTGGTCTTCATGATGGAGCAGAGCCAGGCGAACGGACGCCGGGAATTTTCCAATCGCGAGATCCGGCTGGATGCCACCCTTCGGCTGCCGGACTTCAAGGACAATCTCGAGACCCGCCTGCTGCTCCTGCGAAGAAGGCTTGAGGAAAAGAGCCTTCCGGTCCGCCTGATCCGCCTCGGGCGCGGCAAGATCGGGCTGGAGATCGACGGGAATCTGCGCCTGACACGCCAGTGAGCAAGCGCACATGGCCTGCGCCGCAGATCAGACCCCGCTCAGCACCAGGATCAGCGGCTTTCGCGGCAGGCTGCGCACCGAGACGCTGATCGTGGCGGTGTCGGCAATCTTCCAGTCGAAGCTCGGATCGAACATGGCCAGGAAGGTCTCGATCGGCGGCCCGCGGCGATGCATCGGCAGGATCAGCGCCGAGCGCAGGCGCTTGATGGTATTGCTCATGCTCTGCGCACCCATGGTCAGACCGCCGTCAACCGGCACCATGACGACGTCCAGCCGTCCGATCTCGGCGAAATGCGCGTCGGTCAGTTCGTGGTGCAGATAGCCGAGATGGCCGATGCACAGGCCCGCCACCTCGAAGATGAAGATCGAATTGCCGTTGGGCTCGAACGCCCCGCCCCAACTGCGGATATCGGTCGGCACATTGCGGATATAGGCGTCGCCGATCACGATGCGGTGCTCCGCCTTCTCGCCCGGCCGCGCGTCGTTCCACCCGTGCAACACGGTGGCAATGCCCGGATCGGGCATCAGCGTATAATGATTTGAATGGGCCTTGTTCATCGTCACCACGTCCGGAAGCTGCGCGGTGCGGAGCCAGCCGTTGAAATCGGTGGCGATCGAGATCCCGCCCGGCGTTTCGATCTGGAAGGTCGAATGGCCGAGAAAGCGGATCGTCACCTCCGCGTCGAGGGCCGCGAATTGCGGCCGCAGCGGCTCGGGCTTGAAGGCGGCAAAGGTGGCGGATGGAAGCTCCCCCGCGACCAGCTGACACTGGCTGACCGGCGGCCGATCAGTCTCGGCGACGGCGAACGTCGCAGGAACCGTCATGGCGCAAAGCGAAAGGAACAGTCTCAGCAGCATCGGCCGCTCCCGTACCTCGTTCGGACGGAGAAAGCATGCGGCAGAGCAAAGGCCGGGTAAAGCCGCGAGCCAAGCCCGCGGCCTCACAATGGCGTTACCGGGGCCCCCGTGACGTCAGCGCCAGAAATCCGGAAGAGCCTCGGCAAGCCGCGGACCGAGGCGCAGCGGCGCGATCTTTTCGGCCAGGCCGGTGCGGTCGGAAATTTCCACGCCGACGCCGCAGATTGTCGCCGGACCATGCGCCGCCTCGAAACGGCCCTTCGGCATCTTGGAAATGAACCGGTTCAGTGGCTCTTCCTTCTCCATGCCGAGCGAGGAATCATAGTCGCCGCACATGCCGGCATCCGACATGTAGGCGGTGCCGCCGTTGAGGATCTGGTGGTCGGCGGTCGGCACATGGGTGTGGGTGCCGACGACGAAGCTGGCGCGACCGTCGACGAAATGGCCGAAGCACTGCTTCTCGCTGGTCGCTTCGGCATGGAAGTCGAAGATGATCGCGTCGGCCTGTTCCTTCAGCGGGCAGGCTGCCAGGATCGTCTCGGCCGATTTGAAGGGGTCGTCGAGTTCGGGGTGCATGAACACTCGGCCCATGATGTTGGCAACCAGGATTCGCGCACCATTGCGGGCGTAGAAGATGCCCGAACCCTTGCCCGGCGTGCCGGCCGGATAGTTGGCCGGGCGCAGGAACTGGTCATGCCGCTCGCAGAAGGAAACGGCTTCCTTCTGGTCCCAGACGTGGTTGCCAGTGGTCACCACGTCGGCACCGGCATTGATCGTCTCGAGATAGATGTCCTCGGTGATGCCGAATCCGCCGGCGGCGTTCTCGCCGTTGACGATGACGAAATCCAGCTTCAGGTCGGAGATCAGGCCGGGCAGACGCTCCCACACCGCGGTACGCCCCGTCTTGCCAACCATGTCTCCGAGAAAAAGAAGCCGCATTCCACCTGTCCAATCGCCTTCAGAATGTTCTGAACCCGCTTTCGGTCAGTATGGCCTGCAGCCGGACGTCGTGCGGTTCTGCCGGCACTTCTGCCACCTCCTGGCAGTCGAATGCAATGCCGATAAGCCTGGGATCCCTGCCTTTTTGCAGCAATCGGGCGATCGCACGGTCATAGTGACCCGCACCATAGCCGATGCGGTTACCCAGGGCGTCGAAGGCGGAGAGCGGCACGAGCAGGATCTCGGGGTCGAGGACGGCCGCATCCGGACCCGGCCCACAGGTTCCAAAGCCCGTATCGACGAGTTCCGCACCGGTCACCAGTTCGCGAAAGACGATGGTCATCCTGTCCTGCACGATCGGCAGGCAGAGCCGCGCACCGCGCGCCTTCAGCCGCGCCATCAGCGGACGGATATCGGCCTCCGAGCGGATCGGCAGGAAACCGGAGATGATCGTCCCCGGCTCGAATTCGAAAACGTCGCCGCCGTGGTCTGCCATGCGGACGCTGAACTCGGTGCGGGTTTCCGCCGGAAGCCGATCCCGGGCTGCCAGTCGTTCATTCCGCATTTGGGCCTTGAGGTCTTTGATGTTCATGCGCGCCATGTCCCCGAAATCGGCGGGACGATAGCCGAGATGGCCGGCGTTTCAAAGCCGGCAGGAAAGCAACCGATTCCGCAGGGCAAAATATGCTGCACAGCCGCAGATCGGGAAAGTCAGAATTAACATTTATCAAATAAAACTGAAGGCAAACCACCAAAGGATTTTGACGCATGAAGATATTCTCACGCTTCGGTCTGGTCGGAACCGTCACCGCCATGACGATCCTGATCCTGATGGCTTCGCTCGGCGCGGTGTCCTGGGTGATCTCCGGGAGCATCGCCGCCCGCATCGGTGAACAGGCGATCGCCGGCCAGAATACCAGCCTGAGGACAGCGGCGACCATCGTCGAGCGCGATCTGCCCGGCACCGTGGTGACCTGGGGCAAGGACGGCAATGTGGAGCGCATCGTCACCGCGGCCATCCCGCAGGAATTTGCCGCGCACGACATGATCGACAGCATCGGCCGCATGACCGGACAGACCGCGACGATCTTCGCCTGGGACGGTGAGACCAAGGACTTCTGGCGTCGAACCACCAACATCATCAAGCCGGACGGCAAGCGCGCCGTCGGTACCGCGCTCGGTCAGACCGGCGCCGTCTATCCGGTCGTCACCAAGGGCCAGACCTATCGCGGCGAAGCGGTCATCCTCGACATTCCCTACTATACGATCTACCAGCCGATCTTCTCGCCGGCGGGCGACGTCATCGGCATACTCTATGCCGGCGTGCGCGCTGCCGAGATCGACAACATGGCCAATCAGATGGCGTGGGCGATCGGTCTCACGGCACTGGTCGTGCTGCTCGTCGCAACGGCCCTCGTGGTCCTGGCCGCACGGCGCATCATGGGTCCGCTGCCGCAGCTGACCTCGGTCGCCGACGCCATGGCTTCGGGCCGGCTTGATGCCACGGTGCCGCACAAGGAACTGCGCAACGAGATCGGCGCCCTCGCCCGCGCCCTCGACGTCTTCCGCGGCAGCGCCTTGCAGAAGATCGAACTCGAACGTCAGGCCGCCGACAACGCGACGCTCGGCGAGCAGGAACGCAACGAGCGCGAGGCCGCCAAGGCGCGCGAGGCGCTGGCGGTCCAGCAGGCCGTCGACGCGCTTGCGGGCGGACTGCATCGCCTCAGCGAAGGAGACCTCACCGTCCGCCTCGAACAGACCTTCGAGGGAGGCCTCGACCGGCTGCGCAACGACTTCAACCACTCCGTCGAAAAGCTCAACGGCACGCTCGCCCAGTTGCGCGCCGAAACGCACGGCATCGAGGCAAGCTCCGGCGAAATGCGCTCCGCAAGCGAGGATCTGTCGAAGCGCACCGAGCAGCAGGCCGCCTCGGTCGAAGAGACCTCTGCCGCACTCGACCAGATCACGGCAACCGTCCGCAGCGCCTCCGCCAAGGCCGACGAGGCCGCCACCCTGACGAAGTCGACACGCCAGAGCACGGAAACCTCGGGCCATGTCGTCTCGCAGGCGATCGATGCCATGGGCCGGATCGAAGCCGCGTCGGCGGAGATCTCGAAGATCATCAACGTCATCGACGAAATCGCCTTCCAGACCAACCTCCTGGCGCTCAACGCCGGTGTCGAGGCGGCCCGTGCCGGTGAAGCCGGCAAGGGCTTTGCCGTCGTCGCCCAGGAAGTCAGGGAGTTGGCCCAGCGCTCGGCCAATGCGGCAAAGGACATCAAGGCGCTGATCACCAAGTCGGGCGACGAGGTCGCCGGCGGCGTGTCGCTGGTGCGCAAGACCGGCACTGCGCTTGGCGACATCGCCCAGCAGGTGGCGCAGATCAACGACTACATCGCGGCGATCGCCACGGCGGCGCGCGAACAGTCGGTCGGGCTGCAGGAAATCAACACCTCGATGAACCAGATGGACCAGTTCACCCAGAAGAACGCGGCGATGGTCGAGGAAACCACCGCCGTGACCCATCGCCTCGCCGACAGCGCCACGGCCCTTTCGAGCCTCGTCGGCCAGTTCCGCACCACCGTTGCGGACGCCGCACCGGCCGTTCGGTCACCGAGACCTGCCGCACGCCCGGCCGTTCATTCGGCACCGGCCGCACCCCGGCCGGCCGGTCCCGGTGCGCGGGCCGTCTCGTCGCCGGCGCGCGGCACGGTCGGCACTTTGGCCAAGGCCTTTTCGTCCGGCGGCGCGACCGCGGCAGCGGCGGCATCGGACTGGGAAGAGTTCTGATCGACCACGGTGCGCCAAGAGCGAAACCATGCAACGCCGACGCCTCCCTTGGGATGCGTCGGCGTCCTGCTTTCGACGCGCAGAACCAAGCCTGAATTTTGCAGGTGCGGTGCTGCGCTTTTTCGCTAACATGGCGGCCTGATCGGTGAAACCGCCATGAGGTGCGCATGTTTCTGCTGTCGCATATGCTCAAATCCTTCATCCGCAAGGGCCAGTTGACCGTCATCGATGCCGAGGGAAAGCGGCATGTCTTCGGTGGACGCGAGCCCGGCCCGCAGGTCACCATGCGGCTGACGGATCCGAAGCTCTACCGCTCGCTGGTGTTCAAGGCGGAACTGGTGGCCGGCGAGGCCTATATGGACGGCACCATGCGCTTCGAGGAAGGCTCGAGCCTGCGCGACTTCCTGATGCTGTTCTCGGTGAACCGCCTGTCGCTCGGTTCCTATCCGATCCAGAAGATCCTGCGCGCCGTCAAGATGCGCTTCCGCAAGAGCCTGCAATCGAACCGCAAGGGCGAGGCCCAGCGCAACGTCGCCCACCACTACGACCTCGGCAACGACTTCTACAAACTCTTCCTCGACGACAACATGCTCTATTCCTGCGCCTATTTCCGCGAGGAGGGCGAGACGCTGGAACAGGCGCAGCGCAACAAGCTGAGGCTGCTGGCGGCCAAGCTCAACCTGAAGCCCGGGATGAAGGTGCTCGACATCGGCTGCGGCTGGGGCGATCTCGCGCTCTACCTCGCCCAGCTGGAGGACGTCTCGGTGGTCGGCGTGACGCTGTCGAAGGAGCAGCACGCGCTTGCGACCAAACGCGCGGAAGAGGCCGGCCTTGCCGGCCGCGTGCGGTTCGAGCTCAAGGACTACCGCGATGTCGCAGAAACCTTCGACCGCATCGTCTCGGTCGGCATGTTCGAGCATGTCGGCGTGCAGCACTACGACGAGTTCTTCAAAAAGCTGAACGCGCTGATGCCGGACGACGGCGTCGCCGTGATCCACTCGATCGGCCATATGAGCCCGCCGGGCATGACCAGCCCCTGGCTGCGCAAATACATCTTCCCCGGCGGCTATTCCCCGGCGCTGTCGGAAGTGGTTTCCGTCACCGAGCAGAACAGCCTGTGGGTCACCGACATCGAGGTCCTGCGCCTGCACTACGCGATGACGCTCACGCATTGGTGTAATCGCTTCGAGGCCAACCGCGACAAGGTGGTGGCCATGTATGACGAGCGTTTCGCCCGCATGTGGGAATTCTATCTGATCAGTTGCGAGATGATGTTCCGCGCCGGCAGCCAGATGGTCTTCCACCTGCAGCTGTCGCGCAAGCGCGATGCGGCGCCGATCGTGCGGGACTACGTGACCGACAGGCAGCGCGCCTATATCGAACGTGAGAAGGAATTGGGTATCACCGTCTGAGGTAGGAGATTAGTCGAGCCCGCCATAGGTCTTGACCAGTTCGGCCATCGCGCCTGCCTCGGCGGTCCCCGTACCCCTTAGGCCTTCCGCGACGCCCCGGCGGTCGGGCTCGCCACGGTTCTGGCTGACCTTCCACTTGCCATCGATCGCGGTGATCTCGACCTCGATGCCGACGATGCCCTTCAATTGCGCGGTGATGAACTCGTCGGGCGCATCGCCGACGGCCCAGGGTATCATGCGCTTGCTCTCATGGCCGTCGGTCAGCCTGTCCACCTGCGCCCGGATCCACTGGCTGTCCTCGATCACCCGCACCCTGCCTCTAACCTGGACGATGGCGTAGTTCCAGGTGGGCACGACCTTGCCGGTCTCGCGCTTGGTCTCGTACCAGGATGGCGTGATGTAGTGTTCGGCGCCCTGGAAGACGATCAGCGCCTCCGCGCCCTTGGCCAGTGCCCGCCATTGCGGATTGGCCCTGGCCATATGCGCCTGCAGCGTGCCCAGCCCATGGCTCTCCTTCGCCAGCCGGAAGGGGATCGGATTGGCCATCAGCCCGTCCTCGCCGGACGAAATCAGCAGTCCGAGCGGATGGCTCCGGATGAGGGCATGCTGGACGTCGAGGCGTTCCTCGCGAAAATGGGGTGGCTGGTACATGGAAAGCGTCGGTCCTCAAATGCCTATGGTTCGCTGGCATTTGACGCGGCCGGATTTCTCCCGTCAACCCCTGCCCCGTTTGCGGCGTCAGTTCCAGTGGAGTAGAACAGCGGCCGATTCATCTCACGCTGCACAGCATCTCTGGTTCATTCTCGCTGACTTCGGAGAGACCAATGGGACCACAAACAACGGACACGTCGGGGGAGTAGACTGAATGTTGAAAACTCTGCTGAGAGCATCTGCGCTGGCTGTCATCCTGACGGCAGCAGCTTTCGGCTATTTTACCAAACCATGGCAGTATCCGAAGAGCCTGGCCGAAGCCGTCTGCACTGGCAACATTGTTGGTGCCTTTAGAAGGCTTCACGCGGGCGACCTGCCGGACTCGACAGATCCAGCATGGCCTTATGACGGCAGGGCGATGTTCCTGGCGATCGACAATACCGGATGCCGGAAACCGATGGCATTCGGTCTCGTCGACTTGTTGCATTTCTATGGAGCAGACGTGAACCAGACGACAACTTCCGGCTACACCCTTTTGATGCTGGCGGCGGGCGAGGGAAACGAACCCCTAGCCCGGAAACTGATCCGTTGGGCCGCTCGCGTGGACGAACAAGACAGCACCGGCCAGACCGCTCTCATGTACGCGGCCAAGTCGGGTCATGAAGACATCGGGCGCTTGCTGATCGAGAGTGGAGCAGACGCCGCCATGAGGAGCAAATTAGATAGGACTGCGCTCAATCCGGGCCGTGGACTCCTCAATGCGGAGTGATCGACTTGCATGGAGGAAGCGGACGTTCGAGCTGAACCCTCATCACCATCATTGTGAAGCCTAAAACAACATCAAAGACACAGTAACGTTGGGAGCGGACGATGGCACAGGCGAACGAAAAATGGCTTGAAATTGCCAAGATCCCTCTACCTGAGCGACTATCTCTGCGGAGCATAGCGGCTTCGAACCTAGGTAACGTTGCCGAGAGCCGGATTCGCGATGGCTATACGCAAGAAGAGATAGAGGCCGGTGTGGATATGCTCGACTCGGTCGAGCGTCTTCAACAATGGGAACCCGTCAACCCGAGAAGCATAGCGCTGACCATGTGTCTTGCCATTGGTTGGGACGACAACCCAGGAGCCGACGATTTCAACGTCCATGTCGTCACCAACGACCTCAGATCTCATTTGCCGCGACGATCCAATGCATGGCTATTTGTCGATGTCTTTGATTGGAGAGATGTCCTGTCGAGCTTTCTCAACATCTTGAGGAAATGCGAGCGGTCGACGTGGGAGGAAAGCCTTGTTGAACTCAGAAAGCGCTTCGCTTGGGAGCATGAGTGAACGAGCGAGTTTCGCTAGGATGAGTTCGATCGGGTGTTCCGGTCATGACCAGACCAGTCTGCATCCGTCCCATCGCGGTTCGGCCGCCAACCATCGTTCTTCCGAGAAAAAGTGCGATCCACGGCAACCGATGGAGTTTTACGATCCTGGGTGCCTACAAACGTAGGTGGGCGCCGTGTGTCCAAGCCCACGGGCCTGGCCAGGGACAGCTCCCTTTGGATCGAGTATGGCCCCAGGGATTGTGTTTCCTGTCGTGAGGCGCAGACCGCACATCAGATATAGGTCTAATTCGCGCCGGGCGCCAGTGGCCGCGTTCAATCATTCGCACATTGGAGGAAAGAGCCGCTGCTCAGTGTTCCGGCCGCGCGGCGGGCGCCGGCTTGGCGGTCAGCTTGCGGGTGATCCCGTTCAGCCGCTCGGTCACTTCGGCAAGCGCCGTCGTCAGCATGTCCTCGCGGTGCTGCGCCGCCTCAAGCGCCTCGTCGCGTCCCTCCCGAAACGACGAAAGCTCCTTTTCCATCGCCGCCACGCGACGATTGACCTCCGACAGCTCGTCCATGACCATGATGCCGGCCATCACCGTCAACCTGAGGTCACCGATTTCGCCGAACTGGGTCTTGAGGTGGCTGACATAGCGGTCAAGCTGCGTGGCAAGATCGATCAGATGGCCTTCCTGACCCTCTTCGCAGGCCATGCGGTAGGCTTTGCCGTCGATGGTAACCGTGACCTGTGCCATGCATCTTCCCAATTGGCGCCGAGCTTTCGGCTTCGCCTTTGCCTGATCCTAGCGGTCGAGAACCGCCCGGATCGTTTCCATGGCGGTCACCAACCGCCGCGAAACCTCGCGATTGACCTCTTCCAGCCGGTTCGCCCGGAATTCCGACTGGTCGAGCTCCTGCGCCAGCCGCGAGCGGTCGGCATGCACGCGGCGAACCTCGCTCTCGACCTCGCCGCTTTCGCGCTGCACTTCGATGCGCATGTCGATGGCGTTCTCGAGCCCGGCGATCGCCTGCCTGAGCGCGCCGAGCGCCGCTTCGACCGAATTCCCTGTCGGCATGTTGTTGTCCCGGCTTTCCAGAAGCGGCGTTCGAATCGACCCTGAAGACCCGCTGCTTCGATCCGCGGACAGTAAGCTTCTCGATTGCTGCCCGTCAATAAATGGGGGCGCACCCGGGACCGCCAATCCTGTGGACGACGTCACCCCGGGCTGCCCAAGTCCGGGCGTATCGGTGCTATGCACAGCAAATAGACAAAAGCATGATTTATCGCGCAACAAAAGGCCAGAATACCCGCCATTTATTGACTCGCGCGATTCACCTGCTATGGATCAGCCGCTTTCAGACGGACCGTGCCGAGTACGGTCGTCCCTTGAGACCCGGAACAAGCGGAACAGCCATGATCTCTCCCGAAAAACACAACCGGATGGCCAATGCGATCCGTTTCCTCGCCATGGACGCGGTGGAAAAAGCCAATTCCGGCCACCCCGGCATGCCGATGGGCTGCGCCGACGTCGCCACCGTTCTCTTCACCCGGTATCTGAATTTCGACCCGAAGAACCCGCTCTGGCCCGACCGCGACCGCTTCGTCCTGTCGGCCGGCCACGGCTCCATGCTGCTCTATGCCCTGCTCTATCTGACGGGCTACGAGGACATGACCATCGAGGACATCAAGCAGTTCCGCCAGATGGGCGCCAAGACCGCCGGCCACCCGGAATACGGTCACGCCTCCGGCATCGAGACGACGACCGGCCCGCTCGGCCAGGGCATCGCCAATGCCGTCGGCATGGCCATTGCCGAAAAGAAGCTCGCGAGCGAATTCGGCGCCGAGCTGATGAACCACCATACCTATGCGCTGGTCGGCGACGGGTGCCTCATGGAAGGCATCAGCCAGGAAGCCATTTCGCTGGCCGGCCACCTGAAGCTCAACAAGCTGATCGTGCTGTGGGACGACAACGGCATCTCGATCGACGGCGCGATCTCGCTGGCCGACTCGACCGACCAGCATGCCCGCTTCAAGGCCTCCGGCTGGAACACGCTTTCCGTCGACGGCCATGATCCCGAAGCGATCGCCGCTGCGATCGAGACCGCCAAGACCTCCGACAAGCCTACCCTGATCGCCTGCAAGACGGTCATCGGCTTCGGTTCGCCGAACAAGGCCGGCACCCACAAGGTGCACGGTTCGCCGCTCGGCGCCGACGAGATCGTCGCCACCCGCAAGGCGCTCGGCTGGGCCGAGGAAGCCTTCGTCGTTCCGGCCGACGTGCTCGACACCTGGCGCCTCGCCGGCCTGCGCTCGACCAAGATCCGCAAGGACTGGGAAACCCGCCTCGCCGCCAGCCCGGCCGAGACCAAGGCCGAGTTCACCCGCCGTTTCGCCGGCGACCTGCCGGGCAATTTCGCCACCGCGATCGACGGCTACAAGAAGAAACTCGCCGAAGCCAAGCCGACGGTTGCCACCCGCAAGGCCTCCGAGGACGCGCTGGAAGTCATCAACGGCGTGCTGACCGAGACGCTCGGCGGCTCGGCCGACCTGACCGGCTCGAACAACACCAAGACGAGCCAGACCAAGTCGATCACCCCGAACGACTTCTCCGGCCGTTACATCCACTACGGCATTCGCGAGCACGGCATGGCCGGCGCCATGAACGGGATCGCGCTGCACGGCGGCCTCATCCCCTATTCCGGCGGGTTCCTGATCTTCTCGGACTATTGCCGTCCGTCGATCCGCCTTGCCGCCCTGATGGGCATCCGCGTCATCCACGTGCTGACGCATGACTCCATCGGTCTGGGCGAAGACGGCCCGACCCACCAGCCGGTCGAGCACATGGCGGCACTGCGCGCCATCCCGAACCTGCTGATGTTCCGTCCGGCCGACGCGACCGAAACGGTCGAGTGCTGGCAGATTGCTCTGGAACACAAGCATCGTCCGTCGGGCCTGGCGCTGACCCGCCAGAACCTGATTGCCGCGCGCACCGACTACGAAGAAAAGAACCTCTGCAGCTTCGGCGCCTATGAGCTGGTTTCGGCCAGCGACGCCAAGGTGTCGATTTTCGCCTCCGGCTCGGAAGTCGAGATCGCCCTGAAGGCCCAGCAGATGCTGGCCCAGAAGGGGATTTCCGCCCGCGTCGTCTCCGTTCCCTGCTTCGAACTGTTCTTCGAGCAGCCGGACGCCTATCGCGAAGCGATCATCGGTTCGTCCGCCGTCAACATCGCGGTCGAGGCCGGCATCCGCCAGGGCTGGGACGCGTTCATCGGTTCCGACGGCGCCTTCATCGGCATGAAGTCCTTCGGCGCCTCAGGTCCCTACAAGGAACTCTACAAGCATTTCGGCATCACCCCGGAAGCGGTCGTTGCCGCCGCCGAGGCCAAGCTCGGCTGAGACGACAAATTGTCGCATGGGCGTTCCCGGACGCCCATTCTTCCCATAATCTGAAGCTCTGATCTAAACGCGGGAGTGAATCTATGACTGTGAAAGTTGCCATCAACGGCTTCGGCCGCATCGGCCGCAACGTGCTGCGCGCCATCGTCGAATCCGGCCGTACCGACATCGAAGTCGTCGCCATCAACGACCTCGGCCCGGTCGAGACCAATGCCCACCTGCTGCGCTACGACTCGATCCACGGGAAGTTCCCGGCGGATGTGAAGGTCGAAGGCGACACGATCATCGTCGGCGGCGGCAAGCCGATCAAGGTCACCGCGATCAAGGATCCGGCGACCCTGCCGCACAAGGAACTCGGCGTCGACATCGCCATGGAATGCACCGGCATCTTCACCGCGCGCGACAAGGCCGCCCTGCACCTCCAGGCCGGCGCCAAGCGCGTCATCGTTTCGGCCCCGGCCGAAGGCGCTGACCTGACCGTCGTCTTCGGCGTCAACCACGACAAGCTGACCAAGGATCACCTGGTCATTTCCAACGCCTCGTGCACCACCAACTGCCTCGTGCCGGTGGTCAAGGTTCTGAACGACGCGATCGGCATCGATCATGGCTTCATGACCACGATCCATTCCTACACCGGCGACCAGCCGACCCTCGACACCATGCACAAGGACCTCTACCGCGCCCGTGCAGCGGCCCTGTCGATGATCCCGACCTCGACCGGTGCAGCCAAGGCCGTCGGCCTCGTTCTGCCGGAACTCAAGGGCAAGCTGGACGGCACCTCGATCCGCGTGCCGACCCCGAACGTCTCGGTCGTCGACTTCAAGTTCGTCGCCAAGAAGAACACCACGGTTCAGGAAGTCAACGACGCCATCAAGGCTGCTTCGAACGGTGCGCTGAAGGGCATCCTCGGCTACACCGAAGAGCCGCTGGTCTCGCGCGACTTCAACCATGACAGCCATTCGTCGATCTTCGCCATCGACCAGACCAAGGTGCTCGAAGGCAACTTCGTCCGCATTCTGACCTGGTACGACAACGAGTGGGGCTTCTCGAACCGCATGTCGGACACCGCGGTAGCTCTGGCCAAGCTCATCTGATCGCATAAGAATTAGCGCTCGCTTTAAAAAAGGCGGACCGGAAACCCCGGCCCGCCTTTCAAATTTTTAAGTTCCGCCCTACTCTGATCACGATTGAAGACGATAGGTTTTTCATCTCGTCTTCCGGCAGCCCTGCCAGATCATTCCATCCACGTCACCGGCCTCGCGCGCGGGACGGAAAGCACCGCCGACACCGCGTCGAGCCGCGCCCGTGGTATGACCTGATCCGGTCCTGTCGGACGACGGCGCGGTTGATGAGAGGGGCAAGGGGTGGAAGAATTTTATGCCATGACGCTGGTGGCGACGGCCTTGGTCCTGCTGGCCGCATTCTCCAGCCTGATCGCCTTCCGCTTCGGCGCTCCCCTGCTTCTCCTCTTCCTGCTGATCGGGCTCGCCACCGGCGTCGACGGCCTGGGCATCGAGTTTTCCGACAACGCCTTCGCTTACGCACTGGGATCGATCGCGCTGGCGGTCATCCTGTTCGATTCCGGTTACGGCACGTCCCTGCAGTCCTTCAAATTGTCGGCCACCCCCGCATTGACGCTGGCGACCGGCGGCGTGCTGATCACCGCCGGCTTCTTCGGCCTCGTGGCCCATCTCCTGCTCGACTTCTCCTTTCTCGAAGGCCTGCTGCTGGGCTCGATCGTCGCCTCGACCGATGCAGCGGCGGTGTTCTTCCTGCTGCGCATCGGCGGCATCAACATCCGCGACCGCGTTCGCTCGACGCTCGAGGTGGAATCCGGCACCAACGATCCCATGGCGATCTTCCTCACCATGGCGCTGGTGCAACTGCTGTCCGCCGGCGAAGGCTATTCCGGTTTCGACATGGACCTCTTGCGGCTGTTCGTCGAGCAGATGGGCCTCGGCCTGGCGCTCGGCCTGATCGGCGGCGCGCTGATCGTCTTCGTGCTCAGGCGGATCTCCGTCGAACGCGGCCTTGCCCCGATCTTCATGCTCGCCATGGCGCTGCTGGTCTTCTCCTATACCGGCGCGGTCGGCGGCAGCGGCTTCCTCGCCGTCTACGTGGCGGGCATCTATGCCGGCAGCCAGAAGATCCCGGCGAGCGGCGCGATCACCCGCTTCCAGGACGGCATGACCTGGCTGGCACAGATCGTCATGTTCCTCGTTCTCGGCCTGCTGGCCACGCCGTCACAGTTCCCCTCGATCCTCATCCCCGCCGTCCTGCTCGGCCTCTTCCTCGTCTTCGTCGCGCGTCCGCTGGCGGTCTGGGCCTGTCTGCTGCCCTTCGACTTCACCCAGCGCGAGACCGGCTTCATCGCCTGGGTCGGCCTGCGCGGCGCCGTGTCGATCCTGCTGGCCATCCTGCCGATCCTCGGCAATCTGGAAAAGGGCCAGACCTATTTCAACGTCGCCTTCATCGTGGTGATGATTTCGCTCGTGCTGCAGGGCTGGACCATCAAGCCGGTGGCGCGCAAGCTCGGCCTCATCATCCCGCCGCGCATCGGCGCCATCGACAAACTGGAACTCGACCTGCCGGGCGCCGCCCATCACGAACTCCTCGCCTACCGCGTGGTCGCAGACAGCCCGGTCCTGCGCGGCGAACGCATCCCCCGCTGGGCCATGCCCTCCCTCGTCATCCGCGACGGTAAATCGATGCGCTACCAGTATGCCGGACGCCTGCGCGAGAACGACCAGGTCTATCTCTTCATCGCGCCGGGTTACTCCAAGCTGCTCGACCGCCTGTTCGCCAGCAAGGCGCCGGTGGCCGAGGACGACAGCGAGTTCTTCGGCACCTTCGCCATCTCCCCGAACACCAGGGTCGAAGATCTCAACCAGGCCTATGGACCGCTGAGCATCTCCGAAGCCGACCGCGCCAAGACGGTGGCGGAACTGATCGCCCAGCGCCTGGGCGGACAGGCCGACTATGCCGACCGGGCCCGACTCGGCACCATCGTCCTGATCGTTCGCGACCTGGATGAAACGGGACATATCGCCTCGGTCGGGGTTTCGCTCGAACCCGTGGCCCCTGCCACCAACCTGCCGATCTTCCTGAACATCCGCGAGCTTGCCCACGCGATCCGCGACTATCTGCGCCGGCAGCGCGCCAAGGCCGGCGAAAGCGAAAAATGATCCGGGTCGCCTTGCGCAGCCGTTCAGGCGGTGTAAGGTCCGACCCCGTCAGCCCCATTCCAGCAACACCTTAACGACGGGTATCATCATGCCGGCTTTCAAGACACTCGACGATCTCACCGACATCGCGGGCAAGCGCGTGCTTGTGCGCGTCGACCTCAACGTTCCCGTCGCCGATGGCAAGGTGACGGATGCGACCCGCATCGAGCGCGTCGCCCCGACGATCAAGGAATTGTCGGCCAAGGGCGCCAAGGTCATCCTGCTCGCGCATTTCGGCCGGCCGAAGGGTGAACCGGTCGCCGACCAGTCCCTGTCGCTGATCGCCCCTGCCGTCGAGGAAGTGCTGGACCAGAAGGTCGCCTTCGCCTCGGACTGCATCGGAGCCCCCGCCGCTGATGCCATCGCCAAGATGGAAAACGGCGACATCCTGCTCCTGGAAAACACCCGCTTCCACAAGGGCGAGGAAAAGAACACCCCGGAATTCGTCGCTGAACTCGCCAAGAACGGCGACATCTTCGTCAACGACGCCTTCTCGGCCGCCCACCGGGCGCATGCCTCGACCGAAGGCCTCGCCCACCATATGCCCGCCTATGCCGGACGCACCATGCAGGCCGAACTCGTGGCACTGGAAAAGGGTCTCGGCAAGCCGGCCCGCCCGGTCGTCGCCATCGTCGGCGGCGCCAAGGTCTCGACCAAGATCGACCTCCTGTCCAACCTGGTGAAGAAGGTCGACGCGCTGGTGATCGGCGGCGGCATGGCCAACACCTTCCTCGCGGCCCAGGGCATCAATGTCGGCAAGTCGCTGTGCGAGCACGATCTGGCCGACACCGCCAAGCAGATCATGATCGACGCCGAGACCTCCGGCTGCGCCATCGTGCTCCCGGTCGACGGCGTCGTCGCCCGCGAGTTCAAGGCAGGCGCCGACAACGAGACCGTCGCCATCACCGCCATCCCGGCCGATGCCATGGTCCTCGACGTCGGCCCGAAGTCGGTGGAGACCATCAACGGCTGGATCTCCAAGGCCGAAACGCTGGTCTGGAACGGCCCGCTCGGCGCCTTCGAGATCGCCCCCTTCGACACGGCGACCGTGGCTGCCGCCCGGCACGCCGCGGAACAGACCCGCGCCGGCAAGCTGGTCTCGGTCGCAGGCGGCGGCGATACCGTCTCGGCACTGAACCATGCCGGCGTGGCTGATGACTTCTCCTACGTCTCGACCGCAGGCGGCGCCTTCCTCGAATGGATGGAAGGCAAGGAACTGCCGGGCGTGGCCGTCCTGATCGCCGAGAAGTGATTTGCCATGATGGCGGGCTCCGCGGCCCGCCATCGTTAAGCATCGGCGGATATTTCCAAGACTTTCAAACGATTAAATAGATTTCAATCGTTTCAACATTTTAAGCCGCCATTTTCCTATCGCAAAACTTCTGTTATCCGCCTCATCTAAATTCGGGGATTGGTCAATTCGGCTTTGCCGATTGGTCGTGACATCAAAGAAGACAGGTGAGCGCGTATCGCGCCATTTTTAGGGATAGGAGTGAGATATGGTGGACGCAAAGATGTTGAACAAGATCGGCTCGGCGCCTGGTTTCATCGCGGCACTGGATCAGAGCGGTGGTTCAACACCTGGAGCATTGCGTCTCTACGGCATCTCCGAGTCTGACTATCAGGGTGACGAGGAGATGTTCCGCCTGATGCATGCCATGCGCGTCCGCATCATGAGCGCGCCGGCCTTTACGGGCGACAAGGTGATCGGCGCCATCCTGTTCGAGCGGACCATGGACGGCGACGTCGATGGCCAGGCCGTTCCGTCCTATCTGTGGGAAAAGCGCGGCGTGGTGCCCTTCCTCAAGATCGATAAGGGCCTCGCTGCCGAAGAGAACGGCGTTCAGATGATGAAGCCGATGCCCGACCTGGACGCTCTCCTGATCCGCGGCCGCAACAAGGGAATTTTCGGAACCAAGATGCGCTCGGTCATTGCGCAGGACGACGCGGCCGGCATCACCGCCGTCGTGAAGCAGCAATTCGAGGTGGCACGCCAGATCATCGGCCAGGGCCTCATGCCGATCATCGAGCCGGAAGTCTCCATCAAGAGCCCGACGAAGGTCGAGGCCGAGGCCATTCTCCGCGACGAGATCGCCGCCCAGCTCGACAAGCTCCCCGCAGGCGAAACCGTCATGCTGAAGCTGACCATCCCGACGGTCGCCGATTTCTACGCGCCTCTGGTCGCCCATAAGTCCGTCGTTCGCGTCGTCGCCCTTTCCGGCGGCTACACCACCGCGGACGCCTGCGAAAAGCTCAGCCATAACCACGGCATGATCGCGAGCTTCTCGCGCGCGCTGACGGAAAAACTGCGCGTCTCGATGAGCGACGCAGACTTCAACGCGAGCCTGGCCGAAACGATCGATCAGATCTACGCCGCAAGCGTGAACAAGGCCTGATACAGTCCAGAAGGCGTGAAGAGGTCGCCTGACCGGCGCCTTTCGATGTCAGCCTTTCGAGCCCTGCCAGCAACGCTGGCGGGGCTTTTTCGTGGACGCCAGGCCGGCTCCGCCCCCTTGCCTTCCGCCTGCGGCAAACTATATTTGGTCCTGCTGAGGACGACCTCTCCCCACGACGGGCACTTGACCGGGACGACCCGAACGACCCTCTGCGGGAGAACAAATATGCGCTCGACCAGCGACCGTATCCGCCACGCCGTCAGTTTCGAAATCCTCGCCCTTTTCCTTGTCACGCCGCTGGGCGCCTGGGTCTTTTCCCTGCCGCTCACCGATATCGGCGTCGTCAGCGTCGGCAGCGCGACGATCGCCATGCTGTGGAACTACGTCTACAATATCGGCTTCGACCGCGCGATGCAGCGCATTGCCGGCAGCACCTACAAGTCCGTGCCGATCCGGGTCATGCACGCCGTATTGTTCGAGGCCGGACTGCTTCTCGTGCTCGCGCCCTTCATCGCGTGGTATCTCGGCGTCGGCCTGTGGCACGCAGTGGTGATGGACGTCTCGTTTTCGCTCTTCTACCTTGTCTACGCCTTCGTCTTCAACTGGAGCTATGACCGGCTGTTCCCGCTTCCGGAATGGCAGCAACCCGCACGCTGAGCCTGGAACCAACGGATCAGAAAGGACAAGAAACCATGCGCGACGTCCCCTTCGCCACCGTAGACGTGTTCACCGACCAACGTTTCGCCGGCAATCCACTGGCCGTCATACTCGACGCACGCGGGCTGTCCGACGGCGAAATGCAGCAGATCGCCGCCGAATTCGGTTACTCCGAAACCACCTTCGTTCTGCCGCCACAAGATCCGGCCAATACGGCCAACGTCCGGATATTCACGCCGGCCACCGAAGTTCCGTTCGCCGGACATCCGAATGTCGGAACGGCCTTCGTCCTCGGTAATCTCGGCTCGCTGTTCGGCAGGCCGATCGGAACGCGGCTGCGCTTCGAGGAGAAGGCCGGACTGGTCGAAATCGAACTCGCACGGGACGGCGCGCGCGTCACCGGCGCGACCATTCAGGCTCCCGGTCCGCTCTCCGTCGGCAGCCCTGTGCCGCCGGCCGAACTCGCCCCGTGCATTTCGCTCGATGCCGCGGACCTTGAGACCCGGCATCATGTGCCCGTCTTCGCGTCGGTCGGGCTGAAGTTCATCCTTGCCGAAGTGAAGGATCTCGCCGTACTCGCACGGGCGGCGCCGCGGCTGGAACCGCTCGCCATCTTACATGAGACCTATACCCACGAAGAGACGGACTGCGCCATCTTTCTCTACGCCTGGGTCGGGAGCGACCATGTCCGCGCCCGGATGTTCGCTCCGCTGGACAACGTGCCGGAAGACCCGGCCACGGGTAGCGCCTCGGCGGCCCTTGGCGCCTATCTGGGCTCGCTGGACGCTCAGCCGCGCAATCGGCACCTGCTGATCGAGCAAGGCGTCGAGATGGGCCGTCGCAGCCTCATCCATGTCGATGTGGAAACCAAAGACGGCCGGTTCGATCGCGTCCGCATCACCGGCACTTGCGTCGATGTGATGCGAGGCACGATCACCCTTTGAAAAGCGTCACGGTCGCACGAGCAGCGTCACCGACCAGATGGCGAATGCGATCACGGCAACCTTCCAGAAATCGCTGCGTTTCCTCAGGCCCGGCAGACCGAGCGGCCGGATCACCTGCACCATCATGGCGAGGATGAGAAGAAGGCCGATCACCTTGGTCATGGTTGAATCCTAGCATGCCTGTTCCGGCCCTTGTCACAACGGCGACACTTTTGCCCGCCAGAAGCTTTTCCCGCAAGTACCGATGTCCATTCAGAGATCGGTAGGAACCTTGCCTTAAATTGCGACGTTTCAGGAACCTGTCCGTACAGCTTCCCCAACCCCACTCGATTGCCAAGCCATGCGACGAAACCTCCTGCCAGTCATGGCGCTTCTTCTCGGCACGCTGTTCCTGTTCCTCGGGAACGGCCTGCACGGCCTGCTTCTGCCGGTACGCGGATCCGCGGAGGGCTATTCGAACGAGATCCTCGGCCTGCTCGGCACGTCCTGGGCAACCGGCTTCGTCGCCGGCTGCCTGATTGCGCCGAAGCTCGTCATGCGGGTCGGCCATGTCCGCGCCTTCTCCAGCTTCATCTCGCTGATCGCCATCATCGCGCTGTTGAGCGGCATTCTGGTCGATCCCTATTGGTGGGTGGTCCTGCGCGCCGTGACCGGCTTCTGCATCGCCGGAACCTCCATGATCATCGAGAGCTGGCTGAACGAGCGGGCCACCAACGAGAGCCGCGGCACGATTTTCTCCTTCTACATCTCCGTCACGCTGATCGGCGTGGTGGGCGGCCAGATGCTGGTCGGCATCGTCGATCCGTCGACGACCATCCTGTTCATGATCTGCGGCATTCTCTACTGCCTGGCCATGCTGCCGACGACGGTCTCGACCGCAGCCACGCCGCAGGCGCTCACCTCCGTCAAGCTCAACCTGCCGCGCCTCTACCGCAATTCGCCGGTGTCCTTCGTCGGCATCCTGCTCGTCGGCATCGCCAACGGCGCCTACGGCACGCTCGGGGCCGTTTTCGGCGCCCGCGCCGGCCTGACGCCGAACATGATCGCCATCATGCTGTCCGTCACCATCTTCGTCGGCGCACTCATGCAGTTTCCCGCCGGCAAGGCCTCGGACCGCACCGACCGCCGCTATGTGCTGGCGGCACTCTCGGCTGTCTCCGCCATCGCAGCGCTCCTGCTGATCGTCCTGCGGCCCCAGGACGCCATGACGATGATCATCCTCGTCGCCGTCTACGGTGGTGCCGCCAACGCGCTCTATCCGATTGCCGTCGCCCATGCCAATGACTTCGCCAGTTCGGACGAGTTCGTCCAGGTGTCGGGCGGACTTCTGCTGCTCTACGGCATCGGCACGATCATCGGCCCGACGATCGGCGGCCCGGTCATGACCGAACTTGGCCCCCACGCCCTCTTCGCCGTCACCGCCGTGGCCCACGTACTGCTCACGGCCTATGCCATCTACCGCAGTCGCCTGCGCGCCGCCATACCGTATGCCGAACGCGACAATGTCCCGAACATGCCCGTGTCCGCCTCGCCGATGAGCACGCCCGAGAGCCTTAGCCTCGACCCGCGCGCGGCCCCTCTTCCGCCGCATGCGGAGGAGACCGATTCGAACGAATCACCCTGAACCGGAGAATCGAAATCATGATCTTCGACGACGAACGCCCGAAGAAGCCTGTCGCCCATGACGTGGGCAGCGATCTTTCCGCCCTGTCTGCAGAGGAGTTGCAGGCGCGAATCGACCTGCTGCGCGGGGAAATCGAGCGTCTGGACGCGGAACGCGTCCGCAAGGAGGCTGGGAAACGGGCGGCGGACAGCTTCTTCAAGCCCAAAGTATAGATTATGTATTGGCCGCGTATTTCCGCCCAGATTGGGAATCTATCGCATTTTTCGCTTCATGTTTACCATCCGTTAAGCGTTATATGCGATCGTAAGGCATCCGGTTCTGCCGGGTTCAGGCAGTTTCACCGCGTGGCGAAAGTCTGATTTTTCTCCCTGTTTTACCTTGAGAGCCGCTTTTGCGGCTCTTTTTTTATGTTTTCGGCATCCTATGTCCAAAAGTGTGGGAATTAACCCTTCTTTAATAAACGGCTTGCGCATTTAGGGTATTGGTATCATCGTACGGCCATGAAAAGCGGCAGGAACAAGACAGTGTCCACGCCGTTACCCAGTTAAAGTGATGCGTAATTCAAGGGTGAACCGATGTCTGAACTCGGACTGAACACAGTGAGCTTTGCCGGCCGCGCCGCTGCCTCGACGCAGTTCAAGGCGACCTATGCCGAGGGCATGGGTCTGGTCGAAGAGACCGCTGCCTATCTCGACGGCCCCGGTCGCGCTGCCGCCAAGGTCCTGCCGCGCATGGCCTCGGTTCTCTACGCCGCCGAATCGATGCGCCTCACCACCCGCCTGATGCAGATGGCTTCGTGGCTGCTGCTGCAGCGCGCCGTCAACAACGGCGAGATGAGCCGCGATCAGGTCCTGTCGGAAAAGAGCAAGGTACGCCTCGACGGCTTCAACGTCGATCGCCAGGCTCCGGGCTGGAACGACTTGCCGGAAACCTTCCGCGATCTGGTCGAGCGCTCGCTGCGCCTGCAGAACCGCATCGCCCTGCTCGACCGTGAAATCTATCGCCCGGCTGACGCCCCGGTCGTCCCGGACAACGAGAACAGCGTCCAGGCCCAGCTCGATCTGCTGCGCACGGCCTTCAATCTCAACTGACATCCCGACTTCGCATCAGCACTTTCTTTGGCCCGGCATGCTCACGCATCGCCGGGCATTTCTTTGTTCGCCTGCGATGCGAGCAGAATCCAGGCAACAAAAAAGCCCGGACGAGCCGGGCTTTGATGAAAACGATCGATCGAGGATCGATCAGAGGCCGAGGCCGCCGAAACGCTTCTTGAACTTCGAGAGACGACCGCCGCGGTCCATCAGCTGCTGGTTGCCGCCGGTCCAGGCCGGATGCGAGTTCGGGTCGATTTCGAGGTTCATGACTGCGCCTTCCGAACCCCAGGTAGAACGGGTTTCGTATTCGGTGCCGTCGGTCATGACAACCTTGATGACGTGGTAGTCGGGATGGATATCAGCCTTCATTGCGATCTTCCTGCTGTGCCGGAGGGTCTAAATGTCGCGATTGCGTCATGGAGACCTATTCAATAAACCAAGCCGATGTCCGAACAGGCCACGGCTTCCCAATTCGATGCGGTGCCTATACATGAAGGGCGCAAGGATAACAAGTGCCATGGCACGAAAGCCCGCCAGGCGGGCCGGAGAAGCAAATAGTGTCCGCAATCACCGAAACTGAACAGTCGAAACGCCGCTCGCTCAAGCCCCTGTCGCGCCTCATTCCGTATGTCATGCGCTATCGCAAGCTGGTCGCGGGTGCCCTGTTCTTCCTCGGTCTTGCCGCGGCCACGACCTTAGCCCTGCCCCTCGCCGTGCGCCGCATGGTCGATCACGGCTTCAGCGCCGCCGACGGCGCCTTCATCAACAACTATTTCGGAATGATGGCGGTGCTCGCCATCATTCTCGCGCTCGCCAGCGCCATGCGCTACTATTTCGTCATCACCATCGGCGAGCGTGTGGTCTCCGATCTGCGCCGCGACGTCTTCGCCCACGTGACGAAGCTTTCGCCCGCCTTCTTCGACGTGAACCAGTCCGGCGAGATCGTCTCGCGGCTGACGGCCGACACGACGCAGATCAAGTCCGCCGTCGGCGCGACAGCATCGCTCGCGCTCAGGAACTCCATTCTCTGTCTCGGTGCCATGGGCATGATGATCTATACCAGCCCGCGGCTGTCGATCCTCGTGCTCGCCGCCATCCCGATCATCGTCTTCCCGCTCGTCGCCTTCGGCCGCTCCGTGCGCCGCCGCTCGCGTGCCGCGCAGGACACGCTGGCCGAAGCCTCGGCCTTTGCCGGCGAGACCATCGGTGCGGCCCGGACCGTCCAGGCCTTCAACGCCGAGGGCATCGCCACTGACCGCTACGGTGCGGCCGTCGAGCAGGCCTATGAGGCGGCGCGCGCCGCCATCAAGTCGCGCGCGCTCCTGACCGGCGTCGCCATCACGCTCGTGTTCGGCAGCATCGTCGCGGTGCTCTGGTTCGGCGCCCAGAACGTGCTTGCCGGCACGCTCTCGGCCGGCACGCTCGGCCAGTTCCTGCTCTACTCACTGATCGCCGCCGGTTCGATGGGTACGCTGTCCGAGGTCTGGGGCGAGCTTTCGCAGGCATCCGGCGCCGCCGAACGGCTCGGCGAACTGCTGCAGGAGGTTTCCCAGGTCGCCGCCCCCGCCAATCCGACCCGCCTGCCCGAGCCGCCCATGGGCCGCGTCAGCTTTGGCGACGTGCACTTTGCCTATCCCTCGAGCGCCAGTAAGTCGGCCCTCAAAGGGCTCAGCTTCCGGGTGGAGCCGGGCGAAACGGTAGCGATCGTCGGTCCTTCGGGCGCTGGCAAGAGCACGGTCTTCTCTCTCATCCTGCGCTTCTACGATCCGGTCAGCGGCACCGTTCGGATCGACGATGTCGACGTCCGCAAGGCCGATCCCGAAGAGGTCCGCGCGCGCATCGCCATCGTGCCCCAGGACGTGACGATCTTCGCCGCGTCGATCCACGACAACATCGCCTTCGGCTCGCCGAAGGCCACGCGGCAGATGGTCGAGGCGGCGGCGGAAGCCGCCCAGGCGACCGAATTCATCCTGCGCCTGGAGAACGGCTTCGACACGCAGGTCGGCGAACGCGGCATCACGCTGTCCGGCGGCCAGCGCCAGCGCATCGCGATTGCCCGCGCGCTCTTGCGCGACGCACCACTCCTGCTTCTCGACGAAGCGACCTCGGCGCTCGATGCGGAAAGCGAAACCCTGGTCCAGACGGCGCTGGACGGCCTGATGCAGAACCGCACGACGATCGTCATCGCCCATCGACTGGCGACCGTGCTCAAGGCCGATCGCATCCTCGTGCTCGACGACGGACGTATCGTCGAGGAAGGCACCCATCACAGCCTGATCCAGGAGGGCGGTCTCTACGCCAAGCTGGCGCGGCTGCAGTTCGAGACCGGCGGGCGCGATTTCACCGCGCCGGCCACCGAGTAGTTCCCGGTATTCCGTCGGAGCCCTCAGGCTCCGACGGAGCGGCCGGCGATCCGGCCGGAGAACAGGCAGCCACCGAGAAACGTGCCTTCCAGCGCATTGTAGCCATGGACCCCGCCCCCGCCGAAACCCGCCACCTCGCCCGCGGCATAGAGCCCCGGCACCGGCTTGTTGGTGTCGTCGAGCACCCGTGACGAAAGATCGGTGTGCAGGCCGCCCAGTGTCTTGCGGGTCAGGATATGCAGCCGGACGGCGATCAGCGGACCGGCCTTGGGATCGAGCAGCCGGTGCGGCTTTGCCGTGCGCATGAGCCGGTCGCCAATATAGTTGCGGGCACCGCGAATGGCGGTCACCTGGGCGTCCTTGTTGAAGGCATTGTCGATTTCGCGGTCGCGCGCCTCCACTTGGCTGCGCAGATGGTGGACGCCGATCCGGTGCTCCCCCGTCAGTTCGTTCATGCCCACGACCAGGTCTTCGAGCGTTTCGCGAACCACGAAGTCCTCTCCCTTGTCCATGAAGGCCTGAACCGGTCCGGGCGGGTTCTGGCCGAGGCGCTTCAGCAGCAGCCGGATGTTCTTGTCGGTCAGATCGGGGTTCTGTTCCGAGCCGGAGAGCGCGAATTCCCGCTTGATGATCGCCTTGTTGAGAATGAACCAGCTGTATTCCTCGCCCTTCGCGCGGATCGCCTTCAGCGTCGCCAGCGTGTCGAAGCCCGGTATGGCCGGCGCGGAAAAACGGTTGCCGCTGGCATCGCACCAGAAGGACGAAGGGCCAGGGAGGATGCGGATGCCGTGGTTCGGCCAGATCGGGTCGAAATTGCGGAGGCCTTCGGTATAGTGCCACATGCGGTCGCCGTTGATGATCTCCCCCCCGGCCGCGCGCGCGATGTCCAGCATCCGGCCGTCGACATATTGCGGCACGCCCGCGACCATGGACTTCGGCGGCGGCCCCAGACGCTGGACGGACCAGTTCTTGCGCACCAGGTCATGATTGCCGCCAATACCGCCCGACGAGACGATGACGGCGCCGGCCCTCAGCTCGAATTCGCCGACCACCGCGCGCGACGTCGCCGCGCCACGAGGGGCCGGATCGGTCGCCAGAATACTGCCGCGCGCGCCCTTGACCGCACGGTTGGTGACGATGAGTTGATCGACTTGATGACGGAAGCGGAAGACCAGGTTGCCACGCTGTTCTGCCGCCCGCGCACGCCGGACGAAGGGCGCCAGAACGGCCGGGCCGGTGCCCCAGGTGACATGGAAACGCGGCACGGAATTGCCGTGACCGTCGGCAAGCGAGCCGCCACGCTCGGCCCAGCCGACGACGGGGAACCATCGCACTCCCTGGCGATGCAGCCATTCGCGCTTCTCTCCCGCAGCGAATTCCAGATAGGCCTCGGCCCAATGGCGCGGCCAGTAGTCCTCGACGCGATCGAAACCGGCCGAGCCGAACCAGTCCTGCCGCGCCAGTTCGAAGTTGTCGCGTATGCCGAGGCGCCGTTGTTCGGGACTGTCGATGAAGAACAGACCTCCAAGCGACCAGAAGGCCTGTCCGCCGAGATTCTGCTCCCCCTCCTGGTCGACGACGCAGACCTTGAGCCCGCGTTCGGCGGCTTCGGTCGCAGCCACGAGCCCGGCCAGCCCTCCCCCGATCACCAGCACATCGTAGTTCATCCGGACTCTCCCTCGAATGTCGCCGCTTTTCTTACTTTTACGGGCACGTAAAGAGTCGCACAACCCAGCACTTCTACCAGTGCGGCGGCAGGACGATCATCGCTCGGTGAGCTTGAGTTCGATACGCCGATTCTGGGCTCGGGCTTCCACGCTGTCGCCCTCGGCGATCGGCTGGTTTTCGCCGAATCCGGCTGCCACCAGCCGATTGGACGGGACGCCCTTCGAGATTAGGTATTTGACCACGGAGATGGCGCGCGCGGCCGAGAGCTCCCAGTTGTCGGCATAGCGGCCCGATCCACTCAATGGCACGTTGTCGGTGTGGCCGTCGACGCGCAGCACCCAGTTGATCTCCGGCGGGATTTCCTTGGCGAGATCGAGCAAGGCGCTCGCAAGCTTCGCCATCTCGACTTCGCCCTCCGGATTGAGCACGTTGCCGCCGGACGGGAACAGGACTTCCGACTGGAAGACGAAGCGGTCGCCGACGATGCGGATGTTCTCCCGGTCGGAGAGGATTTCCCGCAGCCGACCGAAGAAGTCCGAACGATAGCGGTTGAGTTCCTGGACGCGCTGGGCGAGCGCGACATTCAGCCGCCGCCCGAGATCGGCGATCTTCACTTGCGCGTTCTGGTCCCGCGCTTCCGACGCCTGCAGCGCCTCCTCAACCGCCGCGATCTGGGCGCGGAGAGCGGCAATCTGCTGGTTGAGCAGGTCGATCTGGCTCATCGCCCGCTCACTCACCTGTTTTTCCGCTTCGAGTTCCTGGCTCAGGCGCCCGAGCTTCTGGTTGGCGACTTCCGTCGAGCCGGAGCCGGCGTCGAGCAATTGCTGCAGCCGGCTGCGTTCGCTCTCGGAAACGGAAAGCGAGGATTGCAGTGTGGCCAGGGTATCCTCGAGATCCTGCTTGCCGCTCTTCTCCAGGGCCAGCAACTGAGTCAGTTCGGCGATCTGGCTGTTCAAGCGGTTGAGCACCTCGTCCTTGCCGGTGATTTCGCGGCTGAGGATGAACTGCGCCAGTACGAAGACGGTGAGCAGGAACATGATGGCGAGGAGCAGCGTCGACAGCGCGTCGACGAAGCCCGGCCAATAGTCTACGCCCCTGTCGCGGCGGCGGTTGCGGCCGAGCGCCATGGCTACTTGCCCCCGCCCAGCTTGTCGTTGAGCTTTTCAAGCGTCTTGCGCATGGCGCGGGCGTCTTCCTGCTGCGCCTCGATCCAGTCGCGCAGCATCTGCTGCTCGTTGCGCATGTTCTTGACCAGTCCCTGGATACCCTCTGCCAGCCCGGCGATGGCGGCCACCGAACGGTCGCCGCCGCCGGCATTCTCACGGCTGGCAATCTTTGCCAGTTGGTCGACCAGCCGTTTGATGTCCTCCGCCGGCACGCCGGTCAGCGTGCCTGCCGGTGCGATGTCGGAATCGACGTCGGTCACCGACGAAAGCCAGTTTTCCAGCTCGGTATAGAACCGATTCTGCGCGCGTCCGGCCTGCAGGTCGAGGAAGCCGAGGATGAGCGAGCCGGAAAGGCCGAGCAGCGAGGACGAGAACGCCGTGCCCATGCCCGACAACGGCCCGGTCAGACCTGTCTTCATCGCCTGCAGCACGTCGGCACTGTCGCCCGCTCCCGGATCGAGCGACTGGATCACCTCGCTGATCGAGGCGATCGTGCCGAGCAGGCCCCAGAACGTGCCGAGAAGGCCGAGGAAGACGAGGAGACCGATCAGATAGCGCGAGGTGTCGCGTGATTCGTCGAGGCGGGTGGCGATCGAATCGAGGATGGAACGCAACGCCGTGGTCGAGATGGCCATCGAACGGCGGCCGCCGATCAGCGCCCGCATCGGCGCCAGCAGCCGCGGATCGCGGCCGACCCTGTCGGCATGGCCGGCAGCGCGGAAGGAATTGAACCAGCGCACCTCGGGCCTGAGCGCCAGCACGTGGTTGAAGACCAGCACGATGCCGACGGCCAGAACCCCCAGGATCAGGCCATTGAGGCCCGGGTTGGTGATGAACGCCGCATGCGCCTGGCGATAGAGGATGGCGGCGATGAATCCGACGATGATCAGGAAGATCACCATCGTCGTGAAGAAGGGCATAGGGCTGGAGAGCTTGTGACCGTATTCGCCCGGCGCGGCTTCCGCCGCCTCCAAATCCGCCAGCTTAACTTTCGCCATGTCGTCCGTAGCCTCCGGTAATCTGTGCGCCGGAGGCTAGTGGAAAATTGCGACGAATTGAAGCTAAAAGCCGCCGACCAGGGTCGACGGCTGTGTACAGGCTCAGGCCTTCGGGATCGGCCGCGCGAGCACTTCGATCAGCTGCTTGCGGATGTATTCGTTGCCGGCGACGACGGTGCCCGTGTGAAACATGTTGGTGCCGTCAAACATGTCGCTGACGAAACCACCAGCCTCGCGGATCAGCAGCAGGCCGGCCGCCATGTCCCACGGGTTGAGCTCGGCTTCCCAGAAGCCGTCGAGCCGGCCGGCGGCCACATAGGCAAAATCGAGCGCTGCCGCACCCATGCGGCGCACGCCGGCGACTTCGCCCATGACATGGCGCAGTTCAATCAGGAACTTGCCGTGTGCACCTCGGCCGAGATGGGGAATACCGCAACCGATGACGCAATCGGACAGCACCTTGCGCGCGGCGACCCGGATGCGACGGTCGTTGAGGAAGGCTCCACCGCCCTTTTCAGCGGTATAGAGCTCGTCGGTCGCCGGATTGAAGATGACGCCGGCGACGACTTCGCCATTGCGCTCGAGCGCGATGGAAACGGCGAACTGCGGAATGCCGTGCAGGAAGTTCGTCGTACCGTCCAGCGGATCGACGATCCAGCGATGGGCGCCGTCGGTGCCCTTGATCTCCTCGCTCTCCTCGCCGAGGAAACCATAGGTCGGACGTGCCTTCAGCAGTTCGTCGCGCACGATCTTCTCGGCCTTGATGTCGGCCTGCGAGACGAAGTCGCTCGGTCCCTTGACCGACACCTGCAGGTTCTGCACCTCGCCGAAATCGCGCGCCAGGGACTTGCCCGCCTTGAGCGCGGACTGAACCATGACATTGAGGAGTGCTGAACGGGCCATTTAGGGTTTCCTTGAAAGTGCGGCATGCGCCGGGAGACGGCGGCAGGAGCGGCGCGATGGTTCTCGGCGGCAGTTTGGGCGGTTCAAGACCACAAAAACAGCCGGAATTCAAGGGGCATCCACCAGCAGCCCCGCGACCGGCGTCCTTACGCAAGCCCGCCCAGGACCCAGGCGGCAAGCGCTGCCGCGCCAGAAAGCGCGGTCGCCGCCCACAGGTGCAGAGAAAAATGCAGGCTGCCGAAAAGGCTCCCATAGACCGCCTTGGCGGCCATGTTGCTTAAGACCGCGATACCGATGGCCTGCGCAGCCAGGCCGACATCCAGCGTCGGCAGCAGGCCCGCCACCGTGACGGTTGCGGCATCGACGTCGGCAAGGGCGGAAAGCGCAGAGGCGAAGATCAGGCCGGCATCGCCGAACTGCTGGGTCGCGGCACGCGCCAGAAAGGCGACGCCTGCCAGAAGCAGGGCCATCTTCGCAACGGCTGCGAGTTCGAACGGATTGGCCGGAATGCCCTGACCCCCGCTCGAAACGTGCTGCCTGGCGAGCACCAGCGCATAGAGCACCAGAACGAAAGCGGCGGCAATCAGCGGCCACAGAAGCGCCGCCAGCAGTGCGGGTGCAAGCGTTGCGACCAGCAGCGCCGTGCGCAGCAGCGACACCGCGCCGGCGCTGATCGCGCCCGCAATCAGCGTCAGCCCCGCCTCGCCGGCGCGGCTGCGGCGGGCAAAGGCGACGGTGGTGCCGGTCGAGGAGACCAGGCCGCCGATCGCGCCGGCCAGGACGTCGCCACGGATCGCGCCGAGCATCCTGACCGCGACATAACCGGCAAAGGAGATCGAGGCGAGCATGATGACGAGCAGGACGATGCTCTTCGGCGACACCCCGCCGAACGGCCCGTACGGCGTATCGGGGATGATCGGCAGCAGCACGAAGGTCATGGCAAGCAGGATGACCGCCGAGCGCAGTTCGATCCATTGCAGGCGCCGGATCGCCGCGTGGAGGAATTCCCGGCTCGCCAGGATGGCGATCAGCGCAGCCCCCCCGGCCGAGGCAAGCGCCATGTCGCCCAGCGCCGCAAGCGCGCCGAGCCCAAAGGTCAGGATGGCGGCGATGACGGATGTGACGCTGTAGGATTTCTCGGCAATCGCCTCGCGCATTTCGAAGACGGCCATGACAGTGGCGATGGCGATCAGGAAGCCGGTGAGCGCGATACCCGGATAGGCCGACGCGACGCCGAAGCTTTTTTCGATCAGTCCGGCAACCCCGCCGGCCATGCCGAACATGGTGAAGGTGCGAATGCCGGCCGTACGCGCGCCCTCTGGCGCGTCCTTTTCGCGCCAGTGGCGCTCGACCCCGACGGCCGCGCCGATGGCGATCGCCAGTCCGAGGCGTTGGTAGAGTTCGACATGGTCCACACCCACCCCCTTGCGCCTGCGGCCGCCGTCAGCCGCGCCGGAACTTGTTCGCCGCGTCGATCGCCTTCTTCTGCTCTTCGTCGGTCAGACCGAGATAAAAATCTTCGAGCGCCGGATCCTTCAGCCCGGCCCGCCGCGACAGGACGTACCACTTGGCCGCCTCGATCGGGTCGGGGCGCGTGCCGAGCGCGTTGACATAGAGATGGGCGATCCGATTCTGTGCGATGACATTGCCGCGATTGGCGGCGGTGTTCAGCCACCGGAAGCCTTCGTCATAGTTGCGTTCGCCGGCGATGCCGTTGACCAGCCAGATGCCGATGTCGAGCTGGGCGGTGTCGAAGCCTGCCTTCGCCGACCGTTCGAGCCAGTAGCGCGCCTTGCTGCGCTTCTCCTGGGGCAGGTCCTTCAGCGATTCGTAGATCTGCGCCACCGCATATTGCGCATCGGCGATACCGCCCTCGGCCGCCTTCTCATAATAGGGCAAAGCCAGGGAGAGACCCTTGGGACCGCGATTGTCGGCAACCAGGGTCTGTGCCCAGTTAAACTGCGCCGAGCCGTTTCCTGCGTCCGCCGCCTTGCGCATATATTCGTCGGCCTTGGCCTTGTCGTGCGGGACGACCTTGCCTTCCATCAAGAGCATTGCGTACTTGAACATGGCGGCCGGATCGCCGCCGGCGGCCGCCTGGCCGTACCAGAAGGCCGCGCCCTTCACGTCCTTCTTGATGCCGAGCCCACGGTCCATCAGCTCGGCAAGCAGGGTCTGTGCCGCGGGATCGCCGAGCTGGGCGCGCGGTAACGCCTTGTCGACCGCCGTCAGGAAGAAGCCCCGCTGGAAGGCACCATAGGCCTCGTCGACTTTCCCCTTGTATTCCGGCTCAGGCGGCAGCTCCGGAAGGGGAGCCCCCATCCGGGCGTAGATGTTGATGCCTTGCGGCTCCTTCTCGCCTTCCGCCGCTTCCCGCTTTTCCGCAGCCTCGGAACCCGGTCGCGCGCTCCGGTCGAGCGTTCCGTCCGCCCCCGCCGGCTGGTCCCCGCGCTCCAGAACCCGCACGTCGGATGGCGCGAGCGGCCGCATCGGCGGACGATCGAAGGCCTGCTGCGCATGCGGGGAATCCGGCACGGCGACGGTGGCTGCGAGGCACGCAGCAAGAGCGAACAGCACGGGCCGATGGAAAAGACTGGAGCGCATGATGCGTATCAATCTTCAAACCGTGGCGCTTTTTCGTCAAGCTCGGCATTCACCCGCGCGACGACCGTCGCAGCAAGGGCCGGATCGGCAAAGACCGCCTCGCGCAGCGCCACGAATTCGACGCCGGCTTCGGCGACGGCAAGCGCGGATGCCGGATCCTGTCCGCCCATGACGATGCTGGGGATAGCGATCATCGACGACCACCATTCGCCGAGCGCGAGGTTCTTCGAATGCGCCTCCGGCTTGATGTCGCCGTCGAGCTTGCCGAAGAAGATATAGTCGGGCTGCACCTCGCCGATCTCCAGCGCATGGTGCCGGTCCATGGCATTGCCGCCACCGACGATCATCTTCGGCGCGTGCTTCTCTTTCGCATCCGCAAGTGCTGCCGCATTGCCGCTGATATGCAGGCCGTCGGCCTTTGCCCGTCCGGCAACCCGGCTGTTGTCGACGACGAGCGCGGCGGCCCCGGCATCCTGGATGAGCGGCACGAGCAGTTCGGCATGCTTCTGGAAGGCCGCGTCATCGAGGCCGTATTGCGGGATGATGACCGACGCGACGTCGCCGCCCTTCAGCGCATCGCCGACCACGCGCGCCTTTTCCTCGGCGCCGGCGATGTCGGGAACGATCAGGACGAGACGGCAGCGATCTTCGGGACTGGTCATGAGTGGATCCGTTTCCGGAAGGACGCAGCTTTCTCCGCGTTCCTCCCTCGTTTTGCGTGAGTAAATCCGATAGACCGGTCCTTCGAAAGGATCAACCGAAACAAATGAGTCCCGATCTGCTGTTCTATGCCGCGGCCATTCCCGCGGTGGCTCTCGTCGGCCTGTCGAAAGGCGGCCTGGGCGGAGCCTTCGCCCTGATCGGCGTGCCCTTGCTCGCCATGGTCGTGCCGCCGATGCAGGCGGCAGCGATCTTCCTGCCCATCCTGCTGGTGATGGATGCGGTGGCGCTTTGGGCCTGGCGGCGCCACAACAACCGCCCTACCCTACTCGCCATGCTGCCCGGCGGCATTCTCGGCATCGCGATCGGCTGGGCGACGTCCGCCTATGTTTCGGTCAACGTCATGCGCCTGCTGCTCGGCGGCATCTCCCTGCTGTTCGCCCTGCGCTATTTCATCGAAGCGGCCCGCAAGACCCCGAAGGCGACGCCCGCCGCTGCACCCGAGCGACCCGTGGCCGCGACCCTGTGGGGCACGCTGTCCGGCTATGGCAGCTTCGTCGCCCATGCCGGCGGCCCGCCGTTCCAGATCTACACCCTGCCACTGCGCCTCGATCCGCTTGCCTATACCGGCACCAGCACCCGCTTCTTCGCCATCATGAATGCGGTCAAGGTGCTGCCATACTTCGCGCTCGGGGAACTGGGCGCCGCAAACCTGACACTGTCGGCGACGCTTCTGCCGATCGCGCTCGTTTCCACCCTCATCGGCGCCCGGCTCGTGCACTATCTGAAGCCTGCCCTTTTCTACCCGCTGATGTACGGCATGGTGCTGATCGCCGGCAGCAAGCTGCTCTATGACGGGGTCACCGGACTATAGGCAAACAGTCCGGCGCGCGGCGTTTGCTGCACCGCACAATGCGCTTGCCGGAACCCCGAGATTGACGTAATCTGAACCTATGTCGAACCTGGACCCTTTCGTCGCGATCGCCGACCCGCACCGCCGGCACCTGCTGGAGGTGTTGCGGCGCGCGCCCACAACGGTCAACGAACTGGCAAGCGGTCTGCCGATCAGCAGACCCGCGGTCTCCCAGCACCTCAAGGCCCTGCTCGACTGCAATCTCGTGACGGTGACGTCGGAGGGAACGCGGCGGATCTACTCGGTCAACCGCCCGGGCTTCGACCGCCTCAACATGTGGCTTGACCAGTTCTGGTCGTAACCTCACCCGCCTAGGCAAAAAGAAGCCCCGAAAACCGTTCTGGTTTCCGGGGCGTTGATCTCATGATATCTCAGTGGATGTTCCGTCGGCCGCAATCTGCCTTGAGGCGATCTCCAGCCGGCGTGCATGGGAAAATCAGTGTCTGGTCGACGCCCTGAGGCGTTCCATTTCGTCCTTGATACGCAACTTGAGCCGCTTGAGTTCGGCGATGTGCTGGTCGTTGATGGAGGGAGACGTAAGAGCGGTATGGAGCTTCTCCTCAAGAGCACCGTGCTTCTTTTCGAGCGATTCAAGATGAGCCTGCATGGTCATTTGACACGTCCTTCCTTTCGCCTACCTCCAGCCCTCACAACGCTGGAGTCTCAGGCTTTGCGAAAGTAATGTGACACGAAGAATGGGTTTTGTCGAAGGCGAAATCGGGGAGAAAGCGCGGCAAATTCGCTGACAGGGATAACTTCCCGTTACCAGTATTTGGTGATAGGAGCTTGCGCGAATCTTGGACGCATCCCACAAAATGGATACGTTGAAAGCGAGAATGGGGACACACTAATGGCCGATCAGGAACAGGCGGACATTCGGCTGGCGCTCGCGCGGCTTCGGCAGGAGCACGAAGACTATGACGCCGCCATCAATGCCATGATCGTCACCGGCTGCGACGCCTTGAGAATCCAGCGGATGAAGAAGAAGAAACTGGGAATCAAGGACAAGTTGACTTCCCTTGAGGACCAGATCATCCCCGACATCATCGCGTGAACAGGCAAGGACCGCCACGATGACCGAAGAACGCCCGCCCGTCGCCATCATCATGGGCAGCCAGTCCGACTGGGAAACCATGAAGAACGCCGCCGATACGCTGGACGTGCTGGGCGTCGGCTACGAGGCGCGCATCGTCTCGGCCCACAGGACCCCCGACCGCCTGGTCGCCTTCGCCAAGGGCGCCCGCGACGAGGGTTTCCAGGTCATCATCGCCGGTGCCGGCGGCGCGGCCCATCTTCCGGGCATGACCGCCGCCATGACACCGCTGCCGGTCTTCGGCGTTCCGGTCCAGTCGAAGGCGCTTTCCGGTCAGGACAGCCTGCTCTCCATCGTTCAGATGCCGGCCGGCATTCCGGTGGGCACGCTTGCCATCGGCAAGGCCGGTGCCGTCAATGCCGCGCTGCTCGCGGCCGCCGTGCTCGCCCTGCATGACGAGGATCTCGCCGAACGGCTCGACGAATGGCGCGCGCGCCAGAGCGCCGCGGTTGCCGAATACCCGATGGACGAAACCCCATGAGCGCCCGCACGATCGGCATCATCGGCGGCGGACAGCTCGGCCGCATGCTCGCCATGGCCGCCGCACGCCTGAACTTCCGCACCGTGATCCTCGAGCCGCAGGCCGGCTGCCCCGCGGCCCAGGTCGCCAACAGCCAGATCACCGCAGCCTACGCCGATCCGCTGGCGCTCGCCGAGCTCGCAGCGGCCTGCGACATCGTCACCTACGAATTCGAGAACGTGCCGGTCGAGGCTGCGGAAACGCTCGCCCGCAACGTGCCGGTCTATCCGCCGCCGCGCGCGCTGGAAGTCGCCCAGGATCGGCTGACGGAAAAGCGCTTCCTGAACGATTGCGGTATCCCGACCGCGCGCTTTCACCCCGTGGACAGCCAGGAAGCGCTGGAAGCCGCCCTTGCCGATTTCGGCGGACACGGCGTGCTGAAGACCCGCCGCCTCGGCTATGACGGCAAGGGACAGCGGGTCTTCCGCTCCCCTGCCGACAGCCCGGAAGGCGCGTTTTCCGCGCTCGGCAACGTGCCGCTGATTCTCGAAAGCTTCGTGCCCTTCGAGCGCGAGATCTCGATCATCGCGGCGCGCGCCATCGATGGGACGGTCGCCGCCTACGACCCCGCTGAGAACGTCCATCGCGACGGCATTCTCGACACCTCGACCCTGCCGGCGCGAATCGGCGCAACAACGGCTGCGGCCGCGCGCGAATCGGCCAGCAAGCTTCTGGCCGCCCTCGATTATGTCGGCGTGGTGGGAATCGAATTCTTCGTGCTGCCCGACGGCAGCCTGGTTGCCAACGAGATCGCCCCGCGCGTCCACAATTCCGGCCACTGGACGGAGGCGGCTTGCGTGGTTTCGCAGTTCGAACAGCACATCCGGGCGATCACCGGCTTGCCGCTCGGCGACACGGCGCGCCATTCCGATTGCGTGATGACCAACCTGATCGGCGACGACCTGAACGACCTTCCCATGTGGCTTTCCAGGCCGAATGTACTGGTCCATCTCTACGGCAAGACCGAAGCCCGGCCCGGCCGCAAGATGGGTCACGTCACCAAAATTACGCGCGCCAAGGGCTGAAAAAGCCGGAAAAATCCGGGTTCTCGCCGTTGAATCAGGGCGGGGCCGGTTGACACGAAGGGTCGGGACGGAGTATCTGCCACCAACCCTTTAAGAGCGCGCCCCGTAGCGCGCTTTTGATTGATCGAGACAATGGCGGGTGAACCATTCGCCGATAACCTTTGCGGACCAGTAAAATGAAGATCAAGAACTCGCTGAAAGCGCTCAAGGCCCGTCATCGCGACAACCGTCTGGTTCGCCGCAAGGGCCGCGTATACATCATCAACAAGCAGAACCCGCGCTTCAAGGCTCGTCAGGGCTGAGGCATGGGCGCCGCTTTCGAGCGGTGCTGCTTCTTCGCCTGACGGGACCTCGCGGTCCAATATCGTCGATAGCGAAGAATTGAGTTTGAAAGCCGGCGCAAGCGGATTACCTTATCCGCATGCGCCGTTTTCGTATTTGTGCCCCACTCATCTCTCTCCTGCTGCTCGCACCCTCCCAAGGGTCGCCTGCCCTGGCGCAGGACGGCGCATCGGAAACCGTATCGCTTGATTCGCCGGCAGCGAGCCAGGCGCCCAAGGGCGTGGACGAACTGATCACCGCACTGAAGCGCGAGCGCGATCCCGAAGCGGCCAATCGCCTCACCGAAGACCTGATGGAGACGTGGAACGACTCGGACAGCGCGACGGTCGATCTGCTGATGCAGTGGGCTCTGACGGCCGCCTCCGAGAAGCGCAACGCCGCGGCGCTGGATTTTCTCGACCAGGCCATTGTGCTGAAACCCGATTTCGTCGGCGCCTGGAACCAGCGGGCGACCCTCCACTACACCATGGGCAATTACAAGAAGGCAGTGTCCGACATCAATCGCGTGCTGGCGCTGGAGCCGCGCCATTTCGGCGCGCTGGCCGGCCTTGCAGCGATCCTCAGCGAGCGCGGCAGCGAAGAGATGGCACTGAAGGCCTGGGAACGCTACCTCGAGATCTACCCCGCCGACCGCCAGGCCCAGGAGATCGTGACCAAGCTCTCGGAAAAACTGGCCGGCAGCCGGACGTGATTCCCCAACGCTACCGCCGCCGATTCGCAGCCCCGCCCTGCGCCATCCCTGCTCACCCGCCCCAGACTCGAACCGCCCGTATCCGCTCCATGCTGCTGACCGCCCTCACCTCCCTCGTCGCCATTGCTTCGGCCTCCGCGGCCGGCACGGCACTGCGCGCCCGCGCCATCGAGGCGGGCGCCACCAATATCGGCACGTCCACCGATGTCGGAGGCTCTTCCATGAACGCGCTGCATGTCCCGGCGGGCGCCGAGGCGGAACTGCCGCCGATCGTCTTCATTCATGGCGCAAGCGGCAATCTGCGCGACCAGGCCACAACCTTCCTCGGTCCTCTCCAGGGCCGCGCCGAGCTGCTCTTCGTCGATCGCCCGGGCCATGGCTATTCCGAACGCGGCGGGCCGGAGAACGCCTTCCCGGACGGTCAGGCGTCAGCCATCGCCCGCCTGATGGAGAAGCGCGGCATCAATCAAGCCATCATCGTCGGCCATTCCTTCGGCGGCGCGATCGCCGCAAGCTTCGGCGTGCTCTATCCGGAAAAGACCGCCGGGCTGCTGTTTCTCGCTCCAGCCACGCATCCCTGGCCGGGCGGCATCGACTGGTACTACAATCTGGCGTCGACGCCGGTGGTGGGCCCTCTGTTCTGCCACACCATTGCGCTGCATGCCGGCATGGCGCGGCTCGAGGCAGCGACCCGCGGCGTCTTTGCCCCCAATCCGCGCCCGGAGACCTATGTCGGCGACACGGCCCCTGCCCTCGTGCTGCGTCCAGCCGCCTTCTGCGCCAACGCCACCGACGTCGCCAATCTTCAGGGCTACGTCACGCGCTTTGCCCCACGCTACCGCGAGATCACGGCGCCGACGGTGATCGTCACGGGCGACAGCGACGACATCGTGCTGGAGGAGATCCATTCGCGCGGGCTGGCGCGCGACATAACCGGCTCCGAACTCGTCTGGATCAAGGGACTGGGCCACAAGCCGGACTATGCGGCACGGGACGTCGCCATCGCCGCGATCGAGAAGATCGCCGGCCGTCAGCGCGACCTGCAGGCCATGGCAAGGGAGCTGGAGCCGCAACTCGCTGCGACCCGTGTTGCCCCGCCGGTCATGCGCCCGGGATTGCAGGCCGGCCAGTAGACCGGACGCGATCAGCCGACCAAAGCCCAAAAGAAAAGCCGCCCGGAGGCGGCTTTCCAAACGGGATGGCCAGAGGACCGTCAGACACCCGACAGGCCGTCCGAACCGATATAGGCGATGCGCAGCATGTTGGTGGCGCCCGGCGTTCCGAGCGGCACGCCGGCGGAGATGATGACGCGGTCGCCCGGCTTGCCGAAACCTTCGGCGACGACGATGCGGCAGGCGCGGTTCACCATGTCGTCGAGATCGGTCGGCTCTTCGGAGACGACGCAGTGCAGGCCCCACACGACCGACAGGCGGCGTGCCGTCTGGATGACCGGTGAAAGGGCGATGATCGGCACTTCGGGACGCTCGCGCGCTGCACGAAGACCGGTATTGCCCGACGAGGTATAACAGACGATCGACGTGAGCTTCAGCGTCTCGGCGATCTGGCGGGCGGCGAGCGAGATCGCGTCCGCGCCGGTCGCTTCCGGCTGGGCGCGCTGGGCGTAGATGATGCCCGGGTAATGCGGCTCGCGCTCAACCGTGCGGGCGATCGACGCCATGGTCGAGACCGCTTCAACCGGATACTGGCCAGAGGCCGATTCGGCCGACAGCATGATGGCATCGGCACCTTCGAACACGGCGGTCGCGACGTCGGAAACTTCGGCGCGGGTTGGCACAGGCGCCGAGATCATCGATTCGAGCATCTGCGTTGCCACGACCACCGGCTTGCCGGCCCGGCGGCAGGCGCGGATCAGCTGCTTCTGCAGGCCGGGAACGGCTTCCAGCGGCATTTCCACGCCGAGGTCGCCACGCGCCACCATCAAAGCGTCGGACAATTCGATGATCTCGTCAATCCGCTCGATCGCCTGCGGCTTTTCGATCTTCGACATCAGGCCGACGCGGCCGCGGGCGATCTTGCGCACTTCGGCAAGGTCTTCCGGGCGCTGGATGAAGGAGAGCGCCACCCAATCGACTTCATTGGTCGCCAGCACGGCATCGAGGTCGGCATGGTCCTTGTCGGTCAAGGCGCCGACGGCCAGCAGCGTGTCGGGCAGGCTGACACCTTTGCGGTCGGAAATCTTCGTGCCGGAAACGACGGTGGTAACGATGCTCTTGCCGTCGCATTTTTCGGCGCGCAGGTGCAGCTTGCCGTCGTCGATCAGCAGACGATGGCCGGGCTTCACCGAGGTGAGGATTTCCGGATGCGGCAGGAAGACGCGCGTGTTGTCGCCCGGCTCGTCCTTGTTGTCGAGCGTGAAGGTCTGGCCCGGCTTCAGCTCCACCGTGGTGTCGGCGAACTTGCCGACGCGCAGCTTCGGCCCCTGCAGGTCGGCGAGAATGCCGATCGGGCGGCCGCATTCGG
Organism: Allorhizobium sp. GW101-3B10; assembly: GCF_059424725.1. Lineage (NCBI taxonomy): Bacteria > Pseudomonadati > Pseudomonadota > Alphaproteobacteria > Hyphomicrobiales > Rhizobiaceae > Allorhizobium > Allorhizobium sp. GW101-3B10. Next base: position 584,820 of record NZ_JBWKZR010000001.1, on the reverse strand, counting down.
CTTCGACCGACCGGATCTTGGCGATCAGGCTGCGCATCACATCGTGGCTCGCATGGCTCATGTTGATGCGGAACAGGTCGGCACCCGCCTCATGCAGCTTGCGGATCATCGCTTCGTCGGACGAGGCCGGCCCAAGTGTTGCGAGGATCTTCACTTTGCGATTACGCTTCATCAGTTCTGGCTTTCCTGCGTGCCGGGCGTATCGGAAAGCTGGACCATCCAGCTGCCCTGACGGCCCGTGTCGTATTCCTTGAATCCCATCTGCTGGTAGCCGCGTGCGAAGCAGTCCTGCACGCCGACGATCTTGAACTCGTTCTCGGCGGCGCACATGTTGATGTCGCCCGTCCAGCGTCCGCCGCGGGCAGCATCTTCGGCATAGAGATAGTAGTAGCGTGATTGCAGTTCGCCTTCGATCAGCGTCGCGCAGGTGGAGGCCGGAACCTGCCACCAGCCTTCGGTGATCCAGCCTTCCGTCGCGCGATAGCCGATCGCCACGCCGACAAGGTTCTGCGTACCGTTGCAGACCCTGAATTCGGCATGGGCCGCGCCTGCCGCGAACAGCGGCGCAATCAATGCGCTGGCGATGAGAAATTGTCTGAGATGACGCGCGCTCCCCAGGGCGCTTGGAATTCTATCTTGCTTCAGCACGGTTTCCGCCGGAACTCCATGTTTGTGCGTCGACTGCTTTCTTGCGATGATGGCATAGGAAAGTCAACGCAATTCTAATCGATTATATTTTTGACATAAACCATCGACCGCGATCTTGGCACAAACGTGGCCTGGACGAAAGCTTGCGCTCGCCTTTCCCCCATGTCATCAAGCCGCCACCCCTTTTTCGGCAGTGCCCCATGCAAGACTTCACGCCTTTCGAAATCCTCCCCGGCCGGTATGACAGTGGCCTCGTGCTGCTCGCCGACCATGCGATGAACCGCCTGCCGGAGCGCTATGGCCGCCTGGGTCTTCCCGAGACAGCGTTCTCCCGGCACATCGCCTACGACATCGGCATCGAGGCGCTGACCCGCACGCTTTCCGCAAGGCTCGACGTTCCCACCGTGCTCGGCTGTTTCTCGCGCCTGCTGATCGATCCGAACCGGGGCGAGGACGATCCGACGCTGATCATGAAGATCTCCGATGGCGCGATCATCCCGGGCAATCATCCGATCAGCACCGAGGAATGGAACCACCGCATCGAGGTATTTCATCGCCCCTATCACGATGCCGTCAGCCGGACGATCGCGGCCACGGCCGAGGCGACCGGCCATGCGCCGCTGGTTCTGTCGCTGCATTCCTTCACCCCCGCCTGGAAGGGCGTGCCCCGCCCCTGGCATGCCGCCGTGCTGTGGGATACGGACCACCGCGCCGTCGAGCCCCTGATCCGGCATCTGCGCGCGCCCGGCGACATCGTCGTCGGCGACAACGAGCCCTATGACGGCGCCCTGAAGGGCGACACTATGTACCGCCACTGCATGATGGCAGGCATACCGCACGCGCTGCTGGAAGTACGGCAGAACCTGATCGGCGACGATGCGGGCGTGGCCGCCTGGGCCGACAGGCTCGCGCCAATCTTCGAAAGCCTCAACGCCGATCCGGCGCTGCACCGCTACGAGCTCCATCCGTCGCGCACCGGCGCCTATCCCGAATAGGCGCCCCACGGCGAGGGCCTTCGTTCCCTTGTGGATATGGCGGGATTTTGCCGCAATTGCCTGCCCAATGGATGTCGCGGCGCCGTTCGAAAGGCCGGCGCCGAGCTGACCCGCAACCCGCCGCGCAAGATCGCCGGCAGCCCATCTTGTTGAAGGACGAAAGGCGCGCCACCGGAGCGAGGCGACGGATGCGCAGAAGCCGCATGCGAGAGCAACAAACTGCGCGCCGGAAAAAAGCTCGCACGATAGGTCTTGACGCGAGCCCCGCTTCGCGGCAGGTCAGCCCCACCGAATGAAATTGCCGCTATTCAAGGAGAATGCCCATGTCTGATGCCGCACACGGCGTCGCCCGCGACCAGCTCCGCGCCTTCGTCGAGCGCATCGAGCGCCTCGAAGAAGAAAAGAAAACCATCGCCGACGACATCAAGGACGTCTATGGCGAAGCCAAGTCCATGGGCTTCGACACCAAGATCCTGAAAAAAGTGATCGCGCTGCGCAAGAAGGACGAGCAGGAGCGCATGGAAGAGGATCTCATCCTCGACACCTACTTGCACGCCCTCGGCATGATTGAGACCCCGCCGGAAGCATGATCCGGCCCATCGCTTGCAGAAGACAAAAACCGCCGGATCGCCCGGCGGTTTTTTTTATGGATATGGGATGAGATTGCCGCGCTTACGGGGCGCCGAAGCGGCTCGGATCGACGGCGACCGTACCTTGCTGGAAGCCGACGGGCAGGGCTGCGGTCGGAGCCGACAGCGAACGGCTGACGACGCGCGGCGCCTTGTTGGTCTTTTCGACTTTCTCGAAGCGGTCCTGGTTGAGGGCCCAGTAGGAGATCATGTCTTCGGTCAGGCGGCCGCCGGTCATCGCCATCCGCGCCTTTTCGGCTTCCGCCTGGCTCGGGCGCTTGCCCTTGGTCGGCAGGCCAGCCTCGATGCCATTGGCTGGAATGGCCTTCGGCATGTCGAACCCGTCGCCGAATTCATCCTGGTCGGCGGTTGGCTTGGCCTGGGGATCGACCGACGCGACTTCGACGGCAGGCGCTTCGGTCACCGGTTCGGCGGCGCTTGCGACCGGGACTTCCGGACGCTCCGCCGGCATCGGCATGTTGCTTTCTTCGAGTGCGGCTGCCGCTTCCGGCGAAAGGATGGCCTGCTCGATCTCGTCAGCCTCTGCCTCCGCCTCGCCTTCAGCGCCGGCAAGCAGGGCTTCGGCGACGGCCGGACGCGCGATCGGAACCGGCACGGATGCCGGCTCGCCTTCCTGCGCCCCCGCAAGCGCGGGATCGACAGAGGCCGTCATCAACTCGGACGTATCCGCATCCCCCTTCATGCTGCGCGGGCCGAGAAGCGTGGGAACGGGTATCTTCATGGCCTGGAGGTCGGGAACGCCGGCCTCGACGGCAGGCTCGCCGGACGCGACCTGCGACAGTGCGTCTTCGGCCGGATTGCGCGCCGACGAATAGAGCGCGACGGCCAAGCTGTTGTCGGCGGGGGTCAGCGACGGGCGGGCCGCGGGCACCGGCGCATTGAGCGCGACGGTCGGCTCCGGCATCGTCAGTTCGGCCTGGGGCGGAGGCGGTGCGGCACTTGCCATCATCACCGGCTCGGACGCGGTCACGACCGGCTGCGGCGCGACGGCGGGACGTTCGGCCGGAACGACGACATCTTCCTCTTCGTCCTCGTCGCCGCCGCCGAACAGCATGGCGAGCAGGTTCTTGCGCTTGCCGCCGCCCGACTTTTCGTCGGCGATCAGGATCTGATTGGAGCTGAGCCGCTTCTTGTATTCGGCGAGCGCCTGCTGGTAGCCCGGCAGGGGCTTGCCATCGGAAGGAATGTGGACGGTCTTGCCGTCGGGGAACAGGCGGACCAATTCCTGGCGCGACATGCGCGGCCAGGCGCGGACGCCGGCGACGTCCATGTGGACGAAGGGAGAACCGGAATTGGGGTAATAGCCCACGCCGCCGGCCTGCGCCTTCATCCCCAGCTCGCGCAGCTTCTTCAGGGGGACGCCCGGAATGTAGAAGTCCATCGCCGTGCCACGCATGTGCTGGCTTTCCTTGGCGACGCCTTTCGAGCGCGAGCGCAACATCGAATTGGTTTCCGGAGAACGGTAGCCCGAGACGACGTTGATGTAGCCGCTGCCGCCGGAGCGCTGATAAACCTCCCAAACGAGGTCGAAGAGGCGCGGATCCATCTTGGTCGGCTGATTGCGGCGCCAGTCGCGGACGATGTAGTTGAGCTGCTTCAGGCCCTTGGCGTCGTAGCGGCCATTGCGCTTGAAGGTGATCGCCGCCTTCTCGCCGGTATGAACGAAGTGGATCTTCAGCGTGCGGGTCTCGGCGGAAGCTTTTGTGGCGGCGCCAAAAAGCATCATGCAGCTGACCAGAAACAGGGCGAGAATCGACAGGCCGGACTTCGCGAAGGATCGAGTACGCACAGCCCGAGGACTGCGCCCGATTCCGCCGAGAGGCGCGCTGCGATCATGCGTTGTCAGCAATTCAATCCCCGTCCGAAAGACTACGTCCCGCACCTATCTCAATGACCGCCAAATGCGGTAACACCATGGCAAATCTGCCACACGCGCGCAAGCAATCCATATATAGTGAACGTATGCCTAACAAGTGATTAGCTGTTGGTAAGTGAACAACTTTACCCAACAGTTAACAATGGGGCACGATCGCGGCATCATGCCGCGTGCTTTTGCGGGTCGTCGGGGTCGATTCCGTAGTCCTTGAGCTTGCGATAGAGCGTCGATCGGCCGATCCCGAGCTTGCGCGCCACCTGGCTCATCTGGCCGCGATAGAATTTCAGCGCGAATCGGATCAACTCCTCCTCGATCTCGGCAAGCTTGCGGACATTGCCGGCTTCGTCGATGCTGATGATCACATTGGCGGAGATGTCGCCCGCCGCAGCAGCCCTGGCCGGCGCCGGTGATTCGACGGTCGGTGCCGGGTTCGGTGCATGCACAATGGTTTCCTGGACCGCGACGGCCGCGGCATGTCCAGCATCGGCGGCGCTGCGCGCGCCGGCGGTATCGCCCGACGCACGGACCGAGGCCATGTGCGCCATGATCTGCGGGAAATCGCGCTCGCCGAGAACGGGTCCTTCGGCCAGGACGACCGCCCTGAAGACGGCGTTTTCCAGCTGGCGCGTGTTGCCCGGCCAGTCATAGCCGGTCAAGAGGGCGAGTGCGCTCGCATCGATTGCCAGAGGCTTGGGGAGACGCTGCTCGGACGAGAAACGCTCGACGAAGGCGCGGGCCAGATGGGGGATGTCCTCCTTGCGGCGACGCAACGCGGGGATCGTGATCGGAAAGACGTTGAGGCGATAGTAGAGGTCCTCCCGGAATCGGCTCGCCTTTACCTCCTCGATCAGATCCTTGTTCGTGGCGAGGATCAGCCGGACATTGACCTTGCGCGAGCGCCTTCCGGCGGCGGGCTCGATCTCGCCGCCCTGCACGACGGACAGCAGCCTCGTTTGCACGTGGGCCGGCAGTTCGCTGACCTCTTCGATGAAAAGCGTACCGCCCTCGGCTTCGCTGAACTTGCCGGGAACTTCGCCGGACCCTGCGGGACCGTCCTCGCCGAACAGCACGCCCTCGATCAGGCTGTGCGGAATGACGGCACAGTTGACGGTGACGAAGGGACGGGCGGAGCGTTCGCTGGTCGCATGGATCGCGCGCGCCATCATTTCCTTGCCGACACCGGCCTCGCCCTCCAGCATCACCGGAATGACCGATTGCGCCGCCCGGCGGCCGAGTTCCACCGCGCGCCCCATGGCCGCGCTGGCCGCAACGATGTCACCGAAACCGACGGTGCCCGTGCGGGCGCGGCGAACCGGCTTGCCCTGCGAGCCGCTGCGGGTGAACTTGAGCGCGCTGTCGATCGCAGCCGCGATGCGCTCGATCGAGCAGGGCTTGACGAGAAAGTCGAAGGCGCCGGCCCGCATGGCCTCGACGGCATGATGCGTCGCCCCCTCCGACGTCTGGACGATCACCGGAACGCTGGCATGCAGGTCGCCGAGCGCGCGCAGGAACCCGTTGCCGGCCCTCTCGGGCGCGGAAAGATCGACGAGCACAGCCCCGATCTCGTCGCGATACCTGCGGAACACCTCGAGTCCGGCCTGATCGCTGTCGGCAACGTGCACCGCGTGTCCCAGGGCCTCGATCGCTGCCTTGAGGGAGCGGCGCTGAGCGGCATCGTCATCGATTACAAGGATATGAGGGGTCAAGTTCGAGCTCCCGGATTCATTCTGGCGCTTCATGCGGAATGCGGTCTGCAATCCATGGTGCGGGGGAGCCTGCCAGAAAGGACTGAACATCCAGTTTTGAGAAAAGCTCGCATTTTATCAATTCGATAGCGAAGTTTGGGGCCTTGGCGCACGGGCCATGAGGGAGCGGACGCTTGCCCCGTCGGGCGCGACTGACTACATCTCCCTCTTCGATCAGTTCGGAAAAGGAAGGACCACCATGCCGAGAGATTTCCAACCCGCCCGCGTCCTGTCCGCAGCGCCCGCCGCGGCCGCTGCCCCGCAGGCCGAACTCGGCGACCTTCCCCTCTGGAACCTCACGCATCTCTATCCTTCGCAGACCTCCGACGCTTTCCGCGCCGACCTCGAACGGGCCGCCGCGGATTCGCTGGCCTTCGAGGCGAAGTGGAAGGGCAAGCTCGCCGCGGCCGCGACCACAATCGGCCAGCAAGGGCTCGCCACCGCCCTGCGCGAGATGGAAGCGCTGGAAGACCTGCTCGGCCGGATCGCATCCTATGCCGGCCTCACCTATTATTCCGACATGACCAATGCCGCCAACGGCAAGTTCTTCGGCGACGTTCAGGCCAAGCTGACCGACATCTCGGCGCATCTGCTGTTCTTCCCGCTGGAACTGAACCGGATCGACGACGCCATCGTCGATGCCGGCATGGAAAAGGATCCGGCGCTCGCCCACTTCCGTCCGTGGATCGTCGACCTGCGCAAGGACAAGCCCTTTCAGCTGGAGGACCGCATCGAGCAGTTGTTCCTGGAAAAATCCATGACCGGGGCAGCCGCCTTCAACCGGCTGTTCGACGAGACGCTCGCCTCGCTGCGCTTCAAGGTCGGCGAACAGGAACTGCCGCTCGAAGCCACCCTCAACATGCTGCAGGACGCTGATCCGGCGCTCCGCGAGCAGGCGGCCAAGGCACTGTCGCAGACCTTCAAGGACAACATCCGCATCTTCGTGCTGGTGACCAACACGCTGGCCAAGGACAAGGAAATATCCGACCGCTGGCGCGGCTTCGAGGACATCGCCGACAGCCGCCACCTGGCGAACCGCGTCGAGCGCGAGGTCGTCGATGCGCTGGCCGAGGCCGTTCGCGAAGCCTATCCGCGCCTGTCCCACCGCTACTATGCGATGAAGGCGAAGTGGCTCGGCATGGAGCAGATGAACTCCTGGGACCGCAACGCCCCGCTTCCCGAAACGCCGGACCGGCTGATCCCATGGAACGAGGCGAAGGACACAGTGCTCTCCGCTTACCGTGCTTTCGCGCCGGAAATGGCCGAGATCGCCGGCCGCTTCTTCGACCAGCAGTGGATCGACGCCCCGGCGCGCGCCGGCAAGGCTCCGGGCGCCTTTGCCCACCCGACGGTGCCCTCGGCACACCCTTATGTGCTCCTGAACTATCTCGGCAAGCCGCGCGACGTGATGACCCTTGCCCACGAACTCGGCCACGGCGTGCACCAGGTTCTCGCCGGTGCGCAGGGGCCGCTGATGTGCCAGACGCCTCTGACGCTGGCCGAAACCGCTTCCGTGTTCGGCGAGATGCTGACCTTCCGCACCCTGCTCGACCGCACGGCCGACAAGCGGGAACGCAAGGCCATGCTCGCCCAGAAGGTCGAGGACATGATCAACACGGTCGTGCGCCAGATCGCCTTCTACGAATTCGAGCGCAAGGTGCACACGGCGCGCAAGGAAGGCGAGCTGACGGCGGAGAAGATCGGCGAGCTGTGGCTGTCGGTCCAGTCGGAGAGCCTGGGGCCCGCGATCCGCATTTCGGAAGGCTACGAGAGCTGGTGGGCCTATATCCCCCACTTCATCCACTCGCCCTTCTACGTCTACGCCTATGCCTTCGGCGACTGCCTGGTGAACTCGCTCTACGCCGTCTACCAGAACGCCGAAGAGGGCTTCCAGCAGAAGTATTTCGAGCTCTTGAAGGCCGGCGGCACGAAGCACCATTCGGAACTGCTCGCTCCCTTCGGCCTCGACGCCACCGATCCGTCGTTCTGGGCCAAGGGCCTGTCGATGATAGAAGGCCTGATCGACGAGCTGGAGGCGCTTGATAAGACCTCCTGAACCGGAGAACGCTCAAGGCCCCATGGCTGACCATGCCCCCTATGCCCTGTTCCGCGACGACAAGCGCGGAGAAAGCCTGCTGTTTGCCGATCCGCGCGACATCGTCGTCGCCCGGACGGCCAGCGAGGTGCTGCCCGCCTTCGAGCGTCTCGAGACGGCACGACGGTCGGGCAAATGGCTGGCGGGCTATGTCTCTTACGAGGCGGGCTATGTCTTCGAGGAGAAGCTGAGGCCTCTCGTCGAAGACGGTCGCGAGACGCCGCTGATCGCCATCGGCATTTTCGACGCTCCCGCGCCGTCGGACCATCCGCTTGCGGCACCGGTCGTAACGGACGACGCTCCCTTCATTACCGAGCCGCATGCCGGCTGGGATTTCGCCGCCTATCGCCAGCGCTTCGAACGCCTGCACGATCACCTGCGCCAGGGCGATTGTTACCAGGCGAACCTGACCATGCCGATCGAGGCCCGCTGGCGTGGCGATCCGCGGTCCGCCTTCTGGTCTTTGGTGGCCCGGCAGCCGGTCCACTACGGCGCGCTGATCGATCTCGGCGGGCCGGTGATCCTGTCGCGCTCGCCCGAACTGTTCTTCAAGGTCGACGGCGAGGGCTGGATCGAGACCCATCCGATGAAGGGTACCGCCCCCCGCGGCCTGACACCCGAGGAAGACGAGGCGATCATTGCCGCCATGCTCGCCGACGAGAAGACCCAGGCCGAAAACCGCATGATCGTCGACCTGCTGCGCAACGACATCTCGGCGATCAGCGAGGTCGGCACCCTCTCCGTACCGCGCCTGTTCGAGATAGAGACCTATCCGACCGTGCACCAGATGGTGAGCCATGTCCGGGCACGGCTCGTGGAAGGGATCGGCCTGCCTGAAATCTTCCGCGCCCTCTTCCCCTGCGGCTCGATCACCGGCGCGCCCAAGATGTGGGCGATGCGCATCCTCGCCGAACTCGAGATCGGCCCGCGCGATGTCTACTGCGGCGCCATTGGCTTTTGCGACCCTTCCGGACCCATGCGCTTTTCGGTGGCCATACGAACTCTGACACTGTTCAAAGATCACAGGGCAGTCTTCAATGTCGGCGGCGGCATCGTCTTCGATTCGAAGGCGGAAGCGGAATACGAGGAATGCCTGTTGAAGGCGCGCTTTGCGGTAGGGGATCAATGGATTTCTCGCTGATCGAAACGATGCGATGGCAGCCGGGAGAGGGTTTTCTCCGGGTCGACCAGCATTTGCGGCGTCTTGCGCGATCCGCCGACGCGCTGGGCTTCCGCCAGCCGCAGGATGCGCTGGCCAGGCTGAAGGCCGCGGTCGAGGGCGACAGTCCGCTGCGCGTGCGCCTCACCATGAGCTTTCGCGGCAAGATCGACGTCACCGCGACGCCCTTCGAGCCGCAGTCCGAAGACACCGTCTGGAGGCTCCGCATCGCCGAGACCCGGCTGAAATCCGACGACAGCCTTTACCGCCACAAGACCTCGCGTCGTGAACCCTATGAGGCGGCACGCGCCGAATTCAAGCCGGAAGAAGCCGACGAGGTCCTGCTGCTGAACGAGCGCGGCGAGGTCTGCGAGGGCACCATCACCAATCTCTTCGCCGAGGTCGAGGAAGGCCAGTTCGTCACCCCGGCCCTGTCGAGTGGGCTGCTGCCGGGCATTTTGCGCGCGGAACTCATTCGCGAGCGCAAGGCCAGGAGCGAAGTGCTGCGGCCTGCGGATCTGAAATTTCGCAAGCTTTATGTCGGAAACTCGCTGCGCGGCCTGATCCGCGCCGAACTCGTGGAAGGCGACGCCTGATGTTCATCCTCTCCCTCACCTATGTGAAGCCGCAGGACGAGGCGGACCGCCTGATGGAACCGCACATGGCCTGGGTCCAGCATGGCTACGACAGCGGCATGTTCCTCGCGTCCGGCCGCAAGGTCCCCCGTACAGGCGGCGTCATCCTCGCGAGCGGCGAGCGCGCCGACATCGAGGCCTTCGTCGCGGACGATCCCTTCGCGGTTCACGGCGTGGCGGACTACGACATCACGGAAGTGGCGCTGACCCGGACGGCGGACGGATTGGAAGGCTTGAAAGGGTGAGCGAGCGTCGCGTAGGCGATTGATTCTCGGCGATAATGCGCATATATACACACATCATGGTGTGCCGATGGAGAAGGACTCGCGTAAGATCATCCAGCGCCTCAAAGCCGAAGGCTAGGAGTTGGTTGCGGTTTCCGGATCCCATCACAAATTTCGCAAGAATGGAAAGACGATCATCGTCCCGCACCCAAAGAAGGATCTGCCTTTAGGTACTGCGCGCGCCATTGCAAAGCAGGCAGGCTGGATCTGAAGCCAGGAAGGACAGGTCGACATGCGATACTATGTAGCTCTTGTTCACAAGGATCCCGAAAGCGCCTTCGGTATCAGTTTCCCCGACCTGCCGTCCGTTTTCTCCGCGGCAGACGACGAGGAAGAGATCGTCCCCAATGCGGTCAATGCCCTGCGGCTTTTGGCCGAAGACGAAGAATTGCCCGTCCCCTCCTCCCATGCCGCGATTCTGGCGAGGGCCGATGTCCGGCAGGAACTGAAGCAAGGAGGCTTCCTGATCCGCGTACCCCTGATCGAGGACGATACGCGAACGGTCCGTGCCAACATCACCATGGAAGCAGGCACTCTTGCGGCGATCGACATGGCGGCCAAGGAGCGCGGATTGACGCGTTCCGCATTCCTGGCAAGCTGTGCCCGCAAAGAGATAGAGCGCTCGGCCTAGAGCGGATCGGCAAGGCTCCCATGACCGCACCCACCTACACACCCTATGCCAGCAACACGACCAGGCCCTTTTCCATCGGCCTGTCGGCGCTGGATCCGAAGCGCTGGATCGAGCCGGACGACGATCTCGGGCGCTATCTCGACGAAAAGCGGCGCCTCGAAGAGGAGCATTTCGACGACATCTTCCGCGCTGCGCCGGAGAGCCTCGACGCCCAACAGGAGTGTCTCGATCTGCTGGCGGGCCACCTCGAGCAGTCCCACGGCGACCGCTACAGCCGCTCCGGTTCGGTCATGACCATGGCCGGCCATGCCGTCGATCTGGCCGACGAAAGCCGCCCGCCGCTCCTGCGTGCCGGATCGCTGGTGCAGGACGATCTGGTCATCCTGCGCAAGAAGCCCGACGGCTGGACGATCATCGCCGCTTACCTCGCCTTCCCGTCCTCGTGGTCGCTTGCGGAAAAGTTCATGCGGCCGATGGCGAAGGTCCATGCTCATGTGCCGGGCTTCGAGGGCGGCACGCGCAACGACACGATCATCAACCGCGTGTTCGACAACCTGCAGCCGGACCTGCCGGCCGAACGCTTCAACTGGTCGATCAACTGGCGCTACGCCCTCTATCATCCGGTCAGCATCCGTCCCTCGACCGACCCCGCGTCCGTCGGCATCGATCCGCGCTCGGCCTTCGTCCGCGTCGAGCGCCAGACCCTGCGCAAGCTGCCCATCTCCGGCGACATCGTCTTCACCATCCGCATCTATCTCGACCCCGTCGCGGTCTTCGAACACCATGCCGACGGCGCCCGCATGGCCGAGGGCCTGGCGGCCCAGCTGGAGGCGATGAGCGATGAACAGATCGACTACAAGGGGCTCGCGGAAAAACGCGACGCGCTGGTGCGCTGTCTTCGCTCCGGCGTCTATGCGTGAAAATCCGCCGCGAACCTGCCCCGCGATCGAAAAGCACCCTTTATTGTGTCAGGGTTTTATGATCTAGAACCGCCGATATCAGCGGGCCCGGCCTGCATTGCAAGGAGAAGGAAATGACCAAGCAAACCTATCCGGTGTACGGCGAGATCACCGGCCCGATCGTCATGATCGGCTTTGGTTCGATCGGCCGTGGCACCCTGCCCCTGATCGAACGCCATTTCAAGTTCGACAAGAGCCGGATGGTGGTCATCGATCCCCGTAATGACGAAGCCGAGCTGCTCGCCAAGCATGGCGTGAAGCACATCCAGGCGCACGTCACGAAGGACAATTACAAGCAGTTGCTGAAGCCGCTATTGACCGAAGGCGCCGGCCAGGGCTTCCTCGTCAACCTGTCGGTCGATACCGGCTCGGTCGACCTGATGAAGCTCTGCCGCAAGCTCGACGTCCTCTACATCGACACCGTGGTCGAGCCGTGGCTCGGCTTCTATTTCGACAAGAACATGAAGAATTCCGAGCGCACCAACTATGCGCTGCGCGAAACGCTTCGCGCCGAGAAGAAGAAGAATCCGGGCGGCACCACCGCCGTCTCCACCTGCGGCGCAAACCCGGGCATGGTCTCGTGGTTCGTCAAGCAGGCGCTCGTCAACCTCGCCAACGAAACCGGCCTGAAGTTCGAAGAGCCGACGGCGGACGATCGCGAAGGCTGGGCCAAGCTGATGAAGAAGCTCGGCGTCAAGGGCATCCACATCGCCGAGCGTGACACCCAGCTCACCAAGAATCCGAAGCCGCTCAACGTCTTCTGGAACACCTGGTCGGTCGAGGGCTTCATCTCGGAAGGCCTGCAGCCGGCCGAACTCGGCTGGGGCACCCATGAGAACTGGATGCCGAAGAACGCCAAGAAGCACAAGAAGGGCTGCAAGGCGGCGATCTACCTCGAACAACCGGGCGCCAACACCCGCGTGCGCACCTGGTGCCCGACCCCCGGCCCGCAATACGGCTTCCTCGTCACCCACAACGAGTCGATCTCGATCGCCGACTACTACACCGTCCGCGACAAGGACGGCGAAGTGACCTATCGCCCGACCTGCCATTACGCCTACCATCCGGCCAATGACGCCGTGCTCTCGCTGCACGAGATGTTCGGCAATGGCGGCACGGCCCAGCCGGTGCTGCACGTCCTCGACGAGAACGAACTGGTGGACGGCATCGACGAACTCGGCGTGCTGCTCTACGGCCACGAGAAGAACGCCTACTGGTACGGCTCGCGCCTGTCGCTGGAAGAAACCCGCCGCATCGCGCCCTACCAGAACGCCACCGGCCTGCAGGTCAGCTCTGCCGTTCTCGCCGGCATGGTTTGGGCCCTAGAGAACCCCAAGGCCGGCATCGTCGAAGCCGACGAAGTCGACTACAAGCGCTGCCTCGAAGTGCAGTCGCAGTATCTCGGCCCGGTGGAAGGCCACTACACCGACTGGACTCCGCTCGACGGCCGCCCGGGTCTCTTCCCGGAAGACATCGACACCAAGGATCCCTGGCAGTTCAAGAACATCCTCGTTCGCTGATTCGGCCTGAAGAAAGAACAAGCACGCCCGCTGCCCCAAGCGGCGGGCGTTTTGTTGCCAAATGTCCATAAGTCGCTGCCAATCCTGAATATCCAGGCCTTGGAACGGGCAGCGGCCTTGCTTTCACCATGCCTTCGCGGCATGGTTTGGCAAAATCGTCCAGGCTGTTCCAGACGCCCGGACGGACACGAAATGCGGAGACGGCGATGAAGATCAGGTCCATTGTAACTTTGCTGGCATGCGCGGCAACGCTATCCGCCTGCTATTCGAGCGGTCCTCGGCCGCTGCCGGCGATCAGCCAGGCCCCGACCGTGGACGGCGCCTGGGTCGACACCAACGGCCTGGTATCCACGTTTGCCGGCGGAAGGCTGGAAACGCGCACGACGGACGGAAGCGACAAGGTCATGGCGACGGGCTCCTATACCATGCAGTCCGCGAACGTGGTCGAAATCACCCTGTACTCGAACATCAAGCAGACGACCACACGCGCCAACTGCGCCTTGGTCACCCCGAACCAGCTGAACTGCACCTCCGACGGCGGCGCCCAGTTCTCGCTTGCTCGCCGCGGCTGAGCACAGGTTCCAGCAAGTCTGCACCAACAGCCGGTCGGCGGAAACGCCGGCCGGTTTTGCGTTCCGTCGCCATCGCAGGCCCGGGCGCCCGGCGGATTTGCTCTTGCAGTCATGCCCGCTTGATGAAAACATCCGCCGCCAAAGACTTTGTAAACGCCGCGGGAATGCCGGACGGCCCTCGCGGCCCTATTGCGAAAACAGGAGATAAGCGATGTTGAAACACCTGCGATCTGGCCTCTTGAGCGCCTCCGTGCTCGCCCTATCAGCCAGTGGTGCCCTTGCCGATTTCGAGCTGAACATCCTGCACACCAACGACTTCCATTCGCGTGTCGAGGCGATCAACAAGTACGATTCGACCTGCTCGGCGGAGGAAGCCGGCAAGAACGAGTGCTTCGGCGGCGTCGCCCGCATGAAGACCGCCATCGACACCCGCAAGGCCGAACTCAAGGACGCCAATGTGCTGGTGCTCGACGCCGGCGACCAGTTCCAGGGCTCGCTCTTCTACACCACCTACAAGAGCGCCCCGATCGCCGAGTTCATGAACGGCATCGGCTATGATGCCATGGCGATCGGCAATCACGAATTCGACGACGGTCCGGAAGAGCTGGCCCGCTTCATCGAAGCGCTGAAGTTCCCGATGGTCTCGGGCAATGTGCTGGCCGGCCTCAACACGCCGATCGCCGACAAGTACAAGCCCTACATCATCAAGGAGTTCGGCGGCGAAAAGGTGGCGGTCGTTTCCGTCCTCGCAACCGACACCGACGAAACCTCGTCGCCGGGCGACGACGTGCTCTTCATCGACGAGATCGGTTACCTGAAGGATGCCGTGAAGGAGATCGAGGCGGCCGGCGTCAACAAGATCATCCTGCTCTCGCATGTCGGCTACACCGTCGATCAGCGCATCGCGGCAGCGGTCGACGGCATCGACGTGATCGTCGGCGGTCACAGCCACACGCTCCTCTCCTCGACCGACGAGAAGGCCGCCGGCCCCTATCCGACGCTGGTGAAGAACCCGTCGGGCAAGGACGTGCCGATCGTCACGGCCTATGCCTATTCCAAATATCTTGGCGACCTGAAGGTCGTGTTCGACGATGCCGGCGCGGTGAAGACCGCCGAAGGCGCTCCCAAGCTGCTCGATGCCTCGGTCACGCCGGATGCGGCCTACACCGCCAAGGTGGCCGAACTCGGCGCGCCGATCGAGGAACTGAAGAAGAAGGAGATCGGCGAAACCGCGGCCGTGATCGACGGCTCGCGTGAAGTCTGCCGCGCCGCCGAGTGCTCGATGGGCAACCTCGTCGCCGACGCCATGGTCGACCGCGTCAAGGACCAGGGTGTCACGATCGCCATCCAGAACGGGGGCGGTCTGCGCGCATCGATCGATGCCGGAACAGTCACCATGGGCGAGGCGCTCACCGTCCTGCCCTTCCAGAACACGCTCGCCACCTTCAAGCTCAAGGGCTCCGACATCGTCGCGGCACTGGAGAACGGTCTGAGCCAGATCGAGGACGGCGCCGGGCGCTTCCCGCAGGTCTCCGGCCTGAAATACTCGTTCGACAAGTCCAGGCCGGCTGGCAGCCGCGTGGTCTCGGTCGAGGTCAAGGAAGGCGACGCCTTCGTCGCTCTCGATCCCGAAAAGCTTTACGGCGTCGCCACCAACAACTACATGCGCGCCGGCGGCGACGGCTACAAGATCTTCGCCACGGCCGGCCAGAATGCCTATGACTTCGGTCCGGGCCTCGAGACCGTGCTGGCCGACTTCATCGCCAAGAACAGCCCCTACAAGCCCTACACCGACGGCCGAATCACCGAGGTCGCCGGCGCGGCTGCCCCGGCGGCGACGACCGAGGCTCCGGCAGCCACGACCGCACCGGCCGCGGCCGAAGCGGTCGCGACCGCAGCCAAGAAGTACACGGTTTCGCTCGGCGACAGCCTGTGGAAGATCGCGGTCGCAACCTATGGCGACGGCATGCTGTGGTCGAAGATCGCCGAAGCCAACAAGCTGAAGAACCCCGACCTGATCGGCGTCGGCGAGGAGCTTGAGCTTCCCGCAAAATAAGGCGGTTTGCCGCACCCAGCAGGCCGGCTCGGGGTTTCCCGGGCCGGCTTTTGCTTTCGAGCGTTTCCTGGCTCGATTGAGCATTCTGCCGGAGCAGGTTTTCGTCAGGGCAAAGGCGGTCGGCGAAGACCGTACCCCTTGGTACGTCCGAGACGATCGCTTTGATCCTGTCGGAAAGATGCCCGGCCCTTCGGGTCGGCTGAAACGGCCGCGTGATCACCCGGCCGACTTGGCTGTAGGGCGGGCTACGACGCGCGCCGGCCGGGCGACGACCCGACTCCGTTTGAGCCAACAGAATGCTTCAATCGAGCCAGGAAACGCACTAAGAGATGATCCTTCAGGTGCTCTCCATCGTAGTGGATATCCAGCGTCACCAGCAGGATTTTGAAATGACCGCAGATATGTCCAATCTCCCCGCCGATCACCCGCCCGTCCGTTTCGGCAAGGTCGGTGTGCTTCTCGTCAATCTCGGCACGCCCGACGGCACCGACTACACGTCGATGCGCCGCTATCTGCGGGAATTCCTGACCGACCGGCGCGTCATCGAATGGTCTCCGTGGAAATGGTACCCGATCCTGTTCGGCATCGTGCTCAACACCCGCCCGCAGAAGGTCGGCAAGGCCTATGAGGCGATCTGGAACAAGGACAAGGACGAGAGCTATCTGCGGACCTATACGCGCAGCCAGGCAGAGCTCATGGCCAAAGCGCTGAAAGATTACCCCAACGTCATCGTCGACTGGGCGATGCGCTATGGCCAGCCGTCCATCGCCTCGAAGATTGATGCCCTGCACGCCGCTGGCTGCGAGAAGATCCTGCTCTTCCCGCTCTACCCGCAATATGCCGCCTCGACGACCGCCACGGTCAACGACAAGGCCTTCGAGCACCTGATGAAGATGCGCTGGCAGCCGGCGCTGCGCACCGTGCCGCCCTATCATGACGATCCGGCCTATATCGATGCGCTGGCGGTTTCGGTTGAGAAGAAGCTTGCCACGCTCGACTGGGAGCCGGAGATCCTCGTCACCTCGTTCCACGGCATTCCCCAGTCCTATTTCAGGCAGGGCGACCCCTATCACTGCCACTGCATGAAGACCGGCCGCTTGCTGCGTGAACGCCTCGGCCTGCCGAAGGACAAGTTCATGGTGACCTTCCAGTCCCGCTTCGGGCCGGAAGTGTGGCTGCAGCCCTATACCGACAAGACGATGGAGAAGCTTGCCAAGGATGGCGTCAGGCGCCTCGCCATCATGAATCCCGGCTTCGTTTCCGACTGCCTGGAAACGCTCGAGGAGATCGCCGGCGAGGCAGGCGAGATATTCCACCACAATGGCGGCGAGAAATTCGTCCACATCCCCTGCCTGAACGACAGTCCCGAAGGCATGGGCGTGCTGGAGACCGTCGTCCGCCGCGAGCTCCAGGGCTGGGTGTGATTTGCACCCGTCGCCAGGCGTCGCCGCTAGCGCGCCTGGCCCTCCCCCAGGCGGGGATGCCGCGAGTTCCGACCTGTTAGAAAAAACAGGCTCGGTCGAGCACAAGACGCAACCCAGAAAGGAATTGGCCTTCGGCCGAAAGCTTTCGGAAGCGTGTCACAGATCGTCTCACATGTATGAAAGACGGTCATATTTCAGAGGCTTGCGCCAAGAATGCAGCGCAAGGCTACACCGCCTGCAACCATCCTAAAGTTGCGTCTTTACTTATAAAGAGCGCCCTTCAAAAAGACTAAGCCATTGGTTTTCAATGGTAATTCTCATGGGTAATTTTTAACATTAACGCTAATTTAAAAAGTCACTCCTAGAATTGGCAACAAGAAGGAGAGACTTATGGCAAAACTCAAGACAATTCTGGCCGCCGGGATACTGGCGCTGTCCGTGTCGCAAGCCTTGGCCCAATCGCCTGAGCCCAACATCAAAGCACTGGTCACGCCGGCCGTTCTGGAAGACCTGCGCAAGCTCATCGATTCCGAGATTGTCCAGATCTCGATCAATGCCCAGAACCAGCAGCACCAGAAGCTCGCCCAGTCCGCAATCGACGCCCTTGACGCGCAGTGGCGCGCCGAACGCGAGAAGGACGACAAGCCGCTGATTGCAGCGACCTTGTCCAATCCGCTGTCGGTTTACCTCGCCCGCCTGCAGGGGCGCTCCCTCGGTCTTTACGCCGAAATCTTCGTCATGGACCAGAACGGCCTCAATGTCGGACAGAGTTCGGTGACCAGCGACTTCTGGCAGGGCGACGAGGACAAGTTTCAGAAGACCTTCAACGTTTCCGGAGATGCCGTCTTCATCGACGCGCCGGAATGGGATGACGAATCCAAGATCTGGCGCGGCCAGGTCAGTTTCACAGTGACCCAGGGCGCGGACAAGAAGTCGATCGGTGCGGTCACCGTCGAACTCAATCTGACCGAACTCGAGCGGCGTGCGGCCGTGGGAATCTGAGACCGAGCGAAATCGCAAATGCAGATCGTCGATTGGCAGTCCGTTTCCCAAAGCCCATCCGTGCGATCGTCACATCCCGCGAACCAATTTAGGGTTAGATCATGATCAAGAACATATCTGTCAGCGCCAAGGGCTTCGCGGCATTCGGCATATTGGCGGTCATCGCCATCGGCGCCTCCGGCTTCATCCACACCAGGGCCACGACGGCCACGACTCTGGTCGAAGACAAGCTCGCCATGGGCCAGTTGCTGACCAAGACTGCCGAGCTTTCCGACGACATGGTGCAATCCAACCTGGCACTGAAGAACTTCCTTCTGACCGGCAACCGCGATTTCGTTGCTGAGATGGATCAGTCCTCGACGAAGATCAGCGTTGAAGTGCTGGAGTTGGAAAAACGCTTCGCCGAAGACGCGCCAAGCGAGTTGCCGGCCTTGAAGGAAGCCATCGCCAGGCTTGGTGAATGGCGTGCGACCATTGCCGATCGTCAGATCGCCCTGATGCGTGATCCAATGACCGTCGAACTCGCCCGGGCTATCGAACTGACCGGTGACGGTGCCAGGCTCATTTCTGCTTTCAACGACAGTCTTAAAGTCGCCACCACCGGATTGCAGCAACGCAACGACATCGCCTCGAGCAACGAGACGGCGGCGCTGTCGGCCGTGGAACTGATTAGCCTGCTGGCCTCGGTCCTGGTTGCCCTGGTTGCCGCCCTGATGGGCTTCCTCAACTTCCGGCTCGTGTCGCGCCCGCTGGCTCGCCTTGCCAATGTCACCTCCCGTCTGGCAGACGGCGACCTGAACGTCAGCGTCGACCAGGGCGGCAAGGACGAGATCGGCCAGATGGCCGCGTCCATGCAGGTGTTCCGCGAGGCCGCCATCGCCAACAAGCGCCTGCAGGCGGAGGCCGAGGAAAACCGCCTGCACGCCGAAGCAGACCGGATCGCGGCGCAGCAGCGCGTCGAAGCCGAGGCTGCCGAACGCCTGCGCATCGCGACCTCCGGCCTGGCCAACGGACTGAAGCGTCTGGCCGCCGGCGAACTCTCCTTCCAGCTCGAAGAAGCCTTCGCGCCGGACTTCGAAGCCCTGCGCCACGACTTCAACCAATCGGTCCTGCAGTTGAACACGACGCTCGCGGCGATCACCAACAGCGTCGCCACGATCGAGACGGGCACCCAGGAAATCGCGTCGGGCACCGACCACCTCTCCAAGCGGACGGAACAGCAGGCAGCGGCCCTCGAGCAGACCGCGGCCGCCGTCGAGGAAATCACCGCCAACGTGCTCAATTCGACCAAGCGGACTGAGGAAGCCCGCTCGGTGGCATCGCAGGCCAATTCCTCGGCCAACCAGTCGTCCGAAGTCGTCGGACGGGCCGAAGAGGCCATGCGCAAGATCGAGGAAAGCTCGCGCCAGATCTCCAACATCATCGGCGTGATCGACGAGATCGCCTTCCAGACGAACCTGCTGGCCTTGAATGCCGGTGTCGAGGCGGCACGTGCCGGCGAGGCGGGCAAGGGCTTTGCCGTCGTCGCCCAGGAAGTGCGGGAACTCGCCCAGCGCTCGGCGAACGCGGCAAAGGAAATCAAGGCTTTGATCCACAACTCCTCGACTGAGGTGTCGAGTGGCGTGGACCTGGTCCGCCAGGCGAGCGAGGCCCTGCGGACCATCGGCACCTTCATCGCCGACATGAACACCCATATGGACGCGATCGCCATCTCGGCCAAGGAACAGTCGACCGGCCTCTCCGAAGTCAACCAGGCCGTCAACCAGATGGACCAGACCACGCAGCAGAATGCCGCCATGGTCGAGGAATCGAACGCGGCTTCCGCCGCCCTGGCAAGCGAAGCGGCCAAACTGAGGGAACTGATCTCGCAGTTCACCATCAACGGCGCGGCAACGACCCAGGCGTCGGCCCTGCGCGCAACTGCCCGCAGCATGGCCCAGCCGAGCCGGCCTGCTGCCTCCCGTCCGGTCCAGCACGCCCAGCCGGCCCGCAGCAGCGCGCCCGCCATGCGCAGCCATGGCAATGCGGCCATCGCCAACGACAGCTGGGAAGAGTTCTGAGCCGATCGGAAGACCGGCAGAACATTCACGCCACAGAAGTAGGAAGGGGCCGCGCAGGCAATGCGCGGCCCCTTCCCGTTGAACTTCCCCGTTTGAAACAACGCCCAGGCAAAACGGACGCAACATTTTCAGATCGGACACATCTCCCGGCGAACATGGTCGTGTAGAACCGCTTTTGCCGCCGCTTCATCTTGCTATCGGCCGCCGGATCGCCCACTTGTAATTCAGGTTGCGGCTCGCTCGCCGTCCATGAGGAGAGATTTCCATGCCTTTCGCAGGTCCCGATATCGTCGTTATCGCGCTGGTCGCGCTCGTCATCCTCGTTCTCTTTGCCGGTATCAAGACCGTGCCGCAGGGCTTCCGCTACACGATCGAGCGCTTCGGCCGCTATACGCGCACGCTCGAACCCGGCCTCAACCTGATCGTCCCCTTCATCGAGCGGATCGGCTCCAAGCTCAATGTCATGGAGCAGGTGCTCGACGTTCCGACCCAGGAAGTCATCACCAAGGACAATGCGAGCGTTTCCGCCGATGCGGTCGCCTTCTACCAGATCCTTAATGCCGCCCAGGCGGCCTATCAGGTTGCCGATCTGCAGAACGCCATCCTCAACCTCACCATGACCAATATCCGATCGGTCATGGGCTCGATGGATCTCGACGAACTGCTGTCCAACCGCGAGGTCATCAACGACCGGCTGCTGCGCGTCGTCGACGAGGCCGTCGGCCCCTGGGGCATCAAGGTCACCCGCGTCGAGATCAAGGACATCCAGCCGCCGAAGGATCTGGTGGATGCCATGGGCCGGCAGATGAAGGCCGAGCGCGAAAAGCGCGCCCAGGTGCTGGAAGCCGAAGGTTTCCGTAACGCGCAGATCCTGCGCGCCGAAGGTGCCAAGCAATCCGCCATTCTGCAGGCGGAAGGCCAGCGCGAAGCCGCCTATCGCGAGGCGGAAGCCAGGGAGCGGCTGGCCGAGGCGGAAGCCAAGGCAACGCGCATGGTGTCCGAGGCGATCGCCGCCGGCGACCTCAATGCCATCAACTACTTCGTTGCGCAGAAATACACCGAGGCGATGAGCGCGATCGGCACGGCGCCGAATTCCAAGATCGTGCTGATGCCGATGGAAGCCTCGAGCCTGATCGGTTCGCTCGGCGGGATCGGCGCCATCGCCCGCGAAGTGTTCGGCGAGCAGACCTCGGCACCCAAGCCTCGTCCGGTGGCGCCGCCGGTGCCCCCTGCCCGCACCACGCCGGTGATCAATCCCTTTGCGCCTGAGCGGGAGAACTGAACATGCTGAGCCGCGCGGTCGTCGAACTCGGTCCCTGGAGCTGGTGGCTGCTCGGCCTGCTGCTGCTCGCCGCCGAACTGCTGCTGCCGGGCGTCTTCCTGGTTTGGATCGGTATCGGGGCGCTTGCCACCGGTGTCCTGTCGCTGCTGCTGTGGGAGAGCGCCCTGTGGGGCTGGCAGATCCAGCTGCTCGTCTTCGCGGCGCTAGCAGTTGTCTCGACCCTGCTCGGCCGCAGGTTCCTGTCGAAATCGGATCAGGTAACGGACGAGCCCCTGCTGAACCAGCGCGGCGCGAGCCTCGTCGGCCGCACCGCCACCTTGCAGGAACCCATCGCGGAAGGCCGCGGACGCATCCGCCTGGACGACACCCATTGGCCGGTGCTGGGCCCGGACCTGCCCGTCGGCACCAAGGTCAGGATCGTCTCCTGCAACGGCCGTGATCTGACCGTCGAACCCGCCTGATCAGGCGACGCCGATCCGCAGCAGGTCGTGGAAGTGCACGATGCCGAGCGGCGTGCCGTCTTCTTCGGTGACGAACAGCGCCGAAATGTTGTGCTGGTTGAGGATGCCCATGGCGCTCGTCGCCAGCATCGTGGAATTGACCGTCTTCGGATTGCGCGTCATCACGTCGTCGACGATGCTTTCGCCGAGATTGATGCTGAGGTGACGGGCGATGTCGCCATCCGTGACGATGCCGCACAGCGCACCCGCCTCGTCGATCACGCCGACGCAACCGAACCGCTTCATCGACAGAACGGTAATCGCTTCCGGCATGCCGGTGCCGACCGGAACGAGCGGGATGCTGTCGCCGGTGTGCATGATGTCGGAGACGTGGCTGAGCATGGCACCCAGCTTGCCGCCCGGATGGAACGTGCGGAAATCATGGGCCGTGAAGCCGCGTGCTTCGAGCAGCGCAATGGCCAGCGCATCGCCCATGGCGAGCTGCATGATGGTCGAGGTCGTCGGCGCCAGGCCGTGCGGACAGGCTTCCTGTTCCTTCGGCAGCAGAAGCACGATGTCGGCTTCGCGCGCGAGCGTCGAGGTTGCTCCGGAGGTCAGGGCGATCAGCGGAATGGAGAAGCGCCGCGAATAGGACAGGATGCCATGCAGCTCGGTGCTCTCGCCGCTCCAGGACATGGCCAAAATCACATCGTCGCGGGCGATCATGCCGAGGTCACCGTGATTGGCTTCGACCGGATGGACGAAGAAGGACGGCGTCCCGGTCGAGGCAAAGGTCGCGGCGAGCTTCGTGCCGATATGGCCGCTCTTGCCGACGCCGGTGACGATCACGCGGCCGGAAATTCCGCCGATCACCCTGATGGCGTTGCAAAAGGGACCGGCCAGACTGCCCGTCAGGGCCGCCTCGAGGGCGTCCAGTCCGTTTCGCTCGGTTGAAACCACCCGGAGAGCCGATTCGATGGCTCCAGCTTCGACGAGATTTACAGCGCGCTTGATCATTCCGGTTCTTTAACGCTTTTGTCTGTCGGTGTCCACAATATGACGGAGATTCCCGCCCAGGCTGGGCATGTCATGCACAGCATAGCGGCGAAACATTGCACGTTGCGGCCCGAACAGCTCATTTTGAGCCAACGCTGCGATCGCAACCAAACGTTAACCACAAGGCTTTACGTTTGGGTAAGCATTTCAGCATTGCCGAGCGAAGTCCAGATGGTTCAGAACGCAAAGACCGAAGCGGAAGCTGCGCGCCGCAGGGCTTCCGCCTTGTCGGCCGGTCTCCTGAGCTGTGGCCTGCTCGGCCTTGGCCTGCCCGCCGCCGCGCAGACACTTGCACCGACGACGACGTGGACGCCGCTGCCCAGGAGCAGCACGAACACGACGACGGCCGCCGACCAGACCACGGCCGCGACGACCGATGCCACCGGCGCAACCGGCACCACCGGGACCGGCACGGATCCGACCACCACAGCCACCATCGGAGATCCGAACGGCAACACGCCTCCGCTGGAAGGCGATGCGGCGCTCGACCCGGAACTGGACCCGGATGCCAACGCGCAGCCGCTCGACTTCGGTCGGCAGAACCTGCGCGAGACGACACTCGACGATCCGACGGCGCTCAGGACGCGGCGCGACGCCGAAGTGGCCAGTGACGGGGTCAGGCTCGGCACCATGGTGCTCCGCCCCTCCATCACCGAGAAACTCGTCCACGAGCGCAACAACAGCGGCGGCGAGCGGACCAATCGCACATTCTCCGAAACCGGCCTCAAGGGAAGCCTGACCTCCGACTGGTCGCGCCACGAGCTGACGATCGGCGGCGAAGGCTACTGGCAGAAGAACCTGTCCGGCGAGGGCGCGACCGATCCGCGCGCCAACCTCAATGCCGATCTGCGCCTCGACCTCGCCGACGATACCGTCGCCCATATCAAGGGCGGCTACGCCTTCAGCCGCGAGGACAGCGACGATCCGAACGCCATTTCCGGGGCATCGGTGCAATCGGGAATCCACCAGTATTCCGGCGGCGTATCGGTGGAGCATGACTTCGGCCAGCTGCGCGGCACGATCGCCGCCGATATCACCCGCCTGCAATATTCGGATGCCGAACTCTCCGACGGCACCAGCCTCACCCTCAGCGATCGCGACCGGTGGGCCGGCGAGTTGCGCGGCCGCGTCGGCTACGAGATTTCCCCTGCCCTCACCCCCTTCGTCGAGGTGGCGATCGGCAAGATCACCTACGACGAGAAGCGCGACACGTCGGGCTATGCCCGTTCGGCCGATACCTACGGGGCCAAGGCCGGGATAGCCGCCGATTTCGGTGACAAGCTCAAGGGGGAACTGGGCATCGGCTACGAGCGCCAGCGCTTCGAGGATTCGCGTCTCGACGAACTCGCCGCCCTGACCGTGGACGGCAATGTCACCTGGTCGCCGCGCCAGGGAACGAATGTCGATCTGGGCCTGTCGACGACCATCGATCCCTCGACCACGGCCGGCCTCAACGGCTCGGTGATCTACGCGCTGAATTCCGCCGTGCAGCACCAGCTGCGCAGCAACCTCGTGCTGCGGCTGGCGAATACCGTCGAATGGACGCGCTATCCGAGCAGCGCCTCGTCCGAGGATTCGATGACCTACACCACAGGCGCCGGGCTCACCTGGAGCATCAATCGTTATCTCGACCTGACGACCGATGTCGAATACGAGCGCAAGGAACAGAACGGCTCGTCGGGCAGCGACGTTCTGACCACCTCGATCGGGCTGACGGCCAAGCGATAACCCCGTTTCAGCCAACAAAAAACCGCGCCCTCGACAGGCGCGGTTCGTTTGTCTGGCAGGCCGGACGGCCTACTTCAGCGCCGCAAGCAGCGCCTTCAGCGGTTCCTCGATCATCGGGCGGATGTCGGCGCGTTCGATGGCGAAGGAGACATTGGCCAGGATGAAACCGTCCTTGGCGCCGCAGTCGAAGGTCTCGCCCTTGAAGTGGTAGCCGGCGAAGGCCTGGTCCTTGGCGAGCTTGAGCATACCGTCGGTGAGCTGGATCTCGTTACCGGCGCCCCGTTCCTGCGTCTCGAGGATCGCGAAGATCTCGGGCTGCAGGATATAGCGGCCGTTGATGAAGAAGTTGGACGGCGCCGTACCCTTGGCTGGCTTCTCCACCATTTCGGTGATCTCGAAGCCGCCCTCCAGCGTCTTGCCGACGCCAACAATGCCGTATTTGTGCGCCTGGGACGCGTCGCATTCCTCGACGGCGATGATGTTGCCGCCAGTCTTTTCAAAGAGTTCGACCATGCCCTTGAGGCAGCCCTTTTCGCCGCGCATGATCATGTCCGGCAGCAGCAGGGCAAACGGCTCCGCGCCGACGATGTCGCGGGCGCACCACACGGCATGGCCGAGGCCGAGGGGTTCCTGCTGGCGGGTAAAGCTTGCAGAGCCGGCCTTCGGCAGAAGTCCGGAGAGCAGGGTCAGTTCGGCATTCTTGTTGCGCGCCTTGAGCGTCTGCTCCAGTTCGTACTGAATGTCGAAGTAATCCTCGATCACTCCCTTGCCGCGGCCGGTCACGAAGACAAAATGCTCGATGCCCGCCTCAGCGGCCTCATCGACGACGTATTGAATGACCGGTTTGTCGACGACAGTCAGCATTTCCTTCGGAACGGCCTTCGTGGCCGGAAGAAAACGCGTACCGAGACCGGCGACGGGGAAAACGGCTTTTCGGAGTTTATTACGTTGAACCACACATTCCTCCTCGAGGATTCTGCCAGGGCGCCTTCAATACGCACACGCCCACTACTATATATTCACTACCATTTCGCAAAGGTTTCGCGAGGGCCTGTGCGATGGTAAAGACTTTGTTGACGCTGTTGCCTTAACCTAGGGTGAACAGCCTCCAGACCGGCTGGAAAAGAACCGTAACAGAGCGGGGATGTTCCCATGACGAGTAAAAATCGCAAGCTTCTCGGAGCGATTGCCATTTCCATCGCTGCCGGCCTCATGCCGGGAACGGCCTCGGCGGACGCTGGTTTCAAGAAGTGGATCAACGGCTTCTATTCGACTGCGGCCAAGAACGGCATCAGCCAGAAGACCTACAACCAGGCCTTTGCCGGCGTTTCCGAACCGGATCCCTTCGTTCTGGAAAAGGCGCGCTACCAGCCCGAATTCAAGTCGCAGATCTGGGACTATCTGGATTCGCGGGTCAATCCCTACACCGTCCAGGTCGGGCGCGAGATGGCGGCCAAGTATGGCTCGACGCTGGCGGCGCTGGAGCGCCACTTCGGCGTCGACCGCAACATCCTGCTCGCCATCTGGTCGATGGAGTCCAATTACGGCGCCGCGCTCGAAAGCCCGGACCGGCTGCATCACGTGCCCCGCGCGCTGGCGACCCTCGGCTATGCCGACGCCAAACGCTCGAAGTATGCCAAGAACCAGCTGGTCGCGGCGCTGAAGATGCTGCAGAACGGCGACGTCTCCTCCAAGAACCTGATGGGCTCCTGGGCGGGCGCCATGGGCCATACCCAGTTCATCCCTTCGAGCTATCTGCTCTACGCCATCGACGCTGACGGCAACGGCCGCAAGGACATCTGGCATTCGGTGCCGGACGCGCTGGCCACTTCCGCCAACTTGCTCGCCAAGAACGGCTGGCAGACCGGCAAGACCTGGGGCTACGAGATCGTCGTGCCGAAGGGGGGCCACGCCCATGCCGGCAAGACGAAGACGCTTGCCCAATGGGCGGCTCTCGGCTTCGTGCGGCCGAGCGGCAAGGGCTTCAAGAACGGCGCCGAACGGGCCGAGCTGAAGATGCCGGGCGGCGCCAACGGCCCCGGTTTCCTGATGACCAAGAACTTCTTCACCATCAAGCGCTACAACGCCGCCGACAGCTACGCGCTGGCAGTCGGCCTGCTCGCCGACGAGCTCGCCGGCTATGGCGGCATGAAGCAGGGATGGCCGCGGCCCGACGGCAGCCTCGACATCAAGGAGAAGTTCGAGCTGCAGAGCCGCATGCAGGCGCTCGGCTATTATGACGGCAAGATCGACGGCAATTTCGGCTCGGGCTCGAAGGCGGCGATCGCCGCCATCCAGTCGCGGCTCGGCATGGCCGCGGACGGACAACCCTCGAAGGTTCTTCTGGACAAGCTGCGCAATTGACAAGCGCCCATGCCCGCAGCACATATCCGGTGATCTCGCGTGGGTAGGCGAAACGGACAGGGACGGCGAACGGGATGCGGGAGACACGGCAAAACAGGGCCGCTCTAGGCTGGTTGGTTGGCGCGATTGCGCTTGCCTTCCTCGCCGTGTCGGTGCTGGCGACCCGTGTCGAAGCCCAGCAGACCCGCCAGCCCCGCAACCTGATCGAGCTCTTTTTCGGGCAGCGCGAACCGCGCTATCCGGAGCCCCCGCCACCGCGCAAGGTGAAGACGCCGCGCGCGGTGAAGAAGCAGACGAAGAGCGTCACCAGCATCACCACCGCGCCAGCACCGCCGCCGCCGGCCAAGATAGAAAACGCCCGCAAGGTCCTGGTGATCGGCGACTTCGTCGCCGATGGCCTTGCCACCGGGCTGGTGGAGGCCTTCTCGGCCTCCCCTGGCGTCATGATCGACGAGCGCAGCAATGGTTCGTCCGGCCTGGTGCGCACCGATTATTTCGACTGGCAGACCGAGCTGCCGGCCATGATCGCGGAGGTCAAGCCCGCCGTCGTGATCATCGAGATCGGCGCCAATGACCGCCAGCAGATGACGGCGGCGTCCGGCAAGCTGAATTTCCGCACGCCGGAATGGTTCGAGGAATACGAGCGGCGCGTGACCGCGCTCGGCAAGGTCGTCACCGATGCCAAGATCCCCTTGCTGTGGGTCGGCATGCCGGCCTTTCGGCCGCAGAACATGACGGCGGACGCGCTGACGCTCAACGCCGTCTATCGTCGCGCCGTCGAGCGCATCGGCGGCGAGTTCATCGATGTATGGGAAGGCTTCGTCGACCAGGACGGCCGCTTCATCGTCACCGGCTCGGACATCAACGGCCAGCAGGTCCGTCTGCGCGGCTCGGACGGCATCAACCTGACGGCCGCCGGCAAGCGCAAGCTCGCCTTTTATGTCGAGAAGTCCGCCCGCCGTCTGCTCGGCGACATGACGAGCCCCGATCTCGTCCGGCTCGACGCCAGCAACCTGCCCGAACTGCTGAACCTGCCGCCGTCGGAAATGCAGAATCTGGTCAGAACCCAGCCGATCGACCTGTTCGATCCGGAACTCGACGGCGCGACCGAACTGCTCGGCGCGGCGCCCCTGCCCGTCGCCGCAATGCCGACGCCGCGCGACCAGCTGGTCAAGAACGGCACCCTGCCGCCGCCGCCGTCCGGCCGCGTGGACGACGTGCGTATTCTGCAGACCGGCACCATCCAGAAATGAAAAGGGCCGCGAACGCGGCCCCTCCAAGCTTGTTGATCGCAGCCGCTCAGCGCGGCAGCACGCTTGCGCCCATCAGCGCCTCGTCGATCGCCCGCGCTGCCTGACGGCCCTCGCGGATCGCCCAGACCACCAGCGACTGGCCGCGGCGCACGTCGCCCGCCGTCCACAGCTTGTCGACCGAGGTCTTGTAGTCGCGATCGTTGGCGACGACGTTGGTCGAGCCGCGGCGGTCGGTGTTGAGCGTCAGCTTGCCGTCGAGCTCCTTGACGACGCTGTCGTTGAACGGTCCGCGGAAGCCGATGGCGATGAAGGCGAGATCGGCCTTGATGATGAACTCCGAACCGGCGATCGGCTTGCGCTTGTCGTCGACCTGGCAGCACTTCACGCCGGTGAGTACGCCGTCTTCGCCGACGAATTCGAGCGTGCCGACCTGGAACTCGCGGATCGCGCCTTCGGCCTGGCTCGACGAGGTGCGCATCTTGGTCGCCCAGAACGGCCAGATGGCCAGCTTGTCCTCGGTTTCCGGCGGGCGCGGGCGAATGTCGAGCTGGGTAACCTTCACCGCACCCTGGCGGAAGGCAGTCCCGACGCAGTCGGACGCCGTGTCGCCGCCGCCGACGACGACGACATGCTTGCCGCCGGCGAGGATCGGGTCGGACGGCCAGCCGTTGCTGTCGATGTTCTCGCGGCCGACGCGGCGGTTCTGCTGCACGAGATAGGGCATCGCGTCATAGACGCCGTGGAAGTCGACGCCGGGCATGCCGGCCTCGCGCGGGGTTTCCGAGCCGCCGCAATAGAGCACGGCATCGTAGTCCGCCAGAAGCTTCTCGGTCTTGACGTCGACGCCGACATTGACGCCGCAATGGAAGGTGACGTTCTCGCCTTCCATCTGCTCGACGCGGCGATCGATGAAGTTCTTCTCCATCTTGAAGTCCGGAATGCCGTAGCGCAGCAGCCCGCCGGGCTTGGTCTCGCGCTCGTAAACATGCACTTCATGGCCGGCACGGCCGAGCTGCTGGGCAGCGGCCAGCCCGGACGGACCGGAACCGATGATCGCCACCTTCTTGCCGGTGTGCACGGTTGCCGGCTGCGGCACGATGAAGCCGAGTTCATAGGCCTTGTCGGCAATCGCCTGCTCGACCGTCTTGATGGCCACCGGCGTGTCTTCGAGGTTCAGCGTGCAGGCTTCCTCACACGGAGCGGGACAGACGCGGCCGGTGAATTCCGGGAAGTTGTTGGTCGAGTGGAGGTTGCGGATCGCCTCCTCCCACTTGTTGTTGTAGACGAGGTCGTTCCAGTCCGGGATCTGGTTATGCACCGGGCAGCCGGTCGGACCGTGGCAGTAGGGAATGCCACAATCCATGCAGCGCGCCGCCTGCTTGGTAACCTCGGCATCCGACATCGGGATGGTGAATTCGCGGAAGTGACGGATGCGGTCGGACGCCGGCTGGTACTTCATGACCTGCCGGTCGATTTCCATAAAACCTGTAACCTTGCCCATAATCTGGATCCTGCTCAATATCTCGTGGACGGCACACTCTGGTGCCCGAAGGGTGTCCCGCCGCATGACCGGCGAGACGGCTTCGAAAGGCGGTTATTCCGCCGCGACTCCCATGCGCATGCGTTCCATTTCCTCGAGCGCACGGCGATACTCGACCGGCATGACCTTGCGGAATTTCGGACGGAAGCCTGCCCAGTTGTCGAGGATCTGCTTGGCGCGGGCCGAGCCCGTGTAGTGCAGATGGTTCGAGATCAGCTGGTAGAGGCGTTCCTCGTCGTGTCGGGTCATGTCGCCGGAGACGTCGACGCGGCCCTTGTGCATCAGGTCGCCGCCATGGTGGTGCAACTTCTCCAGCATGTCGTCCTCTTCCGGAACCGGCTCGAGTTCGACCATCGCCATGTTGCAGCGCTTGGCGAAATCGCCGCTCTCGTCGAGCACGTAGGCGACACCGCCCGACATGCCGGCCGCGAAGTTGCGGCCGGTTTCGCCAAGCACGACGACGACGCCGCCGGTCATGTATTCGCAGCCATGATCGCCCACGCCCTCGACCACCGCGACGGCGCCCGAGTTGCGCACGGCGAAGCGCTCGCCAGCCACGCCGCGGAAATAGCACTCGCCGGCGATCGCACCGTAGAGAACCGTGTTGCCGACGATGATCGACTCCTCGGCAACGATCTTCGTGTTCTCCGGCGGGCGCACGATGATGCGGCCGCCCGACAGGCCCTTGCCGACATAGTCATTGCCGTCGCCCACCAGATCGAAGGTGATGCCGCGGGCAAGGAAGGCGCCGAAGGACTGGCCGGCCGTGCCGTTCAGCGTCACATGGATCGTGTCGTCCTTCAGGCCCTTGTGGCCGTAGCGTTTGGCAAGCTCACCCGACAGCATGGCGCCGGCCGAACGGTCGACGTTCTTGATGTCGACGTCGAAGACGACCGGCTGCTTGGCCTCGAGAGCCGGCATCGCCTTTTCGATCATCCTGCGGTCGAGCACGTCGTCGATCGGGTGCTTCTGCCGCTCGGTCCAGTAGGTCGCGGGCTTCGGTGCCGGGACCTTGTGGAAGATCTTCGAGAAGTCGAGACCCTTGGCCTTCCAGTGCGCCAGCATCTCCTCCTTTTCGAGCAGTTCGGAGGCACCGATGATCTCGTCGAGCCGGGCAACGCCCAGCGAAGCGAGGATTTCGCGCACTTCCTCGGCGACGAAGAAGAAGTAGTTGACGACGTGCTCCGGCGTACCCTTGAAGCGCTTTCTCAGGACCGGGTCCTGCGTGGCGACGCCGACGGGACACGTGTTGAGGTGGCACTTGCGCATCATGATGCAGCCGGCGGCGATCAGCGGTGCGGTGGCAAAGCCGAACTCGTCCGCCCCGAGCAGCGCGCCGATGATGACGTCGCGGCCGGTCTTCAGGCCGCCGTCGACCTGCAGCGCGATGCGCGAACGCAGGCCGTTGAGCACCAGCGTCTGCTGGGTCTCGGCAAGGCCGATTTCCCAGGGGGAGCCGGCATGCTTCAGCGAGGTGAGCGGCGATGCGCCCGTGCCGCCGTCGAAACCGGCAATAGTGATGTGGTCGGCGCGCGCCTTGGCGACGCCGGCGGCAACCGTGCCGACGCCGACTTCCGAGACGAGCTTGACCGAGATGTCGGCCACCGGGTTGACGTTCTTCAGGTCGAAGATCAGCTGGGCCAGATCCTCGATCGAATAGATGTCGTGGTGCGGCGGCGGCGAGATCAGGCCGACGCCCGGGGTCGAGTGGCGGGTCTTGGCGATCGTCGCATCGACCTTGTGGCCGGGCAGCTGGCCGCCCTCGCCGGGCTTGGCACCCTGCGCGACCTTGATCTGCAGCACGTCGGCATTGACCAGGTACTCGGTGGTGACCCCGAAGCGGCCGGAGGCCACCTGCTTGATCGCCGAGCGTTCCGGGTTCTGGCTGCCATTGGCAAGCGGCAGGTAACGGTCTGCCTCTTCGCCGCCCTCGCCGGTGTTCGACTTGCCGCCGATCCGGTTCATGGCGACGGCAAGCGTCGTATGCGCCTCACGGCTGATCGAGCCGAAGGACATGGCGCCGGTCGAGAAGCGCTTGACGATCTCGGCGGCCGGCTCGACCTCGTCGATCGAGATCGGCTTGCGGCCGAGCGCCTCGGCGCCCTTGATCTTGAACAGGCCGCGGATGGTGTTGAGCCGCAGCGAACTGTCGTTCACCAGCGCGGCAAACTCGCGGTAGCGATCCTGGCTGTTGCCGCGCACCGCATGCTGCAGAGCCGCGATCGAATCCGGGCTCCAGGCATGGTTTTCTCCGCGCATGCGGTAGGCATATTCGCCACCGATGTCGAGCGTGTTGGCCAGAACCGGATCCTTGCCGAAGGCCGCCTTGTGGCGGGCAACGGTTTCCTCGGCGATCTCGGCAAGGCCGATGCCTTCGATGATCGTCGCGGTGCCGAAGAAATACTTTTCCACCAGTTCCGACGACAGGCCGATCGCGTCGAAGATCTGCGCGCCGCAATAGGACTGGTAGGTCGAGATGCCCATCTTGGACATGACCTTGAGGATGCCCTTCCCGACCGCCTTGATGTAGCGATAGACGACTTCGTCTTCCGAGACTTCCTTCGGGAACTCGCCATGCTTGTGCATGTCGAGCAGCGTGTCGAAGGCGAGATACGGGTTGATCGCCTCGGCGCCGTAGCCGGCGAGACAGCAGAAGTGATGGATTTCGCGCGGTTCGCCCGATTCGACGACGAGGCCGACGGAGGTGCGAAGCCCCTTGCGGATCAGGTGATGGTGCACGGCCGCCGTCGCCAGCAGCGCCGGGATGGCGATGCGGTCCGGACCGACCTGGCGGTCGGACAAGACGATGATGTTGTAGCCGCCCTTGACCGCTGCCTCTGCCCGTTCGCAGAGCCGGTCGAGCATGTCCGGCATGCTTTCGGCGCCGCGATCGGCATCATAGGTGAAGTCGAGCGTCTTGGTGTCGAAGCGGTCTTCCGTGTGACCGATCGAGCGGATCTTCTCCAGGTCGCCATTGGTGAGGATCGGCTGGCGCACTTCGAGCCGCTTGGCATGGGCCATGCCGGCATGGTCGAGAATGTTGGGCCGCGGGCCGATGAACGACACGAGGCTCATGACCAGTTCCTCGCGGATCGGATCGATCGGCGGGTTGGTGACCTGGGCGAAGTTCTGCTTGAAATAGGTGTAGAGCAGCTTCGACTTCTGCGACATGGCGGAAATCGGCGTGTCGGTCCCCATCGATCCGATGGCTTCCTGGCCGGTCGTCGCCATCGGCGACATCAAAAGCTTGGTGTCCTCGCTGGTGTAGCCGAACGCCTGCTGGCGATCGAGCAGCGAGACGTCGCGGCGCAGCGCCCGGGGTTCCACCGGCTTCAGGTCCTCGAGGATCAGCTGGGTCCGGTCGAGCCATTCGCGATAGGGATGGCTCTTGTAGAGCTCCGACTTGATCTCCTCGTCGCCGATGATGCGACCCTTTTCCATGTCGATCAGCAGCATCTTGCCCGGCTGCAGACGCCACTTCTTGACGATCGTCTCCTCCGGCACCGGCAGCGTGCCAGCTTCCGAAGCCATGATGATGCGGTCATCCGTGGTGACAATATAGCGGGCCGGACGCAGACCGTTGCGGTCGAGCGTCGCGCCGATCTGCTTGCCGTCGGTGAAGGCCACGGCGGCCGGGCCGTCCCACGGCTCCATGAGCGCCGCGTGATACTCGTAGAACGCCTTGCGCTCCGGGCTCATCGACTGGTTGCCGGCCCAGGCTTCGGGGATCAGCATCATCACGGCCTGTGCCATGGGATAGCCGCCGCGCATGAGGAATTCGAGCGCGTTGTCGAAGCAGGCGGTGTCCGACTGGCCTTCGTAGGAAATCGGCCAGAGCTTGGAAATGTCGCTGCCGAACAGCGGCGACGAGACCGAAGCCTGGCGCGCCGCCATCCAGTTGACGTTGCCGCGCAGCGTGTTGATTTCGCCGTTATGGGCGACCATGCGGTAGGGATGCGCCAGCTTCCACGACGGGAAGGTGTTGGTCGAAAAGCGCTGGTGGACGAGCGCCACGGCGGATTCGAAACGCGGATCGGCGAGGTCCTTGTAATAGGCGCCGACCTGGAAGGCGAGGAACATGCCCTTGTAGACGATCGTCGAGGACGACAGGGACACCGGATAGAAGCCGGTATCCTCGCCCTTGAACTCGTCATAGATGCGGTTGGAGATGACCTTGCGCAGCAGGAACAGCCGGCGCTCGAAGGTCTCCTGCGTCGCGGCATCGCGGCCGGCGCCGATGAAGACCTGGATATGACGCGGCTCGGTCGCGGCGATGTCCGGCGCCTTCGACAGCGAGGAATTGTCGACCGGCACGTCGCGGTAGCCGATCAGAACCTGGCCCTCGGCCTGACAGACCTCGGCGATGATCTTCTTGAAGTGCGCGATCTGCGTCTCGTCCTGCGGGAAGAAGAAATGCCCGACGGCATATTCGCCGGCCTTCGGCAGGGTAATGCTCTGCTTGGCCATTTCCTCGCGGAAGAAGCGGTCCGGGATCTGCACCAGGATGCCGGCGCCGTCGCCCATCAGGGGATCGGCACCGACGGCGCCGCGATGGGTCAGGTTCTCCAGGATGAACAGGCCGTCCTTGACGATCTGGTGCGACTTGTGGCCCTTCATATGGGCGATGAAGCCGACGCCGCAGGCATCGTGCTCGTTCTTCGGATCATAGAGACCCTGTTTGGCGGGAAGACCATAGGTGGCCGCTCGTGCCGCGCGATCTTCGTTCGCTGCGGTGGATGCCTGCACAATCTCTTCGGATGGCGTCATCTTGGTCATTGCCTTCCCTCCATTTGCGTCCCGGAGCCGGGGTTCAGTCCCGCCAGAACCGCTGGCGTCGATGCCGGCGCAGCCGCTGCATTCTGGAGAGAAAAGCTCTCACCATCATGACAAGCGAACCGAACCGGCTCAAGATCATTGAATTAGGTCAATTGTTCTGACCTATTTTCCATTTTTCTATGACAGAAAGCGCATAGCGGCGCAAGGCGGTTCGGCAAAAAATTGACGCCCATCGGAGCCGAAAGTTACAAGTTCAGGCCGCATTGAGTAATTTAATTACTCGGAAGCGAAAAATTCACCCCGGTTGTTGCGCGCACGTATAATTCCACATCGGTCCGCCGCAGAATGGATTGATCGGGCCGTCGAAATCCCTAATCTGCCGATCACCGATTTCACCCTTCGCAAACGGAATCCCTGCCATGTTCTTCGCCTCCGACAATTGGGCCGGCGCCCATCCGAAGATTGCCGAAAGCCTCGCGCGCGAAGCGGCCGGCTATGCCGCCGCTTACGGCACCAGCGACCTCGACCGGCGCATGGAAGAACGCTTCAACGACCTGTTCCAGCGCGAGGTCGCCGTCTTCTTCGTCGGCACCGGCACGGCCGCCAATTCGCTTGCGCTGGCCGCAGTGGCAAAACCCGGTGGCGTCACTTTCTGCCATTCCGAGGCCCATGTCACGGCCGACGAATGCGGCGCGCCGGAATTCCTCACCGGCGCCTGCCGGCTCTTTCCCGTCCATGGCCCCGGCGGCAAGATGGACAAGGACGCGCTGTCCGCCGCCATCGGCCGATACCCGCCGGGTGCCGTGCACCAGGGACGCCCGATGGCCGTCACCATCACCCAGGCGACGGAATCGGGCACGGTCTATTCACTCGACGAAATCGAGGCGATCGGCGCCGTCGCACGCGCCAACAGCCTGCCACTGCACATGGATGGCGCCCGCTTCGCCAATGCACTGGTCGCCCTCGACGCCAGCCCCGCCGACATGACCTGGAAGCGCGGCGTCGACATCCTGTCCTTCGGCGCCACCAAGAACGGCTGCTGGTGCGCCGAGGCGATCATCTTCCTGAAACCCGAACTGGCGAGCGAAATGCCGTTCATCCGCAAGCGCTCGGCCCAGCTCTTCTCCAAGACGCGTTTCATCTCGGCCCAGCTCGAAGCCTATCTCGAGGGCGGGCTCTGGCTCGATCTGGCGCGCAACGCCAATGCCACGGCCGACCGCCTG
This sequence comes from Allorhizobium sp. GW101-3B10, assembly GCF_059424725.1. NCBI lineage: Bacteria > Pseudomonadati > Pseudomonadota > Alphaproteobacteria > Hyphomicrobiales > Rhizobiaceae > Allorhizobium > Allorhizobium sp. GW101-3B10. Next base: position 548,847 of record NZ_JBWKZR010000001.1, on the reverse strand, counting down.
CGCGCAGGCATCGGCGCGGCATCGAAAAGCCGGCTGGCCTGGAACACCACGACCAACGAGGTCTTTGCGGTCCTCACCAAGGATGCCGCGGCCCTGGCGGAAAGCCGTGGCGCCAAGTTCTACGACTGGCCCGTACCGGCGGAAACGCCGGACCTGCTGCAGGATAACGAGATGCTGATCCGCCTGGTGACGAGCTTCGCCACCACGGAAGACGACGTCGACCGGTTCCTCGACGTTCTGGCCTGACGTCCACTTCTGAGCGACAGCCATGAAAAAGGGCGGCACCCCATGCGGGGAGCCGCCCTTTTCAATTCTAACCGGCGCGCTTGGATCAGGCGACGCGGGCCTCGATTGCCTTCGGTGCGTTGCCGGCCTCGGCGCTGATCGAAATCCGGCGCGGCTTCATGGCTTCCGGAATGTTGCGCAGAAGGTCAATGTGGAGCAGGCCGTTCTTCAGCGAGGCGCTCTGCACTTCCACATGGTCGGCAAGCTGGAAGCGGCGTTCGAATGCGCGCTTGGCGATGCCGCGATAAAGGAATTCGCTCTGCTCGGCCTTGTCTTCCTCGGCCTTCTCGCCCTTCACGGTCAGCACCTGGGCATGGGCCTCGATCGACAGTTCGGACTCATCGAAACCGGCGACCGCCATGGTGATGCGATAGGTGGTCTCGCCCGTACGTTCGATGTTGTAGGGCGGATAGGTCTGGGCCTGTTCCGGCTGGCCGAGACTGTCCAGCATGGTGAACAGACGGTCGAAGCCGACGGTGGAGCGGTAGAGGGGGGAAAAATCGACGTGACGCATGATGTCCTCCTTGAAGCGACGTTTTGCGGTTTTCTCGTCCGGCGCCCCGTGACCGGCGGCGGCGGAATGGATTGCGATCCCGTGATGGCGACCACGAAAAGGAGATGGGAACCGCGCAATTCGAATTCAAGGCCGTCCCAGGTCGATGAATTCAACGTGAACGGACGGTTCAGCGGCAGCTCAAGGCCCTCGCGCTAGAACTCCACCATCGGATGTCTCATCCCGATGGCCGGAAGAAAACGTCCCTTCCCTTTCGGTCGCCTTTCGCCGGAACCGCGCCCGTGTCCCTTGTGCGGTTCCGGCTTTTTTCTTTGACCTCGCCCGGCCTTCGTCCTATCCGGTTGGGTGAAGCGGCGATTGCGCCCGCGCACGATTCGGTGAATGCGAGCATGGACCCCATCCTTCACGCCACTCCCGGCAATCCGATCCCCGGCACCCCCGTTACCGGCTTCTTCACCGGCCATCGCGGCGTCAAGCTGCGTTATGCGGTCTTCCGCGCGGATGCCCCGGTCGCCAAGGGCACTGTGGTCCTGCTGCACGGACGCAACGAGGCGATCGAGAAATATTTCGAGACCATCCGTGACCTGAATGCCCGCGGCCTGTGGGTTGCGACCTTCGACTTCCGCGGCCAGGGCGGCTCGCAGCGCCTGCTGAAAAATCCCCGCAAGGGCCATGTTCACCGCTTTTCCGACTATGTCCGGGATCTCGAACTCTTCATCGAGCATATCGTCCTGCCCGATACCCGCCTGCCCTTCTTCCTGCTGGCGCATTCGACCGGCGGCCTGATCGCGCTGTCGGCCGCGCCGCGTCTGGCGAACCGCATCGACCGCATGGTTCTGCTCGCCCCCTTCGTCGGCCTCGGCGGGCAGAAGCTGTCGCCGAAGAACATCCACCGGATTTCGCGGCTGGCCACCTTCACCGGCCTCGGGCGCATCTGCCTGACCTCGGACGATCCGACGAAACCCTACGACGACAACCCGCTCACCTCCGACCAGCAGCGTTACCAGCGCAATGTCGACATCCTGAAGGCGCATCCGCATCTGGCGCTGGGGCCGCCGACGGCGCGCTGGCTCTACGAGGCGCAGGAAACGATCAGGCAGGTCTCGTCGCCGAAACATCTGGCCTCGATCACCGTGCCCACCGTGATCGTCGCGCCGGGCAACGATCCCATCGTACCCTTCGCCTATCAGGAGAAGTTGTCGCAGTATTTCCGCGCCGCCCAGTTGGTGCCGGTGCCCGGCAGCCGCCACGAGATCCTGCAGGAACGCGACCGCTTCCGCGCCCAGGCGCTCGCCGCCTTCGACGCCTTCGTTCCCGGGGGAGACCCCGAGCCGGAATCCGCCAATGCGCCCGCCCTTCCGGAATTTTCCGAGGACTGACGTGATTTCAGCAAGGGAATCTCAGTTGTCGCGGAGCATTTCGAGAGCCTGCGCGTGGAGCGCGGCGCTCCCCGCAGCCACGATGCAGCCGCCCGCTTCCGGACGTCCGCCGTCCCAGGTGGTGATCTTGCCGCCCGCCTGTTCGATCAGCGGGATCAGCGCGCCGACGTCGTAAGGTTTCAGCACGGTCTCGATGACAAGATCGACGTGGCCGGCCGCCAGAAGCGCATAGGCATAGCAGTCGATGCCGTAGCGGAAGAGCTTCACCCTGTCCTGCACCGCCTGGAACTTGGCGATTTCCGCCCCCTTGAACAGATGCGGCGAGGTCGTGAACAGGATGGCATTCTCGATGCCGCCGCAGTCGCGTGTGCGGATCTGCCGCTCCCCGTCCGGACCGCTGTACCAGGAGCGCTCGCCGTCGGCGAAATAACGCTCGCCGGTGAACGGCTGGTCCATCAACCCCATGACCGAGCGGCCCTTTTCCTGGAAACCGATCAGTGTTCCCCAGACCGGCACGCCGGAGATGAAGGCGCGCGTCCCGTCGATCGGATCGATCACCCAGACATGGTCGCGGTCGGTGCCGATGTCCTCGTGCTCCTCGCCGAGAATGCCGTGCTCGGGATATTCCGCTTCGATCAGCGTGCGGATCGCCGCTTCTGCCGCCTGGTCGCCCTCGGTCACCGGATCGAAGCCGCCATGCTCCTTGTTGGAGATGCTGAGCGGCGAGCGGAACCGCGGCAGGGTTTCAGCCTTGGCGGCTTCGGCGAGACGATTGAAGAAACTGCGGTCGGGACGCATCGGCTTTTCCGCTGGCTGGAAATGGATCGGACTGCGTTCTCTTAAAGCAGTTTCGCCGATTTGCAATCGCCGGAGGCACCGTGGCTCGTCGGCACGAATTGCGTAAAAAAGCGCCGTGCTCAAAAAAGTGACTGCTGGCGTCTTGACGGTTGTGCGCTGCAACAATAATATGACCTTGCAGTCTCCGGACTGTAAATACCCTCCTTGGGTGTTTCCTCCCTAGACTTAGCCGCGCCAATGGCGCGGTTTTTTTTGATCTGCGGAAGATTTACTCGGCGGCGAGCGCCGTATCGCCGGAATAATCGGCAACGAATTCAGCCATTTGCTGCATGAATACGGCGATCGAGCCGGCCAGCGCGCCGAAATCGCCGCGCTTCGCCAGCGTCGTTTCGTCGACATAGAGCGAGCGGTTCACCTCGATCTGCAGCGCATGCAGGCCGCGGGCCGGACGGCCGTAATGCTCGGTGATGAAGCCGCCGGCATAGGGCTTGTTGCGCACGGCGGCGAAGCCCAGCCCTTCGAGAAATTCCTGCGCGGCGTGGGAAAGTTCGGCCGAAGCGCTGGTACCGTAGCGATCGCCGATGATGAAATCGGGCCGGATGCTGCTGCCGGCGACGCGGATATTGCCTGGCATCGAATGGCAGTCGATCAGCACGCCGAAGCCGAATCGCGCATGGGTGCGCGCGATCAGTTTCCGCAGGCAGGCATGGTAGGGCTTGTAGATCGCCTCGATGCGTTCGAGCGCTTCCGCTACCGGCAGCCGCTTGGCGTAGATCTCGACATTCTCGGCGACGATGCGGGGAATGGTGCCGAGCCCGCCGGCGACGCGCACGGAATTGATGTTGGCAAAGGGCGGCACCGCGTCGGAGAACATGCGCGGGTCGAGTTCGTAGGGCTCGCGATTGACGTCGACGAAGGCGCGCGGGAAATGCGCAAGCAGCAAAGGCGCGCCGAAATCCGGCGCTGCACCGAACAGCTCGTCGACATAATGGTCTTCGGATCGGCGTATGGCGAGGCCGTCGAGGCGCGACTGATCGAGGAAGCCGGGGGAGTACCGCCGCCCGCTATGGGGCGAATTGTAGACGAAGGGAATGGACTGCGTTTCCGGCTCGCGCACCTCGAACAGCTCGAAATCGCCTGTCATCCCGTTCACTGTTCCTCTTTTTTACCAAGTCACAACCTTGTTGCGTCGACCATGTTGCCAGTTGCCCCTGCGAAAGTCCATATTGGCGGCAATGGCGATCGAGCCCGGAAAACCGGTTCTTCACCGGATGTTTACTCGACGAGAGCAGACTTTGAAGCCCGAAAGCCTTCCATGGAAATGAGTGAGTAGCGGACCTCCAATGATTCAGAAAATTCTTCTCGCCGAAGACGACAACGACATGCGCCGGTTCCTGGTGAAGGCACTGGAAAAGGCGGGCTACAAGGTGTCCTCCTTCGACAACGGCGCAAGTGCCTATGACCGCCTTCGGGAAGAACCCTTCTCGCTGCTGCTGACCGACATCGTCATGCCCGAAATGGACGGCATCGAGCTGGCGCGCCGCGCCACCGAACTCGATCCCGATCTCAAGGTGATGTTCATCACCGGCTTTGCCGCGGTCGCCCTCAACGCCGACTCGCAGGCTCCGAAGGACGCCAAGGTGCTTTCCAAGCCTTTCCACCTTCGCGACCTCGTCAACGAAGTCAACAAACTCCTTGCTGCGTAAGGGCTTGCCGAAACGCTGTAAAAAACTCTTCATAAAACCCGAAAAAGCCTATTGACGGGCCCAAGGGTTTTGTGGTCTTAAGCCGCCATCGGATGGGCGTGTAGCTCAGCGGGAGAGCACTACGTTGACATCGTAGGGGTCACAGGTTCAATCCCTGTCACGCCCACCATCCTAATTCAAACAAGGGCTTGCCGAATATTCGGCGAGCCCTTGTTGCGTTTTCGGACCTCGTTTGCGCGCCCCTCGCCGGCGAAAACCGAAGCGGCACCCGCGCTCCTCTCGCACGATCCTGGCGACTTCGCGCTCGACGAAACGGCCTCCGACGGGTGCGTGTCCGATCCGGCGCCCCGCCTTCCGGCAGCACCCCACAAGTTCGCGATACCGAGACCGCCAGCCATGCAGATTTCAGGGGGCAGCGCCGATATCGCCCTTGCCTGCGGCAAGCCGATGAAATCTTATCGCCTTCCCACCTTCCGGCTCTTCAACAGGCAAGCGCACGACACATCATGACCAGCATCGATCTCTCCGGCCTCGAACGGGAAATTCACGCCATACCGCTCAAGTCCAAGGGCCCCGGCGGCGTCGTCGGCGTGGTCAAGGACGGCCGGGTGGTCCTGCGGCAGGCCTGGGGCTTCGCGGACCTGAAGAACCGGCGCCCGATGACCACCGAAACCCTGATGCCGATCTGCTCGATCAGCAAGCAGTTCACCTGCGCCGCACTGCTGGATCTCGCCGGGTCGCCGGAAGACCTGGACGCTCGACTGGCCGACGTGCTTCCCGCCCTCGAGGGCCGGCGGCCGAGCGTCGCCGAACTCTGCCACAACCAGTCGGGGCTTCGGGACTACTGGGCATTGACCGTTCTGCATGGCGCCGATGCCGAAGGCCTCTTCCGCCGCGAGGATGCCAAGGAGCTGTTCCGTCGCATGCGCAGCACGCATTTCGAGCCGGGCAGCCGCTATTCCTATTCCAACGGCAATTTCCGCATCCTCTCCGACCTGATCGAGGATCTGGCCGGCCGGCCGCTCGGCGAGGTCTACCGCTCCCGGATTTTCGACCCGGCGGGAATGCCGACCGCCGCCCTGATCGCCGACACGTCCAGGACCGAGACCGTCGGCTACGAGGGCAATGACACGGTCGGGTTCTTCCCGGCGACCAACCGCATCTACTGGACCGGCGATGCCGGGATCTCGGCTTCGCTCGACGACATGCTGGCCTGGGAGAGCTTCATCGACCGCACCCGCGACGAGCCCGACGGGCTCTATTGCCGCCTGTCGACGCCGCAGACCTTCTCCGACGGAAACCCGGCGCCCTACGGCTTCGGCCTGTCGCACGGCAAGGTCGGCGAGATCGCCACGACCGGCCATGGCGGGGCACTGCGCGGCTTCCGCTGCCACCGGCTCCACGCGGCCTCCGAGCGCCTGTCCGTGGTGGCGATGTTCAACCACGAGGCCGACGCCCACGGCACCGCCGTCCGGCTGATGAAGGCGGCCCTCGGGCAAACCGCTGCACCGTCGACCGGCCAGGAAGCCGGCCCCGGCTGGACCGGCCGTTACCTCGATCCGGAAACGGGCCTGCTGGTCACGGTGGCGAAGAGCCATCGCGGCATCAGCCTGCGCTTTGCCGGGGCCTCCGATGCACTGACGCTCGGCGACGACGGCATCGCCCGGTCCGATGCGGTGGAGCTGTCGCGCGATGGCGACGTCGTGCGCATGCGGCGGCCAAGGGAAAATCTCGACGTCTCCGCGACCCGCCTGTCCGGCGATGCGAAGGGCGACATTGCCGGACGCTTCGTTTCGGCGGAGCTGGATGCCGCGCTGGAGATCGTCGCGACGGGCAGCGCATTCTATGGCGCCTGCGACGGTTTCCTCGGCAAGGGCGAGATGATGCCGCTCTATCCCGTCGCCGAAGACGTCTGGATCATGTCCTGCCGCCGCTCGATGGATGCCCCGGCACCCGGAGACTGGACGATCCAGGTGAGGCGAGATGCATCCGGCGCGGTCAGCGGCTTTACGCTCGGATGCTGGCTGGCCCGCAAGATCGAGTACATCAGGACCGCCTGAGAGGCCGCCCACCGTCGCAGCCGCCCGCAGACAAAAAAGCCCGCCGGCCGCGACTGACTTGCAGTCGTGGCAGGCGGGCAGCTGGTCGGGAGTCCGTCTGTTTCCAAACCCTGTCAGTCCGACCGGTGCCGCCCTCATCGGGCAGCACCGGTCGTCAGCTCAGTTCTTGACCGTGTCTTCGAGGAAGAAGCGGCCGAGCGGGTTCTGGTCGAAGTTCTCGATGCCCTTGCGGGTCACGTTGATATAGGGGCTGTAGTAGAGATCGATCCAGTGGACGTCGTCCTTCGCCATCTTCTGGATGTCGACATACATCGCCTCGCGCTTGACCGGGTCCATCTCGATGCGCGCGGCGGCAACCAGGTCCTTCACCTTGTCGTTCTTGTAGCGCGTCATGTAGTTCATGTTGGAGTCATGGCCCAGCACGAAGGTCGTCTTCTGGTCCGGGTCGAGAATGTCGTTGGTCCAGTACATGACCGACAGGTCGTAGTCGCCGGCCACCAGCATGTCCCAGGTCTGGCTCGGATCCATCTTCTGCAGGTTGACGGTGATGCCCGCCTTCAGCAGTTGCTGCTGCAGGAGAACGGCGATCTGTTCGTCGACCTCGTTGCCGGCATTGACCAGGTAGCTGAGCGTCAGGCCGGAAGCGCCGGCCTGTTCCAGCAGGGCCTTGGCCTTGTCGGGATCATAGGGACGCTGCATGTTGTCGGCGAAGTGATAGAGCGCGCCCTTCGGAATGTAGGAGTTGGCGACCTCTCCGAAGCCGAAGGTGACCGCGTCGACCACCGCCTTCTTGTCGATCGCCAGGTCGAGCGCCTCGCGCACTTCCTTCTTGGCCAGCGCACCATGCTCGTGGTTGATCAGGAGGTGATCCTCGCGGGTGGAGGTGTCGAGGTGAACGGTGAGGTTCGAATCCTTCTTGAGCTCCTCGACGCGGGAGAACGGAACGAAGATCGCCGCATCGAGTTCGCCGGCCTGCACGTTCAGCATGCGGGTATTGTCGTCCGGAACGGAGATCCATTCGACGCCGTCGAGACTGACGCGGTCGGCCTGCCAGAAGTTGGGGTTCTTCTCCAGGATGACCCGGTCGCCGCGACGCCATTCCTTGACGACGAAGGCGCCCGAGGAGGCGGTCGGCAGTTCCCCGAAGGCGTCCTCGCCGGCTTCGACCGCCTTCTTCGACAGGATGGAGACATTGGGCAGCGCCAGGGCCGAGAGGAAGGGCGCGGACGGGGTCTTCAGCTTGACGACCAGCGTGCGGTCGTCGGCGGCTTCGGCCGTATCCACCACCTTGTAGGAATCGCTCCACAGCGACCCCTCGTTGTCACGGATACGCAGCAGGCTGTAGGCCGCGTCTTCCGCCGTGATCGGCGAACCGTCGGAGAACTTCGCATCACGGATCTTGAAGGTATAGGTGAGACCGTCGTCGGAGATCGTCCAGCTCTCGGCGAGACCCGGCTCGAGCTTGGTGCCGGTCTTGTCCACCCGGATCAGCACGTCGAAGACGTTGGAAAACACCCAGTTGTCGACGTTCTGCGCCGTCTTGATCGGATCGAAGGTCGTCGAATCCTCACGACGACCGATGGTCAGAACCCCCGCCGCTTCCGCAAGACTGGCGCCCAGGGACAGGGAGGTCATCACCGTGACCAGCCCGATTTTCATCCATTTGTTCTTCATGCTCTTGTTCCCTTTTTTGGTGGTTTGGTTGATCGAAGGCGTCAGGCGGCAGACGACATTCCAGGCGGGATCACCGCGAGGAGCGGCTTGTCCGGGTCGATGTCGGGAATGGCGCCGATAAGGGCTGCGGTATAGGGGTGCTTGGGATTGGCGAAGACCTCGGTCGACAGGCCCTCTTCGACGATCTCGCCCCGATACATGACGACCACGCGGTCGCAGAGATTGCGCACGATGGCGAGGTCATGGGCGATGAAGAGCAGCGTCAGCGACATCTTCTCCTTCAGCTCGCGGAAGAGGTCGATGATCTGTGCCTGGATGGTGACGTCCAGCGCCGCGACGCACTCGTCGGCGATGACGAGGCGCGGATCGATCGCCAACGCCCGCGCAATGCCGGCGCGCTGGCACTGACCGCCGCTCATGCTGCGCGGCTTGCGGTCGGCAAACTCCCGTTCGAGACCGACGAGGTCGAGCAGTTCACCGATGCGGGCGGGGATGCTCGACGGGTCCTTTCCGTGCACCCTGAGGACCTCGCCCAGCATCTGACCGACCGTCAGGCGCGGGTTGAGGGCGTTGAGCGGATCCTGGAAGACCATGGCCGCCTCGCGCCTGAGCTTCGCGAGCGCCACCCGCGAATTCTGCGCGAGATCGGCGCCGTCGAAGGTGACGTGGCCCGACGACAGCGGCGTCAGGCCGAGAATGGCGCGCGCAAGCGTGCTCTTGCCACTGCCCGATTCCCCGACGATGCCGACGGTCTCTCCGGGCATGACCCGGAGGCTCACGCCCTTGACCGCGCCGACCGTCTTGGCGCCGGCCTTGAACAGCCCGCCGCCGACGGCAAAGCGCACATGCAGGTCGTCGATTTCCAGAAGCGGACGAAGGGGCGCCCCGGCCGGCGTTGCGGGTGCGTGAGCAGGCGCCGGGCCCGGATGATCGGGAAGCGAGGGATGGCTGGCGATCAGGGCCTTGGTGTAAGGATGCTGCGGCGCGGACAGGATCGAACGCTTGTTGCCCTGCTCGACGAGCTGGCCCTGGCGCATCACGGCGATCCGGTCGCAGGTCTGGGCGACGATGCCGAGATCGTGGGTGATGAGGATGATCGACAGTCCGCGGCTTTCGCGCAGGCTCATCAGCAGTTTGAGGATCTGCGCCTGGATGGTCACATCCAGCGCCGTCGTCGGCTCGTCGGCGATCAGGATCTTCGGATTGCACGACAGCGCAGCGCCGATCATGGCGCGCTGGCGCATGCCACCGGAAAACTCGTGCGGGTAGCTGTCATACTGACGGGCGGGATCGGGAAAGCCCACCTGGCCCAAGATCTCGGTGGCAGCCGCGCGGGCCGCACGTGCATCCAATCCCGCGTGGTAGCGCAAACCCTCGGCAATCTGGTCGCCGATCCGCATGACCGGGTCGAGATGGCTGGTGGGGTTCTGGAAGATCATGCCGATCTCGCGTCCACGCACTTTCAGCATCTCCGCCTCGCTGGCGCCGATCAGGTCGCGTCCCTCGAGCAGGACGGAACCGCTTTCGACGGCAAGGCTCGGCGAGGGCAGAAGACCGACCATCGACCGGCAGAGCAGGCTCTTGCCGGACCCGCTTTCGCCGACCAGCCCCAGCACCTCGCCCTTGTGGAGATCGAGCGACACGCCGTTGATCAGCGTGCGCGCCGCATCGCCCAGATGCGCCCTGACCACCAGATCCCGCACGGAAAGCATCGGCGCACTCATTCGTGAACTCCCAGAAGATCGCCAAGCGCATCGCCGAGCAGACTGAAACCGAAAGCGAGCACGACGATGGAAAGGCCCGGGAAGAGCGTGATCCACCAGGCGGTGGTGACGAAGGCCTGGCCCTCGGCGACCATGATGCCCCATTCGGCGAGCGGCGGCTGGACCCCGAGGCCGAGATAGCTGATGGCCGCGCCGCTCAGCAGCACGAGCACGGCATCGGACATGACGAAGACGAGAGAACCGGCAACCGCATTGGGCAGCAGGTGGCGGAACATGATGCGCGTCCGGCTGTAGCCCAGGCTGACGGCGGCGACCGCATAGTCGCTGTTCTTCAAGACGAGGATCTGCGCGCGCACCAGCCGGGCATAGGAAACCCAGCCGACCAGCGCCATGGCAATGTAGAAGCTGCCGAGGCCCGGGCCCAAGATGGCGATGATCGACAACATCAGAACGAGGAACGGGAAGGCCAGGATGATGTCGATCAGGCGCATGAAGACGATGTCGACGATGCCGCCGAAGAAGCCCGCGACCGTGCCGGCGATCGTGCCGATCAGGAAGGGGAAGATGACGCCGATCACCGCGATCTGCAGATCGATCCGGGTGCCCCAGATGACGCGGGAGAGAATGTCGCGGCCGAAATTGTCGGTGCCGAAGGGGTGAAGCAGCGACGGCGCCTGCAATCGCGCATCGGCGGCCTGCGAGATCGCATCATAGGGCGCGATCAGGGGCGCGGCAACGGCGAGGAAGACGAAGAAGGCGAGGATGCCGGCGCCCGCGACAAGCGTCAGTCGCTTGCCGAGAAAACGGCGCCATTGGACGGCGAAGGACGGGGCGAAGGTTTCGGCGCTCATAGCTTCACCCTCGGATCGGCGGCCACCGTGACGATGTCGGCCAGGAAGTTGACGAGCACGGTTGCGCAGGCAAAGACCATGGCGACGCCCTGCACCACCATGTAGTCGCGCGAGAAGATGGCCCGCACCAGCAATTGCCCCATGCCGGGAAGGGCAAAGACGCTCTCGATCACCACCGTGCCGCCAATCAGCCAGCCGATATTGACGGCAAGCAGATTGATGGTGGGCACGAGCGAGTTCGGCACGACATGGCGCCAGAAGACGATGCTCTCCGGCATGCCCCGGGCGCGGGCCGCCGTCGCCACATCGGATTTCAGCCCCTGCACCATGGCCGCGCGTAGGCTGCGCGTCAAAACCGTCGACAGCGACAGGGCGACGGTCAGGCCCGGAAGCGCGAGATGCCAGAGCTTGTCGCCCGGGCTGTTGCCATAGCCCGATACCGGGAAGACGCCGAGCTTGACGCTGAACAGGATGATCAGCATCAGCGCCAGCCAGAAGGGCGGAAAGCCGATGCCGAGCGTCGAGACGACGCGCACCGCGTGATCGGGAACGCCGCCCTGGTTGCGGGCCGCCAGCGCCGCCATCGGCACCGCGATCAGCACGGCCAGCAGGACGCTCACCAGCACCAGCGCCAGCGTCGGCTCGATGCGCGTGGCGATCAGTTTCAGCACGTCGATCTTGTAGAGGATCGACTTGCCCATCTCGCCGCGGCCGAGATTTTCCAGGAAGTAGAAATATTGCAGCCACAGCGGCTCATCGAGGCCGTATTGCGCGCGGATCTTGGCGATCGCCGTCGGCGTCGCACGCGTGCCTAAGAGCACCCGCGCCGGGTCGCCGGGAATGAGGCGCACGAGAATGAACGTGATGACACTGATCCCGAAAAGCACGGGCAGGAACTGCAGCGGACGATAGAGAACGAACTTATAGCGATGCATGGCAGATGCCGTCTCTCCTTGCCGAATTCAGTGCTGGGGGGATGAACATCATCAGTTTGCCCTGTTGCGCGCGAGAAATCCGGTGAGCACCGGATAATACTCCTCGGGATTCTCATAGAACGGCATGTGGCTCGCATTGCGGATCACCTTGAGCTCGGCGCCGGGCAAGGCGATCTTCATGCGCAGTGCGCAAGCCGGGGTCAGTTCGTCGTGCTCGCCGACCGTGATCAGCACCGGAACCTTGATCTTCGGCAGGTCGGGGATCCGGTTCCAGTCCTTGAGATTGCCGGTGTAGAGGAATTCGTTCGGTCCCTGCATGGTCACATAGGGCCCCATGTTCCAGTCGTCGAGCGAGCGCCTGACCGGGGCCGGCCATTCCGGCAGGCGGCAGACATGGCGATAGTTGAGGATGGTGACCGCCGCCATGTATTCGGGATGATCGAAACTGCCCTGAGCCTCGTGCTTCTGCATCATCGCGACCGTCTCGGACCCGAGCGCCGCGCGCAGCCGTTCCAGCTCGACGACGAGATGAGGCATGTCGGCGACGGTATCCTCGAGGATCAGGGTCGCCAGGTTTTCCGGATAGGTCAGCGCATAGTCGATGGCGAGCCAGCCGCCCCAGGAATGGCCGAGCATGTGGACCTTGCCGAGGCCGAGCGCCTTGCGGACCGTTTCCGTTTCCTCGACATAGCGCCCGATGGTCCACAGGGCCTCGTCCTCCGGCCGGTCGGAAGCGCCGGTGCCGAGCTGGTCGAAGGCGACGACGCGGTAGCCGTGGTCCACCAGGCAGGAATGGGCCTCCCGCAGATAGTCGCAGGGCAGGCCCGGACCGCCGTTGAGGCAGAAGATCGTCTCCGCGCCGCTGCCGAAGCTGTAGGCGATCACCCGACGCCCCTCGACATCGACCTCAATGCGCGCGTCCGGCTCCATCTCTCGCCACATATGCCCGTCCCTGCCCTCGAATTCTGATGCCCAACATTTGAGCATGGCTAATTTTTAACGGAATGACGGGTCCACACCAGCTATAAGAAGTGATAGGTTGCCCGGATCGGGATGCTTGCCGGAGCAAGAAATGCTGGACGAAATTGCGGTCCTCAGGGAGAGATTTTCCGCCGCCGGAACGGTGGACGGCAGCGTCGACCAGATGTACGAGACCGCGAAACAGCTCGGTTTCGATGCCCTGATTTACGACTATACGCCGGTCCCCTTCGACTACAACGGCGACATCATGCTCCCGTCGCTGCTGAAGCTGCGCAACATCGCCGACGACATGCCCGATTACTGGTTCAATCGCGGCTATTTCCGCATCGACCCGGTGCAGAGGCTGGCGTGCCGCACCACCGTGCCCTTCTTCTGGAACTACGATCCGGATGCGGCGACCCTGATCAGCCGCTTCATGACCGAGGAGACCGGGCCGGTGGCTCACTATCTGCGGGAGCGGGACATGTCCCGCGGTATCACCGTACCAGTGCATACGCCGCGCGGCGACTATGCGACCGTCACCGCCGTGCATTTTGGCCGGGGCGGCGACTTCTCCCGCGAGGCGCAGCACCATATCGCCGAGTTCAGCCTTGCCGCCCAGGTCTTCCACGAAGCCGCCTATGCGATGTTCGACGCCGGGGCGCGCAGCGTCTCCACGGCGCGCCTGACGGAGCGGGAAAGTGAATGCCTGCGCTATTCGGCGGAAGGCTATTCGGCCAAGGAAATCTCCCGCATCATCGACCGTTCGGTGCCAACGGTCGTCATGCACCTCAACGCCGCCGCCAAGAAGCTCGGCGCCAGGAACCGCACCCAGGCGGTCGTACTCGCCAGCCATTACCGGCTGCTGTAGGGCCGGGCCCACCCTATAACTTCTGATAGCTGCCTGACGCTCTTCCGCTCCGCTATGGTCTCGCGACCCAAGCCGAGGAAGGGAGATGCCCATGACCGACATGAATGCCACCGAAGGCTATCTGCCGTTTCGCGATTATCGCACCTGGTACCGCATCACCGGCACGCTGGATTCCCAGAGGCTGCCGCTGGTCGTCGCCCATGGCGGGCCGGGCTGCACCCACGACTACGTCGATTCCTTCAAGCATATCAGCGACCTCGACGGCCGCGCAGTGATCCACTACGACCAGCTCGGCAACGGCAACTCGACCCGCCTTCCCGACAAGGGTCCGGACTTCTGGACCGTGGAGCTCTTCCTCGAGGAACTCGACGCGCTGCTCGCCCATCTGGGCATCAAGGACCGCTACGCCTTTCTCGGCCAGTCCTGGGGCGGCATGCTGGGCGCCGAGCACGCCGTGCGCCGCCCGGCCGGGCTGAAGGCGCTGGTCATCGCCAATTCGCCGGCGAACATGAAGACCTGGGTGGAGGAGGCAAACCGCCTCAGGCGCGAACTGCCGCAGGACGTGCAGGACACGCTCACCCGCCACGAGACGGCCGGCAACCTGACCGACCCGGACTACATCGCCGCCTCGCGCGTCTTCTACGACCGTCACGTCTGCCGCGTCGTTCCCTGGCCGCCAGAGGTTGCACGCACCTTCGCCATCATGGACGAGGACAATACCGTCTACCGCAACATGAATGGCCCGACCGAATTTCACGTCATCGGCACGATGAAGGACTGGACCATCGAGGACCGCCTCCCCCTCATCGAGGCCCCAACCCTGCTGATCTCGGGGCGATATGACGAAGCGACGCCGGATGTGGTGCGACCTTATGTCGAACGCGTGCCGGGCTGCCAGTGGATCGTGTTCGAGCAATCGAGCCACATGCCGCATGTGGAGGAACAGGACGCCTGCCTGAAGGCCGTGTCCGACTTCCTGAAACCGCTCGACGGCTGACCGCGGGGCAGCGAACCGGCAGGGGCATTTCCCGCAATCGCCCCAATTGCAGCAGGACCTCCGGCACGACCGCTGGAGGTTCTGCTGCGTTTGCCATAGCCGGTGTCACCGACCACCCGCCGTCACGATCGCAGCTGCGGCAACCTTCATGCAGCCCCCTCTGACCGACCCCGCTCTCCGTAAACATCCGAAAATGTGTGACTTCTCCGAATTTCATGTTGCATTTCCAACATCAATATTGTTGGATTTGCCAACTCACGATCCGAATGGGCGCGCCAAATGTTGTATGATGCAGATTTTCTGTCGAGGCTGGAACATGGTCTGAAGTACCTCTCGTCGGTCTGGGGCGTCTCGCCGGAGGCCGACCTCAAGCTCCTGACGATTTCCGAGAACGCCACCTTTCGCATCGCCGACGCCAAGGGCGGGCGCGACCTGATCGTGCGCGTGCATCGGCCCGACTACCATACCGAACAGGAAATCCTCTCCGAACTCGCCTGGATCGAGGCGCTGCGGCAGGACGGCGTGGTCGCCACGCCGCAGCCGATCACGGCCAAGGATGGCAGCCTGCTGCAGGTCTTCTCCGACGGAGAGACCACGCGCCATGCCGTCGCCTTCGAATATATGGCCGGCAAGGAACCGGATGCGGAATCTGACCTGGTCCGGTGGTATGGCGCGCTCGGGGAGATCAACGCCCGCCTGCACGGCCACAGCCGCGGCTGGACCCGGCCGGACCGGTTCGTCCGCAAGACCTGGAACTTCGACCGCATTCTGGGCGAAGGCGCCTATTGGGGCGACTGGCGCGCCGCCTTGGGGTTGACGCCGGAGGGCAGAGAGATCCTCGAGCGCACCCACGCGCTGCTCGAAACCCAGACCGCGGCCTATGGCTACGGCGCCGATCGCTTCGGTCTCGTTCACTGCGACATGCGCGCCGCCAACCTGCTGGTGGAGGGCGACCGGCTGGGCGTGATCGATTTCGACGACTGCGGCCTGTCCTGGTTCGCCTATGACTTCGCCGCCGCGATCAGCTTCATGGAGCATGAGCCCTTCATTCCCGACCTGATGGCGGCCTGGCTCGAAGGCTACCGGCGCGTCGCACCGCTCGATGCCGAACACGAGGCGGCCCTACCGATGTTCATCATGCTCCGCCGCATGCAGCTCACCGCCTGGATCGCCTCGCATGCCGAGACGCCGACGGCCCAGTCCATGGGCACCGCCTATACCGACGGCACCGTGGCGCTCGCCGAGCGCTATCTGGCCGAACACAGTTGAGGAGAGCCCGATGAGCGTCGCCACCAAGGAAATTCTCGACCTCAACCGCTTCGATGCCACCCGCATCGATGGTTTTCCGCCCGAGCTTGCCGAGCGCGTCGCCAAGCGCCAGGCGGCCTTTGGCGCCTCTTCCGTGCTCTTCTACGAACAGCCGATCGAGATGGTGCGGGCCCGGGGCGCCTATATGTATGACGCCGGCGGGCGCCGATATCTCGACGTCTACAACAACGTGCCCTCGGTCGGCCATTGCCACCCACGCGTGGTCGAGGCGGTCGCCCGCCAGGTCGGCGAACTCAACATCCACACGCGTTACCTCAACCGCGTCGTCGAGGCCTATACCGAAAAGCTGCTCTCCAGGTTTCCGCGGAGCCTCAGCAATGTCGTGCTGACCTGCACCGGCAGCGAGAGCAATGATCTGGCCATGCGCATCGCCCGCATCGCCACCGGCGCGGAAGGCTTCATCGTCACCGAGGCCGCCTATCACGGCAATACGGCGCTGGTGACGGAGATTTCCCCCTCCTCGCTGCGCAAGCGCAAACCCGCCCCCTTCGTGGCCATCATCCCGGCGCCCGCCGCGCGCGACGGCAAGAGCGTCGAAGCAAGCTTCGCGGCCTCCGTCGAACAGGCGATCGCCGAGCTCGAATCGCGCGGCATCGGCCTTGCCGCACTGATCATCGACACGATTTTTTCCAGCGACGGCATCTATGCCGATCCGGCCGGCTTCCTCAAAGGGGCGACCGATGCCGTGCACCGCGCCGGCGGCCTGTTGATCGCCGACGAGGTCCAGCCCGGCTTCGGCCGCACCGGCGGCGGCTTGTGGGGGTTCGAGCGCCATGGCGTGACGCCCGACATCGTCACCATGGGCAAGCCCATGGGCAACGGCTTCCCGATGGGCGGGGTCGTCACAAGGCCAGAATTCCTGAAACGGTTCTGCGAGGAGACCGGCTATTTCAACACCTTCGGCGGCAATCCGGTGGCGGCCGCGGCCGGCCATGCCGTGCTGCAGGTGATCGAGGATGAGGGGCTGATCGAGCGGTCCGCCACGGTCGGCGGCTATTTCATGCGATCGCTTGAGGCCTTGCAGGGCACGCATTCCGAGATCGGCGACGCGCGCGGCGCCGGCCTGTTCATCGGCCTCGATTTCACCGACCCGGCGACGGGTGAGCCGGACACGGCACTGGCCACCCATGCGATCAACCAGCTGAAGCACAACGGCATCCTGATCGGAGCGGCGGGCAAATATGGTGCGACGCTGAAGATCCGCCCGCCGCTGTGCTTCTCTAAGGAGGATGCCGACCTCTTCACCGGCACGCTGGACACGATCCTCAAGGCGCGCTGAGACACCTGATACGCCGAAGAAGCCGGGCGCGACATCGTGCCCGGCTTCTTCCGTTGTCAGCCCATGGCTTCGAGCGCGCCAAGCGATTCCGGCAGGATCTGGCCGCCATCGACGACGATCGACTGGCCGGTGATATAGGCGGCCTCTTCTGACGCAAAGAACAGGGCGGCATTGGCAATATCTGCCGGCGTGCCGAGACGGCGGAGCGGCACCGAGGCTTCCATGGCGGCGATATATTCCGGACCGTTGCCTTCGAGGCCTTCCGTCATGATGTTGCCGGGCATCACGGCATTGACGGTGATCTTCTTCGGCGCAAGCTCGATCGCCGCGGTGCGCATGAAGCCGAGCTGGCCGGCCTTGCTCGCCCCGTAATGCGACCAGCCCGGATAACCGGTGATCGGTCCGGTGATCGACGATGTGATGATGATGCGGCCGGAGCCCGCCCTGGTCATCGCCGGCAGCACGGCCGAGACGCTGAGGAAGGTGCTCTTGAGATTGGTCGAGATGACGTGATCGAAATCGGCCGCCGTCATTTCGCCGAGCCTGGCGGCCGGGAAGATGCCGGCATTGGCGCACAGCACGTCGACGCCGCCATAGCGGGCGACGGCCGCCTCGACCATGCCCTTGCAGCCCTCCTCCGTGCTGACATCGGCGGCATATCCCGATGCGTTCGGGCCGATTTCGGCGGCGACCGCGTCGGCATCCGCCTGGCTGCGCGACACGACGAGCACGTTCAACCCGG
This sequence comes from Allorhizobium sp. GW101-3B10, assembly GCF_059424725.1. Classification (NCBI taxonomy): domain Bacteria; kingdom Pseudomonadati; phylum Pseudomonadota; class Alphaproteobacteria; order Hyphomicrobiales; family Rhizobiaceae; genus Allorhizobium; species Allorhizobium sp. GW101-3B10. The sequence goes on along the minus strand of NZ_JBWKZR010000001.1, from coordinate 530,743 downwards.
CCTCCCCGAAGCGCAAAGCGATGCCCTTGCCGATCCCGCGGCTGCCACCCGTGACGATAACTGTTTTACCTTGTAGCGACTTCAACATTTTTGGCTCACTTCGTTGTTCTGGACCAAGGGCACTCGGCCGCCGATATTGCCCGATATTTTTGCGCGAGATTAAAACCTAGCCACTCCTGCATCGGCGATTGCCCAAAAGAAATGCAAAGTAATTCTCGTACATTAGGTGGAATTCGACGGCGGATGCAGGACGTCGGCAGGCGTCATTTCGCTTGCCACATCCTCATTGCGCAATGCACAATGAAGAAGAAAATAGATGTTGTAAACTACACATTTTTGCGACACACTTCCAACATTATAAGTTCACAAGCCGCCACAGCCGGCCAGAAACAGGGGAACGATAATGATGAAACTCTCCAGACGTAACATGATGCAGATGATGGGCGCGGCCGCCTTCTCCGGACCGCTGGCAAGCGCCACGCGCGCCTTTGCCGCGCGCGAGAAGGAACTGAACATCCTCTGCTGGGAAGGCTACAATTCCGCCCAGGTGCTCGACCCGTTCCGCTCCAGCCAGTCGGCGACCGTCAAGGCCGAAAGCCTGACCAACGACCCGACCATGATCAACCGCCTGCGCGCCGGCGAAACCAAGATCTGGGACCTGATCAACGTCAACAATCCCTGGGCCCGCAAGGTCATGGCGCCGGCCGGCCTCATCAAGCCTTTGCCGCGCGCCGAGTTCGAGCCCTATTTCGACACCATGCTGCCGGACTTCAAGGCGCCCTATCGCTGGGCGATGAGCGACGACGGCAAGGATCTGCTGGGCATGGCCCAGCGTTTCGGACCCTACAGCTTCGTCGTCAACACCGACAAGGTCAGCAAGGCGACGGCGGAAGAGCAGGGCTGGGAGCTGTTCAACGACACGGCTCTCGCCGGCAAGTACGGCATCCAGGAATCCGACGACTGGAACGTCTTCAACATCTTCCTGATCGCCGGTATCAATCCGTTCAAGGAGCACACGGAAGAGGAATTCAAGGCCTTCTCCGCGACCGCCGAGAAGGTGTTCAAGGGCGCCAAGATGGTCGGCGACATGGCCTCGCTCAACCAGGCGCTGGTATCCGGCGAAATCGACCTCTACATGACCGGCGGCACCTATTCCGTCTCGCCGGCCCGGGCCGACGGTTATCCGAACCTGCGTGCCATCACCCCGCTCAAGGGCCCGATCGACGGCAAGGGCGGCATTTCCTGGATCGAGATCACCTCCACCGTCAACAATCCGGATCTGTCGCCGCTCGCCATCGAATTCCTCAAATATGTCCAGGATCCGGAAGTCGCCCACACGGTCGCCTTCGCCGAGGGCACGTTCAATCCGGTCAGCCAGATGGGCAATCCGAAGTGCTTCGAACTGTTCACCAAGGACGAGCTGGACGCCATCCAGTGGGACAGCCTTGAAGAGGACATGGCCCGTTCGGCCGAGTACGACATCGTGCCCGACTACGACAAGGCACTGGAACTGATGACGGCGGCCAAGCGCCTGCGCGGCTGAGCCGCGCAAGGTCTGACGGAGCAAACGAAATGAGCCTTGCAATGATCTCGCCCACCCTGACCGACAACCCATCGGAGACCGAAGACGCAGTCCAGGCCACAACGGCACCGGTTCTGCAGCTGGTCGATGTCCGCAAGATCTTCGGCGATTTTGCCGCGGTCGACGGCATCAATGTCGACATCAAGGAGGGCGAGTTCGTCACCATTGTCGGACCCTCCGGGTCCGGCAAAACGACGCTCTTGCGCATGCTGGCCGGCATGGAATCGCCGTCGCAAGGCTACATCACGCTCCGCGGCGAACTGATCAACGACGTGCCGGCCGACAAGCGGCCGACATGTCTTGTCTTCCAGTCGCTGGCGCTCTTCCCGCACAAGACCGTCGGCGAAAACATCGAGTTCCCGCTGAAGGTCCGCAAGATGCCGGCGGCCGAGCGCAAGGCCCGCGCACTCGAACTGATGCGCATGGTGCGCCTGCCCGAGAGCTACTACTCCAAGAACGTGATGCGCTGCTCGGGCGGCGAAAAGCAGCGCGTGGCGCTGGCCCGCGCCTTTGCCTACGACCCGGACGTGCTGTTCTTCGACGAACCGCTGTCGGCGCTCGACTACAAGCTGAAGAAGGTACTGGAGAAGGAACTGAAGGATCTCCACCGCGAGAGCGGAAAGACCTTCGTCTACATTACCCATTCGCTCGAGGAAGCCATGGTGATGTCCGACCGCGTCGGCGTCATGAGCCGCGGCCGCCTCGTGCAGATCGGCACGCCGGAGGAGATCTACACCCGGCCCGCCACCCGTTTCGTCGCCGAGTTCTTCGGCGAGGTGAACAGCTTCGAAGTGAAGCGCGAGGGTCAGGGCGCCTGGACCCTGACCGATGGCAAGCCGATCACGGTGGCCCCGGTCGGCGAAGCGATCGGCGACACGGCCACCGTCATCGTGCGGCCGGAGACCATGCGCTTCGTCACCGGCCCCTCGAGCGCCGACAACCTGATCACCGGCAGGATCTACAACGAATACTCGCTTGGCTCGCGCATGCAGTACCAGGTGCATTCCGGCGAACGGATCTACCTCGTCGAGGCGGCACGCACAGCGGTGGCCGGCATCTCCGCGGGCGACACCGTCACCATCGGCTGGGATGCCCGCGACGCCATTGTGGTGGGAGACTGACATGGCGGTAGCGACCCACGAAGACATGGCAAGCCGTGCAAGCGCCCTGCCCGCGATCCCCGCCGGCCTTCGCGCCGCCGGCCCCGTTGCCATCCTGCTGGTGCTGGGCTTCCTCGCCCCACTGCTGACGGTTGCGGCTTATGCCTTTGCCACGCCGAAGAGCTTCGACGCCTTCAGCTCCTTCACCCTCGCCAATTTCGCGGCGATCTTCGACACCTCCAACACGGTGTGGATGTCGTTTGCCTGGTCGCTTGCCTATGCATTCGCCACCGTGGTGCTTTTGGCAGTGATCGCCTATCCGATCGCCTATGGCCTCAATCGCGTGTTCGGCAAATGGTCGGGCTTCGTCGGCGTGCTTTTCGTCTTCCCGCTCTTCGTCTCGGAAAACGTCCGCCTCTATGGCTGGGTGCTGTTCTTCATCAAGAACGGCGTGCTCGACGGCGGACTGAAATGGCTCGGCTTCTCCGGCGGCCCCGAAGTGCTCTACACGCCCGGCGCCATCCTCTTCGGCATGCTCTATGTCTACCTGCCCTTCATGCTCTTCCCGATGTCGCTCGGCATCGCCATGATCCCCAGGGACCTGGTCGATGCGGCGCGCGACCTTGGGGCCGGCCGCCTGATGATCTGGCGCGAGATCGAACTGCCGCTCGCCATGCCCGGCATCCTGATCGGCATGCTGCTCACCTTCGTGCTCGGCGCCGGCGCCATCGCCGAATCCAAGATCCTAGGCGGCCAGTCGGTCATCACCATCGCCCAGGACATCGAGGTCGCCTTCACCTATGCGCAGAACTGGCCGCTGGGTTCGGCACTCGCCATCCTGCTCGTCATCATCGTCAGCGGGCTTGCCCTCCACGTCCTGTCGAAGCTCGATCTCGACCGCATTCTCGGAAAGAAGTGAGACATGGAAACCCGCTCGCAGATCCGCGCCCGCGCCTTCGTCAAGCTCTGGACCGCATTCGTCGTTCTCGCCATCTACCTGCCGATCGTCTGCGGCGCGCTGGCCGGCCTGTCCAAGGGCCGCTACTTCGCCTTCCCGGTCCGCGTCTTCTCGACCGAATGGTGGAGCAAGACCTTTGCCTCGCTGGAAATCCAGACGCTGGTGCAGAACTCGCTGCTGATCGCCTTCATCGTCACGCTGGTCTCGGTGGTCTTCGCCTTCTTCGGCGCACTCGCCTTCGCCCGTTACGACTGGAAGGGCCGCAAGCTGTTCCAGAAGGCGATCCTCTTGCCCGTCTTCTTTCCGCAGCCGGTGCTGGGGCTCGCCCTCCTCCTGTGGTTCAACGCGCTCGGCATCAATCCGAGCTGGCAGACGGCGGTCGTCGCCCATCTCGTCTGGATCGTGCCGGTGGTCACCCTGGTCATCGCCATCCAGGTCTATTCCCTCGACCCGACGCTCGAAGAGGCCGCCCGCGACCTCGGCGCCAGCCGCTGGTTCATCCTGCGCGAGATCACCCTGCCGATCCTCTGGCCCGGCATCTGGTCGGGCGCGCTCTTTGCCTTCCTGCTGTCCTGGGGCAATTTCCCGCTGTCGCTCTACACGGCGGGCGTCGACTCGACGATCCCGAAATGGCTCTACTCGAAGATGGTCGCCGGCTATTCGCCGATGGTCCCGGCGCTCGGCACGATGAGCACGCTTTCGGCCGCCGCCCTGTTGCTTGCCGGCGGACTTGTCATCATGCTGGTGCGCCGCCGCCAGGCGGAAGCATGAGGATCATCGCATGAGCTGGAAGACCGAACGCCGTTCCTTCTACTACCAGGGGGCCCCGGAGCCCGAGGATCCGGTGCTCGAAAAGGGCAAGGTGGCGCTGCTCGTCATCGACATGCAGAACACCTATCTCGATCGCCCGGACCCTGCGACCCTGTCGGCCGTCGACCTTGCCCGCTATCACGCCTGGACGCCGTTCCATGAGCGGATGCACGGTACCGTCGTCCCCAACAACCAGCGCCTGCTGGAGCGCTTCCGGTCGCTCGGCCTCGACGTGCTCTTCGCCCGCATCGCTTGCCTGCGCACCGATGGCCGTGACCGATCGCTCAGCCAGAAGAAGCCCGGCTGGAACAACCTGCTGCTGCCGAAGGACGAGCAGGCCTCGCAGATCCTGTCGCAGATCGCCCCGCTCGACGGCGAGATCGTCGTCACCAAGACGACCGACAGCGCGCTGACCGGCACCAATCTGAGACTCGTGCTCGCCAATATGGGCATCACCCATGTGGTGTGCACCGGCATCTTCACCGACCAGTGCGTCTCCTCGACGGTGCGCAGCCTCGCCGACGAGAGCTTCGACGTGATCGTCGTCGATGATGCCTGCGCAGCCGGCTCGATGGACCTGCATGTGAGCGAGCTGGAGCGCATCCACATGATCTACGCCAATGTGATGAACACCGACGAGCTGATCGGCTATCTGCCGCCCGCGCAAGGATGAGACAGTCGGGGATGGCGCGCGCCCTGGACTTGTCCCACTTGGCCGTTCCTGACACAACTTGGCCGATGAAAGCGCCCGAAATCCTCTGTGCCGGCAAGACCCTCGCCGTCCGCTTCGCCGCCGAACAGGCGGTGCTCAGCTGGTCCCTGAGCCGGCCGGGCTTTGTCCGCGCCGACACCATCGCCTGGCTGGAAATCTCCGAAGCGGACCTGCCAATCGGCGTCGATCCGGCGGCCCTGCTTACCGACCGGCTGGCGGCGGCGGGCTACGGCGATGCGGTGCAGATGATGACCTCGCGCGACGTGACAAAACACCATCGGGCCGTCCGGCAAAGCGGCGATGCGTCGGCCTTCTGCCTGGCGACCGTCGGCCTTGCCAATGCCGGCCGCGTCGGCGCGGACACGCCCCACTCCGGTCGGACAGGCACGATCAATCTCGCCGCCCATGTCGACCAGCCGCTCGATGAAGCAGGCTTGATCGAGGCCCTGTCGATCGCCACGGAAGCGCGCACCGCAGCGGTGATCGATCTTGGCTGGACCAGGGACGGTCTCGTGGTCACCGGCACGGGAACCGACTGCATCGCCGTCGCCTGCCCGGTCGCCGCTCGGCGCCAGACCTATGCCGGGCTTCACACCGATGTCGGCCGGGCGATCGGCGGCGCGGTCTACGACGCGGTGCTCGCCGGCGGGCGGGAATGGGTAAACGAAAAGACGGACGGGCGGCAGGAGAGCAAGCGGCGATGAAGAAACCGAAGAGCGTGCGCCAGGAGCGCATCCTGACCGAACTCAACCAGGCGCCGAGCCTGCGCGTGGCGGAACTCGCCCGAAGGCTCGACGTCTCGACCGAGACCATCCGCCGCGACCTCGACGAAATGACCGAACAGGGCCTGCTCAACCGCACCTATGGCGGTGCCGTGCGCTCGCTCTCCACCGAACCCTCGGTCACCGAACGCCACACCCTCTTCGTCGCCGAGCGCGAGCGGATCGCCCGGGCGGCGGTGCAGATTCTCAAGGGCGCGCAGGTGCTGATGATCGGCTCGGGCTCGACGACGGTGCACACGGCGCGGCGCATCGCGGTCGAGATGAAGAACATCACCGTGCTCACCCATTCCTTCGGAGTGGCGACCGTGCTCTCCATCAATCCGACGATCAAGGTTGTCATGCTGCCCGGCGACTATCACGCCACCGAAGGCGCGACCGTCGGTGCTCATACCGTTTCCTTCCTCAATTCCTTCTACGCCGACTTTGCCATCCTCGGCGCAAGCGGGCTGGGACCGGACGGACCTTCCGATGCGTTGCTCGAATGCGGCGCGGTCTATACCGCAATGGTCTCACGGGCCGCGCGCACCGTCGTCGTCGCCGACCATTCCAAGCACGACCGGCTCTTTCCGGCGCGCTATGCGCCCTGGCGCGACATCGCGAATGTCGTCACCGACCAGGCGCCGGGCGACGAACTGAAGGAAAGCCTGGACAGCAACGGCGTGAAGCTCACGGTCTGCTGAGAGAAGACGGGTTGCCAGAGGGAGCGATGCCATGACCGACGACACGACCGCACCCGGCAGAAAGCGCGCCCGCGATTTCGGCATTGCCTTCGACGGCACGCCCGGTCCGCTCAACGCCATCACCGACGTCGCCGGTCTCCATGTCGGCTTCTCGACCATCCGCGAGGAGACGCCCCGCCCCGGCCGCAAGCTGCCAGTGCGCACCGGCGTCACCGCCATCCTGCCGCACGCGGCAGCGGATGAACCGGTTCCCGTCTTTGCCGGCATCCATCGCTTCAACGGCAATGGCGAAATGACCGGCTCGCACTGGATCGAGGACGGCGGCTACTTTGTCGGCCCGGTGCTGATCACCAATACCCACAGCGTCGGCATCGCCCATCACGGCGCGGTACGCTGGATGATCGATCGATATGCCGCGACCTATGAAGGCGACGAGCATCTATGGATCATGCCGGTGGTGGCCGAAACCTATGACGGCCTGCTCAACGACATCAACGGCCAGCATGTCACCGTCGACCATGTCTTTGCGGCACTGAACGGTGCTGCATCCGGCCCGGTCGCGGAAGGCAATGTCGGCGGCGGCACCGGCATGATCGCCTACGGTTTCAAGGGCGGCACCGGCACCGCCTCGCGCAGGATCGCCATCGACGGCGAGCCTTTCACGGTCGCAGCCCTGGTGCAGGCCAATCACGGCCAGCGCGATTGGCTGACGATCGGCGGCCTACCGGTCGGCAAGCTCATGCGGCAGGACGCTCCCGATCTTTCCGAACGCGGTTCGATCATCGTGGTGATCGCCACGGACCTGCCGCTCGCGCCTCACCAGTTGCAGAAACTCGCCCGGCGCGGCGCGATCGGCATCGGCCGCAACGGCACGATCGGCGGCAACAATTCCGGCGACATCTTCCTCGCCTTCTCGACCGCCAACCCCCATCCGATGCGCCACAAGGCCGGCCCGATGCTCACGTTGAAAATGGTCAACGACGAGATCCTCGATCCGGTCTACGAGGCCGTGGTTCAAAGCGTCGAGGAGGCCGTGGTCAATGCGATGATCGCGGCGGAGACGACCGGCGGCACGCCGCATGATCGCTACCGCATCGAGGCGATTGACGGCGACAGTGTCGCCAGGCTTTTGGCCCAGAGGACGCCCGGCTGAGGAGAAATCCACCCCTTCATGGGCGCGGATCAGGGCGTGCCCAGCTCAGTCCCCCTGCACCTTCTCAACCTCGTCGCCCACATAGACGATGACATAGCCGCCCGCCGGCGCCGCTTCCGCCGCCCGACGTTTCAGCTGGCCCAAATAGGGCTCCTGCCGCCAGAAATCCGGGTGGCGCGGATCGACGAGAACGGTCAGTTGCGGTCCCTGGGCATAGACCATCATGTGGCAAACCGTCGGGTCCCATTCCGGCCCCCAGTCCCCGTCCGACATCCAGGCACAGAGGAAATCGCGGCAGGTTCCCGGCCGCGCGGCATAGGCCGTGCACCCCTGATCGCGAACGCAATGGCGACAGAGCGTATTGGCCGGCTTGTCCAGCTCGTCGATATCCGGCAGGTCGCAGCACAGCGTGCACGACCGGCAGGAACGCTCGATCAGCGGCAGGTTGGAAACATCAGGCATCGGGTGTCTTCTCATCACGTCGCGCTTCTATCACGCGACGTGCCGCAAGGCATCTCGGTACAAACGCATCCTTTTACGCTCTATGGCCGATGCAGCCCCGCAGCCTATGCCCGCTTCGCCCTACCCCGGTCGCGAGTCCAACGACCTTCTCTCGATGGCATGCGGGGCGGTTGGGCCGCCCCGCATCCGGAACTCAGCGGAGCGCGACGGTGCGGCGCGCCTCGGCAACCGACTCGCGAATCACCCGTGACAGCGTCGTGACGATCTCGCCGAGTTCCTCCTCACTGGCATTGTAGGGCGGCGCGAGGATGACGGTGTCGCCGGCGGTCCCGCCGACATTGCCGGTGCAGGGATAGCAGATCAGGCCGGCATCGAAGGCCCGCCGTCCGATCGCCGCATGCAGGCTGGCATAGGCCGGGAACGGCTCCTTGGTCTGCGGATCGCTCACCAGTTCCAGCCCGATGAAGAAGCCGCGCCCGCGCACGTCGCCCAGCTCGCCGACATCGGCCAGGGCCGAGCGCAGTTCCCGCTGAAGGATGACGCCGCGATCGAGGACCCGTTCGAGCAGGCGGTCGCGCGTGACGATCTTCTGCACGGCGACGCCGGCGGCACAGGCCGCGGTGTGGCCGGTGAAGGTATGGCCGGTCATTGCCCCGCCATGCGCGGCCATCAGCGTCTCGTGCACCTTGTCGCTGTAGAGCGCCGCTCCCAGCGGCTGGTAGCCGGCGGCCAGCCCCTTGGCCACGCTCATGATGTCGGGAAAAATGCCGTCATGTTCCAGCGCCCGCCAGGTTCCGGTGCGACCTGATCCGCACATGACCTCGTCGCCGATCAGCAGCACGCCATACTTGTCGCAGACCGCGCGGATCGCCTTGGCATAGCCTTCGGGCGCCGGCACCACGCCGCCGGCGGCACCGACCACCGGTTCGAAGATGAAGGCCGCGACCTTGTCCGGCCCGATCTCCAGGATCTTGTCTTCCAGTTCCTTAGCCAGATGGGCGACCAGCCCCTCGACGGTGACGCCTTCCGGCGGACGGTAGGCATTGGCGGCAGAAACGAAGGCGACGTCGAGCAGGCTGCCCTCGAAGGAATCGCGCCGGGTCTTGAAGTGCGAGACCGACAGCGCACCGAGCGTATTGCCGTGCCAGGAGCGCTCGCGCGCGATGAACCGGCGGCGGCTCTTCTCGCCCCGGGCCGTATGATACTGCAGCGCGATCTTGAGGCAGGATTCGACTGCTTCCGAACCGCTCGACACATAGATGATGTTGGGGAAATGCCCGCCGGTATTCTGTGTGATGATCTCTGTCAGCTCTTCCACCGCATCCGAGGTGAAGAGATAGCGATAGGCGTGCGCTATGCGGTCGAGCTGCTGCTTCACCGCTTCAGTCACTTCCGGATGCGCGTGTCCCAGGCAATAGACCGCCGGGCCGCCCGAGCCGTCGAGATAGCGCTTCCCTGTCACGTCGTAGAGATAGCTGCCGCGGCCATAGTCGATCTTGGGCAGGGATTGCACACCGTAGCTGCTGCCGGTGCTGGTGATTTTCGGACTGGACATCGTGGCTCTCTTGGGGTTGCGCGGACGGCGTGAACTGGGCGGGCACCGGCACACAGCCGGCCTTTGACGACGCGATGATAGCGCTGCAGTCGTCAGAGGCAAGAGAAATTAAACGAGTGTTCAGTTTTGTCGTGCGCTGTTCGACCCGGCCTCGGTGGCAAGCATGGAATCGGTCCATTGCTCGCAGAGCCCGATCGCCTCCTCCGACGAGAAGGTGTGCGGATTGAGGCACCATTCCAACCACAGCCCGTCATGGATGGCGACGAGCCCGATCGCGGCGAGCCTGAGATCCGGCGTCGGCCGGCCGGACGCTTCCCAGACGGCCGCCAGCAGGGTTTCCAACAGGCGCCGGTATTCGGCATAGGTGCGGTCGTGCACCTCGGTCATGATCGTCGAATGATCGATCATGCCCCAGAACACCACCCAGGTCCTGAGCGTGCTGCGCTCCAGCACCGGCGCCGACAGCGAGGCGCGGAAATAGGCGCTGAGCCGGGCCCGGGGATCGGTCCCCGCCGCTTCCACCTTGTCGCGGATATTGGCGAGCAGGCCGAGCGACAGGGTCTCGTAGGCATGGCCGACGAGCTCGTCCTTGCTGGCGTAGTGATGGTTGATGAGGCCGACGGAAATGCCGGCCTCCTGGCTGATCTTGCGGATTGACAGCCCGGCATGGCCCTCGCGGGCGAGGCAGGCGAGCGTCGCCTCGATCAGCGCCCGGCGACGCTCCTCCGGCAGCTTCCGTTCGAATTTACCAAGCTCGCCCATTCAATGCTCCTCGCCGCCGCTCGCCGCCAGGCCCTATTCCGCGGCACCGATGGTGATCGTCACCGGTTGCAGCCCGTCGATCGCGCCGGTGATCCGGTCGCCCGGGGACACCGGACCGACACCGGCCGGCGTTCCGGTGAAGATGAGATCGCCGGGCACGAGATGATAGAAGCGCGACAGGTGACTGATCAACTCGGGGACAGACCAGACCAGATCGCTCAGATGCGCGTCCTGGCGGATCTCGTCGCCGACCTTCAGCGAGATGCGCTGGGAGCCGACTTCGGGGAAATCGGCGGCCTTGGTGATCTCCGCGATCGGCGCCGACTTCTCGAAGGCCTTGCCGAGCGACCAGGGACGCTGCTTGGCCCGCTCGGCAAGCTGCAGGTCGCGCCGTGTCATGTCGAGGCCGGCGGCATAGCCGTAGATTGCCTTGGCAGCATCCTCGACGCTCACCCGGAAGGCCGGGGCGCCGATCGCCACCACCAGTTCCATCTCGTAGTGAAAATTGGACGTGCCCGGCGGATAGGGAATTTCGCTGCCGGTGGGCACGATCGCCGATGCCGGCTTGGTGAAATAGAAGGGCGTTTCGCGATCGACTTCATAACCCATTTCGGCGGCGTGTTCTGCATAGTTGCGCCCGACGCCGAAAATGCGGTGAACCGGATAGCCGGCCGTCTCGCCCCGCACGGGAACGAGCGGCGTGGCGGGGATTTCGAAAAGTCTCTTCATCATGGTCCTCGCACTCGCTGCTGGCACCGGCCGCGCATCTCATGCGTCGGCCCGTCCCCGACATAAATCAGGAACGCCGGCGCCTCGCCAGTCCCGGTGCTGAAAAATGGCCGTGCCCAATCCACAATCCGCTCCCGGCTCGAACGCCTGCGTTCGCGGCCGGGCGCCGGCGCGCGAAAACGCCGCTCTTTTTTGTTGGCGCGATAAGCGCTAGAGAAAAAGCACAAAATTTTGCGGGGGGAACGCAATCGTGATGCTCGAAATCTATGAGATGCCCGGTCATCTGGTCCGGCGACTGAACCAGGCCGCCGTGTCCGTGTTCATGGACGAAACCGGCAAGAAGGGCTTCGACCTGACGCCTGTTCAATATGCGGCGCTGAGTGCCATCGAGGCAAAACCGGGACTGGACCAGGCGACGCTGGCGAGCCGCATCGCCTATGACCGCGTGACGATCGGTGGGGTGGTCGACAGGCTGGTGCAGAAGGAACTGGTGCGCCGCGAGACCAATCCGAGCGACCGGAGGGCACGCAATCTTTTCGTCACGGAAAAGGGCACGCAGGCGCTGACCGAGATACGCCCCATCGTCAAGGACGTGCAGTCGATCCTGCTCGAAGGGCTGGACGCCGACGAACGCCGGCAGTTCATCGGCTTGCTGCAGAAGGCATGCGAAGCGGTCAACGAGCGTAGCCGCGCGCCGCTCCGCATGACCTGACGCGCTTCGTCCGTCGCCGGGCCATTCACGGCACCAGGACGGCCGCACCCTGGAACCGGCCTGCCCTCAGATCCGCGAGTGCTTCGTTGGCGCGCTCCAGCGGATAGACCGTCGTCGTGGTGGTGACCCCGGCACGAGGCGCAAGTTCGAGAAACTCCACGGCGTCGGCCCGGGTGAGATTGGCGACCGAGAGCACCTGCCGCTCGCCCCACAGGATCGAATAGGGAAACTGCGGGATGTCGCTCATGTGGATGCCGCCGCAGACGACGCGGCCGCCCTTGGCGACGGCCCTCAGCGCCGCTGGCACGAGTTCGCCCACCGGCGCAAAGATGATCGCGGCATCCAGCAGAACCGGCGGACTCTCCTCGGAGCCGCCTGTCCAGACGGCGCCGAGCGAACGGGCGAGCGCCTGCGCCGCCTCATCCCCGGCCCGCGTAAAGGCATAGACCTCGCGTCCCTGATAGACGCAGACCTGCGCGATGATATGGGCCGCCGCGCCGAAACCGTAGATGCCGATCCGCCTGCCTTCGCCCGCCATCTTCAGCGAGCGCCAGCCGATCAGCCCGGCGCACATCAGCGGTGCGGTTGCGACCGGATCGGAGAAGCCGTCGAGCGGAAAGGCGAAGGCGGCATCCGCCACCACATGGCTGGCAAAGCCGCCGTCGCGGGTATAGCCGGTGAAGCCCGGATTGTCGCAGAGGTTCTCCCGCCCGCTGTCGCAATAGCCGCAACAGCCGCAGGCATGGCCGAGCCACGGAATACCGACGCGCCGGCCGAGTGACAGATCGACACCTGCGCCGCAACTGTCGACAATACCGACGATCTCGTGCCCCGGTATGAGAGGCAGCTTGGGCTCCGTCAGGTCGCCGTCGACGACGTGCAGATCGGTGCGGCAGACGGCGCAGGCTTCAACGCGCACGACGATCTCCCCCGGACCGGCCACCGGATCGGGCCGCTCTTCCCGCCTCAAGGGCTCGCGCGGCGCATGCAGCACCATGGCTCTCATATCATCAGTCTCCCGGCCCGGTCGGGCGTGGAAGACCGCGCGCCGATCGTCTATGCTGGATCAGCCTTCATGACACCGTGATCGGAATCAAGTTCTTTTCGCCGACCGCCGCGCCGAAACAGGATGCCGCCATGCCGTCCGCGCCTGCCCCCTTTTCTTTCGAAGCACCGGAAAGACGCGCCTACTGGAGCCGGTCCCAGGCCGATCTCCTTGCTGAACTCGAAACGTCGCCCCGAGGGCTGACGAGCAAGCAGGCCGAGGCGCGGTTGAAGAGCGTAGGCGCCAACGTGTTTCGCGAGGAAGGCCGCTGGTCGGGCTTCAGGATCTTCCTGTCGCAATTCGAAAGCCCGCTCGTGCTGATCCTCGTAGCGGCCGCCGCCATCTCGATCGCCGTCGGCGAGTGGAAGGAGGCGACGATCATCACCATCGTCATCCTCGCCAGCTCGCTTCTGAGCTTCTACCAGGAATATTCGGCCTCGCTGGCCGTGCAGAAGCTGAAGGAACGGATCGCCTTCAAGGTCAAGGTCTGGCGCGACGGCGAGATGCGCCCGCTTGCCGCCAGCGCTCTCGTCCCCGGCGACGTGATCGAGGTGGCCGCCGGTGACCTCATACCCGCCGACTCCGTGGTGATCGAGGCAACCGACCTGCATGTCAGCCAGTCGGCGCTGACCGGCGAGACCTATCCGGTGGAAAAGCGCGCCGGAGAAATCCCGGCCGCAACCACGCTGGCCAACCGCACCAACGTGCTCTTCACCGGCGCCTCGGTGCGCAGCGGCATCGGCCGGGCGGTCGTGGTCGAGACCGGCTCGGCTACCGAATACGGCACGATCGCCGGGCACCTCAGGCTGGAACCGCCGGAGACCGACTTCGCCCGCGGCATCCGCCGTTTCGGCTACCTGATGACCCGCATAACGCTGATCATGGTCGTCGTCATCTTTGCCGGAAACCTCATTCTCGACCGCCCGCTGATCGATTCCCTGCTGTTCGCCCTGGCGATCGCCGTTGGCCTGACGCCGGAACTGCTGCCCGCCATCGTCAGCGTCACCCTGTCGAACGGCGCCCGGCGCATGGCCGACGGCGGCGTGATCGTGCGGCGCCTCGCCTCGATCGAAAACCTCGGCAGCATGAACCTGTTGTGCACCGACAAGACCGGCACGCTGACGGAAGGCGTCGTCCGGCTCGAACGCGCCGAAGGACCGCTCGGCGCCGGCCGCCCCGATCTCATGCGGCTCGCGGCGCTCAACGCCCGCCTGCAGAACGGCATGGCCAATCCGCTCGATGATGCGATCGCGGCCGCGGCGACCGCCCAGGGCATCGATACGGCGGCCACCCGCAAGGTCGCCGAAATCCCCTACGACTTCCTGCGCAAGCGGCTGTCGGTGATCGTCGAAAATGCCGATGCCACAGGACACCTGCTGATCGCCAAGGGCGCGCTCAGCAACGTGCTTGAGACCTGCAGCAAGGTTGAGGACGGCGACGCGGTCCGGCCGCTCGATGCAGAAAGCCGGGCGGCGATCGAGAGCCGTTTCGCCGCCTGGGGCGACGAGGGCTACCGCGTTCTCGGCCTCGCCGTCCGCCACTTCGCAACGCCTGCCGACCGCTACGATCGCGACAGCGAGCAGGACCTCACCTTCGCCGGCTTCCTGCTGTTCAGCGATCCGCCGAAGCCCGGCATCGTGGAAACGCTCTCGGCCCTTGCAACACGCGGCGTCGGCGTCAAGGTGATCACCGGCGACAACCGCTTCGTCGCCGCGCATCTGGCCCGATCCGTCGGATTGAAGGTCGATCACATCCTGACCGGCGAAGAACTGGCGCGCACATCCGACGAGGCGTTGGCCGCACTCGCCGTGCGCACCGACTTGTTCGTCGAGATCGACCCCAACCAGAAGCAGCGCATCATCACGGCGCTGCGCAAGCGCGGCAATGTCGTAGGCTATCTCGGCGACGGCATCAACGATGCGCCAGCGCTCCATGAGGCGGATATCGGTATCTCGGTCGAGGGGGCCGCCGACGTCGCCCAGCAGGCTGCCGACATGGTGCTCATCGACAAGAACCTCGACGTGCTGTTGGAAGGCATCGACAACGGTCGGCGCACCTTCGCCAACACGCTGAAATACATCTCGACCACGACCAGCGCCAATTTCGGCAACATGATCAGCATGTCGGTCGCCTCCTTCGTCCTGCCGTTCCAGCCGCTGCTCGCCAAGCAGATCCTGCTCAACAACTTCCTCTCCGATATTCCCTCTCTGGCGATCGCCAGCGACAATGTCGACGAGGATGCTGTGATCCGCCCGCAGAGCTGGAACATCGCCTATGTCCAGCGCTTCATGGTGGTCTTCGGCCTGATCAGCACCGTCTTCGACATGCTGACCTTCGGCTTCCTGATCATGGTCGCCAGGGAGACCGCTGCCATCTTCCAGACCGCCTGGTTCGTCGAGTCGCTGATCACCGAACTCGCCATCGTGCTGGTGATCCGCACCTCCAAGCCCTTCTGGAAGAGCAAGCCCGGCCACTGGCTGGTGCTGTCGACCGTCGCGGTCATCGTACTTGCACTGGCGGTGCCCTACCTGCCCGGAGCAGACTGGTTCGGCTTCGTGCCGCTGCCGCCGCACGTGCTCGCGGGGCTGGGCGTGATCACGCTCCTCTATCTGCTGGTGTCGGAGATCGCCAAGTACCGGTTCTTCGCCCATGAACACGACCGCTTCCTGCCGAAACGGCGGAGCCGGGCTGAGCGCCCGGTGAGGACCGTGCGCCACCGGCAATGACCGCTTGCGGCGGAGGATCAGCAGCGCTGTGACAGCCGACACCCGGCATCTGCCCAGAGACCGGCCCGCCGCCGCATCGCATCCTGCTCCACGGTGATCAGCCCCGCATCCCGCGCCGCGCGCACATAGCCGGAGGCGACCAGCGTCTCGGCGACCCGATATTGCCCGATCCGACAGTCGATCATCCATGTCTGCAAAGCGATCGACCAGGCCCAGCATTCGAGAAAGCGGCGGTTGATCAGGCTTTTCAGGAAGGCTCTGGACAGGCTGCCGCAAGCCCGGATGCTACCGTCGTCGGCGTGGCAGATGCGCTTCGGGTCGGGCGCTACCACGTCGGCGATGATGAAGATCATGCCGTCCTGTCGGAAGGACCCGCCATCGAAGGCCTGGGCCTGCGGCTTGATGCGGATCCTCATGACGAAGGCGTCGAAGAGACCCGGCACGCGTTCATACTGCTGCCCCGCACGGTCGACCCGGACCGGGCGATCGGTCCAGATCGACTCCTGCGAGCCGGCATAGGGTAGTTCATTCGCCACACAGTCATGCGCGGCGGACAGCGTGAGCAGAACAAGAAGGGTGTTTATCCGATGGATGGCAATCCTCCAGGCCGGCCCGTGTGCCGCGCTGAAATATCGCCAGACCTGCCGGAAGTAGAACAGACACAGGAGACAAGATGCCGAAGGAGTGATGAAATGCAATTTATCATTAATGCCGTCACTCCAAGCTCGCATGCACAATAGCTGGTCAAAAACACCACGATTCTGCACAAATGACCATGACCAGCGGCCCGCGGAACGAAAACATCCGCTGAAACGACGAAGAGACTCTGCCGCGCTGCAGGCCACCTCGGTCGGCGTGGACTTGGAGTTCGCGACAAAAAATGCAACAACCCAGCGATCCGGGCGTTAGGACCATGGGCGAAACCACGCGCAGGCGGGGCAAGGCCGATTCCATGCCGCCCGCTCGTCCGTCCCGCCGCCCATCGTCCGCCAAACCGAAAGGCAAAGCAGAATATGACCGAGAAGATCATACCCGTAATCATGGCGGGGGGAAAAGGCACCCGCCTCTGGCCGCTGTCTCGCGCCACCGCCGCCAAGCAGTTCATCCGCTTCATTGGCGACAAGACGCTTTTCCAGGGCACACTCGACCGTGTCGCCGATCAAAGCCTCTACGAGCCGGCGCTGGTGGTCACCAATGAGGAATTCCGTTTCCTGGTTGCCGAACAGGCCCGCGAGATGGACGCCAAGCTCTGCGGCATCGTGTTGGAGCCGGAAGCGCGCAACACGGCCGCCGCCGTCGCCGTCGCCGCCCTGATCGTCGCCGATCTCTACGGCAGCGACGCGCTCCTGCAGGTCCTCCCGTCCGACCATGACATCGCCACCGACGAGCGCTACCGCACCTGCGTCGCCGCGGCCGCGACCGCCGCGCGCGCCGGCAAGATCGTCACCTTCGGCATCACCCCGACCGAGCCGGCAACCGGCTATGGCTATATCGAGATGGGCGAGCCGCTGACCGCCGGCGCCAACGCCGTCAAGCGCTTCGTCGAAAAGCCCAAGGCCGAGGACGCCGAGAAGATGCTCGCCGCCGGCAACTACTTCTGGAATTCCGGCATGTTCGTCTTCACGGCCGGGCAGATCCTCTCTGAACTGCGCCTGCTGGCACCGGACGTGCTCGTCGCGGCGGAAAAATCGGTGCGCGGCGTGACCAAGGATCTCGATTTCACCCGTCTCGACGCCCAGGCCTTTGCCGAAAGCCCGAGCATCTCGATTGACTACGCGGTGATGGAAAAGACCGCCAATGCCGCCGTGGTTCCCTCGCCGATCAGTTGGTCCGACCTCGGCAGCTGGGATGCCGTGTGGAAGCTCGGCAATGCCGATCCGGACGGCAATGTCGTCAGCGGCAATGCCACATTGGTCAACACCCGCAATTCTCTGGTCATGTCGCGTAACAGCCATCTCGCCGTCCAGGGCATGGATGGCGTGGCGGTGATCGCCAGCGAGGACGCCGTCTATGTCGGCCGCCTCGATGACAGCCAGCAGGTCGGCAACTTGGTCAAGCTTCTGGCCGCCGACAAGAAGACCGCAAGCCTGACGGAAAACCACCCGACCTCGTTGCGCCCCTGGGGCGGCTATACCTCGGTGCTGAACGGCGAACGTTTCCAGGTGAAGCGGCTCTTCGTCCATCCGGGCAAGAAGCTGTCGCTGCAGAAGCATCACCATCGCTCAGAGCACTGGATCTGCGTCAAGGGCGCGGCCGAAGTGACAATCGACGACAAGGTAACCATGCTGCACGAGAACCAGTCGATCTATATCCCGCAAGGGGCCGTGCACCGGCTCGGCAATCCCGGCAAGATCCTGCTCGAACTGATCGAGATCCAGACCGGTTCCTATCTGGGCGAGGACGACATCATCCGCCTGGTCGACGAGTTCGGCCGGAGCTGACCGCCGGCGGACTCCGGACAACCGGCCCAGACAAGTCACGGCCCGCGAGACCCGGTTTCGCGGGCTTTTCCTTTCCCGTTCCAGCGACATTCGAGAGGCAGAACGTCGAAAATGATTGCCAAACGCAGTCTGATCCGTTTATGACTGACCAACCAGTCATAAACGGATCAGACCAATGAACGAGAAAACCCGCAGACGGCGGGACCCCGAAGAACGACGCGCAGAGATTCTCGCAGCCGCCTTCGCGCTCTTTTCCGAGCGCGGCTTTGCCGCGACGCGCATCGAGGACGTGGCCGCCCGCGCCGGCATCGCCAAGGGCACCGTCTACCTGCACTTTCCCGACAAGGAGGCGCTGTTCACCTCGCTCGCCTCGGGCATGGCCTCGCCCATCCTGGCCAATATGCAGGCCATGGCCGCGAATGATGCGATCCCGGGCCGCATGATGATAGCCGGCCTCTATACGCTGGCGCAGAACGAGATCCTCGGCACCGACCGGCGGCACATGCTTCGCCTGCTTCTGTCCGAAGGACAGTTCTTTCCCGCCGTCGCAGAATTCTATCACCGCAATGTGCTGACCGTGGGCCTGCGCCTGTTGCGCCAGGTCCTCGAACGCGCTGCGGAACGGGGCGAGTTGCGCAATCCCAGGATCGCATCGATGCCGCAGATCGTCTTCGCACCCGTGCTGATGTCGATCATCTGGAAGACCCTGTTCGAACCCTACGAACATCTCGACACGCACGCCCTGTTCGACACCTTCCTCGAAACCCTGTTCCTCCCCGCGCAAGGAGACGCGCCATGAAGCGCATCGCCCTCCTGGCGGCCGTCGTCGCGGCCGCGCTCTTCTTCTTCCTGCCGATCTATCTCAACGGCCATGCCGAGCGGCCCTACCAGGGCTGGGTCGAGGCCGACCTGCTGTTCATCGGCCCGGAAACGGCGGGACGGCTCGCCGACGTGACGGTCGAGGAGGGTGATCCCGTCGAAGCGGGAAAACGGCTGTTCAGGCTGGAAGACACCGCCGCCCTGGCAACGGTGTCCGCCAAGGAAGCCAGTCTTGCCGCACTCCAGTCGCAGTATGACCTCGCCATCGTAGCCCAGAAACGCCCCGAAGAGATCACCATTCTCAAGGCCTCCGAGCGCCAGGCCGAGGCCCAGCTTTCGCTCTCCGTGCAGGAACTCGACCGCATGCGGGCGCTGGCCCGCAGCGGCACGGCGACCCGCGCCAACCTGGACGCTGCTATCGCCGCAGAAGCCGCGAACCGTGCGGCGCTCGACAACATTCGTGGACAGGTCGCACTCGCCGGCCTTCCGGCACGCAGCGAAACCATCCGCCAGGCGGAACAGACCATGAGGGCGGCAAAGGCCGAACTCGCTTCTGCCCGCGACGCGCTGACCCGCCTGTCGGTCAAGGCCCCGGCCGCAGGCGCCGTGCAGACACTCTACTACAAGCCCGGCGAAGTCGTGCCGGTCGGGCGCCCGGTCGTCGCCCTTCTCGCACCCGAGGACATCCGCATCCGCTTCTTCGTCGCCGAAGCCGAGATCGCCAGGGTCGCGATCGGCCAGACGGTGCACGTGGCCTGCGACGGCTGCAAGCCGATGGATGCCAGGGTGAGCTTCATCTCCGACAAGGCGGAATACACACCGCCGGAGATCTACAGCCTCGAAGAGCGGGCCAAGCTCGTCTATCGCGTCGAAGCCATCCCGCAGGATCCGACCGGCGTCCGCCCCGGCCTTCCCGTCGACGTGACGCTGGCGCCGCCGGAGAGCCGATGATGAACGCCCCGTCCACCGCGGCCGAACTGGTGATCGACGTCACCGACCTCACCAAGAGCTTCGGCGACCGCGTCGTCGTCGACAAGCTGTCGCTCGAGGTCCGCAAAGGCAGCATCCACGGCTTCCTCGGGCCAAACGGCTCGGGCAAGACAACCACCATCCGCATGCTGTGCGGGCTATTAACCCCCGACAGCGGCAGCGGCACCTGTCTCGGCTATGACATCCTCACCCAGTCGGAGGCGATCCGGCGGCGCGTCGGCTACATGACACAGAAGTTCTCGCTCTACCAGGACCTGTCGATCCGCGAGAACCTCGAATTCGTCGCCCGCGTCTACAATCTCGACGACCCAAGACGGAAGGCGCGCGATGCCATCGAGCGGCTCGGCCTCGGCGGCCGCGAGAACCAGCTCGCCGGCAATCTCTCGGGCGGCTGGAAACAGCGGCTGGCACTCGGCGCCTGCATCCTGCCCGAGCCGGACCTGCTGCTGCTGGACGAGCCGACGGCCGGCGTCGACCCGAAGGCGCGGCGCGAATTCTGGAGCGAGATCCATGCGCTCGCAGCCGAGGGCCTCTCGGTGCTCGTCTCCACCCACTACATGGACGAGGCGGAACGCTGTCACGAGATCGCCTACATGGCCTATGGCAAGCTGCTGGTGCGCGGCACGGTAGACGAGGTGATCGCCTCGACCGGCCTCAACACCTGGAGCGTTTCCGGCCCGGACGTGCACAAGCTTCAGGCCGAGCTGGAACGGAGCCCGGGCATCGACATGGTCGCGCCCTTCGGCACCAGCCTGCATGTCTGCGGCAGAGACGAAGCCCTGCTGCTCTCCGCCATCGCGCCCTTGCGCCAGCGGCCAGGCCTCGTCTGGACCCCGAGCGAGCCGACGCTGGAGGATACCTTCATCGAGCTGATGAACCTGTCGAAGGACAATTTCCAATGAGCACGGCAAGCGTTGGCAACGGTTTCCTGCGCCGGTTCTGGGCGATGACGATCAAGGAATTCATCCAGATGACCCGCGACCGCATCACGCTCGCGACCATGGTGATGATCCCGGTCATGCAGCTCTTCCTCTTCGGCTTCGCCATCAACACCACGCCGCACAACCTGCCGACGGCCGTTCTGATGCGGGAGAACACCGATCTGGGCCGCTCGATCCTCGGCGCGCTGAAGAACACCGACTTCTTCGACATCCGCCAGGTCCTGACCCGCGCCGAGGACATGGACCGGGTGCTGGAATCCGGCAGCGCCCTGTTCGTCGTCGAGATCCCCGAAGGCTTCGAGCGCGCCGTCAGGCGCGGCGAGAACCCGGCCCTGCTGGTCGCAGCCGACGCGACCGATCCGGTGGCCGCAAGCTCGGCCCTCGGGGCCCTCTCCGGCATCATTTCCACCGCCCTCGAACGGGACCGGCATGTGACGATCGCGGAGGCGACCAAGCCACCCTTCACGATCGTCCAGCACCGTCGCTACAATCCGGCCGGCTCCTCGACGCTGAACATCGTTCCGGGCCTGCTCGGCACCATCCTCACCATGACGCTGCTGATCTTCACCGCGCTCTCGGTCACGCGCGAGCTGGAACGCGGCACGATGGAAAACCTTTTGTCCATGCCGATCAAGCCGGTCGAAATCATGCTCGGCAAGATCGCGCCCTACGTCATCATCGGCCTTGCCCAGGCGATCATCATCATCGCCGCCGGCTACTTCGTCTTCCGCGTGCCGATTCTCGGCAGTCCGCTGGCGCTGGCCGCCGTCACCGCCCTCTTCGTCGTCTCCAACCTGTCGATCGGCTACACCTTCTCGACGGTCGCCACCAACCAGCTCCAGGCGGTGCAGATGGCGATGATGTATTTCCTGCCGAACATCCTGCTCTCCGGCTTCATGTTCCCCTTCGCCGGCATGCCGAACTGGGGCCAGTGGATCGGCGAGGCGCTGCCGCTCACCCACTATATCCGCGTGGTGCGGGCCATCATGCTGAAGGGTGCGTCGATCGAGGTGCTTGCCTATGACACGCTGGCGCTGGTGGTGCTGACGACGATCGCCATGACGATTGCCGTCAAACGCTTCCGCCGCACCCTGGATTGAGGCCAGAACTGCGGTGGCGGGATTGGTGGCCGAACCGCAATACCCGCAATGCGCCAAGGCGTTGTGCCCTTGCTTTATGGCGCTGCATTGCACAAGATCGCCCTTTAGCCCGGCAAAAAGAACAACGGGCGAAGAGGGCGAACAGCAGACATGTCGATCAAGGCGAGCATCTATCATCTCACCCACTACAAATATGACAAGCCGGTCCGCCTCGGACCCCAGATCATCCGGCTGAAACCGGCCGCCCATTCCCGCACCAAGGTGCTGAGCCATTCGCTCAAGGTCACGCCGGCCAATCACTTCGTCAATCTGCAGCAGGATCCCTACGGCAACTACCAGGCCCGGTATGTCTTTCCCGATCCGGTCACCGAGCTCAAGATCGAGGTCGATCTCGTCGCCGACATGACCGTCTACAATCCCTTCGACTTTTTCGTCGAGGAGGAAGCCAGCAAGTGGCCGTTCGAATACCCGGCCGACATTCGCGACGACCTGAAGATCTACATGACACCAGAGCCGGACACGCCGGCGCTGACCGCCTTCATGGCGACGCTCGACAGGACGCCCGGTCAGGGCACGGTCGACATGGTCGTCGGCCTCAACGCCGCCCTGCAGCAGAAGATCGGCTATGTCATCCGCCTCGAGCCCGGCGTGCAGACGCCGGAAGACACCCTGACCATCGGCCAGGGTTCGTGCCGCGACACCAGCTGGCTGCTCGTCCAGGTGCTGCGCCGCCTCGGCCTCGCCGCCCGCTTCGTCTCCGGGTATCTGATCCAGCTGAAGCCGGACCTGAAGGCGCTCGACGGTCCGTCGGGCACCGAGGTCGACTTCACCGACCTGCATGCCTGGGCGGAAGTCTACCTGCCGGGTGCCGGCTGGGTCGGCCTCGACCCGACCTCGGGCCTCCTGACCGGCGAGAGCCACATCCCGCTCGCGGCAACCCCGCACTACCGCAACGCCGCGCCAATCACCGGCGGCTATTTCGGCCATGCGAATACCGAATTCGATTTCGCCATGACCGTGACGCGCGTCGCCGAGCACCCGCGCATCACCAAGCCGTTCTCCGACGAGAGCTGGGATGCGCTGAACGCGCTCGGCCATCGCGTCGACGCCGAACTTCAGGCCCGCGACGTGCGCCTCACCATGGGCGGCGAGCCGACCTTCGTGTCGATCGACGATTTCCAGTCGGAGGAGTGGAACACCGACGCGGTCGGCCCGACCAAGCGCGACAAGGCCGACATTCTGATCCGGCGGCTGAGGCAGCGTTTCGCCCCCGGCGGCTTCCTGCACTACGGCCAGGGCAAGTGGTATCCGGGCGAAAGCCTGCCGCGCTGGACCTTCTCGCTGTACTGGCGCAAGGACGGCAAGCCGATCTGGCAGAACCCCGAACTGGTGGCCGAGGAAGGCAAGCGCTACGATGTGAGCGCCGACGATGCCGGCCGGCTGCTCGGCGAGATCGCAGGCGCTCTCGGCATCGAGTCCGAAATGGTGGTGCCGGCCTATGAGGACCCCGGCGAATGGATCCTCAAGGAGGCCAATCTTCCCGACAATGTCGATCCGGCCAATTCCAAGCTGAAGGACCCGGAAGAGCGCAGCCGCATAGCGCGCGTCTTCGAGCGCGGACTGACAGAACCGAGCGGCTATGTGCTGCCCGTCCAGACCTGGAACAGCAAGGCGACCGGCAAGCGCTGGGTGAGCGAGAAATGGAAGACCCGCCGCGGCAGGATCTTCCTGGTGCCGGGCGACAGCCCCGTCGGCTATCGCCTGCCGCTCGGCGCCCTGCCCTACGTCCCGCCGTCGCAATTCCCCTATATCCACCCGGCCGATCCGAGCGAGCCGCGGGGACCCCTGCCGGAAGTCGTTGAGCCCGCCGGCCGTGCCATGCCCGAAGCCTCGTTCCAGGTGGACGACACGATCCAGCAGGGCCGCGTCGAGCAGGTGCTCGGCGAGATCGGCGGCGCGGTGCGAACCGCCATGTCGGTTGAGGTGCGCGATGGCCGCCTGAGCGTCTTCATGCCGCCGGTGGAGCGGATCGAAGACTATCTCGAACTGGTCGCCGCCGCCGAACAGGCGGCAACCGCCATCGGACTGCCGGTCCACATCGAGGGTTATGCGCCGCCGCACGACGAGCGCATCAATGTCGTGCGCGTCGCGCCCGACCCCGGCGTCATCGAGGTCAACATCCATCCGGCCGCCAGCTGGGACGACTGCGTCTCGATTACCACCGCCGTCTACGAGGAAGCGCGGGAATCGCGCCTCGGCGCCGACAAGTTCATGATCGACGGCCGCCACACCGGCACCGGCGGCGGCAACCATGTGGTGGTGGGCGGGGCCAATCCGGCCGACAGCCCGTTCCTTCGCCGTCCCGACCTGCTGAAGAGCCTCATCCTGCACTGGCAGCGCCATCCGTCGCTGTCCTACCTGTTCTCGGGCCTGTTCATCGGCCCGACCAGCCAGGCGCCGCGCATCGACGAAGCGCGCCACGACAGCCTCTACGAACTCGAGATCGCCATGGCGCAGATCCCGATGCCGGGATCGGGCGAGGCTCCGCCGCTGCCCTGGCTGGTCGACCGGCTGTTCCGCAACCTCCTGATCGACGTCACCGGCAACACCCACCGCGCCGAGATCTGCATCGACAAGATGTTCTCGCCCGACGGTCCGACCGGACGGCTCGGCCTCGTCGAGTTCCGCGGCTTCGAAATGCCGCCGAATGCCCGCATGTCGCTTGCCCAGCAGCTGCTGGTGCGCGCGCTGATCGCCCGCTTCTGGAAAAACCCGACCGGCGGCAACTTCGTGCGCTGGGGCACGGCCCTGCACGACCGCTTCATGCTGCCGCACTATATCTGGCAGGACTTCCTCGAAGTGCTGGCGGACCTGCGCGACAACGGTTTCGACTTCAAGCCGGAATGGTTCGCCGCCCAGCTCGAGTTCCGCTTCCCCTTCTATGGCGAGGTCGAATACGGCGATTCGCGGCTGGAACTCCGGCAGGCGCTTGAACCCTGGCACGTCATGGGCGAACAGGGCGCGATCGGCGGAACCGTGCGCTATGTCGATTCCTCGGTCGAACGGCTGCAGGTGCGGCTGGAAACCGGCAATCCGGAACGCTATGCGATCGCCTGCAACGGGCGGCGCGTGCCGCTGTCGAAAACCGGCTTAAACGGCGTTTCGGTCGGCGGCGTGCGCTACAAGGCCTGGCAGCCGGCCTCGGGCCTGCATCCCGTTCTGCCGGTCGACACACCGCTAACATTTGATGTTTATGATATGTGGTCGGGCCGGTCGATCGGCGGTTGCGTCTACCATGTGGCTCATCCCGGCGGTCGAAACTACGACACATTCCCTGTGAACGGGAATGAAGCGGAGGCAAGGCGACTTGCACGTTTCGAACCGTGGGGTCATACAGCAGGCAATTTTCCGCTATGGCCGGAGACGGTTTCGCCGGAATTCCCCCATACATTGGACTTGCGGCGACCCCAGGGTATTTGACTAGATGGCGAACAAACCGGCGGCGGACAGAGGCCCGGCAGACGAAGAGATGAAGGAAGCGCGAACCGCCGGCTATCGCGCCCTTCCGGGCGCCGCCGACGAGATGCTCGATGCCGAAGGCAAGATCCGCCCGGTCTGGCAGTCCTTCGTCGCCGCCATCGACCGCATGTCCGAGCACGACCTGCATGAACGATTCGCCCGGGCCGACCGCTATCTGCGGGACGCCGGCGTTTTCTACCGCGCCTATGGTGCTGCCGGCTCCAGCGAGCGCGTCTGGCCCTTCTCCCACATCCCGGTGCTGATCGACGAGAAGGAATGGAAGGCCCTGGCGGAAGGCCTCGTCCAGCGCGCCAACCTGCTCGAAGCCGTGGTCGCCGACATCTATAGCGACAACAAGCTGGTCGAGGAGGGTTTTCTGCCGCCCGCCCTCGTCGCCGCCAATCCGGAATTCCTGCGCCCGCTGGTCGGGATCAAGCCGGCCGGCGGCCACTATCTGCATTTCTGCTCCTTCGAGATCGGCCGCGGGCCGGATGGCAATTGGTGGGTTCTCGCCGACCGCACCCAGGCGCCCTCCGGCGCCGGCTTTGCGCTAGAAAACCGCGTGGCGACCGCCCGCGCCTTCTCCGACATCTACGGCGAAAGCCATGTGCATCGGCTCGCCCCCTTCTTCGGCGCCTTCCGCGAGGCCCTGCAGGCGCAGAAGCAGAACAGCGACGACCGGATCGCCGTCTTGTCACCCGGCCCCGCCAACGAGACCTATTTCGAACATGCCTATATCGCCCGCTATCTCGGCATCATGCTGCTCGAGGGCGAGGATCTCGCCGTGGTCAACGGACGCGTCATGGTGCGAACCGTCGCCGGCCTGAAGCCCATCAGCGTGTTGTGGCGCCGCCTCGACGCGGCCTATGCCGATCCGCTGGAACTCGACCAGAGTTCCCATATCGGCACGCCGGCCATGGTGCAGGCACTGCGCAACGGCTCGGTCACCTTCGTCAACGCGCTCGGCTCCGGCATTCTGGAAACCCGCGCCTTCCTCGCCTTCATGCCGACCATCTGTCGCCACCTGCTGGGCGAGGATCTGGCACTGCCGTCGATCGCCACCTGGTGGTGCGGCCAGAAGAGCGAACGCGACCACGTCGCGCGCAACATCGACCGGATGGTCATCGGCCCTGCCTATTCCCGCCTGCCCTTCTTCGATGACAACGGGCGTTCGGTGCTCGGCTCGCGAGTGTCCGGCTTGTCGCGCCATTCAACGACTGAATGGCTGGAAACCGAAGGTCCGAACCTCGTCGGCCAGGAGGTCGTCACCCTCTCCACCACCCCGGCGCTGGTCGACGGCAAGCTCACGCCACGTCCGATGTCGCTGCGTGTCTACGCCGCCCGCACCCGCGACGGATGGCAGATCATGCCGGGCGGCTTTGCCCGCATCGGCTCCGGCGACGACGTGACCGCGCTCGCCATGCAGTCGGGCGGCAGCGCCGCCGACGTCTGGATCGTCTCCAACAAGCCTGTCGATCGCACCTCGCTTCTGCCGGCCGAGGAGAGCTTCACCCGCAACATGCCCGGCAGCCTGCCGAGCCGGGCCGCCGACAACCTCTATTGGCTCGGGCGCTATATCGAGCGTTCGGAAGGCGCGCTGCGCATCCTGCGCGCCTGGCATGCACGTTTCGCCGAGTCTGCCGATCCCGACCAGCCGCTGCTCGCCTATGTCGCCCGTTATCTCTCCGACATCGACGTCGAGATGAAGCACGGCGTGCCCGAAAGCCTTCTGCGCAACATCGACAGTGCGGTCTATTCGGCCAGCAATATCCGCGATCGCTTCTCGCCCGATGGCTGGCTGGCGCTGAATGATCTCGCAAAGACCGCGCGCCGCTTCCACGACACCGTGAAGCTGGGCGACGACGCCGCGCATGCCATGACCATTCTGCTGCGCAAGCTCGCCGGTTTCGCCGGCCTCGTGCACGAGAACATGTACCGCTTCACCGGCTGGCGCTTCCTCACCGTCGGACGTCTCCTAGAACGCGGCCTGCACATGACCCGTCTGCTCGGTCACATGACGACCGAGGAGGCCCCCGACGGTGCGCTCGACATGCTGTTGGAGATCGGCGACAACGTCATGACCCATCGCCGCCGCTACAATGTCAGCACCGCCCGGCTGACCGTCACCGACCTCCTGGCGCTCGATCCGCTCAATCCGCGCTCGATCCTGTTCCAGCTGAACGAGATCCGCACAGAGGTCGAGCAACTACCGAACGCCTTCGCCAACGGCCAGATGTCACCCTTCTACCGCGAGACCATGCGGCTGCACTCGACGCTCGCGGTCATGACACCGGAAACCATGGATGGCGAAATCTACGCGGGCCTGGAGCGCGATCTCGAAAAGCTCTCCGACCTCCTCGCCAGCACCTATCTCGGATAGCCCCATGCTTTACGATCTCTCGCTGCATATCGGCTATCTCTACGACGTCCCGGCCTCGGGCGCGCACCACATCCTGCGCCTGCTGCCTTTGTCGCTGCCCGAACGGCAGCGTCTCGTGGCCGGCACGATCACGGTCACCCCCAAGCCGGACGAGCGTTCGAACTTCACCGACTTCTTCCAGCATCCGGCGACCTACGTCATGTATCGCTCGCCGCACGAGAAGTTCGACATCCGCATGCAGGCCCGCGTCTCGATCCAGGCACAGCCGCTGACCGCAGATTTTTCGCCGATCCTCGCCGAACTGCCGGAAGAGCTGTCCGATTTCTGGTCGCTCGGACCGGAATCGCCGCACCATTTCCTCGGCACGAGCCCGCGACTCGGCGCCGAGCCGATGATCGCCGACTATGCGCGCGCGACGCTGAAGCCCAGCTCCACCGTGCGCCAGATCGCCGAAACGATCTGCGCGCGCATCCACGACGATTTCAAATACGACCCGGAAGCCACCACCGTCGATACGCCGCCGATGGAGGCCTTTTCGCTGAAGCGCGGCGTGTGCCAGGACTTCGCCCATGTGATGATCATCGCGCTGAGGAGCCTCGGCATTCCGGCCGGCTACGTCAGCGGCTTCCTTCGGACCATTCCGCCGCCGGGCAAGGAACGGCTGGAAGGCGCCGATGCCATGCATGCCTGGGTCCGGGTGTGGTGCGGCGGGACCGTGGGTTGGATCGAACTCGATCCGACCAACAACATCACGGTCGGCGGCGACCACATCGTCACCTCCTACGGCCGCGACTATTCGGATGTCGCGCCCGTCATCGGCGTACTGAAGAGCTACGGCAGCCACCAGACGGCGCAGGCGGTGGACGTCATCCCTGTCAAATAGGCCAATGACCGGCATTCCAGCCAGTTCGCTAGAATTTTACCTTTCCACTTAAGTCGAAACACAGGTTTCTTCTGTATCAGTTCGTCAAAGTGCTCGTTTTTGACGGATGAACATGATGGTCGATACCAGAAAAAAGCACACACTGTTCCGCGCGTTCATGAAGGATCGCGGCGGCAACTTCGGCACGATGACGGCAATCCTCTTGCCCGTCCTCCTGGCCGGTGCAGGTGTCGCGATGGACCTCGCCAAGCTGGTGCAGGTGCGATCCGCACTGCAGGACGCAGCCGATTCCGCCGCGCTGTCCGCTGCCTCGGCCCTTGCCGGCAAGGGTATCACCGACGAAGAAGCCATTGCGCTGGCCAAGAAGTTTATGGCGGCACAGTTCAAGAACACCAACCAGAGCGGCGCCCTGCCTACCGAACAAGAAGAACAGGCCGCCCAGGATCTCGCCGACACCGCCCTCGCCAGTGTCCATCGCACCGCAGGAGCGAGCGGCGCCACCAACACCTATCAGGTGACGGTGAACGGGCAATACGATGTGAGCATGAACGCCTTCACCAAGCTGCTGGGCTACGAGACCGTACGCATCGGCGTGTCGAGCACGTCGGAAAGCACGACCGAGAGCAAGAACGCGCTGTCGATGTATCTGGTGCTCGACCGCTCCGGCTCGATGGGCGAAAACACCAGCACGACCTATACCGGCACTTGCAAGAAGAATGGCAGAACCTATTCCTGTCTGAAATACTATACCAAGATCGAGGCGTTGAAGCTTGCTGTCGCCGACCTCGTGGATCAGCTCGACACCGCCGATCCTGAGAAGAAATACGTCCGCACGGCGGCGATCTCCTACAATTCGTCCAGCCAGACGCCGACGACGTTCGAATGGGGAACAACCACCGTGACGAACTATGTCAACGCCCTGACGGCGACCGGCGGCACGGATTCGTCCAACGCCTTCAAGACCGCCTACCAGAAGGTGACGGCGACTTCGGAGGTCAACGCCCACATCGCCAAGAACGGCCAAAAGGATCCGGGCAAGTTCATTATCTTCATGACCGACGGCGACAACAACTACACCAGCGCCGATACGTCGACCAAGGCCTGGTGCGACAGCGCCAGGGCGGCTGATGTGGAGGTCTTCAGCGTGGCCTTCATGGCACCGGCCCGCGGCCAGGCGCTGCTGTCCTACTGCGCCACGGACACGTCCCACTATTATGACGCAAACGATGCCGCCCAGCTCGTCGCCGCCTTCAAGGAGATCGGTGAGAAGGCATCCATGGCCGCCACGCGCCTGACCAACTGAGTTCGGGCAAGAGCCGGTCCAACGCGTCCGGACAGACAACAGGACAGGCCGCACCCCATCGGGAGGCGGCCTTTTTCGCCTCCGGCAACCCCGCCCGCAAGTCTTTGAATTTCAGCTACTTGATGCCAACCGTCGCGATCGGGTGTTTTTCACCATTGCCAATTTCCTGTGTTGCAAGACCTTCGTAACGATGCGTAAACTGTGTCTCGTAAACGCGTGCCGTTAGGGGAGAATCGGCACCGCATCCCGATTGGCGAGTAACCGAACTGGCGAGATGATGATCAAGAGCCTGAGCAAAGCCGACCTGCCCTTGCCGCAGCCCCGCGTCTCCGATCCGGAGGTTCTCGCCGCCGAGATCATCGAGCGGCTGACCTATGGGATCGGCAAGGACGCCAAGGTGGCGACGCCGCATGACTGGCTGACGGCCACCATCCTGGTCGTGCGCGACCGCATCATCGACCGATGGATGGAAACGACGCGCGCCGCCTATAACAACAACGCCAAACGCGTCTACTACCTCTCGCTCGAATTCCTCATCGGCCGGCTGATGCGCGACGCCATGTCCAATCTCGGCATGATGGACGAGATCCGCCAGGCACTCGCCTCGATGGGCGTCGACCTCGACGTGATTGCCGGCCTGGAAGCAGACGCCGCGCTTGGCAATGGCGGCCTCGGCCGGCTGGCCGCCTGCTTCATGGAATCCATGGCGACCGTCCACATTCCCGCCTATGGCTACGGCATCCGCTACGTGCACGGCCTGTTCCGCCAGCAAATGGCCGACGGCTGGCAGGTGGAGCTTCCCGAGACCTGGCTCGCCCACGGCAACCCCTGGGAGTTCGAGCGCCGCGAGAGTTCCTACGAGATCGGCTTCGGCGGCGCGGTGGACACCGTCTCCGGCCATGACGACGAACCGCATTTCGTCTGGAAGCCCGGCGAACGGGTGATCGCCACCGCCTACGACACACCGGTCGTCGGCTGGCGCGGCGACCACGTCAACACGCTGAGACTCTGGTCGGCCCAGCCGATTGATCCGATCCTGCTCGAAGCCTTCAACGCCGGCGACCACATCGGCGCGCTCAAGGAAAGCAACAAGGCCGAGACGCTGACCCGCGTGCTCTACCCGGCCGACGCGACCACCGCCGGCCAGGAGTTGAGACTCCGGCAGGAGTACTTCTTCTGTTCAGCTTCACTGCAGGACATCCTTCGCCGCCATCTGCAACAGGGCAACGAACTGTCGGCCCTGCCCGACAAAGTGGCGATCCAGCTCAACGACACGCACCCGGCCATTTCCGTCACCGAACTGATGCGCCTGCTCTGCGACGTGCACGGCCTCGACTTCGACACGGCCTGGGACATCACCTGGCGCACCTTCTCCTACACCAACCACACCCTGCTTCCCGAAGCGCTGGAAAGCTGGCCGGTGCCGCTGTTCGAGCGGCTGCTGCCTCGGCACATGCAGCTGGTCTATGCGATCAATGCCAAGATCCTGCGTGACGCACGCAAGAACCGCAACTTCTCCGACCACGAGATCAGCCATATCTCCCTGATCGACGAAAGCGGCGACCGACGGGTGCGCATGGGCAACCTCGCCTTCATCGGCTCCCACAGCATCAACGGCGTATCCGCGCTGCATACCGAGCTGATGAAGGAAACGGTGTTCGCCGACCTGCATAAGCTCTACCCGGACCGCATCAACAACAAGACCAACGGCATCACACCGCGCCGCTGGCTGATGCAGTGCAATCCGCGCCTGACCTCGCTGATCCGCGACACGGTGGGTCCGGACTTCCTCGACGACGCCGAAAAGCTGAAGGCGCTCGACGCCTATGCCGACGACAAGGAGTTCCAGAAGCAGTTCGCCGCCGTCAAGCGTGCCAACAAGGAGCAGCTGGCCAATCTCGTCGCCAGCCGCATGGGCATCCGGCTCGACCCGTCGGCGATGTTCGACATCCAGATCAAGCGCATCCACGAATACAAGCGCCAGCTCTTGAACATCATCGAGACAGTGGCGCTGTTCGACCAGATCCGCACCCACCCGGAGCGCGACTGGGTGCCGCGCGTCAAGCTGTTCGCCGGCAAGGCCGCGCCGAGCTATCACAATGCCAAGCTGATCATCAAACTCGCCAACGACGTCGCCCGCGTCATCAACAACGACCCGGCCGTCCGCAACCTGCTGAAGGTCGTGTTCATCCCCAACTACAATGTCTCGCTCGCCGAGGTGATGGTGCCGGCCGCCGACCTCTCCGAACAGATTTCGACCGCAGGCATGGAAGCATCGGGAACCGGGAACATGAAGTTCGCGTTGAATGGTGCGCTGACCATCGGCACCCTCGACGGGGCCAATGTGGAGATGCGCGACCATGTGGGCGAGGAGAACATTGTGATCTTTGGCATGACGGCCGGCGAGGTCGGAAAGGTACGCGCCGGAGGACACAATCCGCGCGCCGTGATCGAAGGCTCGCGCGAGCTGTCCCAGGCCCTGTCCGCAATCGCGTCCGGCGTCTTTTCGCCCGACGATCCGGGCCGCTTTGCCGGCCTGGTCGACGGGTTGTACCAGCATGACTGGTTCATGGTCGCGGCCGACTTCAACGCCTATGCCGCGGCCCAGCGCCGGGTGGACGCTCTGTGGGGCGACGATGCCACATGGTATTCCAAGACGATCCGCAACACGGCGCGCATGGGCTGGTTCTCCTCCGATCGGACCATTCGCCAGTACACCGCCGACATTTGGAGAGCCTGATGGCAAAATCACCGAAGAAGATCGGTGATACCGCGCGGCCGGAGGCACCCTCGCCCGCCGAAATAGACGCGATTGTTCACGGCAGTCACGAAGACCCGTTCTCGGTCCTGGGCTTGCAGAAGACCGCTGCGGGCTTCGTGGCGCGCTGCTTCGTTCCCGGCGCCGAGGCGATCGCGGCCTTCTCCATCGGCGGCGCCCCGCTCGGGGAATTGCAGTGCCTCGACCCTGCCGGCTTCTTCTGTGGACCGGTCACGGCCGACAGCTTCCAGCCGCTGCGCTACCGCGCGACCCGCGGCGATGTGGAGTGGACCGTCACCGATCCCTACAGTTTCGGGCCGGTGCTCGGGCCGATGGACGACTATTTCGTCCGCGAAGGCTCGCATCTGCGCCTGTTCGACAAGATGGGCGCCCATCCGCTGAAGCATCAGGGCGTCGACGGTTTTCATTTCGCCGTCTGGGCGCCGAATGCCAGGCGTGTTTCCGTCGTCGGCGATTTCAACGAGTGGGACGGACGCCGCCATGTCATGCGGCTTCGCCGCGACACCGGCATCTGGGAAATCTTCGCGCCCGACGTGCGGCCCGGTTCCGCCTACAAGTTCGAGATCATCGGCAAGAACGGCGAACCGCAGCCGCTGAAGGCCGACCCCTATGCGCGGCGCGCCGAGCTTCGACCGAAGAACGCCTCCGTGACCACCGCCGAACTCGAGCAGACC
Source organism: Allorhizobium sp. GW101-3B10 (assembly GCF_059424725.1). Classification (NCBI taxonomy): domain Bacteria; kingdom Pseudomonadati; phylum Pseudomonadota; class Alphaproteobacteria; order Hyphomicrobiales; family Rhizobiaceae; genus Allorhizobium; species Allorhizobium sp. GW101-3B10. Next base: position 497,146 of record NZ_JBWKZR010000001.1, on the reverse strand, counting down.
TGGGAGGATGGGGCGCACCGCAAGCACTGGGCGACCATCGACCAGCGCCGCCAGCCGATCAGCGTCTACGAGGTGCATGCCGGCTCCTGGCAGCGGCGCGACGACGGCACCATGCTCAGCTGGGACGAAATGGCCGCGCGCCTCATCCCCTATTGCGTCGACATGGGCTTCACCCACATCGAATTCATGCCGATCACGGAACACCCCTACGATCCATCCTGGGGCTACCAGACGACCGGCCTCTACGCTCCGACGGCCCGCTTCGGCGAACCGGAGGGCTTCGCCCGCTTCGTCAACGGCTGCCATAAGGTCGGCCTCGGCGTCATCCTCGACTGGGTTCCGGCCCATTTCCCCACCGATGCCCACGGGCTGCGCTGGTTCGACGGCTCGGCGCTCTACGAGCATGCCGATCCGCGCCAGGGCTTCCATCCCGACTGGAACACGGCGATCTACAATTTCGGCCGCCTGGAGGTCGTCTCCTATCTGGTCAACAACGCGCTCTACTGGGCGGAAAAATTCCATCTCGACGGACTGCGCGTCGATGCCGTGGCCTCCATGCTCTACCTCGACTATTCGCGCAAGGAAGGCGAGTGGGTCCCCAACGAATATGGCGGGCGGGAAAATCTGGAGGCCGTGCGCTTCCTGCAGCAGATGAACAAGGCCGTCTACGGCACTCATCCGGGCATCATGACCATCGCCGAGGAATCCACCTCCTGGCCCAAGGTCTCCCAGCCGGTGCATGAAGGCGGTCTCGGCTTCGGCTTCAAGTGGAACATGGGCTTCATGCACGACACGCTGAGCTATTTCGCCCGTGATCCGGTGCACCGCAAGTTCCACCACCAGGAACTGACCTTCGGCCTGCTCTATGCCTTCTCCGAAAACTTCGTGCTGCCGATCTCCCATGACGAGGTCGTGCACGGCAAGGGGTCTATGATCGCCAAGATGCCCGGCGACGACTGGCAGAAATTCGCCAACCTGCGGAGCTACTACGGCTTCATGTGGGGCCATCCGGGCAAGAAGCTGCTGTTCATGGGCCAGGAATTCGCCCAGTGGAGCGAGTGGAGCGAGGAGCGCTCACTCGACTGGAACCTGCTGCAGTACGCACTGCACGAGGGAATGCGGCGGCTGGTGCGCGACCTCAACTTCACCTACCGCTCGAAGCCGGCGCTGCATGCCCGAGACTGCGAAGGCGAAGGCTTCGAATGGCTGATCGCCGGCGATCAGGACAATTCCGTCATTGCCTGGCTGCGCAAGGCGCCTGGCGAAAAGACGATCGCGGTGATCTGCAATCTGACGCCGGTCTATCATGAGGGCTATGTCGTGCCGCTGCCCACCACCGGGCGCTGGCGCGAAATTCTCAATACCGACGCGGAAATCTACGGCGGCAGCGGCAAGGGCAACGGGGGACGCGTGGAGGCCGGACCGGGAGACGGCGGCCGCGCATCCGCCATCCTGACCTTGCCGCCGCTGGCCGTGATCATGCTGGAACAAGAAAACTGAGGCGGGAGGCGAAATGATGGAGAAGCGACCCCAACCCCTGGCGCGCGATGCCATGGCTTATGTGCTTGCCGGCGGCAGGGGAAGCCGCCTCAAGGAACTGACGGACCGGCGCGCCAAGCCCGCCGTCTATTTCGGCGGCAAGGCCCGCATCATCGATTTCGCCCTGTCCAACGCGATCAATTCAGGCATCCGCCGCATCGGCGTCGCGACGCAGTACAAGGCTCACTCGCTCATCCGCCACCTACAGCGCGGCTGGAACTTCCTCAGGCCCGAGCGCAACGAGAGCTTCGACGTGCTGCCGGCCAGCCAGCGCGTTTCCGAAACGCAGTGGTATGAGGGCACGGCCGACGCGGTCTACCAGAACATCGATATCATCGAACCCTACGGTCCGGAATACATGGTCATCCTGGCGGGCGACCACATCTACAAGATGGACTACGAGCTGATGCTGCAGCAGCACGTCGATTCCCGCGCCGATGTGACCATCGGCTGCCTGGAAGTGCCGCGCATGGAAGCCAGCGGCTTTGGCGTCATGCATGTCGACGGCAATGACGAGATCATCGCCTTCATTGAAAAGCCGGCCGATCCGCCAGGCATTCCCGGCAATGAGGAATTCGCGCTTGCATCCATGGGCATCTACGTGTTCCACACGAAGTTCCTGATGGACATCCTGCGCCGCGACGCCGCAGATCCGCATTCGAGCCGCGATTTTGGCAAGGACATCATTCCCTACATCGTCTCGAACGGCAAAGCGGTGGCGCATCGCTTCGCGCATTCCTGTGTGCGCTCCGACTTCGAGCGCACACCCTATTGGCGTGACGTCGGCACGCTCGACGCCTACTGGCAGGCCAATATCGACCTGACGGACATCGTTCCGGAGCTCGACATCTACGACAAGTCCTGGCCGATCTGGACCTATTCGGAGATCACCCCTCCGGCCAAGTTCGTGCATGACGACGAGGGTCGGCGCGGTTCGGCGATCTCCTCGCTGGTGGCCGGCGACTGCATCATCTCCGGCTCGTCGCTCTACAAGAGCCTGCTCTTCACCGGGGTTCGGGCCAATTCCTATTCGCGTCTCGAAGGCGCGGTGGTCCTGCCGAAGGTCGTGATCGGCCGTCATGCGCGTCTGACCAATGTCATCATCGACCATGGCGTGGTGATCCCCGAGGGCCTGATCGTCGGCGAGGATGCCGAAATGGATGCCCGGCGCTTCCGTCGTTCTGAGGAAGGCATCTGCCTGATCACCCAACCGATGATCGACAAACTCGGCGTGGCAGGCTGATGAAGGTCCTCTCGGTCACGTCCGAACTCTACCCGCTCGTCAAGACCGGGGGGCTTGCCGACGTCGCCGGCGCATTGCCGCTGGCGCTGAAAGCCTATGGGATAGAGACCAAGACCCTGATCCCCGGCTATCCGGCCGTCATGAAGGCCATCCGCAATCCGGTGAAACGCGCCGAATTCGCCGACCTGCTGGGCGTACAGGCGAGCCTCCTCGAGGCACGCCATGAAGGCGTGGACATTCTCGTGCTGGATGCGCCGACACTGTACGAACGCGCCGGCGGCCCCTATGTCGATCCCAACAGCCGCGACTATGCCGATAACTGGAAGCGGTTCGCCGTGCTGTCCAAGGCCGGAGCGGAGATCGCCACGGGCGCCATTGCCGATTGGCAGCCGGACCTCGTCCACGCCCATGACTGGCAAAGCGCGCTGACGCCGGTCTTCATGCGCTATGGCGAGGCGCCGGAACGGCCGAGCCTGATGACCATCCACAACATCGCCTTCCAGGGCCAGTTCCCGTCGGAAATCTTCCCCGAACTCGGCCTGCCCGCCCATGCCTTCTGGGAAGCGCTCGAATATTACGGAACGGTCAGCTACCTGAAGGGCGGGCTGGTCGCCGCCCATGCGATCAGCACCGTCAGCCCCTCCTATGCCGAGGAGATCCTGACCCCCGCCTTCGGCATGGGGCTGGAAGGCGTCATCGCCAGCCGCACCGACGACCTCTACGGCATCGTCAACGGGATCGACGCCACCGTCTGGAACCCGGCGACCGACCAGCACATCCCCCAGACCTACGCGTCCGCCGCGCTGAAGAAGCGCCAGGCGAACCGCGACGCGCTGGCCGCCCGCTTCTCGCTCGACAGCGACGACGGGCCGATCTTCTGCGTCATCTCGCGCCTGACCTGGCAGAAGGGCATGGACCTGCTTGCCGAGGTCACCGACACGATCGTCGCGGCCGGCGCGAGGCTTGTCATTCTCGGCTCCGGAGACCATGCGCTCGAATCCAGCCTGCTTGCCGCCGCCGCCCGCCACAAGGGCCGGATCGGCATGGTGGTCGGCTATGACGAACCGCTGTCGCATCTGATGCAGGCGGGCGCCGATGCCATCCTCATCCCGTCGCGCTTCGAGCCCTGCGGCCTCACCCAGCTCTACGGCCTGCGCTACGGCTGCGTGCCGGTGGTCGCCCGCACCGGCGGCCTGGCGGACACCATCATCGACGCCAACGAAGCGGCCCTCACCGCCCAGACCGCAACCGGCATCAAATTCGCGCCGGGCTCGGCCGACGCACTGCGTTCGGCGGTCCGCCGCACGGTGCGCCTCCACGCCTCGGCAAAAATCTGGGGCCAGTTGCAGAAGCAGGGGATGAAATGCGACGTCTCCTGGGGCAGAAGCGCTGAGCGCTATGCCGAACTCTATCAACGCCTCGTCTCGAAAGGCCAGTAAGTCCATGATCTCGACCGTCGCCACCAAGCCCTTCGCGGACCAGAAGCCGGGGACCTCCGGCCTGCGCAAGAAGGTTCCGGTCTTCCAGCAGCAGAACTATGCGGAGAACTTCATCCAGTCGGTCTTCGACAGTCTCGAGGACTTCGCCGGCAAGACGCTGGTGATTGGCGGCGATGGCCGCTTCTACAATCGCGAAGTGATCCAGAAGGCGATCAAGATGGCCGCAGCCAACGGCTTCGGCAGGATCCTGGTCGGCAAGGGCGGCATTCTCTCGACCCCGGCCGCCTCGCACGTCATCCGCAAGTACAAGGCCTTCGGCGGCATCATCCTCTCGGCCAGCCACAATCCCGGCGGCCCGACCGAGGACTTCGGCATCAAATACAATATCGGCAATGGCGGCCCGGCGCCGGAGAGGATTACCGACGCGGTCTTCCAGCGCTCGCGGGTGATCGAAAGCTACAGGATCGTCGATGCAGCCGATGTCGATCTCGATGCGACCGGCACCACCGTGGTCGACGGCATGGCGGTCGAGGTCATCGACCCGGTCGCCGACTATGCCTCGCTGATGGAAGATCTGTTCGACTTCGGCGCCATCCGCAACCTGTTCGGCCTCGGCTTCCGCATGGTCTTCGACGCGATGAGCGCCGTGACCGGCCCCTATGCCAAGGAGATCATCGAGGGCCGCCTCGGCGCGCCGGCCGGCACGGTTCGCAACTTCATCCCCCTGCCCGACTTCGGCGGCCACCATCCCGACCCGAATCTCGTGCATGCCAAGGAACTCTACGACGAGATGATGGCGGGCAACGCCGCTCCCGATTTCGGCGCCGCCTCCGATGGCGATGGCGACCGCAATCTGGTGATCGGCAAGGGCATCTTCGTCACCCCTTCCGACAGTCTGGCCATCCTCGCCGCGAACGCGCACTTGGCGCCCGGCTACAACAAGGGTATTGCCGGCATCGCCCGCTCCATGCCGACGAGTGCCGCAGCCGACCGGGTGGCCGAAAAACTCGGCATCGGCATGTACGAGACGCCAACCGGCTGGAAGTTCTTCGGCAACCTGCTCGACGCCGGCAAGGTGACCATTTGCGGCGAGGAATCGGCCGGCACCGGATCGAGCCATGTGCGCGAAAAGGACGGGCTCTGGGCCGTGCTTCTCTGGCTCAACATTCTGGCCGTGCGCGGCGAGAGCGTGCGCGACATCGTCACGCAACACTGGGCGACCTACGGCCGCAACTATTACTCGCGCCACGACTACGAGGAAGTCGACAGCGATGCAGCCAACGGACTGATGGCTGCCCTGCGCGCCAGGCTCGCCACGCTGCCGGGCACGAAGATCGGCGACCTCGTCGTGACCGCGGCCGACGATTTCTCCTATCTCGATCCGGTCGACCAGTCGGTCAGCAACAACCAGGGCATCCGCATCCTGTTCGAAGGCGGATCGCGCGTCGTCTTCCGCCTTTCCGGCACCGGCACGTCGGGCGCAACGCTGCGCGTCTACATCGAGCGATATGAACCCGACGCCAGCCGCCACGATCTCGAAACCCAGGGCGCTCTGGCCGACCTGATCGCCGCGGCCGAAAGCCTCGCCGACATTCGCACCCGGACCGGCCGCGACACGCCGAGCGTAATCACCTGACCCCATCATGAACCGTATCGAAAACCGGCCAGGCGGCGTGGCACTGACGGACAGGGGCACGGATTTCGCCGTCTGGTCGCATCATGCCGAACGGATCGAGCTCTGCCTGTTCGACAGTGTCGGCCGGGCGGAGATCTGCCGCCTGCCGATGAACCGCGGCGGCGACGACGTGCACCGGCTGCATGTGGACGGCGTGGTGCCGGGCGCCCGCTATGGCTACCGCGCCCACGGCCGCTACGCGCCGGACCAGGGCTTCTGGTTTGATCCGTCGAAGCTCCTGGTCGATCCCTATGCCAAGGAGATCGACCGGCCCTTTGCCCACGATCCGCGCCTCTCGGTGTTCGGCGCCGATACGGCGGCGCTGGTGCCGAAGGCCATTGTGACAGACGATCCGCTGGCAAGACCCATGCGCCCGCTGCTGCCCAAGGGCGGCTTCATCTATGAAGTCGCAGTCAAGGCCTTCACCCAGCGCCACCCGGACGTTCCGGCCGAACAGCGCGGCACCGTTTCGGCCCTCGCCCACCCCGCCGTCATCAAGCACCTGAAGAGGCTCGGCGTCGACGCCATCGAACTGATGCCGATCGTCGCCTGGATCGACGAACGGCACTTGCCGCCGCTCGGCCTCACCAATGCCTGGGGCTACAACCCGATCGCGCTGATGGCGCTCGATCCGCGCATCGTGCCGGGCGGCATGACGGAACTGCGCGAAACGGTGCACACGCTGCATGAGGCCGGCATCGGTGTCATCCTCGATCTCGTCTTCAACCACACCGGCGAAAGCGACAAGCTCGGCACGACGCTGTCCTTGCGCGGCCTCGACAACCTGTGCTGCTACCGCCACCTGCACGACAATCCGGGCATTCTGGTCAACGACACCGGCTGCGGCAACACGCTCGCCTGCGATCACCCCTATGTCCGCCGTCTGATCATCGACAGCCTGCGCCATTTCGTCATTCACGCCGGCATTGACTGCTTCCGTTTCGATCTGGCGCCAATCATCGGCCGGAGCGCGCATGGCTTTCACACCACCTCCCGCACGCTGCACGCCATCCTGACCGACGAGGTGCTGGAAGACCGGGTGATGATCGCCGAGCCTTGGGACATTGGTCCTGGCGGCTATCAGCTCGGCAATTTTCCCGACGACTTCCTCGAATGGAACGACCGGGCGCGCGACGACATCCGCCGCTACTGGCGCGGCGACGGCCACAAGGTGGGCGCGCTCGCCACCGCGCTTGCGGGGTCGTCCGACATCTTCGCGCGCAATGGAGGAACAGAGACCCGCAGCGTCAACTTCATCGCCGCGCACGACGGTTTCACCCTCTTCGATCTGGTTTCCCACAGCCACAAGCGCAATGGCCGAAACGGCGAACACAACCGCGACGGCCATGACGAGAACTACTCCTGGAACAATGGCGTCGAAGGCGAGCCTGACAATCGCACGGTCCTGGCGCATCGCCGCCAGGACGTCGCCGCCCTTCTTTCCACCCTGTTTGCCACGCGCGGGACGATCATGCTGACCGCGGGCGACGAACTCGGCCGGACCCAGCATGGCAACAACAATGCCTATTGCCAGGACAACGAACTGACCTGGCTCGACTGGGAAACGGTCGACGAGCACCTGATCGCCCTTGTCGCCGGTCTCTCGGCGATGCGGAAGCGATTTTCGGTGTTTACGGACACGCGGTTCTTTTCCGGAGAGGCGGATGTTGCATGGCTCTCACCCGCCGGTACGCCGATGGCGGTTGCCGACTGGGAGGACGAAGAAGGTCCCGGATTCATCATGCTGGTCAACAGCGTCGACTATCAACTCAAGACCGAGGTCAGGCTCGCCATACTCTTCAACCGCTGCCGCACAGCTCTGGACTTCCATCTGCCGCCGGGCGACAAGAAGAGCTGGCGGCACCTGCCGGGCGATCGCCCGGTGCGACAAATCCGCCTCAGGCCGAGATCGGTGGAATTTTACGTCGAGCGCTGATTTTTTCATTATCCCTAGGCAAAGACGCGCTATTCCCTGTTTGCCAGAGCCCCTGTAAGAATTTTTCGACTGCAACCATTGGTGAGGTTCCATGCCCCGTGAGATTTCCCTGTCCGAGGTTTCGTCGCTGATCGGCCAGGAGATCGGCGTTTCGAAATGGATCACCGTTGATCAGACCATGATCGACGCCTTCGCCGGCGCGACCGACGATCACCAGTTCATCCACGTCGATCCGGTGCGGGCTGCAGCCGAGACGCCATTCGGCGGCACCATCGCCCACGGTTTTCTGACGCTTTCGCTGCTGTCGACCATGAACTATGACTGCCTGCCGAAGATCCGCGAACAGACGATGGGCATCAACTACGGCTTCGACAAGGTGCGCTTCATGACGCCGGTCAAATGCGGCAAGCGCATTCGCGGCCATTTCGTGCTGTCCGAGGCGCGGTTCCGCGGCGCGGGCATGATGATGACCGCGTATGACGTCACGATCGAGATCGAGGGCGAACGCAAGCCGGCGCTCACCGCCACCTGGATGACCATCATCCAGTTCGATCCGAAAGATCGCCCGGAAGGTCTGTGAGCATGGAGACGGCCGAAGCGGTCCGCCAGTCCTTCCAGCGGCAGGCAAAGGCCTGCGACGATCTCGGCTCGCCCTTCACCGCCCGCCTCTGCCGAATGGCAGCCGAAAGGCTGAACGATGAGACGGCAGTCGGTCGGCATTTGCTGCTGTGGCAGGGCGATCCGACGGGCACAGGCGATGCCCTGGCATTAAGGTTCGCGGGCTCGTTGCATGCCGTCGTTCGTTCCGGGCAGGACTCGGACCTTGCCGCCGCCTATCCACCCAACAATACCTCAGACGAAAACCTCTGGACCGCTGTCGATGCGGCGCTGCGCCGCGACGAGGCGTTCATCCTCGAGTGGCTGCGCTCCCCCCCGCAGACCAACGAAGTGCGCCGCTCAGGCGCGCTACTACCGGGGTTCCTCACCATTGGCAGGCTGTTCGGCAAGCCGCTCATGCTGTCGGAAGTCGGCGCCAGCGCCGGGCTCAACCTGCAATGGGACCGCTATGCCTATCGGCTCGGCGACGTTTCCTGGGGGCCAGCCTCGAATGTCGCGCTCGCGCCCGACTGGAAGGGGCCACCGCCGCCCAGGGCCGATCTCGAGGTTTCGGAGCGGGCCGGCTGCGACCTCAATCCGCTCGATCCGTCCTCCGCCGACGACCGCGAGCGGCTTGCCGCCTATATCTGGGCCGATCAGGCGGATCGGTTGGAGCGAACCCGCAAGGCCCTTGAAATCGCCGCCGGGTCCGGCCTGACGATCGATCGGGTCGACGCCATCCACTGGCTGGTCGAGCGCCTGTCCCGACCGCATTTAGGCCTCGTCCACGTCGTCTACCATTCCGTCGTCTGGCAGTATTTTCCGCAAGAGCTGAAAGCCCGGGGCGAGGCGCTGATCGCGCAGGCGGGCGCCCGCGCAACGAGCGACGCACCGCTTGCCCGGCTGCAGATGGAAGCGGACGGCAAGCCGGACGGTGCCGCACTCACCCTGCAGGTCTGGCCGAGCGGCGAGCACCACGAGATCGGCCGCGCCGATTTCCACGGACGCTGGGTCCAGTGGAAGGGCTGGCCGGGACCCTAGCGTTCCCCGGCCACGGTCTTCAAACTTTATGCCGCGGCGTCTTCGGCCGCCTCGGCCAGCAAGCCGAAGGCATATTCGGCGAACGAGCGCCAGCACTCGACCCGGAAGGTCTCTTCGTCGATGCGATAGAGCACGATCTCGATCTTGCCGAACACCGTGCGGGTGACGGCGCCAACCGGGAAGGTGGCGAGCGACAGGTTCAGCGAACAGCCGGCATTGATGGCATTGGCAGCCCCCGGTCCCGATACGATGATCGCGGTATTCCGGTGCGAGACATCGGTCGCCGAATGGACCACGCCGGACGCGGCGCAGTCGGCCATCAGATCGCCGCCCTTGTCGTCGATCAGCAGCCATTCGTCCGGCCCGAGCCAGAACGCCATGCGGCCCTTCGTGCCGGCCGAGCCCTTCGGCTTGACCGGCAGCTTGACGCCGAGCGCCTTGGATAGCGCGGCGACGTCTTCCGCCCCGGCCCGGAGCGACACCCGCGTCGCGGGCTCGGCGGGCCTCAGCCGCACCGATGGCGAACCGCCATGGGCTCCGGCGAGTACGGACTTGCGTTCAGCGACGGTGACATCAGCCATGGATGCGGCCCCCTTCCTTGTCAAAGAATACGGTATCGGTCACCTCGACCGCGATGGTCTTGTCCTTCATCGGCACGTAGAGCGTTTCGCCCATACGCGCCCGACCGCCGACCAGCGTCGCGATCGCGATCGACCGGCCGAGGTTTTCCGACCAGTAGGACGAGGTGACGTGACCGAGCATGGTCATCGGCTTCGGCTGGTTCGGATCGGCAACGATCTGGCCGCCCTCCTCCAGAACCTCCTTCGGGTTCTTGGTCAGCAGGCCGACGAGCTGCTTGCGCCCTTCCTTGACCAGGTCCGGTCGCTTCAGGCCGCGGATACCGACGAAGTCTTTCTTCTTCTTCGACACGGCCCAGCCATAGCCGGCATCGTCCGGGGTCAGCGTGCCGTCGGTGTCCTGGCCGACGATGATGTAGCCCTTCTCGGCGCGCAGCACGTGCATGGTCTCGGTGCCGTAGAGGCAGGCGCCGAGGCTTTCGGCCCGTTCCCAGATCTTCTGGAAGACATCGGCGCCGAAATCGGCCGGCACGTTGACTTCGAAACCGAGCTCGCCGGTGAACGACACGCGGAACAGCCGGGTCGGCACGCCGCAGAACCTGCCTTCGGCCACGCTCATGTGCGGGAAGGCTTCGTTCGAGATGTCGATGCCTTCCACGAAAGGCGCGATGATGTCGCGCGCTTTCGGCCCCTGGACGGCGATGACCGCCCACTGCTCGCTCGACGAGGTGAGCCACACCTTGAGATGTGGAAACTCCGTCTGCAGGTAGTCCTCCATGTGATTGAGCACGCGCGGCGCGCCGCCCGTCGTCGTCGTCACATGGAAGCGGTCGTCGGCCAGGCGACCGACAACGCCGTCGTCATAGACGAAGCCGTCGTCTCGGGTCATGATGCCGTAGCGGCACTTGCCGGGTTTCAGCGTGTCCCAGGCATTGGTGTACATGAGGCTGAGGAACTCGGCCGCATCCGGGCCGACCACCTCGATCTTGCCGAGCGTCGAGGCGTTGAACACGCCGGCGGCCTCGCGGACCATCTTGCATTCGCGATTGACCGCCGCATGCATGTCCTCACCGGGGCGAGGATAGTACCAGGCGCGCTTCCAGTTGCCGACATCCTCGAACGCCGCGCCGAGCAAAGCCTCATAGGCATGCATCGGGGTCTTGCGGGTGGGATCGAACAGCTCGCCGCGCGAGTGGTTGATCAGCGTGCCGAAGGTCACCGGCGTATAGGGCGCGCGGAAGGTGGTGAGACCCACCTTGGGGATCTCCTTGCCGAGCATTTCCGCGGCGATCGCCAGGCCATGCATGTTGGACAGCTTGCCCTGGTCGGAGGCCATGCCATTGGTGGTGAAGCGCTTGATGTGCTCGATCGAGTGCATGCCCTCGCGCACCGCCAGGCGGATGTCCTTGGCGCAGACATCGTGCTGGAAGTCGATGAAAGCCTTAACGCTGGTGTCGCGCCCTGCCCCTTCGGCCGCACCGATCATGCCGCCGGTCCAGCCGAAGACATTGACCCCGGTGGGCGCCGACGAAACGGAGCCGGTCGCGCCGGCTTCCTTCGCCATCCGGGCGCCGGCTGCAAACGCCTCGTCGATGATCGACTGCAGGTCGTCGGTACCGTTGCAGGTGCCGACGCAGATGCTGTCCTGCGCATAGACATCCGGCAGGAAGCGGTCATTGGCGGCATCGAACTTCAACTTGCCGCGCGCTTGCGAGAACAGATGGACGGACGGCGTCCACCCGGCCGAGACGATCAGCGCGTCGACCTCGATCTTTCGGGCGCTGCTACTGCCGTTGCGCTTCACCGTCATCGAGCGGATGCGCAGGCGCCCTGCCGTGTCGGTGACGGAATGGCCGACAAGCACTTCGATGCCAAGCGAGCGGGCCTGGGCCAGAACCTTCTCGCCGGGCTTTTCGCGGCAGTCGACGATCGCCGGGATGCTGATACCGGCGCGCTTCAGGTCGAAGGCGGCCTCATAGGCCGAATCATGGGCAGTGTAGACGCCGACCTTGGCCCCGACGGCCACGCCGAAATGATTGAGATAGGTGCGCGCCGCGGACGCCAGCATGATGCCCGGCCGGTCATTGTTGGCGAACACCATATGGCGCTCGATCGACCCGGTGGCGAGCACGACCTTCTTGGTGCGGACCTGCCACAGCCGCTCGCGCGGCAGGCTCTTGGCCGGCTTGGCGAGATGGTCGGTGACGCGCTCGGCAAGTGCCACGAAGTTGTGGTTGTAGTAGCCGAAGGCCGTGGTGCGGGAGAGGATACGGACGTTCGGCATGGCAGCCAGCCGCGCGGCGGTCAACTGCGCCCAGTCATAGCCGTTCTGGCCGTCGACGGTCGCGCCGGTGTCGTAGTGGAAGGCACCGCCCAGTTCCGGTTGTTCGTCGCAGAGGATGACCTCGGCACCGGTCTCGGCTGCGGCAAGTGCCGCGGCAAGACCGGCTGCACCGCCGCCGACGACGAGAACGTCGCAATGGGCGTAGCGGCTGGAATAGTGATCCGGATCCTCTTCCTTCGGCGCAACGCCAAGGCCGGCGGCGCGGCGGATGAAGGGTTCGTAGACCGAATGCCAGAAGCTCTTCGGCCACATGAAGGTCTTGTAGTAGAAGCCGGCGGCGAAGAAGGGCGAGAAGAAGTCGTTGATCTCGCCAATGTCGAAGGACAGCGACGGCCAGCGATTCTGCGTCTCGACCTTCATGCCGTCGAACACTTCCTGCACGGTCGCGCGCACATTCGGCTGGCGCCGGGCGGCATCGCGCGACACGTCGAGCAGCGCGTTCGGCTCTTCCGGACCGGCCGTCAGGATGCCGCGCGGACGGTGGTACTTGAACGACCGGCCGGCCAGATGCAGGCCGTTGGCTAGCATGGCGGAGGCGACGGTGTCGCCCTCATAGGCGGTAATGCAGCGGCCGTCGACGGTGAACCGGGCGGTGCGGGCCGGCGTCAGGCGACCCCTGCCGGGAATACGATTGGCGCCGCTCATTTCGACGCTCCCTTCTCGAATGCGTTCGGGAGGAAGGCCGAGACATCCGCCTTCGGCTCGCCGGCCTTGTAGGTCAAGTGGATCTTGTCGCTGACGGAATCGCGCACCGCGTTGAAGAAGCGGCCGCAGCCATGCATATGGCGCCAGCGTTCGAAGATGAGGCCCTTCGGATTGTCGCGCAGGAAGAAATAGTCCGCGAACTCTTCATCCGTGATGTCGGCAATGTTGGACGGTCGGGCGATATGCGCCTCGCCGGCGGCGCGGAACTCGAGCTCGGAACGCTCTTCCTCGCAATAGGGGCATTTGATCAGCAGCATGATGAACGTCCTTTGAGGATCAGTGCGCCACGGCGGCGGCAGCCGCCTCGTCGATCAGGCGACCGGTGCGGAACCGGTCGAGGGTGAGACCCGCCGCCAGCCGGTGCGGTTCGCCCTTGGCGATCAGGTGTGCGAAGAGGTTGGCCGAGCCCGGCGTCGCCTTGAAGCCGCCGGTTCCCCAGCCCGCATTGACGAACAGGTTGGGCACCGGCGTGACGCCCTGGATCGGCGAACGGTCGGCTGTGTTGTCGGTGATGCCGCCCCACTGACGCATCATCTTGACGCGGCGGAACATCGGGAACAGTTCGCAGATCGCATCGAGCGTATGGGTGATGATCTGCAGGCCGCCGGTCTGCGAGTACGAATTGTACTGGTCCGTGCCGGCGCCAATGACGAACTCGCCCTTGTCGGACTGTGAGATATAGGCATGCACCGTGTTGGACATCACGACGCAGGGGAAGATCGGCTTCATCGGCTCGGACACGAGCGCCTGAAGCGGCGTGGAGTGCACCGGCAGGCGGACGCCGGCCATGCCCATGACGACAGAGGAATGTCCCGCCGCCGAAACGCCGATCTTCTTCGCGCCGATGAAGCCGCGATTCGTCTCGACGCCGGTGACTTCGCCGTTCGGCCCGCGGCGAATGCCGGTCACTTCCGTGTTCTGGATGATGTGCACGCCGCGATCCGAGGCAGCACGGGCAAAACCCCAGGCCACCGCATCGTGACGCGCCGTGCCGCCGCGGCGCTGCAATGCCGCACCGTTGATCGGATAGCGGGCGGTCTTGGCGATGTCGAGCGGCGGGCAATAAGCCTTGGCCTGCTCGGGCGTCAGCCATTCATTGTCGATGCCGTAGAGATTGTTGGCATTGATGTGGCGCTTGAACGACTGCTGGTCATGCACATTGTGCGACAGCATCATCACGCCGCGCGGCGAGTACATGACGTTGTAGTTGAGATCCTGGCTGAGGCCTTCCCACAGCTTCAGGGAATGCTCGTAAATGTCCATGCTCTCTTCATAGAGATAGTTGGACCGGATGATGGTGGTGTTGCGTCCGGTATTGCCGCCGCCAATCCAGCCCTTTTCGATCACCGCGACATTGGTGATGCCGTGTTCCTTGGCCAGGTAATAGGCCGCGCCGAGGCCGTGGCCGCCGCCGCCGATGATGATGACGTCATAAGCCTGACGCGGCTCGGGGGAGACCCACTGGGCTTCCCAGCCCTTGTGAGCTCTGAGCGCCTCGCGGGCCACGGCAAAAACCGAATATTTGCGCATTCGCCTCAAACTCCTGTAGTTAAGGCAATTGGATAGGCTAAGACCAGTGACAGATCCATATGCGTCACGACCGCCCTTTTGCGACGTCCCGGCATCCGTCTTTCGACACGACGCCTCTGGCCGCAGCTGCGGACGAAAATTCTTGCCTCAAGCGCCTGCGCTATATGGACTTCGTGGAGGCAATCTGTTATCTGGCCTCCCTAATCGCAGGGCCTGGGGCCACGCGAAAGCATTGCCTTTATTCCGCTGACGGCCTGACTTTAGCGGAGTTGCAACACAAAACCAAAGGAACGGGATAAACGTGCAGGTACTAGTCCGCGACAACAACGTTGACCAGGCGCTCCGCGCGCTCAAGAAGAAGATGCAGCGCGAAGGCATCTTCCGCGAAATGAAGATGCGCGACTATTATGAAAAGCCGTCGCAGAAGCGCGCACGCGAAAAGGCCGAAGCGGTTCGCCGCGTTCGCAAGCTCGCTCGCAAGCGTATGCAGCGCGAAGGCCTGATCGCTGCCCCGGCACGCGTCGCGCGCTGATCTGTCGTTTTTTCGACGTTTTCCGATGTTCTAAGGGCGGGGGCGATCGTTTCGCCGCCGCTCTTTTCCTATGCACCCAAAATCGCTGCCGTTCGGTCTCTCGGCGGCGGCCAGACCGCCGGACAATTGGCCCGCCATGATTGATCATACGTTCTTCCAGACATCCAGGATTTCCATCGCTGGCACCCGCCGCCTCGCCGGTATGGTCGCGTTCGCCGCGCTCGTCGGCCTCGCCGGTTGCCAGTCGATCGAGACCTCGGACACGATCCGCATCGACAGGGAACAGGGATCGGAAGAGAACATCGCGTCGCTGTCGTCGGTCATCGCCGCCAACCCGCGGGATCCGGAAGGCTACAATGTCCGCGGCTCTGCCTACGGCCGGGCCGGCCAGTTCAACAAGGCATTGGACGATTTCAACACCGCCCTGCAGCTCAATCCGAATTTCTACCAAGCCTATGCCAACCGCGCGCTCGTCTACCGCAACATGGGCAAGCCGGTCGAGGCCGCCAAGGATTACAACGCCGCACTCCGCCTGAACGCCAACTACGACGTCGCCTATATCGGCCGCGGTAACATCTATCGCCAGGCCGGCCGCATCGACGAGGCTTTCGGCGATTTCAACCGCGCCATCCAGCTCGACACGACCGATGGCCGCGCCTATCACAATCGGGGCCTGATCTACCAGCTGCGCGGCCAGCACGACAAGGCGATCGATGATTTCTCGAAGGCCATCTCGCTGTCGCCGAGCGCGCCCGAACCCTACAATGGCCGCGGCGTTTCCTACGTCGCCCTGAACGACGACGAGAACGCCTTCGCCGACTTCAACCACGCCATCGAACTCAACGGCAAGATCGCCGAGTCCTGGGCCAACCAGGCGCTGATCTATGAGCGTCGCGGCGACAAGGCGCGTGCAGCGAAGTCGTACGCACACGCCCTGGGCCTCGATTCGAAATATCTGCCGGCGCAGCAGGGCCTCGCCCGCACGCGTGGCGGCGGAGCCTGATCGGGCCCCCAAACCCAGTTCATAGGAAATGGAAAGCCGGCCACCCGCCGGCTTTTTGCTGCCTGCCGGGCCAAGGGTTCGGAACCGTATATGCCGTCAGTCCCGCGATCCGAAGAGTAGCCCGAAAGGCCGCTTTCTCGCCTCCCGGCACAAGCCCGAGAACACCGCTGCCATGGACGCACCCACCAGCCCTCCGGCAATGATCAGCAGCAGGCTGGCAAGGGCAAAGCCGATCGCGGCGGTGGCAAAGCCACAGAGTGCAGTCAAGAGCACCGACAGCGGCCAGCGCGCGTTCTCATTCAACGGCAGGACGACAGCCGCACCGGCAAGCATCGCCGCCGAGGTGCTCAGCCAGAATGCCAGTGGGAGGTTCACCACAACGAACACGCCGGCCATCAGCACGCTTGCCGCTGCGAAACCGAGCTGCGGATAGCGCATCGACCGCGACGAGCGCCGCAATTCGCGCGCCGGCCGCAGCCGCTGCAGGAACAGTACGCCTCCACCGCCCAGCACCAGCGAGCCGGCGATCGCAGCGATCATCGTCGCCGCCCTGCGCTCGACGTCACCCGGCGCCATGCGGGCATGCCAGAACGCGGCGCCGGTGTCGGTCACAGCGGAAGAGAGAAGAAGCGCCACGAGGCCGTAGAGAACCAGAAATCCGGTGAGCACCAGCGGGATGCGCGCGACCGACACGCCGGTCGCGGCTACCGCCCCCAGGGTGCCGCCGACGCCGAGCGCGAGCACGACAAGCAGCAGGTTGCCGAAGGACGGCTGGGCGGCGAGGATCGCGGCCAGCGCCGCAAAGCCCAGGCCGCAGGCCAAAGGCGGGACGATCGCGTGCAGCGGATGCCCCTTGGCGCCACGCACGGCAGAGAGCACGAGAAGCACGATAGCGCCGAGATCGCCGATGACGGACAGACCTTGCATGGCCGGCCTTACGGATCGTGGCGCGTCACGGCGGAAATCCGCCGGCGGGCGATCAGAAGGCCGGCGACGACGCCGGCCGAGGCCAAGAGCAAGGCGGCAAAGGAGAGACTGCGCGCCTCGCCGGCCGGCAGCATGGCGACGGACTGGATCGCCCCGCTCAAGATCACGCCGGCAACGAGCCCCGCGATCAGCACGAAGGACTGGCGATGGCCCCGCAAGCTGCGCGACACAGCATACCAGCCGGTGCACACCGCCAGAACGAACACGGCCAGTCGAAAGAGAAACGGATCGGATGCGGCGGCGAACATGCTTGCGCCCTTCCCCTGCCGCCTGGCGATCAGCGCATCATGAAGACGCCGGCGGCCGTCAGCACGACGAGAACGATCAGGCCACCGAAGAAGCCGGCGCCGCCGAGGATGCCGGCCGCCATGGCGATCAGCAGAGCGACGAGGAAAACGGTGCTGTACTTGGTTGCGGCAATGAAGAGATCATAGGTCTTTTCATGCTCGTTGTAGTTCATCGAAGCACCGGTTTCGACCGGACCGCTGTGGTGTTCGCTCATGATCTGTCTCCGCTTGGACCCACCGCATCACGTCTATGGCAGGCCGCCCACTTGTATTTCGCCAGGTGCCGAGTTGCGTCGAAGACGCCTCCCCCATTTCCGCCTTACACAAAGCGGCCGCGAAGCGCAATGGATCAGAGCGGCAGATCCACTCCGAGATCCCCCTCCGGCATGTAGCGAGCGGTCGGCAGGATGGTGAGCGGCGGCAGCGTGCTCACTTCCCCGCGCGCAAACATCATGCGCCGCTCGCTGGGCGAGGAGATGAAGAAGGGGAAACGGGTCAGCAGCTTGCGCCCGACATCCTTCGTATCGGTCGCCATCAGGGTCAGGTCGATGTTGTATTTGCCACAGTTCCTGGTCGGCGGGACGATCGTCTGGGCGTAGAAGACGCGCTTGTAGAAGGCGGCGTGCTGCGGGCTGACGAGCTGGAGTACGCGGTCTGTGTCGAAATAGGCCGCCGCCATGATGGCGATCCGCAAGGTGAGGTAAGGAATGGCCGGCATTTCCTTCATGATCGCCGGATCGGCGGCAAAGCGCACTGGATCAATCAGGGACATGCCGGCATCGAGGAAGGCGTCGATCTCCGCCGGGAAGATGTCCCGCGACGAGCTCACCCGGTGGTCCGGCGTGACATGGTGCATCCGGACCGTGCTGATGAGCTGCTCATCGTAATAGACGCCGAACACATAGGCCTGCGGGTCGAAGTCGACGTCGTCGATCAGCTGCGTTCCGCTGAGCGGCAGGATGTCGGCCATCTTGTAGGCCTTGTAGCGTATGCGCGCCACCTCCTCCATGTCCTCGCTGCTCTCGACCCTCCGGTACTCGACATGGTCGAGGATTTCCATGAGCCTTGCCGAGAAGCTCTCAGTGGCCGACGTGTGGAGGTTCATCCGATTTCTCGCGGTTTACGTTTCGTTAACCAACACTAGCAATCCACGAGGGGTTGCGCAGTTACGAAATCTTGTACTGTGACCATTTACCGTTCGTTAAGGTTAACAAATGGTTAGAAAACATGGTTAACCGCAGGTTGCGACGGAAATCGTACCCTCTAGATGCAGGGGATTTTCGAGATGACGACTTGGTGGGACGTCAGGCGACGTTCGCGGCGCCGACCGGAACCAGCTTCTTTTCCGCCCGCTCAGCCAGATCGGCGATGGCGCCCGAGGCGATCGGCATGGAATAAACGTAGCCCTGGATAAGGTCGGCCAGGTTAAATTTGGCCAGCAGAGCGAGTTGCTCCTGGGTCTCCACCCCTTCGACGATGATGCCGAGATCGAGCTGGCGCGACAGCGTGACGATGCCGCGCAGGAGCTTCAGCCGCTTGGCATCCTCGCCGATATTGCGCACGAAGGAACGGTCGATCTTGACCTGGTCGACCGGCAGCGAGTCGAGATAGCTGAGGCTGGAGAAACCGGTACCGAAGTCGTCGATGGCGATGGTGATGCCGTGCTTGCGCAATTCCTCGAGGATGACGCGGACGGCTGCAAGTTCCTCGATCAGGCTCGACTCGGTGACCTCGAGATGCAGCCGCTTCGGATCGAGGCCGGACTCGGCGAGCGCATCGAGAACGGTCTTGACGATGTCGTCATTGCGCAGATCCAGCACCGACAGGTTGACGGAGACGCTGATCGACTCCGGCC
The DNA here is from genome assembly GCF_059424725.1 of Allorhizobium sp. GW101-3B10. Taxonomy (NCBI): domain Bacteria; kingdom Pseudomonadati; phylum Pseudomonadota; class Alphaproteobacteria; order Hyphomicrobiales; family Rhizobiaceae; genus Allorhizobium; species Allorhizobium sp. GW101-3B10. The sequence continues at coordinate 477,855 of NZ_JBWKZR010000001.1, read as the reverse complement.
ATGTCACACAATCGCGGCAGGCCGTGCGGATCATGAATCGGGTAACGTCGGTGACGATCCCCATTTCTTCGGCGATCTGGATGAAGATGTTCGGCGGGATCGAGCCCTTCTCCGGATGCGTCCAGCGCGACAGCGCCTCGCAGCAGGAAATCCGCGATCCGTCGAGCACGAACATCGGCTGATAGACGACCTGCAGCGCGTCGTTCTCCACAGCGGTCTTCAGGTCGGTCTTCAGCCGCTGCCGTTCGATATAGCGTGCGTCCATTTCCTGGGCGAAGACCGTGAGATTGCCCTTGCCGCGCGACTTCGATTCGAACACGGCCAGATCGGCCTTGATCTGCCATTCCTCCATGCGCAGCTCGGCGCTTTCGATCAGCACCGCTCCGGCGCAGAAAGTCACGGCGAAGCTGGTGCCGTCGACGTCGTATTGCCCAGCAATGGCGGCATGGATGGCACGCATGCGCTGCTCGAGATCCGGCCGCTCCTCGACATTGGGGAAGAACAGCACGAACTGGTCGCCGACGAGGTGGCCGACGATCGCCTCCCCCGCGGCAACCTTCAACAGCCGGTGGGCGATCTCGGCAAGCAGCCGGTCGCCGGTCACATGGCCCTTCATGTCGTTGACGTGCTTGAACTCGTCGACGTCGAGGACCATGAAAGCGACCTCGCCGCTCTTCTTGCGCGCCGCGATCTGGTCCTTGACGAGGTCGGCGAAATAGCCGCGCTGCGGCAGGCCGGTCAGGGAATCGAACCGCACCATGTGCAGGATCTTGCGGTCGGCGCGGACGCGCGCGGTCACGTCCTCGAAGATCAGCACGACGCCGCCTTCGGGGCGACGGCTGGCGGAGAATTCCAGCACGAGATCCTCGGAAAACTGCATGATGGCCCGAGAGATGGTACCGTCCATCAATTGTGCGAGCTGGCGCTGGATCAGGCTCGGCATCGAACCGTCGACGAAGGTGTGGCGCACGCCATAGCGCAGCACCACGTCGAGGTCGCAGTTCTTCAGACGATAGCGGTCGCCGAGATTGAGCAGTTCGCAGGCCTTGCGGTTGATCACCTCGATGCGGTTCTGCGTGTCGAGCATGAGCAGGCCGTGCGTCATGTTGTTGAGCGCGGTGTCGAAGGTCTCGGCGATCAGCACGTTCTCGCGCGCGACGATGACGTTCTTGTAGAGGAACTCGCGGACGCCGTTCGCCATCTTGCGCGTGGTCAGCATGAACGGCAGCAGCATGATCGACAGGATGACCATGTGCACGTCGCCGACCATCAGGCAGCCGATCATGATCGGCAGGCTCGCCGTCGCCGTCTGCAGGTTGACCGCCAGCCGCGAGCCGAAATTGCGCCCGACGACGGACACCATCGACGCCATCGTGACGGCGATGCAGGCAAGCTCGGCGAAGGGATCCTGGATGACGGCGATGGCATAGCCGCTGCCCACGCCCAGCACCGTCGTCGTCGCCACGCCGCCATAGAGATAGATGCGCTCCCAGTCGCCGATCTCCTCGCGGCGAAGGGCCGCCTTGTCGATCTGATCGAACCGCAGGAACCAATAGATGCGGAAAAGGCAAATCAGCGAGAAGACCGCGATCAGCCAGAGATAGAAGACCGAACCCGACTTCTGGTAGACCGCGACATAGGTCAGGACATGGACCAGCATGCCGGTGAACAGAGTCTGCCTGTTGCCGAACAGCGAGCTGACGAAGGACAGGTAAACGTCCGTCGGCACAGCTTTCGTGCTTTGAGCCTTCATCCGTCGGCCTCCTTATCCTCGCAACCTAAGCAAAACGATTTAAAAATCGATTGCCAAGGACGCCGGAAAATCCAAAGTCGACCATCGCCTGCCACGCGGTCGCGACTGGTCTCGCGGCAAGGGGCGCCGGGCCATGCGTGATCGTTGCCTCATTCCTGGACGGAAGGCAATTCGGGATTGCTAATCGAGTAAAGATCGGTGAAACCCCTATGGCTTTCCTGCCCCGAAATGACACACGTCGGAGGGCCTCGACGAAGGTTCGGACCGGCGTCACGGTCGCGGTTTCTCCCAGGCCGAAATTGACGAAATGCATTAGACGAAAGACTATGCGGAACGGGCCCCGATATTGTGAAAAGGCCGGAATCCCGGCGGTCCCACCCGTTGCGTGACACCTATGCATGCTCTAAGCACGACCTTAGTATTTGGGGAGACAAACATGAAAATGTTATTGGCAATCACCCGGGTGATCGACGCGATCAATGGGGCGATCGGACGCTGGGTTTCCTGGCTGCTGCTCGCCGCAGTCATGATCAGCGCGGGCAACGCGGTTGTCCGCAAGATGTTCGACATTTCGTCGAATGCCTGGCTTGAATTGCAGTGGTACCTCTACGGCACCGTGTTCATGCTGGCTGCGGCCTACGCCCTGCTGAAGAACGAGCACATCCGCATCGACATCGTCTCCAGCTCCTGGAGTAAGAAGACGCGCGACTGGATCGACCTGATCCTGCACATCATCTTCCTCGTCCCCTTCGCCTTCCTGATGACCTGGCTCGCTTGGCCGTGGTTCCTCAATTCCTTCATGATCGGCGAAATCTCCTCGAGCGCCGGGGGCTTGATCGTCTGGCCGGCAAAGGCCGCGGTCTTCTTCGGCTTCCTGCTGCTCAGCGCCCAGGCGATTTCCGAGATCATCAAGCGTGCGGCCATCATCTTCGGTTATCTCGAAGACCAGGCCGATGAAAAAGACACCGCCGAAGTGACGGGGCACTGACATGATCGATTTCATCGCACACAATCTCGCCCCGATCATGTTCACGACCGTGATGCTGATGCTTCTGCTCGGCTATCCGGTCGCCTTCACGCTCGCCGCCGGCGGCCTGATCTACTTCGCCTTCGGCGTTGAACTCTCCGCCATCTCCCCAGAAATCAGGCTCTTCTGGCCGCTGCTCCAGTCCCACCCGGACCGGATCTACGGCATCATGTACAACGACACGCTGCTGTCGATCCCGTTCTTCACGCTGATGGGCCTCATCCTCGAGCGCTCGCGCATGGCGGAAGACCTGCTCGACACCATCGGCCAGCTGTTTGGTCCGATCCGCGGTGGCCTCGCCTATGCGGTCATCCTGGTCGGTGCGCTGCTCGGCGCCACCACCGGCGTCGTCGCCGCCTCGGTCATGGCGATGGGCCTGATCTCGCTGCCGATCATGCTGCGCTACAACTATAATCGCCCGCTGGTCGCCGGTACGATCGCCGCCTCGGGCACGCTCGCCCAGATCGTCCCGCCGTCCCTCGTCCTGATCGTCATGGCCGACCAGCTCGGCCGCTCGGTCGGCGACATGTATGTCGGCGCGCTCTATCCCGCGCTGCTGATCATCGCCGCCTACTGCCTCTACATCTTCGCCATCACGATGATCAAACCGCAATGGGCCCCTGCCCTGCCGCTCGAGGCCCGGACCCTCGGCGGTGGCGTCACTTCGCTGATCGTCATGGTCGCCATCAGCGTCGGCCTCTACTTCCTCGGACAACAGGTGCTGTTCACCGGCATCGCCAGCCCGGAATGGCGTGAAGTCTCGGCGCTCGCCTTCGGCGTCTTTGCCGTCTATCTCGTCGCCCTGGCAAACCGGACGTTCAACCTCAATATCATCTCGCGTCTGACCCAGCAGGTCATCATCGTGCTGATCCCGCCGCTGGCGCTGATCTTCCTGGTGCTCGGCACCATCTTCCTCGGCATTGCCACGCCGACCGAAGGCGGCGCCATGGGAGCCGCCGGCGCGATCATCATGGCGGCAATGAAGGGCCGCCTGTCGATGGCGACCATGAAGCACGCCCTCGACGCCACGACGAAGCTCTCCGCCTTCGTCATGATGATCCTGATCGGCGCCCGTGTCTTCGGCCTCACCTTCTACGGCATCAACGGCAATGTCTGGATCGAGGAACTGTTGACCGCACTTCCGGGCGGCGAATACGGCTTCCTCATCGTGGTCACGATCATCGTCTTCATCCTCGGCTGCTTCATCGACTTCTTCGAGATCGCCTTCATCATGGTGCCGTTGCTGGCCCCGGTCGCCGACAAGCTCGGCATCGACCTGGTATGGTTCGGCGTCATCCTCGGCATCAACCTGCAGACCTCGTTCCTCACCCCGCCCTTCGGTTTTTCTCTGTTCTACCTGCGCTCGATCGCCCCGGCCGGACGGTGGAAGGACGAGGTGACCGGCAAGATGATGGACGGCATGAAGACGCTGGACATCTACAAGGGTGTCCTGCCGTACATCATCATCCAGTTCATCATGATCATGGTGGTGATCGCCTTCCCCGGCCTCGTCATGCGCTACAAGGGCGATGCGCCGACCATCGACCCGGCCGACGTGAACATTCAGATCCCCGGCTTCGGCCAGGGCGGCGGCATGTCTCTGCCGCCGCTGGGTTCGGACGGCGGCAACGGCTCGCCGAACTTCGGTCTTCCGCCGCTCGGCGCCGGTAACGGCAACGGAGCGCCGGCAATGGGCCTTCCGCCGCTCAACCTCGGCGGCCCGCAGCCGGCACCCGCTCCGGCCGCACCTGCCAATCCGGCAACCGATCTCAGCCAGCCGCCGGTCATCAAGTAAGAACATCGGCGACGCTCGAAGGGCGTCGCCTCCCATCGCAAGAGTGACAGAAGCCCCGGGCATGCCTGGGGCTTCTGCTTTGTGTGCGATCGGTCATCGAACCCGGGCTGGGGCAGTTACCCGCATCTTGCAGGAGCCGACCAGCCGGGCGGGATCAGGCATCGACCTCATGGGGACCAACGATGCGACACCTCATCGCATCGGCAAACGCGTAACAAAAAACCCCGGGCTTGCGCCCGGGGCTCCGTGTCTCAGGATCGTCGCGTCGAAGCTTAGAGCTTGCCGGCGCGCTGCTGGATCATCATGAACGTGTCGAAGGTGTATTCGCCGAGCTGTGCCCAGAGATAGGCATCCTTCTTGAAGGCCAGCTGGTCGTCGTAGACCTTCTTGAAGAACGGGCTCTGCGCCGACAGCTCGGTGTAGATCTCGAGGGCGGCCTGGTAGCAGGCTTCCATGATCTCCTGGCTGAACGGACGAAGAACCGTGCCTTCCGATACGAGCTGCTTCAGAGCCTGCGGGTTCTTGGCGTCGTACTTTGCCATCATGTTGGTGTTGGCGAAAGCGCAGGCATCCTGCAGGATCGCCTGGTAACTCTTCGGCAGGCCGTTGAACTTCTCCAGGTTGAAGAAGCCGTGAACGACCGGTCCACCTTCCCAGAAGCCCGGATAGTAGTAGTACTTGGCGACTTTGTGGAAGCCGAGCTTGGAGTCGTCATACGGACCGACGAATTCGGCCGCGTCGATCGTGCCCTTTTCGAGCGCCGGATAGATGTCGCCGCCGGCGAGCTGCTGCGGCACGACGCCGACCTTCTCGAGAACCTTGCCGGCGAGACCGGCAATGCGCATCTTCAGGCCCTTGAGGTCGTCGACGGTGTTGATTTCCTTACGGAACCAGCCGCCCATCTGAACGCCCGTATTGCCGGCCGGCAGGCCGTAGACGCCCTGCGTGGCATAGAATTCATTCATCAGCGTGTTGCCGTTGCCCTGGTTGAACCAGGCGTTCTGCATACGAGCATTGAGGCCGAAGGGGATTGCGGTACCGAAAGCGAAGGTCGGTTCCTTGCCCCAGAAATAGTAGGAGGTGGTGTGCGCTGCTTCGACCGTGCCGGCAGCGACCGCATCGAGAGCCTGCAGGCCGGGGACGATTTCGCCCGCAGCAAAGACCTGGATGGAGAAATTGCCGTCAGTTGCGGCCGCAACACGTTCGGCGATGTCGACAGCGCCACCATAGATGGTGTCGAGCGACTTCGGGAACGAAGACGTCATGCGCCAGGTGATCTTGGGGTTTTCCTGGGCGATGGCAGGCGCTGCCAGCACCGTGGAAGCGGCGGCTCCAGCACCGGCCACGCCCGCTTTTTTGATAAATGAACGACGATCCATGAATTGACCTCCCATCATGGTTTGCTCCAAACAGGGGAAACCTTGCGCCCCCTCCCGATGGCAATGCCGGCGAGATAACCATTTTGTCCAAAGCGTTTCAAGCGCTGCCGCAATATTCTTTCGACGTAGAAAGCCTTTCGGTTGCTTTGTCGGCGCGCCGACTGCCTGAAGCTTGTAATAGTTACTTTTTTAGGCAATTCGCGAGCCTCCCGGAGGTGTCGCCGGAGAGCCCGCGACCTGTGCCCGCCGCCGCCATCTGCCCAGAACTCGCCGTGCAGTCCGGCCCCTTCGAAATTGCCAAAGATCAACGGGCAAAGAGGCTATCCGCCGGATGCGCGTCGACCACGCCAGCGATGGACGCGAAGATCTTCGATCCCAGACACAGACCGGGCAAAGACGCCCGTTCCGCACATATCGCATATTGACTTCCGCCCCCGGCTCACTCCAAGAAATGCAAAGCCGCGTAGGCTTTCCCCGGAGTCTTTGATGCCCAAACCAATCATTGCCATTCCCGCCGATATTCGCGAATTCGACGGCACGAGCTGGCATGCCGCGCAGAACCAGTATGTCAGGGCCGCCCTGAAGGTCGCCGACGTCATGTCCTTCATCATCCCGGCCTTCGAGGACGGCAACGAGACCGATGCGCTGCTCGACCGCGTGGATGGCCTGCTGGTCTCCGGATCGGCCACGAACGTGCATCCCTCGCTCTACGGCGCCGAAGCGCGCGACAGCGACGGACCTTTCGACCCGGCCCGCGATGCCACCACCCTGCCGCTGATCCGGCGCGCGCTCGAACGCGGCATCCCGCTGCTGGCGATTTGCCGCGGCATCCAGGAACTCAATGTCGCGCTCGGCGGCACGCTGGCCACCGAGATCCACGAGCAGGAAGGTGTCTGGGACCACCGCAAGCCGCAGCACCCGGACCGCGACGTGATGTACAGCATCCGTCAAGACGTGATCGTCGCCGAAGGCTCGTGCATCGCCCGCTATCTCGGCGCCGGCTCGATCCCGGTCAATTCGCTGCACCGCCAGGCGATTTCCAAGACGGCTCCGGGCCTCCAGGTCGAGGCGGTCGCCGATGACGGCACCATCGAGGCCGTCTCGGTGATCGACGCCAAGGGCTTTGCCATCGGCGTGCAGTGGCATCCGGAATACTGGGCGGAAACAGACCGCCCGTCGCGCGCCCTGTTCGAGGCTTTCGGCGACGCCGTGCGCGCCTACGTCAAAACGAAGGCGTAAACGTCGGCCGTCGTTCGCGGCGCCTCAGGGCTTCCGAGGCGTTTCCGGGACCGGCGTCAATGCCCGTCCCGTCTTGAACCAGGCAATCAGATTGTCGGCCACGAGATCGGCCATGGCGTTGCGCGTCGGCACCGAGGCCGATGCCACGTGGGGCAGCAGCGAGACGTTGGGCAGGTCGATCAGCGCCTGCGGCACCTGCGGCTCGTTCTCGAACACGTCGAGACCGGCGGCAGCGATCGTCCCATCCTTGAGCGCTGCGATCAAGACCGCCTCGTCGACCGTCGTGCCGCGGCCGACATTGATCAGCACGCCGTTAGGCCCCAGCGCCTTCAGCACATCCGCATTGATCGACCTCACCGTCTCCGGCGTCTTCGGAACGATGGAGATCAGCGTGTCGACCGCTTCGGCGAGTTCGAGCAGGCTCGCATAATGGCCATAGCCGACATCGGTGCGCGGGCGGCGCGTATGATAGCTGATCTTCACCTTGAAGGGCTCGAGCCGCTGCGCGATCTCCATGCCGATCCGCCCGAGGCCATGGATGCCGACATGCCGCCCCTTCAACGAGAGCGGCGAGAGCGGATACGGCCCCTCGCCCGGCCAACGGCCCTGCCGCAGCCAGGTTTCGGCCTGCGGCAATTGCCGCACCGTGTTGATCAGTAGCGCCACCGCGGTGTCGGCGACCTCGTCGTTGAGAACGTCCGGCGTATTGGAGACGATGACGCCGCGCCGCGTTGCGGCCGCGACATCGACCCCATCATAGCCGACGCCGAAACTGGCGATCATCTCCAGATTGGGCAGCGCCTCGATCCAGCTCGCCGGCAGCGCACCGGAGACCGCAACGCCGCGGACCGCCTCGGCGTCTGCCTTGGCAATCTCCAGCTCCTTGCCATGCGGCACGGCACGGATCTCGAAATGTTCGGAGAGCCTTTCGACGACCCGCGGATTGATGCGACCCGGCACAAGAATGGTGACACGCGCGTTCGGCATGGGCGCCCCGTGGTTGTTAGCGGCGGTGGATCGGGCCGGTGGACTGGCGAATGCGCATTTCCGGCTTGATCAGGTGAATGCCGTCCGGCTCGTGGCTACCGGCCAGCTTGTCGAGCAGCGCGCGGGCGGCAAGCCGCCCGACTTCCGCCTGGCCGTTCCAGACCGTGGTGAGCGCCGGCGTGGCGATCGAGGCTTCCTCCAGATCGTCATAGCCGGTGACCGAAATGTCCTGGCCCGGCACCAGCCCGGCGCGGGCAATGCCGTTCATCAGGCCGATGGCGACCAAGTCGTTCCAGCACACCGCGGCGGTCGGTTTCTGCGGCAGCGAGAGAAAATGCACGGCCGCCTCGAAACCGCCCTGCTTGGTGCGGGGCCCCGGAATGCGCAGTTCGGGATCCACCTCGATGCCCGCCTTGCGCAGCGCGTTGACATAGCCCTGGTAGCGGTCGCGGCCGGTCGATGTCTGGTCCGTACCGCCGATCATGGCGATCGTCCGGTGCCCGAGCCCGATCAGGTGGTTGGTGGCCAGCGAAATACCGTAGCTGTCGTCGCCGCGATAGGTCGGCACGTCGAGCCCGTCCATCTGGCGGGCGATCAGGATCGCCGGCATGTTGTTGTCTTCGGCGAGCTTGATGTCCTCGACCGGGGTGCCGATCGCCGGCGACATGATGACGCCGTCGCCGCCGAGCTGCAGCAACGTCTCGATGAAGGTTCGCTGCTTCTCCACCGAATCGTAGTGGTTGGACAGGATGAAGGTGTGCCGGCTGCGATCGAGTTCGCTCTCGATGGCTTTCAGGATTTCGCCGTAGAACGGGTTCATGATGTCGTGCACGACGACGCCGATGATGCCCGAGCGGGATGTGCGGAGACTGGCGGCGCGGCGGTTGTAGATATAGCCCAGCGCCCTTGCCTGTTCCTTGATCTTCTCGCGCGTATCAGTCGCCACCAGCGGACTGTCGCGCAAGGCGAGCGAAATGGTCGCCGTCGACAGACCCAGCGTTTCGGCGATCGTTGACAGTTTGACTTTCTGAGCCACTTTGCCTCCCTTGGCGGTCCGATGCATGCTTCCCGCTTAGCCCCCGCACACTTAAACAGTTTAATTGAATAATTTAAGTGCGCATATCAATTCCCGCTTTGGCGGAATTCAGCGGGTCTTTCAGCTTTTCGCCGGCGGTTCGTGCAGGTTCTCCTCGACCGCCGCCAGCAGTTTCACCAGTTGCTTGACCTCCTTGCCGGAGAGCCCCTTGGTCGCCAGCCGTTCAGCCTCGCCCACGGCCTGGACGATGGTTTCGAGACAGGCACGGCCGTCGGCGGTCAGGTGCACCATGGTTAGCCGTCCGTCCACGTCGGCGGTGCGCCGCTCGACGAAACCCTGTGCCTCCATGCGCCCTATGGTCCGCGTCATGGTCGGAGCCTTGACGCCCAGCTTCTGCGCCAGGGCGCCCGGGGTAAGCCCATCCTGCTCGGCCAGCAATTGAACGACGGTATCCTGGCCGGCATAGAGGCCGCTTTCCGCAAGGCCGCGCGACAGCTGCGTGCGCATGGCACGGGCGACCTGGGTGACGGCTACCGAGACCGACGGGCTTCGCTCGCCGTTCTCCTTTTTCTTTGCGGACTTGTTTTTCTTGTCGCCCTTGTCCTTTTTCGCCATTCTGCCCTCCTGCCGCCCCTGATGCGGCATCCCAATTGTTGTGCCGGCTAACATTCGGCGCCAGAAATCCTTAGCGAAGAACGAAGATCGACGCCAGATGCCGCAGCCAAAGGTCTATTTCCACGACAACGATCCCGCGCTCCCGCCCGACGCCCGGCGCGAATGGATCGCAGTGCTGCCGCTCGGCGCCCACGAGCAACACGGCCCGCACCTGCCCTTCGAGACCGACACGCTGATCATCGAGGGCATCGTCGCCCGACTCGCCGGAAGGCTTCCCGCCGATCTGCCGGTGACCTTCCTGCCGGCCGAGCCGGTCGGCTATTCGATCGAACACATGGATGTCGCGGGCAGCAAGACGCTTGCCTACGCGCAAGCCGTCGAGCGCTGGCTGGCGATCGTCGGGGATCTGTCGCAAAAGGGCATCCGCAAGTTCGTCATGCTCAATGCCCATGGCGGCAATTCACCGCTGATGACCATCGTCGCCACGGAAGCCCGGGTGCGCTTCGCCATGCTGGCAGTGGCCACGAGCTGGACGCGCTTCGGATTGCCTGAGGGCGTCATCGCACCCGAGGAGAAGGCGATCGGCATCCATGGCGGCGAGATCGAAACCTCGGTCATGCTGGCCCTTCACCCCGACCGCGTGAATATGACGAAAGCCGACGACTTCCCATCGCGACAGGCGGACTATGCCGCCCGCTTCACCCATCTGCGCGCCTACGGCCCGCACGCTTTCGGCTGGAAGATGTCGGACCTCAACCGACAAGGCGTGACCGGCAATGCGAAAGCCGCCACCGCGGAAAAGGGCGAGAAGCTGATCGATCACGCGGTCGAAGGCCTGATTGCTCTACTGCGTGACATGCAGGCCTTTGATGTCGATACTTTTGTCTGCACAAACGATCAGGGCGACAGCAAACAAAGCCTTTGAACTGCTGCGGGTCAACGCCTATATGGGGTAACACCATTACAGGCGCATCGTCCGCGCCCCCATCCGATCGAGGTTTTCATGACCGAAGCTGCCGCAAAACCCATTCCCGTCACCGTCCTGACCGGCTATCTCGGCGCCGGCAAGACGACGCTCCTGAACCGCATCCTGTCCGACAATCACGGCAAGAAATATGCGGTCATCGTCAACGAGTTCGGCGAGATCGGCATCGACAACGACCTGATCGTCGAGTCGGACGAAGAGATCTACGAGATGAACAACGGCTGCGTCTGCTGCACCGTGCGCGGCGACCTGATCCGCGTGGTGGAAGGCCTGATGCGCCGCCCCGGCCGTTTCGACGGAATCATCGTCGAGACCACCGGGCTTGCCGATCCGGTTCCTGTAGCCCAGACCTTCTTCATGGACGACGACGTGCGCGCCAAGACCGAGCTCGATGCCGTGGTCGCGCTGGTCGACGCCAAGCACCTGCCGCTGCGCCTGAAGGACAGCCGCGAGGCCGAGGACCAGATCGCCTTTGCCGACGTCGTCGTCATCAACAAGACCGACCTCGTCAGCCATGACGAACTGCATCGCGTCCAGGACATCGTGCGCGCCATCAACCCCTCGGCCCGCATCTATTCGACCACCCGCTCCGGCGTCGATCTCTCCAAGGTCCTGAACCAGGGCGCCTTCAATCTCGAACGGGCGCTGGAAAACGATCCGCACTTCCTCGATCACGACGATCCGGATCATGTCTGCGGTCCGGAATGCGACCACGATCACAGCCACGACCATCACCACCATCATGACCATGACCACGACCATGATCATCATCACCACGATCACCACGATCACCACGATCATCACGGCCAGGACCACCACGACCATGCCCCCTCGCCGATCCATGACGTCACGGTGATGTCTATCTCGCTGCGTGGCGGCGAGATGAATCCGGACCGCTTCTTCCCGTGGATCCAGAAGATCACCCAGACCGACGGCCCGAACATCCTGCGCCTCAAGGGCATCATCGCCTTCAAGGGCGACGAGGAACGTTATGTCGTCCAGGGCGTGCACATGATCATCGAGGGCGACCACCAGCGCCCGTGGAAGGACGGCGAGAAGCGCGAAAGCCGCCTCGTCTTCATCGGCCGCAACCTTGATCGCGAAAAGATCGAGAAGAGCTTCCACGCCTGCGAGGCCTCTTCCTGATGCCGACGGTTGCCCCCCTCGACATCGAAGGTCACGTCGTCACCGCCGCCTTTCTCGGCGACATTCCGGTTTTCGCCGCGGCTTCCGGCAGCATCCACCGCCTCGACGGCGGCGAAAAGGTAACGGAGGCGCACGAGGGCGGCCTGCTCGCCTGCGTCAAGGACAGCGCCGACCAAACCCTCATCACCGGCGGCGAGGATGGCCGCGTTCTGCGCATCGGCCATGACGGCAGCGTCACGGAACTCGCCCACGTGCCGCGCAAATGGATCTCCGTCGTCGCCGCCGGACCGCAGGGCGCCATCGCCTATGCGGTCGGCAAGGCTGGCTATGTGAGGCTCGCCGATGGCACCGTCCGGGAGTTCACCGAAGAGCGCACCATCGAGGGCCTGGGTTTCGCGCCGAAGGGCCTGCGCGTCGCCGCAGCCCGCTACAACGGCGTGACACTGCACTGGATCGGCACCACCGGCGCGCCGGTCGACCTCGAATGGAAGGGCGCCCATACCGGCGTCACCTTCTCGCCTGACGGCCGCTTCGTCGTCACCACCATGCAGGAGAACGCGCTGCACGGCTGGAAGCTCGACAGCAAGTCGGCCGAGACCCGCCACATGCGCATGACCGGCTATCCGGCCAAGGTGAAGTCGCTGTCCTGGTCGGCCAAGGGCAAGTGGCTCGCCTCATCCGGCGCCCCGGCGGCGATCGTCTGGCCGTTTTCCGGCAAGGAAGGCCCGATGGGCAAGACACCGCTCGAACTCGGCACCCGCGCCAACATCATGGTCACCCAGGTCGCCTTCCATCCGGCAGAGGAGGTTCTGGCCATCGGCTACATCGACGGCATGATCCTCGCCGTGCGCATCGCCGACGGCAAGGAGGCGCTTCTGCGCCGCCCCGGCAAGGGCGCGATCACGTCGATCGGCTGGAGCGCCAGCGGCAAACTCCTCGCCTACGCTTCGGACGCGGGCGATTGCGGAGTGATCGACATATCCGCATGATTGAGTTCAGCATGGCTCAATATATATCGGAGATATACCTGCCGCTTTCCTGCGACAGGTAGAAACTGACAAAATCATAATTTCCGTCTCTTTTTTTAGTGCCCGAATATCGTGCTTAACAGCTCGGTAATGCTTGATGCATAATTTTTACATTGTCCAACGCTCCACCGCCGGCAGCCAAAGCAGCGGTGCGAACGGTCCGCCCTGGACAAAGAGACTTTATAGCACTGCCAACCGGCCTGCCGCCGGGGATGCCATGCATTGCGCGTCCCTGCCTCGACGCTTGGCGTTTTCATGGAAACACGCGATGCGCTTCGATATTTCCTTTATGGTCACGTCCGCAGGCCTGGCTCTGGCCGCAGGCCTCGTCGCCACGGTCGGGATCGGGATGCAGACCCTCCAGACGCTCAAGATCAACGGCCCGATCTACCAGCAGATCGTCGACGGCAAGGACCTGATCGCCGACATCCTGCCGCCGCCGCTCTATCTCACCGAAGCCTATTCGCTGACCAGCGAGACCGCCCTGCATCCCGAGACCGCGCAGGCCAATGTCGCGCGCCTCGAAGTGCTGAAAGGTCTCTACGCCGAGCGTCGCGATTACTGGAAGGACTCGACCCTGCCGCCGGAACTGGCGAACAAGCTCTATTCGGACGTCCTGACCAAGGGTGACGTCTTCTGGCAGCAGCTCGACGCCGCCTACCTTCCTGCCGTCGCCTCCGGCGATGCCGCCGCCGTCAGCGCTGCGCTGCCCGGCCTGAAAGAGAGCTTCCACGTCCATGAGACGGCGGTGAATGAACTCGTCGAGCTGTCCAACGCCTACCTCAAGACCCGTGAGGAATTTGCCGCCGCCGAGACGGCCCAGCGCGAGATGCTCGCCCTTGGCGGTGGCGCGGCTCTGACGCTGACGACGCTCGGCGCCGTGCTGTTCATCCGCCGCCGCGCCCTGAAGCCGCTCGGCCATATCAGCAGCTACATGACCAGCATGGCGGAAGGCAATTACGACCAGGCCGTGCCCTATGCGATGCGCAACGACGAGATCGGCGAAATAGCCGCGGCCGTGGAAGTCTTCCGCGTCGCCGGCCTGGAGAAGCGCCGGCTGGAAGCCGAGGCGGAGCAGGCCCGCACCCTGTCAGAAGGCGAACGGACAGCCCGCGAGGAACGCCGTCTGGCGGAAGCGGAATCCCTGCGCCTCGTCGTGGAAGCGCTCGGCGCCGGCCTCAATCGTCTGGCCGAATGCAATATCCGCATGACCATCGACGAGCCCTTCGAGCCGCGTTTCGAATCGCTTCGGCGCGACTTCAACAACTCGATCGCCACCTTCCAGGCAACGCTGGAAGAAGTGCTGTCGGAGACCAAGGCGCTATACGACAACGGCCAGGAGATGCGGGCCGCCGCCGACAACCTCTCTCAGCGGACCGAACAGCAGGCCGCAGCGCTCGAGCAGACCTCGGCCGCCCTGGAGCAGGTGACATCCACCGTCCGCTCCTCGGCCGAGCGCACCCAGGACACTCGCAACCTCGTGCGTGACGCCAAGCAATGCGCCATCTCCTCCGGCGAGGTCGTCCGCGACGCCATCAGCGCCATGCAGCGCATCGAGAAGGCCTCCTCGGAGATCAGCCAGATCATCGGCGTCATCGACGACATCGCCTTCCAGACCAACCTTCTGGCGCTGAACGCCGGGGTGGAAGCGGCCCGTGCCGGCGAGGCCGGCAAGGGCTTTGCCGTGGTTGCCCAGGAAGTGCGTGAGCTTGCCCAGCGTTCGGCCACCGCCGCCCGCGAGATCAAGGGCCTGATCCAGAACTCGACGGTGGAGGTTTCGGCCGGCGTACAGCTGGTCGGCGACACCGGACAGGCGCTGGATCATATCCAGGGTTTCGTTGCTCGCGTCGACACCAATATCGACGCGATTGCCACCGCTGCCCGCGAACAGGCGACCGGCCTGCAGGAAATTTCTTCGGCGATCCACAGCATCGACCAGATGACCCAGCAGAACGCCGCCATGGTCGAGGAGACGACCGCCATCAGCCACACGCTCGCCGAAGGCGCATCGCACCTGACGATGCTGGTCGGCCGGTTCCAGCTCAATCGCCGCGCCGCCATGCGCGAGGCCGGCTCCGCGCCGGAAGCAGCAGCGCTGCCGGCGCCCTCGCGCGCCGCCTGACATTGCAGGAACCAGTGCGCCAGATCCGGCAGCAGGCAGGGCCCCCTGCCTGCTGCCTTGCTTTGCGGTCGGCGAGCATCCGGATTGCGACGGGCGCATTGTCGACGGCATCGTTGACCGCATCGCTCGCTTGAATTGCCTGCCCCGGTAGGCTATCGCTCAGGCATGGCCACAGCTCCTTCAAAGCCCCCAAAGAAGACCCTGCGCTACAAGCTTCTGCGCGCCCTCAAGCTCGTCGACGAGCCGGAGCGCGAGGACCAGATCTACTACCAGACCGGCGGCGCGAAGCGCAAAGCGCACGCGACCTGGTATCGTGGCGAGACCACCAATTTCTTCCCCGACAAGAAGGCGATCGCCCAGCCCAACGCCGTCGATGAATATGTCGGCAAGGGCTGGTTTCCGGACGCCCCCTTCATTACCCGCGAGCACTACATCACCGCCTTCGGCAGCTGCTTTGCCAGCGAGGTGACGAAATACCTCTATCGCGAGGGCTATCAGGTCTTCGGCCGCGACATGAAGCTGAACTCCTATGTGGTGCGCAGCGGCGAAGGCATCGTCAATTCGGCGGCGATCCGCCAGCAGTTCGAATGGGCCTTCGAGGGCAAGACACCGAAGATCGAGCTTTGGCACGACAAAGAGGGCGTTCCCGGCGATTATTCCGACGAAGTCCGCCAGGCGACGCGGGCGATCTTCGAGAAATCCGACATCTTCATCCTGACGCTCGGCCTCTCCGAGGTCTGGTACGACAAGCCGACCGGCGAGATCTTCTGGCGCGCCATCCCGAAGCGCGACTTCGACGCCGAGCGCCACGGTTTCCGCGTTCTGGGCGCGGTGGAAAACCTCGACAACCTGCGCCGCACCTACCAGCTCATCCGCGCCCACCGGCCCGACGCGACGGTCATCATGACGCTTTCGCCCGTGCCGCTCGCGGCCACCTTCCGGCCGGTCTCCTGTATCACCGCAAGTTCGGTTTCGAAGGCCTCTCTCCGGGTGGCGATCGACGAACTGATGCGCGAGGTAGGCCCCTCCGCCGAAAGCAAGCTCTACTACTTCCCGTCCTATGAGATGGTGACGTCGTTCCTGCCGAACCCGATGAAGGACGACTTCCGCCACCCGACCGAGGAATCGGTCGAGTTCATCATGCAGACCTTCAAGCGGAACTTCCTGCGGTAACGGCGCCGGAGCGCGCGTTTACCGGTAATGGGCTCACCCCTTGGCGAGCGCAGCAGCGATGCGCGACTTGATGTCGGCAGTCACGCGCTTCTTGGTCTCGGCAATGTCGAGCGGCTGCGGCCAGGCCTCGATCCTGCGGGTGAAGGGGTGCTTCAGCGGATGCCAGGTATTGTGTCGCTGAAGGCCGACTTCCTCGACGATCTGGGTGCGATAGCTCTTCGGCCCGACGAAGATCACCGGAATTCCCATGGCGATGCAGGGCATGGCGCAATGGATACGCGTGGTGACGACCAGCGCCGCCTTCTTGCCATAGGTCTCGACGATTTCCTTGGCATATTGCAGGCGCGTCTGCGCCGAAACGTCGATGAAGCGATGGCTGACCGTCTTCACCGTCAGCCCCTTCTTGAACAGCTTCGGCGACAGCTGGTCGCGATTGGCCTCGACGAGATAGATCGAATCCGGATCGCGGTCGGCCGGCGCATTGAAGGTCAGCGTGTTGCACAGCGACAGATAGGCCTCGACGCCGAGCGAGCGGATGAAATCCACCGTGCCCTGGTCGCGGCAACCGATCGGCTGGTGCTTCTTCAGATAGTCGACATGGCGCGCGATCGTCGGCTTGGCGTGCTTCTGCACGTGGAAACCGAAGAAGATCGGCTTGATCGACGGGCTCGGCGGCCAGTTGTCGAGCTTCGACAGGAACCAGCCATTGGTGACGAGCAGCGTCTCGGGGCCATCATAGCTGTTGAGATGGTCGCGGTTGAGGAACACATCCACGGGGGGGAGATGCTGCATGACGGCAACGCTCTGGATATCGTCGCCGATATTGTTGCCGTTCCAGCTGAGAGCACCGATTTTCATGCCGTCACATCCCCTTGAGAGCTACCGCGCGGGGATAGTACGCGGCCGAGGCGATTGCAACCCCCGCCAGCCGACCCGACGATCCGTCTGGCAATGCCCGGCTTGCAACGTTGCACCTTTGAACCGGTCGCACGGCCGGCCAAAAGGAAAGGCCGGGAACGCTACGTTCCCGGCCTTCAATGTTGCGATCCGATCCTGACGATCAGAAGCGGTAGGTGACGCCTGCGCCGACCAGCCACGGATTGAGCTTGGCGGTACCGTCGACGTCGGCGCCGACATTGGCCGTGAAATCAGGCTCGAGGAAGATCTTCTTGACGTCGAAGTTTACGCCCCAATGCTCGTCGAGCATGTAGTCGAAACCGGCCTGGACGGCGACGCCGAAGGCGTCGTCGATGTCGAGATCGGCAGCATTGGCACCATCTTCATTGTAGAAGATGGTGTAGTTCAGGCCTGCACCGACATAAGGCTTGAAGGCGCCCAAATCGGTGAAGTGGTACTGAAGGGTCAGCGTCGGCGGCAGGATCCAGGTGCGGCCGATCTTGCCGAGGCCAGAGATTGAACCTTCGCCCCAGACGTTGGCATAGGTCGTGCCGAGGATGAGTTCGGCTGCGATGTTGTCGGTGAAGTAGTAGGTGATGTCGAGTTCAGGGATGTAGGTATCGCTGTAGGAAAGGTCCGAACCGGCAATGCCGTTCACGTGGCCGTTGTCTTCGGAGATCACGCCAAGACCGCGCACACGGACCTGCCACGGGCTCGAAGCCGCCACGAGCGGAGCATCCGGCGCCGCTTCAGCCACAGGCGTCATGTCCGCCGCGCCGGCCGCCTGGCCGATGAGGAGCAATGCGGTGGCTGCGGCAAGGGCGCTGATCAGCCGCGTGCAGGTCTTGGTCATGGGGTCTCTCCTTGAGTAGATCAATGGCTTGTGCCGTGCACAAAATACGCCGCCAGAAACGCAAGGGCATTTGAGCTAGATCAATAGACGCATGAGGAATCAAACAGATGCTGATGCTGCCCTGCGGCTGTCACAATTTGGCCACAGCGTCACTTGACGATTGAAAAAGCCTGCTGCGTCACGGCATTCGCAGCACCCACGCCGAACACGCCGCAAGGGTCCGCCGGCATTGCCGCAGAGGTGATTCTCCGATGGGCTCGAACAGACAACAGAGACCGGACGAGCAATCGTTGCATGCTTTCTTCGCCCTCGCCGCCCTTGCTCTCCTGGCGCTCACGCCGTGCTCCGCCCTCGCCGGGGAAAGCCGGCTGGAGAGCCTCGATGCACCGGTAGCCGGAACCGACAAGACCTATCTCGACCTCGTGCGCACCTTCGTGCCCGATCTCGCCGCCGACGACATGAACTGGAGGGGCAGGAACCTCGACGCCGACTTTGCCGAACGCTTCGACCTCGACAAGGAATGGCCGGACGGCCTGGCCCTCGACGGGGTGGAGACGGTGGCCTTCGAGCGGGCAGGCAAGAAACAACTGGCCGTCCTGTTCGACTTCGGTCCGTTCAGCGATGTTCCGCAGGCGCCAGCGATCCTCGCGCTCTATGCCCTGGAAGAAGCACCGCGGCTGCTCGATTCGCTCAACGTCGGCCTCGACCGCGAATCCGGCTTCGCACCGCCGGCCTTCCTTGACCTCGGCGACGACACCACGGCACTCCTGACCCGAAGCACTCACTGGAACTCCAGCCAGAGCTATCGTATCACCAGCCTCGTGCTGGCCACCGAAGGCGGCCTTAAACCGATCGACACGGTGCTGACCTTTTCGGAGCGCCTCTGCGGACTGAGTCGCGTGCAGGAGCCGGCGGTCAGCGTCGATGCGGCCGGCTCGCACCCGGCGCTGCGTGTCGAGGTGACTATTCGGGAGGAGACGGTGGAGGAAAGTTGCGACACGGAGCCGATGCCGAGCCCTGCCCGCACCGTCTCGGCGACCTATCGCCTGAATGAGAAGACCGGCACTTACGAACCGGATTCCGACGCGCTGGACGAACTTGCCCGCCAAAACGAGGAGCGGTTCTGAGCGGCGGCGCAGGTCAAGCGCTCATGCCCGGCGCTCCATTTCGGGTTCGCCGGGCATTGAGATTGGCAGGGAACGTCGTCGATCAGAACTTCACGCCGATGCCGACATTGACCACATGCTGGTTGAAGTCCGTATCGACTCCCAGCACTTCCTTCTCGAAGTAGTCGTTGTAGCGATATTCGAGACGGGTGAAGACGCGGTCGGTGATCGCGTAGTCAAAGCCGGCGCCGAGCGTCCAGCCGTGCAGCATCTCGCTTTCATCGAAGCCGCCGCCGTCGACCGAGAAATTGGTCGCCGTCCAGCCGCCTGCCGCATAGAGCAGGACGCGGTCCATGGCATAACCGACCCGGCCACGGACGGAGCCGTTGAGGCCCGTACCGACATCGACCGCGCCGTAGCTGTTTTCGTTCCAGTCATAGTTCAGGTCGGCTTCGAGACCGACGATGGCACTGGTTCCGAAGTCCCAGTTGTAGCCGACGAAACCGCCGAAACGGCCGCCGTCGAAATCGTCCGAGGCCGAGCCGACACCATCGTAGAAGTCACCATTGCCCCATCCGTAGCCGCCATGCATGCCGATGTAGCCGCCCGCCCAGCTGAACGTCGGCATGGTATCGACCACTTCGGGCGGAACGGCCGGAGCCTCCATGACGGCATCCGCGGCAAGAACCGGCGTGGAGGATATGATGAGGGCGATTGCGCCCCATCCGAGTTTCTTCATCATCGCTGTACTCCCTCTCAGGCTGCCCCGCATCGGCAGGACGCGCGCTGTGCCGTGACGAAACGCGTCACACGGAGTCTAACAAGCTTGGCGGGGCAATTTGTTCCACCGTCTCGTCGATTTTTCTGCGGTGGCGCTTCAGGAACACACAAGTCCGCGATCCCGGACGGCCTCGATAGAAGCGAAAACGCCCCCTCTCCGTGGATGGAGAGGGGACGTCTGCCCCGCCGTAACCCGACGGCGGGATGAAAGGCCCGCACCCCTTCCGGCTCCAGATGCAAGCAAGCATCGAGCACCGCCGGGGGCGAGCCGGTCTCTTGGGACCTCAGGAGGTCCGGCGCAACGTCGCGTGCGACAGCTTGCGACCGGAGGCCACCACCATGCCGGCAGCCCCGTCGAGCCAGCCGGGCTTCAGCTCGAGCGCGAGGAAACGTTCGCGGGCGAAAGGCCCCGGCATGACGAGATACTGCGCCTTTTCGGCAAAGAAGCCGAAGCGTTCGTAATAGGCGGCATCGCCGACCAGCAGGATGGCGCCATGGTCGCGCTTCTTGGCTTCGAGGATGGCGGCGCGCATCAGCGCCGAACCGATGCCCTTGCCTTCATGCGCGGCATCGACCGCCAGCGGCCCGAGCAGCAGCGCGTCGATCGACCGGCCTTCGCGCGAGACGCCCGCTTCGACGTTCCACAGCCGTACCGTGCCGATCACATGCCCGAGGCGGTCGCGGGCGACGATCGCCAGTCCCTCGGCCGGCAGCCGGTCCCGACGGATCTTCTCCGACGACTTCTTGCGGCGATCAGCACCCATGGCGCGATCGAGCAGGGCTTCGCGGGCGACGACATCGGCCGGCGTTTCGTTATCGATGACAAAGGCAGGCGCAGATGCAGGCGCGAAAAACGCGCGCACGACGTCCAGAACAGCGGCCATGGCGGCCTCCCGTACCAAGAAGTGTTTCCGATGATGGTTTGTTGCGCCGCGCCGGTTGAACCGGCGCGGTCGGCGAAGTCCAGCTAGGCCTTAGATCACGTAGGCCTTGAGCGGCTCGAAGCCGTTGAAGGCGACCGCCGAGTAGGTCGTCGTATAGGCGCCCGTGCCCTCGATCAGAACCTCGTCGCCGATCGTCAGCGAGACGGGCAGCGGATACATGTTCTTCTCATACATGACGTCGGCCGAATCGCAGGTCGGGCCGGCGAGCACGCAGGGCTCCATCTCGTCCATGTCGCGGTCCGTGCGGATCGGGTAACGGATCGCCTCGTCCATGGTTTCGGCCAGACCGCCGAACTTGCCGATGTCGAGGAAGACCCAGCGATGCGCATCGTTGTCCGACTTCTTCGAGATCAGGACGACTTCCGCCTTGATCACGCCGGCATTTCCCACCATGCCGCGACCCGGCTCGATGATGGTCTGCGGGATGTGATTGCCGAAGTGCTTCTTCAGCGCACCGTTGATCGCGCGGCCATAGGCCTCGGCCGACGGGATATCGCGCAGGTACTTGGTCGGGAAGCCGCCACCCATGTTCACCATCTGCAGGTGAATGCCCTGCTTGGCGAGCGAGGTGAAGACGCGCTTGGCATCGGCAAGGGCCGAATCCCAGGCATCGACCTTGGTCATCTGCGAACCGACATGGAAGGACACGCCGAACGAATCGAGTCCCAGTTGATGAGCGTAGACCAGCACGTCGACGGCCATCTGCGGCACGCAGCCGAACTTGCGGGAAAGCGGCCATTCGGCGCCTTCGCCATCGGTCAGCACGCGGCAGAACACGCGGGCGCCGGGGGCTGCACGGGCAACCTTCTCGACTTCCTCATGGCTGTCGACGGCGAAGAGATCGATGCCGAGCGCATGCGCGCGGGCGATGTCGCGTTCCTTCTTGATCGTATTGCCGTAGGAGATCCGGCCTGCGGTCGCGCCGGCGTCGAGTGCCATCTGGATTTCGGCGACAGAGGCGCAGTCGAAGCTCGAGCCCAGCGAGGCGAGCAGCTTGAGGATCTGCGGCTCCGGGTTCGCCTTGACGGCATAGTAGATCGCGCTGTCCGGCAGGGCATGACGGAAGGCGGAATAATTGTCGCGCACGACGTCGAGGTCGACCACGAGGCAGGGACCTTCGGGACGTCGGGTATTGATGAAGTCGAGGATACGAGCGGTGGTCATGGGTCTATCCCTCTCAAATTCCAAGGTTCCCGGACTCGTTGCCGAATACGGAAGGACAAAGGACGACGAGAACTCGATCGAAACCAGCCGGTGGAGACGCTGATGCCGTACGAGCGCTCGAAGCGCGAAGAGTGAACCGACACCCTGCCAGGAGCGTCAATTCGGCTTTGTCTGCCATGGATTGGTGGGATAACCCGACCGCACTTCCGGCAATGATGGTGTGCCTCTGAAGTAACTCCGGCTGATGGAAAGCCGGAAGAGACTAGAAAGGCCCGCACCGTCGTTGCTTCAGATGTCCTCGCATTTCCCGGATGGCCGGAATAGCGACTGGAGGGGTTAGTTCCAGGTACCTTACCGATTTCCTCACCACATCGAGGGTCGGCGGACACCCATGGGCACGTGCGACTTTGGGCTGAGCAGGAGATAAGAATGTTCGCGGTCATAATCAAGCGTTTTTTGACCCTGCGGGCAGAAAAATGATTGAACGATCCGACCGATGTGTTCACAATTCGGGCATAGTACCGCAAGGAAGAGATCCATGGACACGCTGACGCGCATCCGCGCCTTTATCGATGTCGTCGAAGCCGAGGGCTTTTCCGCCGCCGCCCGCAAGACCGGGCGGTCCAAGGCCTTGTTGTCGAAATATGTGCGGGAACTGGAAGACGAACTCGGCGCGCTGCTGCTGAACCGCACGACGCGGCAGTTCTCGATGACCGAGGCGGGACATACCTACTACCGCAGCGCGACTGAGATCCTGAAAGAGATCGACAGCCTAGCGGACCTGGTGCGGGAGAACAACACCGACCTCAAGGGCAAGCTCAAGGTCACCGTGCCGCGCACCTTCATCGACGCCGAAGTCGGCCAGTCGCTGATCGACTTCGCCACCGCGCATCCGGATCTCTCGCTGGAGATCGTCGCCGAAGACCGGTTCGTCGATCTGGTCGAGGAGGGCTTCGATCTGGCGATCCGCATCACCAAGCTCGATGATTCGGCCCTGATCGCCAAGAAATTGTCCGATTTCCGCATCTTTGCCTGCGCCACGCCGGCCTTCGTCGCGAAGTACGGACCGCTCATCCACCCGCAGGAGCTGGCGCGCGTGCCCTTCCTGGTCGACACAAATTCCCGCTCGCACAACAGCGTGCGGTTCGCCGACCCGCAGGGCGGCACGATATCGGTCAGCGTCAGCGGCCCGATCGAGGTCAACAGCCCGCTCGCCACGCTGCGCGCCGCGCGCGCCGGCCTCGGCGTCGCCATGATCCCCGACTTCATCGCCCGTCCGTATATCGAGACGGGCGAGCTGGTGCCGCTGTTCGACGACTACCTGCCCAAGGATCGCGGCATCTATGCCGTCTACCCGCATCGCCGCTACCTGCCCGCCAAGGTCCGCGTCTTCGTCGACTTTCTCCACGGCTGGTTTCGCCAGCACGCTTCCTAGACAGGCATTGAGATGCGTTGCCGGACCGAAGTCCCATTTCCGTCGAAATTGTCAGACAGGGAGAAGGCTCGGGATTCGGGCGCAAAGGCAGGCAGGGCATGAAAAGAAGGTTGGCGGTGATCGCGACACTCATGGGCATGCCCGTGCCGGCGCTTGCCCATCCGCACATATTCGCGGAAGCCCGCCTCGAAGTGATCGCCGGCGCCGACGGCACGATTTCCGAACTTCGCAATGTCTGGCGCTTCGACGACATCTTCTCCTCCAGCGTCCTGATGGATTTCGACAAGAACAGCGATCTGAAACTCGACCCCAGCGAGTTGAAGGAGATCGCCGAGACGATCCGCACCTCGATTGCCGATTACGGCTTCTTCACCTCCATCACCAGCAACGGCGCGTCCGTTTCCGTCGTCAAGCCGGAGGTGTTCAATGTCGACTTCAAGGACAACCAACTTCTGGTCTTCTTCGTCGCCAAGCCGGAAAAGGCGCTGGCGCTCAAGGGCAAGGTGACCATCGGCGTCTATGACCCGACCATGTACACGGCGATCGACTTCGCCAAGGACGAGGACATCGCCACGGAGGGCGACGGCTTCAAGGTATGCAAGCGCGCCGTGGTGCGCCCTGACCCCGACGAGGTGATGGCGCAGAACCAGGCGAACCTGACCGAGGCATTCTTCAACGATCCGGCCGGAACCGACATGAGCAAGCTGTTCGCCACCCGGCTCGAATTGACATGCTGAGCCGCCGGTTCCTGCGTCCGGCGACGGCATCTGTCGCGCTCCTGCTGCTGGCCGTCTCGCTGGCGCATGCCGGCTCCCCGCTCGGCATCGGCACGGCCGAGCCTTCCTTTCAGGCCACCGGCCCCTTCGCCGGCTGGCTTGCCTTCATCAACGAGAACCAGCAGGCCTTCTACCGCTCGCTGACCGGCGCGCTCAAAGCAATGCGTGAGGATCCGACGCGTCTTTGGACGCTGATCGGCCTGTCCTTCGCCTATGGCGTCTTCCACGCTGCCGGCCCCGGCCACGGCAAGGCGGTGATCTCTTCCTACATGATCGCCAACGAGATCGAGTTGAAGCGCGGCATCGCCATTTCCTTCGTCTCGGCCTTCCTGCAGGGGATCGTCGCGATCGGTCTCGTGGGCGTCGGCTACGCGGTCCTGCGTGGCACCTCCATCTCCATGACGGAAGCGACGCAGGCGCTGGAAATTGCCAGCTACGGGCTGATCGTCGCCTTCGGCACCTGGCTGCTGCTACGCAAGATGAAATCGCTGTGGCTCACGCGCAGCGCGCCGGTCAGCGCCGGCCTGTTCGACGCACCGGCGACCGCGGCCCTGTTCGACGCACCAATAGCCTCACGCTCCGGCGGCACCGGGCTTTCCTTTCGCGCCATGGCCGTCGAACACGGTCACGACGCGCTTGCCCCGGGCGCGGTGTGCCCGGATTGCGGTGTCACCCACCTGCCCGATCCACGCATGCTGTCGGCGAAGAATTTCAGCCTGCGCGAGGCCTGGTCGGCGATCGTCGCGGTCGGCCTGCGACCCTGCTCGGGCGCCCTGCTGGTGATGACCTTTGCCCTTCTGAACGGGCTCTATCTCGGCGGCATATTGTCGGTCTTCGCCATGGCACTCGGCACGGCGATCACCGTCTCGGCACTCGCGGCGCTCGCCGTTTCGGCCAAGGGACTGGCGGTACGGCTGTCAGGCCCCGGCTCGCCTGCCGCGCGGCACGTGGCGAATGCGATCGAGATCTTCGGCGCACTTCTGGTGATCATACTCGGCGCCCTCTTGCTCGCCGCGAGCCTGCAGGCCTGAGGCCGGCGTCCTACTGGTTGCCGTCGCGCCGCCGCTGGTGACGCGCCCGAAGCCACAGCACGATGAAGAAGGACATGATGCCGACGGTGCCGACAACCGCCGCCAGAGCAGGCGAATAGTCGCCGATCCACAGCACCAGTTTCGGGAGCCCCAGCAGCACGAGGCCAAAACCGAGCACGATGACCAGCGCGGCGATCGCAGACGAGCGGTTGCTGGCGTTCATGCTGCGGCTCCCTTGGCAAGTTCGGCGCGGATGTCTTCCAGCCTGCGGATCTGCCGGCCCTCGGCATCGAAGTTTTCTGGCGCGAGCCAGGCCTCGAAGGCGGCGCGGATCACCGGCCATTCGCCGTCGATCATCGAGAACCAGGCGGTGTCGCGGTTCTTGCCCTTGGACAGCATGTGCTGGCGAAACACGCCCTCGAAGGTGAAGCCGTAGCGCTCCGCCGTGGTCTTGCTCGGCGCATTGTCGTTGTGGCATTTCCATTCGTAGCGGCGATAGCCGAGGTCGTCGAACACATGGCGCGCCATCAGGTAGTGCGCCTCGGTGGCGAGCGGGGTGCGGCTCATGGCCGGGCCATGAGCAACTGCACCAACCTCCACGACGCCATTAGCCGGATCGGCGCGCATGTAGCTGGCCATGCCGACGACCTTGCCTGTCTTATTGTCACGGAACACGTGCGGCACCCAACCCCAGTTGCTCTGGGTAGCGTCCAGCCACTTCTCGAAGTCCGCGATCCCGGAGAAATCGTAGTTGGTGAAGTAAAGCAGCAGCGGATTGATCCCCATGCCGCCGAGACCGTCCCACAGGGCCTGGAGATGCGTCGCCTTGTCGTAGGGTTCGACGGTGACGAAACGGCCTTCGAGACGAACCGGCTTCGGCGCCGGGCAGCCCTTGAATGTGGAGAGATCGCGCATGTTTGCCTCTTGCTGTGTCGGCAAACGATTAGGCCAGCCGCCCGGCAAAGGCAACTGGCCGCATTGTGATGGAGGACCGATCAGACCTGGGCGGACGAGACGGTCGCCTCGATATGGTCGACCAGACCGTCGGCAAGGCCGAGGCGGCCGGCCAGCAGGTCGAGATAGCCGCGCTCGGCCCGGCTGTCTGGATCGATCGCCAGCCGCGAGGCGGTGTAGAGTTCCACCTTCTGCTCCTCTGAGACGGCAGCCTTGACCAGCGCGTCGAGATCGGTGGGCGAGGCCAGTTCCTTTTCGAGGAAGGCTTCGGCTTCCGCGCCAAGACCGGAAAGGTGGATCTTGTCCATGACGCGGGCGCGTTCGGCGGTATCGATATGGCCGTCGGACTTGGCTGCCGCGATCATCGCGCGCACCAGCGTCAGGGCGAAATCATTGGAGGCGGCAGGCGCCTCGACGCTGAACGGCGAGTCGGCCGGCGGCGGCAAAAGCTTCTGTTCGGTCTCGGCGACCTCCTGCGGCGACTTGCCGGCCTGATAGTTCTTGTAGGCCTGGTAGCCGATCCCGGCGATGGCGGCGAGCCCGCCGAGCGTGAGCGCGTTGCCGGCGAGGCTGCGGCCCGTCTTGGTGCCGAGAAGAACGGCAGCGATCGCGCCGGTCGCCAGCGGATTGTCCTTGGCAAGCTGGACCGCATCACCGGCCTTCTGCTTCACGCTTCCGGTCGTTCCCGGCACCTGCGAACCGAGGAATTGATCAAGCAGCTTCTTCGCGTCGAACATCGGGCGTCTCCATAGGTTTCAGTCTCGACTGCTAGATAAGAAGGCGATCATGAAAATACAAAGACGTCCCCGCGCTTCGATCGAACTTTCCGTCAGCCGGCGAGTGCGCAGGCTTCCGCGGCGAGCCTCGTGATGCCCGCCCAGTCGCCGGCCTCGACCATTTCCTTCGGCGCGACCCACGAGCCGCCGACGCAGACCACGTTCGGCAGCGAAAGGTAGTCCCGGGCGTTCTTCAACGAAATGCCGCCGGTCGGGCAGAACAGCGTGCCGGCGAGCGGCGAGGACAGCGACTTCAGATAGGCTGCCCCCCCGGCCTGCTCGGCGGGGAAAAACTTCAGCACCTGATAGCCTTCTTCACGAAGCTGCATCACTTCGCTGGCGGTGGCGGCACCCGGCAGAAGCGGGATGTCGGAAGCACGCGCCGCATGGATCAGTTCGCGGGTCGTTCCCGGGCTGACGATGAACTGCGAGCCGGCCTTCACCGCCGCCTCGAAATGCGAGGGATTGAGAATCGTGCCGGCACCGACCACCGCGCCCTCGACTTCCCCGGCGACGCGACGAACCGCGTCCAGCGCCGCATCGGTGCGCATGGTGATCTCGATCGCCTTCAGACCGCCAGCCACCAGCGCCCTTGCGAGCGGCACGGCACTGGCCGCATCCTCGATGATCAGAACCGGAACGACCGGCTGCAGCTTGAGGGTGGAAAGGAGCTTTTCGGTTTTTTCACTCACGCCGGTCATCCATTTCAAACGATTGAATTCGCCCCAAGGATTATCGCGAACCTGTGTCATTGTCGAGACAAATGCGCGCGGTAAGGATGCTGACCGTTTGCATGGCGGCGCAACTGCGGTAGGGTGCTGGAGATTTTCACGATGGGCGGCGAGATGGCGAAAGAGATCGAGCGCAAGTTCCTGGTGATCAATGACAGCTGGCGCGACCGCGCCACGTCGGCGACCGCGATGCGTCAGGCCTATCTCTCGGTCAATTCCGATCGATCCATCCGCGTTCGCACGAGCAATGAGAAAACGGCGAAACTCACCATCAAGTTCGGCAAGACCGCTCTTGTTCGGGACGAGTTCGAATACGACATCCCGTTCGAAGAAGCGCTCGAGATGATCACCTTCGCGATCGGCAGCGTCATCGAAAAGGTTCGCTACACGGTCGATGTCGGCGGCTTCACCTGGGAGATCGACGTGTTCGAAGGCGCCTTCCAGGGGCTGGTCATCGCCGAGGTCGAAATGCGGTCGGAGCATGACCGTCCCGAACTGCCGGCCTGGCTCGGCCGCGAGGTGACCGGCGACCGCCGCTATTCCAACCAGGCGCTCGCCACCGAACGGTTGAAGCCCGAGGTCGTGCATGCCGTATCGAATTAGACCGGACCGCCCGTTCGGCGAGGAGGTCGTGGCCGTCGCGAGCGAACAGCTCGGACGGGCGATCGCGGCTCTGGAGGAACAGCCCGAAGGCCTGCACGAAGCCATCCACGAAGCCCGCAAGAAGTTCAAGCGGGTGCGCTCGCTCTACCGCCTGGTGGCCCTCGACCAGAAATCGTTCCGCGCTGCGGAGAACGCCCGGCTGCGCGACACCGCCCACACGCTATCCGTCGTCCGCGATGCCACGGCTTTGATCGAGACCGTCGTCTATCTCGAAAACCACGCGCTGAACGACGAGGAGAAAAACGCCCTCTCCCATGCGCGCGCCGCATTGACCGAAAGGCGCGACGCGCTGGCGCTCGCCGAAACCGATCTGCCGGACAAGGTCGCAGCCGCGATCTCGGCCTGCCACGACGCGATCGCCGCCCTGGAAACCACGTCCTTTCCCTCCAGCCCGCGCAAGGCCGCCAGGCTGCTGGCAAAGGGCTGGCGCAAGGGTCTCGGCCGCGGGCGCGCCGCCCGCGACGACTGCCACCGCAGTGTGCACGAGGAAGTCTTCCACGAACTGCGCAAGGCGGGCCAGGCCTATTGGATGAACCTCTCGCTGCTGCGCGGCATCTGGCCTTCGGCCATGCATGCCAAGCGCGCCGAGGCCAAGGCGCTGGTCGACACGCTGGGCCACGAGCACGACCTCGCCCTTCTCGCCGACCTTCTCGACCGGGAGACCGGACTGATCGGCGGCGGCGAGGAATTTTCCCACCTGCTCGGCGCCATCATCCGCCAGCAACAGGAACTGCGCCGGAATGCCCTGGCGCTCGCCGAGCGCATCTTTGGCGACACGCCGGAGCGCGAGGGCATGATCATCGAAGCCTTGTGGATCGCTGCGGCGACCGAATAAGCGTCACTGCTGACACTTTTTGACAGCAAGTCCTGTATGATCGCACAATGAGTCGCTCCGAACGCTTGCTGTCGCTCTTGCAGGTGCTGCGCCGCCACCGCCAGCCGGTGAGCGGAGCTGCGCTCGCGTCGGAACTTGGCATCTCTTTGCGCACCCTCTACCGCGACATCGCCACCCTGCAGGCGCAGGGGGCCAATATCGAGGGCGAGGCCGGCGTCGGCTACGTGCTGCGTCCCGGCTACATGCTGCCGCCACTGATGTTTTCCCGCGAGGAGATTGAGGCACTGGTCCTCGGCGCAAGGCTCGTGGCCCAGAGGGCCGACCCGGAGCTGGCGATCTCCGCCCGCGATGCGCTTGCCAAGATCACCGAAGTCCTGCCGGGCGATCTGCGCGAGGAACTCGCGGCGAGTACCCTGTTCGCGGGGCCGGGACTGCCTCTGCCGGAAGACCGCATCGACCTTGCCCGGCTGCGCGAGTTCATTCGCTCCGAGCAGATGATGAAGATCGCCTATCGCGACGAAAAAGGCTCCGCGACCGAGCGACTGATCTGGCCCTTTGCCCTTACCTTCTTCGAAGGCGCCCGTTTGGTCATTGCCTGGTGCACACTGCGCGGCGACTTTCGCAGCTTCCGAACCGACCGCATGGATCTCATGGAGGGGCCGCTCGGTCGCTATCCGAAGCGGCGGATGCAGTTGCTGAAGGCCTGGCGGCTGCAGCACGGCATTCCCGAGCGCATGTTCTAGGCTGCTGCCATTTTTTGGCAGCATGTCGGCGTAGGAATGGGCTCTCACCACAGGAGAGACCCATGACACCGAACCTCATCATCCTCTATGTCGCCGATCCGGACCGCAGCACCGCCTTCTACGAAAACGTGCTGGGCGTAGCACCGGTCGAACGCTCGCCGGCCTTTGCCATGTTCGTCTTCCCCGGCGGTAT
Organism: Allorhizobium sp. GW101-3B10; assembly: GCF_059424725.1. Lineage (NCBI taxonomy): Bacteria > Pseudomonadati > Pseudomonadota > Alphaproteobacteria > Hyphomicrobiales > Rhizobiaceae > Allorhizobium > Allorhizobium sp. GW101-3B10. Next base: position 447,689 of record NZ_JBWKZR010000001.1, on the reverse strand, counting down.
CAAGCTTGGTCTCTGGTCCAGGAAGGCCGTGGAGCCGGCAGTGACCGGCAGCACCGGCGCCTTCGAGATCGACGTGCCCCTGGCAAATGGCGCCGAGGTCGACACGGTCTTCGCCCGTCTGTCCGCTGCCGGTCACACGGTCCTGCAGGAGCCGACCGACATGGAATTCGGCCGCACCTTCATGCTGGCCGATCCCGACCAGAACCGCATCCGTTTCTACAATCCGCCGGTGTGACCGATGGCCTGGATCATCGTTGCCTCCGCCGACCACGTCGCAAGAGGGGTTGAAGGCGGGTTCGTCCAGGCCTGCCATGGAAAGGATGCGCCGCTCAGGCGCATCCGGACCGGCGAGACCGTGATCGCCTACTCCCCGGTGACGGTGTTCGGCGGCAAGGAACGCCTGCAGGCCTTCACCGCGATCGGAACGATCCGGGAGCGGGAACCCTATCGGGTCCAGATGAGCGCCACCTTCCATGCCTCCCGTTCCGACGTCGACTGGCGGCCGAGCCGGCCTGCTTCCATCCACCCCCTGCTCGACCGACTCGAACTCACCAAGGGCAAGCGCAATTGGGGCCAAGCCTTCCGCTTCGGCATCGTCAGGATTTCGGCGGAGGATGCCGGGATCATCGCCGCGGCGATGGCGGCACCACCTGTGGAGGGCGACATATGCCCGCCCAGGCAGGCTTCACTGCTTGCCCTGCTCGGCATTTGACAAAATTCAAAGTGTGGCCCATCGCGCGAAAATCGTTGCACAGCAGGGGCCGAGGCAGTATTCCCCGGCCATGACCGATGATTTCCAGACCCCTCGCCACGAAGAGGGCGGCGCCTTCTGCGTCGCCGCGCTCTATCACTTCGCCCGCTTCCCGCGCTTCGAGAGCTTTCGCGCGGAGCTCGATGCCGTCGCCCGCGAAAACGGCATCAAGGGCACGCTGCTGCTGGCCGCCGAGGGTATCAACGGCACGATCGCCGGCACCGACGAGGGCATAGCCAGGATCCTCGCCTTCATCCGCTCCCAGCCGGAATTTTCAGGCTTGGTGCACAAGGAAAGCCGCGCCGCGAAGATGCCCTTCCTGCGCATGAAGGTGCGGCTGAAGAAGGAAATCGTCACGATGGGCGTCGAGAATATCGACCCCAACAAGATCGTCGGCACCTATGTCGATCCGAAGGACTGGAACGCTCTGATCTCCGATCCGGAAACCATCGTCATCGACACCCGCAACGATTACGAAACGGCGATCGGCATCTTCAAGGGCGCCATCGACCCGAACATCAAGACCTTCCGCGAATTCCCCGACTGGATGCGCAACAATCCCGGCCTGCACAACAAGCCGAAGCTCGCCATGTACTGCACCGGCGGCATCCGCTGCGAGAAGTCGACGGCCTTCGCCAAGGAAATGGGCTTCGACGAGGTCTACCACCTCAAGGGTGGCATCCTCAAATATCTCGAGGAAGTGCCGGCGGAAGAAAGCCTATGGGACGGCGCTTGCTTCGTCTTCGACGAGCGCGTGTCGATCACCCACGGCCTGAAGCAGGGCGAACACACGCTCTGCCACGCCTGCCGCTATCCGCTGACGGCGGAAGAGGTGACGTCGCCGAAATTCGAGGAAGGCGTCTCCTGCCCGCACTGCTACGACAGCCGCACCGAGGCCGACCGCGACCGCTACCGTCAGCGGCAGATGCAGATCGCGCTCGCGAAGAAGCGCGGCGAAAGGCACATCGGCAGCTGATCGGGCGGCCGATGTGCGGCCCTCGCCTTACGGCTCCGGCTCCCGATCGCGCATGAGCAGCCCCCATGCCAGGCCGTGTTGCCTGGCTGTCTGCGCCAGCACCACGACAGCCAGAACCAGAAGCATCAGATCCGCTATCGGGATGGCGAACCAAATTCCCTGCTCGCCGAAGACCATCGCAAAGCCGATGATCAACGGGATCGTGAAGAGGTAGGGCTTCGACAATCCCAGGATCGCTGCCCGGCCGGCATCGCCGATCGCCTGGAAATAGCCGGTCAGCATGACGAGCGGACCCGAGACAACATACATCGCGACCATCACCGGCATGATCCGGGCGATCTCGCTCACGACCGCATCCTCGCTGACGAACAGCAGGCTGAGCGGCCGGATTGCGCCGACCAGGAGACATTCGACCGCAAGGCAATAGAGGAGCGCCGCCATCAGCCCGAACCGGAGGCTTTCGTTCGAGCGCCGCCAGAGCCTCGCGCCGACATTGTTGCCCACCATCGACTGCATCGCCTGGCTCATGCCCAGCAGCGGAAGATAGGCAAATGTCATGATCCGGGTGATGATGCCGTAGCCGGAAACGACCGCTTGGTATCGGTCGCCCGCCGAGACCTGCAACGCCGCAATGATCGTCGCCGATATCCCCGCAAGGCCGACGAAGCCGAGGCTCTGTGGCGCACCCAGAGAGACGATCCGGCGCCACGCCGTCGTCGGCCTGTGCCGCAGCAGCGCGGAAAGCCGGAGATCCGTCCGACCGACCAGGCGAAAGACGACGAGCAGGCAGAGCGCCATCCCTTGCGCCAGCGCCGTGCCAGAGGCGGAGCCCACCACTCCCCAGCCCAGTCCGACGATAAGGAGATAGTTGAAACCGATATTGGCGAGCGATACCACAAGGCTCATCGCTGCCATCAGTCCGGTCCGGCCCTCGCTGCGCAACGCATCAGCCTGGACCAAGAGCAGGAACTGCAAGGGTGAAGAGAAGACGATGGTCGCGGCAAAGGCGTAGGCCATCTGGTAAAGCACAGGCGATCCGTTGGCGAGGCGCAGAGTCAGGCGATCGCCGAAGACGATGAAACCGACAATCAGCAGGGCACTGATCGCCAGCGCGAGCATATGCGCCCCGGCAAAAACGCCTTGCGCCTCGTCAATCCGGCCTGCCCCGAGACTGCGCGCGAGCAGGCTGGACATGCCTGCGGATACCAGTGTCGCAAGGGCGACGATCAGCATGTAGACCGGAAACACGACAGTGACGGCGCCCACCGCCTCCGGGCCGACAAAGGCCCCAAGGAATATCGCATCGACGACGGTCAGGACGCCGTTCATGCTCATCACGAAGACTATGGGCAGCGCGGTTTTTGCGAACAGGCCGGAAATAGGCCCACTGAGATAGGCATTGTGGGTGGAGGTGCCAGACGACATCCCACGCTCCTCAAAAAGGCATTTCGCTCTGAAGGAGGGGGCTCGCATTGCCCGCGGCGCGAAATGCACAGAGGGTGAGAAATCGTCAAGGTCAGACCTTCACCGAGACACGTGTCCGCGAGCGGCAGGCGGCTGAAACCTGAAGGCTGCGTAACGTCGAATACCGAATACGTCAATGCGAATCAAAAGAGATCGGGCGGGCAATGGTTCTCTCCATCGCCCGCCCGTCATGAATCCGGGATTGCTGCCCGCTTACCAGCCGGCGACGACGGCGCCCTTGAACTCTTCGGCGACGAAGGCCTTGATCTCGTCGTTGTGGTAGGACTCGAGCAGGGTCTTCAGCCAGGCGGCGTCCTTGTCGGCCGCACGAACCGCGATGACGTTGACGTAGGGCGCCTTCTCACCTTCGATGGCGATCGAATCCGTCTTCGGATTGAGGCCGGCTTCGAGGGCGTAGTTCGTGTTGATCACCGAGACGTCGACGTCGTCGAGCGAGCGCGGCAGCTGGGCGGCGTCGAGTTCGACGAATTCAAGATTCTTCGGATTTTCGGTGACGTCCGCCGGACCGATCTTCAGGCCCTTGGCCGCATCGACCTTGATCAGGCCCTTGTCGGCCAGAACGAGCAGCGCGCGGCCGCCATTGGTCGGGTCGTTCGGGATCGATACCTTGGCGCCGTCGGTCAGTTCGTCGAGGCTCTTCACCTTCTTGGAATAGACGCCCATCGGGAAGTTGACGGTCGGGCCGACGCTGATGATTTCATAGCCGCGGTCGGCGATCTGGTTGTCGAGATAGGGCTGGTGCTGGAAGGAATTGGCGTTGAGGTCGCCGTCGGCCAGCGCCTGGTTCGGCACGACATAGTCCGAGAATTCGAGGATCTCGATGTCGAGGCCCTTCTTGGCGGCGACTTCCTTCACCTTTTCCATGATCTGCGCATGCGGGCCAGGGGTCACGCCGATCTTGATGCTTTCGGCCAGAGCCGCGCTTGCGGAAAAGAGGGCGGCGAAAGAGGCCGCGAGGATCAGTTTCTTCATGGAAATCACTCCTTGGGTTTTCTGAAGAGGGGGAATTCAGTTCTTGCGGCTGCGCTTGTCGAAGCGCCGCGCCAGATGGTCGCCGGCGCTCTGCACCGCCTGCACCAGGACGATCAGCACCACGACCACCGCCAGCATGACGTCGGGCATGAAGCGCTGGTAGCCGTAGCGGATGCCGAGATCGCCGAGCCCGCCGCCGCCGACCGCACCGACCATGGCCGAGAAGCCGATCAGGCTGACGAGCGTCAGGGTCAGCGCCAGCACGATGCCGGGCCGCGCTTCGGCCAGAAGCACCTTGCTGACGATCTGCAGCGGCGTCGCGCCCATGGCGCGGGCGGCCTCGATCAGCCCCTTGTCCACTTCGCGGATCGCCGCCTCGATCAGGCGCGCGACGAAGGGAATGGTGGCGACGGTGAGCGGCACGATCGCGGCAATCGTGCCGATCGAGGTGCCGGTAACGAACCGGGTGAAGGGGATGATCGCCACCACCAGGATGATGAAGGGCGTCGAGCGCGCCGCATTGACCACCAGGCCGACGATCCGGTTGATCGTCGGGGCGGCAAAAAGCTCGCCCCTTCCGCTGGTGGCGAGGAAGACGCCGATCGGCAGGCCGACCAGCGTGCCGATGACGCCGGCCATGGCGACCATCTGGAGGGTCTGCCACAGCGCCTTTACGAGCAGGTTGAAGAGCATATCAAACGCCATAGCCGATCACCTCCGTGGTCAGTCCGGTTTCGGTATAGAAGCGTTGCGCCCGCGCAAGCGTTGCCGGATCGGCGGGATAGGAGACCACCAGCGAGCCGAAGGGCTCGCCGGCAATGTCGTCGATGGCGCCGGCCAGGATGTTGACGTCGGCGCCGAGCTCGGCCACCAGCCGCGCGGTCAGAGGCTGGAATGCCGTCTCGCCGAAGAAGATCAGCCGCACGAGCGCCCGGTCGCCCGGCGACGGTTCGGCTTTGAGATCCGAGCGGATCCACTCGGGCAGCTTCGCCCCGATCGAGGCCGACAGCAGCGCCTGCGTGGTTTCGTGTTTCGGCGCGGTGAAGACGTCGAAGGTCCGGCCATGCTCGACAATCAGGCCACGGTCGATCACGGCCACCTGCGAGGCGATGGTCTTCACCACTTCCATCTCGTGGGTGATCAGGAGCACGGTCAGGCCCAAATCGCGGTTGATGGTCTTCAGCAGTTCGAGGATCGACTGCGTCGTTTCCGGGTCGAGCGCCGAGGTCGCCTCGTCGGAGAGCAGCAGCTTCGGCTCTGTGGCAAGCGCCCGGGCAATGCCGACGCGTTGCTTCTGCCCGCCGGACAGTTCCGCCGGATAACGGTCGGCCTTGTCGGAAAGTCCGACCAGGTCCATCAGCGGCCTGACGCGCTGGTCGATCGTCTTCCTGTCGAGACCGGCGATCTCCAGCGGCAGGGCGATATTGTCATGCACGGTGCGCGAGGACAGCAGGTTGAAATGCTGGAAGATCATGCCGACTTCGCGGCGCAGCGCACGAAGGGCTGCATCGTCAAGCGCGCCGACATCGACGCCGTCGACCAGCACCTTGCCGGACGAGGGAATTTCAAGGCCGTTGACCAGCCGGATCAACGTTGACTTGCCCGCGCCGGAGCGGCCAATGATGCCGGTGATCGAGCCCCTCGGCACGACATAGTCAACGCCCGCCAGTGCCGTGAAGGCCGGCTGGCCCTTGGCGCCGCCGAAATGCTTGGTCACGCCCTCAAAGGCGACCATGGGATTGAGGACGGTCGGTGTTCTTTCGGCAGCCGCGCTCATCGGAAGCCTCCTGTCGAGGCGTCGCGCGGATTCGGTCGGTGGGTCATGCTAGTCTCTTCGGTGATCGCCGCTCAAAAGGCGGCCAAGATGGCAGGATGTCGGACGGTCTATCGCGACATACACATTCGGACGGTTCGGCGCCGATCTAGCATCTTTGGTTTCACCTTTTCAAACCCGCGAAACGCAGGTCAGCCATGCGTCGCAGAAAACTGATCCGCTTATGCCATCGGCGGCCCCAGCGGAACAGAGAGGTTTTTCCCCGGAATCCCCCTGCACGCGGAAAATTCGTCCAAGCAGCAAACCACCGGTCACCGGCCTTTGGGTGCACGGCGGACCAAGAAGGCCAGAGGATAGGGCGGCCTGCCCGCCCGAAGGCGGCATCGCTCCATCGACCTTCGGCGTGCCGGGCCGCAAGCCCGGCACGCCGCATCGCTTACTTCACTTCGGAGATGAAGCTTTCCTTGGGGCGGCGCACCTTCTTGAGGTTCACCAGCCAATCGCCTTCAGCCTGGCGATAGCCGAGCGGCATGATCGTCACCGAACGCAGGCCCCGTTCGCGAAGGCCCAGGATCTCGTCGAGCTTGGCGGCATCGAAGCCCTCCATCGGCGTGGCATCGACACCTTCGAAGGCGGCGGCGGTCAGGCCGATGCCGAATCCGATATAGGCCTGGCGTGCGGCATGTTCGAAGTTCACCTGCGGATCGCGCGGCGGATAGGTGTCGAGCAGCATCTTACGATAGTTCTCCCAGCCTTCGTTGGAGAAGCCGCGTTCCGCATTCACGAGGTCGAACATGCCGTTGATGCGCTCGGGCGTGTAATTGTCCCAGGCGGCAAAGACGAGAAGATGCGACCCTTCCGTGACCTGGGCCTGGTTCCACGCGATCTCGCGGATCTTCGCCTTGGTGTCCGGATTCTTGACCACGATCACTTCATAGGGCTGCAGACCGCTCGAGGTCGGCGCAAGCCGAATGGCTTCGAGGATGCGCTGAACCTTGTCTTCGGATACCGGCTTGGAGGGGTCCATCTTCTTCGTGGCATAGCGCCAGTTGAGTTTGTCGAGGAGCATGGGAGGGTGCCTTTCCTGGTTGCCCGCGCGCGCCCTTTCCAAGCCTTGGGAGGTCGGCCGGAAGCGGACCGCAAATGCGGTATTGATTAGTAACCAGGTGTAAATAGGGAACTTGAAATCTTCAGCAAGAAGGCACATTTTTGTAACCGAAGAATGGGGGAGGCAGGATGCCGAAACACTACGACCCGGCGAAATGCCAGACGGTCAGCGAAATGCTGTCGCGCATCGGCAACAAGTGGAGCGTGCTGGTCATCATGATTTTGGGCGATGGCCCGGCCCGGTTCAGCGATCTCAAGCGCGCTGTCGTGGGTGTCTCGCAGCGCATGCTGACGCTGACGCTGCGGGCGCTGGAGCGCGATGGCCTGGTGAAGCGCAGTGTCTATCCCACAGTCCCGCCGCGGGTCGAATATGAGCTGACCGAACTTGGCCAGTCGCTGCGCGAACCGATTCAGGCCATGGGCGGCTGGGTGTTCGCCAATCACGACAAGATTCACGCGGCCCGTGCCGAGTTCGACAAGCGACACGCCGCCGAGCGCCCCGATCAGAAGCTGGTCAAGCTGGCCTGAGGCCCGGCAAAGCCGCTGGCCGCCCTTGAGAGACGCGCAAGGACTCACACCGTCTTGTGGTTGCCCTTCGGAAACTGTGCCGCGAGCGCGCTATACCACTTGCCGCTCTTCTTCACGGTGCGCACCTGGGTGTCGTAGTCGACATGGACGAGGCCGAAGCGCATCTTGTAGCCCTGCGCCCATTCGAAATTGTCCATCAGGCTCCAGGCGAAATAGCCGCGCATCGGATAGCCGTCCTTGATCAGGTCGGCGACGATGCTGAGGTGCTCGGCGTAGTAGTCGAGGCGCGGCTGGTCGTCGACCTCGCCGTTCTCGACTTCCATGTTGTAGCAGGCGCCATTCTCGGTGATGTAACAGACCGGCAGCTCGTAACGCTTGTAGAGGCCCTCGACCAGCGACTTCAGCGCCGGCGCATAGACCTCCCAGCCGATATCGGTCTTGACCTCGGAGACCGGCGGCGCGTCGACGGTTGCCGGGAATTCCGCCCCCGGCGTCGGATCGTCGGCGACCCGCAACGGCGTGTAGTAGTTGAAGCCCCACCAGTCGAGCTTCTGGCTGATGATCTCCATGTCGCCATCTTCGATCTTCGGCAGACGGGAGCCCAGCGCCGACAGGAAATCCGCCGGATAGGCGCCCTTGAACACCGGATCGAAGAAGACGCCGTTGTGGAACTGGAAGGCCCGCTCGGCCGCGGCCTTGTCCGCAGCGCTATCGGAACCGGGTACGACCGAATGGGCATTCAGCACCAGCCCGACCAGCACCTGCGGCGCCACCTGGCGGATGGCGTCGACGCCGAGGCCGTGCGCGAGATTGGTGTAGTGCAGGGCGTGGAGTGCTGCGTCCATGTTCTTCTCGCCCGGCGCATGCACGCCGTAGAGGTGGGAGAGCCACACCGAGCACCAGGGCTCGTTGAAGGTCGCCACCGCGTCGAGCCGATCGCCGAGCCGGGCCATGACGATCTTGGCATAGCGCTGGAAGGCGTAGGCGGTCGAACGCGCGGTCCAGCCGCCGTCGCCCATCAGCGCCAACGGCAGGTCCCAATGGTAGAGCGTGGCAAAGGCCTTGATACCGCGATCCTTCAGGCCGTCGATCAGCTTGTCGTAGAAATCGAGGCCCTTCTCGTTGATCCTTCCGGTCCCCTCGGGGATGATCCGCGGCCAGGCGATCGAGAAGCGATAGGCCGAAACGCCCATTGCCTTGATCAGGTCGAGATCCTCTTCCCAGCGATGGTAGTGATCGCAGGCCACGTCGCCGTTGTGCCGGCCATAGACGCGGCCCGGCATGTTGGAAAACGCATCCCAGATCGACGGCTTTCGCCCATCGGCCTTGGACGCCCCTTCGATCTGGAACGAGGCGGTCGCCACACCAAAGGTGAAATCGCCGGGGAAGCGTTCGGCAAGCGACTTGGGATCAATCATGGCTGGTCTCATCCAGGCTATGCATCTGGCGCAGATCACGGCAGCGGGATGCAGGAACTTTGTCCAAGGCGGTTTAACCCATGTTCAGTTCGGGGTGAAGAGCCCGATGCACAATTCTGCAACGTTGCAGATTCGGGGTGTTGCCGGAACATCGTCAGCGCCTCGCTTCGAGATGGTCATCCCTGGCCGATTGTCCCCCGGCACCGGCTCAGATCCCTCGCGAGCGCATCCCAACTGGACCTCGCCTTCCAGGCTCTGTACCCTGGCCGCATGACCAGCAAGGAAAGCGACAGCGCGCAAACGGTCCCGCCGGGTGCAGACGTGCAGACGCGGCACGTGGGCTCCGGCGGCGTCACCCTGACGCGCCTGCGCCACTCGGACTTCGAGACCCTGCAGCCGGCGCTTCCCGACTACACCTTTTCGATATTGCTGGCCGGCCGTTCCCGACCCTGGCGCGACATCGGCGACGGATTGGTGGTTCCGAAGGGCGCGGAAGGATACCGGCATCAGGGTGCGGGTATCCTGACCCCTGCCGACACCTCCGCTCTCTGGCGGGTCGAGGGCAATCACGACTGCCTGATCTTCTCCTTCCCGAAGGACATGGTGGCACGCATGCTCGAAGAGTTCACGCCGACGGGCGCAACCTCGCTCGACCGGCTGACCGGGCACGTCGTGCAGGATCCGATCTTCGCCGCCGTCTCGACCGCGCTCTGGAAGGAAGACATTGGGGCGGGAGCGGACGGCATCGGCCGCGCCTATGGCGACCATGGTGTCGCGCTTGTTCTTGCGCAGCTCGCCCAGGAAGCGGAGCGAAACCCGTCCCTTGATACTGCTCGGCAGGCGAAAGAGCGCCTGTCACCAGCCAGCCTGAGGCGGACGATCGACTATATGCGCTCGAGAGTGACGAACGATCCGAGCCTCGAGGAGATCGCGGCTGCGGCAGGATTGAGCCAGTTCCATTTCCTGCGCGCGTTCAAGGCCTCCACGGGGCGGACGCCGTTTCAATGGCTGCAGGACTTCCGCATCGAACTCGCCTGCGGCTTGCTGGCGGCCACCGACATGCCCCTCGCACAGCTCGCCCTGGACGTGGGCTTCAAGAACCAGAGCCATTTCACCAACGTCTTTCGCGGAGCGACCGGAACGACGCCGGCGCAATGGCGTGCGCGGGCACGCGCATAGTTTTCGCAATGGCAGGCAATGGGCCGCAACCAGCGGAAAGAATGAGGCCTCCAGATCCCCTAGGGAACACGCATCGGCACCGATGCCGCCCGAAGGAGATTTGTCATGCAAGCCAACACAGCACGGGATAACTCGGCTGAGAACCACCCCTGCCCGCTCGATGTCGTGCGCGCAGTCTACCGGGCCTATGCCGGCCGCGACCTGCCCGCCATCCAGGCTCTCTACCATCCCGACTGCGAAATCTACCAGTCCGACCTCCTGCCCTGGGGCGGCGAATATCGCGGCCACGCCGGCCTGCAGCAGTTCTTCATCCGCCTGACCGGCACGATCGACACCCAGATCGTCGACGAGCAACTCTTCCAGGCAGGCGACCGCGTGGTGAGCATCGGCCGCACACGGGGCAAGGCTCTCGCGACGGGCCGGCAATTCGAGCTTGCCGCGGTCCATGTCTACACAGTGCGCGAGGGAACGATCCGCCGCTACGAAGCCTATGTCGACACCCCCGCCATGCTCTCGGCCTGCGCACCGGACTGACCGGTCAGATTTGCCTCGGCATCTCCAGAATCTGCCTACGTCCCTTCGGTCACCCTCCTCCGCACCGGCGGGGAGAAGCGGGGAGCAAGCCAGTTGCTCCCGTGGTGAGGGCAGTGCGGGCGAGGAGAGCTTGCGCTCGGCCCCACGAGCGTAACGTCACACCTTGACCCAAGCCCCGTTGCTCTTCGACGAGGCCACGCAGGCCTCGACGAAGGCAACGCCTTTGACGCCGTCGTCGATGGTCGGGTAGACGACCGCCGGATCGACGGCCGTGCCGGCCTTGGCGGCATTGATGGCGGCTGCCGCCTCCGTGTAGATCGTGGCGAAGGCTTCGAGATAGCCTTCCGGATGGCCGCCGGGAATACGCGTGACGCGCTGCGCCGAGGCTCCGGCACCCGCACCTCCGCGCGTGATCAACTGTTTCGGCTCGCCGAGCCGGGTGAACCACAGATAGTTCGGATCGGCCTGCACCCATTCGATGCCGGCCTTGGTACCGTAGACCCGGACCTTCAGCCCGTTCTCGTGGCCGACTGCCACCTGGCTGCACCACAGCAGCCCCTTGGCGCCGCCCTTGAACCGCAGCATCACATGGGCATTGTCGTCGAGCTTGCGGCCGGCGACGAAGGTGTGCACGTCGGCGGCAAGTTCCTCGATTTCGAGGCCGGAGATGAAGCAGCCGAGATTATAGGCATGGGTGCCGATGTCGCCGGTCGAGCCGCCGGCGCCCGACTGCTTGGGATCCGTGCGCCAGGCTGCCTGCTTCTGGCCGGTCTGCTCGATCGGCTCGGCCAGCCAGTCCTGCGGATACTCCATCTGCACCAGGCGGATTTCGCCCAGTTCGCCGGACCGCACCAGTTCGCGCGCATGACGCGCCATCGGATATCCGGTGTAGTTGTGGGAGAGCACGAACAGCGCCTTGGACTGGTCGGCCACCGCCTTCAGCTTTTTCGCATCCTCCAGATTGGACGTCAGCGGCTTGTCGCAGATGACGTGGATGCCGCGCTCGAGAAAGGCCTTGGCCGCCGGATAGTGCACATGGTTGGGCGTGACGATCGACACGGCCTCGATGCCGTCCGGCCGGGCCGCTTCCTTCTCGGCCATCTCCTCGAACGAGCCGTAGCAGCGCTCCGGATCAAGCCCCAGTTCGCGGCCAGAGGCCAGCGATTTCTCCGCCGTCGACGACAGCGCGCCGGCCACGAGATCGAAATGATCGTCGATGCGCGCCGCCATGCGATGCACGCCGCCGATGAAGGCGCCGGAACCGCCGCCCACCATGCCGAGCCTGATCTTCTGCGTCCGCGCTTCCGTCTTTCCTTCAATTGCCATGAAATACCTCCTGGAAAAATCTGATGTGGTGGAGCTGCCCCTCATCCGGCTGCCGCCACCTTCTCCCCGCAAGCGGGGGAGAAGGACCTGTGCGGCACCGTCGCGCCGATGCTGTTCACCCGGGGCTGGAAGGGGCAAGTCCCCTCTCCCCGCACGCGGGGAGAGGGCTAGGGTGAGAGGCGAACGCCGCCTCTCAAAGCCCGAGCATGCGCCGGTTGGCGGCATCGTCGGTGCCGCCGGCGGCGAAGTCGTCGAAGGCGTGGTCCGTGACCCGGATGATGTGGTGCTTGACGAACTCGGCGCCTTCGCGGGCACCGTCTTCCGGGTGCTTGAGTGCGCATTCCCATTCGACCACGGCCCAGCCGTCGAAGTCATTGGCGGCCATCTTCGAGAAGATCGCGCCGAAATCGACCTGGCCGTCGCCGAGCGAGCGGAAGCGCCCTGCCCGGTTCACCCAGCTCTGGTAGCCGCCATAGACGCCCTGCCGGCCGGTCGGATTGAACTCCGCGTCCTTGACGTGGAACATCTTGATCCGGTCCTTGTAGATGTCGATGTGGTCGAGATAGTCGAGGCACTGGAGCACGTAGTGCGACGGATCGTAGAGCATGTTGGCCCGGGTGTGCCCGCCGACGCGCTCGAGGAACATCTCGAAGGTCACGCCGTCATGCAGGTCCTCGCCCGGATGGATCTCATAGGCGACGTCGACCCCCTGGGAATCGGCATAGTCGAGGATCGGCTTCCAGCGCCTGGCCAGTTCGTCGAAGGCTGTCTCGACGAGACCAGCCGGCCGCTGCGGCCAGGGATAGAAATAGGGCCATGCCAGCGCCCCGGAAAAGGTCGCATGGGCATTGATGCCGAGATTGTTGGACGCCTTGAGCGCATACTTGACCTGTTGCACGGCCCATTCCTGCCGCGCCTTGGGATTGCCGCGCACTTCCGGTGCGGCAAAGCCGTCGAACGCCTCGTCATAGGCCGGATGCACGGCGACCAGCTGGCCCTGCAGATGGGTCGAAAGCTCGGTGATCTCGACGCCGTTCTGGCGCGCCACACCGGCGAGTTCGTCGCAGTAGGTCTTGGATTCGGCCGCCTTTTTCAGGTCGATCAACTGTCCGGCCCAGGTCGGCACCTGCACGCCGAGATAGCCCGCGTCCGCCGCCCATTTGGTGATCGCATCCCAGGAATTGAAAGGTGCGGCATCGCCAGCAAACTGGCCGAGAAAGATCGCCGGCCCCTTGATCGTCTTCATGAATTCTCCTCCCAAAGTCTTCCTGCAACGTTTCAGTCACGATTACAGGAGATGCAAAATCGATACAACGGCGATGATGACGGCGGCGAAAATCTGCCCGGGAAAACCGGGCAGATCGCTGCGTCTGGCAGATGCCGCTGGTCAGAACGGCGAGTCCGGGAAGTAGTAGTTCTTGGCATTGTCCGGCGTGATCAGGGTCGCGTCCAGCGTGTAGGTGCCGTGGACCGGAACCTGGTCGTAGATCGCGGCCGCGGTCAGCTCCATCGCGGTGCCGACCATCGACGGCGGATAGAGCACGTTGACCGGCACCATCTTGTCGCCGTCCATGACCTTCTTGATCATGTCCTTCGAACCCGCGCCGCCGATGATGTACTGGATGTCGGTGCGCTTGGCCTGTTCGATGGCCTGCAGTACGCCGACAGCCATGTCGTCGTCCTGGCACCAGACCACGTCGATCTTCGGATACTTGGTCAGGTAGTCCTGCATGACCTTGAAGGCGTCGTCACGGTTCCAGTTGCCGAACTGGCGGTCGAGGATCTTGACGTTCGAGCCGGCAATGCCCTTATCGAAGCCGTCCTGGCGCTGCTGGTCGATCGGGATCGGCATGCCGCGGATGACGACCACTTCGGCATCCGGCGTGTTCTTGGCGATATACTGGCCGGCGACTTCGCCGAGCGCCGGATTGTTGCCGGCGACGTAGAGGTCGCGCACCGTGTTGTCGTTGACGGAGGGCGCACGGTCGACGATCGTGACGAAATGGCCTTTGTTCTTCACTTCCTTGATCGCGTTGACCAGCGGGTCCGGGTCGGTCGGCAGGATGACGAGCGCGTCGATGCCCTGGATCTCGAGATCCTGCACGGCGTTCGCCTGGGTGGCAGGATCGGCCGAGGTCTTGACGATGACGTTGAGGCCGGGATGTTCCTTCATCAGCAGTTCGGCGACGCGGTTGGCGTGGTAGACGACACCGGCGGTCCAGCCGTGGTCGGCGGCCGGAATGGAGACGCCGATCGTCTTCGTCTCCTGCGCCTCGGCGGCGGTGAAGATCGACGCCAGTGCCGTCATGGCGACGGCAAGGCCGAGCAGTTTCTTGTGCATTGGTTTCCTCCCAAGATGTCCAGGGTCTCGTTGATGGACGGACCGGGCGACCCTCCTGCCCGGCCGCGGTTCACGCCTTGCGCGCCAACGACCGCTGGACGAGCATCGCGATGATGATGATCGTGCCCTGGATGGCGCCGATCAGATATTCGGAGATGAAGTTGGAGAGCAGCATGATGTTGCCGACGAGTTCCAGGATGAAGGCGCCGCAGATCGTGCTCCACACCCGGCCGGCGCCACCTTTCAGCGCCGTGCCGCCGACGACGACCGCGGTGATTGCCTGCAATTCCCAGAGGATGCCGGTGGTCGCCGAGGTCGAGCCGAGACGCGGCACGTAGAGAAGCACGGCGATCGCCACGCAGAGCCCCTGGATGATGAAGGCGATGGTGCGCACCCGGTCGACCGCGATGCCGGAATAGCGCGCGACGTCGCGATTGGAGCCGACGGCGACCACATGCCGGCCGTAGCGCATGCGGTAAAGCACGAAGGCGGCGATCGCGGTCACGACGAGGATGATGAAGATCGGCACCGGCAGACCGAGGATCGAGCCGAAATAGACCGGCCGATACATTTCCTGCTGTGCCGGATCGCGCAGCGTGATCGCCCCGCCCTGCGAGAGCCAGGTCGTCAGGCCGCGGTAGATCCCCATGGTGCCGAGCGTCGCGATGAAGGGCTCGATCTTGCCGACCGTGGTAATCAGGCCGTTCACCAGCCCGCACAGCGATCCGATGACGACGGTGAGAAGCATGGCAACGGCAATCATCATGCCTGGATCGGCAATCACACCCGAATTCATGAACAGGATCATCAGGCTGGCGACGAAGGCCACCATCGAGCCGACGGAGAGATCGAGGTCACCGGACGAGATGACGAAGGTCGCGCCGACCGCGATGATGGCGATGAAGGCCGAGCGGGTGGCGACATTGGCGAGGTTGGTGAGGCCGATGAAATTCGGATTGACCATCGCCCCGATGATCAGCAGCAGGAGCAGGGCGGCAAAGGGCGCGACCGCTCTCAAGTCCACGTCCCGCCATGTGCGGCGGCCACGGATTTCGGTTGCGCTCTCGGTCTCGGTCGTCATTGTCTCTCGTCTCCTCCGGCAGCCTGCCCAAGTCGGCGGCTGCGCCGTCCCATGTCTCTTGTCCAAGCCCGGTCTTGCCGCCGGGCCTTTTCGCAGAAACGTTCTGTCAGCTCGCCATCTGGCGTTTCAGGCCCGCGGCGTAGCGCATGATGGTCTGCTCGTTGATCTCCTCGCCTTCCAGCATGCCAACCATGCGACCTTCACGCATGACGGCGACGCGGGTGCACAGCCCGATCACTTCCGGCATCTCCGAGGAGATGACGATGATCGAGCGGCCCTCGCGGGCAAGTGCTGCGATGAAATGGTAGATCTGCTGCTTGGTGCCGACATCGATGCCGCGCGTCGGCTCGTCGATGACGATCACCTGCGGCTCGATCTCCATGATCTTGGCGAGCAGCAGCTTCTGCTGGTTGCCCCCCGACATGCGGCCAACCTTGATCCTGTCGTCGCGCACCCGGATGTCGAAGCGGCGCTTGGCCCGGGCCATGGCCCTGGCTTCGCTCGCCGGATCGAGATAGATATGCTTGAGATGCCGCTCCATGGATTGCAGCGTCAGGTTGGCGGTCATCCCCTCGCCGAGCAGCAGCCCCTTGCCCTTGCGGTCCTTGGTCATATAGGCGAGCCCGCGGCGGTTCGCCTCGCGGAAATCCTGCGGCTCGAGCACGGCACCCTTCAGCCAGACCTGCCCCGACAGGCGCGGGCGCAGGCCCGCGACCGCCTCCATCAGTTCCGTGCGGCCCGACCCGATCAGGCCGGAAAAGCCCAGCACCTCGCCGCGCCTCAGCTCGAAGCTCGCATTCTTGACGAAGCCGGTGGAGAGACCCTTGACCGACAGCACGACCTCTTCGTCGACATCCGGCTCGTGCTTGTTGGGATAGAGGCTCGACAACTCGCGCCCGACCATCAGCTGGGCGATCGCCTCGCCGTCCAGCGCAGAGGTCGGCGCGGTCTTCACCCACTGTCCGTCGCGCAACACGGTCACCCGGTCGGTCAGCTCCATGACTTCATCGAGCTTGTGCGACACGAAGACGAAACTCGTGCCCCCGGCCCGCAGCTTGCGCACCTGGTCGAACAGCACCTCGGTTTCCTCGCGCGACAGCACGGCCGTCGGCTCGTCCATGAACACGATGCGCGCCCGGCGGCTGATCGCCTTGGCGATCTCCACCATCTGCTTGTCGGCCACGGCGAGCGAGCTGATCAGCGCATTCTCGTCGATCCGCGAGCCGAGCTGGTCGAGCACGCGGCGCGTCTCTGCCCGCATGTGCTTGCGATCGAGCATGCCGAAACGGGTGACCTCGCGGCCAAGGAAGAGGCTCTCGGTGACGGTCAGGTGGTCGGCGAGGTTGAATTCCTGGTGGATGAGCACGATGCCGAGCGCCTCGGCCGCGCCGTTGGGCGGCAGGATGACCGGCTCGCCGTCAAGCAGGATGGTGCCGGAGCTTGCCTGTTCGAAGCCCGACAGGATCTTGACCAGCGTGGACTTGCCCGCGCCATTCTCGCCCATCAGCGCGTGCACCTCGCCCGGCAACACGTCGAAATCCACGCTGAACAGCACCTGGACGTCGCCGAAAGATTTCGAGATTCGCTCCGCCGCGAGCACGGGTGCGCGCGCAGAGTCCCCAACTGATGTCATGCAAGCCTCCCCGCGGCTCCTCAACCGCTCCTGGGATTTTGTGTAAACCTTTACATTGCCAATGTAAAGGTTTACATCACTGCATCATGGGGGTAAAAGCCACCCCATCGGCTTTCGCAGTCGCAACACAGACGATAATCTCTCCAGCGATTCCAGACGGATAGGGGGATGGTGTCCGCGTGCAGAACTCAGCACCAGCGACGATCGAGGATGTTGCGCGCCTGGCCGAGGTGTCGATCGCGACGGTGAGCCGTGCGATCCACACGCCCGACAAGGTCGCCAAGTCGACGCGCCAGCGGGTGAACCAAGCAATCGCGATCACCGGCTACACGACCAATGCCATGGCGCGCTCGCTGCGCATGGGCCGGTCGAACATGATCCTCATCCTGGCGCCGGACATCGGTGATCCGAACTTCTCCTCCACGCTGATCGGGCTGGAGAACGAGGCCCGCGCCCATGGTTTTGGCGTTCTCATCGGCCACACCCAGAACGACCCCGAGCGCGGCCTTGAATATCTGAAGTTCCTGAGTTCCGGCCAGGCGACCGGCCTAGTGCTGTTCACCGGCCACGAGCCCTTTGGCCACCAGGTCGCCGGCACCCGGCTGCCGCCGACGGTCGCCGTGTTCGAACCCGTTTTCGGCTCGAAGATATCCTATGTCGGCGTCGATGATGTCGCCGGTGCCCGGAAGGCCGCCGAACACCTGCTCTCCGCGGGCCATCGCCGCATCGCCTTCATCGGCGACAGCCGAACCCGCCTCGGCCACCAGCGCCGCCGTCATGGCTATGATCTCGCGCTCGACGCGGCGCGCATCGTGCCGGAGAACCGCATCGTGGTCGAGGGCGAAGGCACGATCGAAAGCGGCCGCCTGGCGGTCGAGCAGCTCTTCATGCGCGACACGCTGCCGACCGCCTTCATGTGCGTCAACGACGCCACCGCCATCGGCGTGATCAACGGGCTCAATGCGCGCGGCTACGACCTGCCGAAGGATTTTTCCGTCATCGGCTTCGACGACGTGCCGCAGGCGACCTATCTCAACCCGGCGCTCACCACCATCCGCCAACCCCGCACCGCGATCGGCAAACAGGCCATGGCACTGCTGCTCGCCCAGCTCGCCGAGCGCCCGACCGAGCGCCGCGAAATCCTGCTGATGCCGGATTTGATCGTGCGCGGTTCGGTGACTGGACCGGCGGCCAGACGCTAGGCGCCCCCGGGTCGGATGGACCATCGAACAAGGAGGAAGGCTCGATGTCTTTGGAGATCCGCCCGGCCACGATACAGGATGCGGGCGCAATGGCCGAACTTCTCAACGAAATCGTCGCGATCGGAGGAACCACGGCCTATGCCGAGCCTTTTGACGAGGCCGGCATCGTCGATACCTTCATCACGCCTCGGTTCGCCATCAGCTGCTTCGTCGCCGTGAACGGTTCGAAGATCGTGGGTTTCCAGTCGCTCGAATGGGCCGATCCCGAATGGACCGGCGACGATCCCTTGCCCTCCGACTGGGCGATCATCGCGACCTACGTGGATCCACACGCGCACAAGATGGGCATAGGGCGGTCGTTGTTTGCCGAAACGGCCAGCGCGGCGAAGGCGGCCGGCGCCACCTTCATCGATGCGACGATCCGGCGGGAGAACAAGGGCGGCCAGGCCTACTACCAGGCAATGGGCTTTCGCGATTATCGGGACGCTACGGCAACCATATCCAAGCGCTATTCACTGGGTTGAATGGCCCGATCCGCCGCCGGGCGGAGCCCTCTCCCCGCAAGCGGAGAGAGGGCCTGTTGCTGTTAGACGTAGCGGTTGACCACGTTCTCCAGATACTCCTGCCGGCCCGACTTCGGTTCCGGATTGACGTTACCGTCCTCGACCATTTTTGTGATCGCTTCCAGCGACAGCTCGCCGCGCAGCATGCGCTGTGCCTCGGGGCTGTCCCAGTTTGCGTAGCGCTCTTCCAGCGGCTTCGACAGCGCGCCGTCCTCGATCATCTTCGCCGCCGCCTTCAGGCCACGGGCGCAGCAGTCCATGCCGCCGATATGGCCGTAGAGCAGGTCGGCCGGATCGAGCGACTGGCGGCGCAGCTTGGCGTCGAAATTGGTGCCGCCGGTCTGGAAGCCGCCGCCCGACAGGACGTGGTAATAGGCCAGCGCCATTTCCGGCACGTTGTTGGGGAACTGGTCGGTGTCCCAGCCCGACTGGTAGTCGTTGCGGTTCATGTCGATCGAGCCGAAGATGCCGAAGGCGTTCGCCATGGCGATCTCGTGCTCGAAGGAATGGCCGGCCAGGATCGCGTGGCCCTGCTCGATATTGACCTTGACCTCGTTTTCCAGCCCGTTCTTCTGCAGGAAGGCGTAGACGGTCGCGACGTCGTAGTCGTACTGGTGCTTGGTCGGCTCCTGCGGCTTCGGCTCGATCAGGATCGTGCCCTTGAAGCCGGTCTTGTACTTGTACTCGACGACAAGGTTGAGGAACCGGCCGAGCTGGCTCAGCTCGCGCTTCAGGTCGGTGTTGAGCAGGGTCTCGTAGCCCTCGCGCCCGCCCCACAGCACGTAGTTCTCGCCGCCCAGCCGCTGGGTGGCGTCCATGCAGGTCTTCACGGTCGCCGCCGAGAAGGCGAAGACGTCCGGGTCCGGATTGGTGGCGGCCCCAGACATGAAGCGGCGGTTGGAGAACAGGTTCGCCGTGCCCCAGAGCAGCCTGACGCCCGTCTCGGCCTGCTTCTTCTCGAAATAGTCGACGATCTCGTTGAGGTTCCTGGTGTTCTCGGCGAAGGTCCGACCCTCGGGCCGCACGTCGGCGTCATGGAAGCAGTAATAGGGAACGCCGAGCAGCTGGTAGAATTCGAAGGCGACGTCGGCCTTCATCTTTGCCGCTTCCATCGTGTCGGAGAACCACGGCCGCTCGAAGGTCTGCCCGCCGAACGGATCGCCGCCCGGCCAGGTGAAGGTATGCCAGTAGGCCACCGCGAAGCGCAGATGGTCTTCCATCCGCTTGCCGAGCACCACTTCGTCGGGATTGTAATGGTGGAAGGCGAGCGGATTGGTGCTGTCCGGGCCTTCATACTCGACCTTGGCGATATCGCCGAAGAAGCCTGTCGTCATGGGTATTTCCTCCTGGTTCGTGTTCGAATGCTGTGAAAGTCGCATTTCTGGCTCCCCCCTCACCCTGCCCTCTCCCCGGTGGGGAGAGGAGGGCCTCGGCGCTTGCCGCAGATCTCTTCTCCCCATCGGGGAGAAGGTGCCGGCAGGCGGATGAGGGGGCTCCGTGTCAATGAGCCAGCGATTTGATCGCCGGATAAAGCGACCGGTAGCGCCCGTAGGCCTCCTCGTAGGCACCGGCGAGCGCCGTGACGGGTTCGACCGTCTCGGCCGTCTTCGGTGCCGTGCAGACGGAAAGCGGGTCTGCGCCCGTCGCGGCGATCAGCCCGAGCCGTGCCGCACCGAAGGCCGCGCCGAAATCGCCGTCGGCCGGAATGTCGACCGGAAGGCCGAGCGCCGTTGCGATCGAGGCCAGCCAGTAGCGCGAGCGCGAACCGCCACCGATCGCCGTCACCCGGGAGATATGGGTGCCCGCCGACCTCAACGCCTCGAGATTGTCGCGGATAGCGAAGGTAACCCCCTCGAGCACGGCCTGCGTCAGCACCTCGCGCGAACTTTCATGGCCAAGGCCGATGAAAGCGCCGCGGATCTTCGCGTCGTTGTGCGGGGTGCGCTCGCCCGAGAGGTAGGGCAGGAAGGTGACGCTGCCCGGCGCCTTCAGATCGTTGCCAAGGTCGCCGGTGAGTTCTCCGGCCGCCTTGCCGGTGATGCCGCTCAGCCAGTTCAGCGCGTCGGTCGCCGAGAGAATGACGCCCATCTGGTGCCAGGTGTTCGGCAGCGCGTGACAGAAGGCATGCACGGCGCTCTCCGGCTTCGGCAGATAGGAGCCGTTGGCTGCGAAGAGCACGCCGGAGGTGCCGAGCGAGACGAAGGCCTGGCCTTCCGCGACCGTGCCCATGCCGCAGGCGGAAGCTGCATTGTCGCCGGCGCCGCCGGCGATGGTCACGCCGCTCGCCATGCCCCATTCGGCGGCCAGTTGGTGACGCAGCGTTCCGGCCGGATCGGTGCCCTCGACGAGCCCCGGCATCTGCCGCTCGGAAAGCCCGGTCGCGTCCAGCAGTTCTGCCGACCAGCGGCGCGCGCCCGTATCGAGCCAGGCGGTTCCGGCCGAATCCGACATGTCGGAGAGATATTGGCCGGTCAGCCACAGGCGCAGGAAATCCTTCGGAAGCAGAACCTTGGCCACCCGGGCAAAGACGTCCGGCTCGTTCTTCGCCACCCAGGCGAGTTTCGGTGCAGTGAAGCCCGGAAAGACGATATTGCCGGTGATGGCGCGGAAGCGCGGATCGGCATCCATCTCCGCCGCCTCGACATGGCTGCGCGTGTCGTTCCACAGGATGCAGGGGCGAAGCACCTGATCCGCCGCATCGATCAGCGTGGCGCCATGCATATGGCCGGAAAGGCCGATGCCCTTGACGACGGAAAGCGCTGGGCCATGCGCAGCCTTCAGCGCGCCCACGGCTTTCCGCGTCGCCCGGATCCAGTCGAGCGGCTCCTGCTCCGACCAGCCGGGATGCGGACGCGAAACATCGAGCGCCGCATTGGCGACGCCCACCACCCGCTGGTTCTCGTCGATCAGCATGGCCTTCACACCCGAGGTGCCGAGGTCTAGCCCCAGATACATGTCGTCTCTCCTATTTCCCGCCCTTCACGGCAGGTTGTCCTTCAAGAAAATGTCGATGCGGATGCGTTCCTGCGCCGCCAGAAGCGGCAGGCCGTCGGCCTTGGCCTTCAGCACCCGGATGGCGCTGCGCACCTCGTGGCCGGCGTCCTGGTTGAGCACCGCGTCGATCAGACCGTCGGTCAGCGCGTTTCGCGTCGTGCCGGTCAGTTCATGGGCGATCACCGCCGGGCGCCGCTCGAACCTGGCCTTGCCAAGCGCTGCCACGAGACCACGATTGCCGGCGCCGAGGCTGTAGATTCCGAGAATGTCGCCGCGCTCGCGAAAGAGATCGGTGAGCCGGCTCTCGACAAGCGCCGGATCGTCGCGCCCCTCGATGACCTCGAGCAACGAAAGATGCGGATATTCGGCGGCCATGACCGAACGGAATCCTTCCAGGCGCTCGCGATGGTCGCGCACCAGCATGGAGCCGGCCAGAACCGCGATCGAACCGCGCCTGTCGCCGACGAAACGTCCGAGCAGGCTCGCCGCCGTTCGGCCGGCGGCCAGATTGTCGATGCCGGCGAAATGGACCCGCCGCGATGCCGGCAGGTCGGAAACCAGCGTCACCACCGGAATGCCCGCCTCCACCAGCCGGTCGACGGCACCCGCTACCTCCGGCGCGTCGACGGCGACGAGCGCCACGCCGGCCGGCCGGTCGTCCGCCAGTGCGTCCAGCGTCTGGACAAGGGCGGCCGCATCGAAGGGCGGCACCTTGAGGATGCGGATATCTGTCCGCTCCGAGGGCGAGCGCGCCACGGCATCATGCACCGCCGCCTCCACCTCACGCATGAAGGAATTGTCGTTGGAAGGCAGGATGAAGGTCAGCGGATAGACGCGCCCCTTGGCGAGATTGGCAGCCGCCACGTCCCGCACGAAACCGAGCGTCGCGACGGCAGCCTCCACCCTGCCGCGGGTGCGGGCGCTCACGCCCGGCCGGCGGTTGAGCACCCGGTCGACGGTGGCAAGGCTCACGCCCGCGGCGGCTGCGATGTCGTGCACGGTCGGCTTCATGTTTCCTCCGAGCGGACTCCTAGCGCAGGTTCCGAGGTACGTAAATCATTTTCTGATGTACGTACCTCATCTTTTCTTTCATGCAACAACGAAAAGGACCGTCTCCTGTTGGGAAAGACGGTCCTCGGCGCTGCGGTGGATTTCGAAAGAGGGTCCGGAGGGCCCGGATCAGTGGCCGGAGCCTGCCGGCGCGGGCGCACTTGGCTTCTTGATCAGAAGCGTCAGGAAGACCAGCAAGAAGAACAAGGCGGTCAGTCCCATGAAGACGTCGATGAACGACAGCAGCGTGGACTGCTGGGTGATCACGCCGGAGAGCTTCTTGATCGCAACCGCAGTGCCGTCGAGGCCGTAGGAATCGTAATTGGCGCCGACGCTGGCCAGCCAGTCGAGGGCGGCGCGATTGCCCCAGTCGGCATGCTCCGACAGACGGGCATAATGCTCGTCCGAACGCTGGGTCAGCATGGTGTTGATGATGGCGAGCCCGACGGCGCCGCCGAGATTGCGCGTCAGATTGAACAGGCCCGAGGCGTTCTTCATGCGGTCCGGCGGCAGCGTACCGAGCGCGATGTTGTTGATCGGCACCATGCACAGCATCAGCGAGCAGCCGCGGAGGATCTGCGGCAGCAGCAGCTCGTAGAAGTCCCAGTCGGCCGTCATGTAGGTCATGGTGTAGGTGCCGGCAGCGAAGCCGGCGAAACCGATCATCATCATCACCCGCGGGTCGAGCTTGCTCGAAAGCGCACCCGCCACCGGCGCGGTGAGGAACATCGCCGCGCCCGAGACGAACATGGTCTCGCCGATCATCATCGAGTCATAGCCGCGGATGCGGCCGAGATAGACCGGGTAGAGATAGGTGAGCCCGTAGAGACCCACCCCCATGACGAAGGAGAACAGCGAGCCGAAGGCGAAGTTGGCGTTGGAAAACGCCCTGAGGTCGACAACCGGGAAGTCGACCCTGAATACCCGGTGGAAGAAGAAGAACCCACCCGTCACCATGGCCACGGTGCCCATGACAATGTGTTCGTCGTTGAACCAGTCCTTGTTGTTGCCCTCCTCCAGCACGAATTCCATCGTGCCGAGGAAGAGCGCCATCCAGAACAGGCCCCACCAGTCGAACTTCTTCAATAGCTTGAAGTCCGGCTTGTCGAAGTCGATCAGACCGAAGGTCACCGCCGTGACGATGATGCCGGGCACGACGTTGACGAGGAACAGCCAGTGCCAGGACATGGCATGGCTGATGTAGCCGCCGATGGTCGGGCCGATGGTCGGCGCGAGCGTCGCGACCAGACCGATGATCGGCGACACGATGTTGCGCTTGGACGGCGGGAAGATGGTGAAGGCGGCAGCGAACACCGACGGGATCATGCCACCGCCGATGAAACCCTGGATCGCCCGGTAGACGATCATCTGGTCGATATTGGTCGCGGTCGCGGCAAGTGCGCTGGCAAGGGTGAAGCCGGCGGCGGAGAAGGAAAACAGGATGCGGGTCGACAGGATGCGCGCCAGTGCTCCCGACAGCGGAATCATGATGACCTCGGCGATCAGATAGGAGGTCTGCACCCAGGCGATCTCATCGGAGCCGGCGCCGAGACCGGCCTGGATCTCGGCCAGCGAGGCCGAGACGATCTGGATGTCGAGGATCGACATGAACATGCCGAAGACCATCGCGAAAAAGGCGATGACACGCTTCGGATCCATGCGCTCGTCGGCAACCGGCAGCGCCACGGCACCTGCCCCTGTCGTTCCCGCTGCCGCCATTGTCTCGGGCCCCCTGCGATCCGCGTTACTTGGCCACCGGCGCGGCACCTTCCGGCGCCGTGCGCGTGTCGACATCGACCACGACGCTCAAGCCCGCACGCAGATGGCCCGAATCAAGCACGTCCTGCGGAATCTCGATGCGAACGGGAACCCGCTGCACGACCTTGGTGAAATTGCCCGTGGCGTTTTCCGCCGGCAGCATGGAGAAGACCGAACCCGAAGCCGGGGCGATCGACGTCACTGTGCCCTCGATCGCCTGGTCGCCATAGGCATCGACATGGATCGCGACCTTGGAGCCGGGAACCAGCCTGGCGATCTGGGTCTCCTTGAAGTTGGCCTCGATATAGAGTTCCTGGACCGGAACCAGCGCGGCGAGGCGCTTGCCGACCGAAACGAGATCGCCCGTCTGGACCGAAAGGTTGCCGACAATGCCCTCATAGGGGGCCTTGAGCACCGTGAAGGCGAGATCGCGCTCCGCCTTTTCCAGCGACAGCTCGGCCGAGCGCATGCCGGCATCGGCTTCCGCGCGCTGCGCCTTCAGCACGGCAATGCTGGCGTCAGCGGCAGCAATATTGGCGTCGGCGGCGGCAATGCTTGCCTTGGCCTGCTCGAGCTGGGTCCTGGCGCTGTCGAGATCGGCGGTCGAAACCACCTTCTGCTGCTGCAGGTCGCTGACGCGCTTGAGCGAAAGCTCGGCAAGGCTGAGCGTCGCCTGGGCCGACTGCTTCTGTGCCATGGCCTGGGCCAGAGAGGCATCCCCGCCCTTGATCTGGGCGTCGATCCGCGCGAGCGTCAGGCGCTCGACGGCGATCTGTGCCTGGGCCTGCTCGGCGGCGATCCGGTAGTCGCCGTCATCCAGCGTCACCAGCGGATCGCCGGCCTTCACGCGCTGGTTGTTCGTCACCTCGACCGCCTTCACATAACCGGAGACCTTGGGCGAGATGATCGCGATGTCGCCCTCGATATAGGCGTCTTCGGTCGAGACCATGAAGCGTCCTTCGGTCCACCAGCCGTAGCCGTACCAGGCGGCGCCGGCGAAGAGCGCGGCCAGGATCACCGGCAGCACCAGGCTGCGGCGCTTCTTGGGCGCAATCTGTTCTGCGGCGGCGGCCGGGGCAGCCTGCCGTTCCGCCGTCACGCCGGGACGCGCCTCCAGAACGGCAGAGCCGTTTTCGGCTGACTGCGCGTCGATGGCAGCGACAGAGCGGACGGCACCCGTCCTTGAGGATCCTGACATGATCAAACCATTTGTTGGCGAAAAAGGAAATCGGACTGAACCGTTCGGTTCGATTGACATAAAGGCTTTTCTATCACATATCAAGAGCCAGAAAGTCAGTACGTTTCCTATCTGACGGGATGCAGTTAATTTTCGGATAGTCCATGACCCGCAAGCCTAAAAAGGTCGAGGAGATCGCCGCGACCGACTTCCCCTACCCTGTCGTTCCCAACCGCTTTCCGGCCGGTGCGGACCCGGTCAAGCGCGGCCAGATTCTCGACGGCGCCAAACAAGTCTTCATGAAGATGGGCTTCGACGCGGCCAGCATGAACGACGTGACCCGCGAGGCCGGCGTCTCGAAAGGCACGATCTACGTCTACTTCCAGAGCAAGGAAGACCTGTTCGCCGCCCTGATCGAGCGGGAAAAGGGCCGTTTCACCGAAGCGCTGCGCGACATCCTCGCCGAGAGCAAGGATGCCGAACAGGGCCTGCGCCGCTTTGCCACCGTCTTCATCAACCAAATCGTCTCCACCGACATGATCCCGGCGATGCGGATCGTGCTCGGCGTCGTCGACCGCATGCCCGGCCTTTGCCATCGCTTCCTGTCCAATGCCCCGGCCAATGCCCGCAGCGTTTTGGAGGACTTCATCCGCCGGCAGATCGAAGAGGGTGCGCTGAAGACCGAGGATCCCGATCTCGCCGCCCGCCAGTTCATCGATCTCTCCACCGGCACCTATTTCAAGCAGCGCCTGTTCGGCGAGATGCGGCGCGACCCGACGCGCGAGGAGATCGACCGGGTGGTCGAAAGCGCCGTGCGGGTATTCCTGTGCGCCTACGGGACGCAATCCTGCTCGAAGCCGGGCTGAGGCCGTAAGGACAATCTTTTTGACCCGCTCTTTGCGCCGGCCCTTGCCCTTGCGAGGGCCTTGCTCCATTTGTTGCAGCGACCGCCAATGCAAACCGGAAAGAGCTCATGCAGGAAATCCTCCTCCTCCTTCAGGATCCCGCCGCCTGGATCGCCCTCATCACCCTCGTGGTGATGGAAGTCGTCCTCGGCATCGACAACCTCGTCTTCATTTCCATCCTGACCAACAAGCTCCCGGCAGAACAGCGTGAAAGAGCACGGCGCATCGGCATCGGCCTGGCGCTCATCATGCGCCTCGCCCTGCTCGGCACCGTCGCCTATATCGTCAAGCTGACCACACCACTGTTCGAAGCCTTCGGCCACGGGTTCTCGTGGAAGGACCTGATCCTGATCGCCGGCGGCCTGTTCCTCGTCTGGAAGGCGACCAAGGAAATCCACCACAGCGTCGATCCGGTCGACCACGACGAAGATTTCATCGCTTCTTCGAAATCGGGAACGATGACCGCCGCCATCGGCCAGATCCTGCTGCTTGACCTGGTCTTCTCGGTCGACAGCATCATCACCGCCGTCGGCATGACCGACCACCTGCCGATCATGATCGCCGCCGTGGTCATCGCCGTGGCCGTCATGCTCATCGCAGCGACTCCGCTGGCCAACTTCATTGAGAAGAACCCGACCATCGTCATGCTGGCGCTCGGCTTCCTGCTGATGATCGGCATGACCCTGATCGCTGACGGCATGGGCTTCCATGTGCCGAAGGGCTACGTCTACGCCGCCATGGCCTTCTCCGGCCTCGTCGAGGTATTGAACATGTTCGCACGGCGCAAACGACAGGCCGAGAAGGTATCGAAGACCAAGCTGCACTGAGCCGGCGACCTTCGCCGACAGGGACACATAAGAGAGGCCCGCGACCGCGTCGCGGGCCTCCATTTTTGGCGCAATGCTCTCGCGCCAGGAACAAAGCCAATGCGGCGGCATTGATAGCGACCGCCTGCCCTCTATATCTCCTCGACACAACACATCCGGAGTCCCATGACCACCGAGCAAATCCTTGCCTTCGCTGTCATCGGTGCGATGATGGTCGCCTTTCTCTGGGACCGTCTGCGCTATGACGTGGTCGCCTGCGTTACCCTGATTGTCGCCGTGGCCCTGGGTCTGGTTCCCGCCGCAGAGGCCTTCTCCGGCTTCAGCGACGACATCGTCATCATCGTCGGCAGCGCCCTTGTGGTCAGCGCCGGCGTGGCGCGGTCCGGTATCGTCGACTTCGCCATCAAGAAATTCTTCCCCTCGCTCACCTCGATCCGCGGCCAGATGCTGCTTCTGGTCGTGACGGTGACGATCCTGTCGGCCTTCATCAAGAACATCGGCGCGCTGGCGATCATGATGCCGGTCGCCTTCCAGTTTGCCCGGCGCTCCGGCACGCCGGTCTCCGCTTTCTTGATGCCGATGGCCTTTGGCGCCCTGCTCGGCGGCCTGATGACGCAGATCGGCACCTCGCCGAACATCGTCGTGTCGCGCCTGCGCGCCGAGATTACCGGCGAAGCCTTCTCCATGTTCGACTTCACCCCGGTCGGTGCGACGCTCGCCCTTGCCGGCACAATTTTCCTGATGTTCTTCTACTGGCTGGTGCCAAAGCGCGAGAACCAGACCCCCTCCCTCCAGGAAGCGCTGGAAAGCTCGACCTTCTCCACGGAGGCGACCGTCGGCAAGCAGTCGCCCTTCCTCGGCAAGTCTCTCAACCAGCTCCTGGCGATCGCGCCGGGCGAAGTCATCGCCACGGCGATCCTGCGCGGCCACACCCGCATCTCGCCATTCCCCGACATCGTGCTGAAGGAAAACGACGCGGTCCTGCTGGAGGGCACATCCGAACCCCTCGACCGCATCGTCTCCCAGGCCAAGCTTTTGCTGTCCGGCAAACCGATCGGAAAAAGCGAGACGAAGGCCAGCGGCGAGATCGCCGCGATCGAGGCAGTCATCAGCCGCGACTCCGCCCTCATCGGCCTGTCCGCCCGCGAGCTCTCGCTCTACAACACGTATGGAGTCAATCTCCTCGCCGTTAGCCGCAAGGGCAAGCGCATCCGCGAACGTCTAGGCCAACTGACGCTGCGCTCCGGCGATGTCGTGGTGCTGCAGGGCCAGCGCCAGGCCCTGCCCGGCCTGCTGCTCGAACTCGGCTGCCTGCCGCTTGCCGAACGCGAGATCCTGCTCGGCACCAGCCGCAGCGCGATGGTGCCGCTGGCGATCCTCGTCGCCGCCATGGGCGCCACGGCACTCGGCCTTGCCCCGGTACCCGTCGCCTTCTTCGCCGCAGCGCTGGCCATGGTCATCCTGAAAGTCATCCCGCTCAGCGAGATCTACCGCGCGGTGGACGGTCCGATCCTCGTCATGCTCGCCGCCCTTATCCCGGTCAGCGACACGCTGCGCACCACAGGGGCAAGCGAAGTGATCGCCGGCTGGCTCGGCACGGCCGCGGACGGACTGCCCGCCTATGGCGCGCTGACCCTGATCCTCGTCACGGCCATGGCGGTCACACCGTTCCTCAACAACGCCGCTACCGTGCTGGTCATGGCACCGATCGCCGCCAGCTTCGCCGCCGGTCTCGGCTACAAGCCGGACGCCTTCCTGATGGCGGTCGCCATCGGCGCCGGCTCGGACTTCCTCACCCCGATCGGCCACCAGTGCAACACGCTGGTCATGGGTCCCGGCGGCTATCGCTTCAGCGACTATCCGCGTCTCGGCCTGCCGCTGTCGATCATCATCATCGTGGTGTCGATCCCGATGCTGCTGCTCGTCTGGCCCGTTCAGTAGGAAGACCCCGAGCGTCGACACAAGGACAGGCCCGCTTAAAAGCCGGGCCTGCTTTCGTATCAGCGGTCGGATCGTCTATCCCTGGGCACCAAAAAGGAAAAGCCTGCATCGGCGGGATGCAGGCTTTCCTCGGGGCGGGAGACTAGGAACGAGCGCGGGCCGAACGGGTAAGAGGCTCGTCTGCCGTTTCGTTGGCTACGGAGAGAAACCGGAAAAATCTCCGTATTCCCCTTTTCCCGTCGCGTCCGGTTGGCACGACCTGCGCTCTGTTCACAAAACGACGGTGCCATGCTTTGGTTCCCGAGCCCCGCGATTTCCTAAAACTTGCGTTGGAACACGGCTGCCATGCCGCGCGCACCTGCAGTTTTCCTTGACGCCTGCGGCTGAATATGGCCTAAGGCCAACCGACGGAATTGACGGCATGGGCGTGTTTATAAGGCCTTTTCTCGTCTTTCCGCCCGATTGTTTTCCATTTTTTCGCTGATCCTGCGGCCACCGCTCGATCACCCCGCACGTCACTACGAGCAAGATTCCATGAGCACTTCCGGCGTCCGCGTCCGCATCGCACCCTCCCCGACCGGCGAACCCCATGTCGGCACCGCCTATATCGCGCTGTTCAATTATCTCTTCGCCAAGAAACACGGCGGCGAGTTCATTCTGCGCATCGAGGACACCGATGCGACGCGCTCCACGGCCGAGTTCGAGCAGAAGGTGCTGGATGCGCTGAAATGGACCGGCCTGAGCTGGTCGGAAGGCCCCGATGTCGGCGGCCCCTACGGCCCCTACCGCCAGTCCGAGCGCAAGGACATATACCGTCCCTTCGTCGAGCAGATGGTGCGTGACGGCCATGCCTTCCGCTGCTTCTGCACGCCCGAGCGCCTGGAAATGATGCGCGACGCCCAGCGCGCCAAGGGCCTGCCGCCGGGCTATGACGGCCACTGCCTCAACCTCAAGGCCGAGGAAGTCACCGAACGCATGGAATCCGGCGAACCGTCGGTCGTGCGCCTGAAGATTCCGACCGAAGGCTCCTGCGATTTCCACGACGGCGTCTATGGCGACGTGTCCATTCCGTGGGAAAGCGTCGACATGCAGGTCCTCCTGAAGGCCGACGGCATGCCGACCTATCACATGGCCAATGTCGTCGACGACCATCTGATGAAGATCACCCACGTCGCGCGTGGCGAGGAGTGGCTGGCCTCGGTGCCGAAGCACATCCTGATCTACAAATATCTCGGCCTCGAGCCGCCGAAGTTCATGCACCTGTCGCTGATGCGCAATGCCGACAAGTCCAAGCTGTCGAAGCGCAAGAACCCGACCTCGATCTCCTACTACTCGGCCCTCGGCTACCTGCCGGAAGCCCTGATGAACTTCCTCGGCCTGTTCTTCATCCAGATCGCCGAAGGCGAGGAACTGCTGACCATGGATGAGCTGGCGGAGAAGTTCGACCCCGACCACCTCAACAAGGCCGGCGCGATCTTCGACGTGCAGAAGCTCGACTGGCTGAACGGCCGCTGGATCCGCGAGAAGCTGTCGTCTGACGACTTCCTGTCCCGCGTCTTCGGCTGGGCCTCGGAGAACGATCGCCTGACGGAAGGCCTGAAGCTGGCCCAGAGCCGCATTTCCAAGCTCGGCGAACTGCCGCAGCTTTCCGGCTTCCTGCTTGCCAGCGACGTCGGCCTGACGCCCGCCTCGTTTGCCGGTCTCAAGACCTCGCCGGCCGAAACGCTGGAAATCGTCAACACGGTGGCCTTCGATCTCGAGAAGATCCTCGAATGGAATGTCGAAACGATCGAGCAGGAACTGCGCGACATCGCCGACCGCCTCGGCAAGAAGCTGCGCGTGGTCACCCCGCCGCTCTTCGTCGCCATGTCCGGCTCGGCGCGCTCGCTGCCGCTGTTCGATTCGATGGCGCTGCTCGGCCGTTCGGTCGTGCGCCAGCGCCTGAAGGTTGCAAGCCAGGTGCTGACCGCCATGGTGGGTGCCCAGAACTGACTTGAGATAGTGCCCCTCATCCGCCTGCCGGCACCTTCTCCCCGCGAGCGGGGAGAAGGCCACAAGCGGCGCCGCAGGCAGCCCCCTCTTCCCGCTTGCGAGGAGGGGCAGGGTGAGGGGCAAAGACATACGGCAGAGGCCAGAGGCCGCCACAGGAACGACACGATGACCGAACAGAAGACCGCAGCACCCGCCCTCTCCTCCGACGTGACCGAAGTCCGCGCCCAGAAGCTCGCCCTCCTGCGCCAGCAGATCGGCGACGTGTATCCGGCGCATTTCCACCGCACCATCACCAATGCGGAGCTTGCCGAGAAATATGCCGACCTGGAGCTCGACACCGAATCCGGCGATATCGTCACTGTCGCCGGCCGTGTCTACTCGTCGCGCAATTCCGGCATGTTCATGGACATCCATGACGCCTCGGGCAAGATCCAGATCTTCTCCCACAAGGACACGACGCCGGAGGAAGCCCGTGCGCTTCTGCCGATGATCGACCTCGGCGACATCATCGGCGTGACCGGTGCGGTGCGCCGCACCAAGCGCGGCGAGCTGACGATCAATGCGCATGAGATCACCATGCTCACCAAGTCGCTGCTGCCGATGCCGGAAAAATATCACGGCCTCGCCGACATCGAGACGCGCTACCGCAAGCGCCACCTCGACCTTTTGACCAACGAGGAATCCAAGCTGCGCTTCCAGCAGCGCTCGAAGATCATCTCGGGCGTGCGTCGCTTCATGGAAAACGACGGCTTCATGGAAGTCGAGACCCCCATGCTGCAGACGATCTATGGCGGCGCCACGGCCGAGCCCTTCAAGACCCACCACAATACGCTGAAGATGGACATGTTCCTGCGCATCGCGCCGGAACTCTATCTCAAGCGCACGCTGGTTTCCGGCCTGTCGGACAAGGTCTTCGAGATCAACCGCAACTTCCGCAACGAAGGCGTCTCCACCCGGCACAATCCGGAATTCACCATGATGGAGTGCTACTGGGCCTATGCCGACTACGAGGACATCATGGACCTCGTCGAGCGCATGTTCTCGGAACTGGCAATGACCATCCACGGCACCACGGAAGTGCCCTATGGCGACAAGGTTTTGTCCTTCAAGGGCCCGTTCCGCCGCATTTCCATGCCCGGCGCCGTCAAGGAAAAGACCGGCATCGACTTCCTCGCCATCAAGACCGACGAGGAGGCGCGCGCCGCCGCCCGCCATGCCGGCTTCGAGGTCGAGAAGGATTCCACCTGGGGCGAATGCCTCGCCTTCGTCTTCGAGGAAACCGTCGAGGGCGACCTCATCCAGCCGGCCCACGTCATCCACTTCCCGAAGGACATCTCGCCCTTTGCCAAGGAAGTGCCGGGCGAGCCGCGCCTGGTCGAGCGCTTCGAGACCTATGTCAACGGCTGGGAACTCGGGAATGCCTTCTCCGAACTCAACGATCCGGAAGAGCAGCGCACCCGCATGGTCGAGCAACTGACACAGGCCCATGCCCGCGGCGAAAAGGAAAAGGCCCTCGACGAGGACTTCCTCGATGCCATGGACCAGGGCATGCCGCCCGCCGGAGGCCTCGGCGTCGGCGTCGACCGCCTGATCATGGTGCTGACCAACGCGCCGTCGATCCGCGACGTCATCCTCTTCCCGGCCCGCCGCCACAAGGGCGACTGAGCGGCGCAACAAAGGGACAAGACAAACAAAGGCAACCCTCGCGGGTTGCCTTTGTTGTTTCTGGCGCCGGAACCAGGACGACCTCGCGCTGGCCGAAGGACAGGGCAAGGGTGCCGATCACCGCCTGCTCACTCCTCGGAAAATGACCACGTCACGCGCGCCTCCAGAGGCGCTGCGACTTGGCCGGAATTGTGCGAGGCCGAGCCTGCGGCCGCGACCTCGGCGACGCCGGTCCAGGCGCCGTCCCGCCCGGCGGGCTGATCGAAGAGTTCGATGACCTGCTTGCCCTCGATGAGCGGCACCGCCCTCTCGTCGGTGAACGCTCCAGGTCCCAGCGTCACCGGAACCGCGAGCTTGGCGGCGGAAAGCCGCAGGCTCATATGGCCCGTCTGCCGGTCGAGGGTGAGTTCGACGGCACAGACGGCGTCCATCAGGCCGAAATCGTCCTTGGGCAGCGTTAGGCTGCCATTGCGGGTGAAACGGTAGGCGCGGGCCGGCTCCGGCGGCGAGATATTGACGCCGCTCAGCACGTCCTCGACCACCAGCGTGCCAGACGCGCAGGTGCCGGCGCGATCGGCGGCGAAATTGCCGTAGCGGCCGGGCTGCTGGCCGGTCATCTGCAGGAAGGGATTGCCACTGCCCGTCTTGGCGAATTCCATCATCGTCCGGGCCAGGCATTGCTGGTCTTCGCCGCAGGCATCGATCTTCGCCTTCAGATCCTCCATCGCCGGCGGCAGTGCGGCGTCGGCCTTGCTCGCGGAGACGATGGGTAAACCGTCATTGCCGACATCGACGACGGCAAACGCGATTTCCAGCGTCCGCCGCGCCTCGATGGCCGCCCATTCCACACCGTTGGGAAGATCGACGCGATTCCTGCCGGAAAGTTCGATGCGGACATCGAGCCTGCCGCGCGGATTGCCGGCAAACGGGTCCTGCGCGCAGGCCATGGTAGCGGACGTCAGAAACAGGCTCGACAAGGCAAGGACAAGGCGCACGGCAACCTCCGGCAATCGCATGCACCTGTCATAGCGATCCGTGACTTTCGCGCCAACACGGCGAGGAGGGCAAAGAACTATGAGAAACTGCAAAGAGTTATGCGCGACTGCCGGCCTGTGGGGCCGGCAGGGACCGGGGCGGAATCGACCGCCCCGACGGCGACAGGTCGCTGGCACGGTGCAGCCGTGGGCGCCGGGAGCCGGCCTACCGTTCGAGGGTGAAGACGACTTCGTAGAGGCCGGGGTTTGCCACGCCGTATTTCTTGTTCTCCGCGATCAGTCCCCTGGCATTCAGTCGGTCGATGACCCGCCGGGCTGCGTCCATACTCTCCGTCTGGGCGTAGTTGACGACCCGTGTGCCATCGAGACATCGGTGAAGACTGGCCGAAATCCAGCCAGGCTCCTCGCGAGCCACCCTCGCCGCCTCGACGAGAAAGGCGACCATCGCGTCCTGCCCGCCTGGCGGAACCGTAAAGACATTGATCTGCGTAACGATGGCGGTATTCGCAAGGATGATGGGCATGTGCGTTCTCCAGGGTTGGAGGCGCGGCAGCCGGCGTCAGGACGCGAACAAGTTCAGGCACGCGTCAAGCCGCCGGTCTTCGCGCCGGTTGCTTGCCGCGGGTCCGCCGAAGGGGCGGTACGGAGCCTTCCATGGGAAGAGAACGGGCTTACCATTGCCGTCCTGGGTCCTTTTCGACAGGTCCAGACTAGCGAATGACGCCCGGAGCGGCAAGACCGTATGCCGGGCTGGTCCGACCGATCGCAATGTCAGCCCCGTGTCGGGCATTTGCCGGAATACCGGCCTCGATGCCGGCTCTCGGCCAGGGCACGCCTCAGTGGGTCGCTTCGGCGTGCTTTTCGGCATCGGCCTTGGCGCTTGCCTTCGGCGGCAGGATGTCGGAATCCTCGGCCGGCATCTCGCCTGCTCCCGGTGCGGCCGTCACGCCTTCGAGCGGTTGCGACCTCAGTTTCTCCAGCCATGCGGCGCCGGCGGATTTCGCCTTGCCTTCCGCAGCAGGCTCGGGTGCAGCTTCGTGTTCCGCAGCCGCGGCGTCTTCGGTCGGTGCGGGGTCATGCGCCGCCGGTGCCGCTGCCTCTTCCGTTTTGGCCGGAGCGGCGTCGTGGCCGGCAGCAGTGCCGTCCGGCGTCGCAGGCGCGGGCGATTCTTCATCGCTGCCAAGCACCATGCCCTTCAGCGACGAGAACCAGCCGCCGCTCTCGGCCGGTTCGACCGCCTTGGCATGAGCGTCAGCCTCGGCTGCATGGGCCACAGCTTCGTCCTGCCCGCCTTCGCCAACCGGCATTTGGTGGGCGGGAGCCGCTTCGGCGGCATGGCCCGCATCCGCGCCATGCACGTCGGTTTCAACCGGCGCAGCAGGATGGGCATCCGCAGGGGCCGCGTCATGGGCGCTCGCCGGTTCGTCGGCGGGCGCTTCCGCGTGGCCATCGGCCGGAGCGACCGCATGGTCCGCCGGAGCGGCGTCGTGACCATCGGCGGGCAACGCCTCGCCGGTTCCGGCATCAGCACCGTGGCCATCTTCGGCCGGCGCTTTCTCATCCGAGCCGAACACCATTCCGGTGACCGAATCGAGCCAGCCCTTGCTTTCCGCAGGACCCTGCTCGGGCGCTGCGGCGCCATGCGCATCGGTTGCGGCTTCCGCGCCATGCTCCGCGGCGGGTGCTTCCGCTCCGTGGCCCTCGGCAGGCGCGGCCTCTCCATGACCCTCGGCGGGCGCAACCTCTCCATGGCCGGCCGGCGCACCGTGCTCGGCAGGCGCCCCGTGCCCCTCGGGAATGACCACTTCGGGCTTGATGCAATCGGTCTTGTCGTCCAGCCGGGCGACCAGTTTCTCGATCTCCGCCTCGGGAAGGGCGATCTTCTCGCCGTAGAACAACCCTTCGGCATTCGCGAGCTTGTCGACATAGCGCGCGGTGAACACCTGGCCGTTCGCCTCCTCCGGCACGCGGCTCGGATCGGCAATGTAGACGACGTCGGCGCCGACGGCGCGGCCACGCATCGCCGAACGGTCGGTCGGCCCGTTCTTGTCGAGCACGACCACCTGCACCAGATCCGGCTTCTCACGCTCATAGAGGGTTCGCGCCACGCGAAGTGCGGTCTTGACGCGCGTCATGCCGTCGCCGGGGTCATCGGTGGTGATGTATTTCCGGACCCAGAAACGGTCCTTCTTCTTGATCGTGACGGTCTGGACCTCGGTGCATTCGAGGCCGTTCAGGTCCGCATAGGACGGACCGAGGATGACGTCGGCGCCGATGAACACGGCCGCGGCACCGGTCGCACCGCACAGGACAAGCACGCCGCCAAAGGCGAGGACGATCTTGCGAGAGATCCGGATCTTGCTGAAAAGACCCTTCACGCCATGAACTCCGACATCAATCCCGCCCCGCCGCAACACGCAATACTGACGTCGATACTTGCCACAACGGTCTTGATGAAGGTTTAATCCGCTCGCGACAATCCTCTGCACGTCGCCCGGCCTGCCGTCAGAACCTCCGATTTTTTCGTCTTTTTGCGAGCCATTCGCAAAAAGCATTGACAATCGGATTTTCCACCTTAGCTTTTAATGAGAATTATTCGCAAGAAGCCCCAGGAGTTTTCATGCTGCCCCGCATCGCCGGCTTTCTCGCTGCCGCCCTCATCCTGCTGCCGCTCCCGCTTGCCGCTGCGGAAAAGCCGAAGGTCATCACCACCTTCACCGTGATCGCCGACATTGCCCGAAACGTCGCGGGCGACATGGCCGAAGTCGACAGCATCACCAAGCCGGGTGCCGAGATCCACAACTACCAGCCGACCCCGCGCGACATCCTGAAGGCACGCGATGCCGACCTCGTGCTGTGGAACGGCCTCAACCTGGAACGCTGGTTCGAAAAATTCCTCGCCAATCTCGGCTCGGTGCCGGCCGCCGTCATCAGCGACGGCGTCCAGCCGATCAGCATTTCCGGCGGCGGCTATGACGGCAAGCCCAACCCGCATGCCTGGATGTCGCCGGACAATGCGCTGATCTATGTGGAGAACATTCGCAAGGCGCTGGCCGAAGTCGATCCCGACCATGCCGAGGCCTATGCTGCGAACGCCAAGGCCTATTCCGACCAGATCCGCGCCGAGATCGAGCCGATGAAGGCTAAGATCGCCGCCCTGCCGGCCGAAAAGCGCTGGCTGGTGACCAGCGAGGGCGCCTTCTCCTATCTCGCCCGTGATCTGGGCCTGAAGGAACTCTTCCTTTGGCCGGTCAATGCCGATGCGCAGGGCACGCCTCAGCAGGTGCGCGCCGTAATCGACGCCATACGCGAAAACCGGATCGCCGTGATCTTCTCCGAGAGCACGATCTCCGACAAGCCTGCCCGCCAGGTGGCTGAGGAGACCGGGGCTGCCTATGGCGGCGTTCTCTATGTCGACTCGCTGAGCGAGGAAGGCGGCCCGGTTCCGACCTATCTCGACCTGCTGAAGGTCACCGTCTCGACCATCGCGGAGGGGCTCGCCCGATGATCATGGGACCCAGCACCAGAACACTGCCCGAGGGCCTGACCGCCAAGAACGTGACGGTCACCTACCGCAACGGCCTGACGGCGCTCAAAGCCGCAAGCTTCTCCATCCCGAAAGGCACGATCACCGCGCTCGTCGGCGTCAACGGCGCCGGCAAGTCGACCCTGTTCAAGGCCATCATGGGTTTCGTTCCGCTCGCCGCGGGCGAAATCAGCGTGCTCGGCATGAGCGTGCGCCAGGCCCAGCGCCAGAACCTCATCGCCTATGTGCCCCAGGCCGAGGAGGTCGATTGGGACTTTCCGGTCCTGGTCGAGGACGTGGTGATGATGGGCCGCTACGGCCACATGAACTTCTTCCGCATCCCCTCGCGCACCGACCACAAGATGGTCGCCGATGCGCTGGCGCGGGTCGGAATGAGCGATTTCCGCAAGCGCCAGATCGGCGAGCTTTCCGGCGGCCAGCGCAAGCGCGTCTTCCTCGCCCGGGCACTTGCCCAGGAAGGACAGGTGATCCTGCTCGACGAACCCTTCACCGGCGTCGACGTCAACACCGAGGAGCAGATCGTCGCATTGATGCGGGACCTGCGCGCCGAAGGGCGCGTCATGCTGGTCTCGACCCACAATCTCGGCAGCGTGCCGGAATTCTGCGACCGCACCATCTTCGTCAAGGGCACGGTGATCGCGTCCGGCCCGACCGAGGAAACCTTCACCGAGGACAACCTGAAGACCGCCTTCGGCGGGGCCTTGCGCCACTTCGTTCTCGGCGGCGCCGACCTGCATGACGACGCCGATGCGCGCCAGTTGAAGGTCATCACCGACGACGAACGTCCTTTCGTCATCTACGGCAAGCCGCAGACGGGAAAAGCCGATGACAAGCCTTCTGCTTGAGCCTTTCACCTATGACTACATGCGCAACGCCATCCTGGTGAGCGCGCTGGTCGGCGGGGTCTGCGGTTTCCTCTCCGCCTATCTGATGCTGAAGGGCTGGTCGCTGATCGGCGACGCCCTCTCGCATGCCATCGTCCCGGGCGTCGCCGGCGCCTACATGCTCGGCTTGCCCTTTGCCTTCGGCGCCTTCATCTCCGGCGGGCTTGCCGCCGCCGCCATGCTCTTCCTCAACCAGCGCACGCGGCTCAAGGAAGACGCGATCATCGGCCTGATCTTCACCTCCTTCTTCGGTCTCGGCCTGTTCATGGTCTCGCTCTCGCCGGTGTCGGTGAACATCCAGACCATCGTGCTCGGCAACATTCTCGCCATCACCCCGGCCGACACGCTGCAGCTCGTCCTGATCGGCGGCGTCAGCCTCGTGGTGCTGACGGCCAAGTGGAAGGACTTCATGGTCGCCTTCTTCGACGAGAACCATGCCCGATCGATCGGCCTGCGCCCCGACCTCCTGAAAATCGTCTTCTTCACCCTGCTGGCGGGTTCGACGGTCGCCGCCCTCCAGACGGTCGGCGCCTTCCTCGTCGTCGCCATGGTCGTGACGCCAGGCGCCACCGCCTATCTCCTCACCGACCGCTTCCAGCGGCTGATCGTGCTCGCCTTCCTGATCGGCGCTGGAACGAGCTTCACCGGCGCCTATGCGAGCTATTTCCTCGACGGGGCCACGGGCGGCGTCATCGTCGTGCTGCAGACCGCACTCTTCCTGCTCGCCTTCGTCTTCGCGCCGAAGCACGGCCTCATCGCCGCCCGCCGGCGCGCGGCCGAAGCCCTGGAGCCGACGCCATGAACAACGAGACCTTCGAGCTTCTGCTTCTGCCGTTCCAGCTGCCCTTCATGCAGTCGGCCTTCGCGGTGACCCTGATGATCGCCGTTCCGATGGCGCTGCTCTCCTGCTTCCTGGTGCTCAAGGGCTGGTCGCTGATGGGCGATGCGGTGTCCCATGCCGTGCTGCCCGGCGTCGTCATCGCCTACATGGTCGGCCTGCCACTCGCCGTCGGTGCCTTCGTCGCCGGCATGATCTGCGCGCTCGCCACCGGTTATGTGAAGGAGAACAGCCGGATCAAGGAAGACACGGTGCTCGGCATCGTCTTCTCCGGCATGTTCGGCCTCGGCATCATACTCTTCGTCAAGGTCGAATCCGACGTCCATCTCGACCATATCCTGTTCGGGGACATGCTCGGCATCCTGCCCTCCGATCTCGTCGAGACCGGCCTGATCGCCCTTTCCGCAACCGCCTTCCTGGTGATCCTGCGCAAGGATCTCCTGGCCCATGCCTTCGATCCGCAGCACGCCCGCGCCATCGGCCTGCCGGTACGCCTTCTGCACTACGGCCTGCTGGCCGTCCTGTCGCTGACCGTCGTCGGCGCACTGAAGGCGGTCGGCATCATCCTCTCGGTCGCCATGCTGGTTGCGCCCGGCGCGATTGCCTTCCTGATCACCCGCCGATTCCAGACCATGCTGGTGGCCGCCGTCGTCGTCGCGGTCACAGCAACCGTGCTCGGCATCTATCTCAGCTTCCTGATCGACAGCGCACCGGCGCCGACCATCGTCCTGCTGATGACTGCGATGTTCATTCTCGCCTTCCTGCGCACCGTATGGAAGTCGCGGGACCTGCGCAGGCAGCCTCAGCCGGAGATCGACGCTTAGCCGCGCCGGAATTGCCTTGAGTCAAGTCGCTCCCTTTGGCAATCGTCTAGCGTGAACGTCACGCCTGAACGAGGACCAAGCCCGATGACATCCATGACGCTGCTGACGAAGCCGAACCGCCACCTGTTTTTCACCGGAAAGGGCGGCGTCGGCAAGACCTCGATCAGTTGCGCCACCGCGATCACGCTGGCCGACAAGGGACTGAAGGTTCTGCTGGTCAGCACCGACCCGGCCTCCAATCTCGACGAGATGCTTGGCGTGGCGCTCGGCAGCGATCCGACTCCTGTGCCGGGCGTGTCCGGCCTCTTCGCCATGAACATCGACCCGGAGACGGCGGCCGAGGACTACCGCGTCCGTGTGCTCGACCAGATGGGGCCGGCCGCCACCGACAAGGACAAGGCGACCGTGCGCGAACAGCTGTCCGGCGCCTGCACCACCGAGATCGCCGCCTTCGACGAGTTCGTCGGCCTGCTCGCCGACGAAAATCCGCAATTCGACCACATCATCTTCGACACAGCGCCGACCGGCCACACGCTCAGGCTCCTCAGCCTGCCCAAGGCCTGGACCGGTTTCCTCGAGGCCAACGAGCGCGGCGCCTCCTGCCTTGGACCGCATTCGGGCCTGAAGATGCAGGAAGATCGCTTCCGCGAGGCTCTCGACTGCCTGGGAGACCCGGCCCGCACCACCATCGTGCTGGTGACCCGCGCAGAGCGGGGCGCGATCCGCGAGGCGGCGCGCACGGCGGGAGAGCTGGCCGAACTCGGCCTCTCCAACCAGATGCTCGCGGTCAACGGCCGCTTCACGCCCTCCGACCCGAACGACACGGTCGCGGCCGCCTTCGCCGCGGAGCAAACGGCAGCACTCGCCGAACTGCCCGCCTCGCTCGCGTCCCTGCCGCGCGACGAGGTGCCGCTGAAATCCTTCGACATGGTCGGGCTCGAAGCCCTGCGCGCCCTCTTCGCCCCGAATGACGATCTCACCGGTTCCGGCGCTGGCGACCTGCCCGCCATCACCGACCTGCCGCGCCTTTCGGCGCTGGTCGACGATATCGCCGCGGGCGGCAAGGGCCTGGTGATGGTGATGGGCAAGGGCGGCGTCGGCAAGACGACGATCGCCGCCGCCGTGGCGGTCGGGCTTGCCGCGCGCGGCCATTCCGTGCACCTGACGACCACGGATCCGGCGGCCCACTTGTCCTTCGTCGTCGGCTCGGACGCCATGCCGGGCCTGACTGTCGACCGCATCGATCCGGAGGCGGAAACCGCGCGGTATATCGACAAGATCATGACGACCAAGGGCCGCGACCTCGACGCGGACGGCAAGGCCCTGCTGCGCGAGGATCTGGCCTCCCCCTGCACCGAGGAGGTCGCCGTCTTTCACGCCTTTTCCCGCGTCGTCGGCGAGGCACGCAGCAGCTTCGTCGTCATCGACACGGCGCCGACCGGCCATACCCTGCTGCTGCTCGACGCGACCGGCGCCTATCACCGCCAGATGACGCGGCATCTCGACGAAAACGCCCCCGGCCGCATGGTGACTCCGCTGATGCGCCTGCAGGATCCGACCTATACGCGCGTCCTGCTCGTCACCCTGCCGGAAACGACGCCGGTCTCCGAAGCCGGAGCGCTGCAGGAGGATCTGCGCCGCGCCAGGATCGAGCCCTATGGCTGGGTGGTCAACAAGTCGATGGCGATCACCGGCACGCGCGACCCTTTGCTACGCGCCCGGATCAAGGGCGAGGCCGCCCAGATCGAGCGGGTGAAACGCGATTTCGCCAGCCGCGTCTACGGCCTGGATTTCCGCTCGGTCGCACCCGTCGGGCTGACCGAACTACGCAAGATCGCCGACTCGGCGTGAAGGCATGGCTGGCGCTGCGTTTCCGAACGGTCTCTGCGCTCATTTTTCCGGCTGAACCGCCGCATTGCGCCTTGCCAGCACGTTCTCCCGCCAGACGGTGAACAGGCCGGCGCCGACGACGATCGCCGCGCCGATCACCATATTGGCCCGCAGCACCTCGCCGAAGACCAGGACGGCAATGCCCGAGGCCAGCACGAGCTGCAGATAGGTGATCGGCTGGACCGCCACGGCGTCGAGATTGTCATAGGCCTTGATCAGCAGATAGTGACCGGCGATGCCGGTGCAGCAGAGCAGGATCATCCATTTCCAGTCGGCCGGCGAAATCTCGGTCCAGAAGAATGGACCGGCAATCGAGAGTGCCACCGCACCGACCGTGCCGATATAGAAGAAGCTCGTCATCGGCCCGTCCACGCGGCTGACCAGCCGCGTCATCAATCCGTAGAACGCGCCGATCACGGCAGTCGAGATCGGCAAGATCACCAGCGGGCTGAACTGGTCGCCGCTCGGCGACAGGATCAGCAGAACGCCGCACAGGCCGACCCCGATCGCCGTCCAGCGCCGCCAGCCGACCTTCTCGCCGAGGATCGGCACCGACAGCAGCGCGACGATCAGCGGCCCCGAGGCGAAGATCGCCTGCGACTGGGCAAGCCCGACCTTGGCGAAGGCGGTGATGGCGATCGGAATCTGCAGGGCCAGCAGCAGGCCGCGGGCGATCTGCAGGACCGGGCGCTTGGTGGCGACCGCCGCCCTCAGCCCGCCACGTGCGCGCATGGCGAACAGGATGGCGAAGACCGCAAACGCCCAATAGCGGAACATCGCCACCAGCACCGGCGGATAAGCCATGCCGAGATGCTTGGACACTGCGTCCTGCACCGAGAATATGGTGAAGGCGATGATGGCGAAGGCGTAGCCGAGCGGCGTGGATTTCATGAAACCGGCTGACCTGGGACGGGCGGAAACGGGGGCGCCACAGGGAAAGCGGCGAATCGATCGTATACGTCTCTTGTCATTTGCAAAGTCGGAACTTTGCACAGCTGCCCTGCGACAAATGAAGCCGAAGGGCGTCTGGGCCAGCCGCAAACTGCTGCCGCTTGCCCTTGCGCCGCCGCCCATGCTCTAACGGCGCCATGGCCTTCACGCTTCGCCAGTTGCAGTATTTCATCGCCGTCGCCGAGCAGGGCTCCGTGACGCGGGCGGCGCAGAACCTGTCGATTTCGCAGTCCTCGGTCACCGAGGCGATCAAGGAACTTGAGGGCGATCTCGGCGTCGAGCTGTTCGAGCGTCATCCGCGCGGCCTGTCGATCACCCATAACGGACACCAGTTCCTGCGCCATGCCACGAAGATCCTGGGCACCGTCTCCGACGCGCGCAACGCCTTTTCCGAGACGCAGGAGAACACCGGCGGCACGCTCAATATCGGCGTCACCTCGCTGGTCGCCGGCTACGTGCTCTCCGACCTGCTCGCCCGCTATCGCCGCGCCTGCCCCGGCGTCGAGGTCTCGGCCATCGAGGACAACGGCTCCTATCTCGAGCACCTGCTGATCGGCGGCGAACTCGATGTGGCCGTCATGGTCATTTCCAACCTGCGCGACCGCCTTGCGCTGCAGGCCGAGATCCTCGAAACCTCGCCCTACCGCCTGTGGCTGCCCATGGGCCATCCGCTCGTCTCCGCCGACATCATCTCGATCGCCGACATCGCCCGCGAACCGCTGATCATGCTGACCGTCGACGAAATCGAGGAAAACACCGGCAAGCTCCTCTCGGCGCTCGGCGCCCGCCCGCACGTCGCCTTCCGCACCCGCTCGGTGGAGGCGGTGCGCAGCCTGGTGGCGACCGGCGCTGGCGTGGCGCTCCTGCCCGACCTCGTCTATCGCCCGTGGTCGCTGGAAGGCGACCGCATCGAAAGCCGCGACGTCTCCGGCGCCCTACCGGTCGTCCAGGTCGGCATGGTCTGGCGCAAGGGCTCGAGCCTGCCCCAATCGGCCCGCGATTTCGTCGGCATCGCCGAGGCGCTCAGAAGCGGGCGGGGACGGTAAGAAGCTAATTTCCTCGAATTGGTGGTTTGCCTCTGCGGCTAATGATAGCGTCCGCCTTGGCTTCCAGTTTCATCCGTCGTTCGTCAACCAACTCAACCAAAATATCCTCTAACAACTCGTAGCAGTCCAGAACGTCGTCGAAATCGGCCTGACCCTCATGGCTACCGACATTTCCTACGTACCGTAGCGCGTTAAGCGCCTTTTCGTGTCCTGGTTTTGACTTTCCAAGGATTTCGATTCTGTCGAACAAGTCCAAGCGAGCGTTTTTCCTTCGACCCTTCTC
Organism: Allorhizobium sp. GW101-3B10; assembly: GCF_059424725.1. Taxonomy (NCBI): domain Bacteria; kingdom Pseudomonadati; phylum Pseudomonadota; class Alphaproteobacteria; order Hyphomicrobiales; family Rhizobiaceae; genus Allorhizobium; species Allorhizobium sp. GW101-3B10. The sequence continues at coordinate 403,252 of NZ_JBWKZR010000001.1, read as the reverse complement.
ACCTTCACGCTCAATACCGAGCTGATCGAGAAGCAATTCTACGACGATCCGCAGACGGTTTGCGCAGGCACCCGGATCAGACCACAGAAGTCCGAACGAGAGCTTGATCTGCTTAACTGCTTCAGCCCTCAACTTCCGGGGAATATTAATTATAGGCGGCGGCGGATGCATTATCTGCGGCGAGTAAGTCCTATCCGTAAACGCTACATCTTCCTGTGTAGTCTCATCATATTGATGAAATTCTCGCTCCCAGTAGTCTCCCGCGACGACGACTAGCTCCCCGCAAAAAGTTGCATTGCACTTCAGAAAACCGGAAAAGCGTCCCTGCTCCCATTCACCTTCCAAACCCTGTTCGATGCCTTGTGCCATATATTTCGGCACCACTCTGATGAAATCTTTTGCCACCATGCTGAGATTGCTTTTTCGGCACCTGGGACATGGGAAGCCTGAGAACGAGCTAAGGCTACGCTTCCAAATTTTCCGCTCCACGAGTTCCTCACTAGGCAGATTCAACCGACGTCTCAGACAGGTAGATTTAAGGTGATTTCACTGATTTGCCAGCCTGTCTCCCCCCAAGGAAATACCCTACAAAGACCACACACTCTTATACATGCCAAACCCGCCACTCGCCCCGTCGACCATTCGGAAAAACCGATAGCGACTTTCTGACAAATGAATTTGCGAATGCGGCGGTTTCGCGTCACCTTCATCGTCGGGAACAAGCGCCGCGACAAGGCGGCCCCCAACCGGGAGAAATCGCTATGAAAAAGTTATTGCAGTCCTGCACCGCAATCATTGCCGTTGCCAGCTTCGCCACCAATGCCGTCGCCCAGGAACCGCTGAAGGAACTCGGCAAGGGTGAAGGCGCGCTCTCCATCGTCGCCTGGGCCGGTTATATCGAGCGCGGCGAAACCGACAAGAATTACGACTGGGTTACCAAGTTCGAGGCCGATACCGGCTGCAAGGTCACCGTCAAGACCGCCGCGACCTCGGACGAAATGGTCGCCCTGATGAACGAAGGCGGCTTCGACCTCGTCACCGCCTCGGGCGACGCGTCGCTCCGCCTCGTCGCCGGCAAGCGCGTCCAGCCGATCAACACCGACCTCATCCCGTCCTGGAAGACCATCGACGAGCGCCTGCAGAACGCGCCCTGGCACACCAAGGACGGCGTCCACTACGGCACGCCCTATGTCTGGGGCCCGAACGTGCTGATGTACAACACCGAAGCCTTCAAGGAAGCGCCGACCAGCTGGAAGGTCGTCTTCGAGGAAATGACGCTCGCCGACGGCAAGTCCAACAAGGGCCGCGTCCAGGCCTATGACGGCCCGATCTATGTCGCCGACGCAGCCCTCTACCTGATGAAGCACAAGCCGGAACTCGGCATCAAGGACCCCTACGAGCTGAACGAGGACCAGTACAAGGCGGCCCTCGATTTGCTCCGCGTCCAGCGCACGCTGGTCGGCCGCTACTGGCACGACGCCATGATCCAGATCGACGACTTCAAGAACGAAGGCGTCGTGGCCTCCGGTTCCTGGCCCTTCCAGGTCAACCTGATGAAGGCCGAAGGCGCCAAGATCGCCTCCACCTTCCCGGAAGAAGGGGTGACCGGCTGGGCCGACACCACCATGCTGCACGCCGACAGCGAGCACCCGAACTGCGCCTATATGTGGATGGAGCATTCGCTCTCGCCCAAGGTCCAGGGCGACGTCTCCGCATGGTTCGGCACCGTCCCCTCCGTCCCGGCCGCCTGCAAGGGCAATGAACTGCTGACCGACGAAGGCTGCGCCGCCAACGGCTACGACAACTTCGAGAAGATCAGCTTCTGGAAGACGCCGACCTCGAAGTGCGAAAGCCAGGGCGAATGCGTGCCGTATCACCGCTGGGTGTCGGACTACATCGGCGTGATCGGCGGACGCTGATCGAAGCATATGAGGGCTCTCTGCCCCTCACCCTGACCCTCTCCCCGCAGGCGGGGAGAGGGGACTTATCCCGAAATGTCGCAGCAAACGCGCGGCAATTGAAAGATCCGCAAGGCCGAAAGGTTCGGCCTTCTCCCCGCATGCGGGGAGAAGGTGCCGGCAGGCGGATGAGGGGCCGTTTCATCCATCGGAGTACCCATGACCGCAGCCGTTGAATTCACGCAGGTGTCGCGCCATTTCGGCGCCGTCAAAGCCGTCGATGCCGTCGACCTGAAGATCGCGCCCGGCGAGTTCTTCGCCATGCTCGGGCCGTCCGGCTCCGGCAAGACGACCTGCCTGCGCCTGATCGCCGGTTTCGAACAGCCGACCTCCGGCCATATCGAGATCTTCGGCGAAACGGCCGAGGGCGTGCCGCCCTATCGCCGCCACGTCAACACGGTGTTCCAGGACTACGCCCTGTTTCCGCATCTCGACATCCTCAACAACGTCGCCTACGGGCTGATGGTCAAGGGCGTGGAGAAGTCCGAACGGCTGCAGCTCGCCGAACAGGCGCTCGACCTCGTCAAGCTGCCCGGCTATGGCGCACGCAAACCCAGCCAGCTCTCCGGCGGCCAGCGCCAGCGCGTGGCGCTCGCCCGCGCTTTGGTCAACAAGCCGAAGGTGCTGCTGCTCGACGAACCGCTCGGCGCGCTCGACCTCAAGCTGCGCGAGCAGATGCAGGAAGAGCTGAAAACCCTGCAGCGCTCGCTCGGCATCACCTTCATCTTCGTCACCCACGACCAGGGTGAGGCCCTGTCCATGGCCGACCGTGTCGCCGTGTTCAACGACGGCAAGATCGTTCAGGCCGGCACGCCGGAAGAAATCTACAACCATCCGAAGACCCGCTTCGTCGCCGATTTCGTCGGCTCCTCCAATGTGATTTCGCCCGCCGACATGAAAAAGCTCGGCGGCGAGGCGAAATGGGCGAGCCTGCGCCCCGAGGCCATCCGCCTTCTCTCCAGCGGCGGCATTTCGGCGACCGTCCGCTCGCACAGCTTCCTCGGCGCCGCCACCCGCGTCACGGTAGGAGCCGGCAACATCGTCCTGTCAGTCATGGTGCCGGCGGGCCAGCCGGTGCCGGACATCGGCGCCGCGACCGGGCTCTCCTGGCAGCCGTCCGACCTGCATTACATGGACGACGCGGCATGAGCGAGGTCGCCACCACATCGATCCTGCCGGGGCGCGGCGGCGTCATGGGGCGCCTGTCGGACCTGTTCTGGCGCCGCCCCAACCTGCTGCTCGCGCTGATGCTGGTCCCGCCGCTCCTGTGGCTCGGCATCATCTATGTCGGTTCGCTGGTCGCCCTGCTGCTGCAGAGCTTCTTTTCGATCGACGAATTCTCCGGGATGATCAACTACGAGCCGACGCTCGCCACCTATGGGCAGCTGCTCAACCCGGCCAATTTCGACATCATTCTTCGCACCGTGCTGATGGCGGCGGTCGTCACGCTCGCCTCCGCCGTGCTTGCCTTCCCGATCGCCTATTATGCCGCCCGTTACGCCACCGACAAATGGAAAGCCTTCTTCTATTTGGGCGTCATGCTGCCGCTCTGGTCGAGTTATCTCGTCAAGGTCTATGCCTGGAAGCTGATCCTTGCGAAGGAAGGTATCCTCACCTGGGCCTTCGACAAGCTGCATCTGACCTGGCTGCTCGACGCCGTCCTGGCGATCCCGGTGATCGGCGGCAATTCGCTGTCGATCAGCTATATCGGCACTTTCCTGGTGTTCGTTTACGTCTGGCTGCCGTTCATGATCCTGCCGGTCCAGGCAGCGCTCGAGCGTGTTCCCGGCAACCTGATCGAGGCGTCCGGCGATCTCGGCGCCCGGCCGAACCAGACCTTCCGCCATGTGCTTCTGCCGCTGGCGCTGCCCGGCCTCATCGCCGGCTCGATCTTCACCTTCTCGCTGACGCTCGGCGACTACATCATCCCGCAGATCGTCGGCTCCTCGCGCCTGTTCATCGGCCAGGCGGTCTATGCCCAGCAGGGAACGGCCGGCAACGTACCGCTCGCCGCCGCCTTCTCGGTCGTGCCGATCGTCATCATGGGCCTTTATCTGTGGGCTGCCAAACGCATGGGGGCTTTCGATGCGCTCTGATCGATCCTCGGCCGGATGGCCCCTCAAGATCGCAGCCGCCGGCGGACTTCTGTTCCTGCACCTGCCGATCCTCTTGATCTTCGTCTACGCCTTTACCACCGAGGAAAAGAGCTTCCAGTGGCCGCCGCCGGGCTTCACCACCAAGTGGTTCGCCGTGACCTGGAACCGGCCGGACGTGTGGGAAGCGCTGGCGCTTTCGGTCAAGGTCGCCTCGATCGCCACCGCCGTTGCGCTGCTGCTCGGCACGCTGGCCGCCGCCGCCGTCTCGCGCACCAAGTTCTTCGGCCGTGAAGTGATCTCGCTGCTGGTCATCCTGCCGATCGCCCTGCCCGGCATCATCACCGGCATCGCGCTGCGCTCGGCCTTCTCGCTCGCCGACATTCCGTTTTCGATGTGGACGATCATCCTCGGCCACGCCACCTTCTGCGTCGTCGTCGTCTACAACAACGCGGTCGCCCGTTTCCGGCGCACCTCCGGCTCGCTGATCGAGGCCTCGATGGATCTCGGCGCCGACGGCTTCCAGACCTTCCGCTACGTGGTGCTGCCGAACATCGCGACGGCTCTTCTCGCCGGCGGCATGCTCGCCTTCGCGCTGTCCTTCGACGAGGTCATCGTCACGACCTTCACCGCCGGCCAGCAGTCGACGCTGCCGATCTGGATGCTCGAAGAACTGATCCGCCCGCGCCAGCGCCCGGTCACCAATGTGGTCGCCATGCTGGTGGTGATCGTCACGCTCCTGCCGATCCTCGCCGCCTATTACCTGACCCGCGATACGGACCAGATTTCCGGCAGCGGCAAATAACATCAAAGACAACTCGATACGTTGAGGGAGAACCATATGGACACGCAAATGCTGATCGGCTCGAAGTTCGAGGCCGGCACAGAAACCGAGGAAAAGGTCCTCAACCCGAAGACCGGCGAGACCATTCTCTCCCTGCCCGAGGCATCGCTTGCCCAGGTGGACGCCGCCGTCGACGCCGCCGAAAAGGCCTTCGACAGCTGGTCCGCCACCACCCCGTCGCAGCGTTCCGCCTATCTCTTGAAGATCGCCGACGCGATCGAGCAGGATGCCGCCGGCTTTGCCACGCTGGAAAGCCTCAACTGCGGCAAGCCGATCAATGCCGTCCTGAATGACGAAATCCCGGCCATCGTCGACTGCTGGCGCTTTTTCGCCGGCGCCATCCGCTCGCTGCACGCCCCGGTCGCCGGCGAATACCTGCCCGGCCACACCTCGATGATCCGCCGCGATCCGGTCGGCATCGTCGGTTCGATCGCACCGTGGAACTATCCGCTGATGATGATGGCCTGGAAGCTCGCGCCGGCGATCGCCGGCGGCAACACGGTCGTCTTCAAGCCGTCCGAACAGACCCCGCTCACCGCGCTGAAGATGGCCAAGCTGCTGGCCGACATCCTGCCGGAAGGCGTGGTCAACGTCGTGCTCGGCCGCGGCGAAAGCGTCGGCAATGCCATCATCAACCATGTCAAGGTCAACATGGTGTCGATCACCGGCGACATCGCCACCGGCAAGAAGGTGCTGGCGGCCGCCGCCAAGTCGGTCAAGCGCACCCATCTGGAACTCGGCGGCAAGGCCCCGGTCATCGTCTATGATGATGCCGACCTCGAAGCCGTCGTCGCCGGCATCCGCACCTTCGGCTTCTACAATGCCGGCCAGGACTGCACCGCCGCCTGCCGCATCTACGCCTCCGACAAGATCTACGACAACTTCGTCGCCGACCTTGCCTCGGCCGTCTCGACGCTGAAGTTCAACCAGGCCGACGACACCGAAAACGAGATCGGCCCGCTGATCTCCAAACGCCAGCGCGACCGCGTCGAAAGCTTCGTCACCCGCGCCTCCGAGCACAGCCACATGGAGGTCGTCACCGGCGGCAAGGTATCGGGCGAAAAGGGCTTCTTCTACGCACCGACCGTCATCGCCGGCGCGCTGCAGGACGACGAGATCGTGCGCCGCGAAGTCTTCGGCCCGGTCGTCTCGGTCACCCGCTTCTCGGACACCGACGATGCGATCGCCTGGGCGAACGACAGCGACTACGGCCTTGCCTCCTCGGTCTGGACCAAGGACATCTCCCGCGCCATGAAGACCGCCGCCCGCCTGCGCTACGGTTGCACCTGGATCAACACCCACTTCATGCTGTGCAACGAGATGCCGCATGGCGGCCTGAAACAGTCCGGCTACGGCAAGGACATGTCGGTCTACGCGCTGGAGGACTACACCGCCGTCCGCCACGTGATGATCGCGCACTGAGCACCGCTCGCGGATAGGAGACAAAACCGGCGTGGCGAACCGCCACGCCCGAGCCTGCTGGACGATTGCACCAGCATCTCAGCCGCAGGTTCGCAGGAAACGACGCCCCTCGTCTGTGAATCCCTCTTCTCCCCGTCGGGGAGAAGTGCCGAGCGAATGCGAGGCGATGAGGGGGCGGGGCGGCACAGCGGGTATGGCCAGAGCTTCGCTCCCCCTCATCCGGCGCTACGCGCCACCTTCTCCCCGATGGGGAGAAGCGGCCCCGAAACCGCTCGCACCCCGCTGGATGGCCCCTCCACGTCTCTCTACGAAAACTCCGCCAACATCCGGCCGCGCCGCCCGTAGCGCCAGTGTCGAAACGCACAGCCAACGCGCCCCTCCGGTACGCACTGCTTGCCCCGCACGCGACAGCCCCCGTTTACCTTCGCCTGAGATAATCTGGCGACATAACGGCCGCTGTACTATCGTCGCCGCAAATCATGGAGAACCGCATGCGCCGCATCCTGCCCGTCCTGATCGCCCTGGCGACCTTGTCCTGGTCCGCCATCGCGCCGGCACAGGAACCGCTGGTCATCCCGGCGCCGAATCTCGGCGGCAATCCTTCGGACGATGCGGCGATCTGGCATGTCTACGGGCTGATCCCCGGCGATGTTCTGAACATCCGCTCCGGTGCCGGCCCGGCCTTTCGGGTGATCGGCGCGCTGCAGGAAGGCCAGCCGGTGCGCAATCTCGGCTGCCGCGAACGCGACGGCGGCTTCTGGTGCCGGATTTCCACCTATGACCGGCCGAGCATCAGCGGCTGGGTCAACGGTCGCTACATTACCGACGAATGGGTGCCGCCGGCCGGCGCGCTGCCTGAAGACGATGAGGACCGGGTCATTCCAGGAACCGCCTATCACGCCACCGGCACGATCCGCTGCCAGATGCCGGGCGACGCCCGCATCGGCGCCTGCGCCTTCGGCATCGTCCGCAACGGCCCCTTCGCCGAAATCGACCTGACCTTCGCCAACGGCTATACCCGCGCGCTCACCTACCGCGCCGGCCGCTTTTCCGCCAAGGACGGCGCAGAGGTCCGCAGCCACAAACAGGGCGGCGTCGCCGTCGTCACCGTCAACGGCGAGGAGACGTTCCACATTCCCGACGATGTCGTGATGGGGTGGTGAGGACGATCCCGCCCACGGAGAAATGCCCCTCACCCTGACCCTCTCCCCGCAAGCGGGGAGAGGGAATGGCCGCGGCCGCGCCGATTATCCCTTCTCCCCGTTCACGGGGAGAAGGTGCCGGCAGGCGGATGAGGGGCCGTTCTTGAAAACGGACCCTTAAGCCGCCAGCGCCTTGGCGATCTGTGCGCGCAGGGTGCCGAGGTCCTTGGCAAAACCGCGAATGCCTTCGGCGAGTTTTTCGGTCGCCATGGCATCCTCGTTCATCGCCCAGCGGAAGGCCCTCTCGTCGAGTGAGGCGCGCGGCTCGGCCTTGACGCTGTCCGGCGATAGCACGCGCGGCAGGTCGCCAGTCGCGGCGTCGAGTTCGTCGAGCAGCTGCGGGCTGATCGTCAGGCGGTCGCAGCCGGCCAGCGCTTCGATCTCGCCGGCATTGCGGAACGAGGCGCCCATGACGATCGTCTTGATGCCGTTCGACTTGTAGTAGTTGTAGATCGAGCGCACCGAGAGCACGCCCGGATCGGTCTCCGACGTGTAGTTCTCGCCGGTTGACTTCTTGTACCAGTCGAGGATACGGCCGACGAAGGGCGAGATGAGGAAGACATTGGCGTCGGCGCAGGCGATCGCCTGGGCCTTGGAGAAGAGAAGCGTCAGGTTGCAGTCGATGCCTTCGCCCTGCAGCACTTCGGCGGCGCGGATGCCCTCCCAAGTCGAGGCGAGCTTGATCAGGATGCGGTCGCGCTCAATGCCGCGCTCCTTGTAGGCGGCGATGATCTGGTGCGCCTTGGCGATCGACGCCTTGGTGTCGAAGGAAAGGTCGGCATCGACCTCCGTCGACACGCGGCCCGGTACGAGGCCGGCCAGCGCTGCGCCGACGGAAACGGCCAGCCGATCGGCGATGGCCTCGACCACGGCCTCGTCCGCGCCACCCTTGGCCTTGCCCCAGGTGATCGCTTCCTTGAAGGCGTCGGCAAAGGCGTCCGTGCCAAGCGCCTTCAGAACGATCGAGGGATTGGTCGTGCAGTCCACCGGCTTCAGGCGCGCGACGGCTTCGATGTCACCGGTGTCGGCGACCACGGTGGTCATGGCGCGAAGCTGTACGAGTTTGGAGGTCATGATCGTTATCCCTGTTCTTCGAAGCGGCCCGGTTGTGGAAAGGGTCGGGGCCGAAAAATTCGTGCCGACTATCACCAGCGGAAGATGGCAAAGTCAAGAATGCGGGAAAACGATTCTAATCGATTAATTGATCCATCAGCCTTAACGCTCAGCCGCAGATTTTTCCTGCCTCCCAGCCGAGCATGGCGCGCTTGCGCGTCAGACCCCAGTGATAGCCGGTGAGCGCGCCGCTCTTGCCGAGCGCGCGGTGGCACGGCACCACGAAGGAAATCGGATTGCGGCCGACCGCCGCACCGACCGCCCGGTTCGCCGTCGGCTGGCCGATCCTTGCGGCGATGTCGGAATAGGTGACCGCCTTGCCGAGCGGGATTTCCAAGAGGCTCTCCCACACCCGGACCTGGAAATCCGTGCCGATCAGCACGACGCGCAGCGGCTGTTCGCCGGACCATTTCTCGGGGTCGAAGATCCGGCCCGCATAGGGCGCGGTCGCGGCCTGGTCGGCGACATAGTTGGCCTGCGGCCAGCGCTCCGCCATGTCGTCGAAGCAGGCGGCCTCGCCGCCCGGGTCGGCGAAGGCTAGCCCCGCCAGCCCCCGCTCGGTCACCATCACCAGCGCCAGCCCAAAGGGCGAGGGATGAAAGCCGTAGCGTATGGTGAGCCCTGCCCCGCGCGCCTTCCATTCGCCCGGCGACATGGCCTCGTGCGTGACGAAGAGATCGTGAAGCCGGCCGGGGCCTGACAGGCCGAGCTCGATCGAGGTTTCCAGTAGCGGCATACCTTCCCGGCCGAGCAGCCGCTTGGCGTGGTCGAGCGTCACCGCCTGCAGGAAACCCTTCGGCGTGAGGCCCGCCCAGCGGGTGAAGGTCTTCTGCAGCTGGCTCGGCGATTGCCCGAGCCGCGCCGCCATCACCTCCAGCGACGGCTGCGCCTGGTAGTCGAGCGTCAGCATCTCGATCACCCGGCGCACGGTCTCGTAATCCGAGCCCTCGGGCGTGATGTCGGTGGTCGTCGAAAGGTCGATCTGTTGAGCAAGGGTCATGGCTTAATCCTCATTTATGACCCGACTTCACCACGCGCAAGGCCGACGCGCCACCCGTTTCTGGCCGGATCCGACGATGATGGACGACTTCGAGCACAAGGCAATTCTTCGCCGGGACGGACCAGGGTCGAGGCGTGTGTTCTGCCCCTCACCCTGCCCCTCTCCCCGTAAACGGGGAGAGGGGACGGCCACGGCGGTGCCGCATGGTCCTTCTCCCCGCCTGCGGGGAGAAGGTGCCGGCAGGCGGATGAGGGGCTGTCACCGCCGCCCCACGAAATGTTCGCATCAGATCCGCTGCTTGGCCGTCGCCAGCGCACCCTTGAACGCCCGGGCGAAGCTCTCCCGGTCGTCGGGATTGAGAAACGAGCCGATCTCGGTGCGCTGCCCCTGCCCCGTCACCTGCATCGAGACGATGCCGATCTCGTCGTGGCGCTTGACGAAGAAGCGGGCCCAGAAAGGATTGTACCAATGCTCGGTCATCCGCCCCGAAGGCGTGAACTTTCGGATCGCGAGATCGGTGCGCGAGACATAGACCTCCTCGCGGGCGCGGCCGGATCGGTAGTTCAGCCAGAAGGCGCCGTAGAGCAGCAGGAAATCGAGGCCGAAGAACAGGCCGATCGGCCAGGCACCGGTCGCCATGAAGAACACGGCATGCACGGCACAGACCGCGCCGGTCATCATCAGCAGGATGCGGAAGCCCTTCCGGCCGAGCGAGCGATGGGGCACAAGTTCGGCAGCGAATATCGGCTGCTCCGCGACGGGGTTCACATTGCCTTTGGTCATTGGGGCCGACTATAGATTGTCCATGACGAGTCCGATGAAGAAATCCAGCACCCAAACCTTGAAAAAGTCAAATCCCGGAGGCGTGGAGCGCAAGCCCCTGGTCCGTTCGGCCTATTCGAAGGCGGAATTGGAAGAGATCTTCCGCCGCTTCTCGATCCAGCGGCCTGAGCCCAAGGGCGAACTGGAACACGTCAATCCGTTCACTCTCGTCGTTGCCGTCGCGCTGTCCGCCCAGGCAACCGATGCCGGCGTCAACAAGGCCACACGCGCCCTGTTCAAGGTGGCCGACACGCCGCAGAAGATGCTCGACCTCGGCGAGGAAAAGGTCCGGGACTACATCAAGACGATCGGCCTTTACCGCAACAAGGCGAAGAACGTCATCGCGCTCTCGCAGCGCCTGGTCGACGTCTATTGCGGCGAGGTGCCAAAGACCCGCGAGGAGTTGGTGACGCTGCCCGGCGTCGGCCGCAAGACCGCGAACGTCGTCATGTCCATGGCCTTCGGCATCCCGACGATTGCCGTGGACACGCATATCTTCCGCATCGCCAACCGCATCCGCCTCGCCCCCGGCAAAACGCCGGACGAGATCGAGGACAAGCTGATGCGGATCATCCCCAGGCAATATCTCTTCCACACCCATCACTGGCTCATCCTGCACGGGCGCTACTGCTGCAAGGCGCGCAAGCCGGAATGCGAGCGTTGCATCATTGCCGACATCTGCAAGTCGCCGGAAAAGACCTGCGACGTGCCGGCGCCGCTGGTGGAACTGCCGCCGCAGATGATCGGCGCCGCCGACTGAGCAAGATCGATGGTGCCGTCCGCAATCGCAGTGGAGACTGCGCGGCTGCATCAACGTCGTGCTTGCGCGAGGCCGTCGACAAGAGTTCGGATCGCGTTCTCGTATTCGCTTCGCCGCCCCCCTGCCTCGATCGCAAGGGCGGCACGGTCAAAGGCTGCAGAGAGTAGATCGGTCAGCGCGTCGAGACCCTCGAGGGAAGCTCCGGCCTCTTCGAGATGAGCCTTCAGCCCCTCGCGCAAGCGACCTTCGGCGTGTTCAGCATCTATTTTCGACACCTTGGCTGTTCCAAGCCCGGCAGGCCCGTCAAGCAAAAGCAGCCGCGTCCGCCCGGGTTCACGCATGGTGTCGAAATAGGCCTTGGCGCCCGAAAGCAAAGCTTCGCGGGCAGACGTGGCCTCACCGGATTGCGCCTCGATGGCAGCGGAAACCGCCTCTGCCTCGGCAGCAAGGACCGCTTCGAACAAGGCCCTCTTGTCGTCGAAGTGATGATAGAGCGCGCCGCGCGTGACACCCGCGGCCGCGACAATGTCGTGTGTCGCGGTGTCGGCAAATCCCCTTTCCGCGAACAGCCGCCGGGCTGCGGCAATCAGCGCCTGCCGCGTCTGCTCCATTCCCTCTCGGGTATTTTTCGCCATGGACTCTCTTTACGTGCAAGGTGAATGTATGATAGGGATCACGATACATTCATACTGTATGTTAAATTCGATCGGAGCGAAAGCCATGAAAACGACAAGCTACTATCCGGTGATCATGACCGATCGCGTCGCCGAGACTGCCGGCTTCTATTGCCGACATTTCCGCTTCGCGACTCTCTTTGAGAGCGACTGGTATGTACACCTGCAGTCGACCGAGGACGAAAAGGTCGCGCTTGCGATCCTCGATGCTTCCCACGAAACTGTGCCGGAGAAGGCCCGCACGGGCGTGGCCGGCCTCATCCTGAACTTCGAGGTCGAGGACCCGGATGGCTTGTACGAGACCTGCCAGAACGCCGGCCTGCCGATCCTGAAGGAAATGACGGACGAAGATTTCGGCCAGCGCCACTTCATCACCGCCGACCCCAACGGGGTTCTGATCGACATCATCAAGCCGATCCCGCCGAGCGCCGAGTTCGCGGCAATGTACGATACGGTGGCCCTGCCGTCCTGATCAGACGGGTAGGACACCGTCCCGTGCCGACAGCAGCTTGTGCAGGTGCACCATCAGGCCCGCGGCAAACAGCGGGGTCAGCAGATTGAGGATCGGGATCGCCAGGAAGGCGGAGATCACCAGACCGGCTGCGAAGACGGTGCCGGAATGGCGTGAGCGAAACAGCCGCGCCTCGTCCGGCGAACGGAAGCGCATGGCGGCGAATTCGAAGAATTCCCGGCCGAGCAGATAGCCGTTGACGAGGAAGAAGGCGACGATGTTGATCCCGGGCACCAGCAGCAGCATCAAGGCGATGATATTGCCGACGAGCACGATGCCGAAGAACTTCAGCGAGGAGAGCATGGCCGCGCCGATCGGCATGGCCGTGCCCGGTCGATCGGCCGGATAGTCGCGCGTCTCGATCACCTCGGCCACGTCGTCGAGAAACAGGCCGGCAATGATCGCCGTGACGGAAGAAAGAAGCAGCGCGAGCGCCAGCGCCAGGCCGATGCTGGCGAAAATGCCGAAGATGAAGGTCAGCCACCCGGCCCATTCCGGCATGCCGGGCATCAGCGCATCGACCCAGGGCATGGCATAGGCGACGAAGGTCTCGCGAAGCGCGAACCACAAGCCGGCGAGCACCAGCAGCGTCAGCCCGATCACCTTCCAGAAGACAGACCGGGTCTCTGGAGCGAAAAGATTGCGCAGGGCCAATCCTGCAGCGTCAAGGATCATCCGGAGCCTCCATCGATGTCGCACCCATGTAGGATGCATCCGTCCGACGGACAAGGTCGCGGTTGCTCCGAGTCTATCCCAGCCGATAGAGCCCCGTCCGCCGGTCGGCGAGATAGGGGTTCTGCCGGCGGCAGTCGTCATAGGCGGCGGTGTCCATCTCGGCGACGAGCAGGGTTTCGCGCGTGCCGGCGCGGGCCAGTTCGTCGCCGTCAGGGCCGATGATCGCCGACCGGCCGCTGTAGGAGAAGCTGCCCTCCTCACCGCAGAGATCGGCATAGACGAGGAAGATGCCGTTCTCGAAGGCACGGGTCGGCACCACCATGTCGGCGACGCGTCGGCTGATTTCGCCGTTCGGAAGGGCCGTGGGCACCAGCACCAGTTCGGCACCGGCCAGCGCCAGCGTGCGGACATATTCCGGAAACTCGACGTCGTAGCAGATCAGCATGCCGGTGCGGATGCCGAATAGGTCGAAGACCGGCGGCACATCCGCGCCGGGCACGAAGCATGCCCGTTCTCCGTCGCCGTAGAGATGCCCCTTGCGGTAGAATTCACAAGTGCCGTCCGGTCGCGCCACGACCGCCGAATTGTAGACGGCCCCGCCGTCGCGCTCGGGAAACCCCGCGCAGATCGCCAGCTGGAACTCGGCGGCGATGTCGCACAGCGCCCCGACGATCTCGCCGTCCCGGCCCTCGGCGATTTCGGCAAAGCGCTCGGGCGTAAGCCCGTAGCCGCTGACCGCGAGCTCCGGCGCCACCAGCAGTTCGGCCCCCATGTCGCTCGCAGCTTCGGCCGCCTGGGCGATCTTGGCGAGATTGGCGGCCGCATCGCCGGAAACCGGCTGCATCTGGTAGAGCGAGATCAACATGGCATGTCCTGGGCGTGAAATTCGGTCCGCCGACGATAGGCTGCCTTCGACCGCTTTGCAAAGAGGTTGAAGGGCGGGCGGTTTTCGACGGTCAGAAGATCGTCGTTGTCAGCAGCAGGATGAAGCCCTTGACGAGGGCGAACAGCACGCCGGCGACCACCGTCAGCGAGACGACGGTCATCGCCGCTCCCAGCACCACGCATAGGCCGTCGCGCTCGAGAATGCCGAAGGAGAACAGGCATATCGCAATGGCCGGCAGGATGTTGCCAAGCGGCACGGGCAAGATCAGCACGGTGGACAGGATGAGACAGAGCAGGCCGATGATATATTCGGCTGGCGGATAGATGAGAAAGCCGAGGCGCGGCCGCAACATGCGCTCGCCACGCGCCAGCCAGGGCGAGATGCGGCTGACGATCGAGGCGAAGTCGCCGCGCGTCATCGACCGTTCGGCGATGATCTTCGGCAGCCAGGGCGACTGGCCGAGCATCAACTGGGCGGATAGGAAGACGAGTGGGGCGCCGGTGAGGGCCGAAGTGCCCGGCGGCGTGGGGATGATGTTCGGCAGTGCGAAGATCAGGATCAGCGCACCGAAGGCGCGATCACCCATGGCCTGGAAGATGTCGGCAACGGAAACGCGGTCCCGGCTTTCGTCACCGGCAATGCTCGTCAGGATATCGGAGAGCCGACCACCGCGCCTGCGGGCGCCGCGATCCCCGGGATCGTTCGAATGCTCGCCGTTTGTCTCCGCCATGCCATTTCCCCACCGGCTCTCGCCCGAATGCCCCTTGGCCCTAACCGAGAACAATGACGGATGTTTGATTAGGGGCAGATGAAATCTGCGCACCTCCAGTGGAAACAGGCCCGATCGAGAAGGCAGGCGATCGGACGCACCTGCCCTTACATCTGCACGAGATGCCCGGCCGAGACCTCGCGATATTGCCGCACTGGCGGCACATAGCCGACCGGCCGCACCGGGCTCTTGATCTCGTCGGTCGAGATGTTGCGCTTCAGGCTGCGACGTGCGGGGTCCGGGATCGGCACGGCCGCCATCAGCTTGCGCGTATAGGCATGCTGCGGATTGTCGAAAACCGCCTGGCGCGGACCGATCTCGACGATCTCGCCGAGATACATCACCGCCACCCGGTGGCTGACCCGCTCGACCACGGCCATGTCGTGGGAAATGAACAGATAGGCGAGATTGAAGCTCTGCTGCAGGTCGAGCAGCAGGTTGCAGACCTGCGCCTTGATCGACACGTCGAGCGCCGAGACCGCCTCGTCGGCGACAATCACCTTGGGATCGAGCATCAGCGAGCGGGCGATCGCGATGCGCTGGCGCTGACCGCCGGAGAATTCGTGCGGATAGCGCCGCATCATGTCGGCCTTCAGCCCTACCCGCTCGAGCAGGTCGGCGGCCTTGTCGCGGGCCTGCGCCTTCGGCCCCAGGCCATGTTCGACGAAGGGCTCCATCACCGCGCTGCCGACGCTCATGCGCGGATCAAGGCTGGCGAACGGATCCTGGAACACCATCTGGATGCTGCGTCGCATCTTGCGCAGCGATGTCCGGTCGAGGTTGACGACGTCATAACCGTCGAGCGAGATCGCGCCAGCGGTCGGCTCGACCAGCCGGGTGATCGAGCGCCCCGTCGTCGACTTGCCGCAACCCGATTCGCCGACCAGCGCCAGCGTCTCTCCTTCGCGCAGGTCGAAGGAGACGTTCTCCACCGCGTGCACGGCGCCGCTCTTGCGGCCGAGCAGGCCGGAATGGATGTCGAAGCGCGTGGTGAGGTTTTTCACCTCCAGCACCGGCCGCTTGGTACCGTCGACGCCGCCGGCTTCCGTCTCCGGAATGCGGGTCTCGCCCGTGACGATGTCGATCACCGGAAAGCGCATGGGCCGCAAGCGCCCGCCCATCGAGCCGAGCTTCGGCACGGCCGACAGCAGCGCCCGCGTATAGGGGTGCTTGCCGCGATTGAAGATGTCGTCGGTGGACCCCGTCTCCACCGCCTCGCCGCGATACATCACGATCGTCCGGTCGGAGACCTCCGCCACCACGCCCATGTCATGGGTGATGAACAGCACCGCCATGCCTTCCTCGTCCTGCAGCACCTTGATCAGGTCGAGGATCTGGCCCTGGATGGTGACATCAAGCGCCGTCGTCGGCTCGTCGGCGATCAGGAGCTTGGGGCGGCTGGCGAGCGCCATGGCGATCATCACGCGCTGGCGCATGCCGCCGGAAAACTGATGCGGGTAGTCGCCGAAACGGTTCTTGGCGTTCGGGATGCGAACCTTGTCCAGAAGCCGCAGCACCTCGGTCTTCGCCTCGGCGGCCGAGACGTCGCGATGGCAGGTAATAGCCTCGGCGATCTGCTTGCCGATCGGGAAGATCGGGTTGAGCGAGGTCATCGGCTCCTGGAAGATCATGGCGATCTCGTTGCCGCGCACCCTGCGCATCTCCTCGGAGCCGAGCGTGAGCAGTTCCCGCCCGTTCAGCTTGACGCTGCCCTCGATGCGGCTCGAATTCTGCGGCAGCAGCCGCATGATCGACAGTGAGGTGACGCTCTTGCCCGAACCGGATTCGCCGACGATCGCCACCGTCTCGCGCGGAGCGACATCGAAGCTCACGCCCTTGACCACCGACCGCCACTCGTCGCCGACCTTGAAGGAGGTCGTCAGGTCCCGGACCGAGAGGACCGGGGCATCGCCCTGAAGATTGCCATTCGCCTTATCCACCATCCGACACATCCCTTGAAGCCTACGATTTCCGACAAGAACCTGGGGTCGCGGCCCTATGCCGCGAGCGCCGTCTCCGCGAGCGTCACCCAATAGCTGATGCCATAGGGGATCGCCTCGTCATTGAAGTCGTAGGCCGAATGGTGAAGGTTGGCGCTGTCGCCATTGCCGATGAAGACGAAGCTGCCAGGACGCGCCTCCAGCATGTAGGAAAAGTCCTCCGCCCCCATCATCGGCGGCAGGTCGCCATCGACCGCCCGTTCGCCGGAGATCCGCCGCATGACGCCCAGCGCGAATTCGGTCTCGTGGGCATGGTTGAACGTCACCGGATAGCCGCGCCGATAGTGCACGTCGGCGCTGGCGCCGAAGCTCGCGGCCATGCCATTCGCCACCTCGCTCAGGCGCTTTTCGGCATAGTCCCGGGTCTCGGGCAGGAGCGTGCGGATCGTGCCGGTCAGCTTGACGGTATTGGGGATGACGTTCGAGGCCTCGCCGCCATGAACCGTCGCCACCGTGACGACCACCGATTTCAGCGGATCCACCTCGCGCGAGGCGATCGACTGGAGCGCGATGACGATGTGGGAGGAGACCAGCACGGGGTCGATGGTCTTGTGCGGCTGGGCCGCATGGCCGCCGCGCCCATGCACGATGATCTCGAATTCGTCGGCCGCCGCCATCACCGAACCCTTGCGGGTGGCGAAGTGTCCGACCGGAATGCCGGGATGGTTGTGCATCCCGTAGACCTGCGAAATCCCGAAGGTCTCCATCATGCCATCCTCGACCATCTCGCGGCCGCCGCCGCCGCCCTCTTCGGCCGGCTGGAAGATCACCGCGACGGAACCGCGGAAATTGCGGGTCTCGGCGAGATATTTCGCCGCGCCCAGCAGCATGGCGGTGTGCCCGTCATGGCCGCAGGCATGCATCTTGCCCGGCGTCTTCGACGCCCATTCCTTGCCGCTCGTCTCGTAGATCGGCAGGGCGTCCATGTCGGCGCGGAATCCGACCACCGGCCCGTCGCCGCGGTTGCCCTTGATGATGGCGACGACGCCGGTCCGGCCGATGCCGGTCTCGACCACGTCACAACCAAAGGATGTCAGCTTCTCGGCGACGAATTCGGCCGTCTCGTAGACGTCGAACAGCAGTTCCGGGTTCTCATGAAGGTGGCGGCGCCAGGCGGCTACCTCGCCCTGCAATTCGCTGGCACGGTTCAACACAGGCATGCGTTCGGTCCTCGATTATTCTTATGGTTCCCACTCTTGTTGCGTCATACTGCGCTGCCTCAAAGCGCTTTTGCAAGCCGCAATTTTCCGCCTTGAACGCAAAATAGGCCTATGCTTAGATGGCTCAAATTTTGATCAGGCCCGCCATCTTCGGATGTCTTTTTCGAACGGGCGGCGATTTTCAGCGGAGGCCAACCAGTCAAAATTACGAAACAAGGCCCGATATATAGGCGGAACGGGCCTTGATTGCCGGGAGAGCGGGAACTCTCCTTCGGCGGCTTTGACCATCACAACTCCAACTATAAAAACAGGGGAATGACGACATGCAGAAACTTCGCATACTATTGGCAGCTTCGGCTGCAGCGCTGGCCTTCCAGGCCGCGCCTGCGCTGGCCGAGCGAGGCTCGGACGGTGAACTGAAGATCCTCTTCTGGCAGGCCGTTTCGACCCTGAACCCCTATCTCTCCGGCGGCACCAAGGAAGTCTACAGCTCGTCCATGGTGCTCGAGCCGCTCGCCCGCTATGACGAGACCGGCGGGCTGGTGCCGATGCTCGCCGCCGAAATCCCGACCGTCGAGAACGGCGGCGTCGCGGCCGACCTGAAGAGCATCACCTGGAAGCTGAAGCCCGATCTGAAGTGGTCGGACGGCTCGGCCGTGACGGCAGACGACGCCATCTTCACCTGGAAGTATTGCACGGCGCCGGACGGCGGCTGCGCCCAGGCCGCGTATTACGAAGGCGTGACCAATGTCGAGGCGGTCGACGCCTCCACCATCAAGGTATCCTTCGCCGAAGCCAAGCCCTACCCCTATAGCGCCTTTGTCGGTGCCCAGTCGCCGATCATCCAGGCCGCCCAGTTCAAGGATTGCCTCGGCGCCAAGGCACCTGAATGCACCGACGCCAACTTCGGTCCGATCGGCACCGGCCCCTTCGTCGTCAAGGAGTTCAAGGCCAACGACGTCATCACCTTCGAAGCCAATGCCAACTATCGTGACCCGGCCAAGCCCGCTTTCGCCACCGTGACGCTGAAGGGTGGCGGTGACGCGGCATCGGCCGCCCGTGCCGTGCTTGAGACCGGCGAATTCGACTATGCGTGGAACATGCAGGTCGAGCCGGAAATCCTCGCCACCATGGTCGCCGCCGGCAAGGGCACGCTGGTCACCGCTTTCGGCACCCAGGTCGAACGTATCGACGTCAACGCCTTCGCCGTCGACTCCTCGCTCGGCGACAAGCGTTCCACCAAGGAAGCAGGCCCGCATCGGGCCTTCAAGGATCCGGCCGTGCGCAGGGCCCTGTCGCTCGCCATCGACCGCGACATCATCGACGAGGCCGGCTATGGCGAAGCGGGTCAGCCGACCTGCAACATCCTGCCGGCGCCGGATATCTACAAGTCGACCGACGTCGACTGGTGCCTGAAGCAGGACGTCGAGGGCGCCAACAAGCTTCTTGACGATGCCGGCTGGGTCAAGGGCTCCGACGGCATCCGCGAGAAAGACGGCGTGAAACTGTCCTTCCTCTACCAGAGCTCCACCAACTCGGTGCGTCAAGCCACCCAGGCGCTGGTCAAGGACATGTGGTCGCAGATCGGCGTCGATGTCGAACTGCGCAACATCGCGGCCTCGGTCTTCTTCGGCGGCGATCCGGCCTCCCCGGACACCTTCCAGAAGTTCTATGCCGACCTCCAGATGTACACCAACAACTTCGACGGCACCGATCCGGAGAAGTATATGGCCGGCTGGATGTGCGACAAGATCCCGAGCCCGGCCAATGGCTGGCAGGGCGAGAACATCGTTCGCTACTGCAATGCGGACTATGACAAGCTGGTCGTCGAACTCGGCAAGACCGCCAAGCTCGAGGACCGCGCGGTCATCGCCAAGAAGCTGAACGACATGCTGACCAACGACGTGGCGCAGATCCCGCTCATCCATCGCGGTAGCGTCTCGTCCCATTCGGTCACCCTCGAAGGCGTCAAGATGAACGCCTGGGACAGCGAACTGTGGAACGTCGCTGACTGGACTCGCAAGAAGTAAGTGCCGTTTCGCCGGGCCTGCATCCCCGCCGGCCCGGCGACCGCCCTCTTCGTGACAGTCAGGGGACCATCCGATGTTCACCTACACTCTGCGGCGATTGCTGTTTGCAATCCCGACGCTGCTCATTATTAGCTTCATTATCTTCGCCCTGCTGGATCTCGCTCCCAACGATCCCCTCGGCGACCTGCCCTTGACCATTCCGCCCGAAGTTCGCGAACAGATGCGAGCCGCGCTGGGCCTGGATCAACCCTTCTTCATCCGCTTCCTCAAATGGCTGCAGCAGTTCTTCGTCAACGAACCGCTGAACATCTTCGAACAGCTGACCGGGCTGACCATCGGCACGGGCGAACGCCTGCGCGTGCTGTCCTGGGCCACCCGCAGCCCGGTCGTCGACCTCATCGTCCAGCGCCTGCCCCAGACGCTCTGGGTCGTCGGCCTGTCCTATCTGTTCGGCGTCCTGCTGGCGATCCCGATCGGGGTGATCTCAGCCTACAAGCAGTATTCGGTGTTCGACCAGATCGGCACCTTCGTCTCGATGGTCGGCTATTCCGTGCCGACCTTCTTCACCGGCGTGCTGCTGATCGTCATCTTCAGCTCGCACCTGCAGTGGTTCCCGTCGATCTACGACACCAATCTGGTCGTCAACGACTGGTCGAGCTTCCTCGCCCAGGTCAGGCAGATGTTCCTGCCGGTCGTCGTGCTCACCCTCTACAATACCTCGCAGATCAGCCGCTTCGTGCGGGCCTCCATGCTCGACAACCTGCACCAGGACTATGTCCGCACCGCGCGGGCCAAGGGGGTGAAGGAAAAGGTCGTGCTTCTGGTGCATGTGCTGCGCAACAGCCTGATCCCGGTGGTGACGGTCATCGCGCTCGGCGTTCCCACCATCTTCTCCGGCGCCATCATCACCGAACAGATCTTCCGGGTGAACGGGCTTGGCCAATTGCTGATCACCGCCATCCAGGGCGCCGACATTCCGCTGGTGCAGACGCTCACCTTCATCTTCGCGGTGCTGATCGTTCTCTTCAACCTGATTGCCGACGTCCTCTACGGCATTCTCGACCCGAGGATTCGCTATGACTGACGCCATCGCCACCATCGAACAGCCGAGCGGCTCGTTCGCCGGAGATCTCTGGCGCCAGTTCCGGGCACATCCGGGCGGCGTCGCGGGGCTCATTGTCTTCGCCTTCATCGTCATCGCCGTCTATTTGGGACCGTTCATCCACACGATCGACCCGAACAAGATCGACATCAAGGCGAAGAACCAGGGACCGTCCTGGGTCCATCCCTTCGGCACCGACAATCTCGGCCACGACATGCTGGCCCAGGTTCTCGCCGGCGGGCAGATCTCGCTTGCAGTCGGCATCACGGCCATGCTGCTGGCCCTGCTGCTCGGCACGCTGGTCGGCGTCCTGTCCGGCTACTTCAAGCGGATCGACGGCATGCTGATGCGGATCACCGACCTGTTCCTCGCCCTGCCGCTGCTGCCGCTGCTGCTGGTGATCATCATGCTGTTCCGCGACACACTCAGGGCCGCCTTCGGCCCGGAGACGGGGATCTTCATCCTGATCGTCTTCGTCATCGGAGTGACCAGCTGGATGCACACCGCCCGCATCGTGCGCGGCGACGTGCTGGCCGTCAAAAGCCAGGAATTCGTGCTGGCGGCCAAGGCGAGCGGCATGTGGGAATACCGGGTGATCCTCAAGCACATCCTGCCGAACGTCATGAGCTCGATCATGGTTTCGGCGACGCTCGGCATCGCCTCGGCGATCATCACGGAATCGGCGCTGTCCTTCCTCGGCCTCGGCTTCCCGTCGGACTTCCCCACCTGGGGCCGGCTGCTGTTCGACGGCGCAAACTTCCTGCAGATCAACCCGTCGCGCGTCCTCTGGCCGGGTCTCGCCATCTCGCTCACGGTGCTCAGCGTCAACTATATCGGCGACGCGATCCGCGATGCGCTCGATCCGAGGATGATGAAGCGCTGAAGCTTCCCTTCTCCCCATCGGGGAGAAGGTGGCCCGAAGGGCCGGATGAGGGGGCGAAGCCAACTGATCTCAGCGCACGAGGCGTCCTCATTGCCCCGTCCTGAGCCGGTCGCAGGGTTCTCGGCCCTTCTCCCCCGGGGAGAAGAGTCGTTCTCCTCACACCCCGCTGATGATCTCGATCTTCGAACCGTCGAAGAAACGCGACAGGCGGAAGGCTTTCGGGTCGACGCAAGGGGCGTGACCAGTGACGAGGTCCGCCATCAGGCGCCCCGCCCCCGGACCGATGCCGAAACCGTGGCCGGAGAAACCGGTGGCGATGAAGAAACCCGGAACCGCCTCAACCGGCGAAATCACCGGCACGGCGTCCGGAGACACGTCGATATAACCCGCCCAGCGCTGCTCGATCTCCGCCTTGGCGAAGACCGGATAGTCTTGTCTCAGCTGCGCCAGCGCATGATTGGTCCACTTGTCCGAGGGTTTTGGGTCGAGCACCCGGCAGCGCTCGAACGGCGTTTCCTCGTCCATGCGCCAGCGCTGCGCCATGCGGCCCTCCTCGAGAAAACGGCCGGAGACGCGGAAGCGCAGCGAACGCCACTCGCTCTTCAGCGCGGGGAGGAATTTCAGCATGAAGCGGAAGCTGTCCGGCACGATCTCGACGATGTTGTCGTAGCGCGAGGCGATCGTGTAGCCGCCATCCTGGCGCTTACGGAAAGCGAAGTCCTTGCCATAGAGCGTGTGTTCCGGCCCGCCCTCGATCGGCTTGGTGCGGATGACGGTGTTCATCACCTTGAGCTGCGGCAGGTCGATGCCTGCATTGCGGGCAAACAGGCTCGACCAGGCGCCGCCGGCCAGCACGACCGAGGAACAGGCGATCGAACCGCGCTCGGTGACCACGCCGGAGATCTTTCCGCCCGACGTCTCGATGCCGCGCACCGCGCAGCTGGTCAGGATATGCGCGCCCTTGTCGCGCGCCGCCTCTGCGATCGCCGGTGCGGCCTTCTGCGGCTCGGCGCGGCCGTCGGCCGGCGTGAACAACGCGCTCTTGAAGTCGTGCTTCATGCCGGGATAGAGCCCGCTGAATTCCGGCCCGTCGATCATCCGCGACTTCATCTGGTAGTCGCTGAGAATGTCCGGCCACTCGGCATTCTTCGCTGCATATTTGTCGTCGAGCGAAGCAAAGACGATACCGCACTGCTTGTAGCCCGTGTCGCGCCCGGTCCGGGCGTCGAGCCCCTGCCAGATACGAATCGCCTCGGCCATCAGCGGCACCTCGCGCGGGTCACGCCAGGAAATGCGCACCCAGCCCCAGTTGCGGCTCGACTGCTCCTCGCCGATCCCGCCCTTTTCGCACAGCGCCACCGAGACGCCACGTTCGGCCAGTTCCAGCGCCGTCGACACGCCGATGATGCCGCCACCGATGACGACGACATCGACGCGGGCGGGCATGTGCGCGTCACCTTGAACGGGAACGACCTTGGGACCGGGCATGGGGGATGAACTCCTGAAAGACATAGAGGGTCCGGCAGGCGGGGAAGGACGCAGATTGGCTGCCGGTGCAATGGCCGAGCTATAGCACCGGCGGATCGCTTCGTCACGCCGCCAGGCTGACGCAGCGCATTACAAAGGCGGCAGGGCCGACCCCGTCCCGTCCGTCAGTGGTACTTGGCCTTCTCGGCAGTCAGGATATGCTCCGCATCGAGCGCCGCGATCGGCAGGTCGGGATTGGCCGGGATGTCGCCGGACAGCTGCAGTGCCAGATAGCGGCCGCAGCAGACGCGCAGGAACGAGGTGAAATTGCCGAGATCATGCCCGGCGTCGATCGATTCATGATAGAGCTTGGCGATCAGCTGGATCACGGTCATGCCGTCGCGGCGGCCGACCTCCTCCAGCGTCATCCAGAAGAAGTTCTCCAGCCGCACGCTGGTCACCATGCCGTCGATCCGGAGCGACTTCGTCTGGCTTTCCCAGAGGCCCGGATCGGCCTGGATGAAGAGCTTGCACATGGTTTCCTCCCGAATGTGCGGCCTCGACGTGGACAAGACCCTATCGCGAAACGGCGGAGCTCGCAAAGCCCCGCCGTCGCGGCAAAACGTCGTGGATCAGGCGGAAAGCACCGCCATGAACTGCTTGAGCCATGCCGGATGCGCCGGCCATGCTGGCGCGGTCACCAGCTTGCCGTCGGTGACGGCCGCGTCGATGGCGATGTCGGCATAGGTGCCGCCGGCGAGTTCCACTTCGGGGCGGCAGGCCGGATAGGCCGAACAGGTGCGGCCTTCGAGGACGCGGGCGGCGGCGAGGATCTGGGCGCCGTGGCAGACGGCGGCGACCGGCTTGTCGGCGTCGAAGAAGTGCTTCACGGCGGCAATCACCTCCGGATTGAGACGCAGATACTCCGGCGCCCGGCCGCCCGGAATGACCAGCGCGTCATAGTCCGATGCCTTGATGTCGGCGAAGGTGGCGTTGAGCGCGAAATTGTGGCCGCGCTTTTCCGTGTAGGTCTGGTCGCCTTCGAAATCATGGATCGAGGTGGCGATCGTCTGGCCGGCCTTCTTCCCGGGGCAGACGGCGTCGACGGTATACCCACAGGCCAGCAGCGTCTGGAACGGCACCATGGTCTCGTAGTCTTCGGCAAAATCGCCGGTGATCATCAGAATCTTTTTCGACATGTCATCCTCCCGTTCTGGAATGTCGGGCGGACGCTAGCAAATCGCCTGCGGCAGCGGGTATTATCGCCATACTACAGCGGCATATTTCGAAGGCCGGGCAGTTGTCCGTCTCGCGGCCCCATGCTCTTCCGGCGCACCATCCTCCTCCTATGGCTTGATTCCGATCACGGACGAGGCCAATCTCCGCGCATATTTTCAAGGCCATAGGTGGTTCCCTCGGAACCGTAGCGCATACGAGGAGCGGCATGACATCCCAACTCAATCTTCTGACCGATGTCGAAGGCGTTGCCGTCGGCCATGCGACCGACCTGAAGCTCGGGTCCGGGGTGACCGTGATCGTCTTCGACCGGCCGGCCACAGCCTCGGGCAGCGTGCTCGGCGGCGCGCCGGGTGGGCGGGAGACGGCGCTCCTCGATCCGGGAATGACGGTGGAAGCGGTCGATGCCTTCGTGCTGTCGGGCGGATCGGCCTTCGGCCTCGATGCCGCTGGCGGCGTGCAGGCGGGGCTTCGCGCCATCGGACGGGGCTTCCCTGTCGGCGATGTCCGGGTGCCGATCGTGCCGCAGGTGATCCTGATGGATCTGCTCAACGGCGGGAACAAGGACTGGGGCCTGCATTCGCCCTATCGCGACATGGGCTATGATGCCTTCATGGCGGCGAAACACGGTCCGTTCGAACTCGGCAGCGTCGGCGCCGGCACTGGCGCGACGACGGCCACCTTCAAGGGGGGCCTGGGCTCCGCCAGCGCCATGACCAGCGGTGGCCATACCATCGCCGCCATCGCCGCGGTCAATGCCATGGGCTCGGCCACGATCGGCGACGGTCCGTTCTTCTGGGCCGCCCCCTTCGAGCTCGACGACGAGTTCGGCGGCATCGGCCTTCCGGCCAATTTCTCCTCGCCCGACACCATCCTGCGCGCAAAAGGCATCAACCTGACCGCCACCACGATCGGCGCGGTCGTCACCGATGCAGCGCTGACCAAGGCGCAAACCCACCGCCTGTCGATCATGGCCCATGACGGGCTTGCCCGCGCCGTGCTGCCCGCCCACCTTCCGGCCGACGGCGATACCATCTTCTCGGCCGCGACAAGTCGCCGGGCGCTCACCAGTTCCACCGATTTCATGGAACTCTGCCATCTGGCCACCCTCGTCATGGCCCGCGCCATCGCCCGCGGCGTCTTCGAGGCGACATCCCTGCCCGTGGACGGTGCGCAAGCCTCCTGGCGCGATCGCTACGGCTGATCCGAGGCGCCGCCCTCCCGCGGGGGGGGGGCAACGCGGCCGGTTCACAGCCCGGCAAGACGGCATTAAGGGTGCGACGCAGCTTCGATTGAATCACGGCTGCAAAAGCTTATATTGCATTGCAATAACGACGATCATGCGACCGCCGGAAGGCGGATGGAACGGTCGCGTACCCGTCATAATGCTGGGCTATCCGTGGGCGGAAACGACACGCCGAAGCGTGCTGGAGAAGATCGCATGTCTATATCGAGTATGGTCCGGGCCGGTGACCCGTCGCGTGCCAACATGGATACGGCGCTTGATGTCATGGGGTTCGACGATGGGTCCCAGGCCGCCGGCTTCGAGGCACTGACGCGCATGAACGAGGCGCTGATCGCGCCCATGACCGGCGGCCTATCGCCCGCGGCCCTGTCGCTTGCGATCTACGACTGGGCGGTCCACCTGGCCATGGCGCCGGGAAAGCGGCTGGAACTGGCGCAGAAGGCAGTGCGCAAAAGCAACCGCCTTGCGGCCCACATGGCGGCCGCCGCCGTCGATCCGCAAACGCCTCCCTGCATCGAGCCCCTGCCGGGCGACGACCGGTTCAAGGGCGAGGAATGGCAGCACTTTCCCTACAACGTGATGAAACAGTGCTTCCTGCTGAACCAGCAATGGTGGCACAATGTCACCAATGACGTGCCGGGCGTCGCGCCGCATCATGAGGACGTGATCTCCTTTGCCACGCGCCAGATCCTCGACATGTTCTCGCCGTCGAATTCACCGCTGACCAATCCGGTGGTGCAGAAGCGGGCACTGGAAACCGGAGGCAT
This sequence comes from Allorhizobium sp. GW101-3B10, assembly GCF_059424725.1. Classification (NCBI taxonomy): domain Bacteria; kingdom Pseudomonadati; phylum Pseudomonadota; class Alphaproteobacteria; order Hyphomicrobiales; family Rhizobiaceae; genus Allorhizobium; species Allorhizobium sp. GW101-3B10. The sequence goes on along the minus strand of NZ_JBWKZR010000001.1, from coordinate 376,632 downwards.
GAACTTCCTCGAAGGTGTCCGCAATTTCATCGAGGACACCAACCGCCAGCTGACCCAGCAGCCGGTCTCCGGCACGGAGGCTTTTCAGCCCGGCGAGACCGTTGCGGTCACTCCGGGCCGGGTCGTCTATCGCAACCGCCTGATAGAACTCATTCAGTATACGCCCGCGACCGAGACGGTCCATGCCGAACCGATCCTGATCGTTCCGGCCTGGATCATGAAATATTACATCCTCGATCTCTCGCCGGAGAATTCGCTGATCCGCTACCTGGTCAGCCAAGGCCACACCGTGTTCTGCATATCCTGGCACAATCCGACCGCCGCCGACCGCGACTTGAACCTCGACGACTACCGTCGGCTCGGCGTCATGGCAGCGCTTGACGCAATCAATGCCATCGTGCCGGAGCGCAAGATCCATGCGACCGGCTATTGCCTCGGCGGCACGCTCCTGTCGATCGCCGCAGCCGCCATGGCGCGGGCGAAGGACGAGCGGCTGGCCTCGGTCACGCTTTTTGCCGCCCAGACGGATTTCAGCGAACCCGGCGAACTCGCCCTGTTCATCGATCACAGCCAGCTGCATTTCCTCGAAAGCGTGATGTGGAATCGCGGCTTCCTCTCCGCCGACCAGATGGCGGGCGCCTTCCAGCTCCTGCGCTCCAACGATCTCGTCTGGTCGCGCATCGTGCACGACTACCTGATGGGCGAACGTACGCCCCTCAACGACCTGATGGCCTGGAATGCCGACACCACCCGCATGCCCTTCCGCATGCACTCGGAATATCTTCAGCGCCTCTACCTCGACAACGAACTCGCCTCCGGCCGCTTCATGGTCGACGAGCGCCCGGCAGCGCTGCAGAACATTCGCGTTCCGGTGTTTGCCGTCGGCACCGAGCGCGACCACGTCGCGCCGTGGACATCGGTCTACAAGATTCATTACCTGACCGACACCGACGTCACCTTCGTGCTGACCAGCGGCGGTCACAATGCCGGTATCGTCAGCGAGCCGGGCCATCCCCACCGTCATTTCCGCACGACGACGAAGAAGGCCGTCGACCCCTGCGTCAGCGCCGAGGAATGGATGGCCGAATGCCCGTCGCAGGAGGGTTCCTGGTGGCCGGCCTGGTCGACCTGGCTTGCATCCCATTCCTCACCGGATAAGGTTGCTCCGCCGCCGATGGGATCGAGCGAAAACGGTTACGTCGCCAAGGAAGCCGCGCCCGGCACCTACGTCCATCAGAGATAGAGCAGCCATGAACCAGACCCTGCTTACGAACCGCACCTTCGACGAGCTGAAGGTCGGCGACAGCGCCACGATCGCCCGTACCATCGGCCGCGAAGACATGGAGCTGTTCGCGCTCGCTTCGGGCGACTTCAGTCCCGCCCATGTCGACCCCAAATTCGCCGAGAAGGACTTCTTCGGCCACATCATCGCCCACGGCATGTGGACGGCGGCCATGGTCTCGGCCGTGCTCGGCACCAGACTGCCCGGCCCCGGCACGATCTATCTCGGCCAGGAACTGCGCTTCCAGAAGCCGGTCTTCCCCGGCGACACGATCACCGCGATCGTCACGGTGACGGAGAAGCGTGCCGACAAGCGCATCGTGGTGTTCGACACGCGCTGCACCAACCAGAACGGCGAGGACGTGCTGAGCGGTCAGGCGACCGTGATTGCCCCCTTCGAACGGGTCGAGTGGCCGCAGGTCGCGCTGCCGACCATAGTGGCGCAGCACCATGATCGCTTTGAAGATATCATTGCGGAGGCGCGCGCCCTGCCGCTGATCAGGACCGCCCTCGTTCATCCCTGCTCGCCCGAGGCGATCCAGGCGGCCTTGGAGATCCGCGACGAGAACCTGCTCGACCCGATCCTGATCGGACCGGAGGCCAAGATCCGCGCCGCCGCGGCACAAGCCGGTATCTCGCTCGACGGTTTCGAGATCATCTCGGTCGAGCACAGCCATGCCGCTGCCGAAAAGGCCGTCGAACTGGCGGTCGCCGGCAAGGTCGCCACCCTGATGAAGGGAAGCTTGCACACCGACGAACTGCTCGGAGCCGTCGTCGCCCCCGGTTCGGGCCTCAAGACCGCGCGGCGCATCAGCCATGTCTATGCCATGGACGTGCCGGCCTATGAAAAGCTACTGGTGGTCACCGATGCGGCGATCAACATCGCGCCCACCCTCGACCACAAGCGCGACATCTGCCAGAACGCCATCGATCTCCTGCGGCTGCTCGGCAATCCCAATCCCAAGGTTGCCGTGCTCGCCGCGGTCGAGACGGTCAACGACAAGATGCAGGCGACGCTCGACGCAGCCGCGCTCACCGTCATGGCGGCGCGCGGCCAGATCACCGGCGGCAGCGTCGATGGGCCGCTGGCCTTCGACAATGCCATCAGCTTCGAAGCCGCCCGCACCAAGGGCATCGTTTCGCCGGTCGCCGGCCAGGCCGACATCCTGCTCGTGCCCGACCTCGAGGCCGGCAACATGCTGGCCAAGCAGTTGCTCTATTTCGCCGGCGCCGATGCCGCGGGCCTGGTGCTCGGCGCCCGCGTGCCGATCATCCTCACCAGCCGCTCCGACAGCCTCAAGGTCCGTATCGCTTCGGCCGCGCTCGCCAAGCTGGTCGCCGCCAAGCGTGCGGCACAAGGGCTGCCGGCCCAATGAGGGAGAAGATGCTCCTCACCTTCAATGCCGGATCTTCGACGGTAAAGATCGGCCTTTTCCGGCGCGAGGACGGCAAGGCGCGGCGCATCGGCAAGGGCATGATCGACTTCCGCCACAAGCCGTTGACCTTCCACTTGGTCGAAGGCCCTGAAGTGTTCGATGTGCCGCTAGAGGCGGAGGGCGGCGACGTGCTGCACGAGGTGCTGGACGAAACCTTCGGCTGGCTCGCCGACCATTTCGACATCGATGCCGTGACCGCCGTCGGCCACCGCGTCGTGCATGGCGGCGACGTCTTTGCCGGCCCGGTGCTGATCGACGACGCGGCGCTGTCAAAGATCGCCGCGCTAACCCCGCTTGCGCCGCTGCACCAGCCGCAGAACTTGCGCCTGATCGAGGCGATCCGCCACCTGAAGCCGCATCTGCCGCAGACCGCCTCCTTCGACACGGCCTTTCACCGGACCCAGTCGCCGACGGTCCAGCGCTTCGCCATTCCGCGCGAATACTTCGCCCGGGGCATTAAGCGCTACGGCTTCCATGGCCTGTCCTACAAGTACATCGCCGGCGCACTGACGAAGATCGGCCCGGATCTCGGCAAGGCGCGAACCATCGTTGCCCATCTCGGCAGCGGCGCCAGCATTTGCGCGATCAAGGACGGCTTGAGCCGCGACAGTTCGATGGGTTTCTCGACCATCGACGGCATCCCCATGGCGACCCGCTCCGGCGCGCTCGATCCGGGCGTGATCTTCCACTTCATGGCGCGCCTGGGCCTCTCGCGCGAAGAGGTGGAGGACATCGTCTACCACAAGTCAGGCCTGATCGGCCTCTCCGGCATCAGCGCCGACAGCCGTGCCCTGCTCGAAAGCAGCGCCGCGGAGGCCGCCGAAGCGATCGACGTCTTCACCTTCCGCATCGCCGGCGAGGTCGCCAGGCTCTCCGCCACCATCAGCGGGCTCGACACCCTGGTCTTCACCGCGGGTATCGGCGAAAACCAGCCGCCGATCCGCCGCGCGGTGTGCGGCCGCCTCGCCTTCCTCGGCGTCGAACTGGACGAGAGCGCCAATGCTGCCAATGCCCCGATCATATCGACGGCCGGTTCAAGCGTGCGGGTGATGGTCATCGAGACCGACGAGGAACAGGTGATCGCGGACGAAGCGCTGTCGGTCCTTTAGGCAGACAACCGACGCCACCGACATAGAACAGTCATATGCCGCCGCTATGCACACTCGCACACGGGGGCCCGCGTGAGTCGCATGGACATCCCCGATCTCCCTTGACCCGAAACGAGGATGCACGATGCTGGTCGAGACCTTTCAGAATGGCGAGCCGCGCCCCAACGCCGCGAACGATCGCCTCGTCATCGGCAATGCGCGGATCGTGCTGGCCGATCAAGTTATCCATGGCACGGTTGTCGTCGAGGATGCCCGGATCGTTTCCGTCGAGGCCGGTTCGCCGGTTTCCGGCGCGCTGGACTTCGGCGGCGACTACCTGCTGCCCGGCCTCGTCGACATCCACACCGACCATTTCGAAAAGCACGTCTATCCCCGCGCGCATGTCCGCTGGGACTATATGCGCGCCGTCCTCGCGCACGACGCCCAGATCATCGGCGGCGGCGTGACCACCGTGTTCGACAGCCTGTGCGTCGGGGTTTCCTCGGAAGACAGCGAACGGGCGGAAATCCTCGGCCCGATGATCGACGTGCTGGAGCGCGCCCAGGCCGCCGGCATGCTGCGCGCCGAACATTTCATCCACCTGCGCTGCGAAGTCGTCGACCCACGGACACCGGAACTGACCGCTGCCAACATCGACCGGTCGCTGGTACGCGTCGTCTCGGTGATGGAACACCTGCCCGGCATCCGCCAGAGCCGCGACATGGATGCCTACGTCAACCGCCTGCAGAAGGCGGGCGGCGAGAGCGAGGCGGTCATCCGCGACCGCATCGCCCAGATGGTGGCCGAGAAGTCGGACATCGGCCGCACGGTGCGCCCCGAGGTCGTGGCGCTCGCCCGCACGCGCGGCCTGCCGCTCTTGAGCCATGACGACACCGACATCGAGCATGTCGATCTGGCCGCAGACGAAGGCGTGGCGATCTCGGAATTCCCCTGCACGCTGGAAGCGGCCCGCGAAGCGCGCACCCGTTCCATGCTGATCGTCGGCGGTGCACCCAACATCGTGCGCGGCGGTTCGCAGTCCGGCAATGTCGCGGTGCGCGAACTGCTGGAGGAAAGGCTCATCGACATCCTCGCCTCGGACTACGTGCCGCGCTCCATGCTCGATGCCGCCTTCCTGATTGCAGCCGATCCGGCGCTCGCCTACGCGCTGCCGGATGCCGTACGTTTGGTGACGAAGGCGCCGGCCGAGGCAGCCGGTCTTTCAGACCGCGGCGAGATCGCCACGGACAAGCGCGCGGATCTCATCCGCGTCGGCCTGCACGACGGTCATCCGTTCCTCAAAGCCGTGTGGCGCGAGGGGCATCGGGTCGCCTGATCGCTCAGGCCTCCCGCACGAAACCCTCGCTCGCCACCATGAGCTGGCGGGTATAGTCGGTGGAGAACTCCCTGGAGCGCAGCTGCGCGACATCGAGCGCCTCGACCACCTTGCCGGTCTTCATCACGGCCAGCCGCTCGCACATATGGCTGATGACCGCCAGGTCGTGGCTCACCATGACGAAGGTGAGGCCGCGATCCCGGCGCGCCTGTTCGAGCAGGTTGAGGATTTCTGCCTGGATCGAGGCATCGAGCGCCGAGGTCGGCTCATCGAGCAGCAGGATCTTCGGCTCGACGATCAGCGCCCGGGCAATGGCGATGCGCTGGCGCTGGCCGCCGGACAGCTGGTGTGAGAATCGGAAACGAAAGCCCGTCCCCAGCCCCACCTCGTCAAGCGCACGGGCGATCCGCGTCTCGGTGTCGGTGAAGCCGTGAATGGCCAGTGGCTCCAGCAGCAGCTTGTCGACCGTCTGGCGTGGATGCAGCGAGCCGTAGGGGTCCTGGAACACCATCTGCACGGTGCGATAGAATTCATGGTCACGCTTGTGGCCGGTGAAGCTGCGGCCGTTGACGGTGAGCGTGCCGCTGTCGAAGCGGTTGAGGCCGGCGACTGCCCTCAGCAGCGTCGACTTGCCCGAGCCGGATTCACCGACGATGCCGAAGGATTCGCCCTCGGCGATTTCCAGGCTAACCTCATCGAGCGCCCGGAAGCCATTGAAGCTCACCAGCATGTCGCGAATGGAAAGTGCAGGTACGGTCATAGCGCCCACTCCGCCTGGCGTTCGAGGACGGGCAAGGGATGACGGTCGGAATTGATCTGCGGCAGACAGTTCAGCAGGCCCCGGGTATAGGGATGCTGCGCCTCGGAGAGACGCGATGCCGGCAACTCCTCGACCACCCGCCCGGCATACATGACCAGCACCCGGTCGCAGAAGGACGAAACGAGACGCAAGTCATGGCTGATGAAGATCAGCCCCATGCCGCGTTCGGACACCAGCTTGTCGAGGATCCCCAGCACTTCGAGCTGCACCGTGACGTCGAGCGCCGAGGTGGGCTCATCGGCGATCAGCAGTTCGGGACCGCAGACCAGCATCATGGCGATCATGACGCGCTGGCCCATGCCGCCCGAAACCTCGTGCGGGTAGAGATCGAAGACGCGTTCCGGATCGCTGATCTGCACCGCCTCCAGCATGGCAAGCGCCCGTGCCCGCGTCTCGGCATTGGACAACCGTTCGTGGGTCTGCAGGGTTTCCATGATCTGCCGGCCGATCGGCATGACCGGGTTCAGCGAATATTTCGGATCCTGCAGGATCATGGCGATCTTCTTGCCGCGCAGCGAACGCCGCTCGCGTTTCGAGATCGACAAGAGATCGGTATCGCCGAAGGAGAGCGTGTCGGCGGTGATCTTCGCGTGGCCGGGCGTCAGTCCCATGATGGCGCGGCCGGTCTGCGACTTGCCGGAGCCGCTTTCGCCGACGATGCCGAGCCGCTCCTTGCCGAGCGTGAAGTTGACGCCGCGCACGGCCTCGATCAGCCCGGTGCGGGTCGGAAAGCTGACCTTCAGGTTTTGAACGGTGAGGAGCGGCGTCATTGGCCGGCCTCCTTCGGATCGAGCGCGTCACGCAGGCCGTCGCCCAGAAGGTTGAAGCCGAGCGAGACGATGAGGATGGCGAAGCCCGGCATGGCCGCGACCCACCACTGGTCGAGAATGAAGCGGCGGCCCGAGGCGATCATCGCACCCCATTCCGGCAGCGGCGGCTGGGCACCGAGACCGAGGAAGCCGAGGCCGGCCGCGGTCAGGATGATGCCCGCCATGTCGAGCGTGACGCGCACGATCAGCGACGACATGCACAGCGGCATGATGTGGGAAACGACGATGCGCAGTGGTGAGGCGCCCATCAGCGTGACCGCGGCGATGAAGTCCGAGTTGCGGAAGGTCAGCGTCTCGGCGCGCGCGATGCGGGCATAGGGCGGCCACGAGGTGATGGCGATGGCGAGCACCGCATTCTCGATGCCTGGGCCCAGAGCCGCCACCAGCGCCAGCGCCAGCACGAGCTTCGGGAAGGCGAGGAAGATGTCGGTGATGCGCATCAGCACGGCATCGACCCAGCCCCCGGCATAGCCGGAAACCGTGCCGACGATCAGGCCGATCGGGGCGGCGATAATCGCCACCAGGAAGATGACGAAGAGCGTGAGCCTCGAACCGTGGATCAGGCGCGAAAGGATGTCGCGGCCCTGGTCGTCGGTGCCGAGCAGAAAACCGGCCGTGCCCGGCGGCAGGAGCCGGGAATTGCGCAGGTCCCCCTGCACCGGCGAGTGGGGTGCGAGCACGTCGGCGAAGGCAGCGACGAACAGCAGGCCGATCAGGATCAGCAGTCCGAGCACCGCCAGGCGGTTCTCGGAGAACCGCTGCCAGATGATGTAGAGGCGGCCGAGACGGGCCTGGCGGCGCGATTGCGGCCGGTCCGAGAGCAGCCAGTCGCGCAGGCTTTGGGTGGATTGCATTTGTGTCTCGCTCATCGGCTGCGCGTCCTCGGGTCGAGCGTCCGGTACAGGATGTCCGAGAGCAGATTGATCGCGATGAACACGGCACCGATGATCATCGTGCCGCCGAGCACGGCGTTCATGTCGGCATTCTGCAGCGAATTGGTGATGTAGAGGCCAAGGCCCGGCCAGGAGAAGATCGTCTCGGTCAGCACTGAGCCTTCGAGCAGGCCGGCATAGGAGAGCGCGATCACGGTAATCAGCGGCACGGCGGCGTTTCGCAGCGCATGGAACCAGATGATCCGCGTCTCGGACAGTCCCTTGGCACGCGCGGCGACGATATATTCCTGGCTAAGCTCGTTCAGCATGAAGGAGCGGGTCATCCGGCTGATATAGGCAAGCGAGAAATAGCCGAGCAGCGCGCCGGGCAGGATGATGTGGCGAAACAGGTCCCACAACACGTCCCACTGCCGTTGAAAGGCGGCATCGAGCAGGAAGAAGCCGGTCACCGGCGTGAACGAGTATTCGTAGAGGATGTCGACCCGCCCCGGATAGGCGACCCAGTTGAGCTTCGCGTAGAAAAACACCAGCGCCAGCAGGCCGAGCCAGAAGATCGGCACGGAATAGCCGATCAGGCCGATGACCCGGACGATCTGGTCGGCGATCGAACCCCGCTTGACGGCCGCAAGCACACCGAGCGGCACGCCGAACACGGCGCCGATCAATGTCCCCACGCTGGCAAGCTCGATCGTCGCGGGAAAGACCCGGCGAATGTCGGTCATCACCGGATTGGTGGTCAGAACCGACGTACCGAAGTCGCCGGTCAAGGCCTGGCGGACATAGATGAAGAATTGCTGGTAGAGCGGCAGGTTGAGCCCCAGTTCCTCACGCACGCGCTCGACAACATGGGCGGGCGCCCGATCGCCGACGATCGCCAGTGCCGGATCGATCGGCACGACGCGGCCGATGAAGAAGGTCACGGCCAGAAGGCCGAGATAAGTCGTCACTACGGTCAAGAGGAACCGTAGTGACGACATGGCGAAGGCCGAGGCGCCGGCGCCGGAGCGCCGCGCCTCGGTTTTTGTCTCGAGAAGGGCCAAGGGCCTCAGTCCTTGGAAACGGTGTAGACGAAGTTGGTATCGAAGCTCGGGCCGAGCTTGAAGTCCTTCACCTTGGCCGAGTAGCCGGCGACTTCGGTCTGCTGGAAGACGACGACGAACGGACCTGCGGCGAGAACCTGCTTCTGCAGGTCTTCATAGATCGCGGCGCGTGCGGCCGAATCCTTTTCGAGCAGAGCGGCCTGCGTCTTGGTCGACAGTTCCTTCGGGTCCCAGGAATTGCGCCATGCCAGCGTCTTGTTCTTGCCCTCGTCCGAATTGTCCGGGTTGAAGGTGAAGGTCTCGGCATTGGAGTTCGGGTCGAAATAGTCGGAACCCCACTGGCCGATATAGATGTCGTGCTGGCGGGCACGATACTTGGTCAGCGTCTGCTTGCCGTCGCCCGGGATGATTTCCAGCTTGATGCCGGCCTGGGCGAGCGTCTGCTGGACGTTTTCGGCAATGCCGGTGACCGGCTGGGTGTTGCGCACGTCCATGGTGACGGTGAAGCCGTCGGCAAGGCCGGCCTTGGCCAGCAGTTCCTTGGCCTTGGCGACGTCGAAGGTGTAGGGCGTGTCGTCGAGCGCGCCGAGCTGGCCGGACGGCAGGAAGGTCTGGTGGATGGTGCCGATGCCCTTGATCAGGGTCTCGCCGATCGCGTCATAGTCGACGAGATACTTGAAGGCCTCGATGACTTCCGGCTTGGCCAGGTTCGGGTTCTTCTGGTTGAGGCTGAAGTAGTAGAGCGTGCCCTTCGGAGCCGACGTGGTGGCCACGCCTTCCTTCTTGGAGACCGCTTCGATGTCGCCCGGCTCGAGGTTGCGCGCGACGTCGATGTCGCCGTTCTCAAGCGCCAGGCGCTGGCCAGAGCTTTCCTTCATGTGGCGATAGATGACGCGGGCGAGCTTCGCCTTTTCGCCGAAGTAGTTGTCGTTGCGCTCCAGCACGACCACTTCATTGGCGCGCCATTCGCGGATCTTGAACGGGCCCGAACCGGCATAGCCGGTCTTCAGGAACTCGTTGCCGAAGTCGTTATCATACTTGTATTCGGCGGTCGGGGTGACCGGCTTGACGTTCTCGGAGACGAGCTTCTTGTCGACGACCGAAGCGACCGTCGAGGTCAGCACGTTGAGCACGAAGGTCGGCGCGTAGGCCTTGTCGACGGTCAAGACGAAGGTGCCTTCATCGGCAGCCTTGGCCTTTTCGGTGACGTTGTCGCCGGAGAGACCGAACTGGGTCAGCAGGAAGGCCGGCGACTTGTCGAGCTTGACGGCGCGCTCGAAGGAGTAGGCCACGTCTTCGGCGGTGATCGGATTGCCGGAGGCGAACTTCAGGCCGGGCTTCAGCTTGAAGGTATAGGTCATGCCGTCGTCGGAAATCGTCCAGCTTTCGGCGAGCTCACCGACGACCTTTGAGGTGTCGGACGGGTCGAGGCCGACCAGCTTGCTGTAGGTGTTGGCGGTGATTTCGGCGGTCGACAGCTCGAAAGCCTCGCCCGGATCGAGCGTGATGATGTCGTCGAAGGCAAAGCCCTCGACCAGCGTGTCGGCCGGCGTCGCGGCAAAGGCCTGCGGGGCGGCTGCGAGCAGCAGCGCCATGGCCGCACTGCTGGTCAGCAGGCGCATCGTCTTGTTCAATGAGTGCATCATCTTCTTCGTTCCCCTGTTTGCTTTAGGTCGGTTTTCCAGAGCGTCCGCGGGCTATTCGTGCCAGGCGGATGCCAGAACTCTCAGCCAGTTTTCCCGGCATATTTTCGCAAGCTCTTGATCAGCGTATCCGGCGTCCCTGAGGGCCGCAACCAGTTTCTGGTTGCCGCTCGCATCGGTGATTTCGGCCGGAATCGTGGCGCCGTCGAAGTCCGAACCGAGTGCCACGCAGTCGATCCCCATGCGCTCCACCATGTAGTCGACATGGCGGACCATGTCGCTGAGCGGCGTTGCCGGGTCGTCCCGGGCATCATCGCGCAGCATGGTGACGGCGTAGTTGAGGCCGACCAGGCCGCGGCTCTCCTTGATCGCGTCGAACTGTTTGTCGGTGAGGTTGCGCGCCACCGGCGTCAGCGCATGCACGTTGGAATGGCTGGCGACGAGTGGCTGATCGCTGGTCTTCGCCACATCCCAGAAGCCCTGTTCGGTGATGTGGGCGAGATCGACCAGGATGCCGAGCCGGTTGCAGGCCTTCACCAGTTCGAAGCCCGCAGCGGTCAGCCCCGGCCCGGTGTCCGGCGACATTGGATAGGCGAACGGCACGCCATGGCCGAAAATATTGTTGCGGCTCCAGACCGGCCCGAGCGAACGCAGCCCGGCAGCGTAGAAGGTTTCCAGCGCATCGAGATCCTCGTCGATCGCCTCGCAGCCTTCCATGTGCATGACCGCAGCGAACACGCCGTCGTCCATGGCCTTGCGGATTTCCGCGGTCGTGCGACAGAGCCGCCAGGCGCCGGCCCGGTCGAGCCTCAGGGCGATCGATGTCATCTGCAGTGCGATGTCGAGCGACGGGGGGCGCGCAAGCGGCGCTTCGAGCGGCGTCGCATAATGGCCATTGGCGTCCGGCTCTTTGAGAGCGAAATCGCCGGGGGATGGAATGAAGATGGCGCAGAGACCGCCCGCGAGGCCGCCAGCCTTGGCCCGCGGTCCGTCGATATGCCCCTCGTTCGTGCCGTTGACGAACTCGGCGACAGGGTCGGTCCCGTTCGCCCGTCCGCGCCAAAGCCTCAGCAGGACGTCGTTGTGACCGTCGAATACCCGTTCCATGAAAAGAAATTCCTGCCGTCTGATAGCCAGATTGAAAATACCAAGGGGACGAAGCGGCCCTGTCCGACGTCGAGAAGACAATGGCCGAAAACGCTTGTTGAACTAACGTAGAACTAAATCGACGGCCGGTTCAAGCCAAAAAAAACGTGAACTTACAAGGCGATGCACGGGCTGGTAGAGTCAGCACCAGCGCATTCCCGTCAATTTCGGTGCATTTGCCGCGGCGGCAGATGGCCACCGCCGGAGGCAAAAATCGGTGGCGCTCAAATTTTACCCCGACTGGCGAAATAAAAATGGTCAAGCGACCAAATTTGCGGCAACATGCAGAAATTCCGCTCCGGGCGGGATGGGGCTTGGAGGAGCCTCGGGAGGATTGACGATGCCTAAGACAGCGCATTTGTCGTCGGTTCGTGGCATTTCGCGCCACGAATTGGACGGACGCGGAGGAATTCTTCACTTTGCCGTGCATGGCACGCTTATTGCGTCGCCATGGCCAGACGAGCCTACCGGACGAGACCTGAGATCGACTGCTCCGGGACGCGGATGTTGCCGAAAAGATTCATTTGAAACTGGGGATATTTCTTGAGTTCGATATCGAAAGAGGCCGCAATCGAAATCCGGGGTGTGAGCCGAGTCTACGGCTACGGCAATGCCCAGGTGACCGCGCTGGACAGAGTGCATCTGACCATCCGGGAAAACGAATTCTTCACGCTGCTCGGACCTTCGGGCTGCGGCAAGACCACGCTTCTCCGGCTGATCGCCGGCTTCGACTTCCCGACGAGCGGCGAGATCTTGCTCCACGGCCAGGACATTGCGCCGCTGCCGCCGTTCAAGCGCCCGGTCAACACGGTCTTCCAGTCCTATGCGCTCTTCCCCCATATGACGGTGGCCGAGAACATCGGCTTCGGCCTGAAGATGCTGGGCAAGCCCGCCGCCGAAATCAAGGCCCGCGTCGACGAGATGCTGGCGCTGGTGCACATGGAGGCCATGAAGGACCGGCAGGTCAGCCAGATTTCCGGCGGCCAGCAGCAGCGCGTGGCGCTCGCCCGCGCCCTTGCGCCCAAGCCGAAGGTCCTGCTGCTCGACGAGCCGCTGTCGGCCCTCGACTACAAGCTGCGCAAGGAAATGCAGATCGAGTTGAAGCGCGTGCAGGCCGAAACCGGCATCACCTTCATCTTCGTCACCCACGACCAGGAAGAGGCGCTGACCATGTCGGACCGCATCGCGGTCATGTCGAATGGCGAAGTCCGTCAGGTCGGTTCCGCCCACGAAATCTACGAGCGTCCCGCCGACCGTTTCGTCGCCGACTTCATCGGTGAATCCAATTTCCTGGCAGGCGACATCCTCGACCTGTCCGAAACGACCGGCAGCGTTCGCCTGGGCTCCGGCGCAGTGATCGAAGCCTCGCTTCCCGAAAAGGGGCGCCCCTCCGGCAAGGTCACCGTCGTCATCCGGCCGGAACATGCCTCACTCGACGCACCTGGCACCGGAAATTTCGACGGCGAGCTGGTCGATGCGATCTATTTCGGCACCGACACCCACTTCCACGTCCTGCTCGACAGCGGCGATTCCTTCATCGTGCGCGAGCAGAACATGCGATCCGGCGGCGTGCCTCACTTGAAGGGATCGCGTGTCGCCATCCGCCTCGGCCCGCAGGCCGCGCAGATCCTGAGGGATTGACGGATGAGCACCGCAGCCGAAGCCGCGAGCGCGGCAAAAAGCAAGGACATTCGCAACCGCTGGCTCTTGAGCGCGCCGGCCCTTGTCCTGATCACGCTGGCCGGCGTCGGCCCGCTGCTGATCGTGCTGGTCTATTCCTTCCTCGCTCCGGGCAGCTACGGCGACGTCAAGTGGGAATTCTCGACCCAGGCCTGGTTCAGCGTGTTCCTGGAACGCGACATCTTCGACGACACGCTGTCGCTCGCCGACGCCCATGTCAGCATCCTCTGGCGTTCGATCAAGCTGGCGGTCGCCACCACCATCGCCTCGCTGGTCCTCGGCTTCCCGACGGCCTATTTCATCGCCAGCCGCCCGGCCCATCTGCGCCAGGTCTGGCTTTTCCTGGTCACCATCCCGTTCTGGACCAACATGCTGATCCGCGGCTTCGCCATCCAGGAGATGATCCGCAACGAAGGTCTGGTCAACACCATCCTGATGAAGCTCGGCGTCATCTCGGCGCCGATCCAGATGCTCTATACCGACTTCGCCATCCTGCTCGGCATGGCCTATGTGCACCTGCCGCTGATGGTGCTTCCGCTCTATGCCAGCATGGAAAAGCTCGACTTCCGCCTCGTCGAGGCCGGCTATGATCTCTACGCCACCCGCTTCCAGGTGCTGCGCCGGATCATCATCCCCCTGGTCAAGCCCGGCATCATCGCCGGCTCGATCCTGGTCTTCATCCCGGCGCTGTCGTCCTACGTCATCCCGCGCATCCTCGGCGGCGGCAAGAACCTGATGATCGGCAACCTGATCGAGCTGCAGTTCGGCCAGGGCCGTAACTGGCCGCTCGGCGCCTCGCTGTCGATCACGCTCGTCATCATCGTGCTGGCGGCCATGCTCTACTACGTCAAGAATGCCGGAAAGACCGGAGGCGGCCATGCATAAGCGCTTCGACATCCGCGTCCAGCCGGGCTTCGCCGCGATCGCGATGCTCTGCTTCGCCATCCTCTACGTGCCGATTTTCACGCTGGTGGTCTATGCCTTCAACTCGGGCACGTCGATCGCCCGGTGGGAAGGCTTCTCGATGCGCTGGTTCGCCGCCGCCTGGAACAACAGCCAGGTGATCGAATCCTCGATCCGTTCGGTCGAGATCGCCGCCGTCGCCGCGGTCATCGCCACGGCGGCCGCAACGCTCGCGGCGATCGCCACGACCCGCACCGAGCCCTATCGCGGCCTGACGTTCAAATATTCTTTCATCAACATGCCGCTGATGGTGCCGGAAATCGTCACCGCCGTGGCGCTCCTGATCTTCTTCTCGCGCGTCAAGGTATGGAGCGGCTATTCCGGTCTGGGCTACCTGATCATGGCCCATACCGCCTTCTGCATTCCCTTCGCCTACCTGCCGATCCGCGCCCGCCTCGAAAGCATGGATCTGGCCCTCGAGCGCGCGGCCGCCGATCTCTACGCGACCCCGTTCAAGGCCTTCCGCTATGTCACCCTGCCCTTGCTGTGGCCCGGCATCCTCGCCGGCCTGATGCTGGCTTTCGTCATCTCGCTCGATGACGTGGTGATCACCGAATTCGTGAAATCCGGTGGTCAGGATACCCTCCCGACCTACATGCTCGGCCAGTTGCGCCGTGCCATCACGCCGGAAATGAACGCCATCTCGACAGTCTTTCTGCTGCTGTCGCTGGCGGTCGTCACGATCTTCTTCTTCCTCAGCAGATCCAATGAAAAAACCGAATAGAAAACAGGAGTGGGAACCATGAAGCATACCCTTAAGCTCGCGACCAGCGTGCTGGCACTGCTCGCATCGGCGACGTTCGCCCATGCGGAAGGTGAACTGAACATCTTCAACTGGGGCAACTACACCAACCCCGAGCTGATCAAGAAGTTCGAAGAGAAGTTCAAGGTCAAGGTGACCCTGACCGACTACGACTCCAACGACACGGCGCTCGCCAAGATCCGCCAGGGCGGCCACGGCTTCGACATCGTCGTCCCCTCGGCATCCGCCATGCCGATCTTCATCGGCGAAGGCCTGCTGCTCGAGTCCCGTCCGGACCAGCTGGAGAACTTCAAGAACATTGATCCGCAGTGGGTTGACGTACCGTTCGATCCGGGCCGTCACTATTCGGTTCCGTGGCAGTGGGGCACGACCGGCGTTGCCGTCGACAAGTCGGTCTATGCCGGCGATCCGAACACCTCGGCCATCTTCCTCGACCCGCCGGCCGAACTCGTCGGCAAGGTCAATGTCGTGCCGGAAATGTCCGACGTCATGCACCTCGCCGTCACCTATGCCGGCGGAGAACCCTGCACCGGCGACATGGAAGTGCTGAAGAAGGTCCGCGACCTGCTCGTCGCCGCCAAGCCGAAATGGATCTCGATGGACTACGGCACGGTCGAGAAATACACCAAGGGTGACCTTGCTGCCTCGGTCGACTGGAACGGCGCAACCTTCCGCGGCCGTCTTGCCAACCCGAACATCGTCTACGGCTACCCGAAGGAAGGCTATCCGATCTGGATGGACAATGCGTCGATCCTGAAGGACGCCAAGAACGTCGACAACGCCAAGCTGTTCCTGAACTTCATCATGGAACCGGAAAACGCCGCCCTGATTTCCGCCTTCGCCCGCTATGCGAACGGCATCAAGGGTTCGGACGCCTTCATGCCGGAAGACATGAAGACGGCCCCGGAAGTGAACATCCCGGAATCGGCCAAGGCCGCCGGCAAGTTCAACCTCGCCTGCAAGCCGGAAGTCCAGGAAATCTACACCAAGATCTGGACCGAAATTCAGAAGTAACCGGTCCAAATCCCAATGCCACGAAGACGGGAGAGCCCTTAGGCTCTCCCGTTGCAAGGATCCGCGTCCCATGACCACCGAATTCAAGACGACCTACGGCTTTGAGCGCCGCGACGTGACGATCGCCAACTGGCGCACCGCACCCTATAGCCGCTGGTCGTTCCAGAACCTGCGCGAGATGGTGCCGATCACCGAGATCCGCGCTGCCGCCGAGGAACCGGAAACCGCCCTCTCCGCCTCGCCCCTGCTCGATGCCGCGCTGGAGACCGGGCTTGCCGGCACGGCCGACGCCCGCGCCTTCCTCGATCATGCCCATACCAACGCCTTCGTCCTGATGAAGGGCGGCCAGATCCTCGCCGAACACTACGCGCCGCACACGCACGTGAATGCGCGCCACATCGTCTTTTCCGTCAGCAAGTCGCTGACCGCGCTGGTCTCCGCCGTGCTGCAGGACCAAGGCGTCATCGATCCGGACTGCCCGGTCATCAGCCTGATTCCCGAAGCCAAGGGCTCGGCCTATGGCGATTGCAGCTTTCGCGACGTGCTCGACATGCGCGTCAGCCTCGACTTCGACGAGGCTTATCTGACCAAGGACGGGGCCTTTGCCCGCTATCGCCGCTCGACACTGTGGAACCCGGCCGAACCCGGCGCGCCGGTCGAGACCCTGACCGAATTCCTGATGACCCTGCAGAAGGCTGACCGCCCGCATGGCGGCCCGTTCTTCTATGCCTCGCCCAATTCCGACCTGCTCGGCATCCTGATCGAGCGCGCCTCCGGCCGGCGCTATGCCGACCTGTTCTCCGACCTCTTGTGGAAGCCGCTCGGCGCGAAGAACCATGCGCTGGTCAGCGTCGATGGCGCGGGCACTGCCCGTTCGGCCGGCGGCGTCTGCGTCACGGCCCGCGACCTCGCCCGTGTCGGCCAGATGCTGCTCGACGGCGGAACTGCGAACGGCCGTCAGGTCGTGCCCGCCGCCTGGGTTACGGACATGCAGACCGCCGGCGACCCGAGTGCCTGGGCGGCAAGCCAGCCGACCATGCTGCCGAACGGTCGCTACCGCAGCAAGTGGTACCAGACCGGCGAGCCGGACGGCGCCTTCTGCGCCATCGGCATCCACGGCCAGTGGCTCTATGTCGATCCATCGACCGAAACGGTGATCGTCAAACTCTCGTCGCAGCCCAACCCGCTGGACGACGAACTCAAGCAGGACAATTTCGCCTTCTTCCGCGCCCTCAGCCGCCTTGGCGCCTGACCGCCGCACATACCCTATGCAGGACTGACACCATGCCCCAGACCGCCGACCTCATCATCCGCAACGCCTGCGTTCTGACCATGGACGCGGCTTCTCCCAGGGCCGAGGCCGTCGCCGTCGCCGGCAACCGCATCCTTGCCGTCGGCTCGAACGACGAGATCGCGGCGCTTGCCGGGCCGTCTGCGAAAGTGATCGACGCAAAGGGCGCGACCGTGCTGCCAGGTTTCAACGAAGCCCACATGCACATCTTCCCCGGCTCGGTTTCGCTGCGCCAGCTCAACCTGCACGGCATCCAGGGTTTCGAGGCACTGAAGAAGGCCATGCAGGACTATGCCGCCGCCAACCCGGGCGAACCGCTGCTGATGGGCTTCTCCGCCGACTATTCGATCATCTCGCTGACCGAATCCGTCACCCGCCACCACCTCGACGCGATCCTTCCCGATCGGCCCTTCATGATGTTCGCCCCCGACCATCACACCGCCTGGGCCAATACCGCAGCGCTGGAAAAGGCCGGCCTGCTGCACGGCAAGGATGTCGGGGTCGGCAATGAGGTCGTCATGGGCGACGACGGCATGGCCAGCGGTGAACTGCGCGAAGGCAATGCCTTCGGTCCGGTCTCCGCGCTCGCCTCGACCGGCGGCCGCGAAGAACTCGGCATGGTCACCGGCATGGACCCGGAAAACGTCACGCCTGAACAATATGCGCTGGACCGGGCGATCCTGAAGAACGGCCTCGAATATTGCGCCTCCTGGGGCGTCACCTCGATCCAGAACTTCGACGGCAACCACTACCAGCTGCGCCTGATGCACGACCTGGAGCAGGCGGGCGAACTCCCCTGCCGCATCCGCATTCCCTTCCACATGAAGAATTTCATGGATCTCGCCGAGCTCGACAAGGCGGCGGAGTGGAAGAAGGAGTTTGCCACCGACATGGTGCGCGGCGACTTCGTCAAGGTCTTCATGGACGGCGTGCTCGACAGCCAGACCGCCTTCATGCTCGAAGGCTACGGCGATCGCCCCGGCTACACCTACGAGCCCCTGTTCTCCGCCGACGCCTTCAACGCCATCGCCACCAAGGCCGACGCGCTCGGCCTGCAGGTCGCCGTGCACGCGATCGGCAGCGCCGCCATCCGCCAGACGCTCGACGGCTACGAGGCGGCGGTCAAGGCGAACGGCAGACAAGACCTCCGCCACCGCATCGAGCACATCGAGATCATCGACCCGGCCGACATTCCGCGCTTCAGGGAACTCGGTGTGGTGGCCTCCATGCAGCCGGTCCACGTTCCCGGCGGCACCTGCTTCCCGCTGGAGCCGACCGATGCCCGCATCGGCGAGGACCGCTGGGAATATGCCTATGCCTGGCGCACGATGAAGGAGGCCGGCGCCCCTGTCGTCTTCGCCTCCGACTGGCCGGTCTCGCCGGTTTCGCCCTTCCAGTGCATCCAGGATGCGCTGACCCGCAAGCCATGGAAGGATGGACTGCCAGACCAGCGCTTCACGCTCATGGAATCTCTCGAGGCCTATACCGCGATCGGCGCCTGGGTCGAGTTCATGGAAGACCGCAAGGGCAAGCTGAAACCCGGCTTCCTCGCCGACATCGTCATCCTGTCGCACGACATCGAGCGTGTCGCCCCGGACCAGATCATGGATACGGTCCGCCCCGCCGTCACCATCTGCGACGGCCGCATCACCCACGAGGCGGCCTGACGGCCGACATCGGCGCGGGAACGCAACAACCGCTTCCGCGCCCGGAACCCCGAACCGAAGGGCGAAGACGTCGCCCTGCCCCAAGCGTGTCGAAGACACCCAGCAAGACGGACGAACGGCCATGGACATCATCATTCGCAATGCACGCGTGCTCAGCATGGACGACGATGCGCCGCGTGCGCAGGCCGTGGCGATTGCCGGCAACCGGATCGCAGCCGTCGGCAGCGACGCCGAGATCGCCGCACTGGCGACACCCTCGACCCGCATCATCGATGCCGGCGGCGCCACGGTCATGCCGGGCTTCAACGAAGCCCACATGCATATCTTCGGCGGCTCCGTCGCGCTCAACGAACTGTCGCTGTTCGGGGTCAAGGG
This sequence comes from Allorhizobium sp. GW101-3B10, assembly GCF_059424725.1. NCBI lineage: Bacteria > Pseudomonadati > Pseudomonadota > Alphaproteobacteria > Hyphomicrobiales > Rhizobiaceae > Allorhizobium > Allorhizobium sp. GW101-3B10. The sequence continues at coordinate 357,366 of NZ_JBWKZR010000001.1, read as the reverse complement.
CTTCGATGATCTGAGCACTGCAATCAGCGCCTATGCCGCGGCCAATCCGCATCTCGAGCTTCTGGTCGGCCAGTCGGTCGACTATACCGTGCTATCGGAAGAAGAACGCGTCACCCGCCACCATCTCGACCGCATCATTCCCGACCGTCCCTTCATGATGGTCGCGCCCGATCGCCACACCGCCTGGGCCAACACGATCGCGCTCGAAAAGGCAGGCATTCTCCAGGGCCGCGATGTCGGCGTCGGCAACGAGATCGTCATGGGCGACGACGGATTGGCCAATGGCGAACTGCGCGAGTCCAATGCCATGCGGCCGGTCGCCATCATGAGCGCGACAGGCGGCCGCGAAGGGTTGGGCGTCGGCACCGGCGGCGAACCGGAGAGTGTCACGGCGGCCGAGCGGGCGGGTGATATCGCCGTGCTCAAGCAGGGCCTCGCCTACTGCGCCTCGCTCGGCATCACCTCGTTCCAGAACATGGACGGCAATCTCTACCAGCTCGAACTGCTGAAAGAGATCGAGGACACGGAAGGCCTGCCCGCCCGCGTGCGCATGCCCTTCCACATGAAGAACTTCATGCCAATCGCCGATCTGGAGGAAAAGGCCGCCGCCTGGCGTGACCGCTTCAACTCCGACAAGCTGCGCTGCAACTTCGTCAAGGTCTTCATGGACGGCGTGACCGAAGGCGAGACCGCCGTCTTCGTCGACGACTACGCCCACAAACCCGGCTGGAAGGGCGAGCCGCTGTTTTCCGCCGAGCACTTCAACCAGGTCGCCGTCGAGGCCGACCGCCTCGGCCTGCCGGTCGCGGTCCACGCCATCGGCGACGGCGCGGTGCGCATGGTGCTCGACGGCTACGAGGCGGCGATCAAGGCCAACGGCAAACGCGACAGCCGCAACCGAGTCGAGCACATCGAGGTGGTCCACCCCGACGACATTCCCCGCTTTGCCGAACTCGGCACGATCGCCTCGATGCAGCCCACCCACCCGCCGGGCTCGGCCGGGCTTCCCCTCGAACCCTACCTCACCTATATCGGCGAGGAGCGCTGGCCCTACGCATTTGCCTGGAAGACGCTGGTCGATGCCGGTGCCCGGATCGTCTTTGCCACCGACTGGCCGGTCTCGCCGCTGCCGCCGCTGTCGTGCATCCATGACGCCATGACCCGCAAGCCCTGGAGGAACGATATGCCCGACCACCGCCTGACACTCAACGAGACGCTGAAGGCCTATACCCGCACCAGCGCCTGGGTCGAGTTCATGGAAGACCGCAAGGGCATCCTGAAGCCGGGCTACCTCGCCGACGTGGTCGTGCTCTCCGGCGACATCGAAGCGGTCGCAGCCGAGGACATCGCCGCCCTGGCTCCCAAATTCACGATCTGCGATGGTCGCATCACCTACGAGGCAGCCTGACGACACCATGGACGAAGAACGCAGCCCATCGATTTCACCGCCCGGCAAGACGCCGGGCGCCACCCGCAAGGGGATCGAGACCCGCGCCCGCATCATTCGCGGTGCGCTGGAGGCGCTGGAGAACGGCGGCATGGAGGCGCTGACGACGCGCAAGATCGCCGCCAGCGCCGGCGTGAAACTGGCGACGCTGCACTATTATTTCGACAGCAAGGAAAGCCTGCTGCTGGCCGTGCTGGACGACCTGATCGCCGACATGGATACGGCCTACCGGCAGGACATGCCCATGCCGGCCGATCCGCTGGATCGCGTCGAGGGGCTCATCCGCGCCAGCTGGCGCTATGTCCAGCGCACCCGCAACAAGCAGCTCGCCCAGACCGAACTCACGCTCTATGCGCTGAGGACTCAAGGGGCCGACTGGCTGGCCGCACGCCAGTACGGCGCCTATATCGACTTCTACAGCAAGATGATCTTCGACGGCATGGGGGAGATGACCGAGGAGAAGTCGCGCATCGGCAGTGCGGTCGCCCGCTTCATGCTGATCGGCATCGACGGCCTGATCCTGCAGAACTTCTCGCTGTATCGCGACGGCGACACCAATGAGGGCGTCGAGACCCTGGTGATCGCGACGCGCGACCTGCTGCGCCGGCTGCAATCCGAAGCCGGGACGACGGCGGCCTGATCACTCTGTCTGTGCCGTGCTAGGATGCCGGTGACGTCCCCATCCAGCGGCTCAATCCCATGCCCGACACCGCCCAGGCATCCACTCGCCCTCCCCGCCCCAACCGGGTGACGCCCTTCGGCGATCTCGAAGCTACGCCGGCGCGCGGAACGCTGATGGGCAATCGCGGCGACCTGCACGGACCGGACGGCACGATCCGCCGGCACCATGTCGGCAAGGCGTGGATCTGCTGCACGCTCGCCGAGCGCAACGGCCGCCGCGTCGTCTTTGACACCAAGGGCCACTACACGCCGCTGTTCTTCCTCGACGAGGCCGTGGCATTCGCCGCCGGCCACCGCCCCTGCGCCGAATGCCGCCGTGCCGATTTCCTCCGCTTCAAGCGGCACTTCAATCGCGCCACCGGCCGCCCCGACGACCAGTTCGTCCCCGCCCGCGAGATCGACGCCCTCCTCCACCGGGAACGCCTCGACGGCAAGACCAAACACCTCGACCGGACCCCCGTCGCCGACCTGCCGGACGGCAGCTTCTTCACAACGGACCCCGCACCGCAGACGCCGCTCCTGCTCTGGCAGGGCAAGGCCTATCCGTGGAGCCACCAAGGCTATGGCGCGCCACTCGCCTTGCCGGACCGCGCGGATGTGACCGTCCTGACACCGCCCACGCTCGTTGCCGTCCTGCGCGCCGGCTATGCGGTGACACCCCGCCTCTGATCCTTCGGCGGCGGAACGCAAGGCCGGCCGGAATCGATCTCCCCCCTCGAGGGGGAGATGTCGGCGAAAGCCGACAGAGGGGGGTATCCGCCAAGCAAGCGCACGAGGGCGTGTATCCACCGCCCCGCAGCGCAGGTCGCCCCCTCTGCCCTGCCGGGCATCTCCTCCGCAAGGGGGGAGATCGTTTACGGCCGGCCTTGGGCGTGCGCCAAACAAAAAAGCCGGGCGTGTCCGCCCGGCCTCCGTCATTCACACTTGCGTGCGACCTTACTTGATCATCGGCAGAAGTTCGCTGACCGACTTCTTGGCGTCGCCGTAGAACATCCGGGTGTTCTCCTTGTAGAACAGCGGGTTCTCGATGCCGGAATAGCCGGTGCCCTGGCCGCGCTTGGAGACGAAGACCTGCTTGGCCTTCCACACCTGCAAAACGGGCATGCCGGCGATCGGCGAGTTCGGGTCTTCCTCCGCCGCCGGATTGACGATGTCGTTGGAGCCGATGACGATGACGACGTCCGTGTTGGGGAAGTCGTCGTTGATCTCGTCCATCTCCATGACGATGTCGTAAGGCACCTTGGCTTCGGCCAGAAGCACGTTCATGTGGCCCGGAAGACGGCCCGCCACCGGATGGATGGCGAAGCGCACGTCCTTGCCGCTGGCGCGCAGCTTGCGGGTGAGTTCGGATACCGCCTGCTGCGCCTGGGCGACCGCCATACCGTAGCCCGGCACGATGATGACGCTGTCGGCTTCGTTGAGCGCGTTGGCCACGCCTTCGGCGTCGATGGCCACCTGTTCGCCGGCGATCTCCATCTGAGGGCCGCTCGTGCCGCCGAAGCCGCCGAGGATGACCGAGATGAAGGAGCGGTTCATCGCCTTGCACATGATGTAGGACAGGATCGCACCCGAGGAGCCGACCAGCGCGCCGGTGACGATCAGAAGATCGTTGCCGAGCGTGAAGCCGATCGCCGCTGCAGCCCAGCCGGAATAGCTGTTCAGCATGGACACGACCACCGGCATGTCGGCGCCGCCGATGCCCATGATCAGGTGATAGCCGATGAAGAAGGCGAGCAGCGTCATCAGGATGACGGCCCAGATGCCCGCGCCGTTGAAATACATCACCAGCAGGATCAGCGAGGCGATCGCTGCGCCGGCATTGAGCATGTGCCCGCCCGGCAGCTTCTTCGCCTTGCCGTCGACCTTGCCGGCCAGCTTGCCGAAGGCGACGACGGAGCCGGTGAAGGTGACCGCACCGATGAACACGCCGAGGAAGACCTCGACCTTGAGGATGGCGACCAGAGCACCGCTCGGGTCGGCCAGCTTGTGCGCCAGAACGGCGGCAAAGCCGGTCAGCGCATGCCGCGCCGTCTCGTCCATGGCGGCGACCCGGCCGAGTTCGAGCTCGGCATTGTAGCCGATGAACACGGCGGCAAGGCCGACGAAGGAGTGGAGCGCCGCGACCAGCTGCGGCATCTCGGTCATCTGCACGCGCGAGGCGACGTAATAGCCGAGCACGGAGCCACCGGCGATCATCACCAGGATGACGAACCAGTTGCCGACATCCGGTCCGAAGACGGTGGCAGCAACGGCGAGCCCCATGCCGACAATGCCGTACCAGACGGCGCGCTTGGCGCTTTCCTGGCCGGAAAGCCCGCCGAGCGAGAGGATGAATAGAACGGCCGCAGCGATATAGGCGGCGGAAACGATACCGATCGTCATGACCCTATCCCCCTCAAGACTTCTGGAACATGGCGAGCATGCGCCGGGTGACGAGGAAGCCGCCGACGATGTTGATCGTGGCGATCAGCACCGAAAGCGCGGCCAGGATGACGATGAGCCAGTTGCCCGACCCGACCTGCAGCAGCGCGCCGATGATGACGATGCCGGAAATGGCGTTCGTCACCGCCATCAGCGGCGTGTGCAGCGAGTGGCTGACATTCCAGATCACCGAGAAGCCGATGAAGCAGGCGAGCACGAAGACGATCAGATGCGCCATGAACTCGGACGGCGCATAGGCGCCGACCAGCGCCATCAGCAGGCCGCCGATCACCAGCAGGCCGACCTGGTTGCGGGTCTGGACCTTGAAGGCGGCGACCTCCTTGGCCCGCTTTTCCTCCGGCGTCAGTTCCTTGACCTTTTCCTTCGGCTTGGCCGCGGCAATCGCCTGGATCTTCGGCGGCGGCGGCGGATAGGTAATCTCGCCGTCCTTGGCAACGGTCGCGCCGCGGATGACGTCGTCTTCCATGTTATGGACGATCATGCCGTCCTTGGCCGGGGTGAGGTCCGTCATCATGTGGCGGATATTGGTCGAGTAAAGCGTCGAGGCCTGGGCCGCCATGCGGCTCGGGAAGTCGGTATAGCCGACGATCGTCACGCCGTTCTCCGAGACGATCTTCTGGTCCGGCACCGTCAGGTCGCAATTGCCGCCGCGTTCGGCGGCAAGGTCGATGACCACCGAGCCGGGTTTCATCGAAGCCACCATGTCGGCAAGCCAGAGCTTCGGCGCGTCGCGGCCGGGGATCAGCGCCGTGGTGATGACGATGTCGATCTCGGGCGCGAGTTCGCGGAACTTGGCCAGCTGCTTCTCGCGGAATTCCGGCGAGGAAGGCGCTGCATAGCCGCCGGTCGCCGCCCCGTCCTGAGTCGCTTCGAACTCGAGATAGACGAACTGGGCGCCCATCGATTCGATCTGCTCGGCCACTTCCGGACGCACGTCGAAGGCGTAGGTGATGGCACCGAGCGAGGTCGCCGTGCCGATCGCGGCAAGACCGGCGACGCCGGCGCCGATGACCAGCACCTTGGCCGGCGGAACCTTGCCCGCCGCCGTCACCTGGCCGGTGAAGAAGCGGCCGAAATTATTGCCGGCCTCGATCACCGCGCGATAGCCGGCGATATTGGCCATAGAGGAGAGCGCGTCCATCTTCTGGGCGCGGGAAATACGCGGCACCATGTCCATGGCGATGACGTTGGCGCCCTTCTCCCTGGCGCGTTCCAGAAGCTCCTTGTTCTGGGCCGGGTAGAAGAAGGAAATCAGCGTCTTGCCCGAAGACAGACGCTCCACTTCCACCGTCTCCGGCGGACGCACCTTGGCGATCACGTCGGCGCTGGCATAGAGCGCCTCGGCACCCTCGACCACCTCGACGCCGGCGACGCGGTAGGCGTCGTCGGAAAACCCGGCAGCCTTGCCGGCTCCGCTTTCGATGATGCAGTCATAGCCCAGCTTTTTCAGCTGAAGCGCGCTGTCGGGGGTCATCGCGACGCGTGCCTCCCCCGCAAACAACTCCCGTGGCGAACCGATCTTCAAACCTGTCTCCCATCTCGCATTAGGCCAAAGTCGAACAATTTCGGCGTGAAAACGAGCAGAATGCGACAACGCTGTCCAGCCCACTTTCCCCCTCATGTGAGGGTTTCGCGCGGATGATACGGCTCCGTCAACGAATAATTCACATCGACTGTCTTCTGCGGCGATTGGCGCTCCCTAAGCCTGCGGCCCGAATGGAACAAATTCGCCTTTCGACGGTTCATCCAGCGGTCAAAAAAGAATGGAGAGCATCATGCTGCAATGGATTCTGATCTTCCTGGCGATTGCCGCCGTCGCCAGCCTTCTCGGCTTTCGCGGTGTTGCCGGCGCCTCGGCCGGGATTGCGAAAATCCTGATCTTCATCGTGCTGGTGATCTTCATCATCGCATTGTTCGCCGGCGTGCTCGTGGTCGCCTGACCGGAGCACCGGACGACAGAAGCAACCGCCGGCTTCACCACCGGCGTTTTTTTTGCGCCGCCGCGGACCCCGCGAAGACCTCAGATGAGGGGTCGCAGTCGTGGCGTGCCGGGATTCCAGTTCGCCACGGCCTGCAACCCCTGAGGGTCGAGGACCTCGCAGCCCCGGTCGAGCCACTGTATCAGGCCGCGCTCGGCCAGCTTGCGCAGCGTCTTGTTGGTATGGACGATCGAAAGGCCGAGCGTATCGGCGACATGCATCTGGGTGACCGGTACGTGCCGACGGTCCTCGTCGAGCAGGCCCGCGTTTCGCCCGCGCTCGAACAGGAAGGCCAGCAGATAGGCCGCACGTTCGGTCGCCGTGCGCCTTCCGACGCTGAGCAGGTGCTCGTCGAGAATGCTCTCCTCGCGCGCGGCCAGCCAGGTCAGGTCGAAGGCGAGCCCCGCATGCTTCTCGAACAGGTTGAACAGGCGGCTTCGCTCGAAGACGCACAGCGTCACGGGCGTCAGCGCCTCGACGGAATGCTGCATCTCGGCCATCACCGCCCCCTGCAGCCCGACCATGTCGCCAGGCACGACATAGTTCAGGATCTGCCGGCGGCCGTCTTCGAGGATCTTGTAGCGGAAGCCCCAACCTTCCAGTAGTGTATAAAGATGAGCACTGTGGGAGCCCTCGACGATCACGGTCGCGCCCGCATCGGCGTTGAGGTCACCGCGCTTGAAATGCGACACGAAGTCCAGTTCTTCGCCGCTGAACGGGCGGAAGTGTTTCTTCTGGCGCAAGGGACATTCGAAGCAGCTGACACGGACCGGGTTCTTGCGAGAGTCGATTGCCATGCACTGTTCCCTTGTTTCAGCGCCGGAGGAATACCGGCCACTGCCCGGTCGGGCATGTCTTATTTAAATGACCTCCTTCGCCAAACGACCGATAAGGCACTTTGGCAAAAAAGGAACAGCCATGCCCAACCCGTCGCTGCGCGTTCTCGTTGCGGAGAACCAATACCTGATCGCGATGGAGGTCGAACAGATTCTCGTCGACGCCCTGGACTGCACCGTTACCATCGTGCCGCTTGCCCGCCTCGAGCAGCAGCTCGGCGACGATCAATTCGACGCCGTCCTTCTCGACAGTGCCCCGATCCCCTCCGTCAATCTCGAGCGGGCGCGGCGGGTGAAGGAAAGCGGCGCGGCTGTCGTCATCCTGTCGTCCTATGACGACGTCGGCACGGAAGCATCCGGTATCCAGGCTTTCCCCGTGGTGGCAAAGCCCATCTTCGCAGACGAACTCATCCGCGCCGTGAAGATGGCGACGCGCGCGTCGGCCTGAACCTCAGACGGCGAAGGCGCGTTTGGTGACGGCGGAACTGTGGGCATCCGGACCGTAATCGCCTTCGCCGCTAACGCCGAGAATTTCCTGCAGCTTGTTGCGCGCACGGTTGATACGGCTCTTGATGGTACCGACCGCGCAGCCGCAGATTTCGGCGGCTTCCTCATAGGCGAAACCGGATGCGCCGACGAGAATGATCGCCTCGCGCTGGTCGCTGGGCAGTTGGTCCAGCGCCTTCTTGAAGTCCTGGAGGTCGAGGGAACCATACTGCTGCGGATGGGTCGACAACTGCGCCGTGAAGAAGCCGTCGCTGTCGGACACTTCTCGGCCGCGCTTGCGCATCTGCGAATAGAACTCGTTGCGCAGAATGGTGAACAGCCAGGCCTTCATGTTGGTGCCCGGCTCGAAATGATCCTGCTTGGCCCACGCCTTCATGATGGTGTCCTGCACCAGGTCGTCGGCGACGTGATGGCGGCCCGTGAGCGACACGGCAAACGCACGCAGATTCGGCAAGGCTGCGAGCAGATCCCGCTTGAACGAGCGTTCGATGGACGTGGCATCTTCAGTCATTGCGCTGAATCCTTGATGCGAAGAGCCTGATCGGCCTGCTGCTCAGCCTGATCGAGTTTCTCGAGCAGGCTGAGGAACCGGTCGGGGATCGCTTCATCCTGCACCGACTGGTAGAGCTGGCGCAACTGCGTAGCAATGCCGGGCTGTGAATCAGCCATGATCTGTCTTTCCTTGGCTGATGGATCGTTTGGGGAATTGGTCATGCTTTTCCAACGGGGTTGTGTGTCTCATCGCCTGACAACGGTCGTCCCGACCGAAGGTTCCGTAAGAGAACGGTTATTTTTCCAAAGCTTTTCGAGGGGGAAATCCGGTTGCGCCATTCTCGAACTTTCGCCATGGAACAATTCATCCCGTGCTTCGTTTCCCTGCCATCGAAATCAGGAGAACCGTCATGCTTTACTACGCACTCGTCTTCCTCGTCGTCGCCCTGATCGCCGGTGTGCTCGGTTTCGGCGGTATCGCCGGTGCATCCGCAGGCATCGCCAAGATCCTGTTCCTGGTGTTCATCGTGCTCTTCCTCATCTCGCTGGTATCGCAGCTCTTCCGCCGCCGCGCCTGAGCCGAACCAGCACCCATGACGAAATCGAAAGAGCCGGCCCTGCCCCCAGCCCTTAACCAAAATGTGGACTTTTAGTTGAAGTCCCTCGGAAACCCCTTAGAGAACAACGCTCTGAGGGGTTTTATCTTGCTTAAAAAATCTGAAGGAAGTCAAAAGTTACGTCTTCCCCACTCCTTCAACGGAGTGAACGTCAACTTCTGCAAAAATCCGCTCTGCTCCAACTTCGGTGAGCCAGCAGAGGTCGAGGACCAACGCGGGAAACGACGTGGCAACGACAGTTCCATGTACCGCGTCACGGGCGATTCCCTGTATTGCATCCCCTGCGGTACCCACAGCGCCGTCAAAAGCAACCGCGCCGTCAGCGAAGAACTCGACAGGCATCTTGAGCTACTGGCGACGCCAGGTGGCCTTCACTGCCCGACCGTGACCTGCGCGAACTACTTCAAACCCGTTGATTCGCACCCTGAATCTTATTCTCCGCACGGCAGGACCGCCAGGGGCGACAAGCGATACAAGTGCAAATGCTGTTCGAAGACATTCTCATCCGGGAAACCGCACCAGCGACAGAAGACATCCCACGAGAACAAGTCTGTCTTTCAAATGCTCGTAGGGAAAGTCTGCATTTCCAAGATCGCGCAGATCACGGGCCTCGCGCCGAAGACTGTCTACGACAAGATCGATTTCCTGCATGCCCAGTGCACGAAGTTCCTGGCTGATCGGGAACGACGTTTTCCAGAACTGGAATTCCAAAGCATGCGGATCTCCACCGACATGCAGGACTACATGGTCAATTGGCCCACCAAGAAGCTCAGGAAGACCATCCAGTTCCGAGCACTGGCATCGAGTTGCCTCGACACCGGATACGTGCTTGCATGCCATCCCCAACTCGATCCGCGGTTCAATACGAACGAGATCCAGAGCGCCGTAGAGGCATGCGGTGATCTCGATCTGAAGCCTGCCATGCGTGAGTACGCACGCCTCTGGAACTACGAGGACTACGCCACCGCGCTGCAGATGGAACCTGGGACTTTCGCACCTGTCCGCGAGGATCAAGACGCAGCCGAGGACATGACGGGGGATCGCCAGCTTCCCAACCAGAGGGCTATGGTGCACATCGACTACCTGATGTTCGGCCATTTCCTGTATCTGAACGCCCTGATCGGGCGCAGGTCTGGACACGTTCATTTCTCCCTGGATGCCGATCCGGGTTTAGCCAATGCGTGCCTTGCCGCGTGGAAGGACAAGTTCCTGAACGGCCAGCTCGATGCTGCGATCCTAACCTGCGACAAGGGTGCGACGATCGATCAGAAGAATGCCGCAGTCGCAGATGCGGCCAAGCTCAAGATGAAGGCTGAAGAGCAGTTTCCAGATCTACATCCGCTGCAGGCCTGGCTGGCCTACTTCGTCGACAACAGCGTTCTGCCTTACTTCAAGGGGCGCCGCCGAGGCGAGGAGCTACGATCCAGAGAGATCCCTTACCCGTTCATCAAGAAGTCGGAGCCAGGCAAGAAGGTGCGCTTCCTGACGGATGACGGCAGTCGCCCTGCCATGGAGATTGCACGCCTATTCCACGATACCTCATTGCACCAGGTAGACCGCTTCTTCATGCAGGTCCGGCGTAGCATCGCTGGCCTCGAGCGCGCGCCGCAGTACCCGCGGCGTGCTTCCCGGAAATGGTACCTGTATGGCTTCTATTCGCCGGAGATGGTCGAGAAGTGCCTCACTATCTATCGAACCTATTTCAACTACATCGCCAAGGGCGATGACAAGATGACGCCCGCGATGCGGATCGGCCTCGCAAAGGGGCCAGTGAGGTTCGAAGAGATCATTTATTTCGAGTGATTCAACTCAGGTGTTTGGCCACATTCAACCATCTTGCTCAACGGAACAAACCATGAAAACATGGATGAGCGAAAGAGGAACGCTTCATGACCAAGCCATTGGTGCCGACAAGAGAGTTGATTGAAAGCAAGAAGATCTCGGAGAGTAGGAATTACGACTTCAAGAGAGAAATAGATCTCGACAAGAAACACCCGAACGGGAGCAAGTCCGGGAAGGAGCGGTTTCTTGACGACGTTGTGGCGTTTCTCAATGGAGGCCACGGCCACATCGTCATCGGCGTGGTTGAAGTAGACGGAGTGTGGCAAAGCTATCAGCCTCTCAGCGGAGACCGCGAGAAGCTGTGCAACCGCATCCAGATGGTGATCCATGACAACATCAAGCCAGCCCCGACGAAAATCGAGGTTGTGCCAATAGACGTTGACGATGGATTCATTGTCGACGTCCAGATTCCAGATCACTGGAAGAAGCCTTATCAAAATGGCATGTCAGGCGCGTTCTACACACGATCAGGCGCGCGGAACCGGGTTCTATCCGTTGGGGAAATTCAAGAGCTGTTCGCCGAAAACGAGAGAATGGAATCTGACCTTGCGAAGATCTATACAGAGTTTGATCGCGATCTTGGTCTTCAGGATATGGTTTCCAGCTCTCGGTTGAGCGTACCGTCAGTATGGTCCTCCGGAGTTCAACAGGCGACTGATTACCCTCCTCGCCTCAAGTTCGGCATCTTGCCCCGCCAGCACTACGACCGTGACCGCCATCCATACAACCCACGCAAAATGGGAGGCCGGCGAGGTTTCTACTCATTCGACGGTGGGCTACTCCCTTCCCTTAAGGGCTGCAGCGAGGGCTTCGAGGCGGCATCCATCCACGAGCGGCTATTTCTTGGCACCGATTGGCGCGTCCTGGGTCACGTTGATCATCCGTTAGATTTGCGGTTGGGAAGGCCGAATGTCGAAGCTTTCGGGCAAAAATTGAGCGCGTATCTTTGCTCTATTGGAGATTTTCTTGCAGAGGAAGGCATCGTTGGACCGTTCGCGATCATTATGGGCATCGAGAACCTAGACGAACTTGATGGCTGGTCGCGGCCGGGCATGGCTAGTTCCGTTAGCGGCGGACGTCCCAGGATCGTGGAACAACTGCACGATGAGACTGTACTGGGAGCCTTCATCGAACAGGTCCGGAGCGGACTATTTGGCTAGCCAAAGAATATGTGGAGGCCATGTTTAGCCTCCACATATTGGTTAGGGGCTGGGGCCCTGCCCGGCTCTTTCCGTTTGACCGGAGCCGCCGACGCGATCTTTCCTCTCGGGGGCCGATCAGGAACGGGAAACGCGAAAAATCCGCCGGGTTCGGCGGATCGGGTCGAACAACGATGCGAAAGCGATGGCTAGAAGAGAATCGAAGCGATCATGATGGCGAAGGCCAGCAGGATCACCGAGACAACCAACACCGTCGAACCACGCCAGCGGGGCGGCACCATGGATTCGAGATCGGTATCGAGCTTGGCCTCCTGCGCGATCTCGCGCGTCTGCAGGTCGATGCGGCGGTCCCTCTCGGTCATATCGTCGGACATTACTTGCCTCCATCATAGCTGTCGAACGGCCCGGGGCCGGGCCTGACGCTGGCTGCGGAGAATGCCTTGGCTTCGACGGTTCCCTGGGAAGGGACCGCAAGCGCCGCGAGCTTCACCGGATCGATGGTGCGGCGGATCTGACGGCCGGCCAAAAGCTCGGCGTTCACAGGCACGCAATCACCGTAGATCAACGTGGCCATCCGACGCGCCTTGTCCATCTCGCTCGGCAGCGCGGTGCGACACTCGGTACCGGAAGCGTAGGAGATGACAACAACCGGCTCTTCGAGACAGCTGGTCTGCTGGGGATGGCATGCCACGAGTACCATGAGTGCAGCAAGCGTGTTCATCGACGTTCTCCTTGTTAGGAGGTTAACGTCGCTGACCGATGTAAGTTCCCTGGAGAACGTCGAGCGGCCTTGTTTTCGCCGGTTTCCCGGCGATCAGCCGGCGGGGGCTGCGTGGATGATGTCGTGGATGTACTGCAGCTTGCCCAGCACCGGCGCCGACAGGACGAAGGGATAGAGATCCCGCTGGCCCATGCTGCGGTTGATGCTGTTGATGGCGATGGTGAGCGGCACCCAGGCATCGAGCAGCACGCGCGCATCGATGGCGCGATAGCTGTCGAAGGTCGTGGTCAGCGAGAGTTCCGGCGCCTCGGTTTCCGGATGGGTCCTGAGGCCGAAGGCGTCGGCCGTGTCCAGCGCATCGACGATGTGGAAATAATGCGCCCAGGTTTCCGCAAAGTCCTCCCAGGGGTGGCTCGCCGCATAGGCGCTGACATAGGATTGTTCCCAGCCCTGCTCGGGCCCCCGCGCATAGTGCTGCTGCAGCGCTGCGCCATAATCCTCGCGCTCGTCACCGAACAGGGCGCGAAACGCTGCCTGGTCGCCCCGGTCGCGCACCAGCCGGTCCCAGTAGTAGTGCCCGACCTCATGGCGGAAATGGCCGATCAGCGTGCGGAACGGCTCGCCGAGCGATACGCGTCGCGCTTCGCGTTCCGCATCCGACGCCTCGACGATGTTGAGCGTGATCAGGCCGTTGGCATGGCCGGTCAGCACCGGAGACCCGGTTTCGTTTTCGTCGGCCAGGAACGCAAAACCCAACCCGTTCGCCGAATCGTCGGCGCGGCTCACCAGCGGCAGGCCGAAGCGCATGATCGAATAGATCACGTAGCGTTTCGCCAGCTCGATCCGCTGCCAGTTTTCGACATTCTGCTGGGTCGAGAGATTGGGGATGGTCAGATTGTGCCGGCACGCCATGCAGAAGCCCGAAGCATGGCCGTCCTCGACCAGCCAGTTGCAGGCGCCCATCCCGGCATTGGCACATGGTATGAGCAGGCTCTGCGGCTCGGCCGGGTCTCGAAAGGCACTGCCGTCCGGCTCCATGGCGACCATGTCGAAGCCGCTTGGGCGATAGGCCAGCCGCATGCCGCAACTGACACAGCCGTTGTTGTCGAAATGGACGACATTGGCGCAATTGGAGCAGTGGAAGATACGCATTCAAGGTTCCCGTGACGAAAGAAGGCGCGGCAGCAAGGGATGGCGGCATAGACCGGAATGGAAGCCTGACGCGCGCCGGGCCGACCGGATAGGTCATCAGACCACGAAACGTTCCACCAGGATTAGGGCTATTCGTAGATCTCCTGCGGGAACGTGAGATCGTAGCGCACCTGGTCACGTTCCACGCGATGGTGCGCGTGCCCGTTGACCGAGGACGGAACGACCCGTTCGAGAACGGTGCTGCCGAACCGGGCCGTCTTCGCCACCGCAATCGCCGCGTCGTCGAGCGGTCCGACCGGCTCGATCCAGGTCACGCGAATCTGCGGTCCCGTGCCGGCCTCGATCCGTTCGCAGTTGACCTCGATCGCCCGCCGGCGCGCCAGGAAGTCTCCGTGGCTCACCGCATTGACGATCAGTTCGTGCAGCGCCAGGCCGATATGCAGCGAGGAATTCGGGGTCAAAAGCACGTCTTCGCCCGAAACCTTCACCAGATCGCCGTTCTCCTGCACATAGCGATCCACCTGCTGCTTCAGCAGGTCGCGGAAATAGGCGCCGCGCCAGCTGGAATCGGTGATGAGGTCCTGCGATTGAGACAGGGCGTGCAGCCGGCCGCGGAACTTGCCGAGGAAGGACTCGAGCGTACCGGAATGGCGGGCGGTTTGCGACGCGATGCTCTGGATGATGGCAAGCAGGTTCTTCGAGCGATGGCTGACCTCGCGCAAGAGCGCCCTTAGCAACCGTTCCCGCCGGCGATCCTCGGTCCGATCCATCACCACGGTCAGCATATTGACCTCTTGGCTGCTCATCTCGACGAAGCGACACCGGAATTCGAAGAAGGTGTCGTCCCCGGCTTCAATCTCCAGCTCGGCGCGATCGCCGGGCTTGGTCAGCCCGGCCTTCAGTTCCTTGAGGCGGGCACCGATCTCTGGCCCGAAGATCCCCTCGTCGCTCGGGCGCTGCCCCGGCTTCAGCGACCAGCGGGCCGGCAGCGTGGTGATGCAGATATACTGGCCACCGCTGTCCTGCAGGATCAGGCTGGCACTCATGTCGATCAGGGCGGTTATGAAGAACTCGCGCAGCTTGTCGTCGCCGCGCTCAGGTTCAAACCATGTCAACCGATGTACCAACTTCTCACTCCGCCACTGCTCGGCTATCCGTTCTCGGCCTTTTGGGGCCTCCATGCCCCCGACGTGCGGAGCGCTCCCGTCCCCGGTCCTTTCGATTCTCGCTCAGGCGCCTTCGGCCACCCGCTCGTTGAAGAACAGGGCCTGGCTGATGAGCGCCTTGACCATGTCGGGGTTGAAGGGCTTGGTCACGAGGAAGGCCGGCTCGGGACGCTCGCCGGTCAGCAGGCGTTCCGGGAAAGCCGTAATGAAGATGACTGGCACGGTGTCGACTTTCAGGATGTCGTTGACCGCGTCGATGCCCGAGCTGCCGTCGGCGAGCTGGATGTCGGCGAGCACCATCTTGGGGCTGGTCCGCTTGTAGAGCTCGACGGCTTCGGCATGGGTGCGGGCGATGCCGGTGACGCGATGGCCGAGGTCCTCGACCATCTGCTCGATATCGAGCGCGATCAGCGGTTCGTCCTCGATGATCATGATGTCTGTCGCCACCTGGCGCGAAATCTCGGAGGATGCCTCGTTGAACAAGGCGTTGAATTTCGCCTCGTCGACACCGAGGATCTCGGCCGCCTCGGCCGGCGAGAAGCCTTCGACCGTAATCAGCAGAAAGGCATGGCGCGCACGCGTCGGGACGCTCGCAAGATTGGCTGCGGCGCGCTTTTCCCACGCGAAGGGCGAGGAGATCTCGGGAATTTCCACATGGGTGGAATCGAAGAGCGTGACGAACAACTTGTAGAGAGAAACGCGATCGTTGGCGCCCTTGGGAAAGATCGAGATGTCGGCGATCAACGCTTCGAGCGCCGCTGCGACATAGGCGTCTCCGGAAGTCTGTGAGCCGGTGACGGCTCGTGCGTATCGCCGAAGGTATGGCAGGTGAGCGGCAACGCGGGCAGTAAGAGACATGCGGTTTCTCCAATTGAATACAGTATGGGTGCGGACTGGGCTGGAAACGCGCCTTCCAAAAAAATGTTCCCCCGATAAGGAACTTTTTTCCGTTGCCCCGCTTAATAGACTAATCTCAATTTCGATCAGGGGACAAACGGGGCTTCATGACAATGCCGGATAAGAAATCCGAACCGGGCAAACGGTCCGACGCCGCGGCATCGGGAAAGCAGGATGCCAATGCGATGATCGCCCAGAAGCTCCGTGGATATTACGACAGCATCATCCAGGAAGGCACGCCTCCGGCGTTTCTCGACCTCCTCGAACGGCTCGACAAGGCGGAGCGCGGCGAAAAAGACTGAACCGGGTCCGCACCCGTGGTCCCGTCTCTTCCGCGCTCAAGCTCCGCCCCCTAGGCCCGCCGGA
Organism: Allorhizobium sp. GW101-3B10; assembly: GCF_059424725.1. Classification (NCBI taxonomy): domain Bacteria; kingdom Pseudomonadati; phylum Pseudomonadota; class Alphaproteobacteria; order Hyphomicrobiales; family Rhizobiaceae; genus Allorhizobium; species Allorhizobium sp. GW101-3B10. The sequence goes on along the minus strand of NZ_JBWKZR010000001.1, from coordinate 341,061 downwards.
TTTGGCTGAACGGCATCAGGTGCGATCCCGGGGACGCCGCCCGAACCCGCGGCTGCGGGCCAGCACATAGACCAGGCTGCTCACCATGAGCGTCGTGACAATAGGGCTTTCCCGCATCATGTCCGGCAGCTCGGCAACCAGCCGGGCGGTGACCGGATCAGGTCCGCGGGCCGCCATGGCCGCCTGCTGCTCCAGCATTCGCCGCTCGGTCTGCCGGTTGAGCACGGCGACGACGGCCAGCACGACCAGCGCTCCCGCCATGGCCGCGGCCGCAACCACCAGGGCTGCCGCCACGGGGCCTCCGTTCGCCGCGACATAGAAGGCCAGCGCCATCACCAATGCCACATAGGCGGTCAGCAGGAAGACCGTCGCGATCAGCCCGCCGATGGTCTTGCGCCTGACCTCGACGACGGTCGTCGTAACGTTTCCCAATGCCAGGACGGCGATCTGCTCGATCAATCCGCGCATCGATCAGCGCCGCGTCAGCAGGGCCGCCAGGAAGCCGACGCCGGCTGCGATGGCGATCGCCTGAAGCGGCTTGTTCCGGATATGCGCTTCGAGATCCTGTTCAGCCGAGACAAGACTGCTGCGTGCGCTTTCCACGTATTGGGCGGAAGCGTCCGCTGCTTCCGCACCGAGCTGGCTGGCCCGGTTGCTGGCTTCCTTGAGCTTGCCGGTGCCGAAGGAGGCTATCGTCTGCGTCAGCGCGGCAATGTCGCGACGCAGCTTCTCAAGTTCGGCCTGCACGTCGCCCGCGCTGGCGCTGGTTGCGATTTCCGCTTCGTCGATCAGGCTGTCTGCCTTTGCCTTCGCCTTGTCCGCCATGGATACAGTGGCCATCAGAAATCTCCTTGTGATCTGCTTCGTGCTGAAAACGTCTCAACCGCCGATCGGTTCCTCATTTTTGTAGGCCTTACGCCGATAGCGCGCAAGACGCGTGCACAACACCGGCCGGCGCACGGTGCCGCACCCATTCATCCATCGCCCATGCGCGGGACAAGTTGTGGCCTGTCGGCCCTTGGGGCGGAACCAAACCGCGCCCGTCGCGTTGATGCCCCGAGGACAACGGCCTCTACCGTTATCAACCGAGAAGGAGATCGACATGAACTGGAATCAGATCGAAGGCAATTGGGAGCAGTTCAAGGGCAAGGCCCAGGTTCAGTGGGGCAAGCTCACCGGTGACGACATGGACGTGATCGCCGGTAACCGCAAGCAGCTCGCCGGCAAGATCCGGGAAGCCTACGGCAAGACCGAAGAAGAAGCCGAACGCGAAATCGACACCTGGCTCGGCCGCCACTAAGACCTTCCGCCCCCTATCCGAAGGCCCGGGACCCCGTCCCGGGCTTTTCTGCGTCGGGCATCATCTTCGGATCAGCTCCGCTCGTCAGGCGGCGTCGACGGTCTGGCGCCACTGCCGACAATAGCCGGCAAGTGCCGGATCGGCGGCGATCGAGCGCTCCTCGCCGGGCTGAAGCGCAATGCCGGTCAGAAGCCCCGCCCCTTGCGCCGTGCCCGTCGGCGCCGCGCCGGACAGGACCACCACCGTGCGGCCGCCGGCCGTGGCGAGCGCGCGCAGATAGATTTCGTTTGCGGCAAAAGGCCCCTCGACCACGATCGGACCGCGATTGCCGATCAGATCGAGGCAGGTGGCCGTCATCATCGCCGCATAGAGCGAGGCGACGACCCGACGCTCGGCATCCGTCTCCGCCACGCCCTGCCATTCCATCCGGCGCCCCGGATAGGGTCCGGAGCCAGCCGCGACATTGGGGAATACCATGATTGAACGCGACACGACGGCCGCCAGCGCCGCGTCCAGCTCTGCCTCGCTTGCTGGCACGAGCGTCTCCGTCAGCATCTCGTATTCGCGGCCGCCCATGAAGCGTGCCGAGGGCACGGCACGGCCGAAGGCATCGACATTGGCGAGCGTATCGCGTGTCGGATCTAGGCCTTGAAGATTGCCGCCGACGGCAAAACACACAACCCAGGTTCCGGTCGACACCACGGCAAAGGGCGCCTCCCGCCGCAAGAGATGCGGCAGCAGCGACGCGTTGGAATCGTGAATGCCGCAATGGACCGGCACCGCATCCTTGAGACCGATGCGTTCGCAGATCTCCGGCAGGAGCGGTCCGAGCGCATCGAAGGCCGGCCGCACCGGCGCCATCAGCGAACGGATGCCGAGCCGGTCGACCAGCGTCGAATAGGTCCCCTCGCCCGGCAGCCAGAGATCGGTGTGGCAGCCGAGCGACGTCGCCTCGTTGGCGGCAACCCCGGTCAGCCGGAAGGCCCAGTATTGCGGATAGGTGAGAATGGTCGCCACCCGGCCGAAATAGTCCGGGTACAAGGACTTCTGGAAATGCAGCTGGGCGCCCAGATTGAGACCGCCGGAAAGCCTGGGCGAGCATGTCTCGGCAAAGTCCGGGCGCAGCCGGTCATAGGCGTCGCGAATGGCTTCAGGGTATTCGAACTCATAGTCGAGCACGGGCAGTGCCAGCCGCCCCTGAGCGTCGAGAAGGGCGGCACTCGCCCCGTGCGTGGTGATCGAGATTGCCTCGAAGCCCGGCGCGCGGGCGAACTCAGAAAGCGAGGAAAGGATTAAGCTCCAGAGCGCCTCCACGTCATAGTGCGGATAGGGCGTAGCACCGATCACCCGGTTGGGCGTCCTGCGCGCCGCGATTTCCGCCCCGCTCGTTCCGTCGAGCACGACGACCTTGGCATTGGTCTTGCCGATGTCGATGACCGCCACGCGGGCATGTTTGGACGCGGTCATGGCAGATGGAACACCGTGACGAGATCGATCGCGACCGGCGAATTGTCCGGATTGCTCTCCATGATGTCGGCCATATGCGCCCACCAGCGCTTCATCACCGGATGCTCCGGCAGGCTCGCCATCGTGTGGTCCTTCGGGCGGGTGAGAACGCCGAACAGGATGTTGGTCTCGCGGTCGAGATGGATCGTGTAGTCGCTGACGCCCGCCTCGCGCAGCAGATCCACCAGGTCCGGCCAGATCTCGTCATGGCGCTTCTTGTATTCCGCCTCCATGCCGGGATGGAGTTTCATCTTGAAGGCGTGTCTTTCGAGTTCACTCATCGTGCCGTCCTCGCATTGCGGATGCGCCGGCCAATGATCGGCAGCGCGATGGTGACGATCAAGAGCAGCCCGATGAAGATCGACATGACGATGCCGGGCACGTTGAGGAGGCCGAGGCCGAAGGTGACGAGGCCCATGACGAAGGCGGCGATCACCACGCCGGCGATCGTTCCGGCGCCGCCGAGGATCGACACACCACCGAGCACCACCATGGTCACCACTTCGAGCTCCCAGCCCTGCGCGATCGAGGGCCGGGTCGAGCCGAGCCGGGAGGTGAGGCAGACGGCGGCAATGCCGCTCATCAGGCCGGTCAGCAGGAAGAGGATGAACTTCACCCGCTCGACCGGAATGCCGGAGAAGCGCGCGGCCAGCGGATTGTTGCCGATCACATAGACCTGCCGGCCGAAATTCGTGGCGTGCAGCAGCACGGCGAACAGCCCGGCCATGACGAGGAACAGGACGAATTCGAAGGAGAACACCCAGAAGACGTAGCCCTGGCCGAAGAAGGCGAAGTCGGCCGGGTATTTGCCATAGGCCTGGTCGCCGAGCACGATATAGGAAATGCCGCGAAACAGGCTCATGGTGCCGATGGTCACGACGATCGACGGCAGTTTCAGCCCGGCCACCAGAATGCCGTTGAAGGCCCCGCAGGCGAGACCGGTGCCGATGCCGATCGCCACCAGCCCCGGCGCGCCGATGCCCATCTGTGCGGCATAGCCCATGGCGGTGGAGGCGAGCGCGATGATCGCGGCAACCGAGAGATCGATCTCGCCGGCGATGATCAGGAGCGCCATGGCAAAGGCGATCATCGCCTTTTCGGTGAAGTTGAATGTGGCGTCCGACAGGTTCCAGGCATCGAGGAAATAGGGCGAGGCCAGCGAGTTGGCGATGAAGATCACCACCGCCACGCCGAACAGAAGCACTTCCCAGCTGGCCAGCAGCCGCTTGAACGGCGTGCCGAGCCGGTCGGGGATCTGCCGCCGGGTGGTCTTGGTTTCGGAAGTCGCGATGCTCATGCGGTCACCTCCCGGCTGTCCTTGGCTGCGCGGTCGCGCAGGATGATGCGGCCCTTCTTCGCTTCGGCCCGGGCGTTGAAGACGACGGCGAGCACGATGACGACGCCGGAAATGGCCATCTGGGCGAAAGGCGAGATGCCGATGACCGGCAAGGCGTTCTTGATCACGCCGAGGAACAGCGCGCCGAGCACGGTGCCGATCACCGAGCCGATTCCGCCGGCGATCGATACGCCACCGATGACATTGGCCGCCACGCTGTCGAGTTCGAAGCCGGCGGCGATATCGACATAGGCCACCGCATAGCGCGACACCCAGAGATAGCCCGACAGACCTGCGAGCGCACCCGACAGCACGAAGGCGAGGAAGCGGGCCCGGCCGACATCGATGCCGGCATAGACCGCTGCCGTCGGATTGCCGCCCGCCGCATAGGTCGAGCGGCCGAACGGCGTGCGGGTGAGCACGAACCAGATGAGGAAGACGATGGCGATCGCCGCCCAGGACAGGATCGGCATGCCCAGCACGCTGATGCGCGGCAGGCCGAGGAAGTCCGGCGTCATCTGGTGCGCGTTGACCCAGCTGCCGCCCGAGAGCACGAAGGCCATGCCGCGATAGATGGTGAGCGTGCCGAGCGTGACGACGATCGGCGGGATCTGCAAGAGCCAGACGAGAAAGCCGTTGATCGCACCGAGGGCCGCGCCGATGCCGATCGCGATCACGATCAGCAGCGCCAGCGGCAGGCCGGGATAGGCGGCATCCAGCATGGCAACCGCCATGCCGGTGAAGGCAAGGTTGGCGGCGACCGAAAGATCGATCGACTTGGTCAGGATGACGGTCATCTGGCCGAGCGCCAGGATGATCAGGATCGAGGTGTCGTTGAAGATCGTCGCCAGATTGCCCGGCGTGGCGAAATTCGACGCCCGCGTCGAGAAGCCGGCAATCATCACGACGATGATCAGCGCCAGCAGGATTTCGCGGTTCTTGAGAAGCCGTTGCATGTCGAATGTCCTTAGCGGTTGCCGGTGGCGGCGCGCACCAGCGTCTCGGCGGTGAGGCCGTCGCGGTCGTAGAGCCCGGCCATCAGCCCTTCGTGCATCACCAGCACGCGGTCGGACATGCCGAGGATTTCCGGCAGTTCCGAGGAGATCATGATGATCGACAGCCCCTCGCCCGCGAGTTCCGAGATGAAGCCGTGCACGGCGGCCTTGGAGCCGATGTCGATGCCCTTGGTCGGCTCGTCGAGAATGATGACCTTCGGCTGTGTGGCGAGCCATTTGCCGATGACCACCTTCTGCTGGTTGCCGCCCGACAGCGTGCCGACCGGCACCGAGAGTGCGGCGGCGCGCAGGTCGAGCCGCTCGGCATATTTGCGGGCGAGCGACAGTTCGTTGACCACCTTGAGGAAGCCGCGGGCGGACGTGCGCGCCAGCGACGGCAGCGACATGTTCTGGTAGATCGGCATTTCGAGCGCCAGGCCATGGCGGCCGCGCTCTTCCGGCACGTAGACGATGCCCGCGGCGATGGCGTCGGCGGGGGTGCGGATCGATATCTCCCGGCCCTCGAGTGACAGCCGGCCGGAGGCCGGCGCGGTGATGCCGAACAGCGACTGGCAAAGCTCGGAGCGCCCGGCGCCGATCAGCCCGTAGACGCCGAGGATCTCGCCCTTTTTCAGGTCGAAAGAAATGTCGCGAAATTCGGTGTCGTGGCAATAGCCCTCGACCGAAAGCACCGTGCCGCCGATATTGGCCGGCACCTTGGGGAAGACGTCATGCACGTCGCGGCCGACCATCAGCCGGACGATCTCGTCCTGCGGCGTGGCTTTCAGCGCGCCGGAACCGACCATCTTGCCGTCGCGAAACACGGCGTAGTTTTCGGCGATTTCATAGACCTCGTCGAACTTGTGGCTGATGAACAGGATCGCCTTGCCCTGGCGCTTCAGCCCCTCGACGATGCGGAACAGGTCGTCGATCTCCTTGCGCGACAGGGCCGCCGTCGGCTCGTCCATGATGACGATGCGGGCCTCGACCGACAGCGCCCGGGCGATCGCGACCAGATGGCGCTGGGCGATCGACAGATCCTTCAACCGGATGGTCGGGTCGATACTGCTTTCCAGTTCGGCCAGCAATTGGCGGGCGCGCTGGTTGATGGTCTTCCAGTCGATCAGGCCGAACCGCGTGCGTGGCGCGTGGCCGAGAAAGATGTTCTCGCCGACGGTCAGTTCGTCGAACAGCACGGTTTCCTGGTGGATCGCGGTGACGCCGGCATCGATCGCGTCTTGGGCATTGGCAAAGGCGATCTGCCGGCCGTCGATCAGGATCTCGCCCTCGTTCGGCCGGTAGATCCCGGTCAGGATCTTGACTAGCGTCGACTTGCCGGCGCCGTTCTCGCCGATCAGGGCCGTCACCTTGCCCGGATAGAGCGCGATGTTCACGCCATCGAGCGCCTTCACCCCCGGAAAGATCTGCGAAATGCCGCGCATTTCGAGAATGGGTGTGTCGGCGATGGCGACCGTCGCATTTAGCTTTTGGGTTTGAACACTCATCATCAGGCTTTACCGGTCAATTCATTGAAATCGGGCGGTAGCACCCCCCTCTGCCCTGCCGGGCATCTCCCCCTCAAGGGGGGAGATCGGCAAGCAGCGAAGTCTTGCCCTTTATCATCGCAGTCGACGGCGCCACATTGAAGCCGCGCCGCACTTCACGATGGCGAAGCGGCCGCCCCATCCAATCTCCCCCTTGAGGGGGAGATGCCCGACAGGGCAGAGGGGGGCGGCGCTCGCGGTCGACAGATAGAAGATCAGAAGATCTTCGAGAACTCGTCGATGTTCGACGAATTGTAGACGAAGGGATCGGCCATGGCCGCTTCGCCATTGTCGCCGACCTTGATCTTGCCCATGCGGCCGGCTTCGATTTCCGAGCCCGGCGCGCCGTCGGTGTCGCCCTTAACCAGGTGATAGGCGATCTGGGTGGCCGAGTAGCCGAGGTCGATCGGGTTCCAGATGGCGAATTCCTTGGTGGCACCCGACTTGATGGCGCCGGCCATTTCGGACGGCAGGCCAAGGCCGGTCACGAAGACCTCACCGATCTTGCCGGCATCCTTGACGGCCTGCGAGGCGGCGAGAACGCCGACGGTCGTCGGAGCGACGATGACCTTGACGTTCGGCGAGGAGGACAGAAGGCCGTTGGCTTCGCGATAGCTCTTGTCGGCCAGGTCGTCGCCGTAGACGGTCGTGGTCAGGTTGAGGCCCGGGAAGTCCTTGAGCTGCTTCTTCATTTCCTCGATCCAGATGTTCTGGTTGGTCGAGGTCGTGGTAGCCGAGAGGATGGCGAAGTCGCCCTTGCCGCCTTCGAGATGGTTGGCCGCGAGCTGCAGGCACATCTTGCCGATCAGTTCGTTGGACGACGGATTGAGGTGCATGATGCGGCCTTCGGCGGCAACGCCCGAATCCCACGAGATGACCTTGATGCCGCGCTGGGCGGCCTTCTTCAGCGCCGGAACGACGGCGTCCGGATCGTTGGCCGAAATCGCGATGGCGTCGACGCCCTGGGCGATCAGCGAATTGATGACTTCGATCTGGCCTTCGGCCGTGGTCGTCGTCGGGCCGGTATAGATGATCTCGACGCCGCCGAGTTCCTTGGCGGCTTCCTCGGCGCCCTTGTTGGCGGCCTCGAAGAAGCCGTTGCCGAGCGACTTGACCACGAGTGCGATCTTCATGTCGGCCGCGTTGGCACCGGATGCCATTGCCATGGCGGCAAAAGCCACACCGGCGAGCAGTGTCTTGGACAGTTTCATTTGGTCTTCCTCCCAGGTTGATGGACTGCTTTGAACTCCCCACGCGGCCGGATCACATCATGCGACCGACGTGGTATCCTCCTTCTCGGCCGAAGCCATCGGCTTGACCGTAATGAGCTTGATGCCGGCATCGGCGACCATGGCAGCCGCCTCGTCGGGAATTTTGTCGTCGGTGATGATCGTCGAGACGCTGTCGAGCGGACACAGGATCAGGCTGGAGCGCTTGGCGAACTTGCTGGAATCGACCATGACGATCAGCTCCTCCGCCTGCCGCATCAGCTTCTGCTCGCTCTGGATCACCAGCGCATCGGACTCCATCACGCCATGCGCGTTGATGCCCTGCGCCCCGATGAAGATGCGCCGCGCATAGAAATTGCGGATCGCGTCATTCTCGAAGGGCGAAAGGATCAGGCTCTGGTCGCGATAGATCGCCCCGCCCGGCACCGACACGGTGCACTTGGAATGCTTCACCAGGTGCTCGGCGATGGCGAAGGAATTGGTCATGACCTGCAGGCGGCGCGCCGACATGAAATGCACCATCTGGAAGGTCGTCGTACCCCCGTTGATGATGATCGAGTCGCCTTCCTCACACAGATCGACCGCGGCGCGTGAAATTGCGCGCTTCTTGTCGATATTGACCGATTCCGAAACGCGGAACGGTCGCGCCGCGAGATTTCCAAGCTGCGGCGGATGCACTGCCTCGGCCCCGCCACGAACCCGACGGAGCTTTCCCTGCACGTGAAGCGACGCGATATCCCGGCGGATCGTGGCCTCGGAAGCCTCGGTCAGCTCGGCGATATCCTGCACGGTGATGACCGGCTTTTCCTGGATCGCGCTTAATATGATGCGATGACGTTCGCGTTCGTGCATGGGCTCCTCCTGAGCGTGATTTATCCGGATTGCTTTTATGCTGTCAATCACAAACGATCAAAAAAGATAATGTTGCGTCGCACAATGAATGTTTGTGATCGAAATTGATTGACAACTGTCGCCAGGATGCGCGATACCGTCGACCAGAAGGAGATGGGCCGCCTTTTGCGCGCCGCCCATGAATCGACATGCACAGGGAGGAAGCAATGACGGGCCAAACCCGCCTTCTCGAAAACCGTTGGGACGACGCTTGCGCTGCAAAGCTCGACGAGCCCGGCAAGCTGCTCTACCGGTCCAATCTCTTGGGCGCCGACAAGCGCATCACCAATTACGGTGGCGGCAACACCTCGGCAAAGGTCATGGAAACCGATCCGCTGACCGGCGAGAAGGTTCGCGTCATGTGGGTCAAGGGGTCCGGCGGCGACGTCGGCACGATCAAGCTCGACGGTTTCTCCACCCTCTATATGGACAAGCTCGAAGCGCTGAAGACGCTCTACAAGGGCGTCGAGGACGAGGACCGCATGGTCGGCTTCCTGCCGCATTGCACCTTCAACCTCAACCCGCGCGCCGCCTCGATCGACACGCCGCTGCATGGTTTCGTGTCGTTTACCCATGTCGACCACATGCATCCCGACGCGATCATCGCGATCGCCGCCTCGAAGAACTCGAATGAACTGACGAGCCGGATCTTCGGCGCCGACATCGGTTGGCTGCCCTGGCGCCGTCCGGGCTTCCAGCTCGGCCTCGACCTCGAAGCCTTCGTCAAGGCCAACCCGACCGCCAAGGGCGTGGTGCTGGAAAGCCACGGCCTGTTCACCTGGGCCAACGATGCCAAGGACTGCTACCTGCTGACGCTCGAGATCATCAACAAGGCGATCGAGTGGTTCGCCAAGGAAACCGAAGGCAAGACGATCTTCGGCGGTGCCGTCGCGAACAGCCTGCCGGAAGCGGAACGCCGCGCCATCGCCGCGAAGCTGATGCCGGAAATCCGTGGCCGCATCGGCAAGGCGGAGCGCAAGCTCGGCCATTTCGACGACCAGGCCGCCGTGCTCGAATTCGTCAATTCCAGGGATCTTCAGGCGCTGGGAAGCCTCGGCACCTCCTGCCCCGACCACTTCCTGCGCACCAAGATCCGCCCGCTGATCGTTGATTTTGATCCGGCGAAGCCCGATGCCGATACCGTGATCGCCGGCCTCGACAAGGCGCTGGAAGACTACCGCGCCGACTACACGCGCTATTACGAGACCTGCAAGCACGACAATTCGCCGAAGATGCGCGACCCCAACCCGGTCATCTTCCTGGTCCCCGGCGTCGGCATGCTGTCCTTTGCCAAGGACAAGGCGACCGCCCGCATCGCCGGCGAGTTCTACGTCAACGCCATCAACGTCATGAAGGGCGCCTCGACGGTTTCCGAGTACCAGGGCCTGCCCGAGCAGGAAGCCTTCGACATCGAATACTGGCTGCTCGAGGAAGCCAAGCTCCAGCGCATGCCGAAGCCGAAGTCGCTGGCCGGCCGGGTGGCCTTCGTCACCGGCGGCGCCGGCGGCATCGGCCGCGCCACGGCCGAACGGCTGATGGCGGAAGGCGCCTGCGTGGTGCTGGCCGATATCGATGCGGGTGCACTCGCCGACACGATGTCCGACTTCACCAAGCGCTATGGCGGTGACAGCGTTCGCTCCGTCACGCTCGACGTGACCAAGGAAGAGGCCGTCGCCTCCACCTTCGCCGAGGCCTGCATCGAATTCGGCGGCGTCGACATTCTCGTTTCCAATGCCGGCATCGCCTCTTCGGCGCCTGTCGAGGACACGACGCTTGCGATGTGGAACAAGAACATCGACATCCTGGCGACCGGCTATTTCCTCGTCTCGCGCGAAGCCTTTCGCCTGTTCCGTCGCCAGGCGATCGGCGGCAATATTGTCTTTGTCGCCTCGAAGAACGGCCTTGCCTCCTCGCCCAACGCCTCTGCCTACTGCACCGCCAAGGCAGCCGAGATCCATCTCGCCCGCTGCCTGGCGCTCGAAGGGGCGGACGCCGGCATCCGCGTCAATACGGTCAATCCGGATGCGGTGCTGCGCGGCTCGAAGATCTGGAACGGCGAATGGCGCGAACAGCGGGCCGCATCCTCCAAGATCGAGGTCACCGATCTCGAGGAGCATTATCGCAAGCGTTCGATGCTGAAACTCAACGTCTTCCCCGAGGACATTGCCGAAGCGATCTACTTCCTCGCCTCGGACCTCTCTGCCAAGTCGACCGGCAACATCATCAATGTCGATGCCGGCAACGCCCAGAGCTTTACGCGCTGATCAAGCCTCCCAAGCCCGCCACGGCGCCAATGCCGTGGCGGTGGCCGCTATCTCCGCAGGATCACCCAGATGGCGTGAATGATCCCCGGAACATAGCCGCACAGGGTCAGCAGTATGTTGAGCCAGAAATGCAGGCCGATACCGACCTGCAGGATGACACCGACCGGCGGCAGGATGATGGCGAGCAGTATGCGTACGACGTCCATGAATGCCCCATTTTGCAATGATCGAATTGACGTAGAACGCGGACGGACGACAATCGTTCGCGGGCAGGAGGAGATAACATGACGGACAGCCAGATTTCGTCGGACCTGATCGGCGCCGAGAACGACAAGCGCGCATCCGCGCTCAAATCCGACTATGCGGCGCTCGGCGAAAAGCTCGCCCGCGGCAATGTCGACATCGAGACGGTCACCGCCAAGGTCGCCGAGTTCTTTGTCGCCGTTCCCTCCTGGGGCGTCGGCACCGGCGGCACCCGCTTTGCCCGTTTTCCCGGCCTTGGCGAACCGCGCCACATCTTCGACAAGCTCGACGACTGCGCCGTCATCCACCAGCTGACCCGCGCCACGCCGACGGTCTCGCTGCACATTCCCTGGGACAAGGCCGATCCGAAGGATCTGAAGGCCAAGGGCGAAGCACTGGGTCTCGGCTTCGACGCGATGAATTCCAACACCTTTTCGGATGCGCCAGACCAGGCCCACTCCTACAAGTTTGGCTCGCTCTCGCATGTCGACGCGGCAACCCGCGCGCAGGCCGTCGAGCACAACATCGAATGCATCGAGCTTGGCAACGCGATCGGCTCCAAGGCGCTGACCGTATGGGTCGGCGACGGCTCCAACTTCCCCGGCCAGACCAATTTCACCCGCCAGTTCGAGCGCTATCTCGCCGCCATGGCCGACATCTACAAGGTGCTGCCCGACGACTGGCGGATCTTCTCCGAGCACAAGATGTACGAGCCGGCCTTCTATTCCACCGTCGTGCAGGACTGGGGCTCCAACCTGCTGATCGCCCAGACGCTGGGCGACAAGGCCTTCTGCCTCGTCGACCTCGGCCACCATGCGCCCAACACCAATATCGAGATGATCGTTGCCCGCCTGATCCAGTTCGGCAAGCTCGGCGGCTTCCATTTCAACGATTCGAAATATGGCGACGACGACCTCGACGCCGGTTCGATCGAGCCCTACCGCCTGTTCCTCGTCTTCAACGAACTCGTCGATGCCGAACATCGCGGCGTGAAGGGCTTCCACCCGGCCCACATGATCGACCAGAGCCACAACGTCACCGATCCGATCGAAAGCCTGATTTCGAGCGCCAACGAGATCCGCCGCGCCTATGCCCAGGCCCTGCTGGTCGACCGCGCAGCTCTTGAAGGCTTCCAGGACGGTAACGACGCGCTGATGGCGACGGAAACGCTGAAGCGCGCCTATCGCACCGATGTCGAGCCGATTCTCGCCGAAGCCCGCCGCCGCGCCGGCGGCGCCATCGATCCGGTCGCCGCCTACCGCGCCAGCGGCTATCGCGCCCGGGTCGCTTCCGAGCGTCCGGCCGTCAGGGGCGGCTCCGGCGGCATCGTCTGATCGCCGAAGTCACCACGCAAATGTTCCGCAATGCCGGGCTCGTCCCGGCATTGTCCGTTTTGCGCCTGCCGACCGTTTGAGCGCCAAACCGGCCTTGCCATCGTGATTTCCTCTATTTCTAATGCGCTCGCCTGAGCAAGGAGTGCTGAAAACCGATGCTGAAGATCGTCTTTCTCGACCGCGACACGCTTTCCCCCGAAACCGTTCTGCGCCCGCCCGCCTTTCCCCACGAACTGATCGTTCATGATCGCACTACGCCGGATAAAGTCGCCGAACGCATCGCAACGGCCGACATCGTCATCTCCAACAAGGCGCCGCTCAGCCGCGCAAGCCTTGGCCGGGCCTCGCGCCTGAAGTTGATCGCGGTCTCCGCCACCGGCACCGACATCGTCGATCTGGCCGCCGCCCGCGAGCAGGGCATCACGGTCTGCAACATCCGCAATTATGCGAAACACACCGTGCCGGAACACACCTTCGCGCTGATGCTGGCCCTGCGCCGCTCGATCCTGCCCTATCGCCAGTCGGTGCTCGACGGCCGCTGGCAGGAGGCGGCGCAATTCTGCTTCTTCGACCACCCGATCGCCGATCTCGGCGGCTCCACCCTCGGCATCATCGGCAACGGCACGCTCGGCAAGGCCGTCGGCCGCATCGCCGAGGCCTTCGGCATGACCGTGCTGGTCGCCGGCCGCAAGGGTTCAAGCGAACTCAAGCCGGGCCACACGCCGTTCGACGAGGTGATGCGCCGCGCCGACGTCATCACCCTGCACTGCCCGCTCAACGCCGAGACGCGCGGCATCGTCGGCGCGCGCGAATTCGCCCTGATGGAGAGAAAGCCGATCCTCATCAACACCGGCCGCGGCGGCCTGGTCGACGAACAGGCCCTGGAGCAGGTGCTGGAGAAGGGCGAGATCGCCGCCGCCGGCTTCGACGTCACCGACGGCGAACCGCCGGCCGCCGACAGCCCGATGATGCGCATCGCCGCCCGCCCGAACGTCATCCTCACGCCCCACGTCGCCTGGGCCAGCCGCGAAGCGATCCAGGCGCTCGCCGACCAGCTGATCGAAAACATCGAACTTTTCGTCGCCGGCACGCCAAGGAATGTGGTGGGCTGACGGACCGACGATCGCTCCGGACCTTGAGGCGTGCGTGAAGCGATCTCGAACTGTCCGCCTCCGCCCCATCACCTAGAGTTTGCCCCTCATCCGCCTGCCGGCACCTTCTCCCCGCAGGCGGGGAGAAGGACCATGCGGCACCGCCGTGGCCGTACCCTCTCCCCGATTACGGGGAGAGGGTCAGGGTGAGGGGCAAATGCCAAAAGCAACGACACCCCCTTGGTTTCCGCTCGCGCGCTCCTCATCCGGCGCTGCGCGCCACCTTCTCCCGGCCGGAAGCCAGGAGCACCCGCCCAAAAGATCGCACACTCCCGTTTCGCAACCCCGACTTTCGACAGGGATGATCGCGGGGGCGAAGCTGTGTTAAGCCGGTCGGCATTGAGGGCGCCCTGACGGAGGCGGTGCCCATCTCTTGGAGGAGAGCCATGGATTTCACCCTGAGCGACCAGCAGCAGGCCTTTGTCGACATGGCGGCCGACTTTGCCGCCGAGGAACTGGCTCCCTTTGCCCTCGAATGGGACCAGAGAAAGCACTTCCCGGTCGACACGCTGAAGAAAGCCGGCAGCCTCGGCCTCGGCGCCATCTGCGTCGCCGATGACGTCGGCGGCTCCGGCCTCGGCCGGCTCGATACGGCACTGATCATCGAGGCGCTGGCGACCGGCTGCCCGACGGTTGCCGCCTATATCTCGATCCACAACATGTGTGCGACGATGATCGACCGCTACGGCACGCCCGAGCAACGCGAGACGCATCTGCCCGCCCTTGCCACCATGGACGCGCTCGCCAGCTACTGCCTGACCGAGCCCGGCTGCGGCTCGGATGCGGCGGCCCTGAAGACCCGCGCGGTGCGCGACGGCGACGATTATGTGCTGACCGGCCAGAAGCAGTTCATCTCCGGCGCGGGTGCCAGCGCCCTCTATCTCGTCATGGCCCGCACCGGCGAAGACGGCCCCAAGGGCATTTCCGCCTTTCTCGTGCCGGGCGATGCCAAGGGGCTGACCTTCGGCGCCAACGAGAAGAAGATGGGCTGGAACGCCCAGCCGACCCGCGCCGTGATGATGGACGGCGTGCGCGTGGCCGCAGAAAACCGGCTCGGCGCCGAGGGCGACGGTTTCCGCATCGCCATGTCCGGCCTCGACGGCGGACGGCTCAACATTGCCGCGGCCTCGCTCGGCGGCGCCCAGTTCGCCTTCGACAAGGCCGTCGCCTACATGAAGGACCGCAAGGCCTTCGGCAAACCGATCGCCGAATTCCAGGCGCTGCAGTTCGAGCTCGCCGACATGGCGACCGATCTGGAAGCCGCGCGCACCTTCCTGTGGCGCGCCGCAACCGCGCTCGACGACAAGGCGCCGAACGCCACCACGCTCTGCGCCATGGCCAAGCGCCTCGTCACCGACCGCTGCTTCGATGTCGCCAACCGCGCCTTGCAGCTGCACGGCGGCTATGGCTATCTCGCCGAATACGGCATCGAGAAGATCGTCCGGGATCTCCGCGTCCACCAGATCCTCGAAGGTACCAACGAGATCATGCGGGTGATCGTTGCCCGCTCCGTGATCGGCGCTTAAGGAGACAGGGCATGCGCTATCTGACGACCGAACTGACCGGCGAGGAAGTTCTCACCGGCCGCACCGGCGCACTCGGCCTGATCGCGCTGAACCGCCCGCGCATCATCAACAGCCTGTCGCTGGCCATGATCCGCCAGATCGAGGCGGCGCTCGACGGCTTCGAGGCCGATCCGACGATCGCCGCCGTCCTCGTCACCGGCGAGGGCGAGCGCGGCTTCTGCGCCGGCGGCGATATCCGCATGCTCTACGAAAGCGGCCGCACTGGCGACCCGGAAGCGGCGACCTTCCTGCGCGAGGAATATCGGCTGAACGGCCGCATCGGCCGTTATCCGAAACCCTATGTCGTCATCATCGAAGGCATCACCATGGGCGGCGGTGTGGGCCTTTCCGGCCATGCCAGCCACCGCATCGCCACCGACACGACGAAGCTCGCCATGCCGGAAACCGGCATCGGCTTCTTCCCCGATGTCGGCGCGACCTGGCTTCTGTCGCAGGCGCCGGGCGAACTCGGCACCTATATGGGATTGTCCGGCGAGCCCATCGGCCCGGGCGACGCGATCGCCGCCGGCTTTGCCGACTGCTTTGTTCCGCCAGCGAATCTGACCGCCCTTGCCGAACGCCTCGCCGCCCTGCCCGCCGGCGCCGATGCAAAGGCCGTATCCGACCTGATCGCGACCTTCGCCACGCCCGCGCCGGAGGGCCTGTTCGCCGCAAACCGCGCCCTGATCGATCGCTGCTTCGCCTTCGACACCGTCGAGCAGATCATCGCCGCGCTCGACGCCGAGGAGAGTGACTTCGCCGCGAAGGCCAAGGCGACCATGCTGACGAAATCGCCGACCAGCCTGAAGGTGACGCTGGCGCTGCTGCGCGCCGGCCGCACCTCGCCGGATCTAGAAACCTGCCTGGCCCGCGAATTTGCCGCCACCGCGCAGACGCTGAAGACCCCGGACTTCTACGAGGGCATCCGTGCCGCCATCATCGACAAGGACCGCAATCCGAAATGGTCACCGGCAACGCTGGACGACGTCGGCCCTGAGATCGTCGAGGCTTTTCTGAAACCCCACCCGCAGCCGCTGTTCGGCTGAACCTCCGTAGGCGGGCGGGCGTTGCCCGCCCGCTCATGCCAAAAGCCAGGCTACCCCGCCGTCAATCGGGAAGCCGGACGGTCATTTCCATTTCCATCTGCAGATCAGGCCCGGCAAGGGCGGCGACCCCGACGCCGGTGAGGCTCGGCTTAGCGCCGTCGAAGAAGGCGGTGATATGCGGCATGGCCTCGGCGATACGCTCGGGCGTGAGATCCGTCATGTAGACGCGCACGATGACGATGTCTTGTGGGGCAGCACCGATCGCATCGAGCGCCGCCTTGGCATTGGCGCAGACCAGACGGGCCTGCTCGCCAAGGGAATCAGGGGCGGGTTCGCCGCCCGCCCGCCAGGCGACCTGTCCGGAAACGAAGGCGAGCCTGCCGGGCTCCATGACGCTGATCTGCGAATAGCCGAGTGCGCCCGCATCGGGCAAAGTCGGCGGGTTCAAACGGTGAAGTGTTTGTGCCATGTCTCTTCCTTCCTGTCGTCGTTCCGCTTCCCGGTCTAGAGCTGCCGCAAAGCATGGCCACTATAGCCGGTTGATTGGCGAATGGGCGTCGACACAGAAGCGAACGAGCGGAGTGAGCTGATGCTGCGTGCCAATCTGAACGACATCCAGGTGTTCATGGCGGTGGTCGACGCCGGCAGTTTCATCGCCGGCGGCAAGGCCATGGGCCTCTCGCGCTCGGCGGCGGGCAAGGCCGTCATGCGCCTGGAGGACCGGCTAGGTGTGCGCCTGCTCAATCGCACGACGCGCACGCTGAGCCCGACCGACGAAGGACGGCTGCTCTACGAACGTGGATTGCAGATCCTCGCCTCGGTCGACGAAGCGGAGGCAAGCGTGGCAGGAACGAGCGGCATGCCGCGCGGCGTGCTGAGATTGACGGTACCCGACGCCTACGGGCGGCACGTGCTTCTCCCGATCATCGGGAAATACCTGAAGTCATGGCCCGACATTCAGGTCGAGGTGAGCTTCACCGACCGGGTCGCCGACATCGTCGAGGAAGGATTTGACCTGGCCATCAGGATCGGCGTCACCAGCGCGGATTCGAGCTTCGTCTCGCGGGTCGTCGCCCGCTGCCGGGCCATGCTCTGCGCTTCGCCCGCCTACATCGCCGCGCGGGGGGAGCCGACGGATCTCGATGAACTCGCCGCCCATGACTGCCTCGTCTTCAGCAGCCGCAACCAGCGCCAGACCTGGCACTTTCCCGGCGAACAGGGCGGATGGATCAAGGCGCAGGGGCGGAGCCGGTTGCGGCTCGACAGCGGCGAGGCGCTGCTGGACGCCGCACGCGCCAGCCTCGGCATCGCCTTCCTCCCGGATTTTCTGGTCGCCGAGGACCTTGCAGCCGGGCGTTTGCGCCGGATCTTGCCCGAGCACGGCTCCGGCGACGTGCCGATCATCGCGCTCTACCCCGACAAACGCCTGCTCGAACCCCGCGTCAGGCGGTTCATCGATCTGATGGTGGAGGAACTGGGAGCGTGAGTGATCCCAAGAACGTGTCACATTGACAGCACAATGCATTTGCATTACATGGATCCTCTGTAGGAGGCTGATATGAGCACGACAGCGACTCTGGAAATCGACGCCACGATCACGGAACGGGGACAGACCACGGTTCCCGCGGCTATCCGCAAGATGCTGGGCGTCTCCAAAGGCGCAATCGTCTTCAAGGCGATGCCTGATGGCACGGTGATCATTGAAGCGAAGCGAGAAGAGACCGAAGAGGACCCCGCGTTGGGGGCGTTCCTTACCTTCCTTGCGCACGATATCGCCCGCAATCCCCAAGCGCCCGTTCCGTTGAGTCTGGAGCTCCTGCAGGAAGGCCGTGATCTTGTAGGCGATGTCTCCGTCGATCTTGATAGCCCACTCGACGATGACTGAAATTATGATCAACGGATGGCGGCTGTTCCTCCATCCCCTTTTCCTCGCGCAGTACCGGGCAATGATCGCGGCCGTGAGGCACGACCGGGCGAATGACCCGGAAAATTACAAGACGCGGCGCAATGCCAAACTGCTGGCAGCCACGATGAAGATGGCTTTCGAGGAAATCCCCGCCGATCCATCTCACTCCAGGTTCCGAATGGGGAGCACGCTCGGTGAGGGCTACAAACACTGGTTCCGTGGCAAATACGTTGCGCAATATCGGCTATTCTTCCGGTTCAGCGCCAAAGACCGGATCATCATTCTGGCCTGGGTGAACGACGACAATACCAAGCGAGCCTATGAAAGCCCGACGGACGCTTATCGTGTCTTCGCCAAGATGTTGAAACAGGGCCGTCCGCCGGACGACTGGCAAGGCCTGCTCACGGAGGCCGAAGCCGCCACGAAAGCCTTGGCGGACGATGATCTCGGCGCCTGAACGCCGATGACGCACGCCCTCACTCGATCTCGTAAGGGGTCGCGTTCCGCACGCTGTGGTCCACCACCAGCTTGCGCTTCAAGGGCGGCACGGCGCGGCTGGTGCATTTGACCCGCTCGCAGATCCGGCAGGAAATGCCGATCGGGTCGAAGGCGGCGCGGTTGGAGAGGTCGAGATCGTCGGCATAGACGAATTGATCGGCGTAGGAGATCTCGCAACCCAGCGCCAGGGCATAGCGCGGCTGCGCGGCGCGAAAGCCGAGCGTGCCCTTGTTGACCTGCATGGCGAGACAGAGATAGCGCACCCCGTCCGGCGTCTCGGCCAGCTGGCGGATGATCCGCCCCGGCGCCTCGAAGGCCTGATGGGCGTTCCACAAGGGACAGGCCGCGCCGAAACGGGCGAACTGCAGCCGCGCCGCGCTGTGCCGCTTGGTGATGTTGCCGGCCCGGTCGATGCGGGCAAAGAAGATCGGCACACCCTTCAGCCCCGGCCGCTGCAGCGTCGAAAGCCGATGACAGACCTGTTCCAGCGACGCACCGAAGCGGGCGGCGAGAAGTTCGATGTCGTGCCGCAGCTCGCGCGCCGCCTGGTGGAAGCTGCGATAGGGCAGGATCAGCGCGCCGGCGAAATAGTTGTGCAAGCCGATGCGACAGACCTCGACGGCTTCCTCGGTGCGGAAGCCCGCCTGCTTCAGCACCTGCTCGATCGTGTCGCGCGCATGGAGCTGGGCCACCTGGATGGCGATCTGGAAATCGCGGGTCGGCGCCGAGGCATAACGCGAGAGCGTCAGGATACGGCTTGCCGGGTCGAAGCGGCGGATCGCCTCCTCGCCCGCATCGCCGCGCACCACGCGCACCCCGTGGCGACTCTCGAGGAAGCCGGCGAGCGCCGCGTAGTTCTCCCCCTCCCCGAGCTTCAGCTGGCCGGCCAGGCTCTCAGCCAGGATGTCGATGTCGTGAATATAGTTGTCGACGAAGTGGAAGAAGTCGCGCACCTCGTCATAGGAGGTGGTCTCGTTCGAGGGGGCGGCGCCGAACCGGTCGTCATAGCTCACCAGCTGCTCGCTGTTGCGGCGATAGGCCTGGTGGCAGGTGATCAGGGCATGGGCGAGCCCCGGCGCGTTCTGGGTGACGAGCTTCAGTTCCTGCAGGCTCGGCGAATAGGTCTCGAACAGCGGATCGTTCAGTGCCTCCGACAGCGCCGATAGGAGACGGTCGTTCTGACCCGACGAAAGTTCAGTGATGTCGATGCCGAACTTCTCCGCCAGCGCCAGCAGCACCGAGGCCGAGACCGGGCGCTGGTTGTTCTCGATCTGGTTCAGATAGCTGGTGGAGATGCCGATCTTGTCGGCAAACTGGGCCTGCGTGGCATGGCCCGCCTGCCGAATTTCGCGCACCTTGCGCCCGATGAAAAGCTTGCCGATCGCCATTTGCAATTTCGCATTTCGCTGTTTGCAAATTTATAAATCCACAATTGCACCTGTTCAATCATTTTCTTTGCAAGCCCCTGCGTTTAAGGGCACAAATCACAGAGGCGCCTTGCATTTTGTCGGGAGGAAGCATGCTACAGATTCTGGACCAGCTCGAGGCGCGCCGCGCCGAGGCCCATCTCGGCGGCGGCCAGCGCCGCATCGACGCCCAGCATGCCAAGGGCAAGCTGACGGCGCGCGAGCGCATCGAAGTCCTGCTCGACGAGGGCTCCTTCGAAGAATACGACATGTACGTGACGCATCGCTGCACGGACTTCGGCATGGCCGAGCAGAAGATCGCCGGCGACGGCGTCGTCACCGGCTGGGGCACGATCAACGGCCGCCAGGTCTATGTCTTCTCTCAGGACTTCACCGTGCTCGGCGGCTCGCTGTCCGAGACCCATGCGCAGAAGATCTGCAAGATCATGGATATGGCGCTGAAGAACGGCGCGCCGGTGATCGGCCTCAACGATTCTGGCGGCGCCCGCATCCAGGAGGGCGTGGCCTCGCTCGCCGGCTATGCCGACGTCTTCAAGCGCAATGTCGACGCGTCCGGCGTCGTGCCGCAGATCTCCGTCATCATGGGCCCCTGCGCCGGCGGTGCGGTCTATTCGCCGGCCATGACCGACTTCATCTTCATGGTGCGTGATAGTTCCTACATGTTCGTCACCGGCCCGGACGTGGTGAAGACCGTCACCAACGAGATCGTCACGGCCGAGGAACTCGGCGGCGCCGGCACCCATACGAAGAAGTCCTCGGTCGCCGACGGCGCCTACGAGAACGACATCGAGGCGCTGGAGCAGGTGCGCCTGCTGTTCGACTTCCTGCCGCTCAACAACCGCGAAAAGCCCCCGGTCCGTCCCTTCCACGACGACCCTGCCCGCGTCGAGGCCCGCCTCGACACGTTGATCCCGGACAGCTCCAACAAGCCCTACGACATGAAGGAGCTGATCTACGCGCTCGCCGACGAGGGCGATTTCTTCGAGATCCAGGAAGCCTTCGCCAAGAACATCATCACCGGCTTCATCCGCATGGAAGGCCAGTCGGTCGGCGTCGTCGCCAACCAACCCATGGTGCTCGCCGGCTGCCTCGACATTGATAGCTCGCGCAAGGCCGCCCGTTTCGTGCGCTTCTGCGATGCCTTCAACATCCCGATCCTGACGCTGGTCGACGTCCCCGGCTTCCTGCCCGGCACGGCGCAGGAATATGGCGGTGTCATCAAGCACGGCGCCAAGCTCTTGTTCGCCTACAGCCAGGCCACCGTGCCGATGGTCACGCTCATCACCCGCAAGGCCTATGGCGGCGCTTACGACGTCATGGCCTCCAAGCATATCGGCGCCGACATCAACTATGCCTGGCCGACCGCCGAGATCGCCGTCATGGGCGCCAAGGGCGCGACCGAAATCCTCTACCGCTCCGAACTCAGCGATGCCGAGAAGATCGCGGCCCGCACCAAGGAATACGAGGTCAACTTCGCCAACCCGTTCAAGGCTGCCGAGCGCGGCTTCGTCGACGAGGTGATCATGCCGCATTCCTCGCGCCGCCGCATCGCCCGCGCCTTCGCCTCGCTGCGCAACAAGCAGGTCGGCACGCACTGGAAGAAACACGACACCATCCCATTGTAAGGGGAAGACGCCCATGGCCAAGACCCCCGAAATGACCAAGCATCGCGGCTTTCCATCTGGACTGCCGGGACACGGTCATCATTTCACCATCCGACGGCCGAACCAGAACGGGGCGACGCCGCTGAAGCCCCTGCAACGGCTCGCCCGGCCCAACACGATCGAGCAGAAGGTAGACGCGGCCTTCCTGCACGCGCTCTGGCACCATTTCGGCGACGAACCGTTCGAACGCGGCAATCTCGATGCGGGGCGGCTCAACCTGCTGTTCGGCCGCGAGGTGATCCCCGCCGAAAGCCCGTTCGACCCGACCTCCTACCAGGCCCTGCTGCGGATCGACGAACGCGTCGGCCGCAAGAGCTTTCCGGAAGCCTTCGAAGACGTGATGGAAATCTGACATGGCGCCCGACGAAATCCGCAAGCGGGGTTGCTGCTGATGGCCAAGGATCCGCTCATGCCCAAGCACGCCGGCTTCCCGGCCGGACTGCTCGGAACCCAGTGGCAATTCACCATCCGCCGGGCCAATTCCAAGGTAACCCCGTTGAGCGCCTGGCCGCGGCACCGGACCATGGACAAGTCGGTGGCGCTCGCCGACATCGAATTCGTCCAGGCCCTGTGGCGGCATTTCGGCACGGAACCGTTCCAGCGCGGAAACCTGGATGGCGAACGGCTCTGCCGCCTGTTCGGGCGCGAAGTGCTGCCGGCGGAACGGGCCTTCGATCCGGCCTCCTATTTCGCCCTGCTGAAACTCAATGCAAGCCTAGCGCGGAAGAACTTCCCGCAAGCCTTCGAAGACTCTATGGAAGCCGGAAAGCCATGATCAAGAAACTCCTCATCGCCAACCGTGGCGAAATCGCCTGCCGCGTCATCAAGACCGCCAGGAAGATGGGCATCAAGACCGTCGCCGTCTATTCCGACGCCGACCGTGATGCGCTGCACGTCAAGATGGCCGACGAGGCCGTGCATATCGGCCCGGCGCCGTCCAACCAGTCCTATATCGTCATCGAGAAGATCCTTGAGGCGATCGCGAAGACCGGCGCCGACGCCGTCCATCCGGGCTACGGGTTCCTGTCGGAAAACGCCGTCTTCGCCGATGCGCTGGCCAATGCCGGCATCACCTTCGTCGGCCCGCCGGTCAATGCCATCCAGGCCATGGGCGACAAGATCACCTCGAAGAAGCTCGCCGCCGAAGCCGGCGTCTCCACCGTTCCCGGCCATATGGGCCTGATCGAGGACGCCGACGAAGCGGTGAAGATCTCCGACCAGATCGGCTATCCTGTCATGATCAAGGCCTCCGCCGGCGGCGGCGGCAAGGGCATGCGCATCGCCTGGAACGCCGAGGAGGCCCGCGAAGGCTTCCAGTCGTCCCGCAACGAAGCGAAGAACTCCTTCGGCGACGACCGGATCTTCATCGAAAAATTCGTCACCGAGCCGCGCCACATCGAGATCCAGGTGCTCGGCGACAAGCACGGCACCGTGCTCTATCTTGGCGAACGCGAATGCTCGATCCAGCGCCGCAACCAGAAGGTCATCGAGGAGGCCCCCTCGCCCTTCCTCGACCCCGCCACCCGCAAGGCCATGGGCGAACAGGCCGTGGCGCTGGCAAAAGCGGTCGGATACCACTCTGCCGGCACGGTCGAGTTCATCGTCGACGGCAAGCAGAACAAGTTCTACTTCCTTGAAATGAACACCCGCCTGCAGGTCGAACATCCGGTCACCGAACTGATCACCGGCCTCGACCTCGTCGAGCAGATGATCCGCGTCGCCCAGGGCGAAAAGCTCTCCTTCGGCCAGGACGACGTCAAGCTCAACGGCTGGGCGATCGAAAGCCGCCTCTATGCCGAAGACCCCTATCGCAACTTCCTCCCGTCGATCGGCCGGCTCACCCGCTATCACCCGCCGGTCGAAGGTGTTCAGGACGACGGCACGATCGTGCGCAACGACACCGGCGTCTATGACGGCGGCGAGATCTCGATGTATTACGACCCGATGATCGCCAAGCTCTGCACCTGGGCCCCCGATCGCCTGTCGGCCATCGACGCCATGTCGAAGGCGCTCGACAACTTCGAGGTCGAAGGCATCGGCCATAACCTGCCCTTCCTCTCGGCGGTCATGCAGCAGGAGCGTTTCCGCTCCGGCAAGATCACCACCGCCTATATCGCCGAGGAGTTCAAGGACGGCTTCACCGGCGTCGCCCCCGACGGTGTCTCAGCCCGCAAGCTCGCCGCCATCGCCGCTGTCATCAACCAGACACTGCAGGAGCGCGCCGTCACCATTTCCGGCACGATCGGCCATCACCAGCGCAAGATCGGCAAGGACTGGGTCGTCACGCTCGCCGGTCATGAATTCCCGGTCGCGCTGTCCACCGGCGTCGACGGCATGGCCGTCACCTTCGCCGACAACGGCAAGTGCGCCGTCACCGGCGGCTGGCTGCCCGGCCAGTTGCACACCGTCTTCCACATCGACGGCGAGGCCGTGGGCGTGAAGATCAATCTCGTCGGCCCGGCCATCCGGCTGCGCTGGCGCGGCATGGACGTCACCGCCCGCGTGCGGTCGCCGCGCGTCGCCGAGCTTGCCAGGCTGATGCCGGAGAAGCTGCCTCCGGACACCTCGAAGATGCTGCTCTGCCCGATGCCGGGCGTCATCACCTCGGTCGCCGTCAAGGAAGGCGAACAGGTCGAAGCCGGCCAGGCGCTCGCCACCGTCGAGGCGATGAAGATGGAAAACATCCTGAAGGCCGAGAAGCGCAGTGTGGTCAAGAAGATCGCGGTGAAGGCCGGCGAAAGCCTCGCCGTCGACGGCCTGATCATGGAATTCGAGTGATGCTGGCAATGACGGCGTCACCCCCCTCTGCCCTGCCGGGCATCTCCCCCTCAAGGGGGGAGATCACGTGGGGAACCGTCCTGCCAAGAACATATGTGGCATTCGCAGATAAGACGCCGACGATACCCCGCAAGGCCAAAAGGTGGGCGCTAGGCCGCCCCCAGCCGATCTCCCCCCTTGAGGGGGAGATGGCCGGCAGGCCAGAGGGGGGTGTTTCTGCCCATCGTAAAGAGGAAGCCGATCGATGACCGAAAAGACGATCAAGGACTGGAAAGCGCTGGCCGAGAAGGAGCTGAAGCGTCCGGCCGACACGCTGACCTGGCACACGCCTGAAGGCATCGACGTCAAGCCGCTCTACACAGCGGACGACCTTGCCGGCATCGACCATCTCGGCTCGCTCCCCGGCTTTGCCCCCTTCGTCCGCGGTCCGCGCGCCACCATGTATGCCGGCCGCCCCTGGACCATCCGGCAATATGCCGGCTTCTCCACGGCGGAGGAATCGAACGCCTTCTACCGCAAGGCGCTCGCCGCCGGCCAGCAGGGCGTCTCTGTCGCCTTCGACCTCGCCACCCACCGCGGCTATGACAGTGACCATCCCCGCGTCGTCGGCGATGTCGGCAAGGCCGGCGTGGCGATCGACTCGGTCGAGGACATGAAGATCCTGTTCGACGGCATCCCGCTTGAGGCGATCTCGGTGTCGATGACCATGAACGGCGCCGTGATCCCGATCCTTGCCAACTTCATCGTCACCGGCGAGGAACAGGGCGTGCCGCGGGCACAGCTCTCCGGCACCATCCAGAACGACATCCTCAAGGAGTTCATGGTCCGCAACACCTACATCTACCCGCCCGAACCCTCGATGCGGATCATCGCCGACATCATCGAATACACGGCGAAGGAGATGCCGAAGTTCAATTCTATCTCGATCTCCGGCTATCACATGCAGGAAGCCGGGGCGACGCTGGTGCAGGAGCTCGCCTTCACGCTGGCCGACGGGCGCGAATATGTCCGCGCCGCCCTCGCCAAGGGGCTGAACGTCGACGATTTCGCCGGCCGCCTGTCCTTCTTCTTCGCCATCGGCATGAACTTCTTCATGGAAGCCGCCAAGCTGCGCGCCGCGCGCCTGCTGTGGACCCGCACCATGCAGGAATTCCAGCCGAAGAAGGCCTCCTCGCTGATGCTGCGCACCCACTGTCAGACCTCGGGCGTGTCGCTGCAGGAACAGGATCCCTACAACAACGTCATCCGCACGGCCTACGAGGCGCTGTCGGCGGCGCTGGGCGGCACTCAGTCGCTGCACACCAATGCGCTTGACGAAGCGATCGCGCTGCCGACCGACTTCTCCGCCCGCATCGCCCGCAACACCCAGCTCATCCTGCAGAACGAGACCGGCGTGACGAGGGTCGTCGATCCGCTCGCCGGCTCCTACTATGTCGAGAGCCTCACCAACGAACTGGCGGAAAAGGCCTGGGCGCTGATGGAAGAGGTGGAGGCCATGGGCGGCATGACCAAGGCCGTCGACGACGGCCTGCCCAAGCGGCTGATCGAGGAGGCCGCGACCCGTCGCCAGGCCGCCGTCGACAAGGGCGAGGAAGTCATCGTCGGGGTCAACAAGTTCCGCCTGGAAAACGAAGACCCGATCGACATTCTCGACATCGACAACACCGCCGTGCGCACCTCGCAGATCAAGCGCATCGAACAGACCCGCCGGCAGCGCGATCCGAGGGCGGTCGAAGCGGCGCTCGTCCGCATCACCGACTACGCCAGCACCGGCCAGGGCAACCTCCTGGAAGCCGCCGTCGAGGCCGCCCGCGCGCGAGCCACCGTCGGCGAGATTTCCGACGCCATGCGCGTCGTCTACGGCGACCATGCCGCGACCCCCATCGTCGTGCACGACATCTACGGCAAGGCCTATGAAGGCGACCCGGAAATGCAGATGCTGTCCGGCCGCCTCACCGATTACGCGAAGAAGGCCGGCAGGCCGCGCATCATGGTCGCCAAGCTCGGCCAGGACGGCCATGACCGCGGCGCCAAGGTGATCGCCTCGGCCTTCGGCGACATCGGCTTCGACGTCGTCGCCGGCCCGCTGTTCCAGACCCCGGAAGAGGCCGCCGACCTCGCCGTCGCCGAGAAGGTTCAGGTCGTCGGCATGTCGTCGCTCGCCGCCGGCCACAAGACACTCGCCCCGCAGCTGGTCGAGGCGCTGAAAGCCAAGGGCGCCAAGGACGTGATTGTCGTCGTCGGCGGGGTCATCCCGCGCCAGGACTACGACTATCTGATGCAACACGGCGTATCGGCCGTGTTCGGCCCCGGCACCAATGTGATGGAAGCGGCCCGCACCGTTCTCGACCTGATCGAGGGCCGGCTGCGCAACGCCTGACGCGTCAGCCCACCGCCTCGATGACCGCGCGCCCGACCAGGGGGCGTCCGGTAAAGGCCAGGGCATTGTCGCTGACCACGCCGCGCAGGAACTCGATCACGGTGCGCACCCGCGCCACCTGCCTGAGATCGTGATGGCAGGCGATCCAGTAGTGGCGGCAGAGGTCGATCTCGTCCTCGAGCACCGCCTGCAATTCGGGATAGCGATCTGCGATGAAGATCGGCAGCACGCAGAGCCCCAGCCCGCTGCGGGTCGCGGTCAACTGGGCAAAGATGCTGGAACTCTGGAAATGCGGCCGGATGCGCGGATGGATGTCGCCGAGATAATCCAGCCCCGGCGCGAAGATCATGTCCTGGATATAGCCGATGAAGGCATGTTCCAGCAGTTCGTCCCGGCTCCTCGGCTCGCCGCGCCTGGCGATGTAGTCGCGGGTCGCATAGATCTTCAGGTGATAGTCTGTGAGCTTCTCGGTGTAGTACGGCCCACCCTTCGGCGGGTCGAGGACAACGGCGACATCGGCCTCCTTGCGCGACAGCGCCATGATCTGCTGGATCGTCACCAGCTCGAGCGAAATGCTCGGATGGCCGGTGGTGAAATCCGGTAACATCTGCGTGAAGAAGAAGTTGGAAAAACCCTCCGGCGCCGAGAGCCGCACCACGCCGCGCTGGGCGGTCGCCCCGCCGGCGAGGTCGGCCTGCAGCCGCTCGGTCTCCTGCTCGATCTTCTCCGCCGTCTCGATGAAGCGCTGCCCCATCGTCGTCAGCACGTAGCCACGCGGATTGCGCTCGAAAAGCTTGACCTTGAGGTCGAATTCGAGCCGGTCGATGCGCCGCGACACCGTCGCATGGCTCGATCGAAGCTGGCGCGCCGCCGTCGAAAGCTGTCCGGTCCTGGCGACGGCCAGGAAGAACTGCAGATCGTCCCAGGTGAAACTGGCGTTGCTCATGGACCCTCCCTCTGTTCAGAAATGAACAGACCCTGTTTGCAATTAGTCAAGCCTTGCGCTTGCGTCAACCGGCGCTTTCCGGGATCATGCCCTCATGACATGCCGTTCTGAGGAGTACGGCTGGTCAATTTTGAACAGGTTCGCGACCTGCACTCTGGGAGGAGATCAAATGCGCAACAAGCTCATCGCGTCCATGGCTATGGTATTGGCATCCAGCACGGCGGTTCTCGCCGAGCCGTCCGACGGCAAGGTGAAGATCGGCATTCTGAACGACCAGTCCGGCGTCTACGCCGACTTCGGCGGCAAGTCGTCGGTCGAAGCCGCGAAGATGGCGATCGAGGATTACGGCGGCAAGGTGCTGGGCGTTCCAGTCGAGATCGTCGACGCCGACCACCAGAACAAGGCCGACATCGCCTCCAACATCGCCCGCCAGTGGTTCGACACCGAGCAGGTCGACGCGATCATGGAACTGACCACCTCGTCGGTCGCGCTGGCCGTCCAGGCGATCGCCAAGGAAAAGAAGAAGATCGACATCGTCACCGGTGCCGCGACCACCGAACTGACCGGCAAGCAGTGCTCGCCTTACGGCTTCCACTGGGCCTATGACACCCACGCGCTGGCCGTCGGCACCGGCGGCGCGCTCGTCAAGCAGGGCGGCGACAGCTGGTTCTTCCTGACCGCCGACTACGCCTTCGGCTACTCCCTCGAACAGCAGACCTCCGACTTCGTCAAGGCCAGCGGCGGCACGGTCACGGGCGCGGTCCGCCATCCGCTTGCCACCACCGACTATTCGTCCTTCCTGCTCCAGGCCCAGTCGTCCGGCGCCAAGGTCGTCGGCCTGGCCAATGCAGGCGCCGACACCCAGAACGCCATCAAGCAGGCGGCCGAATTCGGTATCACCCAGGGCGGCCAGCGCCTTGCGGCCCTGCTCTTCACCCTTGCCGAAGTGCACGGCCTCGGCCTCGAAGCGGCCCAGGGCCTGACGCTGACCGAGGGCTTCTACTGGAACCGCGACGAGGAGAGCCAGAAGTTCGGCAAGCGCTTCTTCGAGCGCACCGGCAAGATGCCGAACATGGTCCACACCGGCACCTATTCGGCGGTCACCCAGTACCTCAAGGCCATCGACAAGGCCGGCACCGACGAAACCGAAGCCGTCGCCAAGGCCCTGCATGAAATGCCGGTCGACGACGTCTTCGGCCGTGGCGGCACTGTCGGCGCCAATGGTCGCATGATCCACGACATGTACCTGCTCGAAGTGAAGAAGCCGGGCGAGTCCAGCGAACCGTGGGACTACTTCAACGTCCTCGCCACCATTCCTGGCGCGGAGGCCTATATCGACCCCGCCAAGAGCGGTTGCGAGCTGGTCAAGTAAGCGCCGACTGATGACGAACGTTTCAGTCCCAACTGAAAAGGAGCCGCGGGTGGTCTTGTCCGCCCGCGGTCTCCGCCGCGACTTCGGCGGCTTCACCGCGGTGCGCGATGTCGATCTCGACGTGCACCACGCACAGGTTCATGCCCTGATCGGTCCGAACGGCGCCGGCAAGACCACGGTCTTCAACCTGCTGACCAAGTTCCTGCAGCCCTCGGCCGGCACCATTACCCTGCTCGGCACCGACATCACCCGCACGCCGCCCGACAAGGTCGCCCGCATGGGGCTGGTGCGCTCGTTCCAGATTTCCGCGGTCTTCCCGCACTTGACCGTTCTCGACAATGTCCGCGTCGCCCTGCAGCGGCCGAACGGCCTTGCCCATCAGTTCTGGCGGCCGCTTTCGGCGCTCGATACGCTGAACGGCCATGCCGAGGATCTGCTGGCAAGTGTCGGCCTGACCAAGGAGCGCGACCACATCGCCGCCGACCTGTCCTATGGCCGCAAGCGCGTGCTTGAGATCGCCACGACCCTTGCCCTCGATCCCAAGGTCCTGCTGCTCGACGAGCCAATGGCCGGCATGGGCCAGGAAGACGTCAGCGTAATTGCAGAACTGATCCGCGAGGTCGCCAAGACCCGCGCCGTTCTGATGGTCGAGCACAACCTCTCCGTCGTCGCCGACATCTGCCACCACGTCACGGTCCTGCAGCGCGGCGAGATCCTCGCCGAAGGCGATTATGAAACGGTCAGCCGCGACCCGCGCGTCCGCACCGCCTACATGGGAACGGAGGACGCGTGATGACAGCACTTCTGGAAGTCCGCGGCCTGAACGCCTGGTACGGCGAGAGCCATGTCCTGCATGGCGTCGACATGAATGTCCGGGAAGGCGAAACCGTCACCATTCTCGGCCGCAACGGCGTGGGCAAAACCACGACGCTGCGCACCATTACCGGCATCGTCCGCACACGGAAGGGCGAGATCCGCCTCGGAGGCAAGGACCTGATGCAGGTTCCGCTTCACCGCAGCGCCCATCACGGCGTCGGTTACGTGCCGGAAGAGCGCGGCATCTTCTCGACGCTCACCGTGCTCGAGAACCTGATGCTGCCGCCGGAAGTGGCCAAGGGCGGCATGACACTCGGGGAGATCTTCGAGCTCTTCCCTAACCTGCACGAACGCCGCAACAGCCCTGGCACGCGGCTGTCCGGCGGCGAGCAGCAGATGCTGGCGATCGCCCGCATCCTGCGCACCGGCACCCGCCTGCTGCTGCTCGACGAGCCGACCGAGGGCCTCGCTCCCGTCATCGTCCAGCGCATCGGCGATGTCCTGAAAACCCTCAAGCAGCGAGGCATGACCGTGCTTCTGGTCGAACAGAACTTCCGTTTCGCAAGCCGCGTCGCCGACCGCTTCTACCTGATGGAGCATGGCCAGATGGTGGCCGAGTTCAAGGTCGAGGAACTGCCGGAGCGCATGGACATGCTTCACAAGGTCCTGGGGGTCTGACGATGACGATGATCTTCGGCATTCCCCTCCAGGCATTGTTCGGCCAGTTGCTGATCGGCCTGATCAACGGCTCCTTCTACGCGCTGCTGTCGCTCGGCCTCGCCATCATCTTCGGCCTTCTGAGGATGATCAACTTCGCCCACGGGGCGCAGTACATGCTCGGCGCCTTCGTCGCCTACCTGCTGCTGACCTTCGCCGGCATCGGCTACTGGCCGGCGCTGGTCCTGGCTCCGCTGATCGTCGGCGGCGTCGGTGCGGTGGTGGAACGCTTCTTCCTGCGGCGGCTCTACGATCTCGATCCGCTCTACGGCCTGCTGTTCACCTTCGGCCTGGCGCTGACGATCGAAGGCACGTTCCGCTATTTCTACGGCTCGTCGGGGCAGCCCTATGCGACACCCTCGGCCCTCGCCGGCGGTACCAATCTCGGATTCATGTTCCTGCCGATCTATCGCGGCTGGGTCGTCGTCGTCTCGCTGATCGTCTGCCTCGCCACCTGGGTGCTGATCGAAAAGACCAAGCTCGGCTCCTATCTGCGCGCAGCCACCGAGAACTCGACCCTCGTCCAGGCCTTCGGTGTGAACGTGCCGGTGCTGCTGACCTTCACCTACGGCCTCGGCGTGGCGCTCGCCGCATTCGCCGGCGTGCTGGCGGCACCGATCTACCAGGTCTCGCCGCTGATGGGCTCCAACATCATCATCGTGGTCTTCGCGGTGGTCGTCGTCGGCGGCATGGGCTCGATCATGGGCGCCATCGTCACCGGTTACATGCTCGGCATCGCCGAGGGCCTGACCAAGGTCTTCTACCCGGAGGCCTCCAACATAGTGATCTTCGTCATCATGGCGATCGTTCTTCTCATCAGGCCTGCAGGCCTCTTCGGCCGGGATGCGTGACATGGCTCATACCACGACGACAACCTCGACCCACGTTCCGCCGGCCTCGGGCAATGCGTCCACGGCCCGCGCCGTCCTCATCGGCGTCGGACTGCTGCTGCTCATCGCCGCACCCTTCTTCCTCTATCCGGTGTTCCTGATGAAGGTGCTGTGCTTCGCGCTCTTCGCCTGCGCCTTCAACCTGCTGCTCGGCTATACCGGTCTTCTGTCCTTCGGCCATGCCGCCTTCTTCGGCGGAGCTTCCTACTTCACCGCCCATGCGGTGAAGGAATGGGGCCTTTCGCCGGAACTCGGCATCCTCACGGGCGTCATAGGTGCCGCCATGCTGGGCCTGGTCATGGGCTTCTTCGCCATCCGCCGGCAGGGCATCTACTTCGCCATGATCACGCTGGCCCTGTCGCAGATGTTCTTCTTCTTCTGCCTGCAGGCCGAGTTCACCCATGGCGAGGACGGCATCCAGTCGGTCCCGCGCGGACATCTGTTCGGCTTCATCGATCTCAGCCAGCCACTGTCGATGTACTATCTCGTGCTCGCCGTCTTCGTCATCGGCCTGCTGGTCATCTGGCGCTTCATCAACTCGCCCTTCGGCATGATCCTCAAGTCGATCCGCGAGAACGAGGCCCGCGCCACCTCGCTCGGCTATTCGGTTGCCCGCTACAAGCTCGGCGCCTTCGTCATGTCGGCGGCACTGACCGGCCTTGCCGGTTCGCTGAAGGCTTTGGTGTTCCAGTTCGCCACGCTGACCGACGTGACCTGGCAGATGTCCGGCGAAGTCATCCTGATGACCCTGCTCGGCGGCATCGGCACGCTGATCGGCCCGATCTTCGGCGCCGGCCTCGTGGTCACGCTCGGTAACTATCTCGCCACCACCGGCTTCCCCGTGACGGTCATCACCGGGGTGGTGTTCATGGTTTGCGTGCTGGTCTTCCGGCGCGGCATCGTCGGCGAATTCTACGCCTCGCGCCTCGGCCGCAGGTTCGGCTTCGAATATCGGCGGTAAGGACGAAACGGAAAGCGGAGGCGGTACCCCTCTTCTCCCCATCGGGGAGAAGGGCGCGCGCAGCGCGGGATGAGGGGGGCGAAGCCAACTGGTCTGAGTGCACTTGGCCCCCTCATCGCCTCGCTATGCTCGGCACTTCTCCCCGTCGGGGAGAAGAGGGTGTCCGCCAGCCACCGGCCTGCCACGTTCGGTTCCCCCGAGGGACGATCCTCGCCCTTTGACAAACTCACAAGGGCAGACGGGTGCCTTCAGGACCTGTCGCCACCTTTGACAAAAATCGGCCCCAAGGCCGATGCGGAGTGAAGCATGGAAAGCTACGACTACATCGTCATCGGCGCCGGCACCGCCGGCTGCGTGATGGCCAACCGCCTGGCGGCCGATCCGGCAACGCGCGTCCTGCTCCTGGAAGCCGGCGGCAGCGACAATTACCACTGGGTGCACATCCCCGTCGGCTATCTCTATTGCATCAACAATCCGCGCACCGACTGGTGCTTCACCACGGCCAAGGAAGAGGGCCTGAACGGCCGCTCGCTCAGCTATCCGCGCGGCAAGGTGCTCGGCGGCTGCTCGTCGATCAACGGCATGATCTACATGCGCGGCCAGGCCCGGGACTACGACCAGTGGCGGCAGATGGGCTGCGAGGGCTGGGGCTGGGACGACGTCCTGCCGCTCTTCCGGAAGTCGGAAGACTACTACAAGGGTGCCGACGAAATGCACGGCGCCGGCGGCGAATGGCGGGTGGAAAAGGCCCGCGTGCGCTGGGCGGTGCTCGAAGCCTTCCAGCAGGCGGCCAAGGAAGCCGGCATCCCCGAAACCGCCGATTTCAACCGCGGCAGCAATGAAGGGTCCGGTTATTTCGACGTCAACCAGCGCTCCGGCATCCGCTGGAACACCGCCAAGGCCTTCCTGCGTCCTGCCATCAAGCGGGGCAATCTGACGGTTCTGATCAAGGCGCATGTCAAGCGCCTGATCATCGAGGATGATGCCGTGACCGGCGTCGAGGTGCATCATGACGGCGTGACAAAGCAATTCTCGGCAAGGCGCGAGACGGTGCTGTGCGCCGGCGCGATCGGCTCGCCGCATATCCTCGAACGCTCCGGCATCGGCCGTGGCGAGGTGCTGAAGAATGCCGGCATCGAGGTGGTGAAGGACGTGCGCGATGTCGGCGAGAACCTGCAGGACCACCTGCAACTGCGCCTCGCCTTCAAGGTCACCGGCGTACCGACCCTGAACGAGAAGGCCTCGAGCCTGATCGGCAAGGCCGCGATCGGCCTGGAATACCTGCTCAAGCGCTCCGGTCCGATGGCCATGGCACCGAGCCAGCTCGGCATCTTCACCCGCTCGGGGCCGGACAAGGAGACGCCCGACCTGCAATATCACGTCCAGCCGGTGACGCTGGAAAAGTTCGGCGAGCCGGTTCATTCCTTCCCGGCGGTCACCGCCAGCGTCTGCAATCTGAGACCTGAGAGCCGCGGCTCGGTGCACGCGACGGCACCGGACTTCGCCGCCCAGCCGGCGATTGCGCCACGCTACCTGTCGGCGCCGGCCGACCGCGACGTGGCCGTCAGGTCGATCCGGCTCACCCGCAAGATTGCCCGACAACCGTCCTTCGCCCGGTACAATCCGCAGGAGTTCAAGCCGGGTCCGGCCTACGAGTCAGACGAAGATCTAATGCGCGCTGCCGGCGATATCGGCACGACGATCTTCCACCCGGTCGGCACCTGCCGTATGGGTTCGGACGAGCAGAGCGTCGTCGATCCGCGCTTGAAAATGCGGGCGCTGAAGCACCTCAGGATCGCCGACGCCTCGATCATGCCGACGATCACCTCCGGCAACACCAATTCGCCGACCATCATGATCGCCGAGAAGGCGGCGGAGATGATCCTCGCGGACAACCGCTGAGGCTTAAAGACAGGAGACTGAAATGGCCACTATCGCATTCATCGGACTGGGCAATATGGGCGGGCCAATGGCCGCCAACCTCGTCAAGGCCGGCCATGCCGTGAAGGGCTTCGACCTCTCGGCCGAGATCCTGAAAAGCGCGGCGGCATCCGGCGTCTCGCCCGCGACGTCGATCAAGGACGTGGTCGCCGGCGCCGAGACGGTCGTCACCATGCTGCCGAAGGGAGCCCACGTGCTCTCCGTCTGGGGAGAACTCATCACGTCGGCCAAGGCTGGCACGCTGCTCATCGACTGCTCGACCATCGATGTCGCGAGCGCCCGCAAGGCCCATGAGCTTGCCGCCGGCGCGAACTGCCTGTCGCTCGACGCCCCCGTATCCGGCGGCACCGGCGGCGCCTCGGCCGGCACGCTCACCTTCATGGCCGGCGGCAGCGACGACGCCTTCGCCCGGGCGAAGCCCGTGCTGGAAGCCATGGGCAAGAAGATCGTCCATTGCGGCGGCAACGGCGCCGGCCAGGCCGCCAAGATCTGCAACAACATGATCCTCGGCATCTCGATGATCGGCGTCTGCGAGGCCTTCGCGCTCGGCGAAAAACTCGGCCTCACCCACCAGGCGCTGTTCGACGTCGCGTCAACGTCGTCCGGCCAGTGCTGGTCGATCAACACCTATTGCCCGGTCCCCGGCCCCGTGCCGACTTCGCCGGCCAACAACGACTACAAGCCGGGCTTTGCCGCGGCCCTCATGCTGAAGGACCTCAAACTGGCGCAGGAAGCCGCGCTCGCCGCGGGTGCTGCAACCCCGCTCGGCGCCGAAGCCGCCCAGCTCTTCGACCTGTTCGACAAGCAGGGCCATGGCGGGCGGGACTTCTCGGCGATCATCGAGATGCTGCGCGGCTGAGACTCCTCCCTCCTGCGCAGCAGAACGGCCGACGGAAGCGATTCCGTCGGCCGTTCTGTCTTTAAGGGGGTGGAGGAGCACGACTCTGGGGGGTGGGGGCGTGCCGTGCTCCTCCCGCGATGCCTATTGAGATCGTGGGCCGTCCGGCATGGGGTGACGGGACGGACACCGATAGGCATCGCGACGGTCCCATGGCGGGACCGATGGCGTGACTATCTGGACCTCGGGGCGCGCGGGCTCGCCGCGACGGCCGCTTGTCTGAAAAGGGTGGACTGGATTGGCCGAAGGGCCAAGGACCGGCTGGAGCCGGGAAACGCAAGGGACACCGCCAAGGGTACCCGATTGGCCGTCACGAGCCGTGACGGCAGGTGTTCACGCACGTCCGCAATGATTGCGGACCCTTTTGCGCACATCATGTGCCTCATCCCCATGTTTCATCATCCGCTACGTCATGCGCGGAGTTCCATCCGGAACAAAGCAAGGGTTAGGCCGCAAACCTAAACGAAGGGTAAATCTGGCCGGCTAGTCTTTAGGATTTACGCTTACGAACTGGAAAGGCGCCGGGGTCCACCCCGACGCCGGCGCAAGATCGTGGATCAGCGCTCGTCTTCGGCCATGGCGCCGAGCAGCTTCGGCAGGTCGCCGAACCGGGCGACGAGGCCGAAGACCAGCGCCGCGACCGCGACGAACAGGATCGTCACCGAGGCCATGGTCGGCGTGTAGCCGTAGCGCAACGCGTTGAAGATCTTGATCGGCAGGGTCTCCATGGTGAAGCCGACCGTCATGTAGGCGACGATGTATTCGTTGAGCGACAGCACGAAGGCAAACGCATAACCGGAGACCAGATAGGGCCGGATCAGCGGCAGGACGACGGTGCGGAACACCATCCTGTCGTCGGCGCCCATGGTGGCCGCCGCCTCCACCAGCGAACGGTCGATGGCGGAAAAGCCGAGGGACAAGGTCACCAGCGGCAGGGTCACGAAGAAGATCGCGTGCCCGATGACCGCCGTCCAGGGCTGGCCGTAGAAGCCGGTGGTCGCCCAGAAGGTCAGGAGCCCCAATGCCGTGATGACGGGCGGCAGGGTAAAGGGGGCGATGCCGAGCACCTGGAAGATGTTGGCCCAGGGGGCGATCCGCCGCCACAGGAACCAGGCGAGCGGCAGGGCGATCGCCACCGCCAGCGCCGCCGAGGCGAGCGCCAGCACGACCGAGGCGAAAAAGGCCGCGCGCCAGCCGGTATCGGTGAAGATCGCGCCGTACCAGGCGAGCGAAAAGCCCTGCGGCGGGAAGGTCAGGCTCTGCTTCTCGTTGACCGAGACACCGGCGACGACGACGATCGGAGCGGCAAGAAAGATACCGATCAGGGTAAAGTAAATACGGGTCAGCAGCGTGTTCATGCCGTCTCTCCCTTGCGGCCGACGAACAGGGTCAGCGCCACCATGCCAAGCGTGACGAGCACGAGGAACACCGCCATGGCCGCTGCGAACGGCATGTTCGACTGATAGATCGCCTGGTCGGTGATCAGCACCGACAGCGTCCAGTGCTGCGGCCGCCCGAGGATCTGCGGCAGCAGATAGGAGCCGAGCGCGAAGATGAAGACCATGATCAGCGTCGCGAGAATGGTGTTCCGAAGCGCCGGGACGACCACGGTGAAGAAGGCCCGGATCGGCGAGGCGCCGAGGGTGCGGGCCGCCTCGGTCAGCGTCGGATCAAGCCGGACAAGCGCGGGATAGAGCACCAGCACGGTATAGGGCAGCGCCTGATAGGTCATGCCGGTCAGCACCGCGCCGAAATTCGGCATCAGCGCCACCGGCTTTTCCATCAGCCCGATCATGACGAGCAGGTTGGTGATGCCGGCGGTGCGGGAAAACAGCGTCGACCAGGCAAAGCCGATGATGACTTCCGACAGGGACAGGATCGACAGCAGCGCCACCAGCCACAGCACCTGGGCTTTGCGTGACATGCGGGCGAGCAGATAGGTGAACGGGAGGCCGAGCACCACGCAGACGACGGCCACCGCGATCGCCAGCATCAGCGAGAAGCCGAGCACGCCGGCGAAGAAGGGGCTGATGAAGCGGGCGTAATTGTCGAGAACGAAGGCCGGCGAATAGAAACCGGCGGG
The DNA here is from genome assembly GCF_059424725.1 of Allorhizobium sp. GW101-3B10. Lineage (NCBI taxonomy): Bacteria > Pseudomonadati > Pseudomonadota > Alphaproteobacteria > Hyphomicrobiales > Rhizobiaceae > Allorhizobium > Allorhizobium sp. GW101-3B10. The sequence goes on along the minus strand of NZ_JBWKZR010000001.1, from coordinate 303,380 downwards.
ATTGCGCTGGAAGAAGCTGACGGCGATCATCGTCGCAAACGGCACGACGAAGAACAGGATCAGCATGGCCGCCGGAAAGGCGAGCGGCGCATAGTCGAGGGCTCTTTGGGGCGGTTCGCGTCTCATGCGGCAAGCACCACGGCGGTGGCGGGATCGATGCCCACGCCGACGTCCTGGCCGACCGAGACCACCGGCCGTTCGCGCGGCGTCGAGACGGCCACCACTTCGGTGCCGCGCACGTCGATGAAAGTCTCGATCGTGCCGCCGAGATCGCGGATGAAGGTGACGCGGCCGGTGAGCCGCCCCTCACCCGGCGCGGAAAGATGGATATCCTCCGGGCGGACCGAAAGGCTGGCCGCAGCCAGGCCCGCAGGCGGCGCGATCCCTTCGACCGCCTGGCCGAGCACCAGCGTGCGCCCGCCCTCGACGGTGAGCGGCAGGAGGTTGGTGGAACCTATGAAATCGGCGACGAAGCGGTCGGCGGGCTTGCGGTAGATCTCGATCGGGCTTGCCGCCTGGCGGATCTTGCCGCCGTTCATCACCACCACGGTGTCGGCCATCGTCATCGCCTCGCGCTGGTCGTGGGTGACGACGATGGTGGTGATGCCGAGCTGCTGCTGCAGCTTGCGCAGTTCGACCTGCATGGCCTCGCGCAACTTGGCATCGAGCGCCGAGAGCGGTTCATCGAGCAGGAAGAGTTTCGGCGAGATGGCGAGCGCCCGGGCGATCGCCACGCGCTGGCGCTGGCCGCCGGACAGCTTGGTGACGGGCCGGTCGGCATAGCCGGCGAGATGGATCATGGCGAGCAGTTCGTTGACACGCTTCACCTGTTCCTCACGGCCGATGCCGCGGATGCGCAGCGGATAGGCGATGTTCTCGCCCACCGTCAGATGCGGGAACAGCGCCAGCGACTGGAATACCATACCGAGATTGCGCTTGTGGGTCGGCACGGCCGTGATGTCCTCGCCGTCGAGCACGATCGAACCGCCGGTCGGCGTGTCGAGGCCGGCGATCATCCGAAGCAACGTCGTCTTGCCGCAGCCCGAAGGTCCGAGCATGCAGACGAAGGTGCCGTGCGGGACGGCCAGCTGTACCTGGTCGACGGCCGTGAACGGACCGAACTGCTTGGTGACGGCATTGAGGATGAGTCCGGACATCATGTCTCCGAGATATAGGGGTAATGGGAATTCGTCCCTGTCTGCCCCGGCTGCGTCATCCCATCAAGGGGTTTGATTGTCGCGCGATCTTGTATGGGGTTCAAGCGGGATACGGATCTTGTCGACGTCCGGAAAGGCGCACGTATCTGCCCCTCATCCGCCCTGTCGGGCACTTTCTCCCCGCGGGCGGGGAGAAGGAAACACGCCGCAGCACCTGCAGTCCCCTCTCCCCGCAAGGGGGGGGAGAGGGTCAGAGTCAGGGGCACGCTCTTCCTCAGCCGACGATCAGTTCGGTCCACTTCTGGTTCAGCCAGTCCGACTTGGTCTGGTAGAGGTCGTAGCGCGGAATGATCGGCGCGATGTCAGACGACACGGCAGCGAACTCTTCGGCCGTCAGGTCGAGCAGTTCGCGCTTGACGGTCGGGGCGGTGCCGACCTTGCGCGACAGGGTCGCCTGGATCGACGGCTGGGACATGTAGTCGATGAAGACGTGAGCCTCTTCGGACTTGGTCGAAGCGCGCGACAGCGCCCAGCAGCCCGAATCCATGATGCCGCCTTCCTTGGGGAAGGTGGAGCGGACCGGATGGCCGTCGGCGGCGGCAAGGCCGGTCACGTCGTGGTAGTACTGGCCCATCGGGATTTCGCCCGACTTCAGCGCCTGCTCGAACTGGGCCTCGTCACGATACCACAGGCGCACGTTCGGCTTCACTTCGGCGAGCTTGTCGAACACCTTGAGGATGCCTTCCTCGGTATCGAGCACTTCGGTGCCGCCGAAATGGGTCTTGGCGGTCACTTCCAGCAGGAAGGAGTTGGAGACGAGGGCCAGCAGACCGAGCTTGTCTTCGTTTGCCGGATCCCAAAGGGCGGCCCACGAGGTGGGCGCTTCCTTGTAGACGTCGGTATTGGTGACGAGCGTGATGTACCAGGCAACGGCGCCGATGCCGGCGACGCGGCCGTCCGGATACTTGTTGACGAAGGCGTCGATCAGGCCCGAGGCGTTCTTGATCTTGGAAGTGTCGAGCGGTGCCCACAGGTCCGTGGACTGGCCCTTGAGCATCGAGACCTGGGACATCATCGAGACGTCGGCCGGTGCCTGGCCGGCCTTGGCGGCCTGCTCGAGCTGTACGAGCCAGGCTTCGCCGGTCGGCTCGGCGACCGATTCGACGGCGATGCCGCTCGCCTTGGTGAATTCCGGGAAGATGTTCTTGTCGAACGAATCCTTGAAGTAGCCGCCATAGACGCCGACCTTCAGCGACTTGTCCTGGGCCTTAAGGATCGACGGCATGGCGAGCATGCCGGCACCGGCAAGCGAGCCGGCCAGCACGCCGCGGCGGCTGACGGAGGCGTTGAGAATGTTCTTCATATTCCGTTCCCTTTTCTTGATTGGTAGTCGTGAACTCAGGTTGCGGGGCGCCCCATAACGCCGCCCCGGAAAAGATGCCGGCGGCCGGTTCAGCGGCCCTTGATCGCCGGACTATAGACCATCAGGCTGAGAATTTCGAAGAGAACCTGCGCCCCGGCATGGGCCGTGTTGTGGGTCGCGTCGTATTGCGGCGCCACCTCCACGACGTCGCCGCCGACGAGGTTGATGCCCTTGAGCCCACGGATCAGTTCGAGCACTTCGCGCGAGGTCAGCCCGCCGACTTCCGGCGTGCCGGTGCCCGGCGCAATGCTCGGATCGAGGCTGTCGATGTCGAAGGAGATGTAAGTCGGGCCGTCGCCGATGATCTTCTTGGCCTTGTCGATGATGGCCGGCATGCCGAGACGGGTGATCTCTTCGGCATGGATGACGGTCATGCCGGACTCGTAGGAGAATTCCCACAAATACTCGGCCGAACCGCGAATGCCGATCTGGATGGTGCGGGTCGGATCGAGCGTGCCGTCGAGAACGGCATTGCGGAAAGGGCCGCCGTGATGGAACTTCGACTGGTCGAACGGCCCGCCGGTGTCGCAATGGGCATCGATGTGCACCAGGCCCACCGGGCCATGCTTCCGGGCGATGGGCTTCAGGATCGACTGGGTGATCGAATGGTCGCCGCCGACCGACAGCGGCAGGATGCCGGCTTCGACGATCTTCGAAAGATAACGCTCGATGTCTTCGTGGCTGAGCTCGAGGCGATAGCGGCTGGAGAACGGCACGTCGCCGATGTCGCCGACCTTCAGGTCGAAGACAGGCGCGCATTCGAGCACGTGGTTGTAGGGGCCGATGCGGTCGATCGAGCGCAGGGCGCGCGGCCCGAAGCGCGCCCCCGGGCGGTTGGTGACGCCGAGGTCCATCGGCACGCCGACGATCGCCACCTGCAAGTCGCCGAAGTCGGGGTTCTGCGGATCGATCGGCCGGTGCGGTGCCGAGAGAAAGGTGGGCACGCCGGCATAGGGCGCGGCGCGGGTGCCGTTCTGGAAGATCTTCTGCCCGACCTTGGCGAACTTCGGATCGAAGATCTCGCCGGCATTGTCGCCGCCATATCTGGCGCGCAGTTCCGCAAGCTTCTTTTCGTCGAACGTCATGTCATCACCCTCTTCGCGTTCGCCCGATCGCACCGCGACTGTTTAAGCGGCAGATCGTCGATCTGCCTTTAATGTGAGCATTAATCCGCAAAGCCTATAGAAATGCAATTCACGATGTTGTAGCAATCCTTGTGAGAAAAACTCATAGAGTCATTGCCTGATGTCGAACCGCCTGCCGCCGCTCAACCCGCTCCGCGCCTTCGAGGCGGCGGCCCGGCGCGGCTCGATTTCGGCGGCCGCGCGCGAGCTGAACGTCACCCACGGGGCCGTGAGCCACCAGATCAAGACGCTGGAGGAAACGCTCAAAGCGGCCCTGTTCGAGCGCGGCGGCAAGCGGCTGAAACTGACGCCGCAGGGCGCCCTGCTGCTGCCCGCCGTCTCCTCGGCCTTCGACGGCATCGCCGCCGCAACCGCCCTGATGAACCGGCCGTCGACCAGCGGACGGCTGCGCATTTCCTGCGTGCCCGCACTTCTTTCGCTCTGGCTCATCCCGCGGATGAACAGCTTCTCCGAGCAATATCCTGAGATCTGCCTGACGCTGACCTCGAGCAATGATGCGGACCTCATCCATTCGCCCGACGTAGACGTCGCCATCCTCTACGGACCGGGTGGCTGGCGCGACTGCTGGACACGCCAGTGGAGCACGCTCCAACTCTTCCCCGTTGTCTCGCCCTCGCTCCTCAATGCCCGCCCGCTGCGTTCTATTCGCGACCTGCGCGACCATGTGCTCCTGCACGGCGACGACGGGCGGGAATGGAACACCTGGCTCGCCGCCGCCGACCAGCTCGACATGCCCCGCGGCCGGGAGCATTTCATGAGCGATGCGCGGCTTTCGACCGAGGCCGCCCGCCATGGCCAGGGGGTGGCGCTGGGCGACAGCATCACCGCCTCCAGCCTGATTGCCGCGGGCGAACTGATCATTCCCTTCGACCTCTCCGTACCGGCCTCCGATGCCTTCTATGTCGCGACCCGCAACGAGATGCGCGCCGCGCCGATCGTGCGCGTCTTCATCGACTGGTTGTTTGCCACGCTGGAAAACGAGCGCAGCTCGCAGATGAGCCCGGCGATTCGTCAGGCCGGCCGCAGCCGGGCGCCGCGCGCTGCCAAGGCTTCGCCGGCGCACGAGACAGCCCATTCCGACACCGGCGAGACTGCCGACCTGACCTCCTGAAACAAACGAGCAAGACAATGCCTGCACCCGCGTTCAACCCGCTGATTTCCCGCCTCTCGCCGCCACCCGTTCCCGCGGTCTTCGCCTGGGCGCGCGCTTATGACGGCGCCCGTGGCCCGCTGATCGACCTCTCCCAGGCCGTGCCGGGCTATCCGCCGCATCCGGACATGCTGACCTGGCTTGGCGAGACGGCCGCCTCGCGCGCCTATGCCGGCTACGGCCCGATCGAAGGCGAGCCGGACCTGCGCGCAGCCTATGCGGTAGAGATGACGGAGGTCTACGGCGCGCCGGTCGGGGCGGAAAACATCCACATCACATCCGGCTGCAACCAGGCCTTCACGGCCGCCGCCATGGCGATTGCCGGTCCAGGCGATGCGGTCGCGTTGACCGATCCCTATTATTTCAACCAGGAAACGACGCTTGCCATGATGGGCATCGAGCGCCGCCTGCTGTGGCTCGATCCGGCCGGCGGTTTCGTGCCGGACATCGGCGCCGTCAGAAAGATTCTCGCAACCGGCGTCAAGGCGCTCGGGCTGGTTTCGCCCAACAACCCGACCGGGGCGATCTATCCGGCCGGGCTTCTGCGCGAGATCTTCGACGCCTGCCGCGCGGCCGGCGCCTGGCTGATGCTGGACGAAACCTATCGCGACTTCCTGCCCGAAGGCCAGCGCCCGCATGAGCTGCTGTCCGTTCCCGGCTGGGAGGACAACCTGATCCTGCTCTACTCCTTCTCGAAGTCCTTCTGCATTCCCGGTCATCGCCTCGGTGCAATCACGGCTGGACCGAAGGCAATCGCGGAAATCGCCAAGGTGATGGACAACCTGCAGATCTGCGCGCCGCGCGCGCCCCAGGCCGCCGTCGCCCGCGCCATCCCGGCGCTGAAGGAGTGGCGCAAGGCCAACCGCGCCGAGATCGCCAGACGCGCCGACACGCTGCGCACCGTCATGGCCGGGCTGCCCGACTGGAAGATGGATTCGATCGGCGCCTATTTCGCCTTCATCCGCCATCCCTTTGCCGGCACGCCCTCGGCCGAGGTGGCGGAGAAGCTGGCGCGCGAGGCCGGCGTGGTGTGCATTCCCGGCGCCTATTTCGGCGAGGGCCAGGAGAACTACCTGCGCTTCGCCTTCGCCAATGCCGACAGCGAGACCATCGCCTCGCTGGCCGATCGCCTCGCCGCCTTCACCCTCGCCTGAGCCGCAACAAGGAAGATCGATCCCATGACGGCACGGCGCATCACGATTATCGGCGGGGGACCGGCCGGCCTGATGGCCGCCGAGCAGTTGTCCCGCGCCGGCCATACGGTCACGGTCTACGAGGCCATGCCGACGGTGGCGCGCAAGTTCCTGCTGGCCGGCAAGTCGGGGCTGAACATCACCCATGCCGAGCCCTATGAGCGCTTCGTCACCCGTTTCGGCACAGCGGCGCAATGGCTGCGCCCGATGCTCGACGGCTTCACGCCCCAGGACGTGCGCGACTGGGCAGACGGCCTGGGCACCGAGACCTTCACCGGCACATCGGGCCGGGTGTTTCCCAAGGTGATGAAGGCCTCGCCCCTGCTGCGCGCCTGGCTGAAGCGGCTGGAGGCGCAAGGTGTCGCGATCCTCACCCGCCACCGCTGGATCGGCTTCGACGGCAATGCCTGCCGGATCGACACGCCGCATGGCCAGGAGACCGTCGAAGCCGACGCCGTGCTGCTGGCGCTCGGCGGCGCGAGCTGGCCGCGGCTCGGATCGGACGCAGTCTGGGTTTCGTGGCTTCAGGCGCAGGGCGTCGAGGTCGCCCCCTTCCGCCCCGCCAATTGCGGCTTCGACTGCGCCTTCACCGAAAGCTTTGCCGAACGTTTCGCCGGAGAGCCGGTCAAATCCGTGACAGCAACCAGCGCCGCCGGCACCACGCAAGGAGAATTCGTCATCAGCCGCAACGGCATCGAGGGCAGCCTGATCTACGCCCATGCCGGCGCCCTGCGCGACACCTTGCAGAAGGCCGGCATGGCTACGCTGGTTCTCGACCTCGCCCCCGGCCGAACCGTCGACAAGCTTGCCCGCGATCTGGAACGCCAGGACGCAAAGGCGAGCTTTTCCAACCGCTTGCGCAAGGGTACCGGTCTCGACGGGGTCAAGGCGGCCCTCGTCAGGGAACTCGCTCCCGACGCCAATCGTCTCGATGCCCGGCGCCTCGCCGAAGCGATCAAGGCGCTGCCGCTGCCCGTCGTTTCACCCCGGCCGATCGCCGAGGCGATCTCGTCGGCCGGCGGCATCACCTTCGACAGCGTCGACGCGAACCTGATGCTGAAAGCCCTGCCCGGCACTTTCGTCGCGGGTGAGATGCTGGACTGGGAAGCGCCGACCGGAGGCTACCTGCTGACCGCCTGCCTTGCCAGCGGACGAAGCGCCGCTCGCGGTATCGAAGACTGGCTGGCGAAGAACGTCTAGAACCGCGCAGTCCCGATCTCCGCCTCGGACGCATGCATGAACGGGGCGGCCTCAAGAGGGGCGACCTCGACCGCTCCCGCTGCGTTCGCCACCGCTGACGCTTTGACGCTGCGGCAGGGCTACCCTACGCTCACGCGTACGAGGGCGGCGCGATCGGGTGCCGCCGGGAGGAAACCAAAGCCGATGAAATTTGCCCTCAATCACATGACCGCGCCGGCCATGCCGGTCGCCGACTTCTTCGATCTGGCCCTTTCGCTCGGCATTCATGCCGTCGAGATCCGCAACGACCTGGCCAACAACGCCATCCTCGACGGCACAGCGCCCGGCGAGATCCGCAAACTGGCCGAGGATCGCGGCATCGAGATCATTTCGATCAATGCGCTGCAGCGCTTCAACGAGTGGAGCGAGGCGCGTTCAAGGGAAGCCGATGAACTGATCGCCTATGCCCGCGATTGCGGCGCGAATGCCCTGGTCCTGGTGCCGAAGAACGACGGCACGGGCCTCAAGGACGGCGAGCGCCAGCAGAACCTGCGTGAAGCACTCTCGGCGTTGAAGCCGCGCCTCGAAGCGGCCGGCGTGATCGGACTGGTCGAGCCGCTCGGCTTTGCCGTCTGCTCGCTAAGCTCGAAGCAGGAGGCGGCGGACGCCATCCGAGACGTCAGCGGCGAAGACGTGTTCCGGCTCGTCCACGACACCTTCCACCATCACCTGGCCGGAGAACCCGCGATCTTTCCCGCGTTGACCGGGCTCGTGCACATTTCCGGGGTCACCGATCCGGCCGTCTCCGTCGCCGAGATGCGCGACAGCCACCGGGTTCTCGTCGACCGTGCCGACCGGCTCGACAATATCGGCCAGATTCTTGCCCTTCAGGCCGCCGGCTATGACGGCCCCTTGTCCTTCGAGCCCTTCGCCGACAGCGTTCACGCGCTGAGCGATCCGGGCGCTGCGGTGAAGGCGAGCATGGATTACATCAAGGCCGCGGTCTGAACCTGGCGCGATCGGGAGACCTGTAACGGTCCCGGCTGGGTCGCCGTCATCCGGGATCGCCACGCGCCTCTTGCTCCCAATCCCCCTTTACCTGTAGTTCGCAAGCGAAATGGAATGGAAATTCCATCCATGCGGCACAGAGCCTCACGCGTTTTTTCCCGATTTTCCAGAGCCCTAGCGGAAATCTGCTGCAAGCGAGCGCAAGCGCCGTTGACGCGCCGTGTAAAAAATGGAATAAATTATCTGCATTTCAGGGTCAGCGGTCTATTCATTCCGTTTTATCCGACGCGTCGGGAGCGCGAAGCAAGTGCAGGGTCGGCCCGAACGGGCGGCCTCCGGCAGGAGAAGGTGGAGCCGGACACCATCTGAGGAGGAAATATCATGAAGAAGCTTATTCTGGGCGCCGCCATGTCCGTTCTGTTGAGCACGGCCGCCCATGCCGAGACCGTCGGCGTTTCGATGGCGCTGTTCGACGACAACTTCCTGACCGTGCTTCGCAACGGCATGCAGGATTATGCCAAGACGCTCGACGGCGTGACGCTGCAGGTCGAAGACGCGCAGAACGACGTGGCCAAGCAGCAGAGCCAGATCCAGAACTTCATCGCCGCCGGCGTCGATGCGATCATCGTCAACCCGGTCGACACCGACGCGACCGTCGCCATGTCGAAGATCGCCGCCGATGCCGGCATTCCGCTGGTCTATGTCAACCGCGAGCCGGTCAACGTCAACGAACTGCCGGACAAGCAGTCCTTCGTCGCTTCGGAAGAAATCGTCGCCGGCACGCTGGAAGCCAAGGAAGTCTGCCGTCTGCTCGGCGGCAAGGGCAAGGCCGTCGTCATGATGGGCGAACTGTCCAACCAGGGCGCCCGCATGCGCACCAAGGCCGTCCATGACGTCGTCGCCACCGACGACTGCAAGGGCATCGAAATCGTCGAGGAACAGACCGCCAACTGGCAGCGCACGCAGGGCGCCGACCTGGTGACCAACTGGCTTTCGAGCGGGCTGGAGTTCAACGCCGTCATCGCGAACAATGACGAAATGGCGATCGGTGCGGTGCAGGCGCTGAAGGCTGCCGGCAAGGACATGAAGGACTATGTCGTCGCCGGTGTCGACGCCACCCAGGACGCGCTTGCCGCCATGGAAGCCGGCGACCTCGACGTCACGGTCTTCCAGAACGCCGCCGGCCAGGGCAAGGGCGCGCTTGACGCGGCGCTGAAGATCGCCAAGGGCGAGAGCGTCGAGAAGAAGGTCTACATTCCCTTCGAACTCGTCACGCCGGAAAACCTCAAGGACTACCAGGCCAAGAACTGATCCCTTCGGGGATCCGGGAATGCGGGCTTTTGCCCGCATTCCACCCGCATGAAGCGTGAGGAGATTTGCCATGGTCAGCCCGACTACGATGGCCGCTGTCCGCAGGAGCGGCGCAGTCCCCAATTCCGAATATCTTCTGGCCGCGGAGGGCGTGCGCAAGGAATTCCCGGGTGTCGTCGCGCTCGACGACGTGACGTTCAGGCTGAAGCGCGGCAGCGTGCACGCGCTGATGGGCGAAAACGGCGCCGGCAAGTCGACGCTGATGAAGATCCTCGCCGGCATCTACCATCCCGACAAGGGCACGGTGCAGCTGAAGGGCGTCGACATCAAGCTCGAATCGCCGCTCGACGCACTGGAAAACGGCATCGCCATGATCCACCAGGAACTGAACCTGATGGCGCCGATGACGGTGGCGGAAAACATCTGGATCCGCCGCGAACCGCTCACCCGCCTGGGCTTCGTCGACCACAAGGAGATGAACCGCAAGACGGCGGAACTCTTCAACCGGCTGAACATTTCCATCCACCCGCAGACCAAGGTCGGCGAACTGTCGGTCGCCAACCGGCAGATGGTCGAGATCGCCAAGGCGGTCTCCTACGAATCCGACGTGCTGATCATGGACGAGCCGACCTCAGCGCTGACGGAGCGCGAGGTGGAACATCTCTTCCAGATCATCCGCGGCCTGCGCGACCAGGGCATCGGCATCGTCTACATCACCCATAAGATGAGCGAGTTGTTCGAGATCGCCGACGAGTTCTCTGTCTTCCGCGACGGCAAGTATATCGGCACCCACGCCTCCACCGACGTGACGCGCGACGACATCATCCGCATGATGGTCGGCCGCGAGATCACCCAGATGTTCCCCAAGGAAGACGTGCCACTGGGCGACGTCGTACTGTCGGTGAAAAACCTGACGCTCGACGGCGTGTTCCACGACGTTTCCTTCGACGTGCGTGCCGGCGAGATCCTCGGCGTCGCCGGCCTCGTCGGCTCGGGGCGCTCTAACGTCGCCGAAACGATCTTCGGCGTGACGCCGGCCTCGTCCGGCACCATCGAGATCGACGGCAAGCCGGTCAACGTCTTCAGCCCGACGGAAGCGATCCGCAACCGCATGGCCTTCCTCACCGAGGACCGCAAGGACACCGGCTGCCTGCTGATCCTCAGCGTGCTGGAGAACATGCAGATTGCCGTGCTTCAGGACAAGTTCGTCAGCCGCGGCTTCGTCGAGCAGGCGGCGCTGTCGGCGGAATGCGAGGAGATGTGCCGCAAGCTGCGCGTCAAGACGCCGAACCTGGCCGAACGCATCGAGAACCTGTCGGGCGGCAATCAGCAGAAGGTGCTGATCGGCCGCTGGATGCTGACCAATCCGCGTATCCTGATCCTCGACGAACCGACCCGCGGCATCGATGTCGGAGCCAAGGCGGAGATCCACAAACTGGTGACGGAGATGACCAGGAACGGCGTCGCCGTGATCATGATATCGTCGGAAATGCCGGAAGTGCTCGGCATGAGCGACCGCATCATGGTCATGCACGAGGGCCGCGTCACCGGCGTCCTCGATCGCGCGGAAGCCACACAGATCAAGGTCATGGACCTGGCGTCGCGTTAAGCGGCAGCCGTCCACGGACCTTCGAGGGAGGAAGAGATGAACAGCAAGATCCTGACCAAGGGCGAGGTCGACCTGAAGACCGGGCAGCCCCTTCACCGCCGCATCCCGCCGGAAGCCAATATCCTGTTCGTGCTGATCGGCATCGCGCTGATCTTCGAACTGCTCGGCTGGCTCTTCGTCGGCCAGAGCTTCCTGATGAACCAGCAGCGCCTGACGATCATGATCCTGCAGGTCTCGGTGATCGGCATCATCGCCGTCGGCGTGACCCAGGTCATCATCACCGGCGGCATCGACCTCTCCTCCGGTTCGGTCGTCGGCATGACGGCGATGTTCTCGGCGAGCTTCGCCCAGGCCTCGACCTGGCCGCGCGCACTCTATCCAAGCCTGACCGACATGCCCTTCTTCGTGCCGATCGCGGTCGGCATCGCCATCGGCCTGCTGGCCGGCTTCATCAACGGCCAGCTGATCGCCCGTACCAAGATCCCGCCCTTCATCGCCACGCTCGGCATGATGGTGACGGCGCGCGGCATTTCCAAGTGGTACACGAAGGGCCAGCCGGTCTCGGGCCTCAGCGAGGATTTCATCTTCATCGGCACGGGCATTGCCCCGGTCGTCGTCTTCCTCGTCGTCGCGATCATCTTCCACATCGCCCTGCGCTACACCCGCTACGGCAAGTTCACCTATGCGATCGGCGCCAATGTCCAGGCGGCCCGCGTCTCGGGCATCAACGTCGAAGCCCACCTGATCAAGGTCTATGCCATCGCCGGCATGCTGGCGGGGCTGGCCGGCGTCGTGACCGCAGCCCGCGCCCAGACCGCGCAGGCCGGCATGGGCGTGATGTACGAACTCGACGCGATTGCCGCCGCAGTCATCGGCGGGACGTCGCTGGCCGGCGGCGCCGGCCGCATCACCGGCACGGTGATCGGCACGATCATCCTCGGCGTCATGACCTCCGGCTTCACCTTCCTGAGAGTCGATGCCTACTACCAGGAGATCATCAAGGGCATGATCATCGTCACCGCCGTGGTCGCCGACGTCTACCGGCAGAAGAAACGCAAGGTCTGAAGATCGCTCCCACCGCGAAAGCCACCTGGCGGCGCCCCGGCGCCGCCTTTTTGTTTTCAGGGAAGAACGATCAACGCCACCGCCCCTTGCCCTTCACGCCGCCGGCCTTTTCGAACGACACCACGGTCCTGGCGACCGGCAGGCCGAACTTGGTGACGAGCGCGGTGTTGAGCACCGTGCCGTCGCTGCGCAGGACCATCTTGTCGTAGAAGCGGACCTTGTTCGCCTGTTTGGCGGAATCGAGATAGACGAGGTAGTTGAAGCGCGCGACATTGCCCTGCAGCGTCACCTTGGTTTCGCCGATCACGTCCTCTCGGGTGCCGGAATAGGTGGCGGGGCCGGTCTTGACGAAGCGCCAGGTCTTGGTGTCACGGGTGCCGTCGTTGAAGACGAAGTCCTCGCGCAGTGTCAGGACGTGCCCGTTCCATTTGCCGGTGAGATCCACCGTGAATTGGCGTTTCACGCCGTTGATGGCGCTGAAGGATCCCACCGCCTTGCTCTTGCCGGCAAAGAAACCCTCCAGCGTGAACTTGTCGGCGGCGGCGACGCCGGAGGCAGACAGCATGACGGGCAAGATCAGTGCGAAAAACAGGGAAGCGGTCTTGAACATGGGTAGGGTTCCTGTGTGAATTCTCCTGACCCAGTACGCACCGCAAGCGCCGGCGGATCTTCCGGCCGGTCATGTCACCAGGGGATGGCCTGGCCGTCATAGGCATAGAAGCCGCCCGTCTGGGCAGGCTCCAGCGCATCCAGCACGGCAAGCAAACGCCGCACGCTGTCGTCGGGTGTGAACCGCTCGCGGCCGGGCGAGAAGCGATCGGAGAGCGCGGTGGCGACGGTTCCGGGATGCAGAGCCGCCACCACGGCCTGCGGCCGCGTGCGGCCAATCTCGATCGCGGACGTGCGGACGATCTGGTTCAGCGCCGCCTTGGCCGCGCGATAGGAGACCCAGCCGCCAAGCCGATTGTCGGCGATCGATCCGACCCGCGCCGACAGGAAGGCGATCAGGCTGCGGCGGTCGCGGTGCAGCAGCCCGCTGAAATGTTTGAGGACCAGGGCCGGGCCGATGGCATTGAGCGCGAACTGCGCCGCCATGGCATCCGCCTCGATGGCGCGGATGGATTTCTCCGGGCCGATACCGTCGATGGTGAGCGCACCCGTGGCGCAGACGATGACATCGAACCGGGTCCCATCGCCGTCCAGCCGCTTCGCGGCATCCGCGACGGAGGCCTCGTCGGTCACATCGAAACCGTCACCGCGGCGCGAAAGGCCGGTCGCCCGCGCGCAGGCCGGATCATCTTCAAAGGCGCTGAGAAAGGCATAGCCGATGCCGCCCGAGGCGCCGAGCACCAGCGCGTGATAGCCGCACCCGAGCGACGGCAGAATTTGGCTTTCCATGATCGACCCTCCGCGACAAGGCGGGCAGCGGACAGCTGTCGCCGTGTCTCTGCCATGGACTACGGGCGGACGGCGACGGCGGATCAATCGGACCGGAAGAGAGGGGAGACTATCCCTCGACGGTGACCCAGCGTTGTTCGGCAAAAGACTGTGCCATGGCATGAACGCTGCGCTCGATCCTGAGGCCGTCGTCGAAGCCGATCACATGCGCCTTCTCGCCGCCGATCGCGGCGATCAGCTCGCGGCACTCGATCACTTTCAGGTCGTTGAAGCCGAGGCCGTGGCCGGGGGCCGGGATGAAGCGATCGTAAGGCTTGTGATGCGGGGCGGCGAGGATGGTGCGGAAGCCCTGCTCCTCCGGCCGGCCGCTGGCCTGGTAGAGCTGGAACTCGTTCATGTGTTCCTGGTCGAACAGGATCGAGCCGGCCGAGCCGAAGATCTGCACGGCGATGCGCCCCTTGCGGCCCCAGGCCGAACGATTGACCATCAGCGCGGCGGAGATGCCGCCGTCGAGGCGCAGCAGCACGCTGGCAATGTCGTGGTTCTCGACCGGTCGGCTGCCACCGTCGGCCAGCGGCCGCGTCGCGTAGGGTTTCACCATGTCGGTCACCACGGCCGCCACATGGCCGAACAGCGTGAACAGCAGCGACAGCGGATGCACGGCGAAATCGTCGAGCGCGCCATATCCGGACGAAGCTTCGCTCTTCCAGTAGAAGGGCTGCGCCGGGTCGGCCATGAAATCCTCGTCCATCTCGACGCGGACGTGATTGACAGAACCGATCGCACCTTCCTCGATCAGGCGGCGGATGTGGCGGATCATCGGGTTCTGGATGTAGTTGTAGCCCAATACCGCCACCCTGCCCGACCGGGCGGCGGCGTCGCGCATGCGGATCGCGTCGGCCAGAGCCGGCGCCATCGGCTTTTCGCACCAGACATGCTTGCCGGCTTCGAGGGCTGCGATCGCCATCTCGGCATGGAAGGCGTTCGGCGTCGTCACCGAGATGACGTCGATCGACGGGTCGGACAGCAGGTCCCGCCAGTTGCCGGTCGACCTGGCAAAGCCCAGCTCGTCCGCCTTCTTCGCCGCAAGCTCGGCATTGACCTCGGCCAGCGTGGCCAGATGCGGCCTATCCACATCGCCGAAGATGCTCGAGACATTGTTCCATGCCAGCGCGTGGCACTTGCCCATATAGCCAGTGCCGATGAGCCCGATGCCGAGACCCGCCATGTCTTCCTCCCAGAAGTCGATCTGTGAATGGCCGTGAGGCACTTACGGATTGTCGCGCCGATAGATCCAGTCGTGGTCCGGATGGTTCTGGAAGCGCCATTTGCGCAAGGGGCCGGCCATGACGTTGAGGTAGTACATCTCGTAGCCATAGGGCGCGCCGCAGGGATGATGTCCCTTGGGCACCAGCACAACGTCGCCGTCGCTGACGGCCATCGTCTCGTCGAGCGAACCGTCCTCGGTGAAGACGCGCTGGAAGCCGAAACCCTGGGCCGGATTGAGACGGTGGTAATAGCTCTCCTCGAGATAGGTCATCTCGGGAAACCTGTCCTCGTCATGGCGGTGTGGCGGATAGGACGACCAGTTGCCCGACGGCGTGAACACTTCCGTCACCAGCAGCGCGTCGGCCACGTCGCGGTCTTCCATCGCGATCGGATAGATGTAGCGGGTATTGGCGCCCTTGCCGCGTTCCACCAGCGAAATGCCGGCCGGGCCGATCACCTGGGCCTCGCGGCCGGGCATGGCGGGCGCCGTGCAGACGGCAAGCGTGCAGTCGGTGGTGGCGGTCGCCGACCAGTCGGAACCGGCCGGCACGTAGACGCAGTGCGGCGGGGTGCGCTCGAAGACGTTCATCCGGTCGCCGAGTTCGCCGAAATCCTTGCCGCCCCCGGAAACCTTCGCCTTGCCCTCGACCAAAACGAGGATGACCTCGGTGTCGCCGGTCGGCTCGGAAGCCGTCTCGCCGGCCTTCAACCGATAGAGGCCGAAACCGACATAGCCCCATCCGGCATTCGCCGGCGTTATGTCATGCACCTTGCCGGAGTAACCCTTCGGCTTGCGCAGCAGATTGTTCATCCCTCGTCTCCCTTGTCGTCCCTGGCCGTCTCGTCTGCCTGAGGCTTTTCACCCGGCGCCGGCTGCGGTGCCAGGAACAGCTCGTAACCCGCATAGGCCGCCGCCCCGATGAAGACGATGGCCCAGCCCGCCTCACCGTTCGAGAACTCGACGAAGCCCCAGGCCACCGGCGCGACGACGGTCAGAATGCGGCGCCAGAGCGGCTTGAAGAACGGATGCTGCGGGTCGAGAAATTTCACGCTGTCTCCTTGTCCAGCCCGGCCTCCCTGGCCATGGCCTTCAGCGATTTCAAACCAAGGCTCTGATATTCGAAGGGATTGCGGACATCGGGGTCCTGCTCGGCTTCGATGACCAGCCAGCCTTGGTAACCATGCTCGGCGGCGATCCGCAAGACCGGCAGGAAATCGACCCCGCCTTCCGCGTCGCCCGGCACGGTGAACACGCCGCGGCGCACGCCTTCGAGGAAGGAGAGATTTTCGTCGCGCACCTGCCGGGCGATGACCGGGCGAATGTTCTTGGCATGGATGTGGCCGACGCGGTGCATGTGGTTCTTCGCCACCCGCTCCGGATTGCCGCCGCCGAACAGGCAATGGCCGGTGTCGAGCAGGAGCTTCGCGTGCGGCCCGGTATGGGCCATCAGCTTGTTGATTTCTTCCTCGCTCTCGACGATCGTACCCATGTGGTGGTGATAGACGAGCGCGATGCCCTGCGCGGCGGCGTATTCGGCCAGCGCCTCGACGCCGGCGCCGAAGGCCTTCCAGGCGGCGTCGGCAAGCTTCGGCCGGTCGTTGACCGCGACGGCGTCATTGCCGTGGATGGCGTTGGAGGTCTCGCAGACGATGATGACCTTCGAGCTCATGGCCTTGAGCAGATCGAGCGCCGGCTGCATCGCCGCCTTTTCTTCCTCGATCGTGTGGGTGAGCAGGTTCAGCGAATGCCAGCCGGAGACGTAGCGCAGGCCGCGCGGTTCGAGCACGGCCTTGAGGCCGGCCGGATCCTGCGGGAACTTGTGGCCCTTCTCGATGCCGTCGAAGCCGATCTTCGCGGTTTCGTCGAGGCACTGCTCAAGGCTGATATGGGCGCCAAGCGAGCGATCGTCGTCGTTCGACCAGGCAATCGGATTGGTACCATAGGAGATCATGCTTAGCGTCTTTCCTTGAGAGCCGCCTCGTAGCGGACACGGGCTTGATTGACTTCGGCGCGGGGCGAGACTTCCGGAACCGCGACGTCCCAGAAATGCCCGCCGGCCGCCGGCGTCGGATAGGGGTCGGTATCGATGACGATCACCGTGGTGACGGTCGCGTCGCGTGCGGCGGCAAGCGCCTCTTCCAGCTCGGCGATCGAGGAGACCTTGCGGGCGCTTGCCCCCATGGAGGCGGCATGCGCGGCAAAATCGATGGCCATCGGATGCACATTGGTATGGGCGTAGAGATTGTTGAACTCGGCCCCGCCGGTGCCTATCTGCAGCCGGTTGATGCAGCCGTAGCCGCGGTTGTCGGTGATCACGACCGTGATCTTGAGACCCATGGCGACGGAAGTCGCGAGCTCCGAATTCATCATCATGTAGGAGCCGTCGCCGACCATGACGATGACGTCGCGGTCCGGTTCGGCCATCTTGATGCCGAGCCCCCCGGCCACTTCGTAGCCCATGCACGAGAAGCCGTATTCCATGTGGTAGGAGAGCGGCAGCTTCGCCTTCCACAGCTGGTGCAACTCGCCCGGCATGGTGCCGGCCGCGCACATGACGACCGTGTTGTCGCGCGACTGGCGCTGCACGGCGCCGATCACCTGCATGTCGGTCGGCAACTGATTGCCATCCTTCGGCGGCGCGGTCACGGCATCGGCCTTGGCGAACCAGCCGGCCTTGATGGCGGAATCCGGCGGCGTGAAGCGATGGTCGCCGAGCGCGGCCGACAGTCTTTCAAGGCCGATCTTCGCGTCCGACGTCAGGGGGATCGCGTCGTGCTTGGTGCTGTCATAGGCCTGGACGTTGAGCGCCAGGATGCGGCGCTCCGGATTCTTGAACAGCCCCCAGGAGCCGGTGGTGAAATCCTGGAAGCGCGTGCCAACGCCGAACACCAGATCGGCCTTTTCGGCGATGATGTTGGCGCATTCGGCGCCGGTCACGCCGACCGGACCGAAGTTGTGATCGTGGTCCCAGGCGAGCGCCGACTTGCCGGCCTGGGTTTCGACGACCGGTATGCCGTGTTTCTCGACGAAGGCCTTGAGCGTGTCCGTGGCACCGGAGAAGTGCACACCGCCGCCGGCGACGATGACCGGGTTCTTGGCTGCCTTCAGGACTGCTACCGCCGCCTCGAATTCCTGCGCATCGGGCTCCGGCCGGCGCTGGCGCCAAACCTTCGGCTCGAAGAAGCTCTCGGGGTAGTCGTATGCCTCGGCCTGCACGTCCTGGCAGAAGGACAGCGTCACCGGCCCGCAATCCGCCGGATCCGTCATGGTGCGCAGGGCGCGCGGCAGGGCCGTCAGAAGCTGTTCGGGCCGCATGATGCGGTCGAAATAGCGGGAAACCGGCTTGAAGCAGTCATTGACCGTCATCGTGCCGTCGCCGAAATCCTCCAGCTGCTGCAGCACCGGATCGGGCCCGCGATTGGCGAAGACGTCGCCCGGAATGAAGAGCACCGGCAGGCGGTTGACATGGGCCAGCGCCGCCGCCGTCACCATGTTGGCCGCACCCGGACCGATCGAAGACGTCACGGCCATGGCGCGCCGCCGGCGCAGCTGCTTGGAATAAGCGATCGCCGCATGGGCCATCGACTGCTCGTTCTGGCCGCGCAGCGTCTGCAGCCGATCCCGCACGCCGTAAAGCGCCTCGCCGATACCCGCCACATTGCCGTGGCCGAAGATTGCCCAGACACCGGCGATATAAGGAACGCCGTCCTCGTTCAGCTGGTTGGCGAGATAGCGCATCATCGCCTGCGCCGCCGTCAGTCTCACCGTATTCATGCCTTTTCTCCCAGTGCGCCTGATCCTTGCCGGGCCTTGTCCCAGACGGAACAGAGGCTGCGGTAACGCTGCGCCATTTCCTCCACGGCCTGCCGGTCGCTGATCGTGCCGGACAGCCATTTGCGTGCCGCCTCGCCGAAGATCGTCCGGCCGACGGCAAAACCCTTCACCAGCGCGAAGCGGGCGGCCAGCGCGAAGCTCTCCTCCAGCTCGGCCTGCGGCGCATCGAGCCCGAGCACGACGATGCCCCGGGTATAGGGATCGTGGCGCTCGACGGCGGCGCAGGCATTGGCCCACGAAGCTTCGGTACGCATCGGCTCCAGCTTCCACCAGTCGGGATAGACGCCGATCTCGTAGAAGCGGTCGATGATCCGGGCAACCGTGTCGTCATCGGTCGGGCCGACCTTGGACGGGATCACCTCCAGCAGCATTTCCAGCCGGTTGCGGCGGGCGGCAGCAAACAGCCGCAGCACGGTCGCCTCCTGCTCGGCGCGCATCTCGGCGGTATCGTCCGGATGGTAGAAGCACAGAACCTTGACGACGTCTTCGAGCGGCCATTCGACGAGCCCGCCGAAGTCGGGACCGATCTCGGGCTCCAGCGCCAGCGGACGCGAACCCGGCCACTCCACCGGTCGGCCGATCCACAGGCCCGAACCGCTCGCCGCATAGAGCGCATCGCGGCCGAGCCGGCTGTCGCACAGGATGCCGTAACCGGACGCGCCATCGGCAACGTCGAGAACAGCATCAAGGCAGAGCCTCTTGAAAGCGCCGATCCGCTCGCGGGCGACACCCGCCTCGTCGGCCATGGCCTCCAGCTGCATGCGGTGGTCGAAGGCGAAGACGCGCATCTTAGACCAGTCGCCCTTGCGATTGGTCGACCAGTGCACCTGCTCCAGCGCCTCGTCCTTGCGCAGCGCCTTGTTGCGGATGCCGGCCTTGAAGAAATATTGCAGCTCTTCCCAGCTCGGATAGGCCGGTGTGCAGCCATGGCGCGAAACGGCGAAGGCGCCGCAGGCATTGGCGAATTTGAGGCTGGTCGGCCAGTCCTCGCCGGTGAGCCACCCCTTCAGCAGTCCGGACATGAAGCCGTCGCCGGCGCCGAGCACGTTGAACACCTCGATCGGGAAGCCCTGCCCCGCCTGGCCCTCGTCGAGACTGTCGGGGATCGCGCCTTCGAACACCACCGCCCCCATGGCGCCGCGCTTGCAGACCAGTGCGGCATCGGAGACGCGGCGCACGGCCTTCAGCGCCTCGACCGTATCGGTCGTGCCGCCGGCGATATGGAATTCCTCTTCCGTGCCGACGATCAGGTCGAACAGGTGCAGCGTCGCCTGCAGCTTGGCGGTGACGGCCCTCGATTCGATATAGCGGCTCTCGCCCGCGCCATGGCCGGCGAGCCCCCAGAGATTGGGGCGGTAATCGATGTCGAGCGCGGTCCTGGCGCCACCTTCGCGGGCGATCTTCAGCGCCTTCAGCACCGCGGCCTCGGTGCGCGGATGGGACAGATGGGTGCCGGTCGCCAGCACGCAGCGCGCCGCGCCGATGAAGTCGGGATCGACATCCTCTTCGCAGAGCGCCATGTCGGCGCAGTTCTCACGGTAAAAGATCAGCGGAAACTGGTGCTCGTCGCGGATGCCGAGGAGAACGAGCGCCGTCAGCCGCTCCGGATCGGTCTTGACGCCGCGAACGTCGACCCCCTCGCGCACCAGCTGCTCGCGGATGAAGCGGCCCATGTGCTCGTCGCCCACCCGGGTGAGCACGGCCGACTTCAGGCCGAGCCGGGCGGTGCCGGCCGCAATATTGGTGGGGGAGCCGCCGATATACTTGTTGAAGGAGGCCATGTCCTCAAGCCGGCCGCCGACCTGTGCGCCATAGAGGTCGACCGAAGACCGGCCGATCGTGATCAGATCGAGTTGTGCCAAGCGAACCTCCCTGTCGGCGACGCGGTCGCTTGCCCCGCCGTCCGTCCTTTCAGGCAACCGCGCGGCGGCGGCCTCCCATCTCCTCTAAGAATGGACTATAAATTCTATTTTTTGAACTTTCAATACAAATATTCAATCATCCTGCCGTGCCGTGCCCACTGCGACGGATAGCGTGATCGCCAGACAGAGCGTCGCCGACAACGAACGGAAGGCGCCGAAATCGACCTCCGATACGGAAAGCGTGATCGCATCGAACCGCCGCAGCGGGCTGACGATCGTGTCGGTGACGGCGACCACCGGAATGCCGCGGGCGGCGACCGATTCCACCAGATCGATGGTCTCTGTCGAATAGGGCGAGAAGGTGATGGCCAGCAGCACATCGCCCGGCCGGATGGCGTGATGGTTCTCCAGCTTGCCGACCGCGCTGTGCAGCATGGCCGGAACCTTCATCTTTTCCAGCGCATAGGCCATGTAGCTGGCAACCGGGAAGGAACGCCGAAGACCGATGATGTGGATCATTTTTGCCTTGGCGAGTGTCTCGACCGCCCGCTCCAGCATCTCCGGTTCGACCGTTTTCAGCAGTCCTTCCAGGGAGGTACGGCCAGCCTCGACGAATTCCGCCAGCAGGGCCGTCGGGCTGCCCTCGGCCTTTTCCCGCAGATGTTGCAGGCGCGTCGTATAGTCCGGCCAGCCGCCGACGAAGGAATCGCGAAACAGCTTCTGCATTTCGGAGAAGCCCGAGAAACCGAGGATCTGGCAGAAGCGCATGAAAGCGGATGGCTGGACCCCCGCTCCTTCCGCCATTTCCGCCACGGTCGAGACCGCGATGCGATCCTTGTTGGCCGCGACATAGTCGGCGCACTGGCGAAGCCGCTTCGGCAGGCTTTCGGAGACCTCCAGCAAGCGCTCCTCGAATGCCTTGATGCTGGTTGGCCCGCCGGTATCCGTCATGTCCGTCCTTTCCGCAATGTCGCTTGACACAAACGATATCGCAATCTAGCAAAATAGAATGTATATTCCAAACGGAGATTTGGAACGTCCAATCGGGAGGCAGACCCCGCTCGTATTTTACGTTTCTCGGCGAAGAGCGACGACCGGGCGCGGCGGAATGCCAGAATATGTGTCTAGGGCGCTTGGGGCCGGTTCGGCAAGGCGACCAAGGGAGGAGAAAACCATGGTAACGAAACTGGCCCTTTTGGGCGCCGGACGGATCGGCAAGGTACACGCACGCGCCATCGCCGAAGACAAACGGGCAAAACTGGTGGCTGTGGCTGACGCCTTTCCTGAGGCGGCGAACGCGATCGCGGCGGCTTCCAGCGCCGCGGTAAAGACGATCGACGAGATCGAGGCCGACAAGGACATCGACGCCGTCATCATCTGCACGCCGACCAACACCCATGCCGACCTGATCGAGCGTTTTGCCAAGGCCGGCAAGGCGATCTTCTGCGAAAAGCCAATCGACCTCGACGTCAACCGCGCCCGCGCCTGCCTGGAAACGGTGCGCAAGGTCGGCGGCAAGGTCATGCTCGGCTTCAACCGCCGCTTCGATCCGCATTTCCAGGCCGTGCGCAAGGAGATCGACAAAGGCTCGATCGGCAAGGTCGAGATGGTGACGATCACCAGCCGCGACCCGGGCGCTCCGCCGGCCGACTATATCAAGGTGTCCGGCGGCATCTTCCGCGACATGACGATCCACGACTTCGACATGGCCCGCTATCTGCTCGGCGAGGAAATCGACACGGTGATGGCCTCGGCTTCGGTTCTGGTCGACCCCAAGATCGGCGAACTCGGCGACTACGACTCGGCGAGCCTGATCCTGACGACCAAGAGCGGCCGCCAGGCGATGATCTCCAACTCGCGCCGTGCCTCCTATGGCTACGATCAGCGCATCGAGGTGCATGGTTCGCTGGGCGCCGTCTCCGCGGAAAACCAGCGGCCGGTGTCCATCGAGATCGCCACCAAGGACGGCTATACCCGCCCGCCGCTGCACGATTTCTTCATGACCCGCTACACCGCGGCCTATGCCGCCGAAATCTCGGCCTTCATCGACAGCCTGGAAAAGGGCACGCCGCTGTCGCCTTCGGCCGAGGACGGCCTGATCGCGCTGGCGCTGGCCGATGCGGCGATCAAGTCCGTGGAACAGAAAGCGGCCGTCAAGGTCGCCTACTGAGCCTTCGCACCGGCCGTTGAGGCTTCGCCTCCTCCTCATCCGGCGCCACGCGCCACCTTCTCCCCGACGGGGAGAAGGTGTTCGGGCCGCCTACACGGCCAGTTCCCGCCGCTCGCGCTCGGTTATCAGGGCAAGGTCGAGGATCTTCTGCAGGTTGGCGGCGTGGCGGAAGCTCGGTTCCTGCATGTGGCCATCCCGGATCGCAGCAACGAACTTCTGGTAGTTGGTTTCGACCGGATCAACCTCGATCTCCTTCCATATCGCCGTCTCCACGTCCTCCTTGAGGCAGGCGCGCAGAACCGAACGGTCCGGACGGTGGATCACCTCGAGCGCGCCCTTGTCGCCATGGACGCGCAGCCTCAACTCGTTCAGGTGACCCGTCGCCCAGCGGCTCGCATGGACAACTCCCATCGCGCCGTTAGTGAATTCGGCGGTCATCGTGAAGCTGTCGTTTGCGTCGAGATCGTATTCGCCGATCCTGTTGCCGGGCGCCTTCTCGAAGGTCTTCAGCCGCGCGAAGATGTGGTCGATATCGGTCGCCGCGCCGAAGCCGGCAAAGTCGAGGATGTGGATGCCGACGTCGCCAAGCACACCGTTCGAGCCGTGCTTGGTCGACAGCCGCCAGAGCCACTGGCTCTCGGTCGCCCAGTCGCCCCAGGCCTTGGACACCAGCCAGCTCTGCAGGTAGGAGGCCTCGATGTGGCGGACACGGCCGATCTCGCCGTCGACCACCATCTGCCGCGCCTTCTGCACCTGCGCCACGTTGCGGTAGGTGAGGTTGACCATGTTGACGAGGCCGGACGCTTCCGCCGCCGTCGCCATCTCGTCGGTCTTGGCATAGGTTTCGGCGAGCGGCTTCTCACACATCACATGCTTGCCGGAGGCGAGCAGCGCAAGCGTCGTCGCATGGTGGATGCGATCGGGCGTGACATTGGTCACGGCATCGAACTGGCCCCAGGCGATCGCCTCGTCGAGCGAGGTGAATGTATGGGCGATGTCGTGGCGGGCGGCGAAAGCGCGGACCTTGGCCAGGTCGACATCGACCGCCGCCACCAGTTGCACGTCCGCAATCGTGGCGAAATTCATGGCATGGGTGTTGGCCATGCCCCCGGTCCCGAGGATCAGGAGACGAATGGGAGATGCACTCATTTGTAGCCTTCCTCGCCGGCCTGGTGCAGACGCGGTCCGCGCTCGGTGATCGGCTCAAGCGCCTGTTCGACCGGAACATTCGGCGCTTCATGCACGGCAGAATAGCGCGGCATCGGATTGTAGGCCCACTTCACGCCGTTGCGGATGACCTGCTGGACATTCGCATCGTGATAGGTGGGATAGGTCTCGTGGCCCGGGCGGAAGTAGAAGATGTTGCCCGCACCGCGGCGCCAGGTGAGACCCGAGCGGAAAATCTCGCCGCCGGCGAACCAGGAGATGAACACCGTCTCCAGCGGCTCGGGCACCGAGAAGAACTCGCCATACATCTCTTCGTTTTCAAGCACGAAGTTTTCCGGAATGCCGGCTGCGATCGGATGGCCGGGATTGACCGTCCAGATCCGTTCGCGCTCGCCCGCCTCGCGCCATTTCAAAGCGCAGGGCGTGCCCATCAACCGCTTGAAGGGCTTGGCGAAATGGCCGGAATGCAAGACGATCAGGCCCATGCCTTCCCAGACGCGCTTGGCGACGCGCTCGACGATCTCGTCGGAGACTTCGCCATGCGCCTTGTGGCCCCACCAGACGAGCACGTCGGTCTCGGCCAGCCGATCGACGGAGAGCCCGTGCTCCGGCTCCTGCAGCGTCGCGGTCGTCGCCTCGATTTGCGGATCCGTGCTCAGCGCAGCAGCGATCGTCGCATGCATGCCGTCGGGATAGATCCCACGGACGATGGCGTTTTCGCGCTCATGAATGTTCTCACCCCAGACAACCGTTCTGATCGTCACCTGTATTCTCCTTGGTTTCGGCTCCCCGCCATGGGAAGCCACATTTCGTTAGCGGCGCTCAAGCAGCGCCTTTCAACAGGCCGCGGCCGATGGCGCGGCCATCGCGGTCGAAACGGTGTAGTTCATGGTCGAGCGGTGACACTCCGACCATCTCGCCGGGACGGAGGGTCGCGGTGCCCTCCTGCCGTACGACGAGCGGCTCGGCGCTGCCGATATCGACATAGACGTAGCTGTCCGAGCCCAGCATCTCGGAATGCACGACAGAGCCCTGCCAGCGCCCCTCTGCCTCGATGGTCAGGTGCTCCGCACGGATGCCGATCGTATGGACACCATGCGGTTCGGATAGGCGGCCCTCGAGAAAATTCATCTTCGGCGATCCGATGAAGCCGGCGACGAAGAGCGAATTCGGGCTCTCATAAAGTTCGAGCGGGGTTCCGATCTGCTCCACAACGCCGTCGCGTAACACACAGATGCGGTCTGCGAGCGTCATGGCTTCGACCTGGTCATGCGTCACATAGATCATCGTCGTGTTGTGCATGCTGCGGTGCAGCTTGGCGATTTCGAGGCGCGTCGCCACGCGCAGTGCGGCATCGAGATTGGAGAGCGGTTCATCGAACAGAAACACGCGAGGGTCTCGAACGATCGCCCGGCCGATCGCCACACGCTGCCGCTGACCGCCGGAAAGCTGCCGCGGCAAGCGTTCGAGATAGGGCGTGAGCTGCAACATGTCGGCCGCCTCCCGCACCCGTCGATCGCGCTCCGCCTTGTCCTGACCGGCAAGTTTCATGCCGAAGGCCATGTTGTCGAACACGGTCATGTGCGGATAGAGCGCATAGGACTGGAAGACCATGGCGATGCCCCGCTTGGCTGGGGCAAGCTGGTTCATCACCTGGCCGTCGAAGGCGAGCGTGCCTTGGCTGATGTCTTCGAGCCCGGCGATCAGGCGCAGCAGCGTGGACTTGCCGCAGCCGGACGGACCGACAAAGACCATGAATTCGCCGGAGCGGATTTCCATGTCGACACCCTTGATGACCTCGAGGGCACCGAAGGATTTGCGAACATCGGTGAGCTGGATATGGGCCATGGGTTTTCCTCCTATCCCTTGACGCCGCCGGCAGTGAGGCCGGAGATGATCCTCCGCTGGAAGATCAGCACGAGCACGACCAGCGGAACGGTGACGATGACCGAGGCGGCCATGATGCTGCCCCAGGGGATTTCGAACTGGCTGTCGCCGGAGAGCAGCGCGATGGCGACCGGCACCGTCCGCTGGCTGTTTGACGACGTGAAGGTCAGGGCGAACAGGAACTCGTTCCACGCCGCGATGAAGGCGAGCAGTCCCGTGGTGACGAGCGCGGGCCACATCAGTGGCATGAACACCTGTGTCACAATCACGAAGGAAGACGCTCCGTCGACGATCGCCGCCTCCTCGATCTCGACAGGCAGATCCCGCATGAAGGTGGTCAGCACCCAGACGGTGAACGGCAGAGTGAAGATCATGTAGGAGAAGATCAGCGCGAACGGCGTGTTGAAGATCCCCAGAAAGCGGACGAGCTCGAACAGGCCGGCGAGAACGGCGATCTGCGGAAACATCGAAACGCTGAGGATGGTGAGAAGCAGGAGCCCCCTGCCCCGGAACCGCACGCGCGCCAGAGCATAGGATGCGGTCACGGCCAGAAGCAGCGAGATCGCAACGACGATGCTGGCAATCATGACCGAATTGCCGAGATTGCGCAGAAAGCTGCCGCGCGACAGTACGCCTTCGTAATTCGAGAAGGTCACCACTTTCGGCCAGTAGCTGATATCGAACAGCGAGCTGCCAGGCTTCAGACTGGTGATGATGGCGTAGTAGAACGGGAAGACCGCGATCACCACGATCACGGCGACCAGCGCATAGAAGAGACCTTGTTTGAAGATCGTCGGCATCAGCGGTCACCTCCCGAAAGGTTCACCCGTCCGAAGACGATGTAGAGCACCGTGATCGAGGCGATGATCAGGAAGAGCATGGTGGACGCCGCCGCCCCATAGGCGAACTTGTCGAACTCGAACAGGTTCTCGCGGGCCATGACAGACATGGTCTTGGTCTGCGAATTGTTCGGCGTCAGCACGTAGATGAGATCGAAGATGCGCAGCGCATCGAGCATGCGGAAGATGACCGCGACCATCAGCGCCGGCCGGATCAGCGGCAGCGTGATGCGCCAGAACACCTTTGTCGGGTGAACGCCATCGATCTTGGCTGCCTCATAGATGTCCTGAGGAACCATCTGCAGACCGGCGAGAACGAGCAGTGCCATGAACGGCGT
The DNA here is from genome assembly GCF_059424725.1 of Allorhizobium sp. GW101-3B10. Classification (NCBI taxonomy): domain Bacteria; kingdom Pseudomonadati; phylum Pseudomonadota; class Alphaproteobacteria; order Hyphomicrobiales; family Rhizobiaceae; genus Allorhizobium; species Allorhizobium sp. GW101-3B10. Next base: position 276,375 of record NZ_JBWKZR010000001.1, on the reverse strand, counting down.
CGTCTTCCAGACGTCGACGATCAACACAGCAACCATCGCCGTATCGGGATTGGCCGTCCAGGCGATCTTCTCGCTGATCAGCCCGAGATTGAGGAAGATGTCGTTCAGGATGCCGAACTGGTCGTTGAGCATCCAGGCCCACATCTTCGCCGAGACGATCGTCGGGATCGCCCAGGGGATGAGGATCGCGGCCCGGACGAGACCCCGACCGCGAAAATTGGCGTTCAGCACCAGCGCGACGACGAGGCCGAGCACCGTCTCGATCGAGACCGAGAGCAGCGTGAAGCGCAACGTGTTCCACACGGCACCCCACCAGGCGGGATCCACCAGCAGCCCGCGCCAGACGGTACGGCCGCTCTGCAGGGTGATCCAGGTGAGGTAGTTGGAGAAGCCGATGAATTCGGCGCCTTCGAGATTGTTCAGCGTCGCATTGGTGAAGCTGAAATAGATCGTCCGGACCAGTGGCCATCCGGCCACCATGGCAAGGACGAGAAGTGTCGGCGCGAGAAAGATCCAGGCGGAGCGGGTTCGCTGTGCGCTGAGATCGGATCCCGCAGCCGCCCTAGTTGGGGGCGGCCGGACGGTACTCTGCATGCTGATGTCGGTCATGGGCGTTCCTCCCTGCAGGTGGCGGAAAGCCGGGCGGCGTCGCCGCCGCTCGGCACCAGTATCACCAGCCGTTGCCCATGAGTTCGTTGAGCTCGATTTCGAGCAGTTCAAGGTTCTCGGCCGCCGTGCCGGAGCCCGACAGCGTGTTGTGGACCGCACCCCAGAAGCGCGAGGAAACCTCGTTGTACTTGACCTTGGTGGTTGCCGACGGACGCGGAACGGCATCCTGGAAGATCGGCTTCCACTGCGGCATGAAGGGCTGAGCCTTGGCGACATCGGGATCGTCATAGAGCGCCTGAAGCGTCGGCAGCTGCGACAGTTCGATTGCACGGCGCTTCTGCGCCTCCGCTGAAGTCAGGAACTTCACGAGCTCGATCGAAGCCTCCTGCTCGTCGGAATACTTGGAGACCGCAAGGTTCCAGCCACCGAGCGTCGAGGACGGCTTGTCGCCGGCAGCCGCGACCGGCAGCGTCGTGACGTCGAACTTGCCCTTCACAGCGCTGTCTTCGCCATTGCCAAGCGCATAGGCATAGGGCCAGTTGCGCATGAAGACGGCGTTGCCGGTCTGCCATACACCGCGCGACTCCTCCTCCTGGTAGGCGAGCACGCCCGGAGGCGAGATGCTGCCGATCCAGGATTTCGCCTGTTCGAGGGCGGCGACCGACTTCTCGTTGTTGACCGAAATGGTGCCGTCGGCCTCGACGATCTGACCACCGCCGGAGGACTTGATCCATTCCAGCGCGTTGCAGGTCAGCCCTTCATAGGCATTGGCCTGGAACACGAGACCCCAGAGGTCCTTCTGTCCGGCCTCACGCTCCTTGTCCTGGATTTCCTTGGCCACTGCCGCCATGTCGGCCCAGGTCTTGGGCAGTTCCTTGCCGTGCTTTTCCAGGAGATCCTTGCGATAGAAGAGCGCTGGCGCATCGGTGAACATCGGCATGGCGACCAGCCGGCCGTCAACCGTCTGGGACTCGATGATCGACGGGAAGAACTGGTGGACGACATCGCTCGCCGCATCCTTCAGATCGATAAACTGGTCGGCAAGCTGCGGCGCCCAGACCACGTCCGTCTGGTAGACGTCGACACCGGTATTCCCTGCCGCAAGCCACAGGCGATACTGGGCGAACTGCTCGGAGCTCGACGGCGGCATGGTGACCAGCGACACCTTGTGACCCGTCTTCTGCTCGAATTCGGCAAACATCTTGCGCAGGAAATCAAGGTTCTTGCCGGTCGAGTTGACCGCAACGGCAATCTCCTCGGCCTGTGCCGTTCCGCACAGTGCGGTGGCTGCAATGAAGGCGGCAGTCAAAAGCTTCTTCATGGACATCTCCTCCCAAAAAACAACCAATCCGTTTGCTCTCCCAATCAATTTGAAAACGGTTTGGCTACGGAAAACTGGCAAAGAATCCAGAAGCTGTCAAACGTGATTCCGACAAAAGCCGGATCTTGCAATCATCCTATTGAAATATATAAGTTCATATCCAGGATGACGATGTGGACAATCAGCGAAGACACGCATCACTCCCTCGATATCGGACAATCGTCATACGTGAATTTTGTAATCGCTTTGGTGAATGGACGGAGAATCTTGCCAGATCATGCCCGCGCATGGGATAAGCACGTGCGGGTTGACGCGGGCGACAGAGACCGGTGCGGCCGGCGGGGGATGGCGCACTCGAAATGAAGCTCAAGGAATTTGCTCAGCAGATCGGATTGTCGCCGACAACGGTGAGCCGCGCCTTGAGTGGCTATCCGGAGGTGAACGAGGCCACGCGGGCCCGGGTGATGGCAGAGGCCGCCCGCTTGGGCTACCGGCCGAACATCAATGCCGTGCGTCTTGCGACCGGCCGGGCGGGTGCCATCGGCGTTGTCATGACCAAGGCCGGCGATTACCAGTTTTCCGAATTCATGAGCGGTATGGCCGACCGGCTGAGCGGTGAAGAGATCGACATTCTCATCACCCCGATGGCCGAGCACGACACCGGCGATGAGTTACAGCTCTACCGGCGTCTGGCAGAAAGCCGCCGCGTCGATGCCGTCGTCATCCACTCGCCGCGACCGAAGGATCCCCGCATCGCGCTCCTGCACCAGCTGAAACTCCCCTTCATCGTGCATGGCCGCTCTGCCACCGACGTGCCCCATGCCTGGCTCGATATCGACAATGAAGGCGCCATCCGGCGCAGCACCGAACACCTGCTCGATCTCGGCCATCGCCGGATTGCCCTGCTTAACGGCCGGGAGGGTCTGACCTTCACCCTGCATCGCCTCGCCGGCTACAAGGCCGCACTTGCGGAACGCGGCATCGAATTCGACCCGAAACTCGTGACCCATGGCAATTTCACCGACGAGATCGGTTTCCGCTTTGCCCGCTCGGCACTCGAACAGCGCCCCCGCCCGACCGCTTTCGTCGCCGGCTCGATGATGACGGCACTCGGTGTCTATCGTGCCGCTCGTTCGCGCAATCTCGTCATCGGCCAGGACATATCCGTTATCGCCCATGACGACGTGTTCCCCTATCTGACGGCGGAAAACATGGCCCCGTCCCTGTCGACGACCCGTTCCTCGATCCGCGCCGCGGGCACCCGTATCGCAGACCTGCTGCTCCAGATGCTGGGTGGACGCGAGGCGACCGACGTGAAGGAACTCTGGCCGGTCGAACTGATCCTCAGGGAGACGAGCCGACCAGCGCCGAAAGAGGCGCTGGAATGACGGACGCTCGACCAAGCCGGATCGTCGTCATCGGCCACATCAATCATGACCGCATCTGGCGCCTCAACGAACCGCTGCGCGCCGGCGCACGAATCACCTGGTCGGAACGCCGGATCCGCCTCGGCGGCGGGGGCTACTACACCGCGCGCCGGCTGATGGATCTCGGCCGCCCGGTGCGACTCGTGTCGACGCTGTGCAACGACAGCCACGGCCGCTGGGCCTTCGATGTGCTGAGCGCCCGGCACTACGACCTCTCGCATGTCGGCATGTCGGACGCAGAAACGGACTGTGCCGACATCCTTCTCGAACCGGGCGGGGAACGGACGATCCTGTCGGGCGAAAAGCGGATCAGCCGCAGCTTTTTCGTGCCCGCACCAATCGACGGCAAGGCCTTCTACGTCAACGGTGCCCGTCTCTGCGACAACATCGTCCGCTCGCTGGAGGCCGCCCCTCTGGTGGTCTCACAATTTCCCCTGGGTACGCCCACCCCTCGCCCGGCCGATTTCATGGTCGGCTCGAAGGCCGACTTTCCGGGTCGCAGCCTCGAAGAAATATGGCAGACGGCCCTCACAATCTGCGGCGACCGCCTCCGGCATCTCGTCCTGACCGACGGGCCGCGCGAGACCACCGTTTTCGACGGCAGGGAACGCCGGGATGTGCGTGTCGCTCGCCCGGTTTCGACCAGCGACACGACCGGCGCCGGCGACAGCTTCAGCGCCGCCCTGCTTCATGCCCTGATCGGCGGCGAGAGCCTGATGCAGGCGGCGGAATGGGCAAGCGAAGCGACCGCGTCATGGCTGAAGGCACGCGACGCCGCGGCACGGCCGGACTGGTCCGACGAACCCGAGGGTCTCGTCGACTAGCGGCTCAGACCAAGGTGCCAACTTGCCGGCCGACCATCACAATCAATTGAAATGGTCGGCGAAGCGGCGCGGAACTTTTGCCCTGCCCAAGTGTTCGGGTCGGCGCAATGGAGAATGCCATGAACGACAGCCATCCCACCTGGCCGGATCCGGTCGAGATCAGACTGCAGTCCGGCCTCAACAGAACCTTTCGCGAAGCCTTCGACGCCCTTTATTTCCTCGAAGAGGAATGGCCGACCCGGCACGGCGTCGCCTATGACCGCGCCCGGCGATGGTGCCGGCTGGCGATCGAAACCGACCAGGCGGCGGACGTCGCCCGCAAGGCTTTCATCGCCGCCGCCCGACAGGCCGGCATGCTGGCCGCGGAAAGTCCCAAAGACGCGGACCCGGTTCCGACACGCACGGCCGTCGCCTGAGACCTGACCGGCACGGGCGACGCAGTCTGCAGTCACCGGAAGGGGAGAAGAACGGGGGCGGGCTTGCCTCCGCTCCCCGCCCCGCCTACGGTTTTCGCCGGTCGGCGCAGGTGCCGCCAGAAAAGGCGAAGGCGGCAGAGACTGACATGCAGATCCGGGCGCTGATCTATTTCGACGAATTGGTGCGCGCCCGCTCGATCCGCGCAGCGGCCGACAAGCTCAACATCCAGCCGACCGCCCTCGCCCGCCAGATCGACCAGCTCGAGCATTATTTCGGCACGGCGCTCGTCGAACGCTCCAGCCGAGGCGTGCGGCTGACATCGGCCGGCGAACTGCTCGCCGCCCGCGCCGGCAAGACGCTGCGGGAACTGGATCACGTGCGCCAGTTGATCGACGATCTCGAAGGATTGAAGCGCGGCCATGTCGCCATCTTCGCCAGCGGCGCGACGGTGGCCAACCTCTTGGCGCCGGCGCTCGCCGATTTCAGCCTCAAGTTTCCGAACATCCGCTTTTCCGTCACCATCGCCTCGGCCCGTGCCGCGGTCGAGGCCGTCGCCAATGCCGAGGCCGATATCGCCGTCACCCTGTTTTCCAAGCCGGAGCCGGGCACCAAGGTGCGGTTGCGCTCGGAGATCGTCTACGACGTCATCGCCGCCGCCGATCATCCCGCGGCAGCCCATTCGCAACTGACCGTGAGCGCGCTTGCCCGCTATCCGCTGGCCGTTCCCGACCAGTCCTTCGGCGCGCGGCTCGCCTTCGACGCGCTGTTCAAGCAGGCCGGACTGACGCTCGATCCGGTCTTCGTCACCAGTTCACTGGAAATGCAGAAGGAACTCGTGTTGCGGGGGGCGGCCGTCACGCTGCTGCCGGCGCTGACCGTCCTGCGCGAATGCCGGGCCGGCCAGCTGGTGGCGATCCCGATTGCCGGGGGCAAGGGCATTCGCACGCCGATCGACCTCTGTATCGCAGCCGACCGGCAATTGTCCTTTGCCGCGACAAAGCTGCTCGACGCCATCGACCGGTTCATGCGCGACACCATGCCGAGACTGCCGGGTAGGGGAGTGTAGCGATTTTCGATGCACCGAGAACACAAAAAACCGCATTGTGTGCGCGCCGGCAAGATGCCAGTATTTTTTGCAGTGCGCCATGGCTGACACGCCGGAACGGAAAGAGCGCCAGGAACAGGGGAATTTCATGACCGATGCTTTGCCTGCCGCCAAGTCCGGGGCTTTTCGCAGCTTCGCCTTCAGCCTGGCCGCCACCGTGGCTGTCATCCTCTCCGGCCCGGCTCTGGCTGCCCAGAAGGACCTGACCCTCGGCATGACCATCGAGCCGACCGGGCTCGACCCGACGATCGCCGCGCCCGTGGCCATCGGCCAGGTGACCTGGCAGAACGTGTTCGAAGGTCTGGTGACGATCGACCGCGACGGCAAGATCAAGCCGCAGCTGGCGAAAACCTGGGAGATTTCCGGGGACGGCCTGACCTATACCTTCAAGCTCGAGGACGGCGTGAAGTTCCATGACGGCGAGGCCTTCGATTCGGCCGTGGCCAAGGCCTCGCTGGAGCGTGCCCGCGGCGCCGACAGCGTCAATCCGCAGAAGCGCTTCTTCGCCGCTATCGACACGATCGAAACGCCGGATGCAGCCACCCTGGTGCTGAAGCTGAAGGAGCCGGCCGGCAGCCTGCTCTACTGGCTCGGCTGGCCGTCCTCAGTGATCGTCGGCACCAAGAGCGCGGCTGAGGCCAAGACCACGCCGGTCGGCACCGGCCCCTTCAAGTTCGTCAGCTGGGCCAAGGGCGACAAGGTGGAGCTTGCCGCCAATCCGGACTACTGGAACGAAGACGTGAAGGTGAAGCTGGACAAGGTCACCTTCCGCTTCATCGCCGACCCGCAGGCGCAGGCCGCAGCGCTGAAATCCGGCGATGTCGACGCCTTCCCGGAATTCGGCGCGCCGGAACTGGTGGAAAGCTTCAAGGATGACGCGAAGCTCACGACCGTGATCGGCAATACCGAACTCAAGGTCGTGGCCGGCATGAACAACGAGCGCAAGCCGTTCAACGACAAGCGCGTGCGCCAGGCGCTGATGATGGCGCTCGACCGCGCGGTGATCGTCGACGGCGCCTGGTCCGGCTACGGCACGCCGATCGGCAGCCATTATACGCCGAACGACCGCGGCTATGTCGACCTGACCGGCACCTACCCTTACGATCCAGAAAAGGCCAAGGCGCTTCTCGCCGAGGCCGGCTATCCGGATGGCTTCACCTTCACCATCAAGACGCCGCAGATGGCCTATGCGCCGCGCTCGGCCCAGGTGATGCAGGCGCTGTTTGCCGAGATCGGCGTGACGATGAACATCGAGCCGACCGAGTTCCCGGCCAAATGGGTGCAGGACGTGTTCAAGGGCCGCGACTTCGACATGACCATCGTCGCCCATGCCGAGCCGATGGACATCGACATCTATGCCCGCGACCCCTATTATTTCGGCTACAAGAACCCGGCCTTCAACGACATCCTGAAGAAGGTCGAGGCGACGTCCGACACCGCCGAGCAGGACCGGCTCTACGGCGAGGCACAGAAGATCCTCGCCGAAGACGTACCGGCACTCTTCCTGTTCGTCATGCCCAAGCTCGGCATCTGGGACAAGAAACTGAAGGGCCTGTGGGAAAACGAACCGATCCCGTCCAACGTGCTGACCGAGGTCTATTGGGAGGAGTGAGGGACGGCGTTCGCTGATCTTCGGTTCCTCACGAATAGGTGATGTGCATGACACCCCCCTCTGCCCTGCCGGGCATCTCCCCCTCAAGGGGGGAGATCGACTGCGGCTCGCCTTCGCTCGGCGGCTGCTGCCCCACGCGCAACACCGCCAGCGTCGGCAATCGGGTCATCGTATCCGCACGCTGGAATGATCGCGCAGCCACGTCTTGCGGCGCTGAGTACGCACGTTGGCGGCCACGGGTGATCTCCCCCCTTGAGGGGGAGGTGCCCGGCAGGGTAGAGGGGGGTATCCCGACCGATGCAGCCCCACATGCAAGTCGCGGCCGCTCCGGAGAAGGAAGGAGCGGCCCATGCTGACACTGATCACCCGGCGGCTCGCCAGTCTCATGCTGACGCTTGCCGCGGTTTCGGCCCTGATCTTCGTCGTCATGGACGTGCTCCCCGGCGATCCGGCGGCGATCATGCTCGGCACGTCGGCGAGCCCCGACACGCTGGCCGCCCTTCGCCACGAACTCGGCCTCGATCAGCCCTTGCCGGTGCGCTATTTCCTCTGGCTCGGCGGCGTGGCGACCGGCGATCTCGGCACCTCCTATACCTATGGCGTGCCGGTGGCCGGCCTGATCGCCGAGCGCCTGACCGTCACCCTGCCGCTCGCCATGATGGCGATCCTGATCTCGGTGGCGATCGCCATCCCGCTCGGCGTCGCTTCGGCGGCGAAACGCAATTCCGGCTTCGACTATCTCGCCGGCGTGCTCTCCCAGCTGTTCATCGCCGTGCCCGGCTTCTGGGTGGCGCTCCTGCTGATCCTTGGCTTTTCGATCTCGCTCGGCTGGATGCCGGCCGGCGGCTTTCCCGGCTGGGAGACGGGCCTGCTCGCGGGATTGCAGGCCTTGCTCCTGCCGGCGATCGCCCTTGCCCTGCCGCAGGCCGGCGTGCTGACGCGCGTGACGCGGTCCGCGGTGCTCGAAGTGCTGCACGAGGATTTCGTCCGCACCGCCCGCGCCAAGGGCCTGCCGCGACGGGCCGCGCTCTGGCGCCATGCCGTGCCCAATGCGCTGGTGCCGGTCATCACCATTCTCGGGCTGCAATTCACCTTCCTGATCGCCGGCGCCATCCTGATCGAGAACGTCTTCAACCTGCCCGGTCTCGGCCGCCTCGCCTATCAGGCGCTGACCCAGCGCGACGTGATCGTCATGCAGGATGTGGTTCTGTTCTTCGCCGGCCTCGTCATCGTCATGAACTTCCTGGTCGACCTCTCCTATCTCGCGCTCGACCCCAGATTGAGAGGACGCGGCCGATGAGCGCGCCCGCAGAGAAAACCGCGGCAAAACCTGCGGCCTACAGCCCTTGGCTCTTGCTGCACCGGCCCAATCTGGCGATCGGTGGCGCGATCATCCTGGCGCTCGTGGCGATCGCCCTGGTCTCGCTCGTCTGGACACCGCTGCCGCCGGCCAAGATGCAGATCATCCACAAGCTGAAGCCGCCGCTCGCCTACGGCCTTCTCGGTACCGACCAGTTCGGCAGGGACATCGCCTCCATGCTGATGGTGGGTGCATGGAATTCGCTGTCGACCGCTGCCGCCGCCGTGGCGCTCGGCGGCTCGCTTGGCACGGCGCTTGGCGTGCTCGCCGCCGCTCGCAGGGGGCTGACCGAAGCCTTCGTCATGCGCGCCAACGACGTAATCTTCGCCGTGCCACCGATCCTCTCGGCGATGATGCTCGGCGCGCTGATGGGTTCGGGCCGATTCACCGCGATCATCGCCATCGCCGTCTTCATGGTGCCGGTCTTTGCCCGCGTGACGGCCAGCGCCGCGCGGCAGATCTGGTCGCGCGACTATGTGCTCGCCGCCCGCGGCGCCGGCAAGGGGCCGTTCCTGATCACGGTCGAACACGTGCTGCCGAACATCTCCAACCAGATCATCGTCCAGGCGACGATCCAGCTCGGCCTGGCGATCCTGACAGAAGCGGGCCTGAGCTTCCTCGGCCTCGGCATGCCGCCGCCGGCCCCTACCTGGGGCCGGATGCTGGCCGACGCCCAGACCTATCTCGCGACGGCGCCATGGCTGGCCATCCTGCCGGGCCTCGCCATCGCGCTCACCGTCTTCGGCTTCAACATGCTGGGCGACGGCTTGCGCGACCTGCTCGACCCTCGTGAGAAGGGGAGGATGTGACGATGACGGACGCCCCTCTCCTCTCCGTCCGTGATCTCTCGGTCTCCGTCCGCCTCGGCGACGGAAGCCGCATGCCGATCCTGACCGATGTCGCCTTCAACCTCGAAGCCGGGGATACGCTCGGCGTGGTCGGTGAAAGCGGGTCGGGCAAGTCGCTGCTGTCGCTGGCGATCATGGGGCTTCTTCCCGGCGTTGCGGAAGCCAGCGGCACGATCGCGCTTGCCGGCGAAAACCTGCTCGCCGCATCGGAAGAACGGCTGTGCGAGATCCGCGGCAACAGTATCGGCATGATCTTCCAGGAGCCCATGACGGCGCTCAACCCGGCCATGACCATTGGCGACCAGATCGCCGAAGGACTGGTCTGGCATCGCGGCCTGTCCTGGCGCGATGCACGGGCGCAGGCCGTGGACCTGCTCGACCAGGTGCGGATCCCGGATGCGAAACGCCGGGCAAGGACCTATCCGCATGAGATGTCCGGCGGGCAGCGCCAGCGGGTCGGCATTGCCATTGCGCTGGCGCTGAAACCCGCCCTGATGATCGCCGACGAGCCGACGACCGCGCTCGATGTCACTGTGCAAGCCGAAGTGCTCGACATTCTCGGCGAACTGGCCCGCGAATACGGCATGGCGCTGATGCTGGTCAGCCACGACCTCGGCGTCATCGCCCGCATGTGCCGGCGTACCATCGTCATGTATGCCGGGCGCCGGATGGAGGAAGGCGCGACCCGCGACGTCCTGACGGCACCGCGCAATCCCTATACCCGCGGACTGATCGCCGCCGTGCCGAAACGCATCGGCGACGGCGCTCGGCTTTCGACCATTCGAGGCACCGTGCCCGGCTTCGACCGGCTGCCGGCCGGCTGCGTCTTCTCCGACCGTTGTCCGGACATGATCGCCGCCTGCCATGCCGGCGAACCCGGATGGACGAGCTTTGCCAACAGTCGCGGCGTGCGCTGCATCCGGGCGGAAGGGGAGGCTGAGTGATGAGCTGGCCGACTTCGAAGTTTTCCGTTCCTAGAAATGCCCCTCACCCTGACCCTCTCCCCGTCCCGACGGGGAGAAGGTGCCGGCAGGCGGATGAGGGGCCAAGCCGATGCACGCTATGACCCGTCCACTCCTCGATATCCGCACCCTCACCCGCGACTATGTCAGCCATTCCCTGTTCGGCGCTCCACACCACACCCGCGCCCTCGACGACGTGTCGCTCACCGTCGATGCCGGCGAGATCTTCGGCGTGGTGGGCGAGAGCGGTTGCGGCAAGTCGACGCTCGCGCGGCTCGTCATGGCGCTCGACAAGCCGACCTCCGGCCACGTCCTGTTCGACGGCGACGACCTCTTCTCGCTGCAGCCGAAGGAACTGATGCGCAAGCGCGAGAATTTCCAGATGGTGTTCCAGGACCCGTTTGGCTCGCTCGATCCGCGCCAGAGGGTCGGCCGTATCATCGCCGAACCGCTGCATGTGCTGGCCCGCAAGCCGGGCCGGGCCGAGATGAAGGACCGCGTCGTCGACATGCTGGAGAGCGTCGGGCTGAAGGCCGAACACGCCGAGCGCCATCCGCACGAGTTTTCCGGCGGCCAGCGCCAGCGCATCGCCATTGCCCGCGCCCTGGTCACCGAACCGAAGCTGGTGGTCGCCGACGAGGCCGTCTCGGCGCTTGATCTTTCCGTGCAGGCGCAAGTGCTCAACCTGCTGATGGACCTGCGCGAGAAGCGCGGCGTGACCTTCCTGTTCATCACCCACAACCTCGCCGTGGTCGACTGCATCGCCGACCGGGTCGGCGTTATGTATCGCGGGCGGCTCGTCGAAGCGGGGCCGGCGCATGCGGTCTTCGAGCAGCCGCTGCATCCCTATACGAAGGTGCTGGCCGATGCCGAGCCGAACATCGAAAGGTTCGGCCGCCCTCAACCTTCCGAACGTGCGCCGCCGCCAGCCTCGCTGACCGAGACCGGCGGCTGCGCCTTCCGCAACCGCTGTCCGCTTGCGTACGAGCGTTGCGCCACCGAGCGGCCCGAATTGCGGACGATCGTGCCGGGACGCCAGGCCGCCTGCCACAGGGCCGAGGACATGGCGGCCCGACCGCCGTCGGCGGATTGACCTCAGACGATTAGATCAATGCATTTGAGCAGAGACGGAATGTCGACATGACCGATGACCTCAATTTGACCATCAAGGATCTCCTCGCCGGTTTTCGGGCGAAAACGCTGTCTCCTTACGAATACTGGCTGGCGGTGGAAGCGCGTATCGAAACCTTCGAGCCGCACGTCGCCGCCCTCTATGTCTATGACCCGGAGAGCGCCCGTGCCCAGGCGAAGGCCTCGACGGAACGCTGGCTGCGCGATGCGCCGCAGGGCGTCCTCGACGGTATTCCGGTGACGCTCAAGGAGCTGATCGCCACCAAGGGCCAGCCGGTGCCGCTCGGTACGGCGGCGGTCGAACTGATCCCGGCCGAGGCGGACGCGCCGATCGCCGCCCGGATGAAGGAAGACGGCGCGGTGATCTTCGCCAAGACCACCTGCCCCGACTACGGCATGCTGTCCTCCGGTCTGTCGAGCTTCCACCCCTTGAGCCGCAATCCCTGGGACCTCAGCCAGAACCCCGGCGGCTCGAGCGCAGGGGCAGCAGCGGCCGGTGCCGCCGGTTACGGGCCTTTGCACATCGGCACCGACATTGGCGGTTCCGTGCGCCTGCCGGCCGGCTGGACCGGGCTGTTCGGCTTCAAGCCGAGCCATGGCCGCATTCCGGTCGACCCCTATTATGTCGGCCGCTGCGCCGGGCCAATGACCCGCTGCGTCGACGATGCGGCCATCGCCATGGCGACGCTGTCGCGGCCGGACTGGCGCGACGGCACCAGTCTGCCACCCAACGACTTCGACTGGATGGATCACGATATCGACGTGCGCGGCATGCGGATCGGCGTCATGCTCGACGCCGGCTGCGGGCTTGAGGCCGAGTCCGAGATCCGCGACGCTGTGCTGGTGGCTGCCAAACGCTTCGAGGATGCGGGCGCCGTGGTCTTCGAGGTCGAGCCGGTGATGACACGCGCCATGCTCGACGGGCTGGACAAATTCTGGCGCGCCAAGTTCTGGGGCGACATTCGCAACCTCCCCGACGAACGCCGTGCGAAGATCCTGCCCTATATCTACCAATGGGCGGAAAAGGGCGCCGATGTCACCGGCGTCGAGGCGGTGCAGGGTTTTGGCCAGACCATTGAGATGCGCAAGACCTGCGGCCAGCTGTTCACCACGGTCGATGCGGTGCTGACCCCGACCAATCCGATCGTCTCCTACCCGGCCGAATGGGCCTCGCCCACAAACGACCCCGAACAGCCATTCGAGCACATCGCCTTTACCGTGCCGTGGAACATGTCGGAACAGCCGGCCGCCTCAATCAATTGCGGTTTCTCGAAAAGCGGCATGCCGATCGGCCTGCAGATCGTCGGCCCGCGCTTCGACGACATGCGGGTGCTGAAGCTCTCGAAGCTGTTCGAAACCTGGACCGGCGGCGTGAACAACTGGCCGGAACCGCCCGCGATGTGACGACGATTGCTGGCCCTGTCTCACGCCTGTTCCAAATCGCTTCGAATTTCGTGAAACTGTCACGTCCCCGCTATTGCACCTGCGAGAAGGATGTTGCTTTAATCGAATGATTAGAAATGAATCGGGGCCGATCTCGACGGTAGGAGGGGCCCGCTCTACAGGAGATCGAAGCGGTGAAACCAGCCAGCCGAAACGGGATCATTGTCGCTCTTGTCCTCGCCGCGGCGGCGGGCGGCGCCTATTATTTCTGGCAGTCGCTGCAGGCGTCCGAATTGGCCGACGGCATCGCCAGCGGCAATGGCCGGATCGAAGCAGTCGAGATCGACGTCGCGGCCAAGACCGCTGGTCGTATCAGCGAGATATTCGTCGATGAAGGCGATTTCGTCAAAGTCGGCGAGAAGCTGGCCCAGATGGATATCAAGCAGCTGGAATCGCAGTTGCGCCAGGCTGAGGCCGAGAAGCGCCGGGCCGATATCGGCATCGAGACCGCGCAGGCGCTCGTCGAGCAGCGCAATGCCGAGAGGAAGGCAGCGATCGCCGCCGTCTCGCAACGTCAGATCCTGCTCGATTCGGCCGACCGCAAGATGGTGCGCTCCAAACAGCTCGCCAGTTCCAGCACCATCTCGCAGCAAACGCTGGAGGATGATCAGGCCGCTGCTGAGGGCGCGCGTGCGGCCTTGGCTGCCGCCGAAGCCCAGACGGCCGCAGCGGATGCCGCGATCAGCTACGCCAAGGCCCAGGTGGTGAACGCAGAGGCGGCGGCCGATGCGGCGAAGGCCGCGATCGACAACATCGAAACCGTCATCGCCGACAGCACGCTCACCGCCCCGCGGGACGGCCGCATCCAGTTCCGCGTCGCCCAGCCGGGCGAAGTCGTCGCCGGCGGCGGCAAGGTCATCAATTTGGTCGACCTCGGCGACGTCTACATGAGCTTCTTCCTGCCGACCGACCAGGCGGGCCGGGTGGCGATCGGCGCGGAAGTGCGCCTGAAACTCGACGCTGCGCCACAATACATCATTCCGGCAACCGTTTCTTTTGTCGCCAACGTCGCCCAATTCACGCCGAAGACGGTTGAAACCCAGATCGAGCGTGAAAAGTTGATGTTCCGCGTCAAGGCGAAGATCGACCCGGAACTGCTGCTGAAGCATATCGAGATGGTCAAGACCGGCCTGCCGGGCGTCGCCTATGTGCGGCTCGACCCGGCAGCGCAATGGCCGACCGGTGTTGAGGGCGACGTCGTCCAATGAGCGAGCCCGCGCGGAACGAGGCGGCCGAGATGTCCGACACCGTCGTCTGCATCAAGGGCGTCTCCCTCTCCTATGGTCGCACCCGGGCACTCGGCGACATCTCGCTCGATCTGCCGAGCGGCGGCCTGATCGGCCTGCTCGGTCCCGACGGCGTCGGCAAGTCGAGCCTGCTTTCGCTGGTCGCCGGCGCCCGCGCGGTGCAGCAGGGCACGGTTCACGTGCTGGGCGGCGACATGGCCGATTCCGTCCACCGGGCCCGTACCTGCCCGCGCATCGCCTATATGCCACAGGGGCTGGGCAAGAACCTCTATCCGACGCTCTCGGTCTTCGAAAACGTCGATTTCTTCGCCCGCCTGTTCGGTCATGGGCGCAGGGAACGCCAGCGCCGCATCGCCGAACTGCTGAAGAGCACCGGCCTCTCCCCCTTCGCCGATCGCCCGGCCGGCAAGCTGTCCGGCGGCATGAAGCAGAAGCTTGGCCTGTGCTGCGCGCTGATCCACGATCCGGACCTCTTGATCCTCGACGAGCCGACGACCGGTGTCGATCCGCTGTCGCGCCGCCAGTTCTGGGAACTGGTCGACCGCATCCGCGAAAACCGCCCCGGCATGACGGTCCTGGTCGCCACCGCCTATATGGAGGAGGCCGCCCGCTTCGACTGGCTGGTCGCCATGGACGACGGCAAGGTGCTGGCGACGGGCACGCCGCAGGATCTGCTGGAGCGCACCGGCGCACCGAACCTCGACAAGGCCTTCATCGCTCTTCTGCCGGAGGAGAAGCGTCGCGGCCACGGCGAACTCTCCATTCCGCCGCGCAATCCGGAACTCGACGGCGAGATCGCCATCGAGGCCAGCCACCTGTCGATGCGCTTCGGCGACTTCACCGCCGTCAACGACGTGAGCTTCCGCATCGAGCGCGGCGAGATCTTCGGCTTCCTCGGTTCGAACGGCTGCGGCAAGACGACGACGATGAAGATGCTGACCGGACTCCTGACCGCCAGCGAGGGCACGGCGCAACTTTTTGGCCACGCCGTCGACGGCTCGGATCTCGCCGTCCGCCGCCGCATCGGCTATATGAGCCAGGCCTTTTCGCTCTATGGCGAACTGACGGTTCAACAGAACCTCGACCTGCATGCCCGCCTGTTCGACCTGCCGAAGGAACGCATCGCCCCGCGCGTCGAGGAGATGGCCAAGCGCTTCGACCTCATCGACGTCATGGACGCCATG
This sequence comes from Allorhizobium sp. GW101-3B10, assembly GCF_059424725.1. Classification (NCBI taxonomy): domain Bacteria; kingdom Pseudomonadati; phylum Pseudomonadota; class Alphaproteobacteria; order Hyphomicrobiales; family Rhizobiaceae; genus Allorhizobium; species Allorhizobium sp. GW101-3B10. Next base: position 260,885 of record NZ_JBWKZR010000001.1, on the reverse strand, counting down.
CCGGATGCGCTGCCGCTCGGCATTCGCCAGCGCCTGTCGCTGGCCGTCGCCATGGTGCATGCGCCGGAAATCCTGATCCTCGACGAGCCGACCTCCGGCGTCGACCCGATTGCCCGCGACGATTTCTGGCAGATCCTCGGCGAGCTTTCCCGCAAGGACGGCGTCACCATCTTCGTCTCCACCCATTTCATGAACGAGGCCGAGCGCTGCGACCGCATTTCGCTGATGCATGCCGGCACCGTGCTGGTCAGCGACACCCCGGACGGGATCGTCCAGAAACGCGGCGCAGCCTCGCTCGAGGAAGCCTTCATCGCCTATCTGGAGGATGCGATCGCCGGCAATGCCGAGTTTGCCGCGGAAGCCGCGCCGGAGACGGTAGAAGCAGCCGAGCCGGCGGCCGCAGCCGGGGCCGCGCCGCGGCAGTCGCTCTTCAGCCGCTTCTTCGACCTCAGGCGCATGATGAGCTATTCGCGCCGGGAAGCGCTTGAGCTGCAACGCGATCCGATCCGCGGCACGCTGGCGACAATCGGCAGCGTCATCCTCATGTTCGTGATCGGCTACGGCATCAATCTCGACATCGAGAAGCTCAGCTTCGCCGTGCTCGACTACGACCGAACCACGATCAGCGACGACTATGTCGCGCAGCTTTCCGGCTCCCGCTACTTCGTCGAACATGCCCCGCTCAAGGACTATGACGACCTCGACAAGCGCATGCGCAGCGGTGAAATCAGCCTGGCAATCGAGATCCCGCCGAATTTCGGCCGCGACGCCCTGCGGGGCGACGCGGTCGAGATCGGCGCCTGGATCGACGGCGCCATGCCGACCCGCGCGGAAACGGTGAGCGGCTATGTGCAGGGCATGCACGCCCACTGGATCACCGAGAAGATCCGCGAAGCCTATGGGGAAGAGGCGACCAGGGGCAATTACACGCTCGAAACCCGCTACCGCTACAATCCGGACGTCAAGAGCCTGGTGGCCATGGTGCCGGCCGTCATCCCGCTGCTTCTGCTGCTGATCCCGGCAATCCTGGGCGCGCTCAGCGTCGTGCGCGAAAAGGAACTCGGCTCGATCATCAATTTCTACGTGACCCCGACGACCCGGCTGGAATTCCTGATCGGCAAGCAGCTTCCCTATATCCTGCTCGCCATGATGAATTTCGTGCTTCTGACCGCTTTCGCCATCCTGATCTTCAAGGTGCCGTTCACCGGAAGCCTCGTGACCTTCGCCGCCGCCGCCCTCCTCTACGTCATCTCGACCACGGCGCTCGGCATGCTGGTCTCGACCTTCGTGTCAAGCCAGATCGCCGCCCTGTTCGGCACGGCACTTCTAACCCTCATTCCGGCCGTGCAATTTGCCGGCATCATCGACCCGGTATCATCGCTCAAGGGTGCCGGCGCCTTCATCGGCAGCATCTATCCGACGACCCATTTCGTCACCATCGCACGCGGCACGTTTTCAAAGGCGCTCGGCTTTGCCGACCTGCAGCAGCAGATGATCTATCTGCTGATCGCCATCCCGATCCTCCTCGGGCTGACCGCCATTCTCCTGAAAAAGCAGGCGAGGTAAGGCCCATGCACATCCGCCATATCGGTCAGCTGATCGTCAAGGAACTGCGCGGCCTCATGCAGGACCGCATGCTGCTGGTCTTCATCCTCTATTCCTTCTCGCTGTCGATCTACACCGAGGCGCGGGCATTGCCGGAGACGCTTAACATGGCGGCCATCGCCATCGTCGACGAGGATCTTTCGCAGCTGTCGCTGCGCATCCAGGATGCCTTCTACCCGCCCTATTTCACCAAGCCGGACATCATCACGGCGAACGAGATGGACAAGCGCATGGATGCGGGCCTGTCGACCTTCGCGCTCGACATTCCCGCCAACTTCCAGCAGGACGTCCTGGCCGGACGCGTTCCGACCATCCAGCTCAATGTCGATGCCACCCGCATGACCCAGGCATTCAGCGGTTCGGGCTATATCCAGAGCATCGTCAACAGCGAGGTGAGCGAGTTCGTCGACCGCTATCGCAGCACGATCGACCTGCCGGTCGATCTCACCATGCGGGCGCGCTTCAATCCGCAGCTCAACAATGTGTGGTTCGGGGCGCTCAACAACATCATCACGAACATAACCATGCTGTCGATCATCCTGACCGGCGCCGCCCTCATCCGCGAGCGCGAGCACGGCACGATCGAGCATCTTCTGGTCATGCCGGTGACCGCCTTCGAGATCATGGTCAGCAAGGTGCTGGCCATGAGCCTGGTGGTGCTGGTGGCATCGGCCTTCTCGCTGGTGGTCGTCGCCCACTGGATCCTCGAAGTGCCTCTGCAGGGTTCGCTGCCCCTCTTCATGGCCGGCACGGCGCTGCAGCTCTTCGCCACCACCTCGCTCGGCATCTTCCTGGCAACCATTGCCGGGTCCATGCCGCAGTTCGGCCTGCTGCTGATGCTCATCCTCTTGCCCCTGCAGGTGCTGTCCGGCGGGCTCACGCCCCGCGAAAGCATGCCGGAGATCATCCAGCTGATCATGAACTTCGCACCCAACACGCATTTCATCGCCATGGCGCAGTCGATCCTGTTCCGCGGTGCCGGAATGGATGTGGTATGGCCGGATTTCCTGTGGCTGATCGCGATCGGGACGGTGCTCTTCCTCTTCTCGCTCGGCCGCTTCCGCGCCTTCCTGAGATAGGCGGTCCGGATCAGTATGCCGGTTCGGCCGGGGGAAAGGTGACGGTCGCCTTGAGGCCGCGTCCGCCCGAACCCTGGGCAAGGTCGAGCCGACCGGCGAAGAGGCGGGCGATCTCCTCGACGATGGGCAGGCCGAGGCCGGCGCCCTCGCCCTTGTCTCCGCGGGAAAAGCGCTGCCGCACCGAGGCGAGTCTTTCCGTCGGGATGCCCGGACCGTCGTCCTCCACTTCGAGGCAGACGCCTTCGGGACGGGCGAACACACGGACCGTGACCTCCGTGTCCGGCCCGGCATAGGCGATCGCATTGGAGATCAGGTTGCCGAGCAGTTCGCCGATCAGCAGCGGCTCGGCCAGCACGAAGGCCGTCCCCTCGCCCTCGAATCCGAGATCGATGCCGGCCTGGGTGGCCTTCGGCACGTTGTCGGCCGTGACCTCCTGCGCCAGCCGGACGAGATCGATCCGGGCGACCGGCGGCCGATGATCCGAGCTGGCGGCGTCGATCTTTGCCATCAACAGCAATTGTGCCAGCACATGCTCGGCATGGCCGACGGCGCGGTCGCCCTTCAGCGCTGCCGCCCTGGCCTCCTCCAGCGTCGTCGCCCGGGCAGAGAGTGCCAGCTGCGTGCGGATGATGGCGAGAGGCGTGCGCAGCTGGTGGCTGGCATTGCCGGTGAAGTTGCGCAGCGCATCGAGCGCCGAGCCGAGGCGGATCATGAAGGAATTGACGGTGTCGACCAGCCCCTGGACCTCGGTCGGCACGGAGTGCTCGATCGGGTGGAGATCGTCGGGATTACGCTCGGCGATGGCCTCGCCAAGCCGATAGAGCGGCCGCAGCGAATAGGTGACCGCGATCCAGACGATCGCGCCCGCACCGCCGATCATCAGCGCTAGGCGGGCGGCCGAGCGCAAGAGGATCGCCTGCGCCAGCTGCTGGCGGGCGATGGTGGTTTCCGCGACCGTCACGGAAAACGGCACGGAATCGATGCCGGTCGAGGCCGAGCGCTGCAGGACGGCGACCCGGATCGGCTCGCCGCGGAAGATCGCGTCGGTATAGAAGGACGACTGGCCGCCGAGATCGACGAAGGTGGGCAGGTTCTGGTAGCCGGTGATGAAGCTGCCGGGCGGTCCGTCGACCCGGTAGAACACGCGGTCCTGGGCCGCCGAGGTCAGCATTTCGAGCGCCACATAGGGAATGTCGACCTCCAGCGTCCCGTCTTCGGAGACGATCACCCGCTCGGCGATCGCCATGGCCGAACCGGCGAGCACCCGGTCGGAAACCGTATTGGCGGTGCGAACCGCCTCGCGGTAGGTATCGACCAGTGCGACGATGCCGAGGACTGCGGTCGCCAGCAGAAGCCAGCCCAGCAATCGCCTGCGCAGCGAATAGACGGCAGCGGTCATGCCGGTTCCGCCACCTTGTCGAGATAGTAGCCGATGCCGCGCGCGGTGCGGACGGAGAGGCCGTAGGGACTGAGCCGCTTGCGCAGGCGGCTGACATATTGCTCGATGGCATTGGCGCTGAGGTCGTCGTCGAAACCCGCCAGCGACTGGATGATTGCATCCTTCGGCACCACCTTGCCCGCCCGCATGAACAGCACTTCGAGAATGCCGAGTTCGCGCGCCGGCAGGTCGATCAGCACGCCGTCGGCGGAAAAGGTCCGCGACGTGAGGTCGAGAGACACATTGCCGTATTGTACGGTGGAGGAGTGCAGCCCGGCGCGCCGACGCAGCAGAACGCGCACGCGTGCCTCAAGTTCGCTGACGTCGAAAGGCTTGGTCATGTAGTCATCGGCGCCGAGATCGAGGCCCTTGACCCGCTCTTCCGTCGTGCCGCGCGCCGTCAGGATCAGCACGGCCGCCTTGTCCTGCCGCGACCGCATCGAGCGCAGCACTTCCAGGCCGCCCATTTCCGGCAGGTTCAGATCGAGGATGACGAGATCGAAGGTCTCGGTCGCCGTGACCGCATCGGCCGATGCGCCGTCACCGACGACGTCAACCGCGTAACCGCTGCCGCGCAGGATCGAGGACAGCCCGTCCGCCAGCGTCTCGTTGTCCTCGACCAAAAGTATGCGCAAGATCGTTCCCCTCGACGCCACTCTAGCGGCGAGCCTGCGGCTTGTGAACGCCTGCCGGCCGCGGCATTATGAATTTATGCGCATTGTTCTCCTGACCATCGTCTTCATCCTCGGCCAATCGTTGGCCGCTTGGGCCAGCACGACGCTCTTTCCGGCACGCTCGGGAAGCGCCGACGCCCGCACGCTCGTCGTCTATTCCTCGCTCGACGAACCGGTCGCCCAGCCGATGATCGAGGCCTTCCAGAAGGCTAATCCCGACGTCGCGGTCCGTTACGAGGACATGCTGACCGGCGAAATCTACGATCGCATCGTCAAGGAAACCGACAGCGGTGCGCGCACCGCCGACTTCGCCTTCTCCTCCGCCATGGACCTGCAGGTGAAGCTGTCGAACGACGGCTATGCCCAGCGCAGCGACCTGCCGATGAGCGCGCGCTGGCCAGCCTGGGCCAACTGGCGCAACACAGCCTATGCGCTGACCTTCGAACCCGCCGTCTTCGTCTATCACAAGCCGAGCTTCACCAAGGAAAAGCCGCCCGCCACCCGGGCCGAATTCGTCGACTATCTGAAGCGCCAGGGCAATACCGTCTACGGCCGCATCGGCACCTACGACATCGAACGCTCCGGCGTCGGCTTCCTGTTCATGGCAAGGGACCAGGAACAGTTCGGCGACATCTGGTCGGTGATCCAGACCATGGGGGCCGCCGGGGTGAAGCTCTACTCGACCAGCTCCGCCATCCTCGAACGCATCGCCGACGGCCGCTTCGTGCTGGGATACAACATCCTCGGCTCCTACGCCGCCGACTGGGCCTCGCGCCATCCGGATCTCGGCATCGTCCTGCCGAAGGACTATACGGTCGTCATGTCGCGCATCGGCCTCGTGCCGCAGGCCGCCGCCTCGCCCGACCTCGGGCGGGCCTATCTCGAGTTCTTCATGTCGCGCGAGGGCCAGACCATCATGGCGCGGCAGTTGCAGATCGCCGCGGTGAGCCCCGACGTTGCCGGCGAGAACACCGCCACCACGCTGCAGGAACAGCTCGGCAAGCAGCTGAGGCCCGTCCCGGTCAGCCCCGGCCTCATGGTCTATCTCGACCAGGTCAAGCGCGCGCGGCTGATCAGCCGGTGGAACGAAGTCTTGCGGCTGCAATAGTTCGGCGTATGCTTTTCCTTGACCCACATCGCATGACGCAAGAGCGTCGGCGATGTCAGGCAAATGTCAGCTTGATATGATCTTATTCGAGTGCGGTCACGCGTGGAGGCGTTTGGCCGGCAAGGTCGGGAGGAGACCTGGTAGGATCCGGCACCTGTCCGTCTGGACACGGCCCTGTCGCTTGCCGGAACGCTCCCCTTGTCCGCTCAACAAGAAATGCACTGCCGATGAGCAGTGCCTGACGGAGGAGTCCATCTTGAAACAGTTTATCCTGGCAACCATCCTGGCCGGCGCGATCGCGCTGCCGACCTTTGCCGCCGACTACACCATCATGGCACCGGCCAATCCGGGCGGCGGCTGGGACCAGACCGCCCGCTCGATGCAGACCGTACTGCAGCAGGAAGGCATTTCGCCCGCTGCCCAGGTACAGAACGTTCCGGGCGCCGGCGGCACCATCGGCCTTGCCCAGTTCGCCAACCAGGCGAAGGGCAACCCGAACGCACTCATCGTCGGCGGCTATGTCATGGTCGGCGCGATCCTCACCAACAAGTCCCCGGTCTCGCTGAAGGATGTCACCCCGATCGCCCGCCTGACCGGCGAATATGAAGCCATCGTCGTTCCCGCCGCTTCGCCGATCAAGACCATGGGCGAACTCGTCGAGGCACTGAAGAAGGATCCGGGTTCGGTCTCCTGGGCTGGCGGCTCCGCCGGCGGCACCGACCATATCGCTGTCGGCCTGATCGCCAAGGCGGCCGGTGTCGATCCGACCAAGATCAACTACATCGCCTTCTCCGGCGGTGGCGAGGCTCTGGCCGCCATCCTCGGCAGCCAGGTGACCGCAGGCATTTCCGGCTATGGCGAGTTCGAATCGCAGATCAAGTCTGGCACGCTGCGCCTGCTCGCCGTCTCCAGCGCCGAACGCCTGGCAAATGCCGACGCGCCGACGCTCAAGGAAAGCGGCCTCGACGTGGTGGTCGAGAACTGGCGCATGGTCGCAGCTGCTCCGGGCCTCACCCCCGAACAGACGGCCGCAGTCTCGGCCGACGTCGAGAAGATGGTCAAGTCCGCCAGCTGGCAGGAAATCCTCAAGACCAAGGGCTGGCAGGACACCTACCTCGCCGGCGACGCCTTCAAGGCCCAGCTCGACAAGGACGTCACCGCCACCGAAGCCGTCCTCAAGGACATCGGGCTGGTGAAATGAGCGAGGCAAACACCTCAACGACGGAAACACGCCGCCCCGACGGGGCGGCGCTTGTCATCGCCCTGGTGCTCGCGGCGCTCGCCGCGCTCATTTTCTGGGACGTCGATCGCCTGAGCGACGTCGTCGGCTATTCGCCGGTCGGTCCGGCCACCGTGCCGAAATGGATCGCCTTCGGCCTTGCCGGCCTTGCCGCCTGGACCGCGATCGCCGCCTTCCGCCGCGACTTCCCCGAGCGCGAGCATCAGGAGATCGCACCGGTCGCCTGGATCATCGGTGGACTGGCCGGCCAGATGCTGCTGCTCCCGACGGTCGGCTTCTCGATCGCCACCGGCGTGCTCTTCGCCGCGACCGCCCGTGCCTTCGGCAAACGCCAGCTGTGGTTCTCCCTGCCGATCGGCATCGCGATCTCGCTCGCCGTCTGGCTGGTCTTCGCCCTGCTGCTGCAACTTTCGTTGCCGGCCGGGCCGCTCGAACGCCTGTTCCTCTGAGGAGTAGCCACTCATGGATACCTTCGAATTCCTCTGGCAGGGTGTGCTTGTCGCCTCCCAGCCGATGAACCTGCTCTATGCGCTGATCGGCGTGACGCTCGGAACCGCCGTCGGGGTTCTGCCGGGCATCGGCCCGGCGCTCACCGTCGCGCTGCTCCTGCCCATCACCTTCAAGCTCGACCCGGCCGGATCGCTGATCATGTTCGCCGGCATCTACTATGGCGGCATGTATGGCGGCTCGACGACCTCGATCCTGCTCAACACGCCCGGTGAGAGCGCCTCGATCGTGACTGCGCTTGAAGGCAACAAGATGGCGCGCGCCGGACGCGGCGGTCCGGCCCTTGCGACCGCCGCCATCGGCTCCTTCGTCGCCGGCCTGATCGCCACGGTCGCGCTTGCCTTCATCGCGCCCTTCATCGTCAAGCTCGCCCTGGTCTTCGGCCCGCGCGAATATTTCGCCCTGATGGTGCTCGCCTTCGTCACCGTCTCCTCGGCCTTCGGCGACTCGACGCTGCGCGGCCTCACCTCACTCTTCATCGGCCTGACGCTGGCGACCGTCGGCATCGACCAGTTGACCGGCCAGACGCGCATGAGCTTCGGCGTGCCCGACCTGCTCGACGGCATCGAGGTGACCACGCTGGCCGTCGCCATGTTCGCCATCGGCGAAAGCCTATTCCTCGCCGCCCAGGGAGATCGCGGCCCGGACAAGGTCGAGGCCGTCAAGGGTTCGGTTTGGATGACGGCTGCCGACTGGGGCCGCTCCTGGAAACCCTGGTTGCGCGGCACGGCGATCGGCTTCCCGATCGGCGCCATGCCGGCCGGCGGCGCCGAAATCGGCACCTTCCTTTCCTATGCGACGGAAAAGCGGCTGACCAAGCATCCCGAAGAGTTCGGCAACGGTGCCATCGAAGGCGTGGCCGGTCCGGAAGCGGCCAACAACGCCTCTGCCGCCGGCACGCTCGTGCCGCTGCTGACGCTTGGCTTGCCGACCACGGCGACCGCCGCCATCATGCTCGCCGGCTTCCAGCAATACGGCCTGCAGCCCGGCCCGCTGCTGTTTGCCACCAATCCGCAGCTCGTCTGGGGTCTGATCGCCAGCCTGCTGATCGCCAACTTCATGCTGCTGATCCTCAACCTGCCGCTGATCGGCCTGTGGGTCCGCCTGCTGACCATCCCCAAGCCCTGGCTCTATGCCGGCATCCTCTTGTTCGCGACGCTTGGCACCATCGGCGCCAACCCGTCGATCTACGAACTCGGCATGCTGCTCGCCTTCGGCGTGATGGGCTATATCATGCGGATCTTCGGCTATCCGATCGCCCCGGTGGTCGTCGGCCTGATCCTCGGGCCGCTGGCCGAGCAGCAGCTGCGCCGTGCCCTGTCGATCAGCCAGGGCGACGTGACGGTGCTCGTCACCTCGCCGATCGCCGCCGGCCTTCTGCTGCTGGCCGCCACGGCACTGATCCTGCCGCTGATCCTGCGCGCTCGCGGCAAGGGCGAAGTCCTGTCGCATCTCGCCGCCAGCGAAGACTGACCCTGATAGAAATGACGAAGATCAAGGCGGGCCGGAACCCAACAGTTCCGGCCCGCATTTCTTGCATGGCTGCACTGAATATATCGCCATTGTAGAAACCGCTAATGAGGACCATCTTTCTCTTGTCAACACACAGAGAAAGCAAAGACAATGTCTGTCCTCACAGGTTCCATGCATAAGGGTTTCCTTGGTAGGGCCTTCGCCGTCATCGGAGCAGCAAGCGCCGCCGCAGCAGCCGTCGAGGCCCATCGCAGCCCGCGCGCCCGTGATCTGCGCACGCTCGGCATCGACCCCGAAGGCTTCCGCAAGGTTCGCCTCTAAACGCTGACCGAAACTCCCAGTACCCAAGACCAAGGCCGACGTTTTCGCCGGCCTTTTGTTTTTTCAGGCATTGGTTTCCGCCGCATGGCGCCGACGCGCGGCGACCGGCGTGATGGCGAACTCCTTGCGGAATTTGCGGATGAAGTGCGAGACGTTCTCGAAGCCCGTCTCCAGCGCGATGTCGATCAGCGGCTTGTCGGTGAATACCACCAGTCGGCGCGCATGTTCCAGCCGCAGCCGGATATACATGGCGACCGGTGTCGCACCAAACTCGGTTCGGAACAGCCGCTCCAGCTGGCGGCGCGACAAGCCGACCGCTTCCGACACATCATCGATGCTGACCACATCCTCGATATGCTGCTCCATCATGATCAGCGCCATGTTGGTCCGCTTGTCCCTGACCGGCGTCGAACCGAGCGGATTGCGCGTCTGCATCTCGCTGGCATCGCGGCGGCGGGTGATCTGCATGATTTCCAGCGCATTGCGCTCGGCAGCCTCCCCCACATGGCGGCGGATCAGATAGGTGGCAAGATCGGCGACGCTCGACCCGCCGGCGCAGGTGATGCGGCCATGGTCCTCGACGAACAGGCGCTTGGACGTGGCGTCGATCGAGGGAAAGCGCGAGCGGAACTCGACATAGTGCAGCCAACTGACGCAGGCGCTACGGTTTTCCAGGAGGCCGGCCTCGGCGAGAATGAAGCTGCCGGTGCAGACCCCGATGATCGGCACCCCGGCAGCTGCGGCTTCATGCAAGAAGGCGATCGCTTCGCGGTCGATCGGCTCAGCGACGTTGAGCCGCCCCCCGACGACGGCGATGTAGCTGAACTGCGTCGGATTGCCGAGCGGCGCGGTCGGCGCGACCTGGATGCCGCAGCTCGCCGTGATGAAATTGCGCGTGCTGCCCAGCACCGCCCAGTCGCAATTCACCCGGCCGGACCGATCCTCCACATCGCTGCCGAGGCGCAGCGCGTCGGCGAACAGCGAAAACGCGCTGAGCGTGAAGCTGCGCGCGAGGATGAAGCCGATGCGCAGCACCGGCTGGTTCTTCTGCGCTTTTGCTCTGCTGGCGTTTGCCTGCGTCATGAATGACCGTGACCCGATTTCAGTAGGAACTTCGCAAATAGCAAAGGCGGGCAGGAATATCCACTGCCCGCCTTCAAGCGACGAATTCGAACCGGGCCTTTGAGCGGCCTCAGCCGGCCTTGGCGACCGGGCGGACGCGCTTGGCCATGCGGGCGCGGATGGACTCCACGTCGGCGCGCGGCGTCGCGGCGAACAGCGTCTTGGTGTAGTCGTGCTTCGGATCGGAGAAGACTTCCTCGCGCGTGCCGTATTCGACCGCCTCGCCGTAATACATCACCATCACCTCGTCGGCGATGTAGCGCACCACCGACAGGTCGTGGCTGATGAACACGTAGGTGAGGCCGAACTCTTCCTGGAGGTCGGCGAGCAAGTTCAGCACCTGCGCCTGGACCGAGAGGTCGAGCGCCGAGACCGGTTCGTCGAGCACCAGGAGCTTCGGGTTCAGCATCAGCGCGCGGGCAATCGCGATACGCTGGCGCTGGCCGCCGGAAAACATGTGCGGATAGCGGTTGTAGTGTTCCGGACCGAGGCCGACCTTGATCAGCATCTCGGTCGCCCGTGCGCGGCGCTCCGCCGAGCTCATGTTCGTATTGATCAGCAGCGGCTCGCCGAGCACGTCGCCGATCTTCTGGCGCGGATTGAGCGAGCCATAGGGGTTCTGGAAAACGATCTGCACCTTCTGGCGCATGTCGGCCGTCAGGTGTCCCGGACGCGTGTCGACGGGCTTGCCTTCGATCAGCAGTTCGCCGGACGTCGGCTCGTCGATGAAGGTGAGGATGCGGGCAAGGGTCGACTTGCCGCAACCGCTCTCGCCGACGATCGCCAGCGTCTTGCCGGCTTCGAGCTTGAACGACACGCCCTTGACCGCGTGAACCACCTTTTCCGGCTTCAGGAAGCCGGTCGGCACATGGTAGTCGCGCGTGATGTTGCGGATTTCGAGCATGGGGACTTTGTCGGTCATGCGTTCTCTCCTGCTGCCGCGCCCGCCATGAAGTCGGAGACGGTGGTGAGGCGGTCGCCCGTGGCGTTTTCCGGCAGGGCCGAAAGCAGGGCCTTGGTATAGGCGTTCTTCGGCGCCTCAAAGAGCGAGAGCACGTCGGCCTCCTCCATCTTGCGCCCCTGGTACTGGACGATGACGCGGTCGGCGGTTTCGGCAACCACGCCCATGTCATGGGTGATCATGATCAGGCCCATGCCGGTCTCGGCCTGCAGGTTCATCAGGAGGTCGAGGATCTGCTTCTGGATCGTCACGTCGAGCGCGGTCGTCGGCTCGTCGGCGATCAGGAGCTTCGGGTTGCAGGCGATCGCCATGGCGATCATCACGCGCTGGCACTGGCCGCCCGACATCTGGTGCGGGAAGTGATGGAGCCGTTCGGCCGGATCGGGAAGGCCGACCAGCTTGAACAGCGCTATCGCCCGCTCGCGCCGGGCCTGTCGCCCAAGGCCCATGTGGATGCGCAGCACTTCCTCGATCTGGAAGCCGACGGTGAAGCACGGGTTGAGGCTGGCCACCGGCTCCTGGAAGATCATGGCAATGTCCTTGCCGATCAGCTTGCGCCGCTCGGCAGCCGAGATGCCCTGAATGTCCCGGCCCTGGAACAGCATCTTGTCGGCGATGATCTTGGCCGACCATGGCAGCAGACCCATGACGGCGAGCATGGAGACCGACTTGCCGGATCCGCTCTCGCCGACGATGGCCAGCACTTCGCCGGCCTCGACCGAAAGCGTGACGCCGTCGACGGCCTTGAACCAGCCGGACGCCGTCTCGAACTGGACGGTCAGGTTTTCGATTTCGAGAAGCGCCATGTCAGGACCTCTTCAGCTTGGGATCGAGGGCGTCGCGCAGGCCGTCGCCCATCAGGTTGATGGCAAGGACGGTGATCAGGATGGCAACACCCGGGAAGGTCACCACCCACCAGGCGCGCAGGATGAACTCGCGCGCTTCGGCGAGCATCGTGCCCCATTCCGGTGCCGGCGGCTGGGCGCCCATGCCGAGGAAGCCGAGCGCGGCCGCATCGAGGATGGCGTTGGAGAAGGACAGGGTCGCCTGGACGATCAGCGGCGCCATGCAGTTCGGCAGGATGGTGCGGAACATCAGGCGGATCGGGCCGGCGCCGGCGAGCCTAGCTGCCGTGACGTAGTCGCGGGTCTTCTCGGTCATCACGGCGGCACGCGTCAGGCGCACGAAATGCGGCTGCAGCGTCAACGCAATCGCGATCATCCCGTTGGTCAGGCTCGGGCCGAGAATGGCGACGAGCACCAGCGCCAGGAGCAGCGACGGGAAGGCGAGGATGATGTCCATCAGCCGCATGATGACGGTATCGATCCAGCCGCGATAATAGCCGGCGATCAGGCCGACCAGGATGCCAGTCGACAGCGACAGGGTGGTGACGAAGACGCCGATGAACAGCGAATACTGCGCGCCGTAGATCAGCCGCGAGAGAATGTCGCGCCCGACCGGATCGGTGCCGAGCAGGAACGAGGTATTGCCGCCTTCGAGCCAGGACGGCGGAAGGAGTGTCGCGTCGCGATACTGCTCGAAGGGCGAATGCGGCGCGACGAGCGGTGCGAAGATGGCGATCAGCACGAGCGCGAGGAAGACGAACAGCCCGATGACAGCGCCGCGGTTTTCCGAGAAGTAGAACCAGAATTCGGCCAGCATCTGACGACGCAGCGCGGCGGTGGAGACCGGTTGATTGGTGGCGGTATCGGCCATGGGATTTGCTCCTTCTAGTGGCGGATGCGCGGGTTGATCAGGCCGTAGAGCAGATCAACGATGAGATTGACGACCATGATGATGCCGGCGATCAGCAACAGGCCGCCCTGGATCACCGGATAGTCGCGACGGAATACGCTGTCGACCATCCACTTGCCGATGCCCGGCCAGGAGAAGATCGTCTCGGTCAGGATGGCGCCGGCGAGCATGACGCCGATCTGCAGGCCGATCGTGGTGATGACCGGGATCATGGCGTTGCGGAGCGCATGCAGCCCGACGACGCGCAGCGGCGACAGGCCCTTGGCACGCGCCGTGCGGATATAGTCCTCGGACAGGACTTCCAGCATGGCCGAACGGGTCTGGCGGGCAATGACGGCAAGCGGGATGGTGGCCAGCACGATCGACGGCAGGGCGAGATGGCTGAGCGCCGACACGAAGGCGCCCTTCTGGCCCGACAACAGCGAGTCGATCAGCATGAAGCCGGTGACCGGCGGGAAGAAGAACATCAGCGAGATGCGTCCCGACACCGGCGTCCATTGCAGCATGCCGGAGAACAGGATCATCAGCAGCAGGCCCCACCAGAAGATCGGCATGGAATAACCCACCAGGGCGACGCCCATGACCGACTGGTCGAAGAAGGATCCGCGCTTGATCGCCGCGATCACGCCGGCCGGAATGCCGAGCACGATGGCGATGATGATGGCGCACAGCGACAATTCTACCGTCGCCGGGAACAGCGCCAGGAATTGGTCGAGGATCGGCGACTTGGAGACGATCGAAGTGCCGAAATCGCCGGTGAGCACGCCGCCCAGATAGTCGAAATATTGGATGACGATGGGCCGGTCGAGACCGAGATTGGCACTGATCTCGGCGTGCCGTTCGGGCGACATCACGCGCTCGCCCGATAGAAGGGCGACCGGATCGCCCGGCAAAAGTCGGATGAAGGCGAAGGCGATGACGGAAACCCCGATGAAGGTCGGGATCAGAACGGCGATCCGCCGCAAGAGAAAGCCAAACATAGTGGACCTGCTGTTGTTCTTCTTGGAGGTCTGTGGTCGCTGTAAACGCAGCGGGCGTATCATGACCCGGACGATCTTTTATCCGTTCCGGGCGTTCACGGGCCAACCGTGACTATCGGTCGTTCGTAATGCAATCGCCGCGGGACAGGCAAGCTGTCCCGCGGCAAAATTCAACAGGATCGACCGTTACTCGGCGATATCCACGTTTTCGAAGGTGAAGTCACCGAGCGGGCTCTGAACGAAGCCCGAGACTTCCTTGCGCATCGGAACGACGGACAGGGAGTGGTCGATGGTGGCCCACGGAGCTTCGCGCTTGAAGATCAGCTGGGCTTCTTCGTAGAGCTTCGTGCGCTCGGCCTGATCCGAAGTGATCTTGGCCTTCTTCACCAGGGCGTTGAACTCCTCGTTGCACCACTGAGCGCGGTTGTTGCCGCCTACGGCTTCGCAGCCGAGCAGCGTGTCGAGGAAGTTGTCCGGATCGCCGTTGTCGCCGGTCCAGCCGAGCATGACGGCGCCGTCACGATCCTTGGCCTTCGAACGGTCGAGATATTCGGCCCATTCGTAGGAGACGATCTCGACCTTGACGCCGACCTTGGCGAAGTCGTCCTGCATGATTTCGGCCGCACGGCGGGCGTTCAGCATGTAGGGACGCGAAACCGGCATGGCCCAGATCTTCATCGAGAGATCCTTGACGCCGGCTGCTTCGAGTTCCTTCTTGGCAGCGTCGAGATCGTAGGCGTCGTCCTGGGTCGCGTCGTTGTAGGACCACATGGTCGGCGGGATCGGGTTCTTGGCCGGCGTTGCCATGCCCTGGAACACGGCGTCGACGATGGCGGGCTTGTTGATCGCCTTGTTCAGCGCCTTGCGGACTTCCGGCTTGTCGAACGGAGCCTGGGTCGTGTTGTAGGCGAGGTAGGCGACGTTCAGGCCTTCCTGTTCCATGACGGTCAGGGTCGGGTCGGTCTTCATCGCGGCAACGTCGGCAGCGTTCGGGAACGGCATCAGGTGGCATTCGCCGGCCTTGAGCTTCTGGTAGCGAACGGCGGCGTCGGTGGTGATGGCGAAGACGAGGTCGTCGATCTTCGGAGCGCCGCCCCAGTAGTCGGCGTTCTTCTTGTAGCGGATGACGGCGTCCTGCTGGTAGCCGACGAAGATGAACGGACCGGTGCCGACCGGCATCTGGTTCAGCTGTTCCTTCTTGCCGTCGGCTTCGAGCTTGTCGGCATATTCCTTCGAAACGATCGAGGCGAAGGGCATGGCGAGGTTGGCGAGGAATGGCGCTTCCGGACGGTTCAGCGTGAACTTGACGGTCAGGTCATCGACCTTCTCGATCGACTTGATCAGTTCCGGGAAGCCCATGCCGGCGGCATATTCCCACGAGGTGCCGGCGACGTACTGGGCCCACGGATGGTCGGCCTTGATCTGGCGCTCGAGCGAGAAGATGACGTCGTCCGCGTTCAGCTCGCGGCTCGGGGTGAAGAATTCGGTGGTGTGGAACTTGACGCCCGGACGCAGCTTGAAGGTGTATTCGGTGCCTTCGGCGTTGACTTCATAGCTTTCCGCCAGACCGGCTTCCGCTTCGGTCGTGCCAGGCTTGAATTCCATCAGGCGGCTGTAGACCGGATGGGCCGAGGCATCGAAGGTGGTGCCGGCGGTGTACATACCCGGATCGAAGCCTTCCGGCGAGCCTTCCGAGCAGTAGACGAAGGTCTTGGCACTTGCGGCGCTGGAAAGGAAGGTGGCCGCGAGCAGAGCCGCTGCGGCAAAACCGAACTTGTACTTCATGACATTCTCCCCTTTGCGCTTGTCCGGCCGAGCCGGATGCGCTGGTTTCTGTATTGAACGGCGCGCCCCAAAATCGCGCCATGGTTCTTATGTCCGTGATGTCCACCACGAAGCCCGGAGCCGTCCGAACAGAGCCGTCCCGGGCATCCGAAGCGCTTGCGCTCCTCCGCCCGATGGCCGTGATCGTCGACACACTCCCTTCGTCTTATCCGTTGTTGCACACTTGTAAAGAGACTTTTTGCCGCAATTTTGCTGCATGTTGGACAAATTTTCGTAATTTCGCGACTTCTCTAGACGTTTCGCATTGCAGCAAATCGTCGCAAAACCGAAAGGAAATCGAACTTTGGCCATATGACCAGCTCGCGGGGATGATGCCGCGCACAGCGATGGCGGGCTGCCGCCCGCCGGTTCCAGGCTAGCGCTTCAGCGTCAGCAGAGCTCGACGGCGATGGCGGTCGCCTCGCCGCCGCCGATGCACAGGGTTGCCATGCCGCGGCTCTGGCCATGGCGACGGAGCGCCGCCAGCAGCGTGACGATGACGCGCGCGCCCGAAGCACCGATCGGATGGCCGAGCGCGCAGGCCCCGCCATGCACGTTGACCTTGTCATGCGGCAGGTCGAGGTCGCGCATCGCCGCCATCGCGACGACGGCGAAGGCCTCGTTGATCTCGAACAGATCGACGTCCTTCAGCGACCAGCCGGTTCGCTCGGAAAGCTTTTGCAGCGCGCCGATCGGCGCGGTGGCAAAAAGACCGGGCGCCTGGGCATGCGTGGCATGGCCACGGATAACCGCAAGCGGAGTAAGCCCCATCGCCTCGGCGCGGGAACGGCGCATCAGCACCAGGGCTGCGGCCCCGTCCGAAATCGAACTGGAATTGGCGGCCGTCACCGTGCCGCCCTCGCGGAAGGCGGGCTTGAGCGTCGGGATCTTCTCGGGCCTGGCCTTGCCCGGCTGTTCGTCGCGGTCGACCACCTGCTCGGCCTTGCCGGTGCGCACCGTGACAGGCACCACCTCTTCCCGGAAGGCGCCAGTGTTGATCGCCCTCACCGCCCGCTCGAGCGAGGCGATCGCGTATTGGTCCTGGGCTTCGCGGGTGAACTGATAGGTCTCGGCGCAATCCTCGGCAAAGGTCCCCATCAGCCGGCCCTTGTCATAAGCGTCTTCCAGCCCGTCGAGGAACATGTGATCGATGACACGCCCGTGACCGAGACGGTAGCCGCCGCGCGCGCGGTCGAGCAGGTAGGGGGCGTTGGTCATGCTCTCCATGCCGCCGGCGACGCAGATCTGCGCGCTGCCGGCGAGGATCAGGTCATGGGCCAGCATCGCCGCCTTCATGCCCGAGCCGCACATCTTGTTGACCGTGGTCGCGCCCGTCGAGAACGGCAAGCCGGCGCCAAGTGCGGCCTGACGCGCCGGCGCCTGTCCCTGCCCTGCGGGCAGCACGCAGCCGAAGACCACTTCGTCGACTGCATCGGCCGGTACGCCGGCGCGCTCGAGCGCCGCGCGGATTACCGCCACGCCGAGTTCGGAGGCCGTCATTGCGGCGAGCGCGCCCTGGAAACCGCCCATCGGCGTGCGGGCGGAACCAACGATGACGACCGGATCGTCGATGACCATGTCACTCTCCCTAGTCAACATCCAAGACACTTACCACATCGACCGGCGCGTCGGACACCGACCCGGCGGGTCAGCCGTGCGCCGGGTTCTCGACGATCACCGCGATGCCTTGCCCGCCGCCGATGCACATGGTGGCGAGGCCATAACGCCCGCCGGTGCGAATGAGTTCATAGATCGTCTTGATCAGGATGATCGCACCCGATGCACCGACCGGGTGGCCAAGCGCGATCGCGCCACCATTGGGATTGACCTTCTCCGACGCAAAGCCGAGTTCCGCCGAAACGGCACAGGCCTGCACGGCAAAGGCCTCGTTGGATTCGATGACGTCGATGTCGGAGACCTTCAGGCCCGCGCGCGACAGCGCCTGCTTGACCGCCGGCACGGGGCCAAGGCCCATCACCTCGGGAGCAACGCCGCCGAGACCACAAGCGACGATGCGGGCAAGCGGCCTGACGCCGCGAGCCGCCGCCACGCCCTCTTCCATCAGCACCACGGCGGCGCCGGCATCGTTAAGACCGCTGGCATTGCCAGCCGTGACCGTGCCCTCCTTGCGGAAGGCGGGGCGCAGCTTCGCCAAATCCTCGGGCTTTACATCGGCGCGCACATGCTCGTCGGTATCGAAGACGAACTCCTTGCGGCCCTGCTTGACGGTGAGCGGCAGGATCTGCTCGGCAAAACGGCCCTCGGCGATGGCGTGCGCCGCACGCCGGTGCGATTCGAGCGCGAAGGCGTCCTGGGCGGCGCGGTCGATGCCGGTCCGTTCGGAAATATTCTCGGCGGTGATGCCCATGTGGCCGTTGCCGAAGGGATCGGTGAGCGCGCCGATCATCATGTCGACGGCGAGCGTATCGCCCATCTTCTGGCCGTGCCGGGCCTGGGTCAGCAGATGGCCAGCCCGGCTCATGCTTTCCGCACCGCCGGCGAGCGTGATGTCGGCATTGCCGAGCATGATCTGCTCGGCGGCGGTGACGATCGCCTGCAGGCCGGAGCCGCAAAGGCGGTTGAGCGTCAGGGCCGGAACGGTTTCCGGCACGCCGGCGCGGATCGCGGCGACGCGGGAAATATACATATCCTCGGGAGCGGTATGAATGACATGACCGAACACCGTCTGGCCGATCTCGGACGGCGAAATGCCGGCACGCGCGATCGCCTCGCGGGCAACGCCGGCGGCGAGATCGCAGGGCGAGATCCCCGCCAGGGAACCACCGAAGTCGCCGATGGCGGTGCGAACGCCCGAGGCGATGACAACTGTTCTGCTCATGGTCCTGTCCTTCTCCCGATGCCCGCTGGCGGGCTGAAAACCTGATCCCGACGGCGACCCGCGATCAACGCGGCGCTCGTCCCTGCCATTGGCCGTACATCCTCCAAGCCCCGGCCCGCAAGCCCCGAAACCTTGTCATCGGTTTCGCAGGCCCTGAAGATCCGAGCAATGGGAGGGGATCTCGTTTGCGGGGCGTCTCAGGTGTCCTCAAGAGGAGAAGACGCATGGTGACATAAGGCGCCGGGCTGGCCGTCTCAGTCGGCGCCGGGCGCCACTTCGGCGACCAGTCGGAGCATCAGGCTCTGCGCCGACGTCGGCCGCCAGTTCTCCCGGTAGGTGAGGCCGATCGGGCGCACGAGATGGTCGGTCGGATAGGTAAGCGAAACAAGCAGCCCGTGATCGCATTCGCGTTGCGACTGGTGCCGCGACAGGCAGCCAAGATGCTGGCTCTCGTTCAAAAGCTCGCGCATCAGCAGCAGCGATCCAGACTCGATCAGCCGCCGCGGCGGCTCCTTGCCGGCCGAAGTGAAGATCGTCTCGAACTGCTCCCGTGTCGGCGTGCCGAGGCGCGGAACGACCCAAGGATAACCCAGCAGATCCTCGACGGTGATATCGGTCCGCGAAGCGAGCGGATGATCCGGCCCGGCAAGCAGGGCCAGCCGATCATCGAACAGGCGCCTCTGCACCACGTCGCCGATCGGCGCCGGTTCGCGCAACGCACCGACGAGAAAATCGATCGCGCCGCGCCGCAGGGCTCCAAGCAGTTCGTCATAGGGGCCGTCGTGGATGCGCACCGGATAGGTCGGCTGCTGCTGGCGAAACCGCGCAAGCGCCCGCGGCAGCAGGACGGATCGTGCCAGAGGCATGGCCCCGATGACGATCGCCCCGGCTTCCCCGCCATTGAACTCGGCCAGTTCCGCATCGGCCTGGTCGAATTCATAGACCGCCAGCCGGGCCGCCTGGGCCAGCGCCTGGCAGAGCCGCGTCGGCAGGATGCCGAAGGAGGTGCGCTCGAACAGGCTGCGAGCCGCCGCCTGCTCGATCTGGGTGACGGCGCGATGGACGGTCGGCTGGGCAAGCCCGAGACGGCGGGCGGCGAGCGTGAAATTCTCGCTTTCGCTGACGGCGACGAGCGCCTGGAGCTGTGCGAAGCTCAACGACAAACGCAACCTCGGCGAGATGTCGTTCAGCACCGGATCGAGCAGGGCGAAGGCGCTTTCCACGCGGGCGAGGAGAACCTCGCCGCGCGGCGTGAGGAAGAAACCGTGGCGGCTGCGCTCGAACAGTGCGCCGCCGGTCTCGCGCTCCAGCTTGTTGATCGCCTGGGTCACAGCCGGCTGCGAGATGTGCCATCTCTCCGACGTGAGCGTGAGCGATTTCAGTTCCGCAACCCCGGCAAACAGTCTCAGGTGTCTGAGGTTTCGCGAAATCATAGCTTGCTCAGGATCGCATCGCTTCGTCGCGCCAGGTCATCCTCTCCGGGGGCAACGTCGAGCGACGACACCAGCCTCTGCCACTCGATGGTGCCCCGGCTCATCCAGTCGGGCAGACCGAAGGCCCGCAGCGTGATGCAGACTTCCTCGACCTCGGCGGCGCGTCTCGCACCGTGCACCATCATGCGCTCCAGATTGTAGGAGCCCCGCGCGCGCCAGTCGATGCCGGGATCGGACGCCTGGAGCGACGCGAGGACCGCATCCTCGACGCCGGCGCGCCGCGCCGCGAGGAGGCATTCCGTCGTCAGCGCCTCCAGCCCCTTGATCATGACGGAGCGCAACATCTTGATGCTCGATGCATCGCCGACCTTCGGACCGGACACGCTCGGTCGCATACCCAGCCGTTTGATGAGAACCGCGGCCTGAGCCGCGTGGGGGCCGGCGAGCAGCAGCGGCACTTCATGACGCTTGGGATAGACCGGTGCCATGACGGCGACATCGACATAGCGGCCGCCCGCGGCCTCGATGAGCGCGGCCGCCTGCTGCTTGGTCTGCGGCGCACAGGAATTGCAGTCGAGCCACAGAGCACCGTGCGCCAGATGCGGCGCACAGGCCCGCGCGACCTCCAATGCCTGGTCCGCCGTCACCACGCTGAAGATCAGGCCGGCGCCCTCGATCGCCTTCGTTGCGTCGGCGACCGGCTCCGCACCGGCACTTGCGCAGCGATCCAGAACCCGTCCGGCGGTCGCGGCATCGTGCAGTTTCAGGTCATAGGCTTTCGGCCGAACGGCTGGCGGCAGCGACCAGCCGGAGGCAAAGGCGTGGCCCGCCTCGCCGAAACCGACCAGAGCAATACTGGGAAACTCATCCGCAATCTCGGGCATCTGAACCTCGTCTTTCTGTGGGACGACTGTGGCAAATCCCACCGGTCATTACCAGAGACTATAGCCTGAACTTATGGAGCGCCTCAGCCTTTCGATTTGATCTGACGCCCCGCGGGTAGCATGCCTAGGTGACCAAGGATCAGGGAGGCACGACGATGTCCAAGGAAGACGTGGCGGGCAAAACCGCCCTGGTGATCAGCGCCCACGCGGCTGATTTCGTCTGGCGCTGCGGCGGCGCGATCGCGCTGCATGCGCAGCTCGGCTACGCAGTTACAGTGGTGTGCCTTTCCTTCGGCGAACGCGGCGAAAGTGCGAAACTTTGGAAGCAGGAAGGCATGACGCTGGATCGTGTCAAGGACGCCCGCCGCGCCGAGTCCGAACGCGCGACACAAGCGCTCGGGGTACACGATCTCATCTGCATGGACCTCGGCGACTATCCGCTGGAACTCACCCGCGACGACAAGAATGCGTTGGTCGACGTGATCCGCAAGGTGCAGCCGCGCTTCATGCTCAGCCACTCCCAATACGATCCCTATAATACAGACCATATGTACGCGACGCAGGTGGCCCTCGAGTGCCGCATGATCGCCCAGGCCTGGGGCCACAATCCGGGGCAGAAGGTGCTCGGCGCGCCGCAGCTCTATCTCTTCGAGCCACACCAGACGGAGCAGATGGGCTGGAAGCCCGACACCTTCCTCGACATCACGCCGGTGTGGGAGAAGAAGCGCGCCGCCATCGAGTGCATGGAAGGCCAGGAGCACTTGTGGGACTATTACACCCGCGTCGCCATCAATCGCGCCAATCATTTCAAGCGCAATTCCGGCGGACAGTCGGGCGGCCGCGACTGCAAGTATGCCGAAGGTTTCCAGTCGGTCTTCCCGCGCACCGTCGACGAACTCTGAGGGACGGCCATGGAACCCTGCTTCGACATCGCCCATCTCGCCCATGTCGAGATGTATACCGACAAGTTCGAGGAAAGCCTCGATTTCTTCACCCGCGTCTACGGCCTGAAGCTTTCCGGACAGGACGATACCTCGGCCTATCTCAGGGCCTGGGACGACTATGAGTTCTGCTCGCTCAAGCTGACAAGATCCGACACGACGGGCGTGGGCCACGTCGCCTATCGCACCTCGAGCCCCGAGGCGCTGGAGCGTCGGGTGAAGGCCATCCTGGCGAGCGGCTACAAGGTGATCGGCTGGATCGACGGCGACCTCAGCCACCGACGCGCCTTCCGATTCGAAGACCCCTTCGGCCACGTCTTCGAGATCTACTGGGACACGGTGAAGTTCCAGGCGAAAGGCGCCGATGTGCCGGCGCTGAAGAACACAGCCTCGGCCTTTACCGGAGCCGCACCGCGCCGCCTGGACCACCTGAACCTCCTGTCCTCGGATGTCTCCGAATTCCGCCGGTTCATGCAGACCTGCCTCGGCAGCCGGGTGACCGAGATGATCCAGCTCGACAACGGCCGGATCGGCGGCTGTTGGTTCACCGTCAACAACAAGACCTACGACCTCGCCTGCACGGAGGAACATGGCGGCGGCGTGGGGCGCCTGCACCATGTCACCTATGCGACCGACCAGCGCGAGGACATACTGCGGGCGGCCGACCTCTTCCTGCAAAACGGCGTGCATATCGAGACCGGGCCGCACAAGCACGCCGTCCAGGGCACCTTCTTCCTCTATGTCTGGGAGCCGGCCGGCAACCGCGTCGAGCTTGCCAATTCAGGCGCGCGCCTCATCCTCCAGCCGGACTGGGAGCCGGTCGTCTGGACCGAGACCGACCGTAAGAAAGGACAGGCCTGGGGCCTGAAGACGATCGAGACCTTCCACACCCACGGCACGCCGCCGGTAAAGAAGGAGCACTGACATGGCCGTCGTCGTCCAGAACATCGAACGAGCCGATCCGGCCGTGATCGACGGCCTTGCCCGTGCAGGCGTCGCCACCGTACACGAGGCGCAGGGTCGCAGGGGCATGCTCGCAAGCTTCATGCGGCCGATCTTTTCCGGGGCGCAGATCGCCGGCTCGGCCGTGACAATTTCGGCACCGCCCGGTGACAACTGGGTGGTGCACATCGCCATCGAGCAGCTGAAAGCCGGCGACATCCTGGTGCTCGCCCCGACCAGCCCCTGCGACAACGGCTATTTCGGCGACCTGCTGGCGACGTCGGCTCAGGCCCGCGGCTGCCGCGGTCTGGTGATCGATGCCGGCGTGCGGGACATCCGCGATCTGACCGCGATGAATTTTCCGGTCTGGTCGAAGGCGATTTCGGCGCAAGGCACGGTGAAGGAGACGCTGGGCTCGGTGAACGTGCCGATCGTCTGCGCCGGCGCCGCCATCGAGGCCGGTGACGTGATCGTCGCCGATGACGACGGCGTGGTCGTCGTCCGCTGCGCCGAAGCGGCAAGCGTGCTCGAAGCCGCCGACAAGCGCCTCGCCGCCGAAGAGGCCAAGCGCAAGCGGCTGGCCGCCGGTGAACTCGGACTCGACATCTATGCCATGCGCGAGAGACTGGCAGAGAAGGGTCTGAAATATGTCTGAGGACGACCCGGACGGTATCTCCTGCCTCTGGATGCGCGGCGGCACCTCGAAGGGGGCGGTATTTCTTGCCCGCGATCTTCCGGCCGATCCGAGCGAACGGGACGACCTGCTTCTGCGCATCATGGGCTCCCCCGACGCCCGCCAGATCGACGGCATCGGCGGGGCCGATCCGCTGACGTCCAAGGTTGCTGTCCTTTCGCCCTCGACGCGTCCCGACGCCGATGTCGACTACCTCTTCCTGCAGGTCTTCGTCGATCAGGCCCTCGTGTCCGATGCGCAGGGCTGCGGCAACATCCTTGCCGCCGTCGGTCCCGCCGCCATCGAGCGGGGCTTGGTCGCGGCTCAGGACGGCGTGACGCCCGTGCGCATCCACATGCTGAACACCGGCGAGGTATCGGTGGCGCAGATCTCCACCCCCAGCGGCCGCGTCACCTATCGCGGCGATGCGCAGATCGACGGCGTTCCCGGCAGACACGCCGCGATACCGCTGCTGTTCCGGAACACCGAAGGCTCGATGTGCGGCGCGCTCCTGCCCACGGGGCGGGCATGCGACCGGATCGACGGAGTGGATTGCACGCTGATCGACAACGGCATGCCGATCGTCATCCTGCGCGCCGCGGATTTCGGCCTGACCGGCAGCGAAAACCGCGAGGCACTGGATGCCGATGCCGAACTGAAGGCCAGGTTGGAGGCAATACGGCTGAAGGTGGGGCCTCTGATGAACCTTGGGGATGTCAGGGATAGATCGGTGCCGAAGATGACGCTCGTCTCCCCTGCCCTGAACGGTGGCACGATCAACACGCGCAGCTTCATCCCGCATCGCTGCCACGCCTCGATCGGCGTCTTCGCCGCAGTCAGCGTGGCTACCGCCTGCACGATTCCAGGGTCTGTCGCGGCAGAACTCGCCATGCTGCCGTCCGACGGACGCTTTCTGATCGAACATCCGACCGGCGCCGCCGAAGTGCTGGTCCATCGGTCCACGACAGGCGAGATCCGGGGTGTCGGCACACTGCGTACAGCGCGGAAGCTGTTCGACGGGAAGGTGTTTCCAGCGCCGCCGTCGCCGCAAGTATAAGCCCCCGCAAGCTTCCTGTTGCAGCGCAGCAAACGAGCTGTCAGTTTGAAGCGCTGTGGCTTCTCACGGCAGCCCCGGCAAGCCTGCGCCGATGACGGCGCCCGAAAGGGAGACCGCCCATGACGTCAGTGTTCCTTTCAGCCATCAGCCGACGAGTGTCGGCGATTATCGGCACCGCTAGCGCATTACTTCTTCTGGCGGGACAAGCGGATGCGACACCGACGGTATTCTGGGCCAGCGACCCGGTGAAGCCCGGGCAGACGGTGCAACTGAGCGGCATCCACCTCGATCGCGTCGAGGCGGTCGAGGTTTTCCGGCTTCCGGATGCAACGGCGGATGCGGGAAGCGCCACTCTCCCGCCACAGCCGGCGGAGGTCCTGGCGAAGACCGAAAACACCCTCTCCTTCGTGCTTCCCGATGACCTGGAGCCTGGCGTGTATTCGGCAACCCTCAGTGGTGTCGAAGGTCCCGTAGTGGTCCAACTGAATGCGCCCGATGCCTACTGGGCCCAGGGCGACAGGGGGCCGGCGGCAAGCCCCGGCGGCTGGCTGAGGATTTCGGGCCGCAACATTGCCTTGAGCGAACAGGCAACCGTCAGACTGATCGCCCCTGACGGCCGCGAAACTGAGATAAGAGTCGAAAAACCTGACCCCTGGTCGGCGACCTTTGTCCTGCCGGCGGGTCTTTCGCCGAACACTTACAGCATGCGCCTGTGGAATGGTCGCGGAGATGCCACGGCTTGGCGAGAAGGGGGGAAGCTCGCGGTCGAGGCTGCCGAGCCAGCCAATCGGCCTGCGATGGAACTGTCGAGCCGGCAACCCGACGACCCCGACAACGACGATACTGCCCGCATCAACGCTGCGCTGACCGCGCTGGCCAAGCGTGGCGGCGGCACCCTCACGCTGCAATATGGCAATTATCGCTTGAGCGGCGCCCTGCATATCCCCGATGGCGTCTCGCTGAAGGGCGAGTCCCGGGATCTGGTGGCATTGATCTGGAAGGATACCGAGACTCCGCCCGATGCGCTCATTTCCGGGTTCAGCGACATCTCCGTGGAGGATCTGACGATCAATGCGGATCGCCATCGCCATATCATCAAGGCCGGCTTTTCCATCGATCCCAAGGGAGCGGACGGACGCAACATTTCGATCCGCCGTGTCACCGTTCGCGCTTCTTCCTTTCTGCGCCACCTGGAAACAGACGAGCCCATCAAACGGCTTGAGGCGATGCGCCGACATACCAAGACCGGCGTCGTCGGGCTCCTGCTGGCCGGCACCAACGTTGTCGTCGAAGATTGCGACATCCTCTCCTCAATGCGCCCATTCGTGCTGACGCGACCGGTCGGCGCGCGCGTCTCGGGCAATACGTTCCGAATTGGCAGACGCGGCTGGTACGGCATTTCGGCGCCGGACGGTGTGCTGTTCGAAGGCAACCATCTCATCGGTGCCGATCTTCAGGCGTCCGGTGGCGGGATCAACACGTTCGGCGGTCCTTTTGCGCGCAATGTCCTGATCCGCAACAACCGTTTCGAGACCATGTATGGTTGGGATCGGGAGGCGCTGACTTCCGACGGACCTGGCGGCTATTACCGCGGTCCGATCACGCCGCGATCCGGCAACACGGTTCAGATCAGCGCCGACGGGCTTGGCCTAGCGAAGGGTAGCAACTGGGAAGGCGCGGCGCTGTTCGTGCTGAAGGGCCGCGGGCTTGGCCTCATGGCGCGCGTGATGAAGCGCAATGGCGACCTGATCGAACTTGACCGTGATGTGGCAGGGCTGACGGACGCCGGAACGAAGGTCACCATCGCACCGCTTCAGGAGAACTATCTGATCATCGGGAACGCGTTTCAGGACGTCGGCGGCGCCCAGATTTTCGGCACGGGCTACAAACACGTGTTTGCCGGCAATCGCTCGCTCAGAAGCAACGGTTTTTCCGCGGTCTCGCTCGACTACCGCCACCCGCAACCGAACGTCTACATCCAGTTCCTTGGCAACGAAACCATGGCGTCCGGATTCAGACAGGCCTCCGGAATCTCCGTGACCGGCCGTCAATTCAAGGGTAACGACACGCTTTTGACCTTCGGCATCGTCATTCGGGAAAACCGGCTGCGCTCCGCCTCGACGATTCGCGTCGACGGACGCTCGCCCGTCGTGCCCTCGGTGCGCAATGTCCTGATCGAGCACAATGAGATCGAACGGACGGATATCGGCATTCAAATCGGCCCAGGTGTCGAAGAACTGATCATCCGGGGCAACGGCATGCACCAAGTTCACATGCCAGTGAAACAACCCTAGCAAGAACGCCACCCGCCATCGGCGAACAAAATTTCCGCCCGTTTTCCCCGCCCCTCCGCCTTGCCCCATAATCCGACGGAGCACGCGGCTGGCATTCCGGTGCCGGCGCGTCGGCCAGGCGCGAACGGAAGAGGATCGGGTGATGAATGACATGAGACTTGGGATTGGGCTCGACATGCGCGTCGGAGGCCGGAACATCGACAGCGCCCAATGGGCGCCGAAGGACGGCACGGGAAGACACCCGGCCTTGTTCCTCGACCTGGAGAACAACCGTGGTTGGTATGATGGCCGCATCTTTGCGACGGAAGCGGCAGCGCTCGCGGCAGCCGGCGGCACGGCTTCGGGCGGCGCGCGCAGGATCGGCGATCATGTCGCGACCGACGCGCCGGAATTGCTGCCGAACGGGGACCTGTCCCTCGGTGTCGGTGACTGGACGCCTCTCAACGGCGCGACAGTTGCCGTGGTCGCCGGCGAACTGGAAATGAGCGGCACCGGCCTCACCAATCCGACCGTGCGGTCGGGTGCAGCCTCAACCCAACAGGGCAAGGCCTATCGTGCGAAGGCCACCTACCGCAAGGGAACAGCCACTGGAACCCCGCTGGTCATTACCAGCCGCGCGTCGACAATGTCGCCGCAGAGCAATGCGATGCCTCCCAATACAACAACAATTCCTACCCCAGCCACAAGAACATTCGGCGGCGAAGGTTCGGCTCACTATCTCGGCCTGCGAACGGTCACCGGACCGGGCGGTACGGTCTACGGCGACAGTTTTTCGATCAAGGAAGCCGTGGCCTTTGCCGGGTTCTCAACGCCTGCCTTTGCCGCCATCGTCACGTTTCGCATGCCGTCCAGCCTTCCGCTCTCGATAAAGGTTCTCTTTTCCTTCGATGACGACGGTGCGCGCAACCGCTACCGCGCCGCGTTGAACGCGGATGGCACGATCAGCGTCGTTCTCGACAGCAACGGCACAAACCGGACCACCCACGAAATCGCCGCCAATCTCGTCACGCCGGGCGCAGAGCACACTCTCCATATCTCGTCCGACGGTTCGAGCCGCTTCCTCGTCGCGTTTGACGGCACCAGTCTCTACGGTCAGCAGGCCGGGTTCACGCCGGCGGGCGCGTGCTGGGTACGGCTCGGGGCCTCGCCCGCGGCCGGAGAGGAGTGGACCGGTACCGTTTTGTCTGCGGCGCTGTTCGCCCACGAATATGCCCCGCCGCGCTTCATTTGGGCGGTCGGCGACAGTTATGTGGCGGGAACGGGCGGCGCGTCGCTCGAGCAAGGGGTCGAGGCATCCGACGCAAGCCGCCTGGTCGTGTCATCAGGCGCGGGCGGCTCGGCCGTCGCGTCTCAACTCGCCACCATACGCAGCAATCCCGGCCTGCACGGATGCGTGTTGCTGCATTGGGATGGAGACTCCAACGGTGCGGATGCCGCCACCGACCCCGCGACTTTCGAGAGCATGGCCCAACTGGCAGCCCGGCATGTCTTTGTCGGCTCTGTGCGCCGGGCGAACCAATCGGCGGGTCAGTTGGCGGCAACGAACGCCCGCAACGACTGGCTGTCCTCGCGCTTCGGTATTCGCTACCTCGACCCGCACCCGACCCTGTATTCGCTTGCGACAGCATCTGCCGAAGACCTGGCCGCCGTGGCGGCCGGACACGCGCCTCCCTCCTGCCTGCAGGCAGACGGCACACATTTGACCGTCGCCGCCATGAATGGGGTATCCGCGGTGATCCTTGCCCGGATCGAAGCGCTCGGGTGGTGATCTGTGCAGACCAAGATGCGGCGGGAACCGGAGCGTCACGATCCCTTCTCCGCCACCAGGCCAAGCAGACGCGAAGCTAGATGGCAAGCCCGGTCAACTGCGCCAGGGCTTTTCGTTTCTCCTCGGGCGTTGGCAGAGACCGGATGGCTCTGTCGAACTCGAGGACCTTGGCGCCGACGAGGAAGCGATACCAGTAGCCCTGCAGGAAATGGTAGATCAGCCCTTCACGGCCATCGAGAAGGCCGAGCTGGATCACATAGCGGAACAGGAAGTATCCGAGCGTCGAGACCGAAAAAGGGATCCGGTTGTAGACACGCTCCTTGATGAAGCGCTTCACCGTCGCCTGCAGTGAAGTGCCTTTGCTTGTCAGCCCGGCATCCGTCGCGAACAGACCGTAACGCCGGTTGAGCACGTCGACAGCCTCGCGGGTGGCGTACTTATTGTGCTTGTCGGTAAAATAGCCGAGATCGTGAAGATTGTGGTCGCGGAACGGATTGTCGAACAGGACCGTGCGTCCGCCCCAGACGATGATATGTTCGTCCATCCAGCGATCCTCGACCCGCCCCTGCCCCCGCCGCCAGAGGCGCGTCAGGATCAGCGGATAGCGCCCACCATGCCGAATGAAGCGATCGAGGAAAATATGCTTGCGCTTCAGGTTGACGCCCGCGACGCCGGTCCCGAGCGTCGGCAGTTTCTCGGCGATCTCGCGCGCCAGTTCCGGCTCGATCACTTCGTCGGCATCAAGCCGCATGACCCAGTCCGAGGTGATCGCCGCATTGTCCAGACCCCACTGGAACTGCCGGGCCTGGTTCACGAACGGGTTTTGCAGCACCGTGGCACCGAGCGACCGGGCGATTTCCACGGTGCGATCCGACGAAAAGGAATCGATGACCAGAATCTGCGTGGCAAAAGAAGCCACGCTGTTGATCGCCCGGGCGATGTGAATTTCTTCGTTATAGGTGAGGATGAGGACGGAAACCACCGGGCACCTTTTCGCGCTTTACTGAGAGTTCTCTGAAATCTCGCGGACGCCCACTGATCGAGCGGGGTTGCCGACCATGATGTGCCAAGCGTCCACATCTCTCACGATCGCCGCGCGAGCCCCGACGACAGCCCCCTGCCCGATCGTCACCCCCGGCCCGATGAATGCTTCAGCCGCGACCCAAGCGTGGTCTTCTATAACGATCGGCCGCGCAAACAGTGGACGCGACATCCGCCGAATATCGTGGGATGCCGTGCACAAGAATGTCCGCTGGCTGACAGTCGTGTAGTCGCCCATCGTCAGAGGCCCGATGGTATAGCAGTCGACTCCATCCGCAAGACAAGCATAGTTGCCCATCGTCAGGTTCCAGGGCGCCCAGACGAAACAAGTAGGCGCGACGCGACTTCCCTTGCCTATTCGAGCACCGAACAAGCGCAGAATGAAGAGGCGCCATTTGTCGAGGGCAAAGCGTGGCGTCGGACGAAACAGAGTGTGGTATGCGAGTCCCCACATCAGGCGCCGCAAACGAAGACTTCGAGGCATTTCGTCATTGTAGAGCCGTTTGATCTCAGTCGTCATCGGGTCGCAGCCGCCCCCACCAAATCAGAATTCTTCGACAATTTCGTTCTCCAGAGGAATTTGTCCTGAGACCAAGTCCTCCATTTGCCGGATAAACCGAACCATCTCTGCCGTGCCCTGCCCACGATTAACCAGGCAATTCAGCGTCTTGTCGGAAAATGGTTGAAGAGAATAGTGCAGTGGAAAGCGCCTAAGAACGATGTCGTTGAGCCACTTCCTATTGATCGGTGACTCACGACGAAAAAGTTTGAACTCATAATTCAGAAAATAGTACCCCGCCGAAATCAGCTTGAAGATGCGATCGCGCCGACCGAGTGCGCGATAGGGAGAACCCGAGAATATGCTCCCGAGGTTAGGATACATGAAGTCTTGATACTTGTGCCGCTTTGCATGGTAAACTTCCATTTTGGCGAATATCTTCTGTGCATTGCCGCGGGGCGCTTGGAAGGTCGCAGAGCATACAAATCCGCCGGAAGCCTCGCGCCGAAGTACGGACGAACGATGCGACAGCTGAAGATCCGCGATTGTGAAGTATTGAACGCTTCCGTTTGGCAATGCCAGCTCAGCCCCGATGAGCTTGTCCTTTAGCTCAGCCCCGTAGGCCCCCGCGTTCATGAATATTCCTCCACCAATTGTGCCGGGAATACCTTCCAACCCCTCGAACCCCGTGAGCGAACTCAACAGGGCGGCACGCGCCAAATCAGGCATCATGGCACCGCCCTGAGCAACAATTCGTCCCACGTCGGCGTCCACGGTGATCTGCGTCATGCCTGCTGAGCAGATCAGAACCGGATAGTCTACCTCGTCGAGAAAGAGAAGATTCGAGGTATTGCCGATAGGCTTATAGGGGATCCCGTTTTCTGAAAGAAAACTAAGCAGCTCAGCAACCTGGGCCGAAAATAAGGGCTTTAGCAGCGCCTGCGCTCGTCCACCGGTTTTCATGTAGGTCAATTCTGAAAGGTCAACATCCCGGTCATAAGGGAGATGTTTTTCATCGCAAAAGCGATAAACCAAAGAGATAATATTCGCGGCGAGATACGCCATTACTAGGCCTCCGTCATGTGAGGTCAGACAATAGATTGATCTGGTGAGAGCAACTCAGCCGTTTGTTGTTCGATCTCCGAGGACAAGTATTCTCGTCCGGCCCTCTGTATTTCTCCAAGTCGTACCTGCACCCCCTCCCAGTCAATCTCTTGCCCCAGACGCCGGGACACGGCATCCCGGTCGCCCGCTTCGACGAAGCGGTCCATCAAGTCCAACTGCTGCAACAGGTTGCGGACGCGCTCGTTGAGCCCGCCCTTGGCGCCCGGCAGTCCGACGGTGAGGAACGGCTTGTTCAACAGGATGCTCAGCACGGTTCCGTGGAAGGAATTCGTCACGACGAAGGACGACTCCGCGATCATGGCCACCCAACCGGCCGGCGAGGGATAGACCGTCTGGCCGATCTCGCGCCAACGGCGGTGGACATTGTAGGGCGAGGCGATCGGCGCACCGGTCGACTGAGCGACAATCTCCGCCACCTCACGGATGCCATCGCCCGTGCGCAGCGCATAGCAGAAGACGTGGCCCGCGGGCACTGCCTCGGCCGTCTTCAGCAGGCTGGAAAAGTCCCCGAGCAGGATGGTCGGATCGGGTACGCTCACGGCCTCTCGGCCGGTAATCCTGCGAACGATATCAACGCCGCTCTGCTCGCGCACCGACAGCCCATGCATGCCGGAGAGATAATTCCTGACCTCCGTGTCGAAGGAAGGATCAAGGCTGGCCTTGCCGAAGCTCGGGGCATAGGCGATGCGGCGCGCACCGGCGGCATCGCTCATGGCGAGAAAATAGACGGCGTCGAGCCCCTTCTGGGCGGACGGGTTCCAGATCTGGTCGCTGCCGCAGACCAGAATATCGAAACGACCCTCGGGGCTGGCGAAAAAGGCTTCGACCTCAGTCTGGCTTTCCAGGCGTGGTCCGGTCACCCCGAGCACATGGCGGCGGAAGGTCTCGAACTGCTCGGCCTGAAGGCGGCTGCCGAACAGCCGCCGCTGGAATGTCGACAGACGAAGATAGGCAATCTTCAAATTCCGGCGAAACAGCGCCGGCTTGAAGATCTGCTCGAAATCGCCGCCCTCTTCCACATAGCGCGGATGATAGTTGACGAACTCGGCATTGTGCCCCTGATTGATCAGCCATTGCCGCAGGCCGTAGGCCTGCATCAGGGCTCCGAAGTTCTCGGAGAAATGGTAGGTGAGGATACCGATGCGCTTCTTGACCAATTAGGAGCTCCCTGTAGCGGGTACGGGCGCGCCACCATAGAGCAGCGCGTCCTGGCGAATGATGGCGGCTTCATCGAAGCGCATGCGGATCAGGCGGGCCGGATTACCGCCGACGATGGCATAGGGTTCGACGTCCTTCGTCACGACGGAACCGGCCGCGACCATCGCCCCGCGTCCGATCCGGACGCCGGCCCGTATGATCGCGCCATGCCCGATCCAGGCGTCCGCCTCGAAGACGGTCACGTGATGCGCCCAGCGAAAGGCCAGGCGCATCGGCGTCTCGGGATCATCCACGCCGTGGTCATTGGCGACGATGGTCACCCCGGTCGAAATCATGCAGAAGTCCCCGACGCAGATGGGACTGGGGGAACCGAAGCCGCGGCCGATATAGGCATACCGCCCCAGCCGGCTGCCGGCGGGAACCCGCGTTTTCAAGCCCAGCTGAAAACCATCGCCCATCTCGGCGAGGCGGTTCTTCCGGGTGAGATACCAGTTGACGATATGGCGCAGTCGGCGTTTGGCAGGCCGGTCCACGATCCGACGGCATTGATCGATCATTTCCGCCGACACCTGCATCGGCGCTGGGACGAGAGGTGCTGCGCCGCGTTTGCTCATGACCGTTCCTCCCGCAAACCGCAGACCTTTTCGATCGCCGCTTCGATCAGAATGCGCTGTTGTCGGGGATTCCAGTTGCCGGCGATCATGTCGTAGCAGGCCTTCCGCACTGCGGTTCGGTCCTTGCCGGACCGAAGCCACGCCTTGATCCTGCGCGCGAGATCGTCAGCATCGCCTCGTTTGAAAAAGTCGCCGGTTGCTCCCGGCAATATGGTCTCCACCTCCGGCATTTGTTGGTCGAGATCACCGTGGGTGATGGCCGGCGTCCCATAGCTCAAGCTGTGAATGACCGTGAGGCCGATCTTGCCGGGAGAAACCGTAAGGTCGGAAAAATAGATGAGGCGAGCCAGAATCTGCTCGTCGTAGCACGCGCCATAGAAATGCGCGCCGACACCCAGTTGGCGCGCCAGATCCTCGAGGGACTGCCGCTCAGCACCGTCACCGACCAGCAGCACATTGATCGGCCGCCCTTCGATCTTCAGCTTCGCCGCCGCCTGCAGCAGCAGATCGAAGCGGCAGAGCTTTGTCAGGCGTGCCGTGCAGATGATCAGCGGACGGTCCTTCTCGGCGAACAGATCCTGTGGACGCGGCAGCGCCTCCGCCCCGCTCTCGATCTGCGCCACGAGCACCTTGGCTCGCTCGAAATCCAGGCTGTTGTAGATCACCGTGATGCGATCCGCCGGGTAGCCAAGCGATATCCCGATCTTCCGAGAACGCTCCCCGTAGACCAGCATGTGATGCGCGAGCCGGAAATACAGGTTGCGGAACACCCGTTTGAAGACCGGCTCCGGCTTGAGCCATCCATGGGCCCAGAAGAAAACCTTCTTGCCCGTCAGGCGCCCGGCGATCGCCATCAGCCAGCTTGCCGGCATGTTCGGATTGGCAAGGATGATCAGGACGTCGCAACTGCGGTCGAGTACCGCGGGCCAATAGCCCTTGAGCAACCAGAGGCCATGCCAGACACGAAAATGGAGGGGCGTTACCGACACCTTGTCGTCGCCCGCGAAAGGAACGATCCCCGCCACCGGCTCGACGCCTGCAAAGAACCGATAGTCGTTCGCCCCGTTCTCCACGAATTCAAGCATGATCGGCCGCCGGTAGTGAGGGAACTGGTGATAGACCACGTTAACGCTCGGCATTGAGGACGTCCCTGCGAAGCGAATAGGTTTGTTCACGTCCCCTTCTCGTGAAGAGCAACCCCCATTCCGAGCGGTTCAGCAACACGCTGTATACGGGCACGACATAGGTGAATGTCACCCAGTCATAGGCCGTGCCATGCAGAAACAGGCGGGGCGAGTTCAGGATGAACAGCGCCGCAACGAACTTCTCGCAATCCGTGCCTCGCCGGAAAGCCTTGAACGCGACGAGGTAGGGAAGAACAAGGAAGGCGAAGGTGAAGGCGAGCCCGAAGAAGATGCCGAAATCCTGATAGGCTTGCAGCAAGGGAAAATCGAGTTGGCGGGTCCGATAACCCGCTCCGCCGAGCGGATTGCGCATGAAGTTGTCGAGGCCGATCTCCCGTGAAATCCGTCGCCCATGCGCCGATTGTTCGAAATCGGACTGGTCACCCGACAAGGTGCTGACACCGGACATCATCAGGTCCACGGTATTGGCAAGCCTGTCCCGAAGGCTGGGAACGCTGGAAAATACCAGAACCGCGAAGACGAATGCCGTGCCTGTATACAGCACGATACGCCGGAGCACCGATTTGCTGATTTTGTTAAGAAAATAGAGCCAGAAAACGGCCGCCGCCAGGCCGACGAGCACCGAGCGCGTACCACTACCCAGGATCACGATGATGGAAAGACCGAGCACGACGGCGGAGCGCAGCCAGGCCTTGCCCATGAAGACCATGGAGTAGAGCGCAGCGAGCGTGCCGCCGGCGATCGCGTAGGCGGTCAGCGTATAGGCGGAATTGTCGAAGGAGACGCGACCACGACCGCCGGAGTAGGAGAAGATCGCCTCGCGGTTGAAAGCGAGGAAGAACATGAGTTCGATCAGGCCGACCAGCAGGAAGCCGTCGACCAACCGTGACTTGGCGATATCCGCCTGGCTCATCAAGCCGAGATAGACCACGCCGAACAGCAGCCACAGGAAGATCTTGGTGTCCTGATGGTAATAGGCGGAACTCAGCGAAACCAGAAAATAGAGCAGGATCGGCAGGAGATAGAGCACGTGGTATACGGTCAGCGAAACGGCACGCTTGTAGGACGCGGCGAAGAGCATGCCCATGCCGATCGCCAGCGCTATGGCGATTTCGACGAAGCTGTCCTCGCCCGTGCCGCTCGTCCTCACCCAGGCGAGGATGTAGCCCGAATAGACCAGCGCCATGCCCACACCGGAGGCGAGCAGCAGCCGTGAAATCCAGACTGATCGCTGAGGTCGGTTGTTCACGCCTGCCTCCCTCCGGCCACGATATCGACGATGCGTCCCACCATCCTTTCACTGGTGAAATTTGCCAGCGCGTGCGCGCGGGCCGCCCGGCCGATGTCCGTGACACGCGGCAGATCGGCCAGAACGCGTCTCAGGGCGGCGACGAAAGCCGCCTTGTCCGGCCCCTGGATGTGCCACCCGGTTTGCCCGTCGATCACGGTTTCGCCCGGACCGCCTGCCTTGTGGGCGAGCACCGGCTTGCCGAGCATCATCCCCTCGATGACCGAAAGCCCGAACGGCTCCGGGTCGAGCCGGCTGTTCACCACCACGTCGCAGATCTTGTAGTAGGACGCCACATCGCTCACCGGTCCCGTGAAATGCACGCGGCCGGCAAGGCCGTGGCCCTGGACGAAGGTCCGCAGTTCGGTGGCATAGGTGCTGTCAAGTGGCCCACCACACAGCAGGAGGTGAACGCGAGCAGCCTCCTCGCCAAGGTCCGAAAGGGCTTCGGCAAGCCGCCGTTGTCCCTTCTCCGCCACCATCCGGGCAAACACACCAAGCACGACGGCATCCTCCGGGATCCCGAGATCCGCGCGCCGGACGCCCCCCGGAACGGCCGGATCGAATTCGGCCGGATTGATGCCGAGATGGCAGACGTGCCGTTCGAAGCCTCCGGGACCGAGCGTCGTGTCGGTGAACCGGCTGTTGGCGATCGGCACGACGTTCAGATGTCGGAACACGAAGCGATAGACGCGCCGATTGAGATTGAAGGGATAACCGGAGCTGATCGCATTCGGCATCAGCCAGTAGGCGCGAATGCCCGAAAGCCCGGCCGCGAGCCCTGCAAGCGGGACTTCGAGCGGGCTCTGGAGAACGAGCGTTCCGGCTCCGACACGGCCAAGCTCGGCGCGCAACGCGCGCAGGACTTTCAACTGCGTGGCCCCCCGGCTCAACAACTGGCGATACTTGTTGATCCCGCCACCGACCATCGGCGGTGCGGATCTAGCATCGAGATAGGTCACAGCGGTGCCTGAATCCTCAAGGGCCGCGCCCATCTCCCCGCGTCGCAGAACGACAGCAGCCGACGGGATATCTCGCGCCTGCAACCCGCGGAACAGTTCGAGCCACGAGCGGCGAACGCCATAGCCCTCGGTGCCGAGCACCAGGCCAAGCACGGGATCGTTCCCGGCCGCTGTCGTCGTTCCGCTCGTCTTCATCAAGGCGATCCTTCCCATCTGTTCACGGCGGCGTCAGAACGCTTCAATGATTTCGTTTTCGAGTGGCAAACGGCCACCGGTCAATGCCTGCATCTGCTGTATGAAAGCGATCATCGCGTCTGTTCCCTGGCCGCGATTGACCAGGCAATTCATCGTCTTGTCCGAGAATGGCTGGATCGAATAGGACAGCCCAAGCCGCTTGACGAGATAGGCATTGATCCATTTGCGGTCGGTCGGCGTTCCCTTGAGGAAATACTTCGCGAACCGTCGTCTCCACAGGTCGTATTTCATCATCCACCGGACCGACTTGTCCCGGCCGGCAAAAATGTCATAGGGCGACCCGGAGAACAGGCTGCCGAGATTGGGATAAAGGAAATCCTGATAGCGATGACGCTTTTCGTGGAAGAGTTCCATCTTCGCATAGATGGACGCGACATTCCCCGGGGTCCCGCTGAAATAGGCACGCAGTATCGTCCCAACGAGTTGCCCTTTCCGCAGAAGCGAAGAGCGATGGTCAAGGCCGAGTTCTTCGGCAGTGACGCGGCGAACGGAGCCGCCGGCGTCGGCAAGATCAACAGCGAGCAGTGTATCCTTTATTTCCGAGCCGTAGGCCCCGGCATTCATGAAGATTCCGGCGCCGACGGTGCCCGGTATCCCCTCCAGCCCCTCAAATCCACGAAATCCGGCATAGAGCGCCTGCCGGGACAACTCCGGCAAGGAGGCGCCGCACTCGGCGACGAGCTCACCGTTGGCGACGGATATGTCGTTGAGCCACAGAGTACAGATGAGGACCGAATAGTCGGTCGCATCCTTGAAGAGGAGGTTCGAGGTATTGCCGATGATCTTGAAGCGCTGGCCGATCTCGACCATGTGGCCCAGCATCGATACCAGGCTGTCGACGCTTCGCGGATAGACGACATAGCGTGCCGTTCCCCCGGTCTTCAGATAGCTGTATTTGCTCAGGCTGACATTCTCGAAGACCTCGAGGCCATGCGCGTCACAGAACGCCGGCAGATCGATCGCCTTCGGTTTTTCAAGCGTCTGCATCACACATCTCCGTTCACCTTGTGCGTCACGGCGTCACTTGCGCAGGTAGCGTTCAAGGGTAGGCAACAAGCTGCGGTCCACTATCAGTGCGACGCAGAGGTACGCGACACACGCAATCGCGGTCGAAATCGTGTCGACGGCAACAGCCGGAATCGTTCCGAGTTCCGGCGTCATCGACATCGTCGCAAGATGGAGAGCGGCCGCGCAGGCCAGGAACGGCAGTGCGGTTTTTGCCTGCAGGCGGCTGCTATGAAACACCGACATGCCGATCTGTCTTGCTGCCAGGGGAAAGATCAGCACGCCACTCAGCGCTGTTTCCAGGGCAACCGCGATCGCTGCACCCTCGTAGCCGCCCAATGCAGCGCCCGCGGCGGCGGCCACCATGATGCCCACGGCATCGGCGACGAGAAGGCCGGCCCGCATCCGCCAGCGGCCTTTCGCCTCCATCGTGACCGTGCCCAGCGTGGCATAGATGCGTAGCGGCAAGGCAATGGCCATGGCAACCGCTGTCACCGTCGACGGATCCCACTTGCCTGCCCATACAGAGTGAATGAGTTGCGGCAGGAGCCCCACGGCCACCAGGCACATCATTCCACACAGGAAGCCGATCATCACGCCGATCTTGGCGATCATGTCCTGCAGCTTCGCCGCGTCCTCCTTGATCGAGGAGAACAACGGCAGGAAGGTCTGGTTGATGGCCGTCGTCAGGAGAATGCCGATGTTGGCGGTCAGCATGAAACCGAAATAATAGTAGCCCAGTTCCTGCTGGGTCATGAGATAACCAAGGACCAGATAGTCGCCATTGCGCATAAGACCGAAGAGGAAACTGATGAAAATCAGCCAGCGCAACGAAATGAAGATTCCGGAGAAGGTCCGTAGCGACAGGCGGTAGTTCACCGTCACTCTGCCCGCCACGCGAACGTAGAGCAGATAACCTGCGAGCTGGGAAAGTACGGTCGCCACAGCGATCGTCATGTAGTCGAAGCCGAGAAAGGCAAAGGCAATCAACGCGGCATTGTAGAGGAATGCCAGCATGATGGCCGCCATCTGCAGATCACGGAACCGGAAGGCAATACTGAGTTTTGCACTATAGATCGCGCTCAGGGACATCACCGGGATCGATATGGCACTGACGCAGAGGATTTCGACGAGCTGGGGCACGCCGTAGGTCGCCGCCAGTGCAAAGGAGGCCGCAACCAACAGCAAGCCACCGATCCCTCCGAGATAGAGCGAAAATGCCGCGTAGTTGCCGACGAGACCGTCGAAGTTTTCCTTCTGCTGGATCAGCGCCTTCGACACACCGGCATTCTGGAAGCCGGCCATCAGCGACAGCGCCATGGAAGCGACCGCGAATGCGCCATAGGTCTGGGCGGAGAGCAGGTAGCCGAGAACGATCTGGGAAGCGAAGGACGCGACCTTCGAAACCAGAACGGAAAATATCGCCCAGGCCATGCCCTTGGCGGCCATAGCTGCTCCGATGAGCCTAGGCTTCTGGGACATCCGATCATGCCCCCCTCAAGGCCGCCATGAACGCCTCCTGGGATGCTGCCACCCGCTGATCGCGGATTGCTCCCAGTTCCAGCGAAAGCGGGGTTGAAGCCACAGCGGAAATCGTCTTGGCGTCGGCGTCGGCCGCTACCACACGTCCGCCCTCGCCCATCCAATCGAGAAGCGACAGAATTTTCTGCTCCTTCCCGGGCGTCAGGAAGACACTGAAGGGCGTCTCGTATTTCAGCGACAGCGCGGCGCCGTGGAAAAGCGAAGTGACATGGCACGTCGCTGCCTTGACATGGCCGATCCACTCCCGTGGCGTTGCCTTCACATACATGTCTTCATGACCGGGATAGGCGACCCCGACGCTGATGGGCCGCAGCTTCAACTGCCGGGCGGCCGCAATTGCCTGCTCGACCTGCGACCGGCTCATCCCGCCGGAAATCATCATGAACTCCCCGAGACCCGGATCGACCGGTCCCAGATCGGTCAGGAATGTGGGGTCCACGACCCGCGTCGCCTCCAGGCCGAGATCCCTGACGAAAGACTGCGTCGCCGGATCTCTGACGAGAATCTGCGAAAATGCGGTGAGAGCCGATTTCATTTTTTCGC
This sequence comes from Allorhizobium sp. GW101-3B10, assembly GCF_059424725.1. Lineage (NCBI taxonomy): Bacteria > Pseudomonadati > Pseudomonadota > Alphaproteobacteria > Hyphomicrobiales > Rhizobiaceae > Allorhizobium > Allorhizobium sp. GW101-3B10. The sequence goes on along the minus strand of NZ_JBWKZR010000001.1, from coordinate 220,790 downwards.
GCATGACGGCGGAGGGCACATAGGAGCCTATCGAGGCCGCATAGCTGATCTTCCTGATCCCCGGACGGACGGGAAAGTCGAGGATATAGGGCGCCATATATCCGAGGTAGTTTCCGAAGTTCCACAGCTCATCGCTTCCGCAAACGAGTGCTTCATAGTCTCGACAAAGATCGGCGACCGCGCTGGAAAAGAAAGTTGCCCGTCTGGAAAGAAGAGCCATTTCGGAGATAGAGGCTCGAAAGCCGTTGTTTCGAGAATACTCTCTGCCGAACCGCTGAATTTCCAGTTTTGTCAGCGCCCTGACGAGAGTCATGTTCCTGCGGACTTCATGGCGCCAGGGGCGAAAGTCGACCAACTCGGCGTCTATGCCGGCCGAAGCGAGGAAACCCTGCACCGACGCAGCCTGGAGCTGGGCACCGAAATTGTTGATGTCGTGATAGGTGAGAATCCCGACCTTCATCTGCCTGCCTTCTGTCCGTCGCCGGTTGGATATCCAAGGTCCGAAACGGCGCGTTCGCCGCCCGCCTGAAACGCGCCCCGCGGCAGCACGAAACGGGTCAACTCGGCCAGGCCATTTTGCTTTGACAACCCCTTAGCCAATCGGCCCTGATCGGCCTTGCTGGTGGGTGTTTCATTCGCAGCCGCCCGGCGGATCGCCTCCGCAAGCAACTCTGCATCCCCGGGCGGGGTGACGATAGCCGTGTCGCCGACGAAGTCGGCCAGTTCCGTGCCTGGGTCGGCGGTCACGACGATCTGCCTGCCGGAGGCGAGCATGCCGCCAAGCTTGGACGGCAGCACGAGGTCGGCGGCACCCCTGTCCTGCGGCAGGGCGTGCAGATCAGCCATGTTGAGGAATGCGTTGAGGCGCGCATAGGGCTGGAACGGCAGGAAGCGCACGCTCGGCAGATGGCCATAGCGCTTTGCGAGCTCGCTTTTCGACGGCCCCTCGCCGGCGATGACGAACTTGATCCGCGGCTGGTGGCGCAGCCGTTCGGCAGCGTCCAGCAACACGTTCAGGCCCTGCTTCGCCCCGATATTGCCCGAGTAAAGCACGACGAAATCCTCGTCGGAAAAGCCGAGTTCGGCGCGATAGGGGCTGACCTCCTCCATCGGATAGATGTGCGAGAGATCCACCCAGTTGCGCACGATCGCCACGCGATCCGGCGAAACGCCCTTCTCCGACAGCTTGTCGGCCATGCGCATGGAAATGGTCACGACCTGATGGAAACGACGCAGGGCAAGACGCTCGTAAGCCAGACCAAGCGCCTTGATCCACTTGAACCCGGCCAGGTGGCCGACGGCGAAGGCAGCGTCGACTTCTAGGTCCTGCACGTGCAAGACGGTCCGCGCGCCCACCAGCCAGGCGGCGAATTGCGCGACAGGTGCGGCGAAAAGGGTCGGCTCGACGCAAAAGACGGTGACCGGCCGGCGCTTGACGATCTGCCAGAACACCACCGGGGCCGAGGTGAGCGCAAAGCTTGCCGGCGCCAGCAGTCGCCAGACGCCGCCCATCCTCTCGCGCAGGAGCAGCGGCACCCGGAACACCAGCACACGCTCTTCCTTCGCCTTGGAATAGCGGTTCCCATGGCTCTGCTGGACTTTCCAGCCGGGATAGTGCGGCGGGGTGGTCACCACGGTCACGTCGGCACCGAGGCTCGCCAGGTGCTCGGCGATTTCGCCGATATAGCGGCCGACGCCCGCCATTTCCGGCGCGTAGTTCATTCCATAGACCAGGACCTTGCTTGCCTTAAGGCCTGCAGCCTCGAGCGATGCACGTGCTGTCGAAAGGTCCTGAAGCGGTGCCGTTTGAAACATGTCGCTCATCCCTGCGTCCCGGCCGTGCGATCGACGAACTGTCCGTCCTGGAACGCCTGGTAAGCCTCGGCAATGCCCTCCGCGAGAGCGATCCGGGGCGCCCAGCCCATGTCGCGCAGCCGCTTCGCACTCATCAGCTTGCGCGGCGTGCCATCCGGTTTGGAAAGGTCGTGCTCGACCCCGCCATCGAAGCCGACGATGTCGCAGACGAGCCTGGTCAGTTCGAGAATGGTGATGTCCTCGCCGGAGCCGACATTGACGTGGCTTTCGTCGGAATAGGACTTCATCAGAAAGACGCAGGCGTCGGCGCAGTCGTCGACGTGCAGGAATTCGCGGCGCGGGGTGCCCGTGCCCCAGACCGTGATGGCACCGGCACCGGATTGCTTCGCGTCGTGCGCCTTGCGGATCAGGGCCGGCATGACATGGCTGGTATTCAGGTCGAAATTGTCGCCGGGCCCGTAGAGATTGGTCGGCATGGCCGAGATGAAGTCGCAGCCATGCTGGCGCCGATAGGCCTGGCACAGCCTGATCCCCGCGATCTTGGCGATCGCATACCATTCGTTGGTCGGCTCCAGTGCACCGGTCAGGAGCGCATCCTCGGTGATCGGTTGGGCGGCGAATTTCGGATAGATGCAGGAGGAGCCGAGAAAGAGCAGCTTCCCCACGCCGCTGCGGTAGGCGGCGTGAATGACGTTGGTCTCGAGGATCAGGTTCTCGTAGAGGAAGTCGGCGGGATAGGTGTCGTTGGCAAGGATGCCCCCGACCTTGGCCGCGGCGAGAAAGACGGCGTCCGGGCGGTTCTTGTTCATCCAGGCTTCGACGGCATCCTGCCGCCGAAGGTCCAGTTCGGCGCGCCCCGCGGTCAGAACCTCGCAGCCCTCCGAGGCAAGCCGGCGAACGATGGCCGAGCCGACCATGCCCCGATGCCCGGCAACCCAAACCCGCTTTCCAGCCAGATCGTACATCAATCAAGCCTCTTTCATGATCGTCGCGGTCTGCATCACCTTCAGGTCTTCGTTGACCATTTCCCGGCACAGCGCCCTGACGCTCGTCTCGTGCTTCCAGCCCAGCTTCTCGTGGGCCTTGGTCGGATCGCCGATCAACAGCTCGACCTCGGTCGGCCGGAAATAACGAGGATCGACCTCGACGATGCACTTGCCGGTGACGGCGTCATAGCCCTTCTCGTTCACGCCCTCGCCGCGCCACTCGAGGCGCATGCCGACGTCTTCGAAGGCCCACTCGACGAACTTGCGCACCTCCGTCGTCTCGCCGGTCGCCAGAACGTAGTCGTCGGGAATGTCCTGCTGCAGCATCAGCCACATGCCCCGGACATATTCCCGCGCGTGGCCCCAGTCGCGCTTGGCGTCCAGATTGCCGAGATAGAGCTTTTCCTGTTTGCCGAGCCGGATCGCCGCCGCCGCGCGGGAAATCTTGCGGGTGACGAAGGTCTCGCCCCGCAGCGGGCTCTCGTGGTTGAACAGGATGCCGTTACTGCAATGCATCCCGTAGGCTTCGCGATAGTTGACGACGATCCAGTAAGCATAGAGCTTGGCGGCCCCATAGGGGCTGCGGGGATAGAACGGGGTCTTCTCACTCTGCGGCACTTCCTGCACCAGCCCGAAGAGCTCGGACGTGGACGCCTGATAGAAGCGCGTCTTGTTCTCCAGCTTCAGGATGCGGATGGCCTCGAGGAGCCTGAGCGCGCCGATGGCGTCCGAATTGGCGGTGTATTCCGGCGTCTCGAAGGACACCGCAACATGCGACTGGGCCGCCAGATTGTAGATTTCGTCGGGCTGGCACTCCTGCACGACCCGGATGAGATTGGTGGAATCCGTCAGGTCGCCGTAGTGGAGCTTGAATCGCTGATCCTTCTCATGTGGATCCTGGTATATTTGCTCGATCCGCCCCGTGTTGAACGACGATGATCTGCGCTTGATTCCATGGACAATATAGCCCTTCGCAAGCAAAAGCTCAGCCAAGTAGGCCCCGTCCTGACCCGTTACGCCGGTTATCAGAGCTACCTTCGCCATTTATTACCCTTTTCTCAGATATTTCAACGACACAGCGTATATATTATATTTCAGCAATGTATTTACCGACAAACTTACAATATTCATCACTGTGCTGCAGCGCAATAAGCTAGATTGTGATTAGTTAATTTAAGTACAGATTATCGAAACGGCGCAAACCCGTGAATTGCACTTATTTAGGCATGAGTCAGTTACTCAATAGGCAATCACGTCAAATAATAGGCAGAAAATTCAACAACACCAAAATTGGACGATGAAGTTTACATGAACGCCATGACAGTGTCGTCTATCGACTGATGAACATTATGTGACAGATACGTCTATGCCAGCTGCCACAATTCACCTCGGCTGCTAGACAACGAGCGCCAAGCGCCGATAGAACTGCGCTGCATTGCTCCGGCCGCCTGAGGCGGGGTGATGGCGACGAGGCAGCGCACTTCGGTGAAGCAAGATGTCCTTGCGTCACAGCGCCGTCTCGCCGGGGATGGAGAACAGCGTCTTGTGCAAAACAGGCGACGAGGGAGTGGGGTCATGTCGTTGACAAGCGAGCGCGGCGAAAACGGTGCCGAAGCGAGCCGAGTAGAGACAATGCTGTTCCTCGCCTTCATCACGATTTCGGTTGCGGGCCTGTTGCCGCGCGGCTCCGTATCCGTTGAAAGCACGAACATCTTCGCCTCGCTGATGTTCGTGGTGGCGAGCGGTGCGGCGATCCTTCTGGGCGCGCCGCAGCGGACCTACGGCCTGTTCCGCCTCGCCTTGTCGATACTCCTCGTACTGTCGCTGTGGATCGTCCTGCAGACGGCCGATCTCTCCGTCACAGGCCTTGGCAATCCCGGCTGGCCCGAGGCGAATGCGGTCAGCGGGCGGAGCGGCGCCACGATCTCGGTGGCACCGGCCGATACCTTCTCCGCCCTCGTCCAGATTGCAGCACCCTTCGTCGCCTTCATGGGCGGGCTCGTATTCTGTCGCTCGGAGGAGCGGGCGATCGGCATGCTGCGTGCGCTGGCGATCTCCGCCGGCATCGTCGCGACGCTCAGCCTCGTCCAGTATCTGCTGTTTCCGAACTACCTGCTGTTCTGGGAGAAGCACGACTATCTGCGGAATTTCACCTCGGTCTTCGTCAACCGCAACACCGCCGCGACCTTCCTCGGTTTCACCACGATCCTGCTGACCGGTCTGCTCTGGCAATCCGAACAGGAAGGGACGCTCACGGCGCTGCTGCGCCGGCTGATCGACGGGAAGCCCGCCCGCAAGTCCCGCGGCACCGGCCAGGCGATCCTGCTTTTCGGCCTGCTCGTGCCGACCGTCACCGGCCTGATGCTGACCCAGTCGCGCGCCGGCATCGCCAGCACCTTCGTCGCCATGCTGCTTCTTCTCACCTACCTGGCGGCGACGCGACAGGAGTCATCGCGCTACGCCTCCCCGGTCAGGAGCAGGCAGTTACGCTCCAGGCTGATGGCGATTGCAGCCGTGTTCGCCGGGCTGCTCGCCATCGGACTGGTGTTCTCCGGACGCGTCATGCTGAGGGCCGAGCTGGGTGGCGTGGACGAAAGTCGCCTTTGCGTGGCCGCCGGCATTCTTCGCGCCATATGGGACTACCCGCTGACCGGCATGGGGTTCGGAACATTCGAGGCCGGCTTTCCTGCCTATCGCTCGGCCGAATGCTCGTTCGAAGACGTCTGGGACCGGGCCCACAATTTCTATCTGGAAGGCACTTTGGGCCTCGGCGTGATCTTCCTGGCCGGGCTCGCAATTGCCATCGGCGCTCTGATGAAGACCTTCATGACAGGCCTCAGGGAGCGGCGCAAAGCCCGGATCTATCCCGCGATGGGGATAGCCATCCTCGTTCTCGCCCTGCTGCATTCGGTGCTCGACTTTTCCCTGCAACTGCCTGGACTGGGGTTGTTTTTCGCCGCAACGCTCTCACCGCTGGCTTCCATCTCGCTCGCCCGCACGAGGCGATCAAGAACCGCCCGCTGAAGCGGTCTGCACGGACAGGGCGGCCTGGCCGGCGGCACCGAAGGCAGGCGCAGCAATATAGGCAGGCGTAAACTTCGAAACTATCCGGTCCCTCCTCGCCTCGAACGGCTTCGAACGTCCCGATCCGGCCGTTCTCGTCGGCGGATCCCGGACGCAGTCGCTGCGCGAAGCCTTTAAAGCGTTTCCGACAAGGTCGCCTTTATCTTTTCCTTATGCCTGCCTGACGACTCCCCAATCGAAACCTGACCCCGGCCGCCCTTAATTCTCTTTCTGCATCAACAGGAGAATTGGACATGTCCGACCTCATCTTCCTCGCGCTCGGAGGCGGCACACTTCTCGTGCTCGCGCTCTACGCCCGCGCCCTCGACCGGCTATGACGGAGGCCAGCATGATTGAAGCTCTTTTCGGCCTTTTCGTCGCCGTCGCCCTTGGCGTCTATCTCGTGGTCACGCTTCTGCGACCCGAACGCTTCTGATTTTCGAGGAGTATTCCCATGACCATTGTCGGGTGGCTGCAGATCAGCCTCCTCTTCCTCGCCGTGCTCGCCGCCATCAAGCCGCTGGGGCTTTACATGGCGCGGGTGTTCTCCGGCGAACGCACCTTCCTCTCACCCGTTCTTGCCCCCGTGGAAGTCGGCCTCTATCGCATGGCCGGCATCCAGCGTGACAAGGAACAGGGCTGGCTCGCCTATACGGTTTCCATGCTGGCCTTTTCGCTAGCCGGTTTCCTCGCTCTTTACGCGATCCTCAGGCTGCAGGCCTACTTGCCGCTCAACCCTCAGGGTTTTGCCGGCATGGCGCCGGATCTCGCCTTCAACACGGCGGTGTCCTTCGTCACCAACACCAACTGGCAGAACTATGCCGGCGAAACGACGCTCGGCCATTTCGCCCAGATGGCCGGCCTTACCGTGCAGAACTTCCTGTCGGCTGCCACCGGCATGGCGCTCGCCATCGCCTTCAGCAGGGCCTTCGTCCGCTCCAAGGTCTCGACGCTCGGCAATTTCTGGGTCGACATGACCCGTGCCACGCTCTACGTGCTCTTGCCGATCGCCATCGTCGTCGCCCTGGCCTTCGTGGCCATGGGCCTGCCCCAGACGCTCGACGCCTCGGTGACCGCAACGACGCTGGAAGGCGGCCAACAGGTCATCGCGCTTGGTCCCGTCGCCTCCCAGGAAGCTATCAAGCAACTCGGCACGAACGGCGGTGGCTTCTACAACGTCAATGCCGCCCATCCCTTCGAGAATCCGACTGCCTGGTCGAATTATCTCAACATCTTCGCGATGCTGTCGATCTCGGCGGCACTCGCCTATACCTTCGGCCAGATGGTCGGCAATCGTCGCCAGGGCTGGGCCCTGATCACGGCCATGGCCGTGCTGCTGATCGCCGGCGTCGCCGTCACCTATTGGGCGGAAGCCCAGGGCAATCCGATCCTGACTTCGCTTGGCGTCGATCCGGCGCTCGGCAACATGGAGGGCAAGGAAGTCCGCTTCGGCCAGGCCATGACTGCACTCTATGCGGCCGTCACCACCGGCCTGTCGGACGGCGGCGTCAACGGCATGCACGGTTCCTTCACCGGTCTTGGCGGCCTGGTGCCGATGTTCCTGATCCAGCTCGGCGAGGTTCTGCCCGGCGGCGTCGGCTCGGGCCTCTACGGCATGCTGGTCTTCGCGCTGCTTTCCGTCTTCGTGGCAGGCCTGATGGTCGGCCGCACGCCGGAGTTTCTCGGCAAGAAGATCGAGGGTCGCGAGATGAAGTATGCCATGCTCGCCGTCCTCATCCTGCCGCTCGCCATTCTCGGTCTCACCGCCGTCTCGGCCATGCTGCCCTTCGCGGTGGCAAGCGTGGGCACGGCCGGCCCGCACGGACTGTCGGAAATCCTCTATGCCTATACATCTGCGGCGGGCAATAACGGCTCGGCCTTCGGTGGGCTCACCGGCAACACGCCCTGGTACAACACCACTCTCGGCATCGCCATGCTGCTCGGCCGCTTCGCCTATGCCGTCCCGGTCATGGCCATCGCCGGATCGCTCGCGGCCAAGGTGAAGTCGCCTGCCTCCGCCGGCACTTTCCCGACCGACGGTCCGCTGTTCGTCGGCCTGCTGGTCGGCATCATCCTCATTCTCGGCGGGCTGCAGTTCTTCCCGGCCCTTGCCCTCGGCCCCATCGTCGAACATTTCGCGATGCTGGCCGGCCAGACCTTCTGAAGGAACAGTCCATGTCAAAAGACCGTAAGGCACCGGGTTTTCTCGACCCAACCATCCTCCTGCCGGCAGCGCGCGATGCGGTGTTCAAGCTCGATCCGCGGCAATTGCTGCGCAATCCCGTGATCTTCGTGACCGAGGTCGTGGCGGCTGTCGTCACGCTGCTCTTCCTCCGCGACCTGACCAATGGCGGGGCCGACGCCGGCTTCTCCGGCCAGATCGCCGCCTGGCTGTGGTTCACGGTTCTGTTCGCCACCTTTGCCGAGGCCGTGGCGGAAGGACGCGGCCGCGCCCAGGCCGACAGCCTGAAACGCACCAAGTCGGAGCTGGCCGCACGCCGGCTCTCGCCGGACGGAAGCAGGCAGACGGTCCCGGCCACCACGCTCAAGATCGGCGACATCGTGCTGGTCGCCGCCGGCGAACTGATCCCCGGCGACGGCGAAGTGATCGACGGCGTCGCCTCGGTCAATGAGAGCGCGATCACCGGCGAATCCGCACCAGTCATCCGCGAATCCGGCGGCGACCGGTCGGCCGTCACCGGCGGCACGCAGGTGCTCTCCGACGAGATCAAGGTGAAGATCACCGTCGCCCCCGGCTCCTCCTTCGTCGACCGCATGATTGCGCTCATCGAGGGCGCCCAGCGGCAGAAAACGCCGAACGAAATCGCGCTGTCGATTCTGCTGTCCGGCCTGACCCTGATCTTCCTCTTCGTGTGCGTCGCCATCTGGGGCTTGGCCGGCTATTCCGGCACGGTCATCTCCGTCACGGTCCTGGCGGCCCTGCTGGTCACCCTGATCCCGACGACGATCGGGGGCCTGCTTTCGGCCATCGGCATTGCCGGCATGGACCGTCTCGTTCGCTTCAACGTCATCGCCACCTCCGGCCGCTCAGTGGAGGCCGCCGGCGACGTCGACACCCTTTTGCTCGACAAGACCGGGACGATCACCTTCGGCAATCGCATGGCGAGCGACTTCCTGCCGGTTCCCGGCGTCACCCAGGCACAGCTGGCGGAGGCGGCCCTTCTGGCCAGCCTGTCCGACGAAACCCCGGAGGGCCGTTCCATCGTCGCGCTGGCCACGGGCGAGCACGGCATTGCCACGCCCGAAGCCCGCTTCGATGCCGTCGTCGCGTTTACCGCCGAAACGCGCCTGTCCGGCGTGGACCAGGGCGCGCGACAGCTGCGCAAGGGCGCCGTAGATGCCGTCCTGAAATTTGCCGGCGTGAGCGAAGACGACGCGCCTTCCGAGTTTCACCGCGCTGTGGACCTGGTGGCCCGAAGCGGCGGCACGCCGCTGGCCGTGGCGGACGGCGACCGGATGCTCGGCGTCATCCACCTCAAGGATGTGGTGAAACCGGGCATCAAGGAGCGCTTCGCCGCACTCCGCGCCATGGGCATCCGCACCGTGATGGTGACCGGCGACAACCCGGTGACCGCAGCGGCGATCGCCTCGGAAGCCGGTGTCGACGACTACCTCGCCCAGGCGACACCGGAAGACAAGCTCGCCTTCATCCGGCGCGAACAGCTGGGCGGTCGGCTGATCGCCATGTGCGGCGACGGCACCAATGATGCGCCGGCACTTGCCCAGGCCGACGTCGGCGTCGCCATGCAGACCGGAACCCAGGCCGCCCGCGAGGCCGCCAACATGGTCGACCTCGATTCCAGCCCGACGAAGCTCATCGAGATCGTCGAGATCGGCAAGCAACTGCTGATGACGCGCGGCTCGCTGACGACCTTCTCGATTGCCAACGACGTGGCCAAGTACTTCGCCATCATCCCGGCGCTGTTCGTCGCCACTTATCCGGCGCTCGATGCCCTGAACATCATGGGGCTGGCCTCGCCACAATCGGCCATCCTGTCGGCGGTGATCTTCAACGCCTTGATCATCGTGGCCCTCATACCGCTAGCCCTCAAGGGTGTCGCCTATCGCCCGGCGGGTGCTGCCTCCCTTCTCCGCCGCAACCTGCTGGTCTACGGCCTGGGCGGCCTCATCCTTCCCTTTGCCGGCATCAAGGTCATCGACCTTGCGGTCAGCGCTCTCCATCTGGTGTAACCATGATCCATCACCTTCGCCCTGCCATCACTCTCGTCGTCGCCATGACCGCGCTGACCGGCCTCGCTTATCCGCTGGCGGTGACCGGCATTGCCCAAGCCGTTCTGCCGGCCCGCGCCAACGGCAGCCTGATAGAGAAAGACGGAACCGTGATCGGCTCCGCCCTGATCGGCCAGAACTTCGCCTCCGACCGCTACTTCTGGCCGCGCCCCTCCGCCACCGGACCGGACGCCTACAATGCCGGCGCGTCTTCCGGCTCGAATCTGGGCACCACCTCCGTCAAGCTCCGGGACCGTGTCGCCGTCGACGTCGAACGGCTGAAGGCAACAGGCACTACAGCCGCGCTCCCCGCCGATTCCATCACGACCTCGGGCTCGGGCCTCGATCCGCATATCTCGCCGGACTTCGCCCGCACGCAGATTGCCCGCGTGGCCAAGGCCAGGGGACTGTCCGAGGCGGCGGTCGCCGATGTGGTCGAACAGGGGATCGAAAATCGCGACTTCGGTTTCGTCGGCGAACCGCGTATCAACGTGCTAGAGCTCAACTTGAAGCTTGATGCCCTGAAGACGTGAGACGACGGATGGCGGACGACGATCGCGACAAGACCCGCAGACCGGATCCGGATGCCCTTCTTGCCCTGGCGGAAAAAGACCGCCGGGGCAAGCTGACCGTTTTCCTGGGCGCAGCACCCGGCGTCGGCAAGACCTATGCCATGCTGTCGCGCGCCGGGCGGTTGAAGGCCGACGGCGTCGATGTCGTCGTCGGCCTGGTGGAAACCCATGGCCGCGGCGAGACGGCAGCCCTTCTCGATGGCCTCGAGGTCCTGCCGAGACAACGCATCGCCCATCGCGGCCGCATGCTGGAAGAACTCGATCTCGATGCAGCCCTTGCCCGCAAGCCCCGCATCGTCATCGTCGACGAATTGGCGCACTCCAACCCCGAAGGCAGCCGCCACCCCAAGCGGCACCAGGATATCGAGGAACTGATCGCGGCCGGCATCGATGTCTGGACGGCGCTCAACATCCAGCATCTGGAAAGTCTGGCTGATCTCGTCGCTCAGATCACCGACGTCACCGTGCGGGAACGCGTGCCGGATCTCGTCCTGAAGCGCGCCGACGAGGTCATCCTCGTCGACCTACCGCCGACCGAACTCATAGACCGGCTGAAAGACGGCAAGGTCTATCTGCCGGACAGCGCCAGCCGCGCCGTCGACAGGTTCTTCCGCCTCGGCAACCTGACGGCGCTGCGCGAGCTTGCCCTTCGCCGCACGGCTGACCGCGTCGACGACCAGATGGTCGACTACCTCAAGCAGAACGCGATTGACGGCCCCTGGGCGACCGGCGAGCGACTGATCGTCTGCGTGGGGTCCGATCCCCTGTCGGAAAAGGTGGTTCGGGTGGCCAGCCGTCTGGCATCCGGGCTGAACGCACCCTGGATCGTCGTATCCATCGAGCGCGCCGATCGGGAGGTGGAAACGCCCGAACGCCTTCAGAAAATCGAGAGCCTCTTCCGACTGGCAGAACAGCTGGGCGCGGAAACCCGGCGGATCATCGGCAATGATTTCGTCGACGAGATCCTCAAGCTCGCCCGCCGCGAACACGCGACCCAGATTGTGATCGGGACGAGACGGCGACGGGGCATGGAACGGCTATTCTCGAAGTCGCTGCCAGAGGCGCTGTCGAGAAAGGCCTCCGGCCTCGGCGTCTACATGGTCACGCCCGAGAAGAACCAAAAGAGGCGCCAGACACTGCGACTGCCGGCACCGAACCTTGCCTTGTTGCCGCAATCCGCCGTGATCGCGTTCGGCTTCGTCGCCTCCACCACGGCGGCAGGAAAGGTGATCGACCAGTTCATCGATCTGCCGAACATCTCCCTCCTGTTCCTGCTCGCCGTGCTGGGCGCATCGGTGTCCGGTGGCTATGTCTCCGCATTTCTGGCCGCGCTGATGTCCACGTTGGCCTACAACTTCTTCTTCATCGACCCGCTGCACACCTTCACGATCGCCGCCGCGCATGAGGTCTTCGCGCTGTTCGTATTCCTGGCCGTGGCCATCATCGCCGGCGGCTTTGCCTCGCGCATCCGCGAACAAGCCGAGATTGCGCGGATCAGGGCGACGGCGCTTCAGTCCCTCTACGATTTCTCGCGAAAGCTGGCGAGCACCGCAAAGACCGATGACGCCATCTGGCTGACCGTGTCGCAATTGCAGACGAGCCTGAAGCGAAACGTCGTCCTGCTTCTTGTCCGCAACGAGGAATTGAGCGTGGCGGCAGCATGGCCGCCGGATACCGAGCTCGACGTGACCGACCTCACGGCGGCCCGCTGGACTCACGAGAAACGGGAAGCGGCGGGCCACGGGACCGGCACGCTGCCCAACAGTCGCTTCGAGTTTCGCCCCCTGCTCGGTCCGCACGGGATCGCCGGCGTCTGCGGCATCGAACATACGGCCGAAAGGCTCGACCTCAACGCCGAGCGTTCCCTCACGGCCATCCTCGACCAGACGGCGATCGCCCTCGATCGTGCCCGGCTCGCCGAGGAAACGGTGGCTCAGGCCGCACGCCTCGAGGGCGAACGCTACCGGGAAGCCCTGCTGTCCTCGATTTCCCATGATCTGCGGACGCCGCTGGCGACGATCACCGGCGCCGTGACCGGCCTGCGCCAGCTCGGCGCGCGCATGACGCCCGAGAATCGCGACGACCTTCTCCAATCGATCGAGGAGGAAAGCGGCCGCATGAGCCGCTTCGTCGCCAACCTCCTCGACATGACGCGCATCGAGGCCGGCACCCTGAAACCCAAGCGGGACTGGGTGGACGTGACGGACGTGATCCAGTCCGCCGTCGATCGGACGCGCAAATATGCGCCCGGCCGCGTCATCGAGACAGGCATCGCCCCGGACCTGCCGCTGATCAAGGGCGACAGCGTATTGCTGTCGCAGGTGCTGTTCAATCTTCTCGACAATGCGGTCAAGTATGGCGGCGAGGAACCGATCAACGTCTATGCGCGGCGCGATGGCACGGACGTACTGATTTCAGTCACGGACCTGGGCAAGGGCATCCCGCCGGAAGATCTGGACCGGGTCTTCGAAAAATTCTATCGCAGGGGCAAGCCGGACGGGCGGGCGCCCGGAACGGGCCTCGGACTTTCCATCGCGCGCGGTTTCATCGAAGCGATGGGTGGAAAGATCCACGCCGAAAGCCCGGCGCTGAAGAAGAGAGGAACCCGTGTCGTGATGCGGTTTCCGGGAGCCGAGGGATCGAGGACCGAGCCCAGATGACCCTGTCGCGCATTCTCGTCGTCGACGACGAGCCGCAGATCCAGCGCTTCCTGAAGCCCTCGCTGGCGGCGGCGGGCTATGAGGTCATCGAAGCCGCCACCGGGGCGGACGCGCTGAAGGCGGTCGCGACGCAAGCACCGGATCTGGTCATCCTCGACCTCGGCCTGCCTGACATGGACGGCAAGGAGGTCATCGCCAGCCTGCGCGGCTGGTCCGATATCCCGATCGTCATCCTGTCGGCCCGCGACCGGGAGAGCGAAAAGATCGCGGCTCTCGACCTGGGCGCGGATGACTATGTCGAAAAACCCTTCGGCATCGGCGAACTGACGGCCCGTATTCGCAATGCATTGCGTCACCGCGGCCGAAGCGAGGCCGTCCCCTCGATCATGGAAGTCGACGGGCTGACCATCGATCCGATACGCCGTTTGGTGTCGCGCGGCGGCGAAACGATCCGCCTCACGCCCAAGGAATATGACCTGCTTCTGCATCTGTCCCGTCATGCAGGCCGCGTCGTGACCCATCGGACATTGCTGACATCGGTCTGGGGGCCGGCCCACGCAGATGACCTCCATTACCTGCGGGTCTTCATCGGCCAACTCAGACAGAAGATCGAACGCGACCCGACGCAACCATTGATTGTCCGAACGGAACCTGGCGTCGGCTACAGGCTCATGCCGGCTGAATGAGTTTGATGACAGCCCTCCGGCGGGGCCCTGGGAAACCGATGACTGTCCGGCGGGATAGTCTCACGCCCAATCGTCGCCGGCAGCAAACACTTTAGCCACGCTCGTTACCGAGACAAAACACCGCCGCCGCAGTGCAAACGGGTTCTCCGGCCCATATCCGCCAAACGGATCGTGCCTCAACGGCGCCTGCGATCCGAGCAAGGCGGTGTGGCGACAAACGGATCCCCGGCAAATCAGAAGCCGTTGCCGCCCTTGAGCTCGGAAATGATGGTCCCGAAGATGATGCGCAGGTCGAGCCAGATGGAGAAATTGTCCACGTAATGGAGATCGCAGGCGATCCGCGCCCGCGCCTTGCCCTGGCGATCCGTCGGGCCGCGAAGCCCGCGCATCTGCGACAGACCGGTCATGCCGGGCCTCATCACATGCCGACGATGATATTCGGGGACCAGTTCCTCGTAAGGCACCCCCGCCGCCAACATGCCGACCGCATGGCAGCGCGGCCCGACCAGCGACATGTCGCCTTTCAACACATTCAGAAGTTGAGGCAACTCGTCGATATTGGTGCGCCGGATGATGGCGCCGAGACGGGTGAGCCGGGGATCGTCGCGGACCGTCTGATTGACGCCGCTGATGTCGCAACGGTCGGTCCGCATGGATCGGAACTTGAAGACGCGGATCTTGCTGCAGCCCATGCCCCAGCGTTCCTGCTTGAAGAGCACGGGACCCGGGCTGTCCAGTTTGATAAGAAGCGCCACCACCAGAAGGAAGGGCAACAATATCACCAGCGCGGTCGCGGAAATGCACACGTCGAGCGCACGTTTTGTCGCGAAATGAAGAGGTTTTTCTTGGTACAGAGCAAACGAGATATCATTTACTTTATATGTATCTGAAATATGTAGCTCAAAAGAATCGCTATGACGATTTGAGCACTCGGATCGAACGAGAATCGCCAATGTGAACCCCTACAATTTTTACAGATCACCTTAACAAGATTCAAAATAAGACAGCATTGAGCAATTGTCATCTTGATTTTTAACCTTCGGTTAACCCAAGAAGCCTTCAGAACAAAAGTATTGTCTTAGTGCCACACCAGACCGTCGGATCACAGGGCTTGGCGGCGCGTCCGCGGCAACGGCAGCGCAACATTCGTGCATTGCGCCGCACAAAAGTGCATCGAAGGAAGAGAAAGACCCGCACCTAGAAGGCGATCTTGGCGTCCGACAATTCGGCCCGGCGCTCCGGCGGCAGCGAGGCCACGGCGCTCCGCAGATAGGGCAGTAGTGCCTCGCCCGGCTTCTGCGCAATCCGGTGGATCAGCCGCACATCCCCGTATCGCAGCAGTGTCTGAATATCCGTGTCGAGCGCCGCCCGCGCCGCCTCGAGCGTCCGCTCGGCGGCCGCATTCCAGACCGAGAAGCGGGCGGCCAGAACCGCCTGCTCGGCAGGCGCATAGTTGACCGATTGCTGCATGAGAAAAGCGATCTCCTCCGGCCGCTCGGCGATGGCGCGCCGGACCATGGCGAGCCTCAGCCAGAAATTGCCGTCGGTGGGCGTGCAGCCGATGGCATGGCGAATGTAGCGTTCGGTCGCGGCCAACTGCGCAGCCCAGGCGTCATAGTCGTAGTAGGAATTCCGCTGGTCGAGTTCGGCGAGCTTGACCGTCAGGCCCGCGCGGACGATATCCGAGCGGCAATAGTCGTCCGAAACGACGCCGTCGGCCCGGGCCGCGAGACTGGTAACGGATGCGCGCGTCACGGGTGTTCCTGTTTCCAGGTAGCGGGCCATGAGCATCAGCTGGCCAAAGCGCGAGGAAGCCCTGAACTCCATGATGGAGACCACCAGACACAGTCCGCACAAGACGACGAACAAGGCAATCGCGGGTCGGACACGCGACACGAACAATGTTCTAGTCCTCGTGATAGTAAGAGGAATAGCGAGAATAGTAATACTCGCTCGAACCATAGGTCCGGTAGAGCTTCATCTTCGCCTCGTCGACCTTGTTCAGAACAACACCGGCGCATTTGCGAACGATTTCCTGGTCGGCGAACATGGCCGTCCTAACCGCCTTGCGCGACGTCTTGCCCCATTCGATCACGTAGACGAAGCTGTCGACCCGCACTGCCACGGCGCGCGCATCGACCACCGGGGCGAGCGGCGGGAGGTCGAGAATGATGTAGTCGAAATTGTCCTTGGCCGTCTCGACGATCGCATGCATGGCCTGCGAGGCCAGAAGCTCCGAGGAGTGAGGAACACGCCGCGTGACCACGGCCGGCAGGAAGGCGAGCTTGGTTTTCGGATCGAGAAGGAGCAGGTCGCGGATCGGTCGGTTGTCGATCAGCGCCTCGAGCAGACCCGCCTCGGCATGGCGACCGATCGCCCGCGTCGCCCCAGGATTGCGCAGGTCCGCGTCGATCAGCAGGGTCTTTGCCCCCTGCATGGCCAACAGTTCGGCGAAGTTGATCGCCACCGTCGACTTGCCCTCGCCCGGAAGGGTCGAGATCATGCCGATGACCTTGGCGCCGCCCACCTTGGAGCCGAGATCGACGGCAATCTTGGTGCTGCGCAGCGTTTCGGCGAACATCGACAGCGGGTGGTCGAGAACATAGCTGGTGATCGCGCTTGCCCGGCGGATATTGCGCGGATGGTCGCCACCCTTGGCGACCGGCACATCACTTTCCGCCACGAGAGGCGCGCTGCCGAGGAACTCCACACCGAGAACGTCGCGGATCTGATCTCCGGTGCGGAAGAAGCGGTCGCGGAACTCGCGGAAAGCGCCGATCGCTCCGCCGATGCCGATCCCGAGCAGAAGACCGAGCGCCAGGATGAACGGCTTGCGCGGATGGCTTGGACCGCTCGGAATGGTCGCTGCCGATATCACACGCGCTTCGGTGACGGGGAAGGATTGCTGCTGGGTCGCTTCCTGGAAACGCTGCAGGAATGTCTGGTAGAGGCTGCGATAGGATTCCGCGGTGCGTTCCAGTTCGCGCAGCTGTACCTGGCTCTCGCCGGCACTGGCGCTTGCGCCCTGGGCCGCGGTCACGTTTTCCTGAAGAGACTTCAGACGCGATTGGGCGACCGTCACTTCGCTCTGATAGCTCTCGGCGATGCGTCCCAGCTCCTCGAACATCAGCCGCTGGAACTCGCTCATCTCGGAGCGAAGCCGCACGGCCTGCACATGGTTCGGCCCGAGCCGGTTCGAGATCTCCGCCTCGAGCTTGGACGCTTCCAGATACTTCTTGCGCAGATCGTTGGAGATCGAACTGTCCAGCACGTCGGTGACGATCGCGTCTGTCCGGCCGGAATCGATGATCGACTTGATGCGGTCGTAACGCGCCTGCGCCTTGGCGACATCAGCCTGCGCCACGATCAAGGCACTGTTCAACTCGGTCAATTGCTGGTCGCTGACCAGGCGTCCATCCGCCGTCACCAGGCCGTTTTCGGCGCGGAACTTCTGCACAGCGAGATCCGATTCCACCGCCTTCTGCTTCAGCTCGTCGATACGCTCCTGCAGCCAGATGCTGGCACGGCGCGTGGCGTCATACTTGGATTCCAGCTTGTCGACCAGATAGGCATCGGCAACGGCCCGGGCGATGCGGGCCGCTTCACCGGCGCTGGGCGAGGTGTAGCTGATTTCGAGGACGAAGCTGCGACCGACGCGGGAGACTTCGAGACCCGACAAGAGCCTGGAGATCGCCGCGTTCTTCTTTCTCTCGATATCCTCGGCGGTTTCGACATTCGGCGCGAACCAGCCGGTGAAACTGAAAAGACTGCCGATGATGCCGGTGACCGAAGGAACCGCAGAGCCGCCCGACGCCATGAAGCCTGGATCGTCGGCCAGCTTCAACTTCGTGACGACGGCGCCGGCGATGCTGTCCGAACGCAGAAGCTCGACCTGGCTGAGAATGGATGCCTCGTCCGCATCGACCCCGCCCATTGCCGACAATTGGTCGACGATGCTGCTTTTGCTGCGGTCGATGAGAACGGAGGTATTGGCCGTGTAGAGCGGCACGGCGGTCAGTATATATCCGAAAGCGACGACCAAGGTCGCCACCACCGAAACGGCCACCACACGCCATTGGCGGCGGGCGATCGCGATCAGCTTTTCGAGGTCGCCCGAAGCGTCCGATCCAGTATCCGATCCCCACTCACTTGCATCACGGGAGGCGATCTTATCTGGGGACAGCAACAAAGCACCTCACAAAACAACCAAAATCATATGCCGTCACTTACGCGGCGGCATTCAGGATCAAGACACGGAGAGTCTTATTGCGTCGGGCTGACGCTGCCGTTGCCGTTGTTGGACGAACCGAAGTACTGGCCGCTACCGCTCGTGGAGAAGCCGCCACTGCCCTGGCTGTAGACCGTGTCACCACCCAGTCCGGCGGTACCGAGACCGGCATTGCCGCCGCCGCCGATACCTGCTGCACCGCCGCCACCGGTTGCACCGCCGGTCAGACCGCCGAGCGCCGCCGTCTGGACTTCGTTGCTGGCAGCAAGGAAGGCTGTCACCAGTTCCGGCGAATTGACGCCGGCGACCTTTTCCTGGATCAGCGCCGCATATTCGGGATTGGAGGCCGCGCAAGCGCGGGCCGCACGGGCAAGACCGGAGCCGATTGCCGCCTTCTGATCGGCATTGGCATCCGGAACCAGAGCCAGGATCGCGTCAATCGTACCGGAACTGGAACCGGCGAGAGCGCGAGCGCGGCTCGACAAAGGCAGACCGCCGCTGGGATTTTCCGTCAGAAGCGAGGCCGGAGTAGCGAGGAATGCGGCGATGTCGCCCTCGCTGAGCTTGGCCGGCGACTGAAAGCAAGCCACCGGAGCCATGGTCTCCTGAGCCGAGGCGCCGGACACAAATGCACTCGAAGCAAGCATAGCGACAGCAAAGCCGGCAGCGAACTTGCAGGTTACCTTGGACACCGTCATCTCGATCTTCCCTCAGAAACGCAGTTAATTTACTTTTAACAACATAAACACATCGGAAGGCATTTTGCAATGCAATGTAGAATATCCCACTAAATTAAGCTTAACCTAACAAGATATTCTTGGCCTTCGATCAATCCGCTATTTCCCGAACCGCATCGCGGGTCGCCACGACATCGGACGAGACGCCGGATGCTGTCGACGAGACAGAGTTGACGATGTCGAGGAACTTGATCAGTTCGACGGAGTCATGGTTCGAGACGTACAGGATATCCTTGTCCTGCATCGCGAACTTCTGAACCGCAAAGAAGGCGGACGGATCACGCATGTTGGCGCGGAAGATGACCGGGATCTGATCCGTCTGGAACGATGACGTGTCGATATTCAGCTTGTGCAGCGTCTTCGCATCGACCGTGCGGTAGAGCACGACCTGCGCCGGCTCGGCACGATTGTCGAGCAGACCACCGGACTTGGCGAGCGCCTCGCCCAGCGAAAGCGTCGATTCCTCGAAATCGAAGCGGCCATTGGCGCCGGAGGCGCCGAAGGCGAGGAAGGTCCGCCGCTCGCGATTGACGAAGATCGTATCGCCGGGGGCGACATAGATGTTCTCGGCGGGCGAATTGGACAGCTTGTTGTAGGAAATCGTCGCGGTGCGACCGTTGCGCTGCAAGGTAATGTAGGTCTCGATACCCGGCGCACTGATGCCGCCGGCCGTCGAGATGACATCAAGCACGCGCTCGCCACCCGACGAAATCTCGACCTTCTGCGGATCATTGACATCACCGAGCACAGCGACCTGGCTCGATTTGCGTTCCGTGACCGTGATCACGACCTGCGGTTCGATGGCGCGATTGGCCAGCAGATCCTCGATCTCGCGCTCGACCTGCTCCTTGGCGCGCCCTGCGGCGCGGATACGGCCGGCATAGGGAACCGATATGCTGCCGTTGCTGTCGATCTGCTGGGCAGGAAGGGTGATGAAGTTGCCGGGACGGCTGCCCGCATCGCTGGGAATGAAGAGGCCGCCGGCCTGGGCTTCGAAGATCGAGACTTCAATGGCATCCCCGACACCGAGCGGAATGGTCGGAGCGCCGCCGCGGCCACCGCCGAAACCATCCTTCAGGGACGAAACCGTCTCGGACTGGAAATAGCCCAGAATGGTCTTGTTGATGTCGATCAGCACATAGTCGATGCCCACCTTCTTGTCCTTAGTCGACAGCTTTACAGCCGCCTGTCCCTCAATGGCACGGTATGACGGGCCCGCATTCGGCACCGCAGCACAGCTCGCCAGGAGAGATGAAATTACAATGACGCTCAGCTTAGACGACATGGGGCGCATATGATCATCCTAAAATTTGAATTGATGTAACTATCATCAACACGCATAGCGCAACCATTTTGTGTCCCGATTCGACCGCACTTGAGAATAACAGTACAATACTGTGGCCGTGATACAACATAAACTCCGAATATAAAATCTCGATTTAACACATCTGTAGAGATCGACTTAAATATGACTTTGACTATATAAGAGGTTCTTGAAACTGTCACAATTCCAAGGATGAGCTCCTTGGAAAGACTCCGACATTCAGGAGTTTATTACTCGCTATCTGCATAATTTTCGTGCATTACTCGATGCAAATTGATGATTTACCCAAAAAAGGCCGCCGATTTTTTTGTCTTAGCGCCCATACTTTGGGCGACGAGCGATCGATCGCCTCTGAGACGAGTGCGGTTTCCGGCACGGTGCCAATCCCCAGGCCACGGGTTCCGCGCTGTGGCCAGGGCTCGCCGCAGGAACCGTCAATCGTGCCGAAACGGGAAAAAACGGCAATTCGCTAAAATTGTCGGCATCCGTTTAAGTGCGCTGCAAAACACCCCGGCTAATCTCTGTTCCAACGGATGAATTCCGCAAAGGACAGCCTGCATGCAAGCAGGCGGCAATGGTTGAACGGGGATTGAAGACATGCTGAAGACACTGCTTGCCACCGCCGCCGTCGCCATGACGGCCTTCATGAGCGCCAATCCCTCGGCCGCCGCCGGCCCGGGCGGCTTTGCCCGCAATCTGCGCGACACGCCCGCCGTCAGCTTCATCGCCGCAAGGACGCCCACCCTTGCACCCTTCGCCCACGTCAAGTTCTGCATGCAGAACCCGTCCGAATGCAAGAAGAGCAGCGGCTCCTCGGTCGTCGCACTCACCTCCTACCGCGAAGCCCAGCTGAAGCGCGTCAATGCCAGCGTCAACCGCTCGGTTCGCGCCATCAACGACTCTTCGGCGATCGACGGCGGCGACGTCTGGCAGGTCTCCGGCGGCAGCGGCGACTGCGAGGACTTCGCCCTGATCAAGCGCAAACGCCTGATCGCCATGGGCTGGTCGCCGCGCGCCCTGCGCATCGCGGTCGCCCGCACCGGTTCCGGCGAAGGCCATGCCGTGCTCGTCGTCAAGACCAGCCGCGGCGACCTCGTGCTCGACAACCGCGCCACCGCCATCCGCAACTGGAAGAACACCGACCTCAGATGGGTCAAGATCCAGTCCGGAGACAATCCCCGCATCTGGTATAATATGTGAACTTTCCGCTCCGCCGAGCGAGACGGCAGGAAAGGCGATGCATGACTTCGCCGCGATCGTCACGCCGGCCCACCTTATATATATGCGCGGGAACAGACGGCACCGGCACAGAGCGTGCCGATCGGCCAATCGCAAGCCGACCTGGATAGGACCAACGAAGGCCAACCTCCCGGCTAGCGCCGTCTCTTTGCTTCCTGTAGTGACGGATGCGCCTTCGGCACACGATCTTCTCGCGGGGTCCGGAGTAGCTCACCCAGCGTCGACCACGTATTCTGGTCGCCTGAACACGTCGAGCACAAGTCACGGAGCGCAGCCTGAATGAGAGGATTGCTACGGAAACTGTTCCGCAACGGTCAGACGGCCGCGATCGAGGGGCGTAGCAGATTGTCGTTCGAGCACGAGGCCGAGTTTTCCGCCATCTACGCCATTGGCGACGTCCATGGCTGCCGGACCGAATTGCTCGCGGCTGAAGTACGCATTCTGCGCGACGCCGCAAGTGTCGACGGCAAGAAGCTCATCGTCATGCTCGGCGACTATATCGACCGCGGGCCCAATTCGCGGCAGGTTCTCGAACACCTGATCGCACCGCCGCCAGCAGGCTTCGAACGGATCAGCCTCTGTGGCAATCATGACGAGCTGTTCCTGCGCTTCCTGGCCGACCCCACGGCGCATGTGAGCTGGCTGCAACTCGGCGGCCATGCGACCCTCTTTTCCTATGGCATCGATGCCAGCCACATCCTGGACCGCCCGCGCGGTCTGGAGCAACTGGCCGAGCTGGCGCGGGAGACGGTCCCCCAGGACCAGGTGGACTATCTGAAATCGCTGCCTTGTCTGCTGACCATCGGTCGCCTTGCCTTCGTCCATGCCGGCATCAGGCCCGGACTACCGCTGGAGGCGCAGAGCGACGAGGATCTCATGTGGATCCGCGAACCCTTCCTCAGCCGCGGCCCGGAACTGCCGCTGGTCGTGGTGCACGGCCACACCCCGGCGCCGCAGGTCATCTATGGAAGAGGCCGCATCTGCATCGACACCGGAGCCTTCGCGACCGGCCACCTGGCCGTCTTGAAGATCGCCGGCGGCAAGATCGAGGAATTGTGAAGGACGCGGCAGACCGCCGAGATTGCCCTGTCCGGTCCCACGCCAGGCAAGCAGGCGCATCCCATCCCGCCTGAGATCGACCGTTTCCGCTGCCGTCGGACAATACTCTGTGCCGAAACGGGAAAAAACGGCAATTCGCTAAAATTGTCGGCATCCGTTTAAGTGCGCTGCAAAACACCCCGGCTAATCTCTGTGCCAACGGATGAATTCCGCAAAGGACAGCCTGCATGCAAGCAGGCGGCAATGGTTGAACGGGGATTGAAGACATGCTGAAGACACTGCTTGCCACCGCCGTCGTCACCATGACGGCCTTCATGAGCGCCAATCCCTCGGCCGCCGCCGGCCCGGGCGGCTTTGCCCGCAATCTGCGCGACACGCCCGCCGTCAGCTTCATCGCCGCAAGGACGCCCACCCTTGCACCCTTCGCCCACGTCAAGTTCTGCATGCAGAACCCGTCCGAATGCAAGAAGAGCAGCGGCTCCTCGGTCGTCGCACTCACCTCCTACCGCGAAGCCCAGCTGAAGCGCGTCAATGCCAGCGTCAACCGCTCGGTTCGCGCCATCAACGACTCTTCGGCGATCGACGGCGGCGACGTCTGGCAGGTCTCCGGCGGCAGCGGCGACTGCGAGGACTTCGCCCTGATCAAGCGCAAACGCCTGATCGCCATGGGCTGGTCGCCGCGCGCCCTGCGCATCGCGGTCGCCCGCACCGGTTCCGGCGAAGGCCATGCCGTGCTCGTCGTCAAGACCAGCCGCGGCGACCTCGTGCTCGACAACCGCGCCACCGCCATCCGCAACTGGAAGAACACCGACCTCAGATGGGTCAAGATCCAGTCCGGAGACAATCCCCGCATCTGGTATAATATGTGAGGCGTTTCCGGGTCACACGGCCTTTGCCTCCGAGGCAAAGACCGTGCTGGCATCCCGCACGATGGATACGTGGGAATAGGCAGCCTTGCCCGCGGCTGCGGCGTCGCCCTTGAGGATCGCCGAGACGATCGCCTGATGCTCCTCGAAGGATCGGCTGAGCCGGCCCGGCAGACGAAACTGCGCGCGGCGGAACGGAGCCAAGCGGGCGCGGGTCTGGGTCACGAGATCATAGATGTGATCATTGTGAGCGCCGCGATAAAGCAGCGTATGGAAATCCATGTTGTGCGCGGCATAGGCTTCTTCATTGCCGGAATGGACGAGGCGCGCGGAAGCCCGGTGCATGGTCTCGAGCGCATGGCGTTCGTCAACCGTCATGCGCGCCGCCGCAAGCCGTGCGCAGACGCCTTCAAGCTCCGCCATGGCCTCGAACATGGAGGAGAGATAGTGGCCGGTCACATTGGTGACTTCCGCACTGCGATTCGGCTGTCGATCGACAAGCCCCATGGCGCAAAGCTCGCGAAGAGCCTCCCGCACCGGGGTTCGTGAGACCTCGAAACGGCCCGCCAGCGAGATTTCGTCCAGCTTGTCGCCCGGCTTCATCTGCCCGGTCACAATCATGTCGGCGATGGCCCGCACCATCTGCTCGACGGTGGTGCCGGTGCGGACAATCTCTCTCTTCTTCGGTGTGTTCACGCGCGACTCGGCTTTCTTCACGTCTGCATACAGATGCATGGCAATTCCGAACGAGTCAAACCTGACAGCTTAGCAACTGATTAACTTCGCTTTTTTGACATTCGGCATGCCGTCGAAACGGAAGCACGCTGCCATTCCGTCATTTTCTTTGAAAGCTGAGCACATTTTTCAAACAATGATGATTTATTGGCCATTTCTCCTCGAAAACTGCATACACTTTGCGCTACACACGCAAGCACTCAGAATTTAACACATATATATCAATGATTTAATTTCTGGCATGGTGATTGCATACACTTTACCTTGTCGCCATTTGAAACAGGCTTTTGCCGCCACAAGGAGCATTCCCATGACCAAACTCCTTCACATGAACCGCCGCAGCTTTCTGAAATCCTCCGCCACCGGCGTCGCCCTGGCCGGTTTTGCTCCCGGTCTCCTCGGCTCGACTGCCGCCGCGCAAGCGGCGCTTACCGTCGGCTTCATCTATGTCGGCCCGAAGGACGACTACGGCTACAACCAGGCGCACGCCGAAGGCGCAGCCGTGATCAAGGCCATGCCCGGCGTGACCGTGATCGAGGAAGAAAACGTCCCCGAGACGGTCGATGTCCAGAAGACCATGGAATCGATGATCAATCTCGACGGCGCGTCGCTCGTCTTCCCGACCTCGTTCGGCTATTTCGACCCCCACATGCTGGAGATGGCGCAGAAGTACCCCGACGTGCAGTTCCGCCATTGCGGCGGCATGTGGAAGGAAGGCGTCCACCCGGAAAATACCGGCTCCTATTTCGGTTACATCGGCCAGGGCCAGTATCTGAACGGCATCGCCGCCGGCCACGCCACCAAGAGCAAGAAGATCGGCTTCGTCGCCGCCAAGCCCATTCCGCAGGTGCTGCAGAACATCAATTCCTTCCTGCTCGGCGCCCGTTCCGTCGAACCGGCCATCACCTGCCAGGTGATCTTCACCGGCGAATGGTCGCTCGCCGTCAAGGAGGCCGAAGCGACGAATGCCCTTGTCGACCAGGGCGCCGATGTCATCACCTGCCATGTCGACAGCCCGAAGGTCGTGGTCGAGACGGCCGCCGGCCGCGGCGCCTTTGTCTGCGGCTACCACGCCAACCAGAGCCCGCTCGCACCGGAGAAATACCTCACGGGCGCCGAATGGGCCTGGGGCAATGTCTATAGCGACTTCGTGAAGAAGGCCCAGGCCGGCGAAAAGCTCGGCAATTTCGTCCGCGGCGGCTTGAAGGACGGCTTCGTCAAGATGAGCCCGCTCGGCCCAGCGGTTCCCGAAGCCGGCCGCAAGCAGTTCGAGACGACGCTCGGCGAGATCATGGCCGGCGGCTTCTCGGTGTTCAAGGGCGGCATCAAGGACAACAAGGGCAATGTCGTCGTCGCCGAGGGCAAGTCCTTCCCCGAGGATGCGATCGAGCTCGAGAGCATGGACTATCTCGTCGAAGGTGTCGTCGGCTCGACCTCGTAACCTGAACGGAGCGGCGGCGTCATGACCATCGAAGCCAACATGCCAACACTGCCGCCGTTCACCGGGCGGGCCGGATACGCCCGACCCGTCCTCGAAGGGCTGGCGCGGCGAGCCGAGCCGGTGGCGATCGCCTTTTTTGCCGTCATCGTCGGACTGGCACTATTTTCCGTGTTCATCGCGGCGATCGGCAAGTCCCCGATGCAGCTCTTCCAACTGATGTATGCCGGCGGCTTCGGCAGCTGGTTCTCCATCCAGAACTCGCTGAGCCGGGCAGCGCCGCTCCTGCTGACGGCCCTTTGCGTCGCGCTCCCCGCCCGTCTCGGCCTCGTTGTCATCGGCGCGGAAGGGGCGGTCGTGCTCGGCGGCCTGGCCGGGGCCGCAATCGCCGTTCCGCTGATCGGCAGCGCGCCGCCGCTCCTCGCGTGGTTGCTGATGGCCCTTGCCGGCATGGTGATCGGCGGCATCTGGATCGGGCTCGCCGGTTTCCTGCGCCACTATCGCGGCGTCAACGAGACCATTGCCTCGCTGCTGCTCTCCTACATCGCCATCGCCCTGATGAACCACCTGATCGAAGGACCGCTGCGCGATCCGGCCAGCCTCAACAAGCCGTCGACGGTCCAGCTTCCGCCGGAGTTCATGCTCGGCAAGATCCCCGGCATGGACGTGCATTGGGGTCTGGTGATCGGCGTTTTGGCCTGCATCGGCTCGTGGATCCTGATCGAGCGGACGAGCTTCGGCTTTGCCGCCCGGGTGGCTGGCGGCAATGTCCGCGCCGCCCAGATCCAGGGCCTGCCGGTCGGCCGGCTGGTGGTCGGGCTGACGGCACTCGCCGGCGCCTTTGCCGGGCTTGCCGGCACGATCGAGGTCGCCGCCGTGCAGGGCAGCGCCAACGGCGCACTGATCGCCGGCTACGGCTATGCCGGCATCCTCGTCGCCTTCCTCGCCCGCCACAATCCGCTGGCGATCATCCCGGTCGCCATCCTGCTCGGCGGCATCGATGCCTCGGGCGGGCTGATCCAGCGCCGCATGGGCCTGCCGGATGCGACGGTTCTCGTGCTTCAGGGCACGCTCTTCGTCGTCATCCTGTTCTGCGAAACGCTCTACGGCCGCTTCAAGGCCTTCAACCCCGATCTGTGGAAAAGGAGCGCGTGATGAACGAGACAGCCTTGGGTTTCTGGGGCGTGCCGCTCGCGGTGCTGGCCGGCGCGATCCGCGTCTCCACCCCGTTCATCTTCGTCAGCCTCGGCGAGACGATCACCGAACGCTCGGGCCGCATCAATCTCGGCCTCGAGGGCACGCTGGTCTTCGGCGCGATGAGCGCCTATGCGGTCGCCGTCATGACCGGCTCGCCTTGGCTCGGCGTCGTTGCCGCCATGACCACCGGCGCTCTGTTCGGCCTGATCCACGGCTTCATCTGCAAGTTTCCGAAGGTCAACGACATCGCCATCGGCATCGCCATGATGCAGTTCGGCCTCGGCCTCGCCTTCTTTCTCGGCAAGCCCTTCATCCAGCCCTCGGCACCCAAGCTGCCCTCGATTGCGCTTGGCAACTGGTCGAGCCTGCCGCAGGTGCAGTCCGCGCTGAACATCAACGTGCTCTTCCTGATCGGGGCAGCGCTCGCCGTCTTCCTCTGGTGGGCGCTGAAGAACACCCGCCCCGGCCTGATCCTCCGGGTGGTCGGCGACAGCTCGGATGCGGCGCGTGCCATGGGGCTCAATCCGGATACGATCCGCCTCGTCGCCACTGCCGCCGGTGGCGCGCTGGCCGCCATCGGCGGCGCCTATCTGTCGCTTTTCTATCCCGGCTCCTGGAACGAAGGCATTTCCTCAGGGCAAGGCCTGATGGCCGTGGCGCTGGTCATCTTCGCCCGCTGGAATCCCATCGGTTGCTTCCTCGCCTCGCTCCTGTTCGGCGGCGCCGGCGCGCTCGGACCTGCCCTGCAGTCGGTCGGCGTCAGCCAGGGCTACTATCTCTTCTACGCAGCACCCTACGTGATGACGCTGATCATCATGATCGCCACGTCCTCCCCGACCCGCCCGATTGCCGGCATGCCCGGCGCCCTCTCCCTCGTCAAATAGGAGCACCGACGTGAACAGCCTCGCCTCCATCGCCCCGGCCGCGTCCGACCTTAGCTACATCGACGCCGATCCCTACAACTGGCCCTATAACGGCAAGCTCCGGCCCGACAACACGGCGCTCATCATCATCGACATGCAGACGGATTTCTGCGGTCCCGGCGGTTATGTCGATCACATGGGCTACGACCTCGCCCTGGTGCGGGCGCCGATCGAGCCGATCAAGCGTGTGCTGGCCGCCATGCGGGCCAAGGGTTACCACATCATCCACACGCGCGAGGGCCACCGGCCGGACCTCGCCGACCTGCCGGCCAACAAGCGCTGGCGTTCCCAGCGCATAAATGCCGGCATCGGCGATGCGGGCCCCTGCGGCCGCATCCTGGTGCGCGGCGAGCCGGGCTGGGACATCATCGAGGAACTCTACCCGATCGACGGCGAGGTCATCATCGACAAGCCCGGCAAGGGCTCGTTCTGCGCCACCGATCTCGAACTGATCCTCAACCAGAAGCGCATCGAGAATATCATCCTGACCGGCATCACCACCGATGTCTGCGTGTCCACCACCATGCGCGAGGCCAACGACCGCGGTTTCGAATGCCTGCTACTCGAGGATTGCTGCGGCGCGACCGACTACGGCAATCACCTCGCGGCGATCAAGATGGTCAAGATGCAGGGCGGCGTGTTCGGCTCCGTCTCCAACTCAGGAACGCTTGTGAGGCAATTGCCATGATCATCGGCGATATCCCCCCGCACAAGACCATCCCCGCCGTCGGCATCGAGACGGTGGACATGACCATGCGCTTCGGTTCCTTCACCGCGCTCGACCAGGTGTCGATCAAGGTCGCGCCGGGCTCGTTCCATGCCCTTCTCGGCGAGAACGGCGCCGGCAAGTCGACGCTGGTCAAATGCATCATGGGCTTCTACCGTCAGACGTCCGGGCAGTTGCAGGTAGACGATCGGGAAGTGGCGATCGCCTCTCCCCGCGATGCGGCCACCCACGGTCTCGGCATGGTCTACCAGCATTTCACCCTCGTCGCGTCGCTCACCGGAGCGGAGAACCTGGTGATCAGCCGGACGGAGGTGCCCGCGGTGATCAACTGGGCGAAGGAGCGCCAGGGGCTTTCCGCCTTCATGGAAACCATGCCCTTCGACATTCCGCTCAACCGCCCGGTCAGCGAGCTCGCGGCGGGCGAAAAGCAGAAACTCGAGATCATCAAGCAACTCTATCTCGGCCGCCGCTTTCTCGTCCTCGACGAGCCGACCTCGGTCCTCACGCCGGCGGAGGCCGACGACATGCTCGGCCTCGTGCGCGCCATGACGGAGCGCGGCGAGCTGACCGTGCTGATGATCAGCCACAAGTTCCACGAGGTGACGAAGTTCGCCGATGCCGTCTCCGTTCTCCGCCGCGGCAGACTGATGGGCGGCGGCAAGGTGTCCGAGCTTTCGACGAAGGACATGGCGGCGATGATGATCGGCGACGTCAAGCTGGCCGAACTCGACACGCGCCTGCCGGTCGCCAACGATGCGGCCCCCATTCTCGCCATCGAGAACGTCCGCGCGCCGGACCGCACCGGTCTGAAGACGATCGACATCGACAAGCTCGTCGTGCACGCCGGCGAAATCGTCGGCATTGCCGGCATTTCCGGCAACGGCCAGAAGGAACTTGCCGAAGTGCTGGCCGGCCAGCGGCCGACCGAGGCGGGCGAGGTCATCATCAAGGGAAAACGCTATGGCGCGACGCGGGCCGAGACCCGGGAGAACAACGTGCGTTTCATTCCCGAGGAACCGCTCGCCAATGCCTGCGCGCCGCGCATGACGGTGACGGAAAACCTTGCTTTCCGCACCTTCGACGTGAAGAAGGCCGGCGGCAATGCCACCTGGCTCGACGGCAGGTCCATGCGCAAGCGGGGTGCCGCGCTGATTTCCGACTTCAAGGTCAAGACCGCCTCCCCCGCCTCGCCGATCGCATCGCTCTCCGGCGGTAATGTGCAGCGCGCGGTGCTCGCCCGCGAACTGACAGGCGAGGTCGACCTGCTGATCGTCGCCAATCCCTGCTTCGGCCTCGATTTCTCCGCCGTGGCGGAAATCCGTGCCCGCATCATGAAGGCGCGCAATGCCGGCACCGCCGTCCTGCTGATCTCGGAGGATCTCGACGAGTTGATGGAAATGTCCGACCGCATCATGGTGATGTCAGACGGCAAGCTGGTCTACGATACTCCGGCGCGCGAGGCGGATATTTCCGTCATCGGCGCCCATATGGCAGGGCATCACTGATGACCGACATCGTCGCACGACCCTTCGCCTTCCCCTTGAGGCGCCATGCCGTGGCGCTGATCGTCATCGACATGCAGCGCGATTTTGCCGAGGCAGGCGGTTTCGGTGCGAGCCTCGGCAACGACGTCGCCCGGGTGGGAAAGATCGTGCCCGACGTCAAGCGGCTGATCGAGGGCTTTCGCGAAGCCGGGCTGCCGGTCATCCACACCATGGAATGCCACCGGCCGGACCTCTCCGACTTGCCGCCCGCCAAACGCGACCGTGGCAACCCTTCGCTCCGCATCGGCGACGAAGGACCCATGGGCCGCATCCTGATCGCCGGCGAGCCCGGCACGGCGATCCTTGCCGAACTGGCACCGATTGACGGCGAGATCGTCATCGAGAAACCCGGCAAGGGCGCCTTCTACGCCACGCCGCTCGGCGAGATCCTGAAGGAGCGCGGCATCAGCCAGCTCGTGTTCGCCGGCGTCACCACCGAGGTCTGCGTGCAGACGACCATGCGCGAGGCAAACGATCGCGGTTACGAATGCCTGCTCGTCGAGGAGGCGACCGAAAGCTACTTTCCCCAATTCAAGGCCGCAGCCATCGAGATGATCCGCGCCCAAGGCGCGATCGTCGGCTGGACCGCCCATCTCGACGATCTACTGGAAGGATTAGCCTGTGCCTGATGCAATGCGTGAAAACCTGACGTCCGGCGGCTGGAAAGAGCTGGACTTCAGACCCTTTCGTGACGGTGTCACGATCCACTGGATCAGACCCTTCGACGACGACCAACCGGGCGTCGCGCTTCTCAAATACGATGCAGGCGCGTCGGTGCCGCTTCACCGCCACGAGGGCCTCGAAACCATCTTCGTCCTGGACGGCAGCCAGTCCGACGAGGCCGGCGACTACGGCACCGGCTCGCTGGTCGTCAACGCGACCGGCACGGAGCACTCCGTCTGGAGCGAGACCGGCTGCGTCGTGCTGATCCAGTGGGACCGGCCCGTGACCATACTCGAAGGGAATCTCTGATGACCGATGCCCAAGCCTTCGATATCGCCTCGCTGCACGCGGCCTACCGCGCGGGCTGGACGGCGGAAGCCATGATCGACCTCGTCTTCGCCCGGATCACTGCCGTCGACGACCCCGGCATTTTCCTGCATCTGGCCGACAAGACCTCGCTGCTGGCGCAGGCGGATGCGCTCGGCGCGTTCGATCCGATCACCAGGCCGCTCTGGGGCATTCCCTTTGCCGTGAAGGACAATATCGACGTTGCGGGCATGCCGACCACCGCCGCCTGCCCGGACTATGCCTACCTGCCCGAGAAGGATGCGACGGTCGTGCGGCTGTTGAAGGCAGCCGGTGCGCTGGTGATCGGCAAGACCAATCTCGACCAGTTCGCCACGGGCCTTGTCGGCGTGCGTACGCCCTTTCCCGCCCCGCGCAATGCCATCGACCCGAGGCTCGTGCCGGGCGGATCGAGTTCCGGCTCGGCGGTCGCGACCGCCCAGGGCATCATCAGCTTCGCGCTCGGCACCGATACGGCCGGATCGGGGCGCATTCCCGCCGGGCTCAACAACATCGTCGGGCTGAAACCGAGCGTCGGCGCTCTGTCGACGACCGGCGTCATTCCCGCCTGCCGCACGCTCGACTGCATCTCGATCTTCGCGCTGACCGTCGATGACGCCTGGCGGGTCTTTTCCGTCGCAGCCAAACCCGACGAGAGCGATGCCTATTCCCGCTCAGTGGGTGCCGAGGGATACGGTACCGCCCCGCCCGTGCTGACCATCGGGGTTCCGGCAAAGGCCGACCGCCAGTTCTTCGGCGATGTCGTCATGGAAGCGTCCTATGACGCGGCGCTCTCCACACTGGCCGGCATGGGCCACAAGCTCGTCGAACTGCCCTTTGCCGATTTCTACGCGACCGCCAACCTGCTCTACGAGGGCGCCTGGGTGGCCGAGCGTTATGCGGCGGTCAGGGATTTCTTCGACGCCCATGAGGCAAGTTTCCATCCCGTGACGCGCAAGATCTATGGCGGGGCGAAGAACCTCTCGGCAGCCGATGCCTTCGACGGTCTCTATGCCCTGCAGGCGTTGAAGCGAAAGCTCGCCCCGGTGATCGCTTCGGTCGATCTGATCTGCGTGCCGACCGCCCCGACCCACTACACGGTCGAGGACCTGGAAGCCGAACCGATCCGCGAAAATTCGCGTCTCGGCACCTACACCAATTTCGTCAACCTGCTCGACATGTGCGGCATCGCCGTGCCAACGGGAAAGCGCAGCGACGGACTGCCGGCCAACGTGACGCTGCTCGCCGGTTTCGGCAAGGACGGACTGACGGCCTCGCTCGCCGCCGACCTGCATGGCGCCAGCGGCCTGACGCTCGGCGCGACGAACTGGATGCTTCCGGAACGCGCGACCCCGATGATGGCTGCCGATGAGGATCTGATCGATCTCGTCGTGGTCGGCGCGCATCTCTCCGGCATGCCGCTCAACAGCCAGCTTCGCGATCTCGATGCGCGGTTTTCGCGCGCGGCACGGACTGCCGAGACCTACCGGCTGCATGCGCTCGCCGGCACCAGGCCGCCGAAGCCGGGCCTGATCCGCAGTTCAGGCGACGATGGCGCGATGATCGAGGTCGAGGTCTGGCAACTGACGCCGGATGCCTTCGGCCGCTTCGTCGCCGCCATCCCCGCGCCGCTCGGCATCGGCACGATCGAGCTTTCGGACGGTACCTCGGCCAAGGGTTTTCTCGTCGAACCCATCGCCCTCACCGGCGCCGAGGACATCACCGCGCATCGCGGCTGGCGCGCCTATATGCAGAGCCTGGCCGGATGACGACGGCGATGCGTCGCCGTCCTCGGGCCTGCAATGTCAGGAAGCCGGGCGAAAAGCCTTGATGCGGGCCGGGTCGGTTTCAATGCGGCCGGCGCCGATCAGGTCGAGGCAATAGGGCACGGCAGCAAAGATGGTGTCGAGGCTGAAACGGATCGAGCTCGGCTTGCCCGGCAGGTTGATGATCAGCGTCTTGCCACGCGTGCCGGCCGTCTGGCGCGACAGGATGGCGGTCGGCGTCTGTTCGAGGCTGGCGCGCCGGAGCTGTTCGCCGAAACCCGGCAATTCCTTCACGAGCAGCTCGCGCATGGCTTCCGGAGTCTCGTCGCGGGGTGCGGGCCCGGTTCCGCCGGTGGTGAGGATCAGGTCGACCTGGCTTTCGTCGCAGAGCGCAATCAGCTCATCGCGCACCGACACCAGCCCATCCGGGATGATCCGCTTGACGACCTGGTAGGGCGAGGTGATGACCTCCTCCAGCCAGGCCTCGATCGCCGGCCCGCTCAGATCCTCGTACTGCCCGCGGCTGGCGCGGTCCGACACGGTGACGATGGCAATCTGCATTCTGTCCTCCCGGAGCCTGGATAGGGCGAACCGCCGACCCCGCGCGCGGCGCGCGCCATCAGCGGAACTCGCAGACCCATACAGGCGAAGAGGCCGCCGGCGCAACGGATATGCAACCCCTTGCGTCGGAGAATACGTCACAGCAGTCGTTCGCCACGGCGACCCGGCAAGGGACCTGTCCGCAATTCCGGCATTGCGCCGGGTGAGTGCGGCCCCTTAGAACAGCGCTTCGTCAAAGAGTTCTTCATCGAAAGCCGATGCGGCCGAGGTCCCGGCTGCGGCCAGGCTGACGGTGGCTGCCGGCGAAGCGCCGAAGATCTTGGCATGCAGTTCCCGTTCGGCGGCCATGGTATAGAGCCGCCCGATACCGGAGCCGACTTCACCCATCGGTCCGTGCAGGTCGGAGGTATCAGGCAGGCTGGCTGGCGTCTGCTCGGCAATGAGTTCGGCACAGTGGTCGAGGATGTCGCCCAGTTCCGCCTGGAAGTCGAGTTTGGCAATGGTCGCCTCCATGTGCTCGACCGCGGCGCGGCCTTGCTGGTCGACCGCCGTCAGGCTTGCTTCCATCCTGTCGGCCGCCTGGCGGATGTCGTCGAGCGCCACCGCCAGCTGCTGGTAGAGGCCGATCTCGGTATCTCCCGTGACATCCGCTCCCCCGGCCAGGGCCTCGGCGCAGACGCCGAGTTCCTGCAGCCGTCCGAGGATGCTCTCGGCGCTGTCGTCCATCTGGCCGGCGAAGACGCGAAGCTCGGCGGTCACGACGTTGATCGCCCGGCCTTCCTCGCCGATGCGGCTGCAGCGCAGGTTCGTGTTGAGCGCCATGTACTGGATGTCGGTCCGCACCACCCGGACGATCTCGATCCCGTCGAGCAGCTCGCGTACGATCCGGCCGGTGCTGCGGCTCAGCGCATCGGATTCGGTGGCAGTCGCCGTCACCGTCTGGACCACGCCCTGGGCGCTGGCAATATTCGTTTCCAGCTGGCGGATCAGGCTGTTGCCGGTCCCCTCGTCATCGTTCATGCCCTGCCGCAGGGACAGGATCGCCGAAATATCCTTGTTGAAGCTGCCGACCGTGGAGACGATCTTGGCGGTGTCCCGGCGGAAGTCGGCGCGCGTCTGGTCGAGCTGGCGATGCACCAACGTCAGCACGCAGGCGTGAAGCCGCGAGCGCCGTCCGGCATCAAGCGCCCGGCCCGCGGCGCTGTCGAGATAGTCGTCGATGAAGGAAAGGCTCGACTGGCAGTGCTCGATACGCTGGCGGGTGATGTCGCCGACCTGCATGGCCGAAAGCACGGTCGCCAGTTTCGCCTGGACGGCGCCGGCAAGCTTGCGCACCGACTTTGCCGCAACGGCAAGCTGGTTGTGGTGCTCGGTCAGCTGACCGGCTCCCCGCGCGAGTTCTGCGGCGATCTTCGGAACGAGTTCACGGTAGCTAGCGAGGATCTGCTGGCCGCGCGCGGCCGCCGGCTTGAGCTGAACAGAAAGCTCGACGAGCTTTGCGGCGAAGCTCTCGACCTGATCGCTGCCATAGCGGATGCGATCGATGATCTCCTCGGCAAAACCGGCAAACTCGCTGACGCCGGCACCGGTGATTTTCGCCGTGAGCGCGAAGGTGCGCAGATAGCGCAGCGTCTCTCGCATCCGCCCGACCTCTTCGACGAGCGAATGCTCGATGTCGGCAATCTTCGACAGGCTGTGCTGGCGATCCTCCTCGAGGCGGGGCAGCTCGGTCAGCTTCGCCATGATGCGGGCAAGGTCGGCCCGGGTGCGCTCGGCGGCCTCGCCGTTCAGCGAGACCATCATGGCATCCAGCGTGTCGATCATCTTCGAAACGGAATCGAGGACCCCCAGCAGGACCGTGCCTCCTTCGAGGAAGCGCGTCTCGATCCGGGACCGGGCATTCTCGAGCCCCGCAGCGAGACCGGCTGCGGGTGTGAGGCTTGTGGCGAAGGCCGCTGCTTGATTCCTCGACACTTTTTTCTCCGTTTTCGAGAGTCTTTTTGTATTTATCTAAATTATCATTTCGAAACGTTTTACTTTCGATCTCCGGGACACCCTTAATTTTCCCCTCAATACTGAAGGGGGTGCCTGGTCCACCGCTCGGCAATCGCGTTCGCAGCACACCTAGCGCGACGGCGATTAACAGCATGATAAAAATGCGAAAATTGGCACGCAGTTGGTTAACGGAGTGCCACCGATGCGCGTATCGATCCCACACACCCGTTTTGGGGTGCCCAAAGTCGCAAAGTATTTTTACGATCCGTTAATCTGGAATCGCCAAGATTTTGCCATATATCGGCTCCTCCTTGGGTGATTCGAAGTAATGTCAAATGACTACGCTGATTCTAATGTACTAAAATTAGAGAATGCTACAAACATTCGAAATATATCCCAACTCCATCCCGAAATAATGACCGCACTGTCCGGCACGAAACCTGTGGTGATCGACCTTGCCGGCGAGCCCGAGGTGGACCTCAGTTTCATTCAGCTGGTGGAGTCGGCACGGCTCTATGCCGGCGCACACGGCAAGGCGCTGACACTGGCGCAACCGGCCAGCGGTTCACTTCTGGACGTACTCGAACGTGCCGGCTTCATCGAAACCGCGTCGCATGAGGACGCACTGTTCTGGCTTCACAAGGGATCCGTCCAATGAGCGCACACATTCTGACTGTCGACGATTCGGCGAGCATTCGCATGACAACGAAAATCGCGCTGTCGAACGCCGGCTACACGGTGACCGAAGCGGTTGACGGCGCCGACGGCATCGCCAAGCTGTCCGCCGGCGCGTTCGACCTGATCGTCACCGACCTGAACATGCCGAACATGGACGGACTGACCATGATCCGGGAACTGCGCAAGATGCCGGCCCACACCGGCGTACCGGTCATCTTCCTCACCACGGAATCCGATGGCGAGATCAAGAGCCAGGCCAAGGCCGCCGGCGCCACCGGCTGGCTTACCAAGCCCTTCGATCCGGAAAACCTCGTCAAGATCACCAGGAAAGTCCTCGGCAAATGAGTGACACCGATCCGATTGCCGTCTTTCTCACGGAGGCCGCCGAACTTCTCGAGCAGATCGAGATTGGCCTTCTCGACCTGACCCGCAGGCTCGACGACAAGGATCAGATCGACGCGGTCTTCCGCGGCCTTCACACCCTCAAGGGCTCGGGCGCCATGTTCGGCTTCGACGCCCTTGCGGCGTTTACCCACCACTGCGAGACGGCCTTCGATCGCGTCCGCAAGGGCGACGTGCCGGCAAGCCAGGAACTGGTCGCGGCCGTGCTGGCGGCCCAGGACCATATGCGGGCCCTGATCGAGACGCCGCATGGCGATCACGAGGACAAGAGCAGCACCCTGCTGAGTTCGCTGCACGCCGCCGTCAACGGCAGCGCCGGCGCCCCTGTAGCCGCCTCGCCTGAGCCCACGCCGACCGCAGCCGTCGATCAGGACGGCGCCGATCGCGCCGGCTGGACGATCCGTTTCCGCCTTCCGGCCAATGCCATGGCCAACGGCACCAATCCTCTCGGCCTGCTCGACGAACTGCGCGATCTCGGCGAATGCCGCATCGCCGTCGACAAGAGCAAGCTGCCGCCGCTCGACAGTCTCAATCCGTCCGACATCCATCTCGGATGGACCGCCGAACTGCTGACCGATGCCGACCGCGCGGCCATCAAAGACGTGTTCATCTTCGTCATGGACGAGATGGAACTGGCGATCGAACCGATCCTTCGCGAGGCGAAGCCGGCCGAGATTGCCGCGGAGACGACACGCGAAACGGCACCCGCACCGGCCGTGGAAGCCGCAGCAAAGCCCGCGACACCGGCAGCGGCTCCGCCGCCGCAAGCCGCAGCGACCGACCAGAAGCAGGCGAAGGCCTCCGAAAATGTCCGCGTTCCGGCCGAGCGCCTCGACGAGCTGATGGACCGCGTCGGTGAACTGGTGATTGCCCAGTCGCGCCTTTCCCAGCTTGCCGATGCCAGCATCGAGATCCAGCTTCGCGCCGTGTCGGAAGACATCGAGCGACTGTCGGGAGAACTGCGCGACACGATGATGGTTCTGCGCATGATGCCGGTCGCCAGCCTGTTCGGCCGCTTCCGCCGCCTGGTGCACGACCTCTCCCGTGAGACGGGCAAGGTCATCGAACTCGAGACCGAAGGCGAGACCACCGAAGTCGACAAGACCGTCATCGACCGCCTTGCCGATCCGCTGGTCCATCTGGTGCGCAACTCGATCGACCATGGCCTGGAAACGCCGGACGAGCGCCGCGCCGCCGGCAAGCCGGAGGCGGGCCATGTGCGTCTGTCGGCGCGCCAGTCGGGCGGCGAAGTGATCATCACCGTCAAGGATGATGGCCGCGGCATCAACCGCGAGAGGGTGCGCGCCAAGGCCGAATCTTCGGGCCTCATCCAGCCTGGCGCGTCTCTGAGCGACCAGGAACTGTTGCAGCTGATCTTCCAGCCGGGCTTCTCCACCGCCCAGCAGATCACCAATCTCTCCGGCCGCGGCGTCGGCATGGATGTCGTCAAGAAGACCGTCGAGGCCCTGCGCGGCGCGATCGAAGTCACCAGCACGCCCGGCAACGGGTCGGAAATCGCCCTTCGCATCCCGCTGACGCTCGCCATCATCGACGGCCTGCTGGTGCGCGTCGGCACCGGCGCCTACGTCATACCACTCTCCGCGGTTGAGGAATGCCTGGAGCTTTCGCCGGAGGACGACCTGCGCTCGCGCGGCCGCAGTTTCATCTCGCTGCGGGACAGCCTCGTCCCGTTCATCCGGCTGAGAGAACTCTTCAACACCCGGACGCAGCCGGATCCGTTCCAGAAGATCGTCGTCATTTCGACCGGCTCGGAACGGGTCGGCCTTGTCGTCGATCAGATCATCGGGGATCACCAGACGGTGATCAAATCGCTTTCCAAGCTTCACCACGACGTCGCGACCTTCTCGGGCGCCACCATCCTCGGCGATGGCAGCGTGGCACTCATTCTGGACGTCGCCCACCTGGTGGCGGCCGGACAACAACAGGAGGCGCAGTTGCGCGCGGCCGGATGATGCAGACAGCAGCTCAGCAGACCACCGCTCAATGGGGCGACAATGAAGAACGTGAGGTCCTGACCTTCGACCTCGCCGGCGAGACCTTCGCCTTCGACGCCACGATGGTTCAGGAAATCCTCGACCTGCTGCCGGAAACGGCAGTCCCCGGCGCCCGACCCTTCGTCGGCAGCGTCATCAATTTTCGCGGCAAAGTCATTCCGCTGGCCGACATCCGTCTGGCATTCGGCATGGAGGCGACGAAGCCGACCATCGACAGTCGGATCATCGTCGCCGAGCTGGACATAGAGGGCGAGTCCACCCTGGTCGGCGTGCGCACGGACAAGGTGCACGAGGTGACGACGCTCAATCGGGCGGCGCGGGAAAATCCGCCGAGCATCGGCATGCGCTGGCGGGCGGACTACATCGACTGCCTCGTCAAGCGGGGGGCGGACTTTGTGATCATTCCAAACTTGAACGAAATTTTCTCGGCCAAGCGAGACGCCTCCACGGCGGCTTGAGCCAACGGATCTTCAGAGGGGTAAGATGCGCGTGACTATCAAATTGAAACTATCGATCGCTTTTGCGGCGATCATCCTGATGCTGGTGGGCATCACGCTCTATGGGATCACGAGTCTGAGCACGATCAATTCGTCGGCTGAGCAACTTGTCACAGGCAATGTCAAGCGCCTGGAATACGCCTTGCGCGTGACGACGGAACAGGCCGAAACCGTTCGCGCCCAGAAGAATGCGCTTCTCGCCGAAACCCGCGAGGAAGTCGAGGACTACTACAAGAAGGCGGACGTCCATATCGACGCGCTTCTCAATTACGCCCGCGAATCGCTGGCAGTAGCCTCCGAGACGGGACGTCCGAGCTGGCAGCGTACAGTTGAACTCGGCGAAACGCTCAAGTCTCTCAACGGAAAGATGAGAGACCTGCATCTGAGCGGCAACATGCTCGCAGCCAAGGACATCTCGACAGGTGAACTGCGCAAGATGTTGCCGGAAATCGCCGAGCTGGCCTATGCCAGCGTGGACCGCAATGCGACAGCGCTCTCCACGGCCGTGGAGGCCAATCAGAACCTCTACGCAGATACGCGCACACTGCTTACGGGCGTTGCCGGCGTGGCAGTCGTGATCGCCGTCGGTGCTGCGATCTGGCTTTCGCTTTCGATCAGCCGCGGCCTCGGCCGCGCCGTCAGCGTCGTTCGCGATGTTGCCGAAGGGGATCTGACCCGGACAGCTGCCATTACCAGCCGCGACGAAATCGGCGAACTGCTGGGCTATGTCAACAGCATGGTGGAGCGTCTGCGGGGCGTCGTCGCCGATGCGCTGTCGGCCTCCGACAACGTGTCGTCCGGCAGCCAGGAACTGTC
The DNA here is from genome assembly GCF_059424725.1 of Allorhizobium sp. GW101-3B10. Taxonomy (NCBI): domain Bacteria; kingdom Pseudomonadati; phylum Pseudomonadota; class Alphaproteobacteria; order Hyphomicrobiales; family Rhizobiaceae; genus Allorhizobium; species Allorhizobium sp. GW101-3B10. Next base: position 181,002 of record NZ_JBWKZR010000001.1, on the reverse strand, counting down.
GGCAAGCTCCGAGCAGCTGAGCCAGGGTGCGACCGAACAGGCAGCCTCGGCCGAAGAGGCCTCCGCCTCGATGGAGCAGATGGCCGCCAACATCAAGCAGAACGCCGACAACGCCGCCCAGACGGAAAAGATCGCACGCCAGTCGGCCAAGGATGCCGAAACCAGCGGCGATGCCGTCAACCGCGCCGTGGCGGCCATGCGCACGATTGCCGAGAAGATCTCGATCGTCCAGGAAATCGCCCGCCAGACCGACCTGCTCGCCTTGAACGCTGCGGTCGAAGCCGCCCGTGCCGGCGAACACGGCAAGGGCTTTGCCGTCGTCGCCTCCGAAGTGCGCAAGCTGGCCGAGCGCTCGCAGTCGGCCGCGGCCGAGATCAGCGCCATGTCGGGCGAGACGGTCCAGTCGGCGCAGAATGCCGGCGAGATGCTGAACCGGCTGGTGCCGGACATCCGCAAGACCGCCGAACTGGTGGCCGAGATCTCCGCGGCCTGCCGCGAGCAGGACATCGGGGCTGCCCAGATCAACGAGGCCATCCAGCAGCTCGACAAGGTGACCCAGCAGAATGCCGGCGCCTCGGAAGAAATGTCGGCGACCTCGGAGGAACTGGCGGCCCAGGCCGAAGAGCTGCAGAGCTCGATCGCCTTCTTCAAGGTCGACAATGCCGCCCGCGGCATTCAGCCGAAGCCGGTCGCGACCCCCGCACGATCCGCAGCGGCGGCAAAGACGCAGACCCGTCCGGCACTGCGGCAGGCCAGCCCTACGGTCGCCGCCCAGCAGGCGCGGGTCAAGGGTTTTGCCCTCGACCTCAGCATGGGCGGACCGGACGCCACGGACCGGGAATTCAAGGAGAGCGCTTAGGCGTTCTCCGGGAGGAGTGAGACCGTGCGGCGCCCTAGAGGGGGGCGCCGCAGCCAGGACCCGCGTGTGTATGCGCTGGGACCGCAAGTGCCGGAAAGCCATCGAAGCAAGAGGTGAATGGATCGCCTCCCTTCCTTGAAACGCCGGCTTGCCACCAGCACCGCGACAGACACCTGTCGCTCCATCCACCGATTCACACACGGGACACGGGAACATGCGTTTTACCATCAAACTCAAGCTCGCGATCGCCTTTGGCTTTCTCATCCTCATGCTGGTCGGCACCGCCGGCTATGGCATCTTCAGCCTTGCCAGTTCCAAAGCCGGCATGGACGAGGTCATCGACGGCACGGTGGCGCGACTCGACCGCATGCAGCAGTTGAATGCCATTTCCCTTGCGACCGTACGCGCCCAGAAGAACATGATCCTGGCGACGACGCCGCAGGAATTGGAGAGCTTTGTCCAGGCAAGCAACGAGAGCCGCGCCGAGTTCCGCCAGATCTTCGAAGAAATGGCCTCGACCGCAAGCGCAGCGACCCGCGACTTCTGGCAGGAATTGCGCTCGAACGTCGACAAGTTCGAAGCGAGCGACAGCCGCATTCAGGAACTCGTCCGCAACGGCAACACCGCAGCGGCGACCCAGTCCTCCGCGAACGAAGGCCGCGATGCCGCCAACGCCCTGACCAAGAAACTCGAAGAGGGCGTGCAAATCAACCGTGACCGCCTGCAGGAGGCCAAGGCCACGACCGACTCCGACTACGCCACGACCCGCACGCTGCTGATCGCCATCTCCGTCATCTCCACGTTGGTGGCCGCGATCACCGCCGTCTGGATCGCATTCGGCATTAGTGCCGGCCTGCGCAAGATCATGGCAGTGGCCGAAGCGGTGGCGATCGGCGATCTCGACCAGAACGTCGAGATGAAGACCAATGACGAGATCAAGGATCTGGTCGATACGATCAATCGCATGACCTCCAACCTGAAGGAAATGGCGACCGTCGCCGAGAAGATCGCCGAGGGCGATCTGATGGTCACGCCGAAGCCGCAGTCCGACAAGGACACGCTGGGTCTGGCCCTTGCCAGCATGGTGGAGCGTCTGCGGGGCGTCGTCGCCGATGCGCTGTCGGCCTCCGACAACGTGTCGTCCGGCAGCCAGGAACTGTCGGCAAGCTCCGAGCAGCTGAGCCAGGGTGCGACCGAACAGGCAGCCTCGGCCGAAGAGGCCTCCGCCTCGATGGAGCAGATGGCCGCCAACATCAAGCAGAACGCCGACAACGCCGCCCAGACGGAAAAGATCGCACGCCAGTCGGCCAAGGATGCCGAAACCAGCGGCGATGCCGTCAACCGCGCCGTGGCGGCCATGCGCACGATTGCCGAGAAGATCTCGATCGTCCAGGAAATCGCCCGCCAGACCGACCTGCTCGCCTTGAACGCTGCGGTCGAAGCCGCCCGTGCCGGCGAACACGGCAAGGGCTTTGCCGTCGTCGCCTCCGAAGTGCGCAAGCTGGCCGAGCGCTCGCAGTCGGCCGCGGCCGAGATCAGCGCCATGTCGGGCGAGACGGTCCAGTCGGCGCAGAATGCCGGCGAGATGCTGAACCGGCTGGTGCCGGACATCCGCAAGACCGCCGAACTGGTGGCCGAGATCTCCGCGGCCTGCCGCGAGCAGGACATCGGGGCTGCCCAGATCAACGAGGCCATCCAGCAGCTCGACAAGGTGACCCAGCAGAATGCCGGCGCCTCGGAAGAAATGTCGGCGACCTCGGAGGAACTGGCGGCCCAGGCCGAAGAGCTGCAGAGCTCGATCGCCTTCTTCAAGGTCGACAATGTCGCCCGCGGCATCCAGCCCAAGAAGGTGGCAGCGGCCCGCCCCGCCCCCGTCGCCAAGGCGCCGGTTCGCCCGGTCCAGAAGGCTTCGACCAGCGTTGCCGCCCAGCAGGCGCGGGTCAAGGGTTTTGCCCTCGACCTCAGCATGGGCGGACCGGATGCAACCGACAGCGAATTCAAGGAGAGCGCATGATGGCCGGCATGTCCGAGGAAGCCCAGTTCGTCACCTTTGCGCTCGGCAAGGAAGTCTTTGCCGTTCCGGTCCAGGTGGTGCGCGAAATACTCGACTACGAGGAGCTGTTCCGCATTCCCAACGGACCGGACTATCTGCTCGGGCTGCGCGACGTGCGCGGCCAGGGCGTGCCGACCATCGATCTGAGGCTCAAGCTCGGTCTTCCCAAGACCGAGCCCACCCCCAACACCCGCGTCCTGGTTCTCGACATCCCGCTCGAATCCCGCATGCTGTCGCTCGGCATGGTCGCCGACCGGGTGTTCGAAGTGATCCCGTTCCGCAAAAGCCAGATCGAGGCCGCCCCGGAGATCGGCGTTCGCTGGAGTTCGGACTACATTGCCGGCGTCGTCCGCCGCGATGAAGGCTTCGTCGTCATCGTCGATCTCGCCCGGCTTCTGTCGAGCGGCGATACCGCCCTGCTCTCCGCCCGTAACGCCGCCTGACCTGACTGGAACCCATGCATGTCTGCAGTCGCCACCGTTGCCTGCGTCGAAGACCACATCAGCAAACGCAATTTCGACCAGCTCGCGCGCTTCATCTATGACTACAGCGGCATCAAGATGCCGCCGACCAAACTAACCATGCTGGAAGGCCGGCTGCGCCGCCGTTTGCGGGCGACCGGCATTTCCAGCTTCGACGACTATTGCGACTACCTGTTCAAGCATGGCGGGCTCGAGCAGGAGAAGGTCTTCCTGATCGACGCCGTCACCACCAACAAGACGGACTTCTTCCGCGAGCCGAACCACTTCGCCTATCTGCGCGATCATGCCCTGCCGAAACTGGCCGCGCGGGACCTCAGGCGTTTCCGGATCTGGAGTTCGGCCTGCTCGACCGGCGCCGAACCCTATACGATCGCCATGGTGCTCGACGCCTTCACCGACGACAACCCGCAGCAGGACTATGCGATCCTGGCGACCGACCTCAGCACCGACGTGCTGCAGACCGCGCGCCGCGGCATCTACAGCACCGATATGGTCGCCCCCGTTCCGCCGGAACTGCGCGAGCGCTATGTGATGACGCCGCTCGATGCGCACCGTCGCGAGGTCCGTATCCATCACGCGCTCCGCTCCAAGGTCGGCTTTGCCCGCCTCAACCTGATGGATCCGAGCTATGGCGTCGGCGACCCTATGCACATCATCTTCTGCCGCAATGTGCTGATCTATTTCGACAAGCCCACGCAGCAACGCGTCCTGTCCCGCCTCATCGAATGCCTGGCGCCCGGAGGCTATCTGTTCATCGGGCATTCGGAGACGGTATCGGGCTTCGACCTTCCGATCCGCCAGGTGGCCAACACCGTCTTCGAAAAGGTCTGACACAGCTATATGGCCAAGAAAGTCCGTGTCCTCATCATCGATGATTCCGCTAGCGTCCGGCAGACACTGAGCCGCGTTCTCGAGGCCGACCCGGAAATAGAGGTCAGCGGCACGGCATCGGACCCGTTCATGGCGGCGAGAAAGATCCAGGAAGAGATCCCGGACGTCATCACGCTCGATGTCGAAATGCCGCGCATGGACGGTATCACCTTCCTGCGCAAGCTGATGGCGCAGCGCCCAATTCCGGTCGTCATGTGCTCGTCCCTGACGGAACAGGGATCGGAAACGCTGCTCCAGGCTCTGGAAGCCGGCGCCGTCGACGTAATCCTGAAGCCAAAGATCGGCGCGGCCGATCACTTGGCGGAAGCCGGCATGCGGATCTGCGAGGTGGTGAAGAGCGCCGCCCATGCCCGCGTCATCGGTAGGGTCAGGCGCAGCGCCGCAATGAGCGGCCCGGCGGCAAAGCTGACCGCGGATGTGGTCCTGCCGCCGCCCACCGGCCGGGCCATGGCCAAGACCACGGAAATGGTGATTTGCGTCGGTGCATCGACCGGCGGGACGGAAGCGCTGCGCGACTTTCTCGAACAGCTCCCGGCCAATGCGCCGGGCATCGTCATCGTCCAGCACATGCCGGAGAGATTTACCGCCGCCTTCGCCAAGCGGCTGAACACGCTGTGCGAGATGGAGGTCAAGGAGGCCGTCGACGGCGATCCCGTCTTGCGCGGCCACGTGCTGATTGCGCCCGGCGACCACCACATGCTGCTGGAACGGCAGGGCGCGCGCTATCATGTCTCCGTGCGCTCCGGCCCGCTGGTGTCGCGGCACCGGCCGTCGGTCGACGTGCTGTTCCGGTCGGCAGCACGGGCCGCCGGGGCCAATGCCATGGGCGTCATCATGACCGGCATGGGCGATGACGGCGCGCGCGGCATGGCCGAGATGCATGACGCCGGCGCCTATACCATCGCTCAGGACGAGGCGACTTCGGTCGTCTACGGCATGCCCAAGGAGGCCGTGGCGCGCGGCGGCGTCGACAAGGTCGTGCCGCTCGACCAGATCGCCCACGAGATCCTCGCGGCGGACCGTCGCCGCTAGCCGCCACAGGCCGACAATTCGCGGGCGTCCTTCAACATCCATTAACCATAAATGGCGGAACATCAGGGCTGAGAAGGCGCCCGTCTTGGACGGGCTGCGATTCGTTCGGACACCCGGAGTAGCGACAATGCCGGTCATCACCTTTGCCAATACCAAGGGCGGCGCGGGAAAGACCACCGCGGTCCTGCTGCTCGCGACCGAGCTCGAGCAGATGGGCTTCCGGGTCACCGTCCTCGATGCCGATCCGCAATACTGGATCACCCGCTGGCGCGAGAATTCCGCGGACAAGACAACGGTCAAGGTCATCCCCTATGTCACCCTGGCCTCGCTCGAAAGACACATCCAGGAAAGCCGCAGCGAATCCGACTACGTTCTGATCGACCTGCCCGGTGCCCGCACGCCGCTGCTCGCCAAGGCGATCGGCTATTCGAACCACGTGCTGATCCCGATCCAGGGCTGTTCGATGGACGCCCAGGGCGGCGCGCACGTGATCGAGCTGATGCAGTATCTGGCCGACAAGGGCAATATCCACATCCCCTTCTCGGTCGTCCTGACCCGCGTCAACTCGATGGTCACGACGCGCGCCCTGCAGACCGTCAAGGCCTTGCTGGCCGAGCGCCACGTCAACGTAATGGATACGCCGATCATCGAGCGATCCGCCTTCCGCGACGTGTTCGACTGCGGCGGCACGCTCCATACGCTCACCGCCGGCCGCGTCAGCAATCTGGAGAAGGCTCGGGAAAACGCGCGCGCCTTCGCCGATGAAGTGCTGATGCACGAGGCGTTGCGCTGCCGCAGGCTGCAGCTCGGCAAGGCCGCCTCGCTGCGCGCGGTCGCCTGACCGGAAACGGCTCTCGGAGCAGACCAAAGCCAATTGGTCGTAGCCTCACCTCGCGTCCGGTGACGCCCCCCCGGCCATGCGGACCCGGGCACTGTCGAAATCGACCTCGATCGCCTCGAGCAGGCAGGCCTCGGCCTCGGCGACCTTGCCGGCTTCCACCGACTGCACCAGGTTGCGCCGCTTGAGGACGGCGGTCTCGTAGAAGCTGTCGTCGTCGCGCCCCTCCCCTTCCGGCATGGCCGCCGCGAGGGTGAATTCGGTGACGCCGAGAGCGGCGCGCAGCATCGGGTTCTGTGCCGCATCGGCAAGCACGCGATGAAGTTCGAGGGTGGCAAGGGCGAAGGAATCGGCCATGCCGCGCGACACGCTCATCTGCTGGAGCCAGTAGTAGAGCATGCGGATATGATCGGCGGTGCGAAGCTTCGCCGCGAGCCGCACGGTTTCCAGCTCGAGCAGCCGCCGCACGTCGAAGAGATAGCAGACGAAGACGGGGTCGAGCCCCGCTTCGAAATGCCAGAGCAGCACTTGGTGATCGAACAGCGCCCAGCGGCTTCTCGGCGAAACGCGCGTCCCCACCTTCGGTCGCGCCTCGACCAGGCCCTTGGCTTCCAGCGTCTTCAGCGCCTCCCGCAGGACCGTCCTCGAAACGCCGTACATGTCCATGAGTTCGGCGTCGCGCGGCAGGATGGAACCCACGGGAAAGCGGCCGGAGACGATGCCGGCCCCGATCTCGTTGATGATGAAGGAATGGAAATTGGCTGCAGCCGACCGCCCGGAGCGCGCGCGGATCAGACTGCCAGGTTCACTCATGTCTCAACTTCCAAAAACCCCTTGCGCGCACCGAAGATGCTGAAAAGACCAGCCGCTGCAATACGATGAAGACGAACAGCAGCGCGCCGATGACGATCTTCGTCCACCAGCTGGACAGCGTCCCGTCGAAGATGATGTAGGTCTGCACCAGCCCCTGCAGCATGACGCCGATGAAGGTCCCGAACACGAAGCCGTAGCCGCCGGTCAGCAATGTGCCGCCGATCACCACCGCGCCGATCGCATCGAGCTCCACGCCGACCGCCGCCAGCGGATAGCCGGCCGACGTATACAGCGAAAAGACGATGCCCGCGAGACCCGACAGGACCGCCGAAAGCGTATAGATAAGGATCGTGGTGCGCGCCACCGGCACGCCCATCAGTTGGGCGGACGTGGCATTGCCGCCGAGCGCATAGACGTAGGAGCCGAAGCGTGTGCGGTGCGCCAGCAGCGCGCCGGCGATGAAGACGAGGATCATCAGGCCGCCGATGAGGCTGATGCGCCCCCCGCCCGGCATCAGGAAATAGGCTGACGAGACGGTCGTGTAGAATTCATGGGTGACCGGGATCGAATCCTGCGTGATGACGGAGGCCACGCCGCGCGCCAGGAACATGCCGGCGAGCGTCACAATGAAGGATGGCACCTGCAGATAGTGGATCGCAGCCCCCATCGAGGCCCCGAAGGCCGCCGAAATCGCCAGCACGACGGCAAAGGCCACGAGCGGATGGAAGCCATACCAGGACACGAGCACCGCGATCATCACGCCGGTGAAGCCGATCACCGCGCCGACCGACAGATCGATACCTCCCGCCAGGATGACGAAGGTCATGCCGACTGCGGCGATGCCGAGAAAGGCGTTGTCGGTGAGGAAATTGCCCAGCACGCGCGTCGAAAACATGCCGGGATATTGCAGGACGCTGGCCGCATAGGCGAGCGCGAAGATCACGGCGGTGGCCATAAGGGGTCTGAGACTGCGGTTCATGAAGATTTTCCCGAAAGGAGGCGGCTGTTGCGCCGAGCCTCGATGAGCCTGCCTGCGAGCGGAGACTGCATCAGGAGGATGAGAATGATGACGCCGGCCTTGACCACGAGGTTGAATTCCGGCGGGAAGCCCGAGACCAGAATGCCCGTATTCATCGCCTGGATGATGATCGCGCCCATGACCGACATGGCGATCGAGAAGCGTCCGCCGAGCAGCGAGGTTCCGCCGATCACCACGGCCAGGATCGCGTCGAGCTCAAGCCACAGGCCGGCATTGTTGGCGTCGGCGCCGCGAATATCGCCGGCGATGATGATGCCGGAAATCCCGGCGCAGAGCCCTGAGAAGGTGTAGATCGACACCAGCAGCAGGCGGCTTCGGATGCCGGCGAGACTGGCGGCCACGCGGTTGACGCCGACGGCCTCGATGAACAGCCCGATCGCGGTGGATCGTACGGCGACGACGCTGGCAACCAGGAGCACTGCAGCGATGATCACCGGCATGGGCATGCCGAGGAAGGAACCGGTGCCGATGAAGATCAGCGCCGGGTCCGAGAAGGTGACGATCGAGCCCTCGGTAATGAGCTGCGCAATCCCGCGCCCCGCCACCATCAGCACAAGGGTGGCGACGATCGGCTGGATGGCGAAATAGGTGACGAGGATGCCGTTCCACAGCCCGCAGGCGAGGGCTGCGGCAAGCGCCGTGGGCACAGCCACATAGGTCGGATAACCTTCGGTCACCATGGTGGCCGCCACCGCGCCGGCAATGGCCATCACGGCGCCGACCGAAAGGTCGACGCCCTTGGTGGCGATGACCGCGGTCATGCCGATGGCGAGAATGGCAACCGGCACGCCGCGATTGAGAACGTCGATCACGCTGCCGAACAGACGTCCGTCCTGCCAGGTGACGTCGAAGAAACCCGGAAACAGCAGCCAGTTGATGAACAGCACGCCGAGAAGCGCAATGGTCTGCGGATTGAGTGCCCGCGCCAGATGCATGGATCTCATGCCGTTTCTCCCTCGGGTTGGGCGGCGATCGCCTGGACGATGACGGAAGGCGTGATCTCGTCGCCGCGCAGCTCCGCGACCATTTCCCGGTCGCGCATGACGACGACGCGCGAGGAATAGGCGACGATCTCGTCAAGTTCGGACGAAATGACCATCAGCGCGAGGCCGTCCTCGCGCAACCGGCTGATGGTGCGCACGATCTCGGCATGGGCGCCGACGTCGATGCCCCGGGTCGGTTCGTCGAGGATGAGGAAGGAAGGATCCGTCGCCAGCCAGCGGGCGAGAATGACCTTCTGCTGGTTGCCGCCGGAGAGAAGCTTCACCGGCATGTCATAGGAGTGCGCGCGAATATCGAGATCCTCGGCGAACTTGCCGGCGATCTCCATCTGTTCGTCGCGATTGAGCGTGCGGAACCAGCCGAGCTTGCCCTGAAGGGCGATGATGATGTTCTCCCTCACCGACAGGTCGCCGAGGATGCCCTCCGCCTTGCGGTCCTCGGGGCAGAAACCGAAACCGTGAGCGATTGCCTGGGCGGGGCTTTTCAGATCGACCCGCTTCTTGTCGACGCGGATTTCGCCGCTGTCCGTCTGGTCGATGCCGAACATCACGCGCGCCATTTCGGTGCGCCCTGAGCCGAGCAGCCCGGCCACGCCGACCACCTCGCCCTTGTGGATTCGGACGGAGAACGGCTTCACCTTGCCGACCTTGCCGCAAGCGTCGAACTCGACCATGGGAGGACCGGCTTCCCGTTCCTCTATGCCAGTGACGGCCGGCACGAAGGTCACGTCCTTGCCCAGCATCATGCGCACCACATCGGTCCGTGTCAGTCCGGCGAGCGGGCGGGTTCCGATGAGCTTGCCGTTCCTCAGGATCGTCACCCGGTCGGAGATCGCGAAGACCTGATCGAGGAAGTGAGTGATGAAGACGATCGCCAGGCCTTCGGCCTTGAGAGTGGCGATCACTTCGAACAGCCGGTCGACCTCTTGCTTGTCGAGGCTGGCGGTGGGCTCATCGAGGACAAGGACCTTGCCGGACAGTTCGACGGCGCGGCAGATGGCGACGATCTGCTGGACGGCGACGGAATAGCTGCCGAGTTCGGCCTCCACGTCGATATCGAGACCGTAGCGTGCCAGAAGCGTGCGGGCGTTCTTGGCGATCAGCGATTTGCGGACGAAACCGAAGCGCGTCGGCTGGTGCCCGAGATAGAGATTTTCCGCCACCGAGCGGTTGGGCAGGAGATTGACCTCCTGATAGACGGTGCCGATCCCGTAGGACTGCGCGTCGAGCGGATCGCGAAACTGCATGCGTTCCCCGTCGAGCACAACATCGCCGGCATCCGGCTGATAGGCGCCCGTCAGGATCTTGATGAGCGTCGACTTGCCGGCGCCGTTTTCCCCCAGAAGCGCATGGACTTCGCCGGGCCTCAGCCCGAAGTTCACGTCGTTCAGCGCGCGGTTCTGGCCGAAAATCTTGCTGACGCCTCGCGCCTCCAGCACGAATTCCGTGCCCGAGCCTTCATTGTCCATATGCTCCCCTCCGCTGATCGCGATATTTCGCCGTCCCACAACGCAATGCAAGGGGGTCGCCGGCAATGCCGGCGGCCCCCTCTCTGCTGCGTGCGGTCAGTAACCGAGACCCTTGCGGGCATCGTACTCGCCTTGGGGATTGTCGGCCGGCGTATAGAGCTTGGACTCGGTGATGATGAACTTCTCCGGAGCCTTGCCGTCCTTGAGATAGGCTTCGAGCGCGTCGAAGGCCGGGCCTGCCATGTTCGGCGTCAGCTCGACCGTGGCATTCGCCTCGCCGGCGGCCATGGCCGAGAAAATGTCCGGAACGGCGTCGATCGAAACGACGAGGATATCCGAACCGGGCTTCAGGCCGGCATCCTTGATCGCCTGGATGGCGCCGACCGCCATGTCGTCGTTATGGGCATAGACGGCGCAGATGTCCTTGCCGCCGTTTTCGGCCTTGATGAAGCCCTCCATGACTTCCTTGCCCTTAGCACGGGTGAAGTCGCCGGTCTGGCTGCGAACGATCGAGATGTTCGCCTTGCCGGCAATGGCCTCTTCGAAGCCCTTCTTGCGGTTGATCGCCGGGGTCGAGCCGACGGTGCCCTGAAGTTCGACGACCTTGCAGTCCTTGTCCTTGACGCTGTCGACCAGGAAGCGCCCGGCAACGCGGCCTTCCTCGACCTGGTCCGACGCGACCGAAGTCAGGTAGAGGTCCTCGGCGGCATCGACGCCGCGGTCGAGCAGGATGACCGGGATCTTGGCGTCCTTGGCTTCGCCGAGAACGGCATCCCAGCCGGTCGCGACGACGGGCGCCACCAGGATGGCGTCGACGCCCTGGGCGATGAAGCCGCGGATCGCCTTGATCTGGTTTTCCTGCTTCTGCTGCGCATCGGCGAATTTCAGGTCGATGCCGCGCTTTTCGGCTTCCATCTTGGTGACGGAGGTTTCCGCGGCGCGCCAGCCGGATTCGGAACCGATCTGCGAGAAGCCGACGGTCAGCCCTGCCGCGAGCGCCGTTGAAGACAGCATCGCGGTCATGCCCGCGACGAGCGCGAGCCTGGATAGAATAGACATTGATTTCCTCCCAAAAGAGCCGTTCCCGCCCTCCGCAGGTCCGGCATGAAGGGACGCTATCAATAGTACTATTATATGTAAATATTCATACCAAAAACGTGTATATGCATTGCACCGCAACCTTTAAATGCAGACGTTTCGTGACTGTCGCTCCGGCCCACATCCGCTATAAAGCTCGGCACCAAGAGCGATCAGGAGAGCAGCCGTGGAAACCACCGAAATCAGCAACCGTAGCGACTTTGCCCTGTGGGCGATCCAGCGCGCCCAGGAAATCGTGACGATCGAAGGCGCGGCTTTCGCCATGGCGGCACGGGACATGAACGAGGAAGCGCTGGCGACCTCGGCTGCAGAACTCGGGCAGGCCATTGCCGACGCCATGCTGGAAGTGTTCGACGGATTGCTGGCCGACTAGTTCTCTTCTTACCCCCCAACTTTCTCAATTGAACGCCCGCGGCGCCAGTCGCGGCATCGGCACACTTTACACTTGAATTGACCACCCATATGTGAAAGATAAATTCAAATAAGAATTCAGACCCTCATGCGCTCGGGAATGCGCAGGGTCCGCCGATCGACGGCGCTATGGGAGGATTTGAGACATGCAGGAAGAAGGCGGCCTGCCGCTTGAAGGTCTGACGGTGGTCGACATGAGCCAGTTTCTGTCGGGCCCCTATTGCTCGCTGCGACTGCTGGACCTCGGCGCCCGGGTCATCAAGATCGAGCGCCCGGATGGCGGCGACCTGTCCCGTCGGCTTTATCTCAGCGACACCGAAGTCGGCGGCGACTCGACGATCTTCCACGCGATCAACCGGGGCAAGGAAAGCCTCGGCATCGACCTGAAGAACCCCGACGACCTCGCCTTTCTGCGCAGGCTTCTGACACGCGCCGACGTGCTGATCCAGAATTTCCGCCCCGGCGTCATCGAACGGCTCGGACTGGACTACGTGGCGGTGAAGGCCATCAACCCGAAGATCGTCTATGCCTCGATCAGCGGCTACGGCGAGCAAGGCCCCTGGGTCATGCGCCCCGGCCAGGATCTGCTGGCGCAGGCCCGCTCCGGCGTCATGTGGCTGAACGGCGACGAGGGCGAAGGCCCGGTGCCGCTCGGCCTTTCGATCGCCGACATGCTCGCCGGCGCCAATGCCTGCCAGGGCATTCTGGCCGCCCTCGTGCGCCGCGGCATTTCCGGCAAGGGTGCGCATGTGCAGACGAGCCTGCTGGAAAGCCTCGTCGACCTGCAGTTCGAACTGCTGACCACGCATCTCAACGATGGCAGGCGGCTTCCCAAGCGATCGAGCTTCCGCAACGCCAATGCCTACCTGTCCGCGCCCTATGGGGTCTATCCCACGGCCGACGGCTATCTGGCAATTGCGATGACCCCGATCGGCCGTCTGCAGGACCTGCTCGGCATCGAGGCGCTTGCACCCTTCCGCGACGACGCCAAGTCCTGGTTCACCCGCCGCGACGACATCAAGAGGATCATTGCGGACCACATTGCCACCGACACGGTAGACCACTGGCTTTCGATCCTCGAACCGGCCGACATCTGGTGCTCCAAGGTGCTCGACTGGCCGGAACTGCTCGACAGCGAGGGCTTCAAGCTGCTGGACATGCTGCAGACCGTGACCCGCGAGGACGATGTGTCGATCGGCACCACCCGCTGTCCGGTCCGGGTCAACGGCGAACGGCCGAAGGGCAGCCGTGCTGCGCCGCTGGTCGGCGAGCACACGGCCCGGATCAGGGCGGAGTTTGCCCAATGAGCGGGATCCGCCTGAAGGGCATGACCTGGAGCCATCCGCGCGGCTATGACCCGATGGTCGCCTGCTCGGTCGACTGGCGCGAAAAGACAGGCGTCGAGATCGAATGGGACAAGCGCTCCCTGCAGGATTTCGAGAGCTTTCCCGTCGAAGAACTGGCGCGCCGGTATGACCTGATCGTCATCGACCACCCCCATGTCGGTCAGATCACCGCGGAGGGCTGCCTCGCCCCCCTCGACCTGCCCGAACGCGCTACGGAATTCGCCGACCTCGCGGCAGGCTCCGTTGGCGCATCCTTCCCGAGCTACAACTGGCAGGGTCGCCAGTGGGCCTTCCCGATCGACGCGGCGACCCAGGTTCTCGCCTATCGACCCGACCTGATCGGCACGGCTCCGACCCGCTGGGCCGAGGTGGTGGATCTGGCGCGGGCCGGCCTTGTCCTGCTGCCGCTTCGCCCCCCGCATTCGCTGATGAGCCTGTTTTCGCTGACCGGCAATCTCGGCCACCCCTGCGCGGTCGAAAGGGACAGCCCCTTCGTCGACGCTGAGGCCGCAACCGCGGCGGTCGAGATGATCCGGGAGCTTGCCGCCGTGATCGATCCGGCCTGCCTGACCATGGACCCGATCGCCGTGCTGGACCGTATGGGCGAGCGCCATTCGCCGATTGCGGTGTCCCCGCTGATCTACGGCTATGTGAGTTACTCGCTGGACGGATTCCGCGACCGCCGCATCGCCTTCACCGACATGGCGGTGGCCGGCAAAGGCGGTCCCGTCGGCTCGGCGCTGGGCGGCACCGGCATTGCCGTTTCCGCCTTCGGCGCCAACCGGCAGGCGGCGATCGACTTTGCCTACTGGATTGCCGGCGGAGCGGTTCAGGCCGACCGCTACTGGCGCTCCGGTGGCCAGCCCGGACACGCTGCCGGATGGGAGAGCGCGGACGCCAATGCCGCCACGTTCGACTTCTATCGCGGCACGCGGGCGACGCTCGAAGGCGCCTGGCTGCGTCCTAGGCACAATGGCTACATGCCCTTCCAGGAGGCGGCCTCGCACATCGTCAACGACGCCGTCACCGGCGCGATCTCCGTGCGCACGGCAATCGATCGCTTGAACGACGGATTTCGGGCGAGCTTTCGCGACTAGCGCGTGGCTGGCTCTGACACGGTGTCGGCGTCAGAGTTTCCAGAGCGCCCGGGCATTGCCGGAGAGAACGCGGCTTCGCTCCTCCAAGCTCACGCCGGACAGCAGCGCATGCGTGGCGCCGATCCAGGTGGACAGCCCGCCGCCGAGCGTGCAGACCGGCCAGTCGCTGCCCCAGACCATGCGGGAAAAGCCGAAGCTTTCCGCCACCTGGCCGAAATAGGGTTTCAGATCTTCCAGCGTCCAGTCTTGCGCGCCATAGGCGGGCAGTCCGGAGAGCTTGACCGTGACGTTCGGCCGTTGGGCGATCTCGGCGATCGGCCCCTTCCACACGTCGAACCCGCCGCCCTTGACGTCCGGCACGCCGCAATGGTCGAGCACGAAGGAGACATCCGGTGCCAGATCGATGAGCGCCATCGCCTTGACGAGTTGATGCGGCAGGACGCAGAGGTCGAAGGTCAGGCCGGTGCCGGCAAGACGTTTGATGTTCTCGCGGAACAGCGCCGCCTCGGACAGAACGTCCGGCGCCACGTGCAGCACGCGACGAAAGCCCTTCACAAAGGGATTGGCGTGCACACGCTCGAGATAGGCGGCAAAGTCCGGATCTTCCGGCCGGCACGAGGCGATGGCCCCGGCCAGCAGGCTTCCGTCCTGGCCGGCGAGTTCGGCGACGAGATCCGTCTCCCGCTCGATCTGGTCCGGCGCCACATCGACCTCCATGTGCAGAACCGAGACGATGCCGAGCCGGCGCGCTTCGCGCTCATAGAGGTCGTAGGTGAAGTCGGCGTCGAGCGGAGGCACTGACGAGAGCCAGGGATAGGCAAGCCGGCTGCGGTAGATCAGATGCAGATGGGTGTCGACGATCATTCGGGCATCCTCCTCGAAACCGGCGGAAAGGTGCCACAGAAGAACCATCTATTCAAATACGAAATTTCGGCCTCAGCGAGCTTCGGTCGTGAAGTCCGAACCGGCCATTTCCGACAGCTTGCGGGTCGTCTCGACCACGAGCTGAATCGTGTTGGTGATGTCGGGCGCGCCGGGTGCATTGATCAGCGTGATATAGGGCACGGTCAGCGCCGCGATCGCCTTGCCGTCGGCTCCCAGGACCGGTGCGGACAGGTTGATGACACCTGCCGTCTGGGCGCTCGGCATCATCTCGTAGCCACGGCTGCGGATCTGGTCGAGACGGGCCATGAATTCCGGCGTGACCTTGGCCTGGTCGCCACTGCTGCCGAGGTTCTCGGCGATCATCATCTCGCGCTCCTCCTTGGTCCGGAAGGCCAGCAGCACATGACCAGAACCGGTGTCGAACAGGCTGATCCGCGAACCGACGCGGATCGAGATACCCCAGTATCCAGGCGCTTCCTGCTGGGCAATGACCACCGGATAGCCCCGATCGAACACCACCAGCTGGTTGGCCTGGCGGGTGGCCTCGGCCAGCTCCCGCATTAGCGGAATGGCAAAGGACGCCAGCCGGCGCACCGGTGCGTGCAGCTGGGCAAGGCCGAACAGCTTGAGCGTCAGCGCGAAGCGGTCGCCGTCGATGCGGGTGACATAGCCACGCTTCACCAGGCGGTCGAGCATGCGGTAGAATTCATTGGTGCTGCGATCCAGCCGCTTGGCGATTTCCGCCTGGGTCAGCCCGCCGTCCACCGCCGCCAGCAGCTCGAGAATATCCAGGCCCTTGTCGAGCGCCGGCGCGCGATAGCGGTCATTCTCGTCTTCGGTCACGGCGCGATCCCCTTCAGTGAAGCACTCCTTTCATATACGCAGAAATGAGCCCTCGCAATACTTTGCGCTTGACGCTAGATGAATAAATGGTTTGTATATGAATGAAGCTCTTATTGGTGAGGGCTGAGGCGTGAGCCACTTGGGAGGAGAAAATGCCAAAGCTTTTGACCGGCGTAGCAGCCGGCGCATTGATGTGTGCTTGGGCGGGAACGGTCGGCGCGGCCGATCTGCCCGGCAAGTTTGACGGCGTCACGATCGACGCCAAGCTGATCGGCGGACAGCAGTACGAAGCCCTCTACGCCCGCATCGCCGAATGGGAGAAGGCGACGGGCGCCAAGGTCAACGTCATTTCCAAGAAAAACCATTTCGAACTCGACAAGGAGATCAAGTCGGACATCGCCACGGGCAGCATTTCCTGGTGCGTCGGTTCCAACCACTCCTCGTTCGCCCCGCAATACCCGGACATCTACACCGACCTGTCGGTTCTCGTGCCGAAGGAAGAGGTCGACGCCTTCGTGCCGGCCAACATCAAGGCCTCGACGCTCGACGGCAAGCTGGTCATGCTGCCGCGCGCCCAGTTCGACGTGTCCGCCCTCTACTACCAGAAGAGCCTCTATCAGGACGAAGCCAAGAAGACCGCCTTCAAGGCGAAGTACGGCTATGACCTCGCTCCGCCAGACACCTGGGCCCAGGTGACCGACCAGGCGACCTTCTTCTCCAGTCCGCCGGACTTCTACGGCACGCAGTTCGCCGGCAAGGAAGAGGCGATCAACGGCCGCTTCTATGAAATGGTCGTCGCCGAAGGCGGCGAATATCTCGACGCCGATGGCAAGCCCGCCTTCAACTCCGAAGCCGGCATCCGCGCCCTCGACTGGTTCGTCAATCTCTACAAGGCCAAGGCCGTTCCGGCCGGCACGACCAACTATCTCTGGGACGACCTCGGCCAGGGCTTTGCCTCCGGCACCATCGCGGTCAACCTCGACTGGCCTGGCTGGGCGACCTTCTTCAACGACCCGAAGTCGTCCAAGGTCGCCGGCAATGTCGGCGTGAAGGTTCAGCCGGCCGGTTCGTCCGGCAAGCGTACCGGCTGGTCCGGCCACCACGGCTTCTCGGTCACGGAAAGCTGCGCCAACAAGGATGCCGCCGCCTCACTCGTCTGGTTCCTCACCAACGAGGACAGCCAGAAGCTCGAAGCGGCCGCCGGCCCGCTGCCGACCCGCACCGCGGTCTGGGAATGGGATATCGCCGAAGCGGCGAACGATCCCTACAAGAAGGAAGTCCTGAGCGCCTTCCAGGAAGCCGCCCAGCACGCCTTCCCGGTTCCGCAGACCCCGTCGTGGATCGAGATCTCGAACGCCGTCTACCCGGAACTCCAGGCCGCCATCCTCGGTGACAAGACCTCCAAGGAAGCCCTCGACGCCGCGGCGCAGAAGGCAACCGAGATTCTCGAAGAAGCGGGCGAGCTGTAAGGCAGAGTCCGCCCCTCATCCGCCTGCCGGCACCTTCTCCCCGTTCTGACGGGGAGAAGGGATATGCAGCACCCTTACCGCGAAACAGACATCGTCGTGGTCGTCCCCTCTCCCCGCTTGCGGGGAGAGGGTTAGGGTGAGGGGCATTTCGCAACCCTTGCGGAGCACTCCGTGACCACGAAACAGATCAGACCAAAAGCATACAGGAGAGGCATTTCATGAAAGGCTGGAGAATCCCGGCACCCGTCCTGCTTCTGCTGCCCGCATTCGTCGTCCTGGCAGCCGTCGTCATCGTCCCTCTCCTTCTGTCGCTCTATTCGAGCTTCACCGCCTTCCGGCTGACGCAGCCGGCGTCGCTCTATACGCTGGTCGGCTTCCGCAACTATGCGCGCATCCTGACCGACTGGGAGTTCTGGACGGCATTCGGCCGCACGGTCCTGCTGCTGACCGTTGCCCTCAACGTCGAGATGCTGCTTGGCCTCGGTCTTGCCATGCTGGTCGAGAAGGCATCGAGGGGCCAGCGGGTGCTGAGAACCATCATGATGTTCCCGATGATGTTCTCGCCCATCCTCGTCGGCTTCCAGTTCAAGTTCATGTTCAACGACAATATCGGCCTGATCAACAATGCCCTGCAGTCGCTCGGCCTCACCGATCAGGCGATCCCGTGGCTGATCGACGGCAAGCTTGCCTTCTGGGCGATCCTGGTGGCCGAGATCTGGTCGTCCACCTCGGTCTTCGCCATCCTGATCCTCGCCGGCCTGCTCGCCATGCCGAAGGAACCGCTGGAGGCGGCCCGCGTCGACGGCTGCACACCCTTCCAGACCTTTCGCTACGTCACCTGGCCCTTCATCATGCCCTTTGCCTATATCGCCATGACCATCCGCTCGCTCGACGTCGCCAGAGCCTACGACATCGTCAAGATCATGACGGATGGCGGCCCGGCCAAGCGCACCGAGCTTCTCTGGACGCTGGTTTCGCGCACCGCCTATTCCGACGCCCGCATGGGGCTCGCCAATGCCATGGCCTATTTCGCCATCCTCCTGTCGATCCTATTCACCGTCTATTTCTACCGGAAGCTGGCGGCAGCCCGCACCCAGATCGCCGCGGAGTGGTGAGATGAACGAGAACTCAACCGCCCGCCTGAAATCGCTGGCCCTCTCGGCCGTGCACAAGATCACGCTGTTCGTGGCGATGACCATCATCTGCCTGCCGGGTCTCTGGATCGTGCTCTCCTCCTTCCGTCCGACGGTGGAGATCATGGCCAAGCCCCCGGTCTGGATCCCTGAGGACCTGTCGCTCGACGCCTATGTCGCGATGTTCTCCGGCATCGGCCAGGGCGGCATTCCGGTCATCGAATATTTCCGCAACTCGCTGATCATCTCGGTCACCTCGACCGTGATCTCGCTCGCCATCGGCATGGCCGGCGGCTATGCCTTTGCCCGTTATCGCTTCAAGGCGAAGTCGGCGATCTTCCTCGGCCTGATGCTGACCCGTACGGTTCCCGGCATCGCGCTCTCCCTGCCGCTGTTCTTCGTCTATGCCCGCCTCGGCATCATCGACACGCATTTCGGCCTGATCCTCGTCTATGTGGCGCTCAACGTGCCCTTCACCATCTGGCTGATCGACGGCTTCTTCCGCCAGGTGCCGAAGGATCTCGCCGAAGCCGCCCAGATCGACGGCTGCACGCGCTGGCAGGCCTTCTGGCAGGTCGAGTTTCCGCTCGCCGGCCCCGGCATCGCATCGGCCGGCATCTTCGCCTTCCTCACCTCGTGGAACGAGTTCGCGCTCGCCTCGCAGCTCACCCGTTCCGTCACCTCCAAGACCCTGCCGGTCGGCCTGCTCGACTATACCGCGGAGTTCACCATCGACTGGCGCGGCATGTGCGCGCTCGCCGTGGTGATGATCATCCCGGCCCTCGTGCTCACCTTCATCGTGCAGAAGCATCTCGTTTCCGGCCTCACCTCCGGTGCAGTCAAAGGATAGACCATGGCAACCGTCACCCTCGAAAAGCTGGTCAAGCGCTATGGCGCCCTCGAAGTGGTCCACGGCATAGACCTCGAAGTGGCCGACCGCGAATTCATCGCCCTTGTCGGCCCCTCCGGCTGCGGCAAGTCGACGACGCTCAGAATGATTGCCGGGCTGGAGCCGATCTCCGGCGGCAACCTGAAGATTGGCGGCCGGATCGTGAATGACCTGCCGCCGCGGGCCCGCAACCTCGCCATGGTGTTCCAGTCCTATGCGCTCTATCCGCACATGACCGTGCGCGAGAACATGGGCTTTTCGCTGAAGATCGCCGGCATGAAGCCGGAGGAAATCGGCCCCCGTGTCGAGGAAGCGGCCCGCACCCTGGACCTCACCGCCCTTCTCGACCGCCGCCCCTCGCAGCTTTCCGGCGGCCAGCGCCAGCGCGTCGCCATGGGCCGCGCCATCGTGCGCGATCCGGAGGTTTTCCTCTTCGACGAGCCGCTGTCGAACCTCGACGCCAAGCTGCGCACCCAGATGCGCACCGAGATCAAGAAGCTGCACGCCAAGGTCCAGTCGACCGTCATCTACGTCACCCATGACCAGGTCGAGGCGATGACGCTCGCCGACCGCATCGTCATCATGCGCGACGGCTATATCGAGCAGGTCGGCTCGCCCGAGGAAGTGTTCCAGCGCCCCAATTCCAAATTCGTCGCCGGCTTCATCGGCTCGCCGCCGATGAACCTCAAGGATGCCGAGATCGATGGTGGCCGGATCGTCTTCGCCAATGGCGAGAGCCTGCCGCTGCCGAAGCAGTTCGCCGACCACGTTTCCGCCGGCCGGAAGGTGACGTTTGGCCTGCGCCCCGACGATCTTTACCCGACCGGGCACGGCATCCATTCCGGCCACGAGACCGATGTGCATGTCCAGGACCTGAAGGTCAGCATCACCGAGCCGCTGGGCAACGAGACGCTGGTCTTCTCCGAATTCGGCGGCCACGAATGGGTCGGCCGCATGCTCAACCCGCGCCCGCTCAAGATGGGCGAAATGCTGGGCTTCTGCTTCGACCTGTCCCAGGCGCATCTGTTCGACCGCGACAGCGGCAAGACGCTGAGGGGCTGATCAATGGCACGGATCGAACGCATCGAGTTGAGAATGGTCGATCTTCGCCCGAAGGTCGAACGCACGGACGCCATCCAGAGCTTCGTCAGCCAGGAGACGCCGCTGGTCACCATCACCGACAGCGACGGCGCAACCGGCACTGGCTACAGCTACACGATCGGGACCGGAGGCTCGTCGGTGATGCGGCTGCTGGCCGACCATCTCAGCCCCCGCCTGATCGGCCGCGATGCCGATAGGATCGAAGCGATCTGGCACGAATTGGAATTTTCGACTCACGCCACGACCATCGGCGCGATCACTGCGATCGCGCTTGCCGCCATCGACACCGCGCTCTGGGACCTGCGGGCCCGCAAGCAGAACCTGCCGCTCTGGAAGCTTGCCGGCGGCGCCAAGGATCGCTGCCCGCTCTACACCACCGAGGGCGGCTGGCTACACCTCCCGGCGGAAGCGCTGGTCGAAGACGCGCTCGACGCCAAGGCCAAGGGCTTTCGCGGCTCGAAGGTCAAGATCGGCAAGCCGCATGGTTCCGAGGACTTTGCCCGGCTTTCCGCCGTGCGCAAGGCGGTCGGCGATGGCTACGAGATCATGACGGACGCCAATCAGGGCCTTGCCGTCGACGAAGTGATCCGCAGGGCCGAGCGTCTACGCGAGCTCGACCTCGCCTGGCTGGAAGAACCTTTGCCGGCCGACGATATCGACGGCCACGTGCGGCTGAACCGTTCGACATCGACCCCGATCGCGGTCGGCGAGTCCCTTTATTCGATCCGCCATTTCCGCGAATATATGCAGAAAGGCGCCTGCTCCATCGTCCAGGTCGACGCCGGCCGGATCGGCGGCATCACGCCGTGGCTCAAGGTTGCCCATGCGGCGGAGGCCTTCGACATGCCGGTCTGCCCGCATTTCCTGATGGAACTGCATGTCAGCCTGACCTGTGCCGTGCAGAACGGAAAATATGTCGAATATATTCCCCAGCTCGACGACATCACTACGTCGCGCCTGGTGATCGAGAACGGCCAGGCGCTGGCACCGACCACCCCGGGTCTCGGCATCGAATGGGACTGGGATGCGATCGAGGGCCGCCGGATTACGGAATTCGACCGGGACATCCGCTAAACGAGGAGGACATCATGCAACGCAAGGGAATGGTGATCGGCGTCAGGCCCGAGAAGATCGATGAATACAAGCGCCTGCACGCCGCCGTCTGGCCGGAGGTGCTTTCGATGATCTCGGCCTGCAACATCAAGAACTACTCGATATTCCTCAAGGAGCCGGAGAACCTTCTCTTCTCCTTCTTCGAATACCACGGCACCGATTTCGCCGCCGACATGGCCAAGATGGCCGCCGATCCGAAAACCCAGGAATGGTGGTCCGTTTGTATCCCCTGCCAGGCAGCGCTCGACACCCGCAAGGAGGGCGAGTGGTGGGCGGAGATGGAAGAGGTGTTCTTCCATGCTTAGCATTGAGGTTGTCAGGCACCCCCCTCTGCCCTGCCGGGCATCTCCCCCTCAAGGGGGGAGATCAGGCGCGGCATTGCGCCCGCTCGACCGCCTAAGTGGCAATGGTGGAGACGGTGCCGGTGTGGCAATCCGGCGCGTCTCGCCGATCTCCCCCCTTGAGGGGGAGATGCCCGGCAGGGCAGAGGGGGGTCTTCCGACCACGACGCCAATGGGAAAAGAGACCCGATGACCTTCGACCCCCACTCCCTCGCCCAGTCCTGGCCGCGGCCCTCCAACCCCCGCCCGATCGTCACCTTCGGCGCCGGCTCGATCGTCAGCGATGCGCATTTTCCGGCCTACGCCAAGGGCGGTTTTCCGATTGCCGGCCTCTACGACCCGGATCAGGACAAGGCCAGGGTGCTGGCCGGCAAATGGGGCGTGAAGGCCTATGCGACCGTGGAAGAGGCAGCCGCCGTCGAGAATGCCGTCTTCGACCTGGCGACCCCGCCGGCCGCCCATGCCCGGGTTCTCTCGGCCCTGCCCGACGGCGCTGCGGTGCTGATCCAGAAACCCATGGGGGCCGACCTTGCCGCGGCGACCGAGATCCTGAAGATCTGCCGGGACAAGAAGCTCAAGGCCGCAGTCAATTTCCAGCTGCGCTTCGCACCGATGATGCTGGCGCTCAAGGATGCGATCGCCAAAGGCCTGCTCGGCGAAGTCGTCGACTTCGACGTCCACCTGGCGCTCGATACGCCCTGGGAGCTCTGGGCTTTCCTCGAAGGCCTGCCGCGCATCGAGATCGCCATGCACTCGATCCACTACCTCGACCTGATCCGTCAGGTGCTCGGTAACCCCAAGGGCGTGCATGCGAAATCGATCGGGCATCCCAGCCACCGGATGGCCCAGACCCGCACCACGGCGATCCTGGACTATGGTGATCGCGTGCGCTGCGCGCTGTCGATCAATCATGATCACAAGTTCGGCCGGAAGCATCAGGCCTGCGAGTTCCGCGTCAGCGGAACGCAAGGCGCCGCTTACATTCAGCTCGGCGTCAACCTCGACTATCCGCGCGGCGAGCCGGACATCCTCGAGATCTATCCCAAGGGCGGCAGCGAATGGGTAACCGTGCCGCTCGACGGCACCTGGTTCCCTGACGCCTTTGTCGGCCGCATGGCCAACCTGCAGCGCTTTGCCGCCGGTGAAGACAGCGAACTCGTCTCTTCGGTCGAGGACGGCTGGATGACGATGGCGCTGGTCGAGGCGCTCTATGCCTCGAACGCCGCCCCCGCCACGCCGCTCGCCGACAGGCCCTGACAAGGAAGACCGCAATGGAACAGCTGAAATACTACGAGGACTACCAGATCGGCGAACAGCGCCAGACCACGGGCCGCACCATCACCGAGACCGATTTCATCGTCCATGCCGGCCACACCGGCGATTTCTTCCCGCACCACATGGATGCGGAATTCGCCAAGACGACGCCCTTCGGGCAGCGCATCGCCCACGGCACCATGGTGTTCTCGATCGGCATCGGGCTCACCGCGTCGGTCATCAATCCGGCGGCCTTCTCCTATGGCTACGACCGGATGCGCTTCATCCGGCCCGTCTTCATCGGCGACACGATCCATACCAGGGTGACGATCCACGCCAAGGAGGACGATCCGAAGCGCGCCGAGGTCGGCCGCGTCGTCGAGCGCACCGAAGTCGTCAACCAGAAGGGCGAGGTCGTGCTCGCCGCCGACCACATCCATATCGTCGAACGCCGGCCGACGGCCGCCTGACCGCGCCGCATCCAGAAAGGAAGATCCCATGTCGCTTTCCCTCAAAGACAAACGCACCCTGATCACGGCCTCGGGCCAGGGGATCGGGCGGGCGAGTGCGCTGGCCTTTGCCCGCGCCGGTGCAAGCGTGGTTGCGACCGACATCAATGCGGAGGCGCTGGGCAGCCTGGCGGCCGAGGCGAAGGCGGAAGGGCTCGTGCTCGAGACCCGCGTGCTCGACGTGCTGAAGGATGCGGCGGTCGAGGCCATCGTCGCCGAGACCGGGCCCTTCGACATCCTGTTCAACTGCGCCGGCGTCGTCCATGGCGGCACGGTGATGGATATGACGGCCGGCGATCTCGACTTCGCCTTCGACCTCAATGTCCGCGCCATGATCCGCACCATCCGCGCCGTCCTGCCCGCCATGCTGGAGCGCGGCGACGGCTCGATCATCAACATGGCCTCGGTCGCATCCAGCGTGAAGGGCGTGCCCAACCGCTGCGCCTACACCGTCACCAAGGCCGCCGTGATCGGGCTGACCAAGTCGGTCGCCGCCGACTATGTGACGCAAGGCATCCGCGTGAACGCCATCTGCCCCGGCACGGTCGAGAGCCCCTCGCTGCAGGACCGCATGCGCGCCCAGGGCGACTATGACGCGGCACGCGCCGCCTTCATCGCCCGCCAGCCCATGGGCAGGCTCGGCACCCCGGAAGAGATCGCCGATCTCGCCGTCTACATCGCCGGCGCCACCTATACCTCCGGCCAGGCCTTCGCCATCGACGGCGGCTGGACCATCTAATTCTTCTGGAAAGGACACCCCCATGAAACTGATGCGCGTCGGCAAGCCCGGCCAGGAAAAGCCCGCCATTCTCGACCGGGACGGCAGGATCCGCGATCTCTCCGCCCATGTGGCCGATATCGGCGGCGTGGCGATCTCGCCCGAGGGGCTTTCGAAGATCGCCGCCCTCGACTTGAGCACGCTGCCGGAACTGTCGGCGGACGGGCGCATCGGCGCTTGCGTCGCCGGCACCGGCAAGTTCATCTGCATCGGGCTCAACTATTCCGACCACGCCGCCGAAAGCGGCATGGCGGTGCCGCCCGAACCCGTCATCTTC
Organism: Allorhizobium sp. GW101-3B10; assembly: GCF_059424725.1. Classification (NCBI taxonomy): domain Bacteria; kingdom Pseudomonadati; phylum Pseudomonadota; class Alphaproteobacteria; order Hyphomicrobiales; family Rhizobiaceae; genus Allorhizobium; species Allorhizobium sp. GW101-3B10. Next base: position 155,981 of record NZ_JBWKZR010000001.1, on the reverse strand, counting down.
ATGAAGGCGACGTCGGCGATCGTCGGCCCGAACGACGACGTGCTCATCCCGCGCGGCTCGGAAAAGACCGACTGGGAGGTCGAGCTTGGCGTCGTCATCGGCAAGACCGCCAAGTATGTCTCGCAAGCCGATGCGCTGGACTATGTCGCCGGCTATTGCGTCTCCCACGACGTCTCGGAGCGCGCCTTCCAGACGGAACGCGCCGGCCAGTGGACCAAGGGCAAGTCCTGCGACACCTTTGGCCCGATCGGCCCCTGGCTGGTGACGAAGGACGAGATCGCCGATCCGCAGGCCCTGTCCATGTGGCTGAGCGTCAACGGCGAGAAGAAGCAGAACGGCACCTCGGCCACCATGGTCTACGGCGTCGCCTTCCTCGTCTCCTACCTCAGCCAGTTCATGTCGCTCCATCCCGGCGACGTGATCTCCACCGGCACGCCCCCCGGCGTCGGCATGGGCATGAAGCCGCCGCGCTACCTCAAACCCGGCGACGTCGTCGAACTCGGCATCGACGGGCTCGGAACCCAGAAGCAGACCTTCAAAGCCGACGCTTGAACCCATTCGACAACCAAGGGCCTGATCCCATGACCAAAATTACCAGCCTGCGGTCGGTCGACCTGCGCTTTCCCACCTCCGAGAGCCTCGACGGTTCCGATGCGATGAACCCGGACCCGGATTACTCTGCGGCCTATGTCATCCTCGGCACCGACAAGCCCGGTCTCGAAGGCCACGGCCTGACCTTCACCATCGGCCGCGGCAACGAGATCTGCTGCGCGGCGATCGAGGCCATGAAGCATCTGGTCGTGGGACTGGAACTCGAATGGATCACGGCCAATCCCGGACGCTTCTGGCGCCACGTCACGAGCGACAGCCAGTTGCGCTGGATCGGCCCGGACAAGGGTGCCATGCACTTGGCAACCGGCGCGGTGGTCAATGCCGTCTGGGACCTCATGGCCAAGGCGGCCGGAAAGCCGGTCTGGCGGCTCGTCGCCGAGATGAGCCCGGAGGAAATCCTGTCCATCGTCGACTTCCGCTACCTGACCGACGCGATCACGCCGGACGAAGCGCTGGCGATCCTGAGACACGCCGAGGCGGGCAAGGCCGAACGCATCGCCCTGCTCGAGAATGAAGGCTATCCCTGCTACACGACCTCGGCCGGCTGGCTCGGCTATGACGATGCCAAGCTGCGTCGCCTCTGCCAGGAGGCCGTCGACCAGGGCTTCACCCACATCAAGATGAAGGTCGGCCGCGATCTCGAGGACGACAAGCGCCGCCTCAGGATCGCCCGCGAGGTGATCGGCGACGACCGTTACCTGATGATCGACGCCAACCAGATCTGGGAAGTCGGAGAGGCGATCGACTGGGTGAAGGCGCTTTCGGTCTACAAGCCCTTCTTCATCGAGGAGCCGACCAGCCCCGACGACATCGCTGGCCACAAGACGATCCGCGAGGCAGTCGCTCCGGTGAAGGTTGCGACCGGCGAGATGTGCCAGAACCGCATCGTCTTCAAGCAGATGATCGCCGGCGGCGCGATCGACATCGTGCAGATCGATTCATGCCGGATGGGCGGCCTGAACGAAGTGCTGGCGGTTCTGCTCCTGGCGGCGAAATACGGCCTGCCCGTCTGGCCGCATGCCGGCGGCGTGGGCCTGTGCGAATATGTCCAGCACCTGTCGATGATCGACTACATCGCGGTCTCCGGCACCAAGGACGGCCGCGTGATCGAATATGTCGATCATCTGCACGAGCACTTCATCGACCCCTGCCGGATCGAGAACGCGGCCTATATGCCGCCCACCCTGCCCGGCTTCTCGATCGAGATGAAACCGGAGTCGATCGCCCGCTACCGCTTCACCGGTTGAACTGCAGAATGCCGGAGCCTCCGCAGCCCTGCCCGCGGACGCTCCGGCCAGCAGGAACAGCAGGACTCCGCCATTTCTTTCAGGCCGGGATCTTCTGCACGTCGGCGGAGAAATGACCCGTCCCGGTTCCCTGACCATCGCGATCGAGGAACAGCACCGAAAGCCGCATGGCTCGGGCGAGCGGCAGACCGCGATCGGCACCCAGCACCATCATCGCCGTCGCCCAGGCATCGGCATTCATGCAGGTATCGGCAAGGACCGTGACCGAGGCCGGCGAGGCTGCAAGCGGCATGCCGCGGCGCGGATCCATGGTGTGGGACAGCCGCCGATCGCCGACCTGGACCCAATGACGATAGTCGCCCGACGTGGCCACCGCCGCGTCGGAAAGCGCAAGCACGGAATGGGGCGCGCGCCGCTCGGGGTGGGGGGCCTCCACCGCGATCGCCCAGGGCGAGCCGTCCGGCTGGTTGCCGAGCGCCCGCAACTCGCCGTCGATGGCGAGCAAGGCCCCTTGTATGCCGAAAGCACGGGCGGTCTCGCACAGGCGATCGACGCCGTAACCCTTGGCGATGCCGTTCAGGTCGAACGCCATCTGCTCGCGCTTGCGGGCGCGCGATTGCGTCCTGTCGAGTTCGAGAACTTCATGGGCCGGGCGCCGCACCCGCTCGCGGGCGCCGCGAATGCGTTCCGGGTCGGCAGCCTCTGCTCCAAAGCCCCAGGCCGTGACGGCATCGCCCATGCCGATGTCGAAGGCCCCACCCGAGGCCCGGCCGATGGCGAGACCGGTTTCCAGCACCTGCATCAGGCGCGGCGGCAGGCGGACCCATTCACCGGGCGAGGCAAGGCTCAGGCGGTTGATGTCGCTCTCCGGCTTCCACGTGGACATTTGTGAATCCACCTCGGCGACCGCCGCCGCCATCGCGGCCTCGACGGGTCCCGGGTCGAAGTCGGCCGGCGCATGGAACAGGGCGGACCAGCGGGTGCCCATGGTCGGCCCGTTCAGCGCGTGGCGATGAAGGTCAATAAACGTCTTCCGCATAACGTCCCTCCGCTTTCAGTGTTGCAAGGGTCAGCCCCTGAGGCGCCAGGATGTCGCTCAGCGCACTGGCGACGCCTGCCGCCATCTCGCGACCGCCGCAGACCATGACCTGGGCACCGGCCGTCACCAGCTTCGCCACGCGAGAAGCGTCCTTGCGCAGGGCGTCCTGTACGTAGATCGGCCGCGACCCGCGGGAATAGGCATGGGTGACCGAAGCCAAGCGCCCATCCTGCTGCCAGCCCGTCAGTTCTTCCGAATAGAGCGCATCGCTGGAGGGATGGCGTGCACCGAAATAGAGGTGCATCGGGCGCAGGGATCGGTTGGCGCGGGCAAAGCCTGCAAGCGGACCGATACCCGTACCGGCGCCGATCAGCAGCACGGGGGCCTTGCCGCGCAGCGGCCGGAAGCCCGGATTGCGGCGCAGGAACGCGTGCACGCTGTCCCCCGGCTCCAGCATGGTGAGCTGGCTGGAGCAAAGACCGCCCGGATGCCGCCGCACGCAGATCTCGAGGAAACCGTCGCGGCTTCCCGACGCCAGCGAATAGAGACGCGGCAGGTAGGAACCTTCGGGAAGGATGCCGACGAGATCACCCGCCTCGAAACGGGGAAACCCCTGACCAGCCAGCCTTTGCCAGAACGAAACCTTCGGCAGGGCGAAGCGCAGGATGGCTGTCGTCGCCTGGACGTCGGCGCCATAGTCGCGTCGCGACAGCAGGCGCAGTTCCAGGGTCTTCGGTGCCACCGCCTGGTGATTGAGTTCGAAGGCGAGGCCGAGCGCTTGTGCCAGATCCCGGCCCCAGCGGGCGAAATCCTGCGGCGACTGCCGGTCGACCGTGTCCATCGGCAGGAGCTGGCGCCAGCCCTTGGCCTCGGCCGCACCGACGATCTCCGCCGCGTAAGAGCAGAAGGCGGGGAACGACCGATCGCCGAAACCGAGGACGGCGAGCGGAGCCTCGGGCGCCGACGGCAGGGCGGCAAGCCGCTGGAGGAAACCATGGGCCGAAGACGGTGCCTCGCCGTCGCCATAGGTGGCGGCGAGCAGGACGATCCGTTTCGCCCGAGGCCAGCGAGCGGGTTCGAAGGCCGACATGGGGCCGACATGGACTTTTTCTCCCGCGGAGGTGAGGGCGGCGCGGAGCGTTTCCGCAAAGCCCCAGGTGGTGCCGCCTTCGCTGCCGACAAGCACGATGGTGTCAGCCTCGTCGGCGGGCACGGAGGCGCTCTTGCGATCCTTTCGTCCGCGGAGCCAGAGGCGGATACCCGACCAGCTCATGACCGGCACAGCGAGCGCCGACAGGCCGAGCAGAAGACCGAGCACGGACGCGCCCTGCCCCGTATGCAGCATGATGATGAACTCGGAGACCGACGCCCATGCACCGGCATCCGACCAGGCAAGCAATGCACCGGTTCCCTGATCCAGATACCCCTCGCCGGCGGTCGTCTTCAGCGTGAAGACGTCGTTCTTGTCGCCGGCAACCGGGAAGGTCAGCTTTCGCAGATCGGCGATCGGCGTCTGCTGCAGGAGTTCGATGGAGGCCGGAGCAAGCCCGGTCCGCCCGCTGACATCGGCGGGGAAGGCCGGCGCGCCGGCGCCTTCCGGAACGAAGCCGAAGGTCGACGCCGTCATCCACAGGGCGGTGAGCGAAGACAGCATCAGGCCGGCGACCGAAAACCGGGCGATCGAGGCATGCAGCCTGCCGTCGCCACGACCGCGCGGAGATGCGAAGATATGGCGCCAGCCGCCGGCACGCCGCGCAAGAAGCGCAAGCCCGGAGATCGACATCGCCAGCATCGCGGCCGCCCCGATTGCAGCCACGATCCGCCCGGCATCATCGAGGAAGAGCGAACGGTGAAGATTGGTCAGCCAGCGCTGCAAGGCAGACGTATCGGCACTGCCGATGGCTGCCCCGGTCGAGGGATCAATCACGGCTGCCGCCGGCTGATCGCCTTCGTAATAGTAGGCGGTGATCCGGCCGGACGGCGCCTGCCGGATCTGCTCCACCGTCGGCTCAGCAGCCTGAACGCGCGCAGCGAGTTCCGCCACGCTGATCGCCGGCGCGGCCGGCGAACTTGCGGATTCGAGCGCGGGAAAGAGCGAGAGCGCCGTCCCGCTGACCGCAATGACGCACAGGAGCAAGGCGGCGATCAGCCCTGGCCAACGGTGAAGCGACCGGATCATGGCGGGACCTTCCCTCTCAGAGCTTGTAGTTGAAGTCGGCGATGTAGCGGCTGCCCTGAACCGCCTGGCCGGAGCCGTTCACGGTCAGCGGAACGACGATTTCCGAGGGGCTGTCGCGCATGTCCTCAACGGCGGCATCGATGTGCAGCTCGTAGCCCGCATCGAAGAGGGTGTCGGCAAGGTCGAGCGTGACGCTCAGCGAGCGCCCGGCGCCGACGCTTGCGCCGGTGATGCCGCTGATTTCGGCCGTATCCCCGCCGGTGGCACGGTACCAGCCGCTCAGATGCTCGTAGTAGCGGGCCTTTCCGCCCGCCAGCCACAGACTGCCGACATAGGTGCCGTCGGCGTCGGTGACGTAATAGGCGAGATAGGCTCCGTCACCGCCGTAGTTCTTCAGGTTCGTGGTGAGGGTCACGTCGCGCGCCATGGCCAGACCCGGCAAGGTCAGCGCGGTGGTGATGGAGAGAATGGCAAGAAGAGATTTCATCGTCTGGCTCCGTATGGATCTGGAAGGAGGATCAGTTCACCTGAACCTGGGGGGCACTGCCCTCGAGGATCAGACCGTTCTTCGGCGGCGGCATGGTGCCGACCCGGCCCGGGTTGTTCTGGCCGCCGCGGCGCTGCCCATCGTCGTCGTCATCTTCATCTTCATCGTCATCTTCACCGTCTTCATCTTCATCATCGTCATCATGGCGGTCGTGTCCGTGACCGGACTTCCTCCAACTGAGGTAGCCGCCTTCATCTTCGTCCTCGTCATCGTCGACCAGCACCAGGGGAGCGTTTGCTCCGGTGGTCGCAGTCGTGTTCGAGAGACGAACGAGGGGGCCGGCACCACTCGCGAAGGCAGCGAGAACGCCACCGGTTGCGACCGTTGCCAGAAGCAGGATGCGCAGGTTTTTCATGATGGACTCCTTGGGTTCGTGGTTTGAATTCGTCGTTTGGTATCGTTGGCGAAGCTGTGGACGCGAAAGAAATGGCGGATCTCGCTGATCGCTTCCTGACACCGTCGTGAAATCCGCTTCAGCTTGACGTCAGCATTCGAGGCACTCAGCGATGATGATGGTTGACCTCGATCTCGAGGATCTCGAGCGTCGCGGGGTCGATCATCGCTTCGAAGCGCTTGCCCTCGGCATCGGTCACGTGGACTTCGTAGCAACCGTCGTCGATCTTGATGCGATCGAGCCTCCAGCCGCGCGCCTCGACCATGGCGCGCACCGCCTCGCGCGGTTGCCAGTTGGCCATGGGAATGTTGCAGTCGTCGCTGGCCAATGCGGTGCTGGCCGCAAGTGCGATGAGCGCCGCCGTCACGGCGGATCTGGCTGTCATTGTCTGCCTCCTTGTCGGCTATGGCGCCCTATGTCGCGCCGCAAGCTGACGGACGCCTTAAGGTCTGGGCGGCGTTGCTTCAGCTTCCCGTCAGGTCAGCAATGGATTAGAGATCGAATGAACAAGGGGCCGAGAGCCAGAGATGCGAATCCTGCTGATTGAGGACGACACCGTGCTGGGGGCTGCCGTGCGCGACCAGATCGCGGCCGACGGCCATTCCGTCGACTGGGTCATGCGCCTGGACGCGGCGGGCGACGCGCTGGCCGCTGCCGCCTATGACCTGGTTCTGCTCGACCTGATGCTGCCCGACGGCCGCGGTATCCCCTTCCTGAAAACCCTGCGGGGTCGCGGCGACGTGACGCCGGTCATCATCCTGACGGCGCTCGACCAGGTCTCCGACCGGATCGGCGGACTGAACGCCGGCGCCGACGACTATCTGGTGAAACCTTTCGACCTCGCAGAACTCTCGGCGCGCATCGGCTCCGTTGCACGGCGATACACCGGCAATCCCAATCCGATCATCACGCTCGGCCCGCTGCAGATCGATCTTGCCGCACGCAGCATTGTCGGCAACGGCAAATCCATCGGCCTGACGGCGCGCGAATGGGTGCTGTTCGAAGCCTTCCTGCAGCGGCCGGGGCAGTTGTTGTCCAAGGCCCAGCTCGAGGAGCGGCTCTACTCCTTCGACACGGAAATCGACAGCAATGCGATCGAGGTTCATGTCAGCCGCCTGCGCAAGAAGCTCGGCGCACACGTCATCGAAACGGAACGGGGTCTCGGCTACCGTCTGGGCCGGCCATGAGACTTCCCCGTTCGCTTCAGGCCCGGTTGGCCCTGGCCGTCGGATTGCCGATCACGGTGTTGTGGCTCGCCGCCGCCTCTGTCACGACGCACCGCCTCGGTCACGAGATGGAGGAAGTCTTCGATAAGGGCCTCCAGGCAACGGCGGAACGCATCCTGCCGCTCGCCGTCCACGATCTGCGTCGTGGGCGAGAGGACGATGATGACGATGGCGAAGACCGCGATCAACATATCGGTCGGCTAAGCCGGGGTGACGAGGCCGTGACCTACCTCGTTCGTGATCGGCAAGGTCGCGTGCTGCTGCGCGCGGAAGGTGCTGCCGATGCCGATTTCCCGCCCTTTGACGGAAGCGGTTTCCGCCAGACCGCGACGCACCGCTTGTACTACGACGCTGCCCTTGATGGGGATCTCACTATCGCGGTCGCCGAACCGCTCGATCATCGCCAGGAAATGTCGCGCGGGATGCTGATCGCCCTGATCCTTCCGCTGATCGTGGTCATCCCGCTCAGCCTCCTGGCCATCGTGGCGGCGGTCCGACGCGGGTTCCGTCCGGTACGCACGCTGCGCCAAGACCTGGCAAAACGCGGCGCCCAGGACCTCTCGGCCCTGCCCGACAGCGGTCTTCCAACAGAACTCGAACCGATCATCGGCGCGGTCAACCAGTTGCTCGACCGCCTGCGGGCCGCGTTCGAGGCGGAGCGCGCCTTTGCCGCAAGCGCCGCTCATGAACTGCGCACCCCGGTCGCAGGCGCCATTGCCCAGGCCCAGCGCCTGCGAACGGAAACCGACGACGTCCAGGCCCGGCAGCGCGCGACCGACATCGAAACGACCCTCAAGCGGCTGATGCGGATGTCGGAGAAGCTGATGCAACTCGCCCGGGCCGAGGGAAGCCGCCTCGAGCTCGACGAAGCTTCGGATCTGCGCATTGTCGTCCGTCTGGTGGCGCAGGACTTCACCCGCTCCGGCTCGGGCGTCGGGCGGATTGACGTCGTCCTGCCCGACGTGCCGGTCCTGTCCGCCCTCGACCCGGATGCCTTCGGCATCCTGTGCCGCAACCTGATCGAGAATGCGTTGCGTCACGGGGCGCCTGACCGCCCCATTACTGTCACGCTCGATGCCGGCGGTTCGCTCTCCGTCTGCAACGAGGGAGCGGCCCTGCCGCCCGAAGCCGTCGAACGGCTGATGCAACGATTCGAACGCGGTTCCGCCACCACGGAAGGCAGCGGACTTGGCCTTGCCATCGTCAAGGCCATTGCAGACCGGGCCGGCGCGACCATCACCGTCACATCGCCGCTCTCGGAAACCAAGGGAGGGGTGAAGGTCTCCGTCCTGTTTCCCCTCACGATTGCCAGATAGAAGGCAATATCCTGGTGGTTAACGGCGGCGAGGCCGCCATCTGATCCGATCGCGACTGAGGAACGGGTCCCCCTTGGGCCAATTACCCCTGCTGCGGGTAAGAGATGATGGACAGGTATCGGGCCGGCAGCTTGACCAGTTCCTCGGGCCCGTGCGGCGCATCCGCGTCGAAGAACAGGCTGTCGCCCGGCTGCATCCGGTAGAGGCTCTCGCCATGGCGATAGACCACCTCGCCTTCCACCATGTAGAGGAACTCCATGCCCTCGTGCTGGAAGGTCGGGAAGATGTCCGATTCCGCGTTGAGCGTGATGAGATAGGGCTCCACCGCCACGCCCGACGTGTTGTTCTCGATATGGCCGAGCAGACTGTAGTGGTGGCCGGCGCGCGTGCCGCGCCGCTCGATGTCCACGCCCTCGCCCGCCTTGACGAAGCTGGCGCTCTTCGGCTCCTCATAGCCGCGAAAGAAGGCGGTGATCGGCACGCTGAGCGCGGTGGAGAGCGACTGCAGGGTGTTGAGCGAGGACGAGATATTGCCGTTCTCGATCTTCGACAGCATGCCGACCGACATGCCGGTGGCGGAGGCCAGGTCGGCGACCGTCAGCCCGAGCTTCTTGCGATAGGTGCGCACCTCGTGGCCGATCGCCATTTCCAGCGTGTTGGCCCGCGGTTCGCGCACGGCATGGGGATTCTGCGCCAGAACCGCCTTGGCAACCTTCGCCGCCTTTGCCGCATTCTTCCTGTCCACCGTCATCTCTCCCTCACTCCCGGTTCGCGCGCCGAACCGCCTTTGTCTCATCTACGCTCTAACGGATTTCGGCTGGATGCCAAAACGCTGTTTGTAGGCCCGCGAAAAATGCGAGGCGCTCGAAAAGCCGGTGGCAAAGGCGACCTCCGAAATGGCGAGAGGGCTCTGCTCGAGAAGCTTGCGGGCATGATCGAGCCGGATATTGCGGTAACTCTCGAGGAAACCGGCCGGCATCTGTTCGGCAAACAGGCGGTCGAGATGGCGCGGACTGATGCCCGCCAGGCGCGCCATGTCGCGGCGGGAAAGCGGATTTTCGATCGTCGTTTCCATCGTCTCCAGCACCGTGACGAGGGCCGGATGATGCGTGCCGAAGCGTTCCGTCGACGAGCCCCTTTGCGGCCCGCCAGGCTCGGCGACGGCGGTGTGAAGATACCAGTCGCTGACCCGCCGCGCGAAGGCCTGACCCATGCGCCCGGCAATCAGCGCATGCATCATGTCGAGCGGTGCGATGCCGCCGCCGCAGGTGATGCGATCACCGTCCAGCACGTAGCGCGCCTGGCGCGGGACAAGCTTTGGGAAGGCTTCGGCCAGGGCCGGCGCGTGCTCCCAGTGGATGGTGAAGTCTCGGCCGTCCAGTAGGCCGGATGCGGCAAGCAGGTACGAACCGCTGGAAATGCCGCCGATCCGAACGCCCTGGCGCGAAAGCCTCCGCAAGGCTGGATGCAGGCCTGCCGCCTGCTTCCAGTCTTCGGGGTTGCCGCCAGCGACGACGAAGATCGTGTGATAGTCGCTGCCGGCCCCGGCTATGTCCCGGCAGGGGATGGCAAAGCCCGCGGAGGATAATACGGGCCGCCCGCCGATCGAGAGCGGGACGACCTCATAGCGCGGGGTCTGGGCGATCAGATTGGCCGCGCGCAACGGCTCGGTTGCCGATGCATAGGACATCAGCGCGAAGTTGGGGGTCAGCACAAAACCATAGCGGTGCGTCGAAGAAGGCGAAACATCTGTCACGGCCCATTTCTATCCTTATCCGTCTCTTTTGTGCAATTCATAAAACTCGTCGCGGACGTATGCTGCGGGTCTCCTCCAATCAGCAGGCGGCACTGATGCGCTATTCCGCTCTTTCGATTTTCCTCAACGGCCTGCGCGGCAACAGGAACTGGGCCGCCCATTGGCGCCAGCCGGACCCTAAGCCGCATTACGACGTGGTGATCGTCGGCGGCGGCGGACACGGGCTATCGACCGCCTATTATCTTTCCAAGGTCTTCGGGATCAGGAACATCGCCGTGGTCGAGAAAGGCTATATCGGCTCCGGCAATGTCGGCCGCAACACCACGATCATCCGCTCGAACTATCTACTGCCGGGCAACAACCCGTTCTACGAACTGTCGATGAAGCTCTGGGAGGGACTGGAACAGGACTTCAACTTCAACGCCATGGTGTCGCAGCGCGGCGTGCTGAACCTCTACCATTCCGACGCCCAGCGCGACGCCTATACCCGACGCGGTAATGCCATGCGGCTGCACGGCGTGGACGCCGAACTGCTGGATCGCGAGGCGGTCAAGGCGAAGCTGCCCTTCCTCGACTATGACAATGCCCGCTTCCCCATCCAGGGCGGCCTCTTGCAGCAGCGCGGCGGAACGGTGCGCCACGATGCGGTGGCCTGGGGCTATGCCCGCGGCGCCGACGCGCATGGCGTCGACATCCTCCAGAACTGCGAAGTCACCAGCATCCGCCGTGAAAACGGCAAGGCGGTCGGCGTCGAGACGACCCGCGGCTTCATCGGCTGCAACAAGCTCGCGCTCGCTGCCGCCGGCAATTCCTCGCGCGTCACCGAGATGGTCGAGCTCAAGCTGCCGATCGAGAGCCATGTGCTTCAGGCATTCGTCTCCGAAGGGCTGAAGCCTTTCATCGACTGCGTCGTCACCTTCGGCGCCGGGCACTTCTACGTCTCGCAGTCGGACAAGGGCGGCCTCGTCTTCGGCGGCGACATCGACGGCTACAATTCCTATGCCCAGCGCGGCAATCTGGCGACCGTCGAGCATGTCGCGGAAGCCGGCAAGGCGATGATCCCGGCGCTGTCGCGCATCCGGGTCCTGCGCTCCTGGGGCGGCATCATGGACATGAGCATGGACGGTTCGCCGATCATCGACAAAGTCCATCTCGACAATCTCTATCTGAATTCCGGCTGGTGCTATGGCGGATTCAAGGCGACGCCCGCATCGGGCTATTGCTTCGCCCACCTGATCGCCCGCGAAGAACCGCACGAGACCGCCCGGGCTTTCCGCCTCGACCGGTTCCGCCGCGGTTACGTGATCGACGAAAAGGGCCAGGGCGCCCAGCCGAACCTGCATTGAAGGACGAGTGCCATGGCCAGCCGCATCCCCTGCCCCCATTGCGGGCTTCGACCCAAGGAAGAATTCACCGTCAGGGGCGAGGCCCTTGCCCGCCCCTCGCCCGATGCCGGCCCTGACGTCTGGTACGACTATGTCTATCTTCGCGACAATCCGCGCGGAGCCTATCAGGAATTCTGGCACCACACATCGGGTTGCCGCCGCTGGCTCGTGGTTTCCCGCGATACCGCCACCCATGAAATCCACGGCAGCCGCGACGCCGCCGACAAGGCCGAGGTGAGCGCATGACTTCCTATCGTCTGGCAAAGGGCGGACTGATCGACCGGGCAAGACCGCTTTCCTTCACCTTCGACGGCAGGTCGATGCAGGGTCTCGAAGGCGACACGCTGGCGTCTGCCCTGCTCGCCAACGGCCAGCGGCTAATCGGCCGCAGCTTCAAGTATCACCGCCCGCGCGGCATCCTGACGGCAGGTGCGGCCGAACCCAATGCGCTGATGACCATCGGCCGCGGCGGACGCACCGAACCGAACACCCGCGCCACGATGCAGGAACTCTACGAGGGCCTGGAAGCAAGGAGCCAGAACCGGTGGCCGTCACTGGAACACGACATCGGCGCGATCAATGGCCTGCTGTCGCCCTTCCTCTCCGCCGGCTTCTACTACAAGACCTTCATGTGGCCGGGCGCGCTCTGGGAGAAGTTTTACGAGCCCGTCATCCGCAAGGCGGCGGGCCTGGGAAAGGCAACCTATGAAGCCGATCCGGACGCTTACGAAAAGTGCTGGGCGCATTGCGACCTGCTGGTGGTCGGCGCCGGCCTGACCGGACTCACCGCGGCACTGGCCGCCGGCCGCGCCGGCGCGCGCGTCATCCTCGTCGATGAGAACGCCAAGCTCGGTGGTTACCTGCTGAGCGACGCGGCCCTTATCGACAGCCAGCCCGCCGCCGCTTTCGCCGCAGGCATCATCGCCGAGCTTGAGAGCCTGCCGAATGTCGAGCTCCTGCCCCGCACGACCGCCTTCGGCTGGTATGACGGCAATGTCTTCGGCGCGGTCGAGCGGGTTCAGAAGCATGTGGCGTTGCCTGCATCCAACCGCCCGGTCGAACGGCTATGGCGTATCGCCGCGAAGAAGGCGATCCTTGCCACCGGCGCCGAGGAACGGCCGCTGGTGTTCGGCGGCAACGACATTCCCGGCGTGATGATGGCCGGCGCCATGCGCAGCTATCTGAACCGCTACGGCGTCGCCCCGGGCAAGAAGACCGCGGTCTTCACCACCAACGACAGCGGCTACGCGCTTGCCGCCGACCTCGAAGCGGCCGGCATCGAAGTGGCAGCCCTGATCGACAGCCGGCGCGACGCAGCCATCGCCTATGCCGGCAAGGCCCGGCTGGTGCGCGGCGGCTTCGTCGCCAATGCCGAGGGCGGCAAGTCCCTGGCGAGCATCGAACTCTGGCGCGAGGGCCAGACCGAAAGGCTGGACGTCGACAGCCTCGCCATGTCCGGCGGATTCAGCCCGATCATCCATCTCGCCTGCCACCGTGGCGGCAAGCCGCAATGGTCGGACACCCATTCCGCCTTCCTCGCACCGGACGGGCTCAAAGATCTGGTTCTGGCCGGTTCGGCAGCCGGCATCATAGGGCTGAGTGCTGCGTTTTCCTCCGCGCTGCAAGCGGCCAATGCTGTCCTGGCCGATCTTGGCATGGGCCAAGCGTCGCTCGATGTGCCGGAAATTGAAACCGACATCGCCCCCATACCGGCGAAACCGCTCTGGTCGATCCCGGGCATCAAGAGCAAGGCCTTCGTCGATTACCAGAACGACGTACACCTCAAGGACCTTGGTCTCGCCGTTCGGGAAGGCTACGGCCATGTCGAGCTTGCCAAGCGCTACACCACCAACGGCATGGCGACCGACCAGGGCAAGCTGTCCAACGTCAACGCCATCGGCCTGCTCGCCGAAGCCCGGCGCATCTCGCCGGCCGAGGTTGGCACGACGACGTTCCGTCCGTTCTACACACCGGTCTCCTTCGGCGCGCTGGCCGGCACCTCGCATGGCAAGGACTTCCAGCCGGTGCGCAAGTCGCCACTGCACGACTGGGCGGCAAAGAACGGCGCGACCTTCGTGGAGACGGGCCTCTGGTATCGCTCTGCCTGGTTCCCGAGGGCCGGCGAAACCGGCTGGCGCCAGAGCGTCGATCGCGAAGTCCTCAACGTCCGCGCCAATGCCGGCCTCTGCGATGTGTCCATGCTCGGGAAGATCGAGGTCTGCGGACCGGATGCGGCGGAATTTCTCAACCGCGTCTATTGCAACGGCTTCCTCAAGCTTCCCGTCGGCAAGGCGCGTTACGGGCTCATGCTGCGGGAGGACGGCTTCATCTACGATGACGGCACGACGAGCCGGCTTTCGGAAAACCGCTATTTCATGACCACCACAACCGCCTATGCGGCGGGCGTGATGAACCATCTCGAATTCTGTGCCCAGGCGCTGTGGCCGGAACTCGACGTGCGGCTCGCCTCGGTCACCGACCAGTGGGCGCAGATGGCCCTTGCCGGACCGAAAGCCCGTTTGATCCTGCAAAGGATCGTCGACGAGGACATTTCCGACGAGGCCTTCCCCTATCTGGCGGCGAAGGAGGTCTCACTCTTTGGCGCCCGTCTCAAGGGCCGGCTCTTCCGCATCTCCTTCTCCGGCGAACTCGCCTATGAACTGGCCGTGCCGGCAGACTTCGGCGAAAGCGTCGCCGACGCGGTGATGGAGGCCGGCAAGGGGCACGGCATCTGCGCCTACGGCATCGAGGCGCTGGCCGTCCTGCGCATCGAGAAGGGCCATGTCACCCACAACGAGATCAACGGCACCGTCGTGCCGGCCGATCTTGGCTTCGCCAAGATGGTGTCGGCGGCAAAGACCGATTTCATCGGCAAGCACATGCTGTCGCGCGAGGGCCTGACCGATCCGGATCGCCCGCAGCTCGTCGGCGTCGTGCCGCTCGATCCCGCAACGTCCTTCCGCACGGGATCACATATCCTCGCGAAGGACGCGGCGGCCAACCTGGAAAACGATCAGGGCTACGTCACCTCCAGTTGTTTTTCGCCGCATCTCGGCTCGACCATCGGCCTCGCCCTGGTCAAGGGCGGCGCCTCCCGCCATGGCGAAGAGGTTCTCGCCTGGAACGGCCTGCGCAACGAGTTCACCCCCGCCCGCCTGACCAGCCCGGTCTTTTTCGATCCTGAAAACGAGAAGCTCCATGTCTGACGCGCTCATGTCCGATTTTCCGCTGACCCGCCGCCCGGCGGTGGATGCCGTCGAGCCGATCCGCTTCGGCGCCCTGACGCTCGAGATCGTCACCGAGGGCTCGGTCCTGCAACTGCTCGGCCAGCCGGGAATATTCGATGCCGCCGCCGCCAGCGCCGCACTCGCCCCCTTGGCTCCGAATGCCCTTCGTGCAACCGGGCCGGGCCAGTGGTTTCTCGTCTCGGACGAGGCAGCCGACATCGACCAGATCGCCGCAAGGCTCGCGGGCATCGCCCATGTCGTGGACCAGACCCATGGCCGCACCCGGCTGCGCATCCGTGGTCCTGAGGTTCGCCGGGTGCTTGCCAAGGGCACCGCCGTAGACCTGCACCGGCAAGCCTTTGCGGTCGGCCATGCAACGATGACGCTGATCGGCCATATCGGCGCCAACCTCGCCCGAACCGGCGAAGACGAGTTCGAGCTTCTGGTGCTGCGCGGATTTGCCGAAAGCCTGTGGCATGAACTCAAGGTCATGAGCGCCGAATTCGCCTGATCCGCCACGACTTCCTTCCGCGCGAAGCTGGCAGGATGCTCGCAAGTAGCGGCCAATACCGCAGGCTCCCAACAGGAGGCTTGCGGCTCACGCAATTTTGGTAGACCATAATACCGAATGCAGAGTTGCTGCGGTATGTGGATGGCCAGATGACAAATTCTTCGACCGAGGGCGCGATCCGCGTCGAAAGACCCTCCAAGACCTTGCGCGAACTGGCGCTCGAAAAGGTCCGGGACGCCATCTTCAGCGGCCATTTCAGGCCGGGCGACCGTCTGGTCGAGCGGGACCTCTGCATGCAGCTCGGCGTCAGCCGCACCATCGTGCGCGAAGTCCTGCGCCATCTGGAATCCGAGGGACTGGTGTCCAACCCCGCAAACAAGGGGCCAATCGTCGCGCGGCTCGACCTCGACGAAGCCCGGCAGATCTACGAGATTCGCGGCGCGCTGGAAGGCATGGCGGCCCGGCTCTGCGCCAAAAAGCGCGACCCCGCGATCGTCGCGGAGCTGGAGAAGGCGCTGGCCGACATTCGTCAAGCCTATGACGACAACGACATGGCCCAGGTTCTCTCCCACACCACCCGGTTTTACGAAACGCTGTTCACCAGCATCGACCGCCACGTCGCCTGGGGCGTGGTGAAGCTGATGATGGTCCGCATCAACCACCTGCGCTCCATGACCATCAAGACCGAGCGCCGATCGGTGGAGGGCCCGGCGCAGATGCAGAAGATCGTCGATGCCATCCGTGCCGGCGACGGAGTAGCGGCCGAACACGCCGCCGCCGAACATGTTCAACGTGCCGCCTCGATTGCCGAGGCAGTGTTGCGCGAGCAGATGGCGGCCGCAGGCTGACCCACCGCTTTGCGGGCCATCGCGATTGCGTGCGCGATGCAGGAACAATCAGGGTTCAGTTCGTCGGGCGACATCTTCGTCCGGCACGATGGGTTGCGTTCGAAATTTTCGTAGAAAGAAAAAAACATTCCCTTCCGACAAGTCGCTTGACTCACTCATATCATGGTATACCATAATACCATCAAGAGATGAGACGCGACCATGACCCTTCAGATACGCAAGACTTTGCTGCAGATTGAAACCACGCTGATCGAAGGCGGAAAGCAGGCGGCCACTCCGCTGAAGCTCTTTTCGGCCTTCGCTGTGGTGAAGAACCCCTGGGCCGGCCGCGGCTTCGTCGAGGATCTCAAGCCGGAAATTCACGAGGCGGCCCCGATCCTCGGTGAACTGCTGACCAGGATGATCCTCGACGCCGTCGGCTCCGGCGAGGCGGTGGAGGCCTATGGCAAGACGGCAGTGGTCGGGCTCGACGGCGAGCTTGAGCATGCATCGGCGCTGATCCACACCCTGCGCTTCGGCAACCACTACCGCACGGCGGTCGGCGCCAAATCCTATCTCGCCTTCTGCAATACGCGCGGCCCGGCGAATGCGCCGGTCATGATCCCGCTCATGGACAAGAACGACGAAGGGCGCCGCTCGCACTACCTGACCATCCAGACCTCCATTCCCGATGCCCCGGCGGCGGACGAGATCGTCATCGGCCTTGGCGCATCGGTCGGCGGTCGTCCGCACCACCGGATCGGCGACCGCTACCAGGATCTCAGGGATCTTGGCCAGGACGTCCAGAATCCGGCCGGCGTCTGAGCGGAGCAGGGACGATGGCCGTGGTCAGTTCCCCCCTCGCAGCAAAGGCGCTTCCGCCCATCGAGCGCAGGGTCACGCTGGACGGCACGGCCTATAGCGACACGGGACAGGGCGAACCACTCGTTCTGATTCATGGCGTCGGCATGCGGCTCGACGCATGGACGCCGCAGATCGACGCATTGAGCCGCACCCATCGCGTCATCGCAGTCGACATGCCCGGCCATGGCCGAAGCGCGGCGCTGCCGGGCGGCAGTGATCTCAAGGCCTTCGTCGCCTGGCTCGGCCGCTTCATCGATGCGCTCTCGCTCGGCAGTGTCAATCTCGCCGGCCACTCCATGGGCGCCCTGATTACCGGCGGCGCGGTATCGACCTTTCCCGAACGCATTCGCCGGGTCGCGCTGCTGAACGGCGTCCATCGCCGGGATGCCGCCGCCAAAAGCGCCGTGCTGGAACGGGCCGCGTCGATCGCATCGACCGGCATCGACATCGACGGCCCGGTGAAGCGCTGGTTTGCCGATGATGCGGCCAGCGCCCTGGCCCGCGAGCTGACGAGAGAGTGGCTGAGTCTGATGGACGTCGGCGCCTATGCGACCGCCTACAGTGCCTTTGCCGGAGGCGACGCGATGTATGCGGACCGGTGGAGCGAAGTGACCTGCCCTGCCCTTTTCCTGACCGGCTCGGACGATCCGAACTCGACGCCGGCCATGGCGCAGACGATGGCGGCACTTGCTCCGCGCGGCTACGTCCGGATCATCGACGGACACCGCCACATGGTCAACCTGACGGCACCGGACGAGGTCAACCGTCTGCTCCTCGAATGGCTGCAACTGCCGGAGGTCCCCGCATGACCACGACCGCCTTCGATCCGCGCGCCCTGCGCGATGCCTTCGGCGCCTTCGCCACCGGCGTGACCGTCGTCACCACGGTCGGGCCGGATGGTGCGCCCCTCGGCTTCACGGCCAATTCCTTCAGCTCGGTCTCGCTCGACCCGCCCTTGCTGCTGATCTGCCTCGCCCGGACCTCGCGCAATTTCGCGGCGATGACGGAGGCGAAGGGCTTTGCGGTCAACATCCTGTCCGACAGCCAGAAGGACGTCTCCAACACCTTCGCCCGCCCGGTCGAGGATCGTTTTGCCACCGTCGACTGGGCTTTCGGGCCGCATGGCTCTCCGGTGCTTGCCGATGTGGCGGCGTGGCTCGACTGCCGCCTCGAACAGGTGATCGAAGCCGGGGATCATGTCATCCTGCTCGGCCGCGTCGAGGCGTTCGGCAACAGCGGACGCAACGGTCTGGGCTATGTGCGCGGCGGCTACTTTACGCCCACGCTGGCCGGCAGGGCCGTATCCGCGGCGAGCGAGGGCCACCTGCACCTCAGTGCGGTAGTCGAGCGAGCCGGCGAAATTCTGCTGGTGGGCGACGATGCCAGAGACCTCCCGGGCTGTGTCGTCGATCAGGGCGAGCCGCTCGATGTGCTCAGATCCTATCTCGAACAGCTCACCGGACTGCCGATCACCATCGGCTTCCTCTATTCCGTCTACGAGGGGTCGAGCGACGGTCGTCAGCACATCGTCTACCGGGCCTTTGCCGGCGAAGGCAAGGAGCGCGGCGGCACCTTCGTCGGGCTGGAGCAGCTCGCCGACGAAAAGCGCGGCGGCTCGGCCACGGCCGATATCCTGAACCGCTACGTCATGGAAAGTTCGATCGGAAACTTCGGCGTCTATTTCGGCAACGAGACAGCCGGCCGCGTCCATTCAATCGCCAGGAAGGCATCCGCATGAAGTTCTCGCTTTTTGTCCATATGGAACGGCTGGACGCCAGCCAGAACCACAAGAGCCTCTACGAGGAATTCGTCCAGCTCTGCGAGATTGCCGACAAGGGCGGCATGCACGCGATCTGGACCGGCGAGCACCACGGCATGGACTTCACCATCGCCCCCAATCCCTTCGTGACCATCGCCGATCTGGCGCGCCGCACGAAGAACGTACGCCTCGGCACCGGCACGGTCATCGCCCCCTTCTGGCATCCGATCAAGCTCGCCGGCGAAGCCGCCATGACCGACATCATCACCGATGGCCGGCTCGACCTCGGCATCGCCCGCGGCGCCTACAATTTCGAATACGAACGCTTGATGCCGGGTCTCGACGCCTGGGGCGCCGGCCAGCGCATGCGCGAGCTGATCCCGGCCGTCAAGGGTGTGTGGGACGGCGACTACGCCCATGACGGGGAGTTCTGGAAGTTTCCGGCGACGACCTCCGCGCCGAAACCGCTGCAGGCGCCGATCCCGATCTGGGTCGCCGCCCGCGACCCGAATTCGCACGAGTTCGCCGTGGCCAACGGCTGCAACGTCCAGGTCACCCCGCTGTGGAACGGCGATCCGGAAATCGAAAGCCTGATGGGCCGCTTCAATGCGGCATGCGAGAAGGCACCGGACGTCTCCCGTCCGAAGATCATGCTTCTCCTGCACACCTATGTCGGCTCCGACAGCGACGACCTCGCCCAGGCGTCCAGGGAGTTGAGCATCTACTACAATTACTTCTTCGCCTGGTTCAAGAACGAGAAACCGATCCATCAGGGCCTGATCGAACGACTGACCGAGGAGGAGATGGCGGCGAATGCCAATCTGTCTCCGGAGGTGATGCACAAGAACCTTCCCGTCGGCACAGCCGACGAAGTGATCGCCCGCCTCAAGGCCTATGAGGCGATGGGTTATGACGAATATTCCTTCTGGATCGACACCGGCATGAGCTTCGAGCGCAAGAAAGCCTCGCTCGAACGCTTCATCCGCGATGTCATGCCGGCCTTTTCGGAGTAGCACCATGCAGCGCTTCCAGCTCTATATCGACGGCACGTTCCAGGACGGTGAAGCGCGGTTCGACAGCCTCGATCCCGCGACGGGTGAAGTGTGGGCCGAGATGCCGGAAGCGCGCGAAGCGGACGTGGATCGCGCCGTCGAGGCGGCTGATCGCGCCCTTTATGACGGCCCTTGGGCCAGGATGACCGCAACCCAGCGCGGCAAGCTGCTCTACAGGCTTGCCGACCTGATCGCCGCCAATGCCCAGACGCTGGCCGAACTGGAGACCCGCGACACCGGCAAGATCATCCGCGAGACCTCCGCGCAGATCGCCTATGTCGCGGACTACTACCGCTACTATGCCGGCCTCGCCGACAAGATCGAGGGCGCCCACCTGCCGATCGACAAGCCGGACATGGAAGTCTGGCTGAGACGCGAGCCCGTCGGCGTGGTCGCCATGGTCGTGCCGTGGAACAGCCAGCTCTTCCTCTCCGCCGTGAAGATCGGACCCGCCCTTGCCGCCGGCTGCACGATGGTCGTCAAGGCCTCCGAGGATGGCCCGGCGCCGCTGCTCGAATTCGCCCGCCTCGTGCATGAGGCCGGCTTCCCCGCCGGCGTCGTCAATATCATCACCGGCTTCGGACCGGCCTGCGGCGCAGCGCTCACGCGTCATCCGAAGATCGCCCACGTAGCCTTCACCGGCGGTCCGGAAGCGGCGCGCCACGTCGTACGTAACTCCGCGGAAAACCTCGCCTCCACATCGCTCGAGCTCGGCGGCAAGTCGCCCTTCATCGTCTTCGCCGACGCGGACCTCGAGAGCGCGGTGAACGCCCAGGTCGCCGGCATCTTCGCCGCCACCGGCCAGTCCTGTGTGGCCGGCTCGCGCCTGATCATCGAACGCAACATCAAGGATGCCTTTCTCGCTCGCCTCAAAGCCAAGGCGGAGGCGATCCGCATCGGCTCCCCGCTCGATATGGCAACCGAAGTCGGCCCACTGGCAACCCGACGCCAGCAGGATCATGTCGATGCCCTGGTGAAAAGTTCCGTGGCGGCCGGCGCGAAACTGCTGACCGGCGGCGTGCGGCCGGAAGGTCCGGGCCATTTCTACCCGCCGACCATCCTCGATTGCGACGGCATCGCCTCCCCCTCGCTGATCAACGAGTTCTTCGGGCCGGTACTGTCCGTCGTCTCCTTCGAGACGGAAGCCGAAGCGCTGACGCTGGCCAACGACACGCACTACGGCCTGGCCGCCGGTGTCTTCACCCAAAACCTCGGCCGTGCCCACCGCATGACCCGCGGCATCCGCGCCGGCGTGGTGTGGATCAACACCTACCGCGCCGTCTCGCCCATCGCGCCCTTCGGCGGCTTCGGCCTGTCCGGCCACGGCCGCGAGGGCGGCATGGCGGCCGTGCTCGACTACACCCGCACCAAGACGGTCTGGCTGAAGACCTCCGACGATCCCTTCCCCGACCCCTTCGTGATGCGGTGAGCCGATGTATTACGAGATCCGCACCTACCGCATGAAGAACGGCGCCATCCCCGGCTATCTCAAGGTGGTCGGCGAAGAAGGCATCGCCATCCAGAAGAAGCATCTCGGCCAGCTCGTCGGCTACTTCTTCTCCGAGATCGGCCCGATCAACGAGATCGTGCACATCTGGGCCTTCGACAGCCTCGATGACCGCGAGGCGCGCCGCGGCCGCCTCATGGCCGACCCGCAATGGCAGGCCTTCCTGCCAAAGATCCGCGACCTGATCGAGGTCGCCGAGAACAAGATCATGAAGCCAGCCCCCTTCTTCACGGAAGGACACAGCTGACCTCACGAGGGACTGCAGGTTGCGGCCGGAACGACCAGAAGAAGCCTATCGGCGGCCACGACCTTGAATGCGCAGTCAAGAACAGCGTCAAACAAGGACAAGGGAACATGAAGAGCAAGACCATCATCGCATCACTGGCCGTATTGCTGGGAGTAACCGGCCAAAGCTACGCCGCCGACATGGTGTTCACCAGCTGGGGCGGCACAACGCAGGACGTCCAGAAATCCGCCTGGGCCGACAAGTTCACCGCCAAGGAAGGCATCAACGTCCTGCAGGACGGCCCGACCGACTACGGCAAGATCAAAGTCATGGTCGAGGCGAATGGCGTGACCTGGGATGTCGTCGATGCCGAGGGCGACTATGCCATCCAGGCCGGCAGCCAGGGCCTGCTCGAAAAGCTCGACTTCTCGATCATCGACAAGAGCGCGCTCGATCCGCGCTTCGTCACCGATTACTCCGTCGGCAGCTTCTACTACTCCTTCGTCGTCGGCTGCAACAAGGATGCCGTCGCCGCCTGCCCCAAGAACTGGGCGGACCTGTTCGATACCAAGGCCTTCCCCGGCAAGCGCGCCTTCTACAAGTGGTCGGCCCCGGGCGTGATCGAGGCGGCATTGCTGGCCGACGGCGTTGCTGCCGACAAGCTCTATCCGCTCGATCTCGACCGCGCCTTCAAGAAGCTCGACAGCATCAAGGCCGACATCATATGGTGGACCGGCGGCGCCCAGTCGCAGCAGCTGCTCGCCTCGGCAGAGGCGCCCTTTGGTTCCTTCTGGAACGGTCGCCTGACCGCCCTTGCCGCAACCGGCGTCAATGTCGAAACCTCCTGGGACCAGAACATCACGGCCGCCGACGCGCTCGTCGTTCCGAAGGGCACCAAGAACAAGGAAGCGGCGATGAAGTTCATCGCCTTTGCGACCTCGCCCGAGGCCCAGGCCGAAATGGCGGCCGGCACCGGCTATGCGCCGACCAACACCAAGTCGCCGGCGCTGATGGACCCGGCGATCGCCAAGACGCTGCCCGACCAGCAGACTGCCTCGCAGATCAATGCGGACATGGCCTACTGGGCCGAGCACCGCGACGAGATCGGTGAACGCTGGTACGCCTGGCAGGCCAAGTAAGCAGCAGACCAACCGATGGGGTGGCTCCAAGACACCCCATCGGCCATGATCGGCGAGGCTCCGGCCAAGAGGGGCCGGCCCGCCGGGCGAACAGAAGATTGCGCAAGGTGATGGCTATGGTTTCTCTCGCCGAGACAGCAGATGACAGGCAGGCGCCACACCGTCGCCGGTTGCTGCCGCGCGGGCTGGCGCCGACCCTGCCCGCCCTCGTGCTGGTGCTGGTCTTCTTCGTCCTGCCGGTGCTGGCGCTTCTGACCCGGAGCATCACCGAACCCGTCTTCGGTTTGCAGAACTACATCGATCTGCTGGGCAGCTCGACCTATCTCAAGATCTTCTTCAACACCTTCTTCGTTTCGGCGCTGGTAACCGCGATCTCGCTGATCATCGGTTTCCCGGTTGCCTGGGCGCTGGCGATCATGCCGCAACGGCAGGCCAACATCGTCTTCGCGATCATCCTTCTGTCGATGTGGACCAACCTGCTCGCCCGCACCTATGCTTGGATGGTTCTCCTGCAGCGCACCGGCGTGATCAACAAGACGCTGATGGGGCTAGGCCTGATCGACCAGCCGCTGGTCATGGTCAACAACCTGGTCGGCGTGACGATCGGCATGACCTACATCATGCTGCCCTTCATCGTCATTCCGCTCTACGGCGTTATCCGCAAGATCGACCCGGCCATCCTGCAGGCCGCGGCGCTGTGTGGCGCCACCCGCATCCAGGCCTTCATCCATGTGCTGCTGCCGCTCGCAGCCCCCGGCATGATCTCCGGCGCGCTGATGGTCTTCGTCATGTCGCTCGGCTACTTCGTCACGCCCTCGCTGCTCGGCGGCACGGCCAACATGATGCTGGCCGAGCTGATCGCCCAGTTCGTCCAGTCACTCGTCAACTGGGGCATGGGCGGGGCGGCCGCGCTGGTGCTCCTCGTCGTCACCTTGAGCCTCTATGCCGTGCAGCTCAGGCTGTTCGGCGTCGCGGGACAGGAGAAACACTGAGATGCTTCTCAACCTCAACAGCCTCGGCGCCTGGAAATGGATCCTGCTCGCGATCACGGGCGCGACCTCCGTCTTCCTGCTGCTGCCCATCCTGTTCATCGCCGCGCTCTCCTTCGGTTCGTCGCAATGGCTGATCTTTCCACCGCCGTCCTGGACGCTCAAATGGTATCAGGATCTGCTGGCCGACCCGCGCTGGCTGGAAGCCGCCTGGACGAGCTTCCGCATCGCCCTGATGGTCACGGTCCTTTCCGTGCTGATCGGTCTTGTCGCCTCCTTCGGCCTGGTGCGCGGCCGGTTCGTCGGACGCGTCGCGCTGCGCGCCCTGTTCATGACGCCGATGATCCTGCCGGTGGTGGTGCTGGCCGTCGCCCTCTACGCCTTCTTCCTGCGCCTGGGCCTCAACGGCACGACGGCCGGTTTCGTCATCGCCCATCTGGTGGTCGCGCTGCCGTTCTCGATCCTTGCGCTGACCGGCGCCCTCGAAGGCTTCGACAAGTCGATCGAGGATGCCGCCGTGCTCTGCGGCGCCTCTCCCCTGAAGGCGAAGATCCTGATTACCCTGCCCTGCATCAGCCACGGTCTGTTCTCGGCTGCGATCTTCTCCTTCCTCACCTCCTGGGACGAAGTGGTGCTGGCCATCTTCATGGCGAGCCCGACGCTGCAGACCTTGCCGGTCAAGATCTGGGCAACGCTACGCCAGGACCTGACCCCGGTGATCGCCGCCGCATCGACCCTTCTCATCGTCGTCACCATGTTGCTGATGCTGATCGCAGCCGCGGTGAAAAAAGGAATGAAAGCATGACGCCCTTCCTCGAGATCCGCGGCATCCGCAAGCAATACGGCCCTGTTGTCGCCGTGCACGACGTGAACCTGACCGTCGACCATGGCGAGTTCCTGACATTTCTCGGACCTTCCGGTTCGGGCAAGAGCACCACGCTCTACATCCTGGCGGGCTTCGAGCGGCCGACGCGCGGCGACATCCTGCTCAACGGCAAGACCATCCTCGACACGCCGTCGCACCAGCGCAATATCGGCATGGTCTTCCAGCGCTACACGCTGTTCCCGCATCTCTCCGTCGGCGACAACATCGCCTTTCCGCTCAAGGTGCGCGGCTGGTCCAAGGCGGCGATCACCGAGCGCGTCCGCCAGATGCTCACGCTCGTCAGGCTCGAGGGTTTCGAAGACCGCAAGCCGGCGGCGATGTCGGGTGGCCAGCAGCAGCGCGTGGCGCTCGCCAGAGCACTGGCCTACGATCCGCCGGTGCTGCTGATGGACGAACCGCTTTCGGCTCTCGACAAGAAGCTGCGCGAGGAAATCCAGCACGAGATCCGGCGCATTCACCAGCAGACGGAAGTGACAATCCTCTATGTCACCCACGACCAGGAAGAGGCCCTACGGCTGTCCGACCGCATCGCTGTCTTCTCGCACGGCGTGATCGACCAGATTGGCACGGGCGAGCAACTCTACGCCGACCCGGCCACGCGTTTCGTCGCCGAGTTCATCGGCGACAGCGACTTCCTTCCATGTCGCGTGGTGGAGCAAGTCAACGGCCGCGCCCGGATCGCCCTGAACGACGGCCTGATCGTTTCCGATATTCCTTTGCACGGCAATTCCGCGCGCAAGACGGACGGCCTGCTGATGCTGCGGCCGGAACGCCTGTCGCTTTCGACCCAAAAGACGGAAAGAGCGCTCCCGGCAACGGTCGAGGACATCACCTTCCTCGGCACGCACGTCAATGTCGCCACCCGCACCACCGACGGCACGGCCGTTTCCGTCCGCCTTCCGTTCGGCCATCAAGCCATATCCGGCATTCCGCGCGGCACCGGCGTCTGGCTGACCTTCGATGCGAACGCCGCACACGTCTTCCTCTAGAAGACCCGTCCCCGCGCCACACTAGCCATCGCGCGCCTAAACGGGCGAATGGCGTCACCTGTCCCGTCGGCGCCTGCCACTGCCGGCCCGTTCGATCTGCGACAAAGGCACGCGCGCGCACAAAACAGTTGCGCCGACCTTCTGTCGACAATATGCATGCAAGCGTGATCATTCATTGGCGATCAGGCGCGAACTCACCCGTGACAGACATGACGGCAGACGATCCCCAGGCCGAAGCACCGCGTTCCAGAGGCTCGGGCACCCAGACGGTCTACAGCAAGCTGCGGCAGGAGATCCTGGCGATGACCCTGGCGCCGGGAAGCGCGCTGGATGAGGTGCGGCTGTCGGAACGCTTCGGCATGTCGCGCACGCCGGTCCGCGAGGCCTTGCTGCGGCTTGCTTCCGACGGCCTGGTGACCACGCTGCCCAACCGCAACACCATCGTCTCGACGATCGATTTCGCCACCCTGCCGACCTATTTCGATGCGCTGACATTGATGTACCGGGTGACCACCCGCGCCGCTGCGGGCCAGAGGAACCCGGCGCTGATGGCGACCATCCGCCGCCGCCAGGGCGAATTCGAAACGGCGGTCAAGGCGCAGGACGCCTTTGCGATGATCGAGGCCAACCGCGAGTTCCATGTCGCGATCGCCGAACTGGGCGGCAACCCCTATTACACGAGCTTCTTTGCCCGCCTGCTCGACGAAGGCCGGCGCATCCTGCGGCTCTACTATTCCACCTTCGACGACCGCTTGCCGCTGCAATATGTCCAGGAACATGAGGACATGATCGCGGCGATCGAGGCCGGCGACGTCGAGGAGTCCGACCGCCTGGCCATCGCCCACGCCGCCCAGATCGTCCACCAGATCCAGGATTATGTCGCCCGCGACATGCACAAGGCGCTGGCGATCGGCAACCTTTGAACACGCCCGATCCGCGACCCCAACCAACAGACACAAAAACCGGAAGAGATGATATGACTGCCCAATCCAATGCTGACGCCGTCGTCATCGGGGCCGGAATCGTAGGCGTGATGGCGGCCCACTACCTGCAGAACGACGGTCGCAAGGTTCTGCTGGTCGAGCGCGACGAGGTCGCCGCCGGTGCCAGCGCCGGCAATGCCGGCATCCTCGCCTTTCCCGAGATCATACCCATCCCCTCGCCCGGCATCATGTTCAAGGCGCCGAAATGGCTGCTCGACCCCCTGGGGCCGCTCAGCCTGCCGCCGAGCTACGCGCTCAACATGCTGCCATGGCTCTGGCGCTTCTGGCGGGCCAGCTCGCGAAAGGCATTTGCGCACGGGATAGCCGCGCAGACCGGCATGATGCAGTTGGCCGCCAGCGAAATGGAGCGCGTGAGGGAGATCGCCGAGCTTTCACCCTTCTTCACGCAGACCGGCACGCTCGATCTCTATGACAGCGAGGCCAGCTTCAATGCCGCCACTCCGGACTGGCTCGAAAAGGAAAAGGCCGGCTTCCAGTTCACCAGCGTCGGCAGAGCCGACATCGAGCGGCTGCAGCCGGGTCTCGCGCCGCAGTTCCGCCACGCCATGTATACGCCGGCTGGCATCCAGGTGAACGATCCGCAGGGCCTGACCCGCGCGGTGGCCGACCTCGTCGTCGCCCGTGGCGGCACCCTGCAGAAGGGCGAGGTCCGGGACATCGTGCCGCATGCGGACGGCGCAACGATCACCCTCGCCGACGGGGCGACAATCATCGCGCGTACGGTCGTGGTCACCGGCGGCGCCTGGTCGAGACCGCTGGCCGCCCGGCTGGGCGATCCCGTGCCGCTTGAAACCGAACGCGGCTACAACACGACGCTTCCGGCGCAAAGTTTCCAGTTGCAGCGCCAGCTCTATTTCAACGACCACGCCTTCGTCGTCACCCCGCTAGCCAAGGGTATCCGGGTGGGTGGTGCCGTCGAACTGGGCGGGCTGGAGCTCGCCCCCAACTATCGCCGCTCGAAGGTGCTGCTGGCCAAGGCCGCGCGCTTCCTGCCGGAACTGAAGACGGAAGGCGGACGCGAATGGATGGGCTTCCGCCCGTCCATGCCCGATTGCCTGCCGGTCATCGGCCGTTCCAGCGCGAGCCCTT
Organism: Allorhizobium sp. GW101-3B10; assembly: GCF_059424725.1. Taxonomy (NCBI): domain Bacteria; kingdom Pseudomonadati; phylum Pseudomonadota; class Alphaproteobacteria; order Hyphomicrobiales; family Rhizobiaceae; genus Allorhizobium; species Allorhizobium sp. GW101-3B10. The sequence continues at coordinate 128,211 of NZ_JBWKZR010000001.1, read as the reverse complement.
CGATCCTCTATGCCTTCGGCCACGGCCATCTCGGCCTCACCCAGTCGGCCGCGACCGGCAGGCTCGTTTCCGACCTCGCCGCCGGGCGCGCCACCAGCCTTTCCACCGAACCCTTCAGGCCCGGCCGTTTCCGCTGACGCGCGTCGCAGATACGGTGAGCGGCCCAATGGTTTCGATGGACAGCCCACGCCATTTTCATCGAAGAGGAAGACACGATGAATGCCCACCCTTTCCCGGCACCGATCTCGAATGAGGAACGCTCCCAGCGGCTGACCCGCTTGCGGGCGGTGCTGGCCGAAGAGCGGATAGGTGCGGTTCTGCTCGGCTCGACCGAAAGCCTGCGTTACTATACCGGCCTCGTCTGGCATCAGAGCGAGCGCCTCGTCGGCGCCGTGGTCACCGCAACCGCCCTGCACTACATCGTGCCGGGCTTCGAGCTCAGCCGCGTCGAGAGCATTCCCCATCTGCCGGGTGAAATCCATGTCTGGCAGGAGGAGGAAAGCAGCGCCGCGCTCGTCGCGTCCCTGCTCGGTCCGAGCGAGCTACTGGCCCTCGACGACGCCCTGCCGCTCTTCGTCTATCACGCACTGGCCCGCCAGTTCGGGCCCGAGCGCCTGATCGACGGCGGGTCGATCATCCGTCGCCAGCGGCTGCGCAAGTCGCAGAGCGAAGTCGCCATCATCCAATACGCCATGAACCTCACGCTCGAGGTCCACAGGCGCACCCACGCCCTGATCAAACCCGGCATTCGCGCCTCCGAAGTCATCCGCTTCATCGACGACCAGCACCGCGCGCTGGGGGCCGAGGGCGGCTCGAGCTTCTGCATCGTCTCCTTCGGCGAGGCGACCTCGCTGCCGCATGGCGCCGACGGCGACCAGGCCTACCAGCCGGGCGATGTCATCCTGGTCGATACCGGATGCCGCATCGACGGTTACCATTCCGACCTCACCCGCACCTACATGCTCGACGAGCCGTCCGCCGAATTCGCCCGGATCTGGGCGATCGAGCGGGAGGCGCAGCAGGCCGTGTTCGACGCCGCGCGGCTCGGCGCCCCTTGCGAAAGCCTCGACGCCGCCGCCCGCGTCGTCCTCGTCCGCCACGGTCTCGGACCGGACTACGCGCTGCCCGGCCTGCCGCACCGCGCCGGCCACGGTCTTGGGCTGGAGATCCACGAGGAACCCTATATCGTCCGCGGCAACCGCACTTCTCTCGAAGCGGGCATGTGCTTTTCCAACGAGCCGATGATCGTCGTGCCCGGCCGGTTCGGCATTCGCCTCGAAGACCACATCCACATGACCAGTGCGGGACCTCAGTGGTTCACCGAGCCCGCCAAGAGTCCGATCGAGCCCTTCGCCTGATCCACCCGTAGCGCGTGCCGGTGCCCTCTGCAGCACTGTGCCGGGCGACGGATGAACGCGACCGTCAACAAGACCTGCCTCGAAAAAATACCCGCAGCCCCGCCTTGCCTTCTGTCGACAAACTGTATACTGATATATCACACCAACCCAAGGAGATTGCGATGACCACTGGCTGGCGCGGCGTTATTCCCGCTGTAACGACCCAATTCAACGAAGACCTGTCGATCGATTTCGAAAACACCCGCCGGGTGCAGGACGCGCTGGTCAACGACGGCGTGCACGGCCTGATCGTCATGGGTACCTGCGGCGAAAACAACTCGCTCGACCCGGATGAGAAGCGCGCCATCCTCAAGGGTGCCGTCGAAGTGGTCGGCGGCCGGGTTCCGGTCATCACCGGCGTCTCCGAATTCGACACCCGCCGCGCGGTCGCCTATGCCCGCGACGCGGAAAAGGCCGGCGCCGACGGCCTGATGCTTCTGCCCGCCATGGTCTATGTACCCAAGCCCGAAGAACTGGTCGCCCATTTCAAGACGGTCGCCGAAGCGACCTCGCTGCCGATCATGCTCTACAACAATCCGCCGGCCTACCGCGTCAACATTGGCACGGACGTCCTGCGCGCGCTCGAAGGCGTGGCCAACATCAAGGCCGTCAAGGAAAGCGCGCCCGATACCCGCCGCTTCACCGACCTCCTCAATGAATTCGGCGACCGCTTCGACATCTTCGCCGGCCTCGACGACGTGGCGCTTGAAGGCATGATGCTCGGCGCCAAGGGCTGGGTCTCCGGCCTCACCAGCGCCTTCCCGCAGGAATCGGTCGCGCTCGTCGCCGCCATCGACCGCGGCGACTGGGAAGAAGCCCGCCGCATCTACCGCTGGTTCATGCCGCTCCTCCATCTCGATGCCGAGCACGACCTGGTCCAGACCATCAAGCTCGCCGAACAGATCATGGGCCGTGGCTCCGAACGCGTCCGCATGCCACGCATGATCCTTCAGGGCGCCCGTCGCGCCGAGATCACGGCCATGGTCGAAAAGGCAGCCGCCACCCGTCCGTCGAAGACGGTGAAGGCCGCCTGAGCCGCAGTCGGCCCGTCCTGCAGAACTCCGGGCCGCCAGCCGCATCGCGCTGGCGGCCCTTTCTTTTTCAACCCGACAGAAAGCCATCCCATGTCCCAGGATCTCGAATTCATCCCGCTCGAAGACGCCAAGCGCCTCGCAACGGACATTCTTCTCGCGGCCGGTCTTTCTGAAGGGCATGCCGCAACGATCGCCAAGTCCGTCGTCTCCGCCCAGCGCGACGAGTGCTATTCCCACGGCCTGTGGCGCCTGCTCGGTTGCGTGGCGACGGTGCGCAAGGGCAAGGTCGATCCGAAGGCCGTGCCGACGGTCGACGCCTCGGCACCCGGCATCGTCAAGGTCGACGCCAAATTCGGCTATTCCCTGCTCGCCTTCCGGGAAGGCCTGCCTGAGCTGATCACAAAGGCCAGCCGCCTCGGCATTGCCGCCATGGCGATCAATCATTGCTACCATTTCTCCGCGCTCTGGCCGGAAGTCGAACAGATCGCCGAGGCCGGACTCGTCGCGCTCGCCATGACACCGAGCCACAGCTGGGTGGCGCCGGCCGGCGGCACGAAGCCCGTCTTCGGCACTAATCCGATCGCCTTCGGCTGGCCGCGCGCCACCTCCCACCCCTTCGTCTTCGACTTTGCCACCAGCGCCGCCGCCCGCGGCGAGATCGAGCTGCATCGCCGCGCCGGCAAGCCCATCCCGCTCGGCTGGGCGATCGACAGCGACGGCAATGACACGACCGATGCCACCAGGGCGATGGAGGGAGCCATGCTCACCTTCGGCGGCCACAAGGGCTCGGCGCTTTCGGCAATGATCGAACTGATGGCCGGCCCGCTGATCGCCGACATGACCAGCGCCGAATCCATGGCTTTCGATGATGGCGCCGGCGCAGCCCCATGCCATGGCGAACTGATCCTCGCACTCGATCCGAAGGTCTTCCTCGGCGGCGGCATGGAAGAGCACATGCGCCGGGCGGAAGACATGTTCACGGCCATCACGACCCAGGGCGCCCGCCTGCCCTCGCAGCGCCGCTACGAGGCCCGCGCCCGCAACGAAAGCCGTGGCATTCCGGTGCAGACCTCCCTGCTCGAGGAACTGAAGGCCATGCGGGCTTCTCTCGCCTGAGCGCACGGGGAGCCGTCTCCCCGGCGACGGCCAGGGACGGCTCCTTGCCAGGCGCCGGTGAAGGATGATGAAAAAGCAGGCGAATCGCCGCGAAAAAGGGTTGTGCTTGCGATCGTTCGCAGTCACATTGTCGACCGCCGGACAAGGAGGTCTGACAACATGACAAGATGGAGGAGGCGTTCATTATGGCGTCGCTGAACGAGAAGAAAGCCCTCATCACGGCCTCGGGCCAGGGGATCGGGCGGGCGAGTGCGCTGGCCTTTGCCCGCGCCGGTGCAAGCGTGGTCGCGACCGACATCAATGCGGAGGCGCTGGGCAGCCTGGCGGCCGAGGCGAAGGCGGAAGGGCTCGTGCTCGAGACCCGCGTGCTCGACGTGCTGAAGGATGCGGCGGTGGAGGCGATCGTCGCCGAGACCGGGCCCTTCGACATCCTGTTCAACTGCGCCGGCGTCGTCCATGGCGGCACGGTGATGGATATGACGGCCGCCGATCTCGACTTCGCCTTCGACCTCAATGTGCGCGCCATGATCCGCACCCTCCGCGCCGTCCTGCCTGCCATGCTGGAGCGCGGCGACGGCTCGATCATCAACATGGCCTCGGTCGCCTCGTCGGTGAAGGGCGTGCCCAACCGCTGCGCCTACACCGTCACCAAGGCCGCCGTGATCGGGCTGACCAAGTCGGTCGCCGCCGACTATGTGACGCAAGGCATCCGCGTGAACGCCATCTGCCCCGGCACGGTCGAGAGCCCCTCGCTGCAGGACCGCATGCGCGCCCAGGGCGACTATGACGCGGCACGCGCCGCCTTCATCGCCCGCCAGCCCATGGGCAGGCTCGGCACCCCGGAAGAGATCGCCGATCTCGCCGTCTACATCGCCGGCGCCACCTATACCTCCGGCCAGGCCTTCGCCATCGACGGCGGCTGGACCATCTAATTCTTCTGGAAAGGACACCCCCATGAAACTGATGCGCGTCGGCAAGCCCGGCCAGGAAAAGCCCGCCATTCTCGACCGGGACGGCAGGATCCGCGATCTCTCCGCCCATGTGGCCGATATCGGCGGCGTGGCGATCTCGCCCGAGGGGCTTTCGAAGATCGCCGCCCTCGACTTGAGCACGCTGCCGGAACTGTCGGCGGACGGGCGCATCGGCGCTTGCGTCGCCGGCACCGGCAAGTTCATCTGCATCGGGCTCAACTATTCCGACCACGCCGCCGAAAGCGGCATGGCGGTGCCGCCCGAACCCGTCATCTTCATGAAGGCGACGTCGGCGATCGTCGGCCCGAACGACGACGTGCTCATCCCGCGCGGCTCGGAAAAGACCGACTGGGAGGTCGAGCTTGGCGTCGTCATCGGCAAGACCGCCAAGTATGTCTCGCAAGCCGATGCGCTGGACTATGTCGCCGGCTATTGCGTCTCCCACGACGTCTCGGAGCGCGCCTTCCAGACGGAACGCGCCGGCCAGTGGACCAAGGGCAAGTCCTGCGACACCTTTGGCCCGATCGGCCCCTGGCTGGTGACGAAGGACGAGATCGCCGATCCGCAGGCCCTGTCCATGTGGCTGAGCGTCAACGGCGAGAAGAAGCAGAACGGCACCTCGGCCACCATGGTCTACGGCGTCGCCTTCCTCGTCTCCTACCTCAGCCAGTTCATGTCGCTCCATCCCGGCGACGTGATCTCCACCGGCACGCCCCCCGGCGTCGGCATGGGCATGAAGCCGCCGCGCTACCTCAAACCCGGCGACGTCGTCGAACTCGGCATCGACGGGCTCGGAACCCAGAAGCAGACCTTCAAAGCCGACGTTTGAACCCATTCGCCCATTGACCTGAAAAGGCGCCGGATCCGGAGGAGACGAGATCCGGCGCCTCCGCGACAAGTGGCGACATACCCCGGAGGAGCCCCATGAAGATCACCCGCCTTGAAACGGTGCGCGTCGCCGAGCGCGCCAATCTGCTCTGGCTGCTTGTCCACACCGACGAGGGCCTGACCGGCCTTGGCGAAACCTTCTTCGGCGCCGAAACGGTCGAAGCCCATGTGCACGAATACATCGCGCCGCGCGTGATCGGCCGCGATCCGCTGGAGATCGACCGGCTGTCCGCCGATCTCGTCGGTTATCTCGGCTTCCGTTCGTCGGGCGCCGAGGTGCGCGGCAATTCGGCCTTTGACATCGCGCTCTGGGATCTGTTCGGCAAGGCGACCGGCCAGCCGATCGCCCAGCTGCTCGGCGGCTTCACCCGCCGCGAGATCCGCACCTACAATACCTGCGCCGGCACTGAATACATCAAGAAGGCGACCGGCCAGACGACCGCCAACTACGGGCTTGCCGAAGGCCGCGACTATGACGACCTGAACGGCTTCCTCCATCACGCCGACGAACTCGCCCAGTCACTGCTCGAAGAAGGGATCACGGCGATGAAGATCTGGCCCTTCGACGCCGCGGCGGAGAAGACCCGGGGCCAGTACATCTCCATGCCGGATCTGAAGCAGGCGCTGCAGCCCTTCGAGAAGATCCGTGCCGCCGTCGGCGACAAGATGGACATCATGGTCGAGTTCCATTCCATGTGGCAGCTGCTGCCGGCCATGCAGATCGCCAAGGCGCTCACCCCCTACCAGGCCTTCTGGCACGAAGATCCGATCAAGATGGACAGCCTGTCGAGCCTCAAGCGCTATGCCGAGGTCTCCCCGGCCCCGATCTCCGCCTCGGAGACGCTCGGCTCGCGCTGGGCCTTCCGCGACTACCTGGAGACCGGCGCCGCCGGCGTCGTGATGCTGGACATTTCCTGGTGCGGCGGCCTGTCGGAAGCCCGCAAGATCGCCGCCATGGCCGAGGCCTGGCACCTGCCAGTCGCCCCGCATGACTGCACCGGCCCGGTCGTGCTCTGCGCCTCCACCCATCTGTCGCTCAACGCGCCGAATGCGCTCGTGCAGGAAAGCGTGCGCGCCTTCTATCGCACATGGTATCGGGACCTGGTGACGGCCCTGCCCGAGGTAAAGAACGGCATGATCACGGTACCGCCGGGCGCCGGGCTTGGCATGGAACTGAACCCCGAACTCGAGCGGGCCTTCACGGTCTCGCGCCGCATCTCCCACGCGTCCAGCCTCTGAACGCCGCAGCTATCCGACGGAAGAAGACACCGATGTCCAACACCACTGAAACAGCGCTTGGCGGCGGCCGCTACCGGGCCATGGCCGGCCCCGCGGTCATGCTGCTCGGCATGCTGATGTTCGCGCTGAACGACGCCATGGGCAAATGGCTGGTCGCCAATTACGGTCTCGGCCAGGTCATCCTGATCCGCAGCATTGCCGCCTTGCTGATCCTCGCGCCTTTCCTCTGGCGCGCCGGCAGGAAACCGGTCTTCGAGGCCGAGCGGCCGTTGATGCAATTCGCCCGGGTCGTCTTCTCCACCCTGGAGGTGTTCTGTTTCTATTACGCGGTCATGTATCTGCCGCTCGCCGACGTCATGACCTACTGGCTGGCCGCGCCGATCTACGTCGCCGCCGCCTCGCCGCTCCTGCTCGGCGAAAAGGTCGGCTGGCGCCGCTGGAGCGCGATCTTCGTCGGCTTCGTCGGCGTGATCATCACGCTCGAGCCGTCGAGCGCCATGTTCACCATGCCGGCCGTCATCTCCATCCTCGGCACCTTCGCCTTCGCCTTCATGCTGCTCTCCGGCCGCAGCCTGCGCGGCACGCCGGACAAGACACTGGTCCTGTTCCAGGTGGGCGGGGCCGGTCTTGCGGGACTGGTTTTTGCCCCCTTCGACTGGACGCCGCTGACCTCGGCCTCCGAACTGGCCCTGCTCGGGCTGCTCGGCGTCGTCGCCATGGGCGCGCATATGCTGGTCAACCGCGCGCTGAAGATCTCGGATGCCGCGACCGTCGCGCCGCTGCAATATACCCTGCTGCTCTGGGCGATCCTGTTCGGCTGGATGTTCTTCGGCGACGTGCCGCGGCTCACCATGATGCTGGGCGCAGCCCTGATCGTCGGCTCCGGCATGTTCATCTTCTTCCGCGAACAGCAATTGAAGCGCCGTCAGCCGGACCGCCCACTCGACGTTCCATGAGCCACACGACGGAATCTGGTGAGGATGACGAAAGGGCCGCCTCGACGAAGCGGCCCTTTTCGTATGCCCGCTACGCGGCCCAGGCCGCTCCCATGAAAAAGCCCGCGACGACCGCCGCGGGCTTCCCTGCGAGAGCGGCCGTGAAGGAGCACGGCCGCCTCTCCGTCATACCTGGACCGCTTACTTGCGGATCTCGGCCAGCTTGGCGAGGATGCCGTCGACAACGTCGGCGCCGATCTCGGCCTTGTGCTTGTCGTAGACGATCATCGACTTCTCGCGAATGCGCGCCTGTTCTTCGGCAGACAGCGTGTTGACCTCGATGCCTGCAGCCTTGATCTTCTCCAGCGACTTCTTGTTCAGGTCCTGGATGACCTTGCGCTCTTCGTCACGGCCGACCATGGCGCAATCACGAAGGGCTGCCTGTTCTTCCGGTGCGTAGGTGTCGAAGATCGCCTTCGAGTAGAGGAACAGGAACGGCGTGTAGGCGTGGTTCGTTTCCGTGACGTATTTCTGCACTTCGTAGAACTTCGAGGTGTCGATCGTCACATAGGGGTTTTCCTGCGCGTCGATCGCCTTGGTTTCCAGCGCCGAGAACACTTCGCCGAAGGCCATCGGGGTGGCATTGGCGCCGAGGTTCTGGAAAGTGTCGAGGAAGATGTTGTTCTGCATGACGCGAACCTTCATGCCCTCGAAGTCTTCCCACTTGTTGACCGGGCGAACCGAGTTCGACAGGTTGCGGAAACCGTTCTCCCAGTAGGCCAGATTCACCAGGCCGGATTCCTCGAGCTTCTTGTTCATCTGGTCGCCGAAGTCACCGTCGAGAACCTTGTAGGCTTCGTCGGCGCTGGCAAACAGGAACGGCAGGTCGAACACGCCGAGTGCCGGCACGATGCCGACCAGCGGCGAGGACGAGGTGACGACGGCTTCCTGGACGCCCGAGCGCAGGGCCTGGGTCGCCTGAAGGTCGCCGCCGAGCGCGCCGCCCCAGAAGGCGGTGAGCTTGAGCTTGCCGCCGGACTTCTCGTCCAGGCAGGCCTGCATGGCCTTGATGCCGTTGCCGACCGGGTGGTCGGCATTGATGCCGTTCGAGACGCGGATGTTGCGCTCGGAGAACTCGGCGAAAGCCGGGGCAGCGGCCGAGCAGGCGAAGGCGATGGCAGTGGTGGTCAGAAGCAGTTTTCTCATATTATCCTCCCATGGATGGTTGAGCGAGAAGTCGGGCCTGCGGGCTGTCAGTGCAGCCAGCGGGCGGGTACGAGCACGAGGTCCGGGAACAGGACCAGGAGAAAGAGCACGATCGTCTGGGCGAGCAGGAACGGCCAGACGCCCGTCGTGACCTTACCGAGCGGGATCTTGGCCACGCCGCTCACGACGTTGAGCACGACGCCGACGGGCGGCGTGATCAGACCGATGCAGTTGTTCATGATGAACAGGACGCCGAAATAGACCGGATCGATGCCCGCCTGCTTGATGATCGGCATCAGCACCGGCGTCAGGATCAGGATCGTCGGCGTCAGGTCGAGCGCCGTGCCGACCACCAGCACGAGGATCATGATCACGAACATCAGCAGCATCGGACGGTCGATCAACGGCTCGATGTAGCCGGCGATCTCCGCCGGGATATTCGCCGCCGTGATGAGCCAGGCCGAGACGAGCGCGGCGCATACCAGGAACATGATGACCGAGGTCGTCTTCGCCGCCTGCAGGATGACGTGCGGCAGGTCCTTCGGCTTCAGTTCCCGGTAGATGACCATGCCGACGAACAGCGCGTAGGCAGCGGCGACGACCGCGGCTTCCGTCGGCGTCATGATGCCGGCCTTGATGCCGCCGAGGATGATGACCGGCATGCCAAGCGCCCAGGCCGCGCGGCCGGTGGCCGTCAGGCGTTCCTTCATCGGTGCCTTCGGCAGCGGCTGGACATTGTCCTTACGCACGACGATCAGCCAGGCGATCACCAGCGAAATGCCCATCATGATACCCGGCACGATGCCGGCCATGAACAGCTGGGTGATCGAGACGTTGGCGGCGACGCCGAAGACGATGAAGGCCATCGACGGCGGGATCACCGGGGCGATGATGCCGCCGGCGGCAATGAGGCCACCTGCACGGGGAACATTGTAGCCGGCCTTGGCCATCATCGGCAGCAGGATCGCGGCGAGCGCCGCGGTATCGGCAGCTGCCGAACCGGAAATGCTGGCCATGATGATCGAAGCCATGATCGCCACGATGCCGAGGCCACCACGGATATGGCCGACACAGGCAATGGCAAAATCGATGATGCGCCGCGACAGACCGCCGGAATTCATCAGTTCGCCGGCGAGGATGAAGAAGGGAATGGCGAGAAGCGTGAAGGTGTCGGCCCCGGCGATCATGTTCTGGGCGATGATCTGGGTGTTGAACATGCCCATGTAGGACATGAGCACGACGCCGCAGAAGATCAGCGCAAAGGCAACCGGAACACCGATCGCCATCGCTCCGAGAAGCGAACCGATAAAGACGAGAAGTGTCATCAGGTACGCTCCGCCAACTGCTCGAGAGTAAGATTTTCGCCGGCGAAAGCAGCGATTTCGTCGTCGGTCACCCGACCGGTCAGCAGACGGATCAGCCGTTCGAAGGCGATGATCGCCATGCCGCCGCCGGTGAACAGACCGATGCCATAGACCCAGATCATCGACAGGCCAGTGACCGGCGCCTTCATGCTGGCATTGATCGGGAACTGCTTCCAGGTGCCCCAGAAGAAGATCACCGAGCAGGCGAGGATGATGATGTTGGACAGGATCATGCAGATGATCCGTCCGCGGCGGGAGAGGAACATCACGACCGTCTCGATACCCAGATGACCATGTTCCCGGAAGGCGACCACCGCCCCGGTGAAGGTCAGCCAGACGAAGAAATAGCGCGACAGTTCTTCCGAGGCGACGATGCCCGAATTCATCGCATAGCGCATGATGACGTTGACGAAGACCATCACGGCCATCGCCGACAGGAAGAAGATCAGCAGCATCTCGAGGATGCGATAGAACGTGTCGATTGCCCTTTGCATGGTCAGTCCCCTCACACCTTGTCGAGCAGGCCGCGGGCGGCCAGGTTGCGGATCAGCGCCTTCGTGCCGAAGGTCCAGGGCGGGCAGGCATCGGTGCGCTCCACCCAGTTGACGAGGCGCCCGAGTCTGGGCGTGGCGATCTCCACGCGGTCGCCGAGTTCGTGGGTGAAGCCCTGGCCCGCGCCGCGCCGGTCCTTGACCGGGGCGAACATGGTCCCGAGGAACAGCACCGCGCCGTCCGGATACTGATGATTGCGGTTGATGAGCTGGCGGGCGAGGTCGGCGGGCTTGCGGCTGATCGCTTCCATCGGGCTTTCGCCGGTCATCTCGAAGCCGTCCTTGCCCTCGACCTTGAGCGAGACCCGCACGCGGCCAAGCTCCTCCAGCCCGAAGGACTGATCGAACAGGCGGATGAAGGGGCCGATCGAGCAGGAGGCATTGTTGTCCTTGGCCTTGCCGAGCAGCAGGGCTGAGCGACCTTCGACGTCGCGCAGGTTGACGTCGTTGCCGAGCGTCGCACCGACGATTTCACCGGAGGACCGCAGCACGAGCACGACTTCCGGCTCGGGGTTGTTCCATTCGGAAATGGGGTGGATGCCCACCAGCGCGCCACAGCCGACCGCCGACATCGGCTGGGCCTTGGTGAATATCTCCGCATCGGGACCGATACCGACTTCCAGATATTGCGACCAGAGCCCCATGTCCTGCAGCAGAGCCTTGACGCGGGCCGCCTGCTCGGAGCCGGCGACCACGCCGCGCAGACTGTCGCCGAGGACCGGCGCCAGACGCTTGCGGATGTCCAGGGCCCGCGAGGCATCGCCCTTGGCCTGCTCCTCGATCACCCGCTCGAGCATGCTGTCGGCAAAGGTCACCCCGGCGGCCTTGATCGCCTGAAGGTCGACCGGCGCCAGAAGTTCACCGGCCTGGCCGGAGAGGAAATCGTCGAGCGAACCGAGTTCGGCGAGATCGCTCGCACCCTTCAGGCGGGCAGCGATGCCGTCGATTTCGAGAAGCGAGGAAACGGTCGCGGCGAACGGCGAGATATCCAGCAGGCGGCCATTGCGCACGAGGACCGGGCACGGCCCATCGACGGCTTTCGACCACACGCGCCCGACCAGCAAGGCCTCGGCGGCATCGTCTGGCAAAATCTGCGCGGCGCTCAGCGAATGCGTGGAACTCAAGACAACCCTCCCCCGTTGAATGTCTGCAGGCGCGCCCTCCAGCTCACCTTGCCCTATTGTCAGGATGTCTGACAACAATGCTGAAACGTTTTAGTCGGACTCTTTCCAGCTGTCCAGCGCCGAACATAGGTTTCCCGATTGAATTCCAACTTCCGAAAAGATGCATAAGCGCCGCACTCGGTCCGGCCGAATGCGGCGAACGCGCGTTCAATAGGATTCGAGCTGCAGGCCGAGACGGCCGGTGGCTCCGAGCAGGTGGCGACGCATGGCCTCGCGCGCCCGTTGCGGGTCGCGGCTCGCGACAGCTTCGCGGATGGCCAGATGCTCGGCGATGGTCACTTCGACGATTTCCTCGAGCACGGCCGCGGCGCGCGCCGCGTTGATGGCCAGGCTGATTCGCTCGGCAATGAAGCCGATGAACAGCGTGAAGTACTCGTTTTTTGTGGCCGCTGCCAGGATCCGATGAAAGGCGAGATCGGCCACGATGCCTTGGTCGGTCCATTTGTCTGCGCCGGTCATGGCGGCAAGCGTTTCGTCCAGCTTGTCGAGGTCGGTCTGGTCGTGATGGACCGCTGCGAGCCCCGCCGCCTCGATTTCCAGCGGCAGACGCAGCTGGAACAGCTCGCGGAAACTCTCCCGATCATGCAGGTCGTCCTGCTCGATGCGGATCGTTTGTCGCGCACGCTGTTCAGTGACGAAAGCGCCGACGCCCTGCCGTGTCTCGACCAGCCCTTCGTTGCGAAGCTGGGCGATCGCCTCGCGCACCACCGAGCGGCTGACGCCGAAGCCCTTCGCCAGTACATGCTCGGTCGGCAGCTTCTCGCCGGGCAGAATGCGGCCCTCGGCGATGTCGCGTCCGATCTGCGCCGCGATGCGCGCCGGCAAATGCTCATTGCGCCTGATATGACCGAAATCCACCGACATGCTGCCCCGTCTCCTTGTCGCCCCCAGCGGTTTTCTAGGAATTCTGTACGAAATTCAATTGGCAACCGGGATTCATGACGAAGGTAGGATCGATGGCGGTCTTGAGCGCGGTCAGCAGCTTGCGCTGAACCGCCGGCAGCCGCGCGTCGAAATCCGGCTTCTTCAGGCGTCCGATGCCATGCTCGGCGCTGATCGAACCATGATAGGCGTCAAGCACCACATTGATGGCTGCCTTGGCCTGATAGATCTGCGCGGCGCACTGCTCCGGCGAAAGCGCCGCAGGCGGCAGGACGTTCAGATGCACATTGCCGTCGCCGACATGGCCGTAGGAAACGCATACGCAATCCGGCAGCGCGGCGGCGACGGCGGCCTCCGCATCGCGGACGAAATCGGCAAGCCGCGACAAGGGCACGGAAATATCCGTCCGCAGATGCGGGCCCCGCTTTGCCTGCCCCTCGTTCATGCCTTCGCGGAAGAGCCACAGATTGCGCGCCTGGCCCTTCGACGTGGCGATCACGCCGTCGGCCACCAGCCCTTCCTCCATCACCCCACCGAGGAAACGCTCCATAAGGTCGTCGATGTCGACGAGGCCCGAGCCCGAGATTTCCATCAGTACATAGGCCGGGTAGTCGCCCGACATCGGCATGGCAAGATCGGGGATCGCCTCGCGGGCGAGGACGAAGGCCAGCGGCGGCATGAACTCGAAGGCCGACAGCAGATCGCAGCAATCGCGCCGCGCACGGCGATAGAGCACGATCGCATCGTCAAGAGCATTCAGGCCGACAAGCGCGGTCGCCACCTGGTCGGGCTCCGGCATGAGCTTGACGGAGACGGCAGTTATGATGCCGAGCGTGCCTTCGGCGCCGATGAAGAGCTGCTTGAGATCGATGCCGCGATTGTCCTTGCGCAGCGTCGACAGTCCGTCGAAGACCGTGCCGTCCGGCAGCACTACTTCCAGGCCGAGCACCAGTTCCCGCGTCATGCCATGGCGCAGCACGTTGATGCCGCCTGCATTGGTGGAGACATTGCCACCGATCCGGCAGGAACCCTGAGCGCCGAGCGCCAACGGGAAGAACATGCCCTCGCGCGCCACCGCATCCTTGAATTCCGAGAGAATGCAGCCTGCCTCGACCACGGCCGAAAAATCGTCCGCGTCGATGCGCCGGATCGCCGTCATGCGTTCGAGGCTGAGCACGACCTGGCTGCCCGGCTGGTCCGGAACGGCGCCGAGCACCAGGCCGGTATTGCCGCCCTGCGGAACGATCGAGAGGCCGAGAGACGCGCAAGCCTTGACGGCCGCCGCGACCTCGTCGGTGGTCCGGGGCCTGAGGACGGCAACCGCACCGGTCGTCACGTCCCCATGCCAGTCGCGGCAATAGCGCCCGACCTCATCACCAACCAGAACCATGTCCGGGCCAAGTGCCCGGACGAGTGCCTCCTGCTGGTCATCCGCTGCCGCTACCGCTCCGCTCCGTCCGATCAAGGTCGCATTCTCCGAGTGCCCCACCCCGCCAAACTCTGCTAGCGTCAGCGATGGGGATTGCCAATTATTCTGTTTTCAAACTTATCATATAAGGTTATCAGACAACCTTACAATATTTGTTTTGAGCGGCTTGTCATTCGTCAAATCGGAGCGACAGGCCCTGCAGGAGGAGGAAATCCATGCATATCCTGATCATTGGCGCCGCGGGAATGGTCGGCCGCAAACTCGCCGATCGCCTGACGCGCGACGGCACGCTCGGCGGCAAGGCGATCGACGCCATGACCCTGGTGGACGTGGTCACGCCCGACGCTCCAGCCGGTTTCACCGGTAAGGTGACGCTGGAAACCGTCGACCTTTCCGCACCCGGTGAAGCCGAGCGCCTGATCGCCGACCGCCCGGACGCGATCTTCCATCTCGCGGCCATCGTCTCGGGCGAGGCCGAGATGGATTTCGAGAAGGGCTATCGCATCAATCTCGACGGTACACGCTACCTGTTCGACGCCATCCGCATCGCCAACGGCCAGGACGGCTACAAGCCGCGGGTCGTCTTCACCTCGTCGATCGCCGTCTTCGGCGCGCCCCTGCCCTATCCGATCCCGGACGAATTCCACACCACGCCGCTCACCAGCTACGGCACCCAGAAGGCCATCTGCGAGCTTCTGCTGTCGGACTATTCGCGCCGCGGCTTCTTCGACGGCATCGGCGTCCGTCTTCCGACCATCTGCATTCGACCGGGCAAGCCGAACAAGGCAGCCTCCGGCTTCTTCTCCAACATCCTGCGCGAACCACTGGTCGGCCAGGAAGCCGTTCTTCCCGTCTCCGACGACGTGCGCCACTGGCACGCGTCGCCCCGCTCAGCCGTCGGCTTCCTGATCCACGGTGCGACGATCGACGTCGAGAAGGTCGGCCCGCGCCGCAACCTCTCCATGCCGGGCCTCAGCGCAACGGTCGGTGAGCAAATCGAGGCGCTGCGGCGCGTTGCCGGCGACAAGGCGGTCAGCCTCATCCGCCGCGAACCGGACGAGATGGTCATGCGCATGTGCGCCGGCTGGGCTCCGGGCTTCGAGGCCAAGCGCGCCCGCGAGCTCGGCTTCACCGCCGAAAACTCGTTCGACGAGATCATCCGCGTGCACATCGAAGACGAACTGGGGGGAAAGCTGTGACCTCCGCCGCCAGCACAGGACGGGGCTCGCGCCGGATCGCCTTTCTCGGCACCGGCTTGATGGGCGCGCCGATGGCGCGTCGTCTTCTCAAGGCCGGCCTCACCGTCACCGTCTGGAACCGTGACCTGTCCAAGGCGGAAACCCTGTCCGCCGACGGCGCGACCGTTTCCCCCACGGCTGCCGACGCTGTACGCGGTGCCGACATCGTCTTCACCATGCTGAGCGACGGCAAGGCGGTGACGGATGTTCTGTTCGACCAGGGCGTCGCCGACGCCCTGAAGCCCGGCGCCATCGTCGTCGACACCTCGTCGATCGCCCCGCCGATCGCCCGCGAGCATTCCGAAACGCT
Source organism: Allorhizobium sp. GW101-3B10 (assembly GCF_059424725.1). Taxonomy (NCBI): domain Bacteria; kingdom Pseudomonadati; phylum Pseudomonadota; class Alphaproteobacteria; order Hyphomicrobiales; family Rhizobiaceae; genus Allorhizobium; species Allorhizobium sp. GW101-3B10. The sequence goes on along the minus strand of NZ_JBWKZR010000001.1, from coordinate 112,467 downwards.
GGCCAAGCGGCAGGTACACCATATCGATGCGCCCGTGTCCGGCGGCGTGGTCGGCGCCGAGGCGGGAACGCTGGCCATCATGGCGGGCGGCGATGCGGCCATTGTCGACAGCCTCGCAGACGTCTTTGCGGCGCTGGGACGGGTGACCCATGTCGGCCCCTCGGGCGCCGGCCAGATCTGCAAGCTCGCCAACCAGCAGATCGTCGCGATCACCATCGGTGCCGTCGCCGAAGCCATGATCCTGGTCGAGGCCGGTGGCGCGAGCCGCGAGAAATTCCGCGACGCGATCCGCGGCGGCTTTGCCGAGAGCCGCATCCTCGACCTGCATGGCGGCCGAATGGTCAGCCGCAGCTTCGCGCCGGGCGGCCCGTCGCGGCTGCAGCTAAAAGACCTCGACGCGGTCGCCGCCATGGCTGACCTGTTCAGCCTCGAGCTGCCGCTCACCGCCAAGGTGCGCGACGAATTCCGCGAATTCGTCGCAGACGGCGGCGGTGAGAAAGACCATAGTGGGCTGCTGCTGCATCTCGAAAAGATCAATCATCGCCAGCGGGAGGAGAACCAATGAGCGAAGGAAACAAGACCGGCCGACGCCTGCGCTCCCAGAACTGGTTCGACAATCCCGACCATATCGATCTGACCGCGCTCTATCTCGAGCGCTTCATGAACTACGGCACGACGCCGGAAGAGCTGCGTTCGGGCAAGCCGATCATCGGCATTGCCCAGTCGGGCAGCGACCTCAATCCCTGCAACCGCCACCACCTCGACCTCGCCAAGCGCCTGCGCGACGGCATTCGCGACGCCGGCGGCATTCCGATCGAGTTTCCCACCCATCCGTTGTTCGAGAACTGCAAGCGTCCGACCGCGGCGCTCGACCGCAACCTCGCCTATCTGGGCCTGGTCGAAATCCTCTACGGCTACCCGCTCGATGGGGTCATCCTCACCACCGGCTGCGACAAGACCACGCCCTCGGCGCTGATGGCCGCCTCCACCGTCGACCTGCCGGCCATCGTCTTCTCCGGCGGTCCGATGCTCGACGGCTGGCATGACGGCGATCTGGTCGGCTCCGGCACCGTGATCTGGCGCTCGCGCCGCAAGCTTGCCGCGGGCGAGATCACCCGCGAGGAATTCCTTGAGGCGGCGCTCGATTCTGCCCCCTCGGTCGGCCACTGCAACACCATGGGCACGGCCTCGACGATGAACGCCATGGCCGAGGCGCTCGGCATGTCCCTGACCGGCTGCGCCGCCATTCCGGCCGCCTACCGCGAGCGCGGCCAGATGGCCTATCGCACCGGCCGTCGCGCCGTGGAACTGGTCCTTCAGGACATCAAGCCGTCCGACATCCTGACCCGCGCCGCCTTCCTCAACGCCATCAAGGTCAATTCGGCGATCGGCGGCTCGACCAATGCGCAGCCGCATCTCGCCGCCATGGCGAGGCACGCCGGCGTCGAACTGCACCCGGACGACTGGCAGGTGCACGGCTTCGACATTCCGCTGCTAGCCAATGTCCAGCCGGCCGGCGCCTATCTCGGCGAGCGCTTCCACCGCGCCGGCGGCGTACCGGCGATCATGTGGGAACTGCTGAATGCCGGCAAGCTCGACGGCTCCTGTCCGACGGTCACCGGCAAGACCATGGCCGACAACCTGCAGGGCCGCGAATCCGACGACCGCGAAGTCATCAAGCCCTACGACGCGCCGATGCGCGAACGCGCCGGTTTCCTGGTGCTGAAGGGCAATCTGTTCGACTTCGCCATCATGAAGATGAGCGTCGTGTCGGAAGGCTTCCGCGAGCGCTATCTGTGCGAGCCCGGCAGGGAAGGCGTGTTCGACGGCAAGGCGGTCGTGTTCGATGGTTCAGAGGACTACCACAAGCGCATCAACGATCCCGAACTCGACATCGACGAGAACACGATCCTGGTGATCCGCGGCGCCGGCCCGCTCGGCTGGCCGGGATCGGCCGAAGTGGTCAACATGCAGCCGCCGGATCACCTACTGAAGAAGGGCATCATGAGCCTGCCGACGATCGGCGACGGCCGTCAGTCAGGCACCGCCGACAGCCCGTCGATTCTCAACGCCTCTCCGGAAAGTGCGGCCGGTGGCGGTCTCGCCTGGGTGAGAACCGGCGACATCATCCGCATCGACTTCAACGAGGGTCATTGCGACATGCTGGTGGACGAGGCCGAGATCGAGCGTCGCAAGGGCGAAGGCATCCCCAAGGTGCCCGCCGACGCGACCCCGTGGCAGCGGATCTATCGCCAGACCGTCACGCAGCTCTCCGAGGGCGCGACGATCAAGGGCGCGGACGACTTCCGTCAGATCGCCAGGACGCCACCGCGTCACAACCACTGACGCCCAGCGGGTCGCGGGAGCCCTTCCGCGATCACATCCTCGTGCCCTGCGGCCCGCGCGTTTGACGTTGCGGGCCGCACGCCCCATCTAAGGGCGGAACCCACACGGAAGGAGGATGGCATGACGACAAACACCGAACGCGCCGTACTGGCTGGCGGATGCTTCTGGGGCATGCAGCAGTTGATCCGCAGGATGCCCGGCGTTCTCGCCACCCGCGTCGGCTACACCGGCGGCGACGTGGCCAACGCCACCTACCGCAACCACGGTACCCATGCCGAAGGCATCGAGATCACTTTCGATCCGTCGAAGATCAGCTATCGCGACCTGCTGGAGTTCTTCTTCCAGATCCATGACCCGACCACGCCGAACCGTCAGGGCAATGACGTCGGCATGAGCTATCGCTCGGCGATCTACTACACCAGCGACGAGCAGAAGCGCGTGGCCGAGGATACCATCGCCGACGTCAACGCGTCAGGCCTGTGGCCCGGCAAGGTGGTGACCGAAGTCGAGCCCGTCGGCGATTTCTGGGAAGCGGAACCGGAGCACCAGGATTATCTGGAGCGCATTCCGAACGGCTACACCTGCCATTTTCCGCGGCCGAACTGGAAACTGCCGCGCCGCGCTGCCTGACAGGTCAGGACGACATCATCGACGCCGCCGATACCTTAGGTTCGGCGGCGTTTCTGCGTCTCAGAGCACGGCGCTCATGCCGCCGTCGACATAGATGATCTGCCCGTTGACATAGTCGGAAGCGGACGAGGCAAGGAAGACGGCGGCTCCCACCAGTTCCTCCGGGCGCCCCCAGCGGCGCGAGGGCGTGCGTCCCTTTACCCAGGCATCGAACGGCGGATTGCTGGTGAGCGCCTCGTTCATGTCGGTCAGCATGTAGCCCGGGCCGATGGCATTGGCCTGGATGCCGTGCTCGGCCCACTCGGCCGCCATCGACTGGGTCAGGAGCTTGATGCCACCTTTCGCTGCCGTGTAGGGTGCGACCGTCGGACGGGCAAAGGCGCTCATCAGCGAGCCGATATTGACGATCTTGCCCTGACCGCGCGGGATCATGCGCTTGGCCGCCTCGCGGCCGACGAAGAAGGCGCTGGTCAGGTTGGTGTCGATCACCCGCCGCCATTCCTCGGCCTCAAGCTCGACGAGCGGCTTGCGCAGCTGGATGCCGGCATTGTTGACGAGAATGTCGATCGGGACACCTTCGGCGTCGAGACTCTGGAAGGCTGCAACGACGGCGGCTTCGTCGGTGACGTCGAAGGGTTCGACGAGTACGACATGCCCTTGCGAACGCAGGACGTCCGCTGTCATCGCCAGGCGGTCGGCATCCATGCCGTTCAGCACCAGCCGCGCACCTGCTTCGGCGAGCCCCGTGGCGATCGCCAAGCCCAGCCCGCGCGATGAACCAGTCACGAGGGCGGTCTTGCCTTCAAGGCTGAACAGCGGATTCTTCAAGCCTGTACTCCCGGTTTCCGTTTGCGTCTCCCTCCCCGTCACCACGGCACGAAGCAGACCACGTTCGACTATAGAGGACGCGGTACGGGAGGACAGTCGCGACTGCCGGTATTCGCCCCTTCCTCAGGTTACGGCGCCGACCTGCCACGGTACGAATTCGTTGTCGCCGTATTCGAATTCCTCGCTGCGCGTCTTCTTGCCGGAAGCGACTGCGATCACCTCCTCGAAGATCCGCCGGCCGGCGGCCTCGATCGTATCCTCGCCCGTAACGATGTCGCCGCAGTTGAGGTCCATGTCGTCCTCCATGTGGCGGTACATTTCGGAATTGGTGGCGATCTTGATGCAGGGCGCCGGCTTGAAGCCGGAGACCGATCCGCGGCCGGTGGTGAAACAGATGACATTGCAGCCGCCCGCCACCTGACCCGTCACGGCCACCGGATCATAGCCGGGCGTATCCATGAAGACGAAACCGGGCTCGGTCACCATCTCGGCATATTCGTAGACCGCCGAAAGCGGCATCGACCCGCCTTTGGCGACGGCGCCCAGAGACTTCTCCAGAATGGTGGTGAGCCCGCCGAGCTTGTTGCCGAAGGAGGGATTGTTGTTGAGTTCGTCGCCGTTGCGGGCGGTGTACTGACGCCACCATTCGATCCGGTCGAGCAGCTTCTTCGCCACCGCCGGGCTGACCGCGCGGCGGGTGAGCAGATGTTCGGCGCCGTAGATCTCCGGTGTTTCGGCAAGCACCGAGGTTCCGCCGTTCCGCACCAGAAGGTCGGAGGCAATGCCGAGCGCCGGATTGGCCGAAATGCCGGAATAGCCGTCCGAGCCGCCGCATTCGAGCGCGAGCTTGATGCCGGACAGGGGTTGTTCCGTGCGGCCGACCGCATTGACGAGCGGCAGCATCTCCTTGATCGCCTCGCAGGCGGCGTCGATGGTCTTGCGGGTCCCGCCCGTGTGCTGGATCGTCATGGTCTTCAGCAAAGCGCCTTCGACGAGCTTGTAGTGCTCAAGGATGGGCGCGATCTGGTTGGTCTCGCAGCCGAGCCCGATCATCAGGATGCCGCCGAAATTCGGATGGCGGGCATAGCCCTGGATGGTCCGCGTCAGGATCTCGTAGCCTTCGGACTTGGTATTGATGGCACAGCCGCCTCCGTGGGTCAGTGCGACCACGCCGTCGACATTGGGAAAACCCTCGAGCCCGTGATGCCGGTTGAAATGCTCCGCCACGTAGCGCGAGACGGTCGCCGAACAGTTCACCGAGGAGATGATGCCGATGTAATTGCGGGTGCCGATGCCGCCGACGCCGCGGTTGAAGCCCATGAAGGTGCGCCGCTCGGCCTCCGGCAGGAGGACCGGGCCGGGCACGCCGCCGAATTCGTAGGCATGATGCGAATCGATCATTTGAAGGTTGTGCAGATGCACATGGTCACCCGCTGCGATCGATTCCGACGCGACCCCGATCACCTGGCCGAACTTCAGGACTTCCTTGCCCTTGGCGATGGCATGCAGCGCGATCTTGTGGCCGCGGCCGATCTGGACCCTGGCAAACAGGCCTTCCGGCCCGGCCGGCGCACCGGCGGGGATCACCTTGCGGGCGACGCCCACGTCGTCGGCGGGATTCAGGATGATGATCGGCGAAACTGCAGTGGTCATGGCCGGGCTCCCTGGCGAAAGCGATGCGGACGTTTAAGGTTCGGCGCCCGCCATTGCGGGCTCGCCTCATGGATATTGGGCGCCGCTGGCCGTTGTATAGACCGCATAGAGCGAACGTGTGGCGGTGATGAACAGTCGATTGCGGCGCGGCCCGCCGAAGGTCAGGTTCGCCACCGTCTGCGGCACCAGGATCTTGCCGAGCAGCGTGCCGTCCGGCGCAAAGCAATGCACCCCGTCGCCGGCGCTGGTCCAGACATTGCCCAGGGTATCGACACGAAAGCCGTCCGGAATGCCATTGTCCAGATTGCAGAACACCCGCCCGTTTGTCAGCCGCGACCCGTCGACGACGTCGAAGACGCGAATGTGGCTCGGCGCCGTCTCGTCATGGCTCTGCGCGGAATCGGCAACATAGAGCCGCTTCTCGTCGGGCGAAAAGGCAAGACCGTTGGGCTGGCGAAAATCGTCAACGACGGCGGAAAGCGCACCGCTCTGCGGATCAAGCCGGAAGACGTTGCGGTTCGGCAGTTCCGGTTCGGCCTTGTAGCCTTCGTAGTCGGACAGGATGCCGTAGGTCGGATCGCTGAACCAGACGCTGCCGTCGGACTTCACCACGACATCGTTCGGGGCGTTGAGCCGCTTGCCCCCAAACTGGTCGGCCAGCACCGTGATGCTTCCGTCGATTTCCGTCCGCGTCACGCGCCGTCCGCCATGCTCGCAGGTAACGAGCCGTCCCTGGCGGTCGCGCGTATTTCCGTTGGCAAAGTTCGACGGCTCACGAAACACCGACACGCCATGGCCCGGCGAATAGCGCAGCATGCGCTGGTTGGGAATGTCGCTGAACAGCAGGCAGTTGAGATCGGCGAACCAGACCGGACCCTCTGCCCAGCGGCAGCCGGAATAGAGTTCCTCCAACTCGGCGCTGACGACGATCAGGTGGCGGAAGCGCGGGTCGTGGATCTCGTAGATCGATGAAGGGGCAGTCGTCATGGCAGTCGTTCCGCAGACATGTGGAATTGGAGGAGATGGATGTTCATCTTGCTCCCCGCGGCGGTCGGCTCGCGACCAGGATCACGGTGATGATGATGAGGCCGGTCAGGATCAGTCGGATGCCGGCGCCGAAGCCGTAGGTGTTGAGCATCGAGACGACCAGGAACATGAAGAGCGAGGCGCCCCAGATGCCCGGAACGTTGGAATTGCCGCCGGCGACCGCCGAACCGCCGATGACTACCACGGCGATCGACATCAGCAGGTATTCCGAACCCATGTTGAGCGCCGCGCCGCCGGAAAAGCTCGCCAGCAGATAGCCGCAGATCGCTGCCAGCACCGCACAGAGCACGTAGGTCAGGAGGCGCGAGCCGTCGACCGGGATACCGGCCATGCGGGCGGCGAACCGGCTCTGGCCGATCGCCGAGATCCAGCGGCCGAAGATCGCCCGGTCCAGCAGCCACCAGACGGCAACGGAAAGCAGCAGCGCGACGAGCGCAATGTTGGGAATGCCGAAGCTGGTCGAGGTGGTGAACTGCGCCAGCATTTCCGGTGGCTTGATCCTGAGGCCGCGATTGTACCAGATGGCCGAGGACTGGACGATGAAGCTCATCGACAGCGTGGCGATGATCGGCGGGATCCTGAGCAGCTTGATCAGCGCATAGTTGAGCACGCCGATGACCATACCGATCAGGATGGCGACGAGGAAACCGAGGAGGATCAGCGAATCCTGTCCGTCCATCAGCTTGAGCGCAATGGTGCCCGACAGCGTCATGGTGGACGGCACCGAGAGGTCGACATTGCCCGGTCCGAGCGTGATGACCAGCATCTGCCCGAGGCCGACAATGACCGAGAAGGCGGCGAAAGTGAAGGCGGCCTGGGAGAGCCCGGCCGAGCTGGCACCGCCGGTGAACAGTACGGTGACGATCCAGGTGGCGATTGCGGCGACGAAGGACCAGATCCAGGCCTTGCTGAAGAGCGCGGTTACGCGGGTCATGGCTGCTTCTCCTCCTGGCCGCGGCGATTAAGCACCAGCCTGAGCCCGAGCACGATGATGAGGATCGCTCCCTGGGCGCCAATCTGCCAGTCGGGCGAAATGCGCAGGAAGGAGAGGAACGAACCGGCAAGCGTCAGCGTCAGTGCACCGATGACCGCACCGACCGGCGAAACGCGCCCGCCGACGAACTCGCCGCCACCGAGGATGACGCCGGCGATCGACAGCAGCGTATAGCGCAGCGCGATATTGGCATCCGCCGAGGTGGCGAGGCCGACGAGCGCGATGCCGGACAGGATGGCGAAGAAGCCGGCCGCCGCATAGGTCGCGCCCTTGATCCACAGCACCGACCAGCCGGCGCGTGCGACCGAGCGGGCATTGCCGCCGACGCCGCGCATCAGCACGCCGAAGGTGGTGCGCATGACGAGAAGGTGGGCGACGAGCGCGATCAGCAGGCTGGCGATGATCGCCATCGGCACGAAGGGCGGCTTGGACACCATCACGGCCCGCAGCCAGATCGGCGCCTCACCGCCGGGAGCCGGCAGGATGATGACCGCAAGCCCGCCCCAGACGAAGCTCATGCCGAGCGTGACGACGATCGAGGGCAGGTCCCGCAGGTGGATGATCATGCCGAGCGCCGCATAGGTCACCACGGCCGCGGCAAGAATGGCGATGGCCGTGGCCGGCTCCGTCGGCATGTAAACGGCCGTCACGCAGGCGGCGAAGCTGACGAAGGTGCCGATCGACAGATCGAGATCGTTGACCGCCATGATCAGCATCTGCGCGATGGTGGCGAGCGCGATCGGCACGGCGAGATTGAACAGCAGGTTGAGCCCGGTATAACTCATGGCGCGCGGCTGGATATAGAACACCGCCGCGAGCAGGATCGCGAGTGAGGCCGCAGGAATGACAAGCCTCAGCGTATTGACGGAAACGCCCTTCATGCGGCCTCTCCCGAGAAGGAGGCTGCGAGCACGTGGCTCTCGTCGATCTCGTCGTCCGTCAGTTCGGCGACGATCCCGCCGTCCCGGAACACATAGACCCGGTCGCACAGGCAGATTTCGTCCATTTCGGTCGAATACCAGATGAAGGTCCGGCCACCTTCGGCCTCTGCTCTGAGGATCGCATAGACCTCCTGCTTGGTGCCGATGTCGACGCCGCGCATCGGGTCGTCCATCAGCACGATCTCGGCCTTCGTGGCGAGCGCCCGGGCGAAAAGCACCTTCTGCTGATTGCCGCCCGACAGCGAGAGAATGGGATTGCCCATGTCGGGCGTGCGTATTTCCATGCGGCTTTTCCAGTCCGCGCCGAGCGCCGTTTCGCGCCCGCCGTCGATCGCCCAGAGCCGCGCAAGATGCGGCAGGCTGCCGACCGACAGGTTTTTGAGGATGCTCCACAGCGGGAAAGTGCCGTTCAGCGCGCGGTCGCCGGCGACGAAGGCGACCGCATCGCCGTGGCCGGGCAACCAGTTGCCGCTGTGGTCGCGGAAGAGATCGAGCAGCATGTCGGTCTGGCCATGGCCACCGAGGCCGGCAAGCCCGATGATTTCGCCCTTGCGCGCCTTGAAACCGATCGGCGATCCGGCCTGTGGCGCGCGCTCGATCGAAAAATCGGCTTCGGTCCTGATCCTGGCGCCACGGGTCCGCTCCTTGACGACGCTGCCCATGGCTTCCACGAGACTGTTCACGGTGAATTCGGCCGCCGGCCGCGAGGTCACGACCCGACCGTCCTTCATCACCACGATGCGGCTGGAGGTCGACAGGATCTCGCCGAGAATATGGGAGATGAGCAGCACCGCGCCGCCGGAGGCGACGAAGCGGCGGACATGGGCGAGCAACTGTTCGGCCAGGCCTGCATCGAGCGACGATGTCGGCTCGTCCAGGATCACCAGCCGCGGCGCGTCGGTGACGGCGGCAAAGGTGATGGCGATCTCCACCATCTGCCGCTCGGCGATCGACAGTTCTCCGACGGTCGCCGTGCAGTCGATGTGATTGCCGGGAAAGATCTCGTCGAGTTTCGCGCGGATCAGCGACAGCGCCCGCTTGCGCCAGCCGAAACCGGATAGCCCCGCATGCATGACGCGGGTGTTCTCGACAATGGTGAGGTTCGGGCAGAGCGACAGTTCCTGGAACACACATCGCACGCCGCCGGCGCGCGCCGTGGCAATGCCGCCGGCCCCGTCCACCCCGCCATAGGCGATCGTGCCCTGGTGCGGCGGGAGGCCGCCATTGATGACGTTGACGATGGTCGATTTGCCGGCGCCGTTGTGGCCGACCAGCCCGACCGCCTCGCCCGGCAGGATCGTCAGATCGACGCCGTCGAGCGCCTTGACCGCGCCGAACTCGACCCTGATCCCGCGCGCGGAGACGACCGCCTGCTGTTCGGCTTCAATACTCATGCCCTTGGCCACTGCCTGTCCGAAAGATTCATGAAATGACCACCCGGCGCCAGGTTGGGGGCGCCGGGTGGCGGGAGATCACGGCGGCGTGAAGCTCCGCCGTGATGATACCGTCACTTGCCGGCGATGACCGCCTGGGCGTCCTCGAGCGAGTATTCGACGTTGGCCACACCGCCCTTTTCGGTGGTCTCGAGGTTCTTCTCGAGATTGTCCTGATCGATGCGCAGGAAGGGAACCACGAGGTCCTTCTTCACTTCCTTGCCGTCGAGGATCTGCTGGGCGACCCAGAAGGCGAGCGTCGAGACGCCCGGCGCGATCGAGACCGACATGGTCTCATAGCCGTTGGCATCCTTCTGCTTCTTCCACCACTGCAGTTCGTCCTCGCGGTTGCCCATGACGATGGTCGGGATCGGGCGCTTGGCCGCGTCGAAGGCCTGCGCGGCGCCATAGCCGTCACCGCCCTGGGTCACGACCGCGGCGATTTCCGGCAGGCTCGGCAGGATGCCGGCGACAGCGCGCTGGGCGACGTCCTGCGCCCAGTCGCCATGGACCGAACCGGCGATCTTGAACTGCGGGTACTGCTTCACGCCCTCATGGATGCCGGCGGAGATTTCGTCATCGACGAAGACGCCTGCGAGGCCGCGGATTTCAAGCAGGTTGCCGCCGTTCGGGATCTTCTTCGACAGGTATTCGACCTGGCTGCGGCCCATTTCCTTGAAGTCGACAGCAATGCGCCAAGCGCAAGGCTCGGTGACGATGCCGTCGAAGGAAACGACGGTGATGCCGGCATCGCAGGCTTCCTTGACGGCGCCGTTGAGCGCGGTCGGGGAGGCAGCGTTGACGACGATGGCGTCATAGCCTTCCAGGATCATGTTCTGGATCTGCGCGGCCTGTTCGGTCGCCTGGTTTTCGGCGGTGGTGAACGGATCGGCTGCGGCGACGATGCCGGCCTTCACCGCTTCCTTGGTGACCTTGTCCCAGCTCGTCAGCATGGCCTGACGCCAGGAATTGCCGGCGTAGTTGTTGGAAAGCGCGATCTTCTTGGTCGACGTGTCGGCATGGGCCGAAATTGGCATGGCCGCGCACACGATCGCAGCCGACGCCAGGAGTAGTTTCCTGATGGTCATGTCTCTCTCCCTGAATGCCGGAGCGGTCCGGCGGATCTCCGGGACCGCTCCTCAACGGCTGGCCCGGAAATGTTCCTCCACTGAGGACTGGCGCCTCAGTGAAAAGCAGGATGGAGGAAATCGAAAAAGCTGTATAGACGGATACGAGCAGGGAGACTGCGGGATCCCGCAAGCGATTTGCGGATGTTCGCAAGACGCGACGACCGGTTTTCGCGCTAATGGGTGCGAAGTAAGTTGGTTTCACGGCTCTGGAGGGAGCCTTGAAACCGGGGAGGAATACCAATGCTGGAAGACGCCTCGGCCTCGTTGTTCGGCCAGTACCTGGCGATCTCGCGCCTGCTTGCCGGCCAACTCGATTTCCATTCCGCCATACGCGCAGTGGCCATGGAAATCAACCTGATCATTCCCAACGATCACATGGACGTCTGCATCATCACGCCCGGAAGCACCTATCACACGGCCTATGAAAGCGGCTTCGAGACGGCATGGAGCAAGATGTCCGCGGCGCTCATCGCCAACAGCCCGCTCCGCGATCTGCTGATGGGAGAGGTGGACGAAATGCTGACCGCCGATGCCAGCACCGACCCGACATTCAACTTCTCCGGCGCCTTTTCGCACCCGATCTTCGAACACGGCTTGCGCAGCCGGCTGCATGTCGCGCTCAAGGTACAGGGCGAAACCATCGGCGCGCTGTCCTGCTCCAGCCTGCAGCCGAACTTTTATACCCCAGCGGACATTACCAAGGCCCGTTCGATCGCTGACCTGCTCGCGCCCTACTTCTTTGCGCTGAGGGCCGCCGACCAGGCCAAGCGTTCGGCGATCGTCGAGGCTGAGGCCCGGGCCCGCGAGGAGGGGTTGCGTCTTGGTGCGCTGCGGCTGACCGAAGCGCTCGAAGCCGAGCGCCAGCGCATCGGCATGGACCTGCACGACCAGACGCTGGCCGACCTTACCCGTTTCGCCAAGCGCCTGGAGCGGCTGAGCCTGATGCCGACGATCAGCGGCGAGACGCTGGAGCCGCTGTTTCGCAGCCTGCAGCACTCGATGCAGGACCTGCGCCAGATCATCGAGGAGGCACGCCCTTCCGTTCTCCAGCTGTTCGGTCTTGCCGATGCGATCGAGAACCATCTGGAGCGATCGGTGCGCGACAGCGGGCTGACGATCGAACACCAGCTCCTCGACCATACCGAGGGAGCGACCGACCGGCTCGGCCATTCCGTGCGCGTCGCCCTCTTCCGCATCGCCCAGGAGGCAATCAACAACGCCATTCGCCACGCGCAGGGCGACCGGATCTCCGTTCGCCTCGACTGCCCGCCGGGCGAAATGCTGCTGGAAATCCGCGACAACGGCATCGGCATCGGCAAGGTCGCCCGCCGCCCCGGCAGCGGTCTGGAAAACATGCGCACCCGCGCGCGGCTGATCTCCGCCGGGTTCACCTATGGCCGCGAGCATGGCGAGACCTTTGTCCGCGTCACTTTGCCCATGCCGGAACAGGAGGTTGCAGAATGAAGGTTCTGATCGTCGAGGACGATGCGCTGCACCGGGCCTATCTCAACGAGGCCGTGCGTTCCGCCCTGCCGGAATGCGATACCGTATTCGAGGCTGAAAACGGACTGGTCGGCGAGAAACTGGCCCGCGAACACCGCTCCGAGCACATCGTCATGGACCTGCAGATGAGCCCGCGAAACGGCATCGAGGCGGCCCGCACCATCTGGAAGGAGCGTCCCGACACCCGCATCCTGTTTTGGTCGAACTATGCCGACGAGGCCAATGTCCGCGGCATCTCGCGCATCGTGCCGGATGGGGCGGCCTATGGCTATGTGCTGAAGTCGGCCTCCGATGAACGGCTGAGGCTGGCGCTCCGTTCGATCTTCATCGAGGCGCAATGCGTGATCGACCGTGAAGTACGGGGCCTGCAGCAGAAGAGCCTCGGCCATGCCCGCGGCTTCAGCGAATCCGAATACGAGATCCTGGTCGACATCGCGCTGGGTCTGACCGACCGCGCCATCGCCAAGCGCCGCAACCTCTCGCTTCGCAGCGTTCAGAACCGCCTGCAGCAGCTCTACGAAAAGCTTGGCGTCTACCAGCCGGTCGGCGAAGAAGCGGAAGAAGGCCGCTTCAACCTGCGTGCCCGCGCAGTCACCGTGGCGCTCCTGCGCAAGTTGCTCAACTACAATGCTCTGGAACGGGCCGAGGCCGACCTCGAGCACTGGCTGGCCCGCAAGCCGCAGCGACACAACTAGAGCCGTCCGTCTTCGGCGCCCCGAGTAACCACAGGTACCGCCATCTCCAAAGCGAGAGCCGGGTGAGGCGTCGCCGCCTCCCCGGTTCCGTGGAATCTGACTTTGGCTCGATATGCCCTATGCGTCGACGCGCTTGTTGATGATGAACTTGCGCTTTTCCAGTTCCTTGAAATAGGCCGCGACGTCGAAATATTCTTCCGGCGCCCAGACGCCCGGCCTCTTCGGATTGGCGAGGATCAGCTGCGCGGCGATCGAGCCGTTCATCGATGTGCAGGCGTCGACGTAAGGCGCGTACATCGCATCCGGCTTGACCACGACCTCGACCGTCACCGTCGTTTCGACGCCGTTCTTGCGACCCTTGCCGATGGCAAAGTGGATCTCGTGACTGTCCTGCGCCGGGATCTTGGCCGCATTCTTCTTGATATTGCGTTCGATCACCTTGTTCAGCACGTCGAGCGGGCGAACCTTGACACCCCCCACTTCGACCGGATCGTTGAAGTCGCCGAAGCCGGCCTTGACCAGACCCACCCAGGCCTCGTGTTCACGATGCGGCAGGTGCAGCTTCCAGGAGAATTCCTTGATGCCCTTTTCCTTGATGCCGTCGGCCAGCGGCACGGTCAGTTGCTCGGAATGCGGAGAGTGCATGAATTCGCAGCGTCCCCAGGGTTCCGGCAGGTCGAGGAACTCGCTGCCGCTCATCGGCGGGCAGGTCACATGCTTGCCCTCGTAGAACTGCGTGCTCTCATGGGCATATTCGGCGAGCACTGTCGAGACGCTGTAGGGCGGAACGAGAACCGGGTTTTCGTCGCCGACCAGTTCCGCGGCCCAGTAGAGGTTGATCTTGTCGATCTCGTCCAACTCGTCGGCCACTGCCCGGCAGATCACGTTCGACATGCCCGGATCGGCACCGACGCCGATCACGGCGGTCACGCCTGCCGCCTTGAAACGGTCGTGTTCGGCCAGTTGCTTGACCGTGAAGGTGCCAAGCCCGCCGAGGTCGATATAGGGCACCTTGGCCGCAAGCGCCGCTTCGAAGATTGCCATCTGGAAGCCGAGCAGGGTCGGCACGCAATTGATGCAGATGTCGGCACCGGCAATCGCGGCATTGAGCGCGGCCGGATCGGTCACGTTGAGGTCAACCAGTTCCAGGCGCGCATCGCCGAGCTCTTCCTTTAGCGCTTCCATCTTGTCGCGCGCCGCATCGCAGACGCGGATCTTCGTGATGTCGACGATGGCGCGGTCGGAGACGAGGTCGCGGACAATGCCGGCGCCCATGAAGCCCGCGCCGCCGAGAAGGGTGATGATCATTTCGAAATTCCTCTTGTCATGAAATCTGTTCGGGGCCGAAGCGCCGTTTACGCGTGCTTGCGGCCGCCCGTTTCGTAGAACCACGCATCCGGATAGGGATACCACCACTCCTGGCGCACCGGGTTGTGGTCGATGATTACCATCTTGGACCGGCGGAAGGTGTCGAGCCCGAGCTTGGACAACTCCCGGCCGATACCGGATTTCTTCCAGCCTCCGAAAGGCAACGCGTCATTGTCGATCAGCGGATTGTTGACCCAGACCATGCCGGCCTCCAGCCGCTCCGCCGCTCCCATCGCTTCTTGAAGAGAGGTGGTGAAAACCGAGGCGCCAAGGCCGAATTCGCTGTCGTTCGCCTTCTCGATCGCCTGGTCGAAATCCCCGACCCGCATGACGGCGGCGACGGGTCCGAAGCACTCCTCCTGCATGATCGCCATGTCGGACGTGCAGCCGGTGAGGATGGTCGGTTCGTAGAACCAGCCGACCGGCTCGGACGGCGGGATTCGTCCGCCGATCTCGACCTTGGCGCCCTTCGCGACCGCGTCCTCCACCAGCCGGGTGACCTTGGCGCGGGCGGCTTCGGAAACGAGCGGCCCGATCTCGGCCTTGCTGAGACCATTGCCAATGCGCAGACGTTTGGTCTCGGCGACGAATTTCGCGATGAAATCGTCATGCACAGCGTCGACCACGAAGAAGCGCTCGGCCGAGGTGCACACCTGGCCGGACATGTGGAAGGCGGCGGTGACCGCGCCGGCGGCGGCAACGTCGAGGGGAGCGTTGGCGGTGATGATCATCGGATCGGAACCGCCGGCCTCGATCACAGCTGGCTTCATCTGGCCGGCCGCGGCGATGGCGACCGCCCGTCCGGCGGCAACCGAGCCGGTGAATGCCACCGCATGGGTCTTCGGCGAGGCGATCAGCGCCTCGGCCAGCGCCACGCCGCCCGGCAGGCAGGCGATCAGGCCCTCCGGCAGGTCGGCGAAGATCTGCATGAATTCGAGCGTCGACAGCGTCGTGGCCGGTGCCGGTTTGATGATGCAGCCGTTGCCCGAGGCCAGCGAGGCCGCGACCGTCCAGCACATCAGAAGGATCGGGAAGTTGAACGGCATGATGTGGACGGACAAGCCCAGCGGCTCGTAGCGTGCGAACTGGAAGGAGCCGGTCTGCGTGGTGCCGGCGATCTTGCCCGCCTCGTCGCGCGCCATTTCGGCGAAATAGCGGAAAGCGCCGGCGCAGTTGGCCACCTCGCCGATCGCTTCCGGATAGGGCTTGCCCATTTCGCGCGACATGATCTCGGCACAGCGCCGCATGTCGGTCGCCTCGATGCGGTTGGCCACCTTGTGCAGGATGGAGGCGCGGGTCTTGGCGTCGAGAACCTTCCACTTGCGCTGGGCGGCCGTTGCGGCATCCAGCGTGGCGGAAAGCTCGTCCTCGGTGACCTCGGTGATCACCCCGACCTTCTCGATCCGGGCAGGATCGATCACGTCGATGATCCGGCCGAGACTGCGTCTGTATTCTCCCGCCGCAAAATAGGTGGGCTTGGAAATGTCATAAGCGCTCATGGCGTCCTGCCTGCTTCGGAAGTCGGAGAGGAATTCGGCGCGACCGGTGCGTGGTCGCGCCAGGAGGGAAGTGCCGCGTCCATGACGGCGCGGATATCATCGAGGCCGGCGCGCATCAGCGCCTTGTCGAGTAGACGCGCGACGCGCGGCAGATGGATCAGATAACCGTGCTTGCCGTCGCGCTTCGACAATCGCTCGAAATTGCCGAGGATCTTCGTGTGCCGATGGGCGGCGAGCAGCCAGTATTCGGTGAGGAAGCGCTGACGGTCGAGGCATGGTCGTCCGGCGAAGTACCGTTCGATCAGTCGTTCCTCCAGCGCGGGATCGATGTCGCGCCGGGCGTCCTGGGTCAGCGACACGAGGTCATAGGCCGCCGAGCCGATCAGCGCGTCCTGGAAATCGAGCAGCCCGCAGGCGGCGACGCCCTGGCGGTCTCCGATCACCATCAGATTGTCGACGTGATAGTCACGCAGCACCAGCGCGTCGCGGCTTTCCGCCACATCGGTAAGCGCGGACTTCCATAGGCCGAGGAACCGGTCCTTGAAGACGGCCGCGTCACAGCCCGGCGCGCATTGCGGCACGAACCAGTCGGTGAACATGGCGAGTTCTTCGAACAGCGGACCATGGTCATAGGCCGGCACATCGATCCGGGCTGCGCCAGGTGCCTCATGCAGGTGGATCAGCGCATCGACGGCCAGGCCGTAAAGCTTTTCTTCCGAATGGCTGGCGCCAAGAAGCCGGGTGAAGGTGCCGTGGCCGAAATCCTCGATCAGCGCCAGCCCGCGCTCGAAATCCACCGAAAAGACCTTCGGCGCCGACAACCCGAGCGCGTTCAGATGTCGGCTGATGCGAACAAAGGCCTCGAAGTCCGGCGTGCCGGGCTCGACCTCCATCAACAGCTTCGGCGCGACCTCGATCCGGTAATAGCGGCGCGGCGAGGCATCCGCCGGCAGCGCCCTTGCCTCCGGTGTCGCGTCGAAATGCGCGGCAATGAACTCCCGGCGCGCGTCCGGCAGCGTTTGGCTTTGCAGCATGGTCAATCTCTTGCCTCGAACGGCCGCCAGGGCGGCGTTTCGTTCCGCTGTTCAGCGGATCATGTAGACCTTCTTGATCGTCTCATGGACGGTGCAGACGCCCTTCCAGTCCTTGGGGAAGAAGGCTGCCGTATCCGGCGTAATCTCGATCACCTCGCCCGACTCGTGCACATAGGTGCTGCGGCCTTCGAGGAAGTGGCAGAACTCGTCGCGGGTCACGTGGCACTCCCACTTGCCCGGCGTGCAGACCCAGAGCCCGCATTCGCTCTCGCCGTTCGGGCCCTTGTGGATCAGCCGGCCGGAGACGTGGCTCTCGCCCTCGATCATGGTCGGGATGATGCCCCAGTCGACGAGATCGGTCTGTTCGAGCGGATTGCGCATCAAAGGTGCGGTGGTCATGGTCATGTCCTTTCGAGTGGGCCGGCTCAGGCCAGCATGTAGATGTTGCGCATGGTCTCGTGGACCGTGCATTCGCCGGTCCAGCCGGCCTTGAACATCACGGCGGTGCCGGGGGTGACGTCGATCACCTCGCCGTCGTCCGACCGGTAGGTCGCAGAGCCGGCGACGAAGTGGCAGAACTCGTCGCGCGGGATCGACAGCCGCCAGCGCCCGGGCGTGCAGACCCAGATGCCGGTTTCCGGTTGGTTGTTCGGCCCCTTGAACAGCAGGCGGCCGGTCGATTTCGAAGCACCCTCGATCGCATCCGACTGCACGCCCCAGTCGACGAGGTCGTCGAAGGTCGTGGCGCCGTGGATGTGCGGGGCCGTCGTATTCAGCGTCTCAACCATTGTATTTCCCGGTCTTCACCAGTTCGTCGAGAATACCGGCTGCCTTCTGCGGCCCGTTCTGGCTCTGCATGTGCTTTGCGGCAGCGGCGAGCTTGGCCTTCATCGCCGGGTCGTTGATCATGTGGTCGATCTTTGCCGCCAGTTCCGCGTCGGTCCAGTCGTATCGCGGCATCTTGAAGCCGTGGCCTGTCTCGTCGACGCGGGTCGCGTTGTCGTGGCCGTCCCAGACATAGGGCATGATGATCGCCGGCTTGCCGAAGTAGAGGCACTCGGTGAAGGAGTTGTTGCCGCCGTGATGGATCACGGCGTCGACGAGCGGGATGACAGATGGCTGCGGGAACCAGCTCTCGACGATGACGTTGTCGGGCAGGTTTTCGTACTGGTCCTTGTAGTCGCCGACATTGACCAGAGCGCGGTACGGCAGCTTGCCGACCGTTGCGATGATCCGCTTCAGCAGATCCGTGTCGCCGGCGCCGAGGCTGCCGAAGCTGACATAGAGCAGCGGCTTGTCGTTGTTGGCCTTGAAGACCGGCACTTCGTAGGGCTTTTCCGAGCGCACGCAGCCTTCGAGATACTGGAACTGGCTCGGGTTCAGCGGGTGTTCGCGCTCGAATTTCACCGGCTCCGGATAGAGCAGCAGGTTCATGAAGGGCGAGGCCTCGAAGAACTGGCCGATCGGATAGGCGTCCTCGCCGGTCGATGTCAGGAATTCGTTGAAGTCGTCATGGATCGGCTTGATGACCTCGTTGAAATGGTCGCGATAGGCCGCATGGCAGGCATAATCCTTGGCGCCACAGCCGGAGAGATGCGGCGGGATCTTGGGATCCTCGATCTCGTTTTCCGAGCAGGAGATGATGCGCACCCACGGCTTGCCGAAATGCTTGATGGCCGGAAACAGGATGACGTTGTCGACGCAGATCAGGTCCGGCTTGATCCTGGCCAGCACGCCCGGGAGGTCCTTTTCCGCCCATTTGGCGCTGTCGACGATCGCCGTCCAGCAGTCCTTCACATAGTTGTCGATCTGGTCGTAGGGGCTCTTGCGGAAGTTCGGAATGTGGCCGTTGATGAAGTCTTCCCAGAACTTCGCCATCTGCTCCGGCGGCATCGGCTCGGAGAGATTCACCGGATGGGCCTCGAAACCATAGCCCTGATAGACCGAGACGAAACCCGGATCGGACAGGAAGACGGCCTTGTGACCAAGCGCCTCGATGGCCTGCGCGATACCGACGGAATTCAGCGCCGGTCCGAAGGCGGCTTCTGGAAAGAATGCGATTGTCTTTTGCGACATGGGGTTCCCCTTCATTTTTTAGTTCTTGAATAGCCGGGTGCGATCCGGGTCGATCGCGATGTGAATGGTGTCGCCGACGGTGTGCGGCACGGCGGCATTGGCCGGAACCCGAACCTGCAGCGGCGTTGCACTGGCGGCGATCTTGACGTGCAGGACACGGTCGAGACCGTGATAGGCCATGTCGACAATCTTTCCTGCGCTGCCGGCGCCGCCTGCCGTCACCGTGATGTTCTCGGGCCGCACGGCAAGCGTCGCAGCACCACGGATGTCGGTTCCGACCGCCAGGTTTAGTCCGTCGGCAGCGAAATTGCCGTCGTTGCCGACCGCACCTTCGATGAAGTTCATCACGCCGATGAAGTTGGCGACGAAGCGGTCGGCCGGCGTTTCGTAGACGGCCTCGGGCGATCCGCATTGCAGCAGCTTGCCGTCCTTCAGGATCGCCATCCGGTCGGCCATGACCAGGGCCTCTTCCTGGTCGTGGGTGACGATGATGAAGGTGATGCCGACCTCGTGCTGCAGGCGCTTCAGTTCGAGCTGCATGCGTTCGCGCAGTTTCTTGTCGAGCGCGCCGAGCGGTTCGTCGAGCAGCAGCACCTTCGGGCGCTTGACCAGAGCGCGCGCCAGCGCAACGCGCTGCTTCTGTCCGCCCGACAGCTGGTCGGGCTTGCGGCCGGCGAACTGGCCAAGGTCGGTCACCGCCATGATCTCCTCGACGCGGCGGGATATTTCCGCCTTCGGCAACCGGTCCATCTCAAGCCCGTAGGCGAGGTTCTTGGCGACCGTCATGTGTGGGAAGAGCGCATAGGACTGGAACATCAGGTTGAGCGGCCGCTTTTCCGGCGGCAAAGCGGAGATGTCATTGCCTTCCAGGAGGATGCGCCCGCCGGTCGGCGTCTCGAAACCGGCCAGCATGCGCAAAAGCGTGGTCTTGCCGCAGCCGGAGGGGCCGAGCAGCGCGAAGAATTCGTTCTTGCGGATCTCCAGCGACACGTGGTCCACAGCGTTCACCGGGCCGAAGCTCTTGTGGAGGCCGTCGATCGTCAGGATCGGCTCGTGGGAATGGGGCGCGTCGGTCATTGCATCTGTTCTTTGTTGAGCCATTGGGAGATGAGCAGCGCAAGCGCGCTCACCCCCATGACGATCGTGGCGAGGGCGTTGATTTCCGGCGTGATGCCGAAACGGATCATCGAGTAGATCTGGATCGGCAGGGTGATCGAGGAACGGCCGGCGCCGGCGGTGAAGAAGGCGATGATGAACTCGTCGACCGAGAGCGTGAAGGCCAGCAGCCCCCCGGCGATGATCGCCGGCAGGAGTACCGGGAACGTCACCCGCCAGAAGGTCGTCCAGCCCGAGGCGCCGAGATCGCGGGAAGCCTCGACGATCGAATAGTCGAAATGCTTGAGCCGCGCCCGGACCACCGAACTCACGAAGGCGAGGTCGAAGATCACGTGGCTGATGATGATCGTGTGCAGGCCAAGCGTCACGTTGAGCAGCGAGAAGAAGGTGAGGAGTGCGACGGCAAGCACGATGTCCGGAATGACCATGGGCGCAAACGCGAGAGCCTCGAGCCCCGTGCTCTTGCGGCGCCGTGTCTCCATGCCGAGCGCCAAAAGCGTGCCGAGCGCCGTCGAGATCAGCGTCGCGAACACCGCGACGACCAGCGTATTCCAGGCCGCCCCGAGGATCTCGCCATTGCCGGCGAGCGCGGCGTACCACTTGAACGAGAAGCCGGACCAGCTTGTCGGCAGGCCCGCCTCGTTGAACGACAGCGCCACCAGGACCGCGATCGGCAGGTAGAGAAAGCCGAAGACGGCAAGCAGGACGAGACGGCCGGGCAGGCGCGAGGAATTTGCCATTCTCATGCGTCCGCCCTCCCGCGCTCGCCGCTGGCACGCGCGGTCGCCCGGGCCTGCAGCATCAGGAGGAGGATCATGATGGCGATCAGCACGAGACCGAGGGCTGCACCGAAGGGCCAGTCGTTAGCGGTGAGGAACTGGTCGTAGACCACGTTGCCGATCATCTGGAAGCGGCCGCCGCCAAGCAGCGCGGGCGTCACGAAATTGCCGATCGACAGGACGAAGACGAAGACACCGCCGGCAGCCACGCCCGGCAGGGTGAGCGGCAGGGTGACGCGCCAGAAGGTCCGGATCGGCCCGCCGCCGAGATCGCGGGAGGCTTCCATCAGCTCGGGGTTGAGCCGCGACAGCGTCGAATAGATCGCCAGGATCACGAAGGGCAGGTAGTTGTAGACGAGGCCGACGATGACCGCACCTTCCGTGTAGAGCAGCGACAGCGGCTCGCCTTGATAGCCGAACCAGCGCAAAAGGTTGTTGATCAGGCCTTCGCGGTTGAGCAGCACCATCCAGGCATAGGTGCGGATCAGATAATTGCTCCAGAACGGCAGAACGGCAAAAAACAGCAGCATGGGCTGGCGCATGCGCGGCGCACGGCTGATCGCATAGGCCGCCGGATAGGCGATCAGGATGGCCAGCAGCGTCGCAAGACCGGCGATGCGCGCCGAAGTGAGGAAGATCTTCGCATAGAGCGGATCGACGACGCGGGCGAAGTTTTCAAGCGTGAAGGTATATTCGATGCCGCCCCACATGCCGCGCTGGAAGAAGGCGTATGACAGGATCAGCAGGCACGGCGCCACCATGAACGCCACGAGCCAGGCGACGGCCGGCGCGGTAAGCAGGTTCGATCGGGCGGACTGATAGGACATGCACGAGTTCCAGACGAGGGATTGCCATGACGACCGGCAAGGGAGCGCGGCAGCCGAAGGGGTGGCGATGAGGGAGACCGACATCTCCCCCATCGTCTTGCAGTGTTCGGGTCTTCTCCGCTTAAGGCCTTAGTTCGCGGCCTTGATCTCGCTGACGGCGCGAGAATAGTCCTTCTGGGCCGCCCCCAGATCGCGCAGCAGTTCGTACTTGGTCAGTTCAGTCGGCGTCATGCCCATGTTCGGGTATTGATCGATCAGCGCCTTGTCGAGGCTCTCCATCGCAGCGCGGTTCGGCACCTTGTAGAGGATGTTTTCGGCAGCCCAGGCATGGTTGGAGGCGTCGAGGATGAAGTTGATGAACTTCATCGCCGCATCCTTCTTCTCCGAGTTCTTCATCACGACGATCGTGTCGACCCAGAGATCGGAGCCTTCCTTCGGCACGACGAACTTGATGTCCTTGTTCTCGGTGATGCCGTAATTGCACCAGCCGTCCCAGGCATGCACGAGCGAGGCTTCGCCCGATACCAGCTTGGAATAGAAGGTCGTGTCGTCATAGGCGAGCAGCGTCTTCTTCGCCTGGATCAGCAGATCCTTGACCTCGGCGATCTTCACCGGGTCCGCTTCGTTGACCGAATAGCCCTTGGCGAGCTCGCCCGCCGCCATCAGCCAGCGATCGGTCGCCAGCATCGTGGTCTTGCCCTTGATGTCGTCGGACGGGGCCAGCAGGTTCATCCAGCTGTCGGGCGCGGTCTTGACCAGATCGGAGCGATAGCACAGGCCGGTCGTGCCCCAGGTATAGGGCACCGAATAGACATTGCCCGGGTCGTAGGCGAGATTGACCGCCTCGGGATAGAGGTTGGCGAGGTTCGGAATGGCGGCGCCATCGAGCGGCTCGACCAGACCCTGATGGTTGAGAATCTCGGCGAAGGGCGACGAGACGAAGACGACGTCATAGCCCTTGCCCTGGCTCGCCATCAGCTTGCCCATGATTTCTTCGTTCGTGGCGTGGTTCACCACTTCGATTTCGAGGCCGGTTGCGGCCTTGAAGCTCTCGGCGATGTCCTTCGCCATGTAGCCATCCCAGTTCGAGATGACGAGATCGGCCGCGTTGGCGACACCGGCGCTGCCGGCGAGTACGGTTGCGGCGAGCAGTTTGACGGCAAAGGCGCTGGTTCTGGCGTATCCGCTTTTCGTTCGCACGGATCTCTCCCTATTTTTGATGATTGTTCCAACCTCATTCGGCGAGGCGTCGGTGTCCCGATCTCGTGTCGCCGTTGGTGAACAGTATTATTTATAAAAAAAATACGTCAATAGGGAATTTACATTTTCTCAACTGCTGCCAGAATTGACAGGGAAAGGCTTGCGAAAAGAGCCGGCTAAGGTCAGCATGCGGCCTTTGTGAGAGACAGGTGGGGCATGGCGACAGAGCCGGGACGCATTCATCACCGCCATGTGGAATTGGCGCAAAGAATACTGGATTTCGCCAGCGAGCGCGGCATGTCGCCCGGCGAACGGCTAGCCGAGCAGGCGCTCGCCTCGCACTGCAATGTCTCGCGAACACCGGTCCGCAAGGCGCTTCAGGTCCTTGCGGAGCGTGAACTGGTGACCGCCGATGCCGATGGCGGCTTTCTGCTCGCCGTCGATCCGGTGGCCATCGCGCGGCTCGACGACGTCGGCGAAAGCGATGGAGAAACGGAGATCTACAGCGCCATCCTGCGCGACCTCTCCGCCGGCCGGATTGCCGAGGCGCAGACGGTTGCCGGACTGCAGCGGCGCTATGACGTCTCCCGCCAGACGGTACAAAACGCGCTACAAAAACTCTCCGAGGATAATCTGGCCGAACGCGGTGCCGGCCAGCAATGGCTGCTGAAGCAGTTTGCGCTGGGCGCCGATGCGGTCGCCAAGTCCTACGAGTTCCGGCTGGCGACCGAGCCGCTGGCACTGACCCTGCCCGAATTCCGCCGCGACCTGCCGGCGCTGACCTCGCTGAGGCAGTCCATGCTCATCCTCAGGAGCATGAGCGAGGCGGATTTCGACCGCAAACTGTTCGAGCGCACCGATTTCGACTTCCACATGCTGGTGGCGCGGGGCTGCGGCAATCCCTTCATGGCGGAAGCCCTGACCAACCACCATCGCCGGCGCCGCGCCAATGCCGCGGCGGGCCACGTGAACACCTACCGGCTGATGCAGTCCAATCTCGAACATATCCAGATTCTCGAGCAGATCGAGCGCGGCCAGATGGAGCTTGCCGCCGATCTGATGCGTGTGCATATACAGCTGTCGCAATCGCTGAGGCCGCGCCTCGCCGGCCGCGGCGTCCCTCCCGCCTTCAAGCTCGTTTCGCGATAAGGCCAGCAAAAACAAATCCATGGCAGCACAAAAGACCATCGCCCTGTTCCCCGAAGCAAGCTACGGCGCCGCCCTCAACTGCGTCGGCATCGCCCAGGAGCTGCGCCGGCTCGGCGCCCGGCCCGTCTTCATCTGTCATCCGGGTTTCATCGGCGTCTTCGCCGAATATGGCTTTGCCGAATATCAGCTAGGCGAGAGCGGTCCGGCCCAGACGACCGACTGGAACGACTTCATCAGCCGCCACCAGGATGCCTTCCGGCAATCGCCCTTCGAACAGCTCACCTCTTATGTCGGGCCGACCTGGGACGCCATCGTCGAGACGGCGATCGGCGTCGAGGATCCGCTGCGCCAATTGCTGGCAAGGCTGAAGCCCGATGCGATCGTGCTCGACAACGTGGTGATGTTTCCGGCGATCGCGACGGCTGGCGTGCCGTGGATCCGCGTCGTGTCCTGTGCCGAGACCGAAATCCCCGACCCGCTGGTGCCGCCCTATCTGTCGGGTCTCGGCGAAACGCCGGGCGCGGACTGGAAGGCCTTTTCCGCAGCCTATGACAAGGTGACGGCCGCCTCCCACAAGCGGCTCTCCGCGTTCATGAGCGAGTGCGGCTTGAAGCCGCCCGCCGCACCCCTGTTTCTCGACGCCTCGCCCGATCTCAACCTGCTGCTCGCGCCCGAGATCATCCGCCATCGCCGCGCCGAACCGCTCGACCCCGAGCGTTTCGTCTTCCTGGACGGCTGCGTGCGGCGCGAAACGCCCTATCAGGTGCCGCGTTTTGCCAGCCACAATGATGCGGAACTCGTGCTGACCAGCTTCGGTTCGCTGGGTGCCATGGATGTCGACATGCTGCGGCGGATGATCGACGTCTTCGCCACCCTGCCCTATCGCTTCCTCGTCAATGCCGGCCATTGGCGGGACGAATATGTGCAAGTGCCGGACAATGTCTTCATCGACAGCTGGTTCCCGCAGCCATCGGTGGTCGAACAGTCGAGCCTCTTCATCCACCACGGCGGCAATAACAGCTTCTGCGAGGCGCTCTATTACGGCGTTCCGTCGCTGGTGATGCCCTATTGCTGGGACGGACACGACAATGCGCGCCGCGCCGAGGAAACCGGTGTCGGCAGGATGCTCCATCGCTACGACTGGTCGCCGGACGAACTGGCAGACGTCATCGGCGGGCTTCTCTCCGACCGCGCCATGCAGGCCCGCCTCAGGGACAATGCCCGCAAGATGCAGGCCTTTGCCGGGGCGACCCGCGCCGCCGAGGCGATCCTCAAAGTCACAGGCTGACCGGGTTTTGCCCCGTCGCCTGCGCAAGAACCAAAAGCCAAGAAGGGGAAAAAATGAAGCACAAGCTTTTCATCGACGGTCAGTGGCTGGCACCCGTCAAGGGCGGCACCTTCCCGGTCGTCAATCCGGCAACGGAAGAAGTCATCCACCAGGCGCCGGCCGGCACGGCCGAGGACATCGACCTGGCGGTCAAGGCCGCCAGGCGGGCCTTCGACACCGGTCCCTGGCCGAGGATGAGCGGAGCCGAGCGCGCCAGATACCTGCGCGCCATGGCCGAGAAGATTCTGGAACGCAAGCAGGAATTGGGTCGCCTGGAAGTCATCGACAACGGCAAGCCCTTGCCGGAAGCCGTCTGGGACATGGAAGATACCGCCGGCTGTTTCTCCTTCTACGCCAAGCTGGCGGAAGAGCTGGACGAAAACCCGGAGGAGCCGATCAGACTCTCCGAGCCGCGCTTTTCCTCGAAAGTCGTGCGCGAGCCGATCGGCGTCGCCGGCGCGATCATTCCGTGGAACTACCCGATGCTGATGGCCTCATGGAAGGTCGCGCCGGCGCTTGCCGCGGGATGCACCATGGTGTTGAAACCCTCCGAACTCACCCCGCTGACGGCACTCGAACTCGCCGCCATCGCCGAGGAGGTGGGGCTGCCGGCCGGCGTGCTCAATGTCGTGACCGGCCTCGGCCCCGATGCCGGCCGGCCGCTGTCCGAGCATCCGGGTGTCGACAAGCTTGCCTTCACCGGCTCGGTGCCGACCGGCGCGAAGATCATGGCGGCTGCCGCCCGCGACATCAAGAATGTCAGCCTCGAACTCGGGGGCAAGTCGCCCTTCGTCGTCTTCGCCGACAGCGACATTGAAAAAGCCGTCGAATGGATCATGTTCGGCATCTTCTGGAACCAGGGCCAGGTCTGCTCGGCCACCTCCCGCGTGCTGGTCGAGGAAAGCCTCTATCCGGCATTGCTGGAACGGCTGGTCGCCGAAACGGCGAAGATCCGCATCGGCGATGGCCTGGAAGACGGCACGCTGCTCGGCCCGCTCGTCTCCAGGGGACAGCATGACAAGGTTCTTGCGATGATCGAGCGCGGCCGCGCCGAGGGCGCCACCATCGCCCATGGCGGCAAGCGTCCGGAAGGGTTCGACACCGGTTACTTCCTCGAACCCACCATCCTCACCGACATGGGCGAGGACAATTTCGTCTGGCGCGAGGAGATCTTTGGCCCGGTCGTCTGCGTCAAGACGTTCAAGGACGAGGCCGACGCCATCCGCATGGCAAATGACAGCAAGTTCGGCCTGGCCGCCGCCGTCATGTCAAAGGACAAGGCGCGCTGCGAGCGCGTCGCCCGCGCCTTCCGCGCCGGAATCGTCTGGATCAACTGCTCGCAGCCGACCTTCACCGAAGCGCCCTGGGGCGGCTACAAGCAATCCGGCATCGGCCGCGAACTCGGTAAGTGGGGCCTTTCCAACTATCTCGAGGTCAAGCAGATCACCGCGTTCAACAGCGACGAACCCTGGGGCTGGTACATCAAGTAGAGCCGTCACCGGTTCAAACGAAGCGACCGGCGATCACCGCCGGCCGCGTCCGGACAGCCTCGAAAACGCGGTAGTCGTCACCCGGCCAAATGCTCGAACAGCCGCGCCACGGCTTCGGCGCCTGGATCGACGTGGCCCTCGAGTTGTTTGGCATTGATATAGGCGGCCCGACCGGCCTTGGCGCGCAGCAGCTTGGCGGTCATGTTGGCGCCGGCGCGGGCGGCGGTTGCCGCAGCCCCGATGCTCTCCCCGAGCGCGTCCAGAGCGGGGGCGAGCGCATCAACCATCGTGCGGTCGCCGACCTGGGCGCCGCCGATTTCCTGCATGCGGGCAAGCCCCGCCTTCAGTGCGTCGCGCATCGGCAGGCCGCTCGATGCCCCGTCGCCGGCCGCGGCAAAGAAGATGGCGAGCAGCACGCCCGACGAGCCGCCCATGGTCTGGCTGAGTTCCAGGCCAATCGCGCGGTAGAGCTGGGTATGATCCGACAGGGGCAGGCGATCCATCGCCTTGATGAGCGCTCGCGCCGCCCCCGCGAGCGTCGAGCCGGTGTCGCCGTCCCCCGACTTGGCATCGAGCGCATTCAGGTCCTGCTCTGCGGCGATCATCACATGACAGCAGTTGATCAGGAACTCCCGCGTCTCCTTGTGGTCGGACGGCAGGGGCGTGATCGGCGTCAGCCCATCCGGCAGGGCGGCAACGGCGACCGGCCGCACGGCGGCAAGGCCGGGCCATGCGGCAAGCGCCACCGGCTGGCCAAGCGCATCCAGATCAGCCTTGTCGGCCGGATAGAGCGAGATCGAGAAGCCGCGCATGTCGAGCGAGGTCATCATCGGCGCAGGCCCGACGACATGGGAAATGTGCTTGCCGACTGCGGAGTTGATCAGCTCATGGGTCAGTACCGACATCTCCAGCACCGACGTTCCGCCGAGATTGTTGATCAGGGCGACATGGGGCCTGTCGTCGATGGTCGGTGCCAGCTTGGCCGCGACGGCGGCCATGGCGGACCGGGCGTCGGAAAAATCGACCTGCTCGACGCCGGCTTCGCCATGAATGCCGAGGCCGAGCTCGGCCATGCCCTCGGGGATGCGGTCTTCCTTCGGCGAGCCCGGAACCGTGCAGGTATCGAGCGACATGCCGATGCTCTTGGTACCGGCAACGACCCGCCTCGCCGCCGCGGTGACGGTGTCGAGATCCGCGCCGGACTCCGCCAGCGCACCGGCGATCTTGTGCACGAACAGGGTCCCGGCCACGCCGCGCGCCTGTGGCAGATCGGGCAAGGCAATGTCGTCATCGACGATCACCATGCTGACATTCAGCCCGAAGGCGCGCGCGCGCTCGGCCGCCAGGCCGAAGTTCAGCCGGTCGCCGGTATAGTTCTTGACGATCAGCAGGCAGCCTGACGGACCCGTGACGGCAAGGATGCCGGCCAGAACCGCATCGACGCTCGGCGAGGCAAAGACATCGCCGCACACGGCCGCCGTCAGCATACCCGCGCCGACGAAGCCTGCATGAGCCGGTTCGTGGCCCGAACCGCCGCCGGAGACCAGAGCGACCTTGGACTTGTCCCAGTCGCTGCGCACGACGACGCGGATATGCGGGTAGCCGTCAAGGCGCGCCAGCGGGCTGCGGGAGGTTGCCAGCAGGCCGTCGATCGCTTCGATGACGACGTCTTCTTTCCTGTTGATGAAATGTGCCATGGAGAACTCCCTTAAACGAGGCGCAGGCCGTCCGCATCGAAGTAGAGCGGCTTGTCTGGCTGAATTTTGACGATATCGCCACTCCGCAATCCAGTATGGGCATCGGTTACGGTCACGAGATCATGATTCTGGAACGAAAGGTGCAGACGCGTCTGGTCGCCGAGATGTTCCACCCGCGTGACCAGGCTGTCCTCCCCGACGCCCTGGGCGACATGTTCAGGCCTGAGCCCGATAGTAACGGCACCACGCGGAGCGGCGGGGAAGAGGTCCGCCGGCAGGAAGTTGATGCGCGGCTGACCCAGCCGGGTGGCGGCATAGACGCTGACCGGGTTTTCGTAGACCTCGCGCGGCGAGCCGAACTGCACCAGCTTGCCGTGATGCAGCACGCCCACATGGGTCGCCATGGTCATCGCCTCGATCTGGTCATGCGTGACATAGAGCAGTGTCGCGCCGGAATCGGCCTGGATGCGCTTCAGCTCGATGCGAAGATCGGCCCGCAACTTGGCATCGAGCGAACTCAGGGGCTCGTCCATCAGGTAGATGCGCGGATTCCTGACAAGCGCGCGGCCGATCGACACCCGCTGCATCTCCCCGCCCGACAGCGCCGTCGCCTTGTTGTCGAGCTTGTGGGAAATCTGCAGAACGTCGGCGATCGCCTTCACCTTGCGCGCGATCTCGTCCGGCGGCGTCTTCAGCAGCGGCGACTTCAGCGGAAATTCGAGATTCTGCCGGACCGTCAGATGGGGGTAGAGCGAATACTGCTGGAACACCATCGCGACGTTGCGCTGCGCAGGCGTCAGGCCGCGCATAGGCTGGCCGTCGATATAGACCTCGCCGCTGTCGGGGTGGTCGAGCCCGGACACCATGCGCAAGGTCGTCGTCTTGCCGGCGCCGGTCGGCCCGAGCAGCACCACGAAAGACCCGTGCGGAACGGTCAGCGACACATTGTCGAGCGCCACCTGGGTGGCGAACGTCTTGGTCACGTTTTCGAGGACGACTTCAGCCATGACGTAGCACTCCCTCATTTGCTTCCGACAGGAGCGCCTGCCCTCGTTCCTCGGTAAAGACGGTCAGCGTGCGTGCATCGAACTCGAGGCCGATTATTTCTCCGGGCGCAATTGCCTGATTGGAGGAAATGCGGGCCTTCACCACCCCATTGGCCGTCGCCATGGTAACGATCTGGGTCGTGCCGAGATATTCGGTCGCGATGACCCGGCCACGGAAATCCGATCGGTCCGAGAAATGGACATGCTCGGGCCGGACACCCAGCGTCAGTTTCCCCTTGGCGCCCTGGCGGGAAACAGGAACCCGCACCGCCGTTCCCGAAAGTTCGACATGATCTCCGCCGATGCCGATCATGCCGTCGAATTCCAGGAAATTCATCGGCGGAGAACCGATGAAATTCGCCACGAACTTGGTTGCCGGCCAATCGTAGATCTGCTGCGGCTTGCCGAACTGCTCGACGACGCCGTGGTTCATCACCACGATCTTGTCGCCCATTTGCATGGCCTCGAGCTGGTCGTGGGTCACGTAAACCGTCGTCGCCCCCATGCGATCATGCAGGGCACGCAGTTCTTCGGCCATGTGCTCCCGGAACTCCGCATCGAGCGCGCCGAGCGGCTCGTCCATGAAGAAGGCCTTGGGCCGCCGGACGATCGCCCGGCCGAGCGCCACGCGCTGCCGGTCGCCGCCGGAAAGGCCGCCAACGGGCTTGTCGAGAATGTCCTCAATCTTGAGGATGCGCGCCACTTCGGCCACACGGCTTTTCACCTCGGCCTTGGGCACGCCCTGGCTGAGCAGCGGATAGGAGATGTTGCGGCGAACATTCATGTGCGGATAGAGGGCAAACATCTGGAAGACGAAGGCGATGTCGCGCTGGCTGGCGGGCTTCATGCCCACCTCTTCGCCGTCGATGTAGATCTCGCCGCTCGTCGGCAGTTCGAGACCGGCCATCATGCGCAGCGTCGTCGTCTTGCCGCAGCCCGAGGGGCCGAGCAGCATGAAGAACTCGCCATCCTCGACGGTGAATGTGGAAGACTGGACGGCCGTGAAGCTTCCGAATTCCTTGCGCACATTTTCGATTCTGATCTGTGCCATGGATTACTCCGGAAAGTGGCTGACGACGATGAACATCACCGTGCCCACCAGGGTGACAACGAAGGAGTAGGAGAACAGCCACAGGGCGAAAGGCTGCATCAGCATGACCACGCCCGCGGCAATCAGGAAGGAGGCAACCAGTTCCCAGGCGCCGCGGCGCAGGCGGAACAGGCCGTTGAAGAACTCACTCATTTGCGGACCGCTCCGAAGGTGATGCCACGCAGCAGATGCTTGCGCAGGACAATGGTGAAGACCATCACGGGAACAAGGAACAGCGTGGCGCCGGCAGCCACCGCCGGCCAGTCCTGGCCGCCCACCCCGATGATCGTCGGAATGAAGGGCGGCGCAGTCTGGGCCGTACCTGATGTCAGCAGCACCGCGAAGGCATATTCGTTCCAGGCGAAGATCAGGCAGAAGATTGCGGTTGAGGCGATGCCGGTCACCGCCTGCGGCAGGACGACCTTGTAGAAGGCCTGGAACCGGGTGTAGCCGTCGATCAGCGCCGCCTCCTCGTATTCGACCGGGATCTCGTCGATGAAGCCTTTGAGCAGCCACACGGACAGCGACAGGTTGACGGCCGTGTAAAGCAGGATCATGCCGGCATGGGTGTCGCTTAAGCCCAGTTGGCGGAACATCAGGAAGATCGGGATGGCGACGGCGATCGGCGGCATCATGCGCGTCGACAGGATGAAGAACAGAAGGTCGTCCTTGAGCGGCACCTTGAAGCGCGAGAAGGCATAGGCGGCGGCCGTTCCCAGCACGATGCAAAGCACGGTCGAACCGAACCCGATGATCACCGAATTGGTGAACCGCTCGCCGAAGCGCGAGGGACCGGCAATCACCAGCCCATCCTTGCGGACCAGCCGCTCATACCACGACGTAGGTTCGCCCATCTGCTGCAGGGTTTCCTCCGAAACGCGCGTGCGGGTGGTGAACAGGTTGACATAACCTTCCAGAGTTGGCTCGAAAACGACCTTCGGCGGATAGGCGATTGCATCGGACGGCGACTTGAAGCCCGTGGCGATGATCCACAGGAGCGGCAGGATGGTGACGACCGCATAGAAGACGACCAGGATGCCGGCGAACCATTTCTGGCGGGCCGAGGGCTCCGTGACGGAATAGCTGCTCATCGCTGCTTCACCTTGTTGAGGGCTTTGACGTAGATCGACGCAAGGCCGAAGACGGTGACGAAGAGAATGACCGCATAGGCCGAGGCATAGCCGGTGCGCCACTTCTCGAAGGCCTCGCGCTTGAGGTTGATCGAGGTGAGTTCGGTGGTCGAACCGGGACCGCCGCCTGTCAGTTGCACCACTAGGTCGAACATCTTGAAGTTCTCAATGCCGCGAAACAGGATCGCCAGCATCAGGAAAGGCAGGACCATGGGAATGGTGATGGTCCAGAACTGGCGCCATTTGCTGGCCCGGTCGCATTCGGCAGCCTCGTAGATGCTGTCTGGAATGGAACGCAGACCGGCCAGGCAGATCAGCATTACGAAAGGCGTCCACATCCAGGTATCGACGATGATGATCGCCCAGGGTGCTAGGTTGACGCTGCCGATCATCGAGAAGCTGGACGGATCGGTGCCGGTGAGGAACCCGACGGCATAATTGAACAGGCCAATCTGCGGCTGGTAGAGGAAGGTCCAGAAGTTGCCGACGACAGCCGGGCTCAGCATCATCGGCAGGACGATGATGGTCGTCCACAGGTCGTTGCCGCGAAACTTCTTGTTGATCAGATAGGCGAGCGAGAAACCGATCAGCACCTGCAGCACGATGGTCCAGATGAGGAAGTGGGCCGTCGCCTGCATGGTCAGCCAGATGTCGCCATCCGTCAGGATGCGCCGGTAGTTCTGCAGGCCGGTGAATTCCACCTCGGCATTGGGCCGGTTGACGCGGAAATTTGTGAAGCTCAGGCGAATGGTCCAGATGAGCGGGAAGATGTTGACCGCCAGCAGCAGGACGATCGAGGGCGCGACGAACAGCCAGGCGATGGCGCGGTCGGAGAGGCCCCGGATCCGCCTGGCCACCGCCGGCGGCGTGGCGCGTGCGACGCGATCTATCGGTGTATCGGACATGATACCCCCTTCAAGGAATGGATCTGGAATGGCAGGGCCGGAAGTAACGACCGGCCCTGCATTGACGCGGTCATGCGCTGAGGCGACAGCGTAACCTCAGTACTTGCCTTCGTCCTCGAACACGTCGGTCCAGTCCTTGACCAGACCGTCGAGGGCTTCCTTGGCGGTGCCCT
Source organism: Allorhizobium sp. GW101-3B10 (assembly GCF_059424725.1). Taxonomy (NCBI): domain Bacteria; kingdom Pseudomonadati; phylum Pseudomonadota; class Alphaproteobacteria; order Hyphomicrobiales; family Rhizobiaceae; genus Allorhizobium; species Allorhizobium sp. GW101-3B10. Next base: position 79,361 of record NZ_JBWKZR010000001.1, on the reverse strand, counting down.
GACCGGCGACGACATAGTCATGGAACCGCTTCTGCGAAGCCTGCAGCAGCGACGCATAGGACGGCTCGGCCCAGAAGTCCTTCACGATCGCCATGGAGTCGAGGAAAGTCTGCGCATAGGGCTGGCTGGTGGCGAAACCCGGATCCTCGACCACGGCACGCAGCGCCGAGTAACCGCCCAGGCTCCACCACTTGGCCTGGATCTCGGGCTGGGCAAACCACTTGATATATTCCAGCGCGGTCGCCTGCTTTTCGGAGGCTGACACCACCGAGATGCCTTGGCCGCCGAGCTGGGCGAACTGCTTGCCGCCCGGGCCGGCGGGATTCGGGAAGTAGCCCGACTTGTCGCCGCCCACCTTGGCGTCGGCATGAATGCCGGGCCAGATGAAGGCGAAGTTCATCTGAAGGGCGACCTGGCCCGACTTGTAGGCGTCGATGTTCTCGGACATGTAGGCGTCCGAAGAGCCGGGCGGCGTGCAGCAGTCGTAGAGCGCCTTGTAGAATTCCAGGCCGGCGACGGAATCGGCCGAATTGACGAACCCTTCGAGTTCATAGGGCTTGTCGGGATTGTCATACTCGAAGCCATAGCTGTAGAGCACGTCCATGACACCCATGGTGATGCCTTCCGAGCCGCGCTCGGAATAGATCGCCGCGCCATAGACCTTGGTGCCGTCGATCTCGCGGCCCTGGAAGAACTCGGCGATATCCTTTAGCTCGGCGAGGGTCTTCGGCACGGCAAGGTCGCGGCCGTATTTGGTCTTGAATTCGGCCTGCAGCTCGGGGCGCGAGAACCAGTCCTTCCGGTAGGTCCAGCCGACGACGTCGCCGAAGGCCGGCAGCGCCCAGTAGTTCGGCGTGTTCTTCGGCCACTCCGAATAGCCGGTCACGGTCGCGGGGATGAAGTCGCTCATCTTGATGCCTTCCTTGTCGAAGAAATCATTGAGCTTGATGTATTGGCCGTTCTCCGCCGCACCGCCGATCCACTGGCTGTCGCCGATCATCAGGTCGCAAAGCTTGCCGCCCGAATTCAGCTCGTTGAGCATGCGGTCGGCGAAATTCGGCCACGGCACGAATTCGAATTTCATCTTGTGGCCGGACTTGGCTTCGAAATCCTTGCTGAGCTCGACGAGAGCATTGGCGGGATCCCACGCCGCCCAGCAGAGGGTCAATTCATCGGCTTGGGCGGATGTCGCGCCAACCGCGCCGGCACCGACAAGAGCGCCGACAGCCACTACGGAATTCAATAGCCTGGACTTCATGGTTGAAAACCTCCCTTTGTGCATCCCGACCTCCATCAGGAAACGAAAAAATGCCCCGCAGGGGCAAACAGCGCAGAATGAGGAATTGCGACAGGCCGCCATCCTCCCTGGCCCCTTCAACAACAATGCGCTCCTCCGATCGCGATCGGTCCCTTAGCAATTGATGTCGTCTGCGTTAGTAATTGAGGTGCGCACCTCAATGCAAGTGATTTTTGAGGTGCGCACCTCAATTTCTTGCTTTTTGCTTGATTCTGTTGGAAAAGTCGGATGGCGTATTTTTACAGAGACCGACAGGAGACCGGATGCGGCCCACAGCGAAAGATCTTGCCGAAGCGGCCGGCGTGAGCTTGGCCACGGTGGACAGGGTGCTCAACGACCGGCCGTTCGTCAGCAAGACGGCGGCCAGGAAGGTCAATGAGGCCATCGAAAGGATCGGCTTCGTCCGGAACCCGGCGGCCGTCAACCTTGCACGCAACAAGACCTATCGCTTTCTTTTCGTGCTGCCGAACGCCGGCGACCAGTATCTGCGCGAACTGCTTCAGCGCGTCGAGGAAGCCCGGGAAGCGTTGAAATCGGATCTGACCGTCGTCGACGTCGACCAGATCCCCATCAGCGACCCGCACTTCGTCGCCAAGTACCTCGCATTGATCGACAGCAACACGGTCGACGGCGTGGCCATCATGGCGCCGGAATCACCCCAGGTGCGCGATGCGATGGCCCGACTTTTCGAGCGGGGCATCAAGGTGGTGCAGTTTCTCTCCGGCCAGGAGAAGCTCGAAAACACGGATTTCGTCGGCGTCGACAACTTCGCCGCCGGCGCCACGGCCGGCCGGATCATCGGCCGCTTCCTGTGCAACGAGCCGAGCAAGATCATGGTCATCGCGGAAACCATGATGGCGCAGGACAGCATCGAGCGCCGGCTCGGTTTCGACAGCATCATCAACAGCCGGTTCCAGCACCTCAAGAGCCTGCCGTCCCTGGAGACCTATGGCGACGAGCGTCGGGCACAGACGATCATCCAGAGGACGCTGGAGAACAATCCGGACATCAAGGCCGCCTATGTGCTAAGCGCCGAAGCCCGCATTCCCGTGGCCGCCATCGAAAAGAGCGGAGACCACGGCGCGCTGACCGTCGTCGTACACGAGCGCACGCCCTTCACCGAGGAAGCCCTGCGCGACGAGCGGATCGATGCGATCATCGCTCAGGATCCGGGGCACGCCGTGCGTAGCGCCATCCGCATCATGCGGGCACGCACGGATCTTCGCGAACCCCTCGCCTCCCAGGAAAAGATCCGCATCGAGGTGCTGCTGAAGGAGAACCTGTAGCTTCGCGGTACAACGGCCAGCACGCCCGCAAGACCGCGCGCTCATGGCAGCGTCCGCTGAGAAGCCTTTTCGACAGGCTGCACATGCGGCGCGACCAGTCACGAACCAAGCGAGCGCCCATCCCGTCTCGGTTACGGTTGGAGCGCACCCAGCTCATCGGATCGAAGAGATGGAGCGCATCCTCGTCGAGGCGAAGCGGTGCTCCGTTCCACTGGCAATCGGGCAGTTCGGTGGGAGGCAGGCCCGCGGTCGGTGACGTTCGGTGCGGCAAGTGAACCGATCAGCCGAACCTTTGACCCGCGTTTCTCGGCGATCTTGAAAACGCCTGCCGGTACAATGCCGCAATAGAAGCGACCGGCCCCAGGGAACGACGACAGGTCTCCCTTCCGAGGGGCCAGCTTCCAAAGGCGTGTACCGAGACCCGCCCCCGGCTCCGCAGCCGCCTTACGTACTGCTTTCCAGCCTGTATCGGCTTCCCGGATAGAGTAGGCGGACGGAGGTGACGATCCGGTCCGCCGACCAGGTGCGCCGGCGGATCAGCAGGCAGGGCTCGGACCGGGCGATCGCCAGGTGCCTGCACTCCCAGGGCTGCGGCAAGACGGCCTCGACGAACTGCTCGGTGTGCGAGATCGGCGCGACCTGCGTCAGATAGGCGTTCGGAGTCGTGACCTTGAAATCCTGGTCGAGGTAGCCCGGCGCAACCGCTGCGTTGACGAAACGGTCCTCCAGCTGGATCGGCAGATCATCCTCATGATGCAGGATGACGGAATGAAAGGCGGGGCTGCCGACCTCGACATCGAGCGCCTCGGCAAGCTCGTGTCCGCAAATCTCGGTCTGCGCCAGGATGACCTGCGACGTGTGGAGCGATCCCCGTTCGGCAATCTCGTCGGCGATGTTGCGGACCCCCATGAAGGGCGCGCTGCGCTTCTTGCTGGCGACGAACGAGCCACGCCCCTTCACACGGACGATGACGCCTTCCATGGCGAGCTCCCGGAGCGCGCGGTTCGCCGTCATGCGGCTGACATTCAATGTCTCGGACAGCTCGTTTTCCGAGGGAACCCGATGATCGGCCGGCCACTCGCCGCTGTCGATCCGCTGCTTGATGTCGGCCTTCAGGCGCTCGTAGAGCGGCGTGTCGCGCGGACCGGCGGACGGAACGGCGTGGTCGGCCTCGGACATGTGGCGGCTCCTCGATGATGCTGTCTCGTGCATACAAAATACGCATCGGAAATAAAGCGCAATTTTCTCGCCACCCACTTGTCGGATTTTGAAAACTCTGACATCTTCCCTATACAACTCTTTAAGGTCCGCCAAATGGCCATACCGCAGAAACTTTTTTGCAGGCAGATATTGTTGGCCGACGGCTGGGCATCGGACGTGGTCCTGACAATCGGCGGCGACGGCAGAATTCTTGCGATTGAAGCGAATGCAGCTCGGCTGCAGCACCTTCCCGAGGCCTGCGGGCCTGTTGTTCCGGCCCTGACGAACCTTCACTCTCACGCGTTTCAGCGCGCCATGGCCGGCCTCGCCGAAATCGCCGGGTCCACGGATGACAGTTTCTGGACCTGGCGGGAGGCCATGTACCGGCTCGTCGGACGGATGTCCCCGGATGACATCGAAGTTGTCGCGACAAAGTTGTATAGTGAACTGCTGAAGGGTGGATTCGGCCACGTCGTCGAATTCCATTACTTCCACCATGCAGTTGGCGGTCGCCGTCACGCCGACGTGTCCGAGACTTCGCTGAGGATCCTGCGGGCGGCGCAGTCGACCGGGATAGGTCTGACCCATCTTCCCGTGTTCTACGCCCATGCCGGTTTTGGCGGAACGCAGCCAAGCGAAGGGCAGCGGCCGTTCCTCCACGATGTCGAACAGTTCCTGACCCTGCTCGACATGCTCAATCCGGCCTGCGCGGCGGCGGGTGCCACGCTGGGGCTTGCGATCCATTCGCTGCGCGCAGCAACGCCCGACGAGATACGCGCCGTACTCGCCGGCGAACGAACAGGCGGCCCGATCCATATTCATGTGGCCGAACAGGAACGCGAGGTCGAGGACTGCCTTGCCTGGAGCGGTCGGCGCCCCGTGGATTTCCTGCTCGATGAAATGCCCGTGGACGAGCGGTGGTGCGCCATCCATGCCACGCACATGACAGCGGACGAAACCGCCAGGCTCGCGCGCTCGGGCGCCGTTGCGGGCCTCTGTCCGGCCACCGAGGCCAACCTCGGCGACGGAATATTCCCGGCGACGGACTTTGTTGGCCTTGGCGGCGCCTTCGGCATCGGCACCGACAGCCATGTGGCAACGACCGTCGCCGAGGAACTGCGCCTGCTCGAATATGGACAGCGGCTACGGGATCGTCGCCGCAACCGGCTTTCCGGCGGCCCCGGCACATCCGTTGCCAGAGCCATGTTCGATGCGGCATTGAAAGGTGGCGCCCAGGCGGCCGGCATCGGCAATGCCGGCATCCGCGTCGGTGCCCGCGCCGATCTCGTCGTTCTCGACGGCAACGATCCGTTCATCGGCACGGCATCCGGCGACCAGATCCTCGGCCGCTGGCTTTTTGCGACCGGTGCCGAAGTGGTCCGAGATGTCCTGGCGGCGGGCGAATGGGTGGTGCGGGACGGCCGCCACAAGAACGAAGACGCGATCGATCGCGCTTTCCGCGACGTTCTCCTGAAATTGGCCTAGATCCACAAAGCAGCGTCAACCGGCAGCAAGAAAGCGGAATCCCATGCCGACAACCACACCGAGGACCACTCTGCTGCGGAATGCCCGACTGGCCACCATGGCATCGGACCTGCAGGGATTGGGCGTCATCGACAATGGCGCGATCGCTATAGAAGATCGTCGGATTGCCTATGTCGGCGCGGAGTCCGACTTTTCGGCGACTGCCGGCATGCAGGTCGTCGACTGCGAGGGTCGTTGGATCACGCCGGGTCTGATCGACTGCCATACGCACCTCGTTCATGCGGGCAACCGCGCCAGGGAATTCGAGATGCGGCTGGCGGGCGCGAGTTATGAGGAGATCGCCCGGGCCGGCGGAGGCATCGTCTCCTCCGTCCGGCAGGTGAGACAGGCGAGCGAAGCGGACCTGGTGGCCGAAAGCTTGCCGCGTCTTGACGCGCTGATTGCCGAGGGCGTCACCACCGTCGAGATCAAGTCGGGCTACGGCCTGACGGTCGAGGACGAATTGAAGATGCTACGCGCCGCGCGGTCCTTGACGGAAACGCGGAGATTCAACCTCGCCACGACCTATCTCGGCGCCCATGCGACGCCGGCAGACTACAAGGGGCGCAATGCCGATTTCATCCATGACGTCGTGCTGCCCGGGCTGCAGGCTGCCCATGCCCAGGGACTGGTCGACGCCGTGGACGGCTTTTGTGAGGGCATCGCCTTTTCGCCCGACGAGGTGCGGATCGTCTTCGACGCGGCCCGGGCGCTCGCCCTGCCGGTCAAGCTGCATGCCGACCAGTTGTCCAACCTGCATGGCGCGGCCTTGGCTGCGGGGTACGGCGCGCTTTCGGCCGACCATCTGGAGCATACTGACGACGCGGGCGCCGCCGCCATGGCCGCCGCCGGCATGGTCGCGGTGCTGCTGCCCGGCGCCTACTACTTCATCCGCGAGACGAAGAAACCGCCGGTCGGACTGTTCCGCAACCACGCAGTGAAGATGGCGCTCGCCACCGACTGCAATCCGGGCACCTCACCGCTGACTTCGCTGCTGCTCACCATGAACATGGGCGCGACGCTGTTTCACCTCACCGTCGAGGAATGCCTCGCCGGCGTGACCCGCGAGGCCGCGCGCGCACTTGGGCGGCTCGACACCATCGGCACCATCGAGGTCGGAAAACAGGCGGACCTCGCCATCTGGAACATCGAGAGCCCGGCAGAACTCGTCTATCGCATCGGCTTCAATCCGTTGCACCGGCGGATCTGGAACGGGGAATTTACGGGAGGGAACCATCCATGACCATCACGCTACACCCCGGCAGCGTATCGCTTGCAGAACTGTCGGCGATCTACTGGAAATCGGAGAGCGTTGAACTCGATCGCGGCTTCGACGCCGGCATCGAACGTGCCGCCGCCCGCATCGCCGCAATCGCCGACGGCAACGAGGCGGTCTACGGCATCAACACTGGCTTCGGCAAACTGGCCTCGATCAAGATCGATGCGGCCGACACCGCCACGCTCCAGCGCAACCTGATCCTGTCGCATTGCTGCGGCGTCGGGCAGCCGCTTACGGAAAACATCGTGCGGCTGATCATGGCACTGAAGCTGATCTCGCTCGGCCGCGGCGCTTCGGGCGTGCGGCTGGAACTCGTGCGGCTGATTGAGGGCATGCTGGAGAAGGGCGTGACGCCGCTCATCCCGGAAAAGGGCTCTGTCGGCGCGTCCGGCGATCTCGCGCCGCTCGCCCATATGGCCGCCGTGATGATGGGCGAGGCCGAAGCCTTCTACCAGGGCGAACGGCTGTCGGGCGGCGAGGCCTTGAAGCGGGCGGGCCTGAAGCCCGTGATCCTGGCGGCCAAGGAGGGTCTGGCGCTGATCAACGGCACCCAGGCCTCCACGGCGCTCGCCCTGGCGGGGCTGTTTCGCGCCCATCGGGCAGCCCAGGCCGCGCTCATCACTGGCGCTTTGTCGACCGATGCGGCGATGGGATCTTCGGCGCCCTTCACCGAGGGTATTCACACGCTTCGCGGCCACAAGGGCCAGATCGACACGGCGGCCGCGCTGCGCAGCCTGCTTGCCGGCTCGGTGATCCGCGACAGCCATCTCGACGGCGACGAACGGGTGCAGGACCCTTATTGCATCCGCTGCCAGCCGCAGGTCGACGGCGCCTGCCTCGATCTTCTGCGCATGGCCGGCCGCACGCTGGAAATCGAAGCCAATGCGGTGACCGACAATCCGCTGGTGCTCCCCGACAACAGCGTCGTTTCCGGCGGTAATTTCCACGCGGAGCCTGTCGCCTTCGCCGCCGACCAGATCGCCATTGCCGTCTGCGAGATCGGCGCCATCGCCCAGCGCCGCATCGCCCTGCTGGTCGACCCCGTCCTGTCCTATGGGCTACCCGCCTTCCTCGCCAGAAAACCGGGGCTGAACTCCGGCCTGATGATCGCCGAGGTCACCTCGGCGGCACTGATGAGCGAGAACAAGCAGATGTCGCACCCCGCCTCCGTGGATTCGACCCCGACCTCGGCCAACCAGGAGGATCACGTCTCCATGGCCTGCCACGGCGCACGCCGGCTGCTGCAGATGACGGACAACCTCTTCGCCATCATCGGCATCGAGGCGCTGACGGCGGCGCAGGGCATCGATTTTCGCGCGCCCCTGACCACCGGCCCGGAACTGCAGAAGGCCATCGCCGTGTTGCGCCGCGTGGTGGCGACGCTCGACGAAGACCGCTTCATGGCCCCGGACCTGGCTGCGGCCAGCGCGCTGGTGGCCGACGGTTCGCTGGTGGCCAGCGTGTCGGATGGGCTGCTTCCGGGATTGGAGGGGTGAAAATGTTCGCGTCTTCCGCACCCCCCTCTGCCCTGCCGGGCATCTCCCCCTCAAGGGGCGAGATCGCGTGGGGCCACGGTCCCTCCCAGAGCGGACATGTGTTCCACGACGGCAGATATGCGCTGAACGCGTTCGGCGTGAAAGGCGTGCGAACGGCCGGCCGCAGGTCGATCTCCCCCCTTCAGGGGGAGATGTCCGGCAGGACAGAGGGGGGTGTCGCAGGACACAGCCGAGGACCGCTTCAATGACCCATCCCTTCGAGATTGCCCGAGGCACGTCCCCCGTTATTCTCGCCTTCCCCCATACCGGAACCGAAGTCCCGCCCGAGATCTGGGAGCGCCTGAACGACAACGGCAGGCTGCTGGCCGATACCGACTGGCACATCCACCAACTCTATGCCGGTCTCCTGCCCGGTGCGACGACCGTGCGCGCGACTTTTCACCGCTATGTCATCGACGCCAACCGCGATCCGACGGGCGTGAGCCTCTATCCTGGCCAGAACACGACCGGGCTCGTGCCAGAGACGGATTTCGACGGGGTGCCGATCTGGTCAAAAGGCGAAGAGCCATCCGAGGCCGATGTCGCCGAGCGACTTGCGTCTTTCCACGCGCCCTATCACGCGGCCCTCCTGGCTGAAATCGAGCGCGTCAAGGCCATCCATGGCGTGGCCATTCTCTACGACTGCCACTCCATCCGCTCGCGGATCCCGTTCCTGTTCGAAGGCCGGCTGCCGGATTTCAACATCGGCACGGACATGGGCCGCACCTGCGATACCCGCATCGAGACGGCCGCGGCCGACATCGCCCGATCCGCCGAGGGTTATAGCGCCATCGTCAACGGGCGCTTCAAGGGAGGCTGGACCACGCGTCACTACGGTCGGCCGGAAGACGGCGCGCACGCGATCCAGATGGAGCTCGCGCAGATTTCGCATCTGGAAACGGAAGCGCCGCCATTTGCCTATGACGACGAGAAGGCCGGGCGGTTGCGCAAGCACCTGAAAGCCATTCTGCAACGGATCGAGACGATCGTGCCGGAACTGGCCACAGCACAATGCCCCTCACCCTGACCCTAACCCTCTCCCCGTGAACGGGGAGAGGGTGGCCGCAGCCGGATGAGGGGCAGCACCATACAGATGACATTTCCAGCAAGGGAGCAAACACATGACCAATCCACGTCACAACATCCGCGATGTCCGTGCGCCGCGCGGCACCGAACTCAATGCCTTGAGCTGGATGACCGAGGCGCCGCTGCGCATGCTGATGAACAATCTCGATCCTGACGTCGCCGAACGCCCGCATGACCTGGTGGTCTATGGCGGCATCGGCCGCGCCGCCCGCACCTGGGAGGATTTCGACCGCATCGTCGCGACGCTGAAAACCCTGACCGAGGAGGAAACGCTGCTGGTCCAGTCCGGCAAGCCGGTCGGCGTGTTCCGGACCCACAAGGACGCCCCGCGCGTTCTGATCGCCAATTCCAACCTCGTGCCGCACTGGGCGACCTGGGAACACTTCAACGAACTCGACCGCAAGGGTCTCGCCATGTACGGCCAGATGACCGCCGGATCCTGGATCTATATCGGCACGCAGGGCATCGTCCAGGGCACCTACGAGACCTTCGTCGAGGCCGGCCGCCAGCACTATGGCGGCAACCTGAAGGGCAAGTGGATCCTGACCGGTGGCCTCGGCGGCATGGGCGGCGCCCAGCCGCTGGCCGCCGTCATGGCCGGCGCCTGTTGCCTCGCCGTCGAATGCGACGAGACCCGCGTCGATTTTCGCCTGCGCACCCGCTATGTCGACGCCAAGGCCCATACGCTCGATGAAGCGCTTGCCCTGATCGACCAGTGGGCCAGGGCCGGCGAAGCCAAGTCCGTCGGCCTGATCGGCAATGCGGCGGACATCTTCCCCGAGCTGGTGCGCCGCGGCGTCAGACCCGACATCGTCACCGACCAGACCTCGGCGCATGACCCGATCCACGGTTACCTGCCGCTTGGCTGGACGGTGGCCGAATGGCGCGCCAAACAGGAGAGCGATCCGAAAGCTGTAGAAGCCGCGGCCCGTGCCTCGATGAAGATCCATGTCGCGGCCATGGTCGACTTCTGGAACAGGGGCGTGCCCACCCTCGATTACGGCAACAACATCCGGCAGGTCGCCAAGGAAGAGGGCCTGGAAAACGCCTTCGCCTTCCCCGGCTTCGTGCCGGCCTATATCCGTCCGCTGTTCTGCCGCGGCATTGGCCCGTTCCGCTGGGCCGCCCTTTCGGGCGATCCGGAGGATATCTACAAGACCGACGCCAAGGTGAAGGAACTGCTGCCCGACAACACGCACCTGCACAACTGGCTGGACATGGCGCGCGAGCGCATCTCCTTCCAGGGACTTCCGGCCCGCATCTGCTGGGTCGGCCTCGGCGATCGCCACAAACTGGGTCTCGCCTTCAACGAGATGGTGCGGAGCGGGGAACTGAAGGCGCCCGTCGTCATCGGCCGCGATCATCTGGACAGCGGCTCGGTCGCCTCGCCGAACCGCGAGACGGAAGCGATGAAGGACGGCTCGGATGCCGTGTCCGACTGGCCGCTGCTGAACGCGCTGCTCAATTGCGCGTCCGGCGCCACGTGGGTGTCGCTGCATCACGGCGGTGGCGTCGGAATGGGCTTCTCGCAGCATTCCGGCATGGTGATATGCGCCGACGGCACGGACGATGCGGCCCGGCGGCTCGAGCGCGTGCTGTGGAACGACCCGGCCACCGGCGTCATGCGCCACGCCGATGCCGGTTACGAAATCGCCCTCGACTGCGCGGAGGAAAAGGGGCTCCGCCTGCCCGGCATTCTCGGCAACTGAGGCGAGCCGCGATGCGCATCATCCGGCGCGAAGACTACCGGCGCATGCCCTGGAAAAACGGCCAGGGCATGACCGAGGAAGCCCTGTCCTTTCCAACCGGCAGCGACGCCGAGCGGTTCGACTGGCGTGTCTCGATCGCCCATGTCGGCACGGATGGACCGTTTTCACTGTTTCCCGGCGTGGACCGCACCATCGCGCTCCTCGAGGGCAACGGTTTGCTGCTCGATCTGCCCGAGGATCGGACTGTCCCCCTGACCGGCACGAGCGACCCGTTCAGCTTCCCCGGCGAATGGCCCGTTGCCAGCCGCAACCTCGATGGCCCGACAATGGACCTCAACGTCATGACGCGGCGCGGCCGCTATCGGCATGCGATGACCCGTCGGACCTTCCAGACCTCGCAAAGCCTGCAAGCAGTCGAGTACACGCTGCTCGTTCCGACAGCCGACGTTCAGGTCGAGATCGACGGCCGTTGGTCGCAACTCAATCGCTTCGACACGCTGGAGCTTGAGCGCGACGAGCAGGTGACCGTCGATACGGTTCGGCCGGTCGAGATTTTCGTCATCTCAGTCTCCACCGCGACGCCCGCATGATCCCCGTTTGGGCGCTGAGCATGCGCGTGCGTGGCACAGAGACGCCATCGAGCCACCTTTTCCGAGATCACCGCTTTCGGATCGTGCCTCCCAGCCTGCGGACATCTCCTCACAACTTGTCATGCAAGGCGAAAACTCTCTTGACATTTCAATGATAAAAAGGAAATAAAAGATAACAACTAGCTTCAGGTTCCCCATCATGCTGGCAATCATTGCGGACGATCTGACGGGTGCGCTGGACACCGCCGCACCGTTCGCCAGCAGGGGGCTCCATTGCGAGGTGGCCCTCAAGGTCGATGCGATCGGGCAGGCCGTGAGCCTGAATCCGGAGGTCCTGTCGATCGACATCGGTTCGCGGGAATTGGATCCGCGCGCCGCGCAGGACGCCATGGCGGCCGCACTCGCACTCCTGCCGCCGGGCACGATCCTCTTCAAGAAAATCGACTCGCGCCTCAAGGGACATATCGCGGCCGAACTCGACGGCACGCCCTTTCGCTCCGCCTTGGTCGCCCCTGCCATTCCGGCATTCGGGCGAGTGGTGAAAGAGGGCCACGTCCAGGGCTTCGGCGTGGACACTCCGCTCTCCATTGCCGAGGTTCTCGGCCGGCATGCCGCCCATGCGACGATCCCGGACACCGTGTCCGAGGAGGAAATGGCGGCAGCCCTCGAAACGGCACAGCAGTCCGGTGTGGATATCCTCATCGGCGCCAGAGGGCTCGCCGAAGCGCTGGCCCGTCAGTGGACAGACAATGCCCCTGCCCGCTTTGCCGGCATACCGGATGGGCCGGGCCTTTTCGTCATCGGATCGCGCGACCCGATCACCCTGGCCCAGATCGAAATGCTGCGGGAAGCCTGCGATCTACGGCATCTTTCCGCGCCGAATGGACAGTTGGTGGAAGAGGCGCTCCCTGAGGCAGGTAGGCTGACGCTCGTGCAGGCCGTGTCGGCGGATGAGCCGGCCACGCCTTCCGAGGTCGCGCATCGCCTGGCGGAAAGCGTCTGCCCGGCACTGACGGGGACCGCGCGGACCCTGCTGCTTTCCGGCGGCGCAACGGCAGAAGCCGTGCTAGAGAAGATGGGGATCAACCACTTCCGGCTGGCCGGTGAATGTGTACCGGGCCTGGGTCTTGCCCACGCCCAGGGACATTGCATCATCGCCAAATCCGGGGGCTTCGGGCAGCCGCACACTTTGAAAGAAATCGCAGGGCTTATCCTGCACAAACGGGATGATCGATGGCCCAGGAGATCGTGACCACGCGCAAGAGCCTTGCCGATGTCGTCTTCGAGCGCATGCACCGCGCAATCAAGTCCGGCGCCTATCAGCCGGACGAGCGCCTGCCGACCGAACACGACCTGGCGGCGGAATTCGAAGTGTCGCGCCCGATCATCCGCGAGGCGCTGAGACGCCTGCGCGAGCAGGGTCTGGTCTATTCGCGTCGTGGAGCCGGCAGTTTCGTGCGCGCGCTCGGCATGAAGGAACCGCTCGGCTTCGGCCAGCTGGAAAACGTTGCTGACCTTTTGAATTGCTACGAGTTCCGTCTCACGCTCGAACCGGCGGCCGCAGCAGCGGCCGCAGCCCGCCACACGCCCGAAAGCCTCGCCGCCATTCGCCACGCGCTCGAACTCATGCGCGACGCCACCAACCGGCAATCGCACCGCGAGGACGCCGACTTCCAGTTCCATCTGGCGATCGCCGTCGCCGCGAAGAACAGCTATTTCTCCACCGCCATGGAGGCCCTGAAGGACCATATCGCGGTCGGGATGAAGTTTCACGGTGCCTCGGTGAAACGCGAAACGGCGGGGCTGACGCGTGTCTTCGCCGAACACGAAGCGATCGCCGACGCCATTGCCGCCGGCGATGGGGTGAAGGCCCGGCAGCTGATGCTCGACCACCTGACCGGTTCGCGCGAACGCCTTTTCCAGACCACCCGCTAGAAACCGGAGGTCGGCCACGCGACAACGCCCCGATCGCGGACCGGGGCGTTTGCTTGGCTGAATGAAACGGCCGGTTAGAAGGCCGCCCGGTAGATCGCCTGCACGTCTTCGACGCTCATGTCGATCGGATTATTGTCCATCAGCCGGCGGTTGGCATGCGCCTCGCTCGCGTAGAGCGACAGGTCGGCCGCGGTCGCGCCATGGGCGCCAAGCGACATCTCGATGCCGAGATCGCGGCAGAAGCCGTGGGCCACACGCGAAAGGTCCTGCTGCGAAAGCCCGGTGCCGAGGCCGAGCGCCTCCGCCACTTCATTCGTCTTTTCCACGGCTACGGGCTGATTGAAGGCCAGGACATGCGGGAAGATGATGGCATTGGCCAGCCCATGCGGCAGCCGCAGGCGAGTGCCGAGCGGATAGGCGATGGCGTGGCCAGCCGCCGTATTGACCGGGCCGAGGCAGATGCCGCCATAGAAGGATGCGAGCATCATGCCTTCGCGGGCCTCGGTGTCCGAACCGTCGCGCACGGCGCGGGCAAGATATTTGCCGACCAGCCGGAAACCCATGCGGGCAAAGCCGTCGATCATTGGATGCGCGCGGCGATTGGTGAAGGCCTCGACGCAATGGGCCATAGCATCAACGCCGGTTGCGGCCGTCACCGCCGGGGGCACCGAATAGGTGAGTTCCGGATCGAGCACGGCCAGATCGGCGATCATGTGCGGGCTTTCGACCGCGACCTTGGTTCCCTTGTCCGGATCGGTGATCAGCGACCGGATACCGGCCTCGGAGCCGGTGCCAGCGGTCGTCGCGACCTGGGCGAGAAGCGTATTGCGCCCAGCGACCCGGTTGGGGCCGGCGACGTCGGCAAGCGTCTGCGTCCCGTCCCACAGCACCGCCACGAGCTTGGCGACGTCGAGCACCGACCCGCCGCCAAGACCGACGATGACGTCCGGCCGGCAGCGGCGCGCCGCGTCGAGCGCCGCATCCAGCGTTGCGATGTCCGGCTCGCCGGGGATCGCATCGAAGACGGTCACGCGCCCGGAGAGGCCCAGCCGATCGACGAAGCCCGCCGTGAACGGGGTGGCGACGACGAGAACCGAGCTCGTATCGCCAGCCCAGAGGCCGACCTGGCCCACGTTGCCGGCGCCGACAGCCAGGCGGCGCGGCTGGTGAAGCGTGATCGAAGCATTGGTCATGGCTCAGTTATCCTTGCTTGGCGCGGCCGGCCACGAGCTTGCGCGCATAGGCGATGGCGGCGTTCATGTTGCCGTGGTTGGCGATGCCCTTTCCGGCGATGTCGAAAGCCGTGCCGTGGTCGACCGAGGTCCGGTCGATCGGCAGTTCGACCGAGACATTGACCGCCGTATCAAAGGCCACCAGCTTGATCGGGATGTGGCCCTGGTCGTGATACTGGGCAACGACGAGATCGAAGGCGCCGGAATAGGCGCGATAAAAGACCGTGTCGGCCGAGATCGGCCCGTGGACATCGATGCCCTCGGCGCGGGCGGCGGCAATGGCCGGGGCAATCTGCTCGTCGTCCTCAGTCCCGAACAGGCCGTTCTCGCCGCAATGGGGATTGATGCCGGCGACCGCAATTCTCGGCGCGGCATAGCCGATCCGCTTGAGATGGTCGTTGCCGGCACGGATCGTCGCCAGCACCCGCGCGGTGGTCGCCCGCCGGATCGCGTCCTGCAGCGACACATGGGTCGAGACATGGATGACCTTGAGCCGTTCGGAGGCGAGCAGCATGTAGGCCGCCTTCGAGCCCGTCAGGCTGCGCAGCATGCCGGTGTGACCATCATAATGGTGGCCGGCGAGGTTCAACGCCTCCTTGTTGATCGGCGCAGTCACGATGCAGCCAATCTCGCCCGCCTCGGCGTCGCGTACCGCCTTCTCGATGAAGCGGAAGGCCGCATCGCCGGCGACGGGGCTAAGCTGCCCCCATGGCAGCGGTGCGCCCTCGACCGGCAAATCCACCACATGGGGCTTGAGGTCGATGTCGACCCCAAGGGCCTCACGCGCCGCCTCGAGCGTCGCCAGGTTGCCGTAGATGCGCGTCTGCGCGCGATCCGCCTCGGGCATTTCCGCCAGCGCACGGATGGAAATCTCCGGGCCCACGCCACACGGGTCGCCCATGGTAATGCCGATGATGGTGCTCATGTCTCACTCCGTCCTGCCGCCCTGTCCCAGCCCGGGGCCAGGCGGACATATTTGATCGCGCGCCGATGATAGGTATAGGCGAGATGCATGGTTCCGTCCGGCTCTTCCAGCAACCACGGATAGGACATCTCCTTGTTGCGACCATCGGTCGAATCGTTCGATAGGCAGGTACCCGGTCCGTCCTCGACCAGCACCCGGACCGGAAAGGTCTTGCCGCCATCCTGGGAGAGACAAACCGTGACCGGCGCGCGCGGCACGCCCCAGACGGGCACGCAGCCGCCCTCCGGATCGGCATCGGGCCGCCCGTCGTCCTCTCCGAGTTCGTCGTAGAGTGAGGCGCGCCGGTCGGGCGACAGGGCCGCATTCACCGGATTGCAGATCATCGCCAGCCGCCCGTCGCGCAGGCGTGTCACGGCGATCGACGAGTTGTTGTTGGGAACGTCGGTCGCCTGCGGCACCGACCAACTGCGCCCACCGTCCACGCTTTCCGTCCGATAGACGAAGTCTGCCTGCCGCCGCCGGAAGAACGCCGCAAAATGCTCGCCGTGCAGCAGGGCGGGCGACATGTGCACGCAGCCGGTCGACTGCTCGAGCTCGTCCAACCGCCACGTCTTGCCGCCATCCTCGGACACACCCACGGCTGCCGTGTCGTGGCTGCCGTTCCATTTCTGGCCCGGACGCTGCACACAGCGAAAGATCGGCAGCAGCCAGGCGCCATCGTCACGCACCACCAAGGGCGCACGGACGAAACAGCCGCGCGGCAGGTCGAGATAGCGCCCCTCTTCCGCGATGAGCTTCGTCGGATCGGCGCCATCGCGCCGGATCTCGGCCATGCGGATTCGGCATTCGTCCTGATTGCCGGACGGCTGGGAGGTGTGGAAAAGCCACAATATGCCATCCGGTGCCTTGAACAGCACCGGGTTCTGCTCGGAATGCAAAGCGTCGAAGCTCAACTGCTGGGGAGCCCCCCAGGCCGGTGCGCCCTTCGGCAGCACCGAGGCGAAGATCGAGATGTCGGACTTGCCTTCGAGCGTGCCACCGAACCAGGCGCAGGCAAGCGCGCCGTCTTCGAAGAGATGCAGGAAGGCGGCATGGTTCTGCACCATGGGCGAAGGCAGCAGCGCTTCATCGCGTCCCTGGGACACGGTGCGGAGCACGCCGTTCATGTTGCAGGCAATATCATCGGGATGCATGGGATCCTCCTCGTCAGTCATCGAAAATCACCAAACAGACAAAGTTGTCAAGTTTTTTGATGTTATCAAAATTCAATACAATCAACATCACTTAGCTTATATCGCTGATTTTAAACAGTTTTATTTCCCGTAAAACTCCATAAAGATTTTACATCAGAAAATAAATTGACAAAGTCGAGCGAAAGTTGGATGGTTTTACCACACGGCAAGAGGACGCCAGGGAGGGAGGATCTCATGCAGGACGTCCGGAGGCGCCGGAACGCGGCGGCGACTTCGCCATCGGCGGACTGCACAGTGACCATGGTGACCGCAAATACGGTGACCCCTCGCGACCCGAACGACACGCGCTGTCAATCCACATCGAACTGAACGAGATTACTAGGGAGGAGAATGCAATGAGAAACACACTGATCTTGAGCGCCCTGATGCTGGGCTCGGCCCTGTCGCCGGCCTATGCCGGATCGGGTCCGATAAAAATCGTCCTGGCGGAAGAAGCCGATCTGCTGGAACCATGCATGGCGACCCGATCCAATATCGGTCGCGTCATCATGCAGAACGTCAGCGAAACGCTGACCGAGCTGGACGTGCGCAACAACAAGGGCCTGATGCCGCGCCTTGCCGAGAAGTGGGAACAGAACGCCGACGGCAGCTGGCGCTTCCACCTTCGCCAGGGCGTCACCTTCTCGGATGGCTCGGGTTTTGATGCGAAGGACGTGAAGCACAGCTTCGACCGCATCATGAGCGACAAGAATGCCTGCGAGTCGCGGCGCTATTTCGGCGGCATGACCATCTCCGCCGAAATCGTCGACGACCAAACCGTCGACTTCAAGGCCGATCCGGTCCAGCCGATCCTGCCGCTGCTGATGTCCCTCGTCACCATTGTGCCGGAAGAAACGTCGCTCGAATTCGTGCGTGAGCCGGTCGGCACCGGCCCCTACAAGCTCACCAACTGGACGCCGGGCCAGCAGATCGTCCTGACGGGCCGCGCCGACTATTGGGGCGAGAAGCCGCAGGTCACCGAAGCGACCTATCTGTTCCGCGCCGATCCGGCCGTCCGCGCCGCCATGGTCCAGGCAGGCGAGGCCGACCTTTCGCCGTCGATCTCGCAGCTCGACGCGACCAACCCCGCCACCGATTTCTCCTATCTCGATAGCGAGACTGTCTATCTGCGCATCGATCACAACATCGAGCCGCTGGGCGACATTCGCGTTCGACGCGCCCTCAACATGGCGATCGATCGTCAGGCCTTCCTCGGCACGCTGGTTCCGGAAAGCGCCCTGCTCGCCACGGCGATCGTGCCGCCGCCGACGCTCGGCTGGAACCCGGACGTCAAGGTTCCTGCCTTTGATGTCGAGGGCGCAAAGAAACTTCTCGAAGAAGCCAAGGCCGACGGCGTCAAGGTCGACACGCCGATCACCATCATCGCCCGCTCGGCGAACTTCCCGAACGTCGCCGAGATCATGGAGGCCATCCAGGCCCAGCTGCAGGAAGTCGGCTTCAAGATCGAGCTGAAGTTCGTTGATGTGGCCGAGCATGAAGGCTACTACTCGAAGCCGTTCAAGGAAGGTCGCGGTCCGCAGATCGTCGCCGCCATGCACGACAATTCCAAGGGCGACCCATCCTTCTCGATGTTCTTCAAATACGCATCCGAAGGCACCCAGTCCGGCTTCTCGGATCCGAAGGTCGACGACCTGATCAAGCGTGCCTCGGCAGCGGTCGGCGACGAACGCGCCAAGCTCTGGTCGGAACTGATCGCCTACCTGCATGACGAAGTCGTCGCCGACGTCCTGCTCTTCCACATGGTCGGCTTCTCGCGCGTCTCCGAACGCCTGGAATTCAAACCCACCATGGCGACCAACTCGATGCTCCAGCTTTCGGAGATCACGATCAAGTAAACCGTGCTGGCGGGCACATGCATCGCCAGTCAGAAAAGCAATCAAGGCGGCGGGATGATCCCGCCGCCCGATGCAATAGAGGGCGCCATGCTGAGCTTCATCCGAAAACGCGCCGTGGCCAGTCTGATCTCACTCGTCGGGCTGATCGTCATGGTCTTCTTTCTCTCGCGCCTCACTGGCGACCCGGCCGCCCTGTTCCTGCCCGTCGAAGCGTCTGCCGAACTGAAGGCACAGTTCCGCGAGATTCACGGCCTGAACGATCCCCTTCTGGTGCAGTTCGGCCGTTATGTGGGCGATGTCGTCACCGGCGACTTCGGCGAATCCCTGCGCAAGGCGCGCCCCGCCCTCGACGTCGTCCTCGAAGCCTTCGTCTGGACGCTGTGGCTTGCCGTCATCACCATGGCGCTTGTCACCGGTGCCGCCATCGTCGTCGGCTCGCTGGCCGCGTTCCGCGCCGGCGGCTTCTTCGACCGCCTGTCCTCGATCGTCTCGCTGATCGGCGCTTCCGTTCCCGATTTCTGGCTCGCCATCGTCGCGATCGTGGTCTTCTCGGTCAATCTGGCCTGGCTGCCGACATCAGGCACGGGTTCGCTGCAGCATTGGATCATGCCGATCTGCGTCCTCTTCGTGCGGCCCTTCGGCATCATCGTCCAGGTCGTGCGTGGCTCGATGATCAGCGCCCTGTCGTCGGCCTATGTGAAGACCGCCCGCGCCAAGGGCGTCAGGTCCGGCCCGATCATCTTCATCCACGCGCTGCGCAATGCCATGCTGCCGGTCATCACCGTGATCGGCGACCAGGCAGCAAGCCTCCTGAACGGCGCGGTCATCGTCGAGACCATTTTCGGTTTCCCCGGCGTCGGCAAGCTGATGATCGACTCCATCCTGCAGCGCGATTTCAACGTCGTCCTGGCCGCCATTCTCGTCACGGCGCTGGCGATCTTCCTGATGAACCTGTTGATCGACCTCGCCTATGCGCTGCTCGATCCGCGCATCCGTCATTGAGGAGGCCATTGTGACCCTGCCGACGACAGATATGACCATTACCGACGAGCCTCGCTTCATCGTTCGCCTGGCCCGCATGCTTTGGGCCGACAAGTTCGCGCTCTGCGCTGCGGTCTTCCTTGTGGCGATCCTGCTCTTGGCGATCATCGGCCCGAACTGGCTCGGCGATCTCGCCACCAAGCAGAACCTGCGCGGCCGCAACGCCGCCCCCTTCGACTGGGAGCGCGGCTGGGTCTGGTGGATGGGCGCGGATGCGCTTGGTCGACCCCTGCTTGCCCGCATCATCGTCGCCACCCAGAACACGCTGATGGTCGCCGCGGGCGCTGTCGCCATTTCCGCGGTCGTCGGCACGGTTCTGGGCCTCGTCGCCGGCTTCTCCTCCAAGCGCGTCAACCAGGTGATCATGCGCCTGGCCGACGTCATCATGTCCTTTCCTTCGCTGCTGATCGCCGTCATCGTCCTCTATGTGCTGGGCTCGTCCATCATCAACCTGATGCTGGTGCTCTCGATCACCCGCATTCCGGTCTATCTAAGGACGACCCGCGCCGAGGTGCTGGAGATCCGCGAACGCATGTTCATCCAGGCCGCCCGCGTCATGGGCGCCTCCAGCAAGCGCATCGTCTTCCGCCACATCCTGCCGGTCGTGCTGCCGACGCTGACGACGCTGGCAACCCTCGACTTCGCCTATGTCATGCTCGCCGAAAGCGCGCTTTCCTTCCTCGGCATCGGCATCCAGCCGCCGGAAATCACCTGGGGCCTGATGATATCGCAAGGGCGGCAATATCTCACCAATGCCTGGTGGCTGTCCTTCTGGCCGGGCCTGGCCATCATCCTGACCACCATGTCGCTCAACCTGCTGTCCAACTGGCTGCGGATCGCGCTCGATCCCGTTCAGCGCTGGCGCCTGGAAATGAAAGGTCGAAACAATGGCTGACCATCTCCTGGAAGTCCGCAATCTCTCGGTCGAGTTCCACACCGCCATGGGCGTGGTGAAAGCGGTGCGCGACATCTCCTATCACCTGGATCGCGGCGAAACGCTCGCCATCCTCGGCGAGAGCGGATCGGGCAAGTCGGTCTCCTCATCCGCAATTATGAACCTGATCGACATGCCACCCGGCCGTATCAGCTCCGGCGAGATCCTGCTCGACGGCATCGACCTTTTGACCATGCCGGCGCATCAGCGTCGCGCGGTGAACGGCCGCCGCATCGCGATGATCTTCCAGGATCCGCTCAGCCACCTGAACCCGGTCTACACCGTCGGCTGGCAGATCCGCGAGGCGCTGACGACCCATGGGACCGGGTCCACCGAGGCCCAGGCCGAGGCGCTGCGGCTGGTGACGCGCGTCGGCATTCCCGATCCCGAACGCGCGCTCGACAAATATCCGCATGAATTCTCCGGCGGCCAGCGCCAGCGCGTCATGATCGCCATGGCGCTCGCCCTGCGGCCGGACCTGCTGATCGCCGACGAGCCAACGACGGCACTGGACGTCACCGTCCAGGCCGAGGTGCTGGCCCTGCTGGAGGAATTGCAGGAAGAGACCGGCATGGCCGTGCTGATCATCACCCACGATCTCGGGGTCGTCGCCGAAATCGCCGATCGCGTCGTGGTGATGGAAAAGGGCGTGCTGGTCGAGGCCGGCACGGTGCGCGAGGTCTACAAGAACCCGCAGCATCCCTATACGAAGAAGCTGATCGCCGCCGCCCCGGGCAAGGGCGAAATGCACGCGCCGGCAGCCCCGGGCGAGCCCGTCCTCTCGGTCCGCGATGTCCGCAAGCATTACGGCGCCTTCGAAGCGCTCAAGGGCATTTCTTTCGATCTGATGCCCGGTGAGACCATGGCCGTGGTCGGAGAAAGCGGCTCGGGCAAGTCCACGCTTGCCCGCATTCTCGTGCGCCTCGACGAGCCCGACAGCGGCAGCGCGCTGTGGAAGGGTCGCGACCTCTTCACCCTTTCTCCGGCGGAGCTCTACAAGCTGCGTCGCGATCTGCAGATGGTCTTCCAGGATCCGACCCAGTCGCTCAATCCGCGCATGACCGTCTACCAGCTGATCTCGGAGGCCTGGGTCATCCATCCGGACATCCTGCCGAGGGCGAGATGGCGCGAACGGGTCGCAGAGCTCTTGGTCCAGGTCGGGCTCGGACCGGAACATATGGGCCGCTATCCGCACCAGTTCTCCGGCGGCCAGCGCCAGCGCATCGCCATTGCGCGCGCGCTGGCGCTCGAGCCGAAACTGATCATCTGCGACGAAGCGGTCTCCGCCCTCGACGTCTCGGTCCAGGCGCAGGTCATCGCCCTGCTCGACGGGCTACGCAAGCAGATGGGCATTGCCTTCATCTTCATCGCCCATGACCTGCCGGTGGTGCGCGATTTCGCCGACCACGTCATGGTCATGCAGAAGGGCCGTGTCGTCGAACTCGGCACGGTGCGCGAAGTCTTCGAAACGCCGCGCGAAGATTATACGCGCGCCCTTCTCGCCGCCGGCCTCGACCCCGATCCGGATGTGCAGGCGGCCCATCGTGCCGCCCGCCTCGCCCGCGCCTCTTGAGGCTCCCGCCCCTTCACAGGAGACTGACATGACCAAACAAGCCTTCGTCGCGCTCGTGACCTGCTTCAACGAGGACGAGACGATCAACTATGAAGCCACCCGCGCCCAGGTCCGCCGTCAGGTCGAGGCCGGCAACAACATCATGTGCGCCGGCACCAATGGCGATTTCTCCGCGCTCACCTTCGACGAGAAGGTGCGGCTGACCGAGGAAGTGGTCGACGAGGTGGCCAACCGCGTGAAGGTCATCGTCAATGCCGGCATGCCCGCGACCTTCGAGACCCTGAAACTGGCGCGCGAATTCGACCGCATCGGCGTCGACGCCATCGCCGTCATCACGCCCTTCTTCATCGCCTGCACCCAGGACGGTCTGATCCGCCATTTCTCCACTGTCGCCGATGCCGTGAAGGCGCCTATCTACCTCTACGACATCCCGGCGCGCACGCAGAACCATATCGAGCCGGAGACGGCGCGCACGCTCGCCCGCCACGGCAACATCGCCGGCATCAAGGATTCGGGCGGCGCCCAGGAGACGCTGGAAGCCTATCTCGACGTGGCGAAGGAGAATGATGGTTTCGAGGTCTATTCGGGGCCGGACCATCTGGTGCTCTGGGCCCTGCGGAATGGCGCAGCCGGCTGCATCTCCGGCCTCGGCAATGCCATGCCGCATGTGCTGGCCGGTATTCTCGGCGCATTCAATGCCGGCGATATCGCCGAGGCAGAACGGCAGCAGGCGATCTATACCGCCTTCCGCACCGATCTCTACGCCCTCGGCTTCGCACCCGCCATGGTCAAGCGGGCGCTCTATCTTCAGGATGCCTCCGTCGGCGCCAGCCGCCAGCCGGCCCTGCTGCCCAATGCCGCCCAGGACGCGCAGGTGGCCGAAATCCTGCGCCGCTACAGTCTCCTGTAGCGGCAGGCCCGGCTCCGGACGGCATCACATCACCGCGCCGATCTGCCAGGGCACGAACTCCGCCCCACCAAATCCGAGGCTTTCGGATTTGGTGATCTCACCGGACGCCACGCGCAGGAACATCTCGAACATTTCCCGGCCCTTCTCCTCCAGCGTAACGCCTTCCAGGATGTCGCCGGTGTTCAGGTCCATATCCCCTTCCATGCGCACGAACATTTCGGAATTGGTGGCAACCTTGATGCAGGGCACCGGCTTGTAGCCCGAGACTGAGCCGCGGCCGGTGGTGAAGACGATCAGGTTGGCGCCGGACGCCACCTGCCCCGTGACGGAGCACGGGTCGTAGCCGGGGCTGTCCATGAAGACGAAACCCTTGCTATCGATCGGCTCGGCAAAGAGGTAGACACCCGCGAGCGGTGCCGAACCGCCCTTGGCCACCGCCCCAAGGCTCTTTTCGAGGATCGTCGTCAAGCCGCCGCGCTTGTTGCCGGGGCTCGGATTGTTGTTCATCTCGCCCTTGTTGCGCGCGGTATAATCTTCCCACCAGCGGATGCGATCCAGCAGCTTCTCGCCCACCTCGCGGCTGACGGCGCGGCGCGTCAGCAGGTGCTCGGCGCCGTAGATTTCCGAGGTTTCCGACAGGATCGTCGTACCGCCGTGAGCGACCAGAAGATCCGACGCGACGCCGAGCGCAGGATTGGCGGTGATGCCGGAATAGCCGTCCGAGCCGCCACACTGCATGCCGATCACCAGTTCGGACACGGGTATAGGTTCGCGCCGGCAGTTTTCTGCCACTTCGGCGAGTTCGCGCAGCGCCTCGACCCCGCGTTCCACCGTCCGGCGGGTGCCGCCCTGATCCTGGATGATCATGTGCTTGAACTGGCCGTCGGCGCGCAGCCGGGCCTTGCCCACCAGGGCGGGGATCTGCATGACCTCGCAGCCCAGGCCGACCAGCAGGATACCGGCGAAATTGGGGTTCTTCGCATAGCCCTGCAGGGTGCGGAACAGGGTGTCGTAACCCTCGTTGTCGCCCGCCATGCCGCAACCCGAACTGTGCGCGATTGGCACGATGCCGTCGACATTCTTCAGCGCGCGGAACCAGTCGGTCTTTTCCGCCTGTTCCGCGATGAAGCGCGCCACCGAGCCCGAGCAGTTGACCGAGGTCAGAACGCCCAGATAGTTCCGCGTCCCGGCCCTACCATCGGCGCGGCGATAGCCCTGGAAGGTGCGGGTTTCAGCCGGAGCCGGAAGCGGCCGCAGATCGGCGCCGAAGTCATGCTCGAGCGCGTGCACCGACATGCCAAGGTTCTGGACATGCACATGTTCGCCCGCGGTGATCGCGCGGCTGGCCTGGCCGATGATCTGGCCATAGCGCCGCACCGGCGCTCCTTCTTCAAGGTTGCGAAGGGCGACCTTGTGGCCGCGCGGCACATGCGAGGTCAGCGTGACACCCGCTATGGCGGCCCCGGCCGGCAGGTCGGCGAGCGCAATCGCGACGTCGTCTTCGGGCGACAGGATGATGTGATCTGGCTTCATTGGCCCACTCCTGCGAGAGCGCGGTCGAGATGGGTATATCCGCCATCGACGAACAGCCATTGGCCGGTCAGATGCCGCGCCCGGCCGGACAGGGCAAAGACCACCATGGAGGCGATCTCCGAGGCTTCGGTCATGCGTTGGCCCAGAGGAATGCGAGCCGTGATCTCGGCAAGCTTTGCGGCAGGGTCTTCGAAGGTCTCGATCCAGCGGGCGTAGAGCGGTGTCATAACCTCGGCCGGGATCACCGCGTTGACGCGCACGCCATGGGGAGCGAAGGCAGCGGCCCATTCCCGCGTCAGGCCTAGCTGCGCCGCCTTGGCCGCGACATAGGCCGAGGTGTTACCCTGGCCGGTGACCGCGGTTTTCGAGCTGATGTTCACGATCGCTCCGGCCTGCGATTTCAGATCCTCGGCCAGGAGGTGGACCAGCGTGTAGTAATGGATGAGGTTGCGGTCGAGCGAGGCACGGAAGGCGGCCGGTCCGGCCTCGATGCCCACGCCGTCGTTGACGCCCGCATTGTTGACGAGCCCGTAGATCTCGCCAAACCGTTTGCGGGCCTCGTCGACCGCCGCGCGACACTGGTCGTCGTCGGAAAGCTCCACCTGCACCCAACCGGCGTCGGGTCCGAGTGCGGCCAGCCAGCTCGCCTCAGGCGCGCGGCGGGCGAAGATCACCGGCACCGCCCCTTCGGCCGCCAGAAGTTCGGAGATCGCGCCGCCGATGCCCGCGGCACCGCCCGTCACAATCACCACCTTGCCCTTTACACCCAGTTCCATCTTATTCTTCCTCGTCAAGGAACCGGCCCCGGACATGCGGGGCCGGCAAGTTTCAGACAGGCCTCAAACGACCTCAGTCGTAGAGAACCGCTGCGATTTCCGGCGCGTCGATGTTGGTCTTGTCGTACCAGGCAAAGCCCGAGTCGATGGTGCCGGCCAGCTTCTCGCCCTTGACGGCGGCGATTGCCGCCTTGACGGTTTCATAACCGATGCCGACAGGGTTCTGGGTGATCGCGCCGGCCATTTCGCCTGCACGGATCGCATCCTTCTGCAGCTTGCCCGAGTCATAGCCGATGACGACAACGCCGGTCTTGCCGGTCTCCTTCACCGCATTCAGCACACCGATGGCCGAACCCTCGTTGGCGCCGAAGATCCCCTTGATGTCAGAGTGAGCGGTCAGGATCGCCTTGGTGATCTCGGTCGACTGCAACTGGTCGCCGGCACCGTACTGGATGTCGACGATTTCGATGTTCGGATAGGCTTCCTTGACGCGGTTGACGAAGCCGTCGCGGCGGTCGATGCCGGTGCGCGAGGTCTGGTCATGCACGACGAGCGCGACCTTGCCGGCCCCACCGATCAGTTCGGCCATCTTGTCGGCGGCGAGCGCCGCAGCGGCCAGGTTGTTGGTGGTGACGGTCGTCGCAGGAATATCGCTGTCGACGCCCGAGTCGAAGGCGATGATCGGGATGCCCGCGTCCTTCGCCTGCTTCAGAAGCGGCGTCGCCGCCTGGCTGTCCAGCGCGGCAAATCCGATCGCGGCCGGCTTCTTCGCCAGCGCGGCTGCCAGCATGTCCATCTGCTTGTCGACCTGGGCTTCGGTATCCGGGCCTTCGAACGTGACCTCCACGCCGAACTCTGTCGCCGCCTTGTCGGCGCCGGCCTTCACCGCCTGCCAGAACTGATGCTGGAAGCCTTTCGAGATCAGCGGAATGTAAAGCTTGTCCTGCGCCAGGGCCATGCCGCTGGATGCAATCAGGCTGCCTGCGCAAAGTGCAGCCATCAGCGCTCTTCTGTTCAACATAGTGTTCTCCTTGAGGTTTTGACGTTGGATATCGGAACGTTACCCGTTCTCTTTCAGTTAGCCGGCACGGCGCCGGCGAAGCATGTCCGCATAGACGGCGGCGATGATGATGACGCCCGTGACAACGGTCTGCCATTCCTGCGCCACCGACATGATGCGAAGCCCGTTGAGCAGCACGCTCATGATCAGCGCGCCGATGATGGTTCCCAGGATCGAGCCGCGCCCGCCGGCGAGCGACGTTCCGCCGATGACCACGGCGGCGATGGCGTCCAGCTCATAGCCAAGGCCGAGCGCCGGCTGGGCCGAATTCAGCCGCGAGGCGATGAGGAGGCCTGCAATGCCGCAGATGCCACCGGCCAGCGCATAGATCGCCACCTTCCAGCCATCGGCATTCACCCCGGAAAGCCGCACCGCTTCTTCGTTCGATCCCAGCGCAAAGCAATAGCGTCCGAGCGTCGTGCGGTTCAGCACCCAGGAAATCGCCAGCGCCAGGATGAAGAGGACCAGAACCCCGTTCGGCACCGGCAGGCCGGGCACTACGGCCCCGATCAGCGAGCCGGTCGAGAGCAGTGGAAAACTCGGCGTGTCGTTGAAATAGATCGGCTTGGTGCCCGAGATCACCAGCGACAGGCCTTTGAGGATCAGCATCATGCCCAGCGTGGCAATGAAGGGCGGGATTTTCATCCGGGCGATCAGCGAGCCCGAAATAAAGCCGCAGGCCGCCCCGGCAGCGATGGCGGCGACGATGCCGAGCGGCATTGCCAGCCCCCACATGGTCAGCACCACCCCGGCGATCACAGCGGTAAACGTCATCAGCGTGCCGACCGACAGGTCGATGCCGCCGGTGATGATGACAAGGGTGGCGGCAATGGCCAGCACGCCGTTCACGCTGGTGGCCTGCAGGATGGCCAGGATATTGGCGGTCTGCAGGAAATTGGGCGAGGCCAGCGAAAAGAACAGCAGGAGCACGATCAGGCTGGCAAAGGCCAGGACCTTCTGTTGCGCACCCGAGGCCATCAGGCGGGGCTTGGCGGCGAGGGTTGCGGTCATGCGGATTCTCCTTCGGATACCGTGTCGCGCTGGGTCGCCAGGCGCATGATTTCGTGCTGGCTTGTGTCGGGGCCGCCGGGCAGGATGCCGGTCAGCCGCCCCTCGCACATCACGGCGATGCGGTGCGAGAGGCGCAGCACCTCGGGCAGTTCCGAGGAAATGACGATGATCGCCTTGCCCGCTGCCGCCAGGCTCTGCAGCAGACGGTAGATCTCGGCCTTGGCCCCGACGTCGATGCCGCGCGTCGGCTCGTCGAAGATCAGGATGTCGCAGTCGCGCAGCAGCCATTTGGCGATGACGACCTTCTGCTGGTTGCCGCCCGACAGCAGCCGGACCTCCTGCCTGTCCGACGGGGTTCGGATGGCCAGGCTTTCGATATAGTCGGCGGCGACCCGGGCGAGCGCCGGCTCGTCCACCCGCAGGAAACGATCCGAGAACCGCTCGAGCGAGGTCAGCGCGATGTTGCCGCGCACGTCGATCCCGAGCGCCAGACCGAAATGCTTGCGGTCCTCGGACAGGTAGCCGATGCCCGCCGCCACCGCATCGCGAGGGCTGCGGATCGAACAGAGCCGACCGTGCACCACGATGTCGCCGGCCTCGCGCGGGTCGGCGCCGAAGATGACCCGGGCCACCTCGGTGCGTCCCGCCCCCATCAGCCCGGCAAAGCCGAGGATTTCGCCCTTGCGCAGATCGAAACTGACATCGCGCACCATCCGCCCGCGCCGCAGCCCGTTCACGGCCAGCGCCACAGGGGCCGAGGACAGGTCGGGGATCTCGGCTGCGGACTGGTCGAGCTCGCGGCCCACCATCATGGAAATGATGGTTTCGATCGGCGTTTCGGCCGCCGCCACCGTGCCGACATAGGCGCCGTCGCGCATGACCGTCACCCGGTCCGAGATGCGGCGGATCTCGTCCATCTTGTGACTGATGTAGACCAGCGCCACGCCTTCCGACTTCAGCTGCCGGATGATGGCGAAGAGTTCCTCGGTCTCGGCGTCGTTGAGGGCGGCGGTGGGTTCGTCCATGATCAGGATGCGCGAACGAAACGACAGCGCCTTGGCGATTTCCACCATCTGCTGCTTGGCGATGGTCAGGCTGCGGACCTCGGCGCGCGGATCGAGCGGCACCTTCATCGCCGCAAAGATCGCCTCGGCGTCACGGTTCAGTTGCGCTTCGTCCAGCACGCCCCAGCGGCTGCGCGGTTCGCGGCCGATGAAGATGTTCTGCGCAACCGTCAGGTCCGGCATCAGCGCCAGTTCCTGGTGGATGATGCCTATGCCGAGCGCCTGGGCCGCGCGGGGTCCGGCAATGCGCACCTCTTCGCCGTTCACCCATATGCTGCCGCTGTCGGGCGCATAGATGCCGGAGAGGATCTTCATCAGCGTCGACTTGCCCGCCCCGTTCTCGCCCATCAGGGCATGAACCTCGCCGGCCATCAGATCGAACCGCGCCGCACGCAGGGCGTGAACCCCGGGGAAACGCTTTTCGATGGCGTTCATGCGGATGACTTCGGTCATGGCCCGGTGCCCAGGATAACGATGGCCTTGATCAGGCGCCCCCGGTCGGCCGCCAGTTCGGGCAGCCGGGTGGGCAGGTCGGCCAGCGCAATCCGCTCCGACAGCAGCGCCTCGGCCCGCACTGCACCGGAGCGCAGCGCCGCCATCACCACTTCGAAATCTTCCGCCGTGGCATTGCGCGAGCCGATCAACTTCGCCTCGCGCTTGTGAAACTCCGGATCCGAAAAGGTGATGCTGTCCTGGACGACAGAAATGAAGACATACGAACCGCCATGGCCGACATGGGCAAAGCCTGCCTCCATCGCACCGGCATGGCCGGTCGCATCGAAGACCACGTCGAAGCCTTCCGCATGGTCGGGGCCAAGGGCGGCATGCAGATGCTCGAAGCCGAATGCCGCAGCCTGCTCCAGCCGGGCGGGTGTGGTATCCAGGAGATGCACCTCGGCACCGCGCATCCGGGCGAAGAGCGCAGCGCCAAGACCGATCGGTCCGGCCCCGGTCACCAGCACCCTGTCGCCCGCCATGACCTCGCCACGCCGCACCGCATGCGCACCGATGGCCAGAAACTCGACCATCGCCGCCGCCTCGAGCGGCAGGTCGCCTGCCGGATAGAGGTTGGTGGCCGGAACCGCGATGCGGGCGCAGATGCCGCCGTCGCGATGGACGCCGAGCACCTCGATCCGAGTGCAGCAATTGGGCTTCCCGCGCAGGCAGGCCCGACAATGACCGCATGATAGATAGGGATTGATCACCACGGGCACGCCCTCGGCCCAGCCGGCGGACGCCACGGCCACACGACCCGAAAGCTCGTGACCGATGACCCGCGGGTAGCTCAGATAGGGCTGCTTGCCCGTAAAGATGTGGTAGTCGGTGCCGCAAAGCCCCGCTGCCGCGATATCGACAAGTACCCAGCCGTCGGGCGCCGTCTGCGGCACGGGTGCCGCCACCAGTTCGAAGCGACCCGGCGCAATGCAGGTACCGCAGAGCATCATCTCGGCCATTCCAGCGCCTCCCGTCGCCTTTGGACTTTTATCATAAAGAACACTAGACGGCGGATATGCGTCGTGTAAACTGTTTTTAATCGTTGAGTACAAAAGAACAGGATACCATGGCCCGGACCGATGCCCGTTTTCGTGCGGCCTACAATCTGATGCTGGATCAATTGGCTGCGCAGTCCCCGGGCGATACGCTGCCCTCGGAACTGAACCTGGCCAAGGGATTGAAAGTCAGCCGAACCGTGGTACGCGCTGTGCTGAAACGGCTGGCCGAAGTGGGAATCATCGACCTCGACGGGCGCCACAAATCACTGTTGCGCACCGCGACCGAGGCCGACCGCCTGCCCGAGCGCGAGGAATATATCTCGTTGCGAGAGCTGGAGGGTCGGTTTCTGGACTGGGTGCTGCGGTTCGACGTGCCCGCCGGCACACCGCTGAACGTGGCGCAACTGGCCAAGCAGTTTTCGGTTCCTCCGCATCTGTTGCAGGAGTTCCTCGCCAGCCTGGATCATTTCGGCCTGGTCGAGAGGCGACCGCGCGGCGGCTGGCGGCTTCTGGGCTTCACCGGCGACTACGCGGTGGAATTGTCCGAATTCCGCACGCTGCTGGAGGTCAATGCCGCCCGCACCGTCAGCGCCCTGCCCGAAACCCATCCCGTCTGGACCGCGATCGACGCGCTGGAGGGCGAGCATATGCAACTGCTGGACCGCATTGACACCGATTTCCGCGACTTTTCGCAGTTGGACGAGAAGTTCCACGCCACCATCAACGCCGTTGTCAAAAACCGTTTCGTCAGCGATTTCCAGAAGGTCATCTCGCTGATTTTCCACTATCACTACCAATGGGACAAACAGCGTGAGCGCGACCGCAACAAGGCGGCCGTGGGAGAGCATCTGCGCATCATCGCCGCCATGCGCTCGCACGATGCCGATGCGGCGCAGGCGGCGGTTCAGGCCCATCTGGCGACCTCGAAGGAAACGCTGCTCGCTTCACTGCGGGTCAATCATCTGGGGTAAGGCTGTTGACCTGAGACCCACTTTCCCTCCAGTTTTCGGGAGAGTCTTGGGTTTTTAATCTGGCCTCATGCGGCCTGTTTTTCCATAGCCATTTTCATTGCGAACTCGCTGGGGGTGATATTGCCCAGCGACGAGTGGGGTCTGCTCCTGTTGTAATCCTCCTTCCATGCGTTGATGGCGGCTCGGGCCTGAGTGAGCGACGAGAACAGGGTCTCGTTGAGGCACTCGTCACGGAAGCTGCCGTTGAAGCTTTCGACGAAGCCGTTCTGCATCGGCTTGCCTGGGGCGATGTAGTGCCATTCGACCTTTGCTTCCTGGCACCATTTGAGGATGGCCATACTGGTCATCTCCGTGCCGTTGTCCGAGACAATCGTCCTCGGCTTTCCCCGTCTGGCGATGAGACTATCCAGTTCGCGGGCAAGCCGTGCCCCCGACAGGGATGTGTCGGCGACCAGGCACAGGCATTCACGGGTGAAGTCGTCGACCACCGCCAGCACCCGAAAGCGACGACCGTCGGTGAAGGCATCGCTGACGAAGTCCAGGCTCCAGCGCTCGCCCGGACGCGACGGCAGAGCCAAAGGACGTCTCGTCCCCAAGGCCCGCTTTCGGCCGCCGCGCTTGCGCACCGTCAGCTTCTCCTCGCGATAGAGACGTCGAAGCTTCTTCAGGTTCATGACCATCCCCTGCCGGTCGAGCATCACGTGGATACGGCGATAGCCGAAGCGACGACGCTCGGACGCCACCTTCTTCATCGCCTCGCGGATGGACGCATCGTCCGGCCGCACGCTCCGATATCGCATGCTCGAACGATCCACCGATAGAACCTCGCACGCCCGACGCTGGCTCACCCCGTGCTGCGCACAGACGTGAGCCACCGCATTCCGCTTCACATCGGGCGTCACCATTTTTTTGCAGCGACATCCTTCAGGATCGCATTGTCCAGCATGGCCTCGGCGAGCAGCTTCTTCAGCTTGGCGTTCTCGTCCTCGAGCGCCTTCAGCTTGCGGGCATCGGACACGTCCATGCCGCCGTACTTCGCCTTGTATTTGTAGAAGGTTGCATCCGAGATGCCGTGCCTGCGGCAGACATCGACTGTCTTCGCGCCCGCCTCCTGCTCCTTCAATATTCCGATGATCTGTTCTTCCGTGAACCGTGAACGCTTCATTCGTCCGTCTCCTTGATGTGACGGACTCTACCAAATTCTGGAGGAAGTTCAGGGTCTCAGGTCACTTTCCCTATCATCGAGAGCTTCAGGCGCTTCGGTGACTCAGATCCATCACCTTAGAAGACTGAGAACTGCATCTATAAGAGGCTAGCGCCTAGAAACGCAAAAACCGCCCTGCGAGACAGAGGCGGTAGTGACGTTTTTACGGTTAAGCCCTTGTTAAATCAATGTAATCAGTGATTTATGTTTGAACTGGTTGCGGGGGCCTGATTGCACGGAGACTTGTACGGAACCTCACTTAAGTAGTGGTTAGTCGGGCATTTTGCGAGATAAGCTTATTTATGGAACAGTGCCGCGCTGATTTCCCCCTGCCCTTATGGGTTTCTGGCGTATTTGTAGACGGTGTTGCGTGAGACGCCGAGCGTCCGTGCCGTTAGGCTGATGTTGTTTCCGTTGCTGCGCAGCATCTCGGTGACTTCCCGGCCGATCTTGGTGCGCAGGGAATGGGTCTGGCGGCCGACGCCTACTCCTGGGTGGCCGAGCAAATCGAGAACATCGGAAGGTGCAATCCTGTTTCCGTCTGCGGCCATCACCAGTTGCAGCAGGGCGGACCGCAGTTCGCGCATGTTTCCGCGCCAGCCGAATGCCGCCATCAGCGTCGCGGCGGCGGGATCGATCTGCGTGCCGGGCGAGATCTCCGCCAGCATGCTGTCGAGGACGGCGCCGAAATCGGTTCGGTCGCGCAGCGCCGGCAGTTCCAGACGAATGACGCCAAGGCGATAGAACAGATCCTCCCTGAAGCGCCTGGTGGCGATCGCCTCCTCGAGGTCGACATTGGTGGCGGCGACGATCTGCGTATCGACCTTGCGCACCTGATGGCCGCCGACCGGACGGACCTCGGAACTGTCGAGGAAGCGCAATAGCGCTACCTGGCTTGATAGCGGCATGTCGGCGATCTCGTCGAGGAAAAGCGTGCCGCGATCGGCGGCGACGGCGAGACCCTCGGCGCCCGTGCGCTGGGCTCCGGTGAAGGCGCCGCCGACATAGCCGAAGAGTTCGGCCTCCAGCAGATGCTCGGGCAGCGCGCCGCAATTGACAGCGATGAAGCTACCCTGGCGCCGGCTTGCCTTGTGGATATGCCGGGCCAGCATTTCCTTGCCGGTGCCACTTTCGCCGCGGATCAGGAAGGGCGGTTTGAAGCGGACGGCGCGGGCAATCTTGTCCAGTTGCTGGCGCACGACCGCATCGTTGGCGACGAAGTCGGGCTTTGCCGACGGCGGAAGGCTGCTGCCGGTCGCATCGGCGCCGGCTGGCTTTCCGGCCTGGGGCTGACGCTTCTCAAAGCTGTGGCGATTGCGCCAGTGGACGGCGTAACGGCTGCCGAAACCATCGCGCAGCGTCGGCTGCCGGCTGTTCGACATCTCCGCCAGAGCCAGATCGAACGGAGTGTCGAAGATAGCGTTGAATTCCGTGCCGGGGCGTAGCGGGATACCGCGCAGGATCTCCCGTGCGCGTTTGTTGACCGCCACCAGCCGTCCATTGGCATCGAACGAGACAAGCCCGCCGCTGACCGAATTCAGCAGTTCCCAGCGGGAATGAAACAGCACGACGATGTGCTTTTCCTGCTGGGCGAGAAACAGCGAGTTCTCGATATGGGTGGCGGCCATGCGCATCAGCGCCAGGGTGTGGCTGTGGCGCGCGCTGCAATCGGACGAGGCGTCGAGCACGCCGGCAAGTTCACCGTCGGAATGCAGGATCGGCGCGGCAAAGCAGCTGACATCGGAATAGGCGGCAAAGAAGTGTTCCTCGCCGTGAACGATCAGCGGCTGGCGACCGGCCGCGCAGGTTCCCAGAGCATTGGTGCCGCGCAGGCTTTCCTTCCACACGGCGCCCGGCACGATCCCTCGACCCGGTCTGCTGGACTGGAAGTCGCCATCGGCGATGGTATCGAGCACCGTTCCTTCGGCATTGCCGAAGGCGATCAGGAAATTGCTCCCGGCGATCTGCTGATAGAGCGAATGCATTTCGGCCACGGCGAAGCGATGGGTCAGTTCATCGCGCTCGCGCAACTGCTTGAGCTCCCGCGTGCCGATCTGGATCGGCGGCGGCGTCACCCGAGGATCGAGCCCGGATTCGATGCAGCGCTGCCAACTCTCGGCGATCTGCGGATTGACGAGATTGCCGTCGACCTGTCCACCCTGCATCAACGTGATCCTGAGCCTCTTCAGGCGCTCAGTCCGTGAAAGCATCTGTCTGTTCCCCCCGGACAGCGCCTCTCCTCAGGCTTTTCAAGGGTTTTGTCCCTTCTTGTCCGGGTCTTAGTGGACCAATTTTCGCTGCCGCTGGCAAGTGTTCATGATTTGAACACGTGAAGCCCTGCCGCTGTTGTGGGCCTGAACATCATGCGCTGCCGCGAGCGCACCGCACCAAAACATCATCTATTTGATTTCACTGATTTCTTTCAGGTGAACAGGCAGTTGGCACGGCAACTGCAATGAGAAAGGCGGAAAGACAATGCGCCGAGTGAGGAGGCTTTGGAATGAAGGCAGCAGTTCTGCACGAATATGACGAGAAGCTCGAGAAGAGCGAATTCGTAGTCTACGAGGATGTGCCCGATCCCCGTATCGAGGGGCCAAACGATGTGATCGTGCGGATCGGGGGGGCGGGCGTCTGCCGCACCGACCTGCACGTCATCGAAGGCCTGTGGCGCAACAATTCCGACGTCCAGCTGCCCTATATCATGGGGCACGAAAATGCCGGATGGGTCGAGGAGGTCGGTCCGGGCGTCACGCACTTCAAGCCGGGCGACGCGGTGATCTGCCATCCGCTGGTCACGTCGGGCCATTGCCTCGCCTGCCGGCGCGGCAACGACATGCATGCCGAGGAAAGCTCCTTTCCCGGAATCAATACCAATGGCGGCTATGCCGAATATCTGCGGACCGGCGCACGCTCGCTGATCAAGCTGCCAAAGACGCTCGCGCCGAAGGATGTGGCGCCCTACACCGATGCCGGCCTCACCGCCTACCGTGCCTGCAAGAAGGCCGCCCAGCACCTTCTGCCCGGACAATATGCCGTGGTGATCGGCGTCGGCGGCCTCGGTCATATCGGCGTCCAGGTGCTGAAATCGCTCTGTGCGGC
Source organism: Allorhizobium sp. GW101-3B10 (assembly GCF_059424725.1). NCBI lineage: Bacteria > Pseudomonadati > Pseudomonadota > Alphaproteobacteria > Hyphomicrobiales > Rhizobiaceae > Allorhizobium > Allorhizobium sp. GW101-3B10. Next base: position 44,006 of record NZ_JBWKZR010000001.1, on the reverse strand, counting down.
GAAGGTCATCGCCGTCGACCGCTCGAAGGAAGCGCTGGAGCTTGCCGCCAAGTGCGGCGCCGACGAACTGGTGCTCGCCAATGGCGAACAGGTCGACAAGGTGCTCGCATTGACCGGCGGATGGGGCGCCGAGGCCGTCATCGATTTCGTCGGCGAAGGCACTGCGATCCTGGAGGGGCTCGCCATGACCCGCAACGACGGCGCCTACTACATCGTCGGCTATGGGGGAAAGCTCGAGATCCCGACCATCGACATGATCACGTCGGAAAAACGGATCGTCGGCAATCTCGTCGGCACCTATCCCGAACTGGTCGAACTCATGGCGCTTGCCGATCAGGGCAAGGTCCACCTGGCAACGGCGGAATACCGGCTGGCCGATGCCAACCGCGCCCTGCTCGACCTTCACCACGGCAAGATTCACGGCCGCGCAGTGCTTATTCCTTGAGGAGGAGCCGGCTTTCGCCGGCAAGGATTTTAAACCTGGGAGAGAGAAACATGACATTGAAGACATTGCTTCTGACCGCCAGCACGCTTGCGCTGGCGGCCGCCGCAGCACCCGCCATGGCAGCCGATTACAGTCGCTTCGGCATTCCGGCCGACCTGCCGGGAACCTGCTCCTACGAGGCGATCGACGCCAAGGACTATTCCGGCCGCACGCTCAACATCATCACCCATGCCGTTCCGGTGATCGGCGAGCCGACTGCGCTCCACGCCAAACAGTTCGAGGAACTGACCGGCGCCAAGGTGAGCGTCGTGCATGTACCGTTCGGGGACCTGTTCCAGCGCATCCTGATTCCGTTCCAGACCGGGCAGAATGCCTATGACGTGCTGTTCTACGGCTCTCTATGGATCGGCGACCTCAACCCCTTCCTGGCCCCCGTTCCGGATGCCTATCGCGAGTCGACCGGCATGAAGGATGTCACCCGCAACTACATCGACGTCGCCAAGTGGAGCGACCAGATGGTGCAATATCCGATCGACGGTGACCGGCACTATCTGAAGTACCGCGCCGACATGTTCGAAAACCCGGAGATGCAGGCGAAGTTCAAGGAAGCGACCGGCCGCGACCTGACCGTGCCCGCCACCTGGGAAGAATATAACGAAGTCGCCAAGGTCTTTTCCGGCTGGGACTGGGACGGCGACGGCAATCCCAATTTCGGCTCGGCTGAAGTCGCCAAGCGCGACGACCTGATGTTCTCGGCCTTCATCAGCCGCGCGGCACCCTATGCCAAGAACCCGAACGTCAAGGGCGGCTTCTTCTTCGACCTCGAAACCATGGAACCGCTGATCAATTCGCCCGGCTTCGTGCGCGGCCTTGAGCTGTTCGTCGCGGCCTCGAAGGACTGGGCGCCGGGCGGCGCCAATTTCGGCCTCGGCGACGAGATCTTCGCCTTCGGCGGCGGCCAGTCGCTGATGAGCTATTCCTGGGACGATGCCTTCGTCCAGGCGCAGCAGGCCGACAGCCCGATCCGCAACAAGGTGGCCGCGGCGCCTCTGCCGGGCGCCCGCGAGGTCTGGAACCGCAAGACCAAGCAGTGGGACAAGTTCGAGGAGCCGAACCGCGCGCCCTACATCACCTGGGGCTGGACCTCGGCGGTGTCGGCCAAGTCGAAGAACCAGGACATGGCCTTCGACTATCTGTGCTTCTTCTCCAACGAAGCCAACACACTGTCCGACCTGCAGGTCGGCCGTTTCGGCGTCAATCCCTACCGCACCAGCCATTTCGATCCAGCGCTATGGACCGACAAGCTCGGCTGGGATGCCGATCTTGCCAAGAGCTACGTCGAAACGCTGTCGGGCATGGACACCAGCCAGAACCGTGTCTTCGACCTTCGCGTTCCGGGCGTCAACCAGTTCATGACCTCCATGGCAACGGGAGTCGCCTCGGCGATCGCCGGTCAGGCGACACCGCAGGCAGCGCTGGACCAGGTGGCCAAGGAGTGGAAGGACATCGTCGACCGGATCGGCGTCGACAAGGTGCGCGAGGCCTATGGCCGCGTCGTCGCTCTGGAAGACAACCAGTAACTCCAGGACCGTCGAAAGGGGGCGCATCGCAAGCGGTGCGCCCCTTACCGTGGAGAAGGCTTTTGTCCCGTGTCCTTCGACCGGGGCGGATGTGGCCGTAAACTGAAGGAACGAACCGCGTGTATGGGCTGTCGCGCTACAAACTTTTCTTCCTGCTGCCGGGACTCCTCACCCTGCTGGCGATCATCCTGTTTCCGCTGATCTTCACCATCCGCGTGAGTTTTTCGGGATGGGATGCCGCAAGCCCCGGCCTGAACTTCATCGGCGGCGGCAACTACGGACGCATCTTCAGCGATGCCCGCTTCTGGGAATCTCTCGTCCGGCTCGGCTTCATCGCCACGGCCTGCGTGCTGCTCGAATATGTCATCGCCTTCGCGCTTGCTCTGCTCGTCTGGCATCAGGTGCGGCTGAGGCGGCTGACGCGCGTCCTGTTTCTCATTCCGATGATGACGACACCAGTGGTCATGGCCGTAATCTGGCGCACGATCTTCCACGAATCCCTCGGGCCGGCCAATGACCTGATGCAGATTCTCGGCATTGGAAATATCGCCTGGCTGACAAGCGCCGGCTGGGCGACGGTGGTCGTCATACTCGTCGACGTCTGGCAGTGGACGCCGTTCATGTTCCTGCTGCTGATGGCCGGCCTGCTGTCGCTGCCGAAGGAGCCGTTCCTGGCTGCCGCGATCGATGGCGCCGGACCGATCCGGACCTTCTTCAACGTGACCTTTCCGGCCATGGCACCGATCTCGGCGGGCGCGGTCATCATCCGTCTGATCGAAGCCTCGAAAATCATGGAAACGATCTACGTCGTCACGTCCGGCGGGCCTGGCACGGCCACGGAAACCTCAAGCTACTACATCTTCATCCGGGGTCTGCGCGACTTCCAGATCGGCTACGCGGCGGCGCTGTCGATCACCTATCTGGTGATCATGATCGTGCTCTTGACGATCATCGCCAAGCTTCTCGCCAGATACCTCGTCAAATCGGGAGCCTGATCCATGCCGCGCCTCTTCCGCATCATCAAGACGGCGGCGATCCTCGGATGGAGCGCCTTCGTCATCGCGCCCTTCCTGTGGGCGCTGACGACCTCGTTCAAGACCGCCAACGGGGTTACCGCCGGGCCGACCTATCTGCCCTATGTCGACTACGAGCCTTCGCTCGCCGCCTGGAAGGGTCTGTTCGGATCAGGTGCCGGCAGCATCGACATCGTCCAGCCGTTCGCCGCAAGCATGATCGTCACGCTGTCGGCCAGCGCGATCAGCCTGATCCTCGGTACGTTCGCCGCCTACGGATTGTCGCGCTTCGTCTACAAGGCGGGGCCGATCGGCAACAACGACCTCACCTTCTTCTTCGTCTCGCAGCGGATCATGCCGCCGGTGGTGCTGGCCATCCCGTTCTTCCTGATGCTCGGTTTCTTCGGCCTGCTCGACACGATCCTCGGTCTGGTCACCGTCTACATCGCCCTGCTCCTGCCAATCGCCGTCTGGGTGATGGTCGACTTCTTCAACAATATTCCGCGCGAGCTCGACGAGACGGCGATGATCGACGGCTGCACGCCGATCGAGACCTTCTGGCGGGTGATCCTGCCGAATTCGCTGCCCGGCCTCGTGGTCGCCGGTATCTTCTGCATCGTCTTCGGCTGGAACGACTTCTTCTTCGCCTTCACGTTGACCTTCACCGAGACGCAGTTGCTGCCCGTGGCGATCGTCTCGCTGAATTCCTCGGTGACACCATGGTGGAGCCTTTCCGCCTCGGCACTGGTCTCGGTGGCGCCCCTGATCGTGGTCGCCTTCCTGGTGGAGCGCTACCTTGAAAAAGGCAGCCTCGCCGGCGCACGCAAATAGGAGGCATGATGACCTACGCAATCCGCAATCTGACCGTGGCCGACGGCAACGCCATCCATCTCGACGGGCTGGACGTCGAACTGCCGGCATCTGGCGTCGTCACCGTGATCGGCCGCACGCTCTCCGGCAAGACGACCTTTCTCAAGGTACTGGCCGGGCTGCAGGCAGTACGCTCCGGCAGTCTCGTGCGCGACGGGGTCGATCTGCTGAATATCCCCGCGTGGAAGCGCCGGGTCGGCATGGTCTACCAGCAGTTCGTCAATTATCCGCACCTGAACGTGCGCGACAATATCGTCTTTCCGCTGAGGCGGGCTGGATGCACGCCGTCCGAAATCGAGGCGAAACTCACCTATGTCAGCGACCTGCTCGGCCTGCGCCCCTATCTCGACCGACGTCCGGCGGAGCTTTCCGGCGGCCAGCAGCAGCGCGTGGCGCTTGCCCGGGCGCTGGTAAAGGATACCGATTTCCTGCTGCTCGACGAGCCGCTGGTCAATCTGGACTACAAGCTGCGCGAACAACTGCGCGACGAGTTCCGACGCATCTTCCGCGACAGCAGGGACCGCCTGGTCGTCTATGCGACGACCGAACCGGCCGAGGCGATGATCCTGCAGGGGCATGTCATCATCCTGCACGAGGGCAAGGTGATCCAGACGGGCGACTATCGTGACGTCTTCCACTATCCCGCCAACACGATCGCGGCGCAGGTCTTCAACGATCCGCCGATGAATCTGCTCGAAGGCAAAATCGCGGGCGGCCGGATGATCCTCGGGCCATCGTTCGAAACGCCGCTGCCGGAGCATTTTTCCACGCTTGCGCCGGGTCGCTATACCTTCGGCCTCAGGGCGACCGACCTGGCACTCCACGGAGACTTTTCCGCGACCGTGGCGCTCGCCGAGGTCAACGGCTCGCTGACCGTGCTGCATCTCGATCTGGACGGGCGCAGTCTCGTGCTGGAGGAGGAGGGCGTGCATCTCTTTCAGCCAGGTGACAGGATCGGTTTCACCCCGGACAGCGCGCGTTTCTACGCCTTCGATGCGACCACGGGCACGCTGATTGCCGCCCCGCCCCGCAGAAGCGTCTCCGGCCAGAAGGATTGATTGCATGGCAAAGATCGAACTCAGGAGCCTCGCCCATGCCTACGACATCGTCGACGGCAAGCCGAACTACGCGCTCCATCCGCTGAATCTCACCTGGGAGGACGGCGGCACCTATGCCCTGCTCGGCCCGTCCGGCTGCGGCAAGAGCACGATGCTGAACATCGTCTCCGGCCTGCTGATGCCGAGCGAAGGCAGGGTGCTGATCAACGGGACCGACGTGACCTCGGTCGGCGCGGTGAAGCGTAACATCGCCCAGGTCTTTCAGTTTCCGGTGGTCTATCCGTCGAAGACGGTGTTCGAGAACCTTGCCTTTCCGCTGCGTTGTCGCAACACGCCGAAAGGCGAGATCGACCGGCGGGTCAACGAGGTGGCAAGCCTGCTCAATCTCGACGGAGTGCTGCAGAAGCCGGCGCGGAAGCTCACGCCTGACCTCAAGCAACTGATCTCACTCGGGCGCGGACTGGTGCGCGACGACGTGGCGGTCATCCTCATGGACGAACCCCTGACAGTGATCGATCCGCAGCTGAAATTCAGCCTGAGGCGCAAGCTGCGCGACATCAGCGCCCAGCATGGACACACGCTGGTCTATGTAACGCACGACCAGAACGAGGCGATGACGCTGGCCGAACAGGTCGTGGTCATGGACCATGGCCGCGTCGTACAGATGGGGAGCCCCCAGGCACTGTTCGAAGAACCGGTGCATCGCCACGTCGGCTATTTCATCGGCTCGCCAGCGATGAATTTTCTCGAGGGCAGGGTCGACGGGGGTACGGTGTCGGTCCTCGGACGCGAGGTCGGTGCGCTCCGCTCTGCCGAAGGCCGTTCGCTGAGCGAGGTCGTGGTCGGCATTCGTCCGGAATTCGTCACGCTTACCGACACCCCGCAAGCGGGCACATTGCCTGCGACCGTCATGGATATTCAGGACATGGGCTGCTTCGCCATCGTCAGTGCCGACCTCGGGAACAGCACGATCGTGAAGCTGCGCACTCCCCATCACGTTCCGCCCGTCGGTGCCGCAACCAATCTTGTATTCACGCCCGAGAAGGTTCGCTTCTATAAGGACAATTGGCTCGTGAGCTAGACCGCCGCCCCGCACGCTCTGGTCGGCCAATGGAGCGGATTTTTCCGGTCGGGCTGCATCAGGGCACCGAGAAGGTTGGCAACCTCGTCCGAAGGAAGGGGCCGGCGATCGCCGGCCTCATAGTCATACCAGCCACCGCCGGTCTTCTGGCCCTTGCGGCGGGCACTGACCAGAATATCGCCCAGGGTCTCGGGGATATCCTGGCCCGCGGCACGCGTGGTAACGCTTGAGGATGCGGTTGCCGATGAAGCCTTCGCAAATGCGGGCAAGCCCAAATCCCGTCGCCAGCATCGTGTCCACGAGCTGCTGCGCCGGCACAATCTCCAATAGCATGACGGTGCAGGCAAGCTCGATGCCGGCGAGCGCCCCACCCTCGTGGATCTTGTCGACCATGCGCGACAGCGCCGGAATGTCCCGATCGTCCCACAGGCGCCACCCGGTGTCACGCCTGAAATTTCGCCGCGATCACGCACAGCAGTTCGAACATCATTGTTGCGCCGGCGATCGCCGTCATGCCGGCGAGATCAAACGGAGGCGCTACCTCGACGACGTCGGCACCGACGATATCGACGCCTTCCAGCAGGCGGATCATCTGCTGCGCCTCGCGCGTGGTGAAGCCGCCAACTTCCGGCGTGCCTGTGCCGGGCGCCATGGACGGATCGATACTGTCGATGTCGAAGGTCACATAGGTCGGCGCCGAACCGACGATCGCCTTTGCTTCGGCGATCACCTCGGCCGCGCCGCGTCGGGTAAACTCTTCCATGTAGATGATGCGGATGCCCTGCTCGACCGCCCAGGCATGCTCGTCGGTCTCGTAGATCGAACCGCGAATGCCGATCTGGACCATGCGCTTGGGATCGAGCAGCCCTTCCTCGATGGCGCGCCGGAACGGCGTGCCATGCGTATAGCGATTGCCGCCGAAATAGCTGTCATTGGTGTCGGAATGGGCATCGAAATGAATGAGGCCGACCGGCCGGTGCCGGGCTACCGCGCGCAGCACCGGCAGCGTCGTCAGATGGTCGCCACCGGCGGAAAGCGGAATGGCGCCGACCGCGATGATACTGGCAATACCTTCCTCGATCCGCTTCAGCGCGTCCATCAGGTCGATCGGATTGACGGAGAGATCGCCGACGTCGGCGATATTGGCGAGGCTGAAGGGCGCGATCTTGGAAACGTGATGCACCTTGCGCATCAGGCTGGACTGGCTGCGGATCTCGCGCGGTCCGTGGCGGGCGCCGGCCCGGTTCGTGGTGCCGCCGTCCCAGGGAATGCCAACCAGGGCGATGTCGAGCCCCTCGGCGGACGGCACGGCCGGAAGCCGCATGAACGTCGCCTGACCGGCAAAGCGCGGAACCTCGGCGGCGTCCACCGGCTGATGCTTAGCGTTGATCATGATGGCCTCCAATGCTGAATTCGTCTCGAACGATCTGCGTCATGCGGCTGACCACATCGGTCAGCAGCCAATTGCCTTTTTCCGCCTGCGATCCCGTGGTCATGGACAGCACGCCGGAGGGCGGCACGTCGGCCAGCGGAACGGGATAGCGATCATAGGGCTTGAACTTCGCCGGCCCGTCATGCAGCGATCGATCGAGATCGACCAGTTCCGGGCGCAGCGCCAGCATCATGCACGTCTCGATCACGCTGGCATGTTCGAGTTCGATGCCGGGATAGCCGTCCGGGAAGATGCGATCGATCGTCGACGGCTGGACAAGATCCCAGTGGTCGAGCCTGAGGATCGTCAGCCCGTCTGAGCGGTCGCGGCCGATCGCATCCAGCGCCAGCTCGATGCCTTCGACCGCGGGCCAGATGTTCTCGTAATGGCCGTTGACCACCACGATCTGCCGGACCTTCTGCCGGTAGAGCTCGCACAGCACGTCGCGCACCACGAGCGAAAACGTATGGGCCGTCAGATTGATCGTGCCGCCGAAGGCCGAACCGCCGCCGGTCTTCGGCTGCGATCGGTTGCCATAGGGGATGGTGGGCAGAACGAGCCCGCCGACGGCTCTTGCGACCGTTTCACATATGGAGGTTGGCAGGACGACGTCGACATTGAGTGCCATGTGATGGCCGTGCTGCTCGGTCGCGCCGAGCGGCAGGAATATCGGAGCGCCGCCGGCCACCTTCGCGGCCGCCTCGGGCCAGGTCTGTTCCGCCCAGAATACGCTGTCGTTCATGGTGAAGTCCTCAAATCATCGCCGCGCCGCCATTGGCGCCCAGGCATTGTCCGGTGAAGAAGGTGGCCCCCGGCCCGGCGAGAAAGACCACGGCCGCCGCCACTTCCTCCGGCCTGCCGATCCGTCCCATGGGATTGGCCGTCTCGGCCGCCTTCTGGTCCGCCGTCAAGGTCTCGAAGGCCAGAAGCGGGGTATCGGTCGGACCTGGAGCCACGGCATTGACCAGGATCCTCGGCGCGAGTTCCCTGGCCCAGGACCTGGTCAGGCCGAGGATGGCCGCCTTGGTCGCGCAATAGATGGAGGCGTCCGCCCTGCCGAGATAGGCGAGTTCGGAGGCGATGTTGATGATCCGCCCGCCTGCCGGAAAATGCCGAAGCGCCTCGCGCGCCACCAGCACCGCGCCCCGCACGTTGACCGCGAACATGCGATCGATATGGGCGGCGCTGATGCCGCCCAGCGGGCATTCCTCGAGGATGCCGGCATTGTTGACGAGGATGTCGATCCCGCCCATGCGCCGCGCGGCCTCGCCCACGGCCGAGACGACCTGGCCCTCGTCCGCAAGATCGCAGGCGAGGATGGCAAGGCTTCCCTCCTGCGGCTTGAGATCCAGACCGATCACCGTCGCGCCCTCGGCCATCAGCGCTTCCGCCGCGGCCCGACCGATGCCGCTTGCCGCCCCGGTCACCAGGGCCCTCTTGCCCGTCAACGGTCTTACCATGGAACTTCTCCCCGATCGGCGCCGATCGACTGGCCGGTGATGTTCTTCGCCCTGTCGGAGGCGAGGAACAGATAGACCTCTCCCATGTCGTCCGGCTCCATCAGGCCGGGCAGAGCCTGCCCGCCGACGATGTCTTCGAGAAGACTGTCTTCGCTGACGCCCTGCGCGGAGGCCATGAGCCCCAGCGAACGCATCGAGGCCTCCGTCCTCACCCAGCCGGGGCAGACGGCGTTGACGCGGATATTGCGCGGCCCGAGTTCCTTGGCCCAGGTCTTGGTGAGCCCGATGATCGCGTGTTTCGAGGCCACATAGGCATCGAACTGCGCCTCCGCCACCCTTCCCCAGATCGACGCCGTGTTGACGATCGCCCCGCCGGAAGACATCGACCGGAGCGCCCGCCTGGTGACCAGCGCTGTGCCGGCGATGTTGATGTCGATGATGCGGCGGAAGGTGGCGAACCCCTGGGGGCTCGCATCGTCTAGCGGCGTCAGCCGCTCCAGGCCCGCATTGTTGATCAGCACGTCGATCGGTCCCACGTCCTCCAACGCGGCGTCGACGCGCGCCCCGTCCGATATGTCCGCCTGAGCGGCGGTGGCGCCGAGTTCGGCGGCCCGTTCGTGAACGGCCACATCATCGGCGATCAGGTGCAGCCGCGCGCCCTCGCGGTGGAAGGCCCGGGCGATGCCGAGCCCGATCCCGCGGCTTGCCCCGGTGATCACCACCGTGCGGCCCGAAAACATGCCCTTCATACGGGATCTCCCGTTTCGTTGCGGATGAGATGGAGGATCTTGTTGCGAAGGTCGAAGAAGCTCTGCGTCTCGCGGATCTCGAGCGGCCGCTCGACGCCCAGCGCCGCGTTGACGTCGATGTCGGCGACGATGCGCGCCGGCCGCCTGGAGAACAGCACCACGCGGTCGGCGAGGAATACCGCCTCCTCGACGTCGTGGGTGACGAAGATCACAGTCTTCTGCTCGGAGATCTGCAACGCTCGCAACTGCACCTGCAGGCGTTCGCGGGTCAGCGCATCGAGTGCGCCAAACGGTTCGTCCATCAGCAGGACTTCGGAACCGGCGGCAAGCGTGCGGGCGATGGCGACGCGCTGGCGCATGCCGCCGGAAATGCGCGACGGAGAGGCGTCGGCGAATTCCTCGAGCCCCACAAGCTTCAGATAGTGCGCCTTGCGCTCCGCCTTTTCCTGCGTGGAAATGTCGGAACGGTAGCGCATGCCGAAGGCGATGTTTTCCGCGACCGTCAGCCAGGGAAAGGAGGAATAGGCCTGGAAGACCATGCCGCGGCGGCGGTCGGGAGCGCGCACAATGTCGCCTCCGAGCCGGATCTGGCCGGTAGAGGGCGTATCGAGACCGCCCACCATGCGCATCAGCGTGGTCTTGCCGCAGCCGGAGGGGCCGAGGAAGACGACGAAGCTGCCGCGGCCGATCGATAGATCGGTCTTCGTGACGACGTCCATCGGGCCGAAGCTCTTCGTCACGCCCTCGAATGCCAAGTAGTTCTCTGCCATGGAGGGCTCACACATATTGGAAGATCCTGCGATGCAGGACGCGCAGCAACTGGTCGGTCACCAGGCCAACCAGCCCGATGACGAGAACGCCGGCCATGACCTCTGGCGTCTTGACGTAACGGCGCGCCGACCAGATGACGAAGCCGATGCCGGAATCGGCCGCGACGATTTCGGCGATGATCAGATAGGTCCAGCACCAGCCGAGCGTGATCCGGAGATTGTCGAGCAGCGACGGACCCATGGCCCTGAAGATCACGTCCGTCATCACCTGCCGCGACCGCGCACCCACCGTGCGGGCCACCTCGACATATTCGTTGGGAACCCGGCGGGCATCGTCCGCCACGAACAGCACCAGCTGGAAGAAGGTGCCGAGCCACAGCAGGAAGATCTTGGTGGTCTCGCCCACGCCGAACCAGATGATCGACAAGGGAACGAGAGCCGGCACCGGCAGGTAGCGGATGAAATCGATCATCGGTTCGAGCGACGCCCCGACGACGCGATAGCTGCTCATCATCATGCCGATCGGGATCGCCATGAGCGCCGCCAGCAGGAAGGCCGACCAGACGCGCCCCGCCGAGACCGCGGTATGCCACAGGAGATTCTGCTGCGTCAGCATGCGCCAGAGCGCCGCCAGAACGTCGCCGGGTGACGGTAGGAACTGCGGCTTGACGAGGCCGAGCCGTGCCGCCAGTTCCCAGAACCCCAGCAGGATCGCCGCCGCCGCCAAACCGACAATCAGTTCGGCGACGGGCGACTTCCCGCCTCGAAAGGTGAACAGTTTTCCAAACATCCGCGTATGCCGGTCCGAACTCACTTGCCGACGGTCGCGATGACGGAATTGTCGATCTGCTCGGCGGCCACCAGCTGGTTGTCGGCTGCGCCATTCTCCAGATTGAGCGCCATGACCGTGTCGAATATCCCGAACAGGCTGCCCGGCTTGCCCGGCTCACCCATATAGGCCTTGGCTTCCGCGAGCGTGGTATAGGCAAGGCTGCCATTGACCACGTCCAGCACCTCTTCGGGCGTCAGACCGAAGCTCGGCGCGGCGATCTCGGCGAACTTCTGCGGCTCGGCCTTGATGAAGTCGACGGCCGAATAGATGCACTTCAGGAAACGCCCATACTTGTCCGGCGAGGCCTTGAGGTCGTCGTTGCGCGCAATGATGGCGTCGATGATGAGGCCGCGGTGATCCTTGGAAGAGATCAGCACCTTTGCGCCCTCCCGCGAGGAGGCCTTGATGGCCTGCGACATGAAGGGTTCGTAGGTGGCGATCGCGGCGATGCTTTCGTCGACGAAGACGGCCCCCGTATCGGCGCTGGAAATCTCCTTGATGTCCAGGTCCTTGAGGGTGAGGCCCGCCTGCTTCAGTTCCATCTGCAGCAGGAGACGCGCCGGGATATTGGGCTCGGCGGCGATGGTCTTGCCCTTGAGGTCGGCCACCGTCTTGATGTTGCCGTCGGCGATCACGCCGTCACCGCCGACGGATTCGTCGATCGTGCCGATGATGATGCCGGGGGTCGTCTTGTCGCGCGGACGACCCTGATACTCACCGACGCTGCGCATCTGGATCTCGACGTCGCCGCGCGCCATGGCGGCCATCACATTGCTGAGGTCGTCCTCGAAATTGATGGTGACGTCGAGCTTTTCCTGCTCGAAGCATCCGTTGGCCAGCGCCACGTGGACCGGCGCGAAGCCCAGCCAGGTCGGCGCGAGAATGCGGATCTGGTCCGCAGCGAAAGCGTTCGTCGAAGACACGATCAGGGCGATCGCGGTCGTCAGTCCAAGTGTCTTGTTCATGATGCTCCCCTTTTTTGAATTTGAGGCAGCGTCATGCATTTTTACATTGGAGTAAATCACAATATTTGGGATGTTACATCGAAGAACGTCAATGTGAGTTTCGCCGATGCGCCGCCTCGACAATATCGATATCCGCCTGCTTCGCGTCTTCGTCGCGCTCGCGGACGCCAATGGCTTCTCGGACGCGCAGCTGGCGCTGAACCTGTCGCAATCGACGCTCAGTACGCATCTGGCGGAGCTGGAAAAGCGGATCGGCGGCCAGCTGTGCCATCGCGGCAGGCAGCAGTTTCGCCTGACCGAACTCGGCCGCGCCACCTATGATGCGGCCGTCAAGCTGTTCCGCGACATCGACGACTTCACCCAGCGCGTCAGTGCGGCGAGCGGCAATCTGTCGGGCCGCCTGCGCCTGGGGGCCTCGGACGGCGTGATGACCAGCGAGCAACTCGGGGTGCAACGGGCGATTGCCGAGTTCATGCGGCCGGACGCGGACATCTTCATCGACCTCGAACTGGGTACGCCCTCGGATCTCGAACAGAAGGTGGCGGACGGCGACCGCGATATCGCCATCGGTCCGTTTTCACAGCGTTCTCCGGGCCTGACCTACCGGGACTTTGCCAGCGAGCCGCACAATCTCTACTGCGGACGCGAGCACCCGCTGTTCGACAGGCCGGACCATGAGATCGACCAGCGGGTCATCTCCGGAGCCCGCTTCTCGGTCCGCCGTTACCGCCATTTCGACGATCTCTACCTGGTCGGCCATCCGCGCGCGAGCGCCTCCGTCGTGGCGATGGAAGCGCAGGTCATGCTCATCCTGTCTGGCCAGTTCATCGGTTTCCTGCCGTGCCATTTCGCCGAACCCTGGATGGCGCGCGGCGAACTGCGCGCCATCCGGCCCAGCGCCTTCGGCTTTTCGTCGATGCACAAGGTCGCCTATCGGCGAGACAACAAGAACAGTCCGTTGATCGCAGAGTTTCTGGCGATCCTGGAGCGCTTGAAGAGCGGGGGTTGAGTGTGCCGGAAGGCTCTTCACTGCTCTCCCACTTCGGTTGTTGTCGCTTTTGCGAAGTGGCAATAGGCGCGCGGGGCCAAGGTCCCAGACGCCCGTAGGATCATAGAAATCCGAGAACCACCCTCGGCGCTGGGAACAATCCTCGTGTTTGCACCCGATCTTCGCGTCTCCACGACGATACCAGGGGTGGGAAGAGAGCGGCTCTGGTGGCGACGATTGACCATGCCGATCATCCGATCGGGCTGATGGAAAGTGCAAGTGCAATCATGGCTGGCGCTCCCCTGTTCCGCCGTGTTGGCCGCAAAAGCATGACCTTTTACACGGCATATTGACACAATATGTTCGGTGTAGCGGTCACTTGATCGATGCCAGGCAAACTGGTGAGACAATGGAAGTCATATATGCAGGTCATGCTGACATGCCTTGTGAAATGGTCATTTTGAGGGTCTGATGCGCAAGACGCGGCGAGGGGCTTACGCTGTTGCGTAAAACAGTCCGCCTCGGGCGCAAGCAGCGCAAGATGACCGAGCGCCAGCTGGCCGAGCGTCTTGGCATTGCCCGCAGCACGCTGCAGCGAATGGAGAAGACAATCCCAATGTCGAGATCGACCTGATGTTAGAGGGCGCCTTCATCTCCGACGATCCGGTCGACCAGTGCCGGCAGTCGCTGCGCAACATCGAGGCCATTGCCAGGACCGCCGGCGCCGATCTTTCCAAGGTGGTCAAGACGACTGTCCTCCTGAAGGATCTCGGCAGCTTTGCCGCCGTCAATGCCTCCTATGCCGAGTTTTTTTTCCGAATGTTGCCCCGGCACGCACCCCTTTCGAGGCCGCCGCCCTGCCCAAGGGAGCACTCGTTGAGATCGACGCGATCGTATGCCTGTGACCTGACGGGTGAAGACAATCGCCGGATCGTCCCCACCGCTGCCACAATCCTGCGAACGAAACGGCCGGTGGCCGCGGCAACGCCAGTCGGGCCTATGACGAGAGCGGAAGCGGTCGCGAAAACGCATCCTGTCAAACAAAGGCGACTGTCGGATTTGCCGAAATGCTCCGAGGAACTCCGGCCTTTTGCGGGGTGCGGACGCTGCGGCGGCTCTTCTTATGCGGGAGCGGATCGGCGGCGCGCTGCTTCAGGAGCCTAGCCTGGTCGATGTCTGCCGCCGCCGCTTAGTCGCCGCCGTCCAGGCCTGACGGCCATGTCGCCGTGGTTGTTGTGCAGCGTATTGCTCTTGAACGGATCTGAACCATCGACCCGCTGGGCAATTCTCCAGCATGGAACTGCGAACGGTTACGAACGCCTCGCGGGAAGGTACCAATGCCTAATCCGCGCAAGTGCCGAGGATCGGAGTCATAAGTTGGACTTGCGCATCAATCCGCCCGAGCACCTTTAGGGGAACGACGTCGCGCTCTGGCAGAGACCACCAGAACTGGTTGACGCGTTCCACTGTCTCGGTGAAGGCTTTGAGCACGGCAGCTTCCGGCAGACGTGCTCGATTGGCAAAGGTCTTCCATTGCTGCGCGTTCATCGCCTTGAACGAGCGCTCGCCTGCAAGCGACAGCGCCATGGCATCAGTCGGGATATAGGGAAATGGTCGAAAGCACGTCGTAGACGGGTGCGAGTGCCGGCCTATCGCCCGCGCCGCGATAAATCAGCGACCAGTTTGTGAGGTGCATGTCACCATTGCCCATGATGGGAGGGGGTGTATCCATAGCTTCCAAGGGAAGAATTAACTTGGCTGGGGCAAGTTCTGCCCCAGCCAAGCCCATCCTTTCGCCAAGGGGAGGAGACCCTGCGAGGACGGTCAGTCGATACCGCCGCCGGCCGGTTCCTTGTCGTCGCCGGAGGCCTGCGGCGTCACATCCAGAACCGCTGCATGCATCTTGATCGCGGCCTTGCCGGGCACGCAATTGGACATGCAAGGTTCCGACTTGTCGAGATAATGCGGCTCCTGCAGACGATCGTCGTCGATGAAGTTGGCCTCGTTCGGCAACCTGATCGATGCAAAATTGTCCTTCGAAAGTTCGAAGTCTTCGTCAGTGACCTCGTCATTGAGGTAGAGCAGATAGGCCGTGAGCGCGTAGACATCGTCGTCGGACAGCGAACGGGCATCCCCGAACGGCATGGCACGGCGTACATAGTCGTAGACGGTCGACAGATAGGGCCAGAAGGAGCCGATGGTCTTTTCCGGCCTGTCGGCCTGCAGCGTGCCATGGCCGCCGGCCAGAACCGGTCGCCGACCGACCGCCTCGCCGAAGTCGCCATGGCAGGCGGCGCATTTCTCGTCATAGATGGCCATGCCTTCGGCAACCGTGCCGCGTCCTTCCGGCAAGCCAAGTCCATCAGGGCGGACATCGATGTCCCAGGCGGCGATCTCCTCGGGCGTCGCCTCGCGGCCGAGCCCAAGATGCGCGCCGACACCTGCAGTTGGCAGGCTTGCGGCGGTTGGCGTTTGTTCAGGCGCAGCCTCGGCTTCGGCGACCTCAGCCGGTTTGGCGGCTTCCGGCGCGGCGCTCTCCTCGGTCTTCGGGGCCTCTTCGGCCTTCGGCGCTTCGACGGCGGGGGGTGCGGCCTGCGAGAAGGTGGAAAGATAGGCGATTACATCGGTGATATCGTCCTCCTTCTTCAGCCCGGCGAAGGTCATCTTGGTGCCTTTGACAATATCCTTGGGCTTGGCAAGGTAGGCATGCAGCGTCGGGTCGTCCCAGACGAGCCCGCCCAGCCCGGCATTCTTCATGGCGGGGGAATAGTTGTACCCCTCGGCCGTTCCGGCTTGGCGTCCAACGACATCGTTCAGCGCCGGCCCGACCTTGTGTTTGGCATTTTCGCCAACCATGTGGCACGCGACGCACTTGCCGAAGACCTTCTTGCCAGCGGCGACATCGCCACCAAAGACAATGGCGGTCGAGGCGAGCAGCAGTCCGGCGGTCAGAAGCAGCGGTTTACGAAATTTCGACATTCTCGATGCCTCCGTCCTTGTTGACGTACCAGGTCTGGATGCCATTGTTGTGGTAGATGGAATTGGTGCCGCGCACGCTGCGCAACTGGTCCTTGGTGGGCTGGATCAGGCCCTGCTCGTCGATCGCACGTGATTGCAGGAAGAGCTCCGAGCCGTCCCAGTCGAACTCATAATAGAAGCGATGCAGCGCCTTGGGCAGGCTCGGCCCGTCGATGCGTGCCGTGCGCCAGTTGCGGCCGCCGTCGAGCGAGACATCGACACGCTTGATCGTTCCGTGGCCGGACCAGGCAAGCCCGCTGACGACAAGCGGTCCCTTGCCATGCTTGATCGGCGCCTGAGGGCTGGGATTGGTGATGACGGACTTCACGTCCATCGCCCAGGTGAACCGGCGCGACTTGCCGTCCGGCAGAAGGTCGGTGTATTTCGACGTTTCCTCGCGCTGCTGCCAGGGCTGATCGCCGATCTCGAGCCGCCGCAGCCACTTGACCCACATATTGCCTTCCCAGCCGGGAACGACGAGACGCAGCGGATAGCCCTGCTCGGCGCGCAATGCTTCCCCGTTCATACCAAATGCGACCAGGCAGTCGTCGAGCGCCTTTTCCATCGGGATCGAGCGGGTCATTGCCGAGGCGTCGGCGCCCTCGGCGAGCAGCCATTTGCCTTCCGGTTTCACGCCGGCCTCGGTCAGCAGCGCCTTCAGCGGCACGCCGGTATACATCACGCAATGCAGCATGCCATGGGTGAACTGGCAGCCGTTGAGCTGGGCGCCGCGCCATTCCATGCCGGAATTGGCAGCGCATTCGAGGAAATAGACCCTGTTCTCGCGTGGGAACCGTTTCAGGTCCTCCATGGTGAACACGAGCGGCTTATCGACCATGCCGTTGATCATCAGCCGGTGGGCGCTCGGCTCGATCACCGCGACCCCACCATGGTGGCGCTCGAAGCACAGCCCGCTCGGCGTGATGATCCCGTCAAGCTCGTGCAGCGGTGTGAAATTGATCGACGAAATGGCGTCGGACGTCAGCCATGGCACGTTCTTGCGCACCACATGCGCCTCGAATTGCGAGGGAGTGCCATAGGGCTTCGCATCGACGCCGTCGCCAAGCAGGCGGTTCCAGTCCTGGACCTCGGTGATGAGCGGATCGCCGGCGGCCAGAGCCCTTCCGGCCGTTGCGGCCCCGGCAAGCGCGACGCCCCCCATCAGGCCACCCTTGAGGAAGCTGCGGCGTCCGGCCGACTTCGGGTTTTCAGGATTTTCCATCGGCTCCTCCTTTGGCTCCATTGCATGCAAATATTCGATTATTTCTATGTATCATGCCGCAGATCCGCGCCGCTGGCGCAGCCTCCATTTTTAATCGTCAGATGACCTTCACGGAACGGTTTTCCTGCAGGTTCACGACCGGATTTTTCGTCAGATAGTCCTCGACGACATCCCAGATCGGCGGACCTTCGGTCGCCTCGTTGATCGAGGCCCAGCCGGCAACCACATAGTCTTTTGCCGGATCGACCGCCTCGCCGGTTTTCAGCATTGTCATCTGCGAGATGCGGCTGCCCATGATGCCATTGGGGTCGATCGTATAGCCCATGCCGCCGACGCGGACCATGTCGCCGCCCTGCTGGTAGTAGGGATCCTTGTTGAACAGGTTGTCGGCGACATCCTCGAGGATGTCCTTCAACATTTGGCCGCTCATGTTTGAGCGATAGGCACTCGGATAGGTCATCGAGCAGGCATTGTGCACGTCCTCGACCGTGATCTTCTGGCCGGGCAGGACCGAGGTACCCCAGCGGAAGCCGGGCGAAAGCGAGATATCGGCCTCGCGTACCTCGAGCAGCGCCTGGCAGATGAGATCGTCGAACGTGCCGTTGAAATTGCCGCGCCGATACAGAAGGCTCTCGGCCGTCGCCAGTTCACGGCTCAGCTCCGCCATGTGCGGCGCACGAATCTCCTCGACCAGTTTGGTCATTTCGGCATCCGGCGCAATGACATCGGTAAAGACCGGGATGAGGCGATGGCGATAGGATTTCAGCTTCCCGTCCTGCACGTCGAGATCCAGTCGCGTCAGGAACTTTCCATGCGAGCCGGAGGCGATCACCAGCGTCTGGCCGACGATCACCGGCTCCGGCAGCGCGTCATGCGTATGGCCGGCAAGGATGATGTCGATACCCGGAACGCGTGCCGCCATGGCGCGGTCGACGTCGAAGCCATTGTGCGACAGGAGAACGACCAGATCCGCGCCCTCGGCGCGCGCCGCCGCGACGTTCTTGGCCACCTCTTCCTCGCGGATGCCGAACGACCAGTTCGGAAACATCCAGCGCGGATTGGCGATGGGCGTATAGGGAAACGCCTGCCCGAGCACTGCGATCTTCGCACCGCCCTTTTCGAACATCTTGTAGGCCTCGAAGGCCGGCTCGTTCCACTCCGTGTCGAAGATGTTTCCACCGAGGAAGGCGAATGGCAGTCCGTCGATAATCTCCTTGACCCGCTCGGTGCCGTAGGTGAATTCCCAGTGGCCCGTCATGGCGTCGGGCTGGAGCGCATTCATGGCATCGACCATGTCCTGCCCCTTGGTCTGCAACGACGTATAGCTGCCCTGCCACGTGTCCCCACCGTCCAGCAGGAGAACCTTTTCGCCTCGCTCCGCCCTTACCCGCTTCACGATCGTAGCGATCCGGTCGAGGCCGCCCATCTTGCCGTAGCTCCTGGCAAGCGCGACATAGTCGTCGGACGTCATCGCGTAGGCTTCCGGCGTCCCCGGCTCGATATTGTAGAGCTTGAGGAAATCGGCACCGGTCACATGGGGCGGAAGCCCGGCGACGCCGCCCACGCCAAGATTGATCGACGGTTCACGAAAATAGACCGGCACCAATTGTGCATGCAGGTCGGTGACATGCAGGATCGTGACATTGCCGGTCGACTGGAAGTCAAGAAGGCCGTCCTCGGTCAGCCCCTGTTGCGCGACGGCCTGTGACCAGCGGCCGGAAAGCCCGGAACCGGCGATCGCAGACAGGGCGGCGCCCGCCATCAGCAATTCACGTCTCGAGAACATACACTTCTCCCATGAACACGAGTGCCCCTCGCGGCAAATCTCGCGCTATCCACATCGTCGTTAGCGGGGCGGCGGCGACCTCGCCGCCGGTTTTTACTGGCGGACGGCCGGCGTTTCGACCGACAGGCCGAGGCCGCGCCAGGTGACATAAACTTCAAGCGCCATCAGGTCGTCCGAGAACGCCTTGGGCATTTCGGCACGCGTGTCGCGGATGCAGCCGCGGAAGCGGTTGTGCAGCGAGACCATTGCCGGTGCGCTGAAGCGGTATGTCGGGAAGCCGTTGACCTGGCCCTGGCTCAGATGGTCGGCACGGATGAACTTACCCATGCTGTTCTCGTGACAGTTGGAGCACGACAGGTTCAACTGACCCATGCGGGTATAGTAGAGATCCTTGCCCTTGTTCCACCAGGTCTGCATCTCGCCTTGCTTGAGATCGACGGATACCGGCGTCCCGAGCGACTGGTGCTTGATATAGGTCGTCAGCGCCACCTGCTCCTCGGCATCGAACTTGTAGGCTTCCGCCCCCATGTTCTCGGTGCGGCACTTGTCGATCTGCAACTCGATGTTGATCGGCTTGTTGGCCTTGGCATCCCACTTCGGGTAGCGCGCGCCGATGTCCTTCATCGACACCGAGGCGTCCTCGTGACAGGAGGCGCAGGACTTGCCAGCCGTTCCGTCCACAGTATTCCAGATCTCCTGGCCGCGCTCGACCGCCAGCATACCGGGATTGGCGAAGGAATCCGCCTCCGTCGCCCGCGTTTCCGCCTCGCGGAACAGCCAGCCCGACAGCACCTCCTCGAACGGGTGACCTTCCGGCGCCTTGGTGCGCGTGATCATTTCCTTGTCGTCGATGATCAACTTGTCATCGACCGGATCCGCAAAGGCGGCACCCAGGGGACTGCTCATTGCCAAAAGGCCGGCGGCAAGCGCCAACGAAAGTCTTCTCATGGTTACCCCTCCCAAGATAACGGCGAACGCTCCGCATCGCCCGCGACGGATCGGCTGCGCGCCTCCGCGCGATGCGCAAAGGCGGATGGCTGGCAGCGCCCATGGGGCGCGGCGCGACGGCGAGGCGGTCAATTCACGGTGATGGGCTGCTCGTCGACGTAGACGGAGCCGTCGTCATCGGTCCAGGTGAACTTGAACTTGCCGGTCTCGTTGACGATCGCGCTGAACTCGAAATACGGGTTTGCGGAAACCGCCGGATCGATGTCGCAGGAGAACACCGGCTTACCGTTGAACTCGCAGGCGAACTTGTTGATGATCTTGCGCGGGATCGGCTTGCCGTCCTTGTCCTTGCGCTGGCCGGACTCCATCTCGTGGCTGATCAGGGTCTTGATCAGAACGACTTCGCCGGCTGTTGCCGTCTTAGGGACTTTGATACGTGGTTTGGGTGCTGCTGCCATTTCCTCAATCTCCTCTGTAAAAGCCGCTCAGCCGCCGCAGCCGCCGATGGTGACCTTTACTTCCTTCTTGTCGATATAGACCGAGCCGTCCGCCATCCTGGCGACGGCAATGACGTTCTGGGTCTTGGCCAGGCGAATGCGCGTAGTCGCCGATGCCGAACCGCTGAGCGCGGTAAAGTGGAACGTCACCACCTCGGGATTCGGATTGCCGTCTGCCACGATCATCACCGACTCGACCAGGTCGCCGTCCTTCATGGCGCTCTCGACATCCACGGAGATCGGAACGGTATTGCCGTTTTCGGCGATCTCGGGTGCGGTCAGCGTGATCTTGCCGGTCTCCGGTGTCTTGCCGCCGGCGAAATCGGCGATCCGTTTGTCCGTCGCCGGCACGTCCGCGAAGGCCAAACGCCCGCCGGTTGCCGAGACGGCCGCAGCACCCGCCGTCAGCGCCAGGACCTGTCGCCTTGTCAGTTTCATGATTTTCTCCTCCATGACCGCGCCTACTTGGCGTCCTTCAAGGTGACCAGATAAGCCACCACATCTTCAACCTGCTGTGCGGTCAGGATCGTCTTGCCGACCAGGTCCTTGCGCACATTGATACCCACTTCGAGCGTGTAGAAGCCGGGCATGACCGAATCCGGATTCAGCGAATGCTTGGCGTTGACCACGATGCCGCGCAGATCATCGGGAGACCAACGGTCAGCGACGCCGTCCAGGGTCGGGGCCACATCGCCGTGAAACTGCTCCTTGGCCAGCGGCGTCACCACATGACAGGCGAGACAGTTTCCGAGGCTGCGATTGGCGAGCACCTTTGCGCCCTCCTCCGGATTGCCCGGCACACCGGTCAGCGATGTCTTGATGGTGGCGCCGTCATACGGGACGTCGGCCGGGGCAATCTCGGCGGCCGATGTCGTCCGGATGGGCGCAAGAGCCGCCGTAGCGGCAAAGCAAGCTACGACTAACTTCATTCTTCGAGTCCTCCCAAACTCCCGAACCGGCCAGCGATCCGCTCCTTATGACAAACGATAGACCCGAGATTGATCTAGATCAATAGAAAAATCTAAATTCTTGCATATGTAATCATCCGTCTGATTTTATGGACTATTCTTCAAGTTTTCCCGCCGCTCGCAGCTCATTGACGATCCGGGCGTGGTAGACTTGAAAGTGCTCGCCGCCCTCGTAACCCTTCTCGCGCACCCAGCGGAACATGTTGAGGAACGTCAGTTTCCCGAATGCGCCCGGCATCGTCGCCACGGCTGCCTTGCTCACGGGAACCTTCTCATCGAGCTTCTCAGGAAGGAAGACAATCGTCGGGGTGAAGATGTAGCCCCATTTGCGCGCCGCGGACTTTTCGGTGAGAACCTCGCCATCCGTGTCGGTGACCTCCTCGTCGCCGAACATGTTGTACTGGACCACCATGTAGTTCGCCTTGATGTAGTTGCGCACCTCCGGATCGGAGAGGATCTTCTCGTGCATCTCCCGGCAATAAATGCAGCCGCGTTGCTCGAAGATGATCGCCAGGCGCTTGCCCTCCGCCTGAGCCGCGGCGATGTCTTCCGACACGTCGCGGAAAGTCATCGAGAACCATTCCTCCTTGTGCAACCCGTCATCCCCGACTTCCTCGGCCAAGGCTGGCATCAGGACGAGGGCGAGCACGGCCAACGACAGGCCAAACGACTTCAGCATGGGTTCCTCCTATCCAATCGACTGAAACACGGGAAATGTCTCGAGCAGCCAGAACGAGATCCGGGACATCTGGCCGGTTATGAACAGCAACCCGGTCGCAATCAGGAACAGGCCGAGGGCGATCTCCACCTTGCGCAGATGCCGGCGAAACCGCATCGCCCAGTCCAGGAACCGGCTGGCGAACACCGCGGCAAGGATAAAGGGGATGCCGATACCGAGCGAATAGACCGCAAGGAGAACCGCGCCTTGGGCCGCCGATCCCTCACTGCCGGCGATGAACAGGATTGCCGCGAGGATCGGGCCGACGCAGGGCGTCCAGCCGAAGGCGAAGGCGAGGCCGAGGATATACGCGCCAATCAGTCCGGCCGGCTTCTTCTCCACCTGCACGCGCGCCTCGCGATAGAGGAAGGCGATGCGGAATATCCCGAGGAAGTGCAGTCCCATGATGATGATGATAACGCCGGCGATGATCGACAGGACGTCGAAATACTGGGCGATTGTCTTGCCCACGAGGCTCGCGGTCGCGCCGAGCGCCACGAAAACGGTCGTGAATCCGAGTACGAAGAAAATCGCGGAGAAGACGATCTGCCGGCGCTCCGCCGGCCCGGGCGAAGCATCCTTCAACCGGTCGAAGCTCACGCCGGCCAGCCAAGCCAGGTAAGGCGGCACGATCGGCAGGACGCATGGGGAAATGAAGGAGAGCAATCCCGCCAAGAATGCTCCACCCAGACTGACATCAAGCATCCGATCCCTCCCAAGATCTCCGCACGCGTCAACGAATGTGCTTCCCATGTATGCAAATTTATCTATATATTGCAAACGGCAAATTGAGGGATGTCAATTGCACCTGGTTTTCAGACTGCTCCTGCTTTTCGGGGTCGTATCTGCGGCGTTCCAGACGCACGCGGCAGAGCTCGTCGTTCTCGTGCAGCCTGGCTGTCCGTGGTGCCGGCAGTTCGACTCGCAGATCGCCCCGGCCTGGCCGAAGACGCAGGAAGGCATGCGCGCACCGCTTCGGCGCGTCGATATCACCGAGCCCTGGCCGGACGATCTGGCCGGCATACAACGCGAGCGATTTACACCCAGCTTTATTCTGATGCATGAAGGCAAGGAAATCGGTAGGCTGCGCGGCTATGTTGGAGACGAGTTCTTCTGGTTCAGGATCGCGGAATTGATTGCCAAGCTGCCGCAGTAAGTGCTTCGATCTTCGAAGCTTATGACGAAAGAGGAATTGGGAAATGAGCCTGCCAAAGGTCAACGCATTGCGGTCGCCGGAAACGCGAGACGGTCTTTTCGCCCGGGCGCGCAAGGCAAGCGAACTGCTCAAGGCCTTGTCCCATGAGGATCGGCTGCTGATCCTCTGCCTATTGACCGAGGGCGAGAGGTCAGTGTCGGAGCTTGAGGAGATCATGGACATGCCGCAGGCGGCGGTGTCGCAGCAACTCGCTCGCCTCCGCTTCGATCGGCTGGTCAATACCCGACGCGATGGCAGGACGGTCTACTATTCGCTCGCCGGCAAGGAAGTCTCGTCCGTTATCGAAAACCTCTACGACCTCTTCTGCGCCGAGGTGCGAGGCGAGAAATAGCGCGGCCATCGCCAGGCGGGGGAGCGCCGGGCGACAAACATGCCGCAAGACCATGGGAGGAAGGAAATGGATTTCGCCGCATCGCCGTGGCTTCTGCCCCTTGCCGGACTGCTGGCTGGCACGTTGATGGGCTATGTCGCCCGGGGCCAGCGATTCTGCACCATGTCGTCGCTGGAACGGCTCTGGTATGCTGGAGACGGCACGGGCGTCAGGACCTGGATGCTGGCTGCGGCCATGGCGCTGATTTTTACCCAGACCCTGCATGCGTTCGGCTGGGCCACCCCCAACGAGAGCTTCTATGTCCGATCCGGCTTTGCCTGGAGCGGCGCCATTCTCGGCGGCATCATGTTCGGTTTCGGCATGGCGCTCGTGGGAACCTGCGGGTTTGGTGCTCTCGTTCGACTGGGTGGCGGCAGCCTTCGCTCGCTGATCGTGCTGATCGTCCTGGCGCTGAGCGCGCTTTCGGCGCAGAAGGGCCTTATCGCACAGGCACGCGTGCCCTTCGTTGACGCCCTGGCGATCGACATGAGTTTTGCCGGCGGCCAGTCGCTCGGCCTTATCGTATCGTACCTTGCCGGCGTCGACGTGCAGTTCCTCGTCGCAGCACTCATCGCCGCGGGCATGTTGTGGTGGATATTTGCGGACGCCCGCTATCGCAGGCAGTACCGAGCCGTCGCGACGGGAACCATCATCGGCGGCGTGATCGCCTTCGGCTGGTTCATGACCGCCTGGGCGGCCGAGACCTCGTTCGAGGTGGTGCAGCTCGAAGCCGGTTCCTTCGTCGTGCCAGTCGCCGACACGCTGCTCCATCTCGTCACCTTCACCGGTTCCGTACCCGACTACGGAGTCGGGCTCGTCATCGGGGTGGTGGTTGGTTCCAGCCTCAACGCCCTGTTCCGCCGCCAGGTGCGCTGGGAAGCCTGCGACGATGCCCGGGAACTCAGCCGACACCTGCTTGGCGGCTTCCTGATGGGCGTCGGCGGTGTTCTTTCCATGGGCTGTACGATCGGCCAGGGCGTGACAGCCGTGTCCGCCTTGGCGATTTCCGCCCCATTGGTCCTCGTCTCGATCATCGTCGGCGCCAGGATGGGACTGTCCTACCTGATCGAGGGTTCGCCGCTCGCAGTATTTTCGACGTCAAGATCCTGAGGCCGCAGGATGCCCTTGTCGCTCAGTGCGGGCAAGGTGGACGTCTCCGTCCGATCAGGCCGGGATAAAGGCGTAGGCGCTCCCTTTCCGCTCAGCGTGACCGATGCCCGCATGGTCAAAATGGTAGCCGATGATCGTCGCCTTGTCGGCGACCAAACGATCGAGCAAGGCTTGCCGCGTCTTCACGCCCTGTTCCTGGTCGTGGTCGCTTCCGGTACGCCATTCGGGATGGGCAAACGAGATCGCCGTATTGCTGAGCGCGTCACCGACGATCAGCGTCGGCTCGCTGCCGCCGTGCACGATGAAGGACAGGTGGCCGGGCGTGTGGCCGTTCGTGTCGACCGCTTCGACGCCGGGGAGCACCTCCTGACCGGGCTTGATGAAGTTCACCTTGTCTTCGATGAACTTGAACCGGCTCTGCGCTCCGACGACGAAGCTCTGCCGCTCCACCGGCACACTTGCCAGAGTGTCCGGCGACGACCAGAAATCCCATTCCGTCTGGCTGATGTGATAGGCAGCGTTGGCGAACACGAGTTCGTCGAAGTCGTCCGTGACGCCCCAGAGGTGATCCGGATGGGCATGGGTGAACACGACATCCGTGACGGAAGCCGGATCGATCCCCGCTTCGCCTAGGTTTTCGAGAAGCCGGCCGGCGCTCTTCATGAAGTTCGAGCCCGAGCCGACATCGAACAGCACGACCCGGTCGCCACGCTTCAAGGCGGTGACATTGCAGTCAGGCATCAGCGTATCGGTCGGCAGGCCGTTTGCCGTGAGGAAAGGCTCGAGTTCGGCCTTGGGTACCTCCGGATAGAGGAAGGCCATCGGCAGGCTGAGATTGCCGTCGCTGATCGTCATGATCTCGCCGTCACCCGCTGCGATGCGCCCCAGTGCGACGGCGCGCCGGGGTAGTGCCGCAGATGCCAACAGGCCGAGCCCGCCCAGCAGGACGTTGCGACGACTGATGCGATCGAGCGCAATTTTGGCGTGGGCCTGATGGTGCGTCATGTGTCATTCCTCCCGCAAGACCAAACATATATCTTTTTTTGCATATTTCTACAACTCGGGCTAAGCTGCTTTCTCAGATCCGATTTTTGGGAGGAAATCGCATGCGCCTGCTGACATCCGCAATTCTCGCCGCGTCTGCCCTGTTGCTCGGCACCTCGTTTGCCCGAGCGCAGGACGACGTCACGACCTTTACGACGGAAGCCCCCTTCGCCGAGGTCATCGCCGACCTTGAGGATGCAGTGGTGAACCGCGGCTATGTGGTCGATTATCACGGCCATATCGGCGACATGCTGGCTCGAACGGCCGGGGATATCGCCGGCGCCAAACCTCTCTACAAGGCCGCGGAAATCCTGCAGTTCTGCTCTGCCACGGTATCGCGAAAGGCGATGGAGGAGGATATCGCCAATATCGCCTACTGCCCCTATGTGCTGTTCGCCTACGAGTCCGCCGAAGATGCTGGCAAGGTCACGCTCGGCTTTCGCCGCCTGCCGGACGGCGGGGGACGTGACGAGGTCAACACTCTGCTGGAAGAAATCGCCGGCGAAGCCGCCGGGCAATAGTGGGCAGTCGTCCTATACGACCCAATATGCCGGATGGGCATTCAACCTCGTTGGAAGGCGAAGGCCGTCAGATCTGCATGCCTTGAAAACACGGCGGCACCAAAGTCCAAGGCCAGCCGGCTGGCGCTTCTTGTGCGCTCGGTCTGCCGCTCCTGTCACGGCAATGCGACTGCGCCGCGGCTTTGATAGAGCACGTAGAGTGCCACGACGATGATCAGTACGGCAAAGATCCGGTTGAGCAGGTTCCGTTTCGTCGCCAGACGGGTGGCGAGCAGCATGCCGCCAAGGCCGCCGATCACGCCGCCGCCGATGAATTCGGCGGCGATCGGCCAGTCGATCAGGCCCGAAACGGCGTAGTTGAGGGCTGTCGCCAGGCCGAAGGTGCCGACGGCGAGCAGTGACGACCCGACCGCATGGATCATCGGCATGCCGGTCGAAAGCATCAGGCCGGGCACGATCAGAAAACCACCGCCGATACCGAAGAAGCCGGAGGCAGCGCCGGCGACCAGTGCCACGGCGGCCGTCTTCCAGCAGGTCAGGCGATCCGTCTTGACGATGTTCGAGGCGACGGTGGTCCGCGACCGCAGCATCAGGGCGGCCACGACCAGCATCAAAAGGCCGAACAGAAAAAGCAGCCTTTGCCCATCGAACGTCTTTCCGAGGCTCGAGCCGGCGAGCGCCCCCGCGGTTCCTGTCACAGCAAAGACCATGGCGCAGCGCCACCAGACATGTCCTTTGCGGGCATGTCCGATGAGATTGGCGTAGGCGTTGATCGACACGGCCAGAGCGCCAGTGCCAATCGCCACATGCGGCTGGGATATGCCGACGACATAGAGCAGCAGAGGCGTGGCGAGGATCGAGCCCCCGCCTCCGATCAGGCCGAGGGTGAACCCCACCAGCCCTCCCGAAGCTATCGCCGCCACGCCCTGAGGAATGACTTCGATCATTCCCACGCCGCCCCTGACAGGGCGTTGATCGGTATCTTCAGATAGCGCTCGCCATTGGCCTCCGGCTCCGGCAGGCGGCCGCCGCGGATGTTGACCTGAAGCGCAGGCAGGATCAGCTTCGGCATGGGAAGGCTCCTGTCCCGCTTGTCGCGCAGCGCCACGAAGGCGGCTTCATCCTTGCCGGCGATATGCGGGTTGCTGCGCTTCTGTTCGGCGACGGTGGTCTCCCACAGCGGTTCGCGGCCGTCCGGCTGATAGTCGTGACCGGTGAACAGACGCGTCTTGTCGGGCAGCGACAGGATCTCCTGGATCGAGGCCCACAGCCGCTTGGCGCTGCCGCCGGCAAAATCGGCGCGCGCCGTACCGCTGTCCGGCATGAACAGCGTGTCGTGGACGAAGGCGGCGTCGCCGATCACATAGGTGATGGAGGCCAGCGTATGACCGGGAGAAAACAGCACCCGGCCTTGCAGTTCGCCGATCGAAAAGCTGTCGCCGGCTGCAAACAGGCGATCCCAGTGCGAACCGTCGGCGGGAAAGTCCGGCCAGTTGTAGATGCCTTTCCACAGTTCCTGGACATCGACGACATGCGCGCCGATCGCCGTCGGCGCGCCGGTCTTGCCCTTCAGATAGTGGGCCGCAGAAAAGTGATCGGCATGCGGATGCGTATCGAGGATCCATTCGACCGTCAGCCCCTGCGCGGCGATATAGTCGAGCAGCGCATCGGCATTATCGGTTCCGGTGGTGCCGGACTTTTCGTCATAGTCGAGCACCGGGTCTATGATCGCGCATTTACCGGTCGCCGGGTCGCTGACAACATACTGGACGCTGAACGTGCGCTTGTCGAAGAAGCCCTTCACATCAGGCTTTGCGGTCATGCTTGGTTCCTTCCTGACTCACGGTTGTGTCTATGTCCTCCAGTCCGATCGTTGCTCCTCGGGCGGTTCCGAGTCTCGACCGCTCCGTGGCGCGGTATGGCATCACAACAAGAAGCTACGACTCTCAGCGAAATGTATATACGACAATACGTAATAACGAATAAATGAATTATCTAGACCCCCAGGATAGAAAGGGCAGCTTTCGTGACGCCGCCTCTCCCAATGGCCCCGCCCCCGGTGACCTTCGCCGACAGGCTGGCTCTCGGCAGTGCCGGTGACGCTTTTTGGTCGCCCGGTCCCCCCATAGAGAGAAACCTACGCGCGGCGGGCCAGGCAGATCAGCCGCGCGCCATGGCTATGGCCTCCTTGAGCCCCTTTTCGTCCAGCACGCCTGGATAGATATGCGAGCCGATGACGAAGGAAGGTGTCCCGACGAAATTCAGGGCGAGCGCCTGATTGTAATTGCGGTCGAGCAGACCGGAGATCTTGCCATTGTGTTTGTTCACCGCCGCGGCAATCTCTTTCATTTTCAGACCGGCGCCGGTCAGCGAGCCTTCCACGACCTCTTCAGTCAGCTTGCCGGACGTGCGCATCAATGCCTCCATCGCCTTCTCATATTGGCCGATCTGAGCAGCTCCGAGAACCGCTTGGGCGGCAAAGATCGACGCCCCGCCAAAGACGGGCCAGTCCTTCAGAACCAGGCGGATATTGCCGTCCTCTTCGACCAGTTTCTTCACCATCGGATGCGACTTCTTGCAGTAGGGGCATTGATAGTCGAAGAACTCGACGAGGGTGACATCGCCTTTCGGATTGCCGAGCACCGGGGCGTCCTTGTCGAAGTAGATCTCCTCCTTGGTGACGTCCTGTGCAAACGAGAGACGCGGGATGAGGGTCGTCAGGGCCAAGGTGCCAAGCGTGGCATTGATCAGGTTTCTGCGGGTGACCATCAGATTTCTCCTTTTCCAGATTGTTCGGGGCCGAGCACGACGACGCGCGAGCCCTTCGGCACGCGGCGGTGCAGATCGATGATGTCCTGATTGAGCATGCGGATGCAGCCGGACGAGACGGACTTGCCGATCGACCAGGGCTCGTTGGTTCCATGGATGCGATAGAGCGTGTCCTGCCCGCCCTTGTAGAGATAGAGCGCACGCGCACCGAGCGGGTTCTTGAGCCCGCCCGGCAATCCCTTGGCGAGCGGCTCGTAGCGCTCGGGATCCCGCTTGATCATGTCCTGGGTCGGCGTCCAGCCCGGCCATTGCGCCTTGCGGGCCATGTCCGCCTCGCCGACGAATTCGAGGCCGGCCTTGGCGACGCCAACGCCATAACGCATGGCCTTGCCATTCCCCATCACGAGATAGAGGAAACGGGCATGCGGATCGACGACAATGGTGCCGGTTGGTTCCTTCGTCTGGTAGTCGACCACCTGTCGGACATTCTTCGACGCGATCTTCGTAGCGTCCACCGCCGGAATCAGGTTTCCGCCGTCGTCGATTGCCGAATACATGCTGGCCACCGACGGGTCGACCTTCACCACGTCCGGCTCGACGGCTGGCCGGGTCGTCTGGACACAGGCCGACAGGGATAGCAGGACTACGGGCAGGGCCAGCAGTCGCACCCGGCTCAACGGTCCCGGTTGGTTGGATTTACGCATTCATATGTCCCTTTCCGCAAGCGGAGCTGCAATTTTGCTGATCTGTTCCGACAGGCTCTCGCGCGAAATTTCGCCGAGATGGGAGGCGGCGAGCGTGCCGTCGGGATGGATGAAAAGCGTCGCGGGCAGGCCCGGCGCACCGTAGTGCCGCGACAGGAGCGCGGTTTGGTCGGCGATGACTGCCTCGATCGCGATGCCGGCGTCAGTGAGATAGTCCGCGATGCGGGCGGCCGCCTCCCCCTGGTTGGCGAAGACGAAGTCGACCTTCGGATGGCTGCGCGCCATCTCCGCCATCATCGGCATTTCGCGCCGGCAGGACGGACACCAGCTTGCCCAGAGATTGACGACAAGCGGACGGCCGGCGCGCTCGGAAAGGACGATGGAGCGGCCATCCAGCATCGCCAGCCGGGTGACGGGAGCAGCGATGGCGGCACTGGTACCCAGGAGCGCAATGGTCGAGAACCAGACGAGCGCGCCGGCCGCCAGGCTGCCGGCCGCCCATGGCAGCAGACGGACTGACCGCCGGAGCACGAGCACGGCCGCGATCAAGATGCCGGCCAGGGCCCCGGTCGCCGAAAAGCCGCCCTGCCAGAAGGCCAGGATGCGCCACGGTTCGACGAAAAAGCTCTCCAGATGCGACAGGACGTGGTCGGCGCGCGCGCCGATCAGGCCCAGCACGAGCGTCATCGTCGACCAGAGACCGAGACGGCTGCCGGCGCGGGAGGACAAAAGACTTGCCAGAGCGAGGAAAACGCCGATGCCGAGAATGGCGGCCAGTCTTTCGACGTCGAAGGCAAACGGACCGATCGAAATCGCGTTCATTGCAGGGCCGCCTTTGCCTGGCCGGCAGACAGGACCAGATCGGCCTTGTCGACCTCGCCGACAAGCCGGGTCTCCGCGACTTCCGCAGGCCCATCGAAGAACAGCATGGTCGGCGGACCGACGACATCAAGCGACTTCATCAAGCCCGCGAGATCCGTATTGCTTGTCGTGAGATCCACGCTCAGTCGATCGAAGCCGGCCAGTGCCTGGGCGACCTCGGGTCGCGACAGCACGTTTCTTTCGATCGTTCGGCAACTGACGCACCAATCGGCCGTGACATAGACGAGAGCGGGCCTGTTGCCCTTGGCACCAGCGGCGAGCAGAGCTTCGAGCTCGTGAGCGGATGCGACCGTAGCGAAATCCTTCTTTGAGAGACCGGCCGGGGACAGGACGGCCCTGCTCGCCGAGAACGATGCGAGCGGCGCGAGGGGATCGGTCGCTCCCGCCGCAAGCCCGACGGCAAGCACGGCGCCATACAGGGCCGAGAGCAGGCCCACAGATTTGCCAAGGCGTGGCAGCGCACCAGTCTCGGGGCGCAGGCTGTCGAAAGCGCCGATAAACACACTGAAGGTAACAAGCAGGGCCGACCAGAGCCCAAGAATTCCTGCCGCCGGCAGCAGCGGCTCTGCTAGCCAGATGGCCGTGGCGATAAACAAGAAACCGAAGAGCTGGCGAATGCGCTCCATCCAGGCACCGGCACGCGGCAGCAAGCCTGAGCCGAACGTGGCCATCACGACGAGCGGAACGGATTTACCGAGCCCCAGCGCAAAGAGGGCCGCGGCTCCAAGAACGAGGTCGCCGGAGCGCGCGATATAGAGCAAGGCGCCAGCGAGTGGCGCGGTGACGCAAGGCCCGATGATCAGGGCGGAGGTGAAGCCAAGCGCCGCCGCGGAGCCGATCGATCCGGAGCCGGACGTCCTTTTCCCCGCAAACCGCCGGGTGACCACGGACGGCAACTGCAATTCGAACAGCCCGAAGCTGGCAAGGCCGAGGGCGACGAAGAGCATGGCAGTGAGGGCGATCGTCACCGGCGACTGCAGGGCGAACTGCAGATTCTGCCCGGACCAGGCAGCGAGCAGACCGAGCATGCCGAAGGCAGTCGCAAGCCCCAGCCCATAGGTGAGGGAGAGTGTGAAACCGCGCCGCGCCGTCAACCGGTCGCCCTCGCGCGCCAGGGTCGCAGCCAAAATGGGATACATCGGGAAGACACAAGGCGTGAATGCGAGCAGCATGCCGAGGCCGAGAAAGGCAGTCAGCAACAGCGGCACGCCGCCACGGGCGAGGAAGCCCTCCGCCATGCCGCCGGACGGCGGCGTAGCCGTTGAAAATCCAGTTCCTGTGTCGCCCGAGCGCGTTTCGACCGCTATCGCCGGCGTCTCACCGGAGACCGGCGTCAAGCCTGCCGAGTCAGCCGACCGGGTCGGCGTCCATTTGCGGCCGCCCTCCGTCGCAAAGGCGGCAAGATCTATCTTGCGCGTCGTCGGTGGATAGCAGATGCCCTCCTCCTGGCATCCCTGGTAGGTGACCTCGAACGCCGAAGCGTCCGTCGAGGCAAGCGCCACCGCATGATCGAAGTAGACCTCGACCTTTCCGAAGCCGGGATCATCCTTGAGCGTGCCGGGCCCGGTTTCAAGTACGACAGGCTTGCCGTCCGGGGTCGTGGCGGCAAGGTATTCGCGATAGAGGTAGTAGCCCTTGTGAATCTCCCAATTGAGGGAAACCCGGCCATCCTCGCTTCGCTCAACGCTGAAGACGAATGCCTTGTCCATGTCGAGCGGCCGCTCGAGCGCTGCGGCGGGGCTGGCAAAAAACGCCGAAAAGAGTAGCCCTATGAAGAGTTTCGAATAGTGCATGCCTTGTGTCCTTCCGGCGGCGGACCATTTGTTGTTCGGGACACGGATCGGCCCGCCGCCTTAAGGCAGGCTTAAGGTGAGCGGCGCATTGAGGGCGCCAAGGTCAGGTTCACGGAGGTGTGATGCGTCTACTGGTGGTTGAGGACGACGAGGTGCTGTCGGATGGCTTGAAGGTCGGACTGAACATGCTCGGCTTCACCGTCGACGCGGTCGGCTGCGTTGCGGACGCCTGCGAAGCCGTTGCCGTCAACCGCTTCGATGCAATCGTGCTCGATCTGATGCTGCCCGACGGCTCCGGTCTCGATGTGCTTGCCCAACTGCGCGCCTCCGGCGGGCGCACACCGGTCCTGTTGCTGACTGCCCGCGACGAGGTCGGCGACCGCATTGCCGGTCTCGACGCCGGCGCCGACGACTATCTCGGCAAGCCCTTCGATCTCGACGAACTGGCCGCGCGTCTGCGCGCCATCATCCGCCGGGCGCAAGGACGGGCTGAAAGCCGGCCGCAATGGCGTGGTGTCACCCTCGATCCGGCGCGCATGAGCGCCGAGCAGGACGACCGGACCGTGCCGCTGTCCCGGCGGGAATTCACCATCCTGCAGGCCTTGATGGACAATCCCGGCACGATCCAGTCCAAGACGGCGCTGGAGCAAAAGCTCTATGGCTGGCAGGAGGACGTCGAGAGCAACACGGTCGAGGTCCACGTACACAAGATCCGCGCCAAGCTCGGAGCCGAACTGATCGAAACCGTCCGCGGCGTCGGCTACCGGCTGAAGGACGAAGCGTCATGACCTCGATCCGCCTCAGGCTTTTCGCCATCCTGCTCGCCACCACCGGTGCGGTCTGGCTCTTCGCAGTAATCTGGACCTACGTGAATACCCAGGCCGAGGTCGAGCGGGTACTCGATGCCCGCCTGACCGAAGCCGCGCGCATGGTGAGTTCCCTGATCACCGACCACCATATCGATGTGGCCGCCGCTGTTGATGCCGCCAACGCGCGGGAAGCCGGCGGAGTGTTCGAGCAGGGGGAAGGATATAGCCGCCAGTTGTCTTGCCAGATCTGGTCCTTGCAGGGAACGCTTGTCAGCCGGTCCGAAAGCGCGCCGGCCACCTCCCTCGCCGATCACCGGGAAGGTTTCGCCGAAACCGAGATCAACGGCGAGCGCTGGCGGGTCTTTGCCGTGATCAATCCGACGCTCGGGGTCCGCGTCCTGGTCGGTGACAGCCTCGAAATCCGCGATCGGCTGGTGGGCGACGTGATCAAGGGCCTGCTGCTTCCGGCCCTGGTGATCCTGCCTATGCTGGCATTGCTCATCTGGTTGAGCGTCGGTCGCGGACTTGCCCCGCTGAACCGCATCGCGGCCAGTCTCTCATCTCGATCCGCGACCGAGCTTCATCCCCTCCCCGAGGCCCCCGCGCCCCGCGAGATCCGGCCGATGATAGCCGCCTTGAACAACCTTTTCCGGCGCGTCGAAGATGCGCGTACGAGGGAAAGTGACTTCACCGCCTACGCTGCCCATGAACTAAAAACCCCGCTGGCGGGTCTCAGGACCCAGGCGCAGATAGCCATGCGCAGTGAGGATCCAGACACCCGCCGCCAGGCGCTCAGCCAGATTCTCAGCAGCGTGGACCGCACAAGCCGCATGGTGCGCCAGTTGATCGACATGGTGCGCGTCGATGCGCGGGAAGATGTCGTCACGTGCGACCAGGTCGACGTGCCGCGACTGCTAGAGGAGCTTTCGACAGAATTGTCGCCGGTGGCAGTTCAGCGTGACGTGCAGATCACGGTGCGGTCGGATGTCGAGCAGGGCACGTTGCGTATTGCGACCGATCGGACCCTGTTGCGGCTGGTCTTGCGAAATCTGCTGGAAAATGCGCTCCAGCATGCGCCCGCGGGAACGGAGGCCACCTGCACGGTGCGCGTCGCGGACAATTGCCTGACGATCGAAATCAACGATGTAGGACCCGGCATGTCCGCAGCCGAGCAAAATCGGGCGGTCGATCGCTTCTACCGGGGGCCGTTAAGCGCACCGTCAGGGAGCGGCCTTGGACTATCCATCGTCCAGATGGCGATCGACCGCCTCGACGGACACCTTGATTTCAGCAATCGCGCACAGGGCGGCTTGTCAGTGGCGGTGACGCTGAAACGGTGTGTTACCTAACCTCCACATCCGATGCATGGCATGTTTTTGTGGAAATGCCGTTTCGCTGCAGGGCGGAATAATCGCATGTACCACTTTTCCGCTCCAAGGCTCTTTACCGCGGGGAACAGCACGACGAGGTCACGCCGGCTCCTGGCACACCGCGTTTGGCTCGAGATAGAAATCAGAAGGAGAGCCGGTCCAATCCAGTTGCAGAGCCACGAGCAAGGCGTCGCTGGCCCAGTCGTGCTCGCTGATGTCAGCGAGATGGCCCGAAAGAGTGTGGTCACGATGCAGTGACAGCGAAGGCCAGAAACGCAAAAACCGCCCCCGTTAGACGGAAGCGGTTATTGATTTATGTCTGACTGGTTGCGGGGGCCTGATTGCACAGAGACTTGTCTAAATCCCACTTCCAGAGACCTTGCAACTGGCCTTCTGCGGCGTAAGCATAATTATAGAACTTTCGCGCGCGGGCAAAGATCAAATTGCCAATATCTCTCGCGCTGCCTCTTAGGCACCGCTTAATGACGATCGGGGCAACACCCAACCGCCCCTACAAAGTCACGCGCTGCTGGGCCGGTACCTCCGGAAGTCAGGATCAGGTCGAAGCGATTCTGGTCGCAGAGATCGATCAGTTCATCGCGAACGGAGACAAAACCATCCGGGATGATCCGCTTCGTCAGCCTGTGGGGCGACTTTATCGCGCGCGCCAGCCATGTCTCGGTCAAGGGACCCGACAGATCCTCATATCCTCCGCGACTGGCGCGATCCGATACGGTAACGATCGCAATCTGCATTTCTATCCTCCTAGAACCGACATATGGCGCGCCAGTCCGCTGACGGCCTGGCGCGAGATTTCGAACGAATGTCCCTTCGGCTTGCGACCAAGCGAATCCCGGACCAGGCCACCAACGGTTGCCTCCGGATCCTCGCCGCGCAACGCCTGGCGAAGCCCGACCGTGCCCTCGCTCCCCATGCAGGTGAAGAGATCGCCGGCACAGCTCACCCGCACCCGATTGCAGTTTGCGCAGAAATCGCAAGATAGCGGCGTGATGAAGCCAAGCCGCCCGCCGGTTTCGGCAACGCGAACATAGCGGGCCGGACCTCCGGTCCGGTCATCGATCGGAACAAGCGTCCACCGCCCGGCAAGCGACCGGCGCAGATGATCAAGGGGAAGGAAGCTCTGGCTGCGATCGTGTCCGGTCTGCCCAAGCGGCATCTCCTCGATCAACGTGAGGTCCATGCCTCGCCCATGCGCGAAGCCGATGAGATCGTCCACTTCGCTTTCGAAGTCACCCCGCATGGCAACCGCGTTGAGTTTGACCTTGAGACCGGCGGAAAGCGCTGCGTCGATACCCTTCAGAACCGAATCCAGCCGGCCCCACCGGGTTATCCGCGCATATCTGCCGGCATCGAGACTGTCGAGCGAGACGTTGACGCGGCGCACACCTGTTGCAAACAGGGCTTCGGCATAACGCGAAAGCAGCGTGCCGTTGGTGGTCAGCGTCACCTCATCGAGCTCGCCGCCTTCGAGGTGCGGCGCGAGCAGACTGAACAGCTGAAGGATATTCTTGCGCACCAGCGGCTCTCCGCCGGTCAGCCGGATCTTGCGCACGCCCCCGCGGATGAAGACTCGAGCCAGCCGGTATAGCTCCTCCAGGGACAGGACATCCTGGCGCGGCAGGAATGTCATGTGTTCGGCCATGCAGTAAGTGCAGCGAAGATCGCAGCGATCCGTCACGGAAAGCCGAAGATAGGTGACCTGCCGGCCGAACTGATCGACCAGGGGGAAGTGTGTTGCTCCCGTGCCGGTCGCGATATGCCGTTCATGCCGCATCGCGAAGTCTCCCGGCCGCTGCAACCGCCCGACGGACCCAGTCGACGACCACGTCCAGGTCGGGTGGAAGGAGGAGCCCGAGATCTCCCGCGAACCGCTCCCAGGCCTCGACATAGCTTTCCCGCACCGCGATCAGCACCGGAATGTCCCGTGCGCAGGCCTCCTCCATCACGGCACGAAAACCTTCCCCCTCGGCCTCGCCTTTGCCGAAGCGGTTGAGGATCAAGAGATCTGGATCGTTCTCCAGACCGGACAGGAGGCGCCCGGCCACGTCTGCCAGGGCCTGCGGATCGAGCCGGCAACCGCGCGCACCCGGGCCGAGCGCCTGCGATATCACATGCCGCTCACCGCTGGCCAGATCCTCTAGCTCGATCCGGCCGCAGCACGCGCCGTCGTCCGTGCGTTCCCATTGAAGGAAGCCGGTGACAATCAGCCCTTCGGCCCGCAACAGCTCGGCCACCGCCCCGAAGATATCGTCGACCGGCCGGTCCTTTTCGACCCGAATGGCGGCTTGGAGCGGTATAGCGAAATCGGTCATATGCTCCTCCATGCGAATTCGCGCCTGCAAAAGGGGAACCAGGGAATGGGCGTACCGCATGCGCCTTCGATTGACGACGCATCGAGAACGGCGACGCCGTCGGCCTGGGAAAGCGGCATCAACGAGGCGGAGCCGCCGTGGCCGAGGCGCTCGACGATCGGGCGGCCGGAAGCATCATGCGCGACGATACGCGCCGGCAGATATTCCGCGCGACCTGCCTTCCGCTTCCAGCCGAAGCCGGCCACTGCCTTCTCGACCGACATTTCACCTCGCGAAAAGCCCAGCATCGCGGCAATCTGCCGGGCGACAAAGAGCTGGAATCCCATATAGGCCGACAGCGGATTGCCAGGCAGCCCGGTCAGCAAGGCATCGCCGAGCCGGCCGAAAAAGACCGGCTTTCCGGGCTTCAGGGCCACCCGGCAGGCCTCCACCGATCCGCCGGCCGCGTGAAGGGCCGGCCGAACGAAGTCCCGGCCTCCGACCGAAGCCGCGCCCGAGGTGAGGATCATGTCGAATTGCGTCGCGTTCGCGCGCAGCAGCCTGGTCATGGCGCCGAGATCGTCGGCACAGATACCGAGATCCGTCACCTCCGCACCGAGCCCTTCGCACAATGCAAGCAGCATGGGCCGATTGGCGTCATGGATGCTTGCGCTGCCGCTGCCCGCATCGACGAGTTCATCGCCGGTGGACAGCACCGCGATCCGTGGTCGGCGCCTCACCTGGATCGAAGCATGGCCATTGCCCGCGAGCAACCCGATATGGCGCGCCTCGATAATCGTGCCCTGCCTTACGAGAAGGGCGCCGGCGCCAATGTCCTCGCCTGCGCGACGTATGTTCTCGCCCATCGCCGGGCGGGTAAAAATCCATACATGCTCGCCCTGATCGTCGCAGTTTTCCTGCATCACCACGGCATCGTAGAGAGCGTGAACCGGCGCGCCGGTGAAGATACGCAAGGCCGCGTCGACAGCAACTCCGGCCAGCCCCAGGGCAGCGCCGGCCGCGATTGTGCCTACGACCGGCAATCGCCACGGCCCCGTTCCCCGAATATCCTGAAGCCGCACGGCAAAGCCGTCCATGGCGGAATTGTCGAAAGCCGGCATGGCCCGCGGCGCATGCAGATCCGCCGCGAGTATCCGGCCACGGGCGAACGGGAGGGCGACCTCTTGCGCCCCGGTGATCGGCCTTGCCATGCCGACCGCGATTTCGATAGCCCTCTCCACCGACATCAGGTCGGAGCCGGCCGGTTGAAGGTCGCAGTTGCAGGCGGCTCTAGGCATGACAGGCATGGGGCACCTTTCCATCTCGCGCAAAGCCCGGCGCGTTCGCCTCGTCGCATCGAAACGCAGCGGCGCTTCTGTCGCAATCGCATTTAAGGTCGCGGAGCAGACCATCCTTCAGACCATAGATCCAGCCGTGGATCGTGAGCGGACGCCCCCCCTTCCAGGCTGATTGCAGGATCGGTGTCTGCGACAGACTGGCCACCTGCGAGGCGACCGTCAGTTCGCAGAGCCGATTCAGCTTCTCTTCCGTCTCGTCAATCCTCGATAGCTCCGCGCAGTTCGCTTCCGCCACGTCGCGGATCGGCTGCAGCCAGTGATCGATGATGCCATGCCGCTGCCCATCCATGGCGGCGCGGATCCCGCCGCAGCCATAGTGTCCGCAGACGATGATGTGCTTGACCTCGAGGGTCTCCACGGCAAATTCCACCACCGACAGCAGGTTGAGGTCCGCCCGGTGGACGAGGTTGGCGACGTTGCGATGGACGAAGACCTCGCCCGGCTCAAGCCCGGTGATGACATTGGCGGGAACCCGGCTGTCGGAGCAGCCGATCCAGAGATATTCCGGTCGCTGCAATGCCGACAGCCTGTCGAAATAATGCGGGTCCTCGGCGCATTTCGCCGACGCCCAGCGGACATTGTGTTCGAAGAGATCAGAAAGCATCGGGGTACTCCAGCCCTGACGTCCGTTCCGGCGGGTCGGCCAAGGCTTCGCGCGACATCCCGGATCCTGCCCGCTTCGCCTTGCCGCTTCCTTCCGTCATCGCCATTGCATCACTGCATCAAGTGTCCGTCGGCACCGAGCACATCGATCCCGGTGATGGTTGCGTCTGCCGCCAAGATGGCGATGAACTGCGATACGGCTTTCGACCAGGCGGAGGCTTCGAGCCAACCGGCGATCCGGTCCTGCACGAAGTCGAACGGCAGTTGTTCACCATCAATCCGCCGTTCCAGCCGGATGATGTGGAAGCCGAACCGGCTTTCGACCGGTGCGGAGGTAATCTGGCCCTCCTCCATCCGGGCAAGGCAACGCTCGAACTCCGCAACCGTGCTGCCACGGGTCAACTGGCCGAGATTGCCGCCCTGCGCGGCCGAGGGACAGGCCGAATGGGTTCGCGCCATCGTTGCAAACTCGCTCGGGTGCTCGACGAGGACAGCCGCCAGACGTTCCGCGTCGTTACGGGCCGCATCGCGCGCGCGCTGGTCCGCAGGATCGGCGGCGATCAGGATATGGCTCGCCTCGAAGATCGGTTCGCTGCGGAATTTCGCCCGGTTGTTCTCGTAGAAACGCAGGCACTCCTCCGCCGTGGCCGATGGAACCGTAACCTCTCTCTCGATCAACATTCGGATGGCTGCGTCCTCGTCGGTTTCATGACGCCCATCCGCCGTTTCCTCTCGCGCAGGCGCAAGGTTCAGTTCGACCGCCCATTGCAGAAGGAGTTCGCGCACGACCAGCGCCCTTGCCGCCGCCAGAAGTGCCGCCCCCGGGTTTTCGGCCGGATGGTTCTGCGCCTCGGCGAGGATCTCGCTTTCATCGATTTCCACGCCGTTGACCGAGACGGCGTCGAGCACCGGCCGGGCCTTGGGTGGAATGCGGGTGTCCGGTTCCTGGTAGGTCGAATAGCTGTCCTTCTTCCCGGACACTTCGGAAGCGGTCGAACCCTTGTCCGCATTGTTGAAGAGCGTGACCATGGGCTTACTCCGCCGGAGCGCGATTGACGGAACTGCCGTTCCGCTGCCGGACGACCTGATAGCCCGGGCGCCAGAGATAGCGCACCGGCGCGCTCAGCATGTGAACCAGCCGGGTGAACGGGAAGAGCAGGAAGATCGTCAGGCCGAGGAAGAGGTGCAGCTTGAACACCAGCGCCGCGTCGGCGACGTAGGAGGCTGCTTCCGGGTTGAAGGTGAAGATACCCTGGGCCCAGTTCATAAACTTCACCATTTCATGGCCGTCGAGATGGGCAAGCGAGGTCGGGATGGTCGAGAGCCCAAGGAAGAGCTGGACCCAAAGCAGGATGATGATCAGCGTGTCGGTCGTGCTCGACGATGCCCTGACGCGCGGATCGAATAGCCGGCGATGGACGAGAAGCGTCGCGCCGACGATCGCCATGGTACCGGCAATGCCGCCGGCAACCACCGCCAGCGTCTGCTTGGCGCTGTGGCTGATGCCGAGCGTGTCGAAGATCACGATCGGCGTCAGCAGGCCGACTAAGTGGCCTGCGAAGATGAACAGCACGCCGAGATGGAAGAGCACCGAGCCCCAGATTAGCTGCCTGCGACGCAAGAGCTGGCTCGACCCCGAGCGCCATGTATAGGGCTCGCGGTCATAGCGGATGATCGAGCCGAGGATCAGCACCACGA
This sequence comes from Allorhizobium sp. GW101-3B10, assembly GCF_059424725.1. NCBI lineage: Bacteria > Pseudomonadati > Pseudomonadota > Alphaproteobacteria > Hyphomicrobiales > Rhizobiaceae > Allorhizobium > Allorhizobium sp. GW101-3B10. Next base: position 3,047 of record NZ_JBWKZR010000001.1, on the reverse strand, counting down.
GCGCGATGTATGGGTAGATGCCGAACCAGAGTGAATTGAAAAAGTCAGACATGTCCGCCCTCCTAAACCGGTATCGTGTTCAAGGGATCGTTCGGCTTGCGCGCCGCGGCCCTCATCTGTGTGCGCAGCCGGTCAGGGCCGCAGCTGTTGTCACCCGCATTGCCGCCGAAAGTGACGACCTCGTCCTCCCAGATGCGGTCCATCGCTTCGAGGTCGTTCGGATCGTCCTCGGCGCCGTCCAGAAGCTCCTTCAGGAGCTTCTGGTCCGGCTTGCTTTTCGATACGAGGCCGAGAGCAGCAAATGCGTTGGAATAGACCGATTCCCGTTTCCGCAGCCGCTCGCCGATCGCCGCCGTGATATGGCCGGTCTGGGCGAGGAGGTCATCGACCTCTTCCGTTGTCAGGGTAGCAAGGAATTCGAGGAACAGCGGCAGATAGTCCGGCAATTCCTTTGCGTCGATTTCGAAGCCCTGGTCCTCGTACATGGTCTTCACGTCGACCATGGCCTGCCCACGGTCGCGGCTTTCGCCATGCACGTGCTCGAACAAGCTCAGCGAGAGCGACCGGCTACGGTCGAACAGGTACACGTAGCGCTCCTGAGCGTCGTAGAGGTCCTGTCCGGCGAGATCGTCGATCAGGCGGCCAAGCAGCAGCCTAACCTCCCGGGAGATCGCGTCATCGGCGTCAAGCGCCGTCTTGAGCTCCGGCGCCCCCGCGATGAGTTCCTCGGTCGGATAGCTGAGCAACAGCGATATTGCCTTCAGTGCCTTGTGCATCAGACATGCTCCTTGAAGAGATCGGTCGGGGTCTGGACCACCTTGCGGCGCTTGGCACCGAAGAGGTCGCTGTCCGACGTGCCGCCCGAGCAGCCATTGCCGAAGGAGAAGCCACAGGAGCCACGAACGTCATAGGCGTCCTCGGTCACCTCGCGATGCGTGGTCGGAATGACGAAGCGGTCCTCGTAGTTGGCGATCGCCATGATGTGATACATTTCCTCGATCATCTCGGCACTCATGCCAACCTTGGCGGCGATCGACGTGTCGATGACGCCGTCGATGGTCTTCGAGCGCATGTAGGCGCGCATGGCGAGCATGCGCTCCAGTGCCGAGATCACGGGGGCTTCCTTGCCGGCCGTCAGCAGGTTGGCGAGATAGCGAACCGGGATGCGCAGCGACCGCACATCCGGCAGCGGGCCGTCCATGCCGAGTTTGCCCGACTGGGCCGCCGACTGCAGCGGCGAAAGCGGCGGGATGTACCAGACCATCGGCAGCGTGCGGTATTCCGGGTGGAGCGGGAAAGCGATCTTCCAGTCCATCGCCATCTTGTAGACCGGCGACCGTTTCGCCGCTTCCAGCCAGGCATCCGGAATGCCATCCTTGCGCGCCTGCTCGATGACGGCAGGATCGTTGGGATCGAGGAAGATTTTGAGCTGTTCCTCGTATAGGTCCTGCTCATTCGCCGTGGATGCGGCCTCCGAGATCCGGTCGGCATCGTAAAGGATGACGCCGAGATAGCGGATGCGCCCGACGCAGGTTTCCGAGCAAACGGTCGGATGGCCGGCCTCGATGCGAGGATAGCAGAAGATGCACTTCTCGGATTTTCCCGAGTTCCAGTTGTAGTAGATCTTCTTGTAGGGACAGCCGGAGACGCACATGCGCCAGCCCCGGCATTTTTCCTGGTCGATCAGGACGATGCCGTCATCCTCGCGCTTGTAGATCGCCCCCGACGGGCAGGCCGCCGCACAGGTCGGGTTGAGGCAGTGCTCGCACAGCCTCGGCAGGTACATCATGAAGGTGTTCTCGAATTGGCCGTAGATCTCCTTCTGGATGCCCTCGAAATTGTAGTCCTTCGAGCGCTTCTCGAACTCGCCGCCGAGGATCTCCTCCCAGTTCGGACCCCATTCGATCTTTTCCATCCGCTCGCCGGTGATCATCGAGCGAGGCCGTGCCGTCGGCATGGCGCGGCTTTCGCCGGCTGTCTGCAGGTGGCCATAGTCAAAGTCGAAGGGCTCGTAATAGTCATCGATTTCCGGCAGGTCCGGATTGGCGAAAATCTTGGCGAGGATGCGCCACTTGGCGCCCATCTTCGGCTCGATCTTGCCGTTCGACTTCCTCACCCAGCCGCCGTTCCACTTCTTCTGGTTTTCCCATTCCTTGGGGAAACCGATGCCGGGCTTGGTCTCGACATTGTTGAACCAGGCGTATTCAACGCCTTCGCGGTTGGTCCAGACATTCTTGCAGGTGACCGAGCAGGTATGACACCCGATGCACTTGTCGAGGTTGAGGACCATGCCGATTTGCGCGCGGATCTTCATTCTGCCGGCTCCTTGTTGTATGGGGTGCTTTCGGTGTGCGGCCCTTCCAGCCAGTCCACCTTGTCGAGTTTGCGGACCACGACGAACTCGTCCCGGTTGGAGCCGACCGTGCCGTAGTAGTTGAAACCGTAAGCCTGATGGGCGTAGCCGCCGATCATGTGGGTCGGCTTGGTGATCACCCGCGTGACCGAGTTGTGGATGCCGCCACGCTGGCCGGTGATCGGCGAACCGGGCGTGTTCACGATCTTTTCCTGGGCGTGATACATGAAGATCGTTCCGTCCTTCATGCGCTGGGAAACAACTGCGCGGGCGACGATGGCGCCGTTGGCGTTGTAGACCTCAAGCCAGTCATTGTCGGCAATGCCGGCCTTCTTGGCGTCCGGTTCGGAAATCCAGACCACCGGGCCGCCGCGATTGAGCGTCAGCATCATCAGGTTGTCGCTATAGGTGGAGTGGATGCCCCACTTCTGGTGCGGTGTGATGAAATTCAGTACCAGGTGCGGCTTGCCGTCCGACTTGGCCTCGATCGCCGGATTGACGGTCTTGGTGTCGATCGGCGGTCGATAGACGCAGAAACCTTCACCGAAGGCCCGCATCCACAGGTGATCCTGATAGAGCTGCTGGCGGCCGGTCAGGGTGCGCCACGGGATCAACTCGTGGACGTTGGTATAGCCGGCATTGTAGCAAACCGTGTCCGATTCAATGCCCGACCAGGTTGGGGAGGAGATGATCT